>NZ_BMFC01000065.1 GCF_014637725.1 Marivita lacus | reverse complement strand
CGTTGAGAGAAGTCCGGCCCAACCGATGTCCCCGGGGGCGGGGGAGGCACGATTGGACCGGGTCGCGCCCCCACGAGCGTGGCGTGCGACATGCTGGCAGCGGAGGTGGCTCCGGTGATACTCATGGCGATCGGGGCCTCAGGCCGCGCGCGCCGGCTGCACCGGCTCGGCACCGGTCAGCAGCATGATGTGCTCAGGCCCGATCACCGGACCTTCGGCCAGAACCAGCGCCCGCTGCATCACGTTTTCCAATTCCCGCACATTGCCCGGCCAGCCATGCGCCAGAAGCACGCCGCAGGCCGCCTCAGACAGCAACGGCACAGGCACTTTCGCGCTGTGACGCCGCAGCATCGCGCGCGCCAGCACCGGGATGTCCCCGGGGCGCACCGCAAGCGGCAGCGTCTGCAGCGGGAACACGTTCAGCCGGTAGAACAGGTCCTCGCGGAAATTGCCCCGCGCCACTTCCGACGCCATGTGCCGGTTCGAGGTCGCGATGATGCG
>NZ_BMFC01000064.1 GCF_014637725.1 Marivita lacus | reverse complement strand
CGTCGATGAGCGCATGGCGCGGACCAAGGTCGCGAAGGCTCGCCTCGATGGCGCGCTGACGGTCCGCTACGCCACCCGCGCCGCCGAGGAACGGCAGGCGGCGGGCAAGGACACCGGCACGATCCGGTTCGACGACGGCGATTTCACCGTGGTCGCGGACCTGCCGAAACGGGTCGATTGGGATCAGGATCGTCTCGCCGCCATGGTCGAGCGCATCCGCGCGGCCGGTGACGATCCCGCGCAGTATGTCGACATCGCGTTCAAGGTGCCCGAGCGCAAATACGTCGCCTGGCCCGATGCCATCCGCGCCGGTTTCGAACCCGCGCGCACCGTCCGACCCGGCGCGCTGAAGATCGAGATCGTCCCGCAGGGGGGCGATCAATGAGCCTGATCGCCCCGCTTTCGGCCCCATCGCAGGATCTTCCCAGCCTGATCGACCGCGCGTCGACGATGCTGGCCGGTGCCAAATCCGCCGCGGAAGTTCTCGAGGCGCGTGAAATGGCCGGATTTGCTTACGATGTCGCCAAACGCATGGCGCGTCTTCACAGTGCCAAGGCTGCGCATGACGATCTCGTGGCTGCTGCCCACCGTGCACAGGCGGATGCTCTGGAAATCGAGGCCGCTGCAAAGCGCCGGCTCGCCGATGAATATGACGCCGCACAGG
>NZ_BMFC01000063.1 GCF_014637725.1 Marivita lacus | reverse complement strand
CCCGCTCGGTCACCAGCTTTACTGCCTCGATCTTGAACTCGCGGCTGAACTTTCGTCTCGTCATATCCAATCTCCAATTCCATGGTCACGATCTTATCTTCGTGTCCACGAAACCGGCAGCAGGCCATTCTATACTCTGATCCTTGACGTTGAATGGGTAGGTTATCGTCGTCACGGACCACCGCCTCATGGGCTGTTCGCGCACACGCCGCGAATGGCAGAAATGGAGGATCGCACCGCAGCATTGAGGAATGACTTTGGACCGCGGCTCTGACCCGCTCTCGATTTTCTGAAGTGGCCGATCAAGGAAAAATGCTGCAACCGATCTAATGCTGGCAGTGAGCCCGAAGCGGAACCTATTCTTCCAGAGGTGGCAGGGTCACAGAAAAGGAAATCGTGGTGGGCTGCGGCGTGGCACCTTCGGCAACTTTGGGTTCACTCGTATAGTCCGCAAGCCGCAGCAGTTCTCCCTCGATTGTGGCGCTGACCTGGTTGTCTGTCGTCATTTCAAAGAATGTCAGCGTTCCCTTGCCGCCATCGGGGCCGATTGACAGGGGGGCTGCGTAGCCTTGGTCATCGAACATCTCGACGGACATGAGTTGCATGTCACCGGAGCGACGCTGAAGGGTGGCCTGAACCATAGGTGAGCCGTAAGGCTACGGTG
>NZ_BMFC01000062.1 GCF_014637725.1 Marivita lacus | reverse complement strand
GGTGGGGCCGTGCCGCCAAAAGGGCGGTCATCGCGGACATAAGTCCAGAGCCGGGCCGTCTTCGTGCCACCTCGAGCGAGCAACGGGACTGTCGTGTCGTCGCCGTGCAATCGCTCGGCGGCCAGAACATGGTCCTCGATCAGGGCATGCAGCGGCTTGAGCAACTCGGTCACCGCGCCCACCTGGTCTGCGAGCGTGGAAAGGCTCAACTCCACGCCCTCGCGGGCATAGCGTTCGGCCTGGCGGTTCAACGGCTGGTGCTGGCCGAACTTCTCGAACACGATCATCGCGAGCAGGCTCGGACCCGCCCAGCCCCGGGGCGTCGGATGGAACGGCGCCGGCGGTTGGCTGATCTTCTCGCAATCGCGACACGTGAATTTCTCCCGGACGGTCTGGATCACCTTCCACTGCCGCGGCACCACCTCCAGCGTATCGGTGATGTCCTCACCCATCTTCACGATCCGGTCTGACCCGCAGCACTTGCAGGCCGCCGGGGCCTCGACCACCACCCGCTCGCGCGGCAGATGCTCGGGGAATGGCTTGCGGACGGGCTTGCGGCGATCGAATGCTCGAACCTTCGCCGTCTTTTCCGCCGCCTGCTCGGCGCGGATGACATCTTCGGCCGCGGCTGTTTCCAGTTCCTCGAGCTGCAACTCGAGCTGGTCGATCAGCCGGGCGGTGCGTTCGGCGCTG
>NZ_BMFC01000061.1 GCF_014637725.1 Marivita lacus | reverse complement strand
GCCGACCCTCACAGGCGGCGGCTCAATCATCATTGTGATGAGGAAAATTCAGCCAGCGGAGGGCTGTGCAAGCACCCGGTCAAGGCAGACTTCGGCGAAGGCGTCGCCGTATAGGTAGCGCACGCTGCCGCCCGCGGAGCGGACGAGCGCCAGGACGGCGGTGTTGTTGCGCATGCAGTAGAGATCGACATGGCGCACACCCATTTCCTTGAGGGTGTGAAGGCCGGCGCGGAAGAGCATCCGGCCAAAGCCGCGACCCTGGTATGCATCCTCGAGTGAGAGCGCCACCTCGGCGTGAGCACCCTTGGTGCGGTAAGCCTCGATTACGCCACGCACGATCCCCTGGTCGACATATTCGATCAGCATATCCGGGAGTGCGGCATCGGCGATCTTGTCCATCGAGGCCTCGGAAGGCTGCCCCATGAACCGCAGACGCCGGGCGCTCGTACCGAGGCGGCGGTAATGGGCCTTGAGATGGATCCGGGCGATGTCGGATCTCGACTCGAGGACGAGCGCCGGGGCCTGGCTGGCCAGCGGTGGGGTCAGCGGCGCAGCAAGGGTGAGGGTCGTCCGGTCGTGATAGGCCATGGATCTGATCCGTCAGTGGCGACTGCGGTGCTTGTTGGGCAGCGCCTTTCATAGCAAATGGTGTTGCCACCGGGGGTTTGAAACCACAAATGCTGCTTTGCAGCATTTGTGACGCAACGTTCGGAAG
>NZ_BMFC01000060.1 GCF_014637725.1 Marivita lacus | reverse complement strand
GACATCATCGCCCGCATCTCCGATATGCCGGTCTCGCGCCTGCACGAGTTGCTGCCGTGGGAATGGGACGGGGCCACGCCCCTGGTCAAGGTCGCTTGACCGCGGCCTCCAGCGAATGCTTACCATGGTGAGGTCGGTACCGTCGGACAGCTTGTCCGCAAAGTCGTCGAAATCGTCCACCTCGAACTCGGAGGACCGCTCGTCCTCCCCGATCAAATCGCGGGCCAGTTTCTTCTTCCGGATCTCCTTGAGCACCTTTTGCAGATGCTCGGCGATGATGTCGGGGTCGGTCTCGTAAGTCGGGAGGTCGATGATCTTGATGCGCATGTCGTATCCGTGTCCGTGATCTCATAGAAGGCACCGCACGAGCCATCAGGCGCCGCGGTAGCGAAGGCTCAAAAAGAGCGTCGTATGAGATGTCGGGTATGGATGAGCGTGATCATGGGCCCACAGAGACCGCCATTTGCGCCCTCGGTCAACCCCACTGGCGGCAAGCAAAAAGCGCCACACCAGCCTGATGCAGCACTTTTTCAGTGTAAGCGGCTGCACAGCGCCATCGGCTATGTCACGCCGCATGAAGCAGGGGAGGATTTCTATGCAAACCTGAATGCTGTTGAAAAAGCTGCATAAGTTTTAGATAAAAAACTCTCCAGTAAACCCGGGGCGTGTGTGGATGCCCCCTGTTTGGCAAGCATTATCTTCGATTTTCGGCGGGGCCTTCGATCGGACGTGTGTCAGGCCTCTGATTGTGGCTTTCTATGACGCCACG
>NZ_BMFC01000059.1 GCF_014637725.1 Marivita lacus | reverse complement strand
GACCGCGTGGTGATCTACATGCCGATGATCCCCGAGGCCGCCTATGCCATGCTGGCCTGCGCGCGCATCGGGGCCATCCACTCCATCGTCTTCGCGGGCTTTTCCCCCGACGCGCTGTCGGCCCGCATCAACGGGTCGGACGCCAAGGTGGTCATCACCGCCGACGAGGCCCCGCGCGGCGGCCGCAAGACGCCGCTCAAGTCCAATGCAGATGCCGCCCTGCTGCATTGCAAGGACTCTGTCAAATGCCTTGTCGTCAAGCGCACGGGCGGGCAGACCACGTGGATCGACGGGCGCGACTTTGACTACAACGAGATGGCGCTGGAGGCGGATGACTATTCCACCCCTGCCGAAATGAATGCCGAAGATCCCCTTTTCATCCTCTATACCTCGGGCTCGACCGGGCAGCCCAAGGGGGTTGTGCACTCAACTGGTGGATATTTGGTTTACGCCGCCCTGACGCATGAAATTACCTTCGATTATCATGAAGGCGACGTTTACTGGTGCACCGCCGATGTCGGCTGGGTCACCGGGCACAGCTATATCGTCTACGGGCCCCTGGCCAATGGTGCCACCACGGTGATGTTCGAGGGCGTGCCGACCTACCCCGATGCCAGCCGCTTCTGGCAGGTCTGCGAGAAACATTCCGTTAACCAGTTCTACACTGCGCCGACCGCAATCCGTGCCTTGATGGGCCAGGGTAGCGAATTCGTAACGAAATGCGATCTATCCTCGCTCAAGCTTCTGGGCACGGTGGGCGAACCGATCAACCCCGAGGCATGGACCTGGTACAACGACGT
>NZ_BMFC01000058.1 GCF_014637725.1 Marivita lacus | reverse complement strand
ATGGGCAAGGAAAAGTTTGAGCGCGGCAAGCCGCACTGCAACATTGGCACGATTGGTCACGTTGACCACGGCAAGACGACGCTGACGGCGGCGATCACGAAGTATTTCGGTGAATTCAGGGCCTATGACCAGATCGACGGTGCGCCCGAAGAGAAGGCACGCGGGATCACCATTTCGACCGCGCACGTGGAATACCAGACCGAAGCGCGGCACTACGCGCATGTCGACTGCCCCGGCCACGCCGACTACGTCAAGAACATGATCACCGGTGCCGCCCAGATGGACGGCGCGATCCTCGTGGTGAACGCGGCTGACGGCCCGATGCCGCAGACCCGCGAGCACATCCTTCTGGGTCGCCAGGTCGGCATCCCCGCCATGGTCGTGTTCATGAACAAGGTCGACCAGGTGGACGATCCGGAACTTCTGGAACTCGTCGAGATGGAAATCCGCGAGCTTCTGTCGGCCTATGATTACCCGGGCGACGACATCCCGATCGTTGCGGGCTCGGCGCTGCACGCGATGAACGGCACGCAGCCGGAAATCGGCGAGGCGAAGATCCGCGAACTGATGCAGGCTGTGGACGATTATATCCCGCAGCCGGCGCGTGCGATCGACCAGCCGTTCCTGATGCCGATCGAAGACGTGTTCTCGATCTCGGGCCGCGGCACGGTTGTGACCGGCCGGATCGAGCGCGGCATCATCAATGTCGGCGACAACATCGAGATCGTCGGCATCCGCGACACCAAGACCACGACCTGTACCGGTGTGGAAATGTTCCGCAAGCTGCTGGACCGCGGTGAAGCGGGCGACAACGTGGGCGTCCTGCTGCGCGGCATCGACCGTGAAGGCGTCGAGCGTGGCCAGGT
>NZ_BMFC01000057.1 GCF_014637725.1 Marivita lacus | reverse complement strand
CGGCCTTTTCTTAAGACAGGAGGGTTGCATCGCCTGGTTCGACGACAGTTCGACATGTGACGGGTAGCAATGGGTTAACGCGTCGATATTCCGACATGTGGCGCGGGGATTTGAGCCTGGCGCGGTGTCGGGGGTCTGTTTGCGGTGTCTGTGGTGCCTTGAGGGGTGCTGCGGGGTGGATGGCATGATCCGTGCTTGGGAGGACGTGCAAGAACACAAGAGGGTTTTCCATGGCCGACATCTGCATCACCGCCCCGCGTTTCGACGCTGCCGACGCTTTGCGGGCCGCCTTGTCCGAGCGGGGGCTGGACGTCAGCCTGGGCTTCCGGCCGACCTGTCACACGCTGGTGCAGGGTGGTCCGGTGAGTGACCAGGCGGCACTGGTGGAGATGGCGCGCAAGCTGGGGGCCAAGCGGGTCGTGGTGCTAGAACCCGAGGCCGAGACCTGGGGTGTGCGCGAGACACTTGGGGGCCGTATCCTGCATGTGGACCTGCCCGCGGAGGGCGGGGCTGCGGCGCTGATGGCGCTGGTCGATCTGCTGGCGTCCCCGTTCAGCGCGATGGTGCTGGCCGATCCGGCAAGTGCGTCGCTGATGGAGATGGCGCGCCGTGTGGCGCGGTTCGACGTGAGCGTGTTCATCAACGGGCCCACGGGCAGCGGCAAGGAAGTGCTGTCGCGCTTCATCCACGACGCCTCGGCGCGGGCGGGCCAGCCGTTCATCGCGATCAATTGCGCGGCCATTCCGGAGACCATGCTCGAGGCGATCCTCTTCGGCTACGAGAAGGGCGCGTTCACCGGGGCTGCGGCTCCGAACAAGGGGTATATCCGGGCGGCCTGCGGCGGCACGCTGCTGCTGGACGAGATCTCCGAACTGCCGCTGGGCCTGCAGGCCAAGCTGTTGCGTGTGCTGCAGGAAAAGGTGGTGACGCCCCTGGGCAGCCAGACCGAGACGCCGGTGGACAT
>NZ_BMFC01000056.1 GCF_014637725.1 Marivita lacus | reverse complement strand
TGCACGAGGCCCTGTTCGGCGGTCCAGAAGGCCCGCGATCCAAGCCTGCTCAACTCGGAGCGTGCCGCATCCGACAGCTTTGAAAACACGGGGAAGATGTCGAGCACCAGAAAGCCGCGATGGTATTCCAGCCGGTCGCCGGGAACGGCTTGCGCCACCCAGGCGCAGAACTCGATCTCTGAAAGCGGTCGGCGGGCGCGAACGGTGATGAAGGGTGTGGTTGTCATGAACATGATCTCCTCCTGCTCCCTCTACTCAGGCCGCTGCCAGATCGTCCCAGCGTGGATCGCTGCCGCTTCGACGGTCCCGTTTGAGGCATTGTCCAAGTCGTCCGGCTGGCCCGTATCCGCGTCGGCATAGACCGCCACGAGAGGCGTCCCATCCTGGTGGGACCCGGCATTCTCGATGCGGTATGCACGCTGGTTCTTCAGGATTTGCGGCAGCTCCCAGCGGCGGTAGAGGCCGGGGATGCGCGTGAGGTCTGCGGACAAGAGGTCGGTTTTGCGGATCATGCGGGTCACCTTTCAATTCGAGTTGGGCGCGCGGTAGCGTCAGAATGGGAAAAGCCACCGCGCCGCAGGGATCGGGACATCGGGTCAGGCCGGTTCATGACCCGCACCTTCTCGGTCGATTTCACAACGGGGTTTTTGGAAGTGCTCGATCGAACCTGCTCACACTCGAAAGCCTCGATATCCTCGAGCCGGTAGACGACACGCCCGCCGAGCTTGACAAAACACGGACCCTCACCGGTCCAACGCCACCGTTCGAGCGTGCGGTGCGAGATGTTCCAGCGATCGGCAAGATCGATCTGGTTCAGATGCCTGAGGGCCATGCTGGTCTCCGTTGAATTGCGTTTCGGTAAATCCAGCAGCGCCAAAGCACCGGGACATACGAACATTTTCAATCGGTTAGGCTTCTTTTCATATGTTCAAGCTGGATTTTTCTTGTGACATCGGACAATGAAAAAGCCCCGAGAAATCGGGGCTGCTTCAGGT
>NZ_BMFC01000055.1 GCF_014637725.1 Marivita lacus | reverse complement strand
GCTGCGGCGCTGGATGCGCGAGGCGGCTGCGACACCGACCACGGCGTTTCCCGGGAATGGCCAGCAGCGCGCGGAACTGGCCGAGATTGCAGCGCTGAAGAAAGAGGTCGCCCGTCTCCGGGCGGAGCGTGACATCCTCAAGAAGGCGGCGGCTTTTTTCGCGCGGGAGGCGACATGACGTTCGCATTCATCGCAGGGCACCGGCACATCTGGCCGGTCAGCTGGATCTGTGACGCGTTGGGCGTTTCCCGGTCCGGCTTTCATGCCTGGATCAGAAGACCGATCAGCGACCGCGCGGCTCATGACGCGAAGCTCGTTCAGGCGATAGACAAGAGCTTCAAGGCCAGCGATCGCACCTACGGCGCCCGCCGGGTCTGGCGTGACGTTCTGGAAGACGGTCTCGCATGTGGACTGCACCGGATCGAACGACTGATGCGGATAAATGCTCTGAGAGCGCGGCCGAAGCGACGTGGAAAACCCAAGGACGATGGCGAACGCTCCGTCATCGCCGACAACATCCTCGACCGCGACTTCGCGGCGGACCGGCCGAACCAGAAATGGTTGGCCGACTTCACCTACATCTGGACTGCCGAGGGCTGGCTTTACGTCGCCGTGGTCCTGGACCTGTTCTCCAGGCGCGTTGTCGGCTGGTCCATGAAAGCGGATCGAGACGCCTCACTGGTCATGGATGCGCTGATGATGGCCGTCTGGCGTCGGGGCAAAGCAGACGCGCTGCTCCACCACTCGGACCAGGGATCGCAATACACAAGTGAGCAGTTCCAGCGCCTTCTGCTCGACTGCGGCATCACCTGTTCAATGAGCCGGGCCGGCAACGTGTGGGACAACTCGGCAATGGAGAGTTTCTTCTCGTCGCTGAAAACCGAGCGCACCGCCCGCAAGGTCTACCGGACGCGCAATGAAGCTCGTGCCGACGTGTTCGACTACATCGAGCGCTTCTACAATCCCAGGCGACGCCATTCCAAACTGGGCTACCTAAGCCCCATGGCGTTCGAGGACCGAGCTATGCAAACCTAACCCTGTGTCCACGAAATCGGCAGCAGGCCA
>NZ_BMFC01000054.1 GCF_014637725.1 Marivita lacus | reverse complement strand
GTCATCGGGGTCTCCATCGGTTCGTGGTTGAAGCTTGCAAACTCCACCATAACCGACATCCTCGATGGCCACCCCGGTTACACCGCCAGCGCGATGTGAAAGTCCACCACGTCCGTGGACACTACCCAAGATCGCCTCCAGAAATGCTCTGCCCTCCTGTCGAGTCAAACTTTGTATGGATTGATCGCCATAGCGACTGGCGAACAGTTCGACCGAGTACCGGACCGACTTGAAACCACCGGGACGCAACTGCCTCTGACGCTTCATCAGGTAGGCTCGGGCAGACTCCGCCACTGTGACGACCTTGGCGGGTTTGGCTGGTTGGTATGACCTTGACCTCCGATTACCTTCAGACTGCCCCAGAGCGGTACGCAGGCGCTCCAGGACGTCCCCGGATTGATCCTCCCATTCTGGCTGTCGAAGGAGCACGTCCTGTGTCTTGGAACGGACCTGCGAGACCGTCGTCTCGTAGTGGGCGTTCAGTTCCGCAGCACGGACCCGCGCCTTGGTGTGGTCGCCGGTCTTCAGGGACTGTTTGAGGGCTTGTGAACCCAGAACGAGCGCGACGTCCTTGGGGTAGTTGCGGCGGTAAAGCCACGTGCGGCCTTTGAGATAGGCATAGCGAATGTGAGCAGACATGAGGTCTCCTCCTTTCTAGATGGATTGTGTGGGGGATTGGGGCGGATCAGTCCGACCGGGAGTGAACACGGAGGATCAGGTCGAAGTCCGGTTCGCCGTATTCGTCTTTGAGCGGGCCTGTCAGGGAAACGCCGCCGACGCAGTCGCCCCAGACGTCGTCGACCCGGAATAGGTGCTCCGGCCAGTCTTCCCCGGCGCGGATCACCACGATGTCACCTTCTCGGATTTCCATGGGTCAGGATCCGGAAGTGTGATCAGTAAGTAACTGTGAAAGCATGCTAAACCTCCTTCTGCTATCATTATAGCTACGGTGGCCTGCTGCCGATTTCGTGGACACAGGGTTAGGTTTGCATAGCTCGGTCCTCGAACGCCATGGGGCTTAGGTAGCCCAGTTTGGAATGGCGTCGCCTGGGATTGTAGAAGCGCTCGATGTAGT
>NZ_BMFC01000053.1 GCF_014637725.1 Marivita lacus | reverse complement strand
TGCCGACCACGGGATTGCGAGGATCGGCGATCTGGCTCTTGCGTGTCAGGGTGCCGCTGACCTCGTCGGCCAGCAGGTCCAGCATGCGCCGAGTTTCGCGATCAGGGCCTCCATACGTCAGCTCCTGGATGCGGTAGGCCAACCGGCTCTCAAGGAACGCTCGGCTGTTGTTCGGCGCCGCCATGGCAAAGATCGTCTGCCACTCCGACTTCAACTGGGTGACGGACATGGACTTCATCGCGGCTAGGCGCGCGGGGATGGGATCGGGCTTCGTCATGCGTTTCTCCGGTGAGTTGGAGTTGCATGACGGCATTGGTCTTTGGGATAGTGTAGGCAACGTTCTCCAGTATTGTCAGATACTTCGCGGCCATCCTTACCAAGCAGCCGAACCAACCCGAGCGCCAGCAGCCCGCAGAGCTCGGCGCGGCGCTCGGCGGCGGTCATCTGGTCGGCTGGGAACGGATTGGGGCGTTTCATTGCAGTACCATTTGAAGAGCGTTTTGAACAGGGAAACGCTATGCGGTCAGCCAATAAAAACAATCGGAAACAAACGCTTATCTGGTTCCTGCGCGCTGCTTCGAAATCATTCGTAGACGCGGCAAGCGATTGTTTCTTCTCAAGCGTGTATTTTTTTATTTAATAATTACTAAAAAGAGAGTCACTGTCCGGGACAGAGTGTACGATTGAGTGCGCAAGAGGCGCCGGTTCGAGGGAACATTTGATTGGCGTGCGTCTACCGGACTTGATCACTGATAACTTTGGAAGCAGAATAAATGGGGCATCAGCGTCTTGGTAAAATGCCGGCATACCGGTCGTTGCCTGAAATCATACGGTATATTGTGGACGGCGGCATTCCGACCGAGGCGCTGGCCGATCAGATTACCGAATTTGGTCGGGAAGCGCTGAAATTTGCTCTGAAAGACGATGTCTTCATCGAAGCGCTCTGGTTGCTCATTCGCTTGCCTCAGGCAGCTGCGGCCCAAGACTCACCAAACTCACTGGGCGAAATCGGCATCGACGGCGCCACGCCCTCGTCGGTTTCTGAAATCCTGTTTCAGTATGACAATGCTGTGGAGCGCGTTCAGCGTCGGATCCACCAAGGGAATACAGACCTCGGGGAGA
>NZ_BMFC01000052.1 GCF_014637725.1 Marivita lacus | reverse complement strand
GGTCATCGGGGTCTCCATCGGTTCGTGGTTGAAGCTTGCAAACTCCACCATAACCGACATCCTCGATGGCCACCCCGGTTACACCGCCAGCGCGATGTGAAAGTCCACCACGTCCGTGGACACTACCAAATTGAGCTGAACTAAGTGTAAGATGTCCTGGATAGCTCGCTCGAGAGATATGTACCAGTCGTTGAAGTTGGACACGGCGTTCAGTTTGCTATGATATCCATGGGAATGCTCCTCCTCTGTTTCCATGACAATAGTCACAGTCTTGGAGGGAAAGCAGTTCAGCCTATTAGGTCACTGGCAATGCCCGGATGTTGACAGCTTTTGAGACCTGATGCAGCAAGCGCGTGACCGCCATCAGGATGTCGAGAAAGGTTTCTCACAAGGTGCCAGACGAGAAAAGATCACTCTGACGCCTCAAGTCATGCATGACCTGCCCATTGGGGTCCTTCCTGGGCGTTATTTTTTTATCAATAGATCATCTGGTGATGTCCCAGCCGCAACAGCTTCCTTGAACCAAGCAGGCTGACGCCCTTTGCCAGTCCATACGATAGCCGCATTCTCGGGGTGCTGGTATTTTGGAATGCTCGGCAGTTTTGGAGAATTTTTCCCTGAGCCGAAAAGATCATTCAATGAGAATCCCGCGTCGCGCGCAGCCGCTTCTGCCGCGGCCAAAGCTTCCTTTCGTTTTCGTGATTCAAATGATGAAATCGCTTTGGAAACATCTTTCTGGAGTGTCTTTAGCTCATCAAGTGACAGGTTTGTGAGATCAATCAGCATAATAGCCTCCGAATTTTTAGCAATAATTTTCTATTAGATTTACGTGTAACAGCAATCCAGACACTGTGTCCATGTGAATTCTTACCAGTTATTGCAACAGGTTTCATCACTCTACCTCTATTGTTTTTTCTATGCGGTTCAGCTCGCGCGCGCATGATCACCAGTCCTACAGACACACTCCAATCCTGTTTGCCCAACAGGGAAGTGTGACACTTCTTTGCAGATGTGGGACATTCTAACTTTGCGCGTATGTGAACTCACGGTGAAGTGCAGTTCTGGATATCTCGTTTTATTCCAGTCGGTTCTGAATTTCCATCATCTTGCTCTCGAAGACTTCTACCGGTGTTCGAAAGCCGAGGCATTTGCGCGGCGTTGTGTTGAGGCGGTGGCAAATCGACTTCAAATATCGATTTGTCAGCGCCGTCGGTTCGGTCGAGCGGGGCAGGTACTTTCTCAACCTGTTGTT
>NZ_BMFC01000051.1 GCF_014637725.1 Marivita lacus | reverse complement strand
GTGAGGTAGCGGGCCTGGCTGTCGGCGTCGCGGCGGGCCTGGTCGAGGCGTTCGAGGGCGGCGGCCAGCATCATGTCGCGGGTGGCCAGATCGGCCTCGGCGAGCTGGATCTGCACGGCGGTTTCGGCCAGCGACCCGGCCCCCGCGCTCTGGGCGGTCATCTCGGCGGTGATCTGTGCCTTGAGCGCCTCGAGGCGGCGGATATCGGCCTCTGTGCCTTCGACGCGGCTGCGGTTGGGGCGGGCATTGTCCAGCAGCGCCTGCAGTTGCAGGTTCTTTTCCTGCAGCTGGGTCTCGACGGTCTCGATCCGCGCCTGCAGCGATCCGATGCGCGCCCGCGGATCGAGCACGGCGCTGTCCTGTTGCAGGCGCACCAGCTTTTCCTGCGCGTCGCGGCGGGCCTGTTCGGCGTCGTTCAGGCCAAGCTGCGCATCCTTGACCGCGTTCTCGCGCTTGCGGGCCGAGAGGTTGTCGACCCGCTCCTCGGCATAGCCGATGAGCGCTGTCGAGAAATCGGACGCCACCTGCGGATCGGCGGCGGCGACTTCCATGCGGATCACGCCTTCGGTCGGGTCATAGCCGATCTGGACGTATTTCTTGTAGAGCTTGAACATGTCCTCGTTGCTGGCATCCGGCTCCAGGCGGCGCAGCGGGTCGAGACCTGTCTGCGAGAAATGCGCCTTGAAGCCCTCGTCCTCGTCCAGCCGCAGCATGGCGTCCTTGGAGGTCAGGTAGCTCTGCACCGCGATGGCGTCCTGGTTGGTGGCGAACTGGGTGCCGGACAGAAGCCCGCCCATGCCGCCACCGCCGGATTCGGCCTTGAGGATCAGGAATTCGGATTTCGAGGCATACATCGGCGTGGCGATGGCGAAGAAATACCAGCCCGCGACGAGGGTGGGCAGCAGCACGAAGGCAGCCAGCCGCGCGAACAGCATCCGCATCCGGCGGCGGCGGCGGCGCGCCATGTCCTGCTGGATCGCCATGATCTCCTGCGCGCGCCGGTCCGCCGGGCTGCGCGTGTCGGTCGCGGGGAGGTTGCGGTCATCCGCGCGCGTGGTCTGCGGCAGCTTCGGCTGTTCGGCAAGCGGCTGGTCGTTCGCCGGCACCCTGGTGAGGGGTGGCGCTTTGGTCTGAGCCTGTGCGGTGCTGGTGGCGGGGACCATGAGATCGAGCGCGTTTTCGCGCTGGAACGGGTCGATTCCCTTGAGGCGCAGCAAGTAGACCGCTTCGTAATCGGTGTTCGGATCAAGCCCGTGCTTCTGGGCGATGCGGCGCGCCATGCGCAGCTGACGA
>NZ_BMFC01000050.1 GCF_014637725.1 Marivita lacus | reverse complement strand
GGTAGTGTCCACGGACGTGGTGGACTTTCACATCGCGCTGGCGGTGTAACCGGGGTGGCCATCGAGGATGTCGGTTATGGTGGAGTTTGCAAGCTTCAACCACGAACCGATGGAGACCCCGATGACCGAGAACAACATGACCTTGATCGAGCTGCTGCAAAAGCACGATGAGGGGGATTTTCTGCGCGCCGTGACAGAGGCCGTGCTCCAGACGCTGATGGAGCACGACGTGGAAGGCGTGATTGGTGCTGGCCGCTATGAGCGTGGCGACGGGCGACAGACCTACCGGAACGGCTACCGTGATCGCGAACTGAAGACCCGGCTCGGGGCGCTGAACCTTCGCGTGCCCAAATTGCGGCAGGGCAGCTATTTCCCCGGCTTCCTCGAGCCGCGCCGCACCTCGGAGAAGGCCCTTGTCGCGGTGATCCAGGAGGCGTGGATTGGCGGTGTCTCGACGCGCAAGGTCGACGATCTGGTGCAGGCCATGGGCCTGAACGGCATCTCGAAGAGCACGGTGTCGAAGCTGTGCAAGGATATCGACGAACGCGTCGGCGAGTTCCTGAACCGGCCATTGAGCGGCGACTGGCCCTATCTGTGGTTGGACGCGACCTATCTGAAGGTGCGTGAGGGCGGGCGCATCGTGTCGGTCGCGGCCATAATCGCTGTTGCGGTTAACACGGACGGCCGTCGCGAGATCATCGGCATGACCGTTGGCCCCTCTGAGGCCGAGACGTTCTGGACCGGGTTCCTGCGCAGCCTCAAGGATCGTGGGCTGGACGGCCTCAAGCTGGTGATCTCCGACGCGCATACCGGGTTGAAGGCAGCGATTGCGCGGGTGTTCGAGGCGAGCTGGCAGCGGTGCCGCGTTCACTGGATGCGTAACGCGCTCGCCCACGTGCCCAAGGGCCAGCACACAGTCGTCGCCGCTGCGATCCGCCAGGCATTCACCAAACCCGACCAGAAGGGCGCACAGGATGTTTGGCGGCACGTGGCCGACCAGCTGCGTCCGCGGTGGCCGAAACTCTCAATGCTGATGGACGATAGCGAGGCCGACGTGCTGGCCTACATGGCATTCCCGGCGCAGCACCGCACCAAGCTGCATTCGACGAACCCGCTGGAACGGCTGAACAAAGAGGTGAAGCGACGCGCAGACGTCGTCGGCATCTTCCCGAACGAGGACAGTATCATCCGCCTGATCGGCGCTGTCCTGTTCGAGCAGAATGACGACTGGCAGGGCCAGCATCGTTACATGCAAGTCGAGGCGTTCGGGCTCATCGACACCGCACAGATCGACCCGCTTCTCAGCATATCAACACAGGCCGCCTGACCGATGCCCTCGATTGGCCATACCCGAATTTACACCAGCTTGACGGACGCTACC
>NZ_BMFC01000049.1 GCF_014637725.1 Marivita lacus | reverse complement strand
TGAACTGATGCGGTGGATGCCCCCACCCGCCGGCATCGGATACCATGACGGTTCTATACTCGCTTAGTGGAGGGCACATCGATGACATCAAAGATCAGTGTTTTGGCAATCGACTTGGCAAAAGGCAGCTTTCAGGTCTGTGCTGTTGGACCAGATGGGGCGGTTGTCTTCAACCGCGCTGTGTCGCGAACACGGCTGGCGGCGCTGTTGGCTGACCAGCCAGATTGCATAGTGGCGATGGAGGCCTGCGCGACGTCGCACCATTGGGGCCGGCTTGCGCAGAGCCACGGTCACGAGGTACGGCTCGTGCCAGCTGCGTATGTGAAGCCGTTTGTTAAACGACAGAAGAATGATCGCGCAGATGCAGAAGCCATAGCGGAAGCAGCGTTGCGGCCAACCATGCGGTTTGTGGCAGTGAAGAGCGCAGAAACGCAAGGTCGTGCTGTCGCCTTCCGAACGCATCAATGTATGGTTCGACAGCGCACGCAGCTTATCAATGCCCTGCGCGGTCATTTGGCTGAATTTGGGTTGGTGGCACCCAAAGGTCCCGCAAGTCTCAAGCTGCTGGAAAATTCCCTTGCTGATGAGAACACAGACCTGCCAGAGCCAGTCCGCCATATGGGGTCGATCTATGTCGAGCAGATTGCGCGTCTCACCGAGGTCATTAATCAGCTTGCTGATGAGTTGCAAAACTCATCAAAGACAGACGAGCAACTGCGCAGGCTTTGCACCATTCCGGGGATCGGTCCTGTCACCGCAGGTGCCGTTGCGGCATTCGCACCCGATCTCGACACGTTTGAAAGTGGCCGGAATTTCGCCGCTTGGCTGGGCTTGGTGCCCCGACAAAGGTCAACTGGCGGAAAAGCACGGCTGGGATCGGTCAGCAAAATGGGGCAAACCGACATCCGTCGATTGCTGATCGTCGGCGCCATGAGCGTGATCCGCTGGGTGGTTCGCAAAGGCGGTAGTGCAAACCGCTGGCTGGCCGCACTTGTAACGCGCAAGCCAAAGATGGTGGCCGCCGTTGCCTTGGCGAACAAGATGGCTCGGATGATCTGGGCGCTTTCGACAAAGCAGGAGAATTATCGAATGGCGTGACCTGATCCCGAGAAGGAGAAAGGCACGACATGGCCGCAAGGCCAGGGTGAGCGATCGACGAGGAGTACGCGATACGGACTTCGAAGTTCAAGGCAGGGAAATTCAGACCCGGGGCTCGAGCGCTTGCAGCTCTCTGAACCGATGTGAACCCAGCCTTCCGAACAGCATACCGGCCCGTGGCGTCATAGAAAGCCACAATCAGAGGCCTGACACACGTCCGATCGAAGGCCCCGCCGAAAATCGAAGATAATGCTTGCCAAACAGGGGGCATCCACACACGCCCCGGGTTTACTGGAGAGTTT
>NZ_BMFC01000048.1 GCF_014637725.1 Marivita lacus | reverse complement strand
CCGATGCCCGGACACCTCTCCGAACTCCAGCCTGTGAATGCAGTCAACACGAAGGGGCAGTTTTTCCGTGCATCGTTCGGAAAAAACCCCAGGTTCCAAATACAGCTCGACAAGCGGCCTCTCTCCCCGGGGACATCTCGAGAGGCAAGCGGAGTTCCATGCCTCAACCCAAGACGAGGCCTGACTCTCCTGTCCCCAGTCTGCAGGGACCCTGCGATCGGAGTCTGAAATCAGAGGTACCCTGCGGTTCCTGCCTCAACTGGAGATGAGGCCCTCTTCCAATGCACCAAGCCCAGTGGAGTCCCGAGAGGCCCCTCCCACCTCCAGTTTCCCTGGCTTCTCAGAGCCACCATGAGAAGCCCCCTGAGGTCACCTGCACAAGTCGAGGGAACCCAGGGTTTCCTGCCTCAACCCGGGAAAGCCCTCGAGAGACCTTCTTCAACACGTCTCGAGGCCAGATTCCCCTACCATGGCTCGGGAGCAATGACGCGCTCCCCCTCGCCACTCGCATGGAGACCCGACTTCCCTGGCGCCCCACGAGAGGCTCACTGACCTCGCCGTCGTACCTCGTGAGAAACCGCACACTGGGGCCGCCGCTCGAGAACAACCCCGAGATTCCCCCGTCATCGAGAGATGAGGGCCTTCGTCTCCTGCATGGCCTAGCGACCAATCTCGCGACCTCTCTCCAAACGCCTCAGGAGGCTTGACTCCCTTGAGTCCACCCAGTGAGCTCCAAGAGATACCCGTCGCGACTCGAGAGCAGAGCGGGGTTCTTTGCTTCCACTCGAGATGAATGCCTGTCTCCCCGGGTGCGTCTGGAATGCAACCCCGAGATCCCTGTCGCCCCTGGAGAGGAACATTGGCTTCTGGACACAAGCCTAGATGAGGTCTATTGGCCCTGCAGTCACTCGAGAGCAATCCCCAGCTTTCCTTCGCAACTCGAATGGAAGATTGGACTTGCCTGGGCCAACACAAGAGGCATCCTGAATTCCCCGTCGTAACTCGAGAATCCCGCCGTAACTCGAGAAAAACCACGTGGCTCCCCCGTCATCGCAAGATGAAGCCCTTTCCCGCTACAGCGCCTCAGGAGAAGTCCCACGTTAGGAATTGGAGGTCGAAAGGGCACTTGGCACCCTTGATGCGACCCACAAAGTTCCCCGAAATCCCGGTCTCCCTCGAGAGGAACACCGAGGTTTTCCGGCACCCCCTCCTCTGAGCCCTTTCTCCCCTCCTGATCTGGACAGGAGGGTCGACTCCCCTGCTTTGTCTGGAAGGGGTTCCCGACCTTCCGGTCGCACCTCAGGATGAGGCCGGTCTCACGAAGACATTCCAGACGTGGCCTCGTGGGTGGTTCCACATTCCGTAGGACCCCGATTTCCCGGTCCCCTCTTGATAAGAACCCGATGCCCGGACACCTCTCCGAACTCCAGCCTGTGAATGCAGTCAACACGAAGGGGCAGTTTTTCCGTGCATCGTTCGGAAAAAACCCCAGGTTCCAAATACAGCTCGACAAGCGGCCTCTCTC
>NZ_BMFC01000047.1 GCF_014637725.1 Marivita lacus | reverse complement strand
GCGCAGGTTGCCGCCCTGTTCGGGGGTGCCAGCCCCTCGGACTTCACCATCGCCGAGGAGGCTGTCAGCTGGACCGGCACGGCAGAGGACTGGGGCCTGCGCCGCATGGTGCTGCACTACGCCCATCTCTGCGCAGTGGCAGGCGGGGTCGACGCGTTCCTGATCGGCACTGAGATGCGCGGGCTGACCACCATCCGCTCGGACGCGGGCACCTATCCAGCGGTGCAGGCGCTCCGTGATCTGGCAGCTGATGTGCGCGCCATCCTCGGCGCGGGCACGGCCATCAGCTATGCGGCGGACTGGTCGGAGTATTTCGGACACCAGCCGGGCGACGGCAGCAATGATGCCTTCTTCCACCTCGACCCGCTCTGGGCCGATCCGGCGATCGATTTCATCGGCATCGACAATTACATGCCGATCTCGGACTGGCGCGACGGGTTCGAGCATTTGGACGCGATTGATGGCTGGCCCGCGATCCATGACCGCGCCTATCTGCAGGCCAATATCGCCAGTGGCGAAGGCTTCGACTGGTTCTACGCCAGCGCGGCTGACCGCTTCACGCAGATGCGCACGGCGATCACCGATGGCGCTTACGGGGAGCCGTGGGTGTTTCGGTACAAGGACCTGCGCAGCTGGTGGTCGGAGCCGCATCACGATCGCCCCGGCGGCGTGCGGCAAGCTCTGCATCCGGACGCCGCACAGCCTGACACATGGGTACCGATCGTCGGCGCATCGATCGTGCCTGAACCCGGCATCATTCTCGACCGCTATGCCCATGCCGCCCGGATCATCTCGGGTGGCAACGCGGGCGGACGGGCGCGGCTGAACACCAACCTCTCCGTGACAGACGGTACGCGCTACCGCGTGACTGCCTGGTGCCGGCAGGGCAGCAGCCCCTCGGCGCGCATCCTGCTGGAACATCCCGGCGGCTATGCGGGGTTCCGGTACTATTTCAACGATCAGGTCATCCTGACGCAAGGGCCACATCCGATCACCGACATCGCGGTCAGGACGCATGGCAGCGCCGGGGATGTGGTCGAGCTTGCCTTCACCGTGACCTTTCTCGGCAACGCCACTGTCCCTGCAAGCTTTGGCCCGGTCTCGGCTGTAGCGGGGGAGATGGTTGTTGCCCTGGCGCTCGATGTGCAAGAGATCGGGGTCTCCAGCACCGACTGGGTGCCGCAGTCCAAGCCCATCCGGTTCACAGAGTTGGGCTGTCCCGCCATCGACCGGGGCACCAACCAGCCGAATGTCTTTTACGACCCCAAATCGTCGGAAAGCCTGACGCCACATTTTTCGCGGGGCTGGCGCGATGACGCGATCCAGCGCGCTTATCTCGAGGCAACGTACAAGTTCTGGGGTGAGGCTGCGCACAACCCGGTGTCCTCTGTCTATGGCGCTCGGATGGTCCACGTCCCTGAATGCGCCGCCTGGACATGGGATGCGCGGCCCTATCCGTTCTTTCCCGCGCTGACCGATGTCTGGACCGACGGCGCAAACTGGCGGCTTGGCCACTGGCTGACCGGGCGCCTCGGCGCGGTGTCGCTGGCAGCCCTCGTGCGCCACCTCTGCCTGCGGGCCGGGCTGCCCGAGGCGCGCATCGACGTCACCGGCCTCTGGGGTGCCATCGAGGGGTACGTCATCACCGCGCTCGAAAGCCCGCGCGCGTCCATTACCACGCTGTCGCGGCATTTCGGTTTCGACGCGGTGGAAACCGAGGGTGTGATCCGCTTCCTGATGCGCGGCCGGGCCTCCGTCGTCACACTCGCCCATGACGATCTGGTCGCCCCTCGCGTAGGTGATGTGCTGGAACTGACCCGGGGGCAGGAAACGGAACTGCCGCAGGCGCT
>NZ_BMFC01000046.1 GCF_014637725.1 Marivita lacus | reverse complement strand
ACCGAACTCGCACTACGGAGAGGGAAAACGTGAAGCAGTACTTGATCGAATGCGGTGTGACCGCTGCCTCCTGCAAGGAGGCAATTGCCATGAACGTCCATGGTCCGGGCAAGAACGTGAACCTCCGCATCGATTACATCAGCAGAACGATGCTCGCGAACCTGCCCGATCTGCTGCTCGACCTGTTGGAGGTCGCTGCGTATGTCTGTTGCGCCGACCAGCGCCTGAAGCGTGGATCGGAACGGCTTGCGATGTTCGGCGAAAGCTGGCGCCGGAGCCTCAGGTTCTCGATCCCGGTGCGGGAACTGGAGGTCTGGCAGGACACTGAGGTTCAAGAAGCGCTGATTGACACGCTGGGGTTTCTTTCTGACGACAGCTATTCATTCGAATTTCGGCAGGCCGAGACGCCGGTTCAACTGAAGGAGCTGTATTTTCAGTGCCTTATTGACCCCGTCGACGAACACGACGCGGTAGCCCTATTCTCTGGTGGCGTGGACTCGTTCGCCGGAGCCGTCACCGATCTTGTGGCCAACGGTCGGTCGCTCACGCTGGTTGGACATTATTCGTCGACCAAGGTCCGCTCGGTTCAAGAAGGCCTCATCGGCGAGCTCAAGCGTAAGGGATTTGACGGGAACCTGTCCTATATTCCCGTGTGGGTCAGCAACGAACGTGTTCTCCCTCGCGAATTCACACAGCGAACCCGTTCCTTCCTGTTTGCATGCCTGGGCTTCGTCGTGGCCAGAATGTCCGGCAAGGACTGCTTCAGTTTCTATGAAAACGGCGTGGTGAGTATCAATTTGCCGCTGGCGGGCGACGTTGTTGGTGGTCGAGCGACGCGGACTACCCACCCGAAAGTTCTGCGTGGGCTTGAACATCTCTTTTCGCTGCTCCTCAATCGTCAGATCCAGATCCACACACCTTTACAATGGCTGACCAAGAAGGAAGTGACCGAGAAGATCGCGGCGGCCGGGATGGCTGATCTGCTAAGTCTGACCGTCAGCTGTACCCACCCTCGGAAATGGACCGAAGCTCAAAAGCACTGCGGTGTTTGCTCGCAATGTATCGATCGACGCTTTGGCATCCTTGCGGCGGGGTTGGGCGAATACGAGCCGTCAGATCGCTACATGCAGGACCTGCTTCTCGATGGTCGAAGTGATGAAAACGACTTGCGCATGGCACTGGCCTACGTGTCGTTGTTCAAGAAGATCTCGGCGACGCCGAAGGAGCGGTTCCTAGTGGATTTTCCGGAGATCGTTTCTGCGGTCGGCCACTTCCCGGGCGTGCCGACCTCCGAGGCAGGGGATCGTCTCTTCGATCTGTTTCAGCGCCACGCGAAATCCGTTGAGACGGTGATCTCGCTGGCGCTGAGCGAACAAAGCACAGCCCTGTTCAGAAACGAGCTGCCCGCGACTTCACTGCTCGTTGCGTGCAACAACCGAGGTCACGTCGAAGTTGTACCGCCCTCGAACTACGACGCCGACACAAAAGCATTCATGGATCGGCTCGCAGCGCCGAACCTTGAGTTCGCATTCGACGATGATCGGGAGCGCGTGTGTTTCAGGGGCGATCTGGCGCTGGACGGCACGAATTTCAAACTGGTCGCCGCTCTGATGGATGGCTTCAGAACGGCAAAGAAGCGTCAGACCGAGGTTCCGTATTTTCCAGCGTCGGACCTGGCGCAGAGCCTCGGCATCACCGATCAGTCGATGCGTCAACAGCTGACGCGGCTGCGGAGGGTCCTCGAACCTCTGAACCTGTCGATCGGGATCGCCATGGATCAGGATACGTTCATTGAGACAAAGGAGCGTGCGGGTTATCGAATCAACCCCCGGTGCCGCGAGATCGCGGTGTCGGATATTCTGGATATAGTGCCATCCGCCAGCACCGACTGAAGCGTCAGCGTCACGCGCGCCGACGCGTCATGTCACAGAA
>NZ_BMFC01000045.1 GCF_014637725.1 Marivita lacus | reverse complement strand
CGCTCGGTCACCAGCTTTACTGCCTCGATCTTGAACTCGCGGCTGAACTTTCGTCTCGTCATATCCAATCTCCAATTCCATGGTCACGATCTTATCTTCGTGTCCACGAAACCGGCAGCAGGCCAATGGAACCAAACGCTGCACTGGGGAATGAACCCCATAGGCATCATGCCTACTCCCTGTAGGACTCTACTGCCCGCTGCTGGTCATTCCAGCAGCGGGTTTTCTGCTTTTTTTGGATTCAAGACAATCCCTTTCTGCCCACCGTGCTCGACTTCACGATGGGCGATACCGCGCGCCGCAAACATATCCGCAAATCGTGTTGGTCGATCCGGGTTTCTGTTCTACCGAACTTGCGCTGTGTCGAAATGCGGTATAGTTTGGCGGTATTGGAAGGGAGTGTGATCGTATGGCAGCTGCGACCAAGCGCAAGACCTCTCTGACACTTGATACCGATGCACTTGATGGCGCAAGGGAGCTTGGGATCAACGTCTCCGCAGTAGCTGAGGCGGCACTCATCAAGGCGGTTGCCGAAGCTCGACGCAAGACGTGGCTCGCTGAGAACGCAGACGCATTTGCGGCCCAATCGGATTGGCACGAGCGTCATGGGCATCCGCTGGCCGAAATTATCACGGCGCCAGGCGGATCTTCATGGAAACCCTGACCCGCTTTGATGTCGCGGAGTACAATGGTGTTTCCATGGTCGTTGTCGAAAGCGACCTACTGCCGCCCGACGCCTCTGTCGTCGTCATTCCGCTACTCTCCGGCTACCCTGCGGTGCGCCATCTGAATCCTGAACTCCAGCACGATGGCAGGCGACTGGTGCTTGCGACACGCCTGATTGCGGGCGTTCGACGGGCGAGCTTGCGCCGCACCGGGAGTGTTGCGGACCAGGGGGGTCTGATCACCCGGGCCGTAGATGTCTTGATGGCGGGCGTATGACCCGCAAGACCAACACGATTTGCGGACATTGCCAACACAATAGAACCCGGCCACGCCAACGAACTTGTTTTTTACGAGGATCATCGTATATTGAATAGCAAGATAGGATTTAAGGAGGCAAAGCGACGCCTGATCAAAGCGCTACGGGAAGGCACCTTCCTTCACGAAGCGCGTAATCAGGTCGAGACGAGGAACCTGCTCCAGATGGGGCAAATCACGCCTGACGATCTCACCGAGATCGTGAAGAGGTGTAGCGGACAGCATCATGAACGTTCGCCCCACCACTCTGTAACCGGCATCGATGTCCACATCCTTCGGCGCGACGGCTGGTATGTGAAGTTCTACTTCGTCGACCCGGATACGATCTTTATCAGCGTCCACCAGTGAGGCGGCCATGAAAGTCTACAAGGCAGGAGAGAAATCGAAGGCGGTCTGTCAGGATTGCCGTGCGCTGGTCTCCACGACCTTCGCCTATCGTGACGTGCCCTTCGATGATGGCACCGGCGTGGTGAAGGATGTGCTCGCCTCGGTCTGCGACCAGTGCGAACGCGTCGTCGCCCTGCCCGCGCAGTCCACGCCGGCTGTCCAACGCGCCCGTGAGACGGCTGATGTGCCGCTTGAGGTTATGCTTTCAGTGCCCGACATGGATCTTCTGGACCTCGCTGCCTGGCGGATCGATCCGGCATCAGGTGTGCGGCTGAGAAAGCCGCTCTTGGCCTATTACATCCAGCGGCTCGCAGGTGATCCGGTCGCCGTTGCCCGCCTTCAGACCAAGGCGGGGATGCGCGTGGCGAAATCGCCAAAGTCGATGAAGATCCCCAAGCGGCGTCTTTCGGTGAAGTTCGCTCCGAAAACGGATGCCTCGATCCGAGCATTGATGAAAGCGTCTGGCCTCAACAAGAGCCGTCTCATCCGCGGTATCGTGCACGAGATCGAGGACGATCTAATCCGACCGGACCAGCCGAAGGATCTCCAGAAGCTGCGGGAAATCGCGATGGTAGTGGCGGCCTGATCTACCGGTCGAATAGGGAACCAAGCCATCACAAAGAGGGTGAGAGAAGTCGCGGAAATGCTTGGACCGGTTCAGGAGGTCGAGAAGAACTTTTCTGGATCAGATGAGAGCGTGGCCCTACGTCGGCTTGGGACCAGAGAACAGGTGATCGCCACGAAGGCTGCGCTAGCCCTCGCGACATGCGGTATCCCTCTCCTCACGGCGAAGCGAGCGGTTGAGCACGTGATCGACGAAGGCGAGGAGACGTTGATCCTGCCGATGGTTTCGACACGGCAGGATCTCTCGCGGGTACTTGCAGCCGCGGGGATCGATGTCGTCTTCGGTTACGATGTTGGCAGCTGCCAACTCTGATGCGTCTGATCGAAGCCTTGATCCTATGAGCCGCGACAGCAAATAACTCGTTCGAATCCTTCGCCACGAGCCGGAGTCGATCTGTATCCAGCTCGATCCTCAAGGTTGGGTCTCTGCCGACAAGATCTTCGAGACGGGCTATAACCCGGGCCGTCGCCGTCAGGTTCACCCCTCGCAGGCCCCGGAAACAGCCACACGCGTCGGACATGCTTCCTGCCGCCACGTTTGCGCACGGTCAGCCCCTCGCAGGCGAAAGCATACGGAAGCGCGCCGCCACGATGAAACCGCTTGACCCGACAGGTCGAGCTTATCCGGCGATACTGGCGAACGGACTTCCAAGATGATTTTAGACGCGCTACCTTGACGGAATGGAAACACGTTCGGTCGAGAACAAAAGTGCTCCAGCGTGGGCCGGGATAGTCACCGTGGTTCCAGGTCTGCGCGGCGACCGCCCGGTGATCCGCGGAATGCGCATTACGGTGGGGGATATTCTCGGTTGGCTGGCTTCGGGTATGAGCGAGGCGGGCATTACGGAGAACTTTCCTGAGCTGACTACCGCTGACATCCGGGCAGCCCTGGCCTTCGCCGCGGAACGTGAGCGGCCGACCTGCGTCGCGACCAAGTGACTGTGTCAGTATCGACCGGCCAATCGTGAAACTCCCATTAGGCCAAAACCTCAGACACCGCCTTTCTGGAAAGCTGTCGGATTTATTTTCTGCATTCATTCAGGAGGAGCTGGTCGCCAGAGAGTAAGCATTCGCTGGAGGCCGCGGTCAAGCGACCTTGACCAGGGGCGTGGCCCCGTCCCATTCCCACGGCAGCAACTCGTGCAGGCGCGAGACCGGCATATCGGAGATGCGGGCGATGATGTCGG
>NZ_BMFC01000044.1 GCF_014637725.1 Marivita lacus | reverse complement strand
AGGACCGAGGTCAATGTGCATGAACCCCGACCGGGGATAGGTGCCGAAGCCGAGAAAGCCGACGGCGCGGGCCGCTGCCTCGAAGGCCACCGGATCGTGGTTCGCCATGGCGATGTCGAAGGCGGCTCCGTCAAGGTGCTTGGAGCGGGTCGCGCCGCCGACTGCGCGGTTGTGGCTCGGGCTGCGATAGCCGGAACGGACGATCAGCGGTTTGCCCAGCCGATCGCGGAGCGCCTGCAGCTTGTCCATGGCCTCGGCGTTGATCCTGATCGACCCGGTGCCGCGGCAGGCGATTTCGGCCGGTGAAAAGCTGGGCCAGCGCCAGACGCTTTCAGACACGTCGCGGAAATGGGCATATGTGGTGGTGGACATGGCGGTCTCCTGACAGACAAAGACCCGCTTGCAGGGCGGGTCAGTTTCAAGGGATCTGGTGAAGGGGGGTGTGAAGGTCAGTCGGTGCGACCGATGCGGTCGGCGCGATCGGTGTGCTCTCGCTGGAACGCCTCGAACATCAGATCACGCATGGCGCGGATGTCAGCTTCGATCCGTTCCAGCCGGTCGGCATCGGCCTTGCGGTCCTCAGTGCGCTGGCGATCCACGCGGTCGCGCTCCTGGCTAAGCTCGCGGTCGAGCCGCTCCAGCATGGCGTCATTGGTGAACGCCCTGCGCGTGACGGCAGCGAGGAGCGCGAGGAAGCCGCCGATCAGCGCGGTGATGGCGGCAGGCAGGCCGTTGTCGCGAAAGGCCGCGCCCACCTCCTGCAACAGGGTGGTTCGTTCTGTCATGTTGATGCCCCTTGGTTACTGGTTGTGATGCGACATCCTCCCGCCCTTCAGCCGATCTTGCAGCCCCAGAAGGACGTCTGATCGGCGGCGAAGTAGCCGTCTGCGACCTGGAAATCCCCCTGCAGCTCGACGGTGTCGCCCGCGCTGAGCGGCACCATGGTCTGCAGCCAGAGCGCGGTGGCGAGCGAGACGTGATCGCCGCTGATTTCTCCCAGCGAGCCTCGGATTTCGGTGGTCCCGTTCAGCACGAGCCGCCCGCGCATGCGCGCCGTTGTGCTGGCGCCCGCCTTGTAGAGGAGCGTCGCGCCAAAGAGGTAGGTGCCGTCGACCGGCGCCACGAAATGGCTGTTGGCGGCATCAAACGCGCCCTGATCGTTGGTGTCGGTGTTGTTCAGGCCGATCTTCGTCCAGGTGCCGACGCCGACATAGTTGTCGTAGTTGGTATACGCCTTGAACCGCGGCAGCCGGGGCTGATCGACGATGCCGGTGGCGTTGTCCACGCTGAGCCCGTCGAAGAAGGTGCTGCCGTCGGCCGAGACTGCGAGCCGGAAGCGGTCGGAGCCGAACAGTCCCACGAGCGCCTTCGTCACAAAGCCCGTCTGTAGCGTCAGCCCGAGATCGTCGCCCGCAGCCTCCTTGTTCATGGTGTAGAACAGATCGCCCGTGCCACCCTCGGCGACGGTCTTCGCCGTCCAGAGCGCCGCGTTCAGCTTGGCCGAAAACGGGTTCGAGGCGTCGGCTGTTGTGCCCAGCCCCAACAGCGCCATGTTCTGCAGCACGTCCGGCGTGGTGCCGACCCAACCCGCGCCGTCGTAGACCAGCAGCAGTCCCTCGGTCTCGACCCATGCCCGCCAGCCGGTCCGTGGAGGTAGGCGGAGCCAGGCGCCATCGGTCCAGAGCGCGACGTTCAGGTCCCAGCCCGCCCAATCGCCGGTGGCACCCGAGCCGACGATGTAGCGGTCGCCGTGGGTCGGGCTGTCAGGCGGAGCCGTCAGGTCCCGGTCGAGAACGGAGAGCTGGACGAGCCCATCGATGAGCCGCAGCGCCTCGTTGTGGGTGACGTGCTTCTGGGCCTGTGCCGCGAGGATATAGGGCAGCAGCAGATGGATCGTGGCGTCGGACATGGGGCGCTCTCCTTCAGAATATGAGCGTGACGGTTTTCGGTGCACCCCGCCCGACGAGGGCGGAGAGCTGGAAGATGCGGATGTCGAGCGTGTCGCCGGAGCCGAGCGGCGCACCCCAATCGGCGGACTGCTGAGCGGCAGTGTAGATCGCGCTGGTGGTGGCGGTGCTCAACACCCGCTTCACGGTGGCGCCGTCGAGGATCTCGACCTCGTAGGCTTCGTTCGCGGGGCTTTCGTGGTCCCACTGGGGCCCCGGTCCCCGCTCACCCTCTGCGAGCGGCACCTCAACCGCACCCCAGCTGTCGGCGGAAAGCGACCGCGACCGGCGTGTCCAGCGGATCGTCAGGTCGCCGGGACTGCGCGCCTTGCGCCATGGCTGCTCCACATGGGCGACGGAGAATGGTCGGACACCGACGCCCGCGGGCGTGAAGGCCTGCGCCACATAGGTCTCGTCGCTGACCGGGCGACTTGCGGGGCCAATGCGCCAGTTCCACGGGATGCCAAGCTCACCCTCGGCGATCGGCAGGGACGCGAGCGACGCGTCCAGCACCACAACCCACGCGCCTGCGGGTGCGGGGTTGCCCATGGCGCCTTCCGTACCGCGCTGGCCCCGCAGCAAGCGGGTCAGCCGATACCGGCCGGGCGCCAGCAGTTCCGCGGCGCCCGCCTGGACGATCTCCCAGGCGCGGGGCGCGCTTTCCACCGCCAACGCGTTCACTCCACCGAACAGCGTCAGGTCCGTGACGCTTTCCAGCGTGCCGGTCAGCAGGTCGACAATCAGCGCGTTTCCGAGATCGAAGCGCGACGTCGGCCCAGCATAAAAGTCCGAAACCAGCGTGCCAATCCGGGCGCGGGACTGAACCGTGGTCAGCAACTCGAACCCATCCGTCGAAGGGCTGCGGAACACTGCCATCTCGCCGGGCCATGGAACCGCGTGCGCCACGACCAGCGGCCGATGTGCGGGCTGGTCCTCGGTCAGCTGCGGCAGGTCCATCAGCACGGCTTGGGGAGCGCCGAACACCACGGCACGCGTGAGTGAGACCGGGCGGGCATCGCCGGGCGGCAGATCATAGACCGCGCGGTCCTGGCGGACCGCCTCGATGCCGCGCGCACCGGCGTCGGCGATGGAGACGAGCCGCAGATCGACCAGACGCCCGTCATGATCAAGCCGGATGACATCGGCCGGATCAAGCGCCAGGCGCGAGGGCGGCAATCGGAACGCCGCCGTTTCCCGCCCCACCCACGCTTCCATCAGCGCGCGGCGGCAGCGGCGCTCGGCTTCTTCGGGCGGCACCGCCATCGGGAAGCTCTCCAGCGCGATCCTCGTCGTGTCCACGGTGATGCGCCGCGCCTCGACCTGTGCCGCGTCGTAATCCTCATCGGCCCGGGCGACCTGCCACTT
>NZ_BMFC01000043.1 GCF_014637725.1 Marivita lacus | reverse complement strand
GCCGACGGCGAACGCCATCGGCGGCAGAGAGAACTTCAATTTGAGGTCGGTGGATGAAATCGGACATAAGGTCGGACTTATCATCGGATCGTAGCCAAAGTCAGACGGCCCTCACCGTAGCCTTACCCTTGTTCATCTTCTCTGTCCTATGCTTGTCGTAGAGGGCTTCACGCCGCTCTGTATCCGTTCGGGCGTCAGGCGAAGACGATGGCTGATCACACTCAAAAACGGTTCCTCACGACCAAGTCTGTGACGATCCAGCCACCGCCAGCGTGGGCCATAATTACGTGGCGCGCGCTGGCTCTCTCTTCGCACAAGAGCCGGGATCAGCATAAGACAAGCATGTCTCGATCACGCGAACTGTGCGCTTATCAGGAAAACCAGACATCCTGGCTTCTGCAGCACCAGTCACTTTGGGCTCTCTATCGGCATATGGCTGCATGCTGAACGAAGGGCCGCGTTCGGGAAACGGCCAAAACTTTGGAAAGCCCGCTTTCTGCGCACCACGGTTAAGGTCAGCCCGCGCCGCGCCCTAAGCGAATGACCCGAATATCCGCATCACAGACATCAACCCAATCGTCCGTCCGCCCATTTCGCCACGATGCGCCACGGCACTCCGTCCATCGCACGCTCTGCTTCCCGCGCCAGATCCAGCCGCTTGCGCAGTTTTACCTGCGGGACCAGCAGGAAGATTGGAACGGTAGTCAGGCCACGTCCGGTCTTCGATCTGGAAGCCACCGCCCGCCCTTTCGAATTCAACCGCCCCTCGGCCACAAGCAGGCTGGGTCCGCGGCGTCGGTAGATGAACCGAAGGCCCAACCCCGTGCGGCGCTCCCATTCGCCGGGGGTAATTCGCCCACCCTTTGTGCTCTTTCCTGCGGCCGGGGTGGGGATCGCCAGCCAGAACCCATCCCTCGACCGGATCAGCGGGCCGGTCTCATGCGCCCCGATGATCACCGGGGCGTTCGACCAGACCAGCGCGGCGGCGTTCAGGCTGTCGCCGGATTTCGGGAAGTTCTGGCTCCGGATCGAGTTCGCCAGCCTGGGGCCAAGCCCCGCGCCGGTGATCTGGCTGCGCCAGGCGGACTTCAGCGAGGTGCCTGCCTCACGCATGGCGGCGGACACGGCCTTTTCTCCGGCGGCAATTTCCGCCTGCATCAAGGCGACCAGGTCGGGGTGGACGTCGAGTCTCAGTTTCATCGGCATTTCCCTTGAAAACGCAAGACCGCGGCTCGGGATTGCAGCGAAGTTGCTGTCAAACTGTTCGGGAACATGAGATAGGTCACGGGTTTACAGGCTCAATTCCGCATGATGCGGAGTTCCTGGATCATCAGGCGTTCGAAGGTTTCGGATGAACTGACATACAATGGGAAAATCCAAAATGGCTCTCGAAAGTCTGCTCGTCATTATCCTCGTAGGTGCCGTAGCCGGTTGGCTTGCGGGGCTCATCGTCAAGGGCTACGGCTACGGCCTGCTTGGTAACATCGTGATCGGGATCGTCGGTGCCTTTGTGGCTGGTCTCGTTCTGCCGAGACTGGGTCTGAGCATCGGTACCGGCATTGCCGCTGCCATAATTTACGCCACCATCGGTGCGGTGATCGTGCTTTTCCTGATCCGCCTGATCAAGCGGGCCTGAAGCAAGTCTTGGGGCCGGAATGACACCTGTCAGGTTGCCGGCCTCAGATCAACGGTCCAGACCAGCCGCTCGCGGTCACGCACCGGCTCTCCTTGAATGGTGTAGCTGTCAGCACCGATGACAATCAGATCGCCGGTGCGGGGGTCTGGCAGGTCGGCCACGCGGACGTCCACCATCGTGGTGTCGCTGACAAAGCGGCCCGCGCCAAATTCGGTGATGCGATCCGGGGCGCGGCGAAACACGCGGATGGAGCGTTCTTCCGAGGTGGTGGCAGAGATCCAGAGCGCGGTCACTGCCATGGACGGGTTGGCGTAGATCCGGTCCATGGCGGCGGCGAAGACAGTCATGTCGAAACGGTCAGTTCGAGCTGTGCAGGCGGATCGCGATGCGCGGCCGCTTGTTCACGGGCAGGATTGACGCCTCGGTCATCAGGTCGATCCAGCGGCCCTTTTCGTCGAGATGCTGGCGGGCGTAGAGCGGCAGGCCGAGGGTGTTTGCCGCCTCCAGGAGGTTGGCCGGGCCGCCATAGGTGGTGAACGTGTCCATCGTGCCAAGCGGGAAGGCGATGCCTTCGCTGGCAGGGATCAGCCGCTCAGTTGCCTTGGTCGAAAGCGTGACAGTCCCCGCGTATTCCTCAAACACGATACCCGCGAAGGGAAAGTTGCGCCGCACGTCCTGGCGCAGCGGCTGCGCACCGGTGGCCGCATAGAACTTGTAGGCCTCTTCGGTCTTGGGGTGTGCGATCAGCTTGTCGAAGAACTCGCGGCTGACGAGGGCATGCACATCCGTCATGCTTTCGCCCAGCAGGTTGTCTTCGATCGACCGCAGCACCTCCCGCACTTTGCCTTGGACGTTGGTGCCAGCAGTGCCGAGGACGAAGTCTACCGAGATTTGCGCCAGCCCGAATTCGGTGAAGTAGTTGTAGAGCGTCGTGCCCGCACCGTCCTTCACGATGCCGCGGAGCGCGTTCATCTCCATGTATTCGCGGGTCTGGGCGTGCTTGCGGCGCATCAGCTGCAGCTTGCGGTTCATCACTTCGACGAGCGGGTCGGCCCCATCAAACACGCCCAGCGCAGGCTGGCCCTGAATGTCAGCCGGAAGGATCACGTCATCATGCGGGATCCACGGCNTTCAGCACACCCTCGAATTGCTCAATGATCACCGAGCGCTGGGTGACGCCTTCGAAACGGAAGAGGCCGATCTGGCCAAGGCGGGTGTAGAGGTTGGGCAGGATGTTGATGGCCTGCGTCATCTCGGCCAGCGAATAGCCGCCGGCGTCAAAAGGATTGCGAACGAGGGTCATGGGAGGCTCCGGGAGAAAGAGGGGGAAAGAGGCCTGGCGGCTCGCGTCAGACGCCGTCGCGGGCGATGATGCCGACGGCGGTAAGCTGGGTGAGCTTGGCGGTGATCTTGGTGCCGTCATCGACGGTGGCTCCGTAGGCGAGGCCTGCGCGCGAGACGATCGAGGGGCCGCGCGCAACCACAATGCCCTCGGCATCGGCCAGCGTGGCATCGACGGCGTAGAGCAGGACGGCGCTGGCGACCTGCGAACCGTCCGAGCCGGTTGCGGGCGACAGGGTGTATTTGCTGCTGGCGGTGATCTTCCCCAGCACGGAGCCAACCGGGTAGGCCATGCCCTGCAGCAGGGTGATCACCTCGCGGGTGTAGTTCGGGTTGGCTGGCCTGCTGCCGATTTCGTGGACACAGGGTTAGGTTTGCATAGCTCGGTCCTCGAACGCCATGGGGCTTAGGTAGCCCAGTTTGGAATGGCGTCGCCTGGGATTGTAGAAGCGCTCGATGTAGTC
>NZ_BMFC01000042.1 GCF_014637725.1 Marivita lacus | reverse complement strand
CCCGCTCGGTCACCAGCTTTACTGCCTCGATCTTGAACTCGCGGCTGAACTTTCGTCTCGTCATATCCAATCTCCAATTCCATGGTCACGATCTTATCTTCGTGTCCACGAAACCGGCAGCAGGCCAAAGTGCCTTTACCAACGCAACGCCGCCCAATCCTCGTGCAGAGCGCATGTTCAGAAGCAATACAATCTCAGGGGTAATGAAGCTTTTGCGCACTGCGATCCAGTTAGCCTGCGCAAAGGTATCCATAGAGTGGTGAAACCCGGATACCTCCAATCCCTGTGGAAGGAGGCGGCACAAAAGAAAGTGCTCTTCCAGAAGATCGTAAAAGTCCCGCAGCGCTGTTCGCGCAATTACGGTGAAGTAGTTATACTCAAACTGGATCACATCGATCCGCCCTTCCGTCAGAGCGTCTCCAAATCCTGTGAGCGCTTTGAAGTCATGCCCTTCAGCGTCGATTTTGAGCATGTTGAGATGAGAAACATTGCGCTTGGCCATCTCGACATCGCCAGTACTCAGAGAAACGTCAACTTTCTCGACCTCGATTTCACCCTCGTAGCTCCTCATATCATACAGGCTAGAGATATGAGGGTTATCGACAACGCTGTTGATCGCAATCTGCCCCGGAGTGTCACCCATACCCAGCTGCACGAGTGTCGCACGCTCTGACTGCACAGCAGTTGAAAGGGCGGCAAAGGTTGTAGGGACCGGTTCGAAACAGGTGACATGACCATTCTTCGTGCATTCCAGAAAATTTTGCGCCCATTCTCCCTGGTTTGCACCAACATCAAAGGCTTCCAACCGTCCAACGCTTGCAAGCTGCTTGATCAACCATCGTTCACCATTTGTTGTCATGACAACATCACGATTTTCATATGCGGAAACGATGCGTTGACCGATCGCATAGAGAGCATAAGAACCTGGGCGTCGATGTTTGACTATGAAATCAATCATTCGTGCAGAAAGGTGTTTCACGTGTATTCTTTCCAGACCTTCGATGCGGATACTCTGTATCAGTGTGGCACGGGCACGAGGCGTACTTCGCTACAGCGAAGTCAAACGTAGAACTAAGGATTGGGCGCGCGTACGCCAGAAGATGTCGCTGCTTGGTGTTTTTCGTTCACGCAAGCCGATCTCGAGCGCTGATGCCAGTCTTTGGGGCAACCCTGCACTACTATCGACCGTCACGCGCTCTCCCCCATGCCGTACGATCTGATCACAAGTATCGAGCGCGAAGATCGGCACGCCCGTTGCAAGATGATCCCACAGCCTCATGGGCGAGCAATGGTAGTTCAAGGCGCTGGGTCCGTATGGGATGAGAGCAGCATCCATCGCCCGAGCATAGGCGTGCATTTCCGTGTGGGGCAGTCGCCCAGTGACATGGACCTTCGGCCCGGCCAGCCATTCAAGCCTTTGCAGCTCCGGCGCCAGCGGACCCGCGACCAGCAGCGTGCCAAGTTTCGGTAAGGTGGCGACGGCTTCCAGCACTTCCAAGTCGAGGCGTGGACTCAGGGCCCCTAAGACACCGATGATCGGCCGCGGTAGCGCCCGCACGGCCTCTGGTGTCGGTGTCGTGTTATCGGCGAACCTCTGCTCCGTCGCATTGGGAGAAACGAAAGCCCGCTCCTTGTGAAGACCCAGTTCAGCAACGGCACGCTCCGCTAGACTGTCGGACACGAATACCCCCAAGGCGCAGTGCGTCAGGATCGCCCGTTCCCGCTCCAGCACACGCGGCCAGCCCGCGTAGCTGCCATAGTCATCGGCGCCGTAGTAGACTAAGGGCAGATCCCGCAGGTACGACGACAGAGGCGCGTAGGCGGGCGAGGGCAGGACGACCACTGGATCGTGCAACAGGCATGCGGCGCGCCGGATACGGCGCGCCATCAGCGCCTGTGCCGGTCCTGCCAGGCTGGAGGCCCAGCCGCGCGGCAGTCCGCATTTCACGATACGGGCGACCCCCGTGTCAGGTAGCGTTATCGGATCCATCCGCATCAACGCATCATTCTTGGGAAGAAAGGCAATGGTCGGTGCGACCTCTCCAAGCGCCTCGGCAATGCACCGGTGCCAGGTCGTGCCAACATCGACGAAAACGATGCCGCGCGCGGTCATGCTGGCATCCGCGCGTAAACGGCGTCAACGCTTTCCGCCATAGCGTCGAGCGAGAAATGCGTTTCGCAATCCTGCCGTCCCTCCCGGGCCATCCGGCCGTAGCGAGATGGCGTCTCCAGAATGTCAATGATTTCCCGCACAAGAGCCGCGCTGTCGCCATAGGGAACCGCCGAAACGCCCCTGCACAGGTCGATCACCTCATCCGATCCACTCCCGTTACGATAGGCCACCACGGGGATGCCACGCGCGGCCGGTTCGATCAGCCGCAGGCCAAAGGGCTCCCAGAGCGCCGTGAAGACCGACAGATCAGTCTCCGCCCAGAATTTGTCCATGTCGCTGACATGTCCCACAAACGTGATCGGAAGGCCGGCCGCTCTGCGTTCCAGTGCGGACCGCTCTGGACCGTCTCCGGCAATGCGTAACTGAATGTCGCCGCGCCCGGCCGCCTTAAGTACGCCCATAGCATCGACAAGCTCCTCGAGGCCTCTCCGCTCTGCAAGCCGCGAAGCAACTCCGAGGACGGTGCCCTGCTTGCGCGGCCGCCAACAGTGCGCGGGAATTCTGATTCCATTTAACACTGTCTGACACGGTATTCTGGCCGACAGCCCAAACTCCCGCCATTTCGCATTATTCCAGTCGGAGACCGACAGTACATGGGCAGATTGACTCAGGATGCAACGATCCGAAAGGTTTGCCATGAGTGTGCGCAGGCTCGTACCGCTGTGATACAAAGAAGGCGCGTTGTGTAGATGTGTCACGATCCGGCCGTGACCGCGGAGCGCCAGCGGATACCACGGTGCCCAGAGATGTAGGTGCACGATATCGGAGTGTTGGGCCTGCGCACGCAGGCCGGAAATCCTGTCCCGGAGGCCATGCGGAAGGGTTGCCGCCGGCACACCGGCCTCCCTTGCGGCGGCCTCAAACCGCTCTTCCGGCCGCGTCCCTAGAAGCGTCGCGTCCCGTCCCCTTGCTCTTTGAGTCATCACTAGGTCGATGGCGACGCGCTGCACCCCCCCGAACGGCGAAGAAGGGACAACATGTAGCACGGCGGGCGATTGCGCACTCACGCGGGACGCCCTCAAGGGGAGTTCGCAGACGCCCGCCGACACAGGGGGCGGCGGCACGGGGAAAGACAGTAGCGGCCGTGTGACCGGAGGTCCACGCTGTGGCCGCAGGTGGGATGTGCAATGATATGGATGACGAGAGTCCCTTAAATGAAGAGCGCGCTGCAGGCGCGGCAGGCTACCATACGCAAGGGGGAGAAAACGGGATCAGGGGATTTCGGTGCCACCTATAAGGCCTCGGAGACGTTCTGCCTGTTTTTTAGGTGTGAAATTGGTTGCAGACTGCCGGGCCATGGCTGCAAACTTATCCCTGCGCTCACGGTCATCTACAAGGACGGTGATGGCCTCCGCCAGTGCCTCAAAGTCGCGCGCCGGCACGATCAGGCCATCCACACCCGCCGTGATCGGCGCCCCGGCCTCCTGCGTCGTGATAACGGGCAGGCCCGCGGCCATCGCCTCATAAACAACCGTGGCGGAGCCCTCGGCAAGCGTTGGCAGGACGAATATGTCCGCCTCGGCAAAATGGGTGCGTACCGCGTCGCGGGGAACGCGTCCGAGGAAGGTCAGCCCGCTGGCTTCCGGATGAGTACGCACCGCGTCGGGGACGCCGCCAGCCACCACAAACTCGATATCGTCCCGACCCTGTTGCGCTAACAGGCGTGCGGTTTTCGCGAGGATATGTATCCCCTTGCGGCGCACGGCGCTTCCCGCAAAGAGGATACGGCCCTTCCGGGGCTTCGGTACAACCGTTTCCCATCCCTTTGAGGCGGCATAGGGTACGATGCGAATATCGTCGCGTTGCACTCCCCAGTTCGCCACGAGATCGTCCGCGACGAATGCCGATGGGCATACGAATGTGCTCGTGTTCGCGATCGTTTCGTACGCGTGACTGCGTCCGTCGATCATGGCGTCTTTCGGCAGCATGGGTTCAGGCCCCCAATCGGGAAAAGCCTCCCATTCCGCCCGTTCGATGTCCAGCGTGGAGAAAGCAACATAGATATCCGTCAGGACGGGAAGGCCGGCGGCCTTGGCCTCCTTCAAATAACGCCCGCCTTCTCCGAATGCGCTGAAAACATGGGTCGCACTCCCAAAGCCCCGTTTCAGCAGGCGATGGGTCTGCTCTTCGAAAATCTTTTGTCGCTGCTTGGCAAAGGTCCGGTAGTCTGAGGCAGCCTGGCGCGAGAGGCGCAGCATTTTCCATGTCCCCACCGGATCGCGGTAGCGTCCGTCAAGCTGGTGTAAATTCGGGTATGGCCAATCGAGGGCATCGGTCAGGCGGCCTGTGTTGATATGCTGAGAAGCGGGTCGATCTGTGCGGTGTCGATGAGCCCGAACGCCTCGACT
>NZ_BMFC01000041.1 GCF_014637725.1 Marivita lacus | reverse complement strand
CGGTATGGCCAAGCCACGGGCGCGCCGTCTTGAACACATCCAGGAACGGCTGCTGCACGCTCCAGTCCACAATCCCCCGCAACCCAAAAGAAAGTCCCGCAGAAGACGTCTGCGTTCCAAATACATCAACCAAAGGTTCCATGTGTCATCTCCGACCAGTGATTTGATCGAGAGCCAGAGATGGTCAGTCCGAATTTGGAACATGCGCCGTTATTGAGAAAAGCAGAGATTTTCTCTTTAGCCATAATTAGATTTATTCTGACTGGATATCGGAGCGAAAGAATTTTTTGAAATTTATAAAATTCTCTTTTTTCTGTTCGTTTATCCGTTTGCAGCATTGTCTGCTTTTGTGTGTATCCGTCAAAATCTGGTTGTTTCCAAATCCAGGCAAAAACCCCCGCCTCGATTTCATATCAGTTAAATCGGGGAAACAATGCCTGACCTCAATCTATCCTAAGTCGGAATAGAGTCGCCTAAGTTATCCCAGAGATACGAAATAAAATCGAATGCAGTCAGATCATTTCAATAGAAACTTCCGAATATCGAAGCGGTACTCGGTGAGCGAAAGATACGTGTCGGAATATCCCGAAGAGATGGCGATATCGAAAGCGACGCCGACAGTGATGCCCCAAACCGATACGCGAGAGCGACGCGCAGCGGCCCTGTGCCCGCGAAGGCCCGGAAAACCCGTTGGGTCCACAGGCGACCCCCCGTTTTCAGATCCGTACAGGGCGATTCTAAAATCCCTCGGGATGGTGCCGTTAACAGAATCAGCCGCAGCGACATTGCAAGGAGAGGCCCGATGAGTTTTGCGTTTGCACGATCCCGCTATCGGCAGGCTGACACGATCTTCCAGGAAAACGCGACCCGGCCCTATGACGTCGTGTTCGTGACCCTGAAGGAATTGTCCCGGTCTCTGGGTGTTCTTGCCGCGGTGCAGGGCAGCGGTCGCCCCTTGCCGGCAGACCATGTCAACCGGGCCCTGACGGCGATCTACATCCTGCAATCGAGCCTTGATTTCGAACAGGGCGGAGAGATTGCGGGAGACCTGTTCCAACTCTACGAATTCGCGCGGTTTCACGTGCTCAAGGCATGGCGCGACGATGCCGATGCCCGGCTCACCGAAGCGGCCGAGGCCATGTCCGAGATCCTCGAAGCCTGGAAAGAGATCGGACCCCAGCTGGAGACCCCCCCGGAATGACGGCACCTCGCAATGACATGACCGATCACGGCATGGCCGATCGGATGGATCGGTTGATCGCCAATCTCGAATCTGCGGTCGCGTCCGAAGACCTGTCGCGCATTGCCTGTGCCGACCATGCGCTGCGCAACGAGGTGATTGCCCTTATCGGCGGCACCGACCTGATGCAGCACGATGCCTCGGCCCGGGTGATCGTTCTGAACGATGCGCTGGTCGCGGTGCGCCATGCCATCAACGTGCTGCTGGACCGATCGGCCCGGCAGGCGGTGCAGACCAACGCCAAGCTGATCTACCTGAACACCGAACGCACACGGAAACGCCCGGCATGATCGGCAGGAGCGTCTCGCGCTGTGCCACATGCAGCACCCTGCGCTGGTTCCTGACCGCCGCCGGAGCGCTGATCCTGGCGCTTTACCTGCAGCCGGGATGGGCAGTGCGGATCAGCGGCCTGCTGCCCTCACCGCTTGTCATCGGACTGGGCATCTGCGGGGTCGGCGGCCTTGGCTTCGCGGTCGGGCTGTGGCGGATGCGGTCGTCGCAGGACAGCTGATCCGGCTCAGGCGCTGCGCGGCAACCTGTGCACCACCTCTGTCCTTGCACGGTCGGGCTTGAGATATTTCTCCAGCGACTGATTGCTCAGCGGTTTCTGCTCCACGCAGTTCATCCCGGCCAGCGTCATGTCCTTGACGATCTCATGATCGACATAGGCGGTCAGACCACAGATAAAGCTGTCCCGGGCGCGGAACCGGCTGCGGATGATCCGCGTCGTTTCCATTCCATTCAGATTAGGCATGTTGCGGTCGATGAAGATCAGTTTGGGCCAAGTGTCCTGCGCGGTTTTCAGGATTCGCAACGCGCCCGTGCCGCCGGTGGCGGTCAGCACCTTGTAGCCATAGGCGGCCAGCCGGGCAGACAGGATCTGAAGGTTGACCACGTCATCATCGATGACAAGGATCGTATCTCCCGGGGCAAGGTTCAACCCGTTGGCAACCGACCCGATCTCTTCGGGCTCGACCCGCTCCACATCCCCTTCGGCAAAAGGAAGCATGACGGTAAAGGTGGTGCCTTTGCCAAGCTCAGATGTGAAATCGATCGTGCCCTTGCGAAGCTCGACCGCGCGCTTGACGAGCGCCAGGCCGACACCGACCCCTGATTGGATCTCCATCTCGGCGGCGGTGGTGACGAAGGCATCGTAGATGCGCGGACGCAGCGCCTCGGAAATGCCGGTGCCGGTGTCCCGGACCTGCAATTCCAGAGATCGGCTGTCCTCATGCACCGTGATGGAGAACACGACCGCATCTCCCGCCGTGGTATGCTTGAGCGCGTTGGACACAAGGTTCGTCATGATGAGAAAGACATCGGTCGCATCGACCGGGACAGAGGCATGCCTGTCGCCGGAGATGGCGCCGTTCAGTCGGACCTGATGATGCTCGGCGATCAGCGCGTGCTGACGCATCAGCCGCTCGACAAGCTCGACCGGGCGGAACTGCACGATCTCGCGCTTGCTGCCCCGGCTCATGCTCAGGATGGAACTGTACTGAAGCAGCGCATCCTTCGCCGCTTCCTCGATCATCGTGACATAGCGGTCGGCCTCGGCACCCAGCTTGCCGAAGCTGCGCAGGTTCTCGGCGATGGAAACGAGTTTCGACAGCGGCGCGCGCATTTCATGCGACATCAGACGGTTGAATTCATCCATGGCCTTGTTGGCCATATCGAGCTCCGAATTGAGCTTCTTGACCTCGGCGAAGCGTCGGGAATCCGTCAGGTCGCGCAGGGTCAGGAAAAACTCCGGCGAACTCTCTGACCCGTTCGAGCCAAGGCTGACCGAGACGGGGATGTCGCGCTGCGGGCCGTGCAGCGTCGCATCGAATTGCGACGGAGCGATCCTCGACAGATCGACACGCGTGGCCCCGGTCCCGATGATCTGCGCCGCAACGCTGTCTTCGGAGATCACGTCGAACAGCGTCTTGCGGGTCAGCTCGTCCTCGGTCAGGCCGACAAGGCGCAGCAGGGCCGGGTTGCCATACACGAACCCACCGGCACGGTTCAGGATCGCGTTGCCTTCCCGCGCCGTGTTGAAGAACGCGCCGAAACGATCGGACACGCGACGCTTGTGATAGGCCTGCAACGCGGCGGCCCCTTCGGATTGGCTGGCCATGGTGAACGCCGCCATGCGGGCGCTCTGAATGATCTTCACCAGCAGGATCACCTCTTCCGTGGCCGGGGTGATCCGCCGGATATTGGCCCGCTGACGCCCCTTCGCCCCCTCGAAGGAAAAGGGCAACGGCGTGCTCTGACCGGCACCGGCCTTCAGCGTGGCCCGGCCGGCATCGCCGTTGAAATACCGGGACAGCGGTCCGGTGACATTCAGCTGCTGGATCGCATGATTTGCGAAAAGGCAGACCCCCTCTCCATCGATCACCATGAAAGACGCAGAGGCATCCCGAATGAAGTCGCAGATGACATCGAGTCGTTCGGACAGCACTGTCATACGCGTCCGAAATATCTTTTTCCCGGAGCCTCCGGCTGGTTCAGATAAACGACGACCCGGCAGCACGTGTCACCTGCCGCGAGCGATTTCTGAATATCAACATTCGCCTGTCCGGCAGCTTCGGAACTGATCACCCCGAAAACCGAAGAGGTTATCATGCACAGGGATTGAAGACCCGCCGCCTTTTTCCCGAAAGGACAGCGATTGTTGATCAGGGTGATTTTTCCGTCTTCGACGGACTCTACCGAAAACCCTCCATCAATACGCGTCTTGAGATCGACCAGCACCTTGGCGATTGCCTCGGCAGTCAGATCCGGCTTTCCGGAGTCCGAACAATAGGCCTTGTAAAGATCATGGCCCATTTCGGACCCGACAAGAGCAAGATACCCTTCGGTATCCTCGTAGCCGATAACCCGCTCGAGCGAGCTTGTGAGATTGGTGATCATTTCCAGATAGAACCTTGTCTTATCAAGATCATCTGTCCAAAGTGATAACATGCAATATCTCTCCTTGTGTCAGGCACAAAGATCTTTTGGGAGAAACTCGTAACAACTCAACAGCTTGTTCGATCTCAGGCTGGTCGTGTTTTTTACACATATAATACTCGTAAAAATCCAAAGTGTTTTACGCGAAACGGCTATGAAATGTCGGAAACGCTCTATTGGCCCCTGACATCCGGTTGAATGCGATGTGAAATACGCATGGTTCGAAAAGGTGTATTTTTTTCGGGTCTTTTTCCCATCCGTTGAGAGAAGTCCGGCCCAACCGATGTCCCCGGGGGCGGGGGAGGCACGATTGGACCGGGTCGCGCCCCCACGAGCGTGGCGTGCGACATGCTGGCAGCGGAGGTGGCTCCGGTGATACTCATGG
>NZ_BMFC01000040.1 GCF_014637725.1 Marivita lacus | reverse complement strand
AGCCGCCTTCGACATCGCCATGGCGAACCACGATCCGGTGGCCTTCGAGGCAGCGGCCCGCGCCGTCGGCTTTCTCGGCTTCGGCACCTATCCCCGGTCGGGGTTCATGCACATTGACCTCGGTCCTACGCGAAGATGGGGAGAACCCTTCCCGGTTCGCGCCACGCCGTTCGTGCCGGAAATCCCGCCTGCCCGCGAGGTCTTGGCCGAGAGCCGAACCCTGAAAGGCGGTGGCACAGCAGGCATCGCCACGGTCGGCGCTGCCGGAGTCGAGGTGGCACAAGAGGTCCTCGCTGAAACCCAATCCGCCATCGAGCCGCTGGTGCCTTACCTCGATGCCCTGCGCTGGCTCTTCATCGCCGTGGCACTGATTGGCATCGCAGTCACGATCCACGCCCGGGTCGACGACTGGAAGCGGGGCCAGCGCTGATGGATTGGCTTGCCTCGATCCTCACCAGTGGCCCGGCGCGCAAAGCGTTGGGCCTCCTGTTGGCCGTCATCACCATCGCCCTGTTCTTGCTGAACCTGCGCCGTACCGGTGAACGCGCCGGGCGTCTGGCTGAGCGCCTTTCAACATTGGACAACACCCATGAAATCCAACGCCAGATGCTGGACGCCGCCAGCCGCCGTCCCGCTGATCGTGATGCTCTGGCTCAGCGCTTGCGCGATGGGAGGTTCTGAGAGCCACTCTCCCTGCCCGCCTGTTGTTGAATACAGCGCGGCAGACCAAGCTCGCGCTGCAGTCGAGATCGAGGCTTTGCCAGAAGGGGCAATGTTGGTCCGAATGCTAGTCGACTACGCCGTCATGCGCGACCAGGCTCGGGCTTGCTGGTGACGCACTGGGCGGGGCAAACAATGTTGCAGGCCAAACACGACTGAACGGTCGCATGATCGGCGTCAAAGACGGGAAGCGGAAGTTCGCTTCGTGTGCATAATAACTTTGGCATCTTATGAAAGCGGACGTAAAACAGGCGCCGTAGATCAATATTGTCATGTGGTGATACGCGCCGACTATGACAATCACTGAAAACCAGATCGATGGCGTCAAGTCGCGTTAGCAATCGCCGCCGAACGGTGTAAGGTGACTTCTACTAGGGAGATAAATTTGGTGGCCAACGCTAAGCAACTCATTGGACTCTTGAAGAGTCACGTTGAGGGGAACGAAGAACGATTCTTCGATCTCGCGCTTCAGCTTGCCTCGGCGGAAGAACAGAAGGGTCACACCCGTCTAGCTGAACAACTTCGGCAGTGGGTCGAGGCGGGCCAAACTCCCAAGTCGCAAACGTCGTCACCAACACTGATTGCCAAGCCTCGGGGCGAGTTGGCTTCAATCATTGGCACAGCTTATCCAGAGGCAAGGCTGAATGATCTGATCCTCCCAGAATCTGTATCGTCAGAACTTGAGCAACTTGTTGTTGAGTTCCGCAAACGCGACATCTTGGAGAAACATGGCCTGACACCTAGGCAGCGTGTCTTGTTGGCAGGCCCCCCCGGCACCGGAAAGACGATGAGTGCATCGGCACTGGCGGGTGAGTTGAAGCTCCCGCTCTACTCCGTGCTCTTGCACGGGTTGATATCGAAGTTCATGGGTGAGACCGCCTCCAAACTGAATGCGATCTTCGAGGCTGTAAGGACCCAAAGAGGGGTCTACTTGTTCGATGAGATCGATGCCCTTGCCGCGACTCGAGAAGGTGACAACGACGTTGGGGAAGCACGGCGGACCCTAAACTCATTTCTGCAATTCATGGAAGAGGACACCGGGCCGTCGTTGATCATTGCAACAACGAACCTGCCACGGATTTTGGATAAGGCGATACTGCGCCGCTTTGATCTCGTGTTAATGTACGAATTACCCACTGCTGAAGCCATGCAAAAAGCGATGTCACGTCGTCTTATCGGGTTTGATTTATCAAAGGTTATCTGGGACGATGTGGTAGAGCAGGCCCACGGGCTTTCATCCTCTGATGTAATTCAGGCCGCGATGGATGCCGCACGTCGAGCAGTATTGGATTCGAAAAAGACAATAACGTCGGCTGATTTGTTGCGTTCAATCAGTCGCAGACGGGACTTGCAGGCTTTGGGAATAAACAGTGGCAGAGCGGAACCTTCCTCACATCGTCCTTAACGGGGTATCTAGCCGTAAACAGTTTCAGGGCAAAAGGGGTGGTGGTTTAGGTCGGCCATCACAAGTTCCAGATAGACTAGCTCATGCCACTCAACTCATTGCAGCCCTAGACGCTATTGAAGTCACTGAACAAGCAAACGCCGCATATCTACAGTTCTATTGCCGACCTGATGAACCTTTTCAACCGGAGAGGTTCAATGCGAGTGGTTTGAGTGTCGTAAATGTTCATCGACCTGACCCTGATACACAAAGGCCAGGGGTAGCCGTTCTGAAGGCAAGCAAATCAGAAAATGCGCTGGCAAAGCTGAGAACGAAAATTCAGCAATACTCAGTTGAAGACGGCAAACCTAACAAGGATGGAGAAACCAGGCCGAAGAATGCCGATCTTGTAAACAGTATTTCCAGCATTGAAGTAGCAGAGCTTCGTGACCTTTGGCGGCATCCTCGAAAGCAGTTTCCGGTCGCGGCTGGCTCAATACCTTGGGAGGTTTGGTTGGAACCGGCGGAGGCCAACAGCTTCGTCGAACAAGCAATCGCAAATGGGGTTACCGTATATGAAGATCGCTTAGAGTTCCCTGAAGATACCGTCGTCCTTGTGGAGACTTCAGTCGCTTCGTTGGCGCAGATGACCTACGAAACAGGTTCGGTCCGCTCGGTTTCTCCGCCTGGTGTCCCCATCGACTTCGTGGATGGCCTCGAAGCAGAGGAGCAGGCCGATTGGGTTCAGGATGTCCTTGGTCGAACCCAATATGGACCTCAGGGTCAGCAGGCTGCGTCCTATGTCACGCTCCTTGATACGGGGATCACGTTGGCGCACCCACTGATCCAACCTGCGTTGGACGCAGCGGATCGCCATGCGGCTGTGCCTGGTTGGGACCTTGAAGACCACGATGGGCATGGCTCCAGAATGGCTGGCTTGGCGCTCTTTGGCGATTTGCGATCCCAGCTGCAAGGCACCGCTGCAATTCCTGTACCTCATCGGTTGGAGTCGGCGAAAGTGATCCCAGATGCGGGCAAAAACCCTTATCATCTGCTTGGAGATCGGACTCAGAAAGCGATCAACGCGGTGGAAGTCGAGCCTAATAGGTTGCGAACCTTCGCGCTGGCTACCACGACTGATGATGACACACCTCACAGCGGGGCACCCACGTCTTGGTCGACTGAACTGGACCAACTTGCCGTGGGTCGTTCTGGCGCCGTCAAACAGCAACGGTTGATTGTCGCATCTGCGGGAAATCTGTCGCCACAGCATGACGGTACAGCAGACTATCTTGCAAAGTGTGACGACGATGATGAGGCCGAGATCGAGTCTCCAGCGCAAGCTTGGAACACCATTGCCGTGGGTGCGTTGACGGCAATGAACGGTGTTGGTGGGCCTACATATGGGGCAACGCTTGCAGAGGTTGGAGATCTGGCCCCGATGTCGCGTACAGCGAGTTGGACCAAGACTTGGCCGATAAAACCTGATGTCGTGCTGGAAGGCGGCAACTGGTTCGATGACGGGTTTTCGACGACGCCCAATCAACACTCTGATCTGATGTTGGTTACGACCAGCCGGAATTACCCTGCACGGTCATTCACGCACATCTCTGACACCAGTGCGGCGACAGCGTTGGCTGCACGTGAAATCGCATTGCTTCGCGCCTCATATCCTAACCTCTGGCCTGAGACTATCCGCGCCCTCTATGTCGGCTCGGCACGGTGGACCGACCGGATGTGGTCTCATGTTGCCCCAGCAGACAAAAATCGGAAGAGAGCCTATGATGTTATGTTCACCCGATACGGTTACGGCCAGCCGAACTTGGAACGTGCTGTCAACAGCGCAAGCAGCGCGATCACGCTTATCGTAGAGGATTCCATTCGTCCCTACGAGAACAAGGGATCAGGACGTAAACTAAACGAGATGCGTCTGTTTGAACTGCCATGGCCGACGACTGTCCTCCGCAGCTTGGTCGGACAGGACGTTACTCTGCGTGTTGCATTGAGTACGTTCATCGAACCCAACCCATCAGAGGTCGCTCGTGGCAGAAAGAATAGATATGCATCCCATGGTCTTCGCTTTGCCTTAAAGGGAGCGGATGAAGACGTTCCTGCGTTCACCCAACGTGTTGGTCGCACGGCGACTGAAGACCAACAAGACGATAACGGTTCTGACAGTGGCGAATGGGATTTTGGCTACAATCGCCGTAGTGTTGGGTCTATTCACATTGACACGTTGACCCTTCCGGCGAACGACCTTGCTCAACGTGGCGTTCTTGCCGTCTATCCTGTCGGAGGCTGGTGGAAGGACAATCGTGCTGTCGATCCAAATCGTTGCAATGCGCGGTTCTCATTGGTGGTCGAAATCGATGCGACCGAGGCGGAAGTGGATCTGTACACAGAAGTCCAACAGAAAGTGGCCCCACGCACAACAATTCAGGTCTGAACGAGTTTCTTGATCTATGCACCTTCGTTTGTTCGCAAGGCTCTCGTCAGACTGTCCGTTTTGCTGCGTTGTGCATCAATGTCTGCTTCGGAGAAACTGCATTGCGACGGCGACATTTGTGGTGAAAGGCAGCAAAGGAGGGCCGTCTCTACCTTCGTCTCCCGTCGGATCGTCGTAGCTGTCGCTTCCCTACCAGCCGTTCTGCCCGTCGATCGTCGCCGCGGGGCGACGGTACTCGAAAGCTCCCACGCCTGACCAATCCTTGCCATTGGGGAACCGGACTTCGACGCCCTCGATCTGGTGCAGCTCGAACAGGCGCATGTTGACACCTACAATGTCGACCGGACCGTGTTGGTCCTGGAATGACTTGGCGATCACGAAATGCATGGTGGTGTGACAGGACCGGCAAGAATGCACTTCTGCGGCGGGGTCAGCCTTGTCGTTGCGCATGACTGACGAAGTCGGCCCGTCGGTCCGGACCTGCGGCGACGAAAAATACCCCCACGCGCCACCTGACTTGCGGCAGAGATCGCAGTTGCAGTCGTGTATGAAATCAGGCTTCGCTTCGATCGTGATGCTCGCCGCGCCGCACAGACAGGTTCCGGTCATCGTCTTTTCCCATTTTGCTTCGCAACTGCCCATTCCGAGGCATTGAAGTCAGCTGAACGCCAATGAAGCCGATATCCCTAGCGTAGCGAAGCGTCAACAGAGCTGCGCGCAACAGCGGCGAGTGCGCTAGGTCGGGATGTTCATCGGGAAGGGTGCGAAACTCGATCATGTCGCGATGCTGCCACAGCAGATTTTGCGAGGCCAGAACGCAAAAAGCCCCCTGAGTTTCAGGGGGACTTGCAAAACGTTGACTTGGCGTTGACTCGTTTTCGCGCGGTCCATACACAAGTGTTTTTATCGGGTTCTAACGCCTTGATTTAGCGTAGTATTTATGGTTGCGGGGACAGGATTTGAACCTGTGACCTTCAGGTTATGAGCCTGACGAGCTACCGGGCTGCTCCACCCCGCGACAGGGGAAAGTTTAGAGAGATACGGGATT
>NZ_BMFC01000039.1 GCF_014637725.1 Marivita lacus | reverse complement strand
TCTCTAAACTTTCCCCTGTCGCGGGGTGGAGCAGCCCGGTAGCTCGTCAGGCTCATAACCTGAAGGTCACAGGTTCAAATCCTGTCCCCGCAACCATAAATACTACGCTAAATCAAAAGCTTAAATGTTGAGTGTTTCGCTTGTGTATAGCGTCACGCGTTTTACCTCAACGCCACCTCAACGTTACACGAGCCCCCTGAAACCCAGGGGGCTTTTTGCGTTTGAGGGCCATCAGCAGTGCCGCGTGCGCCCGGTTGAAAGCATCGCCCTGATCCAGTATATGACTTAGTCATACCATGGAGGCGCGGATGACCGTCAAAACCACCCTCAGCTTTACCGACCGTCACCACCAGTTCCTTTCTGAAAAGGTGGGGCAGGGCTTGTTCGCGACCCAGAGCGCCGCAGTCGCGGCCGCGCTGGAACAGATGATGCAGGATGAGCAGGAACGCGATGTTGCGCTCTCCGCCCTCGCGCAGGAAATCCGTGCCCGCATGGAAACACCGCGCGAAGCGTTCATCGACCAGGACGACGCCTTCGCCGCGGCCCGCCGCACCATCGGGTCGGCTCGCGACGTGTGAACTACCGCATCCGCTTCCACCCTTTTGTCGCGCGTGATCTTGATGCCATCGCGCATTGGATCCTCGACTATGCCGGGCCCGACGCGGCCGTACGAAAGCTAGCCGAGATCGAGGCGGCTATCGCCACGCTAAAGGCCACGCCGCACAAGGGCAGTCTCCGCAGTGAAATCGCCCCTGGCCTGCGTGCCATCCCGGCAGGCCGCAAGGCTGTCATCGCATTCGCCGTCGACGACGATGTCGCAGAAGTGCTGATCTACGCCGTCACCTATGGCGGTGCCGATTGGGCCATGCGCAGCAGCATGCGCAGTCGCTGACAACGCACCCGGCCCAGACATGCCATTCACCCCGCTCGGTCACCAGCTTTACTGCCTCGATCTTGAACTCGCGGCTGAACTTTCGTCTCGTCATATCCAATCTCCAATTCCATGGTCACGATCTTATCTTCGTGTCCACGAAATCGGCAGCAGGCCACGGTTAATATCTGCAAACAGGCCTCTTCGCCTATTTCCGGCACCGACAGGACCCGCCAACTACCAGTAGTTCTTGGTGCTTACAGCGGCTTCGAGGCATGAGCAGAGACAGGTTCACCCGGGAGATTGCAAGTTTTTTCACGCCATATATATATATCGAGAAACAACCTAAGGTGTACGGCGAACTCTGAAGTAACTACCCAAGTCGGCCAGATTTCAAATCCAACTTTAGTGTCATCTCATGAATTTTCCGGGTCCCCGCTTAGGCGCAACCGCCTCCGGAGGCTCCGCTCCGCGAAAGGGGTGAAGAATTGAATACAGCGACTGACGGCCTCTTCCTGTCCCACCCCGATCCGATGTGGGTCTACGATCTGGACACGCTGCGCTTTCTGGATGTCAACAAGGCCGCCGTCGCAAAATACGGGTATTCCCGCGACGAATTTCTTGCAATGACCATCGCCGATATCCGCCCGAGCGAGGACAAGTCGGCCCTCGTTGCAAAAGTCGCGGCTGTCACCCAAAGTCGAAACGAAGCCGGGGTCTGGCGGCACCGGCTGAAGTCCGGCGAGATCATCCATGTCGACATCACCAGCCACATTATCGACCACGATGGGCGCAGCGCGAGGCTGATCGCGGCACGGGATGTGACTGAACGGATCGAGTCGGAAGCGGCCTTTGCGCAGGCGAAACGGATGCTCGAGATCGCGGGGAATTCGGCAAAGTTCGGGGCTTGGCGCTATGACGTGCCGAAAGACCGGTTGGAATGGTCCACCGAGACCGCTCGTATTCACGATGAACCGGACGGGTTCTCGCCGGAGCTTGCTGACGGCATTGCTTATTATGTCCCCGAACACCGCGCGCGTTTCACGGAGCTTTTCAACGCCTGCCTGAACGATGGCAGACCGTGGAGCGAAACCTTTCAGATTATTACCGCCAAGGGGCGGAAGCTTTGGGTACGATGTACCGGGGAGGCGGAGCACGACGAGTCCGGCAAGGTCGTCATTCTTCAGGGGTCTTTTCAGGACATTTCCGAACTGGTTACAGTGCGCGAACGTGCCGAGGACGCCGAAAAGCTGCTGGAGATTGCCGGCCGGGCGGTCAAGCTGGGTGGGTGGCGCGTTGACCTTGCCAGTGAAAAGGTAACATGGACGGATGGCACAGCGGCCATTCACGAACTTCCGCCAGGCACGGCCCCGACGCTCAAGGGTGGTGTCGATTATTTTGCACCCGAAGAACGCGACTCGGCGCGGAAGGTCTTTCAGGAGTGCGTCGAACACGGCATTCCGTTTGACAACGTCCGCGATCTGATCACCGCAAAAGGCAATCGCGTCCAGGTGCGCTCCTTTGGGGTGCCGGTGAAAGACGACACGGGCAAAATCATTGCCGTGCAAGGCGCGATGCAGGACATTACCGAGTTGACGAGCGCCCAACGCGAAGTTGATGAGCTGAGCAGGCGTCTGGCCGAAACCCTGGAAAATATAGGTGATGCCTTTTTCATGCTCGATCATGACTGGCGCTTTTCCTACCTCACCACCAAGGCTGAGGAGCTTCTGGAGCGCACTCGTGAGGAACTGATTGGACGCCGGATTAGCGATGAACTTTCCGGAAGCGTCTTTGACGCTCAGTATTCGCGGGCGTTCGAGACCGGGCAGACAGTCAGGTTTATTGAGCATTATCCGCCGCTCAAGCGAACGTTCCGCGTCACCGCCCATCCGATACCAGATGGGTTGGCTGTTTATTTTTCCGACATCACCGAAGAATGTCGCCAGACCGAACAGTTGCGGTTGCTCGAGGCTGCCGTGGAGCAGATCAGCGATATCGTCATCATCACGGAATCCGTCACACAGGACGCGTTGGGCAACGCCAAAATCGTCTACGTCAACGATGCTTTCGAACGCATGACCGGGTTCTCGCGCGACGAGGCCATCGGTCAGACTCCGAGCATTCTGCAAGGTCCAAAGACCCAGCGGTCCGAACTGGACCGGATTCAAAAAGCCTTCGAGACCCACTTGCCGGTGAGCGCCGAATTGATCAACTACACGAAGTCCGGGCGGGAATACTGGCTGGAGCTCGATATCGTCCCGCTTAAAAATGGTGCAGGACAGGTCACGCATTTCGTCGCGGTGCAGCGCGACATAACCGATCGCAAGCGCAGCGAGGACGCATTGCGTGTCTCAGAGGCACGGTTTCGCCTGATCGCCGACGCCACCGGAAGTGCAGTTTGGGACTGGAACATCGCTGAACGTCGCTTCTGGTGGAGCGATGGATTGTTTCACCAGTTTGGTCACCACCCCGATCCAGATGCGAGTGTGCCGACCCTGTGGCGGGAAAACGTGCACCCCGACGATGAGACGCGTGTCGATGAATTGTTCGAGAAACTGACCTTGGGTGAGATCGACACACTTCACGACCAGTATCGGTTCCGACGGGCTGACGGCACCTGGGCCCATGTGGAGGACCATGCGTTTCCGATCCATGATGAAGAAGGTCGTGTGGTCCGGGTCGTTGGAAGCATGACGGATATCTCGGAGCGCCTGGACATGGAAGAGCGGCAGCGCCAGTCGCAAAAACTGGAGGCCGTGGGCCAGCTGACAGGCGGCATTGCCCATGACTTCAACAACCTGCTGACAATCATCATGGGCAATACGGAAATGCTTCAGGACAGTCTTGAGGAAGACAGTCCACTGCGGCGGTTTGCCGACGCGAGCGCTGTCGCGACGGATCGCGCCACTGAACTGACCAATCGGCTTTTGGCCTTCTCGCGCAAACAGATGCTTCGGCCCCAGGTGCTTGACGTCAACGCCGTGATTGCCGACTTCGAGGATATGCTGCGCCGGACCTTGGGTGAGGATATCGACATCAAGATCGACCTCGCCAATGACACATGGCTGACAGAGATCGATCTTGCTCAGGCCGAAGCCGCCATTCTGAACCTTGCGATCAATGCGCGCGATGCGATGCAGGGTGGCGGGTCATTGACCATCGAGACGGCGAATGTGGTTCTCGACGAAGCCTATGTCTTGAGCGAACCTGATGTGCCTGCCGGGCACTACATCGTCATTGCAGTCAGTGACACCGGGCATGGTATTCCCAAGGATCAGATCACCCAGGTCTTCCAGCCGTTCTTCACCACGAAAGCCGTCGGCCAGGGAACGGGGCTTGGCTTGAGCATGGTGCACGGCTTCGTCAAGCAGACCGGCGGTCATATCCGGATCTATTCCGAAGTGAACGAAGGCACGACCGTCAAACTGTATTTCCCCCGCTACGTCGGGGACCGCGAAGAGCAAGGCGCCACATCGCAGGACCGGCCCTTGCAACATGGGCAGGAGACCATTCTGGTGATCGAGGACGACGTCCTGATCTTGCAGCAGTTGATGGCCCAACTGACCGGGCTGGGGTACCGGGTGATCACGGCGTCGGCCGGCCCGCCGGCGCTGGACATCCTGCGTGCGAGAACGGATATCGACTTGCTTTTGACCGATGTGATCCTGCCCGGAGGCATGAATGGACGTCAGATTGCGGACGCCGCCCTTGTGATCCATCCGGACCTGAAGGTTCTTTTCACGTCGGGCTATTCGGAAAACGCGATTGTGCACCACGGACGGCTGGATTCCGATGTCAACTTTCTGGGCAAGCCCTACCGCCGATCCGAACTCGCAGCGAAGGTGCGGGAGGTTTTAGAGTCCTGACCATCAGCAACCGAGAATTTTTGCGGGTCTAAAGCGCACATAGGCGCATGAAATACGTGCTGCAGCGAATGACCGGAATCCTGAAGGTTTTTCGATGTGGGCCGCGGCGCGAAGTGGGCGGCCTGGAGGTGGCGGCCCGCGTTGAAACTTTTTGGGCCTCCAGCATCGTCTGGCCCGCCCAGTGCGTCACCTGCACGCCCGGGCCTGGTCGCGCACGACGGCGTAGTCGGCGAGCATTCGGACCAACATTGCCCCTTCTGGCAAAGCCTCGATCTCGACTGCAGCGCGAGCTTGGTCTGCTGGGCTGTATTCAACAACAGGCGGGCAGGGAGAGTGAGTCTCAGAACCTCCCATCGCGCAAGCGCTGAGCCAGAGCATCACGATCAGCGGGGCGACGGCTGGCAGCGTCCAGCATCTGGCGTTGGATTTCATGGATGTTGTCCAATGTTGAAAGGCGCTCTGCCAGCCTCCCGGCGCGTTCACCGGCGCGGCGCAGGTTCAGCAGGAACAGGGCGATGGTGAAGGCTGCCAGGATCAAGGTTAGCACACGGCGCGCCGGCCGACTGACGAGGATGGTGGCGATCCAGCCCATCAGCGCTGGCCTCGCTTCCAGTCGTCGATCCGTGCATGGATTGCGACCGTAATGCCGATCAGCGCAACGGCGATGAACACCCAGCGCATGGTGTCGAGGTAGGGCACCAGCGGCAGGATGGCGGATTGGGTTTCGGCGAGGACATCCTGTGCCACTTCGACCCCGGCAGCGCCGACCGTGGCGATGCCTGCTGTGCCACCGCCCTTCAGGGTGCGGCTGTCGGCCAAGACCTCGCGGGCAGGCGGGATTTCGGGCATGAAGGGGGTGGCGCGAAGCGGGAAGGGTTCGCCCCAGCGTCGCGCAGGACCGAGGTCAATGTGCATGAACCCCGACCGGGGATAGGTGCCGAAGCCGAGAAAGCCGACGGCGCGGGCCGCTGCCTCGAAGGCCACCGGATCGTGGTTCGCCATGGCGATGTCGAAGGCGGCT
>NZ_BMFC01000038.1:0-2500 GCF_014637725.1 Marivita lacus | reverse complement strand
CGAAATCTATTTAGGTAGAGCGTCATCCGAATACCCCCGGGGGTAGAGCACTGGATGGGTAATGGGGCCCCACAGGCTTACTGATCCTAACCAAACTCCGAATACCGGGGAGTACTAGATGGCAGACACACAGCGGATGCTAACGTCCGTTGTGGAGAGGGAAACAACCCTGACCTACAGCTAAGGCCCCCAATTCATGGCTAAGTGGGAAAGCAGGTGGGACGACCAAAACAACCAGGAGGTTGGCTTAGAAGCAGCCATCCTTTAAAGATAGCGTAACAGCTCACTGGTCTAAACAAGTTGTCCTGCGGCGAAGATGTAACGGGGCTCAAGCCATGAGCCGAAGCTTAGGATGCACATAGTGCATGGTAGCAGAGCGTAGTGTGACATAGGACTGCGTCTTACTGATCTTTTGCAAGACCAACGGTGGTTACAGGGTGTTCGCACTCAAGTAGCCGCAGGCGGTAGTGCAAATAAGAGATCAGAAAAGACGAAGTCTTTTCTGTGAAGCCGGCCTGTGAGGGATCCGGTGGAGAGATCACTAGCGAGAATGATGACATGAGTAGCGACAAAGAGTGTGAGAGACACTCTCGCCGAAAGTCCAAGGGTTCCTGCTTAAAGCTAATCTGAGCAGGGTAAGCCGGCCCCTAAGCCGAGGCCGAAAGGCGTAGGCGATGGGAACCACGTTAATATTCGTGGGCCAGATGGAAGTGACGGATTGCGAAGATTGTTCCTCCTTATCGGATTGGAGGGGCCGTTCAGCAGTTCCTGGAAATAGCTCCATCATCAGACCGTACCCTAAACCGACACAGGTGGACTGGTAGAGCATACCAAGGCGCTTGAGAGAACGATGTTGAAGGAACTCGGCAAAATACCTCCGTAAGTTCGCGAGAAGGAGGCCCGGTTCCTAGGCAACTAGGGGCTGGGGGCACAAACCAGGGGGTGGCGACTGTTTATTAAAAACACAGGGCTCTGCGAAGTCGCAAGACGACGTATAGGGTCTGACGCCTGCCCGGTGCCTGAAGGTTAAAAGGAGGGGTGAGAGCTCTGAATTGAAGCCCAGGTAAACGGCGGCCGTAACTATAACGGTCCTAAGGTAGCGAAATTCCTTGTCGGGTAAGTTCCGACCTGCACGAATGGCGTAACGACTTCCCCGCTGTCTCCAACATCGACTCAGCGAAATTGAATTGCCTGTCAAGATGCAGGCTTCCCGCGGTTAGACGGAAAGACCCCGTGCACCTTTACTACAACTTCGCATTGGCATCAGGATTGTGATGTGCAGGATAGGTGGTAGGCTTTGAAGCGGGAACGCCAGTTCCCGTGGAGCCTCCCTTGAGATACCACCCTTCGCACTCTTGATGTCTAACCGCGGTCCGTTATCCGGATCCGGGACCCTGCGTGGTGGGTAGTTTGACTGGGGCGGTCGCCTCCTAAAGCGTAACGGAGGCGCGCGAAGGTTGGCTCAGAGCGGTCGGAAATCGCTCGTTGAGTGCAATGGCAGAAGCCAGCCTGACTGCAAGACTGACAAGTCGAGCAGAGTCGAAAGACGGCCATAGTGATCCGGTGGTCCCAAGTGGGAGGGCCATCGCTCAACGGATAAAAGGTACGCCGGGGATAACAGGCTGATACTGCCCAAGAGTCCATATCGACGGCAGTGTTTGGCACCTCGATGTCGGCTCATCTCATCCTGGGGCTGGAGCAGGTCCCAAGGGTACGGCTGTTCGCCGTTTAAAGAGGTACGTGAGCTGGGTTTAGAACGTCGTGAGACAGTTCGGTCCCTATCTGCCGTGGGTGTAGGATACTTGAGAGGAGTTGCCCCTAGTACGAGAGGACCGGGGTGAACGATCCACTGGTGGACCTGTTGTGGCGCCAGCCGCAGTGCAGGGTAGCTATGATCGGAAAGGATAACCGCTGAAGGCATCTAAGCGGGAAGCCCCCCTCAAAACAAGGTATCCCTGAGGGCCGTGGTAGACCACCACGTCGATAGGCCGGAGGTGTAAGCGCAGCAATGCGTTCAGCTGACCGGTACTAATGGCCCGATAGGCTTGATTTGATCCAGTAACAACAAAATCAGGACGTCTTCACAAAGGAAGACGGCCAGTGCGACGCAGCGCGTTTTACAAACTAAAACGCTCCTTCGCACACCCTGAAAATCTGGACCATGATCAAAAGCACAAACACCAAGTGAACATACTTGGCTTGGACAACACAGACGCTCAATACATGCGTCATTGAGGCTTTCTCGGTTTGGTGGTCATAGCGTGAGCAATACACCCGGTCCCTTTCCGAACCCGGCCGTTAAGTGCCACCGCGCCAATGGTACTGCGACTCAAGTCGTGGGAGAGTAGGTCACCGCCAAACCTAGTAAGCCTCAATCCCGTATCTCTCTAAACTTTCCCCTGTCGCGGGGTGGAGCAGCCCGGTAGCTCGTCAGGCTCATAACCTGAAGGTCACAGGTTCAAATCCTGTCCCCGCAACCATAAATACTACGCTAAATCAA
>NZ_BMFC01000037.1 GCF_014637725.1 Marivita lacus | reverse complement strand
CCGAAACCGCCGTGCAGATCCAGCTCGCCGAGGCCGATCTGGCCACCCGCGACATGATGCTGGCCGCCGCCCTCGAACGCCTCGACCAGGCCCGCCGCGACGCCGACAGCCAGGCCCGCTACCTCACCACCTCGGTCTACCCCCTGCCCTCGCAGGACCCCAGCTACCCCCGCGCCTTCGAGAACACACTCCTCACCTTCCTGATATTCTCGGGCATCTACCTGCTCATCTCCCTCACAGCCTCCATCCTCAGAGAGCAGGTCGCGAACTGAAAACGGCCCGGTCCCTTGAAGGGACCGGGCCGCGTCAGACGGCGTGGCGATGTGAGGACCGTGTCAGGCGGCACGCACCGCCGAGGCGATCGCGCTGACCGCGACCACCATGCCGACCTCGCCGCCGGACAGCACGGCGATGCCGCTCATGTCCTTGACCGAGGCCAGCACGCCCTGCAATTGCCGCAGCTTGACCAGTTGCTGGCCCAGCAGTTCATCCACCGGAATGGCCATGCGCCGACCGCTGCTGGCGACGATGACATAGAGGTGCGCCTGGCCCTTTTCCGGTGGTGACCACGTGGTCAGTGGATGAACCGGGATCAGCCCGTCCTCACCGAGATTGAGCATGCAGACCGTGGTGCCCGCCGTCACCGGCAGCAGCCGGTCGCTTTCGAGGATGCGCTGGATGGCATCGATCGGCAGCACGTAGCGGATGCGCCCGATGCGCACGACCATGCCATCGAGCACGATCAGGTGCTGCGGCACCCGCAGGTGAAAGCGCGTTCCGGCCCCGGCGGGCAGCGCGACGCTGCGCATGTCTCCGTTGCGGCGTTTCAGGTCGATCCGCAACCCGTCGAGCCTCGGATCCTCGGCGGTGCTCGGGCTGTTGTCGGTCACCTCGAGGCGGACATGATCGCTTTCGGCTTCGATCGAGATATGGAAGCGGGTGGCAGCATGCACCGCGTCGAGGCGGAGGGTGACGATGGTCTTGAGCAGGTCTCGCAATTCCTCGATCAGGAGCTGATCCAGAACCACGTCACCGCCCACATAGGTCACGCTCGCCTCGTTGCCGCGTTTCTTGGCATGAGTGCTGACATAGGCCTTGAGCGGGCGCAGCAGCACTTCGGCCGGGCGCGACCGCTGGGCCATGCTTTGCTGTTGCAGATGCGACAGTTCGGAGGAGAGCTGGGCGCTGGCCTCGCTGATTTCCTGGATCCGGGCCCCGTAGCTTTCCAGCCGGTCGCGCAGAAGCCCGCGCAGCTTGCCGTCGAGATTGTCCATCCCGGCATCGCGCAGGGCATCGAAGATGTCGCGCACGACATCCACCGACGACAACTGTTCCAACTCGTGATCGACAAGCGCATGACTGGCCGAGATCGCGCCCACCGCTTCGAGCAGGGCGAGACTGTCGGAGGCATCGCCGGAAAGGCTGAACTCCATGCCGTCCGGGTCCTGGGTCTCGGCATCGGTGGCGTTCTTCACCTCCAGCGCCCGGACCATCGACAGGTTGCGGCCCGACGGATCGAGCATTGTCAGCCGTTCCATCATCCGGTCTTCCTCGAACGAGGAGGCCACGAGGAAGTCGAACAGCGTCGCGTTGTCGAGGAACACCGTGACGTTGGTGATCATCTGGACAAGGCCAGAGGTGATCCATTCGAAAAAGCCCTGCGCCAATGCGTCATGATCGTTGAGATCGGCGCGCAGCACGTAGAAATGCAGCCCCTCCTCGATCGCGACATGGGCGCTTTTGGCGCTTTCCGGCGACATGACGCGGTGAAATTCCGGCGGCAGGCCAAGCCGGGTTTCGATGCTCTTGGCCGACACCATGCCACTGGCGACGAAACAGACATTCGTCGCCTCTTCGAACATCTGTTCGATGCGCGAGGTGTCCGGCGTGTCGCCCTGATCGAGCGCGTCGAAAACCAGCTCCATCGTGTCGACGAAACCGCGCCCCATCTGCAACAGGATGACATCAGGGGTCTGGTTGTCGATGCGGATACGCGAAAACAGGTCGATCAGCGACATCGTCAGCTGTGAGGCGGTGTCGATCTTGAAATTCAGGCAGGCATGGTGGACCTGCCGCATCAGCGTCTCGAAATCCGGGAACCAGTCCTTGCCGGCCCGGCTGCGATCATCAAGCCCCGCCCGGAGTGCCTGCAGGGTGTCGAACACGCGGTCCGAACACCAGGCGCCGAGGATCTTGCTGGGCGCGATCAGATCCTGCGAGAAAGTGCCCTTGGGCACGGTCCGTTCCACGCCGAGCAGTTCCTCGTAAAGGCACAGCTCTGCGGTCTGGTAGGCGCTGCCGGGGGTGGCGGTGGCCAGATCTTCGACCGCATCCAGAAGCCGGACAAAGCCGAACGGATCGACCAGGCGCCGGATCCGGGAGGACAGATCGCGGCGGGCGGCGTCCTCGCGGGGGGTGTCGCTGCGCATCGCCATGCCCTGCTCGGCGATCTCGGGATAGAGATCCGCCAGCGCGGCGAACATCGATGTGATGTCGGACCCGTCCGCATCCGCCGTCCCGGCGTCCGGCGGGATGTCCTCGTTCGGGACGCTCTCTTGGTAGAGCACGCGCAGATCGGCCAGCAGGGTCTCGGTGGCGTCCTTGCCGTTTGTGCCTGCGTCCACATAGCCCTGCATCGCCCCGATCCAGTCCGACAGGGACATCTGCCCTGCTGCATAACACAGGCCGTCGGTGGCCTTGTGTGCTGCGGCGGGGCTGTCGGCCTCCGACCAGTCCGCCACAAGCGCCGCGATCTTGCCGATGGTGTCGGCGGCCATGTCGGCGAAGATCTTCTGGTACATCGGGTCGATGGTCTGCAGCTTGCCTTCGGTCACCTCGGCGACGGTGGCGACCTTCGGGGGCGGTGGGGTCGCGTCTTCGTCCTCGGCGTCGGCAGGCGCTTCGGCGCTGTCGTCGTCATCCTCGAAAAAGCTTTCGTCGAAATCGCTGCCGCCATCCAGCTGGTCCAGCAGGCCGGCAAGACCGGGGTCGAAGGCCGGGGCCTTGGCCGCCTTGGGAGGCTGCGGCGGTTCCGGGATGTCCATGGCGGGTTCCGCCTCGGGCTTCGGGGCCTCTTGGGGTTCGGGTGTGGCTTCGGCAACCGGTTCTGGGGCCTCTGCCTTCTCTGGTGCCTTTTGGGCAGGCAGGTCTGGTGCCGCTTCGGGCGGGTTTTTTGCCTCTGCCTTGGGTGCAGGGGCCTTTGCTTCAGGGGCCTCGGGTTCGGGGGCCTTGCCGGTCAGCCGGTCGATCAGCGCCTGCAGGTCCGCCTTCAGCCCTTCCGACGGTTCGGGGGACACGTCGGCCTGCGTGTCGGCGGTTTCCTCGAGCATGCCGCGCAACGTGTCGCCGGTGCGCACGAGCAGATCGATGATCTCGGGGGAAAGCGGCACGCCCTCGTCCCGGACAAGCCCGATCAGGTCTTCGGCAAGATGCGCGACCCGTTCAACATTTGCCAGACCGAGAACACGGGAGTTCCCCTTGAACGTATGCACGGCCCGAAACAACGCTCCGATCTGCGCCTTTGTATCCTCGGGCGCATCCTCTTCCAGTTCGGCGAGGGTTGTTTCCATCGCGTCCAGGGCCTGCGCGCCGTCATCGGCGTACAGGGCCCAGATTTCATCCATTTCATCCGTCATGGCGTCACCACCTGCGTCTTGGGTTTCGGTCCGATCGTCAGGCGTTGACCAGGGCACGCATGACGCGTGTCAGCTCGTCGCCGGTCTTTTCTTCGAGATCGTGGGATACGGTGCCCGAAGGCTTCGAGACGACGCCATCGGCGCCCAGTTCACGCGCCTTTGCCGCCAGCGGCGAGCCCTGCACCGTCACCGAGGACAGCATGCAGATCTTGGCCCGTGTCTTGAGCTTGGCATGGCGCAGGAATTCCAGCCCGTCCATCACCGGCATCTCGATGTCGAGCAGGATCAGGTCGAGATCGGGATGGTCGGGCAGCTTGTCCAGCGCCTCCTGCCCGTTGGCCGCCTGGGCGACCAGTTTGAAATCCTTGCGGGCGTTCAGAAAGCTGGAGATGTAGAGCCGCATCATCGCGGCATCGTCCACTACCATCACCTTGTAAGCCATGTTTCACTCCGATTGAGGTTTGCAGGCCAGTCCTGGCCCGTCTGACAGATGTTGACCCGAACGGGTGCAAATTGAGGCGCGCGGCAGGTCATGCACGGGCGGCGGGGATATCCACGATGTCGATCTCTTCGTCCTCCACGAGGCGGCTGACATCGAGCAGGATGGCGACGCGCTCGTCCATGCGGCCCAGCCCCTTGACGAGGCTGCGGCCCTCGCTGTTGCTGAAGCTGTGGGCGCGGTCGATATGATCGTCCGGGATGTCCAGCACCTCGTTGACGCCGTCGACGATCAGGCCGACAGGCGCATCGTTGACCTGCAGGACGATCACCACGGTGCGGTCGTCATACTCCTTTTCGGGGATGCCGAAGCGCAGGCGGACATCCATCAGCGGGATCACCTTGCCGCGCAGGTTGATCACGCCCTTGATGTAATGCGGCACGTCCGGAACGCTCATGATCCGTTGCAGGCCGACGATCTCGGTCACGACGGTGATCGACACGCCATAAAGCTCGGTGCCGACGGGAAAGGTCAGGTACATCGTGTCGATCGGCTCGGACAGTTCGGCCTGGAGTCCGGGCATGGCCTGCGGATGATCGGTGTTGGAAAGCTGTGTCATGCGGTAATTCCCTTTCAGACTTTCTGGGGGGCTGAGGCGCCTGCGAGGGGCGTGTTTGCAGAAGATGTGCCAACCGAGGCGAGAAGCCGGGCTGCCATCTGGTCAAGCGGAACCTGTTCCAGCGCCGCTCCGAGATCCCAGGCCTGCGCCGGCATGCCGTAGATCACCGAAGAGGCCCGGTCCTGTGCGAAGGTCTGCGCCTGGGCGTGGCGCAGCGCGAGCAGGCCGCGGGCGCCATCGCTGCCCATGCCGGTCAGCACGGTGGCCGAGACCCGCGGGGCGGCGATGGTGAGAGAGCGGAACAGCTCGTCTATGGCGGGCCGCGAGAAGCTGACCGGATCCCCCGGCACAAGCTGCACTTCGAGCTCGTTCCGGTCCGTGCGCTGCAGCACCATGTGCCGGTCGCCGCCGGGGGCGATCAGGGCCAGACCCGGACGCAGCACATCGTTCTGGCGCGCTTCGCGGACCTCGATGGCGCAGGTCTGGTTCAGGCGGCGGGCAAAGGCATCGGTAAAGCCTTCCGGCATGTGCTGGACGATCACGATCGGCGGGCAGTTGACCGGCATGAGCGGCAGGACGGTGCCAAGCGCCTGCACGCCGCCGGTCGATGCGCCGATGGCGATGACCCAATCCCTGGCCTGTCTTTCGGACCAGGCCAGCTTGCGCCGTTCGACCGGGGCGGGGTGATGATCCAGGCGGGCACGGGCCAGTGTCCTGAGCCGTGCGCCGACATCCGCCAGCGCCTCGTGCGCCGCCTGCCCCGGAGCAAGACCGCGGGGTTTGGGAAAGACATCCAGCGCGCCTGCCTCGAGCGCCTCGATCGACATCCGGGTGCCGCGCTGGGTTTTGCCGGAGATCACGATGGTGGGGATCTTCAGCCCGACGATGGTGTTGCGCAGGAAGTCCAGACCGTCCTCGCCCGGCATCTCGAGATCGAGCGTGATGACATCCGGCGTGGTGTCCCGGAGAATGGCCTTGGCGCTTTCGGCGCAGGACGCCTCGCCGATCACCTCGAGCATCGGGTCCACGTTCAGGGCACGGGTCAGGAAGCGGCGAAACACCAGTGAATCGTCGACGACCAGGACCCGGACAGGGCGTTTCGAAAGGGGCATCAGAACGCCCTCCTGTAGATGCCCGTCGAGATCGGTTCCCAGCGATCATGCAGGTCGCGGATGGTCTCGGTCACGGAGGTCACCAGCAATCCGCCGGGTTCGAGGCAGTGATACAGCGCCTCGACTGTCGCAGCCTGGTCGTCCTGATCGAAATAATACAGGATGTTGCGGCAGAAGATGACCTGGAACGGACGGGTAAAGGGATAGGGCGTCGCCTTGAGGTTCATGCGCCGGAAGGTGCAGACATTGCGCAATTCGGGCATCACCTGGTATTGCTCGATGCCGGTGGGCCGGAACCAGCGCGAGACGATCTGCGGATCGGTCTGCGAGAACTGGCGGTGCGGGAAGATCCCCAGCTCGGCGCGCTCCACCACCGGGCCGCTGATATCGGTGCCGAGGATCTCGATCCTGTTCAGCACCGGGGTTCCAAGCCGGGCCGCCAGCATGATCGCGATCGTATAGGCCTCTTCGCCGGTCGAGCAGGCAGCCGACCAGATGCGGAAATTGGGCTGTGCCTGGATCATCGGCACCGCGAGCTCGACGAAACGGTCCAGAACGTCGGGTTCGCGGAAGAAATAGGTGTGGTTGATCGAGGCGGCATGCATCACGGCCAGTTCGACATCCTGCGCCCGGGCCGAGAGCAGCTCCTTGGCCAGCCGGTCGAGATCGTCGAAGCCGAAGCGCCGCAGCACCCGGTCCATGCGCTGACGCAGCAGGTCGGATTTCGACGGCGGAAAGGCGATCCCGCAGCGCTGGCTGAGCCATGCGCGGATCTGTTCGAACCCGGCCTGGTCGACGGAGGTGGTCATGCGGGATCCCCGATGACAAGGCGCTGGCAATCAAGGACCATCGCCACCTCGCCCGAGGCCAGCAGGGCAAACCCCCAGCTGGCCCGCAGCCGGGTCAGCGCGCCTTCGAGCGGTTTCATCACGACCTGCTGGCGGTCCATGACCTCGTCCACGGGCACCGCGATCGGCCCGTTGCTGGTCTCGAAGATCAGCGACACCATGTCGGTCAGCGCGGGCATCTCCTTGCGCATGCCGACGAAGAACTGCTCGAGCCGGCAGACCGGGATGAAGCGGTCGCGCAGCCAGAGCATCTCGGCGCCCTTGCCGGCCGAGATGTGCAGCTTGTCGGTGGTGCCGGGCTTGGTGATCTCGACGATGTCGTCGATCGGCACGCAGAACAGGTGGGTGCCCGACCGCAGGATGACGCTGTCGAGAAAGGCCAGCGACACCGGGATGTGCAGCGACACCGTGGTGCCCCTGCCCTCTTCGCTGGTCACCGCGATGCGGCCGCGCAGGGCGTCCATCGTGGTGTTGAGAACATCCATCCCGACGCCGCGCCCCGACAGGGTGGTGACGGTGTCGGCGGTCGAGAACCCGGGCTCGAAGATGGCCTTCCACAAGGTGTTGTCGTCAGGCTCCTCGGTTGGACCGAAGAGGCCGTTCTGGCGCGCCTTGGCAAGGATCTTGCGGCGGTTCAGCCCGCGCCCGTCATCGATGATCTGGATGCGGACCTCGCTGCCGGTCTGCGTCGCCGAGAGCGTCAGCGTTCCGGTGCGCGACTTGCCTGCCGCCTCGCGTTCCTCGGGCGGCTCAAGCCCGTGGTCTGCGGCGTTGCGCACCACATGCAGCAGCGGATCATAAAGCCGGTCCGCCACCAGCTTGTCGATTGCGGTGTCCTCGCCGAGGATCTCGAGCCGGATGTCCTTGCCGGTTTCGCGCTGCAACTCGCGCACCATACGTTTGAGACGGCGGAACACTTCTGCCACGGGCACGAGACGCAGCTCGCTTGCGGCGTCCTGAACCTCGCTGACGATCATCGACAGACGGTGCGCCGCGGCCTCAAAACCCACCAGGTCCAGATGCGCCAGTTCCGGCGCGTTGATGGTTTCCGAGACCGACAGCGACAGTTCCCCGACGAGGTCCATCAGCCGTCCGATCTTGTCCGAGGAGACGCGCAGAAGAACGTCACCCGCCGCCTTGTCAGACCCGTGTTCGACCTTGGCTGTCATGGTGTGTGCCATGCACGAAGGGTTCGCTGAAGAAACGCCATGGCCATGTTCCTGTGATCTTTCCGACCTGTTTCAAGTCAGGCGCAGCTGCGCCGGCACCAGGTGAGTGCAACCTCCGTGCCAGCCAGTCAGCCAGCGTCAGGCCGCATCCTCGGCATTGCCGTCAAAGTTGAAAATGCACACCCCGTCGAACCCGGTCGAGCGGAACAGGAATGTCTTCTTCATGGTTTCAATGAAGCCACCATGCTTTTTCTCGAAGGTTTTCAGATCGGCGATGGACGGGAAGAACAGGTTGACGGAAATGTCACCTTCCTTGCCGATCATCACGGTGAGCCCGGACACGTGACATTCCGGGATCGCATTTCCCAGGATCTCGGTGATGAAGGGGGCTGCGATCTGTGCCGCGTCGAGGCTGGGAAATTTGAGATGATACGTTTTTGATAACATGATTGCCTGCCTGTTGGACCAGTCTGATCATGCAAACGGACTCGGGGCGGGAAATGTAAGGATGTCGGGGCAAGACGACGTCCCTATCTTTCGGTCATCCATGATCACTTTCGATACCTCTCCGCCGTCGATCGGCACGGCCTTTTCTTAAGACAGGAGGGTTGCATCGCCTGGTTCGACGACAGTTCGACATGTGACGGGTAGCAATGGGTTAACGCGTCGATATTCCGACATGTGGCGCGGGGATTTGAGCCTGGCGCGGTG
>NZ_BMFC01000036.1 GCF_014637725.1 Marivita lacus | reverse complement strand
CTACATCGAGCGCTTCTACAATCCCAGGCGACGCCATTCCAAACTGGGCTACCTAAGCCCCATGGCGTTCGAGGACCGAGCTATGCAAACCTAACCCTGTGTCCACGAAATCGGCAGCAGGCCACTTCTGTACTCTCTGAAGAAGCTTTCAGCCTCCAACCTGAGAACCTGAAATGCATCATTGGGAATTCTAGTTCGGAAGTTCACCAAAACGTCGGACAGAGGCCCGGTCTCAGGCAGGGAGTCGCTGAGTTGCTCGTTGCTCAACATCGCAAGGCGATCAGTCGGCAGCGATTCGAAGAGTCGATCTCTTATAGCTTGTGCTGCCGCAACTGCCCCATCAACGCCGTACACGACCACAACGTCCAGCCAATCATCATCCATGACTCTGTCTCTGGAAGATTCATTGGTACTGATAAGAACCACAATGCAAATTACTTGATCCTCGAATGCCTTTCGCACTGCCTCCATTTGAGTCCGAGCTTGGGTGAGAACCTTCACTTCTGATCGCGATAAGATGCTCTTAATTTCGATAACTGCCCTCTGGGGTGAAGAAATGAAGATATCAGCGCTGAACTGGCGTCCTTCACCAATTTTCACTTTAAACTGCGGCACAACCTGAACGCCAGCTGCAGTCAACTCATTAATCAGCTGCCGCTCAAATTCAGGTTCTGGTCCAAACACTCTAGAATTCATTTTATCTCCGTTGGCTTGATTTTTTTTGCGTGTATCTCACATCTCAACCGCAAACGCCGAGTATCAATCGCAACACAAAGTGTTTTGTAACATCGTCTTATCATCAGGGAAGTGGCCAGTCACTGTGCTGCGTCATCGAGTTGCCGAAGTAATCACGTGATTCATCGGACGATTCCTCGGAACTCTTTTCCCGTTCAGTTTCCAAACCATAACTGCGATGCCGTACCGCCACCTGCGGTTCGCAGTCGCCCGACTGATCCCCATCTGCCAGCAGATCGGTTTCCACGGCGTGCGTTCCGCCCGCAGCCAGACGATCCGGGCATCATCCCGCTCCAGCCAGCGCAGCCAAAGCAGAGCCTCCTCGGCTTCGGTGATCTGGCGCGGACCCGGCCGGGGTCGACGCATCTGGGGCTCCTGACCAACCTTGTCGGCGAAGCTGTGGAAATACTCAGGCCATGCATTGAAGAAGCCCTGCGGCATGACGCCGGGCAAGGTGCGGAAGACGTCGGCCGCGCTCTCCAGCCGGTCCTCCACGCGTGTGGTTGTCCAATCACCCATGACGTGCCTCCCGTTCCAGTTTGCCGTAGAGACGTTCGCCAAGCCGGCGCACCAATTCGCGTTCGGACCAAGTGAGCCGGTCATCGTCGACGGCGACGGCTAGCAGGCCTTGCTCCTTCCAGCCGTCGCGTTTGACCTCGTCAGGGTTGCGACGATGGCCGCCATAGCCCTTGGGCGTGAACCGCATGCCGCTCATCTCACTCCTCCCCGGGTCTCCAGCGCCCAGAGCAGGATCGCGATCGCATCGGCTTCGTTGTCATCGACCGGGCTGAACCCACGTGCCCGGGCGGCGGCGATCATGGCGTCCTTGTTCGCGTTGCCCTGTCCGGTTGCATGCTTCTTGATCGTGCCGACCGGCACACCTTGATAAGCGACGCCCGCGGTCTCCGCCCATGACGTCAACGTGGCGAGCAGTCCGCCATAGACATGCGCCGCGTCGGTGCCGACGTGCCTGCGCACTTCCTCGAACCAGATGGCGGCAATGGGACCGGACAGCCGATCCAGTTCGCCCAGCCAGTTGCTGAACCGCAAGTAGCGCATACCGCCACCGTCGAACCGGCCGGGCCGGAAGGACACGGTGCCGCTGGTGATCAGCCCATCGGCGCCATGCAGGGCCCAGCCTGTTGTTGTTCCGAGATCGAGCGCCAGCAATGTGCGGTCGGCGCGGAAGGCAGGCGGCAGATCGGGCATTGCCTCACGTATCCTCGTGGTGAGAGTCGTATCAGCCATCGTGGTCTCCTTTTCGGTTTGGCTGCGCAGGTGGAAGACGACGGCGGTCATGTGCTTGGCGGTACGGGTCGCCGTCGTCGGATCGGAATGTGCAGGGAGCATCAGAGCACGCGCGCGCGGATACCCCTCGACGTATGGGGAGGCCAAACCTGCCGGTTGGCCTCCCCATACGTAGTATGGTGGTTTCACACCTAACTCCTCGGATACGGGTAAGAGGCTGATCTCAAATAGAAAAGCAGGATCCGCGAGGAGTGAGGGAGGAGTTTGCGCCCAAACTCCTCGCAGCGCACAGGTCATTGTTTTCATTGATCGAGGAGTTGGTGAGGACATAGGATTCAGGCCTCACTCTTAGGAGTTGGGCCTGATTTGCCGCCGTCTTTGCCTGCCATCGGGTAGACCCAGACCGAAGGGTTTTCGACTTGTAGGCAGACCCCGGATTGCGGGCATTTGTAGTGGCTCGGGAGGACAGGACGGGTGGTTTCCAGCACTTCTCCGGTCTCAGGATCAACCGACTGCTCGGGACCGAAATGCATACCTTCAACAGCCAGATAGCCGAACCGCGACCGCACCACGGGGTAGCCGAACTCGGATCCGTTCCTCAGAAACTTCACGAAACCTTTCGTGGCGAGGACACTCAGGCGTTCCCTGATCGTGTATTTGCTGCCCAGACCGCCCTTGTTTTCGAATTTTTCGGCGAACTGCATCGTCGTATACAGGCGGCCCTCAGCTGCTTCTTCGAACAATATGCCAACAATGACATCGCGCTTGCGATCCCGCTCGGCATCATGCTTCGCGCTGACTTCCTGGCGCACCAACCGTTCGTTCATCGGGTTGATCTCGAACCATTGGCCGCCAACCTTGTCGATCACCTTGGTCGGCAGCGCGGGTCCATTGCGCAGCTCGATCTCCAGCTTTCGTTGCGAGCAATCCTCGTCGGGCCGGTGCAGGATCAGGCCGGAGGTGTAGAAGCCGCGCAGCGCGCTGGCACCTGAGAGGGCGAGGAAGGGATCGTCCTTTACCTGCTGCTTGCTGAGCTTCTTGGTGTGGTGGACCAGGATGACCCCGCAGTCGGGGTCGATATGGTCCCGCAGGACCTCGACCCGTTCCTTCAGGAAGAACATCATGGCGGTGTTGTCGTTTTCACCACCGCCGTCAGGTCCGCCGTCGAACAGGTTGCGGATCGGGTCGACGCAGAGGATGTCGGGCGGCGCCTCCGGGAACGCCGTCTGGACAGCACGGGCCGCGCGCACGCTGCCCTCGTTATCGAGAAGCATCTTGAGCTTTGGCGTTGCGACGAAGGTGTCCCTCGCAGCGGCCAAAACCTCCGGCGGAAGCGCAATCTGCTTCAGGCGTTCGCGCAGATAGTGATACTGGATCTCGGCCTGCAGGTAGAAGATCCGCAACGGCCGTGACGGCGTAAAGCCGAGCAACGGCACGCCGGCGGCCATGTGGACAAGCCAGGAGATCAGCAGGTCGCTCTTGCCGACCTTGGGCGCACCGCCCAGCACCAGCAGTCCGCCCGGTGTCAGCACCCGGGGCGCGATGATGTCCTCCGGCATGGGGCTCTGATCGTCCAGCAGCGCGCCCAACGTGAATGCCGGCATCTCAACCGGTCCCGGTGCGCCGGAGTCCAGCCGGATCAGCGGCGGGCCGTACTTTTCGACATGCCTGTTCCAGAGCCGCTCGGACTCGCGCTTGAGCCGTTCGACCGGCCATTGCGGTCGCAGCATGGCGGCGTTGTAGCCGCAGATGCCTTCCCAGCCCTCATCCTTGGTCATCCGGCCCTCGTGGACCATGCGGATGAAATGCCCGATCGCGGCCGACGCGCCCTCGAAGCGGGACCAGTCGTCCTGCGCCCCCTCGCGCACCGGCGTGACCAGCACTTCATCCATCAGCGGTTTGTCGGGATGGATGAGCGCAGGCTGCAGAGACACGCCCGGCGCGGGTGGCATGTCGGTGACGGCTTCCATGAACTCGGCCAGATCGCGTTCGAGAGCGGCGTTCAGCTCGACGATCCGCACCCGCGTTTTCAGGCTGTTCTTGTAATAAACGCTGCCTGCCACCCGGATCGGCTGGTGGGCGGAGCGGAAGTGCATGTCACCGCCGACCTTGACCGCGATGTCGCCGCGGAGGCGGCAGACACGGGCGATGTCGTCGCCCTCGGCAGGCTCGGTCAGCGCCCACCAGACGTGGCACTTGCGCTGCCCCGCAGCCGTGACGCCACCGCTTTCCACCACCATGGTCGGCGCGCCGAGATGGCGCTCCAGATGGGCGCGTTTGGCGGCGATATCGCCGGTGTCAAGGTCGACGACCACGGTCTGCATCTGAAGAATCTCGGCAGCTTTTGCTTGCCCGGGCGCGGCCACGGTGCCGGGGATCACATAGACGGCCGCCCCCTCGCGTGAGGCCCATGTCGCGAAGGTCGCCATTTTTTGAGGTGCGACCTGATCCGCCTCCAACCAGATATTGTGTGGGCGGCCATCGATGCCCTGGCCCTTGTCGATGAAACTCCGGACCGGGATCAGCCCGTCGCAGTAGCCGAAGACGACCTGCATGAACTGGGCGATCTGCGCAGGGTCGGGCTCGTCGCCGAAGACGTCGATCTGCGGCGCGGCATCGTTGAAGTCGCGCCATGGGTTGAAATGGACGATGTTTTCCTTCGGCTCATCGGGCGTGGTGTCGTCGCGCATGGCTGGCTCGTGGTCGGGATTTGATGGCTCGGTGGGCTCGTCGGTCACGCAGCCAGCCCCCAACACCGCTCGGCATGGGCACAGAATCGGCATTCGAAGAAGTCGCGGTTGGCAGCGATGCGGGGCAGCAACTCGCCCGCGTCGGTTGCTTGCAGGATCCGCACCGCGCGATCGGACATGCGCTGCGCGAGATCGGCATCGAAGGGGACGAGCTCATGGTGCAGCTCGGCCGTGTCCTTGTTGATCGCAGTGAACAGCGCCGGTGCCGTCGATATCCCCGGCACCGAGGGTTCCATGTAGGCCTGGTAGATCGCGATCTGGGCGGCATAGACGGGCTTGGAGACGGCGACCCCGTCCTTGACGCAGGCCCGCCAGTTCTTCGCGTTCATGGTCTTGCATTCCCAGAGCGCCGGGGCGCGCAGACCAAGGGCGACCGGGGCATCTGCGATGATCCCATCGACATGGCCGCGGATGCGACCGCCCGCGACGGAGAAGCCGAACTGGCCGCCATCGCGTTTTTGGGTGACCAGATCGATCCCCGCCGCCCGAAGCCAGCGGATCGCCAGTTCCTCGAGCTGATGTCCGATCTCGAAGATCCGCAGCGTCTGCCCGCCAAAATCCGCGCCCTCATCCTTGGGCGCGCCTGCAAACTCGAACTGGAGCGCACGTTCGCAGGCATGCCCGAGGCGGGACGCACCGAGATAGGTCCGGGGTGTTGTGGCCCCGCGTTCGGCAACAAGGGCTGCATCGACCAGCGCGTTGATCCGGTCGGCCATGGAGGGGCGCGGGTTGAAATCCAGCATCAGAATGTGATCTCCGCCTCGGCGGCGATCTCTGCCATCTCGGCGCGGAACGCCTCGACGGTCAGGACGATCAGCCGGTGCATGTCGTTCTGGGTCAGCTGGCCCAAGGGGCGGTCCCAGCCGATCCGCTCCATCTCTGGCGCGAGCGCGCGCATCACGGCGGGCAGCGTCATGGTTTCCTCTTCGGTGAAATCGTCCATGCTCAGTCCTCTTTTCGCTTTGCGGGTGAAGGCCGCCTGGCAACCCATGGAGCAGAACCAGCGGCGGGTGCGGGTTGGGCGCGGTCGGTGCGGATCGAACCAGCCGAAGCCGCGTGCGCGGGATGTGCAGACGGCGCAGAGGTGAGCCGGGCCAGAAAACGGTCCGGGGGACCGTTTTCCCGGCGAACGCCGCGGATGCCAGAGGCGGTCACGGCCCGGTCGATCCACAGCCGCTGTGGGCGGGGAGGGAACTTGCGTGACATGGCTCACGCGGCCCTCCCGAGTTCCGGACTGGCGCGGCCGACAAGTTGGCGGATTTCGCGCTTGTTGAAGCCGAAGGTCATCAGAGCGGAGGCGCGGTACCGCGTCAGGCCGAAGTCATGGCGGCATTCGGGTGGCAGATACTGGAGCTGCTTTTCGGTGGCGGCCTGTTTCAGCCATCCCTTCGACTTGAATGCGCTCTCATCGGTTTCATGGGTGTTCAGCCAGTCATCCGCCTGCGCGAGGCAGATCGCTCGTTCGCCCACACCAAGCAGCCGGGACCCTTGCCCCTTGCCGCCGCCGACAGCGTGCCAGCGGCCCTCAAGGTAGAAGATGCCACCCCAGGCACTGAACCCGTTGGCCATCAGCGCCGCATCGTCGCCGAAGAGGTCAACCCATGCGAAGCTGGACCGCTTCAGCAGGTCGATTTCCGTCATCATGAAGCCCGAGAGCGGCGCGGCGGCCCCGCCTTCGCCCGCATCCAGATCCTCGCGCGGGAACGCCTCGCCGCAGAGCGGGCATTCGGTGGCGGCCAGCGGAATGTCGGCGCCGCAGCCGGGGCAGGATTTCGTCGGGGCTTCGCCGGTGCCGATCTTGCCGTCGAGATCGACATCCTGCTCCAGCGTGCCGTGGATCAGGCTCGACGTCCCGAAATCCAGAACGACGCAGTCGGTCTTCACGATGCCGGGATGTTCCTCGGGGTCGACGGTGCGCAGGCCGCGCCCGACCATCTGGATCATCGTGGACTTGTACGAACTGGGCCGCAGCAGCACGACGCAGGAGGTCGGCGGATGATCCCAGCCCTCAGTGAGCACTGAAACGTTAACGATCACGCGGGTCTTGCCCGAGGCATAATCAGCCAGAATGGCCTTGCGGGTTTCTGCTGCCAGGTCGCCATGGATCAGCGCGGCGGAAACGCCAGCTGCCCTGAACGCCTCGGTGACATGCTCGGCGTGCGCGACGGTCGAGCAGAACACCACGGTCTGCCGTCCTTCGGACCCCGCCTTCTCCTTCCAGTGGCGGATCACCTCGTCGGTGACGGGAGCGCGGTCCATGATGCCCGCCACCTCCGCCATGTCGAAATTCGACATGGTCTTGCGGACCGAACGCAGCTCGTCCTGCACGCCCACGTCGATGACGAAGGTGCGCGGCGGCACCAGGTGGCCCGAGGCGATCAACTCGCTCAGACGCACCTGGTCGGCGACATTGTCAAAGACCTCTCGCAGGCCCTTGCGATCGCCCCGGGTCGGTGTCGCCGTCACCCCGAACACCCGGGCGTCAGGATTGGCGTTGCGCACCCGGTCGATGATCCGCCGGTAGCTGTCCGCCACCGCGTGATGCGCCTCATCCACGACGAGCAGGTCGAGATGCGGCATGTCGGCGAGGTTCGAAGCCCGCCCCAGCGTTGGCACCATGGCGAACGTGACGTCGCCGCCCCAGGATTTCGCCGTGGCGTCGATGACCGATGTGGCGACGCCCGGCACCACGCGCTGGAACTTGGCGCGGTTCTGCGCCGTCAGCTCGTCCCGATGCGCCAGCACGCAGGCCTTGGCACCGTCGCTGATCATCTCGCCGGTGACCGCCGAGAGCATGATGGTTTTGCCCGCGCCGGTGGGTGCCACGCCGAGCGTGTTGCCGCGGGAGGCGAGCGCAGCAACACTGCGCTCGACAAAGGTTTTCTGGCGGGGGCGAAGGCGCATGACCGATCCCCCCTTTAATGCGCCCAGCTCGGCCGCCCGGGGGCACCGGGGTTGGCTGCTGGCGGATTGGTCGAAGGCGCTGCGGAAGCACTCTGCTGCGGGGTGGCCCCGGGTCCGCCGTTGCCGCCGAACTGCAGTGCCGCCGTTCCCATGACCTGCGCATAATCGCGATGATCCGGCGTGACCGCGCTGCGGATCTCGTTCTTGTCATCGCCGCTGGCATCGGTGCCGATATCGATGCGCGCGATGAACTCGATCCCGTCCAGATCGGCAAAGCCATTGATCCGCCGCGCGACCTGCGCCTCGGGCGACATGTCCTTGTCGGAAATCCCCCGCGCCGAGTTCAGCATGCCGCGCACTAGGCTGCGGCCCATGTTCGCCCAGTCCGGTCCCTTGGGGCTGTAGAGCCCGATCAGGGTGAAGATCTTGCGCCGGGCATACTGGCCCTCGGTCACGGTGAACTCGCCATTGAGATAAACAGCCCCAGTCGAGCCGCGCGTGGCATAGCCACCGGTCCAGCCTTGCGAGGCGTCGTCGAACCCGCCGGGGCGGATGGTCAGGCGTACCTTGGCCAGCGTGCCCTTGGGGATGAGATTGGTGTTGCTCTGCGCGTCGTTGAAATCGTTCCAGGAACCCATGGGGAACCTCCTTCTTTGTTCAGGATTGCGGTTGGGATTGGTCGGCGGCCGCCGGATCGGCGGGCGGCGGGGCATAAGTCAGCCGGTCGGATGGAGGCGTCGCTGCCGTCCGGATCTTCGCCATAAGACGGCCGAGATGGGGTTCTTCCACTTGGGCCAAGCGGCCAGATCGATCCTTGGCCGGATAGCTCCAGGGGTTGATCGTCTGACAGATGAAGGCGCGATAGGGATCGCCACCATCGGCCTTCAGCTCCGCCATGGTGATCACCTCATCGACGATCCCCGGCAGCTCGAGCCCGGTCTTCGAGCCGTCGATCTGCGGTTGAAACACCTTGCGATTGAAGTCGTCGAGCTTCTCGTCGAGGATCCCGACGAACCAGACGTTCTTCGCCCGCGTGTGCTGGAGATGCGTGAGCCAGCCGATCATCTCGCGGCCGTGCAGCCCGTAGGCCCCGCGCACATCCGGCTTGCCGGTCTTCTCCGACAGCGCTTCGGGTTGGCCTTTGCACCAACCAAAGCACAGCCGCCCGGCGACAGTGATCGAGTCGACAAAGATAGTGTCGTAGCGATCGAGTGCTGTCGGATCGCCGAAACGGTCGCAGACCGCCTTGTAATGCGCCGGGCTGTAGGGCTGCTCGTCGCGCAGCGCCGGGTTTGGCCCGCCGATGAACACCGCGAAATCCCGGCATTCCGACCAGGTTCGCGGCCGGATGCTGTCACCCGCCCAGCCCTCGATGGCGAGATCGCCCGCCTCGAGATCCATGAACAGTGTGCGGTCGGGATCGAGCGTCCAGAGGAGCGAGGTTTTCCCGATACCGGACTTGCCGAAGATGCAGCCCTTGATCCCACGTGGCTCGGCCAGCCGCTGGTCGGCGCTGATGATGGGGAACGCACCAATCATGCCACCACCTTCGCGCCGGTATGTGCCGCATCGGGATGGTTGCAGGTCACAGCCGCATAAAGCGCATCAAGGCGATCCGCCTCCGCCACGCATTCGATACCCTTGCGACGCATGAACCGCCGCGCGTCATCGAGCAGCTCGGGCTCAGTGATCATGTCAGGGACAGAGACATATTCCGCCGCGCTCTCGACGAAGTAGGATTTCGAGCGCAGGTCCTTGACCAGCGGCGCGAAGGCCGCACAAACCTCTGCGAAATCCGCCTGGTGGCCCCCGTCGTCGCGGTTGCGCAGGATGCGCTTGACCTCCGAAATGATGCCCGTACGCAGCATGCGCAGCGCCCCTTCCTGCCGGGCCTGCGTGCAGGTCAGCGGGAAAGCCGCCTCCATCATCTCATCTGCGATCCTGGGGGCGTTGTTGCCCAGACGGGACGCGTGATCCCAGACGCGTTCGGCAAATGCCGCTGATTGGCTGTCAAGCATCAAACCACTCCTTGATTTTTGTGAAAGCTGCCGACCCCTCGGCGATCGCCTTGGCATCGAGGCCGTGAAACGGGGCATTCTGCGCCTCGCGCATGCCCTTGCGTGCACGGGCGAGGTTCTCGTCCGTGGCCCATTCGGCAAATGCACGGAACGTGCCGGTCACATGCTGCCAGGCCGCTTGCGCAGGTGTTGGCGGAACATGGAGCGGGTTCCGGCGGCTGGGCCGGCGCTGCGGGCGCAGCCCGCGCATGGCGGCATCCGCCACCATCTTGCGCAAAGCCGCGCGCGTTGGCTCCTCGCCATGCTCCAGCTTTTCATCCAGCGTACGGCGGACAATGCCGGGATCGGCTGCCTCGGCGTCGCGTATCTGGCGGGCTTCATGGATTTGGTCCCTGCGAAGACCGACGTCAGCCGCCGTGGCAGGACGCACATCGTTGTCGGTCCCAACGATGTCTGTGCGAACAGACCCCCTTGCGACCTCGCCGCGCGCCTGTGCGGCGTCATATTCATCGGCGAGCCGGCGCTTTGCAGCGGCCTCGATTTCCAGAGCATCCG
>NZ_BMFC01000035.1 GCF_014637725.1 Marivita lacus | reverse complement strand
GCGGAATGGGCGGTCGTCCACCCTTTGGTCCAGCCTTCGGGTAGTGCAGCGCAATCAGCGTCAACAACCGCGCCCACGGCACAACCACGTCCATCTCGGCGAGGAATTTCTCCCGCCGTGTCTGCTTCTTCTTCATCGCGTGGCGGAGACCGGGAAAGGCGGGCTGCTTGGGCATCGGCGAGGCTCCATTGCCCTCTCCGACAGTCTATCTCAAACCGCTCAGCACGCGAGGTTTTTCAGACGTTCCTCTTGCTTGTCGATCACATACTGCAAGCCTTCGGCACATTTTCCACAGGAGCATGGATAATATGATCCGTTTGTTGCTGTTGCATATTGTTTGAGATCATGAAGGGAAAAAATCCCATCCGCTTTTCCGGCAATTCTGGCTGCGCCAATCCATGGACCAAGTGCTGCACCTATCGGGAAAAGCGCCACAGACACGCCTGCAGCACCTGCAGATATCGTAGCAGCACCGCTCAGATGCGTGACAATTGATTTGGCTGCGGTACCCGCCCCATATATAACAGCTTCTTTTAACTGGTTTTTAAGTGCATTTCGAACCTTGTCAGCTGTTCCATATTTTTTCGCACCTCCTGAACTTGACAGATTCAGTCTTCTTTGCAGTTCAACGAGTTGATCCGGAGTTGGTAACGGCATTTTTTGTCCCAAGTTACGGTTTCACAGGCATTCCCGTAGTGGCTTTCGCCTCTGGTTAGATCTGTGTCAGATGTGGTTTGTATGCATAAAGTTTTATCTCTTTTGCATTTGAAATCGCAGTACTCGAGGATTTATAGATGTAATGCCATTGCGAAAATTTATTTCAACATATATTTTTCTGATTTTTCTATCTGAAGTAAGTTGTATAACATTTAATACTTAAATAATTTAATAATCTCTCTTTTGAGTAATTAGAGTATTCACATGTTGAAAATATCTGAATTTTTATACCACGAAGTGTTTCTTTTAAATAAATATACTTAATTATATTATATTAATTTATATTTCAACTTAAGATTATAGTGAGTGCCTCACATGGTGAAATTTCAGTCAAATGCCAAGTGAAAGGAACTTCTTTACGATCATCTCTCGGTTTTTTTCTGTATTGCTCGTGGTTACAGTTGTTGGGGGTGTACAGAACCCCTGAGGGTCGGGTTGCGTTCAATGATTTTACCAAATTGCGAGCGATGCTTGATTCCAGATGTATCTTCTTATGAATGGACGCGTGGATTTGATGTACGCGCAGTTGGTTTTTTTGATGTGCAGATTGCGCAGAGGCGTCGCGTAGTCACATTCTCCATCGATCGGGTCGTCCGGACCAAGCCATCGCACCAAGAGGTGCGCACCGACAGGTTCGCGGTGCCGTTGTGGGCTGCGAAAGCAAGGCAGGCCGAGTGCAACCTGCATTTCAGTGAAACCCCTTTCGAAGAGTTTCCCTGTCTCGCATGGGAGAGCCCCGTGCGGCATTTTGAAGAGATGGCCGTGGCGTCACACGGTTGGCGGCGCATGGCGGCGCTTGCGCGAAACCTGGTGAGGTCTGTGTGGCGTGCCGATGGGGCTTTTGGTGGCGCGTACGAAATGACACGTCACGACATAGGGTCGCCGACAGGAGGCAAACGGGTCGCGGCTCTCGAGACCAGGGACGCCTCCTGACATGGATCCGATTGTTCTCGCCCGACTTATACGGGGCGGCCTGAATGCTCAGCTGAAGATGGCGCTGGACGGCAGTGGAGCGGCCTGTCGCTGGATCATGGAACGGTTCATTGCGAAGTCTGGCTACGGTCCGAAAGGGTCGTGGTTGTCAACTGGTGTACCGTTTCATCAACCTTATGGCTTTGGGAAACGACAACAGGCGCACCGGCTCTCAGATTGGGCGCAGCGTCTCTTGCCCATCAAGCGATACGTGACCGGTCTAGATCATATGTGGGGCGGGGCGAGGCGTTCCCCGGTCGTTGCAGGGCGGTCCGGCAATCTGGATGCCCATCTCTGGTCAATCCTGGATCACTGTCGGCGCTACAAGGAAACCCCGGGGATCAAGGTGATCCTGATCTGCCCGATGAACGTGCTGACGTCTGAACAGGTGAGCCGGATTGCAGCAGCGATTTCTCAGATCACATCGCTGCATGCGGTGCGTGCGGGAATTTACGCAGATGTCGGGACAAGGGATCCGGTGGGCAAGGTCACACCCAACAGTCTCATCACGGATCGAGAGACGATGCGGCGAAACCCGCCCGATATCTTGCTGACCGATTACAAGATGCTCGACCACCTGCTGTTGCACGCTCGTGAGGCGCCACTCTGGCGGCTGAATGCACCAGATACGCTGCGCTTTTTGATGGTGGAAGATCTTCATAGGTTTGGGGATGCCCAGCGGACGGATCTCGCCCGTTTGATCAGGAACCTCAAATACCGGCTGGGGACACCTGAGGGACATTTGATCTGTATTGGGTCCTTGGGCACTCTCGTGTCTGACGATGCCCCCAAAATTTTGCAGCAGCGCCCCGCGCAACCCCTGTTGGGTGCGCGGTACGAAGACGAGGCGGCGCTCTCAGAGACGCGTGATGTCCTTTCATCTTTTCGCACGGCAGAAGGCATGGACCAGCACCATGGGTCAGTGCGCGCGCTCCCCCACCAGAAAGGCACGCTCCCAAGTCAAGCTGTGCTCATATCCGGTGCAGCGCAAAAGGGAGCGGCTTTGGTTGGCGCTGCCGCTGAAGGCCTGTCAAAAATGCGGGTCTTGTGGGTTCGGATCACGCCGGATCGCGGGCTTCTTTCTGATAGGGTCACGTCTCTTGTGGCTTCGGCACGATCGGGCTCTGCCAGACGGTCATCTTCCCTTTCCAATGACCGACTGCACATCCGGGTCCGGAAGATGGCGCACAAGGTGGTGACGCTTCTCGCGCGCTTGGGCCGTGCGACGCCAGTGAAATTCGGCTTCGAGGGGTCAATAGAAGACATTCCGGTTGAAAGTCATCTGGAGAAGCGGTTCCTCGATGCCCTCAGCAAGCTTTATGGGGGTAACGAAGCCCTGAAGCCACAGGTTTTGCCTGGTGGCCGGCGGGGGTTTGTGTTGCGAGCCGGGACATCCGAGGCCCCCAGGCTTTGGACAATCGAGCCGCAGGTGAACACAGATATCCGCTACCCCGGGTTGCCGCAGAAACGGGTGGACTTCCTGTTGACCCCGATTGGGCGCAGTGACGCACGCCCCATCGCGATTACAATCGATCAGTCTGACCATCATGCCAGGTCGGTGGGCAAGGACGTGCTGGACTGCATCGAGATGATCCGGTCAGGCGCGCTATACGTTTGGAGCCTGTCGTGCAGGGATTTGGAGCTTGACGATCCGGCTTCGTCTCGCTCTTTTTCGAAGATCGCTCTGGGACCAGCGTTGGTCGAGCGCCTGGAACGGGTATTGGCACATCCGCAGCTTGCACCGCATGCGGACGGGATCGCAGCTGTGCTCACTGGACCCTCCCTGCAGGGTCTCAAGTGCCTTCTGGATGGTGTGGTGCCGGGCAATGGCACACTTCAATCAGCGTTGATCAGGGTGCTTGTTGCAACAGGCCAACCGCTTGAATATCTCCCGGTATTTTCGGAACTCAGCGAGGCTGGCCAGAGGTTTCTGGCGGGACCGGGTCTGGCGGAGCGGATTGGTGAGGGCGCTGTTGTACTCTACCTTGCCTGTGCGCAAATCTCATCAACAGATTTGCCGCATACCGATGCAGAGTTGCGGATCCTTCTGCGCGCAGACCTTCCCGGTCCGGGCCAGTCATTGTCGGCAAGGTCTGATTTTTCCGACATCTGCGACGATCTCTGGCGTCTTGTGCATCTGTTTCAGGGCGTGCGCGGGTTCCATCTGGAAATTCGTGGTCTCGAAGTCTTTCCGCCACCGGTTATGTCGGACAATAGCGCAAAGATGGATGCACCTGTTGCGGCATGGCGGCAGGCGCGGGCCCTCTGTGATGTCCGGTTTCATCCTCTGATTGCGGCATTGATTGCGGCAGAAGTCCCGGTGCCAGATCGGTTCGGAGAGGATCTGGTATCGACCGGACGTGTTGTGGGAAGGATGGAATTTGGCTGGTCCGAGGCCTCGGTGGCTGTCTCGGAACAATGTCATGACGATCTCCATTGGCGGCTGATCTGTCATGATCCCGAGAGAGCCCCGGTAGAGGACGCCGTAACCAAGATCCTTGTTGCATTGCAGGAGTCGCAATGATGACAGGGAGAGTTGGCAAACGATTGTCATACCACATTGGCTGCATGAAGAGCCTGCGCAATCTGCCGGATCATGTCGCCTTCCGCTTCATGACCCTGGCAGGCCGTTACATGTTTGATTCCTTCAGGCATGAGCTGAAGCTCGAAATGGTCGATGGCGCACGGGACAGCGCGATCAAATTCTTGCATATCGATAAACGACATCGGGCAATCGCATGTGCGATCGGTCGCGACGTCATGTTCTTGCATGTGAACGAACATGAAAAGGCCTCGAGCTGGGCGGCGGGGCGGCGGGTGAAGCTGGACCCAATGACCAACCGTGTTCGTGTCATCAACGGTTGCAATGCGACGGCTGTGCCGATTGTCACATCTGCTGCGCCGGTCCCACATCTCTTTATGCATGTGGCTGACAAGCAGCTGTGTGCCCTTGGCGTGCTGGAAGAGGAACTTCCAGCCATCCGGACCATAAGATCTCTAGAGGCGTTGGAAGCCGGTGAGGAGGATTTCGATCCACTGACCTATCAGGTTCTCTACGCGGTCGCGATCGGATATACAGATGACGAAGTCAATGCGTTGACCGGAATGTCCGATCAGTCGCAAACGGCGCTGCACAGAACCGAGCGCGCCTTTGACACGCTGATCGTGACGGAAGAAAGCCGTCAGACCATCTTTATCCCCGAAACCCAGGATGACCTGCGCCGTGCCCTTGATGCGGATCTGAGCGGCTGGGAAATATTCCTGCATCCTGTGCAGCGCAAGCTGGCCTACCAGGACTATGATGATCCCGTTCTGGTGCTCGGTGGCGCGGGGACGGGAAAGACGGTTGTGGCAATGCACCGGGCAAAGCATCTGGCTGATCAGATCAAGGCCGACCCATCCAGAAGTGGAGAGCGTGTCCTGCTGACCACGTTCACGGCAAACGCGGCGAAGATTCTCGAGGCCAATTTGCGCCTGCTGTGTCCGGAGCATCTTGATGCGTTGCCCTCACGGATCGAGGTGATCAGTCTGGATCTTTGGGCGGCTCATTTTCTCAAGCGCAGGAACCACGCGCGCGAGATCGTCTTCTTCGGAGAAGCGCGAGAGCGATTGGATCAACTCTGGCAGGACGTATTTGTCGATCATGCGCTACCCGAAGGGGTTTCTGAGACGCTTGTGAAAGCCGAATGGACGCAGATCGTGCAAGCCAAGGGCGTCATCGATCTGCATGCCTATTTGAAAATCCCACGAACTGGTCGCGGCACAGCTCTGGACCGACACAAGCGTGCAGCCTTGTGGCAGATCTTTGAAGATTATCGCGCGCGTATGATCCTGTTGCAGCTTGCCGAACCTGATGACGCTTATCGCGATGCAATCGAGATCTTGTCTGCGGAACCGGCCAAACTGCCCTATGCGGCGGTGATTGTGGATGAAGCACAGGAAATGGGTGAGCAGGCGTTCCGGCTTATCCGAGCGATTATTCCGCAAGCTGCGGAGCGCAACGGCAAATCGATCTTCATTGTCGGGGATGCACATCAGCGGATCCATAGGCGGCGGGCCATCATGTCGGCCTGTGGCATCAACATCCGTGGCCACTCGAGACGGTTGCGGCTCAATTACCGGACCACGCAGGAAATCGGTGCTTGGGCCATTTCCGTCGTGAAGGGGGTGCCTGTCGATAACCTTGATGGGGGAACGGACACCCTGCAAGATCACATTTGCTTGACTCATGGGGCAGAGCCCGAGCTGGTGGAATGTCTGACTGAAGCAGAAGAGTTGAGCGGTGTCGCCGCTTGGATCCATAGCTTGTCCGCGGATGAGGTGCAGCTGTCGGATATTGCTGTCTTGTGCGCGCGCCGGGCGGATGTGGACCGTGTGAGAGACGCGCTCCGTATGTCTGGAATCCATACCATGGCTCTGCCACCAGATAGGGATGAGACAAGACAAACCGGTGTACGGGTCACAACGATGCAACGCGCAAAAGGCCTCGAGTTTCTTGCTGTCGCAATCCCATTCCTGTCCGCAACCTCCTTTCCGCCGGGAGATGCCTTCAGATCCGCAGCAGATGCGGCCGATTGGGAGGACATCATCACGCAATACCGTGCGCTTCTGCATGTTGCCGCGACGCGGGCAAAAAAAATCCTGCGGCTGTCCTGGTCAGGTGCACCGACAGGGTTGATCCAGCCCTGAGCCAATCCGTGACCCTTACGACTCTGAAGGAGGCGAACCCGTGACCCAACCCACGACCATGGAATATCTGTCGGGCCAAGTGACAGCTCAAAAAATCTTGATCCACATTTTGTTGGGCCAGCGGGTGATCGTCAATCAACAACACGCGTATGAGCTGCGCAGTGCGTTGATGGCAAGTTTCAGGGCAATTCGGCGCAACGAGAAGATGAGCAAAGAAGAAAAGGACGGATACATCACGATCCTGGAAGAGGCCCTCTCTGCAATTGAATTCGTCAGATCGAGTGCATCAGGCGAATGATCAATTCCAAAAAAGAGAAAATGGCTCTCAGATATCTACAAATGGACGCAATTGCTTTCACACATCACACGCAGGCAACATGCCAGTGTGCTGGTGAGTGGCAATGAACTGAATGATCAGCGGGAAAATACAGATGATGCGACGTTCTATCCTGGTAAGCATCTTTCTGATATTGATTTCAGGCTGTGCAAACACCTTGACTGGAAATGCAGTTGTGGCGGGTGTAGGTGAAGGCGACCTTCTGAAATTGCGCTCGGGACCTGGATTTAACCACAGAATAATCATCGGTCTGCCAAATGACACTTCGCTGCGACAGGACAGATGTGTCAACGTCGAAAAACACCTCTGGTGTCGCGTATCGCTTTTGTCATCATCGCGTATGACAGGGTATGTCTCCGCAAGATATCTCGTGGCGCGATAGCAAGCACGATCACCCACAACTGCTTCAAGCAGCTGAGAATAGCAAAAACCAAACAATATGTCGACGATGTCGATATGAGGTGAAATGTTGAAAATAACAAAAATGAAAAACTGCATCTATTGCGGCGGAGCTTTCGTGGAGGCAGATGAGATATGTCCAAATTGCGAGGAAGCGACCGCACCCATCCTCAAGAAGAATCTCATTCTACCAGGTCTTGTCTTCAAATTGACCAGGAAGATACAAAAGACGGAAGATTGAACTGGAGGACTGTAAGGGTTTAAACCCGTGCCAGCTTCACTTCAAATCGATATGTGATGCGGTTTGGAACTCGATAATAGGCCGAATCTCACTCTTGGTGCTGCAGTCAGATAAGTTACAGTTGAAAGCCTGTTGCACTTACATGATGAACGGATTTTCGACGATGCCGTTCAATTGCAACAAGAACTGTCCATTGTTGGGATCAAGGGCGCTTGCATAGGCTATATCGACCGCGGTTACAGCTTGCTGAACACTTGCCTCTGTTCCATCATAGATCTGCATCACGGCAGCGGCAGTTTCTCTATCAGACATGCCTTTGATCACGGAAAAGTAGGTGCCAATATCTACCTTTTGGTCGAGATAGGCCCTATCGGCGGACCCGTCGGGAACACCGTTCAAAACATAGAGGATCAACTGCTCCTTGGCCACCGCACCATCATCCAGTGCATCAACCCAAAAAACCAGACCTCCCTCATCTGGGGACCTACCCAGCACATTATCATATATCGTCCCAACGAACTCGCTGTTCGGCACTGATATCGGATATGTTATTTGTGCTTCTTCAGAAGAGCCAAACAAATTTGCAATGTCTCGAATATCCAGACCATTTGAATACGATGTCCCCCAAAAGCTGAGGCCAAGGGCATCTGGAGCGCGGTTGAAATATGCAATATACAACTCTGAAAGATCGGATATCTGGATTTGTTCAAGATCAATCACTCGATTGAAGTTTTGAAGATATAAATGATTATCAGAAAAGGATATTTTCTCGATACCGACCAATTGATCAGTTCCATCAGAGAATGGTCTTCTGTCTGTGATCTCGCAATAATACGCACTCAGCCGCATCGTATATGACGAAATACCTCCAGAAAACAGTGCATTGTCAAAACCATTTCCACCAATCAGGATGTCATTGCCACCTTCACCTGAAATCTGGTCATCACCCTGAAAGCCAAGAATGAAATTCGATTCATCGTCACCAATCAATACGTCTGGCGAAGAACTGCCTTCAATAACTCCGTCTCCAGTGAGATAGTCATTATTACTTTCGATCGCAGCAAGTAACCAAGCCGAATGCGAGCCAATGCTTGTAGCGCCAACGGAAGTTGAAACCACACCTACTGCCAGGGGTCCATCGATCGTATCGTAATAAATTGGCCCTCCACTATTTCCCGGATTTACGTCCAGTGTTCCACTATCCAGATAGAAGACACCGTCAATGTTACTGGATTGGACAATGCCTTCGTCAATGACCTGTCGCCGACCATAGACACCAGGATATCCCAAGACACTGACAGCACCACCGGAATAGTCGAAATCCAAGCCGTACCAGCCGAATACGGAACCTAAAGGTATGTCCAGGGTGAGTAGCGCTATGTCCAGTTCTGACCCGGCATACGACCACCATGTCAAATCACCAGTAGGTACCATTCCATCAAAATCCTCATCGAAATTTGAAAAATAATGATAGTGAATTGGTTTTATCGACAAGTTATCTGGGGATTCCGGATTGTATAGTGGAAAGACTCTTATTTCGTCAGCAAGTCCACCAAGCTGTCCATTGTAAATAACATGTGACGCAGTTAAAATATCATTTATGCCTGCCAAAAAACCGGAGCCAAAGAATGTCTGCTCCCCCCAACGTGCTTCGATATATACTACTGCTGAGTTTGGGTAGTTTTTTTCATTAACATATTGTGACATGTATCTCTGTCTTTCTTGTATCGGATCCAAATGTCTGACAGCCTGTGGATTTACTGGGACAGGGTTATGAGTATACCCTTCGAAAGATCGTGTGATGGTGGTATTCTCATGGTCTCACCCCCAAACTTCGCATCCTATTGATCAATGGGCGTATGTTTTTGGGAATTGGTCAGAGGTCTTCGAATTGATCCAAGTTCGACATTTCTCTGTGTGTTTTCGTACTTTACCCTATTTTTTACAATGTGTCGTAGCTCAAGCGCAAGCGCCTGAATGACCCGATCCGAAAAATATATCTATATAAAATATAATGATACTTATATGAGATATTTTGTTTGTATTCTCACTTTTTTGGCCCTTGAGTACATCCTTGAGAAAGCCCCCTTGTCTGGACCTCTACCTTTCTGGGAAGTGTCATATTCCAACTCACAGCAAAGTTCCCTTTCTTGCTCGAGAGCACAGGATTTTTCCCACACATGCTGTGGATAACTCTGTGAGTGGATGTGTACCTGTTTTGTCAAACAATCATATTTTAGAGAAGTTTAAGAGGATTTGCAAAGGTTTATAAAACATAAAGCATTGTTTATATTGGAAATTTTTGAGATATTTTTCCCTCACACTTTTATGTCCCGGCTGTGCAGCATTTCAATGTCAAGGGTGAATAAGTATTTGCAGCACCTTGTTTCTGCCGAGCAGCAAGTGTCAGATAAAGTTGACATTTTGGCAGTTTTGCATGAAACAGCACCCACATCCGGGCATGTCGTTTTTGCACAATCATCTCCGCAGATAAGTGTGGAGAAGTGTCGCTCCACGCCAGGTGTGTAAAGCATTTGGGCACCTCGAAAAATTGCCCTGACCTTGGCGCTGGGATAGAAGGCAGAGGGCATTCGACTTGTGGTGTTTGACGATGGCGCAGATGGGTTTCTTTGATCTTTCAGACCGCTACGCGAGCCTTGACGCCAAGCGTGACCCGCTGGTCGAGATCGACGCCATTGTGCCTTGGGAGGAGTTCCGTCCGGTTCTGGAGCGGGTCTGGCGCAAGCCCGAGGCGGAGCGCAAGTCGCGGGCCGGGCGCAAGCCGATGGACGCGGTTGTGATGTTCAAGACGCTGTTGCTGGGCGCGCTCTACAACCTTTCGGACGATCAGATCGCATATATCGAATATCAGGTGTGCGACCGGCTGTCGTTCATGCGGTTCCTCGGCCTGGGACTTCAGGATCGGGTGCCCGACACCAAGACCGTCTGGCTCTACCGCGAGGGGCTGGCGCA
>NZ_BMFC01000034.1 GCF_014637725.1 Marivita lacus | reverse complement strand
CCGACGGCGAACGCCATCGGCGGCAGAGAGAACTTCAATTTGAGGTCGGTGGATGAAATCGGACATAAGGTCGGACTTATCATCGGATCGTAGCCAAAGTCAGACGGCCCTCACCGTAGCCTTACGCCAGAGAAGGACAAGTTGAGGCCCGATCCGAGTTTCTCGAGGTAGGCGCGTCTCATGGCCTGCTCCATGAGTGCTACGATCGTGACCTGCTTCCTGTTCTCACTTCGCATCGTCCTATCGGGTCAGCGGGAGGCGTGCATCCTCATGCGCCAGTATTCTTACTCTTACTTTGGGGCATGAAAGACATGTTCGCGCAGAATGTCGATGACTGATCAAGTTGTCAGTCTCAGTTATAAACGATTGAATTTTCAACGCTTGCAGCGCGAAGGTTTTCGTGCGCCCAGATGCCGCCGCTCCCGCTTGTCATGTCAGCTTCCGTATGACCGAGTAGAGCTTCATGCGTTTGTGGCTCGACATAGCGTCGATTAGAGACCGAAAATGATCTATGGCCTCTTCTCGAGTTCGGACCGACTTGCTCCAGACGACCGACATTTCAGCGCGATCCCAACGCCATAGGTATAGTCCGTTTTCGTGTCGCTCGAGAACGATCTCAGCTAAATCAATTTCGATCGTCATCATCAAGTCCACGCTCAGCGCGCTTTCGAGCTATCATTTCCCGAGTCAGACGCCGACCCTCCTCGATTTTTGATGAACTGGCCATCCTGACGCCGTGTGAGGGTCTCGCGCAAAGCGCTCTCATAGACCGAGTCGATCTCGGCCGGCGTCGCGCTCTCGATCGAGCACCCGATCGTGTCAGGGAGTCCGGTGCCGACGATGCCACGATCAGCGCCGGCTTCGGCCAAAGCATCGAGCAGTGCGTCAAGATCGGTGGTGGGACGTGGGTAGGTGCGGTCAGTCATTTGGGCGCCTGTTCAGATCACATCTGGCCACCTGTGGCTCGTAGCCGTAAGGCAGCGAGTTTCGGGTATCAGTTTTGAGGCATTTCGTCATCCATTTTGGCTATGGTTTTGCGCATGGACGACCCCTTGAGTTCGAGGCGGTAAGCGTTGTGTACGTTGCGGTCGAGGATGGCGTCCGAGAAAAAATTCTGGAATTTACTCTCAATTTTCCCGGCGAGACCAAGCCGAAAATATCCCTGACATCATCGGGCTGACACAAGTTTCATGCCAGCCACCTCAGAGACCATGTCCCACCATGCCGAATGCGTCAGGAGGATGGACGCACTTTCTTCTGCTCCGACAATAGCGTCTGGCTGACGGACGCCGTTTCAGCCGAGTATCTCAGCTTCGGTCTGCCGTAACGACAAGACGTCGATAATGAGGGCATCAAATCACGGAACAGGAGGTGAACAAAATACCATTGGTGGTGTTGCCTCTACGGCAGCTCGTGCATATATTGTAGTGGTGAGCAATCTGATTGAGGGAGGCGGTTGGACAAGCTCGAAGGGAAGGAGTTCAACATGCCCCTTGATGATACCGCACCTGGTCTCGACGCGCTGCTTCTCGGCACCGCGCTTGAACTCGAGCTTAGCGACCGGGATAACCGCGTCGCCGAGAAACGCTACCAGCTGATTCCGGAACACTTGCAACGACCGACCTAGCATCTTCGTCCCTACATGGAAGATGCTCTGGTATACGCCCAAGGCTCACGAGCGATCGGTGCAACGATTATCGACGGAGCAACGGACGACAGGTTCGATCTCGACGCCATCCTCGAATTCAGGCGACCCCAAGGGTGGTCAATTTCGGATGTCCTGGACGAGTTGTTTACGGCCTTCCAGGGCTTTCCCGATGCCAAAGAGATCGAGCGCTGCACGCGGTGCATCCAGCTCAAGTTCGCCTTCATGCACCTCGATGTGACACCGATGGACCCCCACCGGGTGCCTCGCCCGCTTCGCTCTGGCGTGATTTACCACAGCCCGGACGACGGGCATGACCAGATCTTTCCGGCAAACCCGTATGGATTTGCCGATTGGTTCCAGAAGCAGGTCGCACTACCGAGCCGCGCCTTTCGAGACCACGTGACGACGATGCGGTTGAACATGGGTGTCAAGGATCGCTTGATCACCAATTCGATCGTGGCCGATGCGGATATTGATGCCTTGCCGGCGCCTCGCAATCCGCTCGGAGATGCTCCACAGGTGATCGCCCTCAAGCTGATGAAGCGTTATCTGAACCTGCGCTACGTCAAGCGCAGCCTGAAACGCCCCATTTCGATCTACCTGTCCAAGATCGCAGCATTGGTTCCCCCGAACGAGAACGGTCTCTGCGCCCAGCTGGAGAGCTACGCGCTCGACCTCGAGCGTCGTGTCCACACGTCTATGGTCACCGGCGTCCCGCTCGACGAGAAGAACCCGGCTCCGCCGCACGAAGACTTCAATGATCGCTGGCCGGCCTCCAATGAAGATTTGGGCGTCTTCCGTGACGATCTCCGGCACCTCGTCGCCGAGCTCACACGGGCCCAGTCGTCGAACTTCACCGATGTCCGCAAGATCTTCGACGACCTCTTCGGCGAGAGGGTCAGCGAGAAGGCTGTCCGCTCCTACCTCGATAGTCATCGCGGACTGTCGATCCCAAGCGCCTTTGAACCTGCGAAAGGCTTTGTAGCGGCCCCCGCCCTGCTGGCGCCGGCTGCTGCGAAAGCAGCGCCAACATCGACTGCACCAGGACACCACTTCCATTCCGGACGTCTGCCGAAATGAGGGCAAGTGCGCGGCCGAAATCGCGGGAAGCGCAAGCCGAGCGCATGCGGGAGGTCTGGCCGGGGCTGAAGCCCTTGACCGTGTTTTCAGACGGTCTGATCGCTTGGATAGGCCCAATCCGCGGCTTCCAGATGAGCTACAAGGTGTCCGTCGTCTGGAATCCCACCAAGACGATTCCTCCGCTTGTATTCGTTCGCCAGCCCACCATCGCTCCGCGCCCCGGCATCGGTTGGATCGATATTCCGCATCTGCTCTACGATCCGGAATCGCCTAAGGATTCCGCGCTCTGCCTGTTCGACCCTGAGCAGAACGAGTGGCGTAGATCGATGTGGATCTCGGACACGATTGTTCCTTGGGCTTCGGAATGGCTGCATCATTACGAGCTATGGCATTTCGATGGGGTTTGGCGCGGTGCCAATGCCCCAGGGCCCATCTCGATCGGAGCCGGCCTGTATCGACCGGAAAAGGAGTTGCAGAATGTCCAGAGGACGTGATGCGACTCAACCCACCCGACTGGTCGTCTGGGGCCGAGCGGCCGGCCGCTGTCAGTATACGAACTGTGGCGAGGAGCTTTCGGGTGACCTGATCACAGGCGATCTTTTAAAGAACCACGCCTACCTGGCACACATCATCGCTTCAAATCCCGACGGCCCTCGAGGACATCCTGACTTGTCACATGAGAAGTCCGACGACCCTGACAATCTCATGCTGCTGTGCGGTCGGCACCACCGCGAGATCGATGATCGAAACAAGCTCGATATCTACACCGTCGACGCGCTGCTTGAAATGAAGCGACGGCATGAGGAAAGGGTTGCCCGAGCCCTTATGAATCCAGACGCGCCTCTGGCGCACATACTTCGGATCTCCGCAGCCGTCGGTGATAACGAGACAACCATTCCTCGCCAAGCCTGTGCAAGGGCGATGATCCCACAGTTCGTCATTGCTGATCGGCATCCAATCGACATCTCGATCCGAGGTTTTGAACACAAAGACTCGGACCCTGGCTACTACCAGACCGAGCTGACCAACCTACGCAGGGTCTACGACCGAGAGATTCGAGGACGCTTCTGAGACGGCGACCTCGAGTATCTTGCCGTGTTCGGCTTTCATCCTCGACGTCCTGCGAGGTTACGTCTCCTACAAGACGGCCTACCATCTCGGCACGGAAGCGCTCGACGACAAACGGGTCGACGGCCGCGCTGCGAAGCGCGCGCTCGCCCGCTGGATGAACCTGCATCCGACGAACGTCACGCAAAAGGTGCAATTCATCATGCAGCATTTCATCCAAAACGTGGCCCCCCTTCTCGACAGTAAGGCGAAAGCCATGGTCGTGACCAGCTCGCGCCCTGCGGCCGTCCGCTACAAGAAAGCCTTCGACGCCTACATCGCCTCACATCCCGAGCACGCGGGCATCCACGCCATGGTTGCCTTTTCCGGCAAGCTGACGGGCAAGGAGGTCATGCATGCAAAGGATGACCGGATCACCGGTGGGACATTTCAGTGCGACGAAGATGCTGAGTTCACGGAAGGAAACATGAACCCCGGGGCAAAGGGGCAAGACCTGCGGATTGCCTTCGATCGTCCCGAATATCGGATCATGATCGTGGCCGACAAATTCCAGACCGGCTTCGATCAACCCAAGCTCGTCGCAATGTATCTCGACAAGAAAATCGCCAACGAGGTCGAGATTGTCCAGACTCTCAGTCGCCTGAACCGAACCTTCCCTGGAAAAGATCAGACCTTCGTCATTGATTTCGTGAACGAACCCGAAGCGATCCGAAAAGCCTTCGCTCGCTATGATGCCGGGGCCCAGATAGAAGAGGTCCAGAACCACAACGTCGTCTACGATATGAAGAACGCCCTCGATCGCGAAGGCATTTATTGCGATGCTGGACCTGTCGCGTAATTGTGCCGCCCCAAGTGCTCGTTTAAGCCACTTTCCGTTCGAAGGCGACCGGGCTTTTCCAGCCCAATGCTGAGTGCCGTCGACGTGGATTGTAGAATCCATTGATGTATTCGAAGATCGCCATCTCGGCTTGCCGCCTGGTTGCCCATGACCGCCGCCAGATCAGCTCGGCCTTGATGGTTTTGAAGAACGTCTCGACGGCCGCATTGTCATAACAATTACCTTTGCCGCTCACGGAGACTTTGAAGCCATGCTGGCGCAGGATCTTCTGGTAGTCATGCGAACAGTATTGGCTGCCGCGATCGCTGTGGAAGATGCAGCCTTTGGGTGGCGCTCGGAAGGCGATGCCCATTTTCAGGGCCCGGATCGCCAGATCTCGCTTCATGCGGTTGCTGACAGCCCAACCAATGACACGCCGGGAATGCAGATCGAGGATCACCGCCAGATACAGCCAGCCCTCACGGGTCCAGATGTAGCTGATGTCGCCAGCCCATTTCTGGTTCGGCTGATCTGCGTTGAAGTCGTGATCCAGCAGGTTCGGGGCGATGTTGAACGTATGATCGCTGTCTGTGGTCGCCTTGAACTTGCGCGTTCTTTCAACAGTAATCCCGTTTTCGCGCATCAAACGCCCAACCCGGCGGTGCCCCACATTGACACCGACCTCCTTCAGTTCTTCCGTCATTCGGGGCCTGCCGTAGCTGCCCAGGCTCAGGCGCGATTGTTCCTTGATATGCGCCAGCACAACCATATCCGTGCGCTGCCTGCGGCTGGCAGGCCGGCTGCGGAACGCCCGCAACCCGCGCGGGCTGACGTTCATGACCTGACACAGCCGCTCGATCGGGAAGGCACCGCGCTGTTCTTCAACGAACCGAAACCTCATGGCTTTTGGCTCGCGAAGAACTGGGACGCTTCCTAAGAAACAGCCTCTGCGTCGGGTAAGGGTGCGAGTGCAAAGCCGAATGTCTTGGCGCGACGCTGGAGGTTTGCCAGGACACGGGTTCGATGTCGCTCTTCATATGCAGCGGCCCCCGGATCGTGGTAAGCCATGCCGAAGCGGACCGCGTTGTAAAACAGGACGGCGATCTTGCGTGCCGTCGCGGTCACCGCCTTCTGCTTGCCGATCCGAGATGATAGCCGCCGATAGAACGCCCCCAAGGCCGTATCGCTGCGCCCTATTGTGGTCGCCGCCAGCCGCAGGAGCGCGGCTGCCCGACTGGAGGAGCGCCGGGTGCGTGATGACAGCAGCTTGCCGCCCGATATCTTGTTGCCCGGTGCCATACAGAGCCACGAGGTGAAGTGCTTGGCGGTCTTCCACGCCCGCAGGTCTGTGCCGCATTCGGCGACCAGCTTCAGGGCAAGCAATGGACCAAGCCCATGAATCTGGGTGAGGTCCATGCCCAGAACGCAATAGAGCGCCGCCCGCACATCGAAGGAAGGAGCGTTGACCTGATTGCGTTTGGTCCGCGCCTTGGGCAGCGCAGGGACGTCACCGTCAACTCTGACGGTCAATGCCGCAACAGCCGCCTCCAGCTTGCGATCACAGTCCTCGATCTTGCTCTGGTAGAAGTCGTAGAGGTCCAGCGATTGGGTCAGGGCGAAAATATGCTCGTCTCGGTCATTCCCTACTAGGGCTGCCTTGATCACCTCGACGGAGGAATGGCAGCGAATATCACGGAACGCCGCCAACACATCAGGATCACGCTCACCGGCGACGATGGCACGGATGATCCGCATGCCGGTGGCCCCGGTGATATCCGACACCACGTGGTGCAATTACAGGTTCATCTCCATCAGAGCCTTCTGCATGTGCTGGATATGGGCTGCTGCATATTCGACCAACCGTTCCCGCTGTCGCAGATAGGCGCGGAGGGTGGCGATCTCTGCCTCTGGGCGGAAACTGCCCCGCAGGAGACCATAGGAATGCAACTGCCGCAGCCATCCGGCATCGCTGACATCAGTCTTCCGCCCTGGCACATTTTTGGCATAGCGAGCATTCACGAGGATCACATTGAACCCGTGCCCTTCGAGAACCTCGAAGGCAGGAATCCAATAGACCCCGGTGGATTCCATCGCCACGCTGGTGACGCCACAGGATTTGAACCAGTCTGCCAAGTCATGCAGATCCTGAGTGAAGGTGCCAAACGCACGCACCGGTGTGTCACAGGCATCAGGGTTGACCGCGGCCATGTGCATGGTCGATCCGATGTCGATGGCGGCCGCCGTCGGGTTGACCATCTTGAGTTCCGGGTGGCCACCGGTCGCTGTCTTTGTCATGCAAACTCCTCCATTCAGGAAGGAGGGCGTGGGCCATGCAAGTCCGTCATCTTCCTAACCGGGATCACCGACAAAGCGGCGTCGCCACTCTCAAGTGCGCATCAGCCCGTGTGCCACGTTTTTTAACGGGGTCTGACCCTCCAATAAGCGATCGGCAACTGCCCTCCAGACCACCGAAGGTAGCACAGGCTGTTTATACCGCGCACAGGCGGGCTGTGACCCGTGACGGTTTTTTAATATATCCCTCTCCTCCTTGAGGATACGGTTCTCGCGACGAAGTCGTTCGTTCTCGCGCGCAAGCTCGCGATCCTCGGGCGATACCACATCCGTGTCGCGGTGCGCGTTCACCCACTTGTTCAGCGTTGAAAGCCCAACGCCCAAATCATCCGCAACTTGTCGCCGTGTCAGCCCGCTCGTCAGCGCAATTCGCACTGCATCCTTGCGGAATTCATCCGTTCTTCCTGTGCCCATAGTTCGTCTCCTTTGCTGCACATTATGCTATCAAAGGAGCGGCACCAAACCGCAACAGGTCCATGCTGGCCGGCACACCTGTCCTGCGCGACAGCCATCCGGCGCCCTCTAACGGGCGCCGCAGGCAGGCCCGGTCCTGCTCATCTCGCGGGTCGATCCCCAATATCTTGCGATAGATCTCGGCTTCCGGGAAGCGACCCTCGATGGCGCGGAGACCGAACCTTTCTGCGATACCGCCCCCCGAATTGCGGCTCACTCCGAGCCATATTACGAGTTCGCCACGAGTGACGAACCCTGGGTGACGTGGCTGAAAGTCTTCGCGGCTCGTCTTTCGTTTCTTCATGTGCATCTCCTTTTCCAGGAGATGGGTCCGCGCAGTGATCACGAAAAACGCAACGTGCCGCCGAGCGCTCGCCGCCGAACTTGGCAAGCACACGTTGTATCGTCGGCGTCTATGTCGACGACGTCAGCGCTGCCGACGCTGCCGGCTCAGTCCTGTCCTATTGGGAGGCAGCACGTCGATGCTTTGGCCGTATACCTCGGCCATCTCGTCAATCACGAAGCACCCGGACTCGAACGCTCTGCGCTTCTCTGCGGCCAGACTGGCTCTCTTGTTGGAAAACCACGCTGGTGTCAGATCGCGCGGCGCAAGCCCGTCTCGCCTCGCCGGAGTGGAAACTGCGGAAATATTTCCCACCCTTGCCGGACTGAAGATCTTTAGCTGCTTCGCAAGCGCTCGTAGGATGACCCATTCTTGATCGACGGCGCTTGCGCGGTCCGGCAGGCCGCTGCCTCCGATCGAAAGACAGAACTGTCCCAGCTGCTGGAGATAGATCGCGTAGGTGTCTTGGGATGGTCGATTGATGCCAAAATTTTCGGGGCGCAGCGCCGTCAACGCTCGTGCCCGACCCTCGGACATGAACTGCAAAATGCCGGGGTCGTCTTCGAGATCGAACACCTCTCCCAAGACGGCCATGCGCCACGCGAAAACGAGCGCCGGTTTGACCGCTGCGGGCATTTTCTCCCAAACACGCGTGAGCCGAGGAGCGAGGGGGTATCTCGTGCGATGATCGCTGGGCTTGGGTAGCGTTCCGACCTTGCGCTCTGGAAGAAGACCGGTCCGCTGCGCAAGGCCTTCGACTTGCAGTGCATCCAGTGCGCCAAGGCCTTGTCGGAAGCTGGCCTTGTTTTGCCCCGACAGGTTTGAATCGATTTCGATTGCACGCAGCCTTTTCACGGCAATCGGTGACGTCCCGGTCGGCAGCCGGGAGCTTACATGATGAATTCGGCTTGAGAATGCGGCGCCGCGACAGATGCGCGCCACTCGAATGATCGTATCCCAAGGGTCGCTGTCGACCAAACCGGGCTCCGCGATCAGCTGAGCATCAAGTATGAGGCGCCGCCAATTTCGATACAAGGAGAGGTCGCCGCGGAAGTGCGTAGCAGCGTCAGCGGGCATTTTGGACTTCGGATATCGTTTGGAGAAATCGGTGCCCTCGAAACGCAAGACCATTAGGGGCACGCTCTCGATACGGCATAGGATTGAGAAGGCGGTCAGGTATGGAAATGGGTCCCGCTCCGGAAGCGAGGAGGGAGCAATCTGTCGATCTTTCAGCTTTGCATGGATGTTGGCGAAGAGCATGATATGAAGATTGGTCTCTCCGCCGGTCTCGGAAGAAAATTCTTTTCCTATAAATCTTCGGCGCGAGGATGGCGTCTTGCGTCGGCTCATCGGTGGTGTCGAAGCTCTGGCAAGCCCCCGGGAAAACGCGGCCGGTGCCCGGAAATCTGCGGCCTGTGTCCGGGATTATGCGTCTTCACACTGGGATTTTGCGGCCCCTTCCCGGGAATAAGCGTCCTGACCCACTTCAAGTCTATGAAATTAAAGCCGTTTTGGGCGTCTGAAACTAAGGAATATAGAATCCAAGGAAATAGATGCGGCGTGGACCGCGTCGACGTTGGCGACATCCAGTCTTTCGCTACCGCATCGGACCCATGAGGTGTTGGTTCAAACTTCTGTCGGATTTTGCGAAACTGATGCATGGAACCACATTTCCAAGACGACCAGATCATTCGGATTTTGACCACTCTTTCGGATCGCCAAGCCGAATTCAAAGCGAGCTCGATAGCACAGGCGGCAGTGCGGACCTAAAATTTCTCTTATTAAAAAACGGACCAATGTTCGTTTCAGAAGCAACGTCCAGTCCGAGTTTGTACAACTTGGTTTGACAAACAGAAAGACAAACTTGTCATGACGAAGACCAAAAAGACTAAGGGCAACAGTGGGTGGCCGGCCGCACAGCCACGACGCCAGTTTCGGGCGCGAGATCATCGCCATCGGCCTTGCGGCATACGAGGATGCGATGGGGCGCGGACCAGCCTGGCGCAACAGGATATCAGCTTCGCTTAGCCTGATGCCGCAGGCTCGCAAGCGAATCGACGACATCACATGATGGAGCGATTGGGCGACCAACACGATTTGTGAGCACCTCCAAAAATTTTGCGGAATCCTACCGGACGAGTTTCGGTTGACTGGTCAGCCCCGCGTCGAAAAATGGATCAACCTTGTCGCATTCAGCATTCAACATGACATTTCCGTTGAACGTAATTGAATCCGCTATCAGTCCAAAGTAGCTTAGCCCGATGATGAAGAATGTTGCATTCCCACCGACTGTCACATTGGAATTTGGAGCATAAAGCCCAACCCCTGCAAAATCATCGGTTTTCTGAGGTATGATTGAAAGGCTTTGTTCCCCACCATTCATGACGAAATCAACACCTGCCTTGAAAATGAGTGTGTTGCCTATCCCATCAGGGTCAGAAAAAATAGAGTTGAATTTTGTTGAAAACTCATCGACACACAGCACACCTTCCTTAAGCTGATAATCCCCATCATTTTTTCCTCCGTCTACTTGTGTCGAAAGGTCGTCCAGAAGTTTTCCGGTATGATCACATACAGCATTGTCAAACGAGTTCGTTGGCCACTTTGTAATCTTGGCGATAGGATCAATGAAACCACTGGCATCAATCTCTTCCTTGCACGCAGTCTGGTTCTTGAAGCTCGCCGCAGCGCAGCTTGTGTCAATAACCTGACCGTTCACGGCTATTTCAGAATTCGATCCAATTCCACACCCAGTCACATTGTATGAGCCGGCGTTACCATTCGCGGTAAATCCAGCCTTGCTTGTGCCTCCCAGAGCCAAAATGCAAGGTGTGAACACTATGTCCCCAAGAAATACCCGTGACGTTGTAGTGATCGTCACACTGGCATTCGGGACCAACAGGCGTGACAGGAAAATCGGTTTATCCTGAGAAATGGCCACATCGACAAATCTTGCATCGGCTGGGTCATCAAAGTTTACCGTAATTTCTGATGTCACACCATTGAGGGACGCGATGGAGTTGCAGCAGATTTTGCCGCATTTATCTTTTGGTCTGTTTGTTCCGATTTTTTTCTCTTGTATTCGAAAGCGGCCGTATAGGCTGCGATATCAGATGTACGTTGATTTTCTGATCTCTTGACAAGGGCGCCTCCGTACTCAATCGTTAAAGCTCCAAATCCCAAGATAATAGGGATTGAAAGACCAAAAACAATAGCAACACTGCCTATCGTTTCGATTGCAAAGTTCTTAAATTTTTTTTACCAGCTTGAACACGGCAATTTTACCTTGCTACAGCTTGAGGAGTTGAGCTTTTATCAAGTATTGTCTTTGACCAAGTCAAAAGATGAGTGCATGAATGCACCATGTTCAAAAGGCCCGAATTTATCCTGTAGGAACATTCCCAAGCTTTCTCAAGGTTTCGCGTTTCAAATGACCAGTCATAGTTTCGGATCATATCCGGGAACCACATTCCTTTTGTTTTTTGGTAGGCAAAACCGAAGGGTCGTAAATTGACAAGACTCGATCAATCTATCTTGCCATGGTTCGCTTCAACGGGAAACTGACCAAATGGATAGGCCATCTGGACTGGCATTTCTGGGCGTTCCCAACACGGTATCGCGACACAACCAAAGAAAATCCCGCCGACCCTCACAGGCGGCGGCTCAATCATCATTGTGATGAGGAAAATTCAGCCAGCGGAGGGCTGTGCAAGCACCCGGTCAAGGCAGACTTCGGCGAAGGCGTCGCCGTATAGGTAGCGCACGCTG
>NZ_BMFC01000033.1 GCF_014637725.1 Marivita lacus | reverse complement strand
GATGGGCGTAGTGCAGCACCATGCGGCGCAGGCCCCAGTCCTCTGCCGTGCCGGTCCAGCTGACAGCCTCCTCGGCGATGGTGAAGTCCGAGGGGCTGGCACCCCCGAACAGGGCGGCAACCTGCGCGGCGGCCGTGGCGGTCTTGTCCACCGATCCAGCGAACCCCGCTGCAGGCGAACAGGTGATCCGCCCCCGCCACGGGAAGGCAGGCTGGCCGGTCGCAGCGGCGTTGTCGGAATACGGGTTCGGCAGGCTGTTGCCGGGCGGCACGTCCATCAGGAGGAAGGGGTAGAAGGTCACGCGCAGACCGCGCGCCTTCATCTCCTGGATGGCCTGAACCACGGCGAAGTCGGACGGCGTGCCGCCATAGACCGGGCGGTCCAGTGCATCGCGACTGACCAGATGTGCGTCCGCGCGTACGACACCGTTCACGCTCCAGGTCAACGGGTCGGTGGTCTTCTCCGGGACCTCGACCCCGGGCTGCACCTTGCACGATCCCGCGCGCAGATCGTCGCCGAACCAGGCGACGACGAGGCTGATGCTCTCGACCTTGGGGGCCATCGCCTGCATCCGGTCCAGCGCCTCCACCATGTCGGTGGCGTCGGCCAGCGCGTTCAGGTTCTCGGGCACCTGCGCGCCCGGCGCGCCCTTGCGGATGGCTGTCGTTGCATAGGTGAACTCGCCGGAGGCGGGGATCATGGTGACCGCGCGGGTCAGCCCCTCGGCGGTGTCGGGATCGGCGAGCGGCTGGAACACCTCGAAGGACAACTGCGGCAGGCGGTTGCCGTAGGTGGAAAGCGCCAGTTCCTCGAAGACCACGTACGCCGTGCCGCGATAGGCCGGCGTGCTGGCCGCACCCATCTTCGCGGCGATGAACGGATCGGGTGACTGCGCCTCGTCGCCGGGATACCAGCGCCAGGTGACGCCGGAGAGGTCCATCGGCTTGCCGTCAGCCCAGATGCGGCCGATGCCGGTGATCGGGCCTTCGCACAAGGCGACCGCAAAACTGGCGTAGTACAGATACTCGGTGGTCTTGACCTTGCCGCCGCCGGTCTTGCCGCCGCCTTGGGTCGTGGTGCTGGTGTCTTCGCGGAAATCCGTGGCCCAGATGATATTGCCGCCCATCCGCATCCGGCCGTAAAGGCGCGGGACGACAGCGCCCTCGGTGGCCGAGGTGATGCGCAGGCTGTCGAGCCGCGCGCCCTCGATGCGCTGGGTCGGCGCCAGCGACGAGATGATCCAGCTGTCGACAACCGAACCGACGGTGGAGCCGACAAAGCCACCAATGGTCGCGGCGCTCACACCAAGGATCGCGCCGCCGATGCTGCCGCCAAGGGCAGCGCCGGCAGCGCCGAGAACGAGGGTGGCCATGAGGGAACCTCGAGGGCAAAGGTTGAAGGATAGACGGAGAGAAGGTGCTGGACGCGCGGTAAGAATAGATTGCACGGGCGGCACTCGTCGCGGTCTTTGCTCTAATCGCCCTTATGAAAGTGGGTTTCGGCGAATGGACGTCTGCCAAGACGCCTTTCTTTGGAACCAACATGACGGCCGGAACGCCACAAAACCCAGTCAAAGATCGCTTTCTGAAGTGGAACCTACCTGCTTGATCAAATGTTGGCAGCATGACGGGAAAGGAAGCCAGCGGTGACGGACGAGACTACGGAAAAAAGTCGGGTCGTGGCCGAAGAGCGCCCTGAATTGCTGATTTTGGCAGGCGTCGCTGGACTCCTTGGCCAGATCGCTCCCATCGTCGCCATGGTCATTGCGATCTGGCTGACCGGGCACCAGCTGCTCGCCGAGACGATAAGCGAACTTGGGCAGGGCCGCCTCAAGACCATCATGGATACCGGGTTCTACATGAACGCAGCCGGTCTTCTGGCCCTGTCCATAGGGGCCGCGCATGCCCATCTGGGACGGGGCGGCTGGACGGTCGGCGTGTTTTGCCTCGCCTTGCTGGCGCTGATTGTCACGCTGGTTGGCATCTGGGATAACCTTCAGGCCGATGATGCAAATCTTGGCAACATGACCGTGCACACCAAGCTGACCTTCGCGCTATTCCCGCTCTATATCGCGGGGCCGCTTGCAATGGCGCGTGGCGTGAACCGGGTCAGCCGAACCTACACGGTTCTTTTCGTGATTTCGGCAACGATGTTTGCAGTTTTCGCCATTGCATTCAAATTGACTCCAACCGATTACGACGGCGTGATCGAAAAGATCGCCATCGGCGCCACGATGATCTGGACAACGGCGCTGTCAATCCTGTTCCTGAACCGCGGGTTGCGTGCCCGGAACTGAACACCGCGCCAAGCGACCTTCATCACCCGCTACGGCCAAAAACGCGATCATGAATAGGGAGAGTGCTGAACCGGCGTTCGCTGCGAGGTGAATATCGGTCTGCTCAGGGCCGACTTTGTAGGGCCACCGTTTCGGGCAGATAGGACGAAACTTCGGGCTGTACGGCAGTCAGCCTTCAACTTCATTCAGCGGGAACAGGAAGGCGAAGGCGATGCGCCGCTGCCAGGATGGGGTGAGCGGCTCCTCGATCACTCCGAGCCGCTCGTGGGCGTGGATAAAGCTGTTGGGCCCGGTCAGGATCCCGACATGCTTGGCAATGGCGCGGGGCTTCATGCGGAAGAGCACCAGCGCGCCGGGTCCGGCCTCGGCGAGCGGCACTTCGATCATCATGGCGCGCGCGCCCTCGGCCAGAACCTCGCGCGACCCGGTCTCGCCCCAGTCGCGGCTGTAGGCCGGGATCGGGAACGGCTCGGGGCCGACCACCTCGCGCCAGACCCCGCGCGCCAGCCCGAGGCAATCGCAGCCGGCGCCGCTCAGGCTCGCCTGATCATGATACGGCGTGCCGAGCCAGGAGCGCGCCGCTGCGATCACCCTGTCCGGATCGGCAGAGGTCACAGCACGCCACCCTCGTGGCCGCCGTCCTTCGTGGCGTAGCGGAGGACGGCGTCCTGGCCGGGGATGTGCGGGAAACCGCGAAAGTTGGCGGTGTTCGCGAACTTCGCGCCACAGGTCTCGATCCGCTTGTCGCAGCCCGCACGGATGGTGAAGGCATCACTTTCGGCAATGGACCGCACTGGCGGTTCCAACAGCGTCAGCACCGCGATGCCGTCGGTCACGTCATGGCCCAGCACCTCGGTGCGCCGCCCTGTATTCGCGCCGCTCGTCCAGTCCAGCGTGCCAAAGGTGAACCAGCCTGAGGTGAAGCCGCCAAGCCCCGAGGCGGTGAAGGCCCGGTCGCGCAGGAGATCGATGACCGCGCCGGTGCCCTTGAAGGCGGGATCCTCGAGATCGACGCCGCAGCGCGCGTCGCCAAGCGCCGCATCGCAGGCCGTCTGGAACGTCCGCCCGACCGTCTGGCCCAGCACATGGGCGAGCGAACGGACCTCCGCGACGAAGGCCAGCCGCCCGCGCCTTATCTGGCCGATGGCCCCGCGCCGCATCAGCACGCGCTGGCCCGGGTCGGCCCAGTTCACCCGCCAGACCTCGACCTCGGCGTTGTCCCATCGGCCGTCCAGGATGTCGGTCTCGGTGATCCGGTCCGAGGTCAGCACGCCTTCCGCCTCCTGCGCGTCAACCGACAGGTCCGAGCCCGAGCGCACCTCCGACGCCGTGAGCCCGCTCTCGGGCTCGAACTCCGTACCATCGAAGGTGAGCGTCCGGTCGTGATCGGTGAAGCCGAAGGTGACGCCAGCGGCGCGCGTGATCCGCCAACACCACGCGAGCGTCGTTGTGCCCTCGTCGAGAAGGGCTTGCAGGGCGGGATCGAGGGTCTTCATCGGCGCAGTTCCAGAAGCGGAATGGAAGTGATCGAGCCGAGCCGCTCGAGGTCCATCGTCACGTCGAGCGCATCCGTGTCGAAGCGGACCGGCACGTCGAACTCGAAACCCGCGGTGATCGCGACGGCCTCGGCGGGCGCAGTGGCGAAGGCCACCACGCCGGTGGTCGTTTCGACGGACCAGCCTGAGAGTTGCTCAACGCTGCCGAGCGCGATGCGCACGGTGCCCGCGACCGGTTTGGCGATCGCGCGCGTCCAGGATTGCGCCCCGGAGGCGTAGAGCTTCACCAGCTGGAACGCGGTTGTCGCGTCGTCGCCGGTGCCAATGATCTGATCGGTCGGGGCCACAGCCTGCGACGGCAGGGTGGATTTGTAATCGCCCCAGTCCTTGAACCGGAAGCCGTGCAGGCGGCCATTGCGCGCTTCGAAAAAGGCAACCACCGCCGCCAGATCGTCGGCGCGGCGGATGCCGTAGGCCACATCGTAGCGGCGGCGCGAGTTGGCCCAGCTGGCATTGCGCTCCTCGTCGCCCGAGGCAAGCTCGACGATCTGCGTGCGGCGCTCAGGCCCGCCGCGCGCACCCCGGCTGATGTTGTCGGGAAACCGGACCTCGTGAAACGCCATCACATGCCCCTCCGCCCGAGCGAGACAGCGCGCGCGATGTCGGCCGCGATCTGCGTGCGGGACTGCCGGAAGCTTTCGGCGTCACGCGCCATGATGGTGACGTTGACCCCGCCGCCCGCGCCGTAGCTCTGCGCCTCCCGCCGCGACAGCACGCGTTCGCCGCGCTGCAGGATCGCGGGCACCTCGTCAGGACGAAGTCCCGCCCAACCACCGGCATGCATTCGCGGCGCTTTGGCGAAAGCAAAGGCGGGAACCATCCGGCCCGGACCCGGCGATCCGACCATGCCGCCCGCATGCAGGATGTCGGCGAATATGCCGCCTGCGCTGCCCAGCACGCCTGAAAGCGCATTGGCAATCGGCCCCAGGATGAACCGGCGCGCCGCCAGTTTGGCGAGATCGGCGATCATCGATGTCACCAGATCGCGGAAGTCGAGCTTGCCGGTTTTGACGAAGTTACCCACGGCCATCTCGGCGCTCTGGAATGCCCCGACCAGCGTGCTCCCGATATCACCACCAATATCACGGGCTTTGGCCGCATAGTCGGCAAGCGTCGCGGTGACGGCGGCCCAGCCGGTCAGGGCGGTGTCAGCGCCCTCTGCGGTTGCCGCCCCGGCAGTGCGACCAGCCGCCCCGGCGCGACCTGCGGCTCCGCCAGTGTCGTCAAGCGCGTCACCCAGCGTTGCGGCTGCTGCTGCGGCCCCGACCAGCGCTGCTTCAGCGTCTGCTCCAGTGCCGGTCATGGCCTCGCGCAGCGCCTGCCAGCTGGCCAGCGGTCTGCCTGCGGCATCGGCCAGCATGCCTGCGGCTTGCGCGTAGCCGTCTGCCCGGGCGCGCGCATCCTCGGCCATCGCGCCGAGGCCGAGGTCGGGCGGTTCCAGATAGGTACGCGACAAGGCAGCAGAGAAAGCGTCGGCTGCCGCCGCACCTGCTGCGGTCGCGGCCCCCTCGAAGGGGTTGCCGATCCGGCTCAGTCCCACCGGGTCGAGCGTGCCGATCCGTACCCCACCTTCGCCCGTTGCCCAGTCGGGAAGCAGGGCAAGTGCTGCGTTCAAGCCGTTGATGAACGTGTTGATGCGGGTGACCACGCCGTTCAGCATCGCCTCGACCCCGGAGATCAGCCCGTTCGCCGCCTGAAACGCAAAGTCGCCGATGGCACCGGGCAGGTTGCCCCAGATGGCGACAGCGGCATCATAGGTTCCCTGGAAGATGGCTGCTGTCCGATCGCCAAAGCTGACGACGCCCGCAATGGTCCCTTCCAACGCCGCAAGCCCTGCTGCTTTCAGCCCCTCCCAGCCAGCCGCCATGTGGGCGAAGGCCGCGTCGAGCGACAGACCCATGCGCGACCAGACCTCTTTGGCCAGATCACCCAGAAGTCGGAACGCTTCGCCCACGCCGCCGACTCGGGAAACCAGTTCCGAGAACTGATAGACCAGCTCGCCCGCACCCACGATCAGCGCTCCAATACCGGTGCGGATCAGCGCCCCGCGCAGGACGACCAGCGCCGTGGCCAGACCACGCACCGACAGCGCCGCAGCGGCCATGCCCGCCACCCAGCGCCCGGCCATGATGCCTGCGAAGGTGAGGGCATAGGTGGTCAGGCGACCGAGATTGTCGAAGAGCGCCCCTATCGCGATGCCGAGCGGGCCGGTTCTGCTGGCGACCGCTGCCATGGCGTCTGCGACGGCCTCCAGTGCGGGTGCCGCAGCGACGGCGAGCTGGTTCGACAGCCCACGCCAGATCAACCCGAGCCGTGAGATGGCATCGTTCGTGCGCTCGATCTGGTCGGCGTCCTGCTCGGAGACCACGACACCAAATGCGAGGACGTCCTCCGTTGCCTGGCGCAGCGTCGCCGTGTCGATCCGGCTCATGGCGATGGAGCCTTCCTCGCCGAAGAGCTGACCTGCCACGGCTGCGCGCTCGGCAGCGGGCACGAAGCTCTCGATGGCCGCGTTGATCGCACCGACGCGCTGATCCAGTGGCAGCGCAATCAGCTCGTTGGCCGACAGCCCCAGCCGGTCCAGCGCATCAGCGGCGGGACCAGTCCCGGCCGCCGCCTGGCTGAGGCGTCGCGTCAGATCCTTGGTGGCCTGTTCGATGCCAGACATCGACACGCCCGCCAGCTCACCCGCCCGTTCCAGCGCCTGGATCGAGGCGACGGTGGTCCCCAGCGACTGAGCGAGCTTCGCCTGCGCATCCACCGTCTGCAGGCCGGAGCGGATCATCGCCACACCGGCGGCCGCCAGCGCGGCGGTGGTGGCTGCGGCCGCGAGCGTGGCGCGGCGAGCAAAGGCCGCCAGGCGCGCATTGGCCATATCCATCTCGCGCGACAGGCGGCCAAAGCCCCGGGCGCCGGCTTCGCCGATGCCTTCCAGTTCGGCGCGCACCTGTCGGCCGCCCTCCGCCACAAGGCGGACAGACACACGCTTTTCAGCCATCGCGGTCTTCTTCCATCTGTTCGTTGAGTTTGCGCACCATCACCGCCTCGATCTCGGGCAGCAGTTCGGCGGCGATCAGGGTGTTGACACCCAGCGCGCGGGCCAGTGCGAGCGCCGCACCCATGTCCCAACCCAGCACCGCACCGGGGATGGCGCGCAATTGCCCACCAAGGCGGCCGACAAGATCCCAGACCTGCCAACCCTCATAGGTCAGCGGCCGGTTCAGTCTTGTGGGGCAGTCTTCGCAAGCCGTTTGGCAGGCTGCGCAGTACCGCTCGCCCTCGCCGAAGAACCAGTCGGCAAGGGCGCGGAGACGTTTTTTTCCTGATCCAGCAACAGGCCGCGCGCGACATATTGCGTCTGGAATGCCTCGAAGACCGGCCAGATTTCCAACAGCGCGTCGATGCCCTCGGGCGATACAGGGATGATATTGCCCGCGTCATCGCCGACACCCTCCCAATCCAGTACGGCGCGCCGGGCGACGGATTTGGCCATGGCCAGCGCCAGGTCCTCCTGGCCAGCCTCTTCCGGCAGATCCTCTATGGCGGGATCGGCGCGTGCAGAGACCATCAGTGCGGTGGTCAGTGGGGCGACCAGCAAGCGCAGGCCGGTGGCGAGGTCCAGCCATTCGGGGGTGGCGGTCAGGTTCAGTCGGATCATGATCAATATCCTGCAAGGGTGTTGACGAGAACAGCGGTGCACATCCGGCCGACGACGCTGTCGCGGGCGGCCTGCCAGTCAAAGCTCGCCTGCACGCCCTGCGGTCCGGAGATCTCGATGCGCGGACGGGGCAGATAGACGGCATGGGCGGTGAAGGTGAAGCTTTCGCCCGAGGGCAGGACGTAGGCGAATTCCATCTCGCAAGCCTCACCGTTGATCGCCTGCGTCACCAGCGTCTGGTCGGCAAAGCGCACCTCGATCCGGCCGGTCAGCGCCGCCATGCTCGGGTCAGCGCCGTCAATGCGTCCGTCGCCCCGGATGGTTTCGATCCGGTCGAGGTTGTTGGAATAGGTGATCTCGGCCGAGACCACATTGCCGAGCGCCGTGCCATTGCGCTTTACCGAGCCGTTGAAATGGCCGAAGCGCTGCAGGCTCAGTGCGGTTGGCGTGCCTGCCGCGGTTGCGGCGGCGATGGTTTCGCCTTGGGCGACAAGCCGGGCAGTTGCTGTCAGCAGACCAGATCGCTGCATCTGCCAGGTGATCTGATCGAGAACGCACCCGGAATACATCGCATAGCGCGGCACCTCGGGCATGCCGGTCTCGATCGACAGGCTGGGCAGCGTCCACGACCCCGACTGGAACTCGTGGGTGTACGGCGCTTCTGCGCCCGTGGTCGTCGGCGTGCCGAAAGCCGCCTTCAGCCAGAACCCGAAGGCTTCGGCGTCGAGCGGCACGACGACATCTCCATCGGCGGTCACCGCGTCCTTGATCGGGGGCAGCGGATCGCGGCCATAGCCCAGAAGTTCGGAGTTCAGCAGCGGCTGTTCCGACCCCAAAGTTGCCCGGGCAAAGGGCATGCGGGTGAAGCCGCTCGCAGGCGGCGTTCCATAGGTCGTCTCGAACGCAAGCGCCATCTGCGCCTGCGCGCCTTGCGCACGTGCCATGGGGGTCTCCTTTATGTCAGGGTGGTCAGGCCAGAGGGCCGGTAGTGGTGTAGTGCAACACGACAGTGATCAACGCAGCCTTCAGCGCCGCGGCACCTTCGATGGGCAGGTCAACCGAGGCCGGGGCCTCGGGTTCGACCCAGTCGCAGAGACCACCGAGCGTGCGGTCGGCTTCCAGTGCTGTGCCAATGGCAGCGATCAGGGTGTCGAACGCGCTGGCCCGGCTGGTGCTAGCCTGGACGACGACCTCCAGCTCGGCGCGGTGCTGGTAGTGATAGCGCAGAGGTGACAGCGTCACCTCCGGCTCACCCGGCTGGCCATCGCGCAGGATGATAAGTCCGGAAGACGGGATGCGTTCGGGCAGAACCTCGTCGCGCAGGGTGAGGGCGGCAAGCGGCTGCAGCCGCGCGTACAGGGCGGTGAGGATAGTTTCGCGAGTGGTGGGCAATTTCTATTCCAATGTTTGAGGCTTAGCCGAAGCCCACAAAAATGCCTTGGCCGCCATTGCTACCAGGCTGAGATGATGCAGGTGCAGTAGACTGGTCCCAGCTCAAAGCGGCCCAACTGGCCGTGGTACGAATAGGCGATAGCCGACCTTCGCTGCGCTGGTCGCGAACTGGTAAGATCCGATCTTTGCAGACCTTCGCCGCAAGTGCTCCAAGGTCCGGTTTTACCAACTGTTCAAGCAACGGTGGTTTTTGAGAGAGAAGCTCGAGCACATTGGACGGAAAGTTCGCACCAAGTGTTAAACCTTTCGAAGTCACTTCCAGTCGTGATGCAGCGTGATACAAAAACGCATTGAAAGGGACGACGATGTTAGAAATTAGACCAAACTGCGAATGGTGTGACAAAGATCTACCGCCAGATTCGAATGAGGCACGGATTTGTAGTTACGAATGCACATATTGTTCCGAATGCGCAGAGACGGTGCTACACAATGTTTGCGCAACCTTTGGGGGTGGGTTTGCTCAGCGTCCGATCAGACCAATCATCACCGCCGTCGCGAGAAACCTGGTCACCATCGCCAATGCGTTGTGCAGGAGCCGTCAGAAATGGGCCGCTCCCACGCCCTGACAGATACAGTTGCTAAGCTGCGATCAGCTTTTGTCGTTCCCAGTTGCCTTTGTCGAAATGCGACATTAACTCTGACAATTGTATTGCCAATGTGTTGAGTTGCGCCCCGTCGTGCATCAGTTTATCGGCCACACTGGCGTTTTGCTGGGTGACTTTATCCAACCCTGTCATACCGTTATTCACCTCGTTCAGGCTGCTGGATTGATCTTGCATGCCGATGGATATGCTCTCGAGGGTGGTTGAGATTTCAGCCACCTCTGTGACGACGCGCGAGATTGCCGGTCCTGCCTTTCCTACCAGATCGGCTCCTTCTGCCACATGCGATGAGCTGTCGGAAATCAGGTCGCGGATTTCACTTGCCGCGTCAGCGCAACGTTTGGACAATCCACGCACTTCTGTTGCGACGACTGCAAAACCTCGCCCTGCCTCACCTGCGCGGGCCGCCTCAACCCCCGCATTCAAGGCAAGGAGGTTGGTTTGAAAGGCGATACCGTCTATGACCGAGATGATCTTGGAGATTTCGGCAGAAGATCGTTCGATCATGGTCATCGCGTTGACGGCCCCCTGAACAACCGCACCTGTTTCATCTGCGCCTTGCCGCACAGTTGTTGCCGTCTTACTGGCTGTTCCGGCCTTGATTGCTGCCTCGCCGACCGCAGTCGTCAGCTCCTGAATTGCTGCAGCGGTTTCTTCAAGTGTGGCAGCCTGTGCTTCTGCTCGGTGTGCAAGGGCTTTCGACGCGTTCCCAACCTCTTCGCCGCGGCTGCGCATCTGGCTTGCCACGCCATTGACTTGGCTGATGATGTCGTTCAACCGCCCTACAGTGGAGTTAAAGCTTTGGCGTAGAGGTTCGAATTCAGCTGGCAATTTTTCTTCGATCCGACAGTCCAGTTGCCCTGCATCCAGCGACGAGAGTCGTTCTTGCAACAGTAAAACTACTTGCGCTGCGTTCTTGCGCTGGATTTCCGCTCCCTGTTCGGAAGCGACTGCAGCAAGTCTTTGTTCATCTGCCTCTTGCTGGCGAGCGGCAATTGCACTTACTGCATCTGCCCGCTTGATGATGTTGACCAACAAAACCGCAGTTTCGGCCAACACGATACCTGCGTGGAACAAGATCCGTCCAAGGTTGTCTGACTCCACCCCCGTTGGAAAGATAAGTGCTGGCATCAACAGGCCCAAGGATAGGTGATGCACTGCAATCAAACTGGCCGCAAAAAGCAACGCGCCTGCGCTACCCAACGTAGCGACAACTGCGAGCAAGGCAAAGAATACCATGTGCGAGTCGATCTGCCACGGGTGACCCGTGAAGGCGGCTGTCAAGATAACGCCGTGTAGAACAAAACAAAAGCTCAAAACATAATCCCGCAATCCCGAAGCGAACAACGCCGAGAATGCCCCCAAGATTCCAATCAGCACGCCAAGTGCCGCAAAGACCCACCACCCATCTGAGTTGACGATGAACAGACTGACCACCGCTGGCGCAAATGTTAGCACAAGATTTGCACATTGCTGGACGCTGCGTTCATCCAATTCGCCAAGCTGGCGGCGCAGGCTGTTGATCATGAGCATAGTGCTATTATCCTTTCGCCAGAAAGAAGAATTACCGCACCTGCGGCGCGTAGTATTGCAGCGTCCGCAGGGTCAGATAGGATTACAAATGCCCCAAAAGGGGCCCGGACGGGGTAAACTTCTACCAAGGCGCTGCGTTCGATAATTTGCCCCACTGTCGGTCCGAAAGGTGTGCTTACCACAAGCACCAGCCTGTCACTGTCCCGTGCAAGACTACTGCCGAGCGCCAAAAGCGGTCCCGTAGCTGCACAAAGCACTACGCAAAAAACCAAAGCAAGTCGCTGCATTATGAAACCTTTTTCCCTCCTGTCCTCAGACAAAAGGTTTTCAAACAGAAAATCCCTTAGGGGCTTATAACTCAAACTATCCTAAGGAATAGGAGGGTATCTTTGGTTGATGAAGTGGGGATGGATTTCTAACAATCTCACAAGATAAACTTTATCGATATTTTAGAACCTTAAACGATAGCTCACCTGTCACAAGATAGAGATTATTCTATCTTAATGTGATTAAATGTGTCGAAAGATGCAGGGAATGTATGGTCAAAAAACGGACGAACACTTCAACTCGATGCGCTCATGCCAACATTCCCCATGTGGCGTGTCGGCGGAGGTCAAGATCGCCTAATTTTCCCCTCTGGACAAGCGCTTTTCGCCCCGATCCAGCGCTGCACCGCACGCAAGCCAGCGGCGGAGTTGGCGAATTGCGCTGCAGCGCCGGTGCTCAGGCGATGCGCATCGAGCGTGTCTTTCGAGATGTCTATTCCGATGGTCTCCTTGTTCGTAAGCATTCGCTGGAGGCCGCGGTCAAGCGACCTTGACCAGGGGCGTGGCCCCGTCCCATTCCCACGGCAGCAACTCGTGCAGGCGCGAGACCGGCATATCGGAGATGCGGGCGATGATGTCG
>NZ_BMFC01000032.1 GCF_014637725.1 Marivita lacus | reverse complement strand
GCCGACGGCGAACGCCATCGGCGGCAGAGAGAACTTCAATTTGAGGTCGGTGGATGAAATCGGACATAAGGTCGGACTTATCATCGGATCGTAGCCAAAGTCAGACGGCCCTCACCGTAGCCTTACCTTCAATTTCAGCTTGCTGCTTCAATTGAAATCGGGAACTGAACGCGACAAGAGCGCAGACCCCGACATCACGTTGCAAGCAGTCTGCGATCGGTTGGAATCAATGCGCGTCTTTGTAGGCGCACAAGCTGGCAGCCATCTTCAGTCAGCATGCTATTGGAGCAAGCGGAGCGGCTTGGACTGATCTCCAATTAAATGCAACCCGCACCAGACTTGGAATGCGCCGATTCGATCATTGCCTTGGCCACGATCTCTAGGGGTACGCCGTAGTGAAGCCACAACATGTTCGACGGTACCGCAATCTCTCTGAGATTTCTTTATGCTTCCCTGATACTTAAGCCAATTTTCGACGTGCCCATCTCAGCCTTGTTCCGGACCGCATCTCCCGCTCGCGAAAAAAATTGTTGTCTGGGGATAAGTTGCGTGTCATGAGTGCTCTAGTCGCACGATTGCGAAAATCGCGCACTTTAGCGACGAAAGACAATCGACCCACAAAGAGGTCTCGAGGGCAGAATGAATAGCACGGCAGAATTCCCAGGCGCAAAATCCATCGCAGCTTCCATTTCTGCAGACGCGGCACGTTTGTCGGATGCCCTTAACCAGCATATGCGTAACAGCTTTCAACCTGAAAGTCGAAAAACGCTGCGCAAGTTCCACCCTGCCGAGGTATCCGAGCTCACAGGGATTAGCATGTCGAATCTGAGAACCCGCCATCAAGAAGGTGACTTTCCTGATGTTGAAACGGATTCTCGCGGCAGGCGTCTCTATTCTGCTGAAGAAATCGACCTGGTCCGCCGAGTGATGGCGCGAACTGGGCGCAACGGCGAAGCATATTTGCCGGGCAGGCGGGATGGTGACGCACTTCAGATCATCTCTATCGTGAATTTCAAAGGCGGCTCCAGCAAGACGACAACAGCAATTCATCTCGCGCAACGCTACGCTCTGAGAGGGTATCGCGTGCTGGCTGTAGATATGGACCCCCAAGCCAGCTTAACGACTATGTTCGGGTACCGACCGGAAATCGAGTTTGCCGAAAGCGGCACGGTGTACGATGCTCTGAAATACGAGGATCCGGTCCCCCTGAGCCATGTGGTTCGCAAGACTTACTTCCACAAACTTGACCTCGCACCGGCCGGACTGTTGCTGTCTGAGTATGAAACCGAAACGGCCTATGCGCTTCAGCACAAGATTGATCCCCCTTTCACACAGCGGTTGGCCATAGCGCTGGACGAAATCGAAGCCGACTATGATCTGGTGATCATCGATTGTCCGCCGCAACTTGGCTTCACCACCATGACGGCCTTGCTTGCGTCAACCGGACTTTTGATTACCGTCGTGCCTAGCATGCTGGACGTTGCCTCGATGGCGCAATTCCTCGAGATGGCCGGAGAGACTGTCAGGACACTGGAGGAAGCGACTGGGCCGATCGACTGGTCGTTTCTCAAGTATCTCATTGCAAGGTTCGAACCGACCGATGTTCCACAATCGCAGATGGCCGGCTTCTTGCGGTCGATCCTACTCGATCAGGTTCTCAACACTCCCATGCTGAAATCCACTGCCATTTCTGACGCCGGAATGACGCAGCAAACGATCTATGAACTGGAGCCCAGCCAAGTGGTGAAGAAAACTTTGGACAGGGTGCTGGAAAGCGTAAACGGCGTCGCAGATGAGTTTGAAAAAACGATCCAACAGGCTTGGGGCAGGAGGAATGAGTAATGGCACGTAGAAACCTTTTCCAGCCCCCTGCCCCGCCGGGTCCCGCTGATGAAGTAGCTACGGGTGATCTGAAACCCCGCTTCCCCAATACGGGCGCGATGAGCGGAGTTAAATCGACCCTGAAGGACCTCTCCAGTAACGCTGTTCGGGAAATACCCGTCGATCTCATCGAAGAGGACGGACCGAAAGACAGGTTGTCTTTCTCTGATGCCGACATCGCGTCTCTTGCTGAGAGCATAAAGCAACACGGGCAGCAAGTGCCGATCATGGTCCGGCCCCTCGCGGACAAACCTGGTCGCTACAAGATCGTTTACGGTCGCCGCCGATTGCGTGCGCTGCAAACTATTGGAATGACGGCCAGGGCGTTGGTGCGCACTCTATCCGACGAGGAGGCCATTCTCGCCCAGGGGCAAGAAAATTCGCACCGTCTTGACCCAAGCTTCATCGAGAAAGCCTTGTTCGCAGCACAGTTGAGCGACAATGGCTATGACCAGCCCGTGATCCTCGACGCACTTGCCATCGACAAGCCGATGCTGTCGCGCATGACCAAGGTTGCCCGTACGGTACCAGAGGCTGTAATCATGATGATCGGCTCGGCACATGGCGTCGGACGCCGTCGCTGGGAAGAACTGGCAGACAGGGTTAAGGTCAGCAGCGCTGACCTTGTTCAAGTCGTGTCCAATTTAAACCTGGATAAGGTCCCCACTTCGGATGACCGCTTTGCGCGTGTCAGTGACGCCATTTCGGAAATTGGCAAATCCGCCAACATCACAAAGTCTGAAGCGCACGTAATCGTGTCGAGCGACGGCAAGACCCTTGCGGAAGTCAAGGACACCCCACGCGCTTTGACAGTAAAATTGTCCAAAGCTGATACCCCAGAATTCACTCAATGGATGCGAGACAATGCTGAAGTTGAGTTGAAACGTCTCTATGAGGCGTGGAAGTCGGGCCAGAAGTCCGGCTAACAAACAGGCGAGCAGAGAAACAAAAAGGAGCACGAAAAACAGCCAGAAAAGAAAGAGCCCCCCAAGTCATCCCTGGAGAGCCCCATCTGTTCTTTGCACTCTCAGATGTAACAGCTTCTCCGCAGCAGTCAACAACAACCGAATCGGTTGAACGATGATTTCTTGCCTTTTTTCGGGAAATCGGGGGACCTGGGCCTTTCCCATCAGGTTGTCGTGAAAATTCATGGCATTTATTCAGGCATCCGCCTCCTCGAGAGAGCGGACAGAAGTCGCGTTGTCCGCGGACAACTCACGACCAGAACGTCATATCGTCATCGACACACTGCGGCAGGCCGCCTCACTGATGGGCCTCAAGGCACCTGTGATTGCAACGCTGGACGCGATGCTCTCGTGCCTCCCGCCGAGGCGACAACACAACACCGTATTTGCATCGAACGCGACCCTTGTATTTCGGCGAAATGGAATTTCAGATCGAACGATAAGGCGCCATGCTGCCATTCTGCAAGAACTGGGGTTGCTTGTTCGCCGTGACAGCTCTAACCGAAAAAGGTTCTGCCGTCGAAACTCGACAGAGGGCACTGCGCTTAGATTCGGGTTCGACTTAACGCCCCTGTTCCAGCGCTTTCTGGAGATCGCAGAACTTGCAGCACGAGCCCTTCGTGAAAACGAACGTATTGGTTACCTGAAGTGCAAGATTCGCGCAGCAGCAAATGATATCCTCCGATCAAGACCCGACAGCGTTGATGCGTCTACAGCCATTCGCGCGCTTCGCAGAAATCTATCACTGGATGATTGCTACAATCTGTTGAACCAACTCAACGGTGCAGCGATGGAGGTTGAACAGCCTTATGACACGACAGATGCCACAGAAGAAAAAATGTCCGGCAGTGACGGCCAAAATGTCCGGCACCATCATAACTCAATAAAAGAACATATTGATAAAGAAGAGAGTATCCAGTCTGAACCCAGTCGAACAAACCAAACGGACCTACCACTTAGCGTTCGAGAAATCCTGAGCGCTTGTCCAGAAGCAGCGCAATTTTCCGTGACACCCGTGAGGACGATGTCAGACATAGTCGCTCATGCCCTAACACTTGCGCCAATGCTCGGGATTGACGCAAGGAACTACCAAGATGCCCAGAAAAACCTTGGAGCGGAAAGGACTGCGTTGACCATATGGGCAATCATGCAGTTTCATGAAAAGATCAAAAAAGTAGGCGCTTATTTCCGCTCAATCACGTCGGGAAAAAACAGCGCTGACTTCGTGCCGGAACAGCTTGTTCGAAGACTTTCAAAGTCTCGACTGTGACCATTTTTTTCATCACAAAATGGTGCCTCCTGCTCGCTTCCGGTTCTGTTCTGCCCGTCAGATATAAAATTGTCCGCGGACAACGACACTCAACCGAAAGAACAAGGTCCGAAATTTCAGACGTTACCTGAGAATTCAAAGATGGCTCTCAGAATTACGCTTGCAAGAAACCAGGCGTCAAATATTGCACGACGAAGGACCGTACCAAAGAGTGATGGTTTCTTACCCGATCAATCCGAAGCGGGCCGGTACAGCCAGCGGCAGACCGGGACTTCTGTCTGAATCAAAGGCACTGCTAAAGAGGTCTCTCTGAACGACTTGCTACAAGGGGCCATAATTTTACAAATCCTCCCAACACGGATACTGGAACAAAACAGCTCAAAGACACCACCCGCAAAAAAAAGTTCGGGACTCTGACTCAGCTGGCCCAAGGATCAAGACGTTCCTGCAAGCCATATCCGTATGTCTTCGACATCAACCCAATAAGTCCTGCAGCCAAACCGTGCTATACAGTTTATTCTGGCAAATTGCGGGCGTAGGTTTGTTTGCCGTTAATACGCGGAAGTTCCCGCAACCACAGATACGCAGCAAAAGCCAACAAGCGTAGGTGCATGAAAGCCGGGCAGGGGGGCGGACAATACCAAGCCAGTGCCATGAGTTTGGAACCCAACCGTAGTTCTACCTGATTGAATATTTCAACCAATTTCCCTAGGCATCACTGTCTCTTGTCAGCCCGGATACAAACCCACCGTGGTAGGGTGCCGCTTCACTGCCGCCGACTCAGCAACATTTGAACCATCCCAACAATGGCTCGATTCCGCACGCCAAAATTCGACCCCGCTGAAGTCATCAGAAAAGCAGATCATTTGTATCGTCAAACATGACGTTCTCCCGTGGCGCCAACCCTGTGCTGCCGTGCAGAACAAGGCAATTGCACCACAACGACTAAGCCTACTGGGGCGTTAATGACTTTCTGCTGTCCATGCGGACGCTGATGGTGCGCCACAGCTGACCCTTCTTGATGACAGTCCCAGCGAACGCTCTAGGTTCAAAGGTGTGCAAGGAAGAAAGTGCACTGTCGTGGTCTACTTTGGTCAGAGCCAACCAGCAGGGGCAGGGTGCCGACAACCGTGACAATGGAGAAGACGACGACGAGGCAAACGTTTTCCGCTTCCAGAAATCCTACCGCGTATTCAACGAATGCCAGATCGAGGGGCTGATTGACGGTTTCCACCCTGAGCCAGCACTGGAGCACCCATCGGCGGATCCCATTCCTCACATGCAGACCTACTTCGAGCGTATCGACATCGCCAAGGCTTCTACTGGTGAGGAGGTGTACTATCCGCCTCCTCTGGGCAAGGTCTTCATACTGTCAATTGCCCAGTTCGATAATCCGCGGAACCGCTACCGAGTCAGGGCGCATGAACTTGACCTCGCCACCAATATAAGTGCCTCGGCTGAATTCACGTTGTATTTCATAGAAGAGGAGTTTGGCTTTACGGCCATATGCTCGAGATGAATGCGGTCGAGCTGTACAACTGGCGGCGTCTCCTACGTTCAGAAAAGAACACGATCTTATTGCACGCGACTGCTTCGCAAACCGACTGCGGCTACCTGATCGCCAGGTCCGAGGCGGGCAGGGCAGTGCACACGGAATGGGGGCATGACTGCTCGATTGTAGCTTAGAGAAAAATGGCGGCTTCGAGCCCAGCGTTACCGGTGCTGAGGCATGAACCGAGTGCTGAGCACTATCCAGAGCTGCCATTGAGTGCTAATTATTTCGCCCGCCCAGTGATGGGTGTTGAGGGTTTTGATGTGATTTCAGAAATTTGGGCTTTTCCATGTGCGACATATAGTCACATTGGGATCGCGTGATTTCGTGCCCTGAATTGTTGGATAACCGTCATCTAGTCAGGGAATGGCGCAGGCGATTGGGGAAATCGCCATTGGGGCCTGCGAAAATCAGTGATTCCGTCGCAGTAAACCTTCACAAGTCGCTTCGAGACTGCCAGCGCAGAGTGTTGCCTGCACGCGATTGTTCGAGCATCAGGGTCTTTGTGACGATGTGCATGTCGAACTGGCTTTCGAGGAGGCAAGCAATTCGGGGGCTTCGACCATGCAGCCCCAGTCGGGCTGACCGGGCATGGCCGCGGTGACAGGCGCCAGCACTATGTTCGAGGATCATGTCAACGTCCCCAACCGCGGTTTGCAATGTCTCTGGTCATGGTAGCCCGTTCTCAGCCCAGAAGCTCCGGTGCCGTGCGTGACAGGTGCTGCCCGACCGCATCCTTACCGGGCACGCCGTTCAGCATCGTGGTGATTCCGCGCAGTATGGTGCGAACGGGCCATCCGGTGATTTCAAAACCCTCCCAAGGCGTATAATCGCTGCCATGATGCAGGTCTGCCTGCTTGATCGGCTTGCTCAGTGTCGGATCCCAAAGTGCGATATCCGCGTCTGCCCCGACCATGATCGCTCCCTTGCGCGGATAAAGCCCGTAAAGGCGGGCATGGTTGGTCGCCGTCAGCGCGGCAAAGCGTTCAAGGGACAAACGCCCTTTGACCACGCCTTCCGAGAAGAGGATCGGCAACCGCGTCTCGACGCCGGGAATGCCGTTGGGAATGTTGCGAAAGGTCTTGCGTGCGCCCGGAGCGTCCTTGCCTGCGGTATCTAAAAAGCGGAACGGGCAGTGATCCGAGGAAAAGAGATCGAAAACCCCTTGTTCGATCCCGCGCCAGATGTTGTCCCATTCGTCCCGTGTTCGGGGTGGTGGAGAGCAGACGTATTTCGCTCCGTCAAAGCCGTTGCGATCAAGATCATCAGCGGTCAAAGTAATGTATTGTGGGCAGGTTTCGGCAAAGACCGTCAGTCCCCGCTGTCGTGCACGCATGATCTCTTCCATCGCCTCCCCGTTCGACACATGCACGATGGTCAGGGGAACACCCGCGATCTCGGCCAGCGAGATCGCACGATGTGTGGCTTCGCGTTCGACCGGAACCGGCCGGGTGGTGGCGTGGTGATAGGGGCCTGTTTCACCCGCCCGTTCGGCCTTGTCGCGCAGGAATTCGATTGCGTCCTCATTCTCTGCATGGACCATGACCATCGCGTTTTGCTCTTTGGCGACGGTCATCACATCGAGGATCTGGCGATCACTCAACGCCAGTCCGGCGTAGGTCATGAACACCTTGAAACTTGTGTAACCAGCCTGAATGAGCGCGGGAAGGTCTTGCCCTAGTGTCACCGGGTCAGTTTCCTTGACGATCAGGTGAAAGGATACATCCGTCAGGCAATTTCCATCAGCCTTGGCGCGATAGGCCGCGACTGCCTCGCGCAAGGTATGGCCCTCTTCTGGAAGGCAGAAAGGCAGAACGGTGGTGTTGCCGCCGCAGGCCGCGCTGCGGGTGCCAGCCGCGAAATCATCTGCCATTTCGATCCCCGGCCCGGAGGGCTGCGAGATATGCACATGGCTGTCGATCCCGCCGGGCATGGCGATCAGGCCGCGCGCATCGATCACTTCGGTTCCCGTCAGATCTGTCCCGAGGCTCGCGATCTTTCCACTGCTGATCCCGATGTCGCAGCTGATCGTACCGCTGGCGGTGACGACGCGGGCACCAGTGATGACAGTATCATGGGTCATGTCGTGTCTCCTCGGATGGCTTGCGTGTTCATCTGCAGACCGTGATCTCTGCCGCGGTATCTGGTGCCACAGGGCAGGGGCAGCGGGTGGTTGATGTTTGGGGTGACGTCTGCGTGATCGCGATTTGATGCGATACAGTCCATGAGCAATCCCTGATTTGCCAATGCCGCCAAAATGGCATGCCATTTTGGCGCGCGCTCCGAAAACATGAGGAAAACGGCGCTGGAGACAAGCGGTGATGGAAAGTTGGGCAGAAATCGCGGGTGGTGCCCGCGCTTGAGCAACGCAGAGTCCCATCTGCCGCTCAAAGCGCCCGCACCCGTTTGGCCACTTCACTTAAACGCCAGCCCAACGAGTGGTACCAGAACCCAAGTTGGTGCGCGTCTACTCAGTGGGTTTTGTCGGGAAGCGTTATATCAATGCTTATTTTCCGCGCGGCGGTGCAAAGAGAATAGCCAGATCAGTCGGTTTTGAACCAGCCAGCCCGAAATTCAGTATCGCGTTCTTGCGCGAAACGAATCTCCTCTCAACCGTTTTTTCAGACGAGCGCAGACCACGCGCTTGGTCGAGGTCGATAAAACGGCAGATCACATCCAGGGGGTTAACGAATGACACACTTCAAGGCAACACGCCGGGGCGTTCTGATTGGGGGTGCAGCAAGTCTTGCGGTACCTTTGCTTGCGCCGACCCGGGTTTTTGCGGCAGGAAAAACGCTGGCCGACATCAAGTCTGCAGGGGTGCTGCAGGTCGGATGCGAAGCCACTTACCCGCCTTTCACCTTTCGCGATGGCGGAAAGATTGTCGGCTATGATGTCGACCTTGCGGCGGTCATGTGCGCCTCATTGGGCGTCGAACCGGAATTCATTGATACCCAATGGTCCGGCGTGATCCCGGCGCTTTACGCAGGCCGCTTTGACGTGATCATGTCGTCCATGAGTTACCGCAAGGAGCGACTGGAAAAAGTCGCCTTCTCTATTCCCTATGCCGAGGCCAGTCAGGCACTTTTGATCCGCGCTGAAGATGCGGGGTCAATCACCTCGGTCAGCAACATGTCCGGCAAGGTGCTTGGCGTGAAGCTTGGCTCGCCGGGCGAAATGATGAAACCGGCACTGGACGAAGAAATCGCAGCCGCGGCCGGAGCAGGGTTCTCCGAGGTGAAAATATATGATGATCATCCCGCCGCCTACCTGGCCTTGAGCCAAGGCACCGTTGATGGGGTGCTGAACACCTTGCCGACTTTGGGACAGGTGATGAAAGACCGGCCCGGGGCCTATGCCCTTGTGCGTCCGGTGGGACAACTCAATTGGGCCGGAATCGCTGCGCGCAAGGAAGATACTGAAATCGTCGAATGGATGGACAGCGAACTGACGCGCCTGAAAGAAAATGGTGAAATCTATGCGCTTCAGGAAAAATGGTTCGGCTTCAAAATGGAACTGTCTGACGAAATCCCGTCTTTCGCGTGACCTTTGACCAACGAAAGCCAGCGCGTCTGCTGTCCCGGCCGACGCGCTTTGCGCGGGGTGCCAAATGAATATCGACTGGGAAATCGTCCGTGAGAGCATTCCGCTCCTCGCGGAAGGATTGGTCGTCACGCTCCAAATCTCAGCCGTATCGGCGGTGTTGGGGCTGATTCTGGGGGTCATCCTCGGGCTTGGCGCATTGTCTCGCAGCCGCCTGATACGATGGCTCGTTCTGGCCTATGTCGATTTCATTCGTGGCACACCGCTGTTGATTCAAATCTTCCTGGTCTTCTTCGCGCTGCCGATGATCGGGATCCGTTTTGATGAATTCTGGGCCGGAGTGATCGCGCTTTCACTCAACGCGGCGGCTTTCGTGGCTGAGGTGGTACGGGGCGGCGTTGGCTCCATCGAAAGGGGGCAGACCGAAGCGTCCATGGCAATCGGCATGCGGCACCGGCAAATTCTTGTTCACATCCTGCTGCCACAGGCCTACCGCCAGATGGTACCGCCGCTCACAAACGAATTGATCAGCCTGGTGAAGAATTCCTCGTTGCTGTCGGTCATCTCCGTCTATGAAATCACACGCGCAGGGCAGGCGATCATCTCCGTCAATTTTGTGCCGTTCGAGATCTACACGCTTCTGGCGCTCTACTACTACGTCTTGATCAAGGCGATCAGTTGGCTGTCGGCGCGGATCGAACGAAAGCTACCCGCATGGTAATGCCTGTGATCCGCGTGGAAGATCTGCGCAAGAGTTTCGGCGAAAACTGCGTGTTGCGCGGGGTGTCCATTGATGTTGCAGCGGGCGAAACCGTGGTGATTATTGGGGCGTCCGGGTCTGGCAAGACGACGCTCTTGCGTTGTCTGAACCGTCTGGAAGAACCGTCAGGAGGCGCTGTCTGGCTTGATGGCACTTCCGTTGGGGGCAGCCTTGCTGAAGGGTCCGGTGTGTGGCGTCCCGCGTCCGAAAAACAGGCTGCCGCACAGCGCAGCCAGTTCGGGTTCGTGTTTCAACGCTTCAACCTCTTTCCGCATCTGACAGCCCGCGACAACGTCGCCATTGGCCCGGAAAAGGTCCGGGGCATGTCACGCGCCGAGGCACGGGCCTTGGCGGACATTGAGCTGACAAAAGTCCATCTGGGTCAACATGCCGACAAACGCCCCGCGCAGCTCTCTGGCGGGCAACAACAGCGTGTCGCGATCGCCCGTGCCTTGGCGATGAAACCGCGGGTGATGCTGTTTGACGAACCGACGTCAGCCTTGGATCCGGAACTTGTGCAGGAGGTGCTGGATGTGATGAAAGAACTCGCCCAAGGTGGCATGACGATGGTTGTCGTCACCCATGAAATGAGTTTCGCGCGCGATGCCGCGGACAGGGTGATCTATATGGAAGACGGGGTCATCGCCGAAGAGGGGCCGCCGACGCAGCTTTTCGGGTCTCCGCAAACCGAAGGCGCGCGCCGCTTCCTGCGTCACCTGTCCCATGACTGAACACGCGCAATCCCCAAAACCGGATTTGATCGTCGCGGGCGGCACCGTTCTGACCGCTGATCCCGACCGCCCGATGTTGCAGGAAGGATGGATCACGGTTCAGGCAGGCCGGATCACCGCCATTCGCGACACACCACCCACAGAGATCCATCCGGATACCACCCTCATCAATGCGCAGGGGCGGTTGGTGACCCCCGGCTTTGTCAATGTGCACACCCATGCCATACTCAGCATGGTGCGCGGCGTCGCCGAAGACATGGGGTTCGCGCCAGCCTACACGATGGGCGTGCCGCATGGGCACGATGTCACGCCGGAAGAAGCCTATGCCATGGCCCAGCTTGGTGGGCTGGAGGCCCTCTGCTTTGGCTCAACCATCATCAACGACAGTTTCACCCATCAGGATGTGGCCCTGCCAGCGATGGCAGAGACAGGGCTGCGCGCCTGGGGCTGTGGACGGATCCACGACGTGGATTTCTCGCGCGTTCATCTGGGTGAATGGAGCTATGACACGCAAATTGGCATGCAAACGATGCGTGACGCTGAGGACCTGATCGCGCAATTTCATGATCCGATCGGCCTGCGGACAGGCGTCGTCTTGGCCCCCCATGCGCCCGACACATGTTCGCCCGACCTGTTGCGGCAGGTGCGCGAAATGCGGGACCAAACAGGTTTGCGCGTGAACACCCATGTGTCCCAGAGCCGCGTCGAGGTGGACTTCATTCGCGACCGTGACGGCATGAGCCCCCCGGAACTGCTGGACGAGGTTGGCCTGCTCGACGATCACTTGATCGCTGCCCATTGCATTCATCTGTCTGACAGAGACATCATGCGACTTGGGAGCTCAGGCGCGCACCTGGCGCATATCGCCAAAGGCAACCTGACTCATGGTCACTTCGCGCCCACCGATGCGCTGTGCCGGGCAGGGATGAACCTGACCCTGTCGACAGACAACATGCATGCGGACATGGTCGAACTGATGCGATGGGCACTTGCCACAGGGCGCATCCAGGATGACAAGATCACCGAATTTTGGCAGCCGGAAAAGATGTTCGAGGCGGCGACCATCGGTGGCGCGCGCGCCTTGGGGCTGGACGCTGAAATCGGGTCGATCACGGTTGGAAAAAGGGCGGACCTGGTTCTCTTCGACTTCCAGCGGCCACACCTGCGCCCTCTCACGAATGTCCTGGGAACCTTGGTGCATACAGGGCAGGGCCGCGACGTGGAAACCGTGATCGTGGAAGGGGAAATCGTCGTTTCCAACGGGGAGCCGGTACGGGTGGATAAAATGGCGATACTAGACGCTGCCGAAGCCGCTGCGGCTGCGCTTTGGGGGCGCGCACGTGCAGAGGCTGCCGACCCTCACAGGCGGCGGCTCAATCATCATTGTGATGAGGAAAATTCAGCCAGCGGAGGGCTGTGCAAGCACCCGGTCAAGGCAGACTTCGGCGAAGGCGTCGCCGTATAGGTAGCGCACGCTG
>NZ_BMFC01000031.1 GCF_014637725.1 Marivita lacus | reverse complement strand
TGCCGACGGCGAACGCCATCGGCGGCAGAGAGAACTTCGATTTGAGGTCGGTGGATGAAATCGGACATAAGGTCGGACTTATCATCGGATCGTAGCCAAAGTCAGACGGCCCCCACCGTAGCCTTACTTTCCGGTCGGGCAAATGTCCAGAAAACCTTCGAAGCAATGAAGAATACGCTATCCATGCAGGCTCCGGGTGAGCAACCGCCCGGTGAAAAAATGCTCACAAGGCAGGTGAAGGGAACGTTCGACCGATAGGTTCAGGGTTTCCGAGTGCCGATCCGGATGCCAGGGCGGTCGTCAGGCGAGCCGATGAACTCAATGCCTGCGGCTTCGAATGTCGACTTCAGTGCTTCCAAATTAGGCAAGTTGATTTCGGGAACACCAATTTTAGCCTCAGCACGCCGAATGGTGCTCAGACTTACAGCGCTGCGCTCCGCTAGATCAGCCAATGACCAACCCAACGCGGCTCGTGCGCACCTTATTTGCGGCCCAGTCAGCATTGACACTACCTAAATGAACAATTATTGTTCATATGAACATATTTTTTACTGAGGGCAGGCATGGAAAATAACTGGCGCTCCGTCTTTCAACGCCTCGATGGCGCCTATGCGGCGTCCACGATGCGCAGTTATCGCGCGGATGTCGAGGCCTTTGAAACCTGGTGCCACAAGGAAGGCCTTGTCGCCCCCTTCCCTGCCGAGGCCGAGACACTCTGTCAGTTTCTCGAGGACCAAGCCCAGACAAAGGCGCATTCCACGATCAAGCGCCGCCTCTGTGCGATCCGGCTTGTCCACCGCCTGCTCGAGCTTCCAGACCCGACAGGCTTTCCGGATGTCGAACTCACTCTGCGACGTGTGCGGCGGCAAAAACCTGGTCGTCCCAAACAGGCCAAGGGGTTGACCAAGGATTACCTTGAGCGATTTCTGGACGCACAGCCGGACACGCCCTGGGGATTGCGGAACCGTGCGATGTTGGCTTTGGGATATGAGCTGCTGACGCGCCGGTCAGAGCTGGTGTCACTTCGGACCGACGATTTGGACTTGCGATCAGACGGAACATTCCGCGTTCTCATCCGGCGCAGCAAGGTGGACCAGAACGGTCTGGGGCGCATTGCTTTTACCTCGCGCAAAACAGCAGAACTCGTCACCGAGTGGCTTGCGTGGCGCGGCGAGGATATTCAGCCCTTGTTCTGTCCCATCTACCACGGGTGCCCCATCGATCGTGCCTTGGAGGCAACCATCGTCAAGAGCATCATCAAGGACGCAGCACGGGAAGCCGGGCTGGATCCCTCGGAAGTTGCCGCTTTCAGCGGTCACTCCATGCGCGTTGGGGCAGCGCAGGACCTGCTAGAGCGCGGCGTCGATACCGCCGCCATCATGCGAGCCGGCGGGTGGAAATCCGTGAACATTCTGGCGCGCTATCTTGAGAAAGCAGAGCACAATGTCTGGGCCTGACGGCGCAGTTTCACAGCCTTCAGACGACAATCACTTCATCAAAACCCCACGCTTGGCTCATGATGCCATACGCTTGGCAAGATCCTGAAGGCTTGTCGCGAAGCCTGCACGCCCCACGCTGTCATAGGCGACAAAACCCGCATCTCGCGCGACGGTCGCATTGTAGATGTTGCGCAGGTCGGCCATCGCCGGGCGCGTCATGCTCTCGACGATCTTGCCCAGGTCGAGGGCACGGAACTCGTTCCACTCGGTCAGCAGCACGATGAGGTCAGCGCCCGTGGCGGCGTCATACGGATCGTCCTGCCATTGTACGCCCGGCAGCAACGCTTCCCCCTCGTGCTGGCCCTGCGGGTCACACACGCGCACCTTCGCGCCGCCACCGACAAGAGCAGGAACGATGGTCAGTGACGGTGCATCGCGCATGTCGTCGGTGTTGGGTTTGAACGTCACGCCCAGCACCGCGATCGTCTTGCCGTTGAACGATCCATCACAGAGGTCCTGAAGCTTTTCGATCATGCGCCGCTTCATGTCCTCGTTCACCGCGATCACGGCTTCGGTGATATACATCGGGCTGGCGTGTTCCTGGCCGATCCGGGCCAGCGCCTTGGTGTCCTTGGGAAAACACGATCCGCCATAGCCCGGCCCCGCATGCAGAAACTTGTTGCCGATGCGGTTGTCCATCCCCATGCCTTTGGACACCTGTTTGACATCCGCACCGACCTTTTCGCACAGTGCCGCGATCTCGTTGATGAAGGTGATCTTGGTCGCGAGGAACGCATTGGCCGCGTATTTGATCATCTCGGCGGATTCGAGGTCCGTGGTCACGATGGGAAAATCGCGCAGGTAGAGTGGGCGGTAAATCTCGCTCATCACTTTTGACGCGCGGTCGCTTTCCACCCCGACCACAACCCGGTCAGGTTTCATGAAATCGTCGATTGCCGCACCTTCGCGCAGGAACTCCGGGTTCGAGGCCACGTCGAACTCAAGCTCCGGATTGGCCGCGGCAACCACCTCGCGCACCTTGCGGTTCGTGCCGACCGGCACCGTCGATTTCGTGACGATGACGACGTAATCCTTGGCCGCCCTTGCGATCTCCTCTGCGGCGGCCATCACATAGGTCAGGTCGGCATGCCCATCGCCGCGGCGCGTCGGTGTGCCAACGGCGATGAACACCGCTTCGGCCCCCTCGATGGCAGACGCCAGATCAAGCGTGAAGGCCAGACGACCCGCCTCCACGTTCTTGGCCATGAGCGCTTCGAGACCGGGCTCGTAGATCGGCACCTCGCCCCGCTCCAGCATGTCGATCTTGCGCTGGTCCTTGTCGACGCACACCACGTTGTGACCGAAATCGGAAAAACACACGCCCGATACCAGACCAACATACCCGGTCCCGATCATCGCAATTTTCATGAGAAGCTCCCTATGCCTCGATCAATTCAGGCAGGCGTGTTTTGAAATATGCAATGGTCCGCGCAAGTCCCTCATCGAGGTCAATGTTTGGCTCCCAGTTGAGATTTTCTCGGGCCTTGGTGATGTCGGGCTGACGCTGCTTGGGGTCATCTTCGGGCAACGGCAACTGAACCAACTCCGATTTTGATCCCGTCATGGCAATGGTCTTTTCGGCAAGCTCGCGGATCGTGAACTCGCCAGGATTGCCAACATTGATGGGACCGGTGATTGAGCTGTCTGTGTCCATCATCTTGACAAAGCTGTCCACAAGATCGTCGACGTAGCAAAAGCTCCGTGTCTGCTGACCATCTCCAAAAATTGTGATGGGATCCCCGCGCAAAGCCTGGACGATAAAGTTTGACACCACGCGCCCGTCGGCGTGGTGCATCCGCGGGCCATAGGTGTTGAAGATCCGAACAACCTTGATGTCGAGGTTATGCTGCCGCCAATAGTCGAAGAAGAGCGTCTCGGCACAGCGCTTACCCTCATCGTAGCACGAGCGCGCGCCAATCGGATTGACGTTGCCCCAATACTCTTCGGTTTGCGGATGAACGGCCGGGTCGCCATAAACCTCACTCGTCGAGGCTTGGAAAATCTTCGCCTTCAGCCGTTTGGCCAGTCCCAGCATGTTGATCGCGCCATGGACGGAGGTCTTCGTCGTCTGAACCGGGTCATGCTGGTAGTGAATGGGCGACGCGGGACAGGCGAGATTGTAAATCTCGTCAACTTCCACATAGAGCGGAAAGGTCACATCGTGCCGCATGAACTCAAAATGAGGACGGTTGTGCAAATGCTCGATGTTGCGTTTCGTGCCAGTAAAAAGGTTGTCGACGCAGATGACCTCGTGTCCTTGCTCAAGGAGGCGGTCAATCAGATGTGAGCCAAGGAACCCGGCTCCTCCGGTCACGAGGATGCGCTTGCGGCTGTCATAAAGTCGCGTCACAGAATACTCCAGTCAGTCTGAGGATTATTGATTTTTTGACCGCTGCTCGCGGATCAGCAGCCGTATCGTTTGGAAATACCAGGCCTTGTAGGCGGCGTAGTGGTACCCAGCGGCCCCATCGAGAAGGCCGCGTTTCGCAAAATAAGTGAACAGAAAGTAGAAAGACGGGTACCACCATTTGGCGAGGTGGCGGTACTTGAAGCGCTGCCGAGCCGTAAAGTGCTCCGAAGCGGCGGGATTGCCCTGAAGGCTCATATACCGCTGCGCTTCCCATCGCGCATAGTCGACATGCTTCTCTAGAAACCGCGCCACGCCCTTGTCATCCCGGTGGTCGATGGGAACGGGGATCTCGCCCACAGGTCCCTCGACGATCGGGTGTTCGTGAATCTCCATGTCGAGGCGGCTCCAGCCATCCTCTTCGATCTTTTCGTAAAGCGCCTTTCCGACGCGGAAGAGCGCAAGCTTGCGTTGGCCCAAACCGTGTCGCAGGGGGTGCCCGAGAAAGTGGTTCGTGTAGGTGAGCCAGAACCCGTCATGACCGCCGGTTTCGACGCACCGACTGACGGCGTCGCAAAAGGCATCATCGACGAACTCGTCGGCATCGAGAAAAAGGACCCACGGCTGGCGCGGGGGTTCGTTCAGCAAGAACCAGTTCCGCTTCTTGGGATATTTGCCGTCCCAGGTGAAATCGACGACGCGCGCTCCGAAGCCCTCCGCGATCTCGCGTGTCCTGTCTGTCGACCCGCTGTCGATCACGACAATCTCTGCGAACCGGGACAATCGCTCAAGGCACGCCGCAAGGTTTGCCTCCTCGTTCTTCACGGGGACAGCGACCGTCACGGGGAGGATTCGAGAGACTATGTTATCGGGGCTTTGTCCGACAGGTGTCTTCTGAGGTCCGGCGTTATCGGGCATTCGAGTGAGGTCAGGCAGCGGGTTTACGTGCGATCGCAATCATGGACTTGGCCAGCTGAGGCACCCGACCCACGCGTCGGAAACGAATATGCTCGAACCCGGCTTCGGTCAGCAACTGGGTGAGCGTGGCGATGGACCAGAACTTGATGTGGCCGTGGTCCCAGCCTGCCGTGAAGTGCCTGTCCATCTTGCCCGTCAGCGCGGGGGCCAAGTTCTTCAGGTAACCGTGGTAGGGCGTGGACACGATCGCGTTTCCTCCTGGTTCGACGGGGTCGAACAGCGTTCGCGCATAGTCGCGCGGCGCGTAGATATGTTCGACCACTTCGAGGCTGATCGCCACAGGAAATCGCCCATACTTCGCCGCTAGATCATCATACGCCGATCCTTCTTCGAACCGAAGATGCAGATACGGTTTCCTAGCCCGCGCAATCCCTACCCATGATGGGTCGACGCCCGTGACGGCCCCCCCATCGCGCGCGAGGTGGACTTCAACAATGCCATTTCCACAGCCGAGTTGGAAGAGTTCATGCGGGGAGGCAAAGCGTTTGTGAGGCGGTCAATTCTTCCTTCACCGTCGGAAGAAAATTGGCTTGCGCATGGCCTTGGTAGGCATGTGAGTATCCATAGCCGGAGATGGATGATGGATGTGTCATGGATTACGCTTCCCGATTTCGCGCGCCGGGTTCCCGGCCACAATCAGACCCGGTGCAACACTCTTCGTGACCACCGCCCGCGCACCAACAATAGCACCGTCCCCAATGGTCACATCAGGGCCGATGAAGGCATCTGCACAAACCCAGGCGTCCGCGCCGATCTCGATGGGCGGCTTCAAGAGGGGCATTGTGGGATCACGCCAGTCGTGTGTCCCTGCACAGATATGAGCGCCTTGGGAGACGGTCGTACGCGGACCAATCACGATCGGCCCCAGCGCGTACAGGATCGCCCGATCACCGACCGCGCATTGTGCACCGAGATCAAGGTTCCAAGGCAAAGTGATGCGGACGGTAGGAAAAACATGCACATCCGAGCCGACACTGGCTCCAAAAACTCGAAGCAGCAAGCGCCGCCATCCCCAGAGCGGACGCGGCGACAGCCGGAAAAATGGCGTTGCTAGGCCCCAGAACACCCGCCCGGTCTGCTCGCGACGTGTCCACTTCCGGACCCTTCGGTTAGAACTTACGTCAGTACTGTCGGTCAATCCGTCACCACACAGTCAGGCTGGTCGCCTTTACCGAGGCACCAAACATAGAATTCGACCATACGCCTGTCGTCCCGTATGCGACGGGAAGGACCCGGCCCAACCGTCTCAAAGAACCCAAAGTCGCTCAGCGCCGCCAGATTCACCAACTCTTGGCGCATATCGATCATATTGGTCAAGCCCGGACGCAAGAGATCATCCTGTTCGGGACCGCGGAATTTGGGCTTCATCACTCGATCCAAAATTGCAGGGTTCTCGCCCGAAATTTAACAAATCCTGCAGACGCGAGACATCAGAAAATACAAATCAGGAAACAAAATCAGGGCTTTGAGAGTTGTTCACACCGGATTAACTAGTTTGCAAAAGTTCTGCGCGCACCATCAGCTCTGCAACATCGGTGCCGACAACTTCGGCGCGCCAGTCTATGTGAGACGCCGCCTCCGACGTATCTCCGAAAAGCTGCACGGGTTCGGCGGGGCGTACGAACCGGGGATCGCTGACGACATGGTCCCGCCAGTCCAGACCAACGGTTTCGAAAGCGCGGACAAGAAAGGCCTGCAATGTGGTCGCTTGACCCGTTGCAAGGATCAGGTCCGTCGGGGTGTCTGCCTGCAGCATTCGCCACATGGCCTCGACGTATTCGGGCGCATAGCCCCAGTCCCGAGACACATCGAGACTTCCAAGCGCGATCGGCACCGTGTCGCCGGCCGCGATGCGGGCCACGCCGCGGGCAATCTTGCGCGTCACGAAAGACAGCCCTCGGCGAGGACTCTCGTGGTTGTAGCAAATCGCATTAACGGCGAAGACACCGAAAGCTTCGCGCCAAATGCGCACTGCATTGACGGCAAATGCCTTTGACGCGCCATAAGGAGAGACGGGAATCATGGGGGTCGTCAATGTCTGGGGCGCATGATCGGGGCGTCCGAATATCTCGGAACTGCCTACATTCAGCATCCGGATCGGATGCTCGCAATCGCGCACGATTTCCAGTAGCCTCAGCGTTCCCATCGCCGTTAATTCAGCCGTGGATTCCGGGATATCAAAGCTTGCTCCGAAATGGCTTTGACCGGCCAGATGATACAGCTCATCCGGGCGAGTGCTCTTGACAACGCGCCGAAGGGTGGTTGGATCGTTGAGATCGGCATAATGCAGATGCAACCGGGACCGTTCAGGTGCATTAAGGTCGATATGGTCCAGCCGGGGCCGTTCCGTCATCGAGCCTCGGCGCAGCACGCCATGGACTACATATCCTTTCTCTAGCAGGAGATCAGTTAGATAGGAGCCGTCCTGCCCCGTAATGCCCGTGATTAGAGCTGTTTTTGTCATGCAGTGGGTGCCTCTCCAGCAATGGTATCGGACAGGAAGGTCTCCCATCTATCGGTAAGGACCGAGGTCGAGAATATGGAACGATAGTGCTCTTGAAGGCGCGCACGGTCTATTGTCCCCGCGCGGACACGTGCGAGAATAACGCGGACGGCCGGGATGAACTCCTGGATATCGCCGCTCGTGATGGCGCTGTCCGGGTTGGCATAATCAGGAATGCCGCCCATGCCATTGGCCACGAACGGCACGCCGCAGGCCATGGATTCCAGCAATACCAAAGGGGCGCCCTCTTCTCCCACGGTGGGAAGCAGCGTCACATCATATTCCTTCAGAAGATCGATATATGCACTCCCATCCGGGTACCGGCCTTTGATGGCGATCGTATTTGCAAGGCCCGCCGCCGCGACCTGTGCGCGCAATGGCGTTTCCTGATCCCCGTGACCCCAAACGTCGAGTGTATCTCCCGATTGGGCAAATTTCTCCCATTCCGTCACAAGGTGTGCTACGTTCTTATGTTCCGCAAGGCGGCCGAAATAGGCCATTCGGACGGGGCGGGACAGGGGGGCTGCCGGATCGCGGTCACCCACTTCCAGCTGGTCACCGAGGGCAGGGATGGTTGTTGCGGGCCCGCGCCACCGGAACTCTTGGCAAAAGCGCGTTTGCACCGGCTTTCCCTGCCCAACGATGGCATCGAAGCCCAGGTGGACCATGCGCCGGGGATCCTTGGGGCCCGACGATCGTCCGCTCATGACTTCGAAGAAGATCTTCTTGCAGTTCCGCCCGGATCGCAGCGCTCCAATCATTGCGGCGCGCCCTGTTCCGCAGACCACGATGGCATCCGCCCAACCGCGCAGCCCGAACCCGCGGACCGCATCCATGGCGCCGCCATAGGTGATGACCTCCGCACCGGGCACCGCATTCAACGGGCCCCAATGATCGGCCATGGCTTGTGGCGTCAAGACGCGCACATCATGACCTCGTGCAGCCAGTTCTGACGCCAGAATGCGGGTATGGGTCTGGATGCCTCCCAATCCGTAAAGATATCCTAAGAGCGCTATTTTCATGCCTCTCGGGCCGTCATCATCAGCCAGCTTTGCGGCGCACCGCGCCCTTCGGAGAGCGCCTTTTGGGCAAGCGCAGGCTCCATATCCGCAAGCTCCGAGAAGCGCACAGGACTTTTGCCTAACTCCATTTCTACACTCTCAATATCATGAGTGTCAGCAAACCTCCTACGCATGAGATCCTCCACGCCAGGCGCGGCGTGGTCGTGGAGCTCCACGACGATATCACACTTCAACAAGGCTGGGGCTGTTTTTGGATCGAGCAGCACGCCTTCATAACCCTCACAATCTGATAACAAAAGGCTTCTGGCCTCCAAATTCTCAGCGAGCCATTGCGGTGTACACATCGTCCGGATATCAACATTGCGTGCATTGTTTTCTCTTGTTAGCGCTTGCGTGGCGCGACGAGCCCATGGATCTGTGTCGAATGCAATCACTGGTGTATTAGGTTTGGTGAGCGCTAGGCCTACCGTGTAATATCCGTCGGCTGAACCAACATTAATTACGGCTCGGTAGTTCTTAGCTTTCAGCTTCTCGATCCAGGGATGGAGTTCATCCTCGTAGCTGCCTAGTAGTTTATGGATTAGATTACGCTGTGACACGGTCATGTCAGGGTAGGTAAGGCCAGTGAACGGGCCATGGAGTACCGAACGCCCGAACTTTTCCACAAAGCGATGGGAGGCCTCTGTCAAGCCTTCCCTTGCCTCAATACTGATAATGAGTCGTTGAGAACGTGCGGCCACGACTTGTGACATGATCGGTGGAGCAATAAGCATGCCCAGATCACGGATAATATGGCGTAACTTCATGAAAACCTCCATGATCTAATGGTCGATCTGATTTCTAGGAGCGCACACCTAAACACGTTTACTGGTTCCGTCACGCTGAAAGAGTGGATTGTCAAAGGCCAAAATATCCACGCGTAAGCCAAGACGCCGGCGTACCATGACATAGAGTGCCACCCAGCTTGCAAGAAGCTGAACCGCGGTGCCAATCACGGCCCCCAATACCCCCATGATCGGGATCAGCATCACCGACAATACCGCGTTCAAGAAGCACGTGGCCGCAAAGATGCGCATCACATCGGCCTCACGGCCTATTGCACGAAGCAATTGCTCTGTCGGCCCCATGAAAGCGACTATCAGATAGGCCGCTACTAACACCCGGATGCCCCAGATCTCCGGTAGGAATTCAGGCACATAAAGTGACAAATAGAACTCCGCTAGCATCCAAGCACCGACTGCCCCGCAGACCGTCAATACAGCACCTAACCGCGCAGTCTGACGGGCAAGGGTGGTCATCTCTTTGCGTTTTCCTTCAGCCCATAAACGTGTCATGGCTGGTGCGGCCAGAAGTCCTGCAGCATTGAAAAAAAACGAGACAGCTATGGCGGCGCGTGACACCGCATAATATGCCGCCACGTCCCGGGGTTGCGCGAGGAGCGTCAACAGGATGACGTCGATCTGCGTGGAGGCGTTTATGAGCGTCTGCGACCCTGCATAGACCAACCCTTGCCGGAGTGCATGCGGGTGGTTTGGCGACCATAACCCGGCGATCTTCATCCGCGTGATCGCTGCCATATGTCCCGGCCCGCGCCAGCCCACCAGCAGGATAAGCAACGCGGTCGTTGCGCCGAGCAATTGCGCCCACAGTGGTGCGCTGGCCGTGGGGCCGATCAACCATACCATCACAAAGAGAAAACAGAGCGTTGCCACAGGCCGGATCAGCCCGCCCACAGTTTGAGCGAACATCACCCGTTCGAACCCGGTGGTGACGATGCCAAGCGTTTGCGCGCCATTGGCAACAACGACAAAGAACAGCGCGAGGGCTAACATTCCCTGCCCTAGAGCCAAGGCGCCGAGGGCGCAGAGGGCAACCAATAGATTGATGATCAGCAGCCATTGCCCGACCGGTCCCAGCAGTACATCCGGGGCGCCGCCCCGGACCGCTGCCACTTCCCGTCCCAGCAGTGCCGGTAAGCCAAGCCCGAGCGCCGTCGTGGCGATAGTTGCGACGGCCATGACGGAAATGTAGCTGCCAAAGGTCTCCGGGCCGAGCAGGCGCGTGCCGAGGATTGCAAAGGCCAGCATTGTCAGCGTGGCGGCGAAACGCAGCGCGCCCGCATAGAGCGTCTTTGCCAGGGTGATCCATGATTGTCGCACGATTACGCTCTTCATTCCTTCAGGCAGCGGGCCAGCTATACCGTGTCGTCGGGGTCTACTTACAATTTTGCGGGTAGATTCCAAAGCGCGTGGGTCGGCTTTCTCAGCGGGCGGCAAGCCGCGCGCCTTGCCGTCGGGCCAAGGCGCGATAAAGTTCCGCATGGCGCGCGGCGATGGCTGTCCAGCTGAAGCGAGCGATGACCAGCGCGCGGCCCAGATCCCCCATACGCGGCAGATCTGCCCGTGCAAGGCCGTCCGCGAGGGCGCGGGGGCTGTCCCCGATCTCGTGGGCGGCGCCCTCGGAAAATCCTTCCGGCAAGTTACACTCGCGGGTCATCAGCACCGGAAGTCCCGCGGCCCAAGCTTCCAGAACGCTCATAGGAAGACCCTCCGAATAGCTCGGCAGGACGAAGGCGTGGGCCTCCGCCAAGGCCTCCGCCTTCGCGGACCCAAGCAAGGGGCCTCGAAAGCAGATTTCCTTTCCGTAGATCAGGCCGCGCTCGGCGGCACGGGCTTGGAGGCTATCGCGCTCTCCGACCTCGTCCGGCCCGACGACCTGTAGCCGCCATGCGGCACGCGTTTCCTGCGGAAGCGCGGCCCAGTGATCGATCAGCCGCGCCAGCCCCTTCTTGGGATGGATCCGTCCCAGGAACAGGCATGTGCGCCGTCCTTCCGGCATCTGGCGAGGGGCAGGATCCGGGCCCGGGTCGACCCCATTGGGAATGATTTCCACAGGGGCGTTGGGCAGCACCTTGCGCACGGCGTCTACTTCCGCAGCGGCCAGCGCATGGATGCAGGCAGCCCGTGTCAGGTTGGCGCGTTCCCAAGCGAACCATACCAACCGTTTCTTCCAGGCTGCATTGGCACGGGCCCACGGATCCAGCATCCCCCTAGGCGAAATCATCGTCGCCCGACCCGCACGCGCGGCCGCCAGAACGGGCAGCCCGATCCCCTGCCAGATCCCATGTTGGTGAATCACGTCCGCGTCTTTCAGCGAAGGTCCTAATCCCGGCCGCCATCCAAACGCCGACGGCCCCCAGGAGGGCGCCGCATCCGGGTGCAGCGGGGCCCAAGCCGGCAGGTCGCGGGTGGTATCCCCGTCTATCAGGCTGTGAACGCGTATATCGATGTTGTGCTCCGCAAGCGCTAGCGACAGTCCGCGCACAGAGTTGAACAAGCCGCCAGCCCGGCGCGAGACTGACCCGGTGACCATGGCAACACGCAAGGGCCCGCCCATCAGGAGACCCGAGCGATTTCTGCGCGTTCGATCCTTGAGAGCAAGGCCCTGTCAAGGAGGCCGACCGCGCGGCGGCGATAGGCAGCAAGGGCCGCTTCGGCGGCATCCCGCAATCCGGCGCCGAAGCGGGACGGCCCCCAATCGGCGATGGCCGCCTGCGCCGCGGCACCCATTTGTGCGCGTCCTTCCGGCCCCAAGTCTCGCCACTGCATGAAGGCGGCGGCGATCGAAGGGGCATCGGCGCGCGTTACGATCCCGCTGGTCCCGTCTGAGACAATGCTTCGTGTGGCGCCGCACCGATCAGACACGATGACGGGCAGAGCGCAGGCCATGGCCTCGTTGATGACGAGGCCCCATTGCTCGTGGCTCGCCACATGCACAAACCCATCTGCCAGCGCGTAATAGACTGGAAGATCGTCATAGCCTCGATATCCGGGCAGGTGCACATTGTCTGGGGCGGGATGTGCTGCGCGCGCTGCCTCGATCTCCGGCCGCATCTCACCATCGCCGAGGATGACAAGCTCTGGCCCGCCTGTGTCAAACACCTCGCCATGGGCCGTGATCAACGTGGTGAGGTTCTTCTTCCGGATGAAGCGTGAAGAGGCGAGCAGGTATTGCTCGGGCAGGCCATGCTGACGGCGCAGGGCCTCGGCATCCGCCCGCGCCATCTCCGCTCTGGTCTCGAAATGCGCGTTTCCGACGGCGTTGTATCCCTGGAAGATGCGTGCCTCGGGCATCCCGAGGGTGCGGATGTAGTCGGCATGGGGCGGGCCGCCGACCAGCGCGGCATCCGCCAGCCTGACCAGTCTGCCCTTCACCCATTCCCGAAACGGCTGACGCTTGTCATCGTCGATCTGCGATTCTGACATCATTACAGTAGGTATACCATTGGCCCGGGCCCAGCGGAGCGCGATTGCGCTTTCCGCATTGGCCCATCCCGCTACGGCCAGCACATCCGGTGCGCTTTCGGCCAGCATCCGCGTGAAGGCGTCCTTCAGCAGACTCTTGCGCAAGGCCACATCATAGGTCGCGCGGTCTTCGTAAAGCACCAGACGCGCATAGCTCCCCAGATCGGTTGCTGCGAATTCGTCGAAGGCGCCGCGCCCCATGGTGGCTACCACAGTGACATCGCCCTCGATCACGGTGGCGGCGCCGCGGTATCGGGCGTCGTGATAGTGGCCAATCTGGCGTGTCAGGATCGTGATGCGCATTGAATTTCCTGGGTGAAATGGATTTTCCGCGTTGCTAAGTCCGGCATTCCCAAGAGGCAATCGCCCTGCTCACAACGGGTGCCGTGTCCCATCTTCCGCCAGTAGCCGTCGGGCGCGGGCCGGTACGCCCGCGATCAGAAGGTTCGGACCGAATGTGCCGCGCACCACGGCATTGGCGGCGATGATGCAGCCCGCCCCGACACAGCTGCCTGGGCCGATATGGACACCGCGCCCGATCCAACAATTTTCGCCGATCTCGATGGGCGCGATGTCGAAACCCTGCCCCCGGACGCCTGTGCCTGGTGTGAAACGGTGATCCTGATCTCGGATGGTAACATACTCGCCAATGGCGGTTCCGGTTCCGATGCGGATGCTTTGGGCGGCCACCACATGCGTCCCGGTATTCAGGCTCACATCGTCGCCTATCACGATCTCGCTGGTGCGGCCGGTCTGAAAGAACACGCCGTCCCCCACCATGCATCCCGCGCCCAACCGGACGCGCCGGAATGGCATGGGCAACCGGATCCGTCCGGCAAACATAGTCCCCGCTCCGACCTTTTCGAAGAAAAGTGGACAGGTGAGGCGGATGAGACGTCCGCGCAAACTCCAGATGAATGGGACCATTAACGATTATTCCAGGACAAGCCGGGGATCATGCGTGCCAGCTTGGGTTCGTGTGCAAGTGGCCTGCTGCCGATTTCGTGGACACAGGGTTAGGTTTGCATAGCTCGGTCCTCGAACGCCATGGGGCTTAGGTAGCCCAGTTTGGAATGGCGTCGCCTGGGATTGTAGAAGCGCTCGATGTAG
>NZ_BMFC01000030.1 GCF_014637725.1 Marivita lacus | reverse complement strand
TGCCTTTTGCCAAGTCGATTGCCAAAACACTGATCTTTGATGTCATCGATGTGCCCTCCACTAAGCGAGTATAGAACCGTCATGGTATCCGATGCCGGCGGGTGGGGGCATCCACCGCATCAGTTCAATCACCCTGTCAGACAACAACGACCAAGGCTGACACGAAGACCATGCGCGTGACCTGGCCGGCAAGTCTCCGGCCGGGCGCCAACGACAACACCCGGAAAAACCTCTGCTCATCAGGGCCTTGCCCGCAAGATGCGCCGTCTTTCCTTCACGGCAAAAAGGCCGAACGGCATCCGTCTGTTCACTGCCCTTTGGCAGCATTCCGTTAGCCCTCCTGAGTGTTAATAAGTGTTAGACTCGTGTTAAGCCTTCTTTGAGGCCGCTTTTCCCCAGCAACTTCAATCACTTCCAGAGACCCCCTGTGTGTAAAGTGGTGATTCTGCGTGTGTAAAGTGGTGATTCACCGTGTGTAGAGTGGTGCTTCCCGAATCAAGCTGAGGTCCCGCCTGAAAGCCTGTGGATAACCCCTTGAGGCGACTCGTGTTTTCGGGCTGAAGCGTGTGTGAAGTGTCGAAGGCACCGTGTGTGAAATGTCGTTTCGGTCTTGGCGTGTGTGAAATGTCGTTGTACGGTGCTCTGTGTGTGAAGTGTCGTTGAGGAGCGTGCCATGTCCACCGGGCCAACTGCCTATCCGCTGCTGCCGGATCGCCATCCGCAGGGGGATTTCTTTGTCTGCGACATCCTCGATGCCGCTCCCAAGGGCGACATGGGGTCGATGGAGCACCCGATCTTCTCGCTCTCGACCAAACCCGACACACGGCCCCGCCGTTATGAGCACAACGGCGTCACCATCGACATCAAGCCCTCGGTCGACGGGCTCGCCACGGTGCATGACCGGGACATCCTGATCTACTGCATCTCCGCGCTCATCAAGGGCATGAACGACGGCAAGGAACCCCAGCAGGTCATCCGTTTCCAGGCCGCGGACCTGCTCAAGGCCACCAACCGCATGACCACCGGGCGCGGCTACAACCTCCTGAAGGCCGCGATGGAACGGCTCGCAGGCACCCGCATCTCCACCAACATCACCACCGGCGGGCAGGAGATCTTCGAGACCTTCGGCCTCATCGAACGCGCCCGCATCGTGCGCGAAACCCGCGACGGGCGGATGCAGGAGGTCGAGGTCAAGCTTTCGGACTGGGTCTTCAACGCGATCCGCGCGCAGGAGGTGCTGACGCTCAGCCGCGAGTATTTCCGTCTGCGCAAACCGCTCGAGCGGCGCATCTACGAGCTGGCGCGCAAGCATTGCGGCCGCCAGAAGGAATGGCGCGTGTCCATGGCGGTGCTGCAGAAGAAATGCGGATCAGGCTCCACCTTGCGCGAATTCCGCCGCCTCGTCCTGGCCATCGCCAAGGAGGATGAAGAATACAGGCACATGCCGGATTACGAGATCCGCATCGATGACGTGAAGGACCAGCTCATCGCCCGCTCCCGCGGCACCGTGGGCGACGACCGCTCCGACGCGGTCGAGATCCCGGCACTCGACCCGGAGGTCTACGACATGGCCCGCGCCGCAGCCCCCGGCTGGGACGTGCATGTCATCGAGGCCGAATGGCGCGCCTGGGCCAGCAGCACGCCGCGCAATCCGGAAATGGCCTTCCTGGGGTTCTGCAAGAAATGGGCCCAGCAGCGCGGGGAGCCTTGACCTCCGACTGCACAGGAGTGCTCAGACCGAAATCCTGCCGTGATGGCGCAGTGATAAGAAGCGGAAGAAAGCGCCTCTATTTCCTGCCATCTTCCGATCAGCGACTCTTGCTGAAATGACAGGCTGACCTTGCGGCACTTTCCCGCTCACCGTGTTGTGATACGCAGCGCTCTCGCGTAGAGCGGGTGCACACCCAACTCCGACCAAGCACTCCAACACATCCCATGAATATCTACCGCCAGGACATCGACGGCCTGCGGGCCTTTGCCGTGCTCGCCGTGATCGTCAACCATGCCGATCCGACGGCCTTGTCCTCAGGGTTCCTGGGGGTCGACGTGTTCTTCGTCATCTCGGGCTACGTGATCGCGCTGTCCCTGATGGGCAACGCCTCCCAGCCCTTCGGCGGCTTTCTGCGAGGCTTTTACACGCGGCGCATCAAACGGCTCATGCCGGGGCTGATCCTCTGCGTGGCGCTGTCCTCCGTCGCCCTTCTGGTGATCGACCCCGATCCTGCGACCTCGCTCTGGACCGGATTGGCCGGGCTGATCGGTGCGGCCAACATCCACCTCTATTTTCAGCAACTCGATTATTTCGCCACCGACACCGGCTTCAATGCCTTTACCCATATGTGGTCGCTTGGCATCGAAGAGCAGTTCTACCTGCTCTTGCCCGCGCTCGCCTGGGTCCTGCTGCGGGCACCACCGGGTCGGCTGCTCTGGGTCATCGGTGTTTTGTCGGTCTTGTCCTTTGCGGCCTTCCTTGCCCTGCGCGCCACGCAGCCCGTTGCCTCGTTCTACCTGCTGCATACCCGGTTCTGGGAATTGGGAGCAGGGGTGATGCTGGCGCTTGTCCTGACATCCCGGGGCACCGCAGCACCATTGGCCCGCCGCTGGATCGGATGGCAGGGCCTGATCCTGCTCGGACTTCTGGCGGCGATGGCGCTGGCATTCCCCGATCCACGGGTGCTGACCACCCTGGTTGTCGGTCTCGCCGTGCTGCTGATCGCCGCTCCGGACCGGTCCCGGCTGCTCGACAATGCTCTGGCGACCTATCTGGGGCGCTTGTCCTACACGCTTTACCTCTGGCATTGGCCGCTCCTGGTGTTCGAACGGCTGTCCCCCGACGCGGTCTGGACACACCCTGCAGTCTTGATCGCGCTCTTGTTCGGTCTGTCCATGCTGTCCTATCACCTTGTCGAACAGCCGTTGCGGCACAGCACATGGTCGTCGGGGCGCGGGCGCGTTGCGATCTCCGGGATGCTGGCCTCAGGCCTGGCGATCGGAGCCGCGGTCACGCTTTCGCTTGCCCGTCCCTTCGCGCCCCCCGACGCACCCCCGGCGCTGGCCTTGGAAATCAACACCCTGCCCCTGCCATCCGGCGCGCCCTTCGATCCGACCTGCGTGGTCGATGATGACCGCCGCCGTCTCGAGGCGGACACGTTCGACACATGCACCTTCCCGCCCGAGCCGGGCAGCGATGCGCCGACGATCTGGGCGCTGGGAGATTCCCATGCCGGGCATTTCCAGGGGCTTCTGGTCCAGCTCCACCAGGAGCGTGGCATCGGGTTTCATCTTGTCGAAACCGTTGGTCAGGTTTTTCCACCGCCAAAGACAGACACGCCCAGTTCGCGGCAGGCACTGGTCGAACGGATGCTTCCAGAGCTGAGCCCCGGTGACATCGTGCTGATCAGCCGTCTCTACCTGACGCGCACCGAGCCGACATCCGTGTTGCCTGGCGTGCTGAACACCTGGATCCCCTCTCTGAAGCCGTTCATCGACCAGATGGCCGAGCGGTCGGTCAAGGTTGTGGTCTCCGGCCCACCGCCCGCTTACAGCTTTCCCGACATCCGCGCCTGCAACCGTGAGGACGCACAGTCCTGCGCCGTGCCGCGCGCCCGGATCCTCCAACCGGTGTCCGAGGTCGAGACCGCCCTGGACAGCTTGGTCGACGCGCATGACAACCTGCGGATTCTGCACATTTTCGACACCCTGTGTCCGGAGGCCCAAGAGACCTGTCATCCCTCCGTCGATGGTGTTTTCACGATGCGGGACAGCGATCATCTGAATGTCTACGGTGCGAGCCTGCTCAAGGACCGGTTTCTGGAGGTCATCGACCATCGGCGGGTCTGGTGGTGAGGGCATGTCCGGCGTCACAACCATTCGGACATGTTTCGGACAGCTGCCAGGCGACACCTAACTTTACGAGCGAAGGTGACGTCCAGTCTTGCGAGGCATTGCGCAATGGAGCGGCCCTGGGTGCGAAATCCGCAAATGACCTTCCCGGGCTTTCGCAAGAAACGGGCCCAGCAGGCGGGGGAATGGTAGGGCTCCTCTGAATGGATCGACTTCTTTGAAGATCATTACAGAGTGCTTTAAAAAGCATTGCTCTTGACATGAAAAAAGGAGTCTCCGTTATGCCCCAACGTATCTATGCCGACAGAACCGCCAGTGTGACCGAGCTGAAGCGTGATCCGATGGGCACGTTGGCGGCTGCAGAGGGGCATGCAATTGCGATCCTCAACCGCAACCGGGCGGCATTCTATTGTGTGCCTGTGGCCGCATACGAAGCGATGCTGGACCGTCTGGAAGATGCAGAGTTGAACGCTGTTGCCGATGAGCGTCGCGATATGGCCGAAGTACCGGTTGATCGGAATGCCCTATGAGCAGCGCTTCAAGACCGAAGTCGTCAGGGAATGGGGCAAGCTGGGCGCAACGGTTCGTGCCCAATTCAGGAAGAAGCGGACGGGACGCCTGATCGAGCCACATGGGCCGACGGCTTTGGGATCAGATGCGCTGGACCTCTTGAAGATACACCATTATGGTGCTATTTGATGGAGAAGAAGAAACCAACATACGATCTCGGATCTATTCAGTCTTCCGCTGGCTCGACGATGGGGATCACGAACTCTGCCATACGGGGTGCGGCAGAGATGGGAATGACCCGCGACGACATGATTGACGTCATCAAGGGCCTTACGCGCCGTGATTTCTACAAGTCTATGACAACGTATCAGAACCACAGGGTTTGGATGGATGTCTACCACGGGCGAGCTGATGGTTACGAGATCTACATCAAGTTCGTGCAGGACACCGTCGCTGAGTTTACCTGCACGTCCTTCAAGGAGGGGTGAGATGGCTGCTGTCGACAAAACAAGGGTGCATCCGGAGACTGGTGCAACACTCGTTCGCGGTATTCGCACCGTCACATTCACTTTTCGGTCCCAAAACGAAACGATCGAGCTGCCAGGCTGGTATCCAGCCGACGACCCTACTGCGGATCAGGGTATCCATGATGCCAAGGACATGCAGGTGTCGGATCGCGCGATCAACACGATGAAAGCCCGCGAGGCCGGCGTGATGACTCCGGGCCAGGTCCGAGCGGCGCGTAAGAAGCTGGGGCTTTCGCAGCGTGAGGCCGGTCGCTTGATCGGTGGTGGACCAAATGCGTTTCAGAAGTACGAATCTGGAGACGTCTTGTTAAGCAAGGCCGCTGACACGGCGCTACGCCTTTTGTCGAACAACCCAGAACGCCTCAGCGAACTTCTGGGTGAGCAGCATATGGCTTGACCTCACACGCTGCCCTTCTACGACCAAGACACGGAGCCCGCAGACATTTCCCCGGAGCTCAACATGTACTGCAAGGGGATGGCCCCTCCAGCGCGGCCATCACATCCTGCCCCACATCGTCCCAGCTGCGCAGCTTGGTCTGGGCGATCCGCGCCTCCAATGCTGCGCGGTCCGACACATCCAGACAGCGCAGCACCGCGGCCTCCATGCTCTGCATCGATGCAGGGTCGCAATAGACCACCATGTCGCCACCCACCTCGGGCATGGACGCGGTCTGCGACACCACCCCGGTCTTGCCGTAGCTCAGCCCCTCGCCGATCGGCAGGCCCCAGCCTTCGTAAAGGCTCACCGTCGCGGTAAAAAGGCAGTGGCGATAAAGGTGGTCAAGCTCGGCATCATTGGGCGCGTCGAGCCAGATCACCCAGCCGCCCAAACCCCCGGTGCGCTCCAGCATCGCGAGGAACCCGTTCGTCAGCCAGCCGCGCTTGCCCGCGAGCACGAGGCGCGGCAGCTCCAGGTCGCTGCGCTGTGCCAGCCGTGCCCAGACCTGCACCAGCCGCCAGAGGTTCTTGCGCGGCTCGATCGTGCCGACGCAGAGCACATAGGGCACGGTCGTGGCCTCATGCACCAAGGGGCTGAGGGCAGGGGGGCCGTCGAGTGTGGCGCCAACACCCGCCTGCGCCAATGGCGTGACATGGACCTTGCCCTCAAGTCCTTGTTCGGAAAGGAACTCCCGCAAATCCTGCGCGGTGGCTTCGGAATTGGCCAGGTAGCCGGTCACATACTCGGCCGAGCCCAGCAGCCAATTGTGATAGCTTTTTGCGGCCTTCGGGTCAGCCTGTCCGGGCAGTTTCATCGGGATGAGGTCATGCACCAGCAGGAACACCCGAACACCGCGCGCATGCGCGCGGCGAAACGCGGTTTCCACCTTGCCCCGCCCCCAGATGGCGCCCAGACCGCAGACTGTGTCGCCGGGTTGGGCCACATCTGCGAAGGGGCGCAACGCCACTGGCTTGATCGCCTTGCGCGGGCTGTAGAGCTTTTGCCAGAGGTCGAAATCCAGACCACGCTTGTCGAAATAGCGGGGTTTGCCCAGCCTGCCGGCCAGACGCATCCGTACGACATGCACCGCCTGCTTGTACGGTTGGTCCCGGTAGCGGTCGAGGAACTGTGCCGGAACCGGGGCCTTCAAAGACCGCACCCCAAGCGCCGGGGCCAGGGCTTCGATGTCGAACGTCCCCAGAGCGTCGATCAGATCGGTGGCGGGACAGGTGAGATAGGCTTTTTTGACCGGATGGTAAAAACTCAGGAACACGTCATCCCGACGCAGCCGCACCGCCTGCGCGATGATGCGCACGGCGGCGCGCTGGATGCCGCTGACGGACCGGTGCTCGCGGATATAGGTGACGATGTCGCTGACATCGAAGAAAACCTGCGCCATCTGTTCCTGCCGTCCTGACCCTCTGATCCTTGGCCGAAGGTGTTACGGCAAGTGGCGCGCGAGGTCTATGCGGCCTGTCCGGGTGTTCGCGACCACCGGGTGCCCGGACTCAAACACGGGTTCGAACAGATGTGAGCGGGTCGGTTCAAAATCCTCTTTACAGACCCGAATTGTTCCCCAAATGATGCCCCATCGTATCAAATTGATTGTCAAAAGGTATTTGGTTTCATGCCCACAATTCTCTCCGAAAATTTCAACACCAATGACGGCGGCTGGAGCACCAATGCCGATGCGCGCGATTTCACCCATGTTCCCCCGAGCGGTGCAGATGGCGGCTATGTCGAGGCCTTTGATCGCGTGTCGGGCGATACCTGGTACTTCGTGGGCGGCGCGCCCTTTACCGGCGATCTGTCGCTCTTTGCGGGGGGCACGCTGGACTACACCATCCGCCAGTCCAGCGCGACGAGCCAGTTCGACCGCGTTGATGTGATCCTCGTGGGGGCCGACCGCTCCATCGGGTTCGATTTCCCGGTCGACGAGAACCCCGGTGAGGACTGGACCGATTACAGCATCAGCCTGACCGCATTGGCGGGCTGGTTCGACCTGGTGACCGATGCCGTGCTCACCGATGCCGAGATCGTGGCAGTTCTGGGCGATGTACAGGCGCTCCAGATCCGGGGCGAATACCGGACGGGACCGGACTCGGCCCAGCTGGACGAAGTCACGCTGACCTCGCTCCCGGGGGCTGGCGGCGGCGGGGCAGGCACGCCCGCGCCCTATCGCGACGGCTTTGCCACCGGCGATGATGGCTGGCGCATCACCGCAGACGGTCAGGACGCGGTCTGGGTGCCCACGGGGGGCAAGACCAACGGCTATCTGCGCGCCTCCGACAGGCCCACGGGCGATGTCTGGTTCTTCAAGACTCCGGTGGCGTTTTCCGGCGATTACACCGCCTTCTCGGGTGGATCGCTGAACTATTCCCTGTTCCAGACCAGCCTGAGCAGCCAGTTCGACGATATCGACGCCAAGCTCATTGCCACGGATGGGCGCGAGCTGGTGATCGACCTGCCCGCAGATACGCAGCCGGGTCTCGACTGGACCGACTATTCCATTGCGCTCGACACCAGCGGGGGTTGGTTCGATCCCGCAACAGGTCTTGCCGCCACCAATGCCGAGATCACTGCGGTGCTGGCCGATCTCGACTCCATCGAGATCCGGGGCGAATACCGCAACGGCTCCGACACCGCCGGACTGGACGATTTTGCGCTTCTGGGTGCGGGGCAGCTGCTCGAGGATTTCTCACAGGCGGGTGGCAACGGTCCCGACACGCTGACCGGGACCACCGGCGCGGATGAGCTCTCGGGGGGTGGCGGCGATGACACGCTGACGGGGGGTCCGGGCAATGACACGCTCACGGGCGGCGAGGGCACGGACACCGCGCGCTACTCGGGCGATCAGGACAGCTACACGCTGCAGATCACGCCCGATGGCTTTGTGCTGGATGATCGCCGCGACGCGGGCGACGGCACGGACACGCTTAATGGGTTCGAGTTCCTCGACTTCGAGGGGGGCAGCACGTTCGATGGCGGGGCAGGGGATCTCACGCTCTTCGACCTGCGCCAGTTCGCCGATTTCGCCACCCTCACCCCCGAGGATTTCCGCACCTTCGTGGAGATCTACATCGCCTATTTCGACCGCGCGCCTGACGCGGTGGGGCTGTTCTTCTGGGGCACGGTGCTGGCCAAGGGGCAGCTGACACTGGAACAGATCGCGGACGATTTCTTCACCCAGCCGGAAACGCAGGCGGCCTATCCGGATCTGACCGACAATGCCGGTTTTGCGCAGCAGGTCTACCAGAACGTGCTGGGGCGCCAGTTCGATCAGGCGGGGCTCGACTTCTGGGTGGGCGCGCTGGATGGCGGGTTCGTCACCAAGAGCCAGTTCATTCTCGAACTGCTCGAAGGGGTGGACGCGCCCGCGCAACCGGGTGACAGCGCCGAGACCATCGCGCAGCGGGCGCTGGATGCGCAATATCTCGAGACCAAGACCGATCTCGGGATCTACTACGCGGTCATCCTCGGCATGAGCGATGTCGATGACGCCCGCGACAGCATGGCGCTGTTCGACGGCACGCCTGCCAGCGTCCAGGCCGCCCGCGCCGAGATGGACGCCGATTACGCCGTCGCACTCGACCCTCTGGCCGGCGAGTTCCTGATGCCGCTTGTTGGCGTGGTGGATGATCCGTTCATGATGTGAGGGGGGCCGTTGTGACAACATGTACCAGCGGAGACATATCCCGCTGGCATTTTCTTGTGCTGGCTCCGGTTCTGCGCCGGGGCCCACAACGTCCAAATCGCCCCAGTCCAAGAGCCTGCATCCCACAGATTCTTCATTGCATTCAAGCGTTTGATTGGATCGATCATTCTATCAAAATTGCACGGACTTTCGATGCAGCGCAGAGACAGGACTCCCGCGTGTTGTCGGAGACCTGTCCAAATGGCTAGGCAATCACGACAGCTGGTCTCGCGATCCCCATCCCTGCATTGATCAAAAGACGCAACGCGCTGGTCGTCGATCATCGGCACCCTGGGTCTTCGGGTTGCGCTGAGAGACGTGGCAAAGATGGGAATGACAATGGGTCTTCTTCCTCGCCTTTTGAGTTCGATCTTCGTTTCGCTTGCTGTCTGTGTTTTTGCAGCCCTGAGCGGATATGGGATCCTTGCCTGTTTGGTCGTTTACGCGGTCACGGGGCAGGTGGTGTTGCTTGCACTGAGTCTGCTTTCGTTCCTGACACCAGACGTTCAATCCGCGATGACAGCCGATGCCGCGACAGAAGCCTAAATTTGTCCGTAATTCCGAGGTTCGGAATCTTATTGCCACCATGATTGCGCCCAAGTTTTCGCTTAGCCATCCCATCATCAGACGGTTTCGGTGGCTAACGGTGCCGGGAAAAGCAGAGCTTTCCCGGAAGCCGACACAAGAAGGATGCTGGCGTGTCATTTGAGCCTGCACAAGTTGATCGGACGGAATCTTTGCGAAATCTTAAGGATTTGGCGTCTGTCATGTCGTCCGAACAGCGTGCGGCATACCGCAACGACACGCCCCTATATATAGTAGAAAAACCACATTTGCGCATAAATTTGCCGAAAGAGCACGGAGCTTCCCTTGAAGCCAAGCGGTTCGATGATACCCAAGCCGCTGACAGGGATGGTGGCGTAGACCGTCATGAAGAAGGCAACGGGCAGATAGCACATAAAGGTGGCTTCGAATTTGCGGGCATCGGCCGTGATGTCGGTGTTTTCGACATCAATGTATCCAACCAGCGAGCTCAGGCACGGATTTTGCATCCCCGCGAGGATGTACCTGCGTTGGAAAAACCGCTCATTGCCCTGAATGGTCTCCTGACCGTCCTGGGCAACATGAAACATATCGCTAGGAGGCACTGACGTGAGCAACTCTACACCCGTAGGACCCCTTGTCATTCTGGGCGATGCCCTGATCGGCGAAACCCTGATCGCCCGGCCGAACGGCATCGCCGATGCGGATGGCATCAACTATTCCACCCAAGCCTTTCAGTGGCTGCGTAACGGGGATCCGATCTTCGGGGCCACCCAGCAGAGCTATCTGGTGTCCTCGATGGATACCGGCAGCGAGATCAGCGTGCGCTATAGCTATACCGACAACGGCGGAACGCTGGAGGTGATCACCAGCAAACCCGAACCTGCCGTGTCGGGCACTGCGCCGACAACCTCCCCGATAGTCAGCGCTCCGGTGCTGGATCCCGGTATCGTAAACCCGAACAATTCTGATCCTGTGGGCCCGCTGGTCATTCTCGGCGACGCACTGGTCGGCGAAACCCTGATCGCCCGCCCGAACGGCATCGCCGATGCGGATGGGATCAATTTCGGCAGCGCCTCGTTCCAGTGGCTGCGGGATGGCACGCCGATTTCCGGCGCCACCGCGCAGACCTATCTTGTCGGAACAGCGGATCGTGGTGCGCAGCTCTCGGTCCAGTGGACCTATCTCGACAATGGCGGCTCTCGCGAGACCATCACCAGCAAACCGGAAGCCGCAGTTCCCGGGGGCACGACGCCGCCCCCCGCGGAAACACCCGTCCCGGAGACTCCGGTCACGGAAGACCCGGTCGAGACCCCGACACAGCCACCCGAATTCATGAACTCCGTACCGATCGGCAAGCTGGTCATCCTCGGCTTTCCGGTCGAAGGGGCGGATCTGCTGGCACGCACCGATGCGGTGTTCGATCGTGACGGATTCGATCCGGCAGATGCGCGCTTCCAGTGGTTCCGGGGCGCGGATGCGATTGAGGGCGCCACGGACAATATCTACCGGATCACAGAAGACGACCGTGGTGAATCGATCAGCGTGCAGATGAGCTTTGTCGACGGGGCAGGGACACTGGAAACCGTGGTCAGCGAGCCGGAGCCGCCGGTGCCGGACCCGAATGCCCCCGAAACTCCCGAACTTTCCGATGGTACAGGGCAACCCCGCGCCACGGGCGTTCTCGAAGGCACCCCCGCCAATGATGCCGCGCTGACGGCTGTGGCAGGGATCGGGCGCATCGACGGTCTGGACGGCGTGGACACGGCTGCGTTTGCCGGCAACCAGACGAACTACACCATGACGTTCAGCCCGGATGGGGTCACCGTGACGGACCGCACCGATGGCGGACTGGGCACGATCGCGCTCGACAATGTGGAGCTGATCGATTTCGGCACCGACCTGCCAGTGTTCGGCGGGGCGATGGACCTGCGGCAGTTCGGCGGTCACACGACACTCGATGCTGCGGCCTTCGAAAGCTTCGTCGAGATGTATATCGCCTATTTCAACCGCGCGCCGGATGCGGTTGGTCTGGCCTTCTGGGGCACGGCGCACGCCAATGGCATGTCGCTGGAAGCGATTGCTGCCGAATTCGCCACGCAGCCGGAAACGCTGGCCACATACCCAGAGGGTTCGAATAACCTCAAGTTCGTCTCTGACGTCTATGGCAACGTGTTGGGCCGGTCGCCCGACATTGACGGTTTGCGGTTCTGGGCAGCCCAACTTGATGACGCCAATGTCACGCGCGGCGAATTCATCTTGGCCATCTTGAACGGTGTGCAGGACGGCAGTGAAGACCGTGCCTATCTCGATCAGAAGACTGATCTGGGGGCTCTTTTCGCTGTGCATCGTGGCATGTCCAACACGGACGACGCGGCCCAGGTCATGTCGCTCTTCGATGGCAGTGCCGAGAGCCTTGGCGATGCTGTGGATGCAGTCGAGGTACTTTACATGGCGGCAATGAGTGCAGAGAACGGCGACTTCCTGATGCCGCTTCTCGGTGTGCTGGACGATTTCTCCGCGATGTAGTCCGCACGGTCTTTATACACCGTCTTTATAAAAGTTTCGTACAGAGCAAGCCAGCCGGTGTCATATCCGGTTGGCTTTTTGCTGTGGCAACAGGCTTGGATTTTGATCCTGGCGTGGGAGAAAAGTTGTCACATTAAAAAAATTATTACTTTTACTCATTTTTATTGTCTATTTCTGCCAAAAGACAATATTTGCGTGGGTTACAGCATATGTCGCATGTCGTGATGAAAGACCTCCCGGAACAAAACCCGGTGCTGCTCGCAGAGCCAAGCCAAGATCATCCAATCGCGCATTGCCCACCGCTCTCTCATGCACTCTACCGGTCTCCGACATCGCAGGCGATGCTGGTGGATGACCTCAAGCTCATTTACCTGCCACTGGCCAAGAATGCCTGTTCGTCGCTCAAGCAGGTGGTTGCCGCCCTTGGTGGTGTCGTGCTGGAACCGGACGAAGACATCCATGTCAAGCTCGACACCAACGCCACCGGCCTGCAATTTGCAGACCTGCCCGAAGGCAATATCCGCAGAGCGCTGTCTGGTCCGGGCTGGATGCGCTTTGTGGTGATCCGCGATCCGTTCGACCGGCTGGTCAGCGCCTATGTCGAGAAATTCGTCCTGCACCGGAACGAGCCGCGGATCGAGGAGACCGTGGGCCCGGCCTATCGTGCGGTTTTCGGGCGGCATGACCTGACGCCCGAGGATTTCGAGCGTGGTATCAGTTTTCGGGAATTCGTGACATTCATCCTGCATGAAGATCCCAAGGCGTTGGACCCTCATTGGCAGCCGCAATCCGAACAGCTTGGCAATGTTGCGTTCACACATGTCTATGATGTCAAAGCGCTCGACTGTCTCGTGGATGATCTGCGCAAGCATGTCGGACAGGAAATCCCCTTGCCCATGATGAATGTCTCGCGTGACATGGATGCGGACCAGATATCCTTGGCCGGGGCGTGCGATATCCTACCCTGCGATTTGCAAGACCCCAGCCGGATCACCGTTGACAGTTTTCTTCCGGATGATCTCTACACCCTGATCGCGCAGTATTTCGCCATGGATGTCACGCTTTACCGGATGGTGCAGCGCATGAACGCGGCGCGAACTGGTCTGAACTGCTGACACGGGGCCATGCAGGCCATGCGCAAGACACTGCCCGATTACGGTGGCCCGCACCAACATGGGTGTGGCGCAGGCGTTGGGGGTCTGACTCCGCGGTCTCCTGTTTCATCGATCCGGTCTATTTTGAAAGATACAAGCAGGCTTCGGCCGCCAGTTCGGGGTATTGCCGGGCAAGGTCGCTGTGCTCGAATGCGGTCAACGCCGCCTCTGCCGCCTCGGCATCCACGGCCGTGTAAATGGCCTTGCGGTCGTTGTAGCTGGCAAAGCTCATGGAATGACGCAGCAGATGCACGATGCAGGTTTGAACCTGCCCCTGTTCATGTGTCAGCCGAAAAATCGTTCGTATGTCTTGCATGGTCATTCGCTTGGCTTGCTTGCGTCGTGGCATGCTGCCCTCCGGTCTCTTCCAAGACCGACAGAGTGCCGCGACATCGCTGGCAATGACCAACCGTCAAACTGCCCGAAACTTAGTGAAATCGCTGTCCGCGACTGCAGCTCAAGCAATCGGTGAACGACTGCCTTGCTGACGCTAGTCTCATCCAATCGCGTCCACCGAAGGTGAGGAGCGCGAGATGTATCTGCCCAGTTTCCACATCCGGGTTGAACACAATTGTCATTTGGTGACCGGTACCTCCATGGCGCACGAGCCATCCTTCGAGTTTGCCGCTGAGCATAACGCCGGACATTGGGTTCGTAGCAATCGCTTGGAGAAGCACATCAACTTCACCCAACCGGCGGTCCGCAGCCGCAATGTCACCGTCGGTGACATTAACAATGTGCTCAACAATACCGATGAGGTCCCGTTCGAAGAACGGATGCCTGACAAAGTGCATCAGGTCTTTTGAGCTATTGCGACAAGATGTGCCCGTGTGCGTTTCGTCACGTCTGCAATGTCTCCAACTGGTTCCCACTGATCCAACGGTAGAGACAGGCGGCGCTCCAGCTCGGCTTCAAGATTGTGGCCTGCTGCCGATTTCGTGGACACAGGGTTAGGTTTGCATAGCTCGGTCCTCGAACGCCATGGGGCTTAGGTAGCCCAGTTTGGAATGGCGTCGCCTGGGATTGTAGAAGCGCTCGATGTAGT
>NZ_BMFC01000029.1 GCF_014637725.1 Marivita lacus | reverse complement strand
TTCCGCTGGAAACGATGCTGCGGGTGTATTTCCTTCAGAAGTGGTATGCGCTGAGCGATCCGATGGCCGAGGAAATGCTCTATGACAGTGATGCAATGCGCAAGTTCGCGGGCATCGAACTTGGCGATGACCGCATCCCGGACGGTCCGAAGGAACCGTGGCGCCAGTGGCGCCGCGTAAGCCCGAAGGACGCGATCCTGAACTTTCGCCACCTGCTGGAGACGCGTCGGCTGACCGAGGCGCTGTTTGCAGAGGTGAACGGTCACTTGGTCGACCAGGGCATCACGCTGTGCTCGGGCACGTTGGTGGACGCGACCATTATCGATGCGCCGTCCTCGACCAAGAACGAAGCCAAGGCGCGCGATCCCGAGATGTCGTCGACAAAGAAGGGCAACGATTGGTATTTTGGCATGAAGGCGCATGTCGGCGTCGATGCACGGAACGGTATCGTGCACAGCCTGGACACCACCACGGCAAAGATACATGACAGCCAGGTGTGGTACGCGCTCCTGCATGGCGACGAAACATCGGTCTGGGCGGACAAGGGTTATGTCAGCGCTGCGCGGGAGGTCGCGTTTTCACGGCCTGACAAGTTCTGGGGCGTCATGCGCAAGGCACCAAAGGGCGGCGCGCTGCATCCGATCGACGAGGCCATCAACCGGATCATCGCCAAGGTGCGGGCCCGGGTCGAGCATCCGTTCCGCGTGCTCAAGCGCCAGTTCGGATACATCAAGACCCGCTATCGGGGCCTTGCGAAAAACCGCGCGCAGCTGTTCACGTTGTTCGCTCTTGGCAACCTGTTCGTCGTCCGACGAAAGCTGATTGCATGAGGCGGACTCTGCACAAAATCAGGGGCTGGGCGCTTCAGGGCTGCCTATTTCGGCACTCCGACCGCAAAATCGGGCCTCATCCGCATAGCAAAGCTCGATTGCTCCAAAATCGGCGTAGCCGATGTAGTAGATCAGACGTTCCTTAGCTAGCCATTGTGGGAATGTCAGTCTACTTGCGTGCAAGAAGAGTGTCAGCAGTTTCTCTGATAACTGTGAACAATTGTGGAACTTGGATTACACGATTTCCAATAAAATGCATGTCATCCTCCTGTAGGTAATTGATTTTAACGTAAAAAGTCAAGTCTTTTTGCGGTTTCTTTGGTAAACCAAAAACGCTTCTACGTAACCTCTTTGAACCCTCTATACCTTTTCCAATGAGTTCCGCCGCTATATCTGCGACGCTTTCCCCACGAAGACCCTCGCCGAGGGATCCAATTACCCCACTTGGGAGCATTGCTCCTCCGATACCTGCACTTTTATGAACCATTGCAACGACAAAATCGTTTACTGGAAAAAGGCCCTTGAAACGTTTTCCAGGAACATATGGACACATCCCCATGTAAATTTCTGGCAATTCACTAATCCTGTTTTCAATTCTGTATTTTGCATAACGATCTGACCAATCCTTCAACTCTGGAAGAGTGCCAATCAAAACCAAAGACTCAACACCTGCGCCTGCTTCGCTGAAAAGAAAACATTCTCCTCCGCGTGATGCCCCCCTAAGTTCACCCCTGTCTAAAATAACTGAGAATCCCCCACCTGATGAAATTCGTGGAGTAGGAACTCGATACATGGCAGCACCTGGCATTTTATTCTCCAGTAGTGATCTTATAATAACCAACCTGGGCGACTACCAAGTATGGCTGTTGGCTTCACAGTTAGCACTTTGCAAGTTTTCAATGGAAAATTTACCATTCCGGGCTGTCGCACTAAATACCACAAGTTTGTCTTTTATACTGGAAGGCTATGTAAAATCGGTTTTCTCTGTGGGTTAATTCTCTTTTTTTCGCAATCCCACTTTTCTTTCACTTCAATATTTGAGTCATCTTACAGCTTTAGTTTACTATAAATGCAAATATTTAGTTGAATAATTTAGATAAAATATTGTTATATTTTAGCTGTATCATATGACTAAATAGTTCTCCTGAATTAACTTTCAATTGTGTTGATGGCTGAAGATTCTTATTGTCTTGAGACGATTTTACAGTTATAATTTTAAAAAAATATGTGCGTCTCCTTTGATAAGCTTTTCAGCAACAAAAAAGATGGACTGTAGGACGTGAGGTAATGAATGCGTTTTTCAATTGTGGGGAGCGTATCGCCCTGATGAGCTAGCTTTTTCATGAGTGGGTCACGGATGAATTTTAGCGTTTTTCTAAAGGTCTGCCAGCAGCAGTCACGCAAGCGAGTGCCTGAACGACAAATTCTTCCGCATTAAAACCGAGATTGGCACATCACGATCGAGATTTTATTGGCCTCCTGCCAAATTCAGAGGCGCTAGGTCGATGGGTTGAGCCCTGTCTCATTACCTCGAGCCTATATTTCTTGACCTCACCGTCTGAGGAAAAAATTTCGTAGTTATGAGTTATGCATGGCTTTCGCAACATGATCATCGAAGCTTTGAAACAGTCACTTGATCTGGGGTCGAACTTACTGAGTTGTGCAGCTGAATGGTGAACCACTTTGGGAATGTCGATGTCATGATGAACTTGGCCAAGTATGTTCGTTTCAAATTGAGAACTTGATGAACCGTGCTTTTGTCCTGCTATTGGCAATCCTCCTGCCCACGCCCGCTTTGGCGCAGGATCTGATTTTTGTTCCTAGTGGCACCGAGCAATGTCTGATCCATTCAAGCGATAGGGGTAATAAAACCGATTGCATCGGGATTTCAGCAGGTAAGTGCATGCAACAGCGTGGCGGAGATTCCACTTATGGCATGGGGTTCTGCCTGGACAGTGAGTTGCAGTATTGGGATAGCATGCTGAATGAAGCCTATCGGCAACTGCGTGCTGTCAGGCAGGCGTCTGATGCTGATTTACCCGACAATTTGGCGGTTCAGGCAGACACGCTGCGCAACATGCAACGCGCGTGGATCACCTATCGCGATACGCGTTGTGGACATGAAGCATCGCTATGGCAGGGTGGCACTGGTGCGGGCCCGGCGTCAATAAGTTGCATGATGCAACTGACGGCCGAGCAGGCACTTTATCTCTTGGCACTCTATTCTGGAGAAGGATGATTCATGCCCACGCCCAGCTATGGTTTTTATGCGTTATGGGTGAGTATTGATTGCTCAATCAAACATGGCATAAGTTGCCATCAGGCAAGCGCGCCCAGTGTTTCCCGAAAACTCGCCAGTGGATACAATAATGTGTGTTCTACGTGCCCTGGAGATGAAAAACATGTCAGGGGGGTCCTGACCTCAACGGGCATATCGCGTGCTCATGCGTCAAATGGGGTCAACCAACTGCGTAACTGGATCAACAGCGGTTTATTCACTGACACATACTAAATACCGAAAAACTTGACCTTGCCGGAGGCTCTATGCATCGTCCTATCCTACTGCCTGTATTGATGGTTTCCTTGTTATCGGCTTGCGAACTGGAAGCTCCACCGCCTGCTTCCCCACCAACGTTGCAAAGCCCTATTCAACCAGTGGTAACTGCTCCCGCGCGGATTTCCGAAGGCTCCAGCACGACGACTACGACTGTCAATGGCAACTCCACCCGGACCGTGACGAAAAGCAGCTCTGTGTCGGTGGATACTGGTGCGCTGATCGGGGCAATTTTGGGTGGTGCCACACCGGTTGGTGCAAACACGGCAAGCGACTACGTGGGTCAATGGCGTGCCATCACTGAAGACAATCGCGAGTGCCGGGTCAACCTGATGGAGTCGCGCGCGCCAAATGCGCCCGCCACAGCGCAGACTGTGGGCTGTTCAGGTGATCTGTTCTGGGTCACGAGGTGGTCGCTGCGCGGAACTGAACTTGTCCTGAGTGACGCCTTTGGCAACAAACAGATCAAATTGCGCCCCACAGCCCTGAATCGTCTGGATGGCGATGTCACCATGTGGCGCTGACGGTGTTTGTCAAAGCAGTTGTCCGCCGATTTCATGCGGCGTCTCTGATTTCAGGGGCGCCTATTTCGGTTTCGGGTTTGAGCCAGACGGGTCCAGCGGGTTGCCAGTTGCGGGTTTTGCCTGACCAGCGTTGCAGGTTTTGCGCCCGTGCAATTGCATAGTGACTGGCACTGGCACGGTTGGCGAGCCCGGCGTGACGCGCATCTGGCGTGACGAAGCGGATGGCGCTGTGCAGGTGCTGCCCGTTATACCAGCTGGCGAAGAATTTCACCGAGGCTTGGGCACCGGCCTTCGTGTCAAATCCCTTGTTTGGCCAGTCCGGGCGATATTTGCAGGTGCGGAACAGCGCCTCGGAGAACGGGTTGTCATTGCTGATGCGCGGGCGGCTGAGGGCGAACCCTGATCCTGACGGTAATCTTTATCCCCCAAAGATGGGATGGTTTTCATGGTGCGGTTCGGGAAGAAGACATTCGTTCTTTTTATCTTGCCATCGATGGGTGCGTCAGTCCTCCAATATATTCAGCACGACAATGCGACCGTTCGTGGAATAGTATAACGCGTCGTCTCCGATCGCATCAACGCGTCCACCGTCCAGCGGGTCGCCAACATTGACCTTTTGGAAGCGCCCATTGGACAGGCGCACAAGGGCGCGCCGGTTCGGCGGTTTGCCATACACACCGATCAGGTCGAGGGTATTCTGCAAGGCAGGGGGCATACTGCTCGTGCTTTCGACGATCTGAGCAAAGTTGGGGGGCCTTGCAACAGGCGTGACGGATTGCAGACCAGAGACCAGCCTGGAGCCATCGTCTCCATCAGCCAAGGGAATGTCAGGCTGTGTCGTTGGACGCAGTGCGGCGGGGGGGCGCATTGCCGGTTGTGTCGTGCTTGTGTTGTCGATCTGTTCAGTCGGACGTGCGCGCGGGCGGACCAGTTCTGACCGCGGCGCGGCAGCAGTCACGATGGCTTCCGCTGTCGGGATAGCAGGGACACTCTGCGGCATTGCGCGGATTGGCGGCACGACCGGGGGCCGTCCGGCAAAGATGCGCACACCATCCGGGTTCACTCTGCCCTCTGGCGTGGCAACCACCAATCCGGGTGGATCCGGCATGACCTCAGTCTTCGGGGGCACCGGACTGCGCTCCAAGAGATAGGGCGGGTCATCGCGCAACGTGTCCGCGCCCGGCAAGGCCACTGCGTCGAGTTGTTGAACACGAGGGTCAATGACTGCCACATGGAGATCATTCAAGGTGGTCAATGAGGGCGGGGGAGGGGCTTCGGGTGAGGTAAGCCAGATCCCTGTTGCCGCGTACTGGACCAGGGCTTCTGTTGGAGTGGGCACATCCGGAGGTGGCAAGGCACTGGACAACCCTTCATCGTCGTCGGACGGAGCTCCTGCAACGCCCGGGACCGGGAATTGCGCATCAGACTCGTCCAGGGACCGACGCTCCGTATCGGGAGTGGGCCAAAATGAAGAAATGCCGAACTCACGGGCAAAGAACCGCCCTTGACTTCCGTCCTGGAAAACGATCGCCCAGACTGCAACCGCGAGCAGGAAAATCAGAAGCACGAAGGTCAGCATCAGACCAAGGAAACGTGGTTTTCCCTCGATCCGGTGGTCAGCTGGCTTGTCCTTCACTGCTGCAATGTCCTGGGCCGGATCAATCTTGGGGTTGGCCCTGTCTCCGACTGGATCGACCTGCGTCACCGGTGCGGCCACCTTGCTGTCATGGGTTGACCTGCGCGCGCCACCGAGTCGGACCCGTGCGGCCACTGGAACAGTGGTTGCTGGACTGCCGATCCGAGGGACAGCTGATGGACAAACCCGCGACAACACGAGCGCGCCTGATGTTTCGGAGGTGACAAGCTCGGGGACCAGCGGATCGCAAGATGCTTTGGACGGCTCATCCGGAAAGGCGTCCAAGCCGGGTGAATGATCTTCGACCGGGTGATCCAGAACCGCCCGTTCGGCTGAGATCCCGTCTTTCTGTGAAACCGCATCCCTCCAGCCTGTGGCCGGGCCAAAGAAGACTTCGCCCACGAAGGCACCTTCTGGAGCCTTCGCCACAAAGCAGACCGGATCGAAGTGATGGTTTATGGCAAAGGTTTCCGCCTCGACCAATGCTTTCTGTGCGACAGCTGCGACATGAATATGTCCCGCGCCGTGAGACCAGTCAAAGCAAAGCTCATGAACAGCGTAGGGGGTTGTCCCGTTCAGAGCGATACGAATGTCATGTTGCAGTGCGCGACCTGTCTGCCCGCCATCGGCAATTGTCAGGTACTTGATCTGTTCGTTCGGGATTACGAGCCTGACCTGTCCGCCTGTCGCGGAAAGCGCGTATGCTTTTGTTCTGAGATCGGCCAAAGCATTCCGCAGATCAACAACATCCAGATCGACGTCACCGACCGGTATCCATCCATTGGAGGAGCGATACAGCAAGGAAATGCTTTTTTCGGAAAAGGTCAGGGCAAAGTCTGGCTTCATAATGGTGAGTTAGAAGTCCTTTTGGAGCTTAGTGCTAATCTTTGCCTACGGTAAGCGATTTTTCTCCAGACCATGTTTGTCACAGATGATATTGCGTACGTCAGCATGACCATTGCAGGTACTTTTCCAAAAACGTCATCGGTGATCTATTCGAAAATATAGTTTGCCTGAAGAATTTGTAATTTTGCCACAGCCATACGAAATACAAAAGAGAGAAACTCTATCTAAAATTTTATCAGAGTAAAAAATTCTGTATTCTGAAGTTTTTGTTAGCGCCTTCTATCAAATTAAGATTTATTAAAGACATTAAAGATTTATTTCTCAATTAAGAGTAAATTACATGCCTTTGACAATATTACGCTTCTATTTATCAAACAACGTGCAAGGCACTCTCATATCAGTATTCTGATAGATCAGATTCGCGTCACGATGCCTTTCGATTTGGCTCAATTGTGTGCAGGCTTGGCATTCTGCGGTCCACGAGCTCTTTCTCAAGTAAATGTTCAGGATTGCCCCAAATAGAAATGGCAAGTCTATCCATCCCATCCTTGTTCAGATGGCCGGGCTCCAAACTGACGATGCGTGCTTGGAACACGGCAACGCAGTCAAACCCAGGACTCAATTTTTTTACTATATTTGGAGCAACATAACCAAGTGAAACCTGCTTGTGTCGACCAAAACCGAGCGTCCACAAAGATTGTTGAATGGCGACGACAGCAACAGATTGGTCCGAAACACGGGTCAAAAGAACCTTGCCTCCATAACCAAGCCTCAACCAGCGCACCCCAACCTGCAGGTCAACCAGATAGGTTTTGGCCACCAAAAGTTGCATCAGATCTCCATCACCCGATCATTTCGGGATTGTCATATCAGCATCCGGGAACGCACACTTATGCTGTATACGCGTGCAGAATATTCCTGCTTTGAAGCGCACAAATGGTTCCAGTCCATACATTGTGTGATTTTATGCCTTCGAGCAAGGCCTCTCTGATCATGGTGATACACGCAGTATCATCATTGATATCAATAATGATCCGTCTGCCGAGAAGATGATCATAAACGACCTGACGCTTCCCACTTCGATTGGTTCGAAGCCCGATGAATTCTTGGCCATTGCTACTGTGGAATGCGAACATCGACATCTCCTATGTCAAGATCGTGGCATGCGGCGTGGCAAACAGAATCGATCCATACAAACTTACGCGCGATATGACCGATAAATCACAAACTTCGTGGCTACTGTAAGATGACAGACACGCGTCACAAATCGGGAAAGGGATCGGACCGGTAATTCAAGATTCGCACTTATTGGGAACCCTCAAGCTCACTGAGAATCCTGTTGGCGCTGTCCAAGAATTGATAGAACAGGCAAGGGCCCGTTAGTCCAGCTCTCGTTTGCAGAGCGACTTGCGGTTGCAAGGCAGTGCTTGATCGCGCATCTGCATCATTCCCAGCAATTGACCAGGACAGTCATCGCGGCGGCTTTCTGCGTCAGGTCCTCCGGATGTATCCGATCACGGGCATCGGACACCTGAGGCATCATGGCCAAGCTCGAGAGCACCTGCTGAATCGTCCTGCTGTTTAACGCGAAGTTCACATTGCCCGGCAGTTGACGGCCTCCCGCGTCATCTGTCACCAGCATGCCGATCACCGCTCCGCTGTCGTCCATCACCGGACCACCGGCATCTCCTTGGAGCGTGTTGATCGCAAGTCGAAACAGGGTGTCTTCATCATTGAGGCCGCGGAGGTTGGACAGGTGGCCAAAGGTCATTGCAGCCGAAGGAAGTAAGCCACCAAAGGAATAGCCGGCAACGGCAACTTCGGAGCGCAGACGGGGTGTGCCATTGCGGAACTGCGCCACGGCAGTTTGAGCGATCGTTGCCGATGTCCGCAGCACGGCGACTCCGAGGGAGGGATCGGACAGGACGACCTCAGCCTCACCATGATTGTTTAGAGTAATGCGGTCACAGTTGGCGACGGCGGTATGGGTCGTGACGGCCGCACCTTGACGATCGACGAAAAAACCCGAGGCGGTGATCTTCGGCTTGGCGAGGCTAATCCCGGCAACCAAGTCGATACTCGGTGCGTCCTCAGTGAGGACCGCCGGGTCGAGAACACCGTCGATCGGGGCAAAGCTGGATTGCATCGCGGCCAGAATGCGGGTGCGGCGCTCTTCGTCGCCTGCGGGCCAGATCAGGGTGAAGCCCTTGATCGCACCCCCCTCAAGCCGCGCCTCGGTGTGGGAGACGATGCTGGCGTTCTGACCGGTGAGGGTAAAGCTGTCGCTGTCCCGGTCGCGCGGGCCATCCAGCGGCACGATGTCGAGCGTCTGCATGATCTCGTAAAGCCCGGCCAGGCGGTCGCGGTCGCCCGGCTGGCTGATCAGCAGCACGCGCGCACCCTCGACAGTGCCGGTCGGGTCGAAATGCGCAAACGGGCTGTCGTAGCGATCAAAGGCGACGGCCCCCAGCGGCAGGTCGATGGAGATACCGGCGCGGGCGTCGCGGACGGTCTGGATATCCATACCATCAAGCACGGCGTTGTACTGGCGGAACAGGTCGGCCCGCTGTGCGGTGGTCAGGATGCCGGTGGTCTCGAACCCGTTGGATTGCTGCCAGGCGGTCATAGCGAACCGGGTACTCGGGCCAAAGGCTCCGTCGATGGCGGCGTTATGGAAGCCTGCCCATTGCAGAGCCAATTGTAACGCCACGCGCTCTTGACGGACCAGCTGCATCTCGGATTGCTGCGCTTGGCGAAGCGTCTCGGTAGCGGTTTGCCGATCAGGTTCCGCTCTGACAGCGCCCGCAGGTTCAGTGATTGGCAAAACCGTCGCAGAATCTTGTGCGGCGAACCAGATACGCCGACCATAACGGTCAGATGCCTTGATATAGCTGTCGCTTGGAATGAGGCGTTCTACCCGCAATTGCCGCAGAACACGCGCGGCCTCTTCGCGCGGATAGGGCCCCAATGCGATGCCGTACCAGCCACGACCAAGCTCAAAACCGGTCACATCGGGAAGTGCGCTCGCGTAGTCGCGCAAGCGGTTCTGGGCGACCGACAGGTTTGGCTGAGCTTCGATCTGCACATAGAACCCGTCCAACATTGCCGCAGGCGTGTCATTTTGTCGGGCTTCCAGGTCGTCTGCTGTCGACACCCTTTCCGAGCGAGGTATTTCGAGATCGGTCTCCTGGGTTACTGGCGGATTGGCAGGAGAATCTGAGGCGTCAGGTTCTTTGATCGGCAAAACCGTTGTGGCGCTCGATGTATCCCGCCAAACGCGTTGACCATAGCTGGCGGCGTCTCTGACGTAACTATCGCTTGGAATCATGCGTTCGGAGAGCAGCCGCAACAGAACGCGCTCTGCATCGGCGCGCGGATAGGGCCCCAATGCGATGCCGTACCAGCCACGACCAAGCTCAAAGCCGGTCACATCGGGAAGTGCGCTTGCATAGTCGTATAACCGGTCCTGGGCGGCCGACATGTTTGGCTGAGCTTCAATTTGCACATAGGCGCTATCCTGCGCCAATACCCCCGGCGCAGATGTCAGAAGCATGGCGGCTATGGCAAGAAAAATGAAACGCGACATTGTCTTGCAGTCCACCAATCTCATTGCTGGTGCATTATTGCGACCACAAATCTCTTTCGTCCTGTTTATAACATGTGCCTCAACGCCTCACTTGATCAAGTGAGCTTACGCTTAGTTCAAAGGCATTTTCATACTGTACTTGATCTATGTTTTTTACACCAAATCAAATGATGGAAATCACCTCTTTATATTTCAATACATGAATTATGTGCTTTATTTCACAAATTACATGAAACACTCTCTTCAGGATGGAAAAATTGCCTCTAAATCACAAGTGGGAAAGCGGATTTTTACAGTTGACGTCAAAAATACTTCTGGGTTTATTACCAGCTGCACGAAGTAATATAGACGCTGCTGAACGTCCATGTTCAATCTGAAAAGAAGGAAAGATATCAAGTGAATCCAGAATATGCAGCAGCGGTCATTCGTTTTGTCATAGCAAATAAAATGAAAGAGCAGTCCATCGCAGATGGGCACGGAACGCTCTGGCGGAAACTGCATGGTCAGACCCGAAAACAATTAATGAAGAAAAAGGTTGTCCTGTCTCGCAGCAACATGGGCATCGTGCCTGCGTCTGGAACCTGGGCAGAAGATGCATTTGTCTGCTTCTGGGTATTCATGAACAAACCGATAACAAGCAAGGACATCTTCATTCAGGAAGGGAGTGGAATTGCACTGACATTTCTCGGGGCGGCTGTAGGGTCTGTCGCAAGCAGTGGAAGTTTCGGTAAAACAATGCAACAGATAAGTAATATAAAATCCACCGCTGACGACATATCTGGCTTTGCAGGAAAAGCAAATTCAGCCGTGTCAGGTGGAGGTGGTATTGCGGCAGGACTCGATACTGCCTGGCGTGCCGGTATGTGGGACTCGGTGCTTGGTACATCCAACGAATTTGCCTTTGCAGTTGACGAGGGGCTGAGTTTTGGTTGTGCAGCAATTTCGGGGCCCTTGAACAAATGGACAGTTAACATGAAGCTTTGGGATAACAAGAGGGACATGATCAGTTTCATGGCGCATGCCGAGCGTAAAGGCTTCAATACACTAGCGGCTCGTCAATATGTCCGTGATTTATGTGATCATGGAGGTGTTAATTGGAGTTACAACACCAGCATGCCATCGAGCTGAAACGTCGTTTGAAACTGTGAGTAATATTCACAATATTGCTTGCAACCACCTCCGTTTTTAATTGTTGATTTAAGGCTGCAAAAGAGGTTGATGCCTACTTTTGCAGGCAAATTTCACCAGAATATAATCGCTCCATTACTGGAATGTAGAATTTTCTACAATTCCAAGAATATCATTTTGGATACCGCCAGAAACCTGAAATACACGATCAAGGGCATGACCAGAATGCAAACCCAGCCACCGAGACTCCTCACTATTGGATCAAGCTGCATAAACCGGTTTCAGTTCGATTTCTTTCAGGATCGCACTCCTGATACTGCACATTATTTTATCAGATCACTTTTCGAATCGAATATCATTTCTTTAGTGGGGACAGAGGCCATATTGCAGCTGGCCTTGAAACAAGAGCTTTTGCCAGCAATTCGGGATATCTCGGCCTATCATGTCGCTTGGGATGCACTCATCTTCAACCGGCATCTCCCGGATGTCTGCTTTTACCATGAAACCGAGACCGCGCAGAATTTTGCGAAACCCGGTGAGAAAGAACGCCTGGTATCGAAGCTTTGCCACCAAGCCGGGCCACTCGTCCAGCCACGGACTGGCGGGCGCATGCATTTGATCTGGTCAAACATTCAACCCAATCTGCCTCACGCGGTCGAAAACCTGATGGCGTGGCAACATTTCCAACTGACGGAGGAACGCCATCAGACAATCAAGTCGCTGGCATGCGCACTCTTTGGCTCTGATACAAGATTTACCTTCATATCGGTTGCGCAGGATCTTGATCCCGGACTGGCCCATGAACCGGATGTTCAGATAGTTGATCTGCCACGTGGGGATACCTACGAAGGTCCGCCAAGATTATTCGACACCCTGTTGTCTGAAATAATTTCAAAGGCGAGTGCCTAGCCTGATACGGGGATGCTCGACGACGGGTTGAAGCGGGACGGCATGAGGCTTTCGATACCGCCTTGAGAAGGGCCACAACCGGACCCGCTTGGCCAACCTGATCGGCGCATGCAGGGCCAACTGTCTTGAACGTTGCGCCTGCCTGCTGCTCAAAACGGACAGCAACAGAGAAAGCCTTACGATTCAGGACTGATACTTTGCAGTGTCTTGGCATCCACAGCGCGCCGCACCGCATGAACGAGCTGTGGTCCGGACACTGGCTTTGAGAGGACAGCAGCGAAATCCTTGAGGCTCCTGTCATCCAGCGTGTCCGGGCGCGCAGTGACCAGAACAACAGGGACCGGGGGCGTCAGCGATGCTGCAAACCGCGCAAGGGCGGCACCATCTGTCCTTGGCATATGCAGGTCGGTTACGAGAACCGACCAGTACCCGGGCGCTTCGGCCAGGACTTCCTTCAAGAAATCGGGGTCTGTTTCACAGAACACTTCTGCTCCGGCGGTTTCAAGCATCGATGCGAGCACCAAGGCGACATCCGGAAGATCATCGACCACCAGCGCCTGCAAACCCTTCAAAAGGGAGGGGTCAATTCGTGAAGGACTGTCTGGATCTTGCCGCGGCAAACTGATTGACGGTGAGTCTTCCGTCTCCAGATGCATCGGCCAGGCGACCGTCATGGTCGTTCCAGAGCCGAGGCACGTCTCCACCCAAAGCGCCGCCTTGTTCTCCTGCAGGATGCGGGCGATGATCGGCAGTCCAAGGCCACTTCCCTTAGAACCTTTTGTCGTGAAATTGCGTTGGAACATGCGGGCGCGCACGTCCTCACTGATGCCCATTCCGGTATCCGTGATCTGAAACATCGCAACCTCCATACCAGGAGGGATCGCCGTGCCCGCATCAGAGTGGCGCTCAGGGGGCTTCTGTTCGTCTTCTCCTTCGTATGTGCCTTGGGGCAGGGGTCTCGTTGCCGATCCAGACGCGCCGAGTCAGGGGCGCCCGATCCGGTGAAGGAAGATTCGTTACACGCGTTCCTGTCAAAAAAGAGATATTTCTCTTCAACATCATGTCGATACATTCTTCGATGGATCGGGCGCTCTCTGCCGGGGGTTCGCTATCGCATGTGCAAGGCCGATCGCAACATCCGAAAACTAAGGATACCCTATAAAGAGGAAGAGCATTTGACGTCCCATGACGATCGGGCAACGGTGAGTCCATCGATATTCCGTTTCTGGGTGTCGTCGCGGAGACAAAATCAAATGAAGCTCGAGAAGGTCCTGGCTGCTGCACTATGCGCGGCCTGCATTGGTATAGGTGCCTTGGCCGAAACGTCGCTTCGGGATGCCGTCTCAGACGATGTCATCGCAGAGCAGCGTGCCGGACTCGCGGCAAAAGCACTTGGCGCAGGCTACGGCCCGCAATCGCCTCGCGACATCGACTTTGATGGCGGTGAAAATCCCAGGGTCTTCGCAACGGAGCTTGACCGTCAGAAGATGAACCTGTGCAACATCCATTTCCATGAAAATGCCGAACACAAGGGGGGAGACTTCACCACATATGCCGGCAATGGTGATGGCCATGGCTTTGGAACAGGGTTCCGTTTCAACGGAAGTTTGACCGAAAGCGAACGTGCGCCGTACGCGCGTCAGGTGGGTGCGAGCGAACATGGTGATCTGGTTCCCGGTGACACAATCGAGATCCACTTCGTTCACAGTACGGCACAGGTCGTACCAGGTCCCACGCTTGGTGCCTGTGTCACCGAGGCAATCCTCAACCCCCAGCTCAGGGTGGAAACCGTCGTCGCCGTCCTCGTCAATGATGAGACTGCAGCAGACTTGACGGAAATTGCGCATATTGAGCTGCTGGATGGGTATTACCAGGTTCCCAACCTGCCCGAGAGACTTGGCCAGGAAATAACCTATGCAGGCTCAACAACAGGTCCTGCGTATAACGAAACCGCCTCTCCGTATCAGGTGATCTGGAACGTCCGCCGCCACGTTCTGAAACTGCACATCGGCTCGGTCGGAGAGTGGCTGGAAAGCAACCCCTTCGATGAAGACCATGCACATGGTGTCCGTAACCTTGTCCTGAACCCGGAGCTTTTGGCCCCGATCAACTGAGCAGATCAACTGCCGGGTTCGACATTATAGGAGAGCGATCACGCTCACTCTTGGACAGCCATTGCAGTGATGCCCGGACAAGCATGGGCGCGGCTGACCATCATCGCAATTCACCCTGCAAGAGACACCAATCGTCATAAAAGAGCCAACTAAAATATGTTCCTGACAGAAAATGACCGCGAAACGTTGCTGACTGCCCTGAATGCGAAGAATTCTGAAGTCGTTCAAGCGCGCATGGCAAATGCTCTTCTGTTGCTGGCGGACGGCCTGAGTGTAGAGGATGTTGCAGGTCTGATGTATCTTGACGAGGCAAGCGTCACCGGCTGGGTGTCGGTGTTTTCCAAGCGGAACCCGCAGGGTAACTAAGGCAGGTTCTTCAGGGCTTCAGTGGGCTTTGATGATGTGACAGGCAATCAATCAAAGCTCTTTTTAACATAATGTTCATTATACGATTTTTCATTCATTTTACGGTGGATTCACAAACGAAGTGCAAATTCTGTATCAAAACAGAGAGTTGCACGGAGTATGAAGAATGGGAACCCACTATTGTCACCTGAAACTGGAAGAACGCCGCAAACTCGCAAAGTGGCTCGAAG
>NZ_BMFC01000028.1 GCF_014637725.1 Marivita lacus | reverse complement strand
GCCGACATCATCGCCCGCATCTCCGATATGCCGGTCTCGCGCCTGCACGAGTTGCTGCCGTGGGAATGGGACGGGGCCACGCCCCTGGTCAAGGTCGCTTGACCGCGGCCTCCAGCGAATGCTTACATCGCAACTGGCCCGCACTCAAAACGACCGAACGGGTCCTGTTTCGTCGCGGCCTTCCTTTCTGCCATCGTAATCTGCAAGTCAGAACCGCGTCGCCCTGAAGGGCGTGATATCGTCGTTCATCCGCACACCAAGGGCCAGATCGCGCACGATCCTCGCTGTGGCAGGTGCACTGGTCATGCCAAGGTGGCCGTGGCCAAAGGCCACGATCACGTTCGGCGCGCTTGCAATCCTGTCAATGACGGGAAGGCTGTCGGGAACCGATGGTCGGCAGCCCATCCAGTACTCCGGCGTCGCGTCCGGCAGGTCCGGAAACATGGTTTTAAGGTGCTTCAACAAGGTCTCCGCGCGCGCGTAGTTTGGCGCTGCATCAAGACCGGCAATCTCGACCGTGCCGGCGGCACGCAAGCCCATGGCCATCTGCGTGACAATAAAGGCCTGATCTGCATTCATGATCGGACGTGAGCACATGTTTTCTACGCCTGGCAGAGTGACGTGATACCCGCGCTCGGTTTCAAGGGGCACATTCAGACCCAGGCGGGCCGCCAGGCGCATGGACCAGCCTCCGGCGCTGAGAACGATGCGGTCGGCGCGCAGGATTTCCCCACCTTCCAGAAGGACGCTTGCGTCCCCGCTGACATTGCGGGTCAACTCGGCCACGCGTCCCTTGCGGATGACTCCGCCCAAAGCCTCGAATTTTGCCGCCAAGGCCTGAACGGTCGCAACAGGGTCGATCATGTGCCCATGTCGTTCCAGCAACAGCCCCCTCGCATAATTCGGAGCCATTGCTGGTTCCAGTTCGGTGATTTCTGCAGGTGTCACCCACCGCATCGCGACGGAGTGCTTTTCACGCAGCGCATGGCCGACGCGCTCGCTCCGACTTTGGCGGGGCGAGCGCCAGACGATCAACTGTCCTCGACGCCGGATGAGCCGCGCGGAGTCTTCAGGTCCAAGAAGATCACAGTAATCATCAACCGCCGAATGCAGAAACCCGCGCAGAGCGATGGCCGAGCGATCAACGGTCTCCTGGCGGCTCGCACGGACCCATCTTATCAACCAAGGTGCCGCGCGCGGCAGGTATCGCCAACGGACATGCAATGGCCCTTGCGGGTCAAACAGCCATTTGGGCACCTGTGACAGCATTCCCGGAAGCGCAATGGGCACGATGGATTCGGAACTGATCGAGCCGGCATTTCCAGCAGATGCGCCCTGCCCCGGCTCTTGCCAATCAATCAGCGTGGTCTGCAACCCGGCCTGGGCCAGACGCAGCGCGCTTGCCGTACCGATCACGCCCGCCCCGATGACCAGCGCCGTCCTGGGCGTGTCTGAAAGTGTCATGTCCTGCCTACCAAGCCTGGGCGTAACCGACACGCCGATGATCCGCAGCAGCGCGGCGCGTCGTGCCCGGCATGCGATCCGCGTCGATCATCGACACGGACCCGGCAAGCCAGGTCGAGTCCGGCCAATCGACAACGTTGTGGCCTCTTTGCGCCAGATCCTTGCGAATTTCCTCGGAAATGCGCTCCTCAACCCTCAGAACTCCGGGCTCGGACTCGTGCGGCGTGAAAGAGGACGGAAAGCTGTAGGACGCAATGCGCGGCGCGTCCACAGCCGTCTGGACGTCCATGCCGAACACCAGGTTGTTCAAGAATACCTGCAACATGGCCTGGGTCTGCACGTCGCCGCCCGGCGACCCGAACGGGATAACCCGGTCACGGGTCATCGCCAACGCCGGGTTGGGGGTCAGTCGCGGACGTTTACCCGGAGCAACCGAGGACGCATGCGTGTGATCGACCCAGGATTGCGACCCTCGCCCCGAGACCACAAATCCCAAGCCCGGCACGACGGGCACGTTATAGGATGAATCGCTCGGCGTCGCCGAAAAGGCATTCCCCAAGCGATCGACGACACAGACATAACTCGTGTCCATTTGCCCGGCGATGGGTGGTTCCTTAACGGCAATCTCGCCATGCTCCGGCATCACGGGACTTGCGCGCTCCATATCAATTAGCGCGCGACGCGCCCCGCAGTATGCACTTGAAAGAAGCCTGTCCAAGGGAACGTCCACATGCCGAGGGTCCCCGACATACTGCTCGCGGTCTGCAGCTGCGAGCTTGATCGCCTCCGTGATCACATGCAGGTAATCGGCGCTGTTGTGGTCAAGTGCTTGCAGATCGACGCCTTCAAGCAGCTTGAGCGTCTCTAGCAACATCACGCCCTGGGACCACGCGCCACATCCATGTACCTGCGTCCCGTGAAAGTCGATCTTCAAGGGTTGTTCGACGTCGACACGGAACTCGGACAGGTCGTCAGCGCGCAACCAGCCACCTTCTGATGTCTGATGATCGATAATCGCCTTGGCCAGATCGCCACGATAGAAGGCGTGGCGGGCTGCCATCAAGCCGCCGGCACGACCGCCGCGCACAGCCCCGGCCCGCGCTTCGTCAGCCATGTGTTGAATCGACTGCGCAAGATCAGTCTGGAAAAACAGCTCGCCGATTTTCGGAACCGTGCCCCCGGGCAGGTAGATAGCGGCGTTGCTGGCAAAGCGTTCGAAGTTCCGGCGGTTTTTCTCGATCAACTCCGCCATCAACGGGTACATGTGAAACCCGTTCGCCGCATAATCGACGGCAAAATGTGCGACCTGATCAAAATTCATCGTGCCGTAACGCTCAAGCGCCGTAATCCAGGCATCGGGAGCCGCGGGAACGACACTTCGCAAAATGCTGGCTGGCACCTGCCCATCATGTTCGCGCAGGAACACGGTCGGGTCCGTCCGTTTGGGCCATGGGCCCACACCGCTAATGGACATGACATGGTCATGTTCGGCGCTGTAGAGAATGATCGGCGCGACGCCCGCAAAGCTCACCAGCTCGGATTCCAGCACGCCGAGCGCTATACCTGCCGCCACCCCCGCATCTATTGCGTTTCCGCCGTCCCGCAACACCTCGGCTGCGGCATGGGTGGCCAATGCATGGCCTGACGACACTGCATGCTGTCGGCCATAAAGAACCGGACGAAACTGGGACATGGGGCTCATCTCGTTATAAAGAAGGACGGGCCGACTAGACGGCCCGTCTCGGGATTCTGGTTACTGCTCGATCCAAGGCTCATCGGCCCAGATTTCTTCAAGATCAGAATGGATTTTGCGGACGCTGGCTTCAAATTGCGCGCCATCCATGAATGTCAGAAGCATGTTGTTCTGCGCGGCGATTTCCTGAAACTCGGGGTCTTCCATGGTCAGACGCACCGCTTCGGTGATCTTGTCCATGACCTCTTGTGGTGTTCCTTTTGGCGCCGCGATACCACGCAGGGCCCCCCATTCAACCTCGTAGCCCGCTTCGCCAAATGTTGCGATTTCAGGCGCAACGGTGGTCCGCTCGGAGGACAATGTCCCGATGACGCGCGCCTGGTTTTCCTGGTGGCGCGTGTAGGATGAACTGATGGTGGTCACGCCGCCTTCGATATGGCCGCCCATGACCTGGTTTTGCATCTCCGCCGAACCGGGGGATGGGATGAACGCAAACTCGACATCCGCCGCGCGTTCCAGAACCTTGACGGCCAGATGTGCCGCCGACCCGATGCCCGCGCCACCGATCGTGATGGTACCGGGATTTTCGCGCGCGGCTGCAACAAGATCTTCCGGCGTCTCGTAGGGCGTGTCCGTTCCGACCATGATGCTGTGGGGCTCGAACGTGAATGTGCCGGAATATTCGAAGTCGTCGATCTCATAATCGACGTCGCCACCGAACAGAACGGTGACCACGCCCGGCATCGACAGAAGGCCGAGCGTGTAGCCGTCCGGTTCCGCACCGGCCAGCTGGGTCTGCATCAAGGCGCCGCCCGCACCAGGTCGGTTGATGACCACGATGTCAGCGCCCCCCATGTGCTTTTCGAGAAAGGGTTCAGCCTGACGGGCCAGGATATCGAGGTTGCCGCCAGCCGAGAACCCGACCATCAGTTCAATCTGGCGTGTTGGATAATCAGATTGGGCAAAAGCTGCGACGCTCGAAAGTGCAAACACGCTCGTCGTCAGCATTGATGTCACGAATTTCATCGTTTTACTCCCTGTTGCGGTGCATGTTGTCGTCAGCTTTCCTTGCCACGGCACCGGGACAGCAAGGAAAGGAGTCACCCATTTTTCAACGCCTCGGATTGGCGTTCACGCACGTGTCGATAGAGCGGGACCAGCAAGACAAGCACGACCAATCCTGCGATGGTCTTGGAAATCGGGCTTGCCAGCAAATGCCACCAGTCCCCCCGCGAAATCAGCAATGCCGTGCGCAAGTTCTGCTCTGCCATCCCGCCCAGGATCACACCCAAGATCAAGGGCGGCAGAGGAAACTGCATCCGCATCAGGATATAACCGAAGACGCCAAAGCCGATCATCATGAACAGTTCGAACTGACTGTTGTTGACGGTATAAAGACCCAGGCACATCAGGGCGACGATCATCGGGGCCAACATGACCTGCGGCACCCTCAGGACCTGGGCAAAAATGCGCGTGGCGATCATTCCGCCGAGGGCGAATAGCAGGACGGACGTGATCATCATTTGCAGCACGAAGCCGTAGACGATTTCCCCGTTATCGCGGAAAAGCGACGGCCCTGGCTGCAGTCCGTGAACCAGCAATCCGCCCATGATCAAGGCGGCAATCGCGTTGCCAGGCACGCCAAGGGTCAAAGTCGGAATCATCGAGGCCGCGTTGTCCGAACTGTTGCCCGCTTCGGCTGCGGCGACGCCTTTGGGATTGCCCTTGCCGAAACTTTCGGGGTCACGATCTGACCGCTTGGCTTCGTTGTAGCTCAGGAAGGCGGCGATATTGCCGCCTGCCCCGGGCAGGATCCCAACCATGATGCCAATCACGCTGGAACGTATCCATGTGGGTATCAAGTGCGCTATCGGGAAAGGTGTCGACTGACCACGGCCAATTTTGAGGTCCGAGACACGCACGCCTCGCGTTACGGCATCCTCGGCCATTTGCAGAACGCGCGGCAAAGCGAAGAGACCGATGAGCACCACGACGATGTTCACGCCGTCCACCAGCTCCAGCCGTCCAAAGGAAAAACGGATACGTCCGGTGACAGTATCCATTCCCACGCTGGAAATCAGCAATCCCAGCAATGCGCTGATCATGCCCTTGATCGGGTCGCCCCCGATCAGAACGGCGATGGACACCAATCCGAAGGTTGCGATCCAGAAATATTCGGGCGGACCGAAAGCCAGTGTCACAAGCGACAAGGGCGGCGCCAGGAGCAAAAGCGCGAGTGCAGAGCTGAAGCCGCCGACGGCAGATGAAAAGCACGCCACACGCAGTGCGGACGCCGCATTCCCCTGCTCGGTCATGGGATACCCATCAAAAGTCGTGGCAATTGCGGCCGGTGTTCCCGGAATATTGAGCAGGATCGCTGGTATGGCACCGCCATACATGGATCCGTTGTACAAGCCCGCCATAAGACCCAAGGCGACAAGCGGACTCAGTCCGAAGGACAGCGGGATCAGGATGGCAAGGCCGATCGTTGTCGTCAGTCCCGGCAAGGCACCGATCACGATGCCGATCAATGTTCCGAACACCATCGCGGCAACGTTGCTCCAGGTCATCAGGGCGAACCCGGCACCGATCAGATCTTCGATCATGCACCACCCCCGAAGATGGCCGACAAAAGCGCCTCTGGGGGTAACCGTCGTCCCAGCAGCACCACAAAGACCACCCATGCGGAGACCGTGAACAGCACCGCTCCAAGTAGAAGCGTTTTTGCGTCGCGAAAGCCGATGACAAAGGAGAAAACCGGGATGAAGACAAATGTCGCGGTGAAAAACCCGATGCGCGGAAAGATGAAAACGTAGCAGGAGATCAAGACCAACGCGACAAGCAGACGGCCCAGGTTTCGAAAGAAGGGCTCGGCGCTCTGCACGGGCTGTGCCCGCCAAAGAGATCGCACCAGGTACACAACGGAAAGACCGAAAAGCAGTGCGATTTCAAGGCGCGGAAAAAGCGATGCACGCGCGGGAAGCGCAATCGCCTGCATCCATGCCGCCATCGAAAACAGCACAAGGACGGCCGCACAAATGACATCCCGGTTTTTCAGTCGTTGCAATTCACCCACCTTAATATTGCTATGCAATTACAAGTGATTGATTTACGATATGCTCATGGGTAGAACCTGTCAATTGTGGGTTTTGACAACTTTGGCACTTCTCTGACATGAGGCAGCGATGACAAAAAACGCTTCAAACGGTATCGACGATCGTGCATCGTCCGCTTTGCCTCCGGAGCCGACCGACGGCGACGACAGGCTGTATGTCGGCGCGGTGCGCAAAGCATTCAGCGTGCTGTATGCCTTCCGGGAATGCAGTGATCCCCTCAGCCTCGCTGAGATCGCCGAACGCACCGGTATTGGCCGCAGTGCGGCGCAACGCTTTGTTCATACCTTGAAAGCGTTGGGATACTTGCGGCAGGACGCGGCCACTCGGCGCTATCGGCTCACGGCCCGGATGCTGGATTTTGCCTGTGCCTATCTGCGCAACGACCCCATTGTCAGCGTGGCGTTTTCCCATTTGCAGGAAGCCAGTCGACGAACCGGCGAGACCGTGAACCTGACGCGGCGTGATGACGATCAGATCATCTTCGTGTCGCGCTTCCCGAGCACCAGCGTCATCAGCGCGGATCTCGTTATCGGATCGCGTTTGCCGATCTTCTGCACCTCACCCGGACGGGCGATGATGGCGCATCTTCCAGAAGCCGTGGTCGATGACATCTTGTCCGGCTCCAGGCTCAGACAGTACACGGATCACACAATCACCGACCCCGATGCGATCCGCACTCGGCTGGAGGCAATCCGCCGAGATGGGTTCGAGACCGCGTTCCAGGAGTATTTCGTGGGGGATCTTTCGATCGCCGCCCCGATCTTTCGCAAGGACGGCAGAGTCAGCGCGGCTGTGAACATTGCCGTCGCAACACCGCGCTGGACACCGGAGCGGATGGTCGAAGAGCTTGCGCCGATCGTGGTCGAAACTGCGAGGGCAATCTCCGCCAATGGCTGGGAACGCTAGTGTTCTGCACCTGACACAAGATTCCCAGCCTACATCTGGGGCGCCTTCAACCTTCGGACAACGGTCCGAGCGTCGGCAATGCGCAGAGAGCTAGACCCTGCAAAACTGCAAACTACGCCCGCTCTTCACGACACACCCGGCCCTCTTCTGCCGTTCAGGTTGGATGGCATGCTGCGTAGCGGCTTCACTGAACCGGCCGTTCACCATCGACGCAGCATCAATATCCTCAACATTGAAATCGCGGGAAAGGCTCGGCGTGGTCGCACGGGCTGATCTCGATTCTCTCGGGTCACAATCGAATTAAGTCCCATACCGGCGTTCGAGAGTTCGAAACCTATCCGGAACGACATCGATATTGCAACTGTTGCCACTTCCGATTGTCGGCACAGAATTTGTTTGCTCTGGCTAAGCCCTCGGATCACGGTAAGGCTGCTACGTACGCCGCGCAAGGATCACAAATTGAAGTAACCCTTTGAAGGAGGCCGTTCCGACATGAAGATCCACTCGAGCACGCCTGCGAAGCTGGAAATCTACCATCGGCCTGTATTTTGGGCGGTTGTCTTCGGTTGCATTCTCTTTGGTCTGGCCGGATGGGGCCTCGCGGGACTTCTGGAAGGCGAATGGATGACGGCCCTCATTGCTGTTGGTCTCGGTGCAGTGATGGGCTGGCTGGTGTTCCGACAATTCCTGATCAGCTTTTCACTTGTGCTGGACCGTGACGCAGATCGCATCGCTTATCATGACACCAAGGGCGTGTGGATCGACACGCCGCTGTCGCGTCTGACATCGGTAGCCTGTGACGCCAAGCTTGATACCGATAATGGTGAAGCGCAAAGGGCGCTTGTCTTGCATCTGGATGATGCCGGTGAACCAGCGCAAATACGCCTTGCTGCGTTCAAATTGCGAACGGAGGATGTTCTGGACAGCGAACATGCCATCAACCAGTGGCTGGGGCAGGAGACCGTCGCCGTGGCCGAAAAACAGAGGCTGGAGATCACGGTTCCCGTGCTGCCTCTTGCATGGCTGGCAATCGTAGCTTGTGCTTTCGTTATTCTCAACGCGCCAGTGGCCCTGTTTTCCGGTGAAGTGGTGCGGGCGGCGCTGTTGATCGCAATTGGTGGCGGGGCGGGATATGTCTGGCTGGAAAAAGTGTTGGTTCGGCTGGATCTGACGTTCGACCCTGCGGCTGGCGTGATCTCGATGAGGCGCAGCAATATGCTGGGCAAGACGACGTGGCTACTGCCGCTACGGCATTTCGACGGGGCTGAACTGATCGAACAGGCCCGTGTCAAAATGGTGCAGACCTCAAACAAGCGCAGCGCCAATGTGGATCTGTTGTTCCGCAACACCCGCCCAAACATGACCATCAGCCTGTCACCCCTTGGCATGCCCGAGGCAGAGGCAAAGCGGATCGCATCGCAGATCAATGCTTGGTTGCAGGATTTTGGGGGGCCGAAGGCATGAGTGTGCACACCGACACGGCAGAGAAGCTGGTGATTTCCGTGCAACTGCCGCGTTTTCTGTTGTGGGTCATGGGACTTCCCGTCGGGATCGTTTTGCTGGTGGGCCTGTTTGAGGTGGTATCGGGCAGCACCACCAGCGGCCTAATGCTGATCGTCATATTCGGCGGGTTCTTCGGCTGGGCCTTTCTGCGGATATCCGAACGTGCCGACCTTGTGCTGGACGCGCAGGTGGGCACAGTGCGTCTGACGCGGAGGACTTTGACAGGCACGCGGGTCGAGGCATTTGCGCTAGTTGATCTCGACAGCGCAGAGCTGTCGCGCAATCCGCGTCGCGGAAGCGGTGCAATTGACCTTGTGTTCACCAACACCCGGCCTGCCACCCGCATTCCTCTGACAGGCTGGGGCGTGTCACAGGGCGGCATGGCACCGCTGGCCCAGAAGATCAATGACTGGTTGGCGCAAGCAAGAGCCAGATGACAGGCCGAAACAATCAGGAGCTTTTGCCATCAAGTCGAAATCCACTTGGGCATTTCAGGTCAACACGCAACGCCTTTACCCTAAAACGGGTCGTCTTGTTCGCAAGCGGGCCTATCCAGGAGATCATCATGCAATCATTACTTCGGCGATGCGCCAGCCTTGTTCTTGTCGGACTTTTCGCCTTGCCCTTGGCCACAGCGGCCGAGACCCGCGCGTGGATTCCCCACGGCATCACCCTGCCGGATGAACACGAAATCATGCTTGAACAGCAGATCGGCTCTTCCACGCATATCCTACAGATTCTGGTAGAGACAGACCCGTTGCCCTTGTTTGACGAATGGCAGGCTGCGCTTATCGCTGGCGGCTATGAGGTCGACGACAGTATGCTTTTTGATGGGCGGCTCTTGTTCTCTGGCATCGGGGTCGAAACTGGTCAGATCGTTGTCCAGCAGTTCGAAGTGGCGGAGTTCATGATCCAGATCGACGCAACCTTTGCTGCCGAATGAGCGGCGCAGCGCAGACCTTTGGCGCACCATTCGGTCATTTTCCTTCAGGGGGGGCATTCGAAACCTCTGAGCCCCCCCGAACCGGCACAGACCAACTTCCAGCGGCTCGCCAGTGCCGGTGACAACCTTCATCCCCGCAGTACAACCTGTGTACCAGCTTGAGGAAATGTGAAGACAGGCTGGGGTGAGCGTCGGCTTCGGTCGAATGCTGCCGGTTAATTGATGCACCTCCGTCCATCGGCTTTCCGCCGGGTCTGCGGGCGCCGCCATCGGATGCAGGTGCAGAATGAATGTCCATTTTGGGCCTGGAAGGGGACATTGGCCGCGAGACGCTTGAAGGTCGGCTCTGGGCCGACTTTACTCGGCTAGATCATCCAAGGTCACGCCGAGCGCTTCGGACAACGCGCGCAGGGTCGCGATAGAACCCTGCTTACGGCCGGTTTCGATCTCGGCCACGGTCACGCGATTCACGCCCGCCTTTTCGGCCAAGGCGGCTTGCGTCATCCCGCGCAGGTCCCGGTAGACGCGCAAAGCGTTTTCGCCGTTCAGCAGCCGGTTCACGTAATCCGCGGGGATCAGTTCATCCTCGCCCGCTGCAAGTGCGGCCTTGGCGCGGTCGTAGGTCTGAAGATCGGCCAGATCTTCGGCCGCGGCCCGCAAGCGGTCATATTCTTCGCGCGGGATTGTCACCATCTCGTTCATGTCATGCCCTTTCAGTCATAGATGCCGCCCCGAGGACCGATGTCCAGCACGGCCAGGACGTTGCCCTGATCGTCCATGATCACCCGCCAAGCCCCGATACGCAGCCGGATCCCCTCTCGGCCTTTGAGGGATTTCAGGTTGTTGGCCTGCGAGGCTGGGTCTGTCGCATACGCCTCGATCTTGGTACGGATCAGCGTGGCCGTATTCGCAGGCATCCGCCGCAACGCCCGAATAGCGGCTTTCGTATAGCTGATCTGCTTCATGCTGTAGCTTTAGGCGACACGCGGTGCAAAGTCAAGAAAATGTCGCTTTCAGCGACATGCCTGGCCGACCTGAAACGGCCAGGCACAGCTCACAAGTCGATCCCCTCCGACAAGGACAAGGCATCATCCAGATCAACGCCGAGATAACGCACAGTGCTGTCCATCTTCGTGTGGCCAAGAAGCAGTTGAACAGCGCGCAGGTTGCCGGTCTTCTCATAAATCTGGGCAACCTTCGTGCGCCGCATCGAATGGGTGCCGTAGGCGCTTGGTTCCAACCCGATCGAGAGCACCCAATCGCGCATGATCCGCGCATATTGCCGCGTCGACAGATGCGGGCTTGCGTGCAGGCGGCTGGGCCAGAGATATTCGCAACCGATCATTTCGGGATCCTTGATCCATCGTTCCAATGACAGGCGCGTCGTTTCAGTGATCTCGAATCGGACAGGCTTGCGCGTTTTGCTCTGTGTGACCGAAGCACGTTCTTTGACACGACCCGCAGCGTAAACATCGTTCACCCTCAGGCAGACCAGATCGCAACCCCGGAGCTTGCAATCGATGGCCATGTTGAACAGCGCAAGATCGCGCCTGTTGTCTGCCATTTCCAGACGGACACGTATGGACCAGACATGCTTGGGCAGAAGCGGGCGCTTCTGGCCGACAATGCGCCCCTTGTTCCAAGGCGCGCGTGTAGGACGAAGGGCGGGTAAGGTTTCGATGGACATGACTTCTCTCCTGTCCCCCAAACCCGCCACGTCTTCGGCCATGCCGACAGGACAGCCTAACACTCACCGCCGTTCAAGATCTGATAAATCACGTCGGGCGGAAAGTGTGAATCAGCTGCACCTGCGAAGGCACACTGTCAAACACATGAGAGCGGCCATGCAGGGCTCAGGTTCAACGCCCCACCATGCTGCACCAACCACCAAGGTCAGCAATGCGCAAGAGCGGAGTTTGCAAAGTCTGTGCCATTTCCCGACAGCGGCCATTCGTGTAAAGTGCAGCTAATGCCGGGAGAGAGCCCATCATGCATGACGCTGCGGGACGCACGAACGACTGCTTCAGCGAAGGCCACTCGCGCGTCAACCTATAGCGGTCCCTTTCTCAGTATACGCCGCTTAGGCGGTCTGGCTGCATGGATGGCAATACAATCACCGATGCGCCGTGAACTGCGCGACTGTGCAGATCGATAACATCCTGATTGAGCATGCGGATGCAGCCAGATGAGACGGCGCGCCCAAGTTCTTGGGAGGAGGCGTCGCCGTGGACGCGATAAAGCGTATCGATTCCGTCTTGAAAAAGATAAAGCGCGCGCGCACCCATGGGATTACCTGGGCCCGGTTCCATGCCGCCATTGGCAACCGAGTAGGGTTCTAGCTCCGGCTTCCGAGCGATCATCGTTTCAGGCACTTTCCAGCGTGGCCATTTGCGACAAAACTGAAGCCGTGCCGTCCCCTCCCAAGCAAATCCCGCTGCTCCTACACTGACTCCATAGCGCATGGCGCGGTCTGAGGTTTCAATGAAATGGAGGATAGCAGCGTCAGGATCGACGACAATCGTTCCCCGCGGATGATCGCGCCAAGGATTGGCAACCTCCCGACGCCAATACTCAGGTGCCAGCTTTCCTTCTGGTATAGCCTGGATTGGATAGGGCTCGTCTGTGATGGCACCGTAGAACGCCGGTAGTGACGGATACTGTGGCGTAACTGGCGCCTTGCGCGTGACGATGGTGGTTTCGGGTTGGGTACAGGCAGCAAGGCCTGCTACCGCCCCGAGGGCAATGAACTTTCGACGTGTCAGCATTTGGTTTGTCCTTGTTTTCGTGACGGGCGTGGCGCTTGGTGCGCCGCTCGGTCACGAAAACCGCGGAGGACCTGTTGGCGGGGCATGTATCTGGCTGACACCCTGCCAAGTTTCTTTGAGAAACATTCCTTCAGCGACATTTGTCGCAGCAAACGTCGCAACGCTCAACTGAACGGCGATATCCGGCCCGCAGGGTGAGCTTGGCATGGTCGCGGTGCGGCATTTGCGCTTCACCGATACGATTACGTCTGCATGATCGGAGACAAAGGCGTCAGAAATATTCGAGGTTTTGACCAAAGTGACGGTCGCACCAAAGGCCCCCCAGGGAAGGAGAAGCACCGCAAGGATCACAATCAGGCCGCGCCGAAAAATACTCATGCGGTTCATTCACAGATACCATTTAGAACTACAACCTCAATAAATGGGAATGGACTTATCCGATTATTGAACATCACGCACATGTGAAAATACCGATACTCATGAGACCTGACATCCACACGGGGACAGCGGATTCACGCTTTGTCCCGCACAGCCGACAGTGACCAGCCTGCCGGTGAAGGACAGCAGTTGCAAGTTCGAACCAAGGACTGTGCGTCCGCTCAGGGCTGACAGCCGTCGTCTGACGCTTTTGCTTAAGGGTGCCGAACAAGTGCCCGACACGCTGTATACATCGGGGACCTTATGTCAGGTGCAGAATACTAGCTCCAATTCGGCAGATTTCTAACTGGGCGTTCTGCGATGCGCCTTTCACAATGAGGACACCGTTCTGGTGGTGATCTCGCCAGAGCGCTGAGGATGGCTTGCCTGACGGCTGGCATTGCGAGCCGTCAACCACGACAAGTCAGATGCCCCCCCGACATCGCCCGATTTCGCAACTCGCAAGGCAAGTACGTCATGCGTGACGGCAGGAAGTCGAGGACCTGATGAGTTAGATCGAAGCCGACCCCCGGATCGCATAACCAGACAACTCGATCGTTGATGAGTTGTCTTCAACGTACGGGCATTTCAGATGCAGTGGTTGAGCTGGTTTCCCTCACCGGGTCGCAATGTCGGTGGTGGAGCTTTCATGGCTTGAGTCGCGCGTCAGTGTGGCGGGTAGACGTGATAGAACAGATACGCCTCGCCGTTATAGTAATAGCTGACTTCATATTGGAATCCGTCGGCCTGAATATGTTTTTGAACACCACAATCGTGCCGCCCAGCACCGATGATCGACCCTGGACCCTGAGGGCCCGCCCATTTTCGACGCATGTCGTGGTAAACAATGTCGGCCGCGGTACGGCTGCGCGCAGCATAAAAACCACTCGCACCCAATGCGACCTCGGCTGTCTGTCCTTCGTCACACATCTCGCCCGTGTCGTTGCGACGCGCAATTTTCTTTGAATCACAATACCCCCGGATCAAATTCGAATGCTTGGCTTGAAAATACAATTCCACATAACAGTGGAACCGTTTCGCCAAATGGCGCGGCGCGGCACCGGCACCCTGACCAGCACGAGGCGCGTCAAATTCAATCGTGATAACGTTTGTCTTGTGATAGTTATTGCCTTGATCGAGAATGGCCTGAGGCACGGGCATGGTCAGCGCTCCCTTGATCGAATTTTCCCAAAAGAATACCTTTCCGACCACATTGAAGCCCGGTATCGCACCGATCAAGCCTTTTGTATCCATTGTACTGAAACAATGTTCCACCTTCGGTTTGCCTCGATATCAGCCCGCAACCCCAACAGACATCCTTGGTCGATGCCGTCATCACCTTTCGCAGTGTCACAAAGGTGGTTGGAGAGTGCTTTTCCAAAAGTTCACACTACGGGTTGTGTTCAATTGGGTTCATACTCAGAGGCAGTGGAAAGCTTTCTTGAGCACCGGATTTTCAGGGGTGTCAGGATGCCGTTCAACATGCGGCCACAAAAAGCTGCGTGCTTCGCCCGGTGACGCGGTACGCCATCAAGCCAATCCACTCCTTGACTGCGATGTTGAGCACGGAGAGCCGGCCTCCGAGGTCCCAGCCGATCTCAAGGCTTCCAATGCCACGATAATCAACCGGATAGGGTATGATGTTTCGCCATCCGGCAGCGCAAAACGTACCAACGGCCCGCGGCATGTGAAAGGCGGAGGTGACCAGCAGCCAAGGCCCTGTGATATCGTCAGAAACCAGGACTCGCGTGTTGGCGGCGTTTTCGGCCGTGTTTCGGGAGCGGTTTTCCAGCAAGATACGGTCGCTGTTGACCCCTGCCTCTGCAAGGATTTGTTCTGCCAAGTCAGCGCCAGGGACCCCATGCCCAAGCAATTTCCCACTGCCACCTGTGAAGACAACTCCGGCCTCTGGATAGGTGCGAGCAAGGGCTATTCCGGCGAGGAAGCGGTCACCAGCCTCGTTGACGCCAGCAAGCCCGGTTGCCAGCATGGCAGAGCCGTCTTCCCCGCCACCCAGAATGAGGATCCCGGCGGGATCAGACACAGCCGGATTTGGCTGGAACTGCGTTTCAAGTGGACGCAGAAGCAGAGCTCCCAAGGGGAGTGTTCCGATCACCAGGGTAAAGACGAGAGCCGCAAGGAGAAATCGACGGCCCCAAATCCTGTTGTCGGCCCTGCTCGCAAGCAGGGCAAGCAAGAGCAGAACGACCAGCCAGCTTTCCGGTGTAAGCATTCGCTGGAGGCCGCGGTCAAGCGACCTTGACCAGGGGCGTGGCCCCGTCCCATTCCCACGGCAGCAACTCGTGCAGGCGCGAGACCGGCATATCGGAGATGCGGGCGATGATGTCGG
>NZ_BMFC01000027.1 GCF_014637725.1 Marivita lacus | reverse complement strand
CGCTCGGTCACCAGCTTTACTGCCTCGATCTTGAACTCGCGGCTGAACTTTCGTCTCGTCATATCCAATCTCCAATTCCATGGTCACGATCTTATCTTCGTGTCCACGAAACCGGCAGCAGGCCAGTCGCCGAGGATGATCAGGTCAAACTTGTCGAGCTTCGCCAGAGCCACCTCGAGAACGAGATCGCGGCGAGCGGCCTGAAGTCGCTGCACCAGATCGCTGGTGCGAGTGTAGAAGACGCGGTGCCCGGCCTCGACCAGGGCGTGCCCGGTGGCGCAAAGAACATGTGTCTTGCCGGTGCCGGAGTTCCCGATCGCGATCAGGCTGCCACCCCCGTCCAGCCAGTCGCCGACCGCCAAAGCCTCCACCCGGGCACGTGGCAGGGTGGGCAACGCCTTCGAGCCAATTGTGACGTCAGTGCCTTGGGATCCAGCACCTGGCCCGCACCGAGGTCTAAAGCCAGCAGATGTGCCAGTTCTACTTCGCAGGCTTGCTCATGAGCGATGAAGAGTAGATCGACCATGCGGCGGCAGGCGTCCCGGCGCAGCAGGTCCCGCTGCAACACCTTCCAGGCTTCGGCGTATTCGGTCCGCGGGAACAGGCTGTCGCGGTAGATCGAACTCAACTGACCAATGCGATGCACTGGGCCTGCGCGATGGTGGTCGAGGCGGTTGGTATTTTGTCCTCAAGAGTGGGGCGCATCTGGCTGGATGAGGTGACCGGGCCAAGACAGACTACCGCGATGCAGTAATGCTGACAAAGCTGGAGCAGGCCGGTGAATTAGCGGAATCAAGCGGTGCGCGATCTGTTTCGAGCGTCGATTAACTATTATTACAGCAATCAACTATCTTTTACGATAATTTATTAAACTAAATAAAGAAAAAATGTTACTTAGGGCGTTTGGGATGGCCGTATGTACCAATGTGGGTCATGTGGGCCTGATGAATTGTTTATGTGAACTACCTGACATAGCCTCCCAATGAGGGGTAAAACACAGTGCGCCTCGGGTAATTGCCTGCCCTTGAAAATAGGCAAAAAGTAAAACGAAAATCAGGAGTGCCATTCATGGCTCAAGTGCAAAAGTCCACCGACAGTTCCAGCCTTGCAGAGGTTATTGACCGCGTCCTTGACAAGGGTATTGTGATCGATGCTTTTGTCAAAGTATCGCTGGTCGGAATCGAATTGATCGCGATCGAAGCCCGTGTCGTGGTTGCTTCGGTTGAGACTTATTTGAAGTATGCTGAAGCCATTGGCCTGACTGCAAGTGCTGCGGCGCCGGCACGCGTTTCAGCCTAATTTCAGTTTTGAAATTCGCTCTCTACTTGAGGTCGGCAGCTTTGCTGGCGGCCTCACTTACTCCTGCCAGGAAGGAAGTGGAATAGATGGTCACGTTTGGAACAGAACTCGCTTCGCTTTATAAGAAAATTTCTATAGAGCGTGATGGCCGAGCTGATGCAGCTGCCGATCGAAGCGCTGGAGTTGCCGCCATTGCGGCTGAGGCGCAGGAACTTTTGCGCCAAGCAAGTGCCAATAGGGCCGCATTTGCGATGAATGCGCGACAGGACGCCGAGGCGTTGCGTGCAAAGCTGACCGAGCAAACGGAGCAGTTACGGACGGAAGTGAGTAATTTTCGCGCCGATGCACGCGCTGCTGCAGGCGTACGCAGTGATGCAAGACAAGCCGTTGCAAGTGATTTGAATAAGCGTCTTGCAGCATATTCGAAGTCGTTGAGTGACGAAACGACAGCATTTATGGTGGATGCACGCAAAGCTCGGACTGACAGCTTCTCTGATTTGTCAGCACGACTGAGTGACGTTGTGAGAGCCACGCAGCAGAGTGTTTCAGAACTCCGTTCCTCAGTTTTTGCTGAGCTGAATACAGCGCGTGGTTTTGCTCACGCAGATACCGCGCACCCAACTTCCACCGAGCAGTCGGTCGTAGTTAAGCCAGCAAGCGATCCGAAGCCTGAGCAAGATGCTGAAAAAGTCTCGACTTCCGATACATTGAAGCCCACTGCGGAAAAGAAGGCAGCGAGTGATTCAACGCCTCAGGCAAAGACTACCGGCAATGCTTCGGGCAATGCGAAAAGCACGCAGTCGGACACAAATTCGAGTCGTGAAGCAATCAAAAACGAGTCCGCTAGCAAGACAGGTGTGCGACCCAACAAATCATCATAATGCGCGTGACCAGCTGATTTGGCTGGTCATTCGCTGACAGACTTAAAATGCAAGGTGCAGCACGTGAAAATCATCAGAGACCCTAGCGACGACGCGCAACAAGCACAAAATGTGAATGTTGCTGCCAGTGACTTTTTCGTCGCCACACCGGAAGTGGATCGGATCACGCGCCGCGCACTGGCCTATCTGAAAGCTGGATATTCGGTACATCTCAGTGGCCCTGCTGGTTCCGGGAAAACCACGATCGCATTTCATATTGCAGCTCAGCTCGCGCGACCGGTGACCATGATCACGGGCGATCACCAGATGACCAGTGCAGATCTTGTCGGCTCCGCAAGCGGTATCAGAAAGATGCGGCTTGTTGATAACTACGTGCGATCCGTTGTGCGTACTGAAGAGCAGCAGACGACCATTTGGTCAGACAACCGTCTCACCTCAGCCTGCCGGTATGGGCACACGCTGATTTATGACGAGTTCAACCGAACGCCCCCTGAGGCCAATACACCCTTGCTAAGCGTACTGGCAGAAGGCGTGCTCACTCTACCCAAGGCACATGAAGGAACACAGAACTTCGTAGAGGTTCATCCTGATTTCAGGGCGATATTCACTTCCAACCCAGAAGAATACGTTGCCGTTTACAAGGCGGCAGATGCTTTACTGGATCGCATGATAAACGTCCGGGTCGATCTTCTAGACGAGGATACCGAACGTCAAATCGTATCGTCGCGCAGTGGAGTGTCCCCTGAAGTCGCCGGCGTTATCGTTGCCTTGATCAAGCGCGCACGTGCCATTGAAGATGGTGCGCGTGCATCAATTCGTTCGGGCATAGCTATTGCTCGAATTCTTGCATCATCTGCAGCATCGCCTACGCCGGAAGACGAGGTGTTTCGTTGGGCAGTCCAGGACGTTTTACACCGCTCGCTTGATGAACTTCTGCCCATGAGGGAAGAACTTATCCAGCCAGTTTCAACGCGCACAGAACAAGCTGCTCAGGTTTCGACTCAAGCCACGGCAAAAGCACGGTCACGCAAATGAGCCAACCATCCCGTCGACCGCCTAAGATGTATAGCGGTCTGCAAACCCGAAGAACTGCGCACCAACTCTACCTCAAGATGAGTTATCTTGAGCTGGAAAAAGTGCGACGTCGGAAGGAAATGGAGGCTCTACAGGGCCGACTACACGCACTTGAAGAGCGTGGCATCGAGCTTGAGCAAGAAATTTTGGCAACGCAAATTGAGATTAACAATCATCCTGAGATTGTTTCGCCGAACACAGCGCAGGACATTCAGAGTTCAAAGTTGAAGGGAAGACAATCCTCAGCTTCGGAAGCTGCGCACAGACCAGGTCTGAACATCAAGTACTGACGGCGTGCTTTGAGAGGAATTGACGGAAATGGCACCAAATACTAAAAGTTCGGCTCCTGTGATACAAAAAGCTATCGCAGCTCATGAAGCTATTGTAACTGCGCGTGATTTTCTAGAAACCGTTTTGGATGGTGGGAGCCCTCGAGTTGAGGGCGTTTCACCAGCACCGGACGCTGGCTGGGCAGTAAGTTTCACAGTCTTTGTACCAAACCCAAGTCTTGGTGCAGAAACTGGAGGGATCAAACGAGAGGTGCTCGACGAATTAAATTTCGTAGTTGCGCTTAATTCGGATGGTACTATCCGCGACATGTCTAAATCATAAGCGTTGCCTAAACTTTACAGGAGATACAGGGAAATGGATGGTGTCAGCGCACAAGTTCAGTCTGATCGCTTCTACTGCTATGCAGTCGCCCGTGGGGATATCATACTGCCAGAAGGTCTGACCGGTGTTGCCGACGCGTTGCTTGTAAAGCATACACTGGGCTCCTTGTCGCTCATTATAAGTTCTACTGATGCCAAACAATTACGACCACAACGCAAGTTTTTGTCAGCTCATTATCGGGTTCTCTCGACGCTAAGCGAGAATAATGATATTTTGCCAATGGCGTTTGGCATCATCTTTGATGACCTAGACGCTTCACTTGGGACATTACACGATTTTGCAGACGTTTTTAGTGAACAGCTTGATGCTGTATGCGGTAGTGTCGAAATTGGGCTTCGTGTCAAGTGGCAGGGTGTTGACGTTTTTACGGTTGTTGTTGATAGCCACGCCGATCTCCAACAGATGCGAAATCGTTGTTTTAAAAGTGGTAACCCAAGTCAGAGGGAATTACTGGACCTAGGGCAGGCTTTTGAACGCAGGCTGAATCAGGATCGGGACAAACGGCGTGATGTAGTCTTAGCTGCTCTCCGATCTGTTTGTCGCGATATTCGTGTCCTGCCAGTTCAGAATGAGGTTACAAGTGTCAACGTGGCTTGTCTTGTAGAGAGAAAGTCCTTGAGTGAGTTCGACAAAGCGATTGAAAGTTTGGCTGGAGTTTTTGATGATAATCACCTGCTTGAATTGGATGGGCCTTTGCCACCTTTCAACTTTGTTGATATCCGAATTTAAGGTAAAAGCATGCTGACTTCCATTGTCACGGGCCCGATCAACGGTCTAATATTTCTAGCTCGAAAAATTGACGACGCTGTGCGTCAGGAACGTGAGCAGGAACACGATGCTACAGTAGATGCACTGCGCAAATTGCATTTGCAATATGAGGCCGGAAACATCGGAGAAGAAGCATTCGAAGAGCAGGAAGAAGCACTGCTAATGCGCCTCGAGAATCTGGAGTCACGTAGTGAATAATGGGCAAGACGTCGACGGTTTGTGCGATCTTCTAGATCGTTTATTGGATGTTGGAGCAGTCATAAAGGGGAGTATTGTCATCTCTGTGGCTGAAATCGACATGATATATGTCGAGGTCGCAGTTTTAATTGCGGCAGCTGATCGTGTTCTAACGGACAAGTATCAGACACGTAAATTGCTGCAATAATGGAAGATCATAATCAGTCTGAGACTGCCGCTATTCTGGAGGCACTGCTGGAAGCTGAAATACCGCGGTTCGATGCAGATGGGGAGAACGGCATGGCAAAGCTGCTGCTTTCGCTTATCAATCTCGTTCATCAATTATTGGAGGCTCAGGCACTTCGTCGTTCTGACGCCGGCACGTTGGATAGCGTTCAGTTGGAGCGGTTGGGTCTAGCGCTGATGGAGCAAGCTCGACAGATAGATGCTCTCTGTCATGAGTTCGGCATTTCGCCCACAGATTTGTCGATTAACCTCGGCGAATTTTCTGAGTTGCACTGAAAGTAGAAAATGACTGGAATTCAACGCGATACGGGCATGACCCATTCGACGAACAGTACGACATTAGGCGATCTGTTAGAGCGCATCCTAGACAAAGGGGTAGTTGTTGCTGGTGATATTCGCATTAAAATTGTGGATATTGAGCTTCTGACAATTGAAATTCGACTTTTGATCTGCTCAGTCGACAGAGCTGAGCAGATCGGCATGGACTGGTGGCGAAATGAAGGAAAATTTCCAGGTTCTGCACGCGAGGACGCGGTAACACGTCTTGATACGCGCCTTGATCGTCTCGAAGCTCTTTTAATGGAGGGTCGTGAGCGTCCAATTGTGAGGCCTGACGATGAATGATGATTCTGATGATCGTGATGGAGCGTCGTCCCCAAAAGGCTCGCATCGTGGCCGTGGACACAAAGAAAATCCCAATGATCCGAGTGAAACGCTCGGACCAGAGGATGTACTTGGGACAATAATTGGCAGGTTGGGCCGATTACTTGGTCAAGCCCAAGATGTTTTCGAGGAAGCGACCAACTCAAATGGAAATAAACGTGACCGCAAGGATGACAGGTTACGCACCAGCTCAAAAATGACAATACGAACTGTTGGTGGAGAGAATGTTTCGCTTTCATCAATCATGAGCGAGTTAAACCTTGAACCTGAGAACACTACCGAGCACCCGGAACTGCGAGAATTCAAGCCAGAGTTTGTCGTTGATACACCAGAGCTCCTTGTAGCGGTTTCTGACGTTCCTGGATCGACACTCGAAAACGTTGATGTAACGATTGATGGTGATGTGATGGTCATAAGGTCTATAACGCCTACCGTGGAATATTGGGCTGAAGTTCTGATGCATCGCAATGTCGATTTGGCTAAACGAGAAGTGTTAGTGCTTAACGGTATTCTAAGTATTATCTGGAAGTTTCCAGTGGATACGAAATGACTGAGATGATCAAACTTGTGCTGGCTGAAGCGCCAGCTGAGGACACTGGTCGGGCCTTCGCTCGTATTGATCCTGATATGATGGAGGCGCTTGGAGCTGCCCCAGGCGATATTGTGGAGCTCAGTGGGACGAGGCCCGCGTTGGCTCGTGTAATGTATTCACACGCGGCGGAGCGTGGCCGAGGATGCGTGTGGCTCGATGCTGCGGGCCGTGAGAACACTGGTGCTAGGAATGGTGATACGCTGACACTGCGTCGTGTTGATTGCAGCCCGGCCGTCCGAGTTACCATTGCGTCACGAGCGATGGAACCGCTTGATCTTGCCGATCTATCTTTTATCGCCAACCGGATTGATGGTGTTCCAGCGCGGATGGGTGACTTAATCGTTTTGCCGCTTTTTGACGGACGGCTTGCGCGTGTAGTTGTCACAGAGACTGAGCCATTAGGATCAGTAATCATTGGTCCTCAAACAGTTCTCGCCCCGGATTCAACGCCCCGCAACAGCAATAGGTATCGCGCTAGAGCGGACAATCTGGCTGACGGCGTGGCCAAGATGCGCTATGAGAATGTTGGCGGACTGCAGCGCGAACTCATGCTTCTACGCGAGATGGTGGAGTTGCCGATACGCCGTCCAGAAATATTTGCAAGATTGGGTATTGCCCCGCCTCGTGGGGTTCTTCTCCACGGCGTGCCAGGAACGGGAAAAACGCTTCTGGCCCGCGCGGTTGCTTCTGAAACCGATGCGGCCTTCTTTAGTGTTGATGCACCTTCAATCATGCAGAAGCACTACGGAGAAAGTGAAGCGAAGCTTCGCGAAGTTTTTGATAAAGCGCGTGCGCAGGCGCCAGCGATCATATTCATCGATGAAATCGACGCGATAGCCTCCAAACGAGATACCAGTGTTGGAGAGGTTGAAAAGCGAGTTGTAGCGCAACTCTTGGCACTGATGGACGGGCTTTCAGATCGCGGTTCTATTCTGCTGATTGCAGCGACCAACCGCCCTGATGCTCTTGATCCGGCGCTGCGCAGACCTGGACGTTTTGATCGCGAAATAGCTATAGGTATGCCCGACCGGACCGGCCGACGCGAAATTCTTGCCATTCACACGCGTCAAATGCCAATGGAGCATGACGTCGATCTCGATTTGCTTGCAAATGAGGCGCATGGCTTCAGTGGTGCTGATCTTAGTGCGCTGTGTCGCGAGGCAGCTATGCACTTGTTGAGACGCAAAGCGAGCGGCTTAGCCTCAAATGAAGCGCCGCCGCAGGATTTGCGCGTTGCGGCTGAGGATTTTCAAGCTGCTCTGGCTGATGTGATTCCATCAGGGCTGCGTGAGTTGACAGTTGAAATACCCGAGACGCGTTGGCGTGATGTGGGTGGTCATGAACGCGCGAGAACTTTCTTGACGGAATGGTTTGTGTGGCCCCGACACCGCCCGGAGCTTTTTTCCAGTCTAAAACTGAATTCACCGCGTGGCGTTGTGTTGCATGGCCCACCTGGTACTGGAAAGACGCTACTGGCGAGAGCATTGGCTTCAGAGGCAGGAGTAAATTTTCTCTCAGTGCGCGGCCCAGAACTGCTATCCCGCTATGTTGGCGAGTCCGAGCGCGCCGTTCGCGAATTATTTGAGACAGCGCGTCGTGCAGCGCCTTGCCTTCTGTTCTTTGATGAGATCGACGCACTCGCTCCTACGCGTGGTAGTTCAGCAGGGTCTGATGTGCCTGACCGGGTCGTTGCGCAGCTTTTGGTAGAAATAGACGGCGTGCGACCACTTGGCGACGTCATGTTATTGGCTGCGACAAATCGGCTTGATCGGCTTGATCCTGCGCTTCTTCGGCCAGGCCGGTTCGACCTGAAATTGCGAATTGATCTGCCAAGTTTACCAGAGCGGCTCCAAATACTCACCATCGCCTTGGCTGGTCGACCGGTGGAAGATGATGTGGACTTGGAGCTTACAGCGATGCGTACCGAAGGCTGGTCTGGAGCGGAATTGCGGCGGCTGAGTGATGCAGCTGCATGGCAGGCAGCGCGCCGCTGCGTTGCCATGGGAGCGCCGGCCCGCCTCAACTCTGAAGACTTCGACTATGCTTTTGATGAAACTCAAGAGCTTGTTAGGAACGCGCCATGACAGATACAATTTATGCCGTTGCTCTGATTTCCAGAAAAATGTCAGGTCTTTTGCCGGATGAGCTTAATAAAGCAGGCTGCGAGATCGTCTCCACTCAAGTCGGTGACATTCTGATTCGTCGCATCGGGCCAGAGACAGTCGCTTTACTCAAGGCAGCTCATAATGCTGCAGGGCTTCGTGCCGTTACAGATTGGATACTGTTTCATGAGCGGGTGAATGTAATTGCTTCTAATCATGGCTCTGTTTATCCATTCAGCTTCGCAACACTATTTTCGTCAGATGAAGTTTTACGTCAAGCTGTAATTGAGAACTCCGAGGCTCTCCAAATTTACTTTTCTCATGTAAAGGAAGCCGACGAATGGGCGATCAAGATATGTGCCCCAAAAACTCAAGATTTCCGAATTGATGATGCTCAAAATGCAAATTCAGGTTTGGATTATTTACAGCGCCGTAGGGCGCGCAATGCAGGCGACCGAGTGGCAACGATGGCATCTAGGGCTGAAGCTCTTGTTAGCCCCCTCAAGTCATTTGCACGGGACTGGAAAACATTGCGTACCGGATTGGCTCCACAGACTGATCTTGATGTCGTCGGTACATTCGCCGCCCTTGTTGGACGTAATCAAGCGGATGAATTCACTTCACAACTTCGTATTCAAGCGGAGACTGTCAGTGGAGGTTTACAAGTGTCCTGTACCGGTCCGTGGCTTCCCTTCAGTTTTCGACCATCGTTTCGGGCAGAGGTGATGTCAGGAACGAACAAGACGTCACCTGTTGAATGCGAAGCTAGCAAGAATTGTTGAGATTAAGCCAATACAACAAAGTGCAAAATTCAGATACAGTCTTCGTAAAAGTATGACCATACATCTTTATTTGTAACTGAAGAAGCGCGTGTGGCAACATCTTTGGTTGCCCATTTTCTATATACCTTCAATATCGAAAGCTCGAAAAGAGGTTTTTTTGAAACTGCTTATTGCTGACGATCATGAAATGTTTAAAGACGCCCTGTCTGTTTTTTTTGAACAGGAAAATGGGATAGATGCAGATTTTGCTTGTGATCTACACACAGCCATTGATGTGTTTAAACGAAAAGGTCCCTTTGATCTAGTTTTACTCGACTATTGTATGCCTGGTATGAACGGGTTGGAGGGTCTGAAAGAATTTCTTGAAATCAGTAAAGACGTAAAGATTGTGATAATTTCAGGTGTTGCTCCTACTGATATTGTTAAACAAGCTATAACCATGGGAGCTTCTGGCTTCTTGCCAAAAACGCTTTCAGCAAGAACAATGGTTAACGCTTTACATTTCATGTATAGTGGCGAAATATATTTGCCATTTGAATTACTTACTGACACCCCTAATTTTTTCCTAGAAAGACATGGTCTTTCAAGGAGTGAGCGGAATGTTCTTAAGTCACTTTCCTTGGGGAAGACCAACAAGGAGATTGCCAATGATCTTCAGATGACTGATGCAGGAGTTAAATCAGAGTTAAAGAGGATTTTTAGAAAAATTGGTGTGCGCAATCGTACAGAGGCTGCACTATATGCCAAAGAGTATATTTTATATTGACCGACGAGTGTTTGTAAAAATTTCTGTCGATTTCATGCGGCGTCTCTGGTTTCAGGGGCGTAGAACTATACGAGCGCACCAGCGTGATCATCACAACCAACCTCAGCTTCTCAGAATGGGCGCAGGTCTTCGGAGATGCAAAGATGACCACAGCTCTGCTGGACCGCCTCACGCACCGCTGCCACATCTTGGAAACAGGCAACGACAGCTACCGCTTCAAGGCCAGTTCCAAAGCTACCAAAAAAAACGAGAAAGGAGACCGCAACATTGACCGCGTCATAGACCACGACGCATAACTGAAGGTGGGTCAATTCTCGGTGAAAATACCGGGTCAGTTCTCAGTGACAATCAACAGTCCTCATTCGAGGCGTTCTGCGATCCAAATCTTGATCAGTGCCTGACGGGTGATGCCGAGCTTCTGGGCCTGCCGGTCCAGGCCTGCGACGACCCAAGTCGGGAAATCCACGTTCACCCGCTTGGCCTCGACATTGAGGCGGCGCGCCTTTGTCCAATCGACATGGGCGGACATGTCTTCGCCCGCCTCAAACCGTTCGTCGAATTCAGTCGCCTTCATAGTGGTCAATCTCCTGCTTGCGAGCGCGGCGCACGGAGATGATCCGCACCCGGTCGCTCCGGTATGTGTAGACAGCCGTCCAGTGTCTGGCCCCAATCATGCCAACCGCCAGAAAACGTGGCTCATCTGTGACGTTGGCGGGGGCCTCGATCAGATAGGGATCATCCCAGAGAGCCTGGGCCTCATCAAAGTCGATCCCGTGCTTTTCACGGTTCGCGGCGCTTTTGTCGGGGTCATACTCGAACTTCATGAGAGGCAATATATGTCGAAAATGATATAGTTACTATACTTTTAGCGGCAAACAGCAACGCCACCTGCATGTCCTTAGGACATGCAGGTGGCGTTGCTGGGCTGTCAAGAACTCCATCCCAGCTTCTTGTTCTTTGATCATTCCGATGATCTGCGCTTCGGTGAAACGGCTTTTCCTCATGTCGTCTGCTCCTTCAAAGGTTCGGCAGACTCTACATCAGTTTGAGGGAACTGGCCTGCTGCCGGTTCCGGTGGTCAGATCGCGCGAGACGACCTGACCAGCTGCTGGTCGCTCGCGACCGAAGGAGACTTGTGCCCGGGTCTAGTAGGACGATCGAGGCTGCTGGTCGATCTTCAAAATCCCACCCCGACAGCCACGCCGCCCGGAACTCAGTCTGGTCCGGAGGCGGTCAACAGGGCGGCTGCGGGTTTCGGTAAATCCCGGACAGGCCCGCGCGCCTGCGGGCCGCGGGGAAGCGGACACCAAGGCTGCCAGAGACTGGAGACGACGAATGTATATCAATGATATTTCGGTATGGTATCGTAGGTGGGGCAGCCGTGGCGGAAGGTGGCAGGAAATAGGGGTGCTTTCTTCGCATGTCGCGCTCAAAACGCCTCAATGATGCGGAGCGCACGAAGATCGTGTCCGAGACGGCAAACGGCGTGTCCACGTCGATGCTGGCCGCGCGGTTTGGCGTGTCGCCGCGGGCGATCCAGTACATCCTCAAGGCTGATACCGAGCGCCGTGTGGCTGCCGCCATTCCGGCGGCAGCCGTCAGCGTGAAACTAACGGTTGCAGAGCTTGAGGCGCTCGACGCGGTGCTGGCCGCAGCCGGGATCGAGAGCTAGGCCGAGGGGCTGCGGCGGCTCATTCAGGCGGCGAGTGGCGTGTTTGTCCCGGACGCGCAGATGGCGGCAGAGATGGCGCGCAGATCGCCAAGCAGATGGCGCAGGCCAACCGGCGGGGGCAGGGGGCTGGTTCGGAGTTCTCGGAGCTGCGTCTTGCGCAGATGCGCGGGCTGGCGCGGTTCATCCTGGATTCCGCTGACGAGATCGATCTGCTCCTGCGCCGCCGTCGTGATGGGATGAAGGTCGAGGCCACGGCCGCGCTGAGGGAGTTTGCCCATGCGGCTGAATGATGCCGTCCATGCCGTCACGGGCGAGGTCTTCCGGGACGGCTGGAGCCGCATCCGGGGCTCGATGCAGGGGCTGCACGTGGCCAAGCAGACCCAGCTTACGCGCGCGGCAGCAGGGCACCGGCCGGCGGTCTTCAAGGCGATCCGGGGCGGGGGGACCCATACCAAGTCGCAGCTGATGGGCCAGCTCGATTACCTCACCACCAAGTCCACCCATATCGTGGACAGCAGCGGGTTTCTAGATGGCAAGTCCAAGCTCGAGGCGGGCGAGATCAAGGACCTGACCGAGCGCTTTGCCAAGCGGTGGGAGGGCGGCTTCAAGCCGAAGCTCGGCCAGACCACCCATATGCTCATGTCCTTTCCCATCGGCACGCGGGGTGAGGATGTGCGCGACATTGCGACGGATGTGGCCGAGCGGCTCTTTCAGACGGGTGAGGGGCATTTCGACTACATCATCGCGGTGCATGAGGACCGCGATCACCCGCATGCCCATCTGGTGCTGAACCGCCGCTCGTAGGAGGGGGAGTTCTTCTTTCTGGGGCGCAACCATCGCTTCAACTATGACGACTTCCGCCTCGCCATGGTCGAGAAGGCGGAGAAGTACGGCGTGCGCCTGGAAGCCACGCGGCGGGTGGATCGCGGGGTTGTGCATTACCCGGTCCGGACAGACGAGGTTTATGCCGCGAAGGACGAGGGGCGCGCGCCCCGCGAGCGGGAGCGCGTGTGGGCCGACCTGACCCGGACGCTGGCGAAAATCGCCAATACCAGAACCGTCTACCATTCGCTCGCAACGGAAGCTTCTCGTGATGCCTGCGAAGACATCGCCGCGGCACTCTTCCGCGCGGGTGAGGTGCTGGCGCGGGGCGGGCAGGTGGACCGAACAGGAGATGTGTATATGGCTGAAGACCAGAGCTTCGATGAACTCAGAAGCCTCTATGCGGAAAAGCTCGCGCGGGTGCAGGGCATGATCGCCGAGAAGCCCGATGCCGAGCGGCCTGCGCTGGAGAAAAGCCTCACCGCCATCCAGGCGCAGGTCCAGCACATGCAGCCCCTGGGGCTGCGCTCAGGCGCGCTGTCGGACGCGCCATCTGAGGGCGGGGTCTATTCCGAGGTCAATATCGACGCCAGTCAACTCGAGCGGCTGACAGCAATCGACCTGAGATCGCGCATTGACGTAGCACTGCGGGGCACGGGGATCAGCACATGCGCTCTCGTCGGAAGAGTGCTGTAAGTATCCAACAGTCGCGAAGTACAGAGCGCCATTGCCCGGAACTGGATCATCGATCCGTGTTTGTGGGCTGGCGCGGCAATCAAGGCTCTTACGGATGTGAGCAGGTCAATTATTGAAGACATCGCAACAGACACATTGCGCCCCGTGTCCTATCCTTATAAACGGCCCCGGCATCGTCAGTGCGATGCATTCCCGTCCCGACCCGTGAAAGGCTCGACGCGCATGCAGACGCCCTATTACCTGATCGACAAATCCCGTCTTCTTCCGAACATGGAGAAAATCGCGTGGCTGCGTGAGCAGTCCGGCGCAAAGTCGCTGCTGGCGCTCAAGTGTTTTGCCACCTGGTCGGTCTTCGACATGATGTCCGAATACATGGACGGCACCACGTCGTCCTCGCTTTTCGAGATGAAGCTGGGGCGCGAGAAGTTTCCGGGCGAGACCCATGCCTATTCGGTGGCCTGGGCGCCGCATGAGATCGACGAGGTGCTGGCCGGGTCCGACAAGGTGATCTTCAACACCGCGCAGCAGCTCTTGCGCTTTGAAGAGGTGAGCCGGGACCATACACGGGGGCTGCGGGTCAATCCGGGTGTGTCGACCTCAAGCTTTGATCTGGCTGATCCGGCGCGGCCCTTTTCGCGGCTTGGCGAACACAGCGCCGAGGGGATCGAGCCTGTGGTGGATCTGGTCAGCGGCTTCATGTTCCACAACAATTGCGAGAACGACAGTTTCGAGCGGTTTGACGAGATGCTGGGCCAGATCGAGGCGCGGTTCGGGCATCTGATCCGGCGGATGACATGGATTTCGCTGGGCGGTGGCATCCATTTCACCGGCGAGGGCTATCCGCTCGACCGCTTGGCGGAACGGCTCAAACGCTTTGCCGGGCAGAACGAGGTTCAGGTCTATCTTGAACCCGGCGAGGCGGCGATCACCAACTCCACGACACTTGAGGTCACGGTTCTCGACACGCTCTACAATGGCAAGAACCTCGCCATCGTCGACAGCTCGATCGAGGCGCATATGCTCGATCTGCTGATCTACCGCGAAAGCGCCAAGATGCAGCAGAGCGGCGATCGCGAGTGGATGATCTGCGGCAAGTCCTGCCTTGCGGGGGATATCTTCGGCGAATTCCGCTTTCCGAAAGACCTCGCACCCGGTGACCGCCTGTCGATGCAGGACGCGGCCGGTTACACGATGGTCAAGAAAAACTGGTTCAACGGGGTGCAGATGCCGTCCATCGCGGTGCGCGAGCTCGATGGAACCGAGCGCCTCGTGCGCGGCTTCACCTATGACGATTTCGCGGCGGCCCTGTCGTGATCTGACCGCGCCTTGACCGGCGCCACATCATCTCAAGGGAGTTCTGGCTTGAAAAAGACTGTTCTTATCATCGGCGCCGGGGGCGTCGCTCAGGTGGTTGCGCATAAATGCGCGCAGAACAACGACGTGCTGGGCGATCTGCACATCGCGAGCCGCACCAAATCGAAATGCGAGGCGATCATCGCCAGCGTCCACGAAAAGGGAGCGATGAAGGTCGAGGGTGGGTTCACCGCCCATGGCGTGGATGCAACGGATGTCGAGGCTGTGGCGGCCCTGATCCGCGAGACCGGCGCGCAGATCGTGATCAACGTGGGCACGGCCTTCGTGAACATGCATGTGCTCGACGCCTGCATCGCCACGGGGGCCGCCTATATCGACACCGCGATCCATGAAGAGCCCGACAGGATCTGCGAAACCCCGCCCTGGTACGCCAATTACGAATGGAAACGGCGGGACGCCTGCACCGAAAAAGGCGTGACCGCGATCCTGGGCGCGGGGTTCGATCCTGGCGTGGTGAACGCCTATGCGCGCTTTGCCATCGACCAGATGGACGAGGTCAAAAGCATCGACATCGTCGACATCAACGCAGGCTCTCACGGCAAGTATTTCGCAACCAATTTCGACCCTGAGATCAATTTCCGCGAATTCACCGGCACCGTCTATTACTGGGAAGACCAGACCTGGAAGGAGCTGTCGATGTTCGAGAGCGGGCGCACCTGGGACCTGCCCGTCGTAGGCCCGTCCAAGGCCTACCAGTCGGGCCATGACGAGGTGCATTCGCTCGCTGTGCACTACCCGCAGGCGGATGTGCGGTTCTGGATGGGCTTTGGGGACCACTACATCAACGTCTTCACAGTGCTGAAGAACATCGGCCTGCTGTCCGAACAGCCCGTCACCACCGCCGAAGGCCAGGAGGTGATCCCGCTCAAGGTGGTCAAGGCCTGTCTGCCCGACCCGGCCAGCCTTGCGCCCGACTATACCGGCAAGACCTGCATCGGTGATCTGGTCACGGGGGTGAAGGACGGCCACGACATCGAGCTTTTCGTCTACAACGTCGCCGATCACAAGGACGCCTACGAAGAGGTGGGCAGCCAGGGCATTTCCTACACCGCGGGCGTGCCGCCCGTCGCTGCCGCGATGCTGGTGGCGACAGGGGAATGGGACGCAAAGACGATGAAGAATGTCGAGGAGCTTGACCCCAAGCCGTTCTTTACCCTTCTGGACCGCATCGGCCTTCCGACCCGCGTGCTCAAGGGTGGTCTGGGTGGCGAGGACATGGCCTGGAGTGATTACGTGGGCTGATTGCGACAGGGCCGGGGCAGGGGTGCCTGTTCCGGTCTGACGGCTCCCATTGAGCTTTTGTGTTGATGTGGCGCGCGAACGCAAGAAGCGTAAGGCTACGGTGAGGGCCGTCTGACTTTGGCTACGATCCGATGATAAGTCCGACCTTATGTCCGATTTCATCCACCGACCTCAAATTGAAGTTCTCTCTGCCGCCGATGGCGTTCGCCGTCGG
>NZ_BMFC01000026.1 GCF_014637725.1 Marivita lacus | reverse complement strand
GGATCTGATCCGTCAGTGGCGACTGCGGTGCTTGTTGGGCAGCGCCTTTCATAGCAAATGGTGTTGCCACCGGGGGTTTGAAACCACAAATGCTGCTTTGCAGCATTTGTGACGCAACGTTCGGAAGCAGGGACCGGAGGACAAGCCTTTCAGCTCTGCATGGCTCTGGCAAAGACCAGTGACCGAGGCGAAAATGGTGTAGTCGCGCAAGCCGCCCAGAGGCACCGAGGCGATGGCGTGGAATTCGGCATTTCTCTGCACCGGCTGGTCCGCGTCGGCGAGAAAGCTAAAACGGATGTTGTGGTGCAAATGTGCCGACGCCACGCCGCAGGCTGGAATGCCGTGCACGTCGGTTTCGAAGATTTCCGAACCGATCGCGAGATCCTTGACACCGGGTGCCTCATGCAGATCGCGGGTGGCGACGGCCCGGACGTCCGGCTCGCCATCGCAATGCCCGCCGGAAGGCTTTTGCGCATTGTTTGAGAACCGTTCAATTCCGTTTAGCTTGTTGACGAAACTAATTTTGGGAAGCATTCACGGATAGGAAGAACACTATGTCGCAGACAAATGAAATCAGGAAGATTCAAACGCAGGGCGTGCATCACATCACGATCATTGGCGCAGATCGTCAGACCTCGATAGATTTCTGGGAAGGTGTGTTGGGAATGCCGTTCATTTTCGACCAGCCAAACCTCGACAACCCAAACGAGGGCCATCTGTACTTCGATCCCGGCGATGGCCGCCTCATCACCATCTTCACCAACGAAAACCGCAAGCGGGATGCCTCGCACGTCCCAGAGGCTACGGGATCGCTTCACCATCTTGCGCTGAATGTAAGTCAGGCGACCTTTTGGCAAGTTACTGCCCGCCTCGATGCACGTGGGGTCGAGCATTCCGGTCCGGTAGACCGTGGCTTCATGGATTCAATCTACTTTCGGGACCCACTGGGCCTCCGGTTGGAGCTTGCAAGTTATCGCTTTGAACCCCCGGAAGGCTGCCGACATGCTGACGTCATGATCGAAGCACACAAGTTCCGCGTTGTCCGAGGCGATCATCACATTGACCGGGAGCATCTTGCGGATGCAATCGAACTCCTGGTGAGGCGGCGGCAGAGCTCCTTGTCCGAAGACAGATCTCCACGGCAAGCCTACTGAGAGGCAATGGTGGTTCACCGCGCCGCGTGTAAATGCACGCTTTCCCCAAAAACACCAAGAGCAATGTCGCGCGATTTCATGACCAGTGTCGCGGAACATGCAGATATTGCGAAGACAGAGAAACTGCGGTGAAAAGTGTGTAGAAGAATTTGACCTGCAACAAAGTCATCGCCTTTGTTGTGCTGCAAACTAAGCGGCATGGAACACATAGATCATCTCAAGGCGCTTGGCCTTTTCGAAGCGCGAGTGCCGCGCTACACCTCGTATCCAACGGCAGCAGTGTTTACATCGCAGACAGGAAGTGCATTTCAACGGCAGACGTTGGAAACGCTCGACCCGCATACTCCGGTGTCGGTCTATGTGCATATCCCATTTTGCGAACGTTTATGCTGGTTCTGCGCCTGCCACACGCAAGGTACCCGGACGCTAAGCCCGGTCGAGAGCTATATCGAAACGCTGGAAGCAGAGCTCGCCCTGATGCGCGCAACGATTCCGTCCGGTCTAAGCATGGGACGGCTGCACTGGGGGGGCGGCACGCCGACAATCCTGCCGCCACACCTGATCCATCGCCTTGCCCGCGGGATAAGTGCGGTTTTTCCCCGGCATGAGGTGTTCGAGTTTTCGGTCGAGATTGATCCGACAATGGTGGACCGCGCCAAGATAGATGCGCTTGCCGCCGAGGGAATGACCCGCGCCTCGATCGGAATTCAGGACTTTGACCCGCAAGTGCAGGCCGCCATCGGACGGGAACAGCCCTTTGACGTTACCAAAGGCTGTGTTGACGATTTGCGGGCGGCGGGCATCACCTCGCTGAACACCGATCTGGTCTATGGTCTGCCGCATCAGACCGATGACCGGATCGAGGACACGATTTCAAAGGTACTCGGCTTTGCCCCCGACCGCGTGGCGCTGTTCGGTTATGCGCATGTGCCTTGGGTGTCAAAACGGCAAAAACTGATCGACGAGAGCGCGCTGCCGGATGACATGGCACGCTATAAGATGGCAACCTTGGCCGCTTCGCGATTTGGCGATGCCGGGTTGACACCGATCGGCATCGATCACTTTGCCCGCCCCGGTGACACTTTGGACACAGCGTTTCAGACGGGCCAGTTGCGGCGCAATTTTCAAGGATATACCGCCGATACTTGCCAAACGCTGATCGGGCTTGGTGCCTCCTCGATCTCCCGTTTTCCGGCTGGATATGTCCAGAATGCTCCCGCGACAGCGGCCTATATCCAGCGCATTGGCGCAGGTGATTTCGCAGGATCGCGGGGCTATATTCTGTCGGAAGAAGACACCTTGCGCGCCCGTGCCATCGAGCTTTTAATGTGTAATTTCCAGCTTGATCTGTCCGCATTGCAGGACGAATGCGGTCCTCGCGTGCAAGCCTTGAGACCGGTCCTTGAAGCTATCGCGGATATGTTCGGCAGGTTTGTAACATGGGACAATCAGCGGCTGGACATTATTCCGCAAGGCCGCTCCCTGACGCGCATGATCGCAGCCACCTTCGATCAGCACGTACCCGATCGTCTGACCTATTCCCGTGCGACCTGAGCATTTCGAACGTGTCTGAAGCTGCCTTTTCTAAAGTGGCTTTCGTGTGATTACAGGGCGGGGACGCCGATGATTACCGGATGCGCCCAGAGCAGTACGAGATAGCTTGCAAGGCCAAGTAGCAGCCGTGCAAGGCTCATCCCCCATGATCCGGGAGGCTGCAAGAGAGGCGCTCTCTGCTTGGCCGCAAATAGCGCCTGCCACCGCGTCACGCCCAATGCCCGCCGCTTGCGCCTGTCGATCAATGCCCGACCGACGACAGCAAAGCCGCCTAAAACCCCGAACAGCAGAAGATGCGCCAGATCACCGTTCGGCAAAAGGTGCAACCCGGCCCAAAGCGCCAGCGCCAGCAGGACGGGGTGGCGCGTCCAGCGGATGATGCCGGGCTGGGCGGGGTCAAACTGTTCATTCCGCGCCCCACCGAAAGAGAACGGATTGGGCCGCGCGATAGTGAAGGCAAGGATCAGGCAGACTACAAGCATGCCCGCTTGCACGACATGGCGCTGCCACGGCGCCTGGGGCCAAAGCAGCAGATGGGGGGCCTGACCCGCAGACCAGATCAGCAGGGTCAGCATCGCCAAAGACAAGGCTGAGTAGCCCCAGCCGAACCCGCGCGGCCCCACCCTGTCTGTCAGGCGCGCCTTGACAGCCGGACGCACGGGAATCGAATGGGTCAGAAAAAACGCGACAAAAACCGCTGCAAATGCGCCCCAACTCATCGCGTGGCTTCAGATTTGGGTAGCCATAGCATCGGACCATAGATCAGCACAAAGCCGCCGAATGCACCCAACCACAAAAGGCCTGAGGCATAGCTCAACATGGGCCAGAGGGGTGAGGCCAACCGCGCGACCACTGCTGCGAACAGGCACAAATAGATTGCCAAGGTGGCACTGTTCGCGTGCAGCTCCCGTCCGGTGTGACCCAACGTTGCGCGGGTCATCACCGCAAGCGTCATCGCGCCGATAGCACCTGTCATCCACAGATGTTGCGCTGCTGCGGTGCTGGACGCGCCAAGCACAAGGGCCGCGCCCAGAACCAGCGCCCCCACAGGGATGAAGGCATAGGCGGCATGCAGCACCCAGACCAGCGGATCGCGTGTCGTGTGGTGCCCCTGCCAGCGCGCCAGACGCACCAGATGCAATCCGCCAAGCACGACAATCAGACCGCCAGACTGCGGCGCAAACGGCTTTAAGACCCAGACCATCAAGACCAGAACGCTCACCAGCAACACCAGTTTGTCATAGCGCTGCATCGGTGGCGTAGGCCGCGCAGGATTATCGGTGCGCGCCAGCCAGTTACGCGTGAAGGACGGAATGATCCGCCCGCCAATCACCGCAATCATCATCACGGCGGTGGCGGCACCAAGCCGCAAGCCATAGCCCTGGGCGGCGTAATCGCCTTGCATCGCCTCGATATGGAACAACGCATTGGCCAGCGTGAACACTGAAAGCAAGGCCAGCACGAACAGGTTCTTCCAGTTCTTTCCGGCGATGATCTCGCGCAGGATCAGAACACCCAGCACGACCAGAAAGGCAAGGTCGACCACCGCGGTCACGCCTGCGGTCAAAAAGTCCGAGAAAAGAACCGCCCCGCGCCCTGCGACCCACAAGCCGAACAGCGCCGCCAGAGGCCAGCCCACCATCGGCAGACGACCTGTCCAGTTCGGAACGGCGGTCAACAAAAAACCCGCCAACACCGCGCCCAGATAGCCGAACAGGAACTCATGCGCATGCCACGATACGGGATCGAACCGCGTCGGCAGGGTGACGGTGCCGGACAGGGCCAAAAGCCATACCACCATTGCGATAGCCACCCATAGCGTCCCGAACAGAAAAAAGGGTCGGAAGCCGAAGCTGAAAAGCGCAGGCCCCCGCCATGCGCGCATCTGTTCTGCCGATGTCTGTGTCATCTCAGGTTCCTGTCTGCTCTGCGCTCGCATCCGCCACGTCGATGAGGCGGCGAATATGGCGGGCAAAATACCAAGTGGCGGGAATACCGATTAGGCATCCCAAACCGATCGACCAGCCGGTCGAAGTGACGGGACCTCCGATCCAGCTGAAGATCAGCGAGGTGAAAAAAACATTCACCGCAGCCGCGCCAGCCCCGAACGGGTAGAGCGCGAGCGCGATCTGCGTCGTGGACCACCCGTGCCGGATCATTTGCGGGACACCAGCCGTTGCACCAGCGCCAGCGCCGCGATCAGCGCTATGCTACTCATGGCGAACCAAAGCTCGGCAGTAGCCGATTGGGCTTGGGGAATGGGTCGCTCGAAACTCGATGCCAGTGCGGGGGATGCCAGCATTGTGGCAAGGATTGCGGTGAGAATACGCATGTCAGGTCTCCTGTGTTAGGGTGCGGTAGATGTCCGGAAGTGCCTTGGTCAGGCGCTCGGGGTTGGGCAGCAGGGTAAAGCCGCCGCGGCCGAAGATGCGGGCGAACCAGTCCTGGCCGTCCTCGTCGATGATGATGCCATGCAGGCTGTGCCCGGCATTGCGGGCCTCGCGCACGGCCATGTGGCTGTCTTCGATGCCATGTTGACCTTCGTAATGATCCAGATCGTTGGGCTTGCCATCGGTGAGCACGATCAACAGCTTGCGCGCGCTGGGGGCTTCGGCCAGTTGCGCGCTGACATGGCGGATCGCGGTGCCCAGACGGGTGTAGTGGCCGGGTTTCAACGCGCCGATATTGGCGGTGATGGCGGGCGACATCGGGTCCGCGAACTCCTTGCAGCGGGTCAGGAACACCCGGTCGCGCCTGAGCGACGAGAACCCCCAGATGGCCAGCCTGTCGCCTGCGGCGTCGATGCCACCGGCCAAGGCGGCCATCGCTTCGCGGGCGACCTCGATCACACTTGTGTCGCCGATGCTGGCCTCGGTCGACCGCGAGGTGTCGATCAGGAAGGCCACTGCCAGATCCCGTTCGGTTTGCCTGGCCGATTGCCAGATGCGGTCGGACCCGCGCCCGGTCGCCATCAGGTCGGCCCGCGCGGTCAGAAGCGCGTCAAGGTCAAGCTCGGTACCGTCCACCTGACGCGGTTGAAGGATGCGGCGCGGGCGCAGCGCCTCGAACTGGCGGCGCACTTCGCGCATACGGCGCTCGTTCGGCACGAAGGGCGGGCCTTCGGGCTGCGCCGGTGCATCCAGCACGCGGCAGTGATCGAGCATGTAGCTGCGGCTCCGGTGGTTCCATTCGGGGTATGTGTGCTCGCCGGCCAGCGCCTCGTGATCGGCGTCGGACGGCGACAGATCCAGATGCAGGCGCAGGCGGGTTGCTGCCTTGCGGTTCTGTTTCGACAGGGTGATCTCGTCCTGATCGTCGGCGGCCTTCTGGGCGTTCTCCTCGTCGTCATCGTCGACGCTGCGATTGATGTTCATCGACTCGACCCAGGACAGGATCGATTCGAACCGGTGGATGATGAAACTGTCCTTGCGGTTGTGCTGGTCCTGATCCTTGCGGCTGCCCAGCTTGCGCGTGGTATGCGCCGCGTTGGGCGGAGGGGCGGCAGGATCGGCCTGTTCGTCGCCTGCCGCCTTGCCCGAACCAGGCTGTGCAAAGCGCAACCAGATCGGCACGGGGGCAAAGGGCATGTGGGATTTTGCAACGGGATCGACCGTCAGTGTTGGCGCGTTGCCGCCCAGCTGGTCGCGGATGGCGCGTTCGACCATCGCTTCCTGCTGCGGTCGCAGGATGTCGGTACGGGCGCCCAGGCATAGCCTTGCCATCGCGGCATAAGCCTTTCGCAACCCCGGACAGGAAGCATAGACCGCATCCGACGCCACGATGTTCGCGCGGATTTGGGCGTAATCGTGCACCGGGCAATCGCCTTCCAGGTCGACGGTTTCGGGCAAGCCCTTGGCGGCCATTGCGGTCAGCCAGAAATAGGCTGTCCGGTTCAGCGCCGGGTCCGGAAAAGCAGCCAGAAACGGCGGCAGGGTGAGCCGTTCACCGTCAAAGCCCGCGATCCATTCGCGGTCCCGTTCCGCCCCCAGCTTGCGGCGCAGGGGGCGGCGGTGGCGGGCCAGTGTCGGCGCGGCCTCGGCCAGTTCGACACCCGCCGCACCACCGAGTGCGCGGAACAGAACGGCGAGGCTGGGCCGGACAGACGCCAGCAAAACGGCGGCATCCGGATAGGTGACCTCTGCCCCGATCCGGCTGGCCATGTCGTGCCAGATATTTCCGACCGTTTCTTCGGGGTCCATCAGATCGAGAAGGTGCATGGCTCTTATCCGTAAATTGTCGAGACCAGGTCGCGCAACGCCAGTTGCACGTCCGGCTCGTCGCTGAGCGGTTCGATGACGGCCGCTTGAAGGGCCTGATCGACCCCCATGCCGCCTGCCATCAGTGTGGCCGCATAGATCAGAAGACGGGTCGATACGCCCTCTTCGAGATCCATTCCCGACAGGTTGCGGATATGTCCCGCAAGCCGCACCAGAGGGGCCACGCGTCCGGCTTCCAGCCCGCTTTCCCGCGCCACAACGGCAATCTCTGTCTCGGCCTCGGGAAAGTCGAACGCGATCGACAGGAACCGTTGTCGCGTCGAGGGTTTGAGCCGCTTGAGCACGTTCTGGTAGCCGGGGTTATAGCTGGCCACCAGCATGAAGCCGCGCGGCGCCACCAGTTCCTCGCTCGTGCGGTCGATCATCAGCGTCCGGCGGGTGTCGGTCAGCGGGTGCAGGACGACAGTGACATCCTTGCGGGCCTCCACCACCTCGTCGAGATAGCAGATGCCGCCTTCGCGTACCGCGCGGGTCAGCGGGCCATCAACCCAGACAGTCTCGCCCCCCTTGAGCAGGTAGCGCCCGATCAGGTCGGCCGCTGACAGGTCATCATGGCAGGCGACGGTATAAAGCGGCTTTCCCAACCGCGCCGCCATGTGTTCGACAAAGCGCGTCTTGCCACAGCCGGTGGGCCCCTTCAGAAGAAGGGGCAAACCGTGGTCATAGGCCGTTTCGAACAGGTCGCATTCGCGGCCGGTGGGTTGGTAGAACGGCAGGGTTGGCGTGACTTGCATGTTCATGGCTCATTCTCCGGGAACTGGGTTGGCGCTGCCGGGGGTGATCACCTCGGACTTGCGGACAACCATGATGGAATAGATGAACAGGATTGCCCCGATCACCACGGCCAGACCGGCCCCCCAGCGCATCAGGTAGAAGATCGACAGGCTGTCCTGCACGTCCATGTAGTAGTCACCTACGACGCGCTGCATGTGGGTCTGGATGGTGCCCGCGAAGGTCAGCACGAAGGTCATGAAGGCCATGCCGCCGGTCATCAGCCAGAAGGACGCCATGTTGAGCACCTGGTTATAGGGCGCGCGTTCCCGCAGCATCGGCATCGCATAGGTGAACACCGCGAGGTTCAGGGCGACATAGGCGCCGTAGAAGGCAAGGTGGCCATGCGCTGCGGTGATCTGCGTGCCGTGGCTGTAGTAGTTCACCCCGTGCAGCGTGTGCAGGAACCCCCAGACACCCGCACCAAAGAAGGCGACGGTGGAAGACCCCAGCGACCACAGAAGGGCAGCCTTGTTCGGGTGGTTCTTGCGGCCCTTCCAGACCATGACGAAGGCAAAGCTCATCATCAGGAAGAAGGGGATAACCTCGAAGGTCGAGAAGATGGACCCGATCCACTGCCAGTAGCCCGGCAGACCGATCCAGTAGAAGTGGTGCCCGGTGCCGAGGATGCCCGAGAAAAGCGCGGTGGCGACGATGACGTAGAGCCATTTCTCCACCACTTCGCGGTCAACGCCGGTCAGCTTGAGCAACAGGAAGGCAAGGATCGACGCCATCACCAGTTCCCAGGTCGCCTCGACCCAGAGGTGCACGACGAACCACCAGTACATCTTGTCCAGCGACAGGTTGTCGGGGTTGATGAACGCAAAGATCCACAACAGCGACAACAGCCACATGCCCATCAGCAGCACGTTGGTGATCGCTGTCTTCTTGCCGGCCAAAACAGTCATCGACACGTTGAGCAGGAAGATGAGTGCGGCGACGAGGATGCCGAACTTGACCCACAGGGGCTGTTCGAGGAATTCGCGTCCGCCGTGAATGCCGACGAGGTACGACCCGACGGCCCCGAGCGTACCCACGACGAGAATGATCAACTGGAGATAAGCCAATTTCGGTGACCAGATTTCCCGTTCCGATTCCTCGGGGATGAGGAAATAGGCGGCCCCGAAGAAGCCCAGCAACAGCCAGACGATCAGCGCATTGGTGTGGATCATGCGGATGATGTTGAAGGGCAGGACCTCTGCCAGGAAATTTGGCGAGACATAGACCCACCCGGCCAGCAACCCGCCCAGCACCTGGATGCCGAACAGCGCCATCGCGGCGAGGAAGTACCAGTACGCCACCTTTTGAGATTGATATTTCATCTGTGTATCTCCTTATCCGGCATCGTTGGGCGGCCAGCCCTGCGTGTCTGTCTGGTCGGCCCAGCGCAAAAATTCCGCGAGACCGCGAATGTCCTCGTCGGTCATCTCGTAGCGGGGCATCTGCCTGCGGCCTTCGATGCCGCTGGGTTGGCTTTCAATCCAGCTCTTGAGGATTTCGAACGCGTCCTCGGGGCTGTCCTGCACGCCCCAGCGGGTCATCACGTTGCCGACCTCGGGGGCGAAATAGGCACCTTCGCCGTGCAGGCTGTGGCAGTTGATGCAGGAGTTCTCCTCCCAGACATGTTTGCCGCGAATGACTGCGTCGCTCAGTGGCATTCCGGCCGTGGACACTTCGACAACGTATTTGTGTGAATGGACGGTCATCCCCACGAAGATCACGACAAAAAAGATCGAGCCCCCGTAGAAGATGTTGCGCGCCCGCGATTTCGTAAGGAATTCAGCCATCTCGCGGCCTCCGTTGAAAGGTGGATGCCACTGCTTTTAAAGGCCGGAAGGGATCGCAGTTTGCGCCAGCACAACGTTTGACGCAGTTCCTTAGCTAACTTGGCTGTCAGGAAGTGAGGACCGTATGACAACCGACCGTCTCGATGACCCTGACCTGCCGCTGGACGACCTCATGGCACGCTGGCCGGAAACCATCCCGGTGTTCATCCGTCACCGGATGCTCTGCGTCGAATGTCTGGTCAGCCCCTTTCATACGGTCACCGACGCCTGTGGCGAATACGGTCTGGACGTCGACAGGTTCTACCGCGAACTCACAGGTGCTGTCACACCGTTGCGGATGAAATAAGGACAAGCTGGTGCGGATCGCAGACCGTGATCCGCTTGCGCTGGCTTGCCACCAAACCTTGCTTTTCCCAAGCGCTTAGCATCCGGCTGACGGTATGCAGCGTCGTGCCGGTCAGTTCCGACAGATCCTGACGGGTGATGGGAAAGTCGATCTGGATTCCGCCCGCCACCTTGCGCCCGGTCTGGTTGATCAAGCGCAGAAGCGCATTGGCCACCCGTTGCTCCACCTGAAGCGTCGCCATCTCCATGATGCGGGTGTTCATCTCGCCGATCCGGTTGCCCACGGTCTTGTAGGTCTGGGTGGCAAAACCGGGATAATCGGCCACGAATTGATCCCACAGCCGCGTCGGCCATGACAGGGCCAGCGATTCCGCCGCGGTGATCGCCGTCGCGGGATAGGTGTCGCGCCCCAGCGCCCGTGCGATGCCGAACAACTGCCCGCTGGGAATGTGCAGTGCGATCACCTGCTCGCCCTGCGGCGAGATCCGCACCACGCGAATATAGCCGTCCAGCAGCATGAAAAACCGCTCCGCCTCATGCCCCTCCTCGAAAATCGCGGTGCCGATGTCGTAGCGGCGCGAACTGGCCTGATCCAGAATCTCGCGGATCTGGCGTGGGTCGAGCTGCGAAAAGGGCGGCAGATGCGTCAGCAAACTCTCGTCCAGCCGAAGCTGCTGCTTGGGGCGTCTGGCGTATTTCATCGGGCCATCCTCGACTGCCGCCGTTTGCGGTTCTTGATTCAGATCAAGAAAAACAGGCTGTTTTTGTTGTGCCCGCACAAAGTTCGGGCGCTCGAAACCTCTATCACTGATCCCGACGAAACACGAAAGGATAAGATAATGTTCAAGACATTCGCCTCCGCCCTCGCTCTCTCGGTCTCTCTCGGGGGGGCTGCTTTCGCGGAAACCCATGAGGTCAAAATGCTCAACAAGGGCGCTGACGGCGAACGCATGGTGTTCGAACCTGCGTTCCTGCAAATCGTCGCCGGCGACACCGTGGTCTTCCTGCCCACCGACAAAAGCCATAACGCGGAAACACTCGCCGAGATGATCCCCGAAGAAGCCGAAGGTTTCGAAGGCAAGATCAACCAGCAGGTGGAATACACTTTCGACGTGGAGGGCCTCTACGGTGTGATCTGCAAGCCCCATTACGCGATGGGCATGGTCATGACGATCGAAGTTGGTGACGTAGACGCAGCGCCTGCCAGCTACTTCGAAGGCCGCATGCCCAAGAAAGCCAAGGAACGGTTCGACGCGCAGATGTCGAACCTCTGACCCCCGATTTTCGGTGTGCGGGCATGACGCTCGCCACCTCTCTCAGCCTCACGGAGGACACCATGACCACCTTTTTCAACCCCGGAGCCTTGAAGACCAGCCGCCGCAACGTCTTGCGCGGGTCGGTGCTGGCCGGTGCCGCCGCCCTGACCGGAGCCAGCGCCATGGCCGTGCCCCGCGCACCCAAACTGGACATTGCCAATCGCACCTCGGCCAAGCTTTACGAAGCCTCTGCCAATCCGGCGACCGAATCTACCGCCAAGACCGCCGATTTGTCCGGTTATACCCGCGTCCGCCAAGAGATGGTGGCCCCGCCCTATGCCCCCGAACATGAACAGATCGCCACGGGCGGTCCCAAGATCATCGAAGTTCTTCTGGAAACCACCGAGCGTCTGATGGTCGTGGACGAAGACACCGGCGCCAGCATCTGGGCGCTGACTTTCAACGGTTCAGTCCCCGGCCCGCTGATCATCTGCCACGAGGGCGACATGGTCGAAGTGACCCTGCGCAACCCGGAAACCAGCATGATGGAGCATAATATTGACTTCCACGCTGCAACGGGTGCCTTGGGCGGCGGTGGCCTGACCCATGTTTACCCCGGCGAGGAATGCGTGCTGCGCTGGAAGGCGACGAAACCGGGCTGCTTTACCTATCACTGCGCGCCGGGCGGAGCGATGATCCCCTATCACGTCACCCACGGCATGAACGGCGCGGTCATGGTGCTGCCGCGGGACGGCCTTAAGGACCGGGACGGCAACCCGCTGAAATACGACAAGATCGCCTATATCGGCGAGCAGGATTACTACCTGCCGAAAGACGAGAACGGCGACTACAGATCCTATGACGCGGCGGGTGACGACTATGCCGACAGCCTCGATGCGATGCGCACTCTGACACCCACACATTGCGTGTTCAACGGCGCAGTGGGGGCCATCACGGGCGAGAACGCGATGCAGTTCAACGTGGGCGAGACCGTGTTGATGATTCACAATCAGGCCAACCGCGACACGCGGCCCCACCTGATCGGCGGTCATGGCAACTATGTGTGGGAGACATCCTTCAGCGAAGCACCCTTGACCGGGCTTGAGACATGGTTCGTGCGCGGCGGGACCGCGATGGCGGCGATGTATACGTTCGAACAGCCAGGGGTTTACGCCTATGTGAACCACAACCTTATCGAAGCGGCCCTTCTGGGCGCGACCGCTCATTTCGTCGTGCAGGGCGATTGGGACAATGACCTGATGGAACAGGTCGTCGCACCCCGTCCCTTCGAAGCCTGAAAACATAGCAGCATCTGAAAGGACGCCCGATGACTGCCACCCCGCCACGCCGCTCAGCACTGACTACAACATCATTTGGTTTGCTGACTCTGGCATTGGGACTGGGGATGGTGGTCATCACCGGGGCTGCGCTGACCCTGCGCAGTCCCGATTCCACCCTTTTGCCCATCATGGCCGATCATCCCGTGGTGTTGGCTGAAGGGCGCAAGCTTTATGTGCAGCGCCACGAGGTCACCATAGCTGAGTGGAACATCTGCGCCGCTGAAGGGGCATGCACGCTGGAAATGCGCGTACGGTCCCATAACGATCCGGCAACCACACCGGCCACCGGCCTTAGCTATGTGGATGTGCAGGAATATATCGTCTGGATCAACGAAGCCTCCGGACATGATTTCCGCCTGCCTCATGCCGCTGAATGGGATGCCATGGCCGCCGCGGTGCTGCACAAGCGGCCCGCACCGATCTTTACCGATCCTGCGCTGGCATGGGCCTCAGGGTATCTGACCGAAGGGATCGTGCCACGCGCGCTGAAACAGCAAGGGCATTTCTCGACCTCGCCAGAGGGGATTTCCGACCTTGACGGCAGTGTCTGGGAATGGACGCAGGATTGCTATGCAGGCACCGCCGCCGATGCTGATCCGGCTTGGTGCCCGGCCTATGTCGTGAGCGGCGAGCATGTCGCGGTGATCCCCTACCTTACCCGCGACCCGGCCAACGGCGGCTGTGCCGTCGGCATGCCACCCGCCCATCTTGGCATGCGCTTGGTTACCGATAGTCCACTTGGAAATTCGCCAGCCCAATGATGAACGGCACGTTCAGCACCGTGTCCTAATCAGTACGAAGCTGCTGCACAATTTGAGCACGGGATTTCTTTAGTGAATCCGGTACGAAAGCCGAGGTGGATGAGACACCCCGTATCTCCGATCTACACGACGCAAAACTTTTCAGCCGATAGTCAAGCGTAGAGGCACCATGGTTCGATCGTGATCTGTTTCGACCCAGAATGAGCTGGCATATTGCGTTGACTGATAAGCGCGGCCCTCAGCAAAGCTACGTCGACGACGGCATACGGTCTTACCTGTCAAGGAAAATGTTGTTCGGCATGGGCCTTTCGCAGACGACCGGGTTTGTTGGGAACCTTTTGCATTTGATCCGCCGTGACTGGACGATACCCTTATTCAGAATGCTGATGCGGCACCGAAGAGAGCGGGTCAGCTGTCCGGCACCTGGATCCCACGCGCCTCGAGCCATGCGTGCATAGCGTCGATCTCCTGAAGCTGTTCAGCGATGATGTGGCGCGCCAGCTCCATGTTTTCCGGGTCGGAACCGGTGGCGAGCTGGATGCGAGCCATGTCGATGGCGCCCTGATGGTGCGGGATCATCCCGAGGACGAAGGCGACATCGCGGTCCTCGTGCTGGAGGCCGGCCATCATCTCGTCGTGCATCTTCACCATCGACTGCGCATAGGCGCTGGCGACGGCAGTATCGTCGAGTCCGACCGCCTCGACTTGCGGAAGTTCCTCTCCGTCTCGCAGGGTCGCCAACGCCTGAGGACCGTGCGGGTGCTCGGTCGAGTAGGAATGCGTGGCCATCTCTCCCTGTGCCGCCCGGATCTCGGCCATAGTCTGGGTGTCAGTGCCGTAGAAGGCAGCGTGTAGGCCCCAGTAGGCGGTTACAAAAATCAGCAACGCTCCGGTCAATCCGATAGGCACGCCGATAAGTGCGCGTCTGATCCAGGACCAGAAGTTCAGCTCACGGGTGTGGTCGGCCGCGATGACGATGATGATGGCCATGATCAACGCATGTCCAATCAGGTCAACCCGCCCAAAGGGATAGACCGCGGTGATGAAGATCACCAGAAGGGCAAGGGCGGAAAGGCGCCGGACAAGTGGTGTGGCGAGCAAACCAAAACCCATGGTGAATTCAGCAACACCTGCCATAGGAATGAAGATGTCGCGCGGGAGACCAAAGGTCAGAAATGGCTTTTCGTCGACGAGAGGATAGAACCACTCGGGATAGGCGAATTTCTCGAGGCTTGACCACATCAGGGCGATGGCGACGCCCCAGCGGAGCACCTCGAACCGGTGTTTGCGCCAGTCCGGACGATCCGAGGATTCGAGGACGAGGTAGGCCGCGACGGCAACGCCGAGCGCGAGATAGTCGAGCAGATGGAAGGGATCGTAGTCGCGCAGCGCGAGCACCCAGAGAAAGATGATGCCCGCAGCGGAAAACGGCATGGTCTTTCTCGACACGATCCCGGCCGCAATCAATAGCTGAAGCCAACTGACCCACTCAGCCGGTGTCTTCAGATCCGGCGTCAGGTAGACCCCGCCAACAGAAAAAATGGCGACGAAGAAGCCGGCGATCATGATGCGGACGAAGTCGTCGAGTCTGAGCCAGAGTGGGTTAGTTGCGCGGTCCATGGCATCGAGCGCCCTCTCCCCAAAGACAGTGCGTTCGACGAGCCGCGTGACAATGAAGAAGGCCAGAACCAGGATGATCCCGGTCCAGAACCAAGGGTCGTTCAGGGTTCGGATGATGGGCGCCGGTGCAGCGTCGACGATGTAAGGTGCGAACCACTTTACGTGGGCCGAAGCCGCGACCGGTGCCAGCGCACCGGTGAGCGCGAGGGCGGCACCGAGGCCGGGATTTCGAGGGAAGGAAGGTAACATTGTAGAGCTTCTTTCTTGTGAGGAATTGGCGGTCAGGTCTTGAGGCTCATGGTTGCGAGCTCGATCGGACCAGTCTTTGGCGCATGAGCAGGAAAGGTGGCACGCCACAGGATCGTGCCCTTGTCATCCACGACAATGCGGAGCGCGCGGCCAGCGTAGTAGAAGGTCAGCCGCCACCGACCGGCATCCCGATCGATACCGGTCTCGCAGCGGCTGGTGATCTCTCCGCAACGAAGCTTCGCCGGAACATCTGCGGGCGGGATACCGAAAGCGGTGCTCAGGACGTCCGCATCTACGACGAAGCCGTCGGTCGTGATGGACACGTCACTCATCGCATTCTCCTTTCAGGCTACGACCGGAGCCGGCGCTGGCAAAGCGATATCAGCCAGCGTCGAGCGGTCGAGTTCTGCCAGAAAAGCCGCTTCCGCTGCTTGGAGCTTTCCATTCAAACGACAGGCTGGAGATACCGTGCAGGCGCCATCTGGCGCGAAGCAATCGACCAGTGCCTGGTCGTGTTCGAGGAGGCGCACAAGAGTTCCGAGACCGAATTCGTCAGCCGGGCGGGAGAGCATTGCGCCACCGCCCGCACCGCGGCGGGTGGCTACTATATCGTGGCGCGCGAGGTGTTGGACGATCTTGTCGAGGTGATTGCGGGAGAGGCCAAACTCGTCTGCGATCTCAGCGGTCGAGAAGGCTCGATCGGGTTCGCTCGACATACGCATAAGCGCGCGGAGGCCGTAATCTGTGAAGCTGGTCAGGCGCATTCGATCCTCTCACCATAAATAGGTATTTAAAATACCTATATGGATCCCATCCGAATCTTGCAACAATGCTCAGGCCTGATCCGTAATGTCCGAGACACAAAACTCCCTTTCGCCAATCCGATCTGCGCGGCCCGCCATGACTTTGGAGACTATGGTGAAAACTGGCATCAGCGAGGCGGTGCTGACCGACCGCGAAAAAGGCTTCTATAGGAAAATCCGCGTCGATCCGGTGCTCGGTCCGACCTTTGCAGAGCGAGTTACCAACTGGGAGCTACATCTCGCGAAGATGGTGAATTTCTGGTCCTTGATCGCGCTGATGACCGCGACGCGCCTGAAAGTCCGTTTCGGACTCATTCCAGCACAGGAGCACCCTTCCGGTGCCCGGCTGTCCGTTGAGATGTCGTGCAAAGTAGTGTGACGAGCTCATGTTCGCTCCGAATTCTGGTTCAACTTATTAGACAGGATCTCGGACCGTTCGACCTGGCCCCAAAAATTCACGCTCTAGGGGCGTTAAGAGATCGTTTCGCGAGTCTTTGAGATACATGAGTCTATACATCACGACCGTCGAGGTTGCGATCATGGCTACCGAAGCGGCCATAGCCGCTACCGATACTATGCTGATGGGTGTCGTGTGGGTCCACAGCATGATTTTTACGAGGTGGCATTGTCTATCTTTTCTGTAAATCCCTCAGGTGTGTAACGAAAATGCAATTCCCATGGTTCCCGAGAAGGAACGCTGCTTGCAAAGCGGTGAAGAACTTGAGCAGACCGTCCTGCGCTATGTCCATCTCTACAACAGCCAACGCCCATCGACGCGCTAAAGGATTGGCAAAAGCCCAGGCCAGAATTTTTCAGGAAGCGGCCGCATAATCATGCGGGATGCGACACCTAACGAAGCTGCCGCTGTAGCCGCCATAACCAGCCGCAGACGGAACCGATCCCGTGATTGAGTGTTGATAAGCATGAGCTCAGTCAACCCCAGTCGGCGGTCGGTTTCGTTGGTGGTCATCCTCGTCACGCTCCTGTTCCTGCTCATCATCGCGCCGGACGTCTTGCTGGTTGTCTTCGCAGGCTTGCTGATCGCGGTCCTGCTCGACGGCGGCGGCACCTTCATTGCGCGGCACGTCGGATTGGCGCGGGGATGGGGCATCGGCATCTTCATCTTGCTGATGATCGGCGTGCTCGCAGCAGCCGTGATGGCTTTCGCACCTGCGGCCGTCTCGCAATTCAACCAGTTGACCGAGGAGATCCCATCCGCGATCGAGGAGCTGCGCGGGCGGATCGAGGAGTTCGCGTGGGGCGAGCGGCTTCTGGAGAGCGCAAATCCAGCAGGGCTGGTGTCGGGTGAAGGCGGCAAGGCTGCCGCGACTGCCGTGACCAGCACCTTCGGCGCGCTCGGCAACTTCATCATCATTCTGTTCATCGGCCTTTACGGCGCGCTTGACCCTGACTGTTACCGCCGCGGGCTCATCGCGCTCCTTGCGCCGTCTATCCGCAAGCGGGGCAACCAGGTGCTCGGCAAGGCGGGGTTGACCGTACAGAAATGGCTGATCGCCCAGCTGATGGCGATGAGCGTGGTCGGCTTGCTCACCTGGTTTGGTCTCTGGCTGCTCGGCATTCCACTGGCCTTCATTCTTGGCCTCATCGCGGCTCTGCTGGCCTTCATCCCGAACATCGGCCCGGTACTCGCCGCCGTACCTGCGATCCTTCTGGCGCTTCCGGAANTCCGGTCCTCATAATTTCCATGCAGCTCCTGCTGGGCGTGCTCTTTGGCCTCTTGGGCCTCGCTCTCGCTACCCCGCTCGCCGCGGTTGGGATGACGCTGGTCCGCGAAGTATATGTCGGTGATTACCTCGAGCGTGAGGACGAGACGATTGTCGGCGCAGGGCAACTGCGACCCTGACGCGCATGGCGGGAAGGCAATATCTTGACGTTGGTACGCAGGCGGTGCTGGTGTCCACACGCCCAAATCAGCTGGACTGCACCTACATCGAGGGCGACGAGGACATCGGCCGCGCTCTTCCAAGAACACACAAGGTGCGCGTTGATCGTCTCAGAGCTCCATCGGTCTGGCCTCGGTGCAGGCATGCCGCGACGCAGCGGGTGGCCCACTCGCTGCGCCATGCGAATGTCAGCTTCCGTCGGCGCGACCTTACAGGCTCGCGACCGCAGCGAATTCACACTTTCCGCCCCTTCTGCTGTATGTCAGGGACGGCCCAGACCTGATACTAACGACTGTGGTGCAGAATCTCTGGTTCCAGTGAGCTGCTGACAGTCGTATGCGACGTCCGGTAAACGAGTGTGGACCTTTTCTGAATATTCGATGCATCGCTCCTTAAGCATAATCGGCAACCAAGGGTAGTGTCCACGGACGTGGTGGACTTTCACATCGCGCTGGCGGTGTAACCGGGGTGGCCATCGAGGATGTCGGTTATGGTGGAGTTTGCAAGCTTCAACCACGAACCGATGGAGACCCCGATGAC
>NZ_BMFC01000025.1 GCF_014637725.1 Marivita lacus | reverse complement strand
GTCGAGGCGTTCGGGCTCATCGACACCGCACAGATCGACCCGCTTCTCAGCATATCAACACAGGCCGCCTGACCGATGCCCTCGATTGGCCATACCCGAATTTACACCAGCTTGACGGACGCTACCCTCAATTTTCTGATCCGGGATCATGCAATTGATCTTTTCTGATGTCATGGCTACGAAGTGGTAGAACACTCTTCCGGATCGTTGTTCTCGATGAGAAATCAATAAAAGATTTATAGAGATGCAGACTCTATTTGGCTTGAATGCCAAGCATCAATAGATTTTATATCTCTAAATTATTAATAGACTAGGCAAATTATCTCCAAAAAATGCTATAAAAACAGTCTTGCGAAGGACGCCTGAAATCGTCCAATCTCAACACCTCGGCATGTTGGATTTTTCGCCATCATCCATTGATGCTCGCTTCATTACGTCATTTTTGAAAGGCTACATTCGTGTTTTACAAAGATGAGCGTCTGGCTTTGTTTATTGACGGATCAAACTTCTACGCCGCTGCAAAATCTCTTGGATTCGATATCGACTATAAGCTGCTGCGCCAAGAATTTGCACGCAGAGGCAGGCTTTTGCGTATATTCTACTATGCAGCACTTCTGGAAAATGACGAGTATTCGCCAGTTCGTCCACTGGTCGATTGGTTGCACTACAATGGCTTCAACATAAGAACCAAACTGGCCAAGGAATATATTGACAGTCAAGGTCGCCGAAAGATCAAGAAAAATATGGATATAGAACTAGCCGTTGATGCTCTTGAACTGGCGGATCATGTCGAGCACATTGTGCTCTTCTCGGGGGATGGAAATTTTCAACCCTTGGTCGAAAGCATCCAGCGCAAAGGCGTTCGCGTTTCAGTTGTATCAACGACCCGTAGCCATCCACCAATGATTTCTGACGAATTGCGACGTCAGGGCGATAATTTCATAGAACTTGACGAGTTGCGTGATGTGATCGGACGTCCCGCCCGTGATCCCCTGCCTGAGCATCAACCTGTTACAGCTGACAATGCGTAGTGGCGGTGCCGTTCTGGCTCTCCTGGTTAGACAATTTCTACAGGGCACCTCAGCGGCGCCAAATGCTCCAAGCACTCGACCTGACAAGGTCCAATCGTTGGGCCACACCATTCCTGACAAACCAGAATCTTTCGGATACAAAACTGAAAAGGCATTATGTTGATAATGAGCAATAATAATGTGCCTTAAAAATAATAAAGGGGGCGTTCTTGTCATATAGTGTCTGCACAAACAACTTTCCAGGCGTGATGAAAGGGATAATGGACAAATACGCACAGCTGCACAGCGAGCATGAGGAAAATTGCAACGAGACGGCGCATTGGTATGCGGTCGATACTTGCGCGTCTCTTCTCTCCACAGCGGCATGGCAAAGTGGACACCCAGCACTTTGTAAAATACCCTGCAAAAAGAAAACAAAATCATTTGAAAACAACCAATCACAATCTGCCAAAGGCATCATAGACATTCTGGTTCATATTTCCAATGAAACTGAATTATGGATTGAGGCAAAAAAGCCAAATGACTGCTTTGATGTTTCGGAGAACAGCGAGAACCCAGCTTCTCAAGCCAAGATTTCCCGGTGCTTCTGGGCTGCATACGAATCTTCATTCCAGAAAAAACTGGAAACGCGAAATAAAGACTGCAAGACAATAAGTATTGTATTTTGCTCTTTCTCTTTACGCCCGGAATATTATCAAGGTGCTGATGCCCTGCCTAGAAGGCAAGCGCGGGCTCAACATGTAAATTTGGTTCTCAACAAGGTAATATTGGAAGATCCCAAGTCCAGCTTTTGCGCATCCTACTTTGACGTAACTGAAAAAACAATATCAGATGAATTAGACAACAGGCCCTTTGGATTTGCAGTTCTTGGCCATTTTGGAGATGTTCAATTGTGAACCATGGATGAGATCATGGACATTCGCAGAACTCCTTCAAAATCTGACGTGACCAGCATCAGCTTGGCCCAGCCAAGGCCGAAAACGACGCGCAGTCATGACAGTTCATAAATCAAGCCGTCTTCCTCTAGGCGCCACTGGGCGCTGACATTCAGCTCACTGGGCAGGATTGTACGCAGAAGCAAGGTCCCAAACCCCTCCCTGCCGCCTGGTATGACCTTGGGCCCTCCGCGTTCCGTCCAGGTCAGCCGCTGAAACCCCTCACCCTTGGCCCGGACGCAAATCCGGACCTCTCCGGCATCATTTGAAAGAGCACCGTATTTGACGGCATTTGTGAGCAGTTCGTGAATGGCGAGGCCCACCAGCATGGCCGTGTTTGGTGAAAGACTGATATCGTCTCCTTCGCAGACCACACGCGCGCTTTGGGCGCGGGCATAGGCGCTGAGTTCGAGTGCGAGAATGTCCTGAAAGGTCTGTTTTTGCCAACCGCTGGCGGTCAGCTTGTCATGGGTTCGCGCCATCGCGGCCAGACGCTCGTCAAGCTCGTCGACCATGGTTTGCGGATCGATGGCGGTTGAGGCAGTGAACCGTGTCACAGCTTGAATTGTGGTAATGACATTCTTGACCCGATGCTCAAGCTCCGCCACCAGGATACCCCTGCGGTCGGTTGCTTCCAGCAGCGCAGTCTGGTCGGTGATGGTGATCAGCGCCTCCCGGATGTCCTCGGTGTTGCCATGCACGGGCGAGACCGAGATCAGGACCCGCCGGGGCGTGCCATCGGCAGGCGTGACGATGCGTGCGTCATACTGCGACGCCTGCCCTGCCAACGCGGTTTTCACGGCGTCCTGAAGGTGATCGACCGCGTCTTTTTCCATCTCGGCACTGGCCAGATATTGAAAATTCACACCAATCAATTCAGTCTTGGATTTTCCGATTGCAGCCGTCACGGTGTTGTTCACGTCAACCATCATGCCTTGGCGATCCACCAATATGATTTGTGCATCAATCGCCTCGATGATGCTAGTCTGACGCATGGTCTGCTGCGCATTGGCATCCCGCATGGCGACAAGCTCGGAAATATCCAGATTGACAGTGACGACACCGGTGACATCGCCCTCCAGATCCCGGTACGGCTGGACGATGCGCTGGAAGACACCCTCGATTTTTTCCCCACGTGCGTTGATGAAATCAACGACAACTTCGCTGTCGATATGGGTTTTTGCATCCCTGTAGACAATATCAAATGTTTCCCTGAGAGCTTTGTAGCTTTCGGGAATGAACTCATCCATGGTCTTTCCAATCGGGTCTTCCGTTCCGAGTATTTCACGCGCCTGCTGGTTGGCATGAACAATCACGTGATCCGGGCCTTGATGAATGACAATGGAAAGGGGAACATATTCGAAATTTCGCAATATGCGAGAGCCAGCCTCCAGAAGTTCTGTTTTCTTGACCTTCAGGCTTTCTTCCAGACGTTTTTGTTGCGTAATTTCCATGGTCGTAACCGCAATTTCAATTGCGTCGCTACCGTCGATCATGATCGGAAAATAGTTAGCGATCCAGGTTCGAATTTCTTCGTTTTTCGATTTGATCCGTGCGTTCACTTCAAGGTTGAGCACGGGCTCTTTCGTCTTCACTATTTTTTCAAACAGGGGCTCGACCTGATTCCAAATGTCAGGGACAATTTCTTTGGGGTGGCGTCCGACAATCTGTGATGCGGGCTTGCCGATCATGTCTGCCAATGCATCGTTGACACGAAGGTATCGCATGTCGGGTCCATGCATGGCTGCTCCGATGGGTGCGCGTTCATAGAACGCCTCAAGCTCAGCAAGCCGATGTGAAAGTTGCTGGCTTGCCAGTTTGAGAGCCCATTGCTGTTCCAGCTGTTCGGTTATTTCAAAAAAGGAGACAACAACCCCATCAATCTTGTTGTCGGGATCAAGGTAAGGTTTTATTTTGACAACATAATTATGGCGACCATCCTGTGTGGCCACTTCACGCGAAAATGTCGCCAGGTTTTTCTCTGGTTGCGTGAGGTCGTCCTTAAGGTGGGGGTAATCAAGGTTCGTCACAAGATCAAAGATGGAGCGCCCAACATCCCTGTCCTGAATGCAAAAGAGATCCTGGCTGCGCGGCGTGAAGAGTTTGAGCAAACCCTCGCGATCAACAAACATGATCGCCATATCAATGCTTTCGATCAGGTTTCGGAGGTTGTTGTTTGCCACACCAAGCGCTGTGTTCTTGGCTGTCAGTTCCGCATTCGTGATCGCGAGATCGGAATTGACAGAGTGCAATTCTTCTCGAGAGCTTTCAAGCTCCTCGTTGGAACTCTGGAGTTCCTCGTTGATTGTCAGCAGTTCTTCGTTGCTTGCCCAAAGTTCCTGCTCTGCCATCTTGAAATCACGTTCGCGGACCAAAAGCCGCTTTCGTGCCATCGTCAACTCGGCTTCGTAGACTGCTTCTACCGTATTGACGGAAGACGCTGAATGAAACTTTTCCTCGCGCAGACGTACCGGAAGAAAGGCAACAAGGACGGATTTTACCTCTTCATCCATCGGGCGCGCATGCAGGTCGAACATCTGCGCCATCCCGTCGATCTCGATCATGATCTCAGGGAGTTTTATGTCGGCTTTTCGGTGACGCACATCCTTGAGGATCAGCCGAAGTGGCATGCGCACGCTTTCAATAAAGTAATCTTCAAAAACAGGACTCGGGACGCCTTTGGCCGGTCTGAGAAAGCGGCGCGCGGCTTCTGACGCATACAAGACTTCATCATACTGGCTGATCCGGACGAATGGGGGAGCAAAGCTCGACAGGAAGGCCTGTTCCGTATCCGTTTCGAGATTGATGCTGACACGGTTTCTGCGTGCCAATGCCATGTCATGCAGCGCTGGAGACGATTTGGGCAGCCGCGGAGTGAATGCTTGGGTGAGAACCGTCTGTGCAAGGGATGCGACAGAATCATCACGTTTGAAAATGCGCGCGTGTCGATCCACAATTTCGAAAAGGCGCGTGTTGCCAGACAGGTTTTCCGAAGGACCCAGCCACAGAAACCCATGAGAGTTGAGCGCATAATGAAAACGCGAGATGATGTCTTCCTGCGCCATTTGGTCGACATAGATCATCAGGTTGCGGCAGGAAATCAGATCCACCTTTGAAAAGGGAGGATCCGTCAACACGTTGTGCCGTGCAAAAACGCACATGCTGCGCAAACGCGCCGAAACCGTCAAGAGACCATGATCGTCGTCGAAAAAACGCTCTTGCTGAGCGCTGCTGACGGGTGTGAGCGCATTCCTGTCATAAACACCTCGACGCGCTGTTGCGAGGGCATCGGGGTTTATATCTGTTCCGAACAATTTCCAGGACCGCTGGTCCCCTGTCTTGTCTTGCAGCTCGGATATCAGGATCGCGAGAGAATACACCTCTTCTCCGGAGGAACACCCCGGACACCAGATGCGAAACTCGTCCTGGTCACTTTGCAGAAGGTCAGGAAGAACGGTTTCTGCGATGATCCCGAACATATCTGCGTTGCGAAAGAACTGCGTCACCCCGATCAGGAAATCACGCGCAAGCTCCTGTCGCTCATCTGCCGAGTTGCGCAACAGTTCGATATACTCATCGACGCCTGACACGTGACGCATCAGCATTCTGCGCAAGACGCGCCTGCGCAAGGTGGCCGGCTTGTAATTATGAAACCCTGACTCGTCATTCAGCTCCAACCTGTCGAGAAGCGTGGGTAAGCGTGCCTCGATATCCTGGTTGAGGGTTTCGTTTCTGCTGAGGGGGACTTGCCTGCGCCATGTCTCCAACTGCACGAGTTTGGCGGGTATATCCTGTGGGTCCAGTTTGAAATCAATGTGACCCGTTTCGGCGGCGCTGTTCGGCATCGCGGGAAACTTGGCGCTGTTGGCGAGCTGTGCGAAGGTCACACCCCCTGCCGCTTTGATGGCCTCGATCCCGATTGTCCCGTCACTGCCCGTACCGGACAAGACGATGGCGTAGGTTTTGCTGCCCTGGTCCTCTGCAAGGGACTTGAAAAACAGATCGATCGGCAAATGCAGACGGTCATCCGCATCACTGTCTGTCAAGGTCAGGATGCCATCCTCGATGGACAGATGAACGCCGGGGGGAATCACATGAACCGTGTTCGGCGTTGGGCTGTCACCTGTCCTGATCTGCGTCACCTGCATGGAGGTACGGTTCGACAGGATTTCCGCCATCATCGATGGCCGTCCGCGTGCCATGTGCTGGACGATGACAAAGGCCAGACCGGTATCGGCAGGCATTGCATCAAAAAGCTCCGCCAGGGCCTCTACGCCACCTGCCGATGCGCCGATGGCCACGATTGTGGTACCCACGTCTGCTCCTCTTTGATCTTGCCCATTATTCTTGTGCGCTGTGCAGGCTCAGACCATGATCGGAACAAGCGCAGGATAAGGCACCATTCTGGATTACGGGCAGAGCGTGCCGCAATAACATCTATATTTCAAAGACTTTCGAAGCTCTACAACGCATTGATCAATTCGGAATATTTGCTGGTTGTGCTGAACTTGGACAGGATTTCAATGTCTTCCAACGTGTTGGGAAGACCAAGATTTTTCAAGGATTCCCGCGAGTAGGAGGTCAGAAAGTACATCGGGACATTGCGGTCTTGCAGCCAACTTGCGAGTTCGAAACATGTGCCATCGCCAAGATTGACGTCAAGAAAAGCAATATCCGGCAAGTCTCTTGATACATGCTCAAAAGCCGTCTGCATGTTGTTGCACGAAACCAGCTTGCGATCACTCAGACTTTCGATCTTATGCGCCAGAAGCGCTGCGATGAGGGCTTCGTCCTCGACAAGAAGTACATAGGTCATAATACGTGCTCAACTAAAATAGTACATTTTTCCATGTAATACCACTTTTGGATGATCTTCCACAGGTTTCAGCAGGCCCCGACCAAAGATACCAAAATTGAAGGCATTTAATGAGAACGGTGAGCCTGCACACCAATTTCTGGAGAACAAACCCAGTTTGGCACCTATGTCTTGAAGTGACCAAGGTGCCGGTGCTTGAGGCATCGGCACCTTGAGAGCAGGAACGTGAGACCACTCCGAGGCTGTCGGACCCCAAAGCCCTGCTCGTTTTGCATAGGGCCACACCTGAAACCGATGTCCATAAAGACCTGCACTACACGGATACATCTTTATATTTCCTTTTTATCGATATAAATAATTACTGTAATTTTAACCTATTTCAAAATCCATATTAATTTTAAATCATTATATTATAAAAACTATCTTAGGATAAATCGTTGGATGGCGTCTTCCTTTCCCCACCCTTGACTGGGCGCGCCTCGGTAACTCACTCACTCGAGTGTCAGTTCTATTTCAGGGATCATGCTGAACATGAAACTGTCGCAGGGATCGCGGCGGGGACGCCGCGTCCTTGCAGGACAGACGCGCAAGTGCCCAAAAGGGTCAAAGACCACCTTCGGTCACGCGGCGCAGCTCCAGGAGGCGAATCCTGCTCTCAAGACTGCGGATATTGGCCAGATACAAAGCCCGCTTGTCCTCGTCACTTTCCTTGACGATCTGGTTCTGCAAGTGGGAGATCTCGCTGTTGATCCCGTTGATCTCGTTTGTCAGCCGATACCAGGCCCGGCCGCGGTCATTGGCCAGCTGCAAGGCAGGCAATTGCGCCGAAGGACAGACCGGTGACAGGCTGCGCCCCGAGCGGCCTTCGCCATAGACCTTGGCAGGGGTGCAATAGGCGGGCAATCCGGCCTGACGCCCCTGTTCCCAGAGCGACTGGTTCGGCACCACACCGGCCTTTTCGCAGGCCTTGGCATGTTCCGCGATAAAGCTTGCGGTGCGTCCCGCCTGCCCGTCGCGCTGCCCGATCTCGCGCCAATTGCCTTGCAGACATTCCTCTTCGCTCAGCGTGGCGCAGCTTGCCACAAGCGTCAGCGCAGCAAGCCCGGCCAAGAGTCTGAATGTCATGGTATTGGTTCCGTTATGTGTCTGACGGTGAAGTCATGCCGCGCAGGGATGCCAACTGCAAGCCGTCATGAACACAGCGCCAGGCTTTGGCCCGAGCGCCACTCAAAAACCGGTAACTTAAATTATCCGATAAAATATTGGCCAAAGGTGGCCAAGGCCACCCTTGGCATCGGTCACTTATGCAATATTCGCATTTTCGACCACGAGTATCTGATCAGCCGTCACCGGGCCAACCCCTGCCGCGATGACGGCCACGGTCTGCAGGTTTGCCTGAACAAGGGTGTCTCCGGTGAGAGGATCCGTTTCGAGGGTGATCGACGTCCCTGCCGATGTCCCTTCGGGCACCGAGACAATCAGGATCTCGTCGGACGCCAGATCGAGGACCACGGGCGCGTTGTCCGGATCGACCCATGCGCCAGTATAGAACGTGTCGCGTCCGCCTTCTCCCGTTGCAGTGTCGCCACTGCCCATGACGATGTCATCGTCGCCGTCACCACCCAGCAGGATATCCGGGTCGGCCAGATCCCGGGCTTCGATCTGCGCGTCGTCACTGCCGTCCCAAATCCCGTTGATCTCGTCATCGCCAGCATTGCCATTCAGCGTGTCGGACCCCGCCTGACCGAAAATGGTATCGGCCCCGTCTCCACCCGAGATATCGTCATTGCCCTCACTGCCGGGGAACAGTTCATTCTCCGGTCCCCCGACGATTGACCCATCATCGACGGAAGCGGTGTCATTCGGCGACATGGCAACCGAGGCCATGGGGGCCGGTGCCACACTCACCGCAACGCTGGCACTGGCCGTGCCACCTGCCCCGTCGCTCACCTCGTAGGTGATCGTGTCGGTGCCCGAGAAATCCGCGTTCGGCGTATAGGTCAGGCTTCCACCAGCGCCAATCGCCACTGAGCCGTTGGTTGCAGAGGCCGACGTCACCGTCAGAGGATCACCGTCCACATCGCTGTCATTGCCCAGCACATTGATCGTGACAATCGTGTCTTCCACCGTCGATGCAGCGTCACCGGTCGCAACGGGCAGGTCGTTTGCAGCAGTTACATTCACCGTCACCACGGCATCATCACTATCACCCTCGCCATCCTCGGCCCCGTATCTGATCCAATCGGTGCCAGCAAAATCCGCGTTTGGTGTGTAGGTCAGGCGGTCATCGGCCTCGATCACGACAGAGCCGTTCAGCGCGGACGCGGATGTCACCGAGAGCGCATCGCCATCCGGGTCACTATCATTGGCCAAGACATCGATTGTAACGGGTGTGTCCTCCGACGTCGATGCCGTGTCATCATCCGCAACAGGAGGTTCGGGCTCATCCTGGGAAAAGTCGAACAGACCGGCCGAAAGGCCAACGATTGTTGCAAGACCCAAAAAGATTGCAGCTTCCATGGAACAAGTCCCGATAATTCCCGCATGAAGTTTCTTTATCGTTGCAAAAAAGGCTAAAATTGGACTGATACAAGGAGCCCGGCGTGGACAACTGCCAAGTTTCTGAAAGCGTTAGGTAAAGAGTTGATTTATATCACCTTGTTCCGCAGAGTTTCGTAGAATCTGATTGGAAACCCTGCAGTTTGATCCTGTCCTGAAACATCGTAATCGCCCCCGGAAAAAGATGACCTTCTGTGCTCTCGTCTCGTTGACCTGATCAACATGCACCATGAGCTGGTGATGCTGGCGACACTGATCGATTGCGAGCTCTTCAAACGGGAATGTAGCGGTTTCTTTCCATCATGAACCGGCTGGCCGGCGACACCGCTGCAGCTGGTTACCGGACTTGGAAACCTGGAACGCGGTCAACGAGACGTTGCACCTCTTGTCCGCACCGAAAAACGCATCCCGCTTGCGCGCTTCTGTTGCACAACTCGATGCTGGAAATGGCAAAGAGCATGAGCTGACCGAGTGAAGCTGGTTTTTCCAATCAGGCTTGGGAGGACTGCCAGTGCTGGATCACCACCGACGACAAGGTAGGTGGCCAGATCAACGAACTGATCAAGCAGTGCAAGCGAAGCCCCTTCTAAGGGAGCAGCAAGCCGGAACCTTTGAAGGGCGATCTGACCGGGTGGTGGTCACGTCGGATTTCTCAGACAGATCGAATGGTCTACCGGGTCAGTGGGACTGGCGACAGCCAGAGACCAGATCTCATATCCCACCTTGGCACAATGATGCCGTCGGGGGGCAGTTACATCATCAGAGCCATCCCGCATGATTATACGACCGCTTCCTGAGAAGTTCTGGCCTGTGCTTTTGCCACTCCTTGAGAGCCGCGACGGGCGTCCGTGCTTTGAGAACGGCTTGCGGGAGTTGGCTGTTGTAGAGATGAACATAGCGCAGGATGGTCTGCTCCAGCTCTTCACCGCTTTGGAAACGATGGTTTTGCAGGACATCTTCGATGCGGCCGTTGAACCGTTCGACCATGCCGTTTGTCTGCGGTCGCATCGAGGGTGTGAGACGGTGCTCGATGCCGAGATTGGCGCAAAGCTGATCGAACTCATGTTGCCCGCGACCACTCGCTGAGCTGTGGTCGTCTCGCCCTTCCAGGAAAATCTGGCTTAGACAGCTCGGCGCCACCAACTCTGCACATATTATGTGCAGCTCCCCTCCGGATGGAAGTGTGCCATCACCAAATTGCTTGCCAAATCATTCGGCACCGTCTTAGGTTTGGGTCGTGTGGTTATGGGCTCAATGAGGAGACCGCCACAAATCACGAAATACATTGCCGCGGAAAGCGGCTTGGCAACGTAGCCTCTGCAGCAAGAATGCTGTCAGGGGCTTTTTCATGTTCGAGGACTGATGACCCGGCGACTGGAACTCCCAATAGGCTTGCTGATGTCGCAGGGCGGCTCCTATGAGGCCGTAAGCCGCGTGATGCATGCTGGAGCCAAGCTGGCTATCGAAGAAATCAACGCAAGCCCAACCCAGTCTGTTAATATCACGCCGGTGTCCATCGATCCTGCTGGTGTGCTCTCGAACTATGTGGAAGGCGCACGCTGCCTATTGCAAGAACATGGTTTGAAGCATGTGGTAGGCTGCTATACCTCTTCCAGTCGAAAGGAAGTGTTGCCGCTGTTCGAAAAGGCAGATGCACTCCTTTGGTATCCCTCCCACTACGAAGGCTTCGAAACCTCCGAGAATGTTGTCTATAGCGGTGCAGGCCCCAACCAGCACATCGTTCCACTGACACGACATCTTTTGAAGCAGTTTGGTACGCGTGGCTGGATGGTCGGCTCCAACTATATCTGGGCTTGGGAAAACAACCGTATTCTTCGTGAGGCGATTGCCGCCTCTGGAGGCGTGGTCTTGGGAGAACGGTACTTTCCCGTTGGGGAAATCGACTTGAGTGATGTGGTCAGTCAAATCATCGAGGACCGACCGGACTTTGTATTCACAACCTTGATTGGTCAATCTGGCTTTGCTTTTCTGAAAATGCTGCGTTCGGCGGCAGAGGCAGTCGGCATCGACCAACCCGCTGAAATGCCTGCAGCCAGTTGCAGTCTGTCAGAGGCCGAACTCCCCATGCTGGGGGATGCAGCAGCGGGGCATCTATCATCTTCGGTCTACTTCTCAACAATCGCGTCCAAGGAAAACCGTCGATTTGTCGCGCTATGGAATGATCGGTTCGGGCAAATGGGACAGGCATCGGCGGATGCGGAAGCGGCTTATTTGGCGGTTCATCTGCTGGCACGTGCTGCTGAACGTGCCGGCGGCACCGGGTTTGAGGCGGTACGCGAGGCGGTACGCGATCTGACATTTACTGCGCCCCAAGGTCAGGTGACGGTAGATGGCGACAACCTGCATTGCTGGATGCGCCCACGCATCGGTCGGTCACGCAGTGATGGCAGTTTTGACATCTTGGTGGAACACCCCGTTGCGCTGCGCCCAGATCCTTATCTGACTTGGGCACATGACGTTCACGAGGGCGACAGCCGTAATCTCAGGTTGATCCAATGAGTCGGGCGATTCAGAAGAACTTTCGCGGGTTGCGGGCGTTGGTAATCATGGCTCCCGACAGTGGTCATCAGACCCTCGAGGGGACGCTGGTGAAGCTAGGGCTTGAAGTGACAGTCGCTGGAGGTTGGCCTGAGACTACAGACAATCCTGTGCCCTTCGATGTGATCTTTTTCGATGCCGATGACGGGAGTGATACCGCACTGAGCGAAACAGGCTTTGCCGACCTGCCCCTGATCGCGCTGATCGGCAGTGAGGCACCCAGCCGTTTGGCGCATGTCATCCAAAACCGAGCGGCGAGCCATATCCTCAAGCCGGTGCGCAGTTCAGGCATCTTCACGGCGCTACTGTTGGCAGTGAACGAACATGCTGTGCGGATGCGACACAAACAAGAACTGCAGGTGCTCAACCGGCGTTTGGCCGGACGGCGTATCGTGACAAAGGCAGTTATGCAACTCATCACCCGGTGCGGCCTGTCTGAAGAGGGCGCCTATGACTGGCTGCGGCGCGAAGCCATGCAGCGTAGAATTCCGATGGAGGACATGGCGCGGCATGCCATCGGACTCGGTCCAGATCCTGCACAGGACACCGGGCTAAAACACGGTCGCGCAACAAGATCGGATTAATCCGCATACCAAAACGACCCGAAAGATCACGCAACAGTGGAGAGAGACCAATGACACGCAACCGACCGACCCTTGCCGGCCTGATGGCCGGTGCAGCTATGGCGCTTGTCGCCGCAGCCCCTGCATTTGCTCAAGACGGCCCGATCCGGATTGGCGTCCTTGAAGACCAGTCCGGCGATTTCGCAGCCGCAACCATGGTCAAGGTCCACGCCATCGAATTGGCCGCGAAAGAGATCAATGACGCGGGTGGTATTGACGGCCGTCCCGTCGAGCTGGTGATTTATGACACCCAGTCTGACAACAGACGCTATCAGGAGTTCATGCGACGGGTGCTGCAAGCCGATAACGTCGACGTTGTCTTTGCCGGCTTTTCTTCGGCCTCCCGCGAAGCATATCGCCCTATTGTAAACCAGTTCGACGGTCTGGCCTTCTATAACAACCAGTACGAAGGCGGCGTCTGCGACAACAACATGATCGTGACTGGTGCCGTGCCGGAACAGCAATTCTCGACGCTCATCCCTTGGATGATGGAAGAGTATGGTCCCAACGTTTATACACTGGCAGCGGATTACAACTTTGGGCAGATTTCGGCCGAATGGGTCCGCCAGATCGTTGAAGAGAACGGCGGCACCATGGTGGGGGAAGAGTTCATTCCGCTCGGCGTCTCGCAGTTCGGTCAGACCATCCAAAATATCCAGGCGACCGAGGCGGATTTTGTCGTGACTCTGCTGGTCGGTGCAGCGCAGGCCTCCTATTATGAACAAGCGGCATCAGCCAATGTCAGTCTACCGATGGCGTCCTCGGTGAACGTTGGGCAAGGATATGAACACAAGCGATTCACACCGCCGAGCCTGGCCAACATGTATGTCACCACAAATTATATCGAAGAGATCGACACCCCGGCGTCGAATGATTTTGTCGAACGGTTCCGCGCGATGTTCCCGGATGAGCCTTACATCAACCAGGAAGCGGCGAATTCCTATATCGCGATGAACCTCTACAAGCAGATGGTCGAACGGGCGGGGACTACCGACCATGATGCCATCCGCTCGGTTCTGGCCGAGGGCGATGTCTGCTTTGAGGGGCCCTCAGGCAATGTCTGCCTCGATCCCAAGAGCCAGCACATGTCGCACACGATCTACCTCGCCAAGGTGAATGACGATCATTCAATAAGTTTTCCCAAGGTCTGGGACGATATCAAGCCATATTGGCTGGGCGATGCAGGTTGCGATCTGACCCAGAACGATCCCAGCGCACAGTATACACCATCCGCGCCTCCGCCGGCGCAGTGATACGCTGAACTGAACTGCCGAGCGGGCTTGTCCCGCTCGGTATTCTATAAGCTTCCCTTTCTCGACACTCCAGGAGACCAGCGGATGGACTTGCTCCAGAACGTCTTTGCCATGCTTTATCAATTTGGTGACACCTTCGCCTTTCTGGTGATCTCCTGTGCCGGACTGGCAGTGATCTTTGGCATGATGGGAGTTATCAACCTAGCCCATGGCGAATTCATTATGTGCGGTGCCTATGTAACGGCCAGCGCCGCACGTGCGGGACTGCCGCTACCGGTAGCGATCCTGACCGGCGCGCTGGTCGCTGGAGCGGTCGGCATGCTGGTCGAACGGATGGTTATCCGTCACCTGTATCACCGACCATTGGACTCAATAATCGCCACATGGGGCATCAGTCTCATCGCCACGCAGGGCGTGTTGATCGTGCTGGGATCGACCATGCAAGGCATTGGCACGCCACTCGGCAGTATTGAGGTCGGCAGCCGGTCTTACTCACTTTATCGTCTTGTGCTCATGGTATGCGCGCTCGGACTACTGGGTGGGCTGTACCTGTTGTTTTATCATAGCCGGTTTGGAGTGATTGCCCGCGCGACCATCCAGAAACCGCACATGGCCCATGCTCTCGGTGTCAATACGGGGCGTATGTACGGGCTGACCTTCGGTCTGGGCGCGGCACTCGCGGGGCTTGCAGGAGGGCTTTATGCCCCGACCATGACGATGGTGCCGACGATGGGTGCGACCTTCATTGTGGAAAGTTTCGTGACCGTTGTCGTCGGGGGCGCTGATATCTTTGTGGGCGCAGCCCCCGCTGCGGCGATCCTGGCACTGATCAAAGCGGGGCTTACAGCTTGGTATGGCCAGCTGTTTGGTCAGATCGGCTTGCTCGTTACTGTCATCCTCGTCATTCGCATCTTGCCCGGAGGTCTTTCGGGCTGGCTCAAGGGAACCACCCGATGATCTCTTCCGAGACTACACCGCGCAGCCGCACGCGCAGCCTCTTGGCACGGCTGGAAGGGCCGCAAACCATGGGGCGCGGACCTGCCTTCTGGATAGCCGCTGCCGTTGCCATTGCGGCTGCCGCGGCCTATCCGTTGACGGCGGATGCGTGGACCGTCGGCAATGCCGCTTACTTCCTGATCTGGACCTTCATGGCGATGGGGCTCGGCGTGGTTTGGGGCTATGCTGGGGCACTGAGCTTTGGTCAAACTGCGTTTTTCGGCCTTGCTGGCTATGCCTATGGGGTGATCACCCTGAATCTGGGTGCAGCTTACGGTCTGACCCTAGTCGCGCTGGTATTGGCAGTGGCGATCGGCGGGCTCTTCGCCTTGGTGATCGGCTATTTCATGTTCTACGGACGCATCCAGGGCGTGTTCATCGGTATCGTAACCCTGTCGGTGACACTCGTGCTGGAAACCTTCATGGCACAGACCGCAGGCCCGCAATGGCGCATAGGTGAGGCACGCCTGAACGGGTTCAACGGCATGTCCGGGATGCCGCCGCTTACTCTGCCCTGGGTTGGAGAGGACATTGCGCTATACCCTGGTCCATCGCTCTATTATCTCCTGTTGGGGCTGGTGGTGATTTGCTACCTTGGTCTACGCATCATGCTGAATTCATCTTTTGGCAACGTGCTTGTGGCAATCCGGGAAAATCCACATCGCGTCGGAATGCTGGGCTATGACGTGCGGCTTTACCAGACGCTGGCATTTGCCATAGGCGGTGCCTTTGCCGCCCTTTCGGGTGCTCTTTATACTGCTTGGGGGCAGTACATTACCCCGTCGAGTATGGGTCTGACCTCGGCTGCGCTCCCCATCATTTGGGTGGCCGTAGGTGGACGACGCGACATAACCGCCACACTGATCGGCACCATTGTCGTACTCGCCGGGTTCCAGTCACTGACCATCTACGGCAGCCAGTATGCGCTGGTGGTGATGGGGGCTCTGCTATTGGTCACGGTTCTGGTTGCACCACAAGGGCTCGTTGTGGGCGCAATGACCTTTCTGGGCCGCATCTTCAAGAAAGACAAATCATGACAGACATCCTCAGGGTGCAAGGCCTACGCAAGGCCTTTGGCGGTGTGGTCGTCGCAAACGGCATCGACTTTTCCCTGTCCACGGGAGCCATGCACTGCCTGATCGGGCCGAACGGTGCGGGCAAGTCTAGCTTTTTCCGCTTGCTGTTGGGGGAACATGCACCAGACGCCGGAACCATCATCTTTGACGGCAGTGACATCACAAATCTACGATCATTTCAGCGTATACGGCGTGGCATCTCGGTCAAGTTCCAGGTGCCAGGCATCTTCAAGGCGCTTTCTGTACGCCAGAACTTGGAGGTTGCTTTTCAGGACCATCTGAATGGGCAAAGCCTGAACACGAAGATCCACGAAATGCTCGACTTCACTGATCTGCATGCAGAAGAGACAACACCTGCGGGCAACCTGTCACATGGTCAGCAGCAGTGGCTTGAAATTGCCATGGCCGTCGGCGTCGAGCCCAAGCTGCTGCTTCTGGACGAACCGACCGCCGGCATGTCTCCGGACGAAACGCGCAAGACTGGCGAAATGCTGCACGATCTCAACGCCCGCGGTATCACCATCCTGGCCGTCGAACACGATATGGCCTTTGTCGAACAGATCGCGCGGCGGGTCACGGTGCTGCATTTCGGATCAATCTTTGTCGAAGGCACGATCGCCGAGATCATCGATCATCCGGGCGTGCAGGAAATCTATCTGGGAACAGCCGATGTCTGATGAACCTCTTCTGACCGTCTCGGGCCTGCAGTCGGGCTATGGTGGCGAAACCGTGCTGCAAGGGGTTGATCTTACCATTGGCCGGGGTGAAATCGTCGCTGTCGTGGGCCGTAACGGCGTGGGAAAAAGCACCCTGATGCGCACACTGACCGGGCTGCTGAACCCCAGCGCCGGGACGATCTGGTTCCAGGGACGTGATGCCACGTTGGATGGCGCGGACATCCGGGCACGCCACGGCATCGGCTATATCCCGCAGGGGCGCGAGGTGTTTCCCGAACTCACCGTTCGGGAAAACCTGATGGTCGGAGAGGTCGCGGGTCGCGGGCGCAGCATTCCGGATTACGATACGATTTACCGCTTCTTTCCAATCCTGAAGGAACGGGCAAACCAGCGGGCCGGGTCTCTGTCAGGTGGGCAGCAGCAGCAGCTGGCAATCGCACGCGCAATGATCAGTAGGCCTGCGTTGATGCTGCTAGACGAACCCTCTGAAGGCATCCAGCCCTCGATCATCAAGGATATTGCGCGAAATGTGCGAACTTTGAACGCGGAAACCGGCGTGTCGGTGTTGCTGGTCGAACAGAACCTCGACCTGATTGTGACGCTCGCTGACCGTGGTCACGTGATGGAAAAGGGTCAGATCGTCGCTGATCTGGATCCCGCCGATATACGATCGCGCGACATCGTTCGCAGATATCTGACTATTTGAACAATCCAAGCCAAGCACGCGACAATCATAAGAGGAGCAAGAATATGTCCTGGCTAAGCAAGTCCATCATGGCGCGAAAAGGGGTCGCAAAAGGAGTCGAAGGGGCCCACCACAAGATCACGATAGAGGATCAGGGCACTTTCCACTATGTGTATGGGCCCTATGCGACGCCCGTTCTAGAGGTTGAGCCAGGTGCCATTGTTACTGTGGAAACCCACGATGCTTTTGAGGGTGCTATCACCGAAGTTGTGGACAACCCATCCGCCCTGCTCAATTTTCCGTTTCTCAACCCGCAGACGGGGCCGATCTATGTCAAGGGGGCAGAAAAAGGCGACGCTCTTGCGGTGCGCATCATCTCGATCAAACCACGAGGTGCTCAGCCCGTGGGCACGACCTGCCTGCTGACGGAATTCGGAGGACTTGTGGCAACCGGCGACACTGCACTACTGAACCCACCACTGCCCGAAAAAGTGAAAAAGGTCGTCGTTGACGAAGATGGTGTTCACTGGTCAGACACACTGATCCTGCCATATGAACCTTTCATAGGAACCATCGGCACAGCACCCCAAATCGAGGCTATCTCCTCCTTGCAGCCAGATTATTATGGCGGCAACATGGATGTGCCGGACGTAGCGCCTGGTTCGATCATCTATCTCCCTGTGAACACCGATGGCGGTTACCTCTATCTGGGCGACTGCCACGCAATCCAAGGTGACGGAGAGTTATGCGGTGTCGCTTTGGAAATCCCCGCAACAGTCGAAATTCACATTGATCTGATCAAGGGCCATGGCAATAGCTGGCCACAACTTGAAACAGAAGAGAAGATGATGTTCATCGGGTCGGCGCGCCCGATGGAGGATGCCGCTCGTATCGCATATCGTGAGTTGGTCCGCTGGGTGGCAGCGGAAACCGGACAGTCCGAAGCCGATGCGTACATGTTGTTGACGATGTGCGGGAAGGTGCGGCTGGGCAATATGGTTGATCCAAAATACAGCCTCGCAGCGGGGATCGAAAAGAAATATCTTATCTAATGTCAAGGAATTGATCATGGATCTTGGTCTTAAAGGATTGCGCGCCCTAATCACCGGGGGCAGTAAGGGTATCGGCTTTCACTGTGCTGAAGTTCTGGCTGCTGAAGGAGCAGCCATCTCGATCTGCGCCCGTACTTCGGCAGACGTAGAAACGGCAGTCTCACGTCTGACCGCCCTCGGCGCGACTGCATATGGCACGGCTCTCGACGTCTCAGACAAGACGGCACTGGAAGCTTGGGTGACAAACTCAGCTGAGGCACTTGGGGGGATAGACATCGTGATTGGTAACGTCTCGGCCTTGGCCGTGAACGATGACGAAGCTGCCTGGCAGGCGGGCTTCGAGACAGACATGATGCATTCCGTTCGCCTCGTGAACGTTGCCATGCCCTGGCTTGAAAAGAGCCCGGCAGCCTCCATAACGCTGGTTTCCTCAGTCTCAGGCCGTGAAATTGATTTCACCGGGCCCGCTTACGGCGCATTCAAGGCCGCCATCGTACATTATGCGCAGGGACTGGCTTACAAACTGGCCGCGAAGGGCATCCGTGCCAACACTGTGTCGCCGGGGAACACTTATTTCGATGGTGGCATTTGGCAGAACATCGAAAACAACATGCCCGACCTCTACGCAGAAGCGCTCGCTTTGAACCCCACTGGGCGAATGGCGAAACCGGAAGAAATCGCCCGTGGAGTCGTATTTCTTGCGAGCCCAGCATCCAGTTTCACCACAGGGACAAATCTGGTGATCGACGGGGCCTTGACGAAGGGTGTTCAGCTTTAATGTCAATGCGAGGTTATCTCCGTCAAGGACGAGGCCGACCTCGCACATTTTTTAGTCATTGGCAGTGACCTCCTTCATCTTCCGGGGTCGCGGGGATGAACTTGAGAACATCATGTTGTGGGATACGATCCTTGCCCCTATCGGAATCCACACCTCCTTTTTCCTCTTGCGGTCCTACGTCACCAACTCTAGAACCCCCTTCACCGGCGCTGCTGAGGCGGACGCGGGGGCATTGGAAGGGTTGACGGGCTGAGGTTCGGTTGGTCTGGAAGGTGGATAATTCAGGGGTAAATGAGGGCGGCGCGCCGGTTAGT
>NZ_BMFC01000024.1 GCF_014637725.1 Marivita lacus | reverse complement strand
CATAGGCCCTGAATTCACCGAAATACTTCGTGATCGCCGCCGTCAGCGTCGTCTTGCCGTGGTCAACGTGACCAATCGTGCCAATGTTGCAGTGCGGCTTGCCGCGCTCAAACTTTTCCTTGCCCATTGCAAAGCTCCTTTTTTTCGGGTGCCGGGCTGAAGCCCGACCTACGGTTAGTGGGTAGGCCGGGCTTCAGCCCGGCATCCCGTTATGCGTATTTCGACTGGATCTCGTCAGAGATGTTCTGCGGAACCGGATCGTAATGGTCGAACTGCATCGTGAACTGCGCGCGGCCCGAGGACATGGAGCGCAGCGTGTTGATGTAGCCGAACATGTTGGCGAGCGGCACCATGGCTGCGATCGCAACGGCATTGCCGCGCGGCTCCTGACCGGTGACCTGGCCCCGACGGGATGTAAGGTCACCAATGATGCCGCCGGTATATTCCTCCGGTGTCACCACTTCGACCTTCATGATCGGTTCGAGAAGCTTCGCACCGGCCTTCCGCATGCCTTCGCGCATACACATGCGTGATGCGATTTCGAACGCGAGAACGCTGGAGTCCACGTCGTGGAACTTACCGTCGACCAGAGCAACCTTGAAGTCGATCACAGGGAAGCCCGCCAGCGGACCGGAGTCCATGACCGACTTGATACCCTTTTCGACACCCGGCACGTATTCCTTCGGAACCGAACCACCAACGATGCGGCTCTCGAACGAATATCCTTCGCCCGGCTCTGTCGGCGAAATGATGAGCTTCACTTCGGCGAACTGACCAGAACCACCCGACTGCTTCTTGTGGGTGTAGGCGTGTTCGACTTCGTGACCGATGGTTTCACGATAGGCCACCTGCGGCGCACCGATGTTCGCCTCGACCTTGAACTCGCGCTTCATGCGATCGACAAGAATGTCGAGGTGAAGTTCGCCCATGCCCTTCATGATGGTCTGGCCGGACTCGAAGTCGGTTTCCACGCGGAACGACGGATCTTCGGCAGCAAGACGTGCAAGTGCGACGCCCATCTTTTCTTGGTCGGCTTTGGTCTTCGGTTCGACCGCGATCTCGATCACCGGCTCCGGGAACGTCATCGTTTCGAGAACAACCGCGTCCTGCGGATCACACAGAGTGTCGCCGGTGGTTGTGTTCTTGAGACCGCCAAGCGCGATAATGTCACCTGCCCAGGCTTCGTCGATTTCTTCCCGGTTGATGGCATGCATCATCATCATGCGGCCCACACGCTCTTTTCCGCCTTTTGTAGCGTTGAGCATCGCGTCGCCCTTCTTGAGCTTGCCCGAATAGATCCGGGTAAACGTCAGAGAGCCCACGAACGGGTCGTTCATGATTTTGAACGCAAGACCGGCAAACGGCATGTTGTCGTCAGCGCGGCGCGGTATGTTGCGTGTTTCCGTTTCGTCACCGGGTTTGAAGCCCATGTAATCGACAACGTCCAGCGGGCTGGGCAAATAGTCGATCACGGCGTTCAGCAAGGGCTGCACGCCTTTGTTTTTGAATGCGGAACCTGCCAGAACCGGCACGAACTTCATCGCCAGCGTGCCCTTGCGGATCAGCGAGCGCAGCGTCGGAACATCGGGCTCTTCGCCTTCGAGGTACGCTTCCATCGCGGCGTCGTCCATATCGACGGCATTCTCGATGAGCTTGCCGCGCCATTCCTGCGCCAAATCTTCCATGCTTTCGCGGATCGGACGACGAACCCAGGACGCGCCCAGATCTTCGCCCAGATAAACCCACTCTTCCATGGTCACGAGGTCGATGATGCCTTCGAGTTCTGTCTCGGCGCCAATCGGCAGCTGGATCGGAGCAGGCACAGCGCCCGTCCGGTCAGCGATCATCTCGACGCACTTGTAGAAATCGGCACCGATCTTGTCCATCTTGTTGACGAACACGATACGCGGGACCTTGTACCGGTCGGCCTGGCGCCAAACGGTTTCGGTCTGCGGTTCGACACCTGCGTTCGCATCGAGAAGACAGATCGCGCCGTCGAGAACCGCCAGCGAGCGTTCGACTTCGATGGTGAAGTCAACGTGGCCGGGGGTGTCGATGATGTTCATGCGGAACTTGGTGTCCGACGTGCCATCGACGGTCGGGTCATCCTGACGCTGCCAGAACGTGGTGGTCGCAGCAGACGTAATCGTGATGCCACGTTCCTGTTCCTGCTCCATCCAGTCCATCGTCGCGGCACCATCGTGCACTTCGCCGATGTTGTGCGACTTGCCGGTGTAATAAAGAATACGCTCGGTACAGGTAGTCTTGCCTGCATCGATATGCGCCATGATCCCGAAATTCCGGTAGCGCTGAAGGGGATAATCGCGTGCCATAGTCTTTTGGCTCCTATTACCAGCGGTAGTGGCTGAACGCTTTGTTCGCGTCGGCCATCTTGTGAGTGTCTTCACGCTTCTTCACGGCGGAACCACGGGAGTTCACGGCATCCAGAAGCTCAGCGGCAAGACGCTCTTCCATGGTGTGTTCGTTGCGGGCGCGGCTGGCGTTTATCAACCAGCGGATCGCAAGCGCTTCGCGACGCTCGGGGCGCACTTCGACGGGCACCTGGTAGGTGGCGCCACCAACCCGACGCGAACGCACTTCGACCGACGGCTTGATGTTGTCCAACGCCTCGTGGAAGATTTCCACCGGCGCGCGCTTTACCTTGCCTTCGACGCGCTCGAGCGCGCTGTAGACGATGCGTTCCGCGACCGACTTCTTACCGTCGATCATCAGGTTGTTCATGAACTTTGTCAGAACCCGGTCGCCATACTTGGCATCGGGCAGGATTTCGCGCTTTTCTGCGGCGTGACGACGAGACATCTGTAATTCCCCTTACTTCGGACGCTTCGCGCCATATTTCGAACGGCGCTGTTTCCGGTCCTTGACGCCCTGGGTATCCAGAACACCACGCAAAATGTGATAGCGGACGCCGGGAGCTTTCACCCGGAATGTAGCTGATGACTTCATAACCGTTGGTCAGACGCACCTTGGCGACTTTCCGCATCGCCGAGTTCGGCTTCTTCGGAGTGGTTGTGTAAACGCGTGTGCATACGCCCCGCTTCTGCGGGCACTGCTCAAGGTGCTGCGACTTCGAGCGCTTGATTTTCGGCTGCCGCGGCTTGCGGATCAGCTGTTGGATCGTTGGCATTCCGGTTCTTTCCCCGTGTAGCTCACATATGTGGTGCACGAGGCCATCCCCGTGCGGGTTTCTCATTCAAGTACCGCGCGTCCGCGACACCGATTAAAGTCCCGCCCTTCCTTTCGGAACGACGCAAAAGACCGCATCCGCTTCCCCTTTTCGGAAGCGATGCGGTGGATTTCCAGAGGATCGGGGCATGCGCCCGGATCTTGACCGCTCCAGTTCTGCAAATCGACAAATGGGCATGAACCCTGCCGAATTAGACGCGCGTATATGGAGAGTCGGAAAGCTTGTCAACAGCGCCCCGATGCTTGTGTGCACCGCGTTGCCAAGGCACAGTCTTTCTACACGAGTTGCCGACATAACACAGGGCCAATCGTCATGCAGACCATCGTTTTCTGTCGATTTTCCTACCCCGCGATCGGCGGCTTTCAGGTCGATCACGACACCATCGATGCCCGCCGCGCCTTTCTCTATGCGCCCGAGCGGATGGAGCAAAGGTTCGCCCTTTTCGAACACCTGTGCCTGCCCGGTCTGAGGACGCAGACCGATCCAGACTTCGATCTTGTCGTGCTTATCGGCACCTGCCTGCCCGACCCCTATCTCGCGCGGCTTCAGGCGCTTCTGGCAGGGATGCCGCAAGCCCGCATCATTGCCCGCGATCCAGCTCCGCACCGCCAGATCTGCCAGTCGGTGCTGAACGCGGCGCGCAAGCATGTCAACAAACCCTGCCTGCAGGTGCGTCACGATGATGACGACGCGCTTGCTGTCGATTTCATCGCCCGCCTGCGCAAGGCGGCATCGGATTGCGAGGCGCTGCTCTTGGGCAACAAGCTGGTGGGCTTCGACTGGAACCGGGGCTACACGATCTGCCGCTCGGATCTGCACCCGTTCGAGATCACCGAAACCGTGACACCCTATCTGGGCGTCGCGCAGGCGATGGCGGTCCAGGGCGGCGTGCGGCAAAGCCTGATGAATTTCGCGCACAGCCGCATCAACCGCTTCATGCCCACCGTCACCTTTGCCGACCCGCCGATGTTCCTGCGCGCCCATCACGCCCACAACGATTCCCGCCAGAAAGCCGGGGTAAGTCACCCCGATTTCCACGCGCCGACGGTCGAGCATATCGAAACGCTGAACCGCCGCTTTGCCCTTACGGCTGACGCGGTAGAATCGGCTTTCGCGCCCGCCGCTTCAAACGGGCTTCGCGCACGAGGCTGAACACACCCGTCGCCATGATGATCGCGGCACCGATCAGAGTCAGCACCTCTGGCCATTCGCCGAACACGAGGAAGCCGAGGATCAACGCCCAGACCAGTCCGGTATAGCGGAAAGGCGCCACAAAGCTCACCTCCCCCACGCGCATGACCATGACGCTGCAGACATAAGCCCCGATGATAAAGCTTGTCGCCATCAGCACCAGCAACGTCAGGCGCGGCGTCATCGTCACCCACTCCTGCTCGATCGACCAGAGGCCGGCGAAAAGGGTGACAATCACCGACGAGAACACCGTCACCGTCAGCGATGGCACCGCCTTGGACACCCGCCGCGTGACAAGGTCGCGCACCGTCACCGCCCCCACCGCACAGAGCGCATAGACCGAGGCCGAGGTGAACCCCTCCGTTCCCGGCCGCACGATCAGCAGCATGCCGACAAAGCCGATGATGATCGCCGACCAGCGCCGCCAGCCCACCGGCTCGCGGAACACCAGCGCACCACCCAGCGTGACTGTCAGCGGCAACATCTGCAAAAGCGCCGTCACATTGGCCAGCGGCATCGCCAGAAGCGCGGTCAGAAAGAAATAGGCGGCCGCCGCTTCGGCCAGTCCCCGCGCGACGATCAACACCCAGTCCCATGCGGGCAGACGCAGCTGCAGCCCCTTGAAATACAGCGCCATCGCGATCAGCGCCGTCGAGGCCAGAACGCCGCGGATCACCAGGAGTTGCGAGAGCGGCAGGTCGCCGCCCGTCGCCTTGATCGACGCATCACCAAAGGTGAACGCCGCCATTGCGACACACATCAGAAGCGCGCCGCGCATATTGTCGGAGAGTTGTATCATGCCCATCGGATTAGCAGGCAAGTTGCGCTGCCTCCACGACAAAAGCGACATGGCAAAGGCCTTTGGCTTTCGCCTCCATTCCGTGTATCGCAGGATCGTGGAGACAACCCGCTCCATCGTCCCGCAGACAGGAGCGCCCGTGGCCTTTGCACCGAATGACGATCTGACCACCGGGCCAATGCTCACCCATTACCGAAACCTAGCCATTCCCGCCGCCTTGGGAATGTTGTTTTCGACGCTCTACAACGTTGTCGATGTCTATTTCGCTGGCCAGCTCTCGACCGAGGCGCAGGCTGGGCTGGCCATCGGCTATCAGGCGTTCTTCATCATGATGGCGGTGGGCTTCGGCCTCGGCTCCGCGCTGAGCGCGCTGGTCAGCAATGCCAAGGGCGAAAAGAACACCAAGGCCAGCCGCGGCCTTGCGGCGCAGGGCCTCAGCTTTGGTTTCATTGCGACGGTGCTTTTGATGATCGGGGGCTGGTTCGCTGGCCCGCACCTGATTGCGCTGGTGTCCGAACCGGGGGGCTACCGCGATGCCGCACTTGGCTATTTCCGGCTGTTGATCCTCGCCCTGCCCGGCTTCCTGCTGGCCTTTGGCGGCAATGGCATCCTGCAGGCACATGGCGACACGCGATCGATGCAGCGCGCCATGATGGTCGCGTTTTTTGCCAATATCGGCCTCAACCCGCTGATGATGTTCGGCATTCCGGGCATCTGGGGCGGCATGGGGTTCAACGGCATCGCCGCCGCAACCGTCATGAGCCAGACCGCGGTGATGATCTTCATCCTGTCCCGCGTGTTCAACCTGAACATGATGGACCGCATCAAACGCGCCGAGTTCATTCCCGACGCCGCCTGCTTCAAGGCGATTGTCGAACAAATGCTGCCCGCGACAACAGCGCTTGTCGTGATGTTCGTGTCGGGCTTCGTGGTGCAGTTCGCGCTCAAGAATTTCGGCGAGGACGCCATCGCGGCCTATGGCGTGGCACTCAGGATCGAACAGATCCTGCTCTTGCCGGTTCTCGGCATGACGGGTGCGCTCTTGCCCATCGCGGGCCAGAATTTTGGCGCGCGGGATTATGACAGGGTCCGCGACGCGGTCTTTTTCTGCTGGAAACTGGGGTTTGTCCTGTCGGTGATCGCGATGCCGCTCTTGTGGTTCGGCGGGTCATGGGCGATGCGCCCCTTCACCTCGGACCCGGACGTGATCGCGATTGGCGCAAGCTACCTGCTGGTCGACGGGTTCCTGTTTCCCATCTACATGATGCTCTTTTCGATCAATTCGCTTTTGCAGGCGATGAAGCGCCCGATCTACACACTCTGGATCAGCGTCTACAGGCAGGGATTTGGCGTTGCGTTCTTCATCTGGGTGTTCATCACGCTGCTGAACTTCGATGTCTGGGGCGTCTGGCTGGGCATCGCCACCGCCGTGTCCACCGGATGGATCATGGCCTTGATCGTCGCCATCCGCGTATCGCAATCCACCATGGGCGGGTTGCGGACCAGCGCGGCATAGAAAAACGGGGTGCCCCTTTCAGGACACCCCGCGCATTCAGCCATCGGCAATGTTACTGGTTCACCGTCACGTGGATCAGCTTGCCGTCTGCATAATCCGTGGCAAACACCAGGCTGCCATCGCTCAGTTCCTCGATATCGCGCACCCGACCGTATTCGGTGAACAGGCGCTCTTCAGCCTCTACGTAGTCGCCGTCCCATTCGAGGCGGACAAAACCCTTGGCAACAAGCCCGGCAATCAGGCTGTCGCCCTGCCAATCGGACATCATGTCCCCACTGTAGAAGATCATGTCACCCGGCGCGATCACCGGATCCCAGTAATAGGCCGGTTCCGCCATGCCTTCCTGACGTGGCTCGCCGCTGCCGATCGGACCGCCATCATAGCGCACACCGTAGGCCACGACGGGCCAGCCATAGTTTATGCCAGCAACCGAAATGTTGATTTCATCGCCCCCGGCCGGACCATGTTCGACAACGAAGAACTGGTCTCCGCGCATCGCGGCACCTTGCACGTTGCGGTGACCATAGGACCAGATGCTGTCGACCACGTTCTCCTGGCCGACAAACGGATTGTCTTGCGGAATGGAGCCATCAAGGTTCACCCGGACGACCTTGCCATAGGTGTTGTCCAGAAGCTGCGCCTTCTGACGTTCTTCATCCGTGAAATGCTCACCCGTTGTGATGAAAGCGTGGCCGTTGCCGTCAAAGACGATCCGGCTCCCATAGTGCATTGCAGCAGGCGACGGGGGCGTCTGTTCGAAGATCTCTTCCACATCCGTCAGCGCGGTCATGTCCTCTGACAACTTGCCCCGCGCAGCGGCCGTGACGGACATGCCGTCGCCCTTGCCCTTGGCGTAGGTCATGTAGACCCAGCGGTCGGACTCGAAGTCCGGCCCGATCTTGACGTCCAGAAGGCCCGCCTGCGTGCTGTCGCCAGCGGCTTGATTGAAGATCTCGGGCAATCCGGAAATCGGTTCCGACACCTCACCCTCGAGCGTGACATGGACAAGCCGTCCGGGACGTTCCGTCACCAACAAGCCCGCCCCGTCAGGCAGCGCCTCGATGGCCCAGGGGTGTTCCAGCCCGGCGACGATCTCGCGGTCCTCGAACTCCAGGTCGGTCACCTCAAGCGGCGCACGTGTCTGGTTCTCGAAAGCGGGTTCGAAATCTGCGTTCTTTTCACCCCACTCGTGCGTCTCCTGCGCGGTCACGGGCGCCGAAAGTCCGGCCAAAAGGGCGGTTGTCGCTGTCATCAAACGGATCATGAAATTCTCCTTTTCGTTGCTGGGTCATCAACGTGCGTTGGCGATTTCCGTTCCGCGGTGGCAGACAGCCGCGCAAACAAAAACCCCCGCGACAGGCGCGGGGGTTTTTTATCGTTTGGTCGAAAGCTGCGTTTATTCGCGGCTTTCCGGTGTATCGACGATGAGGCTGTCGAACTCGTCGCCACCCACCACGTCATCCGACGGCTTCGGAGCGGCCAGTGCGGCAGCCGCCTCGGCCTCTTCGCGGCGCGCTTCGATCACGACATTGTCGCGATCCTGCGCCACGCGACGCATCTTCTGGGTTGCCCCACCGGTGCCCGCCGGGATCAGACGCCCCACGATGACGTTTTCCTTCAGGCCGACCAGCTTGTCGACCTTGCCCTGCACCGAGGCCTCGGTCAGCACGCGGGTGGTTTCCTGGAACGACGCCGCCGAGATGAAGCTGCGGGTTTGCAGCGACGCCTTGGTGATGCCCAGCAGGATCGGTTCGCCCTGAGCAGCCCGACCGCCCTTGCGCTCGGCCTTTTCGTTGGCAAGGTCGAATTCCGCCTTGTCCACGTGTTCACCTTTCAGAAGCGTGGTGTCGCCAGAATCCTGGATTTCCCACTTCTGAAGCATCTGGCGCACGATCACTTCGACATGCTTGTCGTTGATCTTTACACCCTGCAGGCGATAGACGTCCTGCACTTCGTCGATCATGTAGTTCGCCAGCGCTTCGACACCCATGATGGCCAGGATGTCATGCGGCGCGGGGTTGCCGTCCATGATGTATTCACCCTTCTGGATGAAGTCGTTTTCCTGCACAGGGATGTGCTTGCCCTTGGGGACCATGTATTCCACGGGCTCCATGGTGTCATCCGCCGGTTCGATGGTGATGCGACGCTTGTTCTTGTAGTCCTTGCCAAAGCGCACATAGCCGTCGATTTCCGCGATGATGGCGTGATCCTTGGGGCGACGTGCCTCGAAGAGTTCAGCCACACGCGGCAGACCACCGGTGATGTCCTTGGTCTTGGCGCCTTCGCGCGGAATACGTGCAACCACGTCCCCGGCCTTGACGTCCTGACCGTCTTCGACGGACAGAATGGCGTCCACCGACATCGGGTAGGTGATCGGGTTGCCCAAATCGTTGCGCAGCGGCTCTCCATCTTCACCCATCAGGATGATTTCAGGCTTGAGCTCGTTGCCCTTGGGCGCGGCCCGCCAGTCGATGACGATCTTCTGGGTCATGCCCGTCGCATCGTCGGTCTCGTCACGCACGGCCACGCCTGCAACCAGGTCGACATGCTTGGCGATACCGTCCTTCTCGGCGATGATCGGCAGGGTGTAGGGATCCCACTCGAACAGCTTGTCGCCGCGCTTGACCATGTCGCCTTCCTTGACGAACACCTTGGTGCCGTAGCCGAGCTTGTGGCTGGCCCGTTCGACACCGTGCTCGTCCACGATACGCAGCTTCATGTTCCGGCCCATGACCAGCGTGTCGCCCACCGAGTTCTCCAGCGTGGAGGCGTTGTCGAACACGACCTTGCCTTCCTGGCTGGCTTCCTGGAACGACTGCTGTCCACCCTGGGCAACGCCGCCGATGTGGAACGTCCGCATCGTCAGCTGTGTGCCCGGCTCGCCGATCGACTGCGCCGCGATGATGCCCACCGCTTCGCCGATATTGACCAGCGTACCGCGTGCAAGGTCACGACCGTAGCACATTGCGCAGACGCCCTCTTCGGCCTCGCAGGTCAGCGGCGAGCGGATGCGCATCGTGGCAACGCCCGACTCTTCGATCATGTCGGACATCCGTTCGTCGATCAGTTGACCGGCGCGCACCAGCACCTCGTCCGTGCCCGGCTTGAGGATGTCATCCGCGTTCACACGACCGAGAATACGCTCGGCCAGCGACGCCACGACTTCACCATCGTTGACCGCCGCCTGCGCGGTGATCGCACGATCGGTGCCGCAATCATGCAGACGCACGATGCAGTCCTGTGCCACGTCCACCAGACGACGGGTCAGGTAACCCGAGTTCGCCGTCTTCAGAGCGGTGTCCGACAGACCCTTCCGGGCGCCGTGGGTCGAGTTGAAGTACTCAAGAACGGTCAGACCTTCCTTGAAGTTCGAGATGATCGGCGTCTCGATGATGTCGCCATTCGGCTTCGCCATCAGGCCACGCATCCCGCCCAGCTGCTTCATTTGCGTGACCGAGCCACGGGCACCGGAGTGCGCCATCATGTAGACCGAGTTCGGCTCCATCGTCGCGCCGTTCTCGTCGACTTTCTCGGCCGAGATGGTCGCCATCATTGCGTCGGTGACCTTGTCGTTACACTTCGACCAGGCATCGACGACCTTGTTGTACTTTTCACCCTGGGTGATCAGGCCGTCCATGTACTGCTGTTCGAAATCCTTGACCTGATCGCGGGTCTCTTCCACGATCGGCCACTTGGTTTCCGGGATCACCATGTCGTCCTTGCCGAACGAGATGCCCGCCTTGAACGCTTCCTTGAAGCCCATGGTCATGATCTGATCACAGAAGATGACCGACTCTTTCTGGCCGCAATAGCGGTAGACGGTGTCGATGACCTTCTGCACGTCCTTCTTGCGCAGCAGCGTGTTGACCAGATCGAACGGCGCTTTCGCGTTGAGCGGCAGCAGGGCACCCAGACGCACGCGGCCCGGTGTGGACTCGTAGCGCTTGACGATCTCGTTGCCTTCGTCGTCGATCTGCTTGACCCGGCATTCGATATTGGCGTGCAGATGCACTTCACCAGCGTTCAGCGCGTGCTCGACTTCCTCGATGGACGCGAACTTCATGCCTTCGCCCTTCATGCCCTTTCGGGCAATCGAGGTGTAGTAAAGGCCGAGGATCATGTCCTGCGACGGAACGATGATCGGTGCGCCGTTGGCGGGCGACAGAACGTTGTTCGTCGACATCATCAGCACGCGCGCTTCAAGCTGGGCTTCCAGCGACAGCGGCACGTGAACCGCCATCTGGTCACCGTCGAAGTCGGCGTTGAAGGCCGAACACACAAGCGGGTGCAGCTGGATTGCCTTGCCTTCGATCAGGACAGGCTCGAACGCCTGGATGCCCAGACGGTGCAGCGTCGGCGCACGGTTCAGAAGTACCGGGTGTTCGCGGATCACTTCGTCAAGGATATCCCAAACCTCGGGACGTTCCTTTTCCACCAGCTTCTTCGCTTGCTTGACGGTGCTCGAAAGCCCCTTCGCCTCAAGCCGCGAGTAGATGAACGGCTTGAACAGCTCGAGAGCCATCTTCTTGGGCAAGCCGCACTGGTGCAGTTTGAGTTCCGGACCGGTCACGATGACCGAACGACCCGAGAAGTCGACGCGCTTGCCCAGAAGGTTCTGGCGGAAGCGGCCCTGCTTGCCCTTGAGCATGTCCGACAGCGACTTGAGCGGACGCTTGTTGGCACCGGTGATGACCCGGCCACGACGGCCGTTGTCGAACAGGGCGTCAACGGATTCCTGCAACATCCGCTTTTCGTTGCGCACAATGATGTCCGGCGCACGCAGTTCGATCAGGCGCTTCAGACGGTTGTTCCGGTTGATCACGCGGCGATAGAGATCGTTGAGGTCAGAGGTCGCGAAACGGCCGCCATCCAGCGGCACCAGCGGACGCAGTTCCGGCGGAATGACCGGGATCACGGTCAGAACCATCCATTCCGGGCGGTTGCCGGATTCGAGGAAGGATTCAACCACCTTGAGGCGCTTGATGATCTTCTTCGGCTTGAGTTCGCCGGTCGCTTCCTTGAGGTCCGCGCGCAGCTGATCAGCCTCGGCTTCGAGGTCGATATTGGCCAGCATCTCGCGGATCGCTTCGGCACCGATATTGGCGGTGAACGCGTCCATGCCATAGGCATCCTGCGCGTCCATGAACTCTTCTTCGGTCATCAACTGACCGTAGGAGAGGTCCGTCAGACCGGGCTCAATCACGACATAGTTTTCGAAATAGAGAATGCGTTCCAGATCGCGCAGCGTCATGTCCAGCATCAGGCCGATGCGCGACGGCAGCGACTTGAGGAACCAGATATGGGCGCAGGGCGCGGCCAGTTCGATATGGCCCATCCGCTCGCGGCGGACCTTTTGCAGCGTGACTTCCACACCGCATTTTTCGCAGACAACGCCGCGATACTTCATGCGCTTGTACTTGCCGCACAGGCATTCGTAATCCTTGATCGGGCCAAAGATACGCGCGCAGAACAGGCCGTCACGCTCGGGCTTGAACGTCCGGTAATTGATGGTTTCGGGCTTCTTGATCTCACCGAAGGACCACGACAGGATCCGCTCTGGTGATGCGAGCGAGACCTTGATCTCGTCGAACACCTTGGGCGGGGCGACGGGGTTGAACGGGTTGTTTGTGAGTTCCTGGTTCATTTTCAAATCCTTGAAAGGGAAGTTTCGGAGTTGGCCGGACAAACGCCCGGCCTACAGAGTTTGCGTAGGGCGGGCTTCAGCCCGCCATTCGGCTCACTCATCCTCCTCCGCATCCAGGAGTTCCATATTCAGGCCAAGGCCACGGACTTCCTTCACGAGAACGTTGAAGCTCTCGGGGATACCCGCCTCGAAATTGTCCTCGCCCTTGACGATCGACTCGTAGACCTTGGTCCGGCCAGCCACGTCGTCCGACTTGACGGTGAGCATTTCCTGCAGGGTGTAGGCGGCGCCGTACGCTTCGAGCGCCCAGACCTCCATCTCCCCGAAGCGCTGACCACCGAACTGCGCCTTACCGCCCAGCGGCTGCTGGGTCACAAGGCTGTACGGCCCTGTCGAACGCGCGTGGATTTTGTCGTCCACAAGGTGGTGCAGCTTGAGCAGGTACTTCACACCCACGGTCACGGACCGCGAGAACTGCTCTCCCGAACGACCGTCAAACAGGATCGACTGACCCGACGTGTCGAAACCGGCACGGATCAGGGAGTCGTTCACGTCGGCTTCCTTGGCACCGTCGAACACCGGCGTCGCAATCGGCACACCGTTGGTGACATTGCCAGCCGCCGTGATCAGCGCCGCCTCGTCCATGTCCTTGATGCCTTCTTCGTAGACATCGTCGCCATAGGCGATGCGCATGGCTTCACGCACAGGGGTCAGATCGCCGGAGCGACGGTAATCCTGCAACGCTTCGTCGATCTTGATGCCCAGACCGCGAGCGGCCCAGCCCATGTGGGTTTCAAGAATCTGACCGACGTTCATACGCGACGGCACGCCCAGCGGGTTCAGACAGAAATCGACAGGAGTGCCATCTGCGAGGAACGGCATGTCCTCCATCGGGACCACTTTAGAAATCACACCCTTGTTGCCGTGACGACCGGCCATCTTGTCGCCCGGCTGCAGCTTGCGCTTCACCGCGACGAACACCTTGACCATCTTCATCACGCCCGGGGGCAGATCGTCGCCGCGACGGACCTTTTCGACCTTGTCCTCGAAACGGGCATCGAGGGCACGCTTCTGCGCCTCGTACTGCTCGTTCAGGGCTTCCATGATCTTGGCGTCATCCTCGTCTTCGAGGGCCAGCTGCCACCACTGACCGCGGGTCAGGCTGTCCAGCAGCTCATCGGTGATCTGGCTGTTCGCCTTTACGCCTTTCGGGCCTTTGACAGCCATCTTGCCAAGGATCAGGTCTTTCAGACGCGCGTAGATGTTGCGGTCCAGAATGGCCAGCTCGTCGTCCCGGTCACGGGCCAGACGTTCGACCTCTTCGCGTTCGATCTGCAACGCACGTTCGTCCTTTTCGACGCCGTGACGGTTGAAGACGCGCACTTCGACAACGGTGCCGAAATCGCCCGGCTTGACCCGCAGCGAGGTGTCGCGCACGTCCGATGCCTTCTCACCAAAGATGGCGCGGAGGAGTTTCTCTTCCGGCGTCATCGGGCTTTCGCCCTTCGGTGTGATCTTGCCGACCAAGATATCACCCGGCTCCACATCCGCGCCGATGTAGACGATGCCCGCCTCGTCGAGGTTGCGCAGCGCTTCTTCACCGACGTTCGGAATGTCGCGCGTGATCTCTTCCGGCCCAAGCTTGGTGTCACGGGCAGCGACTTCGAATTCCTCGATATGGATCGAGGTGAACACGTCGTCCCGCGCGATCCGCTCGGAAATCAGGATCGAGTCTTCGTAGTTGTAGCCGTTCCACGGCATGAACGCGACGACCACGTTCTTGCCCAGAGCCAGTTCGCCCAGATCGGTCGACGGGCCATCGGCGATGACTTCGCCCTTGCCCACCGTGTCGCCCACATTCACCAGCGGTCGCTGGTTGATACAGGTGTTCTGGTTCGAGCGCTGGAACTTGCGCAGACGGTAGATGTCCACGCCCGCGTCGCCCAGCTCGAGGTCCTCGGTCGCACGCACAACGATACGGGTCGCATCGACCTGGTCGATGATCCCGGCACGCTTTGCCATGATGGCCGCGCCCGAGTCGCGCGCAACCACACCTTCGATCCCGGTGCCGACCAGCGGCGCCTCGGAACGCAGGGTCGGAACCGCCTGACGCTGCATGTTCGAACCCATAAGGGCGCGGTTGGCGTCGTCGTTTTCAAGGAACGGGATGAGCGAGGCCGCAACCGACACAAGCTGCTTCGGCGACACGTCGATCAGATCGACGCTTTCATTCGGCGCAAGCGTGTATTCACCCGACTGGCGGGTGTTAACGAACTCGTTCACGAACTTGCCGTTCTCGTCCAGCGTCGCGTTGGCCTGTGCCACGGTGTGACGCTGTTCCTCGGTCGCGGACATGTACTGGACTTCGTCCGTCACATAACCGTTCTTGACGCGGCGATAGGGTGTTTCGATGAAACCGTACTTGTTCACGCGGGCAAAGGTGGCCAGCGAGTTGATCAGACCGATGTTCGGGCCTTCCGGCGTCTCGATCGGGCACATGCGACCATAGTGGGTCGCGTGCACGTCGCGCACTTCGAAGCCGGCGCGTTCGCGGGTCAGACCGCCCGGTCCAAGCGCCGACAGACGACGCTTGTGCGTCACTTCCGACAGCGGGTTGGTCTGGTCCATGAACTGCGACAACTGCGAAGAGCCGAAGAATTCGCGCACTGCGGCAGCCGCCGGCTTGGCGTTGATCAGGTCCTGCGGCATCACCGTGTCGATCTCGACCGATGACATGCGTTCCTTGATCGCGCGCTCCATGCGGAGCAGGCCGACGCGGTACTGGTTTTCCATCAATTCGCCGACCGACCGCACCCGGCGGTTGCCGAGGTGATCGATGTCATCGATGTCGCCCTTGCCGTCACGCAGTTCAACCAGGGCCTTGACGCAGGCCACGATATCATCGCGATCCAGCGTGCGCTGGCTGTCCGGCTTTTCGAGCGCAAGGCGCATGTTCATCTTGACCCGACCAACGGCGGACAGGTCGTAGCGTTCGCCATCAAAGAACAGCGTGTCGAACAGCGCAGACGCCGCTTCAACGGTGGGCGGCTCACCCGGACGCATGACGCGGTAGATGTCCATGAGCGCGGTTTCGCGGTTCATGTTCTTGTCGGCGGCCATCGTGTTGCGCATGTACGCGCCCACGTTGATGTTGTCGATGTCGAGCACCGGGATCTCTGTGACGCCCGCGTCGATCAGCTCCTTGAGGCTGCCGCCGCTCACCGCACCGTCCTTGTCGACGGTCCAGGTCAGTTCATCCCCGGCTTCGACATAGATCGCGCCGGTCTGTTCGTTGATGATGTCCTTGGCCACAAACTTGCCGACGATCTGCTCGAACGGCAGCAACAGCTTGGTGATCTTGCCCTCGTCGATGATCTGCTTGACGGCACGGGGGGTGATCTTCTTGCTGGCTTCGGCAAAGACTTCGCCGGTGTCCGCATCCACGAGGTCATACGTCGGACGGGTGCCGCGAACGCGCTCCGGGAAGAACTTGGTTTCCCAGCCTTCACCCTTGCGCAGCGTGTAGGTCACGGTGTTGTAATACGCATCCATGATGTCTTCCTGGTCAAGACCAAGAGAATACAGAAGCGTCGTGACAGGCAGCTTGCGGCGACGGTCGATGCGCGCGAACACGAGGTCCTTGGCGTCGAATTCGAAATCGAGCCACGAGCCGCGATAGGGAATGATGCGGCAGGCGAAAAGCAGCTTGCCCGAGCTGTGCGTCTTGCCCTTGTCGTGGTCAAAGAACACACCCGGCGAGCGGTGCATCTGGGACACGATCACGCGCTCGGTACCGTTCACGACGAACGTCCCGTTCGGTGTCATCAAGGGCATGTCGCCCATGAACACGTCCTGTTCCTTGATGTCCTTGACCGACTTTGCGCCGGTGTCTTCGTCCATGTCGAACACGATCAGACGCAGCTTGACCTTCAGCGGTGCCGCATAGGTCATGTCGCGTTGCTGGCATTCCTCGACATCGTATTTCGGTTTTTCCAGCTCGTAGCTGACGAATTCCAGCACGCTGGTTTCGTTGAAATCCTTGATCGGGAAAACCGACTGGAAGACACCCTTGATGCCTTCGCCGTCAAGCGGCTGCGGTTGATCGCCGGATTTCAGGAACAGGTCGTAGGAGGATTTCTGAACCTCGATGAGGTTCGGCATCTCCAGAACCTCGCGGATTTTTCCGTAGTATTTACGAAGACGTTTTTGGCCAAGATAGCTTTGCGCCATGGTCGGTATCACCTTTTCATTCTCAGCTGAGCGTCACGCCGTCGGGCCCCGGCGGTCTGCCCAATAGAGACGACACGAACCCGATCAATTCCCGGCGCGCGTCCCACCGCACACCTCCCGATCCTTGGGTCCTGTCCAAGAAAAGCCCCGTTTGAACAAGGGGCCTCTCTAAGACAGGCTTGGCCGGGCATGGAAATCCCCATACCCAGCCTCGCATGAACTGCTTGCCGGCCCCTGCCGGGCCCCCTCTTGCGAAGAGGGCCCGACAGGGACCGAAAAGCGATTACTTGAGCTCGACTTCGGCGCCAGCTGCTTCCAGCTTTGCCTTGATCTCTTCGGCTTCGGACTTGGAAACCTGCTCTTTCACGGCCTTGCCACCTGCTTCGACCAGGTCCTTGGCTTCTTTGAGGCCCAGACCGGTGATGCCGCGGACTTCCTTGATCACGTTGATCTTGGAAGCCCCTGCCGACTTCAGGATGACGTCGAATTCGGTCTGCTCTTCAACCGCTGCTGCGCCTGCGTCGCCTGCCGGTCCAGCCATCATCACTGCGCCGCCAGCTGCGGGCTCGATGCCGTACTCGTCCTTGAGGATTGTTTTCAGTTCTTGTGCTTCGAGAAGCGTCAGACCAACGATCTCTTCTGCCAGTTTTTTCAGATCAGCCATTGTGACTTTCCTATCTAAATGTGTTCCAACGTCGAGGTTTCAACCCCACGAAGATGTTCTCAGAAGCCTTACGCCGCTCTCTCTTCGATGGTCGAGAGAATGGAGGCGATGTTCGATGCAGGTGCGCCAATCGCGCCGGCGATGTTGGAGGCGGGTGCCGCAATGCAACCGACGATCGAAGCAATAAGCTCCTCGCGCGACGGCATCTTGGACACGGCTTCCACGCCGGCCCGGTCAAGTGCGTTCTCGCCCATGGCCCCGCCAAGGATTTCGAACTTCTTGTTCTCCTTGGCAAAGTCCTCGACCACTTTGGCGGCTGCCACAGGGTCTTCGGAATAGGTGAGAACCGTCATGCCTGTCAGGTAGTCAGCGATGCTTGCGCAGGGCTTTCCTTCGAGGGCAATCTTGGCCAGACGGTTCTTGGCGACACGTACGGAACTGCCAGCAGCGCGCGCACGCGCCCGCAGATCCTGCATCTCGGCAACTGTGAGACCTTCGTAGTGGGCTACCACAACGACGCCAGAGCTTTCGAAGATCTGGCCGAGTTCGTCGACCACTTTCTCTTTTTGGGCTCTATCCACAGGTGTACTCCAGTTTGGGGGGCGGGCCCCCCGGCTCAGTAAAACCGGATCGCTCCGGCGGTTTTGGTCCGCAGTCTGCGGTCCCAAACCCGCCCAGCGCTCAACGGGTGAGCCTTGGCATGTCGGTCTGTTCCCGCCTCGGGCAGGATTTATTGCGGCACATGCCCCAACCCACCGTCTCGGACGTAATACAAAAGAGCGCGGGACGAATCGCGCGCTCTTGTGCATAGCGGTGGTTATTACGTCCCATCGTGATTGCCAACCCCCCGGGACAATGAAATTACAAGCCTCAAGCGGTTCCTTGCTTCCTGCACGAAAAAACGGCGCCCCGAGGGACGCCGTCTTGATTTGCGTGCAGATCAGCCTCAGCGGCTGGCAGCATCTTCCACAGACACCGTCACACCCGGGCCCATGGTCGAAGACAGCGCGATCTTCTTCATGTAGGTGCCTTTGGCGCCTGTCGGCTTGGCCTTGGCAACTGCGTCGACGAACGCCTTGATGTTCTCGATCAGGTGGGCGTCGTCAAACGAGACCTTGCCGATCCCGGCGTGTACGACACCAGCTTTTTCCGCCTTGAACTGAACCTGTCCGCCCTTGGCATCTTCGACAGCCTGCTTGACGTCCATGGTCACCGTGCCGACCTTGGGGTTCGGCATCAGGTTGCGTGGGCCAAGCACCTTGCCCAGACGACCGACGATCGGCATCATGTCGGGTGTCGCGATGCAACGGTCGAAATCGATCTTGCCGCCCTGGATGCTTTCCATCAGGTCTTCGGCACCAACGATGTCGGCCCCTGCCGCCTTGGCTTCGTCAGCCTTGGGACCACGGGCAAAGACCGCGACGCGGACGGTCTTGCCGGTGCCGTTCGGCAGCCCGACAACACCACGAACCATCTGGTCGGCGTGACGCGGGTCAACGCCCAGGTTCATCGCGATTTCCAGCGTTTCGTCGAACTTCGCGTTGGCATTGCTCTTGATCAGGGCAACGGCCTCGGACAAGGACAGTTCGTCCTTGCCAGCAAAGGCTTCACGGGCGGAGCGGGTGCGTTTTCCAAGTTTCGCCATCTTACTTCACCTCGATGCCCATGGACTTTGCGGAGCCCAGGATAATCTGCATTGCACCCTCAATGTCATTCGAATTGAGGTCTCTCATCTTGGCTTCAGCGATCTCGCGAACCTGTGCCACGGTCACCGTTCCAATGGTTTCGCGACCGGGATTCTCGGCACCGCGGGGACGGTTGCGCTTGCCAACCGGCTTCAGGCCAGCGGCCTTCTTGAGATAATAAGACGCGGGTGGCGTCTTGATATTCATCGTGAAGGACTTGTCCTGGTAATAGCTGATCTCGGTCGGGCACGGCGCGCCCTCTTCCATGTCCTGCGTCTTGGCGTTGAACGCCTTGCAGAATTCCATGATGTTGATACCGCGCTGACCCAGAGCCGGACCAACGGGCGGGCTTGGGGTGGCTTTGCCTGCAGGGATCTGCAGCTTCATCTTGCCAATAAGTTTCTTGGCCATCTGGCCTCTCCTATTCCAACGATCTCGGGGCGCGCCCCTTGATCACTCGTGTTGTGTGGTCCGGTCCGCGACACGCGTGCCGCTCGCCTCCCACGCTCGTTCGGCGGGATACCCGCCTGCACTCAGATCACTATTGCTTCGTGACCTGCGTGAATTCCAGTTCGACCGGGGTTTCCCGGCCAAAGATCACAACCGACACCTTCAGGCGCTGGGTGCCCTCGTCCACTTCCTCGATCATGCCATCGAAATCCTCGAACGGACCTTCGTTGACCTTGACCTTCTCGCCAATCTCGAAATGGATCAGCGTGCGCGGCGCGTCCTCGCCCTCGGCAACGCGGCCGAGGATCGCCTGAACTTCGGCATCGCGCATCGGCATCGGGCGGCCCTGCGGCCCAAGGAACCCGGTCACCCGGTTGATCGAGTTGATCAGATGGTAGCCCTGATCGGACATTTCCATCCGCACCAGCACGTAACCGGGCATGAATCGACGCTCCGCGGTGACTTTCTTGCCACGACGGATTTCAATCACTTCCTCGGTCGGGACCATCACTTCCTCGATCTGGTCCTGCAGCCCCTGTTCCTCGACCGCCTGAAGGATCTGCTCTGCGATTTTCTTCTCGAAATTCGACAGAACACTGACCGAGTACCACCGCTTCGCCATCTGGTCGCAAACCTTCTTGTCCGTGCGGCTAAGACGCCGTCTGTTTTCTTCTGCGGGCCCTGTCGCCACGACCGCTCCGGAATAAAAAAGCGGCGTGCAACTCGAATCGATGCACGCCTCATTCCGTCTCTGGCGGTCAGTTACCGCCTTAGCCTGCCCTTTTCAAGAGCAGACCCGCCTTCAACCGAAGAGGTTCAGCAAGCCCTGCAGCCCGCTGCGGATCAGGATATCCACCAGAGCAAAAAATACAGCCGTCAGCGCAGCCATGATGAAGACCATCACCGTGGTCAGAAGCACTTCACGCCGCGTCGGCCAGACGATCTTCGACACCTCAGCGCGGACCTGCTGAATGAACTGAAGTGGATTGGTCGTTGCCATGGATCGGGTCTCGCTTTGCATTGCTCTGAACCGCACTTAACGAAGACGCGGCCCGAATTCAAGCAAGCCTGAACCGAATGCTGTCACTCACCGCGGCGAACAGCATGCAGCACACAAACATGAACGCGCTATGTCGCGGCGACCAAAGTGGTTCCCGAACCTTGTTTCACAAATATGTGTACGCTTTCCCAACGACTTGCAGGAACGATCAGCCGCCCAGCCTGTTTCATCCCTGAGCCGACGGAATGATAGACCGTCCGCAAGGTCGTATGAAAACGACGCACTGAACAGAAAGGAATTCGTCATGAATCGCTTGATGATTGCAACAGCTCTCGTAGCATCCCTTGGAACCGCAGGCTTTGCTGCAACCGATGCACAGAAAGAGCAGATCGAGAACTTCGATCCCAACCTCGACACGTCCAGCTTTTCGGACACCGATTATACCATCGCCTATGGGATCGTGACGTCGGGTATGTCGCGAGGCGAAAAAGCCGCCAAACTGCGCGCGCTGGAGACCGAAGACAATATCGACATGGGCATGGCGATGATCAGCGAGGCCGAGATGGAGCGCCTGCAAGAGTATGCTCCTGATGTCGATTTTGGCACGATCACACAAAGTCAGGCCGAACTCGCGCTGGCGGTATCCTACAGTGGCGCAGCTCGGTCGATCGCCGCCGAACGCGTGCAGCAAATTCTTGAGACCGTTGAAATGGACCCCGAAACGCTCGTGCTCGTGGACCAGGGTCGCGAAGCGATGATCCAGAGCTACGTGCCCGAAGCCAATGTGGGATTGCTCACCGAAGACGAGCGTGATCTTGCCGTGAGCTACATCCACAGCAGCATGTCCCGCGGCGAGAAGATCCAGCGGATTGAAGCGCTGCTCGACTAAGCGCCACAAATCTCAGCAAGAGGGCCGTCCCGACAGGGGCGGCCTTTTTCGTTGCACGGGATTGATACAGGCCGCGCATACACGCGCCCACGCATGATGTTCGAAGTCGGACGTGATGGAAAATGGCAGGGGCAGCAGGGTTCGAACCCGCGACCTACGGTTTTGGAGACCGTCGCTCTACCAGCTGAGCTATACCCCTAAGGCCGACATGACGCGTATTCCAAGGATCGACCGAAATCAAGGGCCAGAAGGCACGGAGTCCGACAAAAATCCACATGAGACTGCCAACAGGGCGGCGCCGCTTCCTCTCCAATACCACCGCCACCCTCGGGATCGACCCGAGGACCTCGGGACACGTCAGATCACCGGGCCACACCCGGGGATGACGATGACCCGTGCGCGCGATCATGGCCCGCCTACTGGCCATCTTCCTTGCCATTTCTGCATCCACACGACCAAACGACGCGCCCCGGCGTCACAAAACACCGACACATGCCTCACGCCACGGGTCGCGGCTGCTCTCGCTCCGGTGTTTGCATTGAAACAATGGGCTTTTTTCGGGCCGTCACATTTTGTTGACACGTCGCAGGACACAGGAGATCTCGCCATTCCGTCACGCGACGGTGTCAAATCCTTCCAGCCGCGACCGCCCAAAACCCCATGAAATCCGGGCTCGCACCGCGCCTCTGCAGCATCGCGCAGGGGGGTGATCGCCCACCCCTCGCGTCAAGTCCACATTTGCGAGAGCGCCCGTGCACGAGCCNAGCAGATCACCGAAACCGCGCCACGGCGCAGCAACCCAACCCAGAAAAAGGACCAAAAACATGAAAACCCTCATCGCAACAACCGCACTTGTCCTTACAGCCTTCTCCGCCTCCGCCATGATCGACACTTCCGCGATCGAGCAATACGCGCCGAACGCCGATGTCGCGGCCCTGACCGACGCCGAAGTCAACACCATCCTGTCCGTCATCCACTCGAGCGACAGCGAAGGCGAAAAGCGCGCACTCGTCCAGGCCCTCGTCAAGTGAGCATGGACAGGCCCCAATGGGCCAAACACCAAATCCCGCGACGCGGCCTCTGAACAGGCCCCGTCGCGGAAGATGGAAAAGGCCGCCCCATCCGGGCGGCCTTCAATGTCTCGGCGGTTTTGGGGATATCTGCAAACCCTGCCCTCGAACGGTCAGGACAAAACAAAAGGGCCACCGCAACGGGTGGCCCTTTGTCATTCGCAATCTCGTCTGCTTACGAGACGATCTTGGACACGACGCCCGAACCGACTGTGCGGCCGCCTTCACGGATCGCGAAGCGCAGGCCGTCTTCCATGGCGATCGGGGCGATCAGCTCGACCTCGAACTTCAGGTTGTCGCCCGGCATGACCATCTCGGTGCCCTCGGGCAGCGTCACGGTGCCGGTCACGTCCGTCGTCCGGAAGTAGAACTGCGGGCGGTAGTTCGCGAAGAACGGCGTGTGACGGCCGCCCTCTTCCTTGGTCAGGATGTAGACCTCGGCTTCGAACTTGGTGTGCGGGTTCA
>NZ_BMFC01000023.1 GCF_014637725.1 Marivita lacus | reverse complement strand
GCGGCACGCTCTTCAACGTCTTCGTCGATGTCTCCGAACCCAGCCAATGGGGCAGCTGGGGCTCGCTGCGCCACCTGCAGGACAGCACCGCGCGCCACGACGCGGTGGAACGCTTCATGGACAGCCATCCCGCACCCGCCACGATGAAGGACGGGGTCTGGGACAACGGCGCGTTCGAGTTCGGTCCCGTGCCGGAACCCACCCCGCAAGACGACGACACACCGGTCGTCACCCCCCAGCCGCGCCCCGTATCACAGCCCCGGCCAGAACCCGAGCTGACGCCTGAACAGCCCGCCCAGGCTGGCTTCAATGTCGAGTTCTACGCTGTGGAAGAGGGCACGGAGCGGCTGAGCCAGATCACCTTCGACACCCCCATCCACAGCATGGTTGTGAACAGAATCAACGAAAGGGCTGATGACGGATCGTTCTGGAATGGTGGTCCAGCGGATTTCTTTGCCGGTCGTTACACAGGTGTTCTCACCATCCGGGAAGCGGGTGTCTATACCTTTGCAACCCTGTCCGATGACGGAACCATTCTTTATGTGAATGGTCAAAGTGTTGTTGATAATGACGGACTGCATGCTGAGGTCCTCATGCAGAACGAGATCTACCTTGAGGCAGGTCAGCACGATATCCAGCTTGATTACTTCGAGCATAACGGCGGTGCGTCCTTGGCATTGGGGTATGGTGGCCCTGACACGGGTGGCCAGATGGTCATCATGGATGGGACCGTCGTCACCCCCCAGCCGCGTCCCGAATCCCAGCCGCAGCCCACACCCGGGCCAACGCCTGAACAGCCCGCCCAGGCTGGCTTCAATGTCGACTTCTACGCTGTGGAAGAGGGCACGGAGCGGCTGAGCCAGATCAGCTTCGACACCCCCATCCACAGCATGGTTGTGAACAGCATCAACGAAAATGATGACGATGGATCGTTCTGGGATGGTGGTCCAGCGGATTTCTTTGCCGGTCGGTACACAGGTGTTCTCACCATCCGGGAAGCGGGTGTCTATACCTTTGCAACCCTGTCCGATGATGGAACCATTCTTTATGTGAATGGTCAAAATGTTGTTGATAATGACGGGCTGCATGCTGAGGTCCTCATGCAGAACGAGATCTACCTTGAGGCGGGTCAGCACGATATCCAGCTTGATTACTTCGAGCATAACGGCGGTGCGTCCGTGGCATTGGGGTATGGTGGCCCAGACACTGGCGGCCAGATGGTCATCATGGACGGGACCGTCGTCACGCCCCAGCCGCGTCCTGAACCCCAGCCCCAACCGCAGACCAACCTCGCGCCTGTAGCGGCTGTCACCGAGAGCGCTGGCGAGACAGCTCAGAGCGCCAGCCGGATCGAGCAGGACGAGGCTGCCCAGGAGATCGAGCTGAGCGGCTCGCAGTCCAGCTACACGCTGCGCATCTCCGACGGCAGCCTTGTCATCGAGGACCGGCGACCGGGTGGCGAAGGGCAACGCAGTGTGAGCGCGGAGGATCGTCTCGATTTTGCCGATGCGGGGATCGATCTGGACCTCTTCGACGGCATGGCGCGTCTTGAAGGCGATGCCATGGCAGCGCTGACCGAGCTTTACATCGCCTATTTCAACCGCGCCCCCGATGCGGTGGGGCTTTACTTCTGGGGCAACCAGCTTGCCGACGGGATGAGTCTCCGCGAGATCGCGGGCCATTTCTTCGACCAGGACGAAACCCGTGCGCTCTATGGCGAGGTCGCGGATCTCTCGGACTTCGTCGAGGCGGTCTACCAGAACGTGCTGGGCCGGTCACCGGACGCCTCCGGTCTCGGGTTCTGGCTGGACCTTCTGGAAGACAACCCGGAGATCACGCCGCCGACCTTCATCCAGGAGATCCTCGCCGGTGCCAAGGCCGAAACCGGCAGCCCTGCCGATGCCGCCTACCTGGCGAACAAGGTGCTGCTGGGCGGGCATTTCGCGGTGGCCCGCGGCATGTCCGACGTGGACGAGGCCCGTATGGTGATGGCGCAGTTCGACGGATCCGAAGCCAGCCTTGCCGAAGGTCTCGCACAGAGCGAAGCCTTCTACGCAGATGCTCTGTCCGCCGTGGATGGCGACTTCCTGATCCAGCTTGTCGGGTTTGGTGGGGATATGGCCCTGTTCTGACACAAGCCATCACACCCCCTGCCCGGTATCGCTGGGCAGGGGGCACCGACCCTACCGGGCGCGGGCATGAAGATCGTGAGGGATGGAAGGGATGAGCGGATCGCTAGATCCGCGTGTCGCGCCCCGCCCGGACCCGGGCAGGGCACCAGTGCCGTTTTACTGCATCCGCAGCGGCGCGAGTTTCGAACGCAAAAGCTGCAGAACGCCGAAGATCTGCTTGCGGCGGGGGCGGCCGGTTTCGTCACAGATGACGAATTCCACGGCAAGGTTGTTCAGGTCTGTGCCCGGTGTGGGCGGGTAGGTTTGAATGAGCGGGTCCATGGGTCTGCCTTCGTCTGGATTACGCAAGGCAAGCTGCAAGAACTCTGCCAATTACGGCACCAGCGCCCAATCCAGGATCAGCACTTCGAGAATATCCGGCGGCGCGCCCATGGCGGCCAGATTGGCGTTCATCGCGACCTGCAGGGACGGGGGCAGAACCTTGTAGAGCTGCACCGGATCCGCCCCGGCACCGGTGGTGTCGATGGCATCGAGGATGGCGGTCGCGAGATTGGCGAGAACGGCATCCGGATTGTCCTGCAATGTTTTCTCCAGCGCCCGGTCCGCCGTTTGCGGCAGCGCCGCACCCAGCAGCACGTTGAGCCGTCCGCCGTTTGCGGGCAGGCTCACCGTGACCGGGCTGAGGAAGGCGTGGTACATGCGGGACGGTGGCGCTGCCTCGACCGGTTCGGCAGGGGCCTGGTCCGGTTCGGGGGGCACGACGACCGGCTGCGTCACCGCCAGGACGCTGGCCACCAGCATGCCAAGAGGCAGGGCCAGCGTGGGCAGGAGGAACGACAGGGTCGTTCTGGAAGGGCGCAACATCCGCATGAAGATACCCCAGCAAGAACCACGCCATCCGGGGCTAACACTCTGACGCGCTGCGCCGTTATACCGACATGACCCTCGTTTTTCCGATCCGTGGCAATCGCAGGATTTCCGTATGACCCTGACAGGTTCGAGACTGTTTTCCGGTGTGTTTTCCCGCCTGTCCGGGCGAGGGCCGCAGCCAAGGACGAGCGTGCCGCCGTCGGATTTCGCCCTTGTGCGCCACAGCACCCACCTGCAGGACATCGCACGGGTCGAACGGCATCTGCCGGAAATCCTCGGGCGGGCGCTGGCCCGGGCCTGGATCGACGCGGAGTTCAGCGACACGCTGCGCGCCGATCCCAAGGGGCTTCTGGCGCATTACAACGTCTACCTGCCGACGACGGTGAGCATCGAGCTTGAAACCACCGAGACCCAGCGCCAGCGCATCGTGGTCTACGAGAACCGCCAGCACGGCGAACGGCGTCGGGTCATGTATCTCCAGCTTGTCATGCTGGCGGGCAAATGAGGTGCTGCGCGATCCTCACCGGGCTGCTGCTGGCTCTTGCCACGGGGGGGCAGGCGGCTCCGAAGCCTGATTTCGCCACCGCGGTGCAGCTGGCCGAGGCCGGGCGCACCGCCGAGGCCGTGTCGATCTTCAGGCAGTTGTCGCAGGATGGTGACCCGGTGGCCCAGGTCAACCTCGCGGTGATGCAGGCGCTGGGGCGGGGTGTGCCGCAGGATGACGTGACCGCCGCCTATTGGGCGTGGCGCGCGCGGTTCGCCGGAGAGGCGCGGGCCATCGATCTGTCCGACCATCTTCTGTCACGCCTGACCGACCCTGCGCGCACCCGTCTGGCCGACCGGCTCGAGGCGGATCTGCAGGCGCTGGCCGCCGACGGAGAGGTGACGGCATTCCTGTCGCTGGGCCGTGTGGCGCTGGAGCTGCGCAGCCCGTCACAGGATCCCAGGGCGTTGGAATGGTTTGCGCTGGCCGCCGCCTTCGAGGTGCCTGACGCCGCAGTTCTGCGCGATGCCGTCGCGTTGCGGCTGGAGCCCGCTGCGCGCCTCATGGCGCAGGACAAGACGTTGCAGGCCTTCGAGGAATGGTGCGCCACGCTTCCCGTCGATGCCCGGCTGGCGACCTGCCCTGTGGGGTGATCCCCGCAGGGGGCCAGGCATTTTCCCGGTTCACGAAAAAAGAAACCCGGTCCACGAGGGACCGGGCTTCTGAGGCTGCTAGGACTAGGAGAGATTATCCGATCAGGGCGAAGAGACCCGTGATGATCCAGTACCACATGGCCATTCCAAGTGTGGCCATCGGGATGATCCACCACCCACTCGGCAGGGCCGGTGCATGAATTGGGGCTGTCGATGCAGACCGGTGAGCGATCGGGGCGATCGTCTGCGAGCGAGCAAAGTCGTTCGGATGCCGGATCACGCTCATTGTACTGCCTCCTTGGGCGGGTGGATAACCTCTTCACACTCCCATGCAGAGGCCCGAAATCAAAGCGGGCAAAGGGTATCGAGAGATCGCAAAAGAGAAGTCCTGTATCCAAAGATAGAGAACGGGCGACCCCCCCTCAGTCTTTGGAAAAGAAATCATCGTCATCGTCGTCACCGCTGCCACCCAGACCCTGCATCATCATCGCCAGCGCCCCGCCTTCGAGATCCATGCTGACCAGTTTGCCCGTCTTGGCCGGGGCCTTCTTGGGCGCTTCCACCGGTTCGGGTTCCGGCTCCGGGACGATCTCGATCACCGGCTCGGGCGGCTCTTCCACCGGGGTCTGCAGCGCCTGCAACGCTTCCTGCAAGAGCCGCACCCGCAGGCGCATGGCGATGACACGCTGGCGTGGGCATCGGGCGTTGGCATGGGCCTCCTTTGCGAGCGGCAGGCTGTCCTGCACCGGCAGCGCCAACAGGCGGCTCAGCACCCGGCTCAGGCTGCGCGGCAATGTCAGGGGCTTGAACGCGGCGGCGCGCGCTGTGCTGTCGGGCATGGGTTTTCCTTTCCTCATCCGGGTTGGCACTGGACTTGCAGAGTTGGGGCACGGTCCCGTGGCTCTTGCCTGCAAGGACCGGACCAACCGCGGTGCAGACCGCCGAACCAGATGGAGCTTGCGCAATGCCGGATACGTTTCGCAATCACCTGAATGTCTTTGCCAGCGCGCTGACCCTGCGGGAACAGCGCGGTGAAATGCTGGCCTCCAACATCGCCAATGCGGCGACCCCGGGCTTCAAGGCGCGGGACGTTGATTTCCAGAGCGTGCTGAACGGCAGGCTGGGCCATGGTCCGATGACCGTCAGCAATGCCCGCCATTTCGCTCATGCCGGGCCCGGTGCGGACCAGCCCGGCTACCGGGTGCCCACCAACCCGTCGCTGGACGGCAACACCGTGGAGCTCGCCGTGGAGCAGATGGAATTCGCCGAGAACAGCCTGCGCTACCAGACCAGCCTGACCCTGCTGAACCGCCGGATCTCGGGGCTGACCACCGCCATCAAGGGAGAATGACGCGTGACGGTCAAGAACATCTTCGATGTCGCCAGCAGCGCCATGTCGGCGCAGATGACGCGTCTCAACACGATCTCGTCGAACATGGCCAATGCGGATGCGGTCAGTGCCACGCGCGATGGCGCGTTCCGTCCCATGCGCCCGGTCTTCGAGACGGTCTATTCCGACCAGATGGGGCGTGACGGTCTCTCCACTGCCCGCGTCCGCGATGTCGTGTCGCTGGACCGCGAACCGATCAAGAGCTTCCGTCCCGATCATCCCCTCGCGGATGAGGAGGGCTATGTCTTTGAATCGACGGTCAATTCAGACGAGGAAATGGTCGAGATGCTCGAGGCCAGCCGTCAATATCAGAACATTCTCGAAACCGTCTCGACGCTGCGCACGCTGATGGCGCGCACCGTCAAGATGGGCCAGTAGGAAAGGCCGTGTCATGACCGAAACAACCGCGCTGACCGGGGCAGGGCCGACCTATCTGCCGAACACCTCGACCAAGGCCTCATCGGACAATCTGGGGCAGAAGGATTTCCTGACCCTGATGGCGGCCCAGTTGCAGAACCAGGATCCCTTTGCACCGATGGAAAACGGCGAGTTCCTCGCGCAGATGGCGCAGTTCTCGACGGTGTCGGGGCTGGAGACCGTCAACCAGACGCTTGCCGGGATCAGCGACCAGATCGGCGGCAACCGCATTGCCACCGCCTCGTCGCTGATGGGCCAGCATGTGCTGGTGCCGGGCACCACCGCCCGACCCGATGCCGAAGGCAGCATCCACGGCGTCGCCGATCTGCCCGAGGCGGCCAGCGCCGTCACCGTGCTCTACAGCCATGCCCGGACCGGAGAAGAGCTGCACCGCCAGGAGATGGGCGCGCAGCCCGCCGGCCTGATGGGCTTTGACTGGAGCAGCCTGCCCGACAGTCTGGTGCAGTCCCGCGATGCGGTCCGGGTGACCGTGACGACCGATGGTCCCGCGCCTGCGTCGCCCTTTGTCTATGCCCGTGTCGTGGGGGTGCAATTGCCCCAGGACGGCGAGAACCTGACGCTGGATGTCGAGGATTACGGTCTGCGCAGCAGTCTCGAAATCACCTCGATCCGCTGATCCCCACCCCTGTCTCTGAAGGAGCCCGCATATGGCTTTGTACACCGCCCTTTCGGGTCTGAACGCCGCCCAGACCGACATTTCCGTCACCTCCAACAACATCGCCAATGTCGGCACGATCGGCTTTCACGGCAGCCGTGCTGAATTCTCGGACATCTATACGAACTCGCCCTACAGCCGCCCGGCCTCGCAGGTCGGTCAGGGTGTCGTGACCTCGCGCATCGGTGTCGATTTCTCGCAAGGATCGCTCCGGGCGACCGGCAATGTGCTGGACCTGTCGATCCAGGGGCCGGGGTTCTTTCAGGTCCGCACCGGGGCCGAGGACGACGCCAAGCTCGCCTATACCCGCGCCGGTGCCTTCGGCATGAACGTGGACGGCTATGTCACCAACGCCACCGGGCATCACATGATGGTCTATCCCACCGCCGCCGACGGGGCGCGGCTCGGCACAACCGAAACGCAGCTTTTGCAGATCCCGCAACAAAGCGGCACGCCGCGCGCGACCACCTCTGTCGATTTGGGAATGCGCCTGTCGGTCACCGATAACGGTGCGCAAGGCACCCAGGCGGCGGTGCCCGCCGCTCCTTTCGATCCGGCGGATGACACGAGCTTCGCCCATTCGACCTCGGTGCCGTTTTTTGACGAGACCGGCGTGGCGGTTCCGGCCCGTGCCTATTTCATCCTGGCAGATGCACCGGATGCGGCCGATCCCAGCATTTCCTACAGTGTGCAGTTCGTCGTCGATGGCGAGACCGCCACACCGGCCGATCCCGCCGCGGTGCTGTCCTTCGACGGGAACGGGGTTCAGACCGGCGGTCTGGATGCCATGACATTTGATCTGCCCACCGGTCCCATCTCTTTGAACCTCGCCAATTCCGAGGTGACACGGGGGGCGTTCGGGGTTCTTTCGGTCAACCATGATGGCCGCAGCCTGGAAAGCCTCGCATCGCTCGAGGTCAGGGATGACGGCAATGTCTGGGCCAGCTACGGCGCTGAACCGGCGGTGTCGCTGGGGCAGATCGTTGTCGGCAATTTCAACGACCTTCAGGGGCTCACGAGCATCGGCGGGGCGACGTACCTCGAATCCCGCGTTTCGGGTGCCGTGCGTCTGGGTGGTGCTGGCGAAAGCGGCTTCGGCCTGATCCGGTCCGGCTCGATCGAGCAGGCCAATGTCGATCTGACCGAAGAGCTGGTGAACCTGATCATGGCACAGCGCAATTACCAGGCCTCGGCCAAGGCGCTCGAGACCAATGGCAAGCTCTCCGAGACCGTCATGAACATCCGGTCCTGACGCCTGACCTGATCTGACCCGCTCTGACCGGAGACCCCCATGGACCGCCTGATCTATACCGCGCTCAACGCGCTGGCCGTCAACCGCGACAGCCAGGTGACGCAGGCGCAGAACCTCGCCAACCAGATGGTGCCGGGGTTCCGGCGCGATCTGCCCAACGAGGGAGAGACCTTCTATCTCAACATGCCGGGCAGCATGGTGCCCAAGGCGTTCAATCTCGAAAAGGGGCAGGCCGGCTTTTCGAACCAGTTGGGGCTGCTCAACCGCACCGATGAAGAGCTTGACGTGGCCATTGCAGATCAGGGCTATTTCTATGTCCAGCCCGAACAGGGTGATCCGGCGCTGTCGCGGCGCGGTGACCTGCGCCGGGATGTGGACGGCACGCTGCGCAACGGCGCGGGCGAGGCCATGCTCGGACCCGATCTGGCCCCGATCCAGCTGCCGGAATACCGCAATGTGCGGATCACCGATATCGGCGAGATCTTCATCGAACCGCTGGATGCGGTGGGGGGTGAGGCGGTGCTGGCCGGGGTTCTGGCCACGGTCCTCCCGGCCGAGGACCTGAAACTGACCAAGGGGCTCGACGGGCAGATCCGTCCGGTCGATGGCCCGCTGCCACCACCCGATCAACGCGCCGAGGTGCTGCAGGGCACGCTCGAAGGAAGCAATGTCAACCCGGTCGAAGAGCTGCTGTCCTCGATGGAGATGCAGCGCCAGTTCGAACTGGGCATGCGGATGGTAATGACGGCGCGCGACATCGACGAAGGGGGCGCGCGGGTTCTGCAGGCGCCCGAAGGCTAAACTCGCAGATCGGACAATCGGCGGCTTCTGGCACGGGGCTTGCAGCATGTGGGACAGCAGTCTCCATGAAAGGCAATGCCGATGTCCTCGAACGTGATGCAGGTGGCCAAGACCGGCCTCAATGCGCAACAGGCCCGGATCCAGACGATTTCGAACAACCTCGCCAACGTCAACACGACGGGGTTCAAGCGGGACCGTGCCAATTTCGAATCCCTGCTCTACCAGACCTGGCGTCCGGCAGGATCGCAGACATCCGAGGCCACGGCGCAGACCTCGCCCACGACGCTGGGCACCGGGGTGCGCCTGGTCAGCACCGAAAAGATGTACACCCAGGGCAGCCTGACCACGACCGACAACGCGCTGGACATGGCGATCGACGGCAAGGGGTTCTTTCAGGTCCTGATGCCCGACGGGCGCATCGGCTATACCCGCAACGGCACGTTCTCGCAGAATGCCGAAGGGGTGCTGACCACCAGCAGCGGCTATGTCGTTCAGCCCGAGATCCAGATCCCTGCGGAAGCCATGAGCATTTCGATCTCGCGCGATGGCATCATCAGCGTGACCCTGCCCGATGCGGTCGAACCCCAGGAGGCGGGCCAGCTGACGCTGGCACAGTTCACCAACCCGCGTGGGCTCGAGCCGGTGGGTGAAACCCTCGTGGTCGAGACCACGGCAAGCGGCGCACCTGTCATCGGCGCACCATTGGCGGACGGGGCGGGCAGCCTTGTTCAGGGCGCGCTCGAAACCTCCAACGTGAACGTGGTTCAGGAACTGGTGGAGATGATCGAGGCGCAGCGCGCCTACGAGATCAACTCGCGCTCGATTTCGGCCTCCGACGAGATGATGAGCTATCTCGCCAACAAACTGTAAGTGATAGAAAAAAATGTATAAAATCGCATATGCCTTGGCTCTGCTGGGTGTTCTTGCCGGGTGTTCCAGCCAGATCGAAGAGGCCGAGAGCGACCTTTACGCGCCGGCCTTCCCGGTCGGGGAGGTGGCTCAGGACCGGCTGATGCCGACGGGCGGGATCTATTCGACCTCCTCCAAGGGGCTTTTCGCCTCGGACCGCCGCGCGGCACAGGTGGGTGATATCCTGACGGTGGATTTCAGCGAACGCTTTGCCGCCAGCAAGTCGCAGGCCTCGGGCTCCAGCAAGAGCGACAGTTTCGAGGTCGATATCCCCGACGTGGTGTCCTTCGGTTTTGACGACACGCGGCTTACCGGCGGCACCTCGCGCAGCTTTTCCGGCAATGGAAATGCCTCGCAGTCCAATTCCCTGACAGGCCGGGTGTCGGTGTCGGTGACGCGCATCCTGCCCGGCGGCAATCTCGAGATCGTCGGCCAGAAGAAACTGACCCTGAACAACGGGCAGGAATATATCCGTCTGCGCGGCCTTGTGCGCCCCGAAGATATCTCTGCCGACAACGTGGTGCGGTCCGACCGGATCGCCCATGCCGAGATCAAGTATGTGGGGGCCGGGGATATCGCGGATTCCTCGAAAAAGGGCTGGCTCAGCCGTGCGCTCGACACTGTCGCGCCGTTCTGAGGAGACAGCGATGATCCGCATCCTTGCCCTGCTGCTGTGCCTCTGGCCCTCGCTGTCCCTGGCGGACCGTCTCAAGGACATCGTCGATGTGGCGGGGGTCCGGTCGAACCCGCTGGTGGGCTATGGGCTTGTCGTCGGTCTTTCGGGGTCGGGCGATGGCAATCTCGGGCTGACGCGGCAATCGCTGCAATCCATCATGTCCCGTCTGGGTCTTGAGGTGAACGCCAATGACCTCGACGCCAAGAACGTGGCCGCCGTCATGGTGACCGCCGAACTGCCGCCCTTTCTCAAGCCGGGCCAGGTTCTGGATGTCACCGTGTCTACTTCGGGCAAGGCCAAGTCGCTTCAGGGCGGGATGCTGTTGATGACGCCGCTGATGGGCGCGGATGGCGAGGTCTACGCGATTGCCCAGGGCAGTCTGGTGGTCGGCGGTCTGGGGGTCGAGGGTGGTGACGGATCCTCGGTCGTCGTCAACATACCCACGGTGGGGCGCATTCCGCGCGGTGCCACGGTCGAGCGCATGGTCGACACGGCCTTTCTGGAAAGCGAGTATTTCGTGCTCAACCTGGGCCGTCCGGATTTCTCGACGGCCGGTATGGTTGCCGATGCGATCAACGGGCAATTCGGTGAAGGCGTTGCGGTGGCGCTCGATGGCAGTTCGGTGCGGGTGCGTGCCCCTGCCGATCCCGGCGCGCGGGTGCCCTTCATGGGGATGCTCGAACAGATCGAGGTCGAACCGGCCCAACCCCCGGCACAGGTGGTGGTGAATTCCCGCACCGGCACCGTGGTGATCGGCGGCACTGTCCGGGTCACCCCCACGGCGATTTCGCACGGAACGCTGACAGTGCGGGTGAACGAGAATTTCGACGTGGCTCAGGGCGCCACGGTGGTGAACGGCGAAAACGGCAACGTGGTCGTGCCCGGTGAACCGGTGGTGCTGCCCGATACCGAGATCGATGTGGCGGAAGAGACCAACCCCGCCTTTGTCTTTGATCCGGGTGTGTCGCTGTCCTCGCTGGTCGATGCGATCAACGCGGTGGGTGTCAGCGCATCGGATCTCGTGTCGATCCTCGAGGCCTTGCACAGCATCGGTGCCCTGCGCGCCGAGTTGATCATCATCTGACCGGGAGCGCACCATGACAGACCTGTCCGTGACATCCGCCCCCATTCGTCTGACCCCCACAGGGGATGCCGCCGCGCAGCGTTCGGAACAGCGGCTGCGGTCTGCCTCGGAAGGGTTCGAGGCCCTTTTCGTGACCCAGATCCTAAAATCGGCGCGCAGCACGTCGTTGGGTCCATCGTTACTGGACAGTTCCGCAACGGACAACGTGCAGTCGATGCTGGATTCGAAGCTGGCCGAGGTTTCTGCGGGGCGCGCGGGGCTTGGGCTTGCAGAGGCGATCTATCGCCAGTTCTCGGCCCATCTGGAAACATCCGGGGAGTAAGACATGGCTGACGTGATGAATATCGGGCGGGGTGGGCTCTTGGCCTATCGCACGGCCTTGGCCGTGACCGGAGAGAACATCGCCAATGTCGACACGCCCAATTACAACCGCCGCACCGCGATGCTGCAGGAAACCATGCCCGGCACCGGGGTCGATGTGATCGAGATCCGCCGGGCCTTCGACACGCTTCTGGCCGATCGCAGCCGCACGGCCGACGGCAGGCTGGGATCGGCCGAGACCTATCTCACGCATCTGCGGGCGCTGGAAAACCGATTGCTTCCCGGCGATGGCGGGTTGCCGGATGTGCTCGACACTTTCTTCGACGCGCTGGACGGTCTGGCACTGGCCCCTGCGGACCAGGGGCTGCGCCATGCAGCGATCGGTGCCGGGCAATCGCTGGCGATGGCCGTGTCCGACCTTGCCCGTGGCCTCCAGACGCTTGGGAGCGGTGTGAGCGCCGAAGCGGATCAGGCCGCGGCACAGGTGACGGGCCTGCTCACCGGGCTGGCCGACACGCAGCGCAAGCTGGGGATCACGTCGGACGACATGGCCCGGACCCTGCTGCTGGACCAGCGCGATGGCCTGCTGTCGGATCTGGCCGAACTGGTGGATATCGATATCGAGATCGGCGCCGACGACATGGCACAGGTGCGGCTGGGCAGTGACGGGGCCGGACCCATCGTGCTGGACCGCGCCGCATCGGGACGGGTCAGCGCCACATCGGCCCGCGACCTGACAGTCGTGCAGGCCGATCCCGACGCGCCAGCGATAAAGATGACGGCGGGCAGCGGCGTGCTGGCCGGGCTGGCCGATGCGCAGGGGGCCGTTGCACAGGCGCAACGCGATCTCGATGGCTGGGCAGGGAAGCTGACGGCAGAGATGAACACCCTGCACGGGGTTGGGCTGACGGTCGACGGCAACACGGGCGGTCCGCTCTTCTCGATGACCGGCTGGACCGCCACACCCGGTGCCCTGATGCGCGGCGATGCGGTGGCGCAGATCACCGCCGGGCTTCCCGATGCGATGCCGGGCGGGCCGATCACGCTGGTCTATGACGCCGCGGTCGGTCTCTGGGACGCGCGCGACAGTGCCGGACAGGTGCTGGCGCAGGGCCCCAACGGGCTGAGCCTGCCCGATCTTCGGGTCTCGATCAGCGGCACGCCGCTGGATGGGGACCGGATCGTTCTCAGCCGCCGCGATGATGCGGCGATCAACATGAGCTTCGTGCCCAGGACACCGGAGGATCTGGCCACGGCGGCAGCGCTGACCGCAAGCGCCTCGGCGCAGAATCTCGGGGCCGCCACGTTGACGGCCCGGGCGACGCCGCAGACCGCGACGGGGTTACCGGATCTGGCAGACCTGCTCTCTGCCGCTCCGGTGGAATTCGTCTCACCCGGCATCGTCGGGGTGATCCCGGCTGGTGCCACGGGTGCCGACCTGTCGGTGCAGCCCCGTCTTGCGGCGATGGATCTGACCCCACCTGACGGGGCTGTGCCGCTGACACTTTCCCTGAATACCGCGTCCGGGGTCCTGGATTTCGATCTTGCGGGCCAACCCAATCTGCAAAGCGCCGTCGCGGCGCTCAACAATGGCGATGTGCTGACCGCCAGTGGCGAGAGCCTGAGCGATCTGGGCCTTCTTGTGCTGGACAATGCACCAAGCCTGAGCCTGATGGCGCGTTCGGGCGCTTTGCCGACCACCGCATTTCTGGTCACCGATCTGGGCACTGCCACCGGCGTTGTCGTCGCCGATGCGGCCCCTGCGGCGGATCTCGCCGTGTTCACCCGCGACGGGCGTCAGCTTTCGGGTGTGCCGCTCAGCCCGGCGCAGGCCGCGGCGCTGCTGACACCGCAGAACGGCTTTGACCCGCAGGCGGTCTATTCGACCGATTACCTGAACGGCGCGGCCCCTTTCGGGGCGGTCGGGCTGGACCGTCAATCCGCCGCTGGCGATTATGCCCTGACACTGGGGCAGGGCAGCGGCCTTGCCACCTGGACCGGGCCGGAACGTGCGGGGGTGCAGATCGGCTTCGAAGGGGCCGACCAGTCGATCGACCTGCAGCTGCCCGACGGTGCCAGCGCCAAGTGGATCGCCCAGACCCTGACAGACGCACTTCCGGTCACCGCGCGGGCCGAAACCCGTGTGGCGCTCGAGTTGCCCGCATCGGGCAACCTGAGCCTGCGCCTGACCGGGCAGAACCTGACACCCGCTTCCATCAGCGCCGATCTTGGCGCGGGTGGCCCCGGAGCGCTGCAATCCGCGATCAACGCCCAGACCGTGCTGACCGGCATCCGAGCCGAGATGTCGCCCAATGGGGACCGCCTGATCCTCGTGCAGCCCGAGGGGGCGGATATCGGCCTCACTGCAGTTGCGATGACCGGTCCCGATCCGATCACGCTCACCCGGCTGTCACCCGCAGGCACACCGCTGGACAGTGTCACCCTAGGCACTGGCCTCGAGAATGCGGCGCGCGTCTCGGGCACGGTGACCCTGACGGGGGCGGTGCCCTTTGCCCTGAGCGAAGACGGGGGTGTGATCACGGCCCAGACGGACGGGTTCGAGAACGGATTGATCCGCCGGACCAGCAGCGCTGCGGGCAGCGCGATCACCCTGACCCCGGCAGACCCGCTGGCCGGAGACCTGAGCCCGCGACAGATCAGCATCACCGGCAGCGACGGACGCGTGCATGTGGCCCAAGCCGATCCACTGGTTGGATCAGGCCCGGGGCTTGCCCGGGCGCTGGCCGCCGATCTGCGCGAAACCGCCCCTGCCAGCCGGATCACCGGCGCGGCCCTTGCCGCATTGCCGCCCGAGGGGGCGGTGATGCGTGTGGCGCTTGGCGAACAGGTCTACGCGGTCCGCATGAGCAATGGCACACCCGTGGTCAGCGGTCCCGAAGAGGGCCGCATCACCGCCAGCTTCGATGCTCAGAACCGTCTGGTTCTGGAAACGGTGGGCGGTGATCTCAATGGCACTGCGCTGCGCCTGCCGCAGGACGCAGCAGAGGCCGCGCGGTTCGGCATGGGGGTGGGTGACGGACCGATGACAGCGGTCATCGGCCAGCCGTTCGACGCGGGCAACCTGCCGTCGAGTTTCACCGTCTCCATCGGCGGCGTGTCCCACACGGTCAGCGTGACGGCGGGCAATGTCGTGCTGCCGGCGACCTTTCCGGGGGCTGGCTATATCAACACCGCCTATGGACGGGTCGAGATCCATTTCGACGCGCGGGCCGAAGGCTTCGGGATTCCCGCCCAGAGCGGGGCTGCGGATGCCGGGTTCGACACGCTGGGCCTGTCCGCCTCGGTCTCGGATGGCAGCCTGACTCTGACGGCGAGTGATGACCGGGTGCTCGATCTGCGCAGCGTGACACCGGAGGCGGGCGAAACCCTGCGCCTGTCGGGCCTGCCGGAGGAAGACCTGCTGGTGATGCTGACCGGACCGGGTGCGCTGCGCCTGTCGGGAGACATGACGGCGGGACCGGCCCCGCAACAGGACAGCGAAGTGCGGGTGCTGAACGCCGATGCCGGTCTGGTCGGGCTGTTCGACCGGGCGACCGGGGCGCATCTGGCCTCGCGCCTGCTTGATCCGTCCGGGCGGGCGCAGTTCGGGGGCATCGAGGTGATGCTGACCGGCACGCCGCAAACCGGCGACCGTTTCGGGATCACCGCCAACACCGCTGCCCCCGGCGACGGGCGCACCATCGAAGCCCTGGCCAACCTGCGACAGCAGGACAGCCAGACCGGGCAGGGCGGCTATGCCACCGGCTTTGCCAGCATCCAGCAGCGGGTCGGCGCCCAGGTCAGCGCGGCCGAGAACCGGACCACCATCGCCACGGCCGAGCGCGACAGCGCCGAACGCACGGTCGCTGACCTGAGCGGGGTGAACCTTGACGAAGAGGCGGCCAACCTGATGCAGCAGCAGCAGGCCTACCAGGCCAATGCGCAGGTCATGTCCGTCGCCCGCGCGCTGTTCGACACGCTTCTGCAGGCGATATGAGGTTCTGAATGACACTCTCCACACCACTGTTTCACGCCCTGAACACCCGAAGCCTCTCGGAGATCACCGACCGTATCGCCGGGTTGCAGGGCGAGATCTCGTCGGGCAAGAACGATTCGCGTGCTTCGGCCGACCCGGTGCGGGCGCTGCGCCTTTCTGCGGTCAACGAACAGAAAGACGCGCTCGATCGGTTTTCGACAAATGTCGAACGGGTAGGGTCGCGGCTCGATCAGGCCGATATCGTCCTGAAGGAAGCCACCAATGTGCAGCGCCGCATCCGCGACCTGGCGCTGCGGGCCACGTCGGATACCATGGCCTTGGACGAGCGCAAGAGCATCGGCATCGAGGTCACGCAGTTGCGGCAGAGCCTGCTTGGGCTGGCCAATGCACGGGATGAAACCGGGCAGGCGCTGTTCGGCGGTTTCCAGACCCGGGCCGATCCCTTCGTCGAGGGGCCCGAGGGCGTGTCCTATCGTGGCGATGGGGGGCAGATCCGGTTGCAGGTCTCGGAATCCTTCAGCCTGGCCGCAGGGATCAGCGGTGCCGATGTGTTCGGCGGCGAGGCCGGGACAACCGTCTTCGACGCGATTGATGATTTCCTCTCTGCCCTTGGTGGCGATGGCAGCTTTCCCTCGGATCGGGTCACGTCGAAAGGCACGATGCTGGTGCAGCCCACCCTGACTCGCGATCCCGGCAGCTGGTCGATGACCCTTGCCGGTCCCGCCGGAGAGGTGGCGCTGGGATTCGATGCTGCGGCGGGGTCGGTGTCCGGCGCTGTCGATGCGATCAATGCACAAACCGCGCGCACCGGTGTCAGCGCGCTGCGCGACCCCGACACGGGTGGTCTGGTGCTGTCCGCCAATGGCGAGATCGCGATCTCGGGTGTGACCGCCTCGTCAGTGCGCAGCGGACCGGTGATGCAGGTGACCCCCGAGAATGGCCAGCCCCGCGCGGTGATGTCCGCCGATCAGACCCGGTCTGCCGTGATCGGGCGTTTGCAGGCGGCAAGCGACACCCTCATTGACCAGCGCACCCGCGTGGGCGCTTTGTCGGCCAATGCGAGCGCCCAGGCCGAGGTGATCGACACCCGCAAGGTGATGATGGCCGAAGCCACGGCACAGCTCGAGGATCTGGACCTGGCCGCTGCCCTGACGAAGCTGCAGCAATCGCTTCTGTCACGCGACGCGACACAGCAGAGCTATGTGAAAATCACCCAGAAAAGCCTGTTCGACTATCTCAGATAGGGGCATCTGGCCCGCGGCTTGCAGATGCGGACACATGAGATGTCCTGTGCCTGTTCTGTGCCTTGTCCTGCTTGTCGGCGCGGTGCCCCTGCGCGCCACGACGCCCGATTGCGAGGCTCTCGCTGTCGAGGCCAGCCGCCAGTACGGGGTGCCCGAAGGCCTGCTGGTTGCGATTGCCCGCACGGAATCCGGCATTGCGCGGGGGCAGGCGGGTTTGCGTGCCTGGCCCTGGACCGCCAATGTGCAGGGTAAAAGCCATTATTACGACAGCCGACAAGAGATGCAGGCCCATCTGGACAGGGTGATCGGGACCGATATCTCGAACGTCGATATCGGCTGCATGCAGCTCAATTACCATTGGCATGGCGACCGCTTTGCCGGTCTGGAGCTGATGCTCGATCCGCACAGCAACGTGACCTACGCGGCGGGCTATCTCAGGCAGCTTTACGACGAGACCGGGTCCTGGGAGGGCGCCACGCGGTATTACCATTCCCGCGATCCCGACCGGGGTGCGGCCTATCTGGGGCGGGTCAACCGGATGTGGGCCGCGCTTGCGACACCGGGCCAAGGGGATCAGGAACCGGTGCCGCCGGTCGCGCGGGCAGCGCCGGTGACATCCGACCGGCGGTTCCAGACGCATCGCCCGACCGGTACCCAGACCGACCTGCGCGCCTATTGGGAGCGTGTGGACCTTGCCGAAGGCACGCTCCCGAAACTGCCGGGACGGCCCTAGCCCCACCAGCGCCGGGGTGTGCCGCTGTCGATATGCACGAAGGACCGGTAGAGCCCGACACCCCCCGAAGCCTGTGTCTCTGCCAGCCTGTGCAGGGCCTTCATCTCGAGACCGGGGAAAGAGAAATCGATCGCCCGCGCCTGAAGATGCAGCGAATTGCGCGCCGCACCGATGCCGCGGCGGCGCAGCTGATCATTGGTCCTGCGCGAGCGGTAACCCGAATTCACCCGGACCTCTCCGTCCCATCCCCGGCGACGGGCGCTGCCCACGAGGGTCACGAGGATCGCCAGGGTTTCGGGATCCATCGGCCGGATTTCATTCTGCCGCCAGTCCCGGAAGAACCAGTCCAGCCGGGCCTTTTCCTGCGCGCTGACGCTTTGGCCCGCCGGGTCGAACAGGGCGGTGATCCGGTCACCGGTATGGGCGTTGAGAAGCGGAACGGCGAGCAGCCCGTCGAGGCGCGGCGGTGCCGCTGCAAGAGGCGCCTGCGCGGGCCTGTCCTGCGGGAGGGGTTGGGGCGCGCGCTGCGGCCGATCGAGCGAGACCACCGGCCCCGGCGCGCGCCCGATGAGCGGGCCGCTGGAACCGACGATCAGCCCGGCCCGTGCAGGCGCGGCAAACCCCGTGGCTGCGGCAAGTGCGGCAATGGCCTGCCTGCGGGTGAAGATCATGCGCGACATGCCTTGCCTGTGATGGTCCTGTCTTGCCGGCAGCCGCAAAACATATCGACGGCGCGGTTTCGGGGTCGGGTGTGATGCAGCACTGCTCAGGGACGCGTGCGGGTGACGGTATCGCCCTGTGTCGAACGGAGGGTCGATGCGCCCGGATCGTCGTGAATCTCGATCAGCGTGTATTCCTCGGCAAACCTGAAAGGCGCGTTGGTGATGATGTGGTCGATCCCTGAAATGCGCACCGGCCAGAGATCGAAGGTCTGGCCGCTTTCCGACATGAAGATCAGGTAGGCATAGGGCTCCAGCGTGTAGAGATCCGCGCGGGCCTGCAGCGGCAGGCAGAAGACCGTGCCATCCTCCGACAGTCGGAACACCTCGATCCAGTTGGCATCGATCGACATCTGGTAGACGTCACCGGCTGTCATGGTGTCGCAGGAATGGATGCTTTCCCCAAGAAAGACGCCGAACCGCACTCTGAAATTATGCGCCGCACTCAGATAGAAGATGTCATGCGACATGTCGGGATAGACCTCGAGCAGATCATCAACCGACAGGTTTCCGCGCTCCGCTAGAACCATGGGACATCGAGCCTCGGGGAATGAATGGGGACGTGCGGCACTGGACTCTCTCGGGGCTCGATCACTGATGGTCGGACAAGGCCCTGGAGGCCGGTGACAGGTTCTGGCAGGCGGCGTCTCCGAGATGCCGAAACACCGCCCCGACCTGAGAGAAAGGGTGCAAGCTTCGTGCCATGTCGGTGAGTTTCGAGTGCCGGAACCGGTCGCCTCGCCGCGATCCGCCAGAGCCGGGGTGCAGCGCCGACACCCCCGCCGGAAAAGAGGGCGAGGGTGTCAGTCAACCCTGGAGGGGCCTGTCTTCTGTAGTGATGTCGGCGTGAGAAATCTGAAATGGAATATCTGAAAAGGCAATTCCGGAGTGGTGGCCTGGATGTATCTGAAAATCTCAAATCGAAATTAAAACAAGGACACCTGCAATCAAAATGACAAGCGCCCGGACATAATCCATATCCAGCCGCGGCTTTGCCTTTTCCTGTTCCATGTCCTTTCGGACCCTGTTCTCAAAGACATATTGAGGATACAGGACCGGAAACGCCGGAAAGTCTTTGAAAGTCTTGTGCTTCATGGACGTTTCTACAGGACCGATGATGGCTTGTTTTGCCATATAGAGGCGAAAATCAAACGCCATCAATCGCGCGGTTATCCAAAGATAGGAATCTATCCTCATATCCAAAACGGGATATTTCTTCGCCAAAGATACCGGGTTTCGTCTTTTCGACAGGTCTGGAAATTCAGTGCCTGCGCGGTCCCTGTCCCGCGCCGCACAGGAGCAGCGGCCGATGCTCCGCAAAAGGGTCGGTCGCGATGGGGGACGGGGATGGAGCGGTGCGCGGACCGGGTGGTCAGATCAGGGCGCGCTCGCGGCTGATCATGGCGGCATGGGCCCGGTTGCGGGCCCCGAGCTTCTTGCAGATCGAGCGCATGTGCATCTTCACGGTGACTTCGCTGGCATCCATGCCGCGGGCGATTTCCTTGTTGGTCAGGCCATCCGCTGCCAGTCGCAGCACGTAAAGCTCCTTGTCCGACAGGTCGTGATCCTTGCCACCGCTGTCACCAGCCACGCTGGCCGTGTCCATCGGAACGAACACCTGCCCGGAGATGATCAGCTGGATCACGCTGTCGAGCGACTTGAGCGGCATCGTCTTGGGGATCAGACCCTTGCAGCCCAGTTCCAGCGCGCTGTTCAGGAAATGCCGGTCCACCATGCCGGTGAACAGAACCACCTTGCCGTCCCCTGCCGTCTTGATGACTTTCTGCACGCTTTCGAGCCCGACCATGCCCGGCATCTTGAGATCCAGCAGCACGACATCGAAATCGCCATGCTCGGTAAGCAATGCCAGGGCCCCGTTCAACGTGTCGGTGGTGACCGCTTCGTAATCGGGCATGGCGTTCAGCATCGTGCTGACAGCCTCCACGAGGAGATTGTGATCATCGGCAAGAAGAAGCTTCAGCGTCATGTGGTTTCCAGTTCTGCTCTGCGGCGCCGCCTGGCTGTCAATCGTATGCGAAATGACATCGACTTTTTAGCATGTTTGCCTACTTTTGCCAGAATTTACCATGATAAAATAGAGGCTCCGTGCTCTTTGGCAGGAGAGCTATACTTTTGATCCGGACCCGGTGCAGACATGCCGCAGCGCGCGTCACCTGGGGTCGAACAGCTGCGCGATCTGGTGGCGCAGGGCCCCGGCGAAACAGGCCACGGCGCAGGATCCCAGCAGCGCCGCCTTTGGAAACGGGGCCTCGAGCGCGGTGCCGAGGGTCCACAGGCCCACGCCGACATAGCACAGGGTCGAGATCATCTCTCCGGTCGAACGGGGGCGTCGTGCCATGGTCATGTCCTTTGCTGTCGGCGACCGAATTCATCCACGCTCAGCGCGTCGGGAACATCGACATCCGGTGTCGGTTCGGGCTGCCCCTGCTCCAGTCGCCACACATGGGCCAGGATGACCGCAACCGCCGTGTAAAGCTGTTCGGGGATTTCCCGTCCGATCGCACCGTAGAAATAAAGCGCCCGTGCCAGCGGTGGCACGCGCAGCGTCATCACCCCGGCGCGACGGCCGCGGCGAATGACCTCTTTGGCAATCGGACCCTTGCCCATGGCCAGCACCACCGGCGCACCGCCAGCGGCCGGGTCGTATTTCAGGGCAATGGCGAAATGCGTCGGGTTGGTGATGATGGCGGTGGCCAGCGGTACATCCGCCAGCGCCTTGCGTTCCGAGGCGCGGCGCGAGGCCTCCATCTGCTTGCGGCGCATCGCGGCCTTGAGTTCGGGCGAGCCTTCGGATTCCTTCATCTCGTCCTTGAGATCCTGGCGCGACATGCGCAGGGATTTCGTGTTGGAGTGAATCTGCCAGCCCAGGTCGATCGCGGCGATCACCGCAAGCGCGATCAGCAACCCCGCCATCACCCGCACCAGCACCGTTCCCAGCAGGTGGGTGGCCACGTTCGGGTCGGTCATGGTCATGCCCATGATCGCCGGCAGGAACGGATAGAGCACCAGCAGACCCGCCCCGAGCAGCAGCGTCACCTTGAGCACCGCCTTGCTCAGGTCCACCAGCGCCTTCATCGACACCATGCGTTTCATCCCGGCCAGCGGGTCGATCTTTTCGAGCTTCACCCCGAATGCCTTGGGCGCGAAGTTCAGCCCGCCCATGCCGGTCTGCGCCAGCAGCACCGTGATCATCATCGGAATGCCAAGCACCAGCCCGCTGGCCAGCACCCACCAGAACAGGTCCCCGGTCCGCAGGATCATCAGGCTGTCGAGCGACTGGCCGGGGTCGATCACGAAGCCCGCCTTCCAGTGATCGGCAAGGTCGGGCAGGGCGGATTTGCCGAGCAGCAGCATCAGCGTGCCCACCCCCAGCGTCGCAAAGACGAACATCTCGGTCGAGGTCGTGATCTTGCCGTCCTTGCGCGCGTCATCGCGCCGCTTCTGGGTCGGTTCCTCGGTCTTTTCCTGTCCGTCTTCACTTTCGGCCATCGGTGCCTTCACCCAGCATGTCACCCATGTGCTGCAAGGCCTGTGCCATATGATCCAGAAGCGCATCCCCCAGCGTCACGGTGGTCAGGAACAGCAGCAGCAGCGTGACGGTCATGGTGAGCGGAAAGCCGAAGGCAAAGATGTTGAGCTGCGGCGATGACCGCGTGATCACCCCGATGACGATATTGAGCAGGAGCAGGACCGACACCACCGGCATCATCAGCCGCACGGCCGCGGTGAACATCTCGCCTGTGGCCGCAAGCCCGTCATCGGTGAATCCCAGGCCCGATCCCGAGGAGCCGGGTGGCAGCAATGTATAGCTTTGCAGCACCAGCCGGATCGCCACCAGATGCCCGTCCGCAGCGACGAAAACCGCCAGCAGGAACAGCATGAAGAACTGGCCGATCACCGGCGTCTGGCTGCCGGTGGAGGGATCGATCTGCGCGGCCAGACCCAGACCGGCGGTGTTGGCGATCCGGTCTCCGGCCATCACGGCGGCAGTGAAATAGATCTGCAGCACCAGCCCCGCCGCCAACCCGATCGCCAGTTCGCGCAGCACCCATGTCACGCACTGCAGCGACGCCAGATCCCGTGCGTCCGGCATCGGCACATGCTGCACGATCCAGAGCGCGATGCAGACCGAGATGATGATGCGGACAGGCAGCGACACGAACCGCGCTGCAAAAAGCGGGGCCGACAGCACGAACGCCCCGATCCGCAGCATCGCAAACAGGAATTGCAGGCCCAGATCCGTCAGTGCGGCCAGCTCCAGCCCCGGAACACCGGTCGAGGACGCGGCCAGATCGCCCAGCATGGTCAGTTCATCGTTGCGATGGTGTCGAAGACGAAGGCGAAGTAATCGGTCAGCTGCGTCAGCATGAAGCTCGAACTGATGGCCATCGCCAAGATGACGATGCCCAGCTTGGGTACGAAGCTCAGCGTTGCCTCGTTGATCGAGGTGGCCGCCTGCAGGATGCCGATCACCAGACCCACCGCCAGGGCCACGATCAGGATCGGACCGGCGGTCATCAGGATGGTCCAGTAGGCCAGCTTGAGATGCTGGATATTGGTGTCGAAATCCATGTCACAACCCTCCGGCGAAACTGCTGGCAAGCGAGCCCATGGTCAGGGCCCAGCCATCGACCAGCACGAACAGAAGCAGCTTGAACGGCAATGAGACGATCATCGGCGACAGCATCATCATGCCAAGTGCCATCAGGATCGACGCGATGGCCATGTCGATCACCAGAAACGGCAGGAACAACAGGAACCCGATCTGGAACGCGGTCTTGAGTTCCGAGGTGATATAGGCGGGCAGCAGCACCGACACCGGCACTTGGGCAGGATCGGCATAAGGCTCGTGTCCGGCCAGTTCGGAAAACATCAGCAGATCGTTCTGGCGGGTATTGGCGATCATGAAGCCCGACAGCTTGTCCCAGGCCAGCGTGATCGCCTGTTCGGCGCCCAGAGTGCCGTCAAGATAGGGCGACAGCGCCGTGTCATAGATGTCGGTCAGCACCGGCTGCATCACGAAGAAGGACAGGAACAGCGCAATCGCGATCAGCACCTGGTTCGGCGGGGTCTGCATCGTGCCCATCGCCTGGCGCAGGATCGACAGCACGATGATGATGCGGGTGAAGGCGGTCATGCCCAGCACGATCGACGGCAGAACGGTCAGCGCCGTCATCAGCGCGAGGATCTGAAGCGACAGTGAATAGGTGGTGCCGCCTTCGCCAGACAGGGTCAGGACCGGCAGACCCTGCTGGGCAAGGGCAGCACCGGGCAGCATCAGGAGGCTCAGGGCAGCCAAGGCAAGGACGGCGCGGATCATGCCACGGACTCCGGTTCGGCTCTGCCCGAAAGGGTCACGACGCTGGTGCCGCTCTTGCGCCCGGTCACCACGAGCACACGCTGGCCGTCCACCTGCATCAGGATCGCGCGGGTGTCACCACCCAGCGACAGCACCTGCTGCACATCCATCGGGCTGTCGGCCTTGATCTTCTGCGACAGCGGCCCGCGATATTTCTGCGCAACCGCCCAGAGGATCAGCAGGATCCCGAGAAATCCGGCAATCACGAGCATCCGGTCCAATGTGATGATGTCCAAATGACTTCTCCTGCGGGGACTGTTCACCCCCCGGCGTGCAGGTTTCATGCCATGTGGACGCCGCCTCAGATGGTTTCGAAGCGCTTCCTGGGGTCGACGATATCGCCGAAACGGATGCCGAATTTCTCGCCGACGACGACCACCTCGCCCTTGGCGATCTGGGTGCCGTTGATCAGGATGTCCAGCGGATCGCCCGCCATCCGGTCCAGCTCGACAACCGAGCCTTCGTTGAGCCGCAACAGGTCCTGCAGCGTGATCTGGGCATTGCCGACCTCGACGGTCATGTGCACGCTGACATTGGCCAGCATGCCAAGATCGACATTGCCCGGCATCTCCTGAACGCGGGCGGCAGGGGCCGCATCGGTGGCGGCGTCTGGTGCGGTGTCCATGTCATCCATGGGAGCCATTGAGAAATCCTCGGGCTAGAGTTCGATACGTCGGGTCAGGGAGATCGCGGCCTTGCCGGACTGCTCGCCCGGTTCGACCTCGAAAAGCGGCATGCCCTCGACCAGCAATTGCGGGCGCAGCGCGAGATCCACCGGCACGATGCGCCCGGGTCTCAGCCCGGTCAGCGCCGCGATCGGCACGCGTGGTTCAGCCAGCCGCGCGGTGACATTGAGCGGCACCGCGAGCACCGCGTCCTGCAGCCGGGCGCGCCAGCGGATATCGTCATCCACCACGTCGGACTGCATCCGCGACCGCAGATGCGCCGCAATCGGTTTCAGCGCCTGCAACGGGTAGATCAGGTCGACATTGGCCGGATCGGCCTCGGGCAGCTGGATGATGAACGAGCAGCAGATCACCTTTTCGTCGTTCTCGACGAAGGTGGCGAATTGCAGGTTGTCCTCGTGGACCGGGTTGGTGAAGGACAGCTGGATGACATCCCGCCACGCGCCCTCGAGCGCGCGGTGCAGACCTTCGGTAACCAGCTTGATCACCCGGTTCTCGGTGGCGGTGAATTCGGTGCGCCCGTTGGGCAGGTAGGCGATGTTGCCGCCGTAATAGGCATTGGTCAGCAACGACACGAAATTGGGCGGCAGCACGATCAGCTGATGGCTGCGCAGCGCATCCATCCGGCTGGTGGTCAGGCTGACGAAATTCTCCAGCTCGTCACAGTAATGGTCATAGGTCTTGACCTCGGGCGGGAAGGCGGAGATCCGCGGATGCATCCGCAGGAACGGCAGGAACACCGACCGCGCAAGGCGGCAGAATCGCTCGTTGATCATGCGCAGCCCGTAGTAATCCCCCATGATCGACAGGTTGTCGCTGCCGAACTTGTAGCGCTTGACCTTCTCCTGAACGCCACCGCCATCGTTCTCCATGTCGAGCAGGCCATCGACCAGCGCCGCGACCTCGTTGGCGCTCAGCTTGTGAGTGCCGTTCTGATTGAATTTTGCCATTTTCGCGATCACTGCAGAACGAAGGTGCGGAAGAACACGTCTTCGATGCCCCCGAACCCTTCGAGGCTGACCAGCCGGGCATTGATCGTCTCCCGGAGGGCGCCCGACAGGCGGGCACGGCCGTCCTCGGCCTCGATCTCTTCCTCGGTGAAGCCGCTGATCACCGCCAGCATGTCGGACCGCAGCGCCATTGCGTGGCGTTCGACATTGGCGATCACCGTGGCATCGTATTGCGTCGAGAGACCAACCCCCACCTGCAGGAAGCGGCGCGATCCCTTGAGGTTCGTCGTGAAGGCGTCCGGAAATTCGTAATAGCTCGTCTCGAACTGTGCGGTCTGCGGCACCTCGCGCGGCACGCGCAACGGTCCGGTCTCTTCCTCTTCGGCGGCCTCTGCCGCGTCCTTCTCGATCAGCCGCAGCACCTCCTGCGAGGGCGAGAGCGGCGCATCGGCATAATAGAGCCCGGCCCCGAAACCGAGGCCCGACAACAGGACAGCGGCAAGCAGCCAGGTGATCAGTTTCTTGAAGACCCCGCCTTTCGGGCGGCCATCAAGGCTGGGGAGGGAAGCATCCGACATCGTGGACCTCAGGCGACAACATCAACGGTGGATCGGGAGACGGGCGCGGCAGGGCGGGACGCGGCCAACACTGCCTCGGCCCCACTCTCCTGCGGCGCGACAGGCAAGCCGTCCTGTATCGGCGCGCCCTGGCTTGGGCGGTCGTTCTGCTGCCCGCCCTGGCCGGTGCTGGCCGACTGGCTGCCCAGATCGACACCGGCGCGCGACATCAGGTCGGCCAGCCGGGATTGCGCTTCGGTCAGCAGGCGCGCGGCTTCGGGTGTGTCGGTGATGAAATGGACATGGGTCTGGCCGTCCAGCATCTCGAGCCGGACCTGCATCGTGCCAAGCCGCTCGGGTGTCAGGGTCAGGGTCAGCGTGTCGCCGCGACCCAGCGCCTGAAGCGACACGTCCTCGACGAGCCTGTCCGCCCAGTCCGGCTGGGACAGATCAAGCGGGATCTGCGTCTGAACCGGCACCGGAGAGGCACCCTGCTGCGCGGATTGCGCAGGTGTCGGGGCGGGCGCCGTGGCGATCGACACCTCGGTCAGGACGCGGGTAAACGCGGCCTCTCCGACGGGCTGTTCCATCTGCAGCGGACGGGGCAGGGCATCTGCGGGGGTCTGCGCGCGGGCGTCCGTGCCTTCAGGCAGGGACTGGGTCTGGGCCGCGATATCCCCGGCAGCACGGCGCAGCGCGACCTGTTCGGTGACGGCAGCCAGCGGGATCACGCTGTCCTGTCCGAGGTCATCGGCGTCACGCGACAGATCGGCAGAGGAAGCGTCGGTCAGATCACCGGTCAGGTCAGGCAGGGTCTCGGTTTCGGTGTTCCCCTGTTCGGGCAGGCCAATCTCTTCTGAGGTCTCATCAACCGGGGTCCGCGCGGTTTCGCCTGGCACCTCGGTGACATCAATCGGTGTTGGCCCGGACGGTATCCCGGATGTCGGCTGAGGGGGGCCATCATCCGGGATAGCGGACGGCGACAGGTCAGGCAACTGCGCCTCGTGCCCTGTCCCTTTATCCGGAGACAGGGCCCGCGCCGGGACCGCCTCCTGATGCTCAACCCACTGCGTCGGGCTGTGTTCCATGTCATCTGCGACGGGCTGGCCCTCGGGCAAGGCGGTCGCGGGGAGATCGGCGGCACGCGGCAGCGCTGCATCAAGATCCGGCCCGGCCTGTCCAGCGGCAGTGCCATCCACCGGCTGCGCCGGCAGATCACCCGCAATGGTGGGGGGGTGTCCTGTCAGAGCCGTCCGGGTCCCGGTCCGGGGCAAGCGCTCGATCGGCAGGGCAAGGACGCCCTCACCGGGCACAACCGGTCCAGCTTCGGCCAGGGGTCCGGTTCCCTGCACCGCACCGCGGGCCTGCCCGAGAAAGGTCTGGAAATCCGGCATGACAGCACCGCCCGGGGCCGGGATGGCCTCGGGTGCACGCAGGGTTTTTGCGCCTGTTGCAACCGGTGTCTCTGTCAATTGCAATGCAAACACTCTTCCTGGGCCTTCTCGCTGTGCTGTCTTGTCTGCAGAGTGCAAATCCGATGCCAAGTCCGGGGCCGTGTCAGCCCTGCGCCGCCAGTGCATCGCTCTCGCGCCGGGTCTGGTCGATCCGGTCGCCAAGGATGCGTCCGCGCTGGTGGTGATGGCTCAGATCCGCCTCGACCTCCTGTCGCCGTGTCTGGGTTTCGGCCATCCGGCCGCGCATCTCCTCGAGTTGCTGCACAAGCGTGCTGCCGATGAAATGCCGGGTCCGCAACTGGCCGGGTGTCATCACCTCGCGCGGGGCGGTGCCCGTCTGTTCGAGGATCTGGTTCAGCCGGTCCAGCATGTCGAACTGCTGCATCTCGCGGGTTTTGAGATCCCCCAGCTGCAGCGCAAGCTGGCCCATCTGGCGCTGCTCCTGCTTGGCCATCAGGGACAGGATACGGATCTTGCGGGCGGTCATGCGGCGCCTCCTGTGAGGGTCATAAGCTCTTCGATGCTGTCGGTCAGAGAGGCAGGCTCGTGGATGCCTTGCCGGATGAAGGCCTCGATCCGCGGCCAGAGCGTGACCGCCTCGTCGAGGGCGGGATCCTGCCCCTTCGCATAGGCACCCATCAGCATCATGTCGCGGTTCTCGAGGTAGAGCGAAATCATCCGCCGCAGCTTGTGCGCGGCGCGCTCATGTTCGGGGGTGACGATGTCCTTCATCACCCGGCTGAGCGAATGCGGCAGGTCGATCGCCGGGTAGATGCCCATCTGCGCCTGCTTGCGCGACAGCACGTAATGACCGTCCAGAATGGCGCGGGCGGTGTCGACCACCGGGTCATTGGTGGTGTCGTCGCCATCGGCAAGGATGGTGTAGAAGGCGGTGATGCTGCCCTGGCCGGGCAGTCCCGGACCGGCACGTTCGATGAGGCCCGGGATCATCGACACGACCGAGGGCGGATAGCCCTTGGCGGTGGGCTGTTCACCAAGCGCCAGACCGATCTCGCGGCGGGCATGGGCGACACGGGTGAGGCTGTCCATGATCAGCATGACCTGCTTGCCCTGATCGCGGAAATACTCGGCGATGGCCGTGGCGCGATGCGCGGCCCGCAGACGCAGAAGCGGCGACCGGTCGGCAGGCACCGCCACGACGCAGGTGCGGTCGCGGTTTTCCGCCGTCATGACCTTGCCGACGAAATCGCCGACCTCGCGGGCACGCTCCCCGATCAGCCCGACGACGATCACATCGGCATTGGTGTAGCGCGTCATCATCTCGATCAGGACGGATTTGCCCACACCCGATCCGGCGATGATGCCAAGCCGCTGGCCCCGACCCACCGTCAGCGCCGCATTGATGACCCGAACACCCACATCCAGCGGCTGGTCCACGGGAAGCCGCGCCAGCGGGTTCTGTTCGCGCCCCGCAAGAGACCGCGTCTCGCTGCACTCGGGGGCCAGACGCCCGTCGAGCGGCACGCCTTCGGCATCGACCACACGGCCCAGGATGTCCGGCCCGATACGGATGTCATGCCCGCCGGGCAGCTTGTGCACGCGGCACTCGCAGGTGATCCGCGCGCCGGGCTGATCAAGGAACAGCAGGTTGCGCCCGTTGGAAAAGCCGACCACCTCGCCGGTGGCACCCACACCGTCCGCGGTCTCGATGCGGCAGCGCGCACCGGGGCTGGCGGGGAAACCCGAACATTCGAGGATCAGCCCGTCATAGCGCAGCACCCGCCCGCCATAGACCGGCGCGGGCACACGGGCCACGGCCTCGGCGGTTTCGCAGATCCGGGTCAACAGATCGGTCATCTCAGCCCTCCGCCCTGACGTTCGGCGATCACGTCGGCAAAGCTGACCTCGTCCATCTTCAGCCGCAGGTCTCCGCGCCCCAGCTTGGGATCCGGCGACAGCCGCGCCTTGGAAAGCGGGCTGAAGCTCTTGATATGGGGCTTGATCGCCATCAGGTCGGCCGGGTTCATCTGCACGACAAGGCTTTCGGCCCCGGCCGCGATCTCGCGCGCCATCTTCTCGATGCGGCGCAGGAACGGCTGCGGCGTGTCGTCGATCTTCTGCCCGGCACGCTCGGAAGCAAGGATGCGCATGGCGGTTTCAAGATGTGTCGTCAGAGTCGCCGCGACCTCCTGTTCGGCACTGTTCAACCGTGCCAGCGCCGCCTCGAAGGCGGTACGGACCTCCTCGAGCGTGGCGTCGGCGTCAGCGCGAGCCTCGGCCAAAGCCGCTTCGCGGGCCTGACTGCGGGCCGCGTCGATCTCCTGCATCGCCTGATCATACCCGGCCTGCCAGGACGCCTGCCGCTCGGCCTCCATGTCGATGACCTTGGGAGGGGCCGCCGGGCTGAAACTCTCGGACTCGCCCGCAGCCTCCGTGCCGGTTTCCGGCGCGGGTGTCTCGACGGCGGGCTCGGCCCTTCCTTCGGGGTCGGGCACCGGGGCCGGACGGGCCTCGTCGATGCGGCGCACCGGGGTTTGCGACACGAAGCTGTGCACGACACCGGCATCATCGGTATCGACCGGGCTTTTCTTCTGGAACTGCTGCGGCGACCGGCGCACCAGCGCCAGCAGGTCATCGGCGGTCAATGCCTTGGGGGCAGGGGCGGCGCTCATCGCGGATCAGACCATCTTTTCGCCGCCACGCCCGGCCAGCGTGATACGGCCTTCGTCCGACAGGCGCCGGGCGACACTGATGATGTCTTTCTGCGCGGTCTGGACCTGGCTCAACCGGACCGGACCCATCGCCTCCATTTCCTCGAGCACGTTCGCCGCCGCCCGCTGCGAGATGCAGCCCAGCAGCTTGTCGCGCAGCGCCGGATCGGCTCCCTTGAGCGCCAGCACCAGCACCTCGGTGTCGATCTCGCGCAGCACCGCCTGCAGTGAGCGGTCATCGGACTTGATCAGGTAGTCGAAGACGAAGAGGTTGTCCTGGATGTCCTCGGTCAGGATCTTGTCGGCCTTGCGCAGCTCTTTCATGATGCGCTCTTCCATGTCCTGACGGGTGAAGTTCATGATCCGCGCCGCCGCCTTGACACCGCCGATCTGAGAGGCGCGCAGCGTGGTGTTGGCCTTGAACTTGGCGCGCATGACCTCTTCGAGATCGCGCAATGCCTCGGGCTGGACGGTGTTGAGCGTGGCGATCCGGCGGATGATCTCGGACTGCTGCTCGGGCGGCAGCAGCTTGAGCACCTCGGCCCCCTGCGCATATTCCAGTGACGCGATGACCAGAGCGGTGATCTGCGGGTGTTCGTCCACGATCAGCTCGGCGACGGCCGACGGATCCATCCAGTCGAGGATCTCGATCGGGCGTTCGCTGTTGGTGGGCACGATCCGCGACAGCACCGATTGCGCCTTGTGGGTGCCCAGGGCCTGGTCCAGCACGTCACGGACATAGGTGCTCGCGCCGATGCCCAGCCCCGTCTGGTTGCTGACGGCGACCAGGAATTCGTTCAGCACCGCATCGACCGTGTCGTGGTCGATCCCCTGCACCATGTACATGGCCTCGCCCAGCGTCTGCACCTCGGTGGGCGACAGGGTGCGCAGGATCTGCGCCGCCGTGTCCTCGCCGAAGACCATCATCAGGATCGCGGCCTTGTGCACCGGTTTCAGCTTCAGCCCGTCGCGGGCATCCGGTGCAGGAAGGGCAAGACTCATGTGCCTTCCTCTTTCGGTGGGGCCAGCATTGCCTTGAAGGCACCGGCGATGCGGTTGGTTTCAGAGCTCGTCATGTGCCGCAGCAGCTCGATCTTTTCCTCGTAGGTGATCGCGTCGTTCAGATCGTCGGCACTGGGAGCGGAAGTCTCGATGCGCTGGCGCAGGGAGGACAGGGTCTCACCCTTGGGCACCTCGACCGCATCGCCATAGACCATGCCCGCGGCGGCCCCTTCGGCTGTGGCTGCCGGAAGCAGACGGTCCAGAAGCGGACGCACCACGCCCAGAACGATGATCCCCAGGACGGCAAGCTGGGCCAGGATACGCCCCAGGTCGGGCAGCCTGCTGGCCTCGTACCACTGCGCTTGCGGCATCAGCGACGCGGTCGCCACGAAGGGGGCGCTGGTCACGGTGACGACATCACCGCGCTCGGTGCTGAACCCGATGGCGCTTTTGGCCAGCGCCTCGATCTCCGACATCGGCGGGGTCTGCGGCGCTTCGAGTGGCTGACCGTTTTCATCCAGTGCCGCAGGCATCTGGTGCAGAAGGACGGCGGCATGCACCCGCATGATCTGCGCGGTCTGCGGCTGCCGGGTCTCGATGCGGCGGCTGACCTCGTAGTTGCGGGTCATCGAGGACGAGGAATTGGTGGTGCTGCGGGTGTCCGACTGTCCCTGCGCGTCGGCGGCCAGTTCCGCCTCGTTGGGCGGCGTGTTGGCGACCGCACCGGGAATGCCGCCAACAGCGGACCCGTTGGTCTGCTGGTTGGTGCTCTGCTCGCTGCGCAGCGCGGTGTCGGGCAGGTATTCCTCGTTGGTGACTTCGGAGCGGGTGAAATCCATGTCCAGCGTCACTTCGACTGCGGCATTGCCGACCCCGACGATCGGCGTCAGAAGCGCCAGCACGCGGTCGCGGTAATGCCGCTCGAGCCGCTGCTGGTGTTGCATCTGCCGGTCCGCCTCGGCCTGGATCGGATCCTGCTCTTCGGTGGTCAGCAGGGCACCGCTCTGATCGACGACCGACACGTTGGCCGCCGGCATGTCGGCCACCGCCGTGGAGACAAGGCTGACGATGCCGGTGATCTGCGCCTGCGACAGCGCGAGACCCGGGGCCAGTTCCAGGAACACCGAGGCGCGCGGCGGTTGCTGGTCGCGCACGAAGGCGCTGCGCTCGGGCAGGGCCAGGTGAACACGGGCCGACCGGACGGGTTGCAATTCCATGATCGACCGCGCGAGATCCATTTCCTGCATTCGCCGCAACCGCGCCGATTCAACCTGGCGGGACGTGCCCATCGGCATTTCCGAGATCACCGACAACCCGTCGACATTGGCCTGCGGCAGGCCTTCGGTCGCCAGCAGCATCCGCGCGCGGTGAAATTCGGCGGCGGCCACCGTCAAGACCCCGGAGGACGGATCAAGCTGTGCATTGATGCCGCCTGCGGTCAGCGCATCGAGGGCGCGCGCCTTTTCCGCTTCGGGCAGGCCCGATTGCAGCGCCACGCGCTCGGCCGGGGCCAGCAGCAGCCAGGCCATGAGGCCCAGGGACACGAGCACCACAAGCGCAATCGCCGGCAGCGCCCGGCGCAAGGCGGGCTGGGCGACAAAGCCATCGGCCCGTGACAGCGCAAGCCTGGCGCGCGCGATCAGAGTTGACCCTCCAGCCTGTACGGGCAAGGTCGATCTGGGTCCGTCCATGCGATCTGTCCTGTTCTGTCTGCGTCGTGCCTAAGGGGGAAGTGCCGGATCACACCGGCATGTTCATGATGTCGCGATAGGCCGTCAGGGCCTTGTTCCGGGTCTGAAGCGTCATCTGGAACCCCAGCGAGGACACTTGCTGTTCAACCATCACCGCGGCCAGGTCATCGGTCTTGCCGGTCTCGAAATCGCGGGCCGCCTGGCTGGCCTTGGCCTGCTGCGTGTTGACGCTTTCAAGAGCCGCGCCCATGCGTTGAGAGAAGTCCGGCCCAACCGATGTCCCCGGGGGCGGGGGAGGCACGATTGGACCGGGTCGCGCCCCCACGAGCGTGGCGTGCGACATGCTGGCAGCGGAGGTGGCTCCGGTGATACTCATGG
>NZ_BMFC01000022.1 GCF_014637725.1 Marivita lacus | reverse complement strand
TGCCTTTTGCCAAGTCGATTGCCAAAACACTGATCTTTGATGTCATCGATGTGCCCTCCACTAAGCGAGTATAGAACCGTCATGGTATCCGATGCCGGCGGGTGGGGGCATCCACCGCATCAGTTCATCCAGTTTCCGTAACCTCACTCAGCGGTTGCCATCCCGAGGCGTCTCAACAACCGCCGCTCGATGATCACGACGCCTTGATAGAACACGACAGACAGAAGCACAGACACAGCGGCGACCGTCCAGATCATTCCGTAGTCGAGAAAACCTCTGGATTGGTTCAGGAGATTGCCAAGCCCCTTTCCGGTCGCCAGCCATTCCGCGATCATTACACCCAAAAGCGCACGTGGAACCGTCAGTCTCGTGGCCGCGAAAAGGTAAGGCAACGATGCAGGCAGCGTGACCATCCGCATCTCGGTCCAACGGCTGGCCCCATACGCGCGTGGCAGGTCTTCGGCACTTCTTGGCACAAGCGCCAACCCTTGTGCCAGCGTCACGAAAGCCGGGAAAAACGTCACCGATATCGTGACCCACAAAGTCAAGGACGTGCCCCTACCCAGGATGAGAACAAGCAACGGTGTCAACGCAACCAAGGGCATTGTCTGCGTCACTAAGGCAATCGGCATGAACGCCTCGATTGCACGCGGGAAAAGACGCGATGAAATCGCCAGCAGGAACGCAAAGCCCAAGCCCGCGGCCATTCCGATGAAGGTGATCGGCAATGTTTCAGCCAAGGCGGCAAGCAGACGCGCTTGGGCGGTTTCTGCCGTGGGTCCGAGAAACAGGTAGTCGACCACACCGAAGGGTGTCTTGGAGATCAGGTCGGGCACGCCTGTCAGCTTGATAAAGCCCCACCAGACGATGAAGGGCAAAGCAATCGTGCCCAGGGTCAAGGCACCGCGGCCAAGCCGGGATCCTGCCGGTGCAGCCGCGTCCGGCACGGCAGTGTTCAACGTCACGGCCCGGGTCGCACCGATTGTCCGGGTCGCCAGAACGGCGAACACCGCGTAGCTGAGCCCGGCAATCACTGTCGCCACGAGGCCGATGCCCCAGAGCCTGTCCGGCTCTCCACGCCCCAGTGAGCCCAGCAGGTAGGCGCCCAGACCCCAGCGACCGCCGCCACCGAATTCCGCGAGGATCGCACCCAAAACGGCATTGGGTGCAGCCACGCGGAGACCAGCAAGAATGGACGGCATCGCCCCGCGAAACTGGACCTGGCGCAAGATGTCCCACCGTCCGCCACCATAGGCACGGATCACATCGGTGGCGCGGCTGTCCGCTTGTGACAAGCCGATCACGGTGGCCGTCATGGTGACGAAATAGACGCCCAAGGCCGCCAGCACGATCCGCGGGGCCATGCCAGACAACGTCAGAACGAGGATCGGCGCAATCGCGATGGGTGGAAGAGCGAAGACAGCGATGTTGACGCCTCGGAAGAGCCTCAGCGCCGTCGGAGACAGGGCAAACAGGACGCCTGCCCCGATACCGATCGTGTTTCCTATGATGAAGCCAAGTGTCGAGGCATAGACAGTGGCCCAGATGTGCCTTGGATAGTCCGCCCAGTCCTGCCAAAGCCGGAACAAGATCTCCGAGATGCCCGGCAATGCACCACCCGCCACAAGATCAAGCCGGCCAACGATCTCCCAGATCACGAGCAGGATGGTGGCGTTGCGCAGACCCCGCCACGGACCTGTTGCCTCAACCGCCATGCAGCACCTCGGCGATGTGATCGCAGACGCGGTGAAACTCCGGGTCGGAAAACAACGTGGTCTTGCGAGGCCTGTCGAATGGCACGTCAATCACATCGACAATCCTGCCCGGATCCGCGTGCATCACCGCAACTCGATCCGCCAGGAACACAGCCTCGTCAATCCCATGCGTGACCAGCAGCGCAGTTGAACCGCTTTCGGTCCATATCCTTTGCAACTCCACATTCATCTGACGACGCAGGATCTGGTCGAGTGCGCCAAAGGGCTCGTCCATGAACAGAACCTGGGGATGCGTTACCAATGCACGGGCAATGGCCACCCGTTGGCGCATGCCGCCGGACAGTTCGCCGGGCAGCGCATTTTCATAACCTTTGAGACCCACCAGCTCGATCATTGCACGCACATGGGTGGCCGCCTCTGCACGCGACTGCCGCAGGACCTCCAAGGGCACTTCCACATTGCTCTTGACGCTTCGCCAAGGCAGCAATGCAGCGTCCTGGAAGGCGACACCGGTCACCCCGGCGCGCGCGGCCTCCAGCGACGCCCGTCCCGCGATCCGGACCGTGCCTGCATCTGCACTTTCCAGACCGAGCGCGATCCGCATGACAGTGGACTTGCCACAACCCGACGGACCGATGATCGCGGTAAAGGACCCCTCGGGGCACGACAGGGTGACATCGCGCAAGGCTTCGACAACCTTGCCCCGCCCCGCAAAGGTCTTGCAGACCCCGGAAAGGGCAATCCCGTCCGGGGCAGCCATCAGATTTCGTCAAGCAGCGTGGTGTCGAACATGTCACGGGTGCCGTTGATACCAACCGCACTCAAGGCACGGAGATTCGCCTCGATCCCCTCCTCTGTCATGGCCATGAAGCCCGCCGGGCTTTCCATCAGCGGCTGCTGGGCATTGTTGAAGAAGATCTCGTTTTCGATGGTGCGGCCGGTGCCGGCAAACCAGCTGTCTTTCCACTTCGGCGGCCACAGGTTGGGGTCCTTGAAGTTCTCTTCCCAGCCACGGCGTGAGGCGCGCAGCCACCCCACCAAGTCTTGGCGTTTCGCAGCCAACGTCTCTTCGGTCACCACCACGGTGTCATTGTAGATCGTGAAACCGAAATCGTAGAGCAGGAAGGATGTCGCCTCCACGCCTTGCTGGCTTATCGTGTAAGGCACGTTGGTCGTGAAATCGAGGCTTGCGTCGATCTCGCCACGGATGAGCGGGGTCGGATCATAGGCATAGGGCACAATGTTCACGTCTGCCGGATCGATCCCGTTGAGCGCGAGCATCGCATTCACCGAGATGACGTTCACGGGGGGAACGGCCAAGGTCTTGCCGATCAGATCCTTGGGCTCGTTGATCGGGTTCGACACGAGGGAGACGATGCCGATGGGGTTTTTCTGGTATTGCGCACCGATGATCTTGAACGGAGCACCCTGGTCGACAATGGCCTTGATGGTGGTGTCTGGCGTTGTCAGTGCAACGTCGGCCCGGCCTGCGATGATCGTGCTTTCCGGGATGACATCCGGTCCGCCGGAAAGATAGGTCACATCAAGGCTCTCGTCAGCGTAATACCCTTCGTCTATGGCGATAAAGTATCCAGCAAATTCTGCATCGTTGATCCAGGCGGCCTGCATCGTGAAGGGAGTAGAAGCACGGGCGCGCAAGGGCAGAGAGGCGACAGCGGCACTTGCAGCAGCAGTGCCGAGGAAGTGTCGGCGATCAAGTTTGAGACTCATCAGAGGACTCCGGTCTTGGATTTCAATGAAAGGTTGCGTTCAGGTGGTTGGTCAAGCGAGGCCTTGCAGGCGCTGAAGCTCCTGTAAGGGCGGCGTATCTGAGATCTGCTTGGGTTCGAGCAACGGCCATTTCACGCCACGTGGGCGCTTGGCACGTCGCTCGACAATATGGGTTCGGGATGGCGTAAAGATGCGATCTACAAGAATGTCGGTTTCCGACGGCTGCAACTGCTCTTCGACAAGCTGCACATCATGCACCAGCGCATGCACCGGCGTATCGTCATCGACGAGGCCGAGATCGGTGAACATTCCCCATTCAAGGTCGAAGAACCCGTGCCCCTTGCCAAAACGAACACCGTTGACCGACACTGCCGAGGCACCGGTTACGAGATAATCAAAGCGGCCAATGCTGGCGATTTCCTCCAGCGTTATGGGCACTCCAAAATGTTCCATTCCATCGAGCCAGGACGCGTAGAGTGCTGCACCCTCCGGCACGGTCGCAGGATCCAGATATAGGAAGCCCCTGTAGATCCCGTAGGTGGACATCACGAAGGGCTTTCCGTCTTCGATCATGCGGCGGCGCAGGTCGGCCAGACAATTGTCTGGCGTGATGAAGGCAAAGCGCGTTGCCTTATATGCGCGGTCCTCGACGATCCTGTCCGTCGCTGTCTCGGATCCGTCGAAATCCGGGATCACTTCTGCAAAATTCAGATGGAACCGTGTATCCGGCCTCGCTACGTCCCGCAGTTTCGTCCATATTTTTTCGCGAATTGTTTTGGAGGTCGACATCGTGTTCATTTCGGTTGTTTCATTGTTTCAAGATAATGAAACGTCGGTTTCACGCGTCAAGAGATTTCGAGCTTCATGGCATCAAGACTGATCTTAAGAATCCAGGAACGATCCGCGCGATTGACTTCGAGCGAAAGAAAAATTGCGCAAGTCCTGCTGCAAAATCAGAGCCTTGTGGAAACCCACACGGCGACAGAACTTGCCGCACAGGCCGGTGTGTCCAAAGCGACAACTGCCCGTTTTTTCCGCAGTTTGGGATATGCCGACTTCGAGGAAGTCCGTCTTCAGGCACGTGAGGAACGCAATCGCAGAGAGCCCTATACCGCACTCGAATCGCAGCCCGAACCGGCCAGCCTCGGGCGCACCATCTCTGATCACCTCGATCTGGAGCTGCGGAACATGACCCGCACTTTCGAGGAATTGCGCTCTGATTTGCTCCCTGAAACCGCAGAAATCCTCGAGTCCGCTCCCCGGGTCTGGTTCGTGGGTTTCGGCGACGAGCAAGGCCTTGCGACCTTGGGATGCACTCTGTTCTCCCGCCTGCGCCACGATGTCCATCAGCTTCAAGGGCAAGGTCAAAGTTGGGCCAGAGAATTGTCCATGACCGGCCCGCGGGATGTCATGGTGCTTCTCACATTCGAGCCGCGCCCCAAAGTTCTGAAGTCATTGCTTGCACATGCGCGGACAGCCCGTATGCGCGTTGTGACCATCACGGACCATGTCTACGCCCCGCAAGCCGCCCGTTATTCGCAAATCGTTCTGCCCTGCCACGTCGCCAGCTATGGCTTGTTGCCTACGCATGCCACCATGTTGTCGATCATCCGCTTGCTCGCAGTTGCCTATCTGGGTCGAAACCCCGAAACGGTCAGTCAGCGTATCTCGACCCTGACCGGGATCGACGAAGAACTGGATCTCTTCGAGTGACTAGATTTTCGGTTGCGCACCTCAGGCACTGGACATCTCCGTAAGCGCAAGCGCGACCTGGTCTGCAAAGCGCGATGTGGCCACGGACAGCACACGCCCGCGCATCTGCCCCAGAAGCAGGTTGCCCGGCGGCAAGTTCCGATCCGAGATTGGCCGGAACACCATGCCAGTATCCTGTTCCGCCGACAGACCGATGGGGATTTGGAAGCCGACCGCGCGTTCATGCATCCGGTGTTTTTCGATGCGGCCATACAAGTCTGTCTGTCGATCAAGGTCCTCGAACAGTTGACGGCGGCCCGTTTTGTGGGACCGCGAAGCATAGGGAAGAAAGAATGACATGATATCTGAGACTACCATCCTTGGGATAGATGTGTCGCGCGACAGGCTGGACGGGTTCTGCCTTCGACGCGCAGGAAAACCCGCTGCCGACAATCCAGGGCCAGCGGTTCCACGAGGTGCAGAGCCACATCACCCTGACCGGTCACATCACCGATGCGCTGCTGACCATAGTGGCGACCGACGGTGGTTTCGCCCACACTGCTAGGTCCAATAGGAGGTCTAAACCCGTACTCATTCAGACCTTCTCAGCTCAAGCTATGAATGGATTGTCCAGCACACCGACAACCTGCATCAGGAACTCCCCATTGTTGGGATCAAGGGCATCCTGATAGTAACCATCAATAGCCGCCACAGCCTGATTGATGCTGGCCTGAAAACCATCGAACAGAGCCATAGCGGCCGAAGCGTTACCGACATCTGACATGCCTCTGTGGACTGCGAAATAGGCATCGATATCCACCTTGCTGTCCAAGTAGGCCCGTTCAGCCGGTTCAAAATAACCGAATGGGACGAGAAAAGAGATTTATGCGTCCCTCATGATACTAATTTCCCACAATGCGCGTCTCGTTCTCGGGGTCGAACAGATGCACGTGATCTGTCGGAATGGCCAGTCTCACCTCCTGCCCCTCTTCCAAGGTCAAACGCTCGTGGTATACTGCGGTAAGCTTGGTTCCGGCAATATCCAGCATTACGTGCAGATCGGCTCCGGTCGGCTCGATCAATTTGACCACCGCCGCGCTACCGCCATCCGAAATCTTCACGTATTCTGGTCGGACTCCCAAGATAACCGGTTGGTGCGGTCGGGCGTTGAGCACCGAGTCAAATTGCAGCACCCCACCTGCATCGAGATCGAAAGACTGCCTATCGGAGCCAATCCGACCTTTCAGCAAATTCATCGCGGGAGAGCCTATGAATCCAGCGACAAAGACATTGGCCGGCGCGTCATAGACGGCCATGGGGCTGCCGATCTGTTCGACATACCCACCGCGCATGACGACGATTTTGTCGGCCATAGTCATTGCCTCAATCTGGTCGTGGGTCACGTAGACGATCGTGGTTTCCAGCGATTTGTGCAGCGAACGTATCTCGGCGCGCATCTGCACACGCAATTTGGCGTCGAGGTTTGACAACGGTTCGTCGAAAAGGAAAACCTTCGGATCGCGCACGATGGCGCGACCCATCGCGACGCGCTGGCGCTGACCACCCGAAAGCTGCCGGGGATATCGGTCGAGCAGTGGTTCGAGATCAAGGATGCCCGCCGCCTCGTGGACCTTTCGGTGCTGTTCATCCATCGTCGCGCCGCGCATGCGCAGCGAAAAGCCCATGTTCTCGGCCACGGTCATGTGCGGATAAAGCGCGTAAGATTGGAACACCATCGCAATGTCGCGATCCTTGGGGTGCGATCGGCTGATGTCCCTTCCGTCGATCAGGATGCTGCCAGTTGAGATGTCTTCGAGCCCCGCGATCAGCCGGAGCAGTGTGGACTTGCCACAGCCCGAAGGCCCAACGAGAACGACGAATTCGCCGTCGTCGATACTAATGTCTATTCCGTGCAGAACCTGAACCTCGCCAAAGGATTTGGTGGCCTGCTGGATGGTCAGGGGTGCCATGTCTTCATCTCCATGTCCGGGTACATCGGCCGGAAGTTATGCGTGTTGTGTCTCATCCCTTCACCGCCCCCGCCGTCAGGCCGCGCACAAGGTGACGCTGTAAAATCAGCATGACCAAAACGATCGGCAACATGATCCCGACCGCTCCCGCGGCGGACAGCGACCATGACGAGATGTCCTCGCCGCCGAAAGACGCGATTGCAACTGGCAGGGTCTTGGTATCCGTGCCGGTCAAGACGAGCGCGAAGAGAAATTCGTTGTAGGACAGCAGCAGGCTGAATAGCGCGGCCACTGTCATCCCGGGCCTCGCCAAGGGCAGGATAACGATGCGGAAGGCCTGCCAGTTGGAACAACCGTCGATGGCGGCGGCTTCGTCGAGGTCACGCGGGATCTCGAGAAAGAAGCCATGCATCAGCCAGATCGTGAAAGGCTGGTTGATCGCCACCAAAGCCAGGATCAAGAGCGGGTAGGTGTCGATCATGTTGAGGAACGTACCCATCACGAAAAACGGGATCGCGAGCAGCATGTGGGGAAACATCCGGATTGTGAACAGCGCGCTGAGGATCGGCCCCGCGCTCCGCCTTGGAATGCGTGACAGTGCATAGGCTGCAAGGCTGCCAGCCGGAACCGAAATGAAAACAGTGCCAGCGGAAATGATCAGGCTGTTCATCAGGTAGAAGACGAAGTCATTCTCGGTCCAGACTTGAATGTGATACTTCAGCGTCGGCTCGAAAATGATCGTCGGCGGGATGGTAAAGGCGTCGCGGGGATCTTTGAGCGAGGTCAGCACCGCCCAAATCAACGGCGTCAAGTTGATGAAGGTGAACAAGCACAGGCCGATGAAGATCAGCCACGTTGTTCTTTGCTGGCCGACTCTCATCTGGGCGCTCATCGGTCGCCTCCCCGGTAGGCCTTGTTGAGACCGCGATTGATTGTAAGAAGCAATATTGCAACGACGATCAGCGTGATGACCCCCAAGGCCGAGGCCTTGCCGACTTCAAGCATGCGGAAACCCAGTTGGTAGGTGTACATCGTAATTGTTTCGGTCGCGGTACCCGGCCCGCCGCCGGTCAGCACATAGATTAGGTCGAAGAAGCGGAAGACATCCATAAGGCGGATAGAGATGACAAAGATGATCGCCGGGATCAGCGCAGGGATGATGACATGACGCAGGGTGTTCCAACTGCTTGCACCATCGATCTGCGCCGCCTCGAGCAACGAGGTATCCAGACCCTGTAGCGCAGCATAGAGCACCATCATGACCAATGGCGTAAAGACCCAGGCGTCCGCGAGGATAACGCTGACTTTGGCCCAGACCGGGCTGCCTAACCAATCTGCCGGCTCGATGTTGAAGGTCAGAAGTGTCGCATCGATGAAGCCCCAGTTCGAAGCGAGCATCCATTTCAGGAACAGCGCCGCCACGACCGGTGTCACGATATGCGGCAGGAAAAGCAGGACGGAAAAGACCTTGGCGCTGCCGTTTAACCGGTAAAGCGCGAGCGCCAGTGCAAACCCGACGAGAAATTCCAAGGCAACTGACCCGAAGGCAATGATGATCGTCGTCCACATGGAGTTCCAAAGGCGCGCTTCGGTCAGCAGGTCGATATAGTTGGCTAAGCCGACAAAGGTCCGCTCACCCGATCCCAGGTAGTAGTCGAAAAAGCTCAGATAAACGGCGTAGCCCAATGGCCAGAGCAGCACGACGGCAAGCAAGCCGAAACTAGGCAGGAAGAACAGCCAGAGGCCGTGTTGCCAGCGAACCATGTTGGTACGTCCTTTTCAGGTGAGGTCGACGCGCACCACAGTCGCGGCGCGCGGCGCAGTGTCATCCGCGGATTCAGTTATAGTAGCCGCGGCTGGCCAGCAGTTCTTCGGTCTCGGCTGCGGCTTGGTCGAGCGCCTCCTGAACTTCGGCCTCGCCAGTCACAGCGCGCAGGATGTGGCGCGTGACGATCTCGCCCACATCGTTGAAATCGGGCATGGCCGGAAACGCCTTGCCACTTTCCAGCGCAGCCCGTGCGGCCGGATACCAACGGTATTGCGCGGCCAACTCGGTGTTCTCGAGCACGGACAAACGTGGCGGCATGGCGAATTGGGCGCCCTCCCGCATACTCTCTTTGCTGGCTGCTTGAGCTAGCATCTTGAACATTTCTTCCCGGTCAGCAGATGAAAAGGCAGAGATTGCAAAACCGTCATTCGCGGTCCGAGCGCCGCCGCCCGGAGGTGCAACCCATTCGATCTGACCAACGACGCGGGACTGTTCGGCGTTGTCCATCGCTGCAGCGCGGGTGAACCATTGCAGGCCCATCGCGGCCAGCCCCTGTTGGAGGTTAATGGTGGATTCGTCGTTGGCATGCGCGGTGAAGCCGCGCGGTGCGTTTTCCGTCATCTCCTTGAGCTTCGTGATCGCCTCGACGCCAGCAGCGTTGTTGAAGATCGGCTTCCAGTTCTCATCAAACCATCCGTCGCCGATCGCATTCATGTACCAGTGCGATTCGTTCAGGGCTGCGTCCACCGGTTTCAGGGACATGATCGTACCCGCCATGCGCGCCGAATCCAGCTGAGAAGCGGCAGCCATATAGTCTTCCATCGTCTGCGGTGGCTCTATCCCAGCTTCTTCCAGCAGATCCTTGCGATAAAAGAACAGCTGGGTATTGGTTAGGATAGGCATCGCGTAGATTTTGCCGTCATAGCTGACGGCGTCGATCACAGATTTCGGGAAGTCATCAAGATCGTATTCGCCCCGGTACTTCTCCCATAAGTCATCTATCGGTTCCAACCAACCGTTTGCAGCAAAGCGCCGAAACGACGAGTCGTTGAGGTAAAGCACGTCAATCGCGTCAGATTCCGACGACATGGTAATCGAAGCCAGTTCAAGCTGCTTGTCGATCGGCATAAGCTCAACGGTAACCCGCCCTTCAGGCAAAGCTTCGACCATCTGCTGCGTGTAAAATTCCAGCGCTGGCTGACGATGACTGATGACGCGGATGGCGTCCTGCGCCAGTGCGCCAGTCGCGACAGAGCAAAGAAGCAAGGTTGCGGTTGCAACCTTCATCTTCTTCTTAACATTGAATCGAATAGTCATTCTTCTCTCCCTTTGAATGTGTCTACCGGGCCTTCCTCCTGCCCGGCGGTTTCCGGTCTGCTCGTCAAGTCATCCTTCTCCATGTACCTTTGGTTCGTTCATGGAGCGCCCTTTGCAAAAATTCTCCCCTCAATTGGAATTAAGATCACCTGGCAGAAGCGCGTCGGGCATGTTCTGGTAACAGACCGGGCGCAGGAACCGGCGGATCGCCAGTGTCCCGACCGAGGTTGCGCCAAAGTTGGTCGAGGCGGGGTACGGCCCGCCATGCACCATGGCATCGGCGACCTCGACGCCTGTGGGGAAGCCGTTGACCAGAACGCGCCCGGCCTTGCGTTCCAGCACCGGCACAAAGGGGCGTGCGATGTCGGTATCGGCATCGTCCATCTGCAAGGTCGCCGTCAGCTGGCCTTGCAGACTGCGCGCCACGTCCAGCATCTGCCCTGGCCCGCTGGCGGTCACGAGGATACCCAATGGACCAAAGACCTCTTCGGCCAACACCGCGTTGGCAAGCCAGCTTTCCGCATCCACCTTGTACACCGCAGGTGCAGCGTTGCGGTGGTCACAAGTGGATTTCAGCAATTCCTGCACACCACTTGCCGATCCGACCTCGGCCACGCCACGCCGGAACGCGTCGGCAATTCCGTCGGTCAGCATCACCGACTCACCAGCTGCCTCCAATGCATCGGTTGCAGCCTTGATAAAGGCATCAAGACCCGCACCTTCGGTTGCCACGACAATTCCCGGGTTGGTGCAGAACTGCCCGACCCCCATCGTGAGCGACCCGGCCCAAGCCGCGCCCAGCTCTGCGCCGCGTTGGGCCAATGCGCGGGGCATGACGAAGACCGGATTTACCGATCCAAGCTCTCCGAAGAACGGGATCGGAACGGGCCGTGCAGCGCAAAGGTCGAACAGCGCGCGCCCGGCCCCCAAAGACCCAGTAAACCCGACCGCGTTGATCAGGGGATGACGAACAAGCGAACCGCCAAGGTCATGGCTACTGCCCTGAATCAGGGAAAAAATGCCCGCAGGCATGCCGCAACGCGCAATCGCCGCCGCGATGGCATCGGCCACGATCTCGCCGGTGGCGGGATGGGCCGGGTGACCCTTGACCACAACCGGACAACCGGCGGCAAGCGCCGACGCGGTATCCCCACCGGCCGTTGAAAACGCCAAGGGAAAGTTCGACGCGCCGAACACGGCAACCGGACCGATAGGCCGCTGCACCATCTTCAGGTCGGAGCGCGGCAGCGGTTGCCGGTCCGGCAAGGCCGCGTCGTGGCGACGGTCAAGATACGCACCGTCGCGGATATGCGAAGCGAAGAGGCGCAGCTGACCGGTGGTGCGGCCTCGTTCACCCTGAAGCCGCGCCTCGGGAAGACCGGTTTCGGCACAGCCCAGCCGCGTGATGTCGTCCCCGCGGGCGTCGATCTCTTCGGAGATGGCCTCCAGAAACGCCGCGCGCTCTTCACGGCTGGTCCAGCCGTAGGTCGCGAACGCCTCTTCGGCAGCACGGACGGCGCGATCGACCTCGTCGGCACCGCCTTCGGAAAAGGACTGGCCCTCGCCGGTCACGGGTTGCGACGTGAAGGTGTTCTGGCTCGACACCCAATCGCCTGCGATCAGATGTTTGCCGTGCGGTTCATAGCCCATCAAAATTCTCCCTTATTTGCCCCAACGCAGCGCGATCACGTCGCGCTCGGCTGCCAGTTGCAGCAATCGTGTGCGGGTGCGGTCTGACATCGGTTTGAGCGGGTGACGCACATGATCCGAGCCGATCACCCCGCCTTCCTTCATCACCACCTTGGTGGCCCGCAGACCGCATTGGCGGTTCTCGTGATTGATCAACGGCAGACACTCGCGCCACTGCGTCAACGCCGCGTCGATGTCGCCCGCGAGGTAATTCGTGACAATCGGCTTGATCAATTCGGGCTGGAGGGCCGAGGTCATTGTGCCGGTACAGCCCGCGTCGAGATCCGCCAGCAAGGTCACCGCCTCTTCGCCATCGAACGGCCCGACAATATGGTCGCCACCCGCCTCGATCAGCGCCGCCAGCTTGTCGGCAGCAAAGGGTGTTTCCATCTTGAAATAGCTCACGTTCTCGATCTCTTTCGCCATCCGGACAAGCAGTGGCACAGGCATGGAAACACCAGAGAGCGGCGCATCCTGCACCATGATCGGGATCGAGATGGCGTCGGAGACCGCCGCGAAATGCTCGAAGATGCCCGCTTCGGCTGGAACGAGGCCGACGCCGTGATAGGGCGGCATCATCATCAGCATTTCAGCGCCCATCGCTTCGGCTTCGCGCGCGCGATCAACAACGATCTGCGTGCTGAAATGGCTGACGGTGACGATGACCGGCACGCGGCCTGCGACATGCTCCAGCGACACTTTTGTCAGCGTGGCGCGTTCTGCATCCGACAGTACGAATTGTTCGGAATAATTGGCAAGGATGCAGATCGCGTCAACGCCCTGGTCGATCATGCATTCCAGCACACGTGTCATGCCTTCAGTGTCAACAGATCCATCGTCGTGGAACGGAGTCGGGGCCACGGGCAGAATGCCGGTCAGCGGGTGTTTCATGAGAGATCCTTTCGGATGAAACGAAATCGGGAGAATTGCCTGAACGGCGTGCCGGGTCGCAACGTGATCGACGGAAAGCCATCGTGGTTGGGCGCATCCGGCCAATACTGAGGCTCCATCGCGAGGCCTGCATGCCGCCCGTAGGGCAGACCGTGATGGCCTTTGGCCGGAGCCGTGTTCAGGCGCGCGGCGTCGTAGACTTGCAGGCCGGGCGCATCGGTTTCGACGATCATTGCCATTGCGTCCGTCTCGAGCGTTGCCACAGGGCGGAAACCGTCGCCGTTGAGGCAGAAGTTCGTGTCCAGATCGGTGGTCGCCGGCAACGACGTTGGCCGCCGCAGGTCGAAAGGCGTGCCCTCGACGGGTCTGATGTCACCGGTCGGAATAAGCGCGTCATCGACAGGTAGGTAATGATCGGCATCGATGGTCAGGCGGTGCCCGTCCAGCCCGCTGCCGGTCAGCGACCAATACCCGTGAAACGCCGGATTGAAGAGCGTCGCGCGGTCACTCTTGGCCGTGATGGCGATCTCGAGCGCGCCCTCAGAGACAAGCGCATATGTCACCGACATGTCGATCGGCCCCGGAAGCCCGTCCGCGCCATCGGAAACCACATGGTGGAAGGTCACGCTTTGGGCATCGCTCGAGGCAATGGTCCAGACTTGCTGCGAAAGCCCGTTGGGACCACCGTGCAAGGCGTTGCCGTTTTCATTCACGGCAAGCCGCAACACGTCATCGTCCAGCGGTGCGACCCCACCGGCGATCCGGTTTGCGACAGGCCCTACAATCGCACCGAAATAGCGCATCTGCGCAAAGTAGCTTTCGACCTCCGGGCTACCAAGGGCCAGAGACGTGTCGATCCCGTCAACATGAAACCGGCATAGCGTTGCACCATAGGTCATCAGCACCGCCCGCGCGGGGCCGTTGGCAATCTCGATACCCTCGATCTTGGTGCCGTCAGGGGCCAGGCCAAGGATCATTGCGGACCCTCGAAAAAGGCGGCAACCGCGTGCCGCCGTCCGATGGCCAGCGCATCAGTGACAAGCGTCATCGGGCGCAGGTCCATGTCGATCCCGCCCTTACTGACAAGCTGTGCCATGCGGTCATAAAGCCGTGGGTATTCGCCACCCAGCGGGGCAGCATCGCCGGTTCGGGTGCCGTCAACCTCCATCACGGCGCCCCCGTCGCTCAGCTTCAGCGTTCCTGCCTCTGTCACGGCCTCAATCTCCCAAGTCTGGTCGCCCTCCTGTCGCCAGTCGAACACGGCACTGACCTGGGCACCCTTGGGGTGGTGGAACGCGATCCGCGCGCCAATTGGCGTCTGGCAGTTCTCGGGGACATCCAGTTCAGCGTGGGTCACGTGAATGTCGTCCGGCAAAATCTCGGTCACGATGGACAGCGCGTTGATGCCGGGATCAAACACTCCCAAACCACCCGGCTCCCAGATCCAGGCCTGTCCGGGATGCCAGCGGCGCACGTCTTCTTTCCAGGTCACGGTCAGCGACCGGAGCACTTTCTCGGCCAGCCAGACCTTGGCAGCGGCCACCATGTCGGCATGGCGCGAATGCCAGGTCGCATAGATCGAAAGCCCCGCCTCGCGCGCGGCGGCCTCGAGCGCGTGACATTCGGCAATCGTGGCACCGGGTGGTTTTTCCAGCATCACATGCCGCCCTGCCTTGAGCGTCTGCATCGCGTAGTCGAACCGCGGCACCGGCGGCAAGCACAGCGACACAACGCGAATGTCGGACCGCGCCTCGAGCATCGCGCCCATGTCGGTGAACGCCTCGACGCCCTCAACCGCCCCATGACGGCTGACCGTTGCTGCGAGGTCCCAGTCAGAGCTACCGGCGATGACCGGCACGTGCTGGTCCACCGCGATTTTCCCGATGCCGACAAGTGCGATCTTCATCAGTGACTGTCCTTTCCGACCGGCGCGCCGCGGCAACCCTTGAGGAAATCCAGATCCGCGCCGGTGTCAGCGCCTTCCACATGCTGCTGGTGGAGCCACGCGTAGCCGCTCTCGGCGCGCTCGTGGATCGGTGTCCAGCGGGACAGGCGCTCGGTCAGCTCGGCGTCCGAAATGTCCAGATGCAACCGGCGATTCTCGACATCGACCTCGATCATGTCGCCCGTCCGAACAACCGCCAGCGGCCCGCCGGCCGCCGCCTCAGGCGATGTGTGCAGGATCACGGTGCCGTAAGCTGTGCCCGACATGCGCGCATCGGAAATGCGGATCATGTCCTTGATACCCTTCTTCAGCACCTTGGGAGGGAGACCCATATTGCCGACCTCGGCCATGCCGGGATACCCCTTTGGCCCGCAGTTCTTGAGCACCATGATGCAGGTCTCGTCGATCTCGAGCGCATCGTCGTTGATCCTGGCCTTGTAGTCGTCGATATCCTCGAACACGACGGCGCGACCTCGATGCTGCATCAGCGCGGGCGTGGCGGCAGAGGGTTTGAGGATCGCGCCCTTGGGTGCGAGATTGCCCTTGAGCACAGCGATGCCACCCTTGTCCGTCAGGGGCCTGTCGACGGGGCGGATCACGTCCTCGTTCCAGTTCACGGCATCCTTGACTTCGTCCCAAAGGGTCAGGCCCGACACGGTAAGAGCGTCCTTGTGCAGCTTCCCGGCTTCGGCCAGACGTTTCAGGACAACGGGCAATCCGCCCGCATAGAAGAACTCCTCCATCAGGTATTCGCCCGATGGCTGAAGGTTCAGGATCGTCGAGATATCGCGCCCACAGCGGTCCCAGTCATCAAGTGTGATGTCCACGCCGACGCGGCCCGCGATGGCCAGCATATGTACCACCGTGTTGGTCGATCCCCCAACCGCGCCATTGCAGCGGATCGCGTTTTCGAACGCATCGCGCGTCAGGATGTCCGAGGGTTTGAGATCGTCCTTGACCATCTGCACGATCCGCCGACCCGAAAGTTGCGCCATGACGCGGCGACGGCTGTCGACGGCCGGGATCGCCGCGTTGCCCGACAGCGCCATGCCAAGCGCCTCGGACATGCTGGCCATCGACGACGCCGTGCCCATCGTGTTGCACGTGCCCGACGAGCGGGTCACCGCGGATTCCGCATCAAGGAATTGTTCCTGCGTCATCTCGCCGGCCTTCACCGCCTCGGAAAAGCGCCACAGATGCGTGCCCGCGCCAACGCGTTCACCCTGGAACCAGCCGTTCAGCATCGGCCCGCCCGTCACGATGATCGACGGCAGATCGCACGAGGCCGCCGCCATGAGCAGGCTTGGCGTGGTCTTGTCACACCCGACCATGAGCACGCAGCCATCCATCGGCTGACCCCGGATCTGTTCCTCGATGCTCAGCGCCGCAAGGTTGCGGAACATCATCGCGGTGGGCCGGAACGTATTTTCCGAGGCCGAGAAGACCGGCACCTCCATCGGAAAGCCACCGGCCTCCCAGATGCCGGCCTTCACCTTTTCAGCCAGCTCTCGCAAATGCCCATTGCACGGCGTCATGTCCGACCAGGTGTTCAGAATGCCGATGATGGGCCGCCCGTCGAACAGGTCATCCGGATAACCCTGGTTTTTCATCCAGCCACGATGATAGATCACGTCCTTGGTGCTGCCGGTATACCACTCGGCAGATCTCAGCTTGCGGGGCCATTTTGCAGGTTTGAATGTCATTGCTTTAGCCTTTCACTCCGGCCGATATCATCACGGCCTCGGTCACGCGTTTCTGGAAGATGAGGTAGCCGATGATCACGGGGGCGGCGGCAAGCAGCGCCAACGCCATCATTCGGGCATAGGCCACGCCGAAGGCGTCGTTAACCTGCGTAATGCCAACCGGAATTGTCATCATGCTCTCGCTTGTAACGATCAGGAACGGCCAGAAGAAATTGTTCCATGTGCTGATGAAGGTAATGATCGCCAGCGCCGCCGTGATTCCCCAGTTGAGGGGGAGGTAGAGCTTGAAAAGCAGTGTGAATTCTCCGCCGCCATCAAGCAGAACGGCCTCGCGCATTTCCTTGGGTATGGCGTCGAAGAACTGTTTGTAGACAATGACCACGACCGGCACGATCAGCTGAGGCAGGATGATGCCCCACCAAGTGTTGACCAGGCCCAGATCGCTCATCAGAATGAATTGCGCGACGTAGAGCGCGGGTACGGGGACCATGAAGCTGGCCACCACCAGCAGATAGAGCGCCTTGCGCCCAGGGAACTGCAACTGCGACAGTGCATAGGCGCACATCATGCCGGTCACGAGCACGATCGCGGTGGTAATTGACGACGTGGCAACCGAATTAAGATACCAGATCGGCAGCTTGGAGGTCGACAGAACCTCGATATAGGATGCGAAATTCAGCTCGTCGATGAGAACGCCAGCATTCGAAACGATGCGGTTTTCACTTCGCAAAGATGTAGTCAGAGACCAGTAAAGCGGGAAGATCCAGATCATCGCTGCGATAAGAACGATACCGGAGAAAGCGAAGTTGCGTGCGCGCCGAGCGGTCATTTGCGTCCTCCGATGCGCAAAATTTGAAATTGCAGGACCGATACGATGACGATGACCAGAAACAACACCATTGCGATGGCAGAGGCATAGCCGCCGTTGTTCAACTGAAACGCTTCGCGGTACATTTGCATGAGCACGACATAGGACGAATTGAACGGCCCCCCGTTGGACAGCAAATAGACCTGATCGAATAGCTTGAGTTGAAGGATGAGCTGCAAGGTCAACACGAGCGCAGTCACAGGCCAGAGCAGCGGCCAGGTGACGCGCCAGAAACGTTGCCAGGGTGTTGCACCGTCGAGCGACGCGGCCTCGTAGAGATCCTGCGGAATGTTGCGCAGACCGGCAATCAACAAAAGCACGTTGAAACCGTTAGTCCACCAGATCGTGACAACCGCAATCATGGGCATCACCCAGTACGGGTTTCTGAAGACCGGTACCGGCTTTCCGGTCACCGCAGCAATGAGGGGCTGAAGGATGCCGAACTGAAAATCCAACATCCACGCCCAGATCAGCGTAACCACCGAGACTGGCAGGACATAGGGAAGAAAGAACAGCGTGAGCACCAGCGCCTGCATGCGACCCTTGAGTTTGCTAACGGCCAGCGCAATGAGCAGTGCGATCACCGTCGTCGGCACGACAGTCAGCAGCACGAAATAGAGGTTGTTCCACAGCGACGTGAAGAACAGCCTGTCGTTGAGGAGCTTGGCATAGTTGGCAAACCCGATCCATTGACCCTCACCGATCAGCGGCGCATCCGTGAAACTGAGCGCAATGACCTTGTAGGTCGGGTAGAGGAAGAAAACCGTGAAGACAAAGAGGAAAGGCGCGGTCAGCAGACCGGCGGCCCGAAGTTCGCGCCGACGTCTTTTCAATTTTGACATTGCACCCCCCCTCTTGAAGATTTTGATCGGGGGCGCACATGACGCCCCCGAATTCAAAGCATCAGTTCAACAGGCCCTGCAACTGAGCTTTCATTTGCGCGGCAGCGTCCTCGGCACTCAGGAACCCATGCACGGCAGGCGCAATCAGGTTGTCGACCGCGTCATAGATCGGCGAGGCGACACCCGCGATTTTCGACCGGGGGTCGAAGGCTGCATTGTCGGCCAATGATGCATAGGTCGCGTTTGGCTCAAGTGCGGCGTATTCTGCGCTCTGCACCGTTGGTTTGTAGGCCGGGATGTGGCCTGCACCCGCCCAGGCCAGCGAATGCTCCTGCATCCAGCCAATGACAGTCAGGACCGCGTTCCGCATCTCGTCGCTCATCTCGGGATCGTTCGGGATGGCGAAGGCGTGGGAATCCGCCCAGGTTGCAGGCTGGTCCATCATCTGAGGAACCTCATTGGCGAACCATTCAAAGCCCAGCGTTCCCGCCTCGGTTTGATCCTTGAAGGTGGGGACTTCCCAAACGCCATTGAAATGCAGAACAGCCTTTTTCCCCGAAAAGAGAGCAACCCCTGCCTCGTATGAGGCCTGTTCCGGGATCAGCCCTTGCGAGCGCCAGTCAGCGAGTGTCTGAATGGCGGTCACCGCCTTGTCAAAGTTGTCGCCGGCCATCACTTCGCCATCGGTCAGGATCTCGCCGCCCTGCTGACTGAGCAGGGTGTAGAACATGCGCCAGGTGCCGCCACCGCCCGAGGTCTGATAGCTTAGTGGGTCCGAGAATCCGTTTTCCTTCGCCCAAGTCAGCATTTCTGTCATGGCTTCAATGGAATTCAGGTTGGTCAGGTTACCGTCACCGTCCAGCCATTTCGTTCCTTCCAAAGCGGTGCGGTTGTAGTGCGCGACAATCGAGTGGATATCGAAGGGGATCGCCATCAGCTGGCCATCATCGGTGGAAGCCGCTCTGATTGACGCTTCGAAGAAATCACCCTTGGAAATACCTGCCGTTTCCAGATCTTCCTCCGAGATCGGTGACAGGACGTCTTCCTCCAACGCCAGCGGCAGGCGGGACAAGTGATAGGTCATGATGTCCGGACCCTGACCGACCGCCACCGCAGTCCGCACCTTGGTGTAGAACGGCAATCCCCATTCCAGCGTTGTTCCGCTGATCTCGATGTCGGGATGTTCTGCATTGAACTCGTCGATCAGCGCCTTCATGCGCACGCCGTCGCCGCCGGCAAGAAAATCCCACCATTCGACTTCAACCTGAGCCCAGGCCGAGCTCGACAAGCCCACGACAAGCGCCGTGGTCGCTGCGAGTTTCGAAATAACATTTTTCATTTCAGTTCTCCTCCTTGTTGTCAGTCAGTCACCGGATACGTTCGCCATCGATGTCGAAGACGAAGACCCGTCCCGGTTCGGGCATGACGGTCTGTACTGTGCCATGCATGCCGTGCCGCACGCCGGCCTGCTGAAAAATCACGGGATCGCCGCTTTCCAACGTGCCGTGCTGATACGAGACACCTCCCAGTTCCTCGGCAACATCGACGGTGACGCGCAAGCCCTCTCCCTTGGTTACGACCAGATGCTCGGGCCGCATGCCAAGCACGATAGATGCCCCTTTGGTGGGGGGCTTTGAAACAGGCAGGTTCAAGGTCATGTCAGGCTGCCCACTCAATCGAACGTCGATACCGTCTCCGGTGTGGTCGTCGACTGATGCACTGAAGAAGTTCATTGACGGCGATCCGATGAACCCGGCGACAAAGCGGTTCGATGGATCGTCATAAAGATCCAGTGGCGCCCCCGATTGCTGGACATGCCCGCCTTGAAGCACAAAGATCGTGTCAGCCAGGGTCATGGCTTCGACTTGATCGTGGGTGACATAGATCATGGTGGCGCCAAGCTTCTGATGCAGTCGCGCGAGTTCCAGGCGCATCTGAACCCGCAGTTCCGCATCAAGGTTCGACAACGGTTCATCAAATAGAAAGACATCCGGCGCACGAACGATGGCGCGACCAATAGCAACACGTTGGCGCTGCCCTCCCGACAATTGCGCTGGCTTCTTTTCCAGATGATCTGCCAATTGCAGGATGCCAGCAGCCTCGCGGACTTTGTCGTCGATCTCGGCCTTGGGACGTTTTGCCAGCCGCAGGCTAAAGGCCATGTTCTCGTAGACCGACAAATGGGGATAGAGCGCATAGGATTGGAATACCATGGCAACACCACGATCCGCCGGATCTTCGTGTGTCACGTCGCGATCCCCGATGAAGATCTCACCGTCGCTCGTCTCTTCCAAGCCCGCGATCATACGCAGAAGTGTGGATTTTCCACAGCCCGAAGGGCCTACGAATACGGCGAAGTGCCCCCGTTCGACGTCCATGTCGACGCCGCGAATGACGTCCACGGCGCCGAAACTCTTCTTTACCGCCTTCAAATGAACGCCGGTGGCTTTCATAACCTCTTCTCCCTTGTCACCCCCTCTGAGCTTACCTGACCGAAAGCCGGATCATATTGTAGGAGAAAGCGGGCAGTTCGCCCTTTATGCCGTCATCTCCCACGGCCAGCTTTTCGCCCTTGCGTGGTTTGATCCTGTCGGGCGCAGCGCTGGTATTGGCAACGCGTGCCTCGGCACTGGTGCCGCCCATAACCTTGTGTTCGACCAGCTTAAGCCCTTCGAACCCTTGCAGCGCAATGTCCAGTTCCATCGTTTCATCCAGGCTGCGATTGATGGCAAAGATCGTGATCGACGTGCCATCAGGCGACAGGACCGCGGCCACGTCCAGGTAGTTCACGTCATGCGCAGCGTCCGCGTCATATCGCGGGCCGTTGACCGCGACATTCAGCGCGGTACCACGCCCGTAAAGACTGGCGAACTGGTACGGATAGTAGATCGACGTGGCCCAGGCAGCACCGCCCTTTTCGGCACGGATCGGAGCGATGACGTTCACCAACTGTGCGATGCAGGCGATCTTGACCCGGTCAGACCGGCGAATGAATTCGTTCAGCAGGCCCCCGACAAGAAGTGCATCTTCAAGGTTGTAGTCCTCTTCCAGAAGCTCTGGCGCTTCCGGCCAATCCCAGGAGCGCCAGTTCTTGGCGTCCTGCTCGCGTTTGTGATACCAGACATTCCACTCGTCGAAGCAAATGAACACATCATTCTTGGCGCGCTTCTTGGCCTTCACGAAGTCGATGACACCACCGATGGCCTGGATGTAGCGGCCAGTTTCATCGATCTTGGCGAAGTAGTTCAGCGAGTCGTGGCTGCTGTTCCCAAAATACTTGTGCAGCGAGATGTAATCGACATTCTCGTAACACTCTTCCAGAACTTGGCGTTCCCAGTCGGGATAGGTCGGCATCCCGTCGTTGGACGACCCGCAGACAACGGTCTCGATCCCGCCGCCGAAAGCCTTGACCGCCTTCGAGGTTTCATCCGCAAGCCGTCCGTATTCCTTGGCCTCCATATGGCCGATCTGCCAAGGACCGTCCATTTCATTGCCAAGACACCACATTTTCACGCCATATGGTTCATCAACACCGTGACTGCGGCGCAGGTCACTCCAATAGGTTCCTGACGTGTGGTTGCAGTATTCGACGAAATTGCGCGCCTCTTCAATGCCTCGCGTGCCGAGATTGACGGCCAGCATCATTTCAATGTCGGCATCCTTGGCCCACTGGGCGAATTCGTTGATCCCGACCTGGTTGGTTTCCTTGGACCGCCACGCCAGGTCAAGCCGCACCGGCCGGTCCTCCTTGGGACCAATGCCGTCTTCCCACTTATAGGCCGATACAAAATTGCCACCAGGGTAGCGGATCACCGGAATATTCAGGTTTCGAACGAGTTCCAGAACATCTTGCCGGAAGCCCTGCGGGTTTGCCGTCGGGTGTCCGGGTTCGTAGATCCCACTGTAGATCGCACGCCCCATATGTTCGATGAAAGCCGAGTAGAGCCGGTCGTCTATCTGCGCGAGCGCAAAATCCCGGTGAATCGTGGCACGAGCCTTCATGTCCCCTCCCAATGGCAAACTTCTCTCGTTGGGATCACCGTAAGGTTATATTTTGTTGACAAACAATTTACATTTCGCACTATCGCGTTGACAGAATTGATAACACTTCAGCTGCCAACCTGATCCCGGACATTGTCAAGAAGGCGCTGTGCGGCCGCAGACAGCAGACGGTCGCGCGGACGCAGAATGTGATACGGTTCAATCAAAATGGGTCTGGGCAGTTCCAGTAGGACAAGAGCCGCATTGTATGGCGGCAAGAGAAGAAGATCGGCCACTTCTTCGGTCACAACCGCGATGACGTCGGAATCACGCATCAGCGCCATGATCGCCACAACAGACGGCGTCTTGATCAGACTGGCAGGGAGGTCGAGGCCTTCCTCGTGGAAGGCGATCTCGATTGCATGACGGATCGGAGCCCCGCGATCCTGCATGGTCCAAATGTAGTTTCTAAGGTCACGGAGGGTCACTGGTCCAGCACCGTCGACAGGGTGACCGCAGCGCACCATCAAGCGGACGGATTCGCTCCCCGCAGGATGAATGTCAAAATGATGCGAAAAGTCTTGTGGGCCCACGCGACTGAGGGTGAAATCATACTCGCCGCTTTCAAGCCCCCGCATAAGCTGCGCTGAGGATGCGACGTCCAAAGAAACGTCTATCAGTGGAGCCTGTCGTTGCAGTTCCAATATAGCCGGAATCAAGACGGCCAGTGCCCCTCCGGTCACTGCACCGACACGAACGCTACCTCCCGTGCCATCGAGATGGGCCGCGAAATCCTTGGTCATTTGGTCAATGTCGCTGATCAGCTTCTTGGCGTGATTTGCAAGCACGTCGCCAGCGGGCGTGGCGAGCATGCCTTTCGGCTTCCGCTCGAACAACACCGTGCCAAGCTGGGTTTCGATGTCCGCCAGCATGCGCGATGCGGCCGGCGTGGTCATCGAGCAGGCGTCGGCTGCAAGGCTCAGCTTGCCCAGTCGCGAGACAGCAGCGATCAGGTGCAGTTGAACAGGGCGAAGGGAACGTAGGTATGTTTGCATGAAACTACTAACCCAGATAATTCACGAGAAGGTTGCGGAGGTAGCATAACCATCTGAAACGCCGTATATTTTGGTTGTCGACCCCAAACATGAAGCTTTCAGGAGGACGACCTCAGCCATGGCCCAATCTACGTGCTTCACTTCATGCCTGTCACCCCTCAATGGCAAACCGATCCTGTTTGGCTTTGACGGCGCCGACATGAGCTCCGACGCCGGGCTGACCCTGCTGCGCGAGATCGAGCGTAAGGCGGTTCTGGCGCAGCGGCTCGCTAATTGCCGGCGTGATCCGGTGAAAGTTCAGCATGGCCCGTGCGACATTATCCGTTTCCGGATCATGATGATCGCAGCAGGGTATGAAGACGGCAATGACGCAAACGCCCTGCGGCACGATCCCAGCTTCAGGATTGCGCTGGAGCGCGGCCCGGAAACCGGGGCGGCGTCATGTTCGCAACCGACGATTTCGCGCATGGAAAACCTGCCCGATGCGCGCGCGCTGATCCGCATGGGCCGCGAGATCGTCCGGTTCTACTGTCAGTCCATTGCGCCCCCAGGCCGGATCGTGGTCGATATAGATGATACCTTTGATGGGCTCTGATGATGTAACCGCCCCCCGACGGCATCGATATGCCAAGGTGGGTCTGCAATGATCCAAGAGCGTGGCTACGAGGGGAATCTGTCGCATTTGCAGCGGCTGCTGGCGGGTTGGCGCAGAACCGAACAGCAAGCGAGCGATCCCAAGGTTGAGCACGCAATCCTTAAGCCAGTCCGGGACCCGGAAACTGGGCACGCGATTTCCGCAGTCATCGCGGCAGCGCTGTGCATCAAACCGCGTGGCAAGTTTACCCCGGATCAGGCGCGTAAAGTCGACGCTCTCAAGACCGGCTCTCTGGCCTTCGCAACGATGCGCTGTCTCGCCATGCGGTTCAGCGGTATCCTGCGCGGCCGCGAAGGAGACCCGCTCCCAGCATGGACCTGTGACGCGATTGAAACCGACCTGGCACCACTCGTGCGCTTCGCCCGAACATTGAACCGAGACTACGATGCCGTCAAAAACGCCATCGAGATGCCCTGGAGCAACGGCCAAGCAGAAGGTCAGATCAATCGCCTGAAGACCCTCAAGCGCGCCATGTACGGCCGAGCCGGTCCAGAATTGTTGCGGGCGAGAATGCTACCGTTCCGCCACACAGATTGAGGCAGAGCCCATTTAAGGGCTACGCGACAGTCATTCTGGCACTGGAATGTGGTTTTGCCTGAGCACAGCCTTGCTGACCTTACCCATCGCATTTCGGGGCAATTCGGCAAGAATGAACACCTGTTTGGGCTGTTTGAACCGTGCGAGATTTGGGGAAATCGCCTGCTGGATCTCTGTGGCGGTCATGGTTGAATCCGGCCGCAGAACCACGGCGACAGCGACACTTTCGCCGAAATCGGGATGCGGAAGGCCAAAGACAGCGGATTCCGCAACGCCGGGCAAAGCATCGATCAGATCCTCCAATTCCTTGGGATAGACGTTATAGCCGCCTGTGATGATCAGGTCCTTGGAACGCCCCACAATCTCCAGATAGCCATCGCTGCTGAAACGACCCAGATCTCCAGTGATGAAAAAGCCGTTCTCGCGCAACTCGGCGGCGGTCTTTTCGGGCATCTGCCAATACCCCTTGAAGACATTCGGGCCGCGTACCTCAATCGCGCCAACATCGCCCTGCGGCAAGGGCGCGCCGGTTGCCGGATCGGTGATGATGATCTCGGTTCCCGGCAGCGCAAAGCCGACGGTTCCGGGGCGACGTTCCCCATCATAGGGGTTGGAACTGTTCATGTTCGTTTCGGTCATGCCGTAGCGTTCCAGAATGGCGTGGCCGGTGCGTTCGGACCATTCCATATGGGTCTGCGCAAGCAGCGGGGCCGAACCGGACACGAAAACCCGCATACCCGCCGTGGTTTGGCGGTTCAGGTCCGGGTGCGCCAGCAGCCGGGTGTAGAAGGTGGGCACCCCCATCAGCACCGTGGCATCGGCCATATCGGCCAGAATTGCAGCCGCGTCAAAACTGGCATGAAAGCGCAGGGATGCCCCAGCCACCAGGGCAACGTTCGTCGCCACAAAAAGGCCGTGGGTGTGAAAGATGGGCAGGGCGTGGATCAGCACGTCTTGCGGTGTGAATTTCCATAACGAGGCCAATACCCTGGCGTTCGAGGCAAGATTGTCATGGGTCAGCATCGCCCCCTTTGAGCGCCCGGTCGTTCCCGAGGTATACAGGATCGCGGCGATATCCGAGGCCGACCGCGCTACGGCCGCAAATCTCGCAGCGCGGGTTTGTGCAGCCTCAGCCAGCGTTCCGCTGCCATCCGAACCCAGCGTTAGAATACGGGCGGTGCCTGCCTTTGTTGCAATCGGCGCAAGCGCATCTATCCGCGCGGGGTCGCAGACAAAGACCCGCGGTGCGGCGTCGGTCAGGAAATAGTCAAGCTCTGCCGGGGTATAGGCCGTATTGAGGGGCAGAAAGATTGCGCCCGCCATCACGGTGCCAAGGTAAAGCTGCACGGCCGACGGCGACTTTTCAACCTGCACCGCGACGCGGTCGCCGGGGGTGACGCCTGCTGCGAACAGCGCGGCCGCCATCTGTTCGGCACCGCCGAAAAGCTGGTCAAAACTCATGGTTGTCCGGTCCGGCAGGGTCGCAAAGACGCGCTCGTCCGCGCCGGAAGACCCGGCGCGCAATGCGTCAATCAGGTAGTTCACCATCATGGATCCCTAGACTTTCTGTATCTTGTTCAGGGTCTTCTCGACCACTGGCCCGCAGACAATGGCGCCACCGCCATTGTAGGCTTCGTGGTTCGCCTCGATATCCTTAAGGTCGTAGAGGTAGTTGACCATGACTCCCCAGGACTCTCTCATTCCCTTTGGGCTGGGATCGGCGTTGGCATGGATGCGTTCAAGCCGCGCCCCGTTGCCCAGATGGAAACGCGCAACAGGATCGCGCGCACCGCTGCCCGACCCGTCCGTTCCGGCCAGATAGAAGGCCGCCAGTTCGGCCATTGCCTGATCCGGGACCGCGCCGGATCGGGCAATCTGGGCCACGGTCGCACGCAGGGCGGAGGGCAGGGTTTCGGCCTCGGCCCATCTGCGCAATCCCGGAACGGGGGACAGCGTGACGAATGTGGTCAGGTTCGGCAGTTCCTTGCGCAGTTCCTCGACCACCTGTTTTATCAGGAAATTGCCGAAGGAGATTCCCCGCAAACCTTCCTGACAATTCGAGATCGAATAGAAAACAGCCGTTCTGGCCTGATTGGGATGGGTGATCTCTCGCTGCGCCGCCAGAATTGTTCCGATCTTCTCGGGGACCTCGCGCGTCAACGCCACCTCGACAAAGATCAGAGGATCGGCATGCAGGGCGGGGTGGAAAAAGGCATAAAGACGACGATCCGGCTCGGCGACCCGGCGGCGCAGATCGGACCAGTCGCCGATTTCATGCACAGCCTCATAGGTGATGATCCGCTCAAGGATTTCTGCCGGTGTGGACCAGGTGATCTGCCGCAATTCCAGAAAGCCGCGATTGAACCACGACGACAGCAGGTGGCGGAAATCATCGTCCAATGCCTTCAGGCCCGGTTCGGCCTTCAGGCAGGCCAAAAGGTCCTTGCGCATGGCAACCACGCCGCCCGTCCCACCCGGGGCCCGGTTCAGGCGGCGGACAAGTTCCTGACTACGCGGTTCGCTGGCAAAATGCAGGCGGCGCAGGGTGGCGCTGTCCGGGGTGGCCTGCCACGCCGCGATGCTTGCGGCGGTGGCGGTCATGTCGGGTCCGAATTCCGACAGCAACCTGCAAAAGAAGTCGTGTTTTTCGCCCGGAGCCAGATTTGGGAAACGGTCGAGAATTTCCCTGGCCGTGGCAAGGCTGGTCGCTTCGCCCTTGCTGGACAGTAAGACATGGCATTGATCCAGAATGCCGGTCTGGCCGGGGGGGTACGATCGCAGGGTGCGTCCAACCTCTGCGACGCGTTCCAGCAGATCACTCAGGAGTCTTGCGGAATTCTTCATCTTCCCATTCCCCCGCGACCGAACCCGTATGCCCCGAACAGGGCGGCGACATCTGCGCCCGGGTTGGTCTGAACACTCAGATCGTTGCAAAGAACCGCGGTCCGGCGCGTCGTGGGGTCATAACGATCCCAGTGGGCGGCGTGATTGCGGACGAAATCGCAAAGCATGCGGTGCAGCCGCGCAGAGGGAAGGGCCGGCAGATGGCCCCACAGAGCATTCAGATCCGAGACATGCGAGGCATATCCGGCAAGTGGGCCAGTCGTACAAGAGATATCATTGCGGTACATCCACACGGGCGCGCCCGCCCGTGCCTGCGCATCGGCAAGGCGTCGGGCCGGCAGCCAGTATTCCTCGGCCGTCAGCAGGGCGCAGCGGCGGGCCACAGCGTCCAGTTTGGGCCAGGCCTGTCTGGCCGCACCCTCGATCCGGGTCATGTCATCCGGCAGGGCGTGGCTCAGGATCTCGGGCATCCATGCCCAGTCGCCTTGCGCCCCAAGCACAGACGCAATCATCTCATCGCGCGAGGTGCCCAGCAGCAACGGAACCGGGGGAACCGTTCCGCTTTCGATGGCGGCCAGCGGCGGCAGAGGCAGAATGGCGCCGCCAACAAAGGGCCGTGTCGGCAGCTTGCGGCCCCCGCCGGACAAAAGGCGCCGCTGCGCGTCAAGCATGTCGGGCCAAGGCAGATGGCACAGAGCCTGTGCCCCGTGGCCGGTCAGGGTGATGACCCGATTGGCCAGCGCCTTGGCCTCGTCGAAGGTCAGGATCGTCTCGCCGCCACCGGACACAATGACCGCGGCCTGAAACAGCCCGCGCGCGCGCGGGGCGGCTAGCAGCGTCGCAACATTCTTGCCGCCCGCCGATTCACCCCCAAGGGTGACACGCTGCGCATCACCACCAAAAACGCCGATATTGTCGCGCACCCATTCAAGGGCCCGGATCATATCCCCCAGCGCTGCATTGCCGCTTTCGCGATAGTCCGCCCCCAGATGATGTTCCAGCTCCATGAACCCCAGCAGCCCCAGCCGGTGCCCGACGGTGACGCAGACGATACCGGCCCGGGCAAAGGCCGCGCCGTCATAGACGGGCCGGGCGGTGCCGCCGATCAGTTGCGATCCGCCATGCAGCCAGACCAGCACCGGACAGGGCGCGCTGCCCGCAGCCGGGGCCCAGATGTTCATGTAAAGACAATCCTCGTCCATTTCCGATGCGGGCATGGCATCGGGGTCGCCGGGAAAGAACCCAGGATCGGGTCGTTGCGGGGCGACGGGCGCCTGTGTCTGCGCATCGCGCAAGCCATCCCACGAACGCGGCGGCAGTGCTGGAAGAAACCGACGCCGCCCGACAGGGGGCTCGGCATAGGGGACGGCCAAAAACCGGCGGTATCCGCCCTGTTCGCTGCCGCGCAACGCGCCCTGTGCCACCTCTATGCAACATTCGGCCGTGTCTTCTGGCTTGACGGCCGGCTGCAGGTTCATGCCGCCGCCTCGACAAGGTTGTCATAATGGCAGGCGATCTGATGAGTGCCGCCGACAGCGCGCAGCACGGGCACCTCGGCGCGACAAAGGTCGGTGGCAAAGGGGCAGCGCGTGTTGAACCGGCAACCCGGTGGCGGCGCAATCGGGCTGGGGACGTCACCCGTCAGCAGCTTGCGCCTGGTCTTGTTCATCGGGTCCGGTTGCGGCACGGCGGATATCAGCGCCCGCGTATAGGGGTGCAGGGCATTGCCGAAAATCTCGCGGCGGTTGCCGACCTCGACCACCCGGCCCAGATACATCACCGCAACGCGATGCGTCAGGTGTTCCACGATGGCCAGATCATGGCTGATGAACAGCATGGCCAGGCCGGTCTTTTTCTGGATATCGCCCAGAAGGTTCACGATCTGCGCCTTGACCGAGACATCCAGCGCCGACACGGCCTCGTCACAGACAATCAGATCGGGGCGCGGGGAAAGCGCCCGGGCAATGGCGATGCGCTGCCGCTGGCCCCCGGAAAATTCATGCGGATACCGGCCGGCCGCGTCGCGCGGCAATCCCACCATATCCAGCAGTTCCTCGACCCTTTGCGTCACAGCGGCGGCATCCTTGGCCAGCCCGAAGTTGTGCAGCGGCTCGCTCAGGGTGTCGCGCACCCGGATGCGGGGATTAAGGCTGGAATAGGGGTCCTGAAACACCACCTGAACCCGCGCGCGAAAGGCCTTGAGCTCGGCCCCGCCGATCTGGTCGACCCGACGTCCATCCAGCAGGATCTGGCCGTCGGTCGGCTGGTGCAGGCGGACAACCGTTTTGCCCAGGGTGGATTTGCCGCAGCCACTTTCCCCGACGATGGACAGCGTCTCGCCCGCCGACAGGGTCAGGTTCACGTCGTCCAGGGCATGGACCGTCGCTGTGGGCTTACCCAGAAGATTGGGCCGCAGAAAATAGTGCTTCTGCAGGTTTCTGAGCTCAAGAAGCGGGGCGCACGTTGTCATGCCGAAACTCCGTTGTCCGCAAGGTGGCAGGCGACGCTGTGGCCTTCTGACTTGCGCTCCAGCACCGGGGCCTTGCTGCGGCACAGATCGACGGAAAACTTGCAGCGCCCGGCAAAGGCGCAGCCGTGAATCGGCTTGCGCAGACTGGGAACCTGCCCGGGAATTTCCTCCAGCCGCGCCGGTTCGCCGGGCAAGAGGGATGAGCCCAGCCGCGGGATCGTGGCCAGCAGCCCCTTGGTATAGGGGTGCATCGGGCGGGCATAGAGATCGGCCGTTGCGGCCTCTTCCACAGTGCGCCCGGCATACATCACGATCACACGGTCGGCGATGTCGGCCACGACGCCCAGGTCATGGGTGATCAGTATGATGGCGGTTCCGGTACGCTTCTGCAGATCGCGCATCAGGTCAAGCACCTGCGCTTGCACCGTCACATCCAGCGCGGTTGTCGGTTCATCCGCGATCAGCAGCTTCGGCTCGCAGGCCAGCGCGATGGCGATCATCACCCTCTGGCGCATCCCGCCCGACAACTGGTGCGGGTATTCGTCGATCCGGCGTTCGGGCGCGGGAATGTCCACCAGCCGCAGCAGGTCGATCGCCCGCGTCCGCGCGGCCTGTCTGGACAAGCCCTGATGCAGGCGCAATGTCTCGCCGATCTGGCGCCCGACGCTCAGGACGGGGTTCAAGCTAGTCATCGGTTCCTGAAATACCATCCCGATCTCGTTGCCGCGGATTTTGCGCATCTCGCGTTCCGACAGGGTCAGCAGGTTGCGGCCGCCAAAGGTGATCGAGCCGCTGTTGCGCGCCGTCTTCTTGTCCAGAAGCCCCATGATCGACAGCGACGTCACCGACTTGCCGGACCCGGACTCTCCGACAATGGCCAGCGTCTTGCCAGTCTCAAGGCGGAATGACACGTCCTCGACCGCCCGCACCGCCCCCTCGGCCGACCGGAAATGCGTGCGCAGATGCTGAACGTTCAAGAGTTCCATCAGGCTGCCCTTCCTATAGCCGGGTTGCAGAGCGCGGGTCCAGCGCATCGCGCAGGCCGTCACCCAGCAGATTGACCGCCAGAACCGTCACCGACAGAAAGACCGCCGGAAACAGGATGATGTAGGGCTTGATCTGCCACAGCATCCGGCCTTCGTTCATGATGCCGCCCCAACTGGGGATCGAAGGCGGCGTACCCGCCCCGATGAAGCTGAGCGCTGCCTCGGTGATCATCGCGGCCGAACAGATATAGGTCGCCTGCACGATGATCGGGCCCATGATGTTGGGCAGGATGTGGCGGATGATGATCTTCGGCATCGTCGATCCGGCCGCGATGGCGCCGTCGATGAAGGGCTGTTCGCGCACCGACAGGACAACACCTCGCACAATGCGGCTCATGCGCGGGAATTCGGCCATCGTGATGGCCAGAATGACGTTCAGCACCGACCCGCCAATGGCGGCCACCAAGGCGATGGCCAGAAGGATCGGCGGGATCGACATCAACCCGTCCATCAGCCGCATGATGATGGCGTCAAGCCGTCGATAGGCCCCGGCAATCAGACCCGTGACCAGCCCAAGCACCGTGGCCAGAAACGCCACCGAGACGCCCACGAACAGCGAGACCCGTCCTCCGTAAAGCACCCGGGAATAGATGTCGCGGCCCAGGGTATCCGTGCCGAACCAGAAGTCCATCGACGGCAGCCGGTTTCGCTTGGCAGGGGCGATCTTGTAGGGGTCAACCGTGCCAAGCCAGTTCGCAAAGATGGCCAGCAGTATGATCAGAACCAGCAGGCTGCCGCCGATCACGATGGACGGATGCTGGACGATCAATCGCCGGACCTTTCCGCGCCGGGGTTGCGGCGGAAACAGATCTGGAAGCGGCGGCAGCGCTTGGGTGGGGGTGTCCATCAGTAGCGTACTCTCGGATCCAGAAGGGTGTAGATCAGGTCGATGCACAGGTTGATCAGCACGTAGCCAAGGCTGAACAACAGCACGACGCCCTGGATGACGGGGTAATCGCGACGCAGGATCGCATCGACGACAAGCCGCCCGATCCCCGGAATGGCAAACACGGTTTCCGTGACCACCGCCCCTCCGATCAGCAAGGAGATGCCGATGCCGATGACCGTGATGATCGGAACCGAGGCATTCTTCAGCGCATGCACGAACAGGATCGGACCTTGGCCCAGCCCCTTGGCGCGTGCAGTGCGGATGTAATCCTGCGATAGTACCTCGATCATCGAGGTGCGGGTGATCCGGGCGATCAGCGCGACATAGACACCGCTCAGCGCAACGGAGGGCAACAGAAGGCTTTTTAAGAAGGGCCAGAAACCTTCTGCAAGCGGCGAATACCCCTGCACAGGCAGAAGGTTCAGCCGGATCGCAAAGACATAGCTCAGGATGTAGCCGATCACGAAGACCGGCACGGAAAATCCGATGACCGCAAAGGTCATCACGAACCGGTCGATCCAGGTGCCCTGCCTGGCCGCGGCAACAACGCCCAGCGGCACGGCGATCGTGACCGACAGGACCACCGTCATCACCATGAGCGAGAGAGTGGGTTCAAGCCGCTGGCCGATCAGGGTTGTCACCGGCAGCTGAGAAAACACCGAAACGCCAAGGTCGCCCTGCAGGACGTCACCCAGCCACCCGAAGAACCGCAGAAAGAAGGGGCGATCCAGACCAAGCGACAATCGGATCCGTTCGATTTCCGCAGCCGAGGCCTGATCTCCCGCGATCAGGGCCGCAGGGTCGCCGGGTGCAAAGTAGATCAGGCTGAACACGAACAGCGCTACGAACACCATGACCGGAATGGTCGAAACCAGTCGTCTGACAACAAAGTTGAGCACTGCGGGCCTCCTGCCATTCGATCAGTCTCTGGCGGCGGGCAATTGGTGCCCGCCGCCAGAGACAAGATTCACTTGCGTTCGATGCCCCAGTACACGGGCGCCGGCGGCGTCAGGATGCCGGTCAGGTTTGCGGCATGGGCGCGGATCTGGTACTGCACCGCGATCGGCACATAGGGCACGGTTTCAAGCGCCCGTGCCTGGATCTTGGCGGCAAGGGCCTTGCGCTCTTCCAGATCCGAAAGGCCCGCAAAGTCGGCGCGCATCGTCTCGATCTGGTCGTCACAGGGCCAGCCGAACCATGCGTTTTCGCAGTTGGACCGCAGGCCCAGATGGCTGACCGGTTCAAGATAGTCCAACCCGCCTGGACCCGAGATGAAGATCGACCAGCCGCCCGCATCGACCGGGTCCTTGCTCTTGCGGCGCGTGGTAATCGTCGCCCAATCCATGGCCTCGACCCTGGTGTTCATGCCAATCTCTTGCAGCAACTGGTCCGCAACCGTGACAAAGGCATGGATGTTGGTGTTTTCCGTCGCATCCAGCAGCACGACCGGCGTGCCGTCATAGCCGCTTTCCGCCAGCATCTGTTTGGCCTTTTCAAGGTCCGGCGCAGGGAAACCGGCATCCGTGAAATAGGGCGAAGAGCAGATGAAGAAGGACGGGCACACCTTGCCAAGGCTCGGGTCATCCAGAACGGCGGCAAGGAAGTCATTGCCATCCACCGCGTGAAGCACCGCCTGGCGGACCTTCGGGTTGTTGAACGGCGGCTGCAGCGTGTTCAGACGGATCTGCTGGGCCACGCCGATTTCGTCCTGCTTGGTCACAACGACATTCGGATCCTGCTTGGCCAGCGGGATCAGGTCGGCCGCCAGATCCTCGTTGATGTCGATCTCACCCTTTTTCAGTGCGTCGATTGCGGTCTGCTGGTCAGGTATGATCAGCCATTCGACGCGGTCCATATGGGCGACCTTGCCACCGGCAAAGCCGCTGGCCGCTTCGGCGCGCGGCGTGTAGTGCGGGTTCTTCGTGAACACCAGTTTCGCACCGGGAACCCATTCTTCGGCCACGAACATGAACGGGCCCGATCCGGTATAGTCCTTGACGGGATCGGTCGGCGCGGTCGCATCGGCGATCCGCGCGGGCATGATGAACGGTACCGGGGCGCCAGGCTTGCCCAGGGCGTCGATCACCAGGCCCCAGGGCTTGGACAGGGTCAGGGTGAAGGTCTTTGCATCGACTTCGGCATAGGTGGCGCCATTGGTGTTCAGCTGCTGGCCAAGGCTGTCATTCACGCTCCAGCGCTTGAGAGAAGCAATGACGTCAGCCGAGGTGACAGTCGCGCCATCGCTGAACTTCAACCCGTCGCGCAGCGTGAAGGTATAGGTCATCCCGTCGTCCGACTTGGACCAGGCATCGACCATCTGCGGCTGAATCTTCAGATCGGCGTCCACGGCGAACAGGGTGTCATAAACCATGTAGCCGTAGTTGCGCGCCATCGAATCCGACCCAAGCATCGGGTCCAGAACCTTGACGTCGCCCGAAGGCTTGATGCGCAGCACCTCTTCGGCAGATTCGCCCGTTGCGCCCAGACCTATGCCTGCCAACAGCAGACATGTGGTCAAGAATGCGGATTTCCTCATCGTATCCTCCCTTAGTGTTTCATCTATTCCGTGCCGATGGCTTCTTCTGCCCAGGCATCGGTTTGGTCTTGCTGGTGAACTGACTTGCCGCCTTGACGCAAAAAGTCGAATGTTGCCAAAGCAAGCGCGGACTCCGGCTCTCGCCCCAGTTCTGATTGCACAAACTTCAGGTCTATCGCGCTGGCACCGCCCAGAAGGCTCATGTCCAACCCGTTCCGGATGGCGTCCTCGCCTGCGGCGCCCATGGCTGCGGGCCAGCCCCCTACCCTGATCCGGCGCGCACGGGTCACGTTCAGCGTGTTGCCGATCGCGATGCCCAGAAGGGTCAGTCGGTCGTGAAGGGCCCCACTGACCCGCGCTGGCAGGCCAAGCTCTTGCGCCCAGCTGTCGCCCATCTCCAGCAGGGTCTGCTCCTCGACCTTCATCAAAGGCGCGATGGCGACGGTCGAGGCATAGGCCTCGGCGCAGCCGTGATGGCCGCAGCGGCACAGCGGACCCTTGCGATCCACCACCATATGGCCAAGCTCGCAGGCCGTCACATCGCCCGCATCGGACGATCCGTCGATCATCGCCCCCGCGACACCATGCCCCGCAAAGACATACAGATACCGGTCGCGCGCCGCATCTTCGGCCGAACGCAGGCGGTGCGCGATGGCCCGCGCAAGGATGGAATTCTCGATCTGCACGGGGATGCCCGGAAAGCGGGCGGCAAGCTGCGTGCGCAGCAGGTTCGGGTCCAGGTCGATGATCGGGTTCCGCGGGCGGTCCAAATTGAACCCCGGAATGGTCACGGCGATCTGCTCGATCAGCCAGTTGCCGCGCTGCGTCCCGTCGGCCAGCATCTGGATGGCTGTCTTGATCGCCTCATCAATGCGGATCTGGTCGGCGCCGTCCTTAAGGGGTACGCGTTCCGAATACAGCAGTTTGCCCTGCAGGCTGGCGATGCCGACATGCATGCGGTTGTTCGACACTTCGATCGCCGCCACATGTTTTTGATTGCTGAGTGTAAGGATTGTACTGGGCCCACCCCGGTACGGTGCGCTGCGATGCACCTCCTGCACGATGGCTTCGGCCTTCAGGTCCGCGACGATCCGCGAGACGCTGGCCTCGGATATGTCGATGAATTTAGAAATATCAGTGCGATAGGCCCCGTTCTGGCGCCAGATCACGCTAAGGATCGACGCGCGCGTCTCTCGCCTGTTGCGCGGCTGCCCCAAATCATCGACTCCTTCAATTTTCATTCTTACACTGTGTAATTCTGGATAGGCTTGATGCACCTCCGTGTCAACGCGTATGATTTCAGGTGGATAGAAACTTTTTAAGCTCCTGAAAAAAGGCCCTAATTCTGGATCCATGCGCAGGTGTCTGAACGGCCTGCCCGGCCACTCTGTCGAACGGGTCACGCTCCAGCAGGCGCGAAAGCCTACATCAGAGCTTTCGGGGGCACCCGAACGGTCAGGTCATGGACTGTCATGACCAGCTGAGCCCAAATCCTATGCGAAGCTCGAAAAGGCAATCGAAGATGACCCTGAGCTTTTGGAGCGGAAATCTTCACGCAAGGTTGCGAGGTTCATCGATTTCCACGAAACAGCCATGTTCCAGAAAGCGGAAGTGATCGTGGAGCATTTCCGACGCCATGCATTGCCCGAGCTCTCAGGCAATGCCAAGGCGATGGTGGTGACCTCCAGCCGGGAACATGCGATCCGCACGCATCAGGCGATCTCGAAATACATCCTGGACAACGAATACACGGATGTCAGATCACTGGTTGCCTTCTCCGGCGAGATCAATGTGGATGGGCAACCTTACACAGAGCCCGGGATCAATGGATTTTCCGAGACGGAACTACCGCGGCAGTTCGATGGTGATGCCTATAATGTCCTTGTGGTGGCCGAGAAGAACCAGACCGGTTTTGATCAGCCCAAGCTTGTCGCGATGTATATCGATCGCCGACTAAGTGGCCTTCAGGCTGTCCAGACGCTGGCGCGCCTGAATCGGATTTATCCATCGAAAGAGCGCACATTTATCTTGGATTTCCGCAATACGGTCGATGAAATCCAGGAAGCGTTCAAGCCCTACTACAACGTCACACAGCTTGAGGATGTCTCGGACCCGAACCAAATTTACAATTTGGACGCCCGCCTCAAGGCTTTTGGCATTCTGGATGCGGCCGAGATCGACAGGTTTGTCACCCGGTTTGTGGAGACCCGAAAGCGGACAGATGACCGCCCAATCCTGGAAGGAATTGTCCGTCAAGCTGTAACCCGCTTCACGGAAACACTGAACGATACCGAGCAGGAAGAATTCCGCCAGACACTGGCCTCTTTCCTTCGATTTTACTCCTTCATTGCTCAGGTCATCAGTCTTGGGGACACCGACCTAGAGAAGATGCATATTTACGGCTCGTGGCTCAAACGCATGCTGCCATCCCGCCAAGCCCCGCAGGGTGAGGATGTGACCGATGACATGCTCGACATGGCCGCCTACCGTCTTGAGAAGCAGGGCGATCCTCAGGATGCGAGCCTGACTGCGGAAGATAATCAGGCCCTGAGCCCGATCGACCGTTTTGGTGCCAACCCCTACACTGAAGAGGAATCAAAGACCCTCACCGAGATCATCGAGTCCTTCAACGCCCGTCATGGCACGGAATTTTCGGAAGACGACTACATCCGGTTCGAGGCGGTCAACAACGACATTCTGGATGACGATGTCTGGGCTGAGATGCTTCGGAACAATGATCCGCGCGATGTCCGTCCACGCTTCGATGCGGAATTCATGCGTCGGACCATTCAAGCCTTCCAGCGGGATAACGCCATGCGGAACGCCTTCATGCAGGATAAGGAGGCGCGAGATATGCTTATGGGGCTCATGTTTCAACGGGCAGTGCGTGGTGCCGGGCGTGCTGCTTGAGTTCAATCCAGTCGCTCGACCGGAAATGTTGACAAGAATTAGCCTCCGCTAGACTTCCCTGCTTGTGTCTGGACAACAAGGATTGCTACTGAAAAACCACCACGAGCTATCGCGGAACTTCCGCGCAGGCCGGGATGGCTGCCCTCGACATGACTTCCGACCACTCCTCCGAAGATCGCGAAGAGCACGAATCCAAGATCGTGGCCTGCAACTCGAACTCAGTCCTTGGCACCCGCCCCGTTAATATGTCATTCCCCCGGCAACCCGGGGATGACGTTTTCATGTCCGAGGTATTGCGGACACTTCACATGACTGACTTGGCACGCCCCCAGTTCGAACGTCTCTGGCCGACTCTCCTGATGACACTGACTCTTCCCGGCGCGGATCAGGCGAATGCCGTGCTGGCCCCGATGCTACTTGCAGAGGATACCGGGGCCGAGGACATGACTGTTCGGTATCTCGATCAGGACATCTTCGGCCAATCGCATCCCGCCATCGTCTGGCTGCGCCAATGCTGCCACAAAGCGGTTCTTGACTATGCCGCCGAGCTTAACATGAGCTATCGCCCAGAGTTCGACATTCAGGGCTGGGCGAACGTCAACCGGCGCGGGGACTATCACAACCTTCACAACCACCCGCATTCCTGGCTCTCCGGCACCTACTACGTGCAGGTCCCCAATCAATCCCCGGCGTCTCGCAATCGGAGCGACCTGAATCCGGGCGAGATCAGCTTCTTCGATCCGCGTCCGCAAGCCAACATGAATGCGGTCAGGGACGATGGCCAATTCAACCCCGAGTACAGGCGACTGCCGATGCCTGGCGAGTTATTCCTCTGGCCAAGTTTTCTGCACCACCTTGTCCACCCTAATCTCGTGGATGAGCCACGCGTTTCGATCTCGTTCAATGTCGTGCTGAAGCGGAAGGTACTCTGACGGAGGGTACGGTTAGAATGGGGCCTTTGGTATGGGCGGTTCCGAATGACATTTGAAAGGACAGCCGGATGAAACAGCCCGTATCTTCGTTCAAGGAGAACCTTCAGAACCTGCCATCCATTGACGGGATCGAAAGACTGGAGATGATGGATGCCGCCGGCGATGTGGTCGCGTCCATCGAGAACCAACCGGGCAAGCAAGGGTCCCTGGCGGTCTACCAATACCTGTTCGCGACGTATGGGGTTCTGAATGCCGAAGCCGCGACACACGGGCTGGCAGTCTTTGCGGAACATACCCAGGACGCGCGAAACCGACCCGGCGCGCATCCGAACATAGAGCGCCTGCTTGAGATACAAGGCGGTGGTGCGCCTTTGACCATGCGGCTCGTAGAGCAGTAAGCGCCTCTGCTGCCGCTGGTAAAGCACTGACATGGTTTAAGACTGTGATGTAGGGGAGGTGGAAGGCGTGCCTGCCCCGTTCGTCCAACAGCCCTCGCAGCGTGATCCGGGCTCTCGTCCGGGCGACCGGGCGCGGGCCCGTCCTTCCCAGCGTCTTGGATAACCGTTGAACCCGCTGGGCCGGAGAGTACCATCGACTTCATGAGAACTCAGAACCAGATGCACGCCTTCTTGCGCAGAGCAGCGGCGCTTGCCGCCTTCGTCGCCCTGCTGTGGGCGATTCAGATCGTCAATTGGATCAGTGGCTATGGCTTGAACCCAGCCTTCGGCCTGGTCCCGCGTCACGTCAGCGGAATGGACGGGATTGTCGCGATGCCCCTGCTACACGGCAGTTTCGCCCACCTCATCGCAAACACGCCGCCCTTGCTTGTCATGGGGGGACTGCTTATGGCGACCGCAACACGGGCCTTGTTGGCTGTGAACATGATGATAGTCGCGCTCGGCGGCGGCCTCGTCTGGATACTCGGTAGTCCGGCAATTCACGTCGGCGCATCGGGGTTGATCTTCGGCTGGTTCGGCTTCCTGATTGCACGGGGCCTAATAGATCGCTCACCCGTGACACTGGGCGCCGCAGTCGTCATCGGGGGGCTTTATGGCTCCCTCCTGTGGGGCGTGCTGCCGGGGCAACCCGGCGTGTCTTGGGAAGCCCACCTGTTCGGCGCCCTCGCGGGCGTTGCAGCAGCTCTCCTGCTCAGAAGCCCGGTCCATGCACCACGTCTGCGCGGCGTTGACCGGCCATAGGGAAAGACTTTCTGGGCGGAAAGCGGACTGATGGCAGTGCGGCATGGGAGGACGAAGCCGCTTCGCGGCATTGGCGCATTTGGCTGATGGGGTGAGACCCCCATAGCGGCGCGCATTTTGCGATCTGACCGACCTGCCTGACGATTGGGGCCTTCTCAATCATCAGACAGGAGGTTCCCATGACAGAGGAGAAGTTGAGCCCGCTGCGTCAGCGGATGATCGAAGATATGCGCATCCGAGGAATGGGCGAGAAGACCCAGAAGGCTCACATCCGGAACGTGAAGCATTTCGCCGCCTTCCTCGGACGCTCGCCGGATACAGCAACGCCAGAAGAGCTGCGGTCATACCAGTTGAAGATGACCGAGGACGGGGTCTCCGCAAGCACCTTCAACGTCCGGATCATTTCGCTGCGGTTCTTTTTCGGTGTGACCTGCGGGAGGGACGAGATGAAGCGCTTCATGCAGTTCCACCGCAAACCCCGCAAATTGTCGGTGGTGCTCAGCGTGGAGGAGGTGGCCGATCTGCTGGCCGCGGTTCCCGGGCCGGGGCTCAAGTATCGGGCCGCGCTCAGCATAAGCTACGGTGCGGGACTGCGCGCCTCCGAAGTGTGTAATCTCAAGGTCAATGATATCGACAGCGACCGGATGCTGATCCATGTCGATGATGGCAAGGGCGGTCGGGATCGCAAAGCGATGCTGTCGCCCAATCTGCTGGCCTTGTTGCGCGACTACTGGTGCGAATCCCGTCCGGAGGGATGGCTGTTCCCGGGCAAACCCAAGATCAATCCGCTGTCGCCACGCCAGTTGAACCGGGCGTTCACCTCGGCCAAGCACATGGCGGGCATAAAGAAAGCGGCAACGCTGCACACGCTCCGCCACAGCTTCGCGACCCATCTGCTGGAGGCGAACACGGACGTGCGGGTCATTCAGGTGCTTCTCGGCCACGCCAAGCTGACGACCACTGCGCGTTATGCCCATGTGGCCACCAAGACGATCCGCAGCACCGTCAGTCCCTATGAGCAAATCAAGCTGCTGCAAGACGAGACCCTGCGACGAGGGATGCAATAGCGCCCGGGACCAGTGGCCCGGCCAAAGCTGGAGGTCGCTGACATCTTTCGACGATACGGACCTGCGTGGCGGCAGGCCAATGCGGGGCATGTCAGCCTGTCCCAGTTGAAGGTGATGTCAGCGATTGAAGCCTGCCGGACCGAAGCGCTCGGTGGGCATGTGGCTGGTTGCGCCAAATGCGGCCACCATCACATCGCCTACAATTCTTGCAAGAACCGGCACTGCCCGAAGTGTCAGGGGCCAGCGGCGCGCGACTGGATGGAGGCGCGTGCCGCGGATCTGCTGCCCGTCGAATACTTCCACGTCGTCTTCACGATGCCGGCCGAGATCGCGAAGATCGCCTACTGGAACAAGAAGGTGGTCTATGGTCTGCTGTTCAGGGCCTCGGCACAAACGGTAATAACCATCGCGGCCGATCCCAGGCGTATGGGCGCGCGGGTGGGCATGACCAGCGTTTTGCACACTTGGGGCTCGGCGCTGACCCACCATCCGCATATCCATATGATCGTGCCCGGCGGCGGCCTGTCGCCCGATGGCACCAGGTGGGTCGCCAGCAAGCCGGGGTTCTTTTTGCATGTGCGGGTGTTATCGCGACTGTTCCGGCGCCTGTTTCTGGAAGGGCTGATGGATCTGCATCGCGCCGGACGGCTTGCCTTCTTCGGCGATCTCGAACGGCTGGCGCATGCAGATGCCTTTGCCACCTGGCTCGCTCCGTTCCGCAAATCCGAATGGGTGGTCTATGCAAAGCCACCATTCGGCGGCCCGGAGGCCGTGCTCGCCTATCTGAGTCGATACACCCACAGGGTCGCGATCTCGAACGCCCGCCTGATCAGCGCCGATGCCAATACCGTGGCCTTCCGCTGGAAGGATTACCGCGTCAAATCCGGTGATCGCCAAAAGGTCATGCGGTTGGCCACGCCTGAGTTCATACGCCGGTTCCTGATCCACGTCCTGCCTGACGGCTTCCATCGCATCCGGCATTACGGGCTGCTCGCCAGCGCCGCCCGCAAAGCCACCATCACCAAGATCCGCGCCTTGCTCTGCGTCCAGCGGCCTGAACTGGTCGCCGCACCGAAACCACAGACCGAGATCGCCCCGCTCACCCTGCGCGAACCCTGTCCCTGTTGCGGCGGCCCCATGCGCATCATCGAAATCTTCCGGCGCGGGCAAAAACCGATGTCGCGCGCGCCACCCAGGGAGCAGGCCGCATGACATATCGCCCGTCATCCGATACGAAGCAGCACCGGCTACAATCCGCAGTTCCGATCCGAACAGCGTGTGCGCTCCCATTTCCAGCGCGGCCAAAGGCGGCAGCAACTCCGAAACGCACAGCCTTGTCGGGATCACTGGCCGGATTTGCCATCGTCTCGGGCACCTGGCTCGCCATCAGCCGCACCCCGGATGCAGCCGCCGCTCCGACCGCCTGCGCACTTTCCCCATAGAATGATCCAAGACCCCCGCGGCTTCCTCCTTCCGAGGTTTGTCAACGCGGGCCGCCAACTCCAGGCCGCTCACGTCGCGCCGCGGCCCACATCGAAAAACCTTCAGGAAAGCGGTCGTACGCTGCCTCGCGACGTAAAACTGTATTCAAGCTGAAAGCTGACCTCCACTTCAGACGATGGGACACGTTGCCGGCGCAGCCGGAAACTCGTCTCGAGCCTGACTTCGCCGCAATTGGAAACCCAATTCCGAGACTTCAGTGAATATTGGAAGACGGAATGTGCAAGTCGCAGCAGGTCTGACTTTCCGTAGTTTTACCTATTTCGAGAGGGCTGGCTGCCCCGGGGAGTAAAGCAGGCTATTCTGCAAAGGTCGCAGGTGTCTGCTGCGGGGCACCAGTGACAAAAACACTTTGACCTCCTGGTGGTCTGGGAACGTGACCGAATTGTCTTCCGTTGGGCTAGACAGGACCTGAGAGAGCCTGAAGGTCAGGTGCCACTGTTCACCGATTGCCAGAGTTGCGACCCGTCAGAGGGCGACAACATCAATTCTCCAACGGAGCCTTTAACAGGTAGCTCTGGATTTCTTCGGCCTCGGTCAGGCCCGGTTGCACGTCGCCCTGTAGCGCCTCGGGCACGGTCCACCCCGGATCGATTCCGGTCATGTCCGGCAGGTCATGCGCGATGCCCTTGTGACAGTCGATGCAGGTGCGCTCGCCGCTCAGCAGATATTCGGTGTGAATTTCCGCCGCGCGAGGCGCCTGTCGGCTGAGGTCCATTGCCACATCGGAATGGCAGTTGCGACATTCCAGACTATCATTGGCTTTCAGCCGCGCCCATTCCCGCTTGGCCATGACCAATCGATGGTCCAGGAACTTCTCGCGGGTGCTGATCGTGCCGAAGATGTGTCCCCAGACTTCTTTGGATGCCTGCATCTTGCGGGCAATCTTGTCCGTCCATTCGTGCGGCACGTGGCAATCCGGACAGCTTGCGCGCACACCAGACCGGTTGGAAAAATGGATGGTGCGCGACATCTCCTCATAGACGTTGGCCTCCATCTCGTGACACGAGATGCAGAAATCTTCGGTGTTGGTAATTTCCAGCGCCGTGTTGAACCCGCCCCAGAAGATGACGCCGCCGATGAAGCCGCCGAGCGTCAGAAACCCGAGACCGAGTGTGCCGGCTGGGGTCCAGAGAACGTTCCAGAACCAGCGGAAAGGCTTCGTGATCCAGCGCATGTCACTCGCTCCCCGCGCCGAAAGCACCCATTTCGGACATGTCGGTGAAGGTGTTGTCAATGAGGGCGGCAGTGTCGGCTTGCGGCACGTGGCATTGGGTGCAGAAGTAACGGCGGGGCGAGACGTCGGCCAACATCTGCCCCTCGCGCGTCATGTAATGCGTGATCGAGATCATCGGCGCGCCGGACCCCTGCACATGCTCCCGCCGGTGGCAGGTCATGCAGCGGTTGGCGTTGACTGACAGCTGATAGCCCTCGATCGAATGCGGAATGATCGGCGGCTGCTCAGGGTAGGCCCGCATCTGGCGCTCGTCGTCGGTCACGTAGCGCTCCAGCGGCTCGGCCGGGACCGACTCCATCGGGTCGGGCTGTGGTCCAGACAGTTCAGGCACAGTCTGTGCCAGCACGATCGTCGCGCAGAGGCAGGAGGCGATGATTGCGGAAAGGCGGAACTGTCCCATCATACCGGCTCCACGCGCACGGCGCATTTCTTGAAGTCCGTCTGTTTCGAGATCGGGTCGGTCGCGTCCAAAGTCACCTTGTTGATGAGCTGGCTTGCGTCGAACCAAGGGACGAATATGACGCCCGAGGGCATCCGGTTCCGCCCCCGCGTCTCCACCCGACTACGGATCTCGCCGCGGCGCGAGATTAGCCGCACCTCCATCCCCTGGTTTAGTCCGCGGTTGCGCGCGTCGATGGCGTTCATGAACACCTTGGCGCCGGGAAACGCCTTGTAGAGTTCCGGCACGCGCATCGTCATCGACCCGGAATGCCAGTGCTCCAGCACCCGGCCGGTGACCAGCCACATGTCGTATTCATCGTCGGGGCTTTCGGCCGGCGGCTCGTAGGGCACGGCGATGATCACCGCGCGGCCGTCCGGGTTACCATAGAATTCCACACCCGCGCCTTCGCTGACATAGGGGTCATACCCCTCGCGGAACCGCCACTTCGTTTCCTGCCCGTCGACCACCGGCCATCGCAACCCACGGTTCTGGTGATATGTGTCGTAGGGTGCCAGGTCATGCGCCTTGCCACGCCCGAATGCCGCGTATTCCTCGAACAGGCCCTTCTGGATATAGAAGCCAAAATCCTGTGCCTCGTGGTTGGCGTAGTCCTCGCTCATATCGGCGAGAGGATAGCGGTCGACCTGCCCATTCGCAAAGCACACGTCGAAGAGCGTCTTGCCGCGAAAATCCGGGTTGGCGTCAAGGATCTCCGTCGGCCAGATCTCGTCCGTGGTGAAGCGCTTGGAGAATTCTGCGAGCTGCCACAAGTCCGACCGCGCCTCCCCTGGTGCATCCACCAGCTGATGCCAGACATGTGTGCGGCGCTCGGCATTTCCGTAGGCGCCTTCCTTCTCCACCCACATGGCAGCTGGCAGAATGATATCGGCCGCCATCGCCGTGATTGTAGGGTATGCGTCCGACACCACGATCATGTTGTCGGAATTGCGGTAGCCCTGGTAGGTTTCGTTTTGGCAATTGGGCGCAGCTTGGAGGTTGTTGTTGACCTGCACCCAATAGAAGTTCAGCACCCCATCCTTCAGCATCCGGTCCTGCTGCACCGCGTGAAACCCGGGCTGGGTGTTCAGGAGGTCTTTCGGCAGCTTCCATAGCTTTTCGGCGATGGCCACGTGGTCGGGATTCGTCACCACCATATCGGCTGGCAGCCGGTGCGCGAAGGTGCCTACCTCCCGCGCCGTGCCGCATGCCGACGGTTGGCCTGTGAGCGAGAAGGGCGAATTCCCCGGTTCCGAAATCTTCCCGGTCAGAAGGTGGATATTGTAGACCATCTGGTTCGCCCAGACGCCGCGCACGTGTTGGTTGAAGCCCATGGTCCAGAGCGACATGACCTTCTTGTCCGGATCAGCGTAAAGCTCCGCCAGCTCCTCGAGAAACCCCGGCTCTACTCCGGAAAGCGCGCTCACGTATTCGAGTGTGTAGGTCGACACGTGGTCCCGGAAAGCCGCGAAATTGCTGTCCTCCATCAGACCGGGATTGCCGGCGCCGGTGGCCGCCATCTCGAGTTCGTGATCAGGCCGCAGACCGTAGCCGATATCAGTAGCGCCCTTCTTGAAAACTGTGTGCCGGTCGACGAACTCCTGGTTCACTCGACCGGTCTCGATGATATGGTTGGCGATGTAGTTGAGGATCGCGAGATCCGTGCCCGGCTTGAACACGATTGGGATATCGGCCAAGTCCATCGACCTGTGCGTGAAAGTCGAGAGAACCGCGCACTTCACGTCGGGCGTGCCGAGCCGGCGGTCGGCGAGCCGTGTCCAGAGAATCGGATGCATCTCTGCCATGTTCGACCCCCAGAGCACGAAGGCGTCGGCATGTTCGAAATCGTCATAGCAGCCCATCGGCTCGTCTATGCCAAAGGTCCGCATGAACGCTGTCGCGGCCGAAGCCATGCAGTGCCGCGCATTCGGGTCGAGGTTGTTAGACCGGAAGCCGGCTCGCATCAGCTTCGAGGCGGCGTAGCCCTCCATCACCGTCCACTGGCCTGAGCCAAACATGCCGATGCTCTCCGGCCCTTTCTCGCGAAGCACCGTCTTGACGCGCTCGGCCATGACGTCGAATGCCTCGTCCCAGCTGACCGGCTCGAATTCGCCGTTCTTGTCGAACTTCCCGTTTGTCTTGCGCATCAGGGGCGTGGTCAGCCTGTCCTCACCATACATTATCTTGGACAGGAAATAGCCCTTCACGCAATTCAGACCGCGGTTGACCTCGTGCTGCACATCGCCATGCGTCGCGACGACCTTGCCCTCCTTCACGCCGACCATGACACCGCAACCGGTGCCGCAAAAGCGGCAGGGTGCCTTGGACCACTTGATTTTCAGTGCCTCAACCCCGCCCGGCACGGGTTGGGCCAGAGCCTCCTGCGGCAGACCTACGGCAGAGGCGGCGAGCGCCGCGGCATGAGCCTTGAGTAGCTGGCGACGCGTGACATCAAGTGGCATGGCTATTCCTCCATTTCCTCCGCATGCTCGAAGACCATGTTGGCCACCAGCACGCCTGGCATCAGGTTGATTTCGGTAAGACGGTCGCCCAGTTCTCCGGTGCTGTTCCCCTCGATGGTGACGATGATGTGTGTGGCGTCCCAACCGTGCACCTCCACCCCGTCCAAAGCTTCGACCCGGGCGCGCACAGGGTCGCGTTCCTCTGCTGCGACATTCATCACAGCCGACGAAACATGCCAGCGTCCCTCAGGCATTTTCGACCTCCCTCTCGACTGCGCGGATGGCATCCGCTGGACAAGAAGCAGCGCAGGCTCCGCACCCGGTGCATGCGGCGGCGTCAAGGCGCGGCAGAAAGGGTGCGCCGATCTGAGGCTGCATGGTAATCGCTGCGTTGGGGCAGGAATCGCGGCAGGACATGCACGCGATGCCAGCCTGCACGAAACAATCCGTGGTGATCTCCATGACGTGCGCCATACCCGCAGAGGCCTCGAACACCGGCTCCGGACAGGCTTCCGCGCAGGCTCCACAGAAAGTGCACTCACCGTGGTCGGGAAGCAGTTCCACTCCGACGTCAGCGACGCGAAGAATGTCTTCGGGGCATGCAGTGACGCAGAGGCCACACCTTGTGCAGGCATCCAGGGTGCCGAGCGATACTCCAGGCGGGCGCGGCCTGAACGGTGCCGGGCGCGGCGTGCCGCGCAGCAGCGCACGGCGGGATATGGTGGAGGACCGCACGACCCAGCCTCAATATCCCGGCGGGCCAGGCGGACCGGCAATCATCTGATACATCCAGACGAAAAACCCGTAGCCGCCGACGACGCAGACTGCAAAAAAAGGCCATACGCCAAAAGCGAGTACCAGAAAACGGGTCAACTCCGTGCGGCGGCTTGGTCGTTCCGGTGGCATTCCGGGTTCGGTGGCTTGTCGATCTGACATGCTGCCTCCCCGCCCCCTCTTTGCAGGGGCTTACGTGTGATAGTTCACGGTCGGATCACTAAACCGTTAACAGACGATCAACACGATGAAAACCCGTTTGTTCCAGATCGCGGACGAATTGGCGGCTACACGCCGGCTTCTACGGGACTGACACCCAGACCATGGCAGAGATCCGGGCAGCACAGAGCGGAATGGCCACGCACTCTTGCTCGACAAAGCTCCTGCTCGGTCGAAAAGCGCCGGCGACCCTGCGAGACTGAGAGGATCTTCTGCAAATCAAGGCCGTCGATCTTGGGGATACTTCCGTTATCGACGCATATGTGCAGTCAATGGTGGGGATGCACTCGACATGGTGACCGGCGTCAAGCACGAAGACACGTATGTCGCCTGCGTGTTCGGGATGATCCCGCATGAAATGGGTGTCATCAGCATGGCCCATACCCAGATCGCTGCCGGTTCCGACACCAAAAACATGGAGTGGGCGCGCCACATCATCTTCGAACATACACAGGAGATCCACGCAATGCTCGCTTGGCTTGAAGCGCGTGAAATTGACGTGCCGGACAGCTGCCCCGCTCTTCCCAATACCGCATCCCACTGCGGCCCCGGACTGAATGCATAAAAGGCTGTCTCAGCAGAGACGGCTTGCTGCACATGATGTTCAAGCTCGGGCAATGCGCCAAAAAAATCGGGCGCAAGCTGCGCGGCTTCGCCCATCTCGTCGACGTCATCAAGGCGGCGGTTTCGTCGACGGCATCACGCCATCAATCCAAGATCAAGCCGTTGCAAGAGGATCGCTTGGACACAAGGCTCGACAATTGGTCCTCTTTCCATTGATCGGTGCTGTTCATGCCAATTCACGATTTGTCATTGGGTAGCATATCTTAAGCATCGGCGAAGTCCCGCACAGCATGAAATCGCCATGCTTGTGATGGCGCACTGGCAGTGAAAGGCCGCAATGATTGGCCGCACCGCAGCATCCGAACACACCTGCGGACGGCGGCTCTGGGCCGATTTTACCGGATGCTGCTTACCTGACGGACGACCGTTGTGAACGCTTTGGCACTGGAAGGCGGACAAGTCGCGCACGGCGTGACGAAGCTGACACAATCACACTTAAACCCGCATTTCCCAAGTAACTGGGCGATTTCATCCCACCAGTGGCCAGTAATGTGTTATATTTCAGCACGTTAACTGGACTGAAGGTGGCGGATCATGGATCACCCTGAGGGTGCAGGCGAAACGGACAATGTTCGGCTTGGATTTGACTGTCGCGTGCGGCTGGAGTTTCATGGCTCGAAGATCAGTTCCGACGGTGGTCTGTTGCTGTTCAGGGAATTGGACGAGGTGCTTGGTCTGCACGATATCGCGGGCGAGTTGCTGACAGACACGCGAACCGGTCACAACCGTCTGCATTCCCTGTGGCCTGCTGCCGATTTCGTGGACACAGGGTTAGGTTTGCATAGCTCGGTCCTCGAACGCCATGGGGCTTAGGTAGCCCAGTTTGGAATGGCGTCGCCTGGGATTGTAGAAGCGCTCGATGTAGT
>NZ_BMFC01000021.1 GCF_014637725.1 Marivita lacus | reverse complement strand
CCGATCCGCAGAACACCGGCAACTACCTGCGCAACATCGAGGTGGTCAAGCAGGAGCACATCCCCGCCTTCGAGGCCGGCGCATTGTTCAATCCGCTCTGGCTCGAGGTGATCGACGACGCCCAGGGGCTGCGCTTCATGGATTGGCAGGAGACCAACGAATCCACCATCCGCAGCTGGTCCGAGCGCCCCACGGTGGACACCTACAGCTATGCCGGGGGCGTGCCGCTCGAGGTCATGGTCGCGCTGGCCAATGCCACCGGCACCGAGCCGTGGTTCAACATGCCCTGGAACGCCGACGAGACCTATATCCGCACTTTCGCCACCTATGTGCGCGACACTCTCGATCCGGACCTGCGCGCCCATATCGAGATGTCCAACGAGGTCTGGAACTGGATGTTCGAGCAGGCCCGCGATGCCGCCCAGGCCGCCGAAGCGCGCTTCGGCCAGGATCTCGGCAATGGCTGGATGCAGGAATACGGTGCCCGCTCCGCCGAGATGGCCCGCGTCCTGGACAGCGTCTATGCAGGGGCCGAGGATCGGCTGGTCAAGGTCATCGCGACCCACACCTACTGGCCCGGCCTCGAGGAGGGCGCCCTGCAGGCCCCGGACTGGCAGGCGCTGAGCCCGGCCAACACGGCCCCCTATCTCTCCTTCGACACCTATGCGATCACCGGCTATTTCGGCAACAGCCTCGGCACCGACGAAAAGGCGCCCGCCGTTCTGGACTGGATCGCCCGCAGCGAGGCGCAGGCCCGGCAGGACGCATCGGCACAGGGGCTGCGCGGGGCGGCCGCAGAGACCTATGTCGCCGAGCACCGCTTCGATCTGGCCGAAGCCCTCGCCGTGCGCGAGCTGCGCGACGGCTCCGTCACCGGCAATGCCGAGGATTCCCTGGCCGGTCTCTTCGAGATGTTCGCCTATCACAAGTCGGTCGCCGACGCCCACGGGCTCGACCTGGTGATGTACGAGGGCGGCACCCATGTGGTCGGCATCGGCTCCTGGGTCAACAACGACCTGCTCACCGAGTTCTTCACCCATCTCAACTATTCCGCCGGCATGGGCCAGCTCTACACCGAGCTCTTCGCAGGCTGGGAGGATGCGGGCGGCACGCTCTTCAACGTCTTCGTCGATGTCTCCGAACCCAGCCAATGGGGCAGCTGGGGCTCGCTGCGCCACCTGCAGGACAGCACCGCGCGCCACGACGCGGTGGAACGCTTCATGGACAGCCACCCCGCACCCGCCACGATGAAGGACGGCGTCTGGGACAACGGCGCGTTCGAGTTCGGCCCCGCGCCCGGGCCGACACCGGTGGAGGAGGACGATGCGCCCGTTGCTCCGGATGTGCAGGATCCCCCGACCTGGACCCCCCCGCCCAGCCCCACACCCGAACCGCGGCCCGCACCCGAACCCACGCCTGCGCCAGCACCAACCCCGCAGCCGCTGGACGAGGTCCGGGAATATGTCTTCGGCAACGACCTCTTCGCCTGGGGCGTCGGCGACCCGGAGATCACGGTGCCCTACTGGACCGACATGCTCGCCGATGCCGCAGGCCTCTCCTATGCCACCGCCATCCAGACCGGCATGCTGACCCGGCATGACGACCTGCCGCCCGACCCGCATCTGGGGATCGACGGGGTCGACTCGTCCTGGGATCCGGACACCGGCCAGAGCTTCGCCCAGGCGGGTTTCAACCAGATCACCCTCTCTGCGGTCAACTTCGTGCAGGACCAGTCCCCCGACAGCCCCTATTGGCACGAGCCCACCACCTCCCCGCTGGAGGCGGCGCTGCGCATCATCGACTGGACCCAGGACCGCGCGCCCGGGGCCGCCGTCAACATCTACGAGGCCTGGCCGGGAATGGACGGCTTGCCCTCCAGCGCCGCGCAATTCGCCGCCTGGACGGACTTCATGACCGGCGACTGGCATGGCTGGTGGGTCTCCCTCACCGAAATGCTCCAGCAGGCCCGACCCGATCTCGACATCCGCCTGATCAGCGTCGGCACTACCGTCGCACAGATGCTCGACACCCCGTCGCTCGGCCTCACCCGCCTCACCGCCGCCGATCTCTTCCTCGACGACGACGGCCACGCCACACCAACCCTCTCCTTCCTCGCAGCACTCCTGCACTACACAACCCTCACAGGATCCCAACCACCACAGGACATCGACCTCCCCAACTCCATCCACCCCGCAGTCGCTCAGAACTACGCCCAGATCGCACAATGGGTCGGGGAGAAGGTGGGCGTCACTCTGCCCGAACCGCTGGTCGCGCCCTTTTCGGAAAGATCGCAGGACGCGCGGGAAGAGGACGGGACGGGCCTCACCGCTGGTGCGACGGCGGGCGACGATGTGATCCGACCGGAGGCCGGAGACGTGCTGGTCGATGGCGGAAACGGGTTCGACACGGTGATGATGAGCGGCGATCAGGGAAGTTATTCGCTGCGCTTTGACGATGGCACTGTCTGGATCGAGAACCGGGCAGAGGGCGCGGGGCCGGTGCAGTTGCGCAACATCGAGCGAGTCGATTTCGACCGTGAGGTTTCGCCTTTTGCAGAGGACGGCCTGTCGATCGAGATGTTCGACGGCATGGCGCGTCTTGAGAGCGATGCGATGGCAGCGCTGACCGAGCTCTACATCGCCTATTTCAACCGCGCCCCCGATGCGGTGGGGCTTTACTTCTGGGGGAACCAGATGGCGGGGGGACTTGGCCTTGACGAGATCGCCACGCTTTTCTTCGATCAGCCCGAGACGCGGGATCTTTATGGGGCGCTGGAGGACATGCCAACCTTCGTGACCGCGGTTTATCAGAACGTGCTCGGGCGCGCGCCCGATGCGTCGGGCATGGAGTTCTGGCTGAGTGTGCTTGACTCCGGGACCGGGCTTGCGCCTGCTCGCTTCATCCAGGCCATCCTTGAAGGAGCAAAGGCCGAAAGCGGCAGCCCAGCTGACGCTGCCTACCTGGCGAACAAGGTGCTTTTGGGCGGGCATTTCGCCGTCGCACTCGGGATGTCGGACCTCACCGATGCGGCCGACATAATGCAGGCCTTCGACGGATCGGACAGCAGTCTTGAGGCGAGGATCAGCCAAAGCGACGCGCTTCATGCCGATATCCTGGACGGGGCGCGTGACGGGTTCCTGATGCAATTGGTTGGTATCTCTGACCAGCCCTTCGCGGTGTAGCGGCCAGTTTTGCCACCCGGCATGGCGCAACATGCGGTCAATGAGGAGCCGGAACAGGCGGATCAACAGGAAGACGACCATCGGGCGGGGCCTTTGCGAGATGAATTGGGCCATATCGCCCAAGTGCCGCCCAGTTCTGGCACCGAAGTCTTAACAACCCGTATGCAGCGCCCCAAGCCTGCGTCGAATTGGGCAAGCCCACACAAAGCCGATTGATTGGAATCGCGGCTTCTGTGACAGTGAAGATGATGGTGGGCAGCGTGTGATGCGCTGTCCCAATAGGGAATACGGTGAAAATCCGTGACTGCCCCCGCAACTGTAAGCGACGAGTGCTTCGCGCATAGCCACTGGGCCAGATGGTCTGGGAAGGTGCGAACCGCATGAAGACCCGCAAGTCAGGAGACCTGCCATCACACGTGAACTGAACCCGGGCGGGGTGCACCGGAGGTCGAGATGCCTGGCGCCTTGATGGCGCGATAGATGCCTGCGACCTCGATGCGACCCGCCTCAGCGCGGAGGGCGCTATTATGTCGATCGAAAGAACCCTGACCCAGTTGCAAGTCAATCCACGCACGCCGGAACGCGCGCGGGAAATCGGGCAATTGGGCTATATGCAATGGCTTGGCGGGCTGCCCGCGCAGGCCTGTTACATCACCGAGGCCACCTGTGCCTACATGGCGGCCGAACCGTTCCGGAACACCGACCCGGCGGTCGCGGAATTCTGCGCATTGTTGAAGGCATCGCTGGAAGTGCCCCTTCAACCTTTGGATCTTTCCCTGCCGAAACCCCGCAGGCGGGGTGGTGCCAGGGAAAGGCGGCTGTCTCTATAGCGTCCGCCCAAGAGCGGCGGCCTCGAAATCGGCGGCGGCCTGATCCGTCATCGGATCGCTGAGCAGGCGGCGGGCCAGATCGGGTGCGAGTGTGAAGCAATCGAGCCCTCGGCCCGCCAGTGCCACGATCTGATCGGCGTTGCGCAGGGAGGCAACAAGGATGCGGGGCTGTGCACCCGCGATGGCCCGCATCTGCGTGATGAGGTCGAGGGCAGGCAGACCGGCCTCCAGCATGCGACCGAAATAGGGTGCTGCAAAATTGGCGTTGAGTGCCTTGGCGACAACGACCTGTTTGGGATCGTAGACGGCGGTGAGCAGGATCGCCCCACCCAACGCCTTGATCGCGGGCACAGTTCGGAGCGCCGCTTCTGTCATCGGGATCTTGACCACCGTTCGCAGCCCGGCGGCGGCCCCGGCATCATAAAGGCTGCCCGCCCAGTCGACATAGGTTTCCACCGGCCCAAAGACCTGAGCGTGCAGGTCCTGTGCACCCAGATCGCGGGCGCGTTGGGCCATGTCTTTCCAGTTTATCGAAGGGTAGTCGAGCCCGGCACGCTGAGCCAGCAGCGGGTTGGTGGTGATGCCCCGGAACAGTCCGGTCGGCATGAGATCGGCCCACGCCTCGCGGTCAGCCGTATCGAGATAGAGGTCCATCGGATCAGTCGGCAGAGGCCATCGCGGCGTCCAGCTCTTGCAGGGTGGGCGGGTTGCAGCCAGCGCGGCTGCAATTGATGGAGGCGGCCATACCTGCACGTCGGATCAGGGTTTCGACCTGAGCGGCATGAAGACCGTCGAGCGCGGCGGGTGACAGCGCGGCAGTCCGGGCCAGACCCGCCAGAAGTGTAGCCATGAACGTGTCACCTGCGCCCACGGTGTCGACAAGACTGGGCACAGGCGGTGCTGGAATGTTCACGGTGCTGTCGCCGCACATCGCGATTGCGCCATCGGGGCCCTTGGTCATGACCACCAGAGACGCCGATGTCTGGCTGCGCACATGCGCCAAGGCAGCATCTTGCGGCATATCCGGGCACAGACCTTCGAGGTCTTCATCGCTAAGCTTCAGGAGATGCGCGGCCTGCATCATGCGGAAGATCCGCGCGCGGTAAGCGTCGATATCGGTGATGACCGACAGCCGCACATTGGGATCGAGCGACACGAGCGTGCCGGAGGCAAAGGCGGTGGCACAGGTCTTTTCCCACGCATCGGCATCGGCGCCATCGGTCAGGGCCAGAGACCCGGTATGAAGCGCTGTCGTATCGGCGGGCATAGAGGCCGCGAGCGAGCCAGCGGTGACGCGGCGTTCCGCCGTCCCGTCGCGTTCGAATATGTAGGACGGAATGCCCTTGGTCACGGTCACGCGGGCCATGGTCGTGGGGGCATCGAGCCGCCCACCGCTGAGCGTGACACCGGAGGCGAGCAGCGTGTCGGCCAGAATGTCGCCCCAGGAATCGGTGGAAATCGGCGTGAGGTAATGCACATCCGCCTGTTGACGCCCCAGCGCCATGGCCACGTTGAACGGGGACCCACCGGCCAGAGCGGACACCTCGCCATCGCGGGTGACGTGATCAATGAGGTTTTCTCCGCCGACGCAGATGACAGGGCTTGCAAACATGACAGGACTCCCTGCGGTGGACTTCAGTTCGTGTTCAGGTGGACATCGGGCAATGTGTCCAGCGCCTGCTTAAGGGCATTGCCCCATTGTGTCGAGATTGCCTGAAATTCGGGGTTGTCGGCCTCGACCCGGCCCACGTGTTTTTTCTCGAAACTGTCGGTCCGGTAGCAGAAGTAATCCAGCGGTGCGCCCACTGACAGGTTCGCCTTGAGCGTGGAATCGAAACTGACCAACAACAGCTTGAGCGCATCGGCAAAGCTGATGTCCGGATCATAGGCGCGTACGAGGATCGGACGACCGTACTTGATCTCGCCGATCTGGAAGAACGGCGTGTCCTCTCCGGCTTCGATGAAATTGCCCTGCGGATAGATCAGGAACAGGCGCGGAGGGCTGCCCGCGATCTGCCCGCCCAAGATCAGCGTCGCCTCGAAGGCGCTGTCGGCGCGCTGGCCGCCTTCGCGCAGGCCCTTGATGACCTCGCGCAGCGTGTCGCCCACCATGCAGGCGGCCTGGAACATCGACGGTGCCCTGAGCAGCGACGGCGTGCGATCCTCGGGGTGCTTGCTGCGTTCCTCGAGCAGGCTGACCACGGCTTGCGTCGTGGCCAGATTGCCCGCCGACATCAGCGTCATCACCCGCTCGCCGGGTTCTTCCCAGATCGTCATCTTCTTGAAGGTCGAGATGTTGTCCAAACCGGCATTGGTGCGGGTGTCCGACATGAAGACCAAGCCGCTGCGCAGCATCATTCCAACGCAATATGTCACTGGGTCGCCTTTATTGCTGAGCCACGTGGATGGTGACGTGCAACACTTCGTTCACGCCGCCGATCCTCATACCAGATATCGGGGCGGCTTCGGAATAGTCCAGCCCCGTTGCAACGCGAATATATCGTGTGTCAGGCGAAACACCGTTCGATACGTCGAAGCCGACCCAGCCAAGCCCCTCGACATGCACCTCGGCCCAGGCGTGCATGGCGTCCTGCGTCGTTGTTTCGTTCAGCATGAGATAGCCACTGGCATAGCGCGCCGGGAGTTTGAGCGCCCGCGCACAGGCGATCATGATATGGGTGTGATCCTGACAGACGCCCTGCCCCGCCGTGATCGAGTCTTCGGCGCTCCAGTCCGGTGCGGATGCGCCAAGCAAATAGGACACCTGAGTTCGGATGCGGTCCGACAGCTCGTGCAGGTCTGAAATACCCGGATCGGGGTTGATGCCCTTGATCAATGCCCGCGTCCCCGGCCCCGGTTCGGTTCGGGGGGTGTTCATCTCGTAAAGCCACAAAGGGGTCGTGCCGTGATGCGGACCCAGGACACCGGCATTGTCGGTGATCTCGACCTCACCGGAACTGGACACCGACAATTCGGTGACCTCGGGATCAAAGCTGATCAGCTCGGTCGTGTTGTGATGATGATCCTCGAACGTGACTTCCTTGCGCCCGCCGGTGATCTGGGTCTGCCAGTGCACAACGGACTGATTGTATGAACTCTTTGGCGTCTTGCGCAATTGCTGCAAGCCATAGATCACCGGCGTGTCGAACGTGTACACCGTGGTGTGGTCGATCTTCAGGCGCATGCTGGACAGTCCTGTTCGGGCCTAGGCATAAAAGCGGAAATCCTGTTCGATCTGGCGTGAAATGGCCGACAATTCCTTAAGGGTTTTCTGAAGAAACTCGTGCAGCCCGAATTCGAAAATGGCGTCGATGCTTTGGGACAACAACCCGTCCCGCAGCGCGTCAACCTTTTCGCGCGAGCCTGCACCGGCATCCCCGCCATCGGCGAGATACCCGAGATTATCACAGAGTTTGCCTGCGCAAAAGGCCAGTGATCGGGGCATCCGGCGGTCGAGGATCAGGAAATCAGCGATTTGCCGCGGTCCGCCGCCCGCCCCGTATTCCATGCGGAACCCGCCGCGCGCCGAGACAGAGCGCAGGATCGATTCCCATTGCACGTTGTCGAGCGAAGTGCCCACGGCACGGGCCGAAGGCAGCAGGACATAGTATTTCACATCGAGGATGCGCGCGGTGTTGTCCGCCCGCTCCAGAAACGTGCCCAGACGCGCGAAGTCGTAAATGTCGTTGCGCAGCATCGTGCCATGCGTGACGCCGCGCACCAGCGCCGCGTGATGCCGGATCAGCCGCACGATGCTGGGCAGATCGCGTTCCGACACCTTGCGGGTCAACGCTTTTTTCAGGGACATGTAGGCCGAGTTCACAGCCTCCCAGACATCGCCGGTGATGGCGGTCCGGACCAGACGCGCATTTTGCCGGGCCGCGTTCACGCTCGACACCACCGAGGACGGATTGTCCTTGCTGCGCAGCATCCAGTCGACAGCCAGATCGCGCGAGACCTCGTCATGGGCAGCCATGAACCCTTCCAGACAATCGGCGGATCGCATCACCGACAGCCATTCATCGTCGGTCTGGTTGAGCCGGGTCAGGGCAATCCGCTGGCCGGTCTCGATCAGTCGCGCGGTGTTCTCGGCCCTCTCCATGTAGCGATACATCCAGAAGAGGCCATTGGCGGTTTTTCCCAGCATGGCGCTACTCCTCCAGGACCCAGGTGTCTTTCGTTCCCCCGCCCTGCGAGGAGTTCACGACCAGCGATCCCTTCTTGAGCGCCACGCGGGTCAGGCCGCCGGGGGTGATCTTGATCCCGTCCGGGCTGACCAGCACGTAGGGCCGCAGATCGACATGGCGCGGCGTCAGGCCCGCCTTGGCAAAGATCGGCACGGTGGACAGGCTGAGCGTGGGCTGGGCAATGTAGTTCTTGGGCCGCGCCCTGAGCTTGCGGCGGAAATCGGCGATGTCCTTCTTCGTGGCGGTCGGCCCGATCAACATGCCGTAGCCGCCGGAGCCGTGCACTTCCTTGACGACAAGGTCTTCGAGGTTGTCGAGCACATAGGCCAGCGAGTCCGGTTCAGAACAGCGCCATGTCGGCACGTTCTGCAGGAGCGGGCGTTCACCGGTGTAGAATTCGACGATTTCCGGCATGTAGGAATAGATCGCCTTGTCGTCGGAAATTCCAGTCCCCGGTGCATTGGCGATGGTGATGCCGCCCGCGCGGTAGACATCCATGATCCCCGGCACGCCCAACTGGCTGTCGGGATTGAAGTTCAACGGATCGAGGAAATCATCATCGACCCGGCGGTAGAGCACGTCGATGGGCTTGTACCCACGGGTCGTGCGCATCGCGACACGTCCGTCGATCACCCTCAGGTCATGCCCTTCGACAAGTTCGACACCCATCTGGTCGGCAAGGAAAGCATGCTCGAAATAGGCCGAGTTATAAATTCCCGGCGTGAGTACCGCGACCGTGGGATCGGCTTGCGCCATGCGGGGCGCGCAGGCGGCAAGCGACCGGCGCAGGTCGATCGGGTATTGCTGCACCGACTGCACGCGATTCTTGGAGAACAGTTCCGGGAACATCTGCAACATGGTCTCGCGGTTTTCGAGCATGTAACTCACCCCGGAGGGCGTCCGCGCATTGTCTTCGAGCACGTAGAATTCGCCCGGTCCGGTGCAGACAAGGTCGATGCCGACGATATGCGTATACACGCCGCCCGGCACATCGACGCCCATCATCTTGGATTGAAACGCCTCGTTCTGGTAGATCATCGCGCGCGGGATGCGACCCGCCTTCAGGATTTCCTGCGTGTGGTAGATGTCATGCAGGAACGCGTTGATCGCACGCACCCGCTGCTCGATACCGCGCGACAGCTTGGCCCATTCCGACCCAGAGATGATCCGGGGAATGATATCGAAGGGGATCAGGCGCTCTTCAGCCTCGGACCTGCCATAGACGTTGAAGGTGATGCCAGTCAGGCGGAACAGGTCCTCGGCTTCGCGGTTCTTGGCACGCAATCGCTTGGGATCTTCCTGATCAAACCAATCGAAGAAATTCTGATAGGGCGCGCGAATTTGGTCGTCACGGCCCCACATTTCGTCAAATACAGAGTGTTCGGTCATGGTTTACGCTTGCGCAACAGCGTCGGACACGCAAGCCGATCACGCGCCAACCGGGAGTTTTCGCTCAAAAAAATTGCGGAATGCCTGTTTTCTGGGCTTTTTGAAGGCATTGTTTGAACGCCATGCGCAGAGACACGCGCGGACTCGCTCTTCGGCAACGTCTTCACAGCTGTCACAGCATGGTAATCTAACCAAGGCCGGGCAGCCACGTGGCCAGAATCGGGAATATGATCAAAAGTGCCACCACCAGAAGCGAACACAGGATGAACGGGAACGCGGCGCGATAGATCTCGCGCATGGTCGTGTTTGGCGGTGCCACACCTTTCATGACGAACAAGAGCAACCCGAAAGGTGGGGTGGTAAAGCTGATTTCCAGCGCCAGCAGCATGATAAGACCGAACCAGATCGGATCAAAACCCAGGGTCGCCGCCAGGGGAAAGAAGATCGGCACGGTGAGCAGCATGATCGAGATCTGCTCCATGAACATCCCCAGCACCAGCAGCACGCCGAACATCACCAGAAGCATCAGCGTCGGGTCCAGATCGAACCCGGTGGCCCAATTGATCAACCCACGCGATGCGCCGGAAAACGCCAGAAGCTGGCTGAACGTCGCGGACCCGAAGACGATCAGGTAGGCCATCAGCGTCACGCGAAGCGCGCCGCGCACCGATTTCTTGATCGAGTCCCATGTCAGGCAGCGATAACACGCGGCCAGGATCAGCACGCCCAGCGCACCGAAGGCCGCCGCTTCGGAGGGGGTCACGATGCCGTTGATCATCATGATGACGATGACCACCATAAGGCCGATCATCGGCACCACGTCGCGCATCAGAACGGCGATCTTTTCGCCTGCGGACATCGGGTCCACGTCATAGGCGGGGGCCGCATCGGGGTCGATGCGGGTCTGGATATAGATCGTGGCGATATAGAATCCGGCCAATATCAGCCCCGGTATGACCCCGGCGATCAGCAACGCCCCAACGTCGATCTTGGCAAGTGTCGCCAAGAGAACCGCCAGCGCCGAGGGCGGGATGATGATGGCAAGCCCACCTGTGCCAAGGATCGGACCGATGGACATGTGGCTTTTGTACCCGCGCAGGTTCATCTCGGGCACCATCAGCGACCCGAGAAGCGCGGTTGACCCCATGGACGACCCCGACAGCGTGGAAAACCCGGTGCCGCCGATCACGGTGACATAACTCAGCCGCCCCGGCAGGCGCCCGAGCAGCTTGTCGATGGCCGAGAACATGCGACTTCCCAGCCCGGTCTGGAAGAATATCTCGCCCATCAGCAGAAAAAGAGGGATCGGCACAAGCGCAAAGATCGTCAGTGCGCCCCAGCCGTTGTTCAGAAGCGCGACAACCCCGCGCTCTCCACCCATGAACACCCATGCGCCGATGATGTTCGCCGCCAGAAACGCCAGCGCCACGGGCATGCCCAGCGCCATGAGAACCATGATGCTGCCAACCAGCAGACCAAGCGCTTCGAACCATTCCATTATTCGTGAATCCCCGCTTCACCCGAGTGCATGAGGTCTGACCCGAACACGAACCGGGAGAATTCGATCGCCATGACGGAAAAGGCGATGGGAAAGGTCACGGTCAGAAGCCAACGGGGATAGTAGTAGGCGCGCACGTCGAAATTGTTGCGCTCGATATTGGTCAGGAACAATTGCAGCCCGTACCACGCCAGGATCACGCAGACGAACACGCAGAGCGCCGCCACAAACCGGCTGACAAACCGTCGCAAGCTGGGCGGCAAGGCGGCGGTGACCAGTTCGATATGAACATGGCCCTTTTCGCGCACCAGCCAGGGCGCACCGAGCATCGTCATGTACAGAATGCCGTATTCGGCCGAGGTGAACAGCCACGCGAAGGGCTGCATCCCCAGATTGCGCATCAGCACGGACACGACCACCGACACCATCAGCCAGACCAGGGTCAGGGCTGCGATGAAAGCCATCGTGTACAAAAGGGCGTCATAGGCCCGGATCACGGCGCGCATGGAATGTTCCGTTCGAATGAGGGTGGGCCGGGGCGCCTGCCCCGGCCCAAGTGTCTTAGTTGTCGGCAGCCGGATCGTAGAACTTGGCGATCAGGTCGTCATAGCCGGCAACGGCTGTCGGTGTCGCTTCCATCAGCTCCTTCATGCGTGCCCAGGTGGTTTCACGGGCAGCGGCAAGGTAGTTGGCCTTGGCCTCACCTTCGAGTTCAACCACCGTCATGCCGGCGGCATCAAGCGCTGCGAAATCCTCGTCCCGCTTGGTGCGAAGCGCGTTCACGCTGTCGATCTCGTGCTGCATCGCGGTGTTCTGAAGAATACCCTTGGCCTCGTCGCTCAGACCGTTCCATGTGTCGAGGTTCACGATCACGCCAAGGTCGGTCGAGAAGAAGCAGGGCTCGATCCGGTAGTTCAGGAACTCGTTCCACTTGAGGTCGATCAGGCCGATCTGGGTCCAGCCGGTTGCGTCGACCACGCCGTTCTGCAGCGCCGAATAGACTTCTCCGGTCGGCAGGTCGATCACCTGCGCTTGCAGGTAGTTGGTGAAGAACGCGTTGTAGACAGCATTGCCGCGCAGACGCAGACCCTCGACTTCGAGGTTGCCATCCGCATCAAACGACGGCTCATCGCGGGTCCAGAGGTTGTAGCACACACCGCTGTCGAACCAGCCAAGGTATTTCACCCCCATCCGCTCCTGGTGGATTCGGTCGATCAAATCGAGCCCGCCGTTCTGGCGCGTCTCGATGGCGGTCAGGTTCGATGCCACAAGCGCATCTTTCTCGGGCAGCGCACCGCCGTAGAACGAACCGGGCGTGTAGACCATGTCGACGATGCCATCGCGCACCGCGTCGGGCTGCTGCATCATGCCGATGGCCTCGGGGCCGCCGCGCACTTCGATCTGGATCACGCCCGCACCGGCTTCGTTCACCTTGTCCACGAAGGACAGGAAGCTTTGCGTATAGATCAGAGTTTCGGGAAACGCGTGCACCGCCGTTATCGTCTCTTCCGCATGGGCCACGGACCCAAGCAGCACCCCACCGGCAACGCAGCCTTTGAGCAAGTTCATCGTCATGGATAGTTCCTCCTACACCCTTCGGCCATCATGGCCTGTGTTACTGCGAAACGGTGTCCCGCCCCGCTCTTCTGAAGTCGGTCTGTTGGACTGGTACGGCCCACGGTTTGCCTTGCACGTGCTGCGCACGGAATGCCGCGATAGCCTGTTTATGGGTCTGGGTCAGGTCGATATCGTCCCAACCATTGATCAGTTTCTGCTGCCAGACATCGTCGAGCGTGACGTCCAGTGTGGTGTTGCCCAGCCGAATTTTTCGGTCGATCAGGTCAACGCTCACCTCTTGCGGGCCATCGGCGAGCAATGCGATCGCCGCGTCCACATCGGCCTCGGACACCCGCGCGGGCAGCAGGCCGTTGTTCACCGAATTGCTGGCGAAGATATCGCCAAAGCTGGGCGCGATCACGACGCGGATGCCGAAATCGACCAGCGCGTAAACGGCGGCCTCGCGCGACGATCCGCTGCCGAAATTGCGGCGTGAGATCAGGATGCTGGCGTTGGGCACCATGTTCAACGGGAAGTCCGACACAGGTGTGCCGTCGCTGTCATGGCGCATGTCGTGCAGCAGGAAAGGCCCGTAACCTTCGGAACGCGGCGTCGACATGAATCGTGCCGGGATCAGTTGATCCGTATCCACGTTCTCGCGATCCAGCGCCACGGCCGGGCCGGTATGTGTGGTCCACCCGCTCATGCGACCTCGCGCCCGCGCAAAAGATCGCGCACATCAGTCAGATGCCCGGTCACCGCCGCCGCCGCCACCATCGCAGGCGACATCAGATGCGTCCGCGCGCCGCGCCCCTGACGACCCCGGAAGTTGCGGTTGGTGGTCGAGGCGCAGCGCTTGCCCGGCTCCACGTGATCGCCGTTCATCGCGACACACATCGAACACCCCGACCCGACCCAGTCGAGACCTGCGTCGGTAAAGATGCGGTCCAGCCCTTCGGCCTCGGCCTGTGCTTTCACCAGTTGCGACCCGGGCGACACGATGCCCGGCACCTTGGCGCGCCGACCGGCCAGAACGGCGGCCGCCGCGCGCAGGTCTTCGATGCGGGCATTGGTGCAAGAGCCGATGAACACCTGATCCACGGCAATCTCGGTCAGCGCGCGACCGGCGGTCAGACCCATGTAGTCCAGCGCATTGCGCGCGCGATCCGCCGCACTGCCCTGCAAAAGCGAGGGGTCGGGAATGGTGGCCGTCACCGGCAAGGCGTCTTCGGGCGACGTGCCCCATGTCACGATGGGCGCGATCTCGGAAGCGTCGAGGGAGACTGTGGTTTCGAACTCCGCGTCGGAGTCGGATGGCAGCAGTGACCATAGCTCAACCGCGCGATCCCACTCCGCTCCGGTCGGCGCAAATGGCCGTCCCCTCACATAGTCAAACGTGGTCTCATCCGGCGCAATCATGCCGAACCGGGCACCGCCTTCGATGGACAGGTTGCACAGCGTCATGCGCCCTTCCATCGACATCGCCCGTACAGCCGCGCCCGTATATTCAATCGCATGACCCCGCGCGCCATCGGCCCCCAGCTTGGCGATCCACGCCAGCGCCAGGTCCTTTGCCCCGACCCCCGGCCCAAGACGCCCGGTCACGTCGATCCGCATCGCCTTGGGCTTTTTCTGCCAGACCGTTTGCGTCGCCAGCACATGCGCCACTTCCGTGGCACCAATGCCAAAGGCCAAGGCCCCGAACGCGCCGTGGGTCGAGGTGTGGCTGTCACCGCAATTGATGAGCAGGCCCGGCAGGGTCAGGCCTTGTTCCGGGCCGATCACATGCACGATGCCCTGACGGGGATCGTCGAGACCGAAACAGGTGATGCCGTGCTTCGCCGTATTCTCCGAAAGCGTGTCGATCATCCGCGCAATCGCATCCGTCGCAGGGCCACCACGGGTCGGTGCGTAGTGGTCGGCAACGCCAAAGGTCAGGCCGGGTTCGGCCACGGGCAGGTCGCGTTCCGCGATCTTGGCAAAGGCGTGATGCGAGCCTTCGTGCACGAGATGCCGATCCACCCAAAGCAGGCTGGTCCCGTCTTCGCGGCGCAGGATTTCATGGGCATCCCACAGCTTGTCGAGAAGACGGCGCCCACTCATGACGATGTGCCCCCGATCACCGGTTCCCAGTGCCGCGCTTCGCCAGCGCCGACACGGGCCAAGTCCATCTCGAGCCGGAACAGATCAGGGCGATAGAGCGCGGACAGATGCTCCACCCCCTGCCCGCCCGCATCACGGACGATGCGCTGCACGAACAACAGCGGCGATCCGACAGACACCTCCAGCGCCTCGGCCACATCCGGCGTCGCAAGCGCGGCAGTCACGGTCTGATGCGCACTTTCCACGCTCACACCGCTGCGCTCCAAGAGACGGAAAAGCGGCTGCGTCGCTAGATCGGCCTCGTCATAGCTGAGCGCGATGTCTTTCGGCACATAGGTGGTGAGGTGCGAAAACGGCGTGCCCCCCGAGGACCGCACGCGCACCGCCTTTTGCACATCCGCACCTTCGGGAATGCCCAGCGCTTGGGCCACCGCAGCAGGGGCGCTGTCATAGGAAAAGGACAAGAGCCGCGCAGTTGTCTTGCGGTCCATCTCAACGAGATGCGGGATCAGCGTTGCGAAATCGGCGGACAGGCGTTGGCCCGCCTGTTCCTGCGTCCGAACAACCGACCCGGCACCGGTCTTTTTCTCGATCCAGCCATCGGCAGCCAAAGCCTCCAGCGCGCGGCGGATCGTGATGCGGGATACATCGAACTGCTCGGCCAGCTTGTGCTCGCCGGGCAGGCGCGTGCCGTCCTTGAAGGCGCCGTTTGATATTTCGTCGCGCAGCAACAGGTAAACCCGGCGCGCCTTGCCGCCTTCTGGAAGTCCGGAATGCGCATTGATCGACACGACAGCGCGGCCCCTGTTGGTTGGCGATCTTCGCGGTCGCTTTGGTGATCCGGCGAAGATTCTTCGATTGTTGGTCTTTCAATATACCAAAACCTGTTATACGAAAAGTGCAGATTTTGGGGAGGGCCATATGCCAATCGTGGAAGCACATATCCTTGAAGGATATAGCCCGACCGAGAAATCACGCCTGACAACCGCCCTCACCGATGCGATTCGCTTTGTCGTTCCGGCACCGGACGAGGCGATCACGGTGATGCTGCACGAATACCCGTCCGAGGCTTATGCCCGCGGTGGGCAGCACCGCAAACCAGCACCCGCCCTGCCCGATCCAACCCAGATCGTGCGCGCCTACCTTGCGGCGATGGAAGCCCGTGATCTGGACACGGCGAAGACGACGCTGGGCGTCGGGTTCCAGATGGTGTTCCCCGGCACCCGGCCGATGACAGAACTCTCCGAACTGATCGACTGGTCCAAGGGCCGCTATCGGTTCGTCAAAAAGACCTATGACGGGTTCGACGCGTTGCACAGCGGCGGTGTGGCTGTCGTCTATGCCCGTGGCACGCTGTACGGCGAATGGATGGATGGCACGCCGTTCGAGGGCATCCGATTTATTGACCGGTTCGAGATCGCGCGTGACAAAATCCAGCGTCAGGACGTCTGGAACGACATGGCCGAGGTCCGCGCGCAATGAGTGCCGCCATCGACCCGATCACCCTGGCCGTTCTGGCAGGACGCATGGAACAGATCGCCGACGAGATGGACGCGACCCTGTTCCGCGCCGCCTTCAACCCGATCATCGCCGAGGCGCATGACGCCTCGCACGGGTTCTATCATGCCACCTCAGGCGACACGCTGGTGCAGGGCAAATCCGGCCTGCCGATCTTTGTCGGCGTCATGGCCTTTGCCGTGAAAGCGGTGATCGACAAGGCGGCAGAGGCGGGTGATCTGGCGGACGGGGACATCTACATCTTCAACGACGCCCATATCGGCGGCACGCACCTGTCCGACATGCGGCTGGTGCGGCCCTATTTCCGTAACGGCGAACTATTCTGCTACCTTGCCAGCGTCGGCCACTGGCACGATGTGGGCGGTGCCGTGCCGGGCAACTACAACCCCTCCGCCACCGAGGCCTTCCAGGAGGCGTTCATCCTGCCGCCCGTGAAGCTGGCCCGCGCAGGGGTGATCCAGCATGACATCATCGACATCCTGTTGCGCAACACCCGCCTGCCGCAATCGGCGATGGGCGATCTGAACGGGCAACTGGGCGCCTTGGACCTGGGTGTGAAACGGCTGGACGAGTTGCTCGACGAATACGGCGCCGAGACCGTTTCTGCCGCGCTCGTCGCCTTGGGCGACCGGGCCGAAACGCTGATGCGCTCGGAACTGTCAGGCCTGCCGGATGGCCGTTGGGAAGCCACGGATTACCTCGACAATGACGGGATCACCGATGTGGCCCTGCCGATCAAGGTCGCGCTCGAGATCAAGGGCGACCGGATGGTGCTGGATTTCGCAGGCACCGCACCTGTCACGGCTGGCCCCGTGAACATCGCCTATCCCACGGCGGTTGCGACGGCCTATGTCGCGATCAAGCACATCTTCCCCGACCTGCCCGCAAATGCCGGTGTCATGCGCCCCATCGACGTGCGGGTGCCGGACGGGTCACTGCTTTCAGCGGAATTCCCGGCCCCGGTCGGGGGCTACACCGAAACCATCCTGCGCATGATCGACGTGATCTTCAGCGCCGCATCACAAGCCGCCCCTGACCGCGTGGTCGCCAACGCCTATGGCACGATCAACGCGCTTTCCATTGCCGGCAAACGGGCGAACGGGCAACGCTGGGTGATGTTCAGCTTTTATGGCGGCGGGCATGGCGGCAGCATCGAGTCAGACGGCCTCAACCATGGCAACGCGCCGATTTCTACCGCGACGATCCCGCCGATGGAGATCCTTGAAGCGGCCTATCCGGTTATGTTCCGCCAATGGGCGCTGCGCCCGGACAGCGCGGGCGCAGGCCAGCATCGCGGGGGGTTGGGCGCGACTTACGAGATTGAAGTGCTTGAGGAAAGCGCCGAAGCCTTCCTGTTCGGCGAGCGCGGTCGCTTTGCCCCGCAGGGTGTGCAGGGCGGCGGAACCGGCGCGATGAACGTCTTTCATTATGAACAGGCGGACGGATGGAAGACACCGCCGCTGGCCTCAAAGATGCTCGGGATCAAGCTGACCAAGGGACAGGCCGTGCGCCTCGACACCCCCGGTGGCGGTGGCTATGGCCCTGCGACCAGTCGTGATGCACAGGCCGTCGCGCGGGACGTGGCGCTGGGATACCTGACGCCCGATGCAGCGACCGACCTCTACGGCCCCGCATGGAAAGAGGTCGCGGCATGACCAAGATGATCGGCGTCGATGTCGGCGGAACATTCACCGACGTGTTCGTGCTGGACGAAGCCACAGGCACTGCGACCGTGGCCAAGGTGCCCACCACCCGACCTGACCAGTCCAGTGGCTTTCTGGACGGGATTGGCCAGCAGGTCGATGACCTGTCCACCGTCGCGGCCGTTGTGCATGGCACCACCGCCGGAACCAATGCTCTGCTCGAGCGCAAAGGCGCAAAGATCGGCGTGATCACCACTCACGGACTCCGCGACGTTCTTGAAATGCGCCGCCGCGACAGGCCCCGCACCTGGGGCCTGCGCGGCGATTTCGAGCCCGTCGTGCCGCGAAACCTGCGGTTGGAGGTGCCGGAGCGTACGCTGGCAGATGGCACGATCCGCACACCCGTCGATCTGGACGCGGTCAAGGCGGCAGCGCAGACGTTGATCGACGAAGGCTGTCTGGCCGTCGCGATCCTGTTCGCCAACGCCTATGCCAACGCCGAGAACGAGGCCAAGGCGGTCGCCACCGTCCGCGCCCTGTGGCCCAATGACCACGTCAGCTGTTCGTCGGAAATCCTGCCAGAAATCCGCGAATTCGAACGCTTCTCGACCACGGCCCTGAACGCCTACCTGCAACCCGAAGTCTCCGGCTACATCAACCGTCTGGATCAGGCGCTGACCAAAGGCGGGTTCACCGGCGAGTTCATGATCGTGCAGTCCAATGGCGGCGTCATGGGCACCGAGACCGCCTGCCGCCTGCCCATCCGCACCGCGCTGTCCGGCCCCGCCGCTGGCGTGATCGCTGCCGGGCATATCGCCACAACGGCGGGTTTTGAAAACGTAATCACCGGCGACATGGGCGGCACCAGCTTTGACGTGGCGCTGATCGCCAAGGGGCAGTCGATGCTGTCGCCGCAGACCTCGATCGATTTCGGCATGGTGGTGCGCAACCCGATGATCGAGATCACGACGATTGGCGCGGGTGGTGGTTCCATCGCGTGGGTCGACAAGGGTGGATTGCTGAACATCGGCCCGGAAAGCGCGGGATCGACCCCCGGCCCGGTGGCTTACGGTCAGGGCAATGACCGTCCGACCGTGACCGATGCAAATGTCGTTCTGGGCCGCATCGACCCGGACAACCCCATCGGCGGCAAGCTGGACCGTCTGGATGTGGACGCTGCCGGGCGCGCCATCGACATTCATGTCGGCTCGAAACTGGACCTCACGACGATTCAAGCCGCCGAAGCCATCCTGCGGGTTGCCAATTCGCGCATGGCAGGCGCGATCCGTCTCGTGAGCATCGAACGCGGGTTCGATCCGAAACGTTTTGCCTTCATGCCCTTCGGCGGCGGAGGTGCCTTGCACACCGGCGCGATCCTCAAGGAGGTCGGAATCGGCAGCGCGATTGTTCCCCGCTATCCCGGTGTGACCAGTGCCATGGGCTGCGTGATCGCCGACATGCGGCAGGATTTCGTGCAAACGATCAACACCCTGACGGCGACGCTCGACACCGACGCGCTGCGCGGCGTGATGCAGCGGCATATCGACGAAGGCATGTCGCTTCTGGATGCCGCGCAATCCCGGTTCGAGGCGCGCGATATCGTGGTCGAGCTGGACATGGCCTATGTCGGCCAGACCCACACGGTTGCGGTGCCCTTGACGATCACGGTGGAGGGCACCACCGTCACCGCGCCGACCATTGCGGATGTCGAGACGGCCTTTGATGCCGCGTACCAAGCCACCTACGGGCGGCTGCTCAAGAACGGCACACGCCGGGTGATGAACCTGCGCACTGCCGTGATCGGGCGTCGGCCCAAGTTCGACCTGACCACGCTCGCCCCCAAAGGCGGCACTGTCGACGCCGCACGCACTGGCACCCGCAAGGTGCATTTCGGGGATGCGTGGCATGAGACCACGATCTACAACCGCCTTGCCCTGCCGGTCGGAGCGACGATCACGGGTCCCGCTATCCTCGTGCAGCCGGACACGACCGTTCTGGTGGACCCCGGCATGACAGCAACGGTGGATGCCTGTGGCAACACGATCATCACACGGGACGAGGATTGAGGCATGGCACAAACGATCGACCCAAAGCGCACAGCACTTCTGACCATCGACCTGCAGAACGACTTTCTGCACCCCGAAGGCGCCTATGGCCGTGCGGGACAGACAGCCGAGGCGATCACCGCCCTGCCCGCGCGGATCAAACCCGTCGTGGATGCGCTGCGCGCCAAGGGCGGCACCTATATCAGCGCGCAGTTCACGCTGGTGCCGGGGCCGAATGAGGAACCGCTCATCGCGCCGCATCTGAAGGAGCTACGGCCCTTTCTTGGCAAAGGCGATTTCGCGCCGGGCAAGTTCGGCCATGCGTTGGTCGATGCGCTTGCTCCGGCGGACTACACCATTGAAAAGGTGGCCTATTCCGCGCTGTACCAGACGCGGCTGGAATACATCCTGCGTGCGCTGGAGATCGACACGCTGATCATCGGCGGGATCGTCACGAATGGCGGTGTGGCCAGCACGGTGCGCGACGCGCATTTGCGCAACCTGCACACGATCCTGCTGTCCGATGGGTGCGCCGCGTTCAAGCAAGAGGTGCATGACGCCACGCTGCTATCGCTTGCGTCGGTCTGCCCGAACGTGACCTGCGCAGAGATGGTGGACAGACTGACATGACCCTCAAAACCCGCCTTTCCGCCGATGACATCCTTGTCGCCCCCGGTGTCTATGATGCCCTGACCGCCACCTTGGCCGCACAGGCGGGTTTTGATGCGCTGTATCTCAGCGGGGCGGCGGTGGCCTATACGCGGCTGGGCCGGCCTGACATCGGTCTCACCTCGGTCAGCGAGATGGTCGACACGATGGCCCTGATCCGCGACCGCGTGGACCTGCCGGTGATCATCGACGCCGATACCGGGTTCGGCAACGCGATGAACGCGCAGCGGACGATGCGGCTATATGAACGCGCGGGGGCGAATGCCCTGCAGGTCGAGGATCAGACTTATCCCAAACGCTGCGGGCATCTGGCCGAGAAATCCATCATTCCCACGCAGGAAATGGTCGGCAAGATCGCCGCGATGGCTGACGCCCGTGCAAGTGACGAGACACTCATCATCGCCCGCACCGATGCGGTTGCCGTCGAGGGGTTCGACGCCGCTATCGACCGCGCCGAAGCCTATGTCGAGGCGGGCGCTGATGCGCTGTTCATCGAAGCGCTGCGGTCGGTCGAAGAATTGAACACCGTGGCACAGCGGTTCAAGGATTGCGTGCCGCTTTTGGCAAACATGGTCGAAGGCGGGGCCACGCCGATCCAGACCGCGTCGGACCTCGAGGCCATGGGCTTTTCCATCGTCATCTTTCCTGGCGGCATCGTCCGCGCCCTCGCCCGCACCGCCGAGGATTACTATGCCAGCCTGATGTCCACCGGCAGCAACCGCGCCTTTGCCGACCGGATGTTCGATTTCAGCGGGTTGAACGACCGTCTGGGCACGGACGAGATGCTCGCCTTGGGCAAACGCTACGAGTCCGGCGGGCACGACTGAGCCATGTCGATCCTGCCGCCCCCTGCCACTGGCTTTGATCTGGACGTGCCGATCCTGATTGTCGGCGCCGGGGCATGCGGCTTGGTTGCCGCCTTGACCGCCAACAACGCCGGGGCCGACGTGCTGGTGGTCGAGGCCGATGCAGCGCCATCCGGGTCCACCGCCTTGTCCGCCGGGCTGATCCCGGCAGCGGGCACACGGTTTCAGCGGGAGGCAGGGATTGACGACAACGCGGCTCTCTTCGCCAAGGACATCCAGAAGAAGGCCAAGGGCGAGAACCCGCAGGAGCTTGTCGATCTGTTGGCAGGGCAGTCCGGCACAGTGATCGAATGGCTGGCGGATCGGTTCGACCTGCCCTTCTCGGTGGTCACCGATTTCGACTATCCCGGCCATTCCCGCCGCCGGATGCACGGCTTGCCCACCCGCGCGGGGCGTGAACTGATCGACCGTTTGCGCACCGCCTGCGAGGCGCAGGGCATCGACATCATCTGCAACCGCCGCGCCACCGCGCTGTTCGTCGAAGGCGACACAATCCATGGCGTACGGTTGGAGGGTCCGAACGGTACGGAAGATGTCGGCTGTGGCGCGCTGATCCTTGCCTGCAACGGCTATGGCGGCAACCGCGACATGGTGCGCGAGTTCATGCCCGAGATCGAAAACGCGCTCTGGTTCGGGCATGACTACAATCAGGGCGACGCCGTGGCATGGGGTGACGCGCTTGGCGCGGAAACGCTGCATCTGGGGGCCTATCAGGGCCACGGCAATGTCGCGCATCCGCAGGGGATCCTCATCACATGGGCGGTGATCACCGAAGGCGGCGTGCAGGTCAACCTGAGCGGTGAACGGTTCTGGGACGAGAGCCAGGGCTACTCCGAGGCCGCCCGCGCGGTGCTGGCACAGCCCGAGGGCATCGCGTGGACGATCTTCGACAGCCGGATCGCAGGCATTGCCCGGCAGTTCCAGGATTTCAAGGATGCCGAGGCCATTGGCGCGATCCGTAGCGCCGACACGCTTGCAGAGCTTGCCAAGGTGACGGGCCTGCCCCACGATGCTTTGACACGGTCGATTGCAGAAATTCCAACGGGCGAGCCTGACGCCTTTGGACGCAGCTTCCTTGGCGAACCGCTGCAAGCACCTTATTGTGCAGTCAAGGTCACCGGGGCCTTGTTTCACACGCAGGGCGGGCTGCGCGTCAATCACGAAGCCCGCGTCTGCCACAAGGATGGGGGCGTTCTGAACAACCTTTTTGCGGCAGGTGGCGCTGCGGTGGGTGTTTCAGGTTCCGGTGATAGTGGGTATCTGTCCGGTAACGGGCTACTGGCCGCGACAGTCCTTGGGCATATCGCCGGATCGGCTGCGGCCGCTGACATGAAAAAGGAGCATGGACATGCTTGATGCGTCACACGCGGGTCACGGACCCTCACTCGCCAAATTCGACTGGGAAGATCCGCTGGGCCTGCGCGCCACCCTGTCCGAAGAAGAGCGCATGATCGCCGACAGTGCGGCAGCCTATGCATCGGACAAGCTGCTGCCGCGCGTGACGGACATGTATCTGAACGAAGGCGTTGCACCCGAGATTTTCGCCGAGATGGGCGAGATGGGCCTGTTGGGCGTCACCATCCCCGAGGAATTCGGTGGTTTGGGTGCGGGCTATGTCAGCTATGGCCTCGTCGCCCGCGAAGTGGAGCGCATCGACAGCGGCTACCGGTCGATGATGAGCGTTCAAAGCTCGCTCGTCATGTACCCGATCCACGCCTACGGCAGCGATGAGCAGCGCAAGAAATACTTGCCCGGTCTCGCGGCCGGCACGCTGATCGGCTGTTTCGGCCTGACCGAACCCGATGCAGGATCTGACCCTGCAGGCATGAAGACCGTCGCCAAGAAAACCGACGGGGGCTATGTCATCAATGGCGCGAAGATGTGGATTTCGAACAGCCCGATTGCCGATGTGTTCGTCGTCTGGGCCAAGTCCGAAGCGCATGGCGGCAAGATCCGGGGCTTCGTACTGGAAAAAGGCATGAAGGGTCTCAGCGCGCCGAAAATTCACGGCAAGCTGTCGCTGCGCGCGTCGATCACCGGCGAGATCGTGATGAAGGATGTCGAGGTCGGCGAGGACGCGTTGCTGCCTGGTGTCGAAGGGCTCAAGGGTCCGTTCGGATGCCTCAACCGCGCGCGCTATGGCATCGCCTGGGGCGTCATGGGCGCTGCCGAGGACAGCTGGCACCGGGCGCGGAAATACGGGTTGGACCGTGTGCAGTTCGGCCGCCCCTTGGCGCAGACCCAGTTGTTCCAAAAGAAGCTGGCCGACATGCAGACCGAGATCACGCTGGGCCTGCACGCAGCTCTTCAGGTCGGCCGGATGCTGGATGCAGGCACCGCAGCACCCGAGGCGATCAGTCTGATCAAGCGCAACAATTGCGGCAAGGCGCTGGAGATCGCACGGCACGCCCGCGACATGCATGGCGGCAACGGGATCATGGCGGAATACCACGTCATGCGTCACGCGCAGAACCTCGAGACGGTCAACACCTACGAAGGAACGCATGACGTGCACGCCCTCATCCTTGGCCGTGCGCAGACCGGGTTGCAGGCGTTCTTCTGATGACAGCACCGCTGGAGGGGCTCAAAGTCCTTGAATTGGCCCGCATCCTTGCCGGGCCGATCGTGGGCCAGACATTGGCCGATCTTGGCGCGACCGTGATCAAGGTGGAAAGCCCCAAGGGCGATGACACCCGCACATGGGGGCCACCCTTCATCGAGCGCGAGGGCGAAGACACGCCCTCCGCCGCCTATTTCTACAGCTGCAACCGGGGCAAATACTCGGTCACGGCGGACCTGACGACCGAGGAAGGCCGCGCCTTCGTGCAGGATCTGGCGCGCGAGGCGGATGTGCTGATCGAGAATTTCAAGGTTGGCGGGTTGGCCAAGTACGGGCTGGATCATGCCAGTTTGTCAGCGGTCAATCCCGGTTTGATCTACTGCTCGGTCACCGGCTTTGGCCAGACCGGCCCCTATGCCGAACGCGCGGGCTATGACTACCTTGTGCAGGGACTGTCCGGCCTCATGTCGATCACCGGCGACCCGGATGGCGAGCCGCAAAAGGTGGGCGTTGCCGTCACCGACATCTACACCGGGCTTTACGCGGTGATCGGGATACAGGCCGCGCTGCGCGAGCGGGACAAGACCGGGCTGGGCCAGCATCTCGACATGAGCCTGCTCGACTCCGGCACAGCCTGCCTTGTCAATCAGGCGATGAATTTCCTTGCGACCGGCACGTCCCCAAATCGCATGGGCAACCAGCACCCCAATATTGTGCCCTACGAGGTGTTTCCCGCATCTGACGGCGACATCATCATCGCTTCCGGCAATGACCGGCAGTTCCAGGGGTTGTGCGAGATTGTGGGACGCCCCGACATTGCGCAGAACCCGGAATATCAGACCAATGCCCAGCGCGTGAAGCACCGCGACGAGTTGATCGCCATGCTGAAGGCAGAAACTGCGAAGCTGACCAAGGCCGATCTTCTGGACGCGCTGAAATCCAGACAAGTCGCGTCGTCACCGATCAACACGGTCGGAGAGGTGTTCGACGATCCGCAGATCATTCACCGCGAGATGAAGATCATGCCCGAAGGTGTGCCGGGTGTGCGCACGCCGATCATCTTCAGCACGTCGACATTGTCGCTGGACCGCACTGCCCCCATGCTGGGCGCGCATAACGAGCAGGTGAAAACATCCGGGTGGTCGTTCAAGGACTGACCACCCGGTCTTTGCTCAGTTCAGGCGCAACCCGGTTTCGGGCGCGAAATACGACACCTTGCCCAGATCGAAGGACAGCCGCTTGGAGTGTCCCGGTTTGGCGGTCGTTTCCGCATGCAACCGCGCTGTGACATGTTTGCCACCGAGCTGCATCACCGCGAACGTGTCGGCCCCGGCCGGTTCCACGATGTCGATCAGGCAGTCCGCTGCTTGTGTGGCATCAGAGCCACGCAGATCGGGGTCGGCGATGTCTTCGGGTCGCACGCCAAGGATCACGTCTTCGGGCAGATCGCGGTTCTTGGTGTCGGTCAGCACGATCGGCCCCCCGGAGTTGCGGGCAATCTCGATCCGCGTACCGTCGGCCGCGCGATGCGCCTTGGCGGGGATCAGGTTCATCGCCGGGCTGCCCATGAAATCGGCCACGAACAGGTTTGCCGGACGGTTGTAGATCTCGGACGGTGATCCGATCTGCTGGATCACGCCGCCTTTCATCACGACGATCTTGGTGGCCAGCGTCATCGCCTCGATCTGGTCATGGGTCACGTAGACCATCGACGCGCCAAGATTCTGGTGCAGGGCCTTGATCTCGGTCCGCATCTCGACGCGCAGCTTGGCGTCGAGGTTCGACAGCGGTTCGTCGAATAGAAACAGCTTGGGATCGCGCACCAGCGCCCGGCCCATCGCAACGCGCTGCCGCTGACCACCGGACAATTGCCCCGGACGGCGGTTCAGCAACGGTTCGATCTGCAACTGTGCCGCCACCTGCGCCAGCTTCTTGTCCTGCGTGGCCTGATCGACGCCGCGCACCTTCATGCCGAAGGTGATGTTCTTGGCGACGGTCATGGTGGGATACAAAGCGTAGGATTGGAACACCATCGCGATGTCCCGGTCCTTGGGGCTGACATGTGTCATGTCCTTGCCGTCGATGCTGATCGCCCCGCCGGTGATCGGTTCAAGCCCGGCGATGCAGTTCAAAAGCGTGGACTTGCCACAGCCCGAGGGGCCGACCAGCACAAGGAAATCGCCCGGTTCGATGGACACGTTGATGTCCTTGAGGATCTCCGTCGTGCCGTAGCTCTTGTAGAGGTTGTTGATGTCAAGGATCGGAGACATGGGATTATCCTTTCACGGATCCGGCGGTCAGACCGCGGATGAAATACTTGCCGGCAACGACATAGACGAACAGCGTCGGCAGCGCGGCAATGATCGCGGCGGCCATGTCGACGTTGTATTCTTTGACGCCGGTGGTCGAATTGACGATGTTGTTGAGCGCGACTGTGACGGGCTGCGTGCCTGCCTGGCTGAAGGACACGCCGAACAGGAAGTCGTTCCAGATCTGGGTGAACTGCCAGATGACTGTCACCACGATGATCGGCAGCGACAGCGGCAGGAAGATCGACCAGAAGATCCGGAAGAACCCCGCCCCATCCACCTTGGCCGCCTTGGTCAGCTCGGACGGGATCGACACGTAGTAATTACGGAAGAACAACGTGGTGAAGCCCAGACCGTAGATCACATGCACAAAGATCAGCCCCGGAATGGTGCCTGCAATGCCCATGATCCCCAGCATCCGCGCCATCGGCAGCAGCACCACCTGAAACGGGATGAAGCATCCGAACAGCATCAGCGAAAAGATGATGTTGGCGCCGCGAAACTGCCATTGCGCCACGACATAGCCGTTCATCGCGCCAAGCAGGGTCGAGATCGCGACCGCCGGGATGGCGATCAGGATCGAGTTCCAGAAGTACGGGCGCACGCCCTCGCACTGGATGCCGGTGCAGGCCCCCGACCACGCGGTGCGCCATGCGTCCAACGTCACGTCGCGCGGCAGGGCGATCAGGTCGCCCGTGCGGATTTCATCAAGACTTTTCAGTGAGGTGGTGATCATCACGAAAAGCGGCATCAGGTAGAACAGGGCAAACAGACCCAGCGCAAGATACAGCACCCAGCGCAGGATGATCTTGCCCGTCCGGTTCTGACCTGTCGCCTGAGACATGGACAGATCACTCATCTTTGGTCCTCAGTTCCGAATAGAGGTACGGGACGACAATTGCGAAGACGACCATCATCATGATCATGGCCGAACTTGCCGCCTGACCGATATCGCCGCGCGAGAAGGCCATCGCGTACATGTAGGTTGCGGGCAGATCCGTCGCATAGCCGGGGCCACCACCGGTCAGCGCGATGACAAGGTCAAAGCTCTTGATCGCGAGGTGCGACAGCACGATGAAGGCCGACAGAAAGATAGGGGCCATCGACGGGATGATGATGGCAGTATAGATGCGCCATGTCGGGATACCATCGACCTGCGCGGCCTTGATGATCTCGCCATCCACAGACCGCAGACCGGCGAGAAACAGCGCCATCACGAAACCAGAGCTTTGCCAGATTGCGGCCAGGACGATGGTGTAGATCGCCATATCCGGGTTCACGAGCCAGTCGAAGGTGAACTCCTCGAACCCCCAGCCACGGACCATGGCCTGAATGCCCAGACCCGGGTTCAGGATCCACTTCCATGCGGTGCCGGTGACGATCATCGAAAGCGCCATGGGATAAAGATAGATGGTGCGCAGCGCGCCTTCGGTGCGGATGTTCTGATCCAGCAGGATCGCCAGCACCAGCCCGAGCACCATCGCGATCACGATGAACAGGAACCCGAACACGAACAGGTTGTTCAGCGCGGTGTCCCAGCGGGGCGAGGCGAACAGGCGCTCGTACTGGATGACCCCTTCGATGTCATATCTTGGAAGCAGGCGCGATCGCGTGAACGAGATCCAGGCGGTCCAGGCGATGAAGCCATAGACAAAGATCAGAACTGCGATGAACGAGGGCGCCAGTACCAATTTGGGCGTGTTTTGTTCAAGCCACTTGGTCATTGGATCTGTCCCTGAAAGTCCCGCCCCAAGCGGGTGCTTTGGGGCGGGAGATTGCGCTTACATGCTGTTGGCGACCGCGTCGGCCAGCATGTTGACGGCGTCGTCAGACGACATGTCCGAGTTGAAATGCGCGGTCACGACATCGGTGATCGCGCCGGCCTGCGCGCCGCGCAGCGCCATGCCGTGGGCATAGCTGGGCAGGAGCGAGCCATTGTCCGAGCTTTCGGTCATTTCCTTGGAGGACAGGTGGGCGCAGCTGTCGAACGCTTCGAGCGACACATCGGTGCGTGCCGGGATCGAGCCCTTGTTGAGGTTGAAAACCTTCTGGAAGTTCTGACCGACGATCAGCTCTGCCAGCAGTTCCTGACCAGCCTTGTTGTCCTCGCCTTCCACATCGAACATGGCAAAGCTGTCCACGTTGTAGAGGAAGCCATCACCCGGTACCGACGCGCAGAGGAAGTCTTCGCCCGGCGCCTTGCCAGCGGCAATGAACTCGCCCTTGGCCCAGTCACCCATGATCTGGAAAGCGGCTTCGCCGTTCATGACCATCGCCGTGGCAAGGTTCCAGTCACGACCCGAGAAGTTCGGATCGACAAAGCCGCGCATGGTGCGCATCTGGTCGAACACGGCCTTCATCTCGTCGGACTTCAGGGTGTCCATGTCGAGATCGACAAACGCCTTCTGGAAGCCGTCCGGGCCAAGGATGCCCAGTGCGACGGCTTCGAACACGGTTGCGTCCTGCCAGGCCTGACCGCCATGCGCGAGCGGGATGATGCCCGCCGCTTCGAGCTTTTCGGCTGCGGCGTTGAATTCGTCCCATGTGGTCGGCATCTCGATGCCGTTCGCTTCGAGAACGGCGGCGTTTGCCCAGATCCAGTCAACGCGGTGCACGTTCACCGGAGCCGCGCACCATGTGCCGTCGCACTTCATGTGACCGGCGATGGATGCGGGCAGCACGTCGGCCCAGCCCTCTGCCTCGGCCACGGACGAGATGTCGGCCAGAACGCCCTCTTCATACCATTCCTGGATCGCCGGGCCCTTGAGCTGAACGGCGGTCGGTGCGTTGCCCGAAAGGACGCGCGCCCGCAATGCGGTCATCGCGGCGTCGCCGCCACCGCCTGCGACGGGCATGTCGGTCCAAACACCGCCCTGTGCGGCGAATTCTTCCTGAAGAACGGCGACCGATTTCGCTTCACCGCCCGATGTCCACCAATGCAGGACTTCTGCCTTGGGTTCGGCATGTACTGCGGATGCGATCAGAGCGGTGGCGGAGACAGCGCCGAAAAATACGGATTTCATGTGTGTAGTCCTCCCAAAATCTGTGCCAGTTCTGGCATCAGGTGCTTATCTTTGACGAAAGAGGCCCCAGCATTGCAATCACGTCATGGCGGGTTTTCAAAAACGACGTGCAGATTTTCGTGCCTCTCGTTACACGCTGTTACACTGGACGAGATTTCGTTTCCTGTTGTTACATGACAACGAAGGGTCCTCGTGGTGACACGCCGAGGCCGGAGGAGGAGGACAGGTGGCGATTCCACGAATTCTGGTGGTCGATGACGACCCCGACATGCGCCAGATGATGAGCCAGTACCTGCGCCAGAACGGGTGCATCGCGCTGCCTGCCGCGACCGAGGCCGAGGTGCATCGCCACCTTGACGATGGGCGGATCGACCTTGTCCTGCTGGACGTGATGCTGGGCGATGAAAGCGGGCTGGAGATCTGCAAGGGGCTTCGACGCGACCATGACGTGCCGATCATCATGGTCTCGGCCCTGTCCGCCGATCACCAGCGGATGGCGGGATACGAGACCGGTGCAGACGATTACGTGGCCAAACCCTTCAACCCCGAACTTCTGCTGGCGCGGGTACGCGCGGTGCTGTCCCGCGCGCGGCGGTCGTCCTCGCTGATTTACCGGCGGCGCATCCAGACCTTCCGCTTTGGCGGCTGGGTCTATGACGGCAAACAGGACGAGGTGCGATCCCCCGACGGCTACCAGGTGTCGCTGTCCCGCCGCGAGACCGCGTTGCTCAAGGTGCTGCTGGCCAATCCGCATATCCCGCTGACCCGTCAGGAAATCGCCACGGCGCTGGACGTGACCGGTGATCAGGACCAGCCTGAATCGACGGGCCGCGCCATCGACGTTCTGGTCGGGCGGCTGCGCTCCAAGATCGAACCCGATCCGAAAGCCCCCGAAATGATCCGCACCGAACGCGGCACCGGCTACGTGTTCGCCGTCGATGTGACCGCCGAGTCCAACTGATGGCACGGGCGTTCCGGCTGCGCACATTGGCCCTGATCTGGGTGGCGATCGCGATGATTTCGGCAACGCTGGCCACCGCGCTCTGGCTGCGGTCCACGCAATCCTGGTCGGACCATCTGGCTGCTGCGCAAACCGCCGGGCTGTTGACCTACGAAGCGCTGAGAACGGGGCGCGACACCCACCCTGTCCTGACGGTCACGCAATTGTCGGCAGAGGATGCCGTACTGGCCGAAACCGGAAAGTTCGAACGGATCACGGGCACACCGCAACCCGCCTATGTCACCGTGCTGTCCCTGCAGGGGGCGGATGGCGGGTTGCGCATCGGCGCCGTGTCGGACGTGTTGCGTTACCCCGTTGCCGACATTCAGGCCGACGCGGTACCCAGCCCGCCCGCGCAACTGGCGGCATTGACCCGCCTTTTCGCCACCTATTGCAGCGATCCGATCCTGTTTGCACGCTACGGCAACGGACCATGGCACCGTGTCGAGGGCAGCGCGATCTGGGGGTGTGACGCGGCACCGCGCGACATGCGCCTCATGGCGGTGCTGGTCGCGTTGCTGGCGGTGGCCGCCTTGGTGACGCTGATCGGGAACACGACCCAAGCTTTTGACGCCTTCGCGCAGGCCTTTCGCAACCGTCGCTTTGGTGGTCCGGAGAGTTACGAAACCACCGGCCCGACCGAATTGCGGGACATCGTGGAGTCGCTGAATGCGTTCCTCGAGGCTGAGCGCAGGCAACTTGCCAACCGCGCCGCCGTTCTGTCCAGCGTGAGCCATGATCTTGGCACTCCGGCCACGCGCCTGCGGCTGCGCACCGCGCTGATCCAGGACGACGAATTGCGCCGCAAGCTGGAATCCGACATCGACTCGATGACCGGCATCATCGAAAGCGCCCTGACCTACACCCGCGTCGAGATGAACGCCGAGGCGCCGCGCAAACTGTCGCTCAACTCGCTGGTGGAAACCATCGTGTCGGATTACCAGGACGTTGGGGATCCTGTGACCCTTGTGCCACCGCGCGATGTGGTGGTTCAGGGGGGCCGGTCCCTGTTCATGTCGCGGCAGGGTCAAAGCGTGGTCACGACAGGGCGGCAGGTGATCATCAGCGGACGACCGATTGCGTTGGAGCGGGCAATCACCAACCTGATCGACAACGCGCTGAAATACGGGCGCAGTGCCAGCATCGCCATCGAGACCAACGCGCAAACCGCCACCATCGTGGTCGAAGACGAAGGATCCGACACGCTGGCTGGGGATGTCGAAGCCCTGATCGCCCCGTTCGAGCGCGGCGAGAACACGGGCTATATCGCGGGGCACGGGCTTGGCCTGTCCATCGTCGCGACCATCGCGGCGCTGCACAACGGGGCGCTGTCCTTCGAGAACTCGGCAACCGGCCTGCAGGCCCGCCTCAGCATCCAGCGCGCCTGATTGCAAATTTACCACTCGGTAAAATACCGGCAAAACCCGAAGGACCATCCGCCAAGACCCGTGTTATTCGCACAGGTCTCTTGTTTTTCGGCACGCTTTGTTCAACACATTCAAGGACAAAACGTCTTGGGTCAGAATTGCGCCGCCGGTCCGGTGGCAATCAACAGTTCGATCACACGGGACGACAACATTAGGGAGAACCAGATGAAACAGCTTCTGATGGCCACGGCGGCCATGGTGATCGGCGCGACATCGGCCTTTGCCGAGACCAAGATCGGGATGATCACCACCCTGTCCGGCGGAGGTGCCGGTCTTGGCATCGACGTGCGCGACGGCTTCATGTTGGCCATCGGTCAATCGGGCCGCGACGATATCGACGTGGTGATCGAGGACGACCAGCAAAAGCCCGACATCGCCGTTCAACTGGCCGACAAGATGGTGCAATCGGAGCGCGTCGATATTCTGACCGGGATCATCTGGTCGAACCTTGCCATGGCCGTCATTCCCGGCGTCACTGCACAGGGCAAATTCTACCTCTCACCCAATGCGGGCCCGTCGGCGCTGGCCGGTCAGGGCTGCCATCCCAACTATTTCAACGTCGCCTGGCAGAACGACAACCTGCATGAGGCGGCGGGTGCCTATGCGACATCCGCGGGCTATTCCAACAGCTTCATCCTTGCCCCCAACTACCCGGCGGGTCAGGATGCGCTGACGGGCTTCAAGCGCACCTTCGAAGGCGGACTGGCCGGCGAGATCTACACCCAACTGGGTCAGACCGACTATGCCGCCGAGATCGCGCAGATCCGGGCGTCGGGCGCAGACAGCGTGTTTTTCTTCCTGCCGGGCGGCATGGGGATTTCCTTCCTCAAGCAATATGCCGACAGCGGTGTCGATCTGCCGGTGGTCGGCCCGGCCTTCAGCTTTGACCAGGGCATCCTGCAAGCGGTTGGCGATGCGGCTCTTGGCGTGGTGAACACCAGCCAGTGGAACAAGGATATCGACAATCCGACCAACGCCGCCTTCGTCGAAAGCTTCCAGGCCGAATACGGACGCCTGCCGTCGCTTTATGCCAGCCAGGGTTTTGACACCGCCAACCTGATCCTGTCGGCGCTGGACAAGGCCGAGGTGTCGGATGCCGATGCCTTCCGCGAGGCGCTGCGTGCCGCCGATTTCGACAGCACACGTGGCGATTTCAAGTTCGGCCCGAACCAGCACCCGATCCAGACGATCTACGCCCGCGAGGTCATCAAGGAAGGCGACGTGTTCACCAACAAGATCATCGGTGTCGCACTTGAAAACCACGGCGACGTCTACGCCGTCGACTGCAAGATGTAAGACGCCAGACGGTGTGCCGGGGGCAGTGTCCGGCACACCAAAACGCGGGCAGCCATGTCGACACTCCTGATCATCGAGCAACTCCTCAACGGAGTGCAGTTTGGCGTCATGCTGTTCCTGATGGCGGCCGGTCTGACGCTGATCTTTGGCGTCATGGGGCTGATCAATCTGGCGCATGGATCGCTTTACATGATCGGCGCCTTTGCCGCCGCTGCCGTTGCTGGTGCAACCGGATCGTTCGGGCTTGCCCTGGCTGCGGCCCTTGCGGTGGCCGCCATCGCCGGGGCGCTGATCGAGATGACGGTGATCCGAAGGCTCTACGGCAAGGCGCATCTGGATCAGGTGCTGGCCACCTTCGCACTGATCCTGATCTTTTCCGAAGGCACGCGCTGGTTGTTCGGATCGTTTCCGCTTTTCCTTGATATTCCGGATGCCCTGTCCGGCCCCGTCACCTTGCCAGGCGGCATCCAATATCCGCTGTACCGCCTGTTCCTGATCGCGGTCGGCCTTCTGGTCGGTCTGGGGCTTTGGGCGCTGATCGAACGCACCCGTGTCGGCATCCAGATCCGCGCAGGCGAAAACGACCGCGAGATGATCGCGGCGCTGGGGGTGGATATCCGCAGGCTCTATACCCTGATCTTTGCCATCGGCGCGGCATTGGCCGGGCTGGCTGGAGCATTGGTGGGCGCGATCCAGTCTGTGCAGGTGGGTATGGGCGAACCTGTGCTGATCCTTGCCTTCGTGGTGATCGTGATCGGCGGCATCGGGTCTATCAAGGGTGCTTTCATCGGGGCGCTGCTGGTCGGCCTGACGGACACGCTGGGCGGGATTTTTCTGCCCGAACTCTTCAAGCTCTTCATGGAGCCGGGAGCCGCAACACAGACCGGGTCGGCGCTGGCCTCCATGGCGATCTACATCCTGATGAGCCTCGTGCTGGTCTGGCGCCCCACCGGCCTGTTCGGAGCCCGCGCATGATCCCCGAACGTCTGGTCAACTGGGTGGCCTTGCTTGGCCTGCTCGCGGTGCCGCTCTGGGCCGTGGTGGTGGACGAACCCTTCACCATCACGCTTGTGACGCGCGCCGTGATCCTCGCGATTGCCGCCGTCGGCCTGAACATCGCCTTGGGCATCGGCGGGCTTGTCAGCCTTGGTCACGCGGTGTTCTTCGGCATCGGCGGTTACGCGATGGGCATCCTAGCCTATCATGCGCAGACCTTCACATCGCTGAACCTGATCGGACTGGTCATTCCCGGCACCAAGTCCATGCCCGTGATCTGGCTGGTCGCCATCGTCATATCAGCGCTGGCAGCATGGATCATCGGGCTTTTGAGCCTGCGGACATCGGGCGTCTATTTCATCATGATCACCCTCGCTTTCGGGCAGATGTTCTTTTATTTCGCGATTTCCTGGAGCGCGTATGGCGGAGAGGACGGGCTGTCGATCTATGTGCGCAACGGCTTTCCCGGACTGAACACGCTTGTGCCGATCCAGTTCTTCGGCCTGTGCCTTGTGCTGCTCTGCGTCGTGCTGTTCCTGAATGCCCGGTTGCAGAATGCGCCGTTCGGATTGGCGCTGAATGCCGCACGGCAGGTTCCAACGCGGGTCGAGACCGTGGGTCTGAACCCGGTGCGGCTCAAGCTGGTGGCCTTCGTGATTTCTGGCGCGATCACCGGGCTGGCGGGCGCGCTCTTTGCCGATCTCAACCGGTTCGTGTCGCCGACCATGTTCAGCTGGCAGCTTTCGGGCGAATTGATCGTGCTGATCATCATCGGCGGCGTCGGGCGGCTTTATGGCCCGGTCATCGGCGCGTGCCTGTTCGTCGCGCTGGAGCATTGGCTGGGAGGGCTGACCGAGTTCTGGCATGTCTATCTGGGGTTGATCCTGCTGGCCATCGTGCTGTTCGCCCGTGGTGGAATCATTGGCCTTCTGACCGGCAAGGAGGGCGCGCATGTCTGACGCCATCCTTCAGACCCGAAACCTGAAGAAGCGCTTCGGCGCGCTGGCCGCGACCGATGACGTGTCAATCGACCTGCGCGCGGGCGAAATCCACGCCATCATCGGCCCGAACGGGGCGGGCAAATCGACCCTGATCGCACAGATCTGCGGTGGCTTGGCCCCGGATTCCGGAACCGTTCACCTTATGGGACGGGACGTGACGCAGGACAGCACAGCAGACCGCGCCCGTGCCGGGCTTGCCCGGACCTTCCAGATTTCCGCTCTGGCGATGGAAGACACCGTACTGGAGAACGTCGTGCTGGGTGCCCTGGGCGCGTCCGGGCGGCCCTGGCAATTCTGGACACGGGCGCTGTCAGACCGATCCCTCACCGCCATCGCCGAAGCCGCGCTGGAGCGTGTCGGCCTGATCGACCAACGGCACATGCGCTGTGCCGCCCTCTCCCATGGCCAACGCAGGCAGCTGGAGGTGGCAGTGGCGCTGACGCTGTCACCCAAGGCTTTCGTGATGGACGAACCGATGGCCGGGCTGGGAGCCGAGGGATCGCACCAGATGACCGCCCTCCTTGACCAGTTGAGGGCGGAAGCACCGATCCTGCTGGTCGAACATGACATGGACGCGGTCTTTGCGCTGGCCGACCGGATCAGCGTGCTGGTCTACGGCAAGGTCATCGCCTCGGGGAGTGTGGACGAGATCCGGTCCAGCAGCACCGTGCGCGTGGCCTACCTGGGAGAAGAGGCATGACACTGCTCTCGGTGCAGGATCTGACCGCAAGCTACGGCGTGGCGCAGGTGTTGTTCGGCGTCACGCTTGACGTGGCCGAGGGCGAGGTGGTGGCGCTGATGGGGCGCAACGGCATGGGCAAGTCAACGACCGTCAAGGCAATCTGCCGGATGATCGCCGCCGACGGTGTGTTGCGCTTTGACGGACAAGATCTGCACGGCTTGCCAAGCCACAAGGCAGCGCGGCTTGGCATTGGCCTGGCCCCGGAAGGACGGCGCTGCTTCCGCGATCTCACGGTCGAGGAGAACCTGATCGCAGCCGCGCGTCCCGGTGACTGGACTCTGAAAACCCTCGCGGACCTGTTTCCCCGCCTTGGCGAACGCAAGAATCAACGCGCCGCGTCGCTGTCGGGCGGCGAACAGCAGATGCTGGCCATCGGACGCGCGCTCATGACGAACCCGCGCCTGCTGATCCTGGACGAGGCCACCGAAGGGCTGGCCCCCATCATCCGTCATGAAATCTGGGCAGCCATCGCGCGGCTGAAACGCGAAACCGGGACAGCGATCCTGTTGATCGACAAATCGGTGCGGGAACTGGCGCAGGTGTCCGACCGCGCGGTGATCCTCGCCCGAGGGACAACGGTCTGGTCCGGCCCGTTTTCCGAGATCACGCCCGAGGTCTCAGCAACCCATATCGGCGTCTGACGCAAGGTCGACGGGCAGTTTCATAGCATCACTGGCGGGCAAAACTGGCTGGGGTGGTAGGATTCTATGCTAAGTTACTGATATACATCCATAATATGGACGATCTTAGTATATGGTGTCAAGCTCCTTCTAAAGAAAACCGGGAATGTGCTGCATGTTGTGCTCCACTCGGAGATGCGCCGAAACCATCGCCGGCTCCGGCTCGCCGACGATCGACGCGGGTCGCGCCGCAAGCGTCGCGATGCACGTGTCGGCCGCTTTCATGTATTCGGTTTCTCTCTCGCAGATCTGACGCGCCATCGTCCACCACGACGGCACATGTCGCCTAGAGGCCATGTGTATGCGCCACTGTTAAACATGTGTATGCGCCACCGTTAAAACGGTCTCAGATGGATAGCGAGACTCTGCTCCGCCTCAGGCCGCCAGCGCGAGGTTCAGCGCCGACAGGACATCCTCGAGCCTTGCTTCCGACCGGAATATCCATGCGTCGAGACCCGAAGGATCGTTGAACGGGCCCTTGAGGGGGATCGACCACACCCGGTCCAGCAGGCGCTCGAGAGGTAGCATCGCGTCTTCGAGCAGGCGGCGGACATCCTCCGGGCTCGCGCCGGGTGCAAGATGCAGACTCCTGAGCACCTCGATATCGTCGACGGCATCGCCGTGGCCGGTGATGTCGAACAGATCCTCGAGATTGCCAACCTCGGCGCCGAGCCAACCGTCGAGGCTATCCAGCGCGAAGTCGAGGCGGGATGCGCGCAGAACGGGCGTGACGACAGGGGTGAAAGCGATCAGGTCCATTGCGAACCTCCTTTGCGATATGTCCGGAGCAATTCTGCCCGAGGCCGCATCGGGTGGGACGGCGAGATCGTCGCCGCGGCCGTCAAGATGGGGTGCGACTTTCATCGCGTTCGAGAGCTTCTTTCTTGCGTTCGATCAATATATTGGCCACTTTTCATGACGATGCTTCTGTCGACATAGTCTGCCGGCGGTTGTGCGATGGCTGACATACGCTCCCACTTTGGCTTGAAAATTGAGCAAGCCTCTCCGTTTCAAGCGCGAAGGACCGGGTCACGCCTTCGGTTCAGCACCGCCATTCGCTGCGCTTAGCATGAAGGCTGGCTACGGGTCGCTCACGACCAAGCGCGTTCGCTGCGGTCGCGAAACTGATCTGTGAAGCCGTGAGCACTTTGGGCTCGAGGCTGCCGTTCGCATCCAGGCGATGGGACCTTCAATCTTCTCCTGATCAAGTGCCCGCGTCGGATGGGGGAAGCCGCCTCACAAGGGGGTAATGCGCCGCTTGGATGCTATGGCGTCCAACTATGCCGTCTTACACCGCTCAGCTTGTCGCACTCGCGCATACAGATCCCGCGGACCCATATAAATAAAGGCTATGGCATCCCCACCCTGCCCCAAAAACGGTCTCGAAAACCGTTACTCGGAGGTACGAATCTCTGCCCTAACCCATGGCTGGGCGATGCGCGTATGGTAATTCCCTTGAGCCCGAACGCCCAGACGCGGCTCCAGGACCTTCGCGGTCTCTTCCTCCACCTTCCTGCGCCGCGCCGGACCACGGCCATCACAATTAACCCAAACGAAAGAAAGACCCTATTGACCATACACCACACCCTCCGCGCCGCGCTCCTGGCGGGCATGGCGCCGCTTGCCGTAGAAGCCCAAGGCATCGAGTTCGGCCCCGAGATGCAACTCGGAGAAAGCACCGTGCGCGCTTTTGCCCCGTAGGGCTTTCATCGCCACCAGTCGGCCTGCTGGGCCCGTTCCACCACCTCTGCAACGACCCGCAGGCCCAGTTGCGACGCGAGATCAATGGTCGCGCTCAGGATCACGGCATCCCTGTGCCAATGCGCAGCGATGGGGCCGAGACGAGGATGAGTTTTCGGATTTCCAGCGATTTGATTGCGTGATGGGTGTAAACCGCCCATCCGTAGGCTTGGCATTGTCCAACACGTTGTGTGCGATTACGTTCAGGCAAGCGCAAGATTCTGATGGACCAGCCGTAAGAGCTGGAACGGGTCAAATTTGAAACGCGGTCGCGCCGAGCCACAAGACACGCAAATGCCGGAGGACTCCATGTCAGTCATCACCAGAAACAACGTGCAGATACTGGGGGATTCCGGATCGCCCATTGTCTTTGCGCATGGCTTCGGCTGTGACCAGAACATGTGGCGGTTTGTGACGCCGAACTTTACGGACGATTTCAGAGTGGTGCTGTTCGATCTTGTCGGAGCAGGAAGGTCAGATCTGAGCGCATGGTCGCCGGACCGATACAGCAGCCTCGAGGGGCACGCCGATGATGTCTTGGAAATCCTCCGGGAACTCGATCTGGGCAAAGCGATCTTTGTCGGACACTCGGTCAGTGCGATGATTGGTGTGCTGGCGGCGCGCGCTGCGCCTGAATTGTTCAGTCACCTCGTTCTCGTCGGCCCTTCGCCGAAATATATTAACGATGGCAATTATTTCGGCGGCTTCACTGCGCCCGAAATCGAAGAGCTGCTTGAATTTCTGGACAGCAATCACATGGGGTGGTCCGCGGCCATGGCGCCGACGATCATGGCCAACCCGGATCGACCGGAGTTGGGCGAGGAGCTGACCAACAGCTTTTGCAGGACCGATCCGGAAATTGCCCGGCACTTTGCCCGCACCACCTTTACATCAGACAACCGATCCGACCTCGCTCACGTTGCAATCCCGACGCTGATCCTGCAATGCCGGGAAGACATCATCGCGCCGCAAGCGGTGGGTAAATACGTTCACGACGCCATTCCAGACAGCCAACTTGTCACGCTCGATGCGACTGGCCACTGCCCGAACCTAAGCGCACCCGAGGCCACGTCGACCGCCATTCGTGATTTCATCTTTGCCTGATATGGACACCAATTGCCCCAGCGATACAGACGCCTTGCAGATCGATCTCGATGAACTCCGGGATCTCTACGAGCATGCACCCTGCGGTTACCTGTCTCTTGATCCTGGCGGCTGCATCGTTCGAGTGAATGCAACATTCCGGGCATGGACAGGATATGACACCGGCGAGTTGCCGGGGCGGCGATTTCAGGACCTGCTGAATGTGGCGGGCAAGATTTACTACGAAACGCATTTCGCGCCGCTCCTTCGTCTTCAGGGATCATTCAACGAAGTGGCGCTTGATCTGGTCGCAAAAAACGGTGACCGCATTCCGATTTTGGTCAATGCGGCAGAACGGCGCGACGAGGACGGTAAGGCTATCTCGATCTGGATCACCGTCTTTAACGCGACAGACCGGCGCCGCTATGAAAGTGAGCTGCTGGCTGCGCGCAGCGCCCTGTCTGCGGCCAACCAAGAGCTTCAAGATCTGAACGAAGAGTTGAGCGCGACCAACCAGAGCCTTGATCGCACCAACAACGAGTTGCACGCGTTTTACGACACACTTCCCGTGGGTATTTTCCGCGCTGATCCTTTTTCCGGTGAAATAGTGCAGGCCAGTCGCCGGTTTTTTGCACTTTTGGGCGTCGACTCTGCGGAAGACTGGCTCTCGGCCCTGACCAGCGAGGATCGCACCGCCATCGGGCCACAGTTTCAGGAGGCGATCCGCGCAGGCAAAACTTTCTCAGGCCGTTTACGTATCGACGTGCAGGATGCGCCGCAGCGACACGTCCAAATGAAGGCAATTCCGATCACCAATTCTGGCGGCCTCATAACTTCTGTCGTGGGTGTCGTGGAAGATGTCACGGAAGAATTCCGCGCCGAAGCCCAGAAGCGGCAGATCGACCGTGACGCCATCGTCCGTCAGTTGACTGGTGGATTCGCGCACAATCTGAACGGCATCCTGACCGTTATTCTGGGCAACCTTGAATTACTGGAAGAAGAGCTTGCTGATCGACCGCATCTTCAACCAACCCTCGAAAGCAGTTTTGTCGTGACGCAACGGGCTGCAAAACTCGTCAATCACCTGCTGTTGTATTCGGGCTATACCCTTGCACAGTTCGCCAACCTCGAGGTCGACCCGCATTTGCAGGACATCGCGCGGAATCAGGCCAACCGCCTTGCCGCAAAGTATCGATTGACGGTCGATCTCCAAGCCGCTGGCGCCGTTGTCGAGCTGGGGTCAGACATGCTGAAAGAGGCGATTGAAGAATTGATCACAAATGCGGTCGCAGCGATGCCTGACGGCGGTGACATTCATCTCTCGACGCGGCTGACCATGAGGGACGAGACTCAGGCCCGAGAGATCGTCATCGCTGTTAGCGATCAGGGATTCGGCATGGACAACGCCACGCTGAAAAAGGCCCGAGAGCCATTCTTCACGAAGCGTGAGGTCGGCATGGGCATTGGGCTGGGGCTCAGCTTTGTTGATGGTCTTGCACGCGTGGCCTCAGGAGAATTGAGGCTGCGCAGCGCAAGCGGCAAAGGAACGACCGTGGAGTTGCATTTACCTGCTCCTGATTAAGGATTTTCGGTAAAGACACTTCGGTCAGGACTCTAAAACCTCCCGAACCTTCGCGGCGAGTTCGGACCGGCGGTAGGGTTTGCCCAGAAAGTTGACATCGGAATCCAGCCGTCCGTGGTGCACAATCGCATTTTCCGAATAGCCCGAGGTGAAAACAACCTTGAGGTCCGGATGGATCACACGGGCGGCGTCGGCAATCTGACGTCCGTTCATGCCGCCGGGCAGGATCACATCTGTCAAGAGCAAGTCGATATCCGATCTCGCACGCAGGATGTCCAGCGCCGGGGGGCCGGCCGACGCCGTGATCACCCGGTACCCCAGCCCGGTCAGTTGCGCCATCAACTGCTGCAAGATCAGGACGTCGTCCTCGATTACCAGAATGGTCTCCTGACCACGTTGCAAGGGCCGGTCCTGCGATGTGGTACCTTGCTCTTCTCGGTCCCCGACATACCGGGGGAAATACAGTTTGACGGTCGTGCCTTCGTTCACTTCGGAATAGATCCGGATATGACCGCCGGTTTGCTTGACGAAACCGTGCACCATGCTCAAGCCAAGCCCCGTTCCCTGGCCAACAGCTTTCGTGGTGAAGAACGGCTGGAAGACCTGTGCGATCTGGTCCTTGGGAATGCCGTGCCCGGTGTCACTGACCGCAATGACGATGTAGTGCCCGGCAGGCACATCAGGTTCGCTCGAGACATAGTCGCTGTCGAGGACCACATTCGCCGTCTCGATGGTCAATGACCCGCCACCCTGCATCGCATCGCGCGCATTGATCGCAAGGTTCAGAATGGCGGCTTCGGCCTGAGCAAGATCGATCTCTGTCAGCCATATATCATTGGCGAGGTCGATCTCGATGTCGATATTCTCACCCAAGGTCCGGCGCAGAATGTCCTCGAAGTCGGTAATCACGGCGTTGACGTCAAACACCTGGGGTTGAAGCATCTGTTTGCGCGAGAACGCCAGCAGCCGATTGGTCAGTTCAGTGGCGCGATCCGTCGCAACAGCGCTCGCGTCGGCAAACCGCCGCAGTGGACTGTCTTCCTCAAGGCTGTCCCGAAGCATTTCCGTATTGCCCATGATGATTGTCAGCAGGTTGTTGAAGTCATGGGCAATGCCGCCTGTCAGTTGACCCACGGCCTCCAGTTTTTGCGACTGACGCAGACGCTCCTCCATGTCCAGCCGATCCGAGATATCCGCCATGCTTCCAATGACCCTGACGATACGTCCTTCATTATCGCGGATCGGGAAGGCATGTTCTTCCACATGCGCCCAACTGTCGTCGGCCCGTCGAAACCGATACTGGTCGTGAAGTACACCAATTTCACCCAGAGTGAGCTTCTCGAAAAGTGCCTCGACACGCATCTGGTCGTCGGGGTGCACGTTTGCGCGCCAGACGGTCGGCAGCTTGGCGTCGGGATCGGGATGATGGCCGAATTGCTGCACCATTCCGTCGCTCCACCACCAGCGCCCTTCGGCGATGTCCCAGTCCCAAACGGTGTTTTCGGTTGCGTCGGCGATCAGGCGAAACCGTGCCTCTGAGACGCGCAATGCGTCCTCGCCGCGCTTGCGATCGGTTATATCGCGCTGCACCGCGACGAAATGCGTGACCTGTCCTTCACCATTTGCAAGCGGAACCATGTCGAGCTCCAGCCAGTATTCCCGACCGGACTTCGTGTAGTTGATCAATTCGACGCTCACTGGAAAGTGGGTCTCAATCGCCTGCCAGATCCGGTGAAGTTCGGAGCGTTGGGTTTTGGGGCCTTGCAGGATTCTGGGTGTCCGTCCGATCACCTCGTCGCGCGTGAACCCGGTCATGCGTTCGAAGGCATCGTTGACGTAAATGATGGTGTCGTCGCCAGAAGCAGCGCGATGTATGGCATCCGTGATGATGACGACATCGTTGATCTGCTGAACGGCCGCCTCGAGCAACCGCAACTGTTCGGTCTGGCGACATTCTTCGGTGATGTCGGAAAAATAGACAGCCAATCCATCTGGTATCGGATGGGCAGTGACGCGGAACGTTCGCTTGAGCGGAGGATAATGCTCAATAAACCTGACTGTCTGCCCGGTCTCGAACGCCCGCGAATACTGAGCTTCAAAGACGCTTCCAGAAAGTTCATCGCTAATCCGGCGTCCAATCAATTCCTCACGAGTGCGCTCCAGAAGCTCCTCAGCCTTGGTGTTGAGGTAGGAAAAGCGCCAATCCCTATCGAGCATAAAAAAGGCATCGCCTATATTTTCCAACGTCTCGGCCAGACGCCCGCTAAGCTCATCAGCTGTCCGTTGGGCGGTCATCAATTCAGTGATGTCCTGCATCGCGCCCTGCACGGCAACGATCTGGCCCGCGTCATCCTTTACCGGCACCCCAAAGGAGCGGACCTGGATGCGATTTCCCTTTGCCGTGATCAGGTCGCGGACGTTATCAAACGCAATGCCGTGTTCGACGCAATCGTCGAAAACCTTCCGCGCCGAGTCGCGCTCTTCTGGTGCAAAATAATCGATCCCAGCATCATATGAAGGGGAAAAGCCAGCCGGCAGTTCGTGAATGGCCGCTGTGCCATCCGTCCAAGTTACCTTTTGGTTCGCGAGATCAACGCGCCACCCCCCCAGCTTGACCGCCCGGCCGGCCATCGCCAGCAATCTTTCCGCGTCCTCAGCACGCTTGCGGACGGTCACCAGTTCAGACATGTCCTGAATGGAGCCCTCAACCATCGTGGTCTTGCCGGTTTCATCAAGAACCGCCTCACCCGTCGAGCGCACCCATAACTTGCGGCCTTTCGCCGTGATTACCTGGAGTATTTCATCAAAGGAACGGCCATGAGCAATACAATCTTTGAATGCATTCTTGATCCGCTCCCGATCCTCAGGCGCGAAATAGGAAAGCGCATCGTCGATATGTGGTGAAAACCCATCAGGTTCATCATGGATACGGGCGGTCTCGGTGGACCATTCTGCTTTTCTGTTGGCCACGTCAAAGCTCCAGGCTCCGAACTTTGCCGAATGACCCGCGATCTCGAGCATCCGTTTCGCCTGCGCAAGGGCCCTTTCAGCATTCACCCGTTCCGTCACATCCCGTGCCGCGACCAGCTTCGCGCTGCGCCCATCGTGGTCGATAATGTGGCTGGTGATGTCGACATGGATGATCTCGCCGGACTTCAGCCGGTGCCGCCACATCCCGGCTTCGTTGCGGCCTTCGGTGGCAGCCGCGAGGTGGGCCACAAGGGCGGACTTGTCTTCATCCGGATGGATATCGGCGATGGTCATTGAAAGAAATTCGTCGCGGGAATACCCGTATTTTGCGACGGCGGCCTTGTTGACATCCAGAAATCGCAGCGTTTCCAGATCATAGATCAACATCGGATCGGGGTGTGACAGAAAGAGGCTGTCAGTCGCGGTGTTCAATTCTTCACCCTTTCGTGAAGCGGCACCTCCGGAGGCAGTTCAGCCAAAACGGGGTCCCGGAAAATTCATGGGAAACTGGCATTCAAGCAGGACTTGACAGCTGGCCGACTTCGATTTGTGACTTTCGGGTTCGGCGAAAAACTTATGTTGCCTGCCCTTCTTACACTGCGCGAGGAAACTTGCAATCTGCGCGGTGAAGCAGCCTAAGATCCTGCTTCGAAACCGCGTTGAACACAAGTCCCACTGGTATCGAAGCCGGCGGTGCGCCGACACGCTCGATGGCTGACAATTTCCGCGAATGCGTCCGTCTCTCAGCCCCGGGTACGAAAACCCCGCTCGACAGGCGTCTGGGTCTCGGAGGCGTTCAAACATCATTTACATCCGCCGAAAACGGGCCTTCTATAGAGCTTCGATCAAAACCTCGACAGCCTCGCTTGCCCCAGAGACAAGGGCCTCGACCGATCCGTCCGGCAGATTGCGAACCCATCCCGAGATCCCCAGTTCTTGTGCCCGATCACGCCTCCATGCTCTGTACGATACACCCGGCACGTGGCCTTTTATAATCACATGTTTTACCGTCATAGATCTACCCAGTCTGCCCTCGTTCGTCTTTCCGCCGTCCCAAACATCTGACGGTGGCATTGGTTTCCGCACTTGTTAACCCTCAAATTTGCGCTGAGACTGCCGGCGACCAGGAACGAGGGTCATGGCTCTGCTGCACCGCGGCACGCCGCCCGCTTCCAAAGTCCGGGCCGGGCCGATCGCACCATCCTCCTCGAAGAGAGGCGACGGTGATTAATGGTTTGCTAACCCCGCCCTTCCAATTCAGCTTTGCTCTCGCTTCCCAGGGTTAGCCGGTCTTACCGGTCCTCTGGTAACCAATCGAACCTCTGCGGCCCACTCTATCAAAGCACGCCCGCAGCGGCCTCCTCTGGCGGGAACGCAAAGCGCCAGCACTATGCCGTCCGACTATGCCGCCCTGCCCCGCCGATAATGCTAATATTGCGCATCTCGCACCGTGGAGCCCCAATAAAATAAGGGTCTTAATGCGCCACAATAGGCTGAAAACGGTCTCGAAAACTGTTACTCGGAGGTTCGAACCCCTGCCCAAGTTGTAGCATCATGCCGAGCATCAACGTCAGATGGCGGAGACGGAACCGGCGGTCAGTCACGTTCGACGGGGATGAGAACCTCGTTGCGGCGATAGGGCGGCAGGGTCCAGGGCGGATTGTAACCGGCGATTTCGGCCGGCCCCGTCGCCCTCAGGCCTTTGCGCGCCAGCCAGTCGTGCAGCCGGGCTTCCTCGATTGAGACTCGCCGGGTCAGGAAACCGGAATAGCGTACCACCGCGACTCGGCGCGGCGGGATCGTCGTCAGCGAGACGCGCGCATCGGTCGGTACCGGCGCGGTCTGCGGTGTCAGCCCCTCGGGCAGGACAAAGATCATATTGCGCGCGCCTTCCCGGTCTTGCAGGACCGGTGCGGTCATCGCGATCTTGGCGCCATCGGCGCTTTCGGTGTTCAGGACTGGCGCTGTCATAGCGATGTCGCGCGCGCCGCCATTGGCGCCAGAAATGTAGTCAAAAAGACGCCCAAACGCAGTGCTGGACCCATCCGTCATCGGGGTCTTGGCCACGACCAGTTCGCCGTAGTCGCGCAGCTCGAACGGCGGCTCGGAGAGGACCACGTCGTATTCGGATTCCGGCGCGGCGGCACCTCCGAAAACGGAACAGGCGGCGATACCCAGAAGCCCGGCAATTGCCCCGATCGTCCGTGTCGCGTGTGACAGCATCCCTGCCTCTCTATGATCGCCGCGGCCGCGCCGCCGCCATTTGTGTCGCCGCGGGTCAGCCCTGAACGCGCATCATGATCATCACACCGGCCCAGGCGCAAAAGCCCGTCAGCACCGCGCCCCAGACCGTGTCGGTGGCGACCATCGCCCAGGACCAGTTCTTCATGATCGACATCGACGTGAACTCATACGTACCGTAGGCCATCGCGCCGATCACGGCCCCGTGCAGCGCCGCCCGCTCCGGGGCCGCATCGCGCAGGGCCGGGGTCGAGACGAGGAACACGAGCCCGGCAATGTAAGCGAGGTAAAAAAGCCCCGCCGGGGCCAGCATCAGGCTGTCGCGCATCATGTCCCCGATGTGGCGGGTGAACAGAGGTTTCATCACGAGCGTCAACATGACCGCATCGATGACGAGGAAGAGAACGGCGGTGATGGCGTAAAGGATCATTTGCCCCCCAGGTCTGTCGTTGCTTTGAAAGGTAGCGCCAGGCGTTCCATCGGCCATGATCATGAAGTATCCAACGGCAACGCGTCTTTACCTGACTCAGGACATCCCCGGCTGACCAAGTGATGTTGGCCCAGATGATACGCACTCCCAAGCTTCTGCAATTTCCAGTACACCAGCGGCATCGGGCAGTAAGTGTGAATTCGCCGCACGGCTCATGAACGGCAGCAACGAGCAAGAAGGCGCCGTTTGCAGAGCTGCTGCGGCATTCCGGTTTCCCGTGCAAACGACCTCAAGCCGTCGATCAACCCAGACTTGCGCTGTGGCTTTCAAATCTGAGACGAGTTGAAAGTGACGCGGCAATACACACAATCATGATCTGACAGGGGCTTGCCGTCATCCGACAGCGAACTCAGGATGCCAGTCTCCGTGCAAGTCAAATTCCGCCCTGCCAGCCAGTCCAGTTTGAGTTGTCGGGTCGGATGCGGGGTGATCAGGCTTGCACGGGTCGTCGTACCGTCCGCAGTAAAACCCCAATCATAACCGCGCGAACGACCAAGATCGAAGAGCGTTTCGGCGCGCCAGTCATAATCTGGCGGGGCATCATTGCCCGTGTTCAGATCACCGCCGATCAGCACGGGCATATCAGGTGCGAAAACGCCGACCGCGTCCAACAGGATTTCGAACTGCCCGTGTCGGTGCGTCACGTCAGCGTTGCTTTCCAGATGGGTGGACACCACGCAGATCGGGCCTGCGACGGTCGGCAGTATCGCGGCCAGCGCGATGCGCCCGCCGACCCGTGGCTGGTTCGGGTCCACCTTGTCGGCGGGGCCTGCGAACCAGTGTCCATGATCGAACAGTCGCACCATCATCACCGCGTCAAAGGGAACCGATGACAGGATTGCATTGCCATGCCAGCCAAGCGCGTTGAAATCATCGGTACAGAACGCCCGCTCGGTGGCGCCGCCCAGATCAAGCTCCAGAAACTCGACACCAAAGGCATAGGCCATGCCAAGTGCGGCTGCGATCTCGGCTGTGGTATGGCGCTGGCCTGTGCGGGCCATGCCGTGATCGACCTCGGACAACAGCACAACATCGGGGGCCAGCGGCGCAAGGTGACGAGCGGTTTGCTGCGGGAACAAGCAGCGTTCGACATTCCATGCAGCGACGCTGATGGTTGCGGGCAACTGGGCGGCCCGTGCCTGCCCGCCCAGTTGCACCGCCTGCATAGCTGGCAGATCAGCCAATAAGGCGCGGTGGGCATCTGCCGTGCGGGGGGCTGCGTTGATTGCGGCCTTTTGCGCGTCTGTCACCGGCGGCAGGGTTGCAACGGTGCGGTTAATCATAGCGCGCGCCCCGTTTCAGCGTCGAACAGACGCAGCGCCGGTTCGGGCAGGGTGATCGGCATTTCGCCGGTGCTCGCGTGCTGATCCTTGGGGATGTGGACGGTAAAGGCTTGGTCCGCCAGCCTGCCGTGCAACAGGCGGTGCGCGCCCAGTTCTTCGATTATATCGACATGGAACGGCACAGCCCCGGCCCCACCCAGTTCAACGTCTTCGGGGCGAATGCCCACTGTTATCTTGCGTGTGGAAGTGTCGGTAGAAGTGCCCAACGCAAAACCTTCGCCCAGTGTCACGGTGCCATCGGCGCAATGACCATCCAGCAAGTTCATTGGTGGTGCGCCCATGAACGAGGCGACAAAGGTCGATGCGGGCGCGTGATAGATATCTGCCGGTGTGCCGATCTGTTCGATCCGGCCCGCGTTCAGCACGATGATCCGGTCAGCCATGGTCATGGCTTCGACCTGATCGTGGGTGACGTAGACCGATGTGACACCAAGACGGCGTTGGAGGGCCTTGATTTCGATCCGCATCTGATGGCGCAGCTTTGCATCGAGGTTTGACAGCGGTTCATCGAACAAAAACAGAGCCGGGTCGCGTACCACGGCGCGGCCCATGGCGACACGCTGGCGCTGACCACCGGACAACTGGCTTGGCTTGCGGTCCAGTAGTTCGGTCAGGTTCAGCATCTGCGCCGCATCGCGCACCTTACTGTCTATGACATCTTGCGCGATCTTGCGGTTTTTCAGACCGTAACCGATGTTCCGGCGCACGGTCATATGCGGGTAAAGTGCATAGTTCTGGAACACCATTGCAATGTCCCGATCGGCAGGATCAACCGTGTTGACCATCCTGTCGCCAATATGCAGCGTGCCTTCACTTATGTCCTCGAGCCCCGCGATCATGCGCAGCAGCGTGGACTTGCCGCAGCCCGAGGGTCCGACAAGGACGACGAATTCACCATCGTGAATTTCGAACGAAGTCGGGGTCAACGCTTCGAAGCCGTTGGGGTAGAGTTTGCGAAGACGGTCGAGTTTGACTTGAGCCATGTTTTTTTTCCTTACTTGTCGGACTCTGTCAGGCCCTTGACGAACCAGCTCTGGAAGAAAATGACGACGAATACGGGCGGCACGATGGCGATGATCGCCAGCAGGTTTGCGCGGCCATATTCGGGGATGCGGTTACCTTCCATCACCTGCGTGATCTGTTTGATCCCACGCACGAGGGTGAACATATCCTCGTCGGTCGTGATCATTGTCGGCCAGAGATACTGGTTCCAGCCGTAGACGAACATGATGATGAACATCGCCGCGACCATGGTTTTTGACAGTGGCACGAGGATGTCGATGAAGAATTTTACTGGTCCGGCCCCGTCGATGCGGGCGGCTTCGACCAGTTCCTCTGGCACGCTGCGAAAGAACTGGCGGAAAAAGAAGGTCGCCGTGGCCGAGGCGATCAGCGGAATGATCAGCCCTTGGAAGCTGTTGAGCATCCCCAGCTTCTGCACCACTTCGTAAGAAGGTAGGATGCGTACCTCGAGCGGCAGCAAAAGCGTTGTGAAGATGATCCAAAAGGCCAGTGTCGCAAAACGCAGGCGGAAATAGACGATTGCATAGGCTGCCATCATACCGATGACGATCTTGCCAACAGCAAAGCCGATGCCAAGGATGAAGGAGTTGATCAGCATCCGTACGCCGGTGTTTTCGCCCGAAAAGCCCGAGGCTTCGAACATCGCCTTCTCAAAATTTTCATCTAACTGGTCGCCAATGGTCAGGGTTGGCCCCGTCTTGATCACTTCGACATCGGGGACTGTGGTCATTTGCAGAACCATCAGCAAAGGGAGCAACATGAACAGTGCGCCTGCGATCAGTACAGCATGATCGAGAATGTCTCCGCTCCGCAAGCGGCGGCGATGCCGGGTGGCGGGAGTTGCGGCGGTAGCCGCCATTGCAGCAGGGTTCGCTTCGGTCATAGGATTGCCCTTATGTGTAGTGAATGCGGCGTTCCACGAGGCGGAACTGCACGACGGTCAGAATCAATACGAGCACCATCAGGATCACCGATTGTGCCGAGGACCCACCGAGGTCATTGCCGCGGAACCCGTCCACATAAACCTTGTAGACCAGCGTCATGGGGTTGTTGCCAGGTTCGCCTTTGACCAGCGTGTCAATCACGCCGAAGGTATCGAACAGGGCGTAGGTGATGTTGATGATCAGCAGGAAAAACCCTGTCGGTGCCAAGAGTGGAAAAGTCACATCCCAGAACCGGCCAGAGGCAGAGCGGTTATCTATCAGAGCCGCTTCACGGATTGATTTGGGTATGGACTGAAGGCCGGACAGGAAGAAGATGAAATTGACAGGAACCTGTTTCCATATCGACACCAGCACCATGGCGAATGCGGTGTCGTTGTAGTTGACGCCAAGTGTCATGTCGTGACCGAAATACTCGAAAACGCGCGTCAGCGGGCCCCAGCTTTGGTTGAACATGATCACGCCGATGAAGCCTGCGACAGGCGGGGCGACCGCATAAACCCACATGATCAGAGTGCGATAGGTGCGTGCCCCGCGAATGACCTTGTCGGCCTTGACCGCCAGTAGCAGCGCGAGTGCCAGCGAAAAGAAGGTGACGAGGCAGGTGAATAAAACAGTGAACCACGCGATGCGGCGGTATTCACTGTTACCTGCAAGATCAGTGTAGTTTTCCCAACCCACAAAGGTCGACCCAAAGCCGAACGGGTCTTGCAGAAAGAACGAGGAGTGAAGCGCATGAGCGGCGGGCCAGTAGAAAAAGATCGCAATGATGACCAGCTGCGGCGCAAGAAGCAACATCGGCAGCCAGCGGTTCACGAAACCTGCGCGTTTCATCGTGTCGTACTCCTGAATATCAGATGCAAAAGCGGCCACGCGATTGCGCGGCCGCCCTTGGTTTGAAGGTCGGGCGTCAGCCTTGGGTTCGTGCGAACCGGGACAACAGGTCGTTTGCTTCTTTTTCGATGTTCGCAAAGGCATCTTCGACAGAGGTTTCGCCAGTCAAGATACGGCCGTATTCACGGTTCATCACGTCGCGGATCTGAACGTAAAAGCCCATGCGATAGCCTGCGGTGTTTTCGCCGGCAGGCAGAGACAACTGCTGGATTCCCACTTCCGCGGCGGGGGCTTCTTCATAGTAGCCGTCAGCTTTTGCCAGCTCATAGGCGGCTGTTGTGATCGGCACATAGCCGGTTTCACGGTGCCACAAATACTGGGTTTCAGGCTTCGTTAGGAAATCGAAGAAGGCTGCGGTTGCAGCGTTTTCTTCATCTGATTTGCCGGACATTGCAAACAGGGCAGCACCACCGATAAAGGTCTGAGTAGGCTCGGTTGTCACTGTTTCCCAGTAGGGAAGATTGGTGGCGGAAAACTCGAAACCCAGGTCCTTGGCAGCCAGGCCGCCGAAAGATCCCGAAGAGCCAAGCCAGATCGCGACCTTGCCTTCTTCGAATGGGGTCTGGTTGTCACCCCAGCCGGTACCGAACCACTCGAAATAGCCCTTCTCCTGCCAGTCGGTCAGGGCGGTGAAATGCGCCTTCAGGGCGTCGTTGTTCACGAGAATCTGGGTGTCCAGACCGTCATAGCCGTTGTTGTTGGTGGCAAACGGCAGGTTGTGACGAGACATGAAGTTCTCGGTGAAGATCCACGGCAGATGCGACTGTGCCAGCGCGGTGTAGCCTGCTTCCTTCAGCGCCGGAGCGGTAACGGACTGAAACTCTTCCCATGTTTCTGGTGGTGTCACACCAGCTGCTTCCAGAGCATCGGCATTGTAATACATGATCGGCGAGGACGAATTGAATGGCATACCGATCATCTTGCCGTCGCTGTCGGCGAAGAAGTAGCGTACGCCGGAAATGTAATCTTCAATGTTGAAGTCGACGCCGTTGGATTCCAGCAGGTCCTGAACCGGAACTGTCGCGCCCTTTGCACCGATCACTGTGGCGGCACCGGCATCGAACACTTGCAGAATGTTGGGTTGCTCGCCTGCGCGGAACGCGGCGATCCCTGCGGTCAGGGCTTCTTCGTAAGTGCCCTTGAACACTGGAACAACGCGGTAGTCATTCTGGCTGGCGTTGAAATTTTCGGCGATCTGGTTGGTTGATTCGCCGAGTTCCCCGCCCATGGCGTGCCAGAATGTGATCTCTGTCTGGGCAGTTGTCTGGCTCGCCGCAAGGGCGAAACCGAAAGCCGCTACTGCTTTCAAAATTTGCATCTCTTATCTCCGATTATGATTTGCTGATACCTACCAGCTCACGGCTCGACCCGGCGAGAGAAGCTCCCGTCTCAAGCACTGTCGTCCGGCTACAGGTGTTTTGTATCGCATATGTGACGACTTGAAACGAAGGTGGTTGCAATCTCGCTGAATGGCAGGTTGGCAGTGAGACCCGACCCACATGGCCATGTGCGTCGGCTACTGTGCGACTTTGCCAACTTGGTTGGGTAGCGTCCGTCAAGCTGGTGTAAATTCGGGTATGGCCAATCGAGGGCATCGGTCAGGCGGCCTGTGTTGATATGCTGAGAAGCGGGTCGATCTGTGCGGTGTCGATGAGCCCGAACGCCTCGAC
>NZ_BMFC01000020.1 GCF_014637725.1 Marivita lacus | reverse complement strand
TGCCGACGGCGAACGCCATCGGCGGCAGAGAGAACTTCGATTTGAGGTCGGTGGATGAAATCGGACATAAGGTCGGACTTATCATCGGATCGTAGCCAAAGTCAGACGGCCCCCACCGTAGCCTTACCTTGGACACAATCCGCCAGAAGCGCGTCACATATTCGCAATGGAACAGGTTATTGGGAGGTAGCCATTCCAGAGGACCTTTGGCCCCTTTCGACTGATTGGTACCGTCATCTACAGCAAACAGATTGACAGGATCATTAGCGAAAGCGCGACGTTGATCCGCGGGCCAGTCATAGGCACCACGTTACCAAGCCCAGAACAGGGGAACGACGTGGTCAATATCAAGGTCACTGCTGTTCTGAAATATTTGACCTGTGTAAGGATCAAGCCAGCGACCACGAACGACCCGGCATCCATCGTCGCTGAGGCGGATCGGACCCGTGGATAAGTCGGCGAGCTGCTCATGTCTGGTCGTTTTGCAATCACCATCCACGTCAGCCCATCCACCAAACAGCGCACGGTCATAGGGTGGTACCGCGTCTGAACTTGGGTCCAACGACACGTTGCAGGCAGAAGCGGCCAGCAAGACGCCTGCCACTAGACCACGAAGCAGGGTGGCACATTCAACAATCATTGATATGACCCGAGATTACACTGTTCCGAGGCCTGCGCATCGGTCTGGAAAGACAAGGTCATGAATCCCAGCACGATGGCTCTGATGCCGCGCAGTCTGGTGTGGTCGTAATATTCGCGGCATGCGGAAAGCAGCGGTCTGGCCGAGATCGGTTTGCAATAAGCGAGACACAAATGGGGATGACGTCGCCAGCCACATGGTCAATTTCTTTGATCTGCGGCGCCGACAAATCACTTTTTCCAGTACGGATATCATTTAGCGACTGCAAAAACGATATCGTTGTCTGAACATCTTCGTCTGCTTTTTTGTAGAATGTGTGCCATTCAACGGGGCGCAGCAATACGGACTGCATAAACCCGTCCACCCACGGCTCCCAGAAAAACAACTCTCCCGTTTCACTTTCACCGTAGATGGGCTGGACCGCCGCCATCGTTGAAAGCTCAGATGCCACAACGTCAAAATGCTCCAGCAAGACATCGATTGTTGTCTTAGCAATATGCTCGTTTGGAAACTGTGCACCTCGCGCCTCACCCCAAACATGCGGCAGCCACTCGGACGAACTGATATAAGCCGGAGTGATAAGCACTCCTGTGACAAAGCCGTCGAATTCACTCACTGTCATTGGTACAGCATTTTGTGGCATGTCGCGCAAAACGCGGCTCAGCTGTGCCAAGCGCTGTTTTGACCGCGGCATATCACACATCCACCAGTACTTTCCCATAAACTTCATTTTACCACGCCTACCCGTATCCGCTCGATCTCCATTAGCGCCTCTTCAAAAGCCTCGCTAGTCCCAGCTCATTCCTATAGTGAACCTGCCCTCCCCAAAAGGGTCGAAAGAAGCGCGGCCCTCAATGCCTCTCGGGTAAAAGTGAAATCTCCCGAACTTTTAAGGTCTTTTTGCGCAATAGGGTTATATTGATAATCTTTTGCCGCGAAATCTGATGAAATAGAGAATCAGCAATTGCGTCTGTCACACCGATTCCTTCGGTTTGGAAAACTCAACATGTTCTCGGATCAACATTCATCAGACATCGGCATTAAGCGACGTGCCAAACTTGCGTCGCAATCATTCTGCGGAGTCGTTCCTTGCCACTGCATCAAATGCAGGGTTATCGGTGTCCTCGCCCTCGCGTACGCCCCGTATAAATCCCGTCGCCACATCCCAGAAAAAGAGCCCCAGCAACACCAGCATCCAAGCGACAGTCAATGCAAGTCGAAGCGTCAGTACAGACAGCAACAAAGCACCTGTCACGAGCATGTAAGCTATCTGCAGATTGGCAGCCTTCTTGCCCCGAAGTTGTACGCCAGCCAGCTTGAAAGACGAGTACTGTGGCTTCACGAAGTTGAAGGTCCCTGCCCCGTTCTTTATCGAGCTACTCACACCTGTTTTAGAAAGGTTAAATCCCAAGGATCCTGCACGCCAGCGCCCAATCAGTTGAAAGCGGCCGTTCTGCAAGGCAATCCGCGTGCCATTTGCAATTCGCGACGAGGCACGCACGCCTTTTGAAGAATTCGCTGTGACGTTAACCGGCCCAACCGATTGCTCGCCCCGCACCGCGATACCACCCGTCCGCGACGCTCGTGTATGTTTGCGCCGGTGCTCAATCCGGACCTGCTTGCCTTGTTCGTCTTTTTTGCCGAAACCAAACATCAGAAGCCCTTATCAATCCACGACGGGATAATAAGGCGCACCCCAATCTTCTTTTGGGTTCGACATCATCGTGTCGACAAAGACGGGCAGAAGGCTCAGCAGCAACTCCGCCCCATCACGCACCTGTTTTCGGTTCACCTGACTGCTCCAGGTCGCGCCACCATGCACGAGCTGGTTGCGCAACACATAAAGCCGGTCAAAGAGGATGCTCAGCAGCTTCGCTGTTTCCTGCTCTTCAATTGCATATTGCGCCGCTTTCTTGGCATTTTCAAAGCGCAGTTCCCAATTGTCATACTGGGTATCGCCATTGTGAAACTTCCAGAACGAACTAAAAATGTACTTGTTGTCGAGAAGCTCGGCGACCACACCTTCGAAGTGGTGCCAGATTTCATGACCGATACGACCTTTTGGGTCGCACAGCACAAGAGCATCGAAGAATTTCTGGAAATCTGCACGCGCGAATGACCCGGGATCGTCCCCCATGTCCTTCGCGTAGGCAGCGTTGAACGCGATCCAGCTGAAGATGAACGCGGCGTCCGGATCATCGTCAATCAATGCTGCCGCTCGGGCAATCCAGCTGATCGACCGGTGCGTGCGCAAGTTCAGCGCTGACGGATTTTGCTCCCGTAACTGCCTGTGCTTGTCCCGCAAGTAATCGAATTCGTTCGATACATCTGCCATCGCGCTCACCCTCCCAATCGACCCGCAACGGCGTTACCCAGACGCGACGTGATCAGCACCAAGACGGCGCTGCCTCCCGTGCTTGCGCCACCGTCACTCCAGCGCTCGCTTCTTACGATGCCATTCAAGATCCTGCGCAAATTGCACAGGCAGAGAGTTTGAATAGTCCCAAGGTCGCCCTCGAGCCGTCGGATAAATTCCGGCGCCAGCGTTTTTTCCCGGTCCCCCATGCCCTCTGCGCTGTCATTGCAGACGAAGCCACAGGAATAGGCGGCGTCAACGAAGTCAGACCATTCACCCCATTTGATCGGCCGAAGCCGCGTGCTGCGCGAAGCAGTTTCATGCCAGACCAACAAATTTCGAAATCGCGCGCCCACAAACCGCACCTGCTGGATGGTCAGCTTTTCTTCCAGGCTGAATGGAGCTTCGCGAATGCCAGGATCATTTTGCAGGACTGGCATCTTCAGACTGGCTCCCCGCGCGCGATGCTGGACTCCAGCCCCTCGATGAATGCGTCGATTTCTTCAAGTATGGAGGGATCGTGCGGTGATGCCATTTGCATATCTAGGAGCGCTTGGCGCGCCTGCTCAAAGGTCATCCACCCAACTACGGTGTCCGCCGGTGCGTTCCATCGCTCGCGGCGCCACGCAATGTACCGGCGACGATCACTGTCTGACAGCAGGTTGGGCGCGTAGAATGCGACAAGCCTGGCACCAAGCTGACGCAGTCGGGCATCTTCGAAGGTTGCCACGATTTCTTGCCGACGCGGCCAATCTGCCGTCTGAAACTCTTTCAACCGAGCTTTGTCGTCCCAGCCGTAGAAGCCGTCGAAAATCTGCTCTTCGACATGCCTGGGCGCAGCGTCGGGATCGGCGGAGTAACGTTTGGCCATCGCATCGATCAGCCGCTGCCGCAATTCTGGCGCCTCTGCGAGCGCTCGGGCCCTCCGCTGGTGCTCGTCCTTCACGGCCACCGGTGGTAAGAGCACCGGGACCTTGTTGATCGAGATAGAACGCATGGGGCGAGCGTCCTCGTCCAAGGCGGCCATCAGGTCCTCGTCAGACGCCGCAATCAACGCATGCGGGTCCATCGCATCGAGATCAAAGAGATAGGCATGGTTCTGGTTCTTGGCAGCATAGCCACAGAGACACCCTATGATTGCCTTTGGGGGACCGCCTCCAAAGCGCCCAACCAACTCGATTGGTTCATACCGGTCCAGCTGCACCTGAACATGTCTTTTGTCGCGGTTGGCCAGAAGCTGCCCCCAAAGGACGGGCGCTCGCTCTGCGATCAGCCGTGCAAGGTGGATCGTAGCCTCTACATCCCCCAAAGCATCATGTGCGTTGTGTTCCTGAAAACCATTCTCCGGTGCCAAGCGATCCAGCTTGAAACGGACCCGTCCCGTCTCATCCACTGGCCAGTTGAACTGGTCGGGTTGGCGTTGAAACACCGCAAATACGGCTGTCATGATGTCGAAGCGCGTGTTGCTATTGAACTGGGTGGCGAAAATCTCGGGCTGAAGGTTCTGATAAAATAGCTGACGCAACATTTCTTCATCAAAACGGATGCTGTTGAACCCTGTCCAGATCGCCGGCGACCAACGCGCCACCAATGCGGTCAGTTCCTGAGCAAACTCAAACAAGCTCGCTAGGTCAGGATCGACAAGCTGATGCGGCCGCACCCCAGTGACTGCTAAGGCCTGCGGCGATGGGATGACGTGCGGTGCCAAGCGGCAACGCAGGTTCACCCGCTCGATCTCGTTGAAGTTCGAGTCTGTAAGGATCGCTGCAAACTGCAGAGGATGGTCGAAGGCTAGCGACGTGCCCGTGGTTTCAAGATCGAAAAATGCAAAGTTCATGAGGTTACTTAAACAGACTAAGCATTCAGGTCACGAAGTTTTCCAGCTCAGACACCCAGGGTGCGTCCGTATTTGACATAAGCACGTGATATGTCTTGCAGATCATCAAGGAGGCCGCATGAAAAACAAGTACGAACAGGAATATTTGATCGAATTAGCAACAAGAATTGCCCTAAATTTTCGCGCGCGAAGCGCTGCGGCACAAGAATTGTCAAACTGGCTGGAAAATCACGATTTAGGTTTTGACTGGGATCCAGACTTTGATTCATTCAAACAAAAAGGAGTCCCAGCAGACATTTGGAGTCAGCTGCGGGGTCTCATGACTGAGCTGGACAGAACAAAATATGTCCCTAAACCGGACCCACTTGCGCGCAATATTGACGTTTTGGCCGCTCACGTGGCTTTGAATTCTGACGAACGTAAAATTTTCGAACTGGCCGTTCGCGCAACACGCAATGGCCCTGTCCGGTCGTTGTGCACCGGTCTAGTCGACGACGCTCGGCTTCCGGTGGAAGATGCAATTACAAGCCTAACGGGACTTCCATCAGCAAGCGTGCGGAGTGCACTTTCCTACTCCGGTCGATTGTTATCTTCCGGTTTAGTGCAATTCGAAAAGCACCCGTTTCATGGGCTTGGACTAGCTCCACTAAATCTCATTGTAGAAGCCCTCGAACCCCCGTCGCGCAGCCTGGACGATATCCTGAGCAAACTATTCGCCCCTGTCAGCTCCACGACGGTCGCCTGGGAGGATTTCGAGCATCTTGGCGCTGGGCGCGACTTTGCCTTCCGCCTGCTGCGCGGTGCCCTTGATCGCTGCGAAAAGGGCGTGAATATTCTGCTGCACGGAGCGCCCGGGACTGGCAAGACGGAGTTCTGCAAGGCGCTTGCAAAGCGTCTCGGCGCGGGACTGCATGCTGTCGGCGAGGCTGATGATGAGGGCGACGAACCGTCTCGCTTCGAACGTCTGCAGCAATTGCGTCTCGGCCAACGGCTGCTCACTGATCAGGGCAACAGCCTGATCCTATTTGACGAAATGGAAGACCTGTTTCCCGGGCTCGACAATGGGCTCTTCGGTCTGTCGCTCCGCCGCTCCGGCTCGAAAGTCCACATCAACAGGCTTTTGGAAAACAACCCAATCCCAACCCTGTGGACGGCCAACAACATCAGCGACTGCGATCCAGCATTCCTGCGACGGATTTCCTTCACGCTGGAGTTGCGGACACCACCGGTTTCTGTGCGGAGCCGCATCTGGGAAAAGCTCGCCAAGCATCACCAGGTTGCTCTGCCCAAAGAGCTCTGTCTAGAACTCGCACAAAGCATGGAGGATGCGCCCGCACTTGCCGATAGCGCACTTCGCGCAGCGCGAATTACACGCGGTGGCGCGGACGATGTGAAGCTTGCGGCATCTGCGATTTCGCGTGCCGTGCGCGGCGGGCACACCCCGCTCGTAGCACCGAGCAGTGTCAGATTTGAGCCTGAACTGGCCAATGCTGACCATGACCTTGCCCTGATCACAGAAAGGTTCGTCGCCTGCGGTCCAGCCAATACCGGTGGACTGTGCCTCAGCGGCCCTCCCGGCACCGGCAAAAGCGCCTTTGCCCGCTATCTCGCAGACCGAATGCAGATGCCGGTCCTCGAGCGGCGCGCCTCTGATCTTCTGGATCGTTATGTCGGCGGGAGCGAACGCAACATCGCCAATGCCTTTGCCGAGGCGCGCGACACCAGCGCGTTTCTTGTGTTCGATGAGGCGGACTCGCTCTTAGGAGCGCGTGATGGTGCAAGGCATCGCTGGGAAATCTCGCAGGTAAACGAGATGCTTACATGGATGGAAAACCACCCCCTGCCCTTCGCCTGTACTACCAACCTCATCGAACATCTGGATCCCGCCACGACCCGACGCTTCAGTCTCAAGATAAGCTTCTTGCCTCTGAGCGCCCAGCAACGAGAAGCATGCTTCCGTCGCTTCTTCAAAGCCGAACCGCCATCCGGGCTTTGGGCCCTCGACCAGTTGACGCCCGGAGACTTTGCAGTTGTCGCCAAACGATCGAAGCTTCTCGGCATCTTTCACCCCGAGGCAGTCCTAGTCGAACTGCGCCGCGAGCAGACCGCAAAGCCAAACATCCGGAACCCTATCGGGTTTCGTGCTGCAAGCTGATTGAAGGACTCCATCTGCTGTCGCGCGAGCATTCGCAGGCGCGGCTTGAAGCCATGGCGCGTTTCCGTCAGTCTGAAGGAAATGGAGGTGTCCCAATGCGTTATGGCCGATTGGCAGATCTTGTAAGGCTGGCCATGCAGATGCAGGGCCGGGCCGATGGTCTGTCGCTCGATGACATCGGACAGACCTATGAGGTGTCACGCAGAACAGCGGAGCGGATGCGCGATGCGATCCGCGACGCATTTCCACAAACGGAGGAACTTTTAGAGGAAGGCGGGCGGAAGCGTTGGCGCTTGCCGCCTGGCACCGCAGGCCGCCTTGCCGACCCGACTGTAGATGATATCGTCACCCTTAAGCGTGCCGTCGACCTCGCTCGACAGTCGGGCGACTTTGGCACCGCTGAGCGCCTCGACATGTTGTCAGACCGTTTGCGTGCTCGCCTACCAGGCAAAAAACGGGCACAGCTTGAGCCTGATATCGCCGTACTCCTCGAAGCAGATGGCGTTGCCCTACGCCCCGGTCCCCGCGAGCGCATTCCGGGAGAGACGCTTCATACGCTCCGGGAAGCTATTCTCGCCGGGGTCTGGGTCGACGTGGATCATCGCACGCGCGCCACCGGTCTTTTGAGCCGCAACGCGCGCCTCGGACCTATTGCCATGCTGCTTGGTGAGGGACGCCAGTACCTCGTTGCTTTTAGCGACTATGCGCAAAGCGTGCGTCTTTTCGCACTGGCTGGTTTTGAGCGGGTCGAGATGACGGGAGACGTTTTTGAACGCCCGGAAGACTTCGAGCTAGACGCCTGGATGCAGCAATCCTTCGGAATCTGGCGGGAAGATAGCTACGATGTCGTTTGGCGCTTCACACACGAAGCTGCGCCCGATGCGCGCCTCTATTTGTTTCACCCGACACAGGTCATGACCGATGAGCCCGACGGAAGTTTGACCGTATCATTCCACGCAGGGGGGCTGCGCGAAATGTGCTGGCACTTGTTCAGATGGGGCAACCAGGTCGAGATCTTATCGCCGCCAGAATTGCGCGCTGCCATGATCGCACAAGTTGATGAGGCGAGGCGCCAATGCCCTTGACGAGTATTGGCGACAACGAATTCAACAGCATTCGGTCCTTCCCAAGATAGCCCCTATCGATGAATAGCTACATTTTCCAGGCTGAGATAGCACGAACCGGCAAAATGCGAGTAAGTCACAAGGGGACCATCGGCTCCTGCTGAATAATCAAGGCAAAGCGCGTTTGCGCTCTGAAGCTCGGGGTTACCGGACATCCAGTAGTGCCCGAAAAAGACGGGCGTATCGCCATCAGGATAAATGGCCGTGGACAAATCATCAGACAGGGGCGTGTCTGGAAGCTGATTGATGTCTGGCACTGACATCGCAACCTGACGCCAAGTCCTGGCATCGCTGTTCCACCATTTCAATCTGACATGATGCCGAACCTTTCCTCCCTTGTCCTCAAAGAAATGTGGATAAGGCAAACGCGCCTCCGGCCCTTTTGCAACTGCTTCAACAAGATCGTAAAACGCATCTCCTTTTCGGCCTGCCCGGATCAACTGGTCCTCAGATAGGACGCCGACTCCAGTCTGTCGCCTTAGGTCATCAATTGCTGACTGGATCCACGCCGCATGAACAGCGCGAAACTCGTCAGTTTCGATAAACAGCGGCAACCCCTTCATCCAGTTCAGCACATCCTTTGTCTGCGGCGCCCCTAGAGGGAACTCTTTCAAAAAGCTTTCGTGCTGATCCAAGTTACCCTTGTCATGTACTCGCAGCGGCGCCCCGTTGTCCGGATCATCCGTATGGAAGTGGATAGCATTCAATTCGTGGTTGCCCATGATGGCCTGGGCGCGCCCCGCATCCATTAGTTCGCGCACAATCCTGATGACGGCACCATTTTCAGGGCCGCGATCGATGAAGTCCCCCAGTAACACGATTTGGCGATCTGGCTCGGGATGCACCCATGTTGTTCCATTCCGCCGCCAGCCAAGGTTCTTCAGCGCAAGGCGCAGCTTCTCGGCCTGACCGTGGATGTCGGGAATTATGTCTGTGATACTCATGCCATTTCGCCACCTTGCAAAGCGCTAAGCTCGATACCTACCTTTAAATAGCGCGCAGTCCAGTCTTTCCCATCCCAGTCATTCGGCATTTTAGAAGATAGTCCTTTTTCACGCAGCAGCTCATGCTCCTCCTTTGTTATTAGAACGCCATGCACAAAGCATCTTAGCACTTTTTCGACTTCTTGTTTATCCGGCCAAGCGCATAGAAGAGTTTCAATAACAATTCTCATTGGAACAGCATGATCATAGTCCAATGCACTCGCCTGCAACCCCTCAGCTGCCTTACTTCTTTTTCGTAGATTTGAGTGTTTGGATACGTCACGAATTTCCCAAACAAAGTAGATTGTTTCTCGGAGAATTTTTGAATATGATGTTTTCGGAAATCCTGCATTACGCATCTCGTGCGCTAACGAAATTAAAGAAAATATCACTTGAAGCCTTTTTTCTTCATCTATCATTTTGATGGTAGCCTTTTATTGGTTAAAATCTCTACAATTCCACGATCAATCCAATGGATTACCAAATCCGGCTCGATTGCCTCATCGCAGTCTGAAATGACGGCTCTGTAAGCTTCAAGTTGTGTGAAATATGTTTCGAAGCTTCCCCCACCGCTCTTGTGATCGAGGATCAGTCGTTTACCGTCGCCCGTAGCCAGCAGGTCAATGATCCCGTTGAATTCCGCGCCTGAAGCCTCACGTTTCTGTATTGGCACCTCGCACTCGACCTGCGTATAGCCTTCGTCCGTCAGCCATTTTTTGAGCGCGTCCGCTTGAGCTTGCAGCAAATCCAGCGTCGCCTCGTCAAATCCTGTTGCAGCAGACAAACGCGGACGCAAGTCCGGGCGCAGCAACAGAACGCGCATCGCTTTGTGAAGGGCGGTGCCACGTTCGCTGGCTGACGCGACAAGTGAGACTGCTTGTGGCGGTACGTCCAACGGCACGATACGCGTCTGAACATCAGGCAGCGGAACCTCCTGCACGATCAATGAAGGCCGAACGCGCCACACCGTCTGCTCGGTCTTGAGCATGGACCGCAGCTCACCAAACGCCAGCCTTTCCGAGGCCTCTTGAACATGGAACCCTTCCAGCAAGCCTGGGGCCTCAGCGCTGCACATCAATGTGCGCGCCGGGAAACTGGAACCGCCGATTTTCAGGCCGCCGGCCTCCGGCTCCATGCCCGCCTCCAGCACCAGCATTTCAGCGTGGTTCGCAGGCCCATCGCTTTCGCCGAGCTTCTTCAACGCAAAATCCGGCCACTCCAGGATCAACCGATCGCGCCCTCGGGTCAGGGCCACATAAAGCAAGCGCCGCGCGTCGGCTTCCGATGCCAAGCGACGATCGGCAATGAAGGCATCCTTCTTCTCCTTGATCGGTAGGTCGGGTGTCCAGATCAGAAGGGCCCGTTCAAGGATGGCGCTCAGATCGCTGAAATCCGTGAACTCGGCGCGCAAGGTCCCAGGCTTTTCCCCGATTTTCTTGTCGAGACCGACAACCACGGTAATCGGCCATTCCCGCCCCTTCGAGGCATGCCAGGTGACAATCTCAACCCCCTGCCCGGCGCTTTGACCGGGATCAGGGTGGCGGTCAAAATCGCGCTCTTCACGACGAGCTTCGAGCCAGCCCAGAAAAACCTGCGCACTCGCGCCATGGAAGCCAGCTGCTGCCTTGAAGTCGCGATGGGCCGAGACGAATTCGCTGATCTCCGCGTAGAACCGCATTAGATCGGCATGCGCTTGTACCGCCTCTGGCATGCGCGCAGCCCAGTCAATGATGCCTGCGGCTCTGAGCACTTGCGGGAGCAGAGTTTCAAGCGGTATGGCGGGTGCAGTCTCAGCCAAGGCCCGCAAATCAGCAATCTCAGCACAGGTTTCCAGTTCACCATCGGCAAGCAGGCTCATCGCCTGCTGAAAAGGCATGAAAGATGGTCCGAGGGTCAGGAGCGCGAGGGCCGCATGGCGATCTGTGGGATCAACCGCGAACGCCATCGCGTTACGCGCCGCCATCACGGCGGGCGAGTCCAGCCAACCTGTTGCGCTGATCCGGACAGGGACACCTTGCCGCTTGAGCGCCATCGCATAACTAGCCGCCATCGAATGGGTCGGAGCAAGAATGGCAATGTCGCGCGGCTCGACAGGGCGGAATGTCGGTGCCTTGGGATCACTCTCCCGCTCCACCACCGGCCCAGCCTCTTCGAGGATAGCCGCAATGCGCGCTGCGACATGCTCCTCTGGGCGGGATTTCTTCGACCGGCGCCCTTCCGGAATGCGTAGCATCTCGGCAAAGGTCTCACCAGTTTCCGGCCGCTGCGGCTCCAGCGAAAAATAACCCTCCCCGAACAGCCCCGCCGAAATCGCATTCACCATCTGCATCAGCCGCGGATCGGAGCGCCAGTTGCCTGTCAGCGGCGAGGCCGCTTCCGGGTTCTGCCTCTCGAGCGCCTCGCTCAGGCGGGGGTCGGCCCCCTGGAAACCCATGATTGACTGCTTGGTATCTCCCACGATCAACACGCGCTTGGCAGATTGTGCGATCCGCCAGAGAAGCGCGAACTGCACCGGGTTCGTGTCCTGGAACTCGTCGATGATGACGCAATCAACTTCAGACAAAAGCGCGTCGAGGATTTCCGGGCGTGTCCGCAGGAGGCGCTCAGCGTCACAGATCATGTCAGCATAGTCGATGACACCCGCTTCGCGCTTCATGTCGGCGTATTTCGACGTAACCTCCTGAGCGCCATGGATAAGCGCCTTGAGATGCGCGCAGGCATCCTCCAAAGGCCCGGGGTGGACCACGATATCCGTGGCCGCCGCAATTACCTCATCAGAGAGCGCATCATAGCCATCCGGTGTCGGCGCCCCCCGCTTCGACTGACGCAGCCCACTCAGGGCTTTCCAGAGGCCCCAATCCCGGCGGAGCTCCCCAGGGCGCTGGGCTCGCTTCATGTTGCGGAAGTCTTTTCCAAACGCTGTGCGCGCCGCGTCTGACGTCGCATGGACGGTAAGATCGTTGGGGAACCTAGCCAACAGCGCGTCAATCGCCGCAAGGAGCCGCACCTCAAGGGGCGCCCCGTCGGGCTCCACCCGACCATAGATACCCCGCAGGCGGGCGACCGCAGCGTCCGCCAGTTGCGAGTCATTGCCTTTGTCGCCGAGCCCCCTCAAGAGATCGATGGTGGTCAGGATCCTGCCGCGAAAGCTGTCTTCCTGGCTCGCATTCGAGAAGAAGCTCGACCGGTACCCAAAGCGCGGCAGGTCGGCTTTCACAGCCTCAAGCGACTGCGCATGAGCCATGGCTTGGCGGATCAGTAGATCACGCTCTGCCTCGGCCAGAGCGCGCGGCTGCGGCGAGGCCCCAGCGGCGAAAGCATGCTCTGACAGGATACGCAGGCCCAAGCCATGGATGGTCGAGACATAGGCCTGTTCGACAGCCAGCGCCGCTTCAACCATGCCCTCGGCCAGAAGGCTCGCCCGGATACGGCCGCGCAATTCCGCGGCCGCCGCTTCTGTGAAGGTAACCGCCAGAATTCGATCGGGCGCGACAAGGCCATCTTTGACCCATTTGGTCAGGTCGGATTTGATCCGGAAGGTTTTCCCCGAGCCTGCCCCGGCTGGAACGATGGTCAGCATCTCAGTCATCGTTGTCCTCCTTGCTGTCTTCCGTCTCTGTCCCAGGCATCATGAACCGCGAGACAAGCGGCGAGACATCCAGCGCATAGGGCGCGAGGTTCGCTGTTTTCTCGAAGAATTTGCGGTCATCTTCGCTGTTGAGGCGGATCAGACCTGCTTCTACCTCGGCGAGCCGCGTGATCAGCAAATCAAGGGCCTGAACTGATATCTCGCCCTCCACGACGGTGACGACGCCGTCGGGTGGCTCCAGCCCTTCGAGTAGAACGCCCTGGTCGTTGATCAGGTGATAGGCGACCCCGATCTGCGGGTTACCAGCCAAGGCGGTCTCGAGCACTTCGCCGGTTCTTTCGGGCCGTTTGAGCATTTCGCGATAGAGACCGAGTTGCAGATCCCACCCAGCCTCAAGGCGCGCGCGGCGTTTGGGCGTGCCGCTTTTCTTATGATCCACGACCAGAAGGCTACCGTCTTCGAGCTGGAGAAGGCAGTCAGCGCGTCCGCGCAGCAATATGCCCAGTGCCTCGCCCTGAAGACCGATCTCATTGTCGATCACGCGGGCACCGAGGCCTTCGAGCGTGTTGCGCCAGGCAAGGGCTGCGGTGCGGATATCGCGAAGCAGCCCCTCACGTTCTACCGCCCAGATCGACCGCTGTAGGAACGGCGCATATTTGCGGATCGCCGAGGACAGCAATTCCGGCACCGCAAGCTCGATCTGGTCATGATCTGGCAACGGTGCATCCTTGGGAAACAGGAACTCCAGAACGTCATGCGCGATGGTGCCCGAAACCATGACGTTGAGCCCATCAGGGGCCCAAGTCACCGGCTCCGCTCCGAACTCGGACAGGCTCCAGGCAAGCGGGCTGACCATGAGGGTTTCCAACCGGCTGGGCGACTGAGGCCGCATCCGCCCATCATCGGCAAGGCGGCGGCGAAGCAGATCCCGATCCAGACGCAGGATGCCATCTTCCGGAACGGCGCTGGGCTGCGCATCGTTGGCTGCCTTGACAACCCGATGGGCAAACGGCCAGCGATCGCGTGGAAGCGCGCGCAGATCATGGATCAACACTTCGGCATCCTCGGTCCCTTTTTCGCCATTCCCGACGGTGCGGGCCACCAGCGACACGGCCGCCGCAGGAGCCTGGCGGCTACCATTCGGCGCGAAGACAGGGCGCAAGAGGGTCAAGGATTCCGAAGCGCACAAGAACTGCCGGCGAAGCTTTTCAAGGCGCCGCGCCAGCGCATCGCCGCGCGTTTCAACATGAAGCCCAGTCTTTTCACGCAGGAGCCGAAGTTCGCCATCAAGAAAGAGAGGCGAGGCGGAAACCGCGCGCGGCCAGCGATTGCCACTCATGCCCATGGCAATTAGATGCCGTACTGGGCGCCACGGCATGGCCGCTTCCGTGAACACGCTCACGCCCTCGACAAAAGCTTCCGACGGTGACGGCTTGGGCGTGGCGGGTGTCGCGATACGGTAGAGCGCAGTCCAATCCAGCGAACGGCTCTGAGACAGCGCGGCCCGAATCGTTCCAATCTTCGAGCGGAATGCAGCGACCGTCTCGCGCTGCTCGGCCGCATCACTCAAAAGCTGGGTTGCCTGCTCGAGGGCTTTCAGTATGCCGTCTGGCGTCTGAACAATGTTGCTTCGGACCAGCTTGTAAAAACGCTGCGCGCGCCCAGTCAGGGAATTCGCTGCGAAAGGCTCGAACCGGCCCTGCATGATCTCACGCGAGAGCTTTAGCCCCGTCTCAGACGACCATGGCATCAGAGGCGAGATGTAGAGGCTGGCGAGCGCCATGGCGGGCGCAGGCGCTTGGAAACACAACAGGAGCTGAAGGAGCGTTTCGCCGGCTATGTCGCGGCGCTCTGGCTGCACCGGCAATCCCGAAATCGGAACGCCGGCGGCATCGAAGGCGCGCTGCAACTGTGCAAAATATCCGACGTCGTCAGGTACCAGAAGACCGATCTGTTGAGTTGAGACGCCTTGATCGATCAAGCGCTGGGCCCGCGCCGCCGCAAAATCCGCTTCCTCTGCCTCATCGCGCAACGCGAAGAACGCCAAGGTGTCGTCCAAAGGCCCGGATGGGATGGATGCGCCCGTCAAACCTTGCTGCGCACGCCACAAACTTGTGCCCTCGGCTGCACCCGTCACGAGCGGCGCGCGGCGCGCTGCCCATTCTACCCGTAACGCGTCATCGGCGAGCGCGTGATGTTCCAGCAATTGCGCATGCATGCGGCGCTCAATGGGTGACGCGAAGCAGCATGGATCACTGGCCATCAAGGGAAGCGGCTCTAGCGCGTCGCCAGATGCGCAAGCCAGCACATGGGCGTAAACCCGTAGATCCTCCGGAAGCACTCCCGGGGCATTACGCAAGAGCTCGCAGAGCGCGGAGAGGTGCTTGTAAAGGCGGCTCTCGCGATCGAGCGCCCCGAGGCGAACCTCATCCGGGTTCAGGCCATGGGTCGCCACGGCAAGGCTGCGCAAGGCCGTTGAAACCGCGGCAGCCGTTTCAAGCGGCGCAACTGCCATGCTGGCCGACCAAGGGAACGCCCCATCTGCCAGCACTGAGTTCAGATCGACCGCCATCGGGCGTGGCGCGAGATAGGTTTCCGCCAGAAGGTCGGACGTGATGGCCCGAAACGCGCCCGTGCCGGCATGAACCGTCACGAGAGGCTCAAGACTGTTCATTCGTACCTCCTCGCCAAGATTGGCAGCGCGCTACAATTGTTCTGGACCGCTTCGTAAGCAGAACCCTCTGCAGTCAAGATTTCTGAAAGTTCGTCGAAACGAGTCATCGACCGCTAAGTTCTTTCTAAATAGCATTTTTTCTTGGATAGAAGCTGATTACAACCCTCCAAACCGAACCACACGTCCGGAAGTGACGTATGCGCGATGTAGCATTTGGAAGAATCAAAAATAAAAGGATGATCCATTGGCCCGAACGAGTATTTCGCACCCCTTGCGCGTGGATGACCTGCCCGTCGGCAACGGGAGCATTGGAATCACGTTTTGCCCAGGCAAGAAAGGTGACAGTGTCTTTGGTGCGCCATGGGATCGCGACCTCGATCTCGACTTGGACGTGATAAAGGCATGGCGTGCCAACATCGTCTTGAGCCTGATCGAAGACCACGAGTTCGAGATGCTGGGGGTGCCCAAGCTGGGCGCAGCGCTCAAGGCGCGCGGCATCGAATGGGTCCACTTTCCAATTCGAGATCTGGACACCCCCACGGATGACGCCATGGGTACATGGGCCGCGCTTTCCGCGCGGTTGCACGCCACATTGGAGCGTGGCGGCCGCGTCCTTGTCCATTGTCGCGGTGGCCTGGGCAGAGCCGGAACGATTGCTGCCTTGATTCTCATCGAACGCGGGTGGTCAGCCCCTCAAGCGATCAGCGACGTTCGCGCCGTTCGTCCAGGTGCAATTGAAACTGCGGAACAGGAACGCTGGGTGAGCCATCGCAGCCGCCATGACGGATTATCAGGCATTCGGCTTCATTCAAGCCTTATCGGTGGCGCTTTTGGGGACAGTCTTGGTGCCGAAATCGAGTTCCTGTCACTCGACGCGATCAGGCGCAAATTCCCGGACGGGATGTTAGACCTTCCACCGCACCAGGGCCTGCGCGGCGCGATCACGGACGACACACAAATGACGCTGTTTACAGCAGAAGGACTGATCAGGGCACATGTTCGCGGTTCGCTCAAGGGGATTTGCCATCCGCCCTCAGTGGTGCATCATGCCTTGCTGCGATGGTATCGCACACAAGGCGGCAAGCCTCGAGTTGAGACTGACGAAGTGGGCTTGATATCCGAACAGCGGCTTTGGGCGCGTCGCGCTCCAGGTTTGACGTGTCTGTCGTCCCTTGGAGCAGGCCGCAACTTTGGAGCGCTCGCAGAAAATGACAGCAAGGGCTGCGGGACGATCATGCGCGTGGCACCGGTGGCGCTGATGATGCCGAGGGATCAGGTGCGCTCCATCGCGATCGAGACTTCTGCCTTGACCCACGGACATCCGACCGGCCAGTTGGCCGCGGCAGCTTGGGCCGAAATTCTGGCCGATGTAGCAACCGGGGCCAACCTAGAGGAAGCCGCGTCTAGAACGGCCACGGAATACGAGCGGCTCGAGAACAGTGATGAAACCGTGCGCGCAATCCGCAAGGCGCTGGACGCCCGGCGTGATGGCATCCCAGAGACAGTTGAAAGCTTGGGTGGCGGCTGGACCGCCGAGGAAGCGCTGTCGATTGCCCTCTATGCCTGCCTTGCTGGAACGACTTTCGACGACGCGCTTCAGATCGCTGTGCTGCATAGCGGCGACAGCGACTCGACCGGGGCAATCGCAGGCAACATGATGGGCCTGATCGATCCCCTAGCTGCTCTGCAGCATCGTTGGGGCCCAGTGATTGAATGCGCCGACATCATCAGCCGTTTGGTGCGCGATTACCTGCGACTCGAACGCGAACATGACGGCGTCAGGAGATTGGCTCGAACCTATCCTGGGACATGAGCAACGAGCTGTGTCATCCGGCACCTAAATTTTTCAACCGATAAAGGAGCGACCCAACACGCATGAGCAAAGGACGCAAACCGCGCTACGAAGAGCAGCGGACCGCAAAGAAATGGGTGCAGGTCTATGTCGACACCTACAGCTTGGAGGAACACGCGATCGTCTCCGAGTCCATGACTTACGATCATGCCTTGCGCGCACTCGACAAGGCGCGCGAACAGGAAGGCCCTTTCGGCTTCGACCACTTCGAACTTCGGCAGGTACCCATAGCGCAGGAGCCAAAATGCTGATCGCAGACTGTAAGGGCTGCAGCTATTTTCACTCGGCCATTGGTATAGGCTTGGGTGCCCGCTGCACACATCCAGAACACAGGATTGACGCACAGCCGTCGATGCCCTTGATTTCAGCGATTCCAAATTGTCAGCGGTACAAAGCCCGTGAAGCCGAAAAGAATAGCAAGCGGTCAGCAGAAAAGGATTGAGGCATGGTTAGTAACGAAAAGAACAGAGCATTAGCTGATGACAGACGGGAGGGTGAAACCATGGATCTCCTCGGGAGAGAATTGCACACGGCACTCTTCGTGGAAGAATATGACCATATTTACGACAGCGCCTCTGAAGCCAAGGACCGCCTACGTGGCGTAAATCCCATGGGGATTGAATACATCAAAAAGACGAACGCGTATCGCGCCGCGCTGGGCTTCGCACCTTTGCAGGTTGGACGGGTTGCGCGCAATGATGATACCTTTGCGTGGGTCCGAGAAAAACTTCAGCAGGGAGAAGAAGCGCAGCTGCGTCAAATCATAGAAAATCGTGCCCGCGAGACGCGTGATTGCGAACGTCGGAAAGAACAAGCACAACAAAACTTTCCGACGAACGATTATCTGGACCAAATGATCGACGACATGCTCTCTGGCCCGAAGTTCATTCGTAAAGGACAAGACAGAACAGAGCCGAAGATAATCGCGTTTCGCATTTTGGGCGAACTGTTCAGCATGAAGGTTGCGGGAAACAAGGACATAGAATTTTTTCGCCAAATCAGGCGCCTTCTGCCCAATCAGTCTGAAACTGAATATCAAGCTCTTCACCAGAATGCGATGAACGATTGGATGGAACTCTATGGTTATTGATGGGGCGAAAAGCAGTCACCACGACATCGCAGACCGTATTCAGCCACTCATTCAAAACGCAAACGTCGATCGTATCTACTACTGTCATGGGTTCGCGTCACACTTCGACAGCAACAAGGACAAGATCCGCGCGTTGAGTGCCGTTACAATCGTGGACGGAAACACGGTCGATTATACGCTCCCACCACATAAGGTTTTCGAATCATTTCAAAAAGCAATGGCCATACGTAAGGATTACTTGGTCGTTGGCACAAGCATGGGTGGTTTCTATGCCGCATGGCTCGGAACTGAACTTGGCTTACCGTATGTAGCCATCAACCCGGCTGTTACCCCTTCACATTCACTTAGAAAATATATTGGAGAGGGCTCAACACACTATGGATCGCGATTCATCCTGCGAGAAGAGACTGTCGAGGCCTATAACGCACTGCCGTTTCGAACGGATGGCCAAGGGTTTGTTGCCCTCGACATGGGCGACAAAGTCATCGACCCGCAGGTAACGCTGGAAGTCGTTGGGGATACGTTGCCTGTGGTGACCTTTCCAGACGGCTCTCATCGCTTTGATCACATGCACGAGTTGGCGGCCGTAGTCCGCTCGACATTCTTTAGATCGCCACGGCGGGGCAGGCCGTAGCATGCACTACGAGTTGGTGCTGTGACCTATGCAGGTACGATTATGAAAAAGGGCGCGGGGGGACACGACAAATGTTGACCTGGCGTTGACCAGAAACTGGACGCGCAATTCCCAAGTGTTTTACTAGGGAACTAACAGTTTGATAAGTTGGGGATTTATGGTTGCGGGGACAGGATTTGAACCTGTGACCTTCAGGTTATGAGCCCAAAGCCGAACGATTCCAATAACTTATGAAAACCAGTCGCTTAAGCGAAAAGCCTTTGTTTTAGCGTAGCTTCGTCCCTGCATACATCAGCATTCGTACGTAATCAAAAGCAAAACCAGCACTAAGCCCGCAGTCGCAGGTTGATGTGGCGTTGATGTAAGCTGATGATATTTGCGCCGGTCGTAATCAGCTCCGGCCCAGAGCCCCTGTAGAGAACATGCTCGGCGACCACATTGCAGCTAGGTTCAATTCTTTGGGGCGTTCTGCCGGGTCAACCTGGCGTCTCTTGGGAAGCCCACCTGTTCGGCGCAATCGCGGGCGCAGCTGCTGCATTCGTTGTACGAACACACGTCCATGCTCCGCGCCTCGGCGGCGTCAATCAGGAATGAAGCAGCACACTCGGCCCATTACGGACCTTCAGCAGCCTTGCCGATGCTACGCAGCAGTTTTCCTTGAGCAGCAATTCGTCCCTGCTCGAAACTTCGGTCGGATCACGAAGGTTGACCACTTCACAAATTAATTGCTTAGCTGAGCGCTCGCGAGTATCGTTTTCCCATGTTGGGGTCAGGCAGCATGCACGAGCAAGAACACAAAATTATTAGCTTGGTATTGAACGAGATGGCGTTCGAAGGGGCAATCAAACATTTTCACGAAGCGCCGCCCGACGTCCCACGAAATTTGTTTGAAGATCTAAAGGCGATTGGCATTCCCGGCCGTTACGATGGCAAGATCCAGGGTTACCGCTACGTGGATATCGAGTTCGACGACGAGAAGTCGGTGTTCGAGAATTGCTACAGAGAACTTAGAACCATCAGGAACAACATTGTCCACGCCAACAAGGCCTACCGACCAGATCCATCCGAGCGCCTAAATGACCTACTGGACTGGGCTCAAGGCTTCATCCACAGTGTCTACCAAACCAATTCTCGCTTAGCAGAACGTGCCAAGGAAATCAAAGTAACATTGGGGATCGAGAACTTCTGATGGTCGCAATCTACTGCGAACTTCAGAGTCTACAGTACTAGTAGGAGCAGCCGAAGCCGGCCCTGACCGGACCATCAAGGTGAGCGCCAGTGCCGCACCACAGCCTCAGCGAAGCGGCCACTCATCCCGACCGCAGCATTCCCAACGATCTGAGGTCACACCACAACCGAACTCGCTACGGGCCCTCTACGATTGAATCGGACCCGAAATCTCACCTGTCTTCCTGAGGTAAGGTCTGAAATATCGACCCCGCTCAATGCTGTCATATGAGCAAAGATTTGCTTGGGATAGCAGCCTGACTGAATAAAGAAATAGTCATCTCTAACGGAAGCCACTGACCCAGTTTGCTGCGCGATAAACTGATCGATGACTCCCTCCTCTGGGTTCGGACGCTTCCGATAATCACTGCTCGAGCGGGTACTGATCTCATCGAAGAGGTTCCGACATTCCTCAATCTTTCCAGCCCAAAAGAGATAGCACGCATGGAAGAATCTTGCATCAAGCGCGTGATCTCCAACACCATAGCTAGCCCCGAAGTGGCCCTCAATCTCTGGTGAGGTGGATCGATTGTGTTCGACCAACCGGAGAGCAAGTTCCAGATGCAATAGCTTGTCAGACGGAAAGCGTTGCAAACCTGCTCGTAGAGCTTCGATGGAATTCTCGAGTTCACCTCCGCTGGCTTGAACCTGGGCAAGGCGCAAGAAGACGCCTGAATTCTGAGCCTTCAGGGCAGTAGCTTGCTGCAAGACTCGCTTTGCCCTGACCTCATCGCCGAGGCGCTGCCACAGTCTTCCTTCCGAGGAGGGAAATTCTGCCTCTCCTGGAAAGTCACGCCGCGCCTTGTCCAAGCGCTCCTTCGCCTGTGCAACTTTCCTATCGAACTCGATGATCATGTATTCCTTTGGGTCTTCCGGAAGGGCACGCAGGAGGTCGATCACCTCATCGATCAAGAGATTGCAGAAGGTAAGAGATTTCCGGGGGTCATTTGTCAAAATCTCATTGAGAAATCTTCGCGATTGCGCCCTCAGCTGCTCAGCCCTTACCTGAGACGACGCTGCATTTGCCTTTCGTCGTGAGACCTCCGCAAGCGTGTGGACATAGATATGATTGTTCTGATCGAGTGTCCGTGCGGTCTGAGCCAATTCCTCTGCGTAGTCGAGTGAACCCTTCGAATGCTGCATTTCAAGAAGTGCCGCCTGCTGAAATAGAAAGGCGCTCTCCGGCAATGCCGCCGTGGCAACTTCGAAAATCTTCCTCGCATGCTCAACAACGGCAAAGGTCCGTGCGATATTCCGCCCCTTGCAAATGTTCTCGAGAACGCGCCGGTCTGAAGAGTACCCAGGATCCAGCCCACCAACAATCCTCGAAAGTTGCACTGAACGAGCTTCATCGGAATCGCAGACGGCGCGGAAAACAATTTCGGCGACGTGGGAGTGTCGGGTCTCGTATCCATGATCACCCGTGAATCGGTCAACACTGATTCGCACAATATCGGTCAGTGGCTTAATAAACTCGGATTTGAAGTCATCAAATCGGATTCCACTAATTCTCGAAATCGCCCCTGCACGCGCCGTTACTCCGAATTGATGCATTGTGGCAATATCTAGATACAAACTCTTGGCTGCGTCTCCTAGAACTCGGTTGAACTCATCGAGAATGATTTGCTCGAAGGGTTTACCCTGCGTAAGCTCATGAAGCGCGACAAGCAGCTGTCGATCGGCGCGGTCCTTGCTTAGGAAAGCCTCAATCTGTTCAGCCCGGTTTAGGTTCGTAAGCTGTCCAAGGCATCGGTGGCGTGCGAGAAGATCGACCAAATCCTCTACCTCGCGCCCATTGAGCCTTCTTAGTGTCGAGGTGGATGGCAGGAAGGCATCGAGGCCGCCGCAGTAGGCAGTCCACTCTGCCTCACGTTCAGACAGAACGACCGTCACTTGGACGTTCTTTCGCTTCAGGGTGTGCAGTGCCCTTTCCAACTCCTCAGAATGAAGCGAAACGTGATCGACATAGACCATAAGACGCAAGCCGCTCAGCGCCCAAAGCTCTTCAATGATTTCAGCTCTCAGGATACCGTTGGGCTTAAGCCACAGTACAAACTGGTCGAGAGCAGTGGCGGCATCGAATGCCGCACGACGAAGCGCGATAGTCTTGCCCGAGCCCGCCGCACCTTCCAGTACGAACATCCTGATAGCCGGGCTATCAGGAGCAACATCAACAGCTGCGTACAGCAACTCTTCGCCAAGCTTGCGAGCAAAATCATATTTTCGGATGATTCCAGACCAACCATGGTCGTAGCCGGAGTAGAAACCTTCGGCCGACACTTCGTCAAATGGCATTGCTGCATGAACATAGTCGAAGTCGCGCTCGAGCGCCTCGATGAGCTGATCGGATGGATGTCCGTTCTTAAGGTGCTTTAGATAAGGGCGTTGCCCGGTATCAACGGGTGGCGCCAGAACACGAAATAACTGTGGGACCGAAGAGTCTAGAGCATCCATAAATCCCGAGAAGGTTGTCGAGAGAACCTCGACACCCTTTTTGTCCCAGAACCGGACGTCATGCTCATCGCCGCCAGGTGAAACCATGTACCAGCGCGGGCGACGAGTCGGATCGATCTTGTAAATGAGATCACGAATGTGCGGATCGGCCAAGCGGTACCCAATAAAGATTAGTACCGAGGATTGGGCCCAATCCCTTAGGCGGTTAAAGAGGAGGTCTCTACTCTTTTCATAAGTCGCATAGTGTTCATTCGAAAGCACGAGGGGAACATCCCGATCGAGACGGTGATCGAGGCAACCATGAAGCTTGAAGAGAGCAACAGGGTTTCTCTCATCCCGAAGTCGATCCTCGTAAGGCTCTTCGTTCTTCACGAACGGAATGCAAGTCTGTAGGGCTGCTGTGTTTAGCACATAGCCCTGCTCGATAAAGCGATCATAGTTTGTTGTAGCGAGTCCGCGCCAACGGAAGTCTCCCAACTTTTCGTGCGCCTTTGAGGTCGTGTAATCCTTGAACTCACGCGCCACCTCATCGAAAACTTGCGGCTCTCCTGCTCCAGCGTTGATAGACATCTCTGCAACCGTCGCAAGGTCGCGCTTTTCGTTCTTGGTCCCAAGAAATTTTGTCGCCAGATGATCGCGCAGGTCATCAGCACTGGGTGGGCGTCGGCCGTCGGTGCTTCGACACTCCATCGACGCGCCAGCGCCCAAGACAACCACCGCGCGGCCTTCCTTTACGGCCTCTGTCAAGACATGAGGCAACTCCAGTTTGATTTTTGGCGTGTTTGATTCAGCCATTCTATTCCCTAGGTGATGCCGCGCAGTTCACACAAATATGTTTAATTACCTTCCTGCCCAAGCCCGCTACATGTACAGAAAACAGCGTTGGCTCTGCAAGTCTAGCCGCCACAGTTGTATTGTCTGATCAATGTCGGCTTTGTCAGAAGACCTAGGACCTTGGCCTGCCGCGAAAGTCAGGTTTGCGCCAAAACTGCGTCAGCTTGTCAGACTGTCACCTCTCAGCACTTTGAGTCGTCCCAAATTTTCTTCATTAACACGCAGGGACTTACGATCCCTCTTGCTCCGAATCAAAAGCCGTTGCAGCTTGCACGCATGGGGAGAGCGAAACTCAACCAAAAGCATAACGGGTCTATCGGCGAAATGTAGGACATGGCCGCGGCGCTTTGGTGCCCAAGCGACCCTGTTCCCGATCATACTTACTCTGCGCTTCCCTGCGCAGGCAGCAGACGGTTTTGAATACGGCTCGTCCTCTGCCCAAAAGAGGATTGATCGATCATGGCCCTGCCGCCCCGCGTATTTTTCACCCTTTACGAAGTCTCAGCGCGCTGGGGCTGCACCATCGCTGATATTGCGGGGTGGGCCCATACCGGCAGATTTCGCATTGTGACCGGGATCGCAGCTGTGCTCTGTGGCGAGGAAATCATTGCGGGCATGGTCGTGCTGTCGCCTATGGAATTGCTACCTCTATTCCGCCGGTGTGGCACCGGACCTTCTGAAAGCGTCATGCGGCGCATTCAACCAGCGGACCGGCAGGACTGGCTGCTGATCACTGAACCGCCTGCTGGAGTCCTTGTTGCAGTCGCCGACATGATGATCCTGGCCGAAGAAGTGCATGCGTTCGAGGAGGAAAACGACATGGTTCGGCGCGTAGCGACGGGACCTGGCGCATCGACACCCTACGATTGGGAGGGGATGAACGTTGCCTTGATCCTACGCATTCACAATGACGGTTTTCCGGCGACTCAAGCGGAATTGGTCGCCGAGATGCAGGAATGGTTCGCGGATCAAACGGACGGCAGAAAGATGCCCGACAGCCGCAGCATCCGGCGGCGCATCACCCCGATATGGCAAGCCCTGCAGCGGGAAGATGCGTGACGAATCGGGGCTAGGCTGGGCCGCGTCAGGCAGACCTGGCGTTTCCGCGATCATCTGCGTCGTGGACCAGCCGAGGTTTCGGCCGGAACGCATCGGCCACGGCATCGACACCGGCGCGCAGGGGCGAGTCCATCATGTGGGCATAGCGCAGGGTGGTCTGCATCTGGCTGTGCCCCAGCAGCTTGCCGATCATTTCCAGTGACGCACCGCCACTGACCAGCAGCGACGCAAAGGTGTGGCGCAAATCGTGGATACGCACATCAGACAGCCCGCAGGTCTTCTGGATTTGTCTCCAGAACCGGCGCATCTCCTGAATCGGCTGGCCGGGCACATCGCCGGGGAAGAGCCACGGAGTACCGCGCGGCACCAGAAGCTGGCGCTGGCGCACGATGGCCGCGGTCTCATCGGAAATCGGCACGCGGTGGACGCGGCGCTGTTTCGTCGCTGCGGGTGGCTTTGACCAGCTCATGTGTTCGAGGTTGAACTGTTCAAACCGCGACTGCCGTACCTCGCCCAGCCGGGCACCGGTCAGCATGCACATGCGGATGATGTCGGCGGCACGGCGATCTTCCGCAGCATCAAGTGCTGCGGCCAGGTTGGCGATCTCGTCTTTGGACAGAAACCGCTCGCGCGGGGTTTCGATCCGTCTGTGGAAGCGCTGGGCGGGGTTGGTTTCGCACCACTCCCATTGGACAGCCAGCGTGAACATCTTGCGCAGTATTTCCCCGATGCGGTTGGCGCGCACCGGTGTGGGTTTTGCGGGCTGGAGTTTTCGCGCCCGGTTGTTGGGCTTGACCTTATGAGGACGGGCCCGGCCAGCGGCGATGCTGGTCAGCAGGTTGTCCACATCGGTCGAAGTGATTTCCGTCACCAGCTTCCGGCCCCAGGCAGGTGCGACCAGTTTTGCCAGCGCGGATCGCTGGTCGGCCGCATTGTGATCAGACAGCTTTGGCAGATGCTCGGCGCAGTAGCGTTCGATCAGGTCCGTGACGCGAGGGGCCTCACGTCGGGTCTGACGTTGGGCAAGCGGATCGCCCCCGGCGTCGACCTCGCGGCGCAATTCCTTCGCACGTTCCCGCGCCGCTGACACCGACCAATCCGGCCAGCGTCCGAAGGTCATCCGGCGCTGCCGCCCGGCATTGCGGTAATCGAGCGTGAAGGCCCGGCCGCCCCCGCGATAGATGCAGACGGCAAAGCCGCGCACATCGCTGTCGAAGATCTGGTAATCGCGCCCAGAGGCGGGCTCAGCCTCGCGGAGCACTTTTTCGGTGAGCTTGATGCGTTCGGGCATGCACTGGATCCTTCTTGCATCCGACATGAGGCGTGGTTTCGCCGCACTATCAAGGCAAGCATGGGGTGCTGGGTGGCAGGAAGGCACAGGGTGGCGTAAAGGTCGCCACTCTTATGCCACCTCCTGTTTTATTGGGGCTACAGCGCCTGCCCCGCCGATTATCAGCTTGCGCGATAATGCCCGTCTGCCTCCTCGCCGCCAGAAACGGCGTCCGCTAGGCGGGAATCCCAGCTGCAAACCATGCCGATCCTGTAAATTTCGAGGCAAATCAATGGGTGGCAGGGGTGCCGTGCCGGATGCCACCCCCTCTTTGCCCGCCAATGCCGGTAAATCATCTGTAAATCCGGGTGTTCGCATCTGTTTGCAGCTTTGGCGACTGCTTGGCGCTCGCGACAGGAGATCTCGCCCAGCCCTGCTCCGCACCGCCCGACGCGGAAAACCCATAAAACAAAGGGTGGCACAAGGGTGCCGTCCTTTGCGCCACCCTCCGCCTCGCCGCCACCCCTTCGCCTCTGCGCTCACTGTTCTCTGTAAACGCCCCCTGACATGCACCGTCATCGGGCTCAGAAACCAGGGAGACCCCGATGCCACATCTCGGATCGATGCCAGACCCGAAAGACAAACCCCGCACGCTGCTGGTCGGCTGGATCAGCCGCCTCGATCTTGCGCTGGAACTCGGCCTGTCGGTCGACACCCTGCGCCGCTGGGAAGCCCAGCGCTTTGGGCCGCCCTGCGTGCGCGCCGGGCGGAAGGTCTATTACCGTCGCGCCGCCGTCGAGGATTGGCTGGAGGAACAGGAGAGGGCTACCCCGCGCCGCCGCCGTGCCGGAGGGCGTCGCTGATGGTCAAGCACTCCCGCAAATCCGACTGGCCCGCTGATCGTTTGGCTGAAGCACGTGTCGTCATCGCCGATGTCGCGCATCATTCAGACCACCTGATCCGGCTCGCCTGCACCGTTCTGGCCAACCATGGAGAGACCGCCACCGAACGTGAAGACGCGCAGCGGCTGCTGGTGGTGATCGACGCACGCCGCCCGGTGCGGCGCGCCCAGCGCGAAGACAACGGGAGGGTTGCGCAATGACGCGCCGCGGCACACCCGAAGCTGATCTGCAGCGCAGCGTCGTCCAGGCCCTGCGCTTCGCCTTGCCCCGCACGGCCATCATCCACCATTGCGCCAATGAGGTGTCCGAGACCGGGCCCCGCGGTGCAAAGCGCCAGGCGATCCTGGTCGGCATGGGCGTTCATGCGGGCTTTGCCGATCTGATGGTCCTCTGCGATGGCCGTGTACTGTTCCTCGAACTGAAGGCTCCGAAAGGACGTCTGCGTCCCGCGCAGGAGGCCTTCCGCGATGCGGTGCAGGCACAAGGCTTCGGCTGGGCGCTGGTGCGCTCGGTCGACGATGCGCTGGGCGCACTGGCGGATCATGGCTTCACCAGTCGGGTTCGCCCAGCTCGGAGGATGGCACCATGAGCCACAAGGCAACCGTTTGGGCCATCCAGCAGCGAGGGTTGAAACCCGCCACAAAGATCGTGCTGTGGTTCCTGTGCGACAGGCACAATCCCGACTTTGGCTGCTTCCCGACGCAAGCGCGGCTGGCGGACGATGCGGAGATGTCGGTCTCGGCGCTGAACGACCATCTCACAAAGCTGGAAGAGCTGGGGCTGATCCACCGGGTGCGCACCCATGATCCGCGTACGCACAAGCGCCAGGCAACCCGCTACATCCTGGGATTCGAGGATGGTTTTCCACAAGAGCCAACTCCGGAAACCAGAGACGGGATTTCAGGAACGGAGGAAGAACAAAGCGATGATCCAACTCCGGATTCCGGACATGGAGCCATCTCCGGATTTCCGACAAAGCCATCTCCGGATTTTGGCGAAAGCCATCTCCGGAATCCGGAGACTAACCTTGTAAGAGAACCCTTAAGGAAACCAGTAAAGGAGGAGGAGGAGGAGGACGCGCAGGCGCGCGATGCCGATTTTGATCGGTTCTTCGCAGAGCTGCTCAAAGCGCTGGGCTTTGCCGCCAACGCCGCCCTGCCCGCCTGGTGGCAAGGCTGGCCAGCACAGGTGCACGTTCGACGCTGGATCGATGACCTCGGGCTGTCGCAGAAGCGGATCATCGAGATCGCTGCAGCGACCCGGCGCGATCACCCCAATCCGCCCGATGGGCCCAAGGCCTTGGACCGGTTCATGGAACGGGCGGCCAGGCATGACGCGCAGACGGTCATCGCAAAGTACAAGGGTCCGACGTCCACGCGGCGGCGCAAGCGCAATATGGGTCCCCCACCCAGCTCGGATGAACTGGCGGCGTTCTACGCGGCCAAGGTCAACTCCAACGAGTATCTGCCCAAGGGCATGATCAGCGCCTCGATGTGCGGGTTGATGCTCTCACGCGGGCTGGTCACCCCTGAACGTCTCCGGATGCGGGTGGTGCAATGACCTTGCAGAGACCTCTCCTCACTCGCACTGGGCGCAAACAGCGTGCACTCGGCGTGCAGGCGGCACTGGAATGGGCGTTCCGGGTCGAGAAGGCTCAGCTGGAGCTGCCGTCTCCCAAGGACGTATCAGACGAAGGTTTCGGCTTCGGTCTCGAGTATGTCCTGCTGCAGCGCGCGGCGCTGGGCTGCAAAGTGGATGGCGGCCAGCACAAGATGGGCGGCTACACCCATCCGGACGCAGAGGTGATCGCCGCCACCGTCGCCGGAATGCCAGACAGCCTCGGCGGCATCCGCATGGCGATCCGTGTGGCGGAACTTGCCCGAGCCGGGCTGACGCCAGACTGGTTGCCCGGTGTCGTGCCACGCTGTGTTCCGGTGGAGACCAAGCGCAATCAGCATGGCGAGCGGGCGACTACCGTCGTGGTCGGCACAGAGCGCGTGCTGACGCGAGGCAAATGGTACACGGTTGAGGTTCAAGCCTGCCCGGTCACCTGGCGACCGCATCCGGAGCAGATTGCATCCGCCCGGCGCGGCTATGACGACTGGTGGCAGGCGCTGGACTGGGTGCGAGATGGGTTGGTGTCGGCTGGGTTGCTACGGGAGGTCGAAGTGACGGCGGCAATGCCGAAGGTGCGGCCGTGGTGTTGATGTACTTCCTGTCCGCGGCGGAAACCACTTCTCACCGCGTAGCAGAAGGAACCAAAATGCCTTTGTTAGGAGGAAAAAAATCATTGTGTAGCGCGTAACTTTACACTGTCCCCTGACTTAACTAACGTGTCCTACGAGGGTCAAAGGAGCATCGCAGCACCACAATCATGGCAAAGTTAGAAAATCACTCGGTCGGTCCGCTCCACCCTGGGCACTTCGTCCGAAAGAATGTCATAGATCCCCTTGGGCTTTCCGTAAAGGATGCCGCAGAAGCACTAGGAGTGCATAGGGTGGCGCTATCCCGGTTCCTAAACGAGCAGGCGGCGCTGTCCCCGGATATGGCGATTCGCCTGCACAAAGCGCTTGGTGCAAATTTCGAAGAACTAATGCGAATGCAAAACGATTATGACATACAACAAGCGAAGAAACGCTTTGGCGAAATAAGAGTTGCTTCGATCCGAAAAACTGGCATCGGGAGCGAACAACAACTTGCACTGCCATTGCCTTGGCAATTCTCTCGCAGCTGCGAATGAATAAAACTATGGGCATCTCAAGAAGAAGAATCCATGATTGAAGATTCATCGACTTGAAAAAATGCCGCGCTAGACCGAACGGGGAAAATCAATGGCGAATGCCAATATTAAATTAGTCGCGGATAACAGTATTGGTGTCATCAGGACTCCAAGCTCTTCAAAGGCGAAAGCAAAACTAAAAACAAAGGCAAACATGGCAATGCAGCCAAAGGTTGTTGATGATGAAATATTTCTATCATCGGAACTACGGCAAAAAGCATATTACTCCGATGAGCATACAATTATTCTCAACATGGATGTTGGGGAGGCCTTGGCACTACTCAGCAAACACAAAATGCTGGTGAACTGCGTTGTTACATCACCCCCTTTTTACGGGCAGCGTGACTACGAGGTGGATGGACAAATAGGCCTTGAAGAGCATCCTTCGGAATTTATCGAAAAACTAGTCACAGTATTTGATGCCTGTAAACCCATCTTAGCGTCAAATGGAAGCATGTGGGTCAATATTGGAGACACCTATTGGAGCGGCAAGGGGGAGCACAAGAGCGGTGAGGCAAAACAGAATGCTCGCCGATTTGGCATTCGACCACAGGATAAGAAAGGGGATGGAAAGTGGTGTGTTCCAAAGCAGCTGCTGCTTATCCCACATCGCTTCGCTATTGCGATGCAAGACAAAGGATGGTCCGTCCGAAATGACAACGTTTGGCTAAAACCAAATCCGATACCAGATCAAGTTCGTGACCGTTGCTCGATTTCGCATGAGTATGTCTTTCATTTTGTGAAGGAACGGTGGTATTATTTCAACAAGGAGTCTGTTGGAAGGGTTACTGAGTCTGGTTCTGTTCTACCACCATTGGACACTTGGGAGGTACCTCCCGTACGTGGAACGCGCAATGGTCACAAGGCGCGCTTTTCAGAGGAACTTGTAAAAATTCCTGTCCTTGCAACTACTCCTCCGCATGGTGTAGTACTCGATCCATTTGGCGGGAGTGGCACAAGTTTAGTTTTTGCCAGAAAGCATGGCTTCAGAGCTATTGGAATTGACATAAAGAAAGACTTTTGCAAAATGATGGTCAGCAACCTTCAAAAGATTGCTGGTGAGGTAAATTAGTGGCGACGTATCTTTCCGCCTTACGAATTCAAAAGGCAATAAAGCAGCTTGGTGAATCACGCGCTAAGAGAACTCCGCTATTTGATTTTCTCATCGTAAAGCGTACGCTTGTGCTGAAAGGTGCAGCAAGTGCTCCGATAGCTGAATCAGAGCCACTTTTTCTTCAGGCACTCGATGAGATCGGAGCAACTAACCTAGGCGATCAAGACCACCACTACTTCAATCCTTTCGCGGTAATGGAAGCGGGGAAGGCTGGCTTTCGGCCAGTTCGTTACAGGTCGAATGGTACAAACTCTACTATTTCAGGAACGCCCTGGCGTTCTGTGATCGACCTTACTAACGAAAAACCGCGCAAAGCGAGCCTCGCAGCTGATCACAACCAACATCTATCGCAGCTAGCACTCACCACTGATCAACGCAAACCTTTGCCAAATCTAACGGAGGTGGCTATCTGGTTCTGGCGAGGTCGAGAGCTCGATGCAGTGCTATCCGGCACTGCAACAGACAGCGATCGGCTAAAGCGGTTACGTGATGAGTTTGTAAATGCGACCGGGCTTACACCTGGAGAAATTGTCGCTGTCTTTGAGGATACAATTGACGCCAGCACCACAAGCGATGGTGGCCCCTTTTTACCTTCTGCGCCTGACCCGCGAGACTACTTACCAGTGAAAGCGTTGCCAGTCGGCGAGACTAAGGAAGAGAACCTATCTGAGGTTTCGTTCAGGCTTGTGACTGCGCTGGCGGCTAAAAATTTCGCCATTTTGACTGGGCCCTCAGGAACGGGAAAATCCCGGGCGGCGCTAAAGCTTGCGGAGGGGTTGCAGCGGCACCACTCGGGCGAAGCGGAAGGTTCAATTTTTGAACTTGTCGCCGTTGGGCCGGACTGGACATCGCCGAAACGCCTCCTCGGCTTTCGTACACCCTTTGGTAAGGAAAGAAAGCTCGCCGATGGCACGTCCTCTCACGAGAGTTACGAGATTACCGACACCATTCGCTTGATCCTACGCGCCAGTCATCCAGACGCAGCAGATATTCCTCATTTTCTGATTTTTGACGAAATGAATCTCTCTCATGTAGAGCGCTATTTTGCGCCGTTCCTATCTCTCATGGAAGCAGCCGGTATCCTTGGCGCTGAAAGTGGAATTTCGCTCATAGGCTCAGACGATCTGCAACTCGTTGCAGCAGTCCTAAAGGCAGAGAACCCAAGCAGCCGTGAAGCTGCCTCTGCAACCGCCATGCTAGCCGAAGGGCGAGATTTTATTTTGCCTCCAAACCTGTATTTCATTGGTACCGTGAACGTCGATGAAACCACGTATATGTTCTCGCCGAAAGTCCTGGACCGTGCGCATGTCATCGAACTGAATGCGGAGCGTCCGAGTGAATATCTCCTTGCAACGACTCGGACGGAGCCAGGCGGAACGATCAATATCGGTCAGAGCGACATTGCCCTGAAAAGAGGCATCGAGGCCCGCGAGACGCAAAAACACGCGGTGGGCAATCCGGTTACCATACTTGATGAACTGTTGGAAAGCGGCTTTACAGCGGCTGAGCTAGAACCAGTTCGCACCGGAACAGTGGCGGCGTTAGACGGTACCTACGATCTTATTTCGCCGGTCGGCTTTTCTTTCGGCTACAGAATCTCGAAGGAGGTCTTCATTTACATCACCGAATGGATAAGTGCAAAGCTAGTCAATGGCACAGATAAAGCTACCATCCTGTCAACTTGGCATGATGGCCTCGATAACGCCCTGTTGCAAAAAGTTTTACCGAAGATTCACGGCAACCGACGTGCTTTGAGCGACAGCCTCCGCGCTTTATCGGCCTTTTACGCAGGTCACGACTCAAATTCTACCCCGAGTGCAAGCTATACCCTTGGTCTCGGCACGAAGGTGGAGATACAACCGATGAGGCGACTTGCGCTCAGCGAAGCCAACCAGCTCCCGCTATCTAGGCTAAAGCTGGACGCGATGCATGACCGGCTGCACTCGTCTGGCTACGTATCGTTCGTTAGCTAAAGCAATGGTTGTACCACTTCACCGGGTCCGTTTTTCATGGGGGTCTCGAACTCATCTCGACATCGAGTGGTCGAAAGGCCGTGGAAAAGAGATTACTATCTTGCCGGAGGTTCCGCTCATGACACTGGCAGAAGAGGAAGTCGAACCAGACGAGTATACCACTCGTGGAATCCCACCCATATGCTGGCGAGGTAGCGCCCCGGTTCTCTTTGAGCAGTTCCAGCTAAGGGAGAACACAGAATATTTTGTTGATGTTACGCTTCCTCAAACAGTGGCCGAGCTAATACGAGGCGCACCGCACCCTAAAAGCTGGCCATTTAAAGAGCGTCTGGCGACAGTTTTTAGAAGTGATCCTCCCCGCCGTTGGCGGACAAACGAAGATGGCAGCACTACAATTTCAGGTATTTTGCGCCTAAGGAGCCATGCTGGCATCATCGATTTAAGCTTGGACAACGAAGTGTCTTTGGTTGCCGAAGTCGTTTGTCGAAAAATTGGCTATCTTGATGAATTTCGAAAATTACTTGACGAGGTAGCCGAAGAATTATCTGAACTCTTACTTCAATATGACAGCCCGGTCAGTGCCTCTTTTAATCTATCGGAAGTCACGCCGAACACGGAAGCGGCATTACTCTTCCAGCTGCGTAATACGATGGCAGAGAAAAACCTTCCTGTTGCACTGGAGGAGATAAAACGGTCCTTTCATTCACGGCTGGATCACTGGAGAGCAACAGAGGAAATAGGCTCTGTACACGAGCCAGATATACTCACTTTCATTGAGGAATTTGATGCTTCTGCCGTCTCAAAAGGCGGGCCACTAGCTAACATTTTTAGGGGCTATAGCCCTAGAGAATTCCCAGTAATTGAAACGCGTGAGACATCAGATACTGCCGAAAATCGGTATGTAAAATTTTTCCTTGAGGAACTTCGGCTCATAGCTCAACGATTGTTAGTTAGTCTTGCACGCGACCGCCGAAATGCATCTTTGCGCGAAGTGGAGCAGTGGATTAATGTTCTAGAAGATGAGCTGTCGTCCAGTCACTGGCGCCGAATTGGTGCCTTCAGAAATTTCCCCTCTAATTCTCAGGTTCTACAAAAAAAACGAGGCTATCGAGAAATTCTCAAACTGGACCTGTCTTTACGGATGAGCCTAGAACTTCCGTGGAAGCAGGCTGAAAAGTTGGCAGACGGTTTAATTGGCGACATTCGTCCAGTTAGTGAACTATATGAATATTGGTGTTTCTTTATTCTTCGACGCACTCTTTCTGAGCTGGCCGAGACAGAGCTTCCAAGTGATGGATCATTGATCGACGTAACAGATGGCGGCTTACAGTTGCGCTTGCTTCGAGGGAAACGTAGCCGCGTAAGTTATCTTTATCGGCACGATGGAACTCGCTGCCTGAAAATGAATCTTTTTTACAACAGACTATTCCCCCGTCCTTCCCATAATCTATCTGACTGGCATGGAAGCTATACAGCTAAATTTGATCCAGACTACAGCATCGAAATTATGGTTGAAGAAGGTATCCATGTGCAAAGACACTGGCTACATTTTGATGCCAAATATCGTCTGGAAACTGTTGATTTGGCTCAACCATTTGAAAGTGGTAATTATGGAAGTGAAGAGACAGAAGATACGGACTACGAGAAGGAACTGGCTCGTTTCCACCGCCGTGATGATCTTTTCAAGATGCACACCTATCGTGACGGCATTCTGAGTAGCAGAGGCTCGTACATACTATTCCCAGGAGATGGCGCATCGATAAGATTTTCAGGCAAACGGCAGAACCTGTTTGTTCGTCATCCGTCTGCGTTCAATGGGGCGCCGGAGTATCTCTTCCCAGGTGTCGGAGCCTTTGATCTATGTCCGGGGCGCGATGAAGTCCAAAGACCGCTCATTAGAGAATTCCTCCGAGGAGTTCTGGATGAAGTGTATAAGGGAAATCCGTACAAAGATGAGGTTGGCTTGTTCTAGCTGATTTCGACGGACGATGTATGTGTAGGCAAGTACGAGGCAAAGTAGAGTTTAACCTCAAGACCATCGCGCGCTGGCAGCAGCCCACTGTCCCCCTTCGGCATGGTTCCTCCCCGGCTCCGAACGTATGCGGGGGGGCGCAGCGCGGCATTTCGCTAGCGACTGGCCTTTTCACCGGGGAAGCCACCCAGAAGCCACCTCGGCAGCATCGCAAAACAAAGCCACGCCATTTCAGTATGTTACGCTGAACCTCCGAAGCCTGAGGGTGGATTCTTGACTAAAATAGTAAAATCCACCAGACGGAAGCCAGGCGGGTCTCTGTGGCCAGAAGCCAGACAGTGGAAGCCACCCCTCCGTGAAGGCATTGAATCCATGCAGGATTTTCTGTTGACAGACCTGCCCCCCTTGACTCATATCTTCATTATCGAAGAATAGCGCCCGGAGGAAAGCCCTCGTGGGCGCTTTTGTTTTTCTCAACATCGCAGACGCTGATCTCGTCGCTGGCCATGGTGCTCGCGCGCGTCGGCATGTCCGCCCTGCCCCAAATGAGACCCATCCATGGACCTGGTCTTCGCGCCGAGCCAGATTGAATCCTGGCCGATTGATCGGTTGCGCCCCTATGCCCACAATGCCAAGATCCACGGCACCGATCAGGTGGCAAAGATCGCGGCCAGCATGGCCAAGTTCGGCTGGACCGTGCCCTGCATGGTGGCTGACGATGGCGAGCTGATCGCGGGGCATGGCCGGGTGATGGCTGCCACTATGCTTGGGCTGACCGATGTGCCGGTGATCCGGCTCAGCCACCTCGACGAGGCAGAACGCCGGGCTTACCGCATCGCCGACAACAAGCTGACCGAGCTGGGCGAATGGGACGAGGCCATGCTGCGCGACGAGATCGCGGGGCTGCTGGCCGAGGATTTCGACCTGTCGCTGCTCGGCATCACCGACGAAGACTTGGACGCCCTGCTGCGCGATCCGGACCAGGTCGAAGGTGGTGCTGTCGAGGGCGAGGATGACATTCCGGAACCGCCGGTCACGCCGGTGTCGGTGGCGGGCGACCTCTGGCAGCTCGGATCGCACCGCCTGATCTGCGGCGACAGCACTGCGGCGGATGTGGTCGGGCGGCTACTGGGTGATGTGCGGCCCCTGCTTATGGTGACCGATCCGCCCTATGGCGTGGAATACGACCCAAGCTGGCGCAACCAGGCGGGTGCGGCCAAGACCAAACGGACCGGCAAGGTGCTGAATGACGACCGTGCTGATTGGCGGGAAGCGTGGGCGCTGTTTCCCGGCGATGTCGCCTATGTCTGGCATGGCGCGCTACACGCTGCCACCGTCGCAGAGAGCCTGGTGGCTGCAGGTTTCGCGGTGCGGTCGCAGATCATCTGGGCCAAGGATCGCCTTGTCCTCAGTCGCGGCGATTATCACTGGCAGCATGAACCCTGCTGGTATGCCGTCAAGAAGACCGGCAAAGGCCATTGGGCAGGGGACCGCAAGCAGACAACTCTCTGGCACATCTCTGGCAAAGACCAGGATGCGGCCACGGTGCATGGCACCCAGAAGCCGGTCGAATGCATGCGCCGTCCGATCCTGAACAACTCCAGCCCCGGTCAGGCGGTCTATGAGCCGTTCATGGGATCGGGCACCACGCTGATTGCCGCCGAAACGACCGGGCGGGTATGCTTCGGGATAGAGTTGAACCCGGCCTATGTCGATGTGGCCATCGAACGCTGGCAGCAGTTCACCGGTGCGAACGCGGTGCTGACCGACACCGGTGAGACATTCGCCGATCTGAAAACCAAGCGGCTGACCGAATGAATGCGCCGCTTCTGCCGGGCAGTATTGAACACTGGCCCCTCACCCGGCTGAAGCCCTATGCCCGCAACGCCAAGACCCATGATGCCGATCAGGTCGCGAAAATTGCCGCCAGCATGGCCGAGTTCGGTTGGACGGTGCCATGCCTCGTTGCGGCGGACGGCGAGTTGATTGCAGGCCATGGCCGTATCCTGGCCGCTGCCCATCTCGGGTTGACCGAGGCTCCGGTGATCGTGTTGGGCCACCTGACCGAGGCGCAGCGCCGGGCCTATCGGATCGCCGACAACAAACTGACTGAGCTGGGCGGCTGGGACGAAGCCTTGCTGTTGCAGGAGTTGCAGGCGCTGCTGGCTGAGGATTTCGACCTCGAGCTGATCGGAATCCCCGAAGATGAACTGGACACGCTGTTGGCAGATACCGACGACCGCCCGGCGATTTCTGATGAGGCTGCGGACAAGATCCCCGACCCGCCCGCTGATCCCATCACGCGATCGGGAGACATCTGGCAGCTTGGGCAACACCGGCTGTGCTGCGGTGATGCCACCGATCCGGCCGCTGTCGCCAGGCTGATGCAGAATGAGGCAGCTACGCTGATGTTCACCTCGCCGCCTTATGCCCAGCAGCGCGACTACGGTGCGGCCAGGGAAAAGGTCGGCGATTGGGATGCGCTGATGCAGGGCGTGTTCGCAGCTGCCCCAGTCACCTACGACGCCCAGCTGCTGGTCAACCTTGGCCTGGTGCACCGAGACAGCGAGTGGCAGCCCTATTGGGAAGGATGGGTGGAATGGATGCGCAATTCTGGCTGGCGGCGGTTTGGCTGGTATGTGTGGGATCAGGGCCCCGGCTTGCCGGGCGACTGGAACGGCCGCCTGGCCCCATCGCACGAATTTATTTTCCACTTCAACCGCGCCCCGCGAAAACCGCACAAGACCGTCCCCTCCAAACACGCAGGCGAAACCCTCGGCGGCGGTGGGCTGCGCGGAGCCGACGGCACCGTTCACGCCAAGACCGGAACCGGCAACCCGATCCAGAGCCATCGCATCCCGGACTCTGTGTTCCGCATCATGCGCCACAAAGGCGGGCTGGGTGCCGCCGGGTCACATCCGGCAGTGTTTCCGGTGGCGCTGGTCGAGGCGGTGCTGACGGCGTTTTCTGATCCCGGCGATCTGATCTATGAGCCTTTCTGCGGTTCCGGCACCCAGATCGTTGCCGCCGAACGCGCTGGGCGGCGGTGCTTCGCGATGGAGCTGGACCCGGTCTACTGCGACGTTGCCATGCGGCGGTGGGAGATGGCGACGGGCAAGGTGGCTCACCCATCATGACCGTTTTCTGAAAACCGAATGCGAGGTAAAGTAAGGCCACACTTGTGTCGGGAACCGCTATGACAATTGGCGCAGACGAGAATTCCTCTGACGACGAACGCGCCAGAATGCAGGCTTGCATCATCGAATTCGAAGATGCTCTGGCAGATTATGTGGCGAGGTTCGGGATGACGGAAAAAGCGCGTTCAGCATTCAGGATGTCTGCTGAACTGCAGGGTCATGATAAATCGCGTCGGTGAGGCCGTTGATCGATCCTCCCTTGCGCCGCGTTCAGCTGATACGATACACGCGCCCACGTTCCTCTACCTTCGCCGAGGTCACAACCAGCCCGAGCTTCTTCAGAGCTCCCGACATGGCTCCTCTCGCCGTATGCGACTGCCAGCCCGTCGCTTCGACGATCTCGGCAATGGCCGCGCCTTCGGGACGTTGCAGCATCTCGATGAGCATCGCCTGTTTTGTGCCAGCACGCGGTATCGGCCGCTTGGGTGCTGGCGGTTCGTCTCTGTGTTTGCGGATCGCAGCCATGGTCCGGACCACCACTGGCTCGATCCCGATGGCCTCAAGTCCGTCCGCGGTGGCGATCAGCGTGGTGCCATGACCATCGCCGGTCTCCCGCCAGAGTGGTTCGCCCTTTTGCAGGTTGGCGTCGACCTCCTCGAGCCAGCCGCGCCCGATCATAATGTCGACGACCTTTTTCGCGGCGGCGCCGTGCAGCCCCTTGGGCAGCGGCAGGGCGATGTTGTCGGGGCGCTGGGCGGCAGCGCTGAGGATGATGGTTTGCGTGTCGGTGAGTTTGGGCATTTGGGCCTCCGGTTCTGTTCAGGCGGCACGGGATTGCACGGCCTTCTACCGAGGCAAGCCCGCCATGGTGGCGGGCCAAGTCACAGCGCGTGATCGGTTTATTTGACGTGTTCGCCTTCGCCGAAAGCGCTGTCGGTGATGCGCTTGAGCAGCCCGGCGTAGTGCTCGAGGGTGCCGACCATCGCCCAGCCAGCTTCGTCGGGGTGGCAGTTGAAATGGTCGTCGCTGAGCGCTTGCAGGCGGGAGAGCATCTCGTCGATCTCGGCCTTCTTGCCAATGAAGGCGTTCAGGGCGGCTTCGCGGTTGCGTCGCGCCTTTTCGGCGCGCAGCTGGTGGCGGGGTGCGGTGATCGGGTTAAGGTGGGTCATGGCGTGTCTCCCTAACGTGAGTTGCATCGTTTCCGTACAAGAACCATCGCTCTGACGGGCCGATTAGCGTAGGTAAATCCGAGCAATATCAGTTCTTTATGATTATACTGGCGACTTCAAATCAGCTGCAGATCGACCAAAACGGCGCTGGCAGCAGCCAGCTGCGTGGTCGGCAATTCGATCTTGATGTGCGAAATCACGTCCGAGGCTTCGGCGGTGATCCCGTCCTCGCGCAGCGCGGCCTCGATGAATTCGGCGACAGCATCGGGGCGCGAGCGGTCAAACTGATGGGGCAGCGTGTCGATGTCGATGCGGATCGTAGTGGTTGCCATGGTCATGTCCCTGCCCTCCTTCAGCGCTTCGCAGCAGCGGCAGCGACGCCAGCGGCGTAAGCCTCGGCCAAGGCGGCGCGGATCGCCCAGACCGCCACATCGTGGAAATCCAGACGGTCGCTGTTGCGGGTCTCCAGCGTCTCGATCGTATGGAAATGCTTTGCTGCGATCTCCAGAAGCAGGGTTTCGCTGGGAGCTTTCACGGGGGCGGTCTTGGTGGTCATGGCGGTGTCGTCCTTGGCTGAGTTGCATCGTTTTCCTGCAGCCAGAATCGCTCCAAGCTGGAGTGTAATCAACTGAATAAGACCTATATTTCCATTTAATTCCAATATCTTGAGGGCAGACCAATCGTTATGGAAGGTATGTCCGAGCGGGAGTATTCCGCCCATTCCGGCCTGTCGCGCGGGGCGATCCAGAAAGCGCGCAAGACCGGGCGGCTGGTGGTCTACGGCGACGGCTCGATCAACGCCGCCGCGTCCGACGTGCGGCGGACCGAGATGACCGACCCGGACCAGCAGCGCCGCAGCACCGGAAGCGATAGCGGCTTCAGCGGTCCCGCCGACAGCTCGTCCTATCTGAAGGCCCGCACCGCGCTGACGGTGTACCAGGCGCAGGAACGCCAGCTGGCAATCCAGAAGCGGAAAGGCACGCTGGTCGACCGGGCCCGGGCGGAAACGCTGGTCTTTCGCCTCGCGCGACAGGAACGCGATGTCTGGATCACATGGCCATCCCGGGTTGCGGCACTGATGGCGGCCGAAGTGGCCATGGAGGTGGAAAAGCAAGCGGGTGTTCCGGTGACGATCGAGGCCGCGATCCTGCAGAGGGTGCTGGAAACCCATGTCAGAGCGCAACTCGACGCCCTCGCCGATCTCCGGGTCTCGCTCGGATAGCGATGACCTGACCGCCGATCTCGATCTCGGGTTTGACGGGGCCGAGGACATCCTGCGGGTCTGGTGCCGCGGGATGCGCCCCGATCCGAACCTCACGGTATCGGAATGGGCAGATGCCCATCGCTGGCTGTCGTCACGGGCCGCAGCCGAGCCGGGGCGATATCGCACTGCCCGCGCGCCCTATCTGCGCGAGATCATGGATGCGCTCAGCCCTCGCCACCCGGCGCAGCGGATCAGCTTCATGAAGGCCGCACAGGTGGGTGCGACGGAAGCTGGCAACAATTGGATCGGCTTTGTGATCCACCACGCGCCGGGGCCGATGCTGGCGGTCCTGCCGACAGTCGAGATGGCAAAGCGCACCTCACGTGGGCGGCTTGACCCGCTGATTGCGGAAAGCCCTGCCCTGCGCGAGCGGGTCAATCCGGCCCGGTCGCGGGACGCGGGCAATTCAATGCTGTCCAAGGAGTTTCCGGGCGGCATCCTGGTGCTCACTGGGGCCAACTCGGCGACCGGCCTGCGGTCGATGCCTGCGCGCTATATCTTTCTCGACGAGGTCGATGCGTATCCAGCCTCGGCAGATGAGGAAGGCGATCCGGTCACGCTGGCCGAGGCGCGCACCACCACCTTCTCGCACCGGCGCAAGGTGTTCATGGTCTCGACACCCACGATCCGGGGGTTATCCCGCATCGAGCGGGAGTTCGAGGCTTCGGACCAGCGGCGGTACTTCGTGCCCTGTCCGCATTGCGGGGCGATGCAATGGCTGCAGTTCGAGCGACTGCGCTGGGACAAGGGTCGACCAGACACGGCGGCGTACCACTGCGAGGGCTGCGAGACGCCCATCGCCGAGCATCACAAGACGCAGATGCTGGAGAACGGAGAGTGGCGCGCGACCGCCGTTTCCGCTGACCCCCATTCCATCGGCTTTCACATCTCGGCGCTCTATTCGCCACTGGGCTGGAAAAGCTGGGGCCAGATCGCGCGGGACTGGTTGGCAGCGCAGGGTTCCGAGGAGATGCTGCGCGCGGCGCGCAACACGCTTCTGGGCGAGACATGGGTCGAGTCGGGCGATGCGCCAGAATGGCAGCGGCTGGCCGAACGGCGCGAAAGCTACGCTGGCGTGCAGATCCCCGTCGGCGGTCTGTTCCTGACGGCGGGCGTCGATGTGCAGAAAGACCGCATCGAGGTCGATGTCTGGGCCTGGGGCCGGGGCCTCGAGTCCTGGCTGGTCGATCATATCGTCATTTCCGGCGGCCCTGACGATCCGGCCTGTTGGGACAAGCTGACCGCGTTGCTGGGCCGCACATGGGCCTGCGCCAATGGCGCTGTGATGGTGATCGGCAAGCTGGCCATCGACACCGGCTACGAGGCCCCGGCGGTTTACGCATGGGCGCGCAAGCAGGGCTTCGACCAAGTGGCTCCGATCAAGGGTCTGGAAGGCTTCAACCGCGCCACACCGGTTTCGGGCCCGACCTTTGTCGATGCCACCATTGGCGGCAAACGTCTGCGCCGGGGTGCGCGGCTGTGGTCGGTGGCCACCGCCACCTTCAAGACCGAGACCTACCGCTTCCTGCGGCTGGAACGCCCGTCGGACGAAGACCGCGCGCTGGGCGTGCTCGACGCCCCCGGCACTGTGCATCTGCCCGACTGGATCGACACCGAATGGCTGAAACAGCTTGTGGCCGAACAACTGGTCACCGTGCGCAACAAGCGCGGCTACGCGCATCCCGAATGGCAGAAGATGCGGGAACGCAACGAGGCCCTGGACACCCGCGTCTATGCGCGGGCGGCAGCCTGGATCATGGGCGCGGACCGCTGGGACGAAGCGACCTGGCGACGGCTGGAAGCGCAGGCCGGAGTGGAAACCCGACCGGCGCCACAGCCCACCATGGCAATTGAACCGGTGGCGCCCACCCCGCCAAAGGCTGGAACACCGACCACTCCCCGGCGCAAACGCCGGGCTTACACACCGAACTTCATGAGGGACTGAGATGGATCTGGAACGGATGCGTGCGCTTCTGGCCGCCCTGCAGGAGGCGCGGTACGCAGGTGTCCGCTCGGTCAGCTATGACGGCAAGAGCATCACCTACGGCTCGGACGTGGAACTGGCGAATGCCATCGCCGATCTGGAAACCCGCATTGCCACGGCCACATCCGGCACGCCACGTCGTCGGCGCTGGGGCACTGTCGCCACGAAGGGCCTGTGATGGCATTCGACGCTTTCCGCCAGCGCATCGGCAGCATCATCGGCGGGTTTGATGCCGCACAAGCCCATCGTCGCCTGCGCGGGTTCCGCGCCAGCCGCGCCCATGTGAACACGCTGATCGCCGCCTCGGGCGACACCATCACCGCCCGCGCGCGCTGGCTGGTGCGGAACAATGGCTATGCCGCCAATGCCGTGGAATCCTTCGCCAGCAATGTCGTTGGCGATGGGATCAAGCCGTCGTCGTCGATTGCCGATGCGGCGCTGAAGGAACAGCTGCAGGCGTTGTGGCTGGCCTGGACCGACGATGCCGACGCCGAGGGGCTGACGGATTTCTACGGGCTGCAGCGTCGTGCCGCGCGCGAGGTCTTCCTGTCGGGCGAGGTCTTCATCCGCATCCGGCCGCGCCGGGCCGAAGACGGTCTGACGGTGCCCCTGCAACTTCAGATGCTGCCAACTGAGATGCTGCCGCTCGACATGAACCGCACCCTGCCCGGTGCAGGTCTGATCCGACAGGGCATCGAGTTTGACGGCATCGGCCGCCGTGTCGCCTATCACTTCCTGCGCCGCCATCCGGGTGATCTGACCGATCCGGGGCTGGCAGGGGAAACCGTGCGCGTGCCAGCCGCGGACGTGATCCATGTCCTCGACCCCGTAGAGGCAGGCCAACTGCGCGGCGTGTCGCGGTTTGCCGCCGCCATCGTCAAGCTGTTCACGCTCGACCTCTATGACGACGCCGAACTGGAGCGAAAGAAGATCGCCGCGATGTTTGCGATGTTCATCACCTCACCGGCGCCGGAAACCCCGCTGGAGCCGACCGAGGAGGATCTCGAGGTCGAACCCGGCCAGGTGGTGCGGTTGGATCCCGGCGAGGATGTCTCAACCCCTGCCACACCGGACTCGGGCGGCACCTATGAGCCGTTCCAGTACCGGACCTTGCTGCAGATCAGCGCCGCGCTGGGCATTCCTTACGGCTATCTGACCGGGGACACGGCCAAGGGCAACTTCTCCAACACGCGGATCAGCCTGATCGAGTTCCGCCGCCGCATCTCGGCCTGGCAGCATGGTGTGCTGGTCTACCAGCTGTGCCGTGCCGTCTGGGTGCGCTGGATGGACGTGGCTGTGCTGTCGGGCGCGATGGACCTGCCCGGTTATGACAGCCAGCGGCGGTCCTATCAGGCCTGCGCCTGGCTGCCCACCAAATGGGACTGGATCGATCCGATGAAGGACGCCTCGGCCGAGATCCTGCAGATCGAAGCAGGCCTGAAATCCCGCACGCAAGCCCTGGCCGAGCGCGGCTACGACGCTGAACAGGTCGACCGCGAGATCGCCGCCGAGCGCAAAAGAGAATTGGCGCTGGGTCTCGACTTCCGCCGTCCCGGATCGCCGGCGCAGGGGCCGGGCGCCGGTGAGGCGAAAGATCGGGATCAGGACAGCGGCAGGGACGACGAGGCCGACGAGACCGGCGATGAAGAACCGGACCCCAAGGAGGGCGCATGATGCACCACGCCCAGATCGCGCAGCGCGCCTTCAACACACCCTTGATGGTTGACCCGGCCAAGGCGCTGGCGTTTCTTTCCGGGCTGGGGCCGCGCATCACCGGCCAGGAGATCACCTTTTTGGGGCTGGACGTCGACGCATCCAATCCAACAGTAGCCACTCCGGGTAACCGCGCCTCGCTCTTCGGTACTGATCTGGCATTGCGTCACCAGCGCAATGGCTCCCAGCCCTATGCGCTGCTCGACGGCATCGCGGTGATCGAAATCGCGGGCACACTGGTGCATCGCGGCGCGTGGATCGGCCAATCCTCTGGCGTGACGTCCTATGAGGGGATCGCGGCCCAGCTGCACGCGGCTCTCGACGATCCCGGCGTGCGCGGCATTGCGCTCGACATCGACAGCTTCGGTGGGGAGGTCGCGGGGGCCTTTGATCTGGCAGATCGGATTCGGGCGGCGCGGGCTCAGAAGCCGGTGCAGGCCTTTGTCGCCGAACATGCGCTGTCGGCAGGCTATGTCCTCGCCTCACAGGCCGACCGCATCATCCTGCCGCGCACCGGGGCGGTGGGCAGCATCGGAGTGGTGGCGCTGCACACCGACATGAGCGGGGCGCTGGACCAGAAGGGCATCGCGGTCACGCTGATCCACGCCGGTGCCCACAAGGTCGATGCGAACCCGTATCAGCCTCTACCAGAGGCGGTGCACGATCAGATGCAGCGCGAGTTGGAGGTGGTGCGATTCCTTTTCGCCGAAACCGTCGCTGCCGGTCGTGGGGATCGGCTGACCCAAATTGCAGCCTTGGCCACCGAAGCTGCGGTGTTCCGCGGGGCCGATGCCATCGCCGCCGGTCTGGCCGACGATCTCGCCGATCCCGTCACCGCCTTCCGCGCTTTCGCCGCCGCCCCTCGCGACACCATGTCCTCCAGCAGAAAGGGTCCACAGATGACCAACACGCCTGAAACTTCCCTAGAGACAACGGAACCAGTTTCTGCACCTCCTGTTGCAACGCCCGCGATCGCGGCCGCGCCAGAAACTCCGACCACGACGGCCAATGCTGCGCCCACCGCCATGACTGCCGACGCCGTGCGCACCGAGGCGGCCGAGGTGGCTCAGGTCTGTGCGCAGGCCGCCCGGTTGGGTGTGCAGATCGACGCCGCCGATGCCGTCACCAAGGGCCTCAAACCCGAAGCCCTGCGTGCCCGCGTTCTGGCGGACCTTGCCGCACGCAGCGATGCGGCGGAGATCATCGCCACTGCCCCGGCCGCAGCTGCTGCCAAAGACAGCCCGATCATTGCCGCTGCCAGAAAGGCGGCGAATGACGCAAAGCGCTGAACCAGCGTCAGGTGGTCGACCCACCCCCTACCAACCTCCCACCAACATGGAGACTGACCAATGCCCGTCCTGACGGAACAGCCCAGCATGGGCGATGTCCTCAAATATGAGGTCAATCCGAACTACACCCGCGAGGTGATCACCCTGCTGCAAGGCATACCCTACCCGGTTGGTTCCGTGCTGGGCAAGATCACCGCCAGCAGCAAATACACCCTGTCGCCCGCAACCGGCTCGGACGGTTCGCAGATCGCCAGCGCCGTTCTGCTCTACGCCGTCGATGCCACGCTGGCCGATGCCGAGGGCATTGTGGTTGCGCGCGGCCCCTCGATCGTCTCGCGCGCAGGCCTCGCCTACGGCGCCACCGTCGATGACGGCACCAAGATCACCGCCAAGCTCGCCCAGCTTGCCGCCGTCGGCATCATCGCCCGCGACGGCGTCTGACGCGAGCTGCCACNACGCCGGCGGCTATTCGCTGGCCGAGATGACGCAGGCCATCAACATCCTGCCCAACCTCTACACCCGCCTTGGCCAGATCGGCCTCTTCCGTTTCGAAGGCGTCACCCAGCGCTCGGTGATCATTGAGCAATTCGAGGGTGTGCTGAACCTGCTGCCTTCGGTTCCGCTGGGTGGCCCGGCCACCGTCGGCACCCGCGAAGGCCGCTCGATGCGGTCCTTCGCCCTACCCTGGATCCCGCATGATGATGTGATCCTGCCGGCTGACATCCAGGGCCAGCCCGCGCTGGGCGTCTTCGATGGGGCCGACCCGCTCGTCGAGGTGATGAACCGCAAGCTGCAACTGATGCGCCGCAAGCACGCCCAGACCCGCGAATACATGGAGATGAACGCGCTGCGCGGCATCGTGAAGGACGGTGCGGGCACCACCCTCTACAACTACTTCACCGAATTCGGGCTGGCGCAAATCTCGGTAGACTTCCTGTTCGGTACCGCTGGCACAAACGTGCAGGGCAAGGTCCGCGAGGTTCTGCGGGCGATGGAAGACAACCTGCTGGGCGAAAGCATGACGGATGTGCATGCGCTGGTCAGTCGGGAGTTCTTCGACAAGCTGATCGCACATCCCAAGACCGAAGAGGCCTACAAGTTCTACGCCGCCACCGGTGCGCAGCCTCTGCGCCAGGACGTCCGCCGCAACTTTCCCTTCGCAGGCATTGTCTTCGAGGAATATGCGGGCACCGTTACCCTCTCGACCAAGGCAACCGAGCGCCTGATCCCGGCCAGCGAGGGCATCGCATTCCCGCTTGGCACGATGGACACGTTCACCACCTATGGCGGCCCGGCCAACCTCCTGGAGGCGGCCAACACCCTCGGCCTGCCGCTCTACGCCCGCCAGCATCTCGACGAAAAGGGTCGCTGGATCGACCTGATGACCGAGGCCTCGATCCTACCGGTCAACAAGCGGCCGCGCATCGCGATCCGCCTGCACAGCTCGAACTGACGAGCAAACCATGACCGTCTTCGCCGCCGCCATGGACCGCATCTTTGCCAATCCGTCCATGGCAGTCGCCGCGCTCTGGATCTCGAGCACCACTTCGGAAGAACGCCCCATCCACGTGTTCCGCCGTGCCCCGGATCGGATCACCGAATTTGGTGCGGGCCGCTTTGTCAGCGACACCACGATGGTGGATGTCCGCGTGTCCGACCTGCCCGATCCCCGCACCGGTGATCTGATTGTCATCGGTGCTGACAGCTATACAGTTCAGGGCGAGCCAGTGCGAGACCGCGAGCGGCTGGTCTGGACCATCGATCTGAGGCCGGCGTGATAGCGAAACAGGCAATGATCGGCTTTTTAGAAGCGGCTCCAGGCCTTCTGGAAGGAGCTTGAGATGTTCTCCCAGGCACTTTCCATGCCTTTGCGCATGTCGTCCCAAGCGGCATCGCTGGCTGCCTGTGCTTCTTTCAGCTTGGCCTGAGCTTCGTCGCGCTGAGTGCGCATCTCTGCAAGCTGTTTCTCGAATTTCGCCTGGTTCTCGGCCTCAGCGGCCTTGGCCTTGGCCTGCATCTTGTCGATTTCGGCGTTCCACTCGTCCAGTTTTGCCTTCATTTTCTTCACGTACGCGTCGCGATCCATCTTTTTCTCCTTCATGTTTTGCAGGGAGTATCACACATGCGCCCCAAAGGCGAATTGCTGGACCAATGAAACTCAGGCTCAACATCGATCCCGACATCGTCGCGATGATGGCGGCCGAGGTCGCGGCAGGAGAGCGCGCCGTCACGGCCGCCATGCGCGAGGCTGGGACCGGGCTGAAGTCGGCCTGGCGGCTGCAGATCACCGGCGCGGGGCTCGGGCCCCGGCTCGCCAACTCGATCCGGAGCCAGAACTTCCCGAGGTCGGGCGAAAGCCTCGATACTGCGGCGCTGGTCTGGTCAAAGGCGCCGGTCATCGTGGGCGCGCATGACACCGGCCCGCTGATCCGCTCGAAGAACGGGTTCTGGCTGGCGATCCCGCTGCCCGCCGCGGGCAAGTCCCTGCGCGGCGGCCGGATCACGCCCGGCGAATGGGAACGGCGACGCGGGCTGCGGCTACGGTTCGTCTATCGCCGTACCGGCCCGAGCCTGCTGGTAGCAGAGGGACGGCTGAACACCAAGGGCCAGGCAGTAGTGTCGCGCTCGAAGACCGGGCGCGGCAAGGTCACCGCGCCGATCTTCCTGCTGGTGCCGCAGGTCAAGCTGCCGAAGCGGCTGGACTTGGCGCGGGATGCGGACCGGGCGCTGGACAGCGTGCCGGGGCTGATCGTGGCGAATTGGGTTGAAAGGCGCTTTGATCAATGACGTTGGTTGAAGGCTTTCAGTTATTCGATATGTGCGCGCATTTTTTGCTCACCTCAACGGCCCCGAAGTGGCTAATCTGGTTCCAGCTTTAATCACCGGGCTTAGCACAAATCGGTAGTTCGTCTCGGAGCGCCGTAAATACATCCGCATCTGAGTAGATTCCGGGGGTGCTCGCAAAACGGTCAAACAGATAAAAAAGCCGTGCGTGTTTCCAGCTAGCAATTTCTCGACACTTAAAATCCTCGGATCCTGTCTCTCCACACATTGACCAACATTCTGGACGGTAAACGAAAGCTCCTCGAAGCGTTGCCTGTATCGAAGCAAAAAATGCATCGTCGCGACCTCGATCTGACTTCAAATCGGAGGAATTGCCTATGCCGCACCACTTTTCCTGCAAGGATCGTTTACCTGCGTTGCGGGCAGATGACATGAAGTTGGTTATGGAGGCGATGGGCCCGATGCCGCGCAAAGCGCTGACCGCAATGGTTGACTATGGACTAAGTGATGTTGAGATCAGCAGGTACTATAGTGTCCCGCTTGCCGCAGTTACATCATTACGGCATCATTTCGGCATCGCCGACGATCGGTAGTCCGGCAACCCATTGGAACGACGGTATTTGCCGCAACCTTCGTCAAGACACCGAGGCGGTTGTGCAGAGTGTCGACCGTGACGCTGCCTTCGACGCCCTAAGTGCCAGTGCGCCCTCGGAGTCGAGGCCAAATTCCTCATTTTCCGCACGATAGCGAGAATTCATGCCCACCCCTCGCGAAACCATCCTCACCGCGCTGCACGCGCGGCTCTTGGCGCTACCCGCCACCGCCCTGCGCGGTGAGGTGCTGCCCGAGCGCGTTCCTACCGGGGGGCTGCTGATCCTGCGCGACGGCGAACCGGGAGAGCCCGAGGTGACGCTGTCGCCGCTGCGATACCACTACCAGCACCGCGCCGAGATCGAGGCGGTTGTGCAGGGAGCCGATCGTGACGTGGCGTTCGACACGTTGACCGCCGGCATCGGTGAAACAGTCACCGCCGACCGCACACTCGGCGGGCTTTGCGACTGGGTCGAGGCGGAAGCGCCGCGTCCACTTGATCTGCCAGTCGAAGGCGCGGCACCTCTGAAAGCAGCCGTGATCCCGGTTGTGCTACACTATTCCACGGCCGATCCGCTGGGGTAGTGAGCGGCCCACTGAATGCCACATTCAGCTGATCCGCCTCACTCCCGGTTGTGCTTCATTTCCCTTCGACCGATCAGCCGGCTCACCTGAGGGGCTTCACTCTTTTGGAAACGGCTGTCGGTTGCACTTGCCTTCCACCACAGCGCCGCTCTCGATGCTCAGGCTTTCATATGTGATGTCACCAATCACCGTCGCACTTGAATGCAGCTTTACGCTGCCGCCAGTGACCTGGCCGTGAAAGTGTCCCTTGATGGCAACGCTTGCGGCATGGAGATCGCCTTCCACCTCGCCCGTCGTTTCGATGACGATCGCTGTCGCGTCAACGCGGCCCTTGACGTAACCGGGCAGTTCGACCGTGCCAGGAAAATAAAGCTCGCCGGTGATGCGGGAGCCTTCCCCAAGATGCGAGCGGCCACCCGTGCTGGTTGCCGGAAACTTGTCATCCATCACAGTCTTCCTTTTTGACTTTCGGCCTCGTTCGAGGGCCATCCGGATCAACATACAGGAGAAATCACCATGGCACGAGCCCAGGGGGCGCGGGCGCTGATGGCGCTTGCGTTCGAGACGACCTATGGCACCCCGCCTGCGAGCGGCTTCACCCGCATGCCCTTCGCCCGGGCAACCTTAGGGTCTGAACAGCCGCTGCTGGACTCCGAACTGCTGGGCTATGGCCGCGATCCGCTGGCGCCGATCAAGGACGCGGTGACAGCCGATGGAGATGTCGTCGTGCCGCTCGACGCCGAAGCCTTCGGGTTCTGGCTGAAAGCCGCCTTCGGCTCGCCGACGACCACAGGCGCGGAGGCGCCCTACACCCATGAGTTCCAATCCGGGTCCTGGACGCTGCCCAGCATGTCGATCGAGACCGGCATGCCCGAGGTCCCGCGGTACGCGATGTATTCCGGCTGCGTGCTCGACCAGATCACCTGGCAGATGCAGCGCTCGGGGCTGCTCACCGCAACGGCCCGGCTGGTGGCGCAGGGCGAGACGGTCGGCACTACGACGAGTGCAGGCACGCCTGCCGGTCTCGAATTGCAGCGCTTCGGCCATTTCAACGGAGCGATCACGCGCAACGGGACGGCGCTGGGCAATGTGGTTTCAGCCGAGATCACCTATTCCAACAATCTCGACCGGATCGAAACCATCCGGGGCGACGGACGCATCGACGGCGCTGACCCGACCATGGCGGCGCTGACCGGCCGGATCGAGGTGCGCTTCGCCGACCAGACGCTGGTAAGCCAAGCGATCAATGGCGAGGTTTGCGAGATGGAATTCGCCTACGTCCTGCCCTCGGGCGAAAACTTCACCTTCACCGCCCATGCCGTCTATCTACCCCGCCCGCGCATCGAAATCGCCGGGCCGCAAGGCGTGCAGGCCAGTTTCGACTGGCAAGCCGCCCGCGCCACAAGCCCCGCCCGCATGTGCACTGCCGTTCTCGTCAACACCCTTGCAGGATACTGATCATGATCCGACTGAACCTGACCGCCACTCCCGAATGGCTGGACCTCGCCCCTGGCCTGCGCCTGCTCGTCAGCCCCCTGACCACTGCCCTGATGGTCTCGGCACGCGCCGATCCCGCCATAGAGGGTCTGCCGGAAGAGGCTGGCCAGGAGGACCTGGCGCTGGCCATGGCCAAATCCGTCGCCCGGCGCGCGGTGCTGGATTGGGAGGGTGTTGGCGATGACGCGGGCAATGTCATCCCCGTTTCTCCCGAGGGCATCGACGCGCTGCTGGAAATCTGGCCGGTCTTCGAGGCCTTCCAGATGCAATACGTCGCGCGCGGCCTGTTGCTGGATCAGGAAAAAAACGTCTGCGCGCCCTTGCCGACTGGTCCTTCGGCGGGGGCGAGCGGTACTGCGCAGCCTGCCAAAAAGCTTGCGAAGACTGCCCTGCGCGGCTGAACCGGCCGCTGACCTATGACGGTTGGCAGGTCTGGGATCTTGTCGGCCGCCTTGGTGGGCAGCTGCGCGCCATCCCCGGTGCGGTGCTGGGTTGGGACATGGGTGCGGCGCTCGCACTGGCCCGCGCGCTCGGGATCAACACCCTGATCGCCGCCGAACTGCTGCCCGAGATCGAGGCAGTCATGGTGCGCAAACTCAACGAACAGATGGAAGAAGACCGCGATGGCTGAAAAGCGTGTGTCTGTCCGCCTTGTGGCGGAGGGCGGCCGACAGGTGCGCGCCGAACTGGAAGGCATCGGCGAAGCCGGCGCCCGGGGCTTTGGCCGCCTGTCGCGCGAGATGGATATGGCCAATGCGCGCGTGGCGGCGTTTGCCCGTCGCGCCACACTGGCGGCTGCGGCCACCACCACCGCGCTGGCGGCCGCCGGTGTGGCGATGATCCGCTCCGGCCTGCAGACCGTCGATGCGCAGGCGAAGCTCGCGCAATCTCTGGGGACCACTGTCGCTTCGATCCAGACGCTTGAGCGTGCGGGAGAGCTGGCGGGCGTGTCGATGTCCGGGATCGAACAGGCGACGAAGGACCTGACCCGCCGTCTCAGCCAGGCGGCCGCCGGGACCGGCCCTGCCGCCGATGCGCTGGACCGGCTCGGGCTCTCGGCCAACGAGCTGATCGCGTTGCCGCTGGACCAGCGTGTCGGTGCGATCAACGCGGCCATCGAGAGCTTCGTGCCTGCCGCCGAGCGCGCCGCCGTCGCGGGGCAACTCTTCGGCGAGGAAGGCTCGATCGCCATGAGCCGGATCGACTCCGCGACGCTGCGCCAGGCAACGGAGGACGTGCTTGCCTTCGGGGTTGTCGTCTCGGAGCAGGATGCCGACCAGATCGAGAGGACCAACGATGCCATCTCCCGGCTGGGGTTGATCTGGCGCGGGCTGTCGAACCAGCTCGCCGTAGCCGCGGCACCCGCACTGGAGGCCGTCGCAGACGCCATGGCGGCGGTCGCCAGCAGGACCGGCCCGCTCGGCATCGCGATCCGCGGGCTGTTCGACAACATCGGGCGGCTGACCACCTATGCCCTCACCTTCGCAGGCATCATGGCCGGGCGCTGGGTGGTGGGCATGGCCGCTGCAGCGCTCTCGGTGCGTGGTCTCGCCACCGCGCTTGTCGTCCTGCGCGGGGCGCTGATCCGCACCGGAATTGGCGCGCTGATCGTGGGTGCGGGCGAGATGGTCTATCAGTTCTCGGAGCTGGTTTCTCGTGTCGGCGGCGTGGGCGAAGCGTTCCGGCTGCTGGGTGATCTGGCGAGGGAGGTCTGGTCGCGCATGGGGCTGTCGCTCGACGCGGCCTTCGCCGACATGGCCGCTGGCTGGGAGGGGCTGAAGGCGGCAGGGCTTTCGGCGCTGGAGGGAACGATCGCAGGCGTCGTCAGCTTTGGTGACCGGACAGCGGCGATCTTCCAGGGGGCTTACGAGGCCGCTGTCGCCATCTGGGGCAGCCTGCCCGGCGCCATCGGCGACTTTGCGTTTCAGGCGGCGAACGGGCTGATCTCCGGCGTTGAGGCGATGTTGAATGGTGTCGTCACCCGCATCAACACGTTCATCAACGGCTTGAACGCAGCGCTTGCCTTGCTTCCCGAGTGGGCCACCGGTGAGGGCGGCGTGCGGATCGGCACGCTCGACCCTGTGGGACTGAGCCGGATCGGCAATCCCTTTCAGGGGGCCGCGACCACAGCAGGTGCGGCAGCAGCTGACGCTTTCTCGTCGGCACTATCGCGTACCTATCTTGAGCCACCGGACCTCGGGCTCGGTGCGATGGCTGAAGATGCGCGCGCCCGGGCAGACGGGTATCGCGAAGCGGCAGGAATGTTGACCGATGCCGCCGGTCGACCGCTGGCAAGTTGGCAGGCGCTGCGCAAGGCCATGACCGGCACTGGAGCAGATTCTGAAGCAGCGCTGGCGGATGCCGCGAGTTCTGCAAATGCACTGGCAGCAGGACTGAATGACACCGCTACCGCAGCAGATGGTGCGGGTGGTGCTGCGCGCAACGCTGGGGCAACGGCCGCAGAGGGCGCGGAAACGGCACTGACCGGCTGGCAAGCCGTCACAGCGACGCTTACCGACTATGCGGCCAAAGCACGTGATATCGGCGGTGATATCGGGAGCACGCTGGTCGGGGCATTCCAGAGCGCCGAGACGGCCGTGGGTAACTTCGTAAAGACCGGCAAGCTCGACTTCCGCGATCTGGTCACCTCGATGATCGCCGATCTCGCCAAACTGGCGGCGCGACGGTTCATCCATGGACCGATCGCCAATGCGCTTTCAGGCGCGCTGGGCAGCGCAGGCGGCATATTCGCCGACATCCTGCATGCGGGCGGCATGGTCGGATCACCGGGTCCGGGCCGGATGGTTCCCGCCTTTGCTTTCGCCGCTGCCCCGCGCATGCATGCCGGTGGCTGGGCGGGACTGCGCCCTGACGAGGTGCCTGCGATCCTGCAGCGCGGCGAGCGGGTGCTGTCGCGACGCGAGGCGCAGAGCTACGGCGCGGGCGGCGGGGTCAACGTCACAATCATGGCCCGGGATGCCGAGAGCTTCCGTCAATCGCGCACGCAGATCGCGGCCGACATCGCGCGCGCTGTGTCGCTCGGGCGGAGAGGCATGTGATGTTTCACGAGGTCCGGTTCCCCGACAACATCAGTCGCGGCGCGCGCGGCGGGCCGGAACGGCGCACCCAGATCGTCGAACTTGCCTCGGGCGACGAGGAACGCAACGCCAGCTGGGCCAACTCGCGCCGCCGCTACGACGTCACCTACGGCATCCGCCGGGCCGACGATCTGGCGGCGGTCGTCGCCTTTTTCGAAGCGCGCAATGGCCGCCTGCACGGCTTCCGGTTCAAGGACTGGGGCGATTACAAATCCACCCTGCCGTCGCAGGCTGTTGTCCCAACCGACCAGATCATTGGCACTGGCGACGGCACGACGACCGCGTTCCAGCTGGTGAAGCACTACACCTCGGGCGCGCAATCCTGGACGCGCGCCATCGCCAAGCCGGTCGCGGGCACCGTGCGCATCGCGCTGTCGGGCGTCGAGGAGCTCTCCGGCTGGTCGGTCGACACCACCACCGGCATCGTCACCTTCGACACTGCGCCTGGTTCCGGCGTCGCCATCACCGCGGGCTTCGAGCTCGACGTGCCGGTCCGCTTCGACACAGATGCGCTCGACGTGACGCTCGACCTCGAGCGGCTCGGCTCAATCACCTCCATTCCGCTTCTGGAGATCCGGCGATGAAGAACTTGGATCCTGCCCTGCAGGCCCATCTCGACGAGGGCACGACGACGCTCGCCTGGTGCTGGCGGATCACGCGCGCCGATGGGGTAGCATTTGGCTTCACCGACCACGACCTGACGCTCACCTTCGATGGGACGGAGTTCGAGCCGGAGAGCGGGCTCACGGCATCCGAAGTCCGCTCTGGCTCGGACCTGTCGGTCGATGCGCAGGACGCGGAAGGCGTGCTGACCTCGGATCGCGTTACCGAGACCGACATTCTCGACGGCCGCTGGGACAATGCCGAGGTGGAGGTCTGGCGGGTGAACTGGGCCGATCCGGGCCAGCGCGTGCTGATGCGGCGCGGGGCCATCGGGCAGATCAGGCGCGGGCGGCTGGCTTTCGTCGCCGAGGTGCGCTCGCTCGCCCACGTGCTGGGCCAGACGGTCGGGCGGACGTTTCAGGCCACCTGCGATGCAGCGCTCGGCGATGCCCGCTGTGGTGTCGATCTGGAGAGCCCAGTGTTCAAGGGCACGGGCACCGTGATCGACCTTCTACGTGACCGAGCCTTCACCGCCTCGGGGCTCGGCGGTTTCTATTCCGGATGGTTCACCTTCGGCACCATTGAATGGACCAGCGGCGCGAACACCGGGCGGCGCGCAGAAGTGCTGGGCCATGACGTCACCGACGGCATTGCGGTGCTGACGCTGCTGGAACCGCCAGTGCGGTCCATTGCCGAAAGTGATGCCTTCACCATCCGCGCGGGCTGCGACAAGCGGATAGAAACCTGCGGCGCGAAGTTCGCGAACACGGCCAACTTCCGCGGCTTCCCGCACATCCCCGGCCAGGATGCGGTCCTGCGCTATGCATCACCAGACGGTGGTCACGAGGGAAGCGTGCTGTGACGCAACCCCTCGCATTGGCCGACCCCGCGCGCGTCATCGCCATCGCGCGGTCATGGCTCGGCACGCCATATCACGACCAGGCCAGCCTGCGCGGCGTCGGCTGTGACTGCCTCGGGCTGGCCCGGGGCGTCTGGCGCGAGGTCGTCGGCCCCGAGCCGTTCCCGATCCCGCCCTATTGCCGCGACTGGGGCGAGACAGGGCCGCGCGAGGTTCTGGCCGAGGGCGCGCGGCGCATGATGACCGAGGTGCCGCCCGCCGAGGCAGGTCCCGGCGCGCTGGTGCTGTTCCGCATGAAACTGCGCGCGACGCCCAAGCATGTCGGGATCCTCACCGGCTCCAACAGCTTCATCCACGCCCGCGAGCGGCTCGGCGTGATCGAGGAACCGCTCACCTCATCCTGGCGGCGGCGCATCGCCTTCGCCTTCCTGTTTCCGCAAGGCTGAGACCCCCGACATGGCCACCCTGGTTCTCGGCCCGGCCGGTGCCGCCATTGGCGGTTCGATCGGCGGCGCGATCCTCGGCGTCAGCGCATCGAGGGCGCGCAGCTCGACAGCCTGCGCATTACCTTATCCACCGAAGGCGCGGTCATCCCAATGAGGACACTGACAGCTGACTGCCGCAAAGCCCGAAATTTCGTCCTGTTTGCCGGAAACGGTGACCCTACAATGACTGCCCAGAGCCCACCTCCGTCTCGCCGTCAAGCGCCGCGTTGCAGCTTCACCAGACCGGTCAATCACCGCAGGCGCACCATCGGAGACAGGCGAGCAGCGACACGCGGGATAAAGCAATCTGCGGTCTGGAAATTTTGCTGAGAGCGGGTCCACGCATCCTGGTATCCCTACATGATGCAGCCTTGGTGCCGGCGGCCCATTGCTTATCGAGCTCAACCAGCGTAAGACGACAGGTCCGTTGTGGTCGGCGCGCTCCGTCGAGCCCCGCATTGGCCCGGATCACTGCCTCAAAAACCGAACACCCGGAGGAAAAATCGCTGATGCAGGCGGGACAAGATTGCAGCCGGCGGACTGCCCGTTCAGTCCAGCAGTTTCCGAAGTTCGCAGTTCAGGGCGGACCGGCCAAACGGTTTTGCCAACCATCCCAGCTCAGCAAAATTGGTCATTTCGGCAGTCAGGACTGGGTCTGCATGCCCGGACATCAGGACAATCTTCAGCGTCTTGTCTGCGGAACGTGCCAGCTTGGCCAACGCCACGCCTGTCTTGTCGCGATCCAACATGATGTCACTGAGCAGCAGGTCGATCTTGGGTTCTTCCTGGAGGATCAGCTGAGCCTCGGGTACACTGGCTGCACTTCGGACCTCGTATCCAAGACTCCTCAACTGGTCGGTGACTGTAGAGCGCACGTCGGCTGCGTTCTCAACCAGCAGTATGGTCTCGCCTTTGCTGCTGGCCGTCCTGTTGGACCTTTTCGCCTTGAGGCTCGCCGGATCCTCATGGTCGGCTGGCGTCAGATACATCTTGACGGTCGTACCCAGTCCGTCGGCGCTTGTGATAATCAGATGGCTTTTCCATTCCTGCATGCTGTCGTGCAGTGTGGTCAGGCCGAGACCGGTACCCTTGCCCACCGGTTTGGTGGTGAAGAACGGCTCCAGTACCTTTTCCATGTCATGTTTCGATATGCCGTGGCCCGTGTCGCGCACCGAAACGGTAACGTAGTCGCCTGGCGGCACGGTCCAATGGCCTTCGGATAGCTGCGACTCCACCCGCTCGGCGGCTGTTTCGAGCACGACATCCCCGCCTTTTGGCATGGCGTCGCGTGAATTGACGATCAGGTTCAACAGGATGTTGTCGAACTTGCTGGGCTCAGCCATCACTGCGGGCAATCCCTCGGACAGGTTACAGCGTAGCGAGATATTCTCGCCCGCGGCCAGGTTCAACAACGGGGTTAGTTCCCTTGCGATCTGGTTGACGTCCACCGGCTTAGAGCGCAGATGGCCCTGCCGGGAAAAGACGAGCATGCGCTGCGTCAATCCGCCGGCCTTTTCGGCCGCGCTCATGGCGTTGGCGAGATGTTTACGCGCGGGATGCTCCTGCGGCAGAGTATCCTCGCTCAACTCCATAGAACCCATCACGACCATCAGCATGTTGTTAAAATCATGCGCCATTACCGTTGCAAATTGGCCGATGGCTTCAAGTCGCTCCGTCCGCGTGGCGACTTCGCGCAGCCACGCCTGCTTTCTTAGTTCGGCCCGGATCAGCAGATAGATGACAAGTGCCGAGAGAGACACAAAGACAGCACCCTTTGTCGTCTGGATCATTCCGGCGCTGCTATTCGCGATAAGTTGTTCGACCAGCCAATCCGACAGGAATATGTAGATCAGGCTGAGACCAGCATAGATCAGTGAGATCCTGAGGGCCGGTTGATAACGCATACGGCATCCCGCAGTGTGTTGGCTACCCTGGCCGACACCTTGACGGCCGCCGGAGCGCATATTGCCAGCATGAACAATGCTCGACTCTCAACGTTCACCAGTTGACTGTAGCTTTCAAGTCTGTGCAGCGCAATTAGGCTGCGCAACCAACTGAACCCGGAATTCCCGGATAGATTGCATTAGTGATTTGCGCCGACGATTTCAGATCATCGGCAGAGGCGAAGCATTTGATCAGTGCATGCTCACAGGTGGCGCGCGGCTGGAGATCAGTCAGCATCGCATTGGGAAACCCAGCTTGATTGGCGTCGCAGTCGGTACATTGCTCATCCACATCTAAGCTCTGTGATGACAGGCAGGCGGGCGCCATCCTCTTTATCGAATTTCGGCAAGAATTATACGCAACCTGGAAAGCGCCTTGGGCGCAGCAGCCGGGTCGATTCAGGCCTCTGGAAGCTGCGGAAAAAACCGTGCAATACGATCCTGCCTGATCAGAAACAAAGTCCCTGGATTGAGTGTTCAGTGCATTTCTGGATCACTCCAGCGCGCGGATGCCCCGATAGGTTGCCAGAAGCCAGTCCACTTCGTTTCCGCTCCGTTCGGCTGCGTCTGCCAGCCTGAATTCCAGACTCGCCGCCACCTTTTGTGGACCATCGGCGGCGCGCTCGTAGGACGCCCTTGCCTCCTTGTGGAACGCCTCATACCTTGCGATGATGTAGTCTCCTCGTTGCATTCCATTATCCCTTTCCAGACATGCGGAGAACTTGGTCAGCGCGACACCCGATCCCGGCCCTGACGGTGCGGCTGTAAAGTCCTGCAGTGCGTCACCCACAAGTCACTTTGCGTGGTTCGCGAGTAGCTCCCGACGAACTCGGTGAATAGGGCCGGAAAATACTCATGGCTGCACCTCAATTCCGCTGCCGGAACTGGCTCGGCTGCAGCGCGATGTGTTAACGGATTGACGTCAGCAGTCATGAGGATACGGGCATGAACCAGCACCACCTGGCAGGTGACGATCCAACTTGCTTGGGAACTGGGCAACCCTCAAATTTCCGATAAACCGCGACCTGCACCGGATGCTTGCATTCCGAATGGCAGCTACCGCCAACAAAGCCAGTGACCTTTGCGAGTGCAGAGAATGAGAACGTCCGGAGTCCGCCGATCCGACCACCTTCAGGGAATGCTGATCGGGAACGCCTTGGTAGCGGTCGATCAGTTGCTACCCACAACCATCTCATGACGCGCGTGGCGGGAACTGCGGGCGAGGCTTGCGTGACCAAGGCCTGAACGCCTTCCCTGATCACAAGACGCCTCTGGTCGATCCTTTCTTTTGTCTGAACTTCATCCTTTGTCTTCGAGTCGTCACCATGGCCACCCTCGTTCTCGGCGCCGCTGGCGCTGCCCTTGGCGGCTCTATCGGTGGCGCGATCCTCGGCGTCAGCGCGGCCACCATCGGTGGCTTTGTCGGCTCCACCGTGGGTTCGTTTGTCGACAGCTGGATCATCTCGTCGCTGGCGCCCACGCAACGCATCGAGGGCGCGCGGCTCGACAGCCTCCGGATCACCTCGGCCACCGAAGGCGCGATCATCCCGCGCCTCTACGGCCGCATGCGCATCGGCGGCAACATCATCTGGGCCACGGATTTCCGCGAGGACACCAGCACCACGACCCAAGGCGGCGGCAAGACCGGCGGCGGCAAGGTCAAGACGACCGAGTATCTGTACTACGCCAGTTTTGCGGTCGCCTTGTGCGAGGGCCCGATCACCGGCATCGGGCGCATCTGGGCCGACGGCAAGCCGATGGACCTCTCCGGCGTCACCTGGCGCTGGTATCCTGGCAACGAGGCGCAGACGGCTGATCCGTTCATCGCCGCAATGATGGGCGCGGAGAGAACGCCCGCCTATCGCGGCACGGCGTACGTGGTCTTCGAGGAGCTGGCGCTTTCCACCTATGGCAACCGCATCCCGCAGCTGAGTTTCGAGGTGTTCCGCCCTCTGGCCGATCCGGATACGGCCGAGGGGCTCACGCAGGCCGTCACCATGATCCCGGCCTCCGGCGAGTTCGCCTACGCGACGACCGCGATCCGCAAGGGCGCAGCGGGCGCGCAGGTACCCGAGAACCTGAACGCATTGGCCGATGCCACCGACATGGTGGAAGCGCTGGACCGGTTGCAGGCGATGGCCCCCAAGGTGGACAGCATCAGCCTTGTCGTCGCGTGGTTCGGCGACGATTTGCGGGCGGGATCGTGCAAGGTGCAGCCCGGCGTCGAGGTCCCAGAGAAGACCACCGACCCGCTGATCTGGAGCGTGAATGGCGTCGCTCGTGCTGACGCACATCTGGTCAGTCGCGATGCGCTTGACCGCCCCGTCTATGGCGGCACGCCAGCGGATTTCGCCGTGGTAGAAGCGATCCGGGAGATGAAGGCGCGCGGGCTGAGAGTGACCTTCTATCCCTTCCTCCTGATGGACGTACCACCCGGCAACACGCTGCCGAACCCGTATTCCGACAATGCAAGTGATACCGGCCAGCCTGTATTCCCCTGGCGGGGGCGGATCACCTGTTCGCCCGCTGCGGGGTTCTCTGGATCGGTGGACAAGACCGCCACGGCCGCTGCGCAGGTTGCCGCCCTGTTCGGGGGTGCCAGCCCCTCGGACTTCACCATCGCCGAGGAGGCTGTCAGCTGGACCGGCACGGCAGAGGACTGGGGCCTGCGCCGCATGGTGCTGCACTACGCCCATC
>NZ_BMFC01000019.1 GCF_014637725.1 Marivita lacus | reverse complement strand
GGATGTCGCCCGCCTTGCGGTTGAACTCGACATCGGTCGAGGCCGGCATCCCCTCGTCCACGAGATAGATGTCGAAATCCAGCGCCAGCATCAGCGCAAAGGTGAAGCGCGCGCGCATCCCCGAGGAGTAGGTGCCCAGGGGCTGGTCGAAATATTCGCCCAGATCACAGAGCCAGCGGCAATAGGCCTCCACGTAATCGGGGTCGATCCCGTAAAGCCGCGCGATGAAGCGCGCGTTCTCCATCGCGGTGTGGCGGGTGACGACCCCACCCATGAAGCCCAGCGGAAAGGACACCCGGCTGGTCTTGCGGATCTCACCCTCGTCGGGCTTTTCCAGCCCCGCCATCATCTTGACCAGCGTCGTCTTGCCGGTGCCGTTGGGTGCCAGAATCCCCAGCGATTGCCCCAGTTCGACACGGAACGACGCCCGGTCCAGGATCACCTTGCGGTGCGATCCCGTCCAGAACGATTTGCTCACGTTGTCGAATTCAAGCATGACCTTTCTCCGAGCCTGTCGGATGGCCCATGGCAGGCCTGCAAATTACGCGCCTTGCCGCAAAAACATAAGCGTTTTCGAGCCTCTTTATCTTTTGCACAGCCTGTTCGCCCGCAGGTGCGCCCCGCAGGCCGGGTCAGGACAGGAGCGGGTCGTCCAGCACGCCGACAAGCTGCATCAGGAAGTCGCCCGCCAGCGGATCCATGGCGGCATCGTAAAGCGTTTCGATCGCCGCGACCGCGGTGCAGAAACTGTCCGTACTGCCATCGAAAAGCGACAGGACATGGGCCGCGTCATCAGTGTTCGACATCCCCCGGTGCACGGCGTAAAGCGCGCCCAGATCGGTCTTCTGGTCAAGATATTCCCGGTCCGCCAGCTGGCGGTCGACAAAGGCCCGTGACGCGCCGGCGGGTGGATCGGCCTTGGCCCCGCGCAGCATCTCGAGAATGAACGTTCCGCGCGAGATCTCCCCGTCATCCAGCGCATGGCTCCAGAAGCGCAGCCCGTCCATGTCCGGCGCCCGGCCCAGCACGTTCTGGTAGACGTCATGGACAAAGAGGATGTTGCGGCTGTCCTGCGGGTAAAGCGCGCGGGTCTCGGGCTGGTCGGCAAAGCCCTCCGCGATCTCCTCGAGCGACAGGCCATTGGCATGGGCGGTGCTCCAGAAGGACAGCCCCACCGCATCGGGGGCGCGGTTGAAATAGGCGATATACATCTCGATCAGGCAATCAAGCGTATCCCGGTCAAGACCCGCATGACCGGCAATGCTGCGCAGATCCAGTGGACCGCCGACCATGTCGATCGGGGTGCCGAAATCGATCAGCTCGATATTGTCGAGCAGGATCGTGCCCAACCCGGGATCGCCGCGATCGGTGATCGCCACCCCGTCCGGCCCGAGGCGCAGCAGGTGGCGCGCCTGCTCCCCGGCAAAGAGCACCGTGTCGACACCGCCATGCCCGTCGATCCGGTCAAGCCCGCGGGTTGCGATCAGCGCGGGGTCATCCCCGTCCGTGCCGTTCAGAACGCTTTCCGAGACGGATACCGGCCTGTCAGTGACGATCTCCCTCGGAGGGGGCGACGCGGATGTGGTCACGAGATCGAAATGCGCCGCGACAAGCGGTGAACCGCCCTGCGCGGAATGCGAGACATCAAGCGTCGTGCCATCCGAAAAGGGGATCCGGGAGACGTTCGAAAAGGGCTTGGTGATCGCGTCCAGGACCTCCTGTACCGACGCAAACCCGCTGTCGATCAGCCGCAAGGTCTCGCGGTCGGTTTCGAAATCCAAGACCCGCGTGTGCCCATCCCCGGCCGCGATCACGAAGGTGTCGCGCCCGCCATTGCCATACATGCGATCCGTCCCCGGCCCGCCGCGCAGCACGTCATCGCCGATGCCTCCGTCCAGGTAGTCGTCGCCCGGCCCGCCCTCGAGCGTGTCATCGCCCGCCTGACCGAACAGGTCGTCATTGCCCAGATTGCCCGACAGCAGATCGTCACCCGCGCCCCCTTGCAGGGAATCGTCCCCGGCAAGCCCGTCGATCCGGTCGGCCACGTCGCGTCCGAAGATCCGCTCGGACCCAAGGGTGGCGATGGGCGGGGTCTCTCCCAGCTTGAGAAAGCCGTCGATCTCGTATCCGATATCGGCCAGAAGCGCCTTGTCGTGATCGCTGATCAGCACGCGGGTCCCGGTGGTCAGGATCGGGTCAAGCGACACCAGATCCTCCCGGAACCCATCCTCGACATGGGCGTGATCCTCGGTCAGCGGGATTGGTGCACCCTGATTGACCCGCAACGCATTGGGGCCGGTAAAGGCATCATCGATGATCCGGCTTTCAAAGGTGCCCGATGTGCCGATGCCCAGGACATGGCCGATTTCATGCACGGCCACGGACAGGAAATCGATCTGTCCGGGGACGGGTGGAGCAAGGCCGAAATGCCAGCGTGCATCGGCATCGAAGGTGATGACACCGGCCCAGGGTTCGAAATCGGTCACCGCACCTGTGCCGCGGAAATCCGGGCTGATCCGGGCCACAAGGACGTCGCCCGCCGCAGTCCCGCCAGTTGGACCGGCAAGCGCCAATATGGCCCCGTCAAGCAGATCCGCCCCGACGAAGATGAGGATGTCATCGACCGGATCGGTCAGGGTGACGGTCCGGGTCCCCTGTCCCGACGGGTCGCGCAGGTCAAACGAAATCCCCGCAGGCAGGTCCTCGAACTCGTCGCGGATGAAAGAGCTCCAGTGCGCCGCCGCCTCTTCGAGCACGGCACGGCGGACCGGGTCGTCGAAAAACCCCGACCGGTCGAAGCGGTAATCGAATGCGATGGAAAAGCTCACGTTGCGCTGTCCTTCTCCGCCATCGGCAGCCTGGCGTCACCATGCCGAAGCCCCGGCACCAGATCGCGCTGGTGTCGGGGCCCGGCTTCATTCAAGAGGAGGGTGGACCCCCTGGCATCGGTCAGAACCGCCCGTATCCGCGCCGGTCGCGATCCGCACCATTGACGGTCCCGTTGCGGTCGGACCCGTTGGCATAGGCGCCGTTCGACCCGGTCGGCATCGACAGGGAAATCCGCCGGCCATCCTGTTTCTTGACATCCGACAGCATCGCGAGATCCGCCGAGGACAGGCCCAGCTTGGCCAGAAGCGCGTCCCGGTCATTGTCACCCGAAGCGGCGGCCTTGCGGGTCTTGTACTTGTAGATCGACGTGCGCATCGACTCGGTCGAGGACTGCATCTGGATCGCCGCCGCGGCCAGCTCTTCGGATTGCGACGCGACCTGCATGCCCGTCGAGGACAGTTCGGTCACCGCATCGGTGATCTGCGAAATGCCCGCCGCCTGTTCGCGGCTGCTCTGGGTGATCTGGCGCGAGGAGGCGTCGATCTTGCTGATCTCCTCGTTGATCTTGCGGAAGGATTGTTCGGACTCCGACGATCCCTTCACGCCGCGCGCCACGTTGGCCGCCGATTGCTCGATGAGATCCGAGGTCTCGCGCGCCGCCTTGGCCGAGCGCTGCGCGAGGTTGCGCACTTCCTGCGCCACGACCGCGAAACCGCGGCCATGTTCACCCGCACGTGCCGCCTCGACGGCAGCGTTCAGCGACAGCAGGTTGGTCTGGAACGCGATCTCGTCGATCACCTTGATGATGCGGGAAATCTGCTCGGAGGATGTCTTGATGGCCTCCATCGAACGCGCCATCTCGTCCACCGTGGCCAGCCCGGTCTCGCTGATGCGGCTGGCCTCTTCGACAACCGACAGCATCTTCTCGCTGGCTTCGGCGTTCGAGCGCACCATCGTGTCGGTCTCTTCGAGCGACGAGGAGATCTGTTCGATGGCGCTGGCCTGGGTCTGCGACGCGCCGGACAGGTTGCCCGCCGCCATGTTCACCTCGTCGACCGCCGAGGACACCTGTTCCACCTGCGACCGGATGCCGGTGATGACCGCGTTCAGCGATGTGTAGGAGCGTTCGAAGGATTCGATGATCGCGCGATAACCGCCCTTGAAATCCTGCGGTCTCAAGGCGTGATCCAGCCGGCCTTCGACAATCGAATTGCTCATCGCCTCGATTTCGGCGGTCAGGTCCTTGAACGAACGGCGCGCGCTTTCGATGGCGTCGTTGATGAAGCCACGCTCGCCACTGAACTGTTCGACCTCGTGATCGAAATCACCTTCGGCAAAAGCGGTCATGCAGGCGAGGATCTTCTTCTTGGTGTTGATGTGACCCTCGACCATCGCATTGCTGAGCTTCGCCACATCGTGGAAGGCCCCATCCAGCTGGCTCAGATCGACACGCGACGTGATCAGGCCGTCCTCGTGCTTGCGGGCCATGTCGGAAATGCCGTCCAGCAGCGTATCAAACTGTTTCTGGTCGGCGAGAATTGCAGTCAGGTCCTGCCATTCCACATAAACAGCTGTAATATTTTGCGCGGAATCCCATTTTGGCGTTGCCCGGAAAGCAAGCGTTTTCCCACCGACGCTGAATTTGCCGTCATGTGGACCCTTCATGTTGTCCATGATGCCACGCTGATAGCTGGGATTCTTGTGGAAATAATCGATGGATTTCCCCAGAACATCAGAGGCGTTGAAATGAGGCAGGTCTTTCTTGATATCGCTTTCGATCAGTCTGAACATCTGCGTTGCAGCAGAGTTTACGTACTGAATGACCATATTCGCATCTGCGATCATGATCGGGCTGGACAGCGTATCGAGACCGCTCAACGGGCCTTCGGGCATCCAGGCTTCAATGGCGGCGCCTTGATCCGTATCAGGTGTTCTTGATGTTTTCGGTGATGTCATGGTGATCCCTCGGAATTCCCTTGCGTGCAAAGCCTTAGGCCGAAGCACTGCAAGGGCCTCTGCAATTGGCATACCAGTCAACGGTCGGGATCAGCCGAGTTTTACATGCCCGGATCATTAATCCACATGGGCTCCATGTTTATCGCCCGACAGCAACGGGCGGGAAACAGTGATGGCGCTGTCACGAAAAAGGAACAGCGTCACCCAATTCGAAAGATAGGAATTATATCTAACGATATGATTGACCTTCCTTTATCTTCTTAAGGAGAGGGCACAATTCTGTTACCCGGGTGTCAGGTAAAGGTAGTTTGGAATATTATGACAAGTCATTGGGCCGCATCATCCGTCATCGACCAATATCCGATCGATATGCGCCTCGACGATCTTCTGGTCGGCGACACACCCGTCATGCAATCGCTCAAACGCGCCATCGTGCTGATCGGGCCAAGCACCGTTCCGGTGCTGATCCAGGGACCCACGGGAACCGGCAAGGAAGTGGTGGCCAAGGCCCTTCACATGATGTCGGGCCGCACCGGGCCGATGGTTCCGCTCAATTGCGGTGCGATCCCGGCCGATCTTCTGGAATCCGAACTCTTCGGCCATGAAAAGGGCGCCTTCACCGGTGCGCAGGCGCAGCGGATCGGGTTGATCGAACAGGCCAATGGCGGCACGCTCTTTCTCGACGAGATCGGGGAAACCCCGCTCAATGTGCAGGTCAAGCTCCTGCGCGCCCTCGAGACCCAGACGATCCAGCGGGTCGGCGGGGGCACTCCCATCCCGGTCGATTTCCGGCTGCTCAGCGCCACCCACCGCACCCTGTCCGATGATGTCGCCAAGAAACGGTTCCGCGAGGATCTGCTGTTCCGGATCGAAGTGTTCGCCCTGACGGTCCCGGCCCTGCGCGACCGAACCGAGGACATCCCGCTGATCCTGCGGAAGATGGCCCAGGCCAGCGCCTCGGGATCGACGCTGCAACTCACCCCCGAGGCGCTGGAGGTGCTCTGCACCCATGACTGGCCGGGCAATGTGCGCGAACTGCGCAATTTCCACGACCGGGCGCAGGTCCTGTTCCGCAACCGGACGATCGGGGCGGCCGATGCACAGGCCAGCCTGCATCCCACGATCGGTCAGCTCAGACCGGCGGTTCCCGTCGCCCCGGCTGCGGTGCCCGACGCCACGATGGACAGCTGTGGCGACACGGCGACCGACATGAAGTCCCTGATCCTCGAGAACGGGACGGTGGATCTGCGCGGCATGCTGCAGAAGGTCGAGCAGCGCGTCATCGACGCCGCGCTCGATCTGAGCGAGGGCAGCGTGTCTCAGGCCGCGGACATGCTGCGGCTCAAACGCACCACGCTGATCGGGCGGATGCAGAAGCTAGGCATCAGACCCTGCTAGGCTGTCCTCGGCCTTGTGATGCGCCGCGATCAGCGCAGAGAATTCGATCCGCGCCTCCTTCAGCAGGGCCGCGATCAGCTTGGGCAGTTCCGACCCGTTCGGATCAGACCCTGACAGCGCCATCACCTCGGCCTCGGACAGAGAGTCCGACAGGTCCTCGAACCCCAGAAGCGCCGTCGATCCGACGGATTTGTGGATCGGCGACACCTTGTCCTCGACACTCATCTCCATGTCAGCCATCGCCCTGAGCGCTTCCTCGACATCGAGGAAGCTGGTTTGCAGCAGCCGGACCGCGGTGTCCTTGCCGACCAGCGACATGACCTCCTCGAAGCTGGTCGAGACGGTCATGTCCTCGGATTCAACGGTGCTGTCCGAAGGTACGAAGGGCGCGACCTCTTCCGCGACCGGTTCGGACGGGGCAGGGGCCACAGTGATCACGGCGTGCGGCGCGGTGCTGTGCTCGATGGCCGTGGCCAGCAGGGCCTGGCCGACCGGCTTGATCAGGATCTCGTCGAACAACGTCCAGTTCCGCGGATCCGCGTTGGCGTCGATCAGGGCCGTCACCCCGATGATCGCCATCCGACCCGGTTCCGTCTGCATCGCGCGGATCTTTTCAGCCGCCGTCGGGCCGTCCATGACGGGCATGGAGAAATCCATCAGGATGGCATCATATTGCGTCTTCGCCGCCTTGGCGACGGCGACCTCGCCATTCTCGGCCAGGTCGACCTCGTGACCCATGCGGTGCAGCATCTCGCGCATCAGGAACAGGTTGACCTCGCTGTCATCGACGATGAGGATTTTCCTGGGCACGCTGATCGCGTCGGTCCGCCCTTCCACAACCGGCGGCAGGGTCGGCTCTGCCTTGAACTCGGCCGGAACCGCCTTGAGCGGGATCTTGAAATGGAACCGGCTGCCCTCTCCGGGGGCGCTGCGCAGCAAGAGCGCGCCACCCTGCATGTCCACCCCGCGCTTGGCGATCGACAGGCCAAGCCCGGATCCGCTCTTGGGAGAGATCCTGTTCGGATCGGCGGTCCTGAACTCTTCAAATACATGGGCCTGCGCCTTCTCGGAAATGCCGATCCCGGTATCGGCCACTTCGACAAGCAGCGTCGCCATGCCGGAATGCGCCGCGGACAGGTACAGGCGCACCATGACGCTGCCATTCTCGGTGAACTTGATCGCGTTATCGACCAGATTATAAAGCACCTGCGAGAACGTGTAGGGCAGCCCTTCAAGCCGGTAGGCGTCGAACGGCCCCTGCACCACAAGCTCCAGCGTGTTGCGCGAGCTGTTCGCAAGCGGCTTCAGCTCGCGGAGGATGTCGCGCGCGATGTGATCGGGCTGCAACGCGCGCGGCGCCTCGTATTGCTGGCCGAGACGGGCCATTTCCAGCACGTTGTTGATCTGCGTCAGCGCCCGGTGGCTGCAGGCCTCGGCGGTTTCCAGCAGATCGAGATTGGCCGGGGTGAGCGGGCTGTCCTTCATCAGTTCGAGCGAGGCCATGATCCCGTGCAGCGGGGTGCGCATCTCGTGGCTCATGGTTGCCAGGAACGCGTCCTTGGCCGAGGATGCCTGCTCGGCGATCCGCAACGCGTCCTTCAGGTTTTCCTCGGCGATCACCTGGTCGGTGATGTCGCGGATGAAGCAGATCACGACCTCGCGCCCGGCGATATCCTTGTCGCGGACCAGCAGCATCTCGACAAAGATCGGGCTGCCATCGGAATTCCGCGACCCGACGATCTTGGGACCGGCATTGATGAGACCCGTGAAGGCCCCGAATTTCCCGCCATCCCCGGTCTCGGGCACCCGGGAATCCTCGAGGCTGATCACGTGGTTGATGTTCAGCCCCACGATCGAGGCGCGTTCGGTGCCGAAGATGTTCTGCGCCATCGCGTTGCTGTAGAGGATACGCGCATGCCGATCCGTCACGAGCACGGCGTTCAGGCTCGAATTGAACGCCCGCGACAACAATCCGCCGATGCGGAATTTCTCGGCCGTCTTTTCCTCCAGATCGCGCCAGATGCGCATCGCCAGGAACGCGCTCAGGACCATCAACGCCACAAGAACGATGGACTGCACCAGGAAGACGAGGAAGACGCTGCGCTCCTGCTGGCGCATTTCGGCGGTTTGGGAGACCGTTTCCTGCAAGGCGGCAACGGCGATCTCGCGCACCAGCGGATAGGCCGCAGTCACAGAGTCCTGGAATTCCCTCAGGGCGGCGACATCGGGTGTCTGGATGCTGTCGATCTGATCCGCCAGGTCCTGCCGGATGGTTTTCAGCCTCTCGAATTCGGCCATCAGGTTGTCCGAGGCGAGCAACCGCTTGAGCCCCGCCTCGAAAACGGTGATCCGGCTGTAGAGGATGTCGAAATCCTGCTTGATCCGCTGCAGGTCGGCGGGGCTGACCGTGAGATCGCCCTGGTCCTGCGATGATCGCGGCAAGGCCCGCGCCAGGCGCAACATCAGGTCCTGCTGATCCACCTCGAGCTGCGCGACGATCCAGCCGGTGTTGTCGCTGTTGGCCAGATGCACGTTGTCCAGACGCCGCTCGAAGCTGAAGGCGCTGATCAGAAGGGCGATGCTCGACACCAAGAGCAGCCCCAGAAGAATGCGCGGCGCAAAACGCGTTGTCCTGCTGAGGGTCTGGTTCAGGCTGGTGTCGAAATCCGAGATCGTGGTCTTGCTCACTCCGATAACACGTTCAGCCTGTTGAGCTGCCAGACGCTCAGCGCGAAATACTCTTCGGTGTTGTAGCGGGACACGTCATCATAGGGAAACACCACCCAGAGCGGGCCCTTGTCGCGCACGGAAAACGGCGCACCGTCGATCCGGTTCGCAAGAACCGGCGCACCGTCCTCGATCTTGTCGAGCGGCAGCACGATGTTGTAATCATTGATCGCGTAAAGCTGGACGTCGCCGGGGGCCATCTGAGCCTGTTCGATCACCGTCTTGAGCGACGGTCCGGAAAACTCGACCACACCCTCGGTCCAGATGGTTTCGGTCTCGAAGCGCTCCTGCGGCAGCGCCATGAGCTGCTCATCGGTGAAGGTGACGCTCTGGCCGCTGGCAACGTGCTGGAGGGTCAGGATGACGTTTTCGGCCGCAGCCCCCGTCACATGAAGAAAGGTTCCAAGCAGGTATGCGGCAAGGGTAAGGATACGTCTTTTCACTTTGAACACTCCAAGAAAGACTAGAGAAACTGCGTTTTGATTAGCAGAATCCAACGGGACGCGAGAATATCTTATGCTGACTGTTTATATCTAAAGATATAACATGCGCGATCGTCCCGCCCGAAAGGGCGGAATTGGACGAAACTCGGGACCGGCCATGGCCTTTTTCAGGCAATGTGCGTCCACACTCTGCGTCCACGAGACTGACCGGATCTCTCGCTTCGTCCCGGATCAGCCGTGCGGCACAGCCGGATGGTCAGAACACCGGCTTGACGCTGACCCCCTGCGCGATGCGTCGCGCCCATTGGCTGATATGGGGCTCGAACCGGTCGCGCGCCTCGGGATAGGCCGACAGCAACAGCATGATCGCCCGCGCCCGCCCGTCGGAGGGCGCATTGCGGCCCAGTCGGGCATGGCGCGGCTCTTCGCCGGCAAAGGACACCATGCCGTCGCGGTCCTGCATCAGGCAGGCGGACCAGCCGATACCCAGCGTGTCGAACTCCATGGCATAGGGCGGGACCTGGCCGGTGCCGGTGCGCACCGCATGGGTCTGCAGGAAATCGAAAAGAACATCCGGATCGAGCAGCAGGATCTCGGCGGTGACCTGCGCCCAGCCATCTTCGGTGCGGCAGCCAAGCGCGGTCCATTCCACGCCACCGACGATGCGGAACGCGATCGCCGAAGCATCCTCGCCGGTGACATCGGCGATCTCGTAGCTGCGCGCGCCGATGCTGGCACGGGCAAACGGGGCACCGGCGCTGCAGGCGCATCCGGGGTGCACACCGCCCGAGCGCCGCTCGGCCTGCTGCGTGTAGGTGTCTGTCATCATCGGTTGGGTTTGCATGCCGACCCCTCTTGAAGCCGTCGAAATCTATAACGCCACGGTTCCCGGCTGTTTTAGCGCCGGTTTGGCACAAACCCTGCATGGGTTCAGGCAACAGGCCGGGCCTCCGGCTCTGCGCATCCACCACAGGAGCCCGCCATGAGCACCACCCCCCCAACCGAGATCGAGACCAGCATCCAGCTGGCGCTCGAGGCGGCGGCCGCAGCCAATGACGCCGCCAGCGATGTCGCGACCCTGTCCTCCGACACGAAGGCGGCGGCGGACCGGCTCGACACTTTCGCCCAAGTCATGAAACCGGTGATGATCGGGGTCGTGGCGGGGTCCGTGCTGGCCATCGCGATCGGTGGTCTTGTGTATTTCCGCACCCTGTCGGAAATGCGCCTTGCCACTGCGACGCAGATGGAGGCGCTGGCGCTGTTCTCGACCTCGGTGGACGATCTCAAGGCGCAGATCGCAGCGATGGAGACACTGGACGAGACGCTTGCCACGCTGCAGACCGACCAGCAGGACGCCTTTGCCGCGCTCGAGGCAACGGTGCAGGCCGCGATGCAGAGCACAGAGGCCGAGGCAGGACCCCTCTCCGACACGGAGGGAGCCTCACCCCTGGACCAGCAGATGCTGCGCGGCCTGTCCGACACCGTCGAGCAGAACCACCAGACCACACGTGACGCCGTCACCCAGGGGCTGTCCGATCTGCAGCTGGCCCTGTCGCGGATGCTGGCCGACCGACCTGTCGAAGCCGCCGCACCGCAGGCCGCACCCAGGCCCGTGGCCAAACCCGCCGCCAGCCCGAAACCACGCCCAACCGCGCGACCGGCGGCCCAGCCCAGACCCAACCCCTATTCGTTTCCCTGATGCCGGGCCCGATGTCCAAGCCCAAAGACAGCGCAGGGCCCAAGGCCCAGACCTGCCTGAAACTGGCACCCGTGAACCTGCAGGGGCGCGCGCTTGGCCTCCTGCCGGGTGACATCCTGCTGCGGCTGGACGGCAAGCCGCTGGAGGGCCTCGCCGCACAGCTGCTCAAGCGGGTGCAGGCGCAAACCGACCGGGAGCATCTGCTGGACCTGCGCCGCGACGAGACCGACTGGACCGTGCTCAGCAGCAGCCTTGCCCTCGGACGCTGGAAAGCCGTGGACATCCCCGAACCCGTGACCTCCAACCATGCCAGCATCGACCGGATGCGCAACTGGGATGTCGTGGTCACCGAGGACGGCCGCTACGATGCGCACCCGCGCACAGCACCGCTCCTTGCCCTGCTGGCCCCGCTCTACCTGATCCACATGCGGCTCTGGACGGCGCTGGCCGTCTGGGGTGCGCTCACGCTGCTGGGGCTGGCCATCGGCTGGGTTCTGGGCAGCACGATCCAGATCCTCGTCTGCCTCTATGTCTGGCGCGCCGCACCAACCCTCTTCCGGGCCGATCGCAGCGCCCGGGGGTTTCGTCTCTGGCGGGTGATGGCAGCGACATCCGAGGCCGATCTGCACGCGCAGCTGGGCCGGATCGCGCCCGGCCTGACCTTCGTGCTGTCGACACCGGACAAGGACGGCAGCGCAGCGACCGGGCAGGAAACACCGGCCGCCTGAGCGGTCCCTGTCAGAACGCGTTGAGCTTGCCCTGCCGCTTGCGCTGGAACGAGGACGGGATGTTGAGCATGTCGCGGTATTTCGCAACGGTGCGCCGCGCCAGCACCGGACCACCGGCACTGACCGCCTTGGCGATGGCGTCATCGCTGAGCGGATTGCGCGGGTCCTCGGCCGCGATCATCTTCTGGATCTTGTAGCGCACGGCAGCGGCAGACGCCGCCTCGTCGCCCTCGGTCTCGCCCGGCAGCGCGGTGCTGAAGAACCGCTTGAGGCCCAGTGTGCCATGTGGCGTCACCATCAGGATGCCGGTGGTCACGCGGCTGACGGTGCTTTCATGCACCCCCACCGCCTGCGCCACATCGGCCAGCTTCATCGGTGCGATATGGCCCAGACCCTTTTCCAGGAACGCCACCTGACGCCGGACGATCTCGGCACCGACCGACAGCGTGGTCTGGTTGCGATGCTCGACCGCGCGGCGCAGCCAGCGCGCCACCCCGAGCCGTTCACCCACATAGCTGCGCGCCGCCGGATCGGTCAGCTTGGACGCCAGCAGGGTTTCATCCACCTCGACCGCAGGCAGGGTGGAGCGGTTCAGTTCGACCACCCAGCCGGTCTCGCCCCGGGTGACGATCAGATCGGGTTCGCGTTCCGACACATCGTTGCCGGAGAAATCCGCCCCCGGTTTCGGGTTCAGGCTGCGCAGCTGCTTGAGCGGACCGCGCAAGTCATCAAGACCACAGCCGCAGACCCGTGCCAGACCGGAAAGATCGGCAGCAGCCAGACGCGGCAGGTTGTCGAGCACCTTGCGGAAAAGCGGCGTCATGAGCCCCTGGTCCTCGGCCTGAAGCGCCAGGCATTCGGCCAGATTGCGGGCAAAGAGTCCGGCAGGTTCCACCTGCTGGACCGTGTGCAGCATCTCTTCGGCCGCCTCCAGCTCGAGACCGCAATCGGCGGCGATCCGGTCCAGCGGATCGACCAGCCAGCCATTCGGGTCCAGCGCCTCGAGAAAGCGATCCGCCATGGCCCGGTCGGCGGGGTTGGGAAACAGGATATCGAGCTGCGCCGCCACATGCCCGTAGAGCGACAGGGGATGGTTTTCGATCCGGCTGATCGGATCGTCCTGCTCGGCAGGGCCGTTCCCGGAATAGGGCAGGGATGGCAGGGCACGATGCCGCCCGTTCACGTCGATGAACGGATTTTCCTCGGCCTCTTTTTCGATATAGCGCTGCAGATCCGTGTTGGACAATTGAAGCAGGGCGATCGCCTGCTGCATGACGCTGGTCATGACCAGCGACTGTCCCTGGGTCTGACGATGTACAAGTTGCATATTCACAAAATTTTTCCCCGCTTACCCTTAATTCCTGAAGCGGGCTGCCGTTTGTGTGAATGACCCCAATCAGACAAAGCCCGTGTCGACATCCCGACGCGCGCATGCCTTGCTCCAAGCCTCTGTCAAACAATGAAAAACCCCGACGATACCGCCGGGGTTCTTAAGATAGCGTCGGGAGCTCGACGTCAGCGGAGCAGGCTGAGCACGTTTTCCGAGGACTTGTTGGCCTGTGCCAGCATCGCGGTGCCCGCCTGCTGGAGAATCTTTGCCCGGGCCATCTCGGACGATTCCTTGGCAAAGTCCGCGTCCATCACCCCCGAGCGCGCCGCTTCGACGTTCACGGTGATGTTGGTCAGGTTGGAGATCGTGCTGTCCAGACGGTTGGACACCGCACCCAAGTCAGAGCGCGACTGGCTGATCTTCTGCAGCGCCACGTCGATGACCTTCAGCGCGTCTGCAGCGCCTTCCAGGGTGGAGAGGTCGATCTCGGCAACCGAGCTCAGCGTCGAGGTGTTGGCATTGGCTTCGAAGAACACTTCGCCTGCGGTCACTTCGTCGGTGCCGACAGAGAACGCCTTGGTCGAGGTCAGTTCGACCTGACCGCTGATCGCCACGTCATTGTCGGTATCGTCGAGAGTTGCGGTATGCGTGCCTGCGGTTGCACCGGCTGCTGTGCCATCGGTGTTCAGCGCCGTTGCGGTCATCGTCTTGTCTGCCGCGCCGCTGGTGAAATCCTCGATCAGGATGTCCGCACCGGTGGAGTCGGTCAGGATGATCTCGGCATTGGTTTCACCCATCCGTGCGGTCACACCGGTCCGGCCGGACTGGTTGTTGATCGCATCTGCAATACCGCGCAGATCGCCCGTGTCGGAGATCGCAACCGTACCGATGCTCACGCCGTTGACGTCGAAGGTCAGGGTATCCGCACCGGACAGGCCGGACAGGCTGACATTGGTTTCGGCAGAGGCGGACACGCCGGTCGAGGCGGTGGTGTTGTTGATGGCTGCGGCCATTTCCTCGGCCGACTGGCCTGCGGTCGTGGTCAGCTCGGTGCTGCCGGCAAAGCCGGTGATGTTGATCGTCGAGGCGGCGGTGATGCCGGTATCCGTGGTGCCTGCACCGGCGGCCAGCGACACGTTCGATTTGAAGGTGTTCGCGCCGATATCGGTGGCCGCGGCGCTGTCGACGCTGACTTTCAGAACCTGGCCCGAATCCGCACCGATCTGGAACTGCTTGCCGGCGAAGGTGCCGTCGAGAATGTTCATCCCGTTGAAGGTGGTGTCCTTGGCAACGCGGTTGATCTCGGTGATCAGCTGCTTGGCTTCCGCACCAAGGTTGTTGCGGTCCGACGAGGTGTTGGTGTCGTTCGAGGACTGCACCGCCAGTTCGCGCAGACGCTGCAGCATGTTCGACACTTCGACATGCGCGCCTTCGGTGGTGTCCAGCAGGTTCTTGGCGTCGGTCGCGTTGCGCACAGCCTGGTTCAGGCCGGTGATCTGCGATGTCATCTTCTCGGCGATGGCCATGCCCGCCGCGTCATCTTTCGCCGCGTTGATGCGAAGGCCCGTGGACAGACGGCCCATCGCCGCGTTCATGTCCTCGTTGACGCGGTTCATGTTCGCCTGGGCCGTGATCGCGCCGATATTGGTATTGATGGTGGTCATGGTTTCAGTCTCCTGAGGTTTTTGTGACGCTGGCCAGCGCTTGATCAAGGAAACGACCGTCCCCGGATTTGTTTAGAAAAATTCCGAAACCTTCATCTAACCATCTGGACTGGAAGGGAAAATTTTTCCCCTCACCTTGGTACAGTTCTTGCTGGACAGACAGGCGGGAACACCCGTCATGGGGATGTTTTCGGTCAAGAGGACGCGGATATGGATTTAGCTTCGATCATCGGTTTGGTGGGCGCGGTCGGCATGGTGATCGGCTCCATGATCGCCGCCGGCGGTCTTGGACCCTTCATCGACACGCCTTCCCTGCTGATCGTGGTCGGCGGCACCTTCTTTGCCGTCATGTACAAATGCACGATGCCGACCTTCCTGCGCAGCTTCGGGGCGATGAAGAAGGTGTTCATGCCCAAATCCCCCGATCAGGAAGCGCTGATCCTGCGCATGGTCGAGCTCTCGGACGTCGCCCGCAAGAACGGTCTCATGGCGCTGGAAAACCAGGACGTGCCGGACCCGTTCTTTTCCAAGGGGCTGCAGATGCTGGTCGATGGCGCCGATGAGGCCAAGATGGCCAAGCAGCTGAACCAGGAGATCAAGGCGATGAAGACCCGCCATGTCGAGATCCATGACGCCATCCGCGGCTGGATCGACATCGCCCCTGCGATGGGGATGATCGGCACGCTGATCGGGCTGGTGCAGATGCTGGGCAACATGGCCGACCCCAAGGCGATCGGCCCGGCAATGGCGGTGGCGCTTCTGACAACCCTGTACGGTGCGTTTCTGGCCAACGTGATCTTCGGTCCGATCCTCGCCAAGCTCGAAGGCTATTCCGCCGCCGAGGCGCAGTATCGCGACATGGTTCTGGCCGGTCTGCGCAACATCGCCCGCGGCGAATCCGGGCGCAGCGTGCAGGAACAGATGGTCGCCGTGCTGCCGCCCAAGCTGCAGACCAAGCTGATGGCCGCCTGAGGACAGACCGATGGCGCGCGCTCCCATACCGCTTCCCATTCCGGTCGAGGAGATCGAAGAGGACGATTGCCCGAAATGCCCCCCGCCGGGGGCCCCTGCATGGATGGCGACCTTCGCCGACATCGCCACGCTCCTGATGGCGTTCTTCGTGCTGATCCTGTCCTTCGCCGAATTCAACCAGCCCAAGTTCAAGATGGTGGCGGGGTCACTCAGCAATTCCTTTGGCGTGCAGCGCGAGATCCCCGTCTTCGAGCAGCCCAAGGGCACCACCCTGCTGGATCTGAAATTCAGCCCGTCCCCCGAAGTCGCTGTCACCGAACAGCTCAAGCAGCAGACCACCGAAACCGAGGCACCCGATGTCACCCGTCCCGAAACCGAGGACAAGGGCCAGGGCGATGCAGGCGAGCGGAACGAGGACAAGACCGATGCGGACCGCGCCCGGCAAGAGGCCGCAGACGCGCTGGCCCAAGCCATCGATGAGGCGCTCGAACAGGGTCAGGTGAAGGTCGAGACCCGCGATGGCGAGGTGGTGCTGTCCTTCCAGAACCCGACCCAGGACACATTGGCCGACCAGCTTGGCGCTGCCGCCGAAGCGCTCGAGACCGCGCAACAGAACAACCAGGGCAATCCCTCGGACGTGATGATGGACGGGCTGGGCGAGGCGCTGTCGCAGATCGCCGAGGCGGTGCAGCAGCAACAGGACAATTCACAGGCCCGCATTGCCGAAGGTCAGGCCGAACGCAGCGCCGCTTTGGCCGAGGCCGAACTGCGCGTCGCGCTGCAACGGCAGGTGTCGCAGGGTCTGGTGTCGATCGAACAGCGCAAGGACAAGGTCGTCGTGACCGTCGGTGCGGGCGGTGCCTTCCCCTCGGGGGATGCCGACCTGACCGCCGAGGCGCGCGAGATCATGACCCGGCTGGCCTTTTCCGCCATGAGCGAGGCCAGCAGCATCACCGTCACCGGGCATACCGACACCGTGCCGCTGTCCGGGGCCTCGCCCTATCGCGACAATTGGGGACTGGCCGCCGCGCGCGCCTCCTCGGTGGTGCGCGAATTGTCAGGCTCGGGCCTCATCGACCCGGACCGCCTGACCGCCACCAGCCGGGGTGAATCCACCCCTGTCGCCGACAACGACACCCCCGAAGGCCGCGAGAAGAACCGCCGCATCGAGATCGAGATCAACTACTGAGCTTCGGCCCCTAACGGTCCGGGCCGGTTCGGCCGTTAACCCAACAGCACCCCATCAAGACGGAGCGGACCAATGGACATCCTGAGTTCCCTGAACACCGGCGGGTCCGGGCTGAACATCTCCGAATTGACGGACACCCTGACCAAGGCCGAGATCGAACCGCGCAAATCGCTGATCAGCCAGCGCATCGACACCGCAGAACTGCGCCTGTCGGGCTACGAGCGCCTGCGCGGCCAGACCGAAACACTCAACGAGATGCTGACCCTGATGCGGCAGCTTTCGCCGCTTGCGGTGCGCAGCGACACATCCGCCGTCCGCGCCTCCGTCACCGATGCCAAAGCACTCGACCTGACATCGGCGCAGGTCGCTGTCGACAGGCTGGCCACGCCACAGGTGCTGAACTTCACAGGCCATGCCTCGGCCGATGCCGAGCTCGGGGCCGGATCGCTCACCGTGGCTCTAGGCAGCTGGTCCGGGGACACACCTCCCGTCTTCACCCAAGGCAGCGCCACCGCGAACACCATCACCTTTGCCGAAGGCAGCACGCTCTCGGACGTGGCCGAGGCGCTGAACCTGCTCGACGGGGTCTCGGCCCGCGTCATCGACAGCGGCGATGGCACGTTTTCGCTGGGTGTCACTTCGGACACCGGCACGGCCAACGCGCTGCGCTTTTCCGCCAGCACAGACAGCGATCCGCGTCTGGCCGCGCTTGATTTTGCCGCAGATCCCACGGGCGTGCAGGTGCAGGTCGCCGGCAATGCCGAATTGCGCCTCAACGGCATCCCGGTGACCCGCGCCTCCAACACGGTCACCGATCTCTTGCCCGGTGTCGATCTCACGCTCACCGCCACAACTGCCGCCGCCACGATCACCGCGACCCCCGACACAGACGGCTCGCTCGAGGTGATGCAGGGCTTCGTCGACATGATCAACGCCACCCGGACACTCTTCAGCGATCTGACCGCGCGCGGCTTCGGCAGCGCCGACAGCGCGGGCGATCTGGCGGGCGATACCCTGACCGAAAGCCTGATGCGCGGGATGGAGAGCGTGCTGGCGCGCGGCTTTGGCGGCGCGGGCACCCATCTGGCCGATATCGGGGTGATGACCGAACGCGATGGCCGGCTGTCACTGGATGCGGCCACATTCACCGCAGCCCTCACCGCCAACCCGGCGCTGCTCGACCCGCTGATCCGCGACGACCTGACCGCCGCCGGTGCCACCGTGACCGGCACGCCAAGAGTGGCCCCCGACGCAGGCACGTTCCGGCTGACGCGCGATCCCGCGACAGGGGCGGCGTCGCTCGACGGTGTGGCGCTGATCGGGCGCGAACAGGAGGACGGGCGCTGGCTCTATGCCGTCAATTCCGGCCCAATGCGCGGCATCAGCCTGACCGTGGAGGCGGACACCGATCTGGCCGAGATCCGCTTTGGCCCCAGCATGCTGGGCAGCCTGCAATCCTATCTTGGCAGCGTGGTGGAAAATGGCGCGGCCCTGGCGCAGCGCGAAACCGGGCTGCGCGACACCATCGCCGCGGAAACCAGCGCGCTCGAGGCGCTCGACACCCGCAGCGCGGATCTGCGCGCCCGCTACATCGCCCGCTTCACCGAGATGGAACGGATCATCACGCAGCTGAACTCGACCGGGGATTACCTGACCACGCTCATCGACGCGTGGAATTCCGACAGCTGAAGCCGCCCACCGGCTTTTCGGACGGGTCCCGTCCTGCCCCGTGGGCGGGATCAGTCCGCCAGCCGGGCCTGGATGATGTCGCGCAATTGCTCGATGGCGGCTTTCTTGATCTGCGACACGCGGCCCGTAGACACTTCGAGAATGGCCGCGATCTCGTAGACGTTCAGCTCTTCGACGTAATAGAGCTGCAGCACCAGGGCGTTGCGTTCCGGCAATGCGCTCAGCGACTCCTTGAGAATGCCCTTGAGCTGGCTGCGTTCGAGATCGTCCTCGGCCGTGCCCTTGGTGTCGCTGAACAGGATCGAATGATCGGTGTAAATCTCGTCCAGCGAGTGCACCTGGTTCACCTGGAACCGGTTTTCCCAATCGTGCAGTTCTTCGGACGCCATGCCAAGCTTCTCCGCCAGTTCGGCCTTTTCCGGCTCGCGCCCCAACATCTGCGACAGGTCGCGGCTGGCCAGTTCGACCTTCTTGCGCATCGCGATGGTGTTGCGGCACAGGTTCGAATTGCTGCGCAGGTGGTCGATGATCGACCCGCGAATACGGATCGCGGCATAGGCGGAAAAGCTGACCCCCTCGCAGGCGGTATAACGCTGCGCCGCACCGACCAGGCCCAGATAGCCTGCCTGCAAGAGGTCATCGACTTCCACGTAGCGGCTGACCCGGCCATAGAAATGCCAGGCCAGTCTCTGCACCAGCGGCATATGCCCTTCAATGAGGCTGGTCGGGGTCGGTTGCTGTTCTGCATAGCGTAGAGGGGCAATCATGGCCGGGCCTCCGACTTGTGGTGACGGCGAAAAACCACCGGCGCTGCGAATGCGGCACCGGGCAGAGGGCCAACCGGCTGGGCCGGTGCGTCCGGCTTGACCGGGCACAACCCGTCGACCAGCGCGTCCGGATCCGACAGCCACAGGAGATCCAGCGCAGGCCCGCTCGACTGGCCACTCGACAGGGCGGCTTCGGCTTCTGCCCTGTCGGCGGCCGCGACATGGCCGATGGTCACCGAGGTGGTGATCTCGCGCCATTGCGCGCCCAGCCGGGTGATGCGCTCGGGGCGCAGCCCGTCCGGCAGGACAAGCAGGGTGCGGGTGCCGTGCGCCCCCGACAGGCCACGGGCCTGAAGGGCGGCGTCCTGCACCCGTCCGGACAGCAGGACGATCTCGGACGCCGCCGCAGAGGGGGCTGCAATGTCGGTGGGGGTCTGGAATACGGTTTTCATACCCAGCAGATGCGATTTCTGTGCCAACACCGCGCCATCCGCCCGGGACCCTGTCCCGCAAAAGACGAAACCCGGAACCGCGTCAGGTTTCCGGGACCGGCGCAACAGCGCAAGCTGCAAGGCCACCTGCGTTTTGCCCGCCCCGCAGGGCCCCACCAGCACGATGCGCGCCGCCTCGAGAAGATCGGCCCGCAACAGGGCAGGGTCATTGCGAGGCGCGGGGTCTTGCGGCACGGGGGCCTGCCGGGCGGCCTCCAGCGCGGCGGCAAAGGGGGAATGTGGCGGCTGGCGCAGAAAGCGTGGCAGGGCTGCATCCGCGCTCTGTGGCGCCGGATCGGGCGGTGTCAGAGCCACAGGCGCATCCAGCATCACGTCGACCCGGCGGCGGGAGACCCTGGGCGCTCCGGTATCGGAATTGGCCGGCAATGGCGCCGCGTCGGTGGCGGTGATCTCGACACGCCCGTCGATATAGACGGTGGACAGGATCAGCGCATCGCCACCAAAGCGCCGTTCGACAAGCTCGAGCGCCGTGGCATTGTCGCTGGCGCGAAAAATGATCGTACTCATGGCTTGGTTCCTCCGGCAGGGGCGGCGGGGGGCAGCTGCGCGCCGATGCTGGCGGCGATCTCGATCTTGCGGTTGTCCGGCAGTTCCGACACCGCCATCACGATGGCGCTCACGCCATGGGCGCGCAGGAAGGCGGCGAAGGCACGGCGCAGCTGCGCCGACACCACCACCACCGGCTGGCTGCCCTTGGCGACCAGCGCCTCTTCGGCGGCGTTGATCTGCGTCAGGATCTGCCGCGTCAGCCCGTCATCGACGATCAGCCCGGCAGACCCGTGCACCGAGCGCACCAGCAATTCCTCGAGCGGCGAGGACAGGGTGACAAGGTGCAGGCTGTCCTTGAGGGGGGCGATCTGCTGCAAAAGCTGCGGTGCCAGCGCCCGGCGCAGCGCCTCGGCCATGTCCTGCGGGTCCGACACCCGCCCCGACATGCCCGCCAGATCCTCGAGGATGCGCGGCAGATCGGCGATCGGCATGCGTTCGGTCAGAAGGCTGCGCAGCACCGCCGTCAGCACATGCAGCGGCACCAGTTTCGGCACCACCGATTCCACCAGCGTCGGTGCCACCCGTTCAAGGTTTTCGAGCAACCCCTGCACGTCATCCGCCCCGATCAGGTCGGCGGCGTGGGAATAGAGCATCTGGCTCAGATGGGTGGCGATGACCGATGCGGGTTCGACCACGACATAATCATCCGCCTCCGCCTCGGTCTGCTGATGCGGCTGGATCCACACCGCATCGAGCCCGAAGGACGGGTCCTTGACCTCGATCCCCCGCAGCTTGCGGATGGTGCCACCGCCCGGCAGCGCCAGCTTGCGATCCGGGTAGGCCACATCCTCGGCCACCACGGCCTGCCGGATGCGGATGCGGTAGGTGTTGGTGGGCAGCCCCATGTCGTCGCGGATGCGCACGCCGGGAATGACAAAGCCCATCGCCTTGGAGGCGTCACGCCGGATCGCGGTGATCCGCGACACCAGCGCACCGCCCGAGGTTTCCTCGATCAGCGGGATCAGGCCAAAGCCGATCTGGATCGTGATCGGCGCATAATCGGTGACATCTTCTGGCGTGATCGCGTTCGAGGTCTCCGACCCGCCGGCTGACCCACCACCCGACCCGGAGGACGGTGCGGGCAGGGCGCTGGGGCGCGCCGCCTGGCCAAGAGCAGCCGGTTTTGCGGCCTCCTCGGTCTCGCCTGTATCGCGCGTGAACCAGGCCACAGCGGCTGCCGCCAGCGCAAAGGTCAGGAAGAGCCCGTTCGGCATGCCGGGGATCACCCCCATGATGGCCATGACGGCAGCCACCGGCACCCAGGCGCGGTGCAACCCGATCTGCGCCCCGATATGGCCCGCCATGTCCTGCGTCGAGGCCACGCGGGTCACGATGATCGCGGTGGCAATCGACAGCAGCAGCGACGGGATCTGCGCCACCAGACCATCGCCGATGGACAGCAGCACATAGGTCTCGGACGCCTGCCCAAAGGACAGGCCGTGCTGCGAGGTGCCGATGATGATGCCACCCAGGATGTTGGCGATCAGGATGAGAATACCGGCGATGGCGTCGCCCTTGACGAATTTCGACGCACCGTCCATGGCTCCGTAGAAATCCGCCTCCTCGCCCACCTCGGCGCGACGGGCACGTGCCTGCTCGGGCGTCAGCAGCCCGGCATTGAGATCGGCGTCGATCGCCATCTGCTTGCCCGGCATCGCATCCAGCGTGAAGCGCGCCGACACTTCCGACACCCGGCCCGCACCCTTGGTGATGACGACGAGGTTGATGATGACAAGGATCAGGAAGACCACGATTCCCACCGCGAAATTGCCCGCGATGACGAAATTGCCGAAGGCTTCGATCACCTGACCCGCCGCCCCGCTGCCGGTATGACCTTCGGTCAGCACGATCCGCGTCGAGGCGACGTTCAGCGCCAGCCGAAACACCGTCGCGATCAGCAGCACCGACGGAAAGGACGAGAAATCCAAGGGCCTGTAGCTGTAGAGCGCCACCATCAGCACCAGCAGCGACAGCAGGATGTTGAAGACGAAGAAGATGTCCAGAAGCACCAGCGGCAGCGGCAGAACCATCATGGCGACCACGGCCAGAATGCCCACGGGCAAGAGACTTGCGCCGAGTTTGGGTCTGTTTGCAGCACGCACCAGCGCAACCATCGGGGGCTCTTTCCTTGCCTTCGTGTCCCCGCAAGGCTGCAAATGTCATGCCAATTCCACCGCCCCGGAGCGGCGCATTTCCCCGCCGCGCTTTGGTCTGGCACAGGCCTTGCACGCAGGGGGCCAAATGCTGTTCAGCCGAACAAGGATCCGCCCATGCCTTCACATCTCATTCGCCTTGTCCTCTGCCTGCCGCTGGCCCTGTCGCTGACCGCCTGCATGGCGCCCTCGCGCGCCGTGGATGCGCTGCCCGGTGACGCCAGCCTGTCGACCCGCGCCCTGGCCGAGATGCGCGACGACCTCACTCCGAACCCCGCACCCCGCGCCGCACGGGCGCTTTCGCCCGCACCGCAAGTGACGCAGTTCACCGGGCTTGGCCTGTCGCAGGTCTCGACCCAGCCGGGCACATCGCTGAACGAGAAACGCCTGATGGCGATCCGCGCGGCGCGCATGGAGGCGCTGCGCGACCTGACCGAACAGGTGCACGGCATCCGGCTGTCGTCGGAGACCACCCTGCGCGACCAGGTGCTGCGCAGCGATCATGTGCGCGGCATCGTCGAAGGCGAGATCCGCGGCGCCCGCACCCTGCGGATCACCCCGAAAGACGGCGATTCCTTCGAGGTCGTTCTGGCCCTGTCCCCCGACGTGGTGCGCTACATCATGCGCGCCGTGGGGCGCTCATGATCCGCAGCCTGATCCAGACGCTCTGCGGGCTGGCTTTGATCCTGCTGGTCGCCATCACGCCGGTTCAGGCCAAGGACACCGCCCTGCGCATCGAGGCGGTGGGCAATGCCTTTGTCACCAACGCCGCCGACCGCGACACCGCCCGCATCCGGGCGCTGAGCGAAGCGCTGGTCTCGGCCGCCTTTTCCGGCGGCGCCACGCTGCGCGGCCATACCGTGCTCGACAAGGGACGGATCACCGCCGATCTGTCGATCCTGCGTCCCGTGGGCCGCGTCCTGTCCTACACGCTCAAGTCGGCCTCTCTTGACAATGGCCTGTGGACGGTGCGGATCAACGCGGTTGTCGGCGCGGCAGAAACCAGTCTCTGTTCCGGCCAACGCCGCCTGACGATCAGCGCCACACCTGCAAGGATCACCGTCGCCCCCGACGCGCCGTCGTGGTCCGGGGCCGTGGCACAGGCGCTTGCGCTTGACCTGGTCGAGACCCTGCGCCGCCATCCCGCCGTCGATCTCGACAGCATCGCGCCCAACCGCAGCACGCCGGTTTCGGACAGCCTCGACTACACCACCCTGACGCGCGGCCAGTCGCAGCCTGCGGCGGGCGATCACCGGATGGGGCAGGAGATCACCGTCACCCGGTCGAACACCACGCTGGACCTCACGCTCTTTGTGACCCTGCAGGCGCAGGACGGCACCCTGCTGCGCCGCGAACTGCGCCAGAGCACCCGGATCCCCAAGGGCGGGCTGACCGGCATGCTCACCACCCCCTCGCGCAGCAAGGTCGAAGCCGCCCTGCGCACCGACATGACCCGCTCGGTCACAGCCCTGCTCGAAGAGCTCACCTGCCAGCCGGTACAGGCGCGGCTCGCGCTCGCCGGGGGCACCTTGCAGGCCCCGCTTGGCACACGCCACGGGCTGACACGCGGTGCACTGGCCTTTGTCGAAGACCGAAATGACGGGTTCGGCATCCTCGAGATCGTCAGCCTCACCCGCAACGAGGTCCAGCTGCGACCGCTCGACCCGACGCGTCCCGCCGCAAGCTTTGACGGGCTGCGCGTCTCCTTCGTCGAGGTCGGCCTGTGAACTGGCCTGTGAACTGCACCGTGAACCTGCCCGTGACCCGCCTCGCGCTGGTGCTGCTGGCGGTTTTGACCGCCCCCCTGAGGGCCGAGCCGCTCAGCGGGCAGCAGATCAGCGACCTGGTGCATCAGGCGCTGGCAGAGGCCGGGCAGGGCGGAACCCCCGTTCTGTCCCTGCACAGAGGGTATCCCCCCTGCACGACAGACCCCACGATCACCCCCTCCAGGGCGGGGTGGAGCGCGGTCGACATCACCTGTCCCGACACCCAGGGCTGGACGCGCCGGGTGCGCATCTCCGGTGGCCAGCCCATCGCCCGTGCCCCGCGCCCGACCGCAACGACAGCCCCGCTCGCGCCCGCCATCCTGCTGGTCGAGAGCCTGCCCAAGGGCACGGTCCTGACTCGCGCGCACCTCGAGACCGGAGACACCGCCAGCACAGGGCAGGACGGGCGCATCACCGACATGAGCACCGCCATCGGGCGCCGCCTCAAGGCCAATCTGGGGGCAGGGCAGGCGCTGCTGGCGCGGCATCTCGACCACGACTGGCTGGTGCGCGAAGGCAGCCCCGTCACCATCCAGATCCAGACCGGGGCAATCGTCATCGAAACCGGTGGCATCGCGCTGCAATCGGGCCAGCTGGGCGAGGCGATCCGGGTGTCCAACGCCCGCAGCGGGCGCGCCCTTCACGTGACGGTCACCGGGCCGAACAAAACGAAAGTCCGTCCTAACATTCGATGAAATCCTGCCGTTCACAGGGATACGAGCGGCATCCTACAGCCTCGGAAGCGGAGAGTTTCAATGGTCGACCAGGTCAATTCATCCAATGGCGCGAAACTGCGCCTTCAGTCCGTCCAGACGGGCGGGACCACGGTTGGCCAGAACGCGGCCGCCAACACAGGGGCCGTCAAGGCCATCGACACCGCCCGGCTCAGCGATTCCGCCTCGGTCGAGATGATCAAGACGCTGGCCTCGAACGGTCCGCCTTTTGATGCCGACAACGTCGTGCGCATCAAGCAGGCGATCTCGGAAGGGCGCTACCCGCTCGATCCGCAGCGCATCACCGACAGCATCTTTCAAGACTACAGCGCTTTGATGCGCTGAACCGAAGGCCATGGACATGACACATATCGAACTCGCACTGACTGGCCTGACCACCGTTTGCCTGCTGCTGATGCCCGTCGCCCTGCTGTTCCTGCACCGGATCGGCCGCGAACTGGGCACCCTGAACCAGAGCGCCGCAAAGCTCTCGGAGGGCGGTCTCGCCCCCGCCACGGCGGCGACCGCGCAGGGCGCCGCAACCCTGACCGAACTGACCGACAGCGTCGCCGAAATGAAGCGCGACTTCGAGTGGCTGGTCAGCGACCGCATGATCGAACTGGCGATCAACATGGCCGGCACCGGCCAATCGCAGGACCGCATCGCCCAGCACACCGGCATCAGCGCCAGCGAGCTCGACGCGATCCGGAAGATCGCCAAGCACTGATTTCAGAGGGCTGTGACGGCCCCCGGAAACGGGGGATCAGGTGCGCCGCATAATGCGTTTTATGTTAAATTCAGAGAAGAAAGCAGGTCAGATAATTAACTTTTTCTCCATCAACTCGATTAGGTTTTCAACTCGCTCAGCCATTTCAGTAACAACCCAATGAATACTGATCTGTTCTCCTGAAGCTAGTTGGACATCAGCGCGTGGCCCACCACCATATGGGCCTGTGCCATATCCGCCTTCACCATAGCCAAGGTTTCTTACTGACGCATTGTCTGTAGAGATTACCAACGGCTTGCCCCGTGTCAGATTGCCATGCTTGATGGCTTTTGCGAGATCACGGTGAATTCTGTAGATCTCATATTCCTCAGCAAGAAGTTCCCGAAATGCCGTATCGTCGGCATTCTTTGGCCGCGCATTTTTAGGCAAAATGAACAAATCATGGTAAGCGTCGTGACCTGAATCTTCACAAGTATAGAAAACTTGACTGATAGCCGCATCAACCATTTGCACAGCCATGAAAGCCTTCCTTAGGTCTGCCGTGTCTGCGGCAAACTCAGCAAGCGTTGGACGGACAAACCTTTCAAAAAATAGTCTTGCATCTGCCATGTTCGCACTCCTTTCCAATCGTGGACCGCTCAATTCTAAGAAAACTACCAAAAACAACCTTTTCCCTCTACCACAGCCCCTCCCAAACGCCCTCTCACCCAGCCCCGGAACAACCGACCCGCACCGGGTGTTTCAACCTTGCACCAACGTGAAAGGGGACACCCGATGGAATATGGACTTCTTGGCCTGATCATCCTGATCGCCGACATCTACGCCCTGGTCAAAACATGGCAGAGCGCGGCCTCCACAGGCGCGAAACTGCTCTGGACCCTGCTGATCCTCGTGCTGCCCGTTCTGGGCTTCATCATCTGGCTCATCGCCGGACCCAAGGGACCGGACCGCGTGCGCCCATGACACGAGCCTCACAGGCCGGGCACCACCGCCCGGCCTGCCATCCTCCCGGCCTCACGCCATCGCGAAGGGATCGTCGATCACCCCGACCAGCTGGAAGGTGAACGCGGTGGTGCCATCACCGCCATTGGCATCCGCCGCCGCATCCGCCGTCAGTCTCTGTGCCTCGGCCAGGCTCTCGTCGCGATCGGTGAGCGTATAGGCCGCCATCACCGCCTCGGCGTCGTCCACGTTGTTCAGACCGTTGATCAGCGCGAAGGACACGCCGATATCGCCCTTGTCTTGAATCGTGCGCACATCCTCGGGCGATCCGGTCTCGGCACGGGCCCCCTCGATCAGCGCCAGCATGAATTCCGGCCGCGACACGGTGCCTGCCTCCAGCTGCGCCACCCAGAAGTCGCGCCCCGCCTCGTCCGGATCCCGTTCGAGGAAATTGGTGTAGGCCCGCGTGACAAAGGCCTCCGACGACAGGCCATCCGGCATCTTTTCCTGTGTTTCCGGCTGATCGAAGAAGAGCGCCGCGATCTCGGGCAGGCTCACCCCGTTGGCCAGCGACGTGCCCCAGAAGAGCAGCCCGCCTGCATCCGGCGCCCGGTCGAAATAGGCAATGTAAAGCTCGGTCAGAAGCTGCAACTGGTCCGGCGTGAGCCTCACCGCCCCCTCCAGCACCGACAGGTTCAACGTGCCATCGTCGACCTGCACGAATTCCACCCCGTTCAGGATATCGGTGCCGGTGTCGCCATTGGCCTTGTCGGTCTGTTCGATGCCCCCCGGTCCGAAGGCAAAGCCGAAATCGTCGAGATCACCCGTGACCACCACGGTGTCCTCGCCCGCGCCACCGACGATCACGTCGTCACCGGGCCCACCGGTGATGGTGTCATCGCCACCCCCCGCAGAGACGTAATCATCGTTGTCCCCCAGTATGAGGGTCTCGCTGGTGTCATCCCCGATCACAAAGGCCACCGGATCGTCCCCCCCGTTCGAGGGCAACAGGTCGACCGGGATCAGAACCCCGTCGATCACATGCACAAACCCGTTCGAGGCCGCGATGTTCGTGGCGACGATATTGGCGTCGGGCAGGTCCGGTTCCCCATCCACCAGCGCCGCGCCATCGACCCCCAGACCCACGCCCAGAAGCGTGTCGAGACTGGTGGAGCCGAGCACGGCATCGGCATCCAGCGCGCCGGGCGCCACGTGATAGAGCAGGATATCCGACAGGAGCGGCACGGGGTCATTGCCAAAGCTCAGAAGCGTGACCGCCTGCACGATATAGTCGAACGCGCCCGCCTCGTCGCTGCCCTCATACCCCAGCGTCTGGGCCGCTGCGACAAAAGCCGCGTCACTGGGCGCAAAGACCGTCAGGTTGCTGTCGGGGTTGTCCAGCGCTCCGGTCAGCCCGGCCGCCTGAAGCGCGTTCAGCAGAATGTCGAAATCGCTCGCATCCGTGTCGAATGTGCCACCGCTTGCCGCAACGATCCCGGTGATCGTGTCGCGGTCATTGCCGGGAATGTCGATCGGCAGCAGCACCCGGTCGATGCCCTGGATGATGCCATTGTCCGCCGCCACATCCGCCAGCACGATCACCGGGTCAAGAAGGTCCGGCTCGCCATCCACCAGCGCACCGCCCGCGGGCGCGATCTCGGCCCCCTCCAGCAGCGTTGCAATCCCCTCCGATCCGGTGATCGTCGGCTCGGTCCGCGCGCCGGGGGCGACGTGATAGAGCAGGATATCGGTCAGAAGCGGGATCGGATCACCGCCCCCCAGATCGGTCAGCGCCTGCGCGATGAAGCCAAAGACCGCGTCGGCGTCGCTGGTATCCCCGTCAAAGCCCAGATCGACGGCCAGCGCGGCAAAAGCGGCATTGGTTGGGGCAAAGACGGTGATGTCGTCAGCCGCCCGGACCGTATCGGTCAGACCGGCGGTATTCAGTGCAGTCACCAGAATGCTGAAATCCTCGGATCCAGCGGCGATATCGACAATGTTCATGGTAGCGCTCCCTGTGATTATGACAGGGCTACGGGGGGCTCACCCAACCAGATGCTGATGTGACACACGCCTGACGGAAACGTGAGCGCACGTTATCCCCCGATCCGGCGAGATGCGCGGCGCCGCACAGGCCGCTATCCTGCCCGGCATGACCCCTCGGTTCCTGCTGCATATCGGCGCCAACAAGACCGGCACCTCCTCGGTCCAGCGCATGCTGGCCACGAACGCCCCTGCGCTGGCCCGCGCGGGCTGGGCCTATCCGCACTTCCACCTGAGCCATTGCGCCCATCACCCGCTCGCCTATGCGCTGGCGGGGCATCCGACGCGCGGGCTGGCTCCGGGCTGGCGGGACGCCTTCGCGCAGGCCACCGCCGATCCCTCCAAGGCTTACGTGATCTCGTCGGAACTCTTCTTCCGCAACGTGCCCCCCGAGGCCGCAGCCACGCTCTTTCCGCCGGAACAGACCCGCATTCTGCTCTATCTGCGCGAACACCTGTCCTATCTGGCAAGCTGGTACGCGCAGGCGGTGCAGGAGCGGAACCTGACCGCAAGCTTCGACGATTACATCCGCCTCTTCCCGCAGCCCTTCGAGGGCTTCCTGAAGCGCTGGGAGGCGGTTTACGGGACGGGCACCATCACCCTGCGCCCCTTCCGCCGCGACGCCTTTCCCGGCGGCGACATCCGCGCCGATGTCCTCGGGCAGATGGGGGGGATCGACGGCATCACCCTGCCCGACGCCGACAGCAACCTGACGATCTCGGGCAACCTGCTCTTCTTCAAGCGCATGCTGAACCACGTGATGAGCTATGACGAGGCCCATGCCCATCCGATCCCGGACGAATTCGGCGCCTATGCCGAGTTGCAGGACAGCTTTCGCGGACGGTTCGAAACCGGACCCGACACTGCCCGTCTGGTGGCAAGGCTCTTCGCCGCCGACCGCACCGCCCTTGCCGCCCGTGGCCTCGACCTTGGCCCGGTGCCCGAACGTGTCACCGGCCAGCCCTGCCCCAACCTCGACACGCTGCAAACCGATGTGGCGCTGATCGCCCAAGTGGCGCAGGAGACCGGCAAGGCGTTCCTGCCCTATGCCAAACGCCTGCCGGTCTGGCCGGGGTGAACCTATGCGTCTTCTCTTTCCAAAGACGCAAACCCGGCTTTCGTAACCCTTCGTTAACCATGGTGGCGCAAGACTGATGGGGACATCCCCAGCCCGGAACGCCCCCATGCTGATCCACCTGCCCACCCAAGACAGCCAGAACCTCAGCCTGCGGGGGCGATTGCTGGACCGGACCCTGCGCGCCCACCTGCACCGGCGCGGCGATACGCTTCTGCCCCCCGTTCCCCGCCAGACCGGCCCGCAGGCCGTGGCGGAAACCGCAACCCTTGCCGCCCTTCCGCCCACACCACACGCGCCCCATGTCGCCTCGCTGGGCCTCGGCCTGCCCGACGCGCTGCGCCACAGCCCCGCAACGCTGTTGCTGACACAGCCGCTTTCGGCAGAGTTAGAGACGTTTGGCGGCCCCGGCGCATGGGAGGCGGCAGGCACCCTGCCGCTTGTCCTGCAAGGCTATGCCCGCGCCATCCTCACCGACCGGTCCGATGTGGCAGGATCGGTGGGGTTCGCGCCCTGGATCGCACTTGCGCTGGCCGATGGCGTCCCGGTCGATGCCCCCCAACCCGCCACCACATCCGACGCGCGCGCCCGTATCCTGATCCTCGATCATGGCGCGCCCCCCGGTCAGGCAGTGGTACTGCGCCGCAGGCTGCACGCGCTGGACCTGCCGCTGCACAGCGTCAGCCATGACAGCGATCCCGACACCACAGGCGCTGCGCTGGCCGCCGATCTGCACCTGCATCTGGGCTTTGGTCCCGACCGCCCGGTGGCGGGTCTCTCACCCACCGACAGCCTGGTCTCGGGGGCCTATACGCTGGTCCTGCCCGCACCGGGGCACGGCGCAGGCAAGGCGCTGCGGGCGCTCTGTGCCGCGCGCTCCTACGGCGATCTTGCCCCCAGCCTGTCCGAGCTTGATGCCCGCGCCCGTGCCCTGCTCGACCGGATCGCCGCGATCCGCGCCAGCGGCACCGCCGGCAACCCCGAACTGGCCCGCTTTGCGGCGCTGAACGCAGGCGCACGGGCCGAGGCGTTCCGCCGCTTCGACGCGGTGCTCGACGCGCCCCTGCCCCGGGCAGAGGCCGCCTGATGCGCCTGGCCTGGGTCTGCCCGATCTCGTCGCGCACCGGCGTGGGGTCTTACGCGCAATCGGTGCTGCGCGCGCTCACCCGCCGCAAGGGGATCGAGGTGACGGTCCTGCACCCGCCCTGCCCCGAGGACGATCGCGTGCAGATGCCCTGCCCCACCCTGCCGCTGTCGGATGCGCTCATAGAGTCGGATCTGCCGGTGATGTTCGACCTGATGCTCTACCACCTGGGCAACAACGACACCCATCACGGCATGATCCTGCGCGCGCTGATGGCCCATCCCGGCCCGGTGGTGCTGCATGACCATGTCTACCAGCACATGCTGGCGGGGCTGCATCATGACGGCACGGCCCCCGCCCCGGGTTTCGGGTCGCTGATCCATGCGGTCGCAGGGGCCTCGGGGTTCGACTATCTCGCCGCCAGCGGTGTGCTGCGCGCCAGCCCGGCGGTGTCCTACGTGCCCTGGGAAAGCAGCTGGGCCGCGCAGGTGCCGCTGTCGGATGTGCTGGCGCGGCTGGCGACCGGCGTGGTCACCCATTCCGACTTCGCCGCCCGCGCCCTCGGGCAGGCCTATCCCGGCAGCAGCACGACGCTCTTCATGCCGCGCCCCGATGTGCCGGTCGATCCGCCAGACCGCACCCCCGGCCCCGGCACCCGTCTGCGGCTGGCCGCCACCGGCCATATCGGCCCCACCAAGGGGCTCGAGATCCTGATCGACGCGCTGGCGGCCAATCCCGATCTGGCACAGCGCTACCGCGTCACCATCGCGGGCCATGCAAGCGACGCCACCTACCTGCAGATGCTCGACACACGGATCGGGGCCCAGACCCTCCACGAGACCATCCGCCTCCTGCCCGACCCGGATGCGGCGGGGTTCACCGCCGTGATGCAGGAGGCGGATCTCTTTCTCAACCTGCGCCACCCCAACACGGAAGGCGCGTCGCTGTCGCTGGCCGAACAGCTCTCCAGCGGCAGGCCTGCGATCGTGCAGAACTCGGGATGTTTCGCAGAGATGCCGGGCACCTGCGGCTGGCACCTGCCCGAAGGCGGCGGCGCCAGGGCGCTGGCCGACACGCTGCACGCCATCGCCCATGATCCGCGCGATGTCGCACGGCGTGGTCTGGCCGCGGCGCGCTTCATGGGGCCGCGTGACGCCACCGCCTATGCCGACGGGCTGGCCCGGTTTCTCTATGCCGGGCAGACCCGCATGGCCCGCCGCGCAGCCCTGGCGCGCAGCCGCGACACCCACCCCGACCCACAGGACAGCACCTGGCACGCCAGCTATGCGCAGGTGCGGGGCGTGATGTCGGGGCTGATGGCCGGGCGCGGGCTGCTGCCTCCCGGTCTGTGGTCCTGCCCGGACCGTGACGTGGGACAATATGTGTCTCTGAACCTGCTCAATGCGGCAGTACCTGACCCCGCGACACTGGGCCGGGCGCTGATGCAGGGCGGCGCGCTCAGGGCCACCGAACGGCTCGGCCTCCTGCGGCAAGTGCTGGCCCGGGCCTGTGGCAGCCCGACGGACATTGGACACCACCTGTCGGATCTCGCCCTGCCAATCCGTGACCCGGCGCTCTGGACGGTGATCCTTGGACTGCCACCGGGGATCGCCCTGCCGATGGGGCTGCAGGCGCTGGGGCAGCGCACCGGCCCCGAGGGACAGGCGCGGCTCGCCGAACTGGCCTGTCGCAACGGCACCGGCCCCACGCTGGTTGCCTATCTCGACGGGCGCGGCGATCCGCTGCTCGACCGCGCCGACATGACCGCCATCCGCCTGCTGCTGCAGGACCCCGACAGGGGCGCGCTCACCCCGCTGCCCGCGCTCGGCGCCGAGACCGACCTGATCCGCGTCGCCCGCGAGCCCGACCAGCACGCGCTGCGCCTCGACGGCTTTCACCCGCCCGAGGACACCGGCATCTGGACCGCGCGCCCCGAGGCCAGCATCCGTGCCCTGCCCGACCCCGATCACCCGGTGACCCGGCTCGCGGGCACTGCCGCCCTGCTCGAAGCCGCCCTGGCCTACGAGACCCAGACCCTGACCGTCACCGCCACCGAAGAACGCACCGGACGCTGCGCCACCTGGTCCGACACCCGCACCAGGGGGGGCGATCCGGGACTGGACTGGGATCTGCCCCTGCCGCGCTTCAGCGGTCCGCTGCGCATCGACCTCAGCCTGCCTGCCTGCCACAGCCCACGCGATCTGGGTGCCTCGGCCGATCCGCGCCCGCTGGGCCTGCTGCTGCACAGTCTGCGCTTTGAAAGCGATCCCGTCCGGCTTGCCGCCGCCGAATGAACTTATCACAGGCGTGGTAGGCCGGGCGTCTGCCCGGCACCCCCCTCACGCCAGCTTGCGCGCCAACCGCTTGGTCATCCAGCGCCGCCAGTAGGACGCGTAGAGCAGCCGCCGCAGGCTCTTGCGCCGCTTGTGCTGATGCTTGCGCCGCCCCGCCTCGAGGCTGGAATTGCCCACGCTGCGCCCGCGCTGGGTGACCACGCGCGGATCGCAGGCATAGCTGTCGAACTGCAGGATCGCATCGGGCCAGTCCGAAGGCTGCACCACCGGGCCGTTGCGGAACGCCAGATGCGCCGCCACCTCGCGCGAAACCATGTAGCCGGTGGCCAGGAACGGCGGCAGCGCCACGCGGTAGGCCCGCACGCCACCGGGCAGGATCAGCCGGTCGCGCACCTTCACATAGGTGTTCTTGTGGTCAAAAAGCAGCAGCCCGCAGGGCGGATCGGTCAGCGCCGGTCCCAGATCGAAGAAGGGCAGAGACGGGTCGGCGTCATCCTCCAGCACGATGGCAGACGGAGCCGCCCCGGCAGCGATCCGTTCATAGATCTTGCGATGCGACAGCGCGCAGGCGAACTCTCCATCGGTCATCGGCCGCCCCATGCGCGCCTCGGCCCCGGCCCGGTCGACCCGGTGTTCATGCTCCTGCGGAAGCTGGGCCCGGCCGTCGATGCCCCAGATCACCTCATAGGCCAGCCCGCGCGCCTCCAGGGCCTCGGCCAGCGGCGCAAAGCGCTGCGCGCCCTCGAGGCTCAGGATATAGATCGGAGGAAACTCCATCGCGCGGGGACCCTTGTCGTCGAAACTGGCATCTGGCGTCCCCGTAGGGCCCGGAGGCAACCCTACTGCGGTTGGGGCATTGCCTCAAGCTGTCCCGGTGGGCACGCCGAACGGGGCTGGCAGAACCACGCCACTGCGTCCGCTCCATAACAACTTAAGGTTGCATTTCTCATCGCCCTGCGCCATCCTTGCGGCATGGCCCCCCTGCCCCATATCACCGTGCTCATGGGCACAAGCAACGGCGCTGCGTTCCTGCGCCAGCAACTGGCCAGCCTTGCCGCGCAGGACCATCCGCACTGGTCGCTCTGGATCAGCGATGACGGCTCCACCGACGACACGCTGTCCCTGATCCGCGCCTTTGCGACGGATCGGCCCAACCCGGTGATCCTGTTGCGCGGGCCACAGACCGGCATGAGTGCGAATTACCTCGGCCTGCTCTGCCATCCCGATCTGCCCCCCGGCCCGGTGGCCTTTGCCGATCAGGACGATCTCTGGCTGCCGCATCACCTGGCGCGCGGCCTGAGCGCGCTGGCACAGGACCCCGCCCCCCCTGCAGGACAGGTCTATTGCGCCCACCGGATGCTGCTGCGCGAAGGTCGCGCCCCGCGCCCGATGCGCTGGCGGGGGCAAGCCCCGGCAGGGTTTCGCAACGCGCTGGTGGAATGCCGGATGCCGGGCAGCGGGCTGATCCTCGATGCCGCCGCCGTGGCCCTTGCTCGCCGGGCCGGAGTGGTCGATGTGCCCTTCTGGGACTGGTGGATCACCCTGTTGCTGACCGGCGCGGGCGCAACGTTTTTGCAGGATGCGCGCCCCGGCCTGCTCTACCGCGCCCATGCAGGCAATCACCTGGGTCCGAGGACAGGTCTACACGCCGCGCTGTGGCGGCTGAACCGGCTGCGGGATGGCACCTATCGACGCTGGGCCTGCACGAATATGGCCGTGTTAGAGCCACATATGACCCTGCTGACCCCCGCCAATCAAGACATCCTGCGCCACGCGCTGTCGCTTGCCCCCGGTCCCCGCCTGCGGCAGCTCAGCGCCCACCGGCACTGGCGCCGCGACCGGCTTGCCCTCTGGCTGACGGCGTAGGATGCGTGCTCGCACGCAGCACGCCACCCCCCTGGTACACCGCGATCGCCTCCTCCAGATCGTCGAACATCCGCAGCCGACCGGCCTCGAGCACGGCCCCCGCCGTACAGAGCCCGCGCAGCTGCGCAGGCGCATGGCTGACCACGATGGCCCCCGCCTGCCCCAGCCGCGCCTTGAGCAGCGCCGATGTTTCGCGGCGAAACGCGGCATCGCCCACCGCCGTGACCTCGTCCACCAGGTACATGTCGAAGGGAATGCCCATGGAGATCGCGAATCCCAGCCGCGCGCGCATGCCCGATGAATAGCGCCGCACCGGCTGGCGCATCGCATCCCCCAGCCCCGACACGTCGCGCACGAATCCCAGCAGGCCCCGGCTGTCCACGCCGTAGACCCGCGCCACGAAGCGCGTGTTCTGCGCGCCCGTCAGGTCGGGATGAAACGCACCCGCAAAGCCCACGGGCCAGGACACCCTGCCGTGCCGCACCACTTGCCCCGCATCGGGGCGCAGCGTGCCCGCGATCATCGCCAGAAGCGAGGATTTGCCGGCACCATTCCGGCCCAACAGCGCCGTCGCCCGACCTGCGGGAAACACCGCCGTAATCCCCTGCGCCACCAGCGGCCCGGACGGAAAGCGCTTCCAGACATCCTCCAGCACGATCATCCGCGCCGGTCCAGCGCCGCGTAGACCGACAGCACCGTCAGCCCCCAGACCAAAAGCGCGAATCCCGCGATCCCGGCCAGCCAGCGCCAGCGCCTTGGGTATTCGGCGCTCCGGGGCAGGGTCGGTTGCTGCCACGCGGCAAGGTACCGGCTCTGCCGCTGCGCCTCGGCCTGCGCCAGATCATAGGCGGTGCGCGCGGCGATATAGGCCCGTTCGGCGAAATCCCGATCCGCCATCAGCGCCTCGAACTGCCCCACCACGCTGGCAAAGGCCTCGTCCTCGCCCTCCAGCCCCAGCTTGGCGCGTTCGGCGGCGATCCGGTCCTCGATCACCGCAACCCGGCGCGCGCCCTGTTCCAGCCTCGGATCATCCGCACGGGTGGCGTCACGCAAGAGATCGAGCGCGATCAGCGCTTCGGCCAATTGGCCCTGCAGATTTCCCAGGAGCCCCGCCCGCGCCTGAACATCCGCTGCCGGATCGACCAGCTGATGCGCGTTGCGAAACGCCGTCACCTCGGCCCGCGCAAGGCGCAACCGGGTCTCTGCCGCCTCGAGCGTCCCGGCGGCATCGCGGATCGCATCGTCGCGAGCCACATCGCTCAACTCGTTGATCAGCGCGGTGGCCCGCGCCACGATCCCGCGCGTGATGGCTTGCGCATCGACGGGGTCAAAGGCGGTCACCCGCAGCCCGATCAACCCGGCACGGCTGTCATAGGCCACCTCGACGCGGCGGGACCAGTAGCGGTGCAACGCCTCCGGCGATCCCTCGGCGTGAAAGGCGAAAACAGGGTCTGTTTCGCCGCGAAACAGACCCGTGCCCGGTTTTGCCCAAAGCCCGGACAGATCCAGTTCCGCGTCCAGCTCTGCCACAAGGCGACGCGAGGACAGGTATTCGTAAAGAATATCGGTATCGCGCGAACTGACCCCGGACAGACCGGTCAACCCGCCCAGAAGCTCCACCGCGGCACCGGTCTCTTCGCGGCGCACGGCAAAGCCCGCTTCGGAGGCGTATTGGTCCGCAGCCCGCCCCCAGAGATACCATGCGCTCAGCAGCACGGGCAGCAGCACGCACAGGGCAAAGGACAGCGCAACCGCCAGATGCCGACCCGCCCGTCGCGCAGGTCGGGTCGGCCAATCGAGGATCACCGGCCCCGGAGGCAGACCCGTGCCATGAAACGGAACGGCGGGATCGCTTGGGATTGCATTGAGGTGATTCATCGCGTACCAATTCTTCCTATGCGGGAATTGCGCAGCGAAACATCCCCATGACCCTGCTTGCCCGTCCCACCCTCTGGCGGACGGTCGGGGCGCTGATGCTGCGCGAAATGTCCACCACTCACGGCCGCGTGCCCGGAGGTTACCTCTGGGCCGTGGCCGAACCCCTCGCGGGCATCGCGCTCTTGTCCGCGATCTTTGCCATCGGCTTTCACGCCCCGGCCCTCGGGCTCAGTTTTCCGCTGTTCTACGCCACCGGTCTGCTGCCGTTCCTGGCGTTTTCGGACATCACCGGCAAACTGGCGCAGGCGCTGAACTTCTCGCGGCCGCTCTTTGCCTACCCGGCGGTGGGCGTGTTCGACGCGATCCTCGCGCGGTTCCTTCTGGCGGTGCTGACCCAGTTGGCGGTGGCAAGCCTGCTGCTGGGCGGCATCCTGTTTCTCAGCGAAACACGCGCCACACCCGACCTTGCCATACTGGCTCAGGCGGCGGGGCTGCTGGCGGTTCTGAGCCTTGGCATGGGCGCAATGAACTGCCTGCTGATCGGTCTTGCCCCGCTCTGGCAGCGGATCTGGTCCATTGCCATGCGCCCGATGTTCCTGGCCTCTGGCGTGTTCTTCACCTTTGAACAGGTTCCCCTGCCGTGGCGCGACCTGCTGTGGTGGAACCCGCTGATCCATGTGGTGGGGCTGGTGCGGCGCGGGCTCTATCCGGGCTATGACGCGGCCTATGCCAGCCCGACCTACCTGATGGCGCTGGGTCTGGGCGTTGCGCTGCTGGCCGGGATCGGGCTGGGGCGCTGGCACCGCGACATCCTCAGCGACCTCTGAGAGATAGGTCCGAAACGGACCCAATGTTTCGCGCGCGAAACAATAGGACCGGATCGGACCTATTCCGGGAGCAGAGAGGATCACGCCCGCACCCGGCGCAAAGGCCATTTTTGCGGCAGGTCAAGGCCTGTTTCCACAGGCCTCGCAGGCCAGTCCGGCAGCGCCCGCAGCGCGGCAAGCAGCGCCTCCATGTCCGGCGCACCCCCGTTTCGCAGCGAAACGACATGGCCATTTGGTGCCGCACGCAGCGCATCACCCTGCCCGCCCAGATCGAAGCCGATGCAGGGCAGGCCGGTCGCCAGCGATTCCTGCGTGACATAGGAAAAGGTCTCGGCCCAGAGCGACGGGATAAGCCAGGCGCCGATGCCATGCCGCGCCACGAGATGCGGCAGGTCCTCCAGCCTGTAGCCCCCCAGCACCGTCACCGAGCGTGGCAGGGGGCAATCGGGGGCAACCTCACCCAACACCACCAGCCGCGCCTCATCGGTGCGCGCAAGGACGCGGGCCAGATCGCGCACCACCGCGGCACCTTTCTGCGCATTGAGGTGTCCCGGCACCGCCAGAACCCTGCGTCTGGCAGATGCTGCCGACAGGCGCGGCACCGGCCCCAAGGGCCCATGCGGGTGCAGGCGGATCTTGGAGGCGAGATCCGGATGCACCCCGGCGACGATCTTCCGAGAGGCTTGGGAAAACACCGTCAGCTGATCGGCCCGGTCCAGCGCCACCCGCCAGAGCGCGCGCCAATGCGAGTCTGTTGCGCTGCGAAACGTGTAATCCCGGTTCAGCGGGTAATAGTCGTGGAACATCACCTCGAGAGGATGCCCCCCGGCGCAGAGGTCCAGCAGGCGAAACGGGATCTCCTCCGGTGCAGGATCTCCCACGGCGCAGACATAGGTCACACGGCGGGGTCCCGCGTGGCGCAACAGGCTCTGTATGACCTCAAACTCCGCAGTTGCGCCGCGCGTGATGCCGGATTGTGTGTGCAGTTCCAGCTCCCAGCGCAGCGGCCCGCCGACGCGCAACACCACCGCAACCTCGTGGCTCCGCAGCCGTTGGTCCAGCCAGAGCGCCGTGCCGCCGCCCCCCGAATGGGCAAGGTAGAGGGGCAGGGCGGCACCGTTCAGACGCGCCCGTGCCCAGACCAGACCGGCGCGCAGCCGGTCCCCTGCGAGGGGATCATGCGCCAGCACCTCCGCCACCTCGCCGTCAAAGCGCGGCCAGCGTCGGGCCAGAACCGGAGCGGCGCGCGCTCGCAATTTGCGTCTCTGTTCCGCGCCGAAACTGGCGGCACCGACATGCCCGACGAACAGCCCGGTCTGGCAGACATGCCGCCCGCCAAGCGCACGGGTGCGCTGGCACCAATCCACCTCCTCGCCGTAGCCCCGCCCGAAGCTTTCATCGAGGCGCGGCACCTGCGCGAGCCAATGGGGAGACAGCGCCATGCAGAACCCCGAGCCGGTGGGAAGCGACGGCAGATCGCTGTGCCGGGCGATTGGCGCAAGCGCGGCATCGATCCTGTCCACCTCCCCGTTTCGCAGCGCAACACCGGCGCAGGCATGGGGTGCGCCCATCAGCTCGCCCTCGTTCGACAGCGGCGTGACGCTGGCGATGGTCTTGTCGGAGAGCAGCGGCGCAATCAGCCGTGCCGCCCAGCCCTGAGGCAGGGTGATATCGGAATTGAGGAGCACCACCGGGCTGTCGATCTGTCCCAGCGCGGCAAGCCCGACATTGACCGAAGCGGCAAAGCCACGCGGGCTGTCGTGGCAGATCAGCGACGCAGTGGGATGTGCCGCGACCCAGTCCAGCACCATCGGGCGCAGGGCAGGATCGGTGGAGCCGTCCTCGACGATCACCAGCCGCCAGGGCAGGTCGGTCATGGACACGATCCGGGCAAGGCAGGATGCAACATGCACGGTCGCGTTGTGCACCGGGAGCAGCAGGGCAATGGGGATGGGCCCGCTTGGCAGGGGGACTTCAGGGTGGGACAGAGTCAGCAGCGGTGCCGGGGCGTCGGTTGAGAGGCCAAGCCGGGCCCTGGCGCAGGCCCGGACATGCGGATCACCGGAATGGCGCAGGAGTGGCAGCACCTGGATCACGCGCTGTGCAAGCCCGGGCCAGAGCAACAGGTGACCGCGCCAAAGGCAGAACCGCGACAGGGCAGGAAAGGTGACCGGGGCCAGCGTCGGGTTTCGCAGCGAAACCTGAACCGGCGCGCCGGGCAGGTGGGGCAGGGACGGCGCAGCGCCCACCGCCTGCGCCCCGCCATGCGCAAGCACGGCGCTGTCTGCGTCAACGCAGACACGGCCCCGACGCAGCATCACCGACGCGCGGGTGTCCCTGTCCAGCGGCACATGGCCGAATCTCAGGCAGAGATGGCGCGTGGCATAGCGTCGATACAGACGCAGGAGGCGCAGCAGCATGGACAGGCCTTTCCGGGCGATCGCTTTGCCGGGCAGCTTGGCCTGAAGATGGTTAATGCCTGCTTAACCAGTCGGGGGGAGGATTTTCCGAGGACGGAGAAACACGACGGCGTCGACGCCGTCAGGCGTCTTTACCCCAGCGCTGAATTTAGGTCCGATCCGGACGTATTGTTTCGCGCGCGAAACATTGGGGCCGATCCGGACCTATTTTGGAACGAAACCTGATGCGTTTTTGAGCAGCCGCTTCAGATCCGGATCAAGCTTGTCCGGCCAGGCTGCGCCAAGGATCGAGAGCGTGCCATCACGGTGGCGGCGCAGGGTGAAGGCCCCGATGGTTTCGTCGCGAAACGCCGGTTCAGGCTCTGCGGACTTCGTCTCTGTTCTGGCCTTCAGAGACTGATTATGCACGGCAAGCGCCTTGGTCAGCAGCGCGGTTTCCGCCTCTGGCGTCTCGACCTCGACCGCTTCAAGCTGCGCCTGCAAGCGCGGGGCAAAGCCGGGATCGTCGTTCAGCGCCTGCGCCAGGCTCAGACCCAGCCGTTCGCTCAGCCCATGGGGAAAGCGCACCACACCGTCGAGCGCCCGCACCACCGGAAGGAAGCTGCCGATCTTGGAGCGCTTGGCGCGGCTGGCAGAGCGGAAGAGCATCTGCAACGCGGTGCGCTCTGTGCCGTAGACACCCTCCTCCACCGCCTTGGCGACGATTCTCGCGCGTTCGAAATAGCTCAGATCGACCCGGATCTCGTTTTCCTCGACCATGGCGAGATAGGCATCCGACGCCTCTTCGGGGCGGCGCAACAGCGCCAGGACCGTGGGGTCGTCATCGCGGTCTTCCTGGGCGATCTCGGACAGCGCCTGGCAGCGCCGCCAGCCCGAGATCAACCCGTAGCGCCCGTCTTCGAGCTGCATCACCTCGATCGGTGTCTGCTGGCCGCGGCTGCGCAGGGAGGTCTTGAGCGTCTGCATCTCGGTCGCGTCCACCACCAGACGGTCGCGTACGAGATGATCCATCACGATCTCGTCCAGTGGCAGCGCCACCACCATGCGGCCCTCGTCGCGGGCGCGCGCCAGGCTCTCGGCCATCTCGCTCAGCGCCGCCGTGCTGGAGGCGTCGCGCGCCACGTCGGCGATGGGAGCGGAGCGGGGTGTGGAGAACATCGACTTGGTCTCGAGCGCGGGCGGCGTGTCGAGATAGCTGGGGTTGGGCGGCGTCAGGCGTTTACGCTTGGCCATGCGGACCTCCTGTTTTCGATTGGGGGCAGGCTTGGCGCATCTGGTAAATGTTCGGTGTCTGCGGCGTGCGGTGGATCGGGGCACGGCCCCAAACCCCGGAGTTTACGGGCAAGATGACGGGGCGGCGTTTCGCTGCGAACATGCCCCTACTCCGCGGCCTGAGCATTGGACGCCTGCACGTCGCGGTGCCAGCTGCCGATCAGCAGCTGCTTGAACGCGGCATAGGTGGCATCAAAGGTTTCGCGGCCGCGCACATAGGTCTCGCGGTTGAAATCGCGGTAATCGGCCTCGTAGATGCCCTGCACCTGTTCGCCGGCCTGACCGATGAGGGCGGTAAACCCCTGACGGTGGGGCGAGAGGGTGGGGCCGAGATAGGCCTGCATGAGCGCGGCGAGTTCCGCCTGTTGCGCGCTGTCGTAGCGGGTGACCACGGCGCGCACCGCGTCCCACTGGAAGGCCAGCCCGTCGCGACCAAGGGCGCGGGCGGCCATGTTCTCGGCCTCCTCGATGGACCCGAAGGTGGCGTGCAGCATGTCGAAGAAGCGCCCGGTGCTGTCGAACTCGAGGAAGGACGCGCCCAGAGGCACCAGCAGGATGTCGGCGGCGGCCAGCCCGTTGATGGTGAGGTAGCCGAGGGCGGGGGGCGTATCGAGGAAGATCACGTCATACTGGTCGAGGATGCCATCCTCCTGCAGGCTGTCGGTGAGCGCATCCCAGAGCTTCCAGCCACGGGCGCCCATGCGCCAGACGGGGATCTGGAACTCGGCCCAGTAGAGGTTCAGCTGCGCGCCGATCAGGTCGATATTGGGCCAGTGGGTTTTCTGCACCAAGGTTTCGCTGCGCGACTTCAGCGCCTCGGAGAGCGTGTCGTCGAGCGGCGTGGGTGCGTCGCCCCGGTCGAGGCGGCGCTGGTTCTCGCCCTGCAGGTGGCGCGCGTAGTGGCGTGCCAGCAGCGGGAAGACGGTGGACCATTCGTCCTGTACCTTGCCGCCGAAGATCGAGGTCATGGAGCCCTGGCTGTCCAGATCGATCACCAGCACCTTGTAGCCATCAAGGGCGGCGGACATGGCGAGATGCGCCGCTGTCGATGTCTTGCCGACACCCCCCTTGAAATTGGCGACCGCCACCAGCTTGGCGGGCTGTCCCTTGGGCCGGTAGGGGAGGTATTCCTTGGTCTTGGACCCTTCGGCGGCGAAATGGGCGCGCAGGCGCAGCACCTCGTCGAAGGTGAACCACTTGGCGCCGCTGGTGGTCTCGGAGCGGCCCTGCGGCAGGTCGGGGTTCTGTTTCAGCACGCGGCGGAAATGGCCGGTGGCGACGGGGATCAGGTAGCGGGTGATTTCCCAGGTGGAGAAGAGCCGCAGCGATCGCCGGCCGCCTTCCTCGAGCCCACGGCTGGACAGATCGGCGCGCCCGGCTTCGCAGGCCCGGGCGATGGTGCCGAAATCGGCAGTGGTGGCGGGCGCTCCAAGCGCGTCGAGCGCGCTGTCGGGATGGATGTTGAAATAGGGTGGGAGAGGGTTGTCCTGGTTCATCTGCTGCTCGATTTCACCTGTGCAAAGCGCCTCTGTGTGCGCTGTTTTGAGCAGACTACCACAAAAATGCATACATGGAAGGAAAACCGCAACACTCTTGTCTTTTCTAAGCAAATCCAATGGGTTGCTATCTGATTTCAGGCTTTGGGCAGACAGGGTCACTGGACCTGCGTCCTTGTTAAAATCAGTTAGTTTTATGTTACAGGGCCAGAGTGCTTTGTCTAAGTCTTTTCCATGAAAGGAAAAACTTGCGGCACCGACAGGCCACGCGACTCTGAACCCCCGTTGGTCCGACTCCGATCCCCCGAGCGGGCGACTCCGATCCTCCGCTGAAATCCCGGCTTGGGATGGACGCACGCTGTGGATAACTTTACGGTGGGTGTCACTGAAACCCCGAAAGCCGAGTCGGCATGAAAGCCGGCCGCAAAGAACAACCGGGGACGAGCAGAGCAAATACAGGCGGACCCCATGACGGGACCAATGAATGGCGGGCTTTTGCCCGACCGGCACCCAACGGGCGATTTCTTCGTCTGCGATATCTTTGGCGCCAGTCCCAAGGACGATCTGGCGTCGATGGAACATCCGATCTTTTCGCTGTCGACGCGCCCCGACCGGCGGGTGCTGTCCTATGCCCATAACGGCGTTGCGGTGGAGGTGGTGCCGAGCGTGAAGGGCCGCGCCACGATCCATGACAAGGACATCCTGATCTATTGCATCAGCCAACTGGTGGCGGCGATGAATGCGGGCCGCGCGGTGGGGCGCACCCTGACGCTGCGCGCGCATGACCTGCTGGTGGCGACCAACCGCGATACCGGGGGCGAAAGCTACACCCGCCTGCGCGAAGGGTTCGAGCGGCTGGCGGGCACGCGGATCACCACCAATATCGACACCGGCGGCATCGAGGCGACGCGGGGGTTCGGCCTCATCGAGTCCTGGGAGATCCTGCGCCGGTCGCGCGGCGGGCGGATGATCTCGGTGACGGTGACCCTGTCGGACTGGCTGTACCGGGCCGTCTGTGCGCGCTCGGTGCTGACGCTGAGCCGCGATTACTTTCGGCTGCGCAAACCGCTGGAGCGGCGCATCTACGAGCTGGCGCGCAAACATTGCGGTCGGCAGGCGGAATGGGCGATCTCGGTGCCGGTGCTGCATCTGAAGTCGGGATCGGCGTCCCCGGTGCGGGTGTTCCGCGCCGCGCTGCGCCGGATGATCGAGGAAGACCACCTGCCCGAGTATTCCTTGGCCGAACGCGCGGGCGATGTGCTTGTCGTCACGCGGAGGGCCAGACCGCGCCCCATGGATGCCCCGATCCTGTCGCAAGAGGCGCTGGAGGCGGCCAAGGCCTTGCGCCCCGGAGCGGATGTCTACGGGTTGCAGGCGCGCTGGCTGGCATGGTGGGATGACACCGGGCGGCCAAGGGTGCAGGCTCCCGACCGGGCGTTCCTCGCCTGGGTGAAGACGCAGAAGGATGGCTGATGCTGGATGTTGAACAAACTGCTCTTGCGGGGCTTTTGATCCTGACGCCGCGGCGCTTCGGTGATGCGCGGGGGTTCTTTGCGGAAACCTGGAACGCCGCGCGGTTTGCGGAGGCCACGGGGGTGGACCCGGCCTTCGTTCAGGACAATCATTCGCTCTCGGCAGATGTGAACACCATTCGGGGTCTGCACTTTCAGGCACCACCCCACGGGCAGGGCAAGCTGGTGCGCTGCGGGCGCGGGGCGCTGTGGGATGTGGCGGTGGACATCAGGCGCGGCTCTCCGACCTATGGGGCTTGGGTGGGCGTGGACCTTTCGGCCGAGAACGGGCGGCAGCTCTGGGTGCCCGAGGGCTTTGCGCACGGGTTCGTGACGCGGGCCCCCGACACCGAGATCATCTACAAATGCACCGGGTATTATGCGCCTGAGGCCGAGGGAGCGGTGCACTGGGAGTCCGTCGGCATCGATTGGGGTTTGACCGGCACCCCGATCCTGTCGGACAAGGATGCAGAGGCCCCGGCACTGGCCGATCTGGACAGCCCGTTCGAGTGGAGTGGCGCGTGAAACTGTTGGTGACGGGAGGGGCCGGGTTCATCGGCTCGGCGGTGGTGCGGCAAGCCATTGGACAGGGGCACGAGGTGGTGAACCTCGATGCTCTGACCTATGCGGCCTGCCTCGACAATGTGGCGGACGTGGCGGACGCGCCGGGATATGTCTTCGTGCACGGCGATATCCGCGATGCGGCCTTGTTGGAGACCGTATTCACGGAACACGCGCCCGATGCGGTGATGCATCTGGCGGCGGAATCCCATGTCGATCGGTCGATCGACGGGCCCGGCGCGTTCATCGACACCAATGTGGTGGGCACCTACACGCTGTTGCAGGCGGTCCGGGGTTACTGGGAGCGACAGGGCACGCCAGAGGCGTTCCGCTTTCACCACATCTCGACCGACGAGGTGTTCGGGTCTCTGGGCGCGACAGGCCAATTCACCGAGGACACACCCTATGATCCGCGCTCGCCCTATTCGGCGTCGAAAGCGGCGTCGGATCATCTGGTGCGGGCGTGGTGGCACACCTATGGACTGCCCGTGGTGCTGTCGAACTGTTCGAACAATTACGGGCCCTACCATTTTCCGGAAAAGCTGGTGCCCGTCGTGATCCTCAACGCGCTTCATGGCCAGCCGATCCCGGTCTACGGCGCGGGTGAGAACGTGCGCGACTGGCTGTTCGTTGAGGACCATGCCGACGCGTTGCTGACGGTGGTCACGAAGGGGCAGGTGGGCCGATCCTACAATATCGGCGGCGAGAACGAGGCGCGCAACATCGACCTTGTCCGCATGATCTGTGCCCTGATGGACGAGATGGTCCCCGAAGGTGCGCCGCACGCGCGGCTGATCACCTTCGTGACCGACCGTCCGGGACATGATCTGCGCTACGCCATCGATCCTGCGCGCATGCGCGGAGAGCTGGGCTGGCGGCCCTCGGTGACGCTGGAAGAAGGGCTGCGGCGCACAGTGCGCTGGTATCTCGATCATCCCGATTGGTGGCAGGCGCTGCAGGGGCGCGCCGGTGTGGGCCAGCGCCTGGGGGTTGGCGCATGATCGGGTGTGCCGGGTCTGCCGGGCAGATGCCCGGCCTACAGGATCGGCAAACGCGTAGGTCGGGCATCTGCCCGGCGCTGTGGCACCCATGATCCTCGTCTTTGGCGCAACCGGCCAGGTGGCCACGGAATTGCAGCGGCAGGCGGAGGTCACCGCCCTGGGGCGCGACAGGGCGGACCTGTCTGACCCGCAGGGCTGTGCGGCGGTGATCGCGGATCTCAAACCCCACGTGGTGATCAATGCCGCGGCCTATACGGGTGTCGACCGTGCCGAAGAGGACGAGGCGCTGGCGCTGGTCGTCAATGCCGCCGCCCCCGGTGCGATGGCGGGGGCCTGTGCGCATCTGGATATCCCGTTCCTGCACATCTCGACCGATTACGTGTTCGACGGCAGCGGCACGCAGCCCTGGCAGGAAACAGACCCTGTTGCACCGCAAAACGCCTATGGCCGCACCAAGCTGGCGGGTGAACAGGCGATCCGTGCGTCAGGTGCACGGCACATCATCCTGCGCTGCTCTTGGGTGTTTTCGGCGCAGGGCGCGAATTTCGTGAAGACCATGCTGCGTCTCAGTGAAACACGCGATGCGCTCAACGTGGTGGAGGACCAGATCGGTGGACCGACCCCGGCGGCGGATATTGCCGCCACATTGCTGGCGCTGGCCGAACATATGCAGACTGGCGCAGCGGGCGGCACCTATCATTACGCCGGGGAGCCACATGCCAGCTGGGCGGGCTTCGCGCGCGAGATCTTCTCCCGGGCCGGGCGCGATGTGACGGTGACGGGCATTCCGTCCTCGGACTATCCGACGCCCGCAACCCGCCCGCTCAATTCCCGGCTCGACTGCGCCAGGCTGGCGTCGGATTTCGGAATTACACCTGCCGACTGGAAAGCGGGGCTGGCCGCTGTTTTGAAGGATTTGGGCGCATGAGCAGAAAAGGCATCATCCTCGCAGGCGGGTCGGGCACCCGGCTCTACCCGATCACCATGGGGCTGTCGAAACAGCTCTTGCCGCTCTACGACAAGCCGATGATCTATTATCCGCTCTCGGTGCTGATGCTGGCGGGCATCCGCGAGATCGCGATCATCACCACGCCGCAGGATCAGGACCAGTTCCAGCGCCTGCTGGGCGACGGGTCGCAATGGGGGCTGAGTTTCACCTATATCGCGCAGCCCTCGCCTGACGGGCTGGCGCAGGCCTATCTGCTGGCCAAGGATTTCCTTGATGGCAGCCCGTCGGCGATGGTGCTGGGCGACAACATCTTTTTCGGTCACGGCTTGCCCGAGGTTCTGGCCAGCGCCGATGCGACGGTCACAGGCGGCACCGTCTTTGGCTATCGCGTCGCCGATCCCGAACGCTACGGCGTGGTGGAGTTCGGCGCGGACGGTACGGTGCGGCAGATCATCGAGAAGCCCGCCAAAGCGCCCTCTCCCTACGCGGTCACGGGGCTTTATTTCCTCGACGGGACGGCCCCTGCGCGCGCGGCACAGGTGCAGCCGTCAGAGCGCGGCGAGCTGGAGATCACGGCGCTTCTCGAAAGCTACCTCGACGACGGGCAGCTGAGCGTGGAACTGATGGGGCGCGGCTATGCCTGGCTCGACACCGGCACGCACGGGTCGCTGCTGGATGCCGGGAATTTCGTGCGCACGCTGTCGGACCGGCAGGGCCAGCAGATCGGCAGCCCCGACGAGATCGCCTATCACCAGGGCTGGATCGACGACGACGCCCTGCGCGCCCGCGCCGAGATGTTCGGCAAGAACGGCTATGGCGCGTACCTGCTCGGCCTGCTGAACGAGGGCTGAGCCGTCCCTTTCCGGACCACCCGCCACGCTGAGGCGATTCGGATAAGGAAAGGTTACGAGAGGTTCGGGGTGATCCCGTCAGGCCCACCGCCCGATCGCACAGAGCCGCAGGGTCAGCCCCACGGTGATCTGGATGAGGGCCGTCGCCTTCAGCCCGGTCGACAGAACTCCGTGCGGCGCGAATGTAGGCCAGGCGCCCGTGTTGCCGCTTTCGCCGTTCAGCACCGGCGGCAAGCCCGTCGCGAAGGGTGCCGGAAAGGTCCAGGCGAGGTGGTTCGACTGCCACAGCGCCCCGGCCTGGTTGTTGATCGGCCCCGTGGGAATGTCCGGGCTGGTGCAGATCTGCGTGCCATCGGCAAAGCGCACATAACCGCCATTGGCGTTTGCACCGCGCTCGATCACGCCACCCGTGGGCACGCCATTGCTGTTGTGGGCCACGGTGCCGAGGATCGTGCCCTTGAGATAGCCATCACCTACGCGCAGCAAGGCGTCCGGATTGCTCTCCTCTGGCCCGGAGCTGACGGCGGCACCGCTGGCGGCACCCGTGGCGGGATCGAACGACAGCGCCGTGGTCCATGTGGTTCCGTCGCTCACCTTGATCGAAAACGCGTCTTCCCCCGCGAGCCCCATCTCGGCATGACCGCTCCAGTTCGTCTGGAACAGCAGGCTGGCCGTGTCGGTGCTGGCGGCCTTGTTCAGTTTGAGCTGGTGCCCGGCGCCTTCATGGGTGAGCAAGGTGGCGGGGGATGCGACGCTGAGCCGGTTGACTGGATCGGCACTGGTGCCCAGCCCCAGCCGGTCGGGCAGGGTGCCTCCTGACTGCGCCTGCCACAGCCCGTCCTGCCAGACCACCTGTGTGCCCTCATCCGCGACCCAGGCCTGCCAGCCTGTGTTGGGCGGAAGGAAAAGCCACGCTCCCCCCGCGTTCAGCGCAATCGCATGGTCCTGTCCGGCCCACTCGCCGCTGGCCCCGGTGGCCACGATGAACCGCGCGCCCTCGCCGGTGCTGGTGGGTGGCTCGGTCAGAGCCCGGCTTTCGACCGAAAGTTGCACCAGCGCATCGAGCCTGCGCAAAGCCTCGTTATGGGTGACATGTTTCTGCGCCTGCGCCGGCTGGATATAGGGCAGCGACAGGAGGGGAGAGGTTTGTGACATCGGGCAGGCCCTTTCAGCGATCCGAGGATGCGCGGGACGCTAGGGGCGGTTTGGTGAACGGGGTGTGAGTCCTGCGGGCGTTGCGCCGGGGGGCGGGTGCCGTGCATGCATATTTGGAAAAAGAAGAAACAGGGGGTGGTGTGCTGTTCCTGTGCTTCTTCTTTTCTTAAATATGCCAACGCGACCTGCGCCACGAAAACCACGGTCCGTCTTGCGCGCCGCCCGCTGCCAAGGGCATACCTGCGGGCGACACTCCAAGTGACAAGGACAGACGACATGCCCCCCAAATTCGGCACCAGCGGCCTGCGTGGCCTTGTCACGGAACTGACCGACGATCTGGTCACGGGTTATACGCGGGCATTTCTTGTCGCCTGTCCGCATGGTGGCGCGGTGCATGTGGGGCAGGATCTGCGCGCTTCGTCGCCGACCATCGCGGCGGCGGTGACCCGAGCGGTGCGGAACATGGGGCTGCGGGCTGTCGATCACGGCGTGCTGCCGACACCGGCGCTGGCGCTGGCCTCCATGGGAGCGGGGCAGGCGGCGATCATGGTGACGGGCAGCCATATCCCGGCGGATCGCAACGGGCTGAAATTCTACCTGCCCGACGGAGAGATCGCGAAATCCGATGAAGAGGCGATCATGGCGGCGCTGGGATCAGGCTCTGTTGCGGCGGAAACCGGGGATTTGCTGCGCGAAGCGGGCGCGCTGCCCGCTTACGTGGCGCGCTATGTCGATGCGTTCGGCCCGCAGGCTTTGACCGGCCTGCGCATCGGCGTCTACGAGCATTCTTCAGTGGCCCGCGATGCGATGGTAGATGTCTTGGGACAGATGGGAGCCGATATCGTCCGGCTGGCGCGGGCCGATCACTTCATCCCGGTCGATACCGAGGCGGTGGATGCGGACACGCGCGAGATGCTGAAGGCCTGGTGCGCGGAACACGCGCTCGATGCGCTGGTGTCCACCGATGGCGATGCCGACCGTCCGATGGTGGTGGATGCCTCGGGTGCGCTGGTGCCGGGCGATGTGCTGGGTCCCCTGGTGGCGCGGATGCTGGGGGCGGATGTGATCTGCACGCCGGTCTCGTCGAACACGATGGTGGACCAGATGGGGTTCGGGTCTGTCATCCGCACGAAGATCGGCTCGCCATACGTCATCGCCGCAATGGAAGCGGCAGGGGGGCGCGTGGTGGGCTACGAGGCAAATGGCGGGTTTCTTCTGGGGTTCGAGGCGGAGGGTCCCGCAGGCAAACTTGCCCCTCTGATGACCCGCGATTGCCTCTTGCCCATCGTCGCACCCTTGGCGATGGCGCGGGCGAAAGAGGTGAGTTTGGCAGACTTGGTCTCTGATCTGCCGCCGCGCTTTACCGCCGCCGACCGGATCGCGGGTATTCCGACAGAGGCGTCGCACACCTTCATCGCGGAACTGACCGGGGATCCGCGTGCGCGGGCCGCGTTCTTTGCCGGACGGGCGGCTGAGACGGGTGTGGACCTCACCGACGGGCTGCGGGTGTCCTTTGCCGACGAGACCGTGATCCACCTGCGGCCTTCGGGCAATGCGCCGGAGTTTCGCTGTTATGCCGAGGCGGAAAGCGGGACGCGGGCGGAGGCCTTGATGCGCGAGACGCTTGAGGCGGTGTCGCAGCGCTTGGGGTGACGGACGCGTCAACGCGTCCGACCGTTTCCGTTGATGGAAACGTGCCCCTGATCAACTGCGGGAATAGATGTCCTCGTAGCGGATGATGTCGTCCTCACCCAGATAGGTCCCGGTCTGCACCTCGATCAGCACCATGGGCACCTTGCCGGGGTTCTCCATCCGGTGCACCGCGCCCAAGGGAATATAGACCGACTGGTTCTCGGTCAGCAGGCGCACCTCGTTGTCCACGGTGACCTTTGCCGTGCCCGCCACCACGATCCAATGCTCGGAGCGGTGCACATGGCTTTGCAGCGACAGCGCAGCACCGGGATGCACATGGATGCGTTTCACCTGGAAGCGGTCCGCCAGAATGAGCGTCTCGAACCAGCCCCAGGGGCGGTGATCGACGGGCAGTTGCACCGCCTGTTTGGCACCGCGCGCCTTGAGCGTGTCGACCGCGCGGCGCACGCTCTGGCTGTCGGTCAGGTCCGCCACCAGCACCGCGTCGCGCATCGCCACGGCGACCACGTTCTTGAGCCCGATGCCCACCAGTTCGATCTCGTCCGACTCCGACCGCAAGAGCGTGTTCTCGCAATCGATCGCCGTCGCGAGACCCGCCAGCGCGTTGCCGCTCTCGTCCTGCGGGCTTTCCTGCCAGACCGCTTCCCAGCTGCCCAGATCGGACCAGCCGCCGCAGAACCGCACGACGCTGACGTCTCTCGCCTGCTCCATCACCGCGTAATCGAGCGATTCCGCCCGCACCTGCCCCCAAAGGGTCGCGTCGATGCGCAGGAACCCCAGATCGGGGGTGGCGGCCTCCATCGCGGCGCGGGTGCCCTCGAGGATGTCGGGGGCGTGGTCCTCAAAGGCGGCGATCAGCGTGTCGGCGCGGGTCAGGAACACCCCGGCGTTCCAGAGGTAGCGGTCATCGGCAAAAAGCGTCTCTGCCTTGGCCTGGTCCGGCTTTTCGATGAAGCGCGCCAGCGCGTTCACGCCGGGATGGGTCTCTTCCCCGGCCTCGAGCCAGCCATAGCCGGTCTCAGCCCGCGTCGGCTGGATGCCGAAGGTCACGATCTGGCCCTGAACGGCGGCGCGCGCGCCGGTTTTCACCGCGTCGCGGAAGCCCTGCGCATCGGGAATGGCGTGATCGGCGGGCACCAGCAGCATGAGCGCCTGCGGATTGGTCTGCGCCAGGTGAAGGGCGGCAGCCGCCGCGGCAGGCGCGGTGTTGCGCCCCTCGGGTTCGATCAGGATGCCCGCGGCGCGGATGCCGCAATGATCCAGCTGTTCGGCGACGATAAAGCGGAACCCGTCGCCGGTGACCGCCACGGGTGCGGCGAACCCGTCGCCGGACACGCGCTTGGCGGCCTCCTGGAACAGGCTCTCTTCGCCCAGGAACTGCGCGAATTGCTTGGGGTAGCTCTTGCGCGACAGCGGCCAGAGCCGGGTGCCCGAGCCTCCGCAGAGCAGAACCGGGGTGATGAGGGGAAGGTCGGGATCAGCCATGGCGCACACTCTTACAGGTCAGATCAGACCGCCCGAAGTCTGCGCCCCCGAGCAGTATATTCAGGTGAGCCGAGGATCATTCGCTCGAGCGCGTCCAGCGATGGGCTGGCCTGCAGCGCAAGCATGTTGGCCTCGGCGGCGTCCCGACCCAGATTGCGGCGGAACATCCTGTTCACCTCCTGCCGGGTCAGGTGCAGTTTGTCCAGATGGCGGAACAGATGGGCGTCGTAATGACGGAATTGCGTCACATCTCTGGGCGCATGGACGCCGCTTCCGGGGCGCGGTGTGATGCGCCGCTGCGCCACGTCTTCGCCGTCCACCCCGCTGATGGCTGCGCGCAGGCGGGCCGGGTCGGGTGTGGTATCACCGAAACTCGACAAGGCATAGGTCAGCGCGGTGGCGGGATCGCGGATCAGGGCCTCGTAGGGAATCACGGTCTGGGTGCGGGCAAACCCGGACGTGACCCATTTGTCCTGAAACGCGCGCCAGGCTGTAAATTGTGCGCTGGCAAAGCGCGCAAAGCTGGCCGCATCGTCCCTGCCGCCCTCGCGCAGGTAGAGCTCGAAGTTGGAGACCACCGAGGGAGCGAAGGCACGGGTCTGGATCAGGTGGCGCTGTTCTTCGTCCTGTGGCAGGGTGCCGTCGAAATCGTGGTTCTTGGAATAGCGGATCATACCCGCCCGCGCGCAAGGGGTCTGACCGCAACAGTCGGGCTGACCGTAAAAGCCGCAATAGGTGAATTTCGGGCCGTAATAGAGCCTGATCAGGCGCACCAGAAGGTGATGGCCCGAGCGCGGCCAGCTGACACCCATGACATAAGTGGGCCGGGGTCTGCGCAGCAGAAAACGCCTCATGCCGCAGTCACCTTGGCCTGCCGCAACACCGTGTCGATCCGGGTTGCGTAGCGCCTGCCGATGGCCTCGGGGGAGAAGGCACGCAGCACGCGGGCCTGTGCCGCCTGCGCCTTTTGTGCACGAAGCGCCGGGGCCTCGGCCATGCGGCGCAGAAGGGTCACGGCGGCGTTGTGATCCGGGTCGCCCCAAAGACCACCTTCAGGGGTGAACATGTAATCCTGCGGGGCCGGGGCCACCTCTTGGGCGGGCACCAGCCAGGCGGTGGTGTCATCCGAATAGGCCAGGTTGCCGGACATGCCTGTGGCCAGAACCGGCACGCCCAACGCCATCGCCTCGATCATGCCGAAGCCCCAGCCTTCGGCGCGGTGCAGCGACAGGTAGGCATCCGCCCCGGCGGTCAGCGTCAGCAGCGCGTCGCGGGTCATGGTCTCGTCGAGGATTTCGAACCGGGGGTCCCCTGTCGTCAGCGCGTCGATCTCGGCCCAGACCGCGCGTTGCGCCGGATCGCTCACACGGGTGCGGTTCTGGGTCTTCAGCAGAAGCTGGGCACCACCCTGCGGGAAGGCATCGCGAAAGGCGCGGATCAGGCCCAGCGGGTTCTTGCGCTGCACGAAGGAGAAACTGTCGAAGCTGGCCATGCAGAGGAAGCTGCCCGCGTCAAAGCCGGTGCGGGCGACGAACCCCGCCCGTGCGCCCAGCGGATCAGTGCATGGGGTCACGTCACCCGCCAGCCCCATGACCCGGATGGGACCGTCGAAGTGATCGGCATAGATCGCGCGGCCATGGTCTGACGCGGCCCAGATCTCGTCCACCATGCGCAGCGCCAGCGCATGACAGGCGGCAGGGCGGGTCAGTTCCCAGAACATGTAGGCGGCCAGATATGAGCCTTGGGTGATGTCGGGTGCATGGGCAAAGAACAGCGGGATGGATTCCGCGTTCAGATGCAGCAGGGTGAAGCGGGCGGGTCGGGCCTCGGTGATCGGGGTGTGGGGCATGTCGATCTCGGGCGCGGGGTTGTCGAGGGTGACATTCACCGCCTGCACCTTCAGCCCCGTGGTGGCGAGCGCTGCCAGCGAGGCGCGTGTCGCCTGACCCAGACCGCTGGCTTTGGTCACAGGTCCGATCACCTGCACATCGGCCCGTGGTGTGCCGTGCAGCGCCGGGGCGGGCAGGGCGGCGGCGTGCAAACGGTGACCCTCGCCGGTGCGGGACATAAAGCGCCGCGCCTCGAGGTCGTAGCCGCGCCCTTTCAGACAGGCGACATAGTCCGCACGGCTCAGCAGCCGCGCGTGCCCGTCGAGCGTGGTCAGATGCGCCCCAAGCGGTGTCTGGCCACCTGCCGTTTCCTCGAGAAGCGTCTCTATACTGGCCCAGGGCAGGTATCGCAGCGTGTCGGGACGGTCTGCCGCGCGGATCATTGCGGCCAGGGTGATCTGCCGCTGACCTGCCGTGGTGGCAGGGTCGGCGCGGGCCAGACCGGGTGTCTCTGCCTGCCAGCGGATCAGGGCGCGCGTCAGGGGGAAATCCTGTCCCTCCTGTTCCAGCGGCAGCCCGGCCAGTCGGGTGACACACGCATCCGGCACAAGGCAATCCTCGACCCCGAGGGCGCGGGCCTGATGGATGGCCCACCAGTAGAGCACGCTGTCCACCCAGTCGGGATTGCCGAAATCCATCCCTTGCCGCAGATGCGGCACCCCCATGAGCGCGGCCCATGTGGCACGGCTCAGGTTGGTGCGCTGGCCCGGCACGACCACCGGCGTATTGAGCCATTGGATCATGCGTTTCGACAACGGCACCCGCAGGGGCGCGCGCATCGGGGCATAGCCTGCGAGCATCCAGTTCAGCACATGTGCGGCGTCCTCGGGGGCCGCGTCCCAATCGAACTGCGCCTCCAACCGGTGGCGCGTGCGCAGATGGGCCATGTAGGCACAAAGCGGGTCGGGCAGGAGTTGGCCGGTGGCCGGATCGGTGGGGTCGAAGAGATGCGCCTGCCGGGGGGTGAGCCGGGCGATGCCGCCCTGCGCAGGCGGGGGCGGGGCGCGCAGGGCCGCAAGGCCCGGACCCATGGGATCGTAGACCGCGCGTGCCGGGCTGAAGCCCGGCCTGCGGGTGCCCGGTCCGGAACGAGGCGTAGGCCGGGCTTCAGCCCCGCGCGCCTCCTTCACATGAATCTGCCCGATCTCGACCGGGCGTTTGCCATCAAGACGACAGACCCGCAAAACACCTGTGTTTGTCTCTATATGACCCGTTGAAAAGGAAAACCCGCAGGCTCCTCCGGCCAGTCCTGCGTCCCGCAGATCGGTGCGGAACTGGCAGGCCAGGGCGTCGGCGATCCGCTGTGTCCCGGCATAGAGCGCCACCGGCACCGGGCCGTTCCCCGGCCTTGGCAGCGCCCAACCGCAGAGCCGCCCGCCCTGCACCCCGTCCAGATGATCGCGCCGTCCGGTCAGTCGCCGCAGGATCCTAGGCCACAGCGTCATAATCTGCGCGCGCCATCATTGCGGCCAGCCCGCGCACATCGACCCTCGGCCGCCAGCCCAGACGTGTGCGGGCACGGCTGGCATCACCCACCAGCAGCTCCACCTCGGCGGGGCGGAAGAAGGCGGGGTTCACCTCGACCACGCGCCGTCCGGTGCGCCGGTCGGTGGCGACTTCCTCCACCCCCTCGCCGCGCCAGTCGAGCGGCATGTCCAGCGCCTCGGCGGCAAAGCTCACGAAATCGCGGATCGGCGTGGTGACGCCGGTGGCCAGCACGTAATCGCTGGGGATGTCCTGTTGCAGCATCCGCCACATGCCCTCGACATAGTCGCCGGCAAAACCCCAGTCGCGCCGGGCACTCAGGTTGCCCAGCTGGATCGGCGCATTGGCTCCGCGCGCGATCCGGGCCAGCCCGCGGGTGATCTTGCGGGTGACGAATTCCTCGCCGCGCAGCGGGCTTTCGTGGTTGAACAGGATGCCGCAGGAGGCGTGCATGCCGAAGCTCTCGCGGTAATTCACGGTGATGTAGTGGCCGTAAGCCTTGGCCACGCCATAAGGCGAGCGCGGATAGAACGGCGTCGTCTCCACCTGCGGCACCGCTTGCACCAGCCCGAACATCTCGGAGGTGGAGGCCTGATAGAAGCGCGTCGCAGGCGCCAGCGTGCGCAGCGTGTCCAGAAGCCGCGCCACCCCCATGCCGTTCACGTCGCCCGCATAGATCGGCTGTTCCCAGGACGCGCCGACAAAGCTCTGGGCGGCGAGGTTGTAGAACTCGTCCACCGGCACACCACGGATCAGGCGGAAGATATTGGTCATCTCGGTCAGGTCGAGATCATGCAGGATGACCCGATCCGCGATCCCGAGCGTCTCTAACCTTGCCCGTTCGGCCTGTGCATTGCGGCGCATCCCGCCATGCACCTCGTAGCCCTTGTCCAGCAGAAGCTGTGCAAGGTAGGCGCCGTCCTGCCCGGTGATCCCGGTGATGAAGGCACGTTTGCGGGGCGTGTCGCCGGAGGGCGGAAAGGCGCAGGGGGGGATCCGGGAAAGGTGCGGTGTGGTCGCTGCGGGAATCATGTCGAAGCCTCACGCATAAGGAGCATGACCCCGTTATCGGGGGCGAGGCGTAAAGAATGGGTTAAGGTTAACCCACGGCTAACGATTTCCCTTGCCGGGGGGCTGTCTTGTCAGCGAAGCGCTGTCCTGCTTCATGAAGCGGGCTCGGGATGATCGGGTGATGCAACGTCAACAACCGCCCATTGCAGCGTGTTCTCCTTCACCTCGACAGCCTCTACCGTGATTTTCCGATGCCTGAAGTGCACGACGGTCCGGTGACCTGCAGCAAAGGGCTGCAAGGGCGTTCGAGTGTACCCCAGACGTTGTTGCAACAATGTCTCGTTCTGTCGCAAGGCCTCATGCTGCAGCGCCTCGCTTTCACAAAACACCGGGTGGTGCGGCGCATAGACAGCGACGTCTTTCATCGCATAGGCCGTGAACACGTCAAACGGGCCGCCAAAGCGGCGGGCCTGAAGAGTGGCGGCTTTCCACGCCTCCAGCCCCTTTTCGGTCACGTAAAGGATCGCCTGCCCGCCGGACATGGAATGCAGTCTCAACCAGTCCGTGTCGTGGATCGAGGACAGGGTCAAACCGTGGATCGCCCGATGCCGGGCCAGCGCCAGATTGTCATATGTCCAAGGCAAGCATCCAAAGGGCGTCACGGACAAATAGACGATATCGGCATCCGCAGGCAGCGGCGGCAGCAGGGCCCGGTCGCCGATCAGGTCCAGATCATCCTCCAGAATCAGACCCGGAAATTCCGTGATCGCGTTCATCGCCTTGCGATGTGCAAGCGTGCAGGCAATCTGGTGCGGCAGGCCGGACATGCCCTCGGAAAACCGCACCCGGTTCAGGCCAAGCGTCTCGCAGAGGGTTTGCGACGCGGCGCGGCGGGCCGTCAGGTGCGGGGGATTGATGACGATCGTCTCTCTGATCGCGGTCTTCAGATCGGTCTCGCGACAGATATCCATGCTGTGTCATCCTTCCTGTTCTGCATGAGGCGCAGTGCTGCCCGAAAGCGGGAAGGGTGCAACCCCATCACCGAAACAATATCCGGCGGAACAGCACAGGGCACCTCATTCCCGCCGGGCGCTTGCTCTGGTGCCGGCTTGCGCCTATTGAGGCCGCGCCCGGTTTCGAAGTGCCCTTTACATGACCCTGATTACGCTTTCGTCCATTCCGCCACGTTTCGGGCTGATCGGCCCAACGCTCGAGGGGCTCGTGGCGCAGGCGGGGACCGACGGGGTCGAGCTTTACCTGCCGCACAGCTACCGTCGCTTTCCCGATTGGGACGGCACGCTTCCCGCTGTGCCTGCAGGTGTCACGATCCACCGCTGCGAGACCGATTACGGCCCCGCCACCAAGGTGCTGTGCGCGGCACAGCGTTACCGGGGGCAGGATGTGCGGCTGCTCTTCTGCGACGATGACCGCGATTACCGCCCCGGCTGGGCCTCTGGGCTTTTGGCCGAAGCCGACCGCTATCCCGACCGTGCCGTGGCGCTGGCGGGCTGGGACATTGCCGGGCTTGGCACGCGCCACGCTTTTGCCCATCCCCGTCACCAGCGCCGGTCGCGCAGCCGGGACATGGCCTACCGGGCGGCGCGTCTGAAACAGGTGCTGTCCGGGCAGGGCAAGCTGTCTCTGGCGCAGAAACCGCCCCGCCGGATCATTGCGCTGGCCGGGTTTGCCGATGTGTTCGAAGGCTATGGCGGCGTGGTGGTGCGCCCCGAGTTCTTTGACGATCTGGCCTTCGACATCCCGGCGGATGCCTTTCATGTCGATGATGTCTGGCTGTCGGGGGCACTGGCCCGGAGCGGGATCGGCATCTGGCTGGCGGCGGACCAGTATGAACCCAAGACCACCGAAGCCGATCGGCACGACGCGCTCTATCGCCACCGCGAGGCGGAAAAGGGCAGGACGGAACTGGACGCGGCCGCAATTACCCTGATGCGGGACCGCTGGGGCATCTGGGGCGGCGCTGGACAGGCCATTCCCCAGGGCGGTGCGCGGCAGGTGTGACGGCGACGCGGTTTCGAAACCGCTTGAAAGGGCTTTCGAAGGCCCTTGCTCGAGGCTTTTCGAAAAGCCTTTCCCCGCGCGTTGGACATGGACCCGCCCACCCGCTATCACCGCGCTCAGGCAAACCCGCAGGCCCCCATGACCGACACCCCTTCCGAGATCGCCCGCCATGTGCTGGCCATCGAGTCCTCCGCCCTGACCCGGCTGGCCGACGAACTGCCCGCCGACTTCGACGCCGTGGTCACGCGGCTGCTGGCCCTTCAGGGCCGGGTGATCGTCTCTGGCATGGGCAAATCCGGCCATGTGGCCAACAAGATCGCCGCCACCCTGGCCTCCACTGGCACACCGGCGCAAGCCGTGCATCCCGGCGAGGCAAGCCATGGCGATCTTGGCATGATCACCAAGGCGGATGCGGTGATCCTGATTTCCAACTCGGGCGAGACCCGTGAACTGGCTGACATGATCGCCTATTGCACCCGCTTCGAGATCCCGCTGATTGCTGTCACCAAACGTGCGGACTCCACGCTGGCCCGCGCCGCCGATCATCTGTTGCAGCTGCCCGACGCGCCGGAGGCCTGTGCCATTGGCATGGCCCCCACCACCTCGACCACGCTCACCATGGCCTTGGGCGATGCGCTGGCGGTCGCGCTGATGCGGCACCGGGGGTTCGACCGCGAAAGCTATGCCGCCTTCCATCCCGGCGGCACTTTGGGGGCGCAGCTGCTGCGCGTCTCGGCGATCATGCACCGGGGCGACGCGCTGCCCGTGGTGACCCCGGACACACCGATGGGCGAGACGCTGGTGGTGATGAGCGCCAAGGGGTTCGGTGTGGCCGCCGTGGTCGAAGCCGGCAGGCTGACCGGCGTCATCACCGACGGCGACTTGCGCCGCAATCTCGACGGGCTGACCGGCCGCTCCGCCGGAGAGGTCGCCACCCCCAACCCCCGCAGCATCGCCCCCGATGCGCTTCTGACCGAGGCGCTGGCCGAGATGAACGCCCACAAGATCGGTGCGCTGATGGTGACCGATCAGGGCCGTCTGGTGGGCCTTGTCCATATCCATGATCTTCTGCGCGCAGGTGTTGCATGAGTGTTGTCGTCTTCATTCCCGCCCGCTACGCCTCGACCCGCTATCCCGGCAAGCCGCTGGTGGAACTGACCGGGGCGAGTGGCGTGAAAAAGACCCTGATCCAGCGCGCCTGGGAGGCGGCACAGGCCGTGTCCGGCGTGGATAGGGTCTATGTGCTCACCGATGACGACCGCATTTCTGATGCCGCGCAGGGCTTCGGGGCAGAGGTGTTGATGACCACATCAGAGGCCCGCAACGGATCGGAACGCTGCGCCGAGGGCCTCGCGCAACTGGGCCGCGACCCGGACGTGGTGATCAACCTGCAGGGCGATGCACCGCTGACGCCTGCGTGGTTTGTCGAGGCGCTGATCGGGGCCATGGATCAGACCACGCAGATGGCCACGCCGGTGGTCAAATGCGATGCCGAGACGCTCACAAATTTCGTCACCGACCGCCAGCAGGGCCGGGTTGGCGGCACGACTGCTGTCATGCGGACCGACCGCACCGCGCTCTATTTCTCCAAGGAAGTGCTGCCTTACGTGGGCGACCTCGCCAACCCTCCGCAAGTCTGGCACCATGTCGGCGTCTATGCCTACACGCCCGCAGCACTCCGCGCCTATGCCGGATGGGCCGAAGGCCCGCTGGAACGCGCCGAGGGGCTGGAGCAACTGCGCTTTCTCGAAAACGGCATGCCCATCACCTGCGTGCCGGTCGAAGGCCGGGGCCGGGTGTTCTGGGAGCTGAACAACCCGGTCGATGTGGACCGCATTGAATCTGTCCTGAACCGCGAGGGGATCGCATGAAAACCGTCCAGATCGGCGAGATATCCGTCTCCAACACCGCTCCCTTTGCGCTTATCGCGGGCCCGTGCCAACTTGAATCCCTCGATCATGCGCGGATGATGGCCACCCGCATCGCGGCGGCTGCCGAGGCGACAGACACGCCGTGGATCTTCAAGTCGAGCTATGACAAGGCCAACCGCTCGTCCCTGTCCGGCAAGCGTGGCCTCGGCATGGACGAAGGTCTCACGATCCTGTCGAAGATCCGCGAGGAATTCGGCGTGCCGGTCCTGACCGATGTGCACGGGCCCGACCAATGCGCGCCCGTGGCGCAAGCGGTGGACGTGCTGCAAATCCCCGCGTTTCTTTCGCGCCAGACCGACCTGCTGCTGGCGGCGGGTGAAACCGGGGCCGCGATCAACGTCAAGAAGGGCCAGTTCCTTGCCCCCTGGGAGATGGAGAACGTCGCCGCCAAGATCGCCAGCACGGGCAACACCCGCATCCTGCTGTGCGAACGCGGCGCGAGTTTCGGCTACAACATGCTGGTCTCGGACATGCGGTCTTTGCCGATCATGGCGCAGACCGGCTACCCGGTGGTGTTCGACGCCACCCATTCGGTGCAATTGCCTGGCGGGCAGGGGACAAGCTCGGGCGGGCAGCGCGAATTCGTGCCGCCCTTGGCGCGGGCTGCCGTGGCCGTCGGATGCGCTGCGGTCTTCATCGAGACCCATGACGATCCGGACAACGCGCCCTGCGATGGCCCCAACATGGTGCCCATCGACGCGCTTGAGGGGCTTCTGTCCGTCATGCGCCAGATCGACCGCGTGGTGAAGGGCTGACCCGGCCCTGAGGCATCCCGCTTTGGTCCGCTGCAAAGGCGGTTCCCGGCCACGTGTTTCGAACACTTTGGATAGCAATGCCTCTCCTTTGATGGGATGGCGTCAAAATATCGTCGGCCTTTTCTTAAGACAGGAGGGTTGCATCGCCTGGTTCGACGACAGTTCGACATGTGACGGGTAGCAATGGGTTAACGCGTCGATATTCCGACATGTGGCGCGGGGATTTGAGCCTGGCGCGGTG
>NZ_BMFC01000018.1 GCF_014637725.1 Marivita lacus | reverse complement strand
CGACATCATCGCCCGCATCTCCGATATGCCGGTCTCGCGCCTGCACGAGTTGCTGCCGTGGGAATGGGACGGGGCCACGCCCCTGGTCAAGGTCGCTTGACCGCGGCCTCCAGCGAATGCTTACGAAAAATCGCACCCGCAGACTCTCGTTATGATCGAGGAACCAAGGTCAGCAGGTCACTGCTTCATCAGATTTCTGCCCTGGCAAAGCAATAGCCCGTTTCCATGTGACCACGCATCAACCCTATCTCCAGTGACGGAGTGGGTCCATGCAAGCCGCGCCGGATGCTTGTTTCAAACCTGCTCGATATACTCTTTCACCGCCGCGCGCGTCCCGCCTTCCCAGATCCGCGACAACCAGCGCTCAAATGCTGCGGCGAACGACTCATGCCGCGACAGGTCGCCATAAATCTGCGTTTGCCGCAGCCATGCGGCAGGCTCTTCGCGGGCGAAGTCCGCAGTTGTCTGCAGACCGGACCACATCGGGTCGTTCGCCTCGATCATGCTCCCGTCCTCGCGGGTCCCATGACACATGCGGGCCCAGAGCGCTTCGGTCAGCGCCAGCCCCGAAATCGGCGCGCCCGATGCCAGCGCTTCGCGCAGAATTGGCAGGACAAACCCGGCGTGACGCGATGATCCGTCAAAGGCCACCCGTCGGGTCGTGTCATGAATTTCGGGATTGGCAAATCGGCGGGTGATCAGGTCGAGATAGGCCTCGGGTGTCATGCCGGGCACCGCGGCCACATGAGGTGCGATCTCGACCATCTGGACCTTGCGAAAGAAGGGTGCGATCTGCGGGTCCGCCATGCAGGCGGCGATTGTCGGAAGCCCGAGGATCTCGCCCGCATTTGCCAAGACCTGGTGCCCGGCATTGAGCATGCGGATCTTCATCGCCTCGTAGCTGTGCACCTCCCGCGTGAAGGTCGCACCGACCCTGTCCCAGTCCGGACGGCCCTGGCAGAATGCATCCTCGATCACCCATTGGCGGAAATTCTCGTGGGTGACGGGCACGGCATCCTCGATCCCCAGAGCACGGGCGCGCCTGCGTTCGGCCTCGCCAGTGGCGGGTACGATGCAATCGACCATGGAATTGGGGAAACTGGCGTACTCGTCGATCCAGCGCGCCAGATCGGGATCGCTGCCCATGGCAAGCCCCACAAGTGTCTGCCGCAGAATGGTGCCATTGCCCTGAAGGTTGTCGCAGGATTGCCCGGCAAAGGGCGCATGACCGGCGCGCTTGCGGTTCCGTAGTGCGGCGACCATGGCACCGAAGGCGGTGCGCGGCGTGTCGGGATGAGCCATGTCGTGCTGGATGTCCGGGTGCATGCTGTCCAGAGCCCCGGTGGCGTCGCGAAAATAGCCCCCCTCGGTCACGGTCAGCGACACGATGCGGATGCGCGGATCGGACATCGCGGCGATCAGCGCGGCATTGTCCTCTTCGACCGACAGGAAATCGACCATCGACCCGACGACTTCACCCGAGATCCCGGCAGGGTCGAGTTCGATGAGGGTGGTCAGGCAATCCTGTGCCAAGAGGCTGTCGCGCATACGCGCATCGCCCGCCCGCACACCGGCGCCGATGATCGCCCAGTCCAGCGCCTGCCCCTCTTGCATCAGCCGGTGCAGGTACCATGCCTGATGCGCCCGGTGGAAGTTGCCCAGACCGATATGCACGATGCCCGGTGTCAGGTCTGCGCGGTCATAGCCCGGCCGTGCGATCCCCTCCGGCAGCTGGTCCAGAGTGGCCAGTGACAGCGCGACGGGTTCCTGTTTCAGCTCATCCATTGGCCACCATCCACGTTGTAACATTGCGCGACGACATAGTCGGCGTCGTCGCTGGCAAGAAACACCGCCATGCCCGTCAGGTCGTCGGCTGTGCCCATCCGCCCGTAGGGCACTGCTGCACCGACTTCGCGTTTCTTCTGGCCGGGGGCCTTGTTTTCGTACTTGGCAAAGAACGCATCCACGCCATCCCAGTGCTCGCCATCCACCACTCCCGGTGAGATGGCATTCACATTGATCCCGTGCGTGATCAGGTTGAGACCCGCCGATTGGGTCAGCGAGATGATCGCCGCCTTGGTCGCGCAATAGACCGCCACCAGCGGCTCGCCCCGACGCCCGGCCTGGCTCGCCATGTTGATGATGCGCCCCTTGATGCCCCGGTCGATCATGTGCCGCGCCACCGCCTGAAGCGTGAACAGCGTGCCCGCGACATTGATGTCGAAGGTACGCGCATAATCGTCGCGGGTGATCTTGGTGATGGGGGCTGCGGTAAAGATCGCGGCATTGTTGATGAGAATGTCGATCTGCCCCAGTTGCTCCACACTGGACGCAACCGCGGCGTCGATGCTGGCCTGATCGGTCACATCCAGATGCACCGCGATGGCGCGGTCCCCGATCTGTGAAGCGGTCTCCTGTGCACGGGTCATGTCGATATCCGCAATGGCGACGCGCGCGCCTTCCGCGACATAGCGTTCGGCAAAGGCCCGGCCGATGCCGCGCGCTGACCCTGTGATAAGGGCAGTTTTTCCGTCCAGTCGTTTCATGCGATGCGAAGCCCCTGCGCGTCAAATCTGTGCATCTGGTCAAGCTGCGGCGTCAGGTAGATCGTGTCGCCATGCCGGACCGAGATGTCGCCGGTGATGCGCACGGTGACCATGTCGGCCAGCCCGGTGTCATGCACGTGGATGAATGTGTCCGACCCCAGATGCTCGGCCACACCTACCTTGCCGTTCCATGTGCCCTCGGTCATCGACACGTCGATATGCTCTGGGCGGATGCCTGCCTTGGTCCCTCCGTATTTCTGCGCCTCGGAGCCCCCGAAGATGTTCATCTTGGGCGACCCGATAAAGCCCGCCACAAACTCGTTGCGTGGTCTATGATACAGTTCCAACGGGCTGCCCACTTGTTCGATATGGCCCGCGCGCAGCACGACGATCTTGTCTGCCATGGTCATCGCTTCGACCTGGTCGTGGGTCACGTAGATCATGGTTGTCTTGAGGCGTGTATGCAGTTCGCTGATTTCAAGCCGCATGCCGACACGTAGCGCCGCGTCGAGGTTCGACAGCGGTTCGTCGAACAGGAACGCCGCCGGTTCGCGGACAATGGCGCGGCCGATGGCAACGCGCTGGCGCTGACCGCCCGACAATTGCCCCGGTCGGCGGTCCAGATAATCGGTGAGGTTCAGAACAGCCGCCGCATTGGCGATCCGCTTTTCGATCTCGGCAGGGGCCATCTTTGCCATCTTCAGCGGAAACGCGATGTTCTTGCGCACCGACATATGCGGGTACAGCGCGTAGGACTGGAACACCATCGCCAGACCGCGTTTGGCAGGCACAAGATCCGTCGCATCCTTGCCGTCGATCTCGATATGGCCGGTTGTGATGTCCTCAAGCCCCGCGATCAGCCGCAGGAGCGTGGATTTCCCGCAGCCTGATGGGCCGACGAAGACAGTAAACTCGCCGTCCTCGATGGTCAGGTCCAAAGGCGGAATGACCTGCACGTCGCCAAAGCTTTTCGTGACCTGTTTGAGTGTGATTTGTCCCATGGATCAGGTTCCTTGTGTCAGGTCGTTATTTGACGGCGCCAAAGGTCAGGCCGCGGACAAGTTGCTTTTGGCTGAACCAGCCAAGGATGAGGATCGGCGCAATCGCCATGGTCGAGGCCGCGCTGAGTTTCGCAAAGAACAGGCCTTCGGGGCTGGAATAGCTGGCAATGAACGCGGTCAGCGGGGCGGCATTCACCGCCGTCAGGTTCAGCGTCCAGAACGCTTCGTTCCAGGCCAGAATGAAGTTCAGCAGCATCGTGGACGCGATGCCGGGAATGGCCATCGGCGTGAGGATATAAAGCACCTCTTCGCGCAACGTTGCCCCGTCCATCCGCGCCGCCTCGAGGATCTCGACAGGGATTTCGCGGAAATAGGTGTAAAGCATCCAGACGATGATCGGCAGGTTGATCAGCATCATCACGATCACCAGACCAGCACGGCTGTCCAGCAGGCCCAGCTGAATGAACAGCAGGTAGATGGGGTACAGGACCCCCACCGCAGGCAGCATCTTGGTCGACAGCATCCACAGCAGGATGTCCTTGGTCCGGCGCGACGGCACAAACGCCATCGACCACGCAGCAGGCACGGCAACGATCAGGCCAAGTATAGTGGATCCACCTGCTATCAGGATCGAATTCCACAGGAACCGCGCATAGTTCGACCGCTCCATCACGACGCCATAGTTTTCAAGCGTCCAGTCGAAGTTCAGGAACAGCGGCGGGCTGGCAATCGCCTGCGCCTCGGTCTTGAAGCTGGTCAGGATCGTCCAGAGGATCGGGAAAAAGATCAGCAGTCCGATTGCCCAGGCAAGCCCTGTGTTGATCAGTTTGCGGCGGGAAGAAACAGAACGGGCCATGATCAGTTGTCCAGGTTCTTGCCGACGATCCGCATGAGAAAGATCGCGACGATGTTTGCAAGGATGATGGCGTAGACACCACCGGCTGAGCCCAATCCGACATTCTGGCTTTCCAGCACACGCTGGAAGATCAGGTAGGACAGGGTGCGGGTTCCGAACGCGCCGCCCGTGGTGACGAAAATCTCGGCGAAGACCGCCAGAAGAAAGATCGTCTGGATCAGGATCACGATGGTGATCGCGCGGCTCAGGTGCGGAAGGATGATATAGAAAAAGCGCTTGAGGGCAGGGGCGCCGTCCATCTCGGCGGCTTCAAGCTGTTCGCTGTCCAGCGACTGGATCGCGGTCAGCAGGATCAGCGTGGCAAAAGGCAGCCATTGCCAGCTCACGATCAGGATGATCGACGGCATCGCGGCATCCGACAGCCAACTCACCGGATCAGCCCCGAAGAACCGCCACAGATGCGCGAAAAGCCCGTTCACCGGATCCATGAACATGTTCTTCCAGACCAGCGCCGACACGGTCGGCATCACGAAGAAGGGCGCGATCACCAGAATACGGACAATGCCCTGTCCCCACATCGGCTGATCCAGAAGGATCGCCAGCAGGATACCCAGACACACGGTGATCACCAGAACCCCAAGAACCAGAACCAGCGTTGTCTGCACCGCAGGCCAGAAAGCGCTCGAACTGACAAACCGCACGTAATTGTCGAACCCGGTCCAGCCCAGATCACCACCGCGCAAGGGCAGGTAGGTGCGGAACGAAAACCAGAGCGTCATGATCAGCGGGACCAGCATCCAGCCCAGAAGCAGGACAACCGCCGGGGCCATCATCAGTCGGGCCGCTGATCGGGATGCTTTCGTCGCCATGGGATACGTCTCCTCCGTTGCCAACCCGCGCAGGGTATCGCGCTGTCAGAATTGGGCCACGTTCAAAGTGAGTGCGTTGAGGTGTTTGGGGTCAGAGGGCGATGCGCAGACCGCCCTCTGAAGATCAACCCAAGGGCTTAACGGTAGCCAGCGGCTTCCATCACCTCGGTGGCAATCGCCTGCGCCTTGGCCAGCGCCTCGTCGACGGTCTGCTGCCCCGCATAGGCGGCCGAGAACTCCTGGCTGACTTCGGTCGCCATGCCCGCGAATTCCGGGATCGCAACGAACTGGATGCCGACATAGGGCACCGGCTCCACAGTCGGATTGGTCGGATCTGCCGCGTTGATGGAATCAAGCGTCATCTTGGCGAACGGGACCTCCAGATATTCGGGTGTCTCGTAAAGCGATGTCCGCGCACCCGGAGGCACGTTGGCCCAGCCTTCATTTTCCGCGACCAGCTCGATATACTCTTTCGAGGTGGCCCATTCGATAAACGCCTTGGCGGCCTCTTCCTTCTGGGTGCCCGCGGGGATCGCCAGCGCCCAGGCCCAAAGCCAGTTCGACCGCTTGTCGACACCTTCCGCGTTCGGAGCAAGCGCGAAGCCGACATGGTCGGCCACGGTGGAATCGCTTGGGTTGGTCACGAACGACGCCGCAACCGTCGCGTCGATCCACATGCCGCATTTGCCCTGCTGGAACAGCGACAGGTTCTCGTTGAACCCGTTGGTGGCATAGCCTTCGGGGCCGTAGTCGTTCATCAGGTTGACGTAAAACTCGAGCGCGGCTTTCCACTCGGGCTGATCGAATTGCGGGGTCCATTCCTCGTCGAACCAGCGCGCGCCGAACGAATTGCCGGTGACGGTGATGAACGCGCCGCCTTCGCCCCAACCGGCCTTGCCGCGCAGACAGATGCCGTTGATGTCGTTCTCGGGATCATCCATTGCCGCCGCTGCTTCGCGGATGAATTGCCATGTCGGCGCTTCCGGCATCTCGAGCCCGGCCTTTTCCATCAGATCCGTGCGGTACATGACCATGGACGATTCACCATAGAACGGTGCCGCATAAAGCGTGCCGTCATGGGACAAGCCCTCGCGCATGGCGGGCAGGATGTCAGCGACATCGTATTCCTCCGAAAGGTCGTCCAACGGCACAAGCCAGCCATTGGCACCCCAGATCGGCGTTTCGTACATGCCGATGGTCATGATGTCGAACTGGCCACCCTTTGTGGTGATGTCCGTGGTCACACGCTGGCGCAGCACGTTTTCCTCGAGCGTCACCCATTCGACCTCGTGGCCGGTCTTGGCCGTGAAATCGTCGGTATAACCCTGCATGCGGATCATGTCGCCGTTGTTGACTGTTGCGATGGTGATGGTCTCTGCCTGTGCGGCTCCGACCGAAATCAGCGACAGTGCTGTCGCCGCACGAAGTGCGTTTCGAAGGTGCATCCGAATCCTCCCTGATCTTTGGATTACCTTGGGGCACTCAACAACAAATCATTTACCCGCGTCAATAAAATTTTTACCCGCGTAAATTTTATCAGGCCGAGTCCCGCATGATCAACCGCGCCGGAAACAGGCTTTCGGTTCGGCTCTCCAGCCGTCCGCCGCTCTCGATCAGGCGGAACAGGGTCTCGACCGCGTTGTCGGACACCGCGCTGTAATCATGCGCCGCCGTGGTCAGCGACGGGCAGGTAAACCGCGAGAACGGATGATCGTCATGCGACGCGACTCGCAAGGCGCAATCCGCTCCGCGCCCGACCCGCACACCGCTTTCGTAACAGGCCGCCAGAAGCCCGATCGCCAGACGGTCATTGCTGCACAGCACCGTGTTGGTCGGCAGCGACTTTTCCGACAGCAGCTTCAAGCCACCCCTGCGCCCGATCTCCTCGAACCCCCAACCGGTGCCGTCCACCTTGACGACATGCGGCTCCAGACCCAACCGCTCCATCATCGACAGATACGCGATCCGCCGCTTGTTGGCGTTCGGGTTGGCGGGCGTCCGCATCTCGAAAAAACACGGCGCCTCGCCGGTGCGGCTCAGGTATTCCACCGTCTGCGATACGAAACTGTGGTTGTCCGATCCGACAAACGCCTCGCCCATCCCGTCGATATTGCTGTCAAAAAGCACCGTGGGAACGTGTTTGCAGAAGGTCTCGATGGCCGATTTGTCCGACTGCCGCCCCAATGGCGCCAACAGCACACCCGCTGGTTTCATCGACCGCAAACTGTCCAGAATGGCATTCTCATGGGCCTGATCGCCATGTGCGCTGAACAGCGACGGCGTGAATCCTGCCTCGATGCAGCGTCCTTCGATCATGCGCACGATCTCGCCGAAAAACGGGTCGGCCAGATAGGGCACCACGATGCCGATATTCTTGGTCAGCTTCCGGTTCTGGTTCATCGCGTAGATGTTGGGCCGGTAGTCGTACTTCTCCAAAGCCGCCTCGATCCGCATCCGCGTGGATTTGCGCACGCTGCTGGGATCGTGAAAATATTTCGACACGGTGGGCCGGGAGATTCCGCTGATGGCGGCGAATTCTTCCATGTTCCGGATCTCGGAGTGCGCCATGGCCGGCCCCTGTCTGTGCAACTGTCGTCACTGGGTTTTGTGTGACACTTTCTTATCGCGCGCAAAAAATCAATATTGCACGTAAAGTTTGTGTCCGCCGTGGCGGTCTTGGCTGGAAAAAGCGGCAGTCCCACCGTCCGTGTGGGTCAGCGCAGCGTTTTCAGCGCCTGATAGAGCGCGCGGTACCGCCGCAAACGATCCTCCAGTTCCGGCACGCGCTTCGGCTCGAACCAATCCGCGATATCCGGCTCTTGAGCCAGATCCGACAGGCTCATCGCGCCCGCGCCGCAAGCCGCCAGCCGCGCCGCCCCCAGCGCAGGTCCTGCATCCGACCCAACCGTGCGCCCGATGCGCTGGCCGGTTGCGTTGGCGATCAACTGCAACAGAAAGGGTGACCTGCTGCCCCCGCCGATGGCCGCCAGATGCGGCAACCCGGTGATGGAGTCGCCGAAACTCTCGACCGCGTCGGCAAAGGTGAACGCCACCGCTTCGACCACCGCGCGACAGAGGTCCGCGCGCTCCGTGCTGTCCTCCAGCCCAAAGAACCCAGCGCGAATATGCGGATCACCATGCGGACTGCGTTCGCCGGTAAGGTAAGGCAGGAAGATCGGCACCCGCGCTGCATCGGCACGTTCGGCCAGCGCCACAACCTCACCCGCGCTGATCCCCAATTGCCCGGCCAGCCACGCGATGGGCCGCGCGCCGTTCAGCATCGCCGCCATCTGGTACCAACGCCCGGGCACCGTATGCGCAAAGGCGTGCACGAACTTGGCCGGGTTCGGATGATACGCATCGCCCGCCACGAACAACTGCCCCGAAGTGCCAAGCGAGATGAACCCGCGCCCCGGTTCCGTCGCCCCCAGGGACACAGCCCCCGTGGCCGCATCGCCGCCCCCAGCGACAACCGGAACATCTGCGGGCAACCCGGTTGCGGTTGCGGCGGTAGCCGTGAGCTGACCAACCACCTCATGCCCATCCGCCAGACGCGGCAGCCAGCCTAAATACGTGTCACTGGCTTCGGCAACCGCACCGCTCCACTCTCGCGCGGCCTGATCCAGCCACAGTGTCCCCGCCGCGTCCGACCGATCCGTGGCAAGCCCGCCGTGCAAGCGCAATCCGATGTAATCCTTGGGTAACAGGACATGCGCGATCCGCGCATGCACCTCCGGCTCCTGCCGCGCGACCCACATCAGCTTGGGCGCGGTAAAGCCGGGCAGGGGCAGCACGCCCGCAATCGTCCCGATTTCAGGCAGCGCCTCTTGCAATCGCGCGCATTCCTCGATCGACCGGCTGTCATTCCACAGGATCGCCGGGCGCAACACCTGATGCGCGCTGTCCAGAAGCACAGCGCCATGCATCTGCCCCGACAGCCCAATCGCCGTGACCTCGGACAAAGACCGCGTCTGACCGATCTCGGCCAGCGCCGTGCAGGTCGCCGCCCACCAGGCATGCGGATCTTGCTCGGACCAGCCGGACTGCGGGGATTGAACCGTCAGATCGGCACTCGCCGATGCGTGGATCGCCGTGCCATCGGTGCAGATCACCTTGACCGCGGATGTGCCTATGTCGATGCCCAAAAACATGCCGCAGCATTACGTCAGCGCTAACAGCGGCGCAAGCAGTCTGAGCGCGTCGTGGAACTGGCGCAAGACGGAAAGCCGGGCTAGACAGGATCACCAACAGGGAGGTGAAGATGAGCAGTCTTGATGCGAAATTCGCACGTCTTGGCGCGGACAACGCGCCGGGGCAGGAGGTCCGCCAGAACGCGGATGATCTGAAATCGGTGATGCGCGGAGACATGATCCCCGGTGTCCCGGTGGATTTCTCGCATGGCGACGTTGACGCGTTCGAGCCCACCCCCGGTGCCCGCAACGCGTGGGAAAAGGGGTTCGAGGCCGGCGCGTCCCAAGCCTATACCGAATATCGCGGTGCGGCCACCATCCGCCAGGACGTGGCCGCCAGCCTTGCCGCCTTCACCGGCGCGCCGGTCGATCCGGTGGACGAGTTGATCATCACACCCGGCACCCAGGGCGCGCTGTTCCTCGCGCTTGGCGCTGTCGTTGACCGAGGCACCAAGGTCGCGATCATGGAGCCGGATTACTTTGCCAACCGCAAACTGGTCGCCTTTTTCGGCGGTGAGATCCTGCCCGTCGCGTTGCACTACCATGAAGACGCCCCGCAGCGCGGCCCGGACCTCGCGCAGTTGGAAGCCGCGTTCAAGGACGGTGCCGAAGTGCTGGTCTTCTCGACCCCCAACAACCCCACGGGCGTTGTCACCCAGCAGGACGCGATCACCGAAATCGCCCGTCTTGCGGCAGAGCACAACGTGACCGTGATCGTCGATCAGCTCTATTCCCGCCTGCTCTACAGCGGGCAAGGCTACACCCACATGCGCGCCTGCGCGACCCGGCCGGATAACCTCATCACGATCATGGGCCCCTCGAAAACCGAGTCGCTCAGCGGTTTCCGCCTTGGCGTGGCCTTCGGTTCGGCCCCGCTGATCGACCGGATGGAGAAATTGCAGGCCATCGTGTCCCTGCGCGCTGCGGGCTATTCCCAAGCCGCCCTCGGCACATGGTTCCACGAACCCGACGGCTGGATGGACACCCGCATCGCCCAGCACGAGGCGATCCGCGACGACCTGCTCAAGGTCTTCCGCGCCGCTGGCCTGCCCACCGCCTGTCCGCAGGCGGGCAGTTATCTCTTTCCGGAGCTTCCCGAACTGGTCGTCTCGCCCGAGGATTTCGCGCGCCTCTTGCGCCTTCAGGCTGGTGTCACCGTCACGCCGGGGTCCGAGTTTTCGCCCCACACCACCTCCAGCATCCGGCTGAATTTCTCACAGGATCACGCGGCATCTGTCGCGGCCGCACACAGGATTGTCGAAATGGTCAAAAGGTATCAGGCATGAAAATCGGAATTGCAGGACTGGGCGCGATCGGGCTGCACGTCGCACAGGAACTGGACCGGGGCGGCATTCCCGGCTGCGAACTTGCGGGCATCAGCGCGCGCAATGCAGACCGCGCGGCAGAGGCGAACGCCACCCTGGCCACACCGGTGCCGGTCTATGCGCTGAACGAGATCGCGGATCATTGCGACATCATCATCGAAACCCTGCCGCCGCAGCTTTTCATGGATCTGGCTGTGCCGGTCATCGACGCGGGCAAGGAACTTGTGGTCCTGTCGGCCAGCCAGCTCATGGGCCAGCAGGCGCTGCTGGACAAGGCGGCGCAGACCGGTGCGAAAATCCTCATCCCCTCCGGCGCGATCCTCGGACTTGATGCGATCAAGGGGGCCGCTGTCGGTAATCTGGTCTCCGTGGTGATCGAAACCCGCAAACCCGTCGCCGGTCTGGCCAAGGCGCCTTACGTGATCGACAACAACATCGACCTCAGCAACCTGACGGAAGCGAAACTGGTGCTTGGCGGGGCGGTTACGGATGTCGCCAAGGTGTTCCCGGCAAACGTGAACGTCGCCGTCGCGGTCAGCCTTGCGGGCTACGGCACCGACAAGACCCGCATGGAAGTCTGGGCCGATCCGGCACTGGAAAAGAACCAGCACACCGTCCGCGTGGTGTCGGACTCGTCAGACTTCACCATGACGATCCAGAACCGCCCGACCGAGGAAAACCCCGCAACAGGAAAAATCACCGCGCTCAGCGTCATTGCGATGCTGCGTCAGAAAACGTCGGTGCTTCAGGTCGGAACCTGACGGTTCAGTTCCCCAACCGGACAGATGAGGAGGACGCGCCCTGTTCGGCGGCGCTCCACCCCATCTGGTCGAGGGTGTAATCGGCGCCAACGGCGATCACGGCGATGGCGACAAATCCAACGAGCATGGCTTTCACTGCGAACTCTCCTCAGGAGCGGTTTCTGTGCGCAGGTAGGTCACGAGATCGGCACGGTCCTGCGCGCCCGTGATCCGCTGCATCGGCATCTTGGTGCCGGGTATGTAATGCTCTGGTCCGATGTCGAAAAGAGCATCAATCGTGTCCTCGTCCCAAATGATGGTCGATCCATCAAGGGCGTCGGAATAGCTGTAATCCTCGACCGTGCCCGCCCTGCGGCCGAACAGGTCATACAGGCTTGGCCCGGCGCGGCGCGCGCTGCCGGGTGTCAACGTGTGGCAGATCGAACACTTGCGCATGAACTGCCGTTCGCCGTTGGGCATGGTGTCCGCCGCCGCCAGAAAGCCGGGGGATCCGGTGGCCATCGGGTCGGCTTCGTCCATCGCGGCGATGGGCCAGGAATACAGGCGCGGATCAAGCCCGCCTGCATGGATGTTGCCGCCATCCCGCGAGAACGCAAGCGCCCAGACCGGCCCGCGTTCGGTTGCGCGGAAATCGCGGGCGATGCGCCACTCGGGCGTCTCCACCACCATGATGTAGCCTTCGCCATCCCCGACAGCGAGCAGGTCGCCATCCGGGCTTGTCGCCATCGCCAGGATCGGGCGGCGTTCCAGCGTCAGGTCGGCCAGCGTGTCACCGCTTGCCAGATCAAGCACACGGGTGCCGCCATCCACCGCGCCATAGGCCAGCCAGCCCGCGTCTTCGTTCAGTTCCAGCTCGTTGACGCCGAACCCGTGCTCGATCACCCGCTGGCGTTCGCTGCCGGTTTCCAGATCCCACAACCGGATGCTGCCATCGGCAGAGGCGGAATAAAGCCCCCGCCCGTCCTGGGAAAAGGCCACGTCATTCACCGGCCCGCCATGTCCCGTCAGGAAGCGCGGCTCTGAGCCATCCACGGGCCAGAGCCCGATGCTGCCATCCCAACTGGCCGACGCGACCAATGTACCATCCGGGGAAAGCGCCAAAGACACGACCTTGCCCCTGTGCCCGTCCCGGACCGCCTGCGCGGTGCCGTCCGCCGCCCAGACCCGCAAGGTAAAATCATCGCCCGCCGAATAGACCGTGCCATCCGGAGCGAACAGCACGGCATTCACCGCTGCCTCGTGGCCGTCGAACCAAAGAGGATCGGACCCCGACCAAAGCCCGACGGCATTGTCGAAACTCACCGTTGCGATCTGGTCGGTCTCGGACACGGCGATCCCCATGATGGGACCGCCGTGACCTTGTAGCGTAAAGAACTCGTCCGCTGCCCCGGTCGTCGCACAGAACAGGGCGGCAGAGGTGATCAGAGCGCGGCGCATGTCATTCGGCAGGGGTGGCACCGCTTGGAGCCTTGCCTTCGCGTTCCTTGACCTCTTCGACCCACAGGCTGTGGTGTTCCTTGGCCCATTGTTCTTCGACCATGCCGGATCCCATCGCGTCATAGGCACCCTCCATGCCGAGCGACCCGATATAGATATGCGCAAGGATGATCGACATCAGCACGAAGCTGACGATGGCGTGCCAGAGTTGGGCATATTGCATTTCTTCATGCGGTGTCATGGTTTCCTGCAGGATGCCGAAGCCGAACATCTCGGGCAGGCCGGTGCTGTTCAGGATGGCGAACGTTTTGGCAAAAAGCGGCAATTCGAAGGGGAACAGCAGCGAAATCCCCGAAACAGAGATCGACGCGCCCAGAACGATCGTGGACCAGAAGATCAGTTTCTGACCGGCGTTGAACTTCTTGGCCGGCGGGTGCCCGCCACCAAACAGCCCGCCGCCCATGGCCAGCCACTTGAGGTCGGTCTTGTCGGGAAAGTTGTGCACGACCCACATCACGAAGATCATCACCAGCGCCAGCATGAACGCCCAGGAGACGTTGTTGTGGACCCATTTCGAAGCCCCTGCAATCAGCGCATAGCTTTCATGTCCCATCACAGGGATCATGAACTTGCGCCCCATGAGGGACACCAGACCCGTGATCCCCAACACGATGAAGGACCCGGCCAAAAGCCAATGGCCGAAGCGTTCGAAATTCTTGAACCGCTCGATCCGCCGTCCGGTCTTTTCGCCGTCGATCTTGACCCGTCCCCGGATGAGGAAGAACAGCGCCAGCAGGCCGATCGTGCCCAGCAGAAGGTAGCCGCCATAGGTCAGCAACGGGCCTTCGCGGAACTGCAGCCACCACATGCCGCGATCCTGGATCAGCACTTCGGCCGCCGGTCCACGCACCTGCGTCGTCACATCCGCTTCGTTGAACCGCATGCCGCGCCACAGGTCCGGGTCGGACGCACCGCCCAATGTGCCAAGCTGGTCCGAGAGGTTCGCCGCCCCCGAGGGGTCGCCGACATTTGCCGCACGTTCGGAATTATCGACCGGCAGGCCCTGTTGCCGGCGCATGATGTCCTCGAGTGTTGGCGCGCCGCCGGTGGCAGAGCGGTCGATCTCGGTTTGCGGTGCAACGGAACCGGCCTCTTGTGCGTTGACCATGCCCGGTGTCAACGACGACACCAGACCGATGAAAGCCAGAGCGGCCACAATGCAACCAAGGATGAAGTGTCGAATGTCACGCATGTCCCTGCGTCCTCCCTAACGGGCGAAAGATGCGCCCAGCCTTGCGAAATTCAGTGTTTTGGGGCCAAGTTTGACCATGTCCGATGGCAATGGCGACCCGCGAAACATGGGCGCTTCATGTACCTTTGACAGGATACTCAAGATGATGCCAACAGCAAGCAATTCCGCCATTTTTCAGGGTTTCAAGGCGTCGTCTGATGGCTGATGTCCTGACCATTTCCAATGTGGCCATCGCGGTGGGTCTCGGGGGGCTTGCGCTGGTGGTGTCCTATCGCGCGGTGCTGACGTCCCGGACGCCGCAGGGGGCGACGGCGTGGATCCTGCTGATCCTGCTTTTGCCGCTGCTGGGCACGGTGTTGTACCTCGTGTTCGGCTATGCCGACTACAAGAGTTTCGAACGCGAACGCCGTCAATCGGACGAAGACATTTTCGACATGGCCTCGGAGGCGCGTGTCGCCGATACACCCTCCCGGCTTGATACGTTTGCCCGCATCGCGCGCCTGCCCGTCACCGAGGGCAATGACATGGAGCTTCTGATCGACGGTGAGGCGACCTATGACGCGGTGTTCGGCGCGATCGGAACCTCGCAGAAGACACTCTTTGTCCAGTACTACACGATCAAGGATGACGAGGTCGGGCGCGAATTGCGCGATGCGCTGATCGAAAGGGCGCGGGCAGGGGTGTCCGTCTGGCTGCTGCACGACGAATTGCCGTTCATCGGCCTGCCCCGCAGTTTCAAGCGCGCGTTGCAGGATGCCGGTATCCATATGGCGCGCCCCAGCGGGCCGAAACGCCTGCTGGGGCGGTTTCAGTTCAATTACCGCAACCACCGCAAGCTTGTGGTGGTCGACAATGAACTGGCCTTTACCGGCGGGCTCAACATGTCGCGCACCTATCTCGGACGGGACCCCTCGATGGGGGCGTGGCGCGACACGTTCATCCGCGTTCGTGGCCCGATCGTGGAACAGCTGGCGCTGCACTTCGCGTCGGATTGGAGATGGGCGACCGGCGAAGACCTCAGCGAGATTGCCGCCTGCACCCCCGACGAGGTTGGACCGCTCAAGGCGGTTTCGCTTGCCCCGTCCCCGGCCGAGGAGACCGCGGCGGGCAATCTCTATTTCATCGCGCTGGCCCATGTCGCGCAGCACCGCCTCTGGATCGCGTCGCCCTATTTCGTTCCCGACCGCGACGTGCTGACCGCGCTGCGCTTTGCCGCCCTGCGCGGCGTCGATCTCAGGATTCTCGTGCCGGGGCGTGCTGATCATTACCTCACCTATTTCGCGGCCATGGCCTATTTCGACGACCTGCGTGCAGTCGGCGGCGAGGTCTGGACCTATGATCCTGCCTTCACACACCAGAAAGTGGCGCTGGTGGATGACGACATCGTGTCCGTCGGGTCGATCAACCTCGACATCCGGTCGGGGCTGTTGAACTTCGAACTGACCGTGCTTTTCGAGGGCAAGAGCGCCGCTGATGCGGTGGAAAAGATGCTGACCGCGGATTTCGACAACGCCACCCGCGTCGATACGGACCTGTCGGACCGCCCCTTCCTCACCGGCATGGTCGCCCGCGTCGCCCGCCTGTTCGCGCCGGTGCTGTGATGCGGATCGCGAGCTACAACATCCGCAAGGCGGTGGGTCTGGACTGGCGGCGTGATCCGCTGCGGATCATCCGGGTTCTGGCCGCGCTCGATGCCGATGTGGTGGCGTTGCAGGAGGCGGACAAACGTCTGGGCGCGCGCCCTTCAGTGCTGCCCCCTGATGCGCTGTTCGATCAGACAGGGCTGCGCGTGCTGCGGGTGACCAACGGGCCAAGCTCGGGCTGGCATGGCAATGCGCTCCTGGTGCGGGAGGGTTGGCGGGTGAGTGCGACCGAACGGCTCAGCCTGCCGGGGATCGAGCCGCGCGGGGCGTTGCTCGCCGATCTGGAAGGGCCGGGAACCAGCCTGACCCTCGTGGGCACACATCTGGGTCTGCGGCGCGGCTGTCGGCAATTGCAACTGGCGCATCTGCTGGAAGAGCTGACCGCGAAGACCGACCGCGCCGTGATTGCCGGCGATTTCAACGAATGGTCGCCGCGCATCGGGTTCGACATTCTGGAACATGCCTTCGATGTCGTCAGCCCGGGCCGGAGCTTTCACGCCTCGCGCCCGGTTGCCCCGCTGGATCGGTTCGCGGTCGGGCGCGGCTTGCGGGTGGCCGGGGCAGGGGTGTTCGCAGAGGGCGAGGCGCGGCGCGCGTCCGACCACCTGCCGGTGTGGATGGACATTGAGGCGTGAGCACTTAGCCTCACCGCGCGCAGCGTTCGCAAAACCTTAACGCTCCGGAGGCACCTTCCCCCACACAAAGCGCTTTGAGCGGGAAGGGTCACTCCCATGCCGCGACACGACACTGACATTTCTCTCACATGCCGGAAGGCTGACCTTGAGAGACCGGTCTTCACAGGCTCCGGCACCCCCGGAGTACAGGTCGCCCGTTAAATCGGGGATTTGAGAGAACCGTCAGGCCCAACAGGGCGGCGCCGCTTCTTTCTTGAAAGACATGGATGCGAAGCCGGGCAGATACCCGGCCCACGATGAAAAGACCGGCGGGATCAGTCCCGACCGGACCCAAACGCGTAGACCGGGCTTCAGCCCGGCACGCCCACCCACCCACCTCAAACGAAAAAGCCCCGGAGCGACCTCCGGGGCTTTTGTTTGTTCAACGGCCCGTAAGACGATCAGCCGTCCTTCATGTCGTAGGCGGTGCCCCAGCCCCAGGCGCCGGAGCCGAAGCCACGGGCCACGACACGCTCGCGGTAGATCGAGGCGACAACGTCGCCATCCCCGGCCAGCAATGCCTTGGTTGCGCACATCTCGGCGCAGATCGGCAGCTTGCCTTCGTCGATCCGGTTGCGGCCATACTTGGCGAACTCGGCTGCGGAGTGGTTCTCTTCCGGGCCACCGGCGCAGAAGGTGCACTTGTCCATCTTGCCACGGCTGCCGAAATTGCCCGCTTGCGGGTATTGCGGTGCGCCGAAGGGGCAGGCGTAGAAGCAGTAGCCGCAGCCGATGCACAGGTCCTTGGAGTGCAGGACCACGCCTTCTTCGTTCTGGTAGAAGCAATCCACCGGGCAGACGGCCATGCAGGGCGCGTCCGAACAGTGCATGCAGGCCACGGAGATCGACCGTTCGCCGGGCTTGCCATCATTGATGGTCACCACCTTGCGGCGGTTGATGCCCCACGGAACTTCGTGCTCGTTCTTACAGGCCGTGACGCAGGCGTTGCATTCGATGCAGCGTTCGGCGTCGACAAGAAATTTAGCTCGTGCCATGTCTCATGAACTCCTTAAGCTGCCATGATCTTGCAAAGGGTTGCCTTGGTTTCCTGCATCTGGGTCACCGAGTCGTATCCGTAGGTCTGTGCGGTGTTTGTCGATTCACCCAAGACGTAAGGGTCCGCGCCTTCCGGGTACTTGGACCGCTGGTCCTCGCCCTGGTAATGCCCGCCGAAGTGGAAGGGCATGAACGCGACACCCGGAGCGACCCTTTCGGTCAGCATGGCCATGACCTTGACCTTGCCGCCTTCAGGACCTTCGACCCAGACCTGCGCACCGTCCCGCACACCCAGATCGTTGGCGTCGCGCGGGTTGATCTCGATGAACATGTCCTGCTGCAGTTCGGCCAGCCACGGGTTCGACCGTGTCTCGTCGCCACCGCCCTCGTATTCGACCAGACGGCCGGAGGTGAGGATGATCGGGAAGTCCTTGGAGAAGTCGTTGGCCTGGATCGACTTGTACATTGTCGGCACGCGCCAGAACTTCTTGTCCTCGTAGGTCGGGTAATCGGCCACAAGGTCATAGCGGTTTGTGTAGAGCGGTTCGCGGTGAACGGGAACCGGATCGGGGAAGGTCCACACGACCGCACGGGCCTTGGCGTTGCCGAAGGGCGCGCATTCGTGCTTGATCGCAACGCGCTGGATGCCGCCCGAGAGGTCGGTCTTCCAGTTCACGCCACCGACCTTTGCCGTGTAGTCGGACGGGATCTCGCCCTGCTGGCTTGTCTCTCCAAGTTCGCTCTGACCTGGCACTGCACCGCGCAGACCCGAGACATATTCGATCATCGCCCGTTCATACGGGGTCAGATCGCCGTCCCAGCCCAGATCGACCAGCATCTGCATGGTGAATTCGGGGTAACCGTCCTGGATTTCCGAGTTCTGCGAATAGACGCCCTCGGCCAGAAGGTTGTCGCCATCCTTTTCCACGCCAAAGCGGGCGCGGAATGTGAGGCCACCCTTGGAGACCGGCAACGACATGTCATAAAGGTTCGCCGTTCCGGGATGGTTCATCTCGGGTGTGCCCCAGCAGGGCCACGGCAACCCGTAGAAGTCGCCATCGGCCGGGCCGCCATTGGCCCGCAGCGTCGTGCGGTCAAAGGTATGCTGGTTGGCCATGTGCATCTTGAGCCGCTCGGGCGACTGGCCGGTATAGCCGATCGTCCACATGCCGCGGTTGAACTCGCGGGTGACATCTTCGATCACCGGGGTCAGACCGTCGTCTTCCAGTGCGATGTTGCGGAACAGGCGGTCGTGGAACCCGAACTTCTGCGCAAACAGGGCGATGATCTCGTGGTCCACCTTCGACTCGAACATCGGGGCCATGATCTGATCGCGCCACTGGAGAGACCGGTTCGATGCGGTGACGGAGCCACGGGTTTCGAACTGTGTCGTTGCCGGCAGCAGGTAGACACCATCGGTGCGGTCATGCAGGACGGCAGAGACTGTTGGGAAGGGGTCGATCACGACAAGCGTGTCGAGCTTTTCCATCGCCGTCTTCATTTCCGGCAGTCGGGTCTGCGAGTTGGGCGCGTGGCCCCACAGAACCATGACGCGGGTGTTGTCCGGCTGGTCAATGTTTTCCTTGTCTTCCAGAACACCGTCGATCCAGCGGGACACCGGGATGCCCGTCAGGTTCATCATCGGGGTATCCCCGACCATTTCCTGCGAGAACTGTGCCTTCAGCCAGTCAAGATCCTCGTTCCAGACGCGCGCCCAATGGGCCCACGATCCCGGCGCAAGACCGTAATAGCCGGGCAGCGAATCGGCAACCACGCCAAAATCGGTGGCACCCTGCACGTTGTCGTGGCCGCGGAAGATGTTGGTGCCGCCGCCTTCGGTTCCCATGTTGCCAAGGGCAAGCTGGAGCACGCAATAGGCGCGGGTGTTGTTGTTGCCGTTGGTGTGCTGGGTGCCGCCCATGCACCAGATCACGGTGCCGGGACGGTTGTTGGCCAGCGTACGGGCCACGCGTTCAAGCTGCGAACCGGGGGCGCCGGTGACGCGCTCCACCTCTTCCGGAGTCCAGCGGGCGACTTCTTCCTTGATCTGGTCCATGCCCCAGACACGGGTGCGGATGAACTCCTTGTCCTCCCAGCCGTTCTCGAAGATGTGCCAGAGGATACCCCAGACCAGCGCCACGTCCGAACCGGGACGGAAGCGGACATATTCATCCGCATGGGCCGCGGTGCGCGTGAAGCGCGGATCGCAGACGATCACGGGGGCGTTGTTCTGTTCCTTCGCCTTGAGGATGTGGAGCAGGGACACCGGGTGCGCTTCGGCAGGGTTGCCGCCGATCAGGAAGATTGCGCGGCTGTTGTGCATGTCGTTGTAGCTGTTGGTCATGGCGCCGTAGCCCCATGTGTTCGCCACGCCGGCCACGGTGGTCGAGTGACAGATCCGCGCCTGGTGGTCGACGTTGTTCGTGCCCCAGTAGGCCGCGAACTTGCGCATCAGGTACGCCTGTTCGTTGTTGTGCTTGGCGGACCCCAGCCAGTAGACCGAATCCGGACCGCTTTCGTCGCGGACCTGAAGCATCTTGTCACCGATCTCGGAGATCGCCTGTTCCCACGAGATGCGCTTCCACTCACCACCCTCTTTCTTCATCGGGTACTTGAGGCGGCGTTCACCATGGGCGTGCTCGCGGACGGCGGCACCCTTGGCGCAGTGCGCACCAAGGTTGAACGGGCTGTCCCAGCCGGGTTCCTGGCCGATCCAGACGCCGTTGCTGACTTCGGCAACGACGGTACAGCCGACCGAGCAATGCGTGCAGACCGACTTGACGGTCTGGACCGCGCCGTTGACGGCGGATTGCGCGCTGGCCTGCGTGACCGCGCCGCCGGTGGCGCTGATCGCGGCAAGACCACCGATGGCAAGGCCCGATCCGCGCAGGAACGAGCGTCTGTCGACGGATTTGTTGGAGATTTCCGAAATCAGGCCGGTCCGCGCAGCGCGCCGTGTCAGCCCTCCGGTTTTCTTTCTTAGCATGGTGTCCCTCTCAAGCTACCTGGGGCGTCTGACGCCGTTGGCTGGGTTGCGGTCTGCATCCGGCCATACCGGGTGCAGAAGGGGTGATGTGTGAGCTCTTAGAAGCGGGTGCTGGCCAGGTAGGCGCGGGTATGCGCCGTGTCCTGCATCCGGCCATTCGCCTTGGGCGTTTCCGCCGCTTCGGCCTCGGTGCCGGATACGGCGACAGCCGCCACGGCAGCCGGGGCTGCGGTGCCTGCCAGTTTCAGAAAAGCACGGCGGCTTGCGGACGCCTCGGGTTTCTCAGTCATGGAAGGTTCCTCCCTTCTTTCTGATTGGTGCGACCCGTGGGCCGCAAGGTGACGGTTGCCCGCCTGGTGCTTTTGACCCTTGCCTGCCTTCAGGCCGGGGTCAGTCTGAACGCTTCGCGTTCAATCTTCATGAATGCCTTTCCGACCGACCCGACCGCGCTGTAGAGCATCGCGGTCTTGGCGGTTTCCAGATCGGCATAGAAATGCCCCGCCCATGGCGCGACATGGCGGTTGAAAAATGTCTTCTGATCCTCGAGCGTCGATGGCGCTGCAAAGCGCCCGACGATCAACCCGCCCATCACTTCCATCAGCGTGGCGATGTTGTCTTCGGGTTCATAGACATTGGCCGCACGTTCGATGCGGCGCGCCGAGAGATCGGTGCGCAGAACCGCGAGCGGCTTTTCATGCAGAAATCCTGTCAGGTAGAAACTGGCATAGGGCAGTAGCTCGCCGCGACCCAGACCGATGAACAGCTTGTTGAACTCGCGTTCGGCCTGCTGCGGCGTGGTTGTGCGGGCGCACTCGGCAAGCCGGGTGATCGCCTGCCCAAGGTCCGTGTCATCGCCGGTGAGGCCCGCGGTCTGTGCGAGCAAAAGCTCGTCCGGCGGTGCCGACAGGATCAGGCCCAGATAATTGTAAAGATCCGCCCGAAGACGGTCCTCGTCTGACACCGATGGCGTGGGCTGAGCCGCGCTCATTGTCATCAAGTCTCACTTTCAAGTCTGAAGCGCATCCGTCTGGGACGCACAGGTTCCTCGTTTACAGTATCCAATGGTGTGCCGACGTCATATTGATCCTCGCCGCCTTCACCCACGACCATGGTCGTAGATGCAGGTGCAGCACTTGCATTATCCTGCAGATTTTCCGGAATTTCCGGGGTTGGCGGAAATTCTTCATCGGATGCGACAGGCAGGGCGATTTCCGACAGATTCTCTGGGGTATCAATGTGTTCGCCGTTCTGCGCCGCCAGCTTGGCGCGCTCCTGTTCTTCGAGCGCCTGCACGTGGCGCAGCATTCCCTTGCCCACCTGGTAGGCCGTCTTGACCCCCGGCGCATCGGTGGCCGCATTGGTGAAATCGCCGTCGTAATCGTTCAGCCCGTCAAGATTGGCGAGCACCGGGTTGAGCCGCCACAGCTGCCGCATCGCCCGGCGGCGCAGACGTTCCGGCACCGCCTTGTTCATGAAACCGGCGATGTTCTGTCCAGGCTCCAGAGTGTCCGGATCGGGCAATCCGAACTCTTCGAGGATCTCGGCGTCGGTCTTTTCTTCAAGCTGCTTTTGCGTCGCCTCGATCTCGGCTTCTTCGACCTTGCGGGTCTCTTCCGCCTGCTCGGCCTCGACCTTTGCCTTGCGGCGGGACCAGAAATCCGATCCGCGGCTCATTACGGGCGCGCCTTTCGCGAGGTCGTGGGCGCGCGGTACACATCGCTGACCTGCGCGATGCGCGGATCCCCCTTGCCGTCTTCGACCTTGTCCTCGTGGTAGCGCTTGCGCTTGCGCTTCACGAAGGGTTCCTCGACGAAATGCTGGTCGGTCCAGTCCTGCACCCAGGCGACAAGGGCAGGGGGCATCGGCACCTTTTCCACCACGTCCTCGCCGCCATCGGTATATTGCATCGCCTCGTGCGGGTTGGCGGTGATCAGCTTGATCTTGTAGGGAAATTCGTCAGCACCCGGTTGCAGCACCACGTAGGCGGAAACCACGGGTTCCGCGAGACCGATGCGGTAGGCCTCGGCATCGGTGCGCCACAGGGTCAGGGTCGCGGTGCCGACATGGTATTCGGAAATGTCGCCTTCTTCGCGCAACAATTTCCAGTGCGCAGGCCCCGCGCCGGGCAACAAAGCCGTGGGCGCGTAGGCCCATTTCTGCCAGCGTGTCACGCCGGGACGGCGCTGAATCACGACACCCACGGGCATGTCGATCGATCGGCTGTCGGTCTGGGTCAAATCTGTCTCCTCCGTCGTCCGGCCTCACGGGCGCGGTTGACATCTGCGTAGCATAGCCCTTGGTTAAGTCCAAATCTCCAGCCAAAGACAAGAGATCACGCAGGCAGGCGCCGCGAAAGGACCGAAATGGGAACCACTCTTCTACTCTGCGATTGCCTTGGCAGTCAAAATGTCGACGCCGCACGCATCGGTGAGGCGACATCGCTCGATCCCTCGCGGGTCTATACCAACCTCTGCGGCACGCAGGCCGAAAGCGCGGCCAAGGCCATTGGTGGCGGCGATGTGATCGTCGCCTGTGCGCAGGAAAGCGCGTTCTTCGAGATGCTGGCCGAGGAACTGGGTGTCGATACGCCCGCCTTTGTCGACATACGCGACCGCGCGGGCTGGAGCGATGACGCCAGGCAGGCCGGACCGAAGCAGGCGGCTCTGGCTGCGGAATCAGTCCTGAACCTGCCATCGGCCAAGGTGATCGACGTTGTCAGCGAAGGCACCTGCCTGATCGTCGGAGCGGGCGATGCGGTCTTCGCGGCGGCGGCACAGCTGTGCGACACGCTGGCGGTGACCGTGCTGCAGACCGACGCGTCTGATGTGCCGGTCGACCGCCGCTTTGACGTGGTGCGCGGACAGGTGCGCAACCTGAACGGCGCTTTGGGCCAGTTCGAGGTCCGGATCAACGGGTTCTCGCAACTGCTGCCCGGCGGGCGCGGCGCGTTTGCGTTCAGCGATCCCAAGGACGGGGCCGTGTCGGAATGTGACGTGGTGATCGACCTGACCGGCGAGCCTGCGATGGTGCCCGCGCCGCACAAGCGCGAAGGCTACCTGCGCGCCGATCCGCGCCAGCCCGCGACTGTGGCGTCCGTGCTGGCCGAGGCGGCGCAGATGGTCGGCACGTTCGAGAAGCCGCTCTATATCGCGCTGGAGCCTGCTTTGTGTGCGCACAGCCGTGCCGAACAGACGGGCTGTTCGAAGTGCCTCGACATCTGTCCCACCGGTGCCATCACGCCCGATGGCGATCACGTTGCCATCGATCCGATGATCTGCGCGGGCTGCGGCGCCTGCGCAGCACTTTGCCCGTCGGGGGCCATCGCTTATGACGCGCCGCCGGTGTCGGCGGTGTTCCGGCGGCTGGACACGTTGTCGTCCACCTATCGCAAAGCCGGGGGCACAGCGCCGCGCCTTCTGGTGCATGATGCCGACCATGGCACCGAGATGATCAGCCTTGCCGCACGGTTTGGCCGGGGCTTGCCCGCCGATGTGATCCCGTTTGCGATGGACAGTTTGGCTGCCTTTGGTCATGCCGAGATGATGGCGGCGCTGAGCTGTGGATTTGCGTCTGTCGATGTCCTGCTGGCCCCGCGCACCGAACGCGACACGCCGGAACACGAGGCGGTGCTGGCCAATGCGCTGTCAGGCGGCGGTCGGGTGCAGGTGCTTGACCTGACCGATCCCGACGCGCTGAGCGATCACCTCTATGGCGGTGCGGTGCCCAAGCCCGTCGCCACGCCCAGCCTGCCCATCGGCACACGGCGTCAGGTGGCACGGGTCGCGGCCAAGGCGATGGCCCCCGAGGCCGAGATCCTGCCGCTGCCGCAAAACGCCCCCTACGGTGCGGTGCTGGTGGACAAGGACGCCTGCACGCTGTGTCTCAGTTGCGTGTCGCTCTGTCCGTCCGGCGCGCTGGGCGACAATCCCGACCTGCCGCAGCTGCTGTTCCAGGAGGATGCCTGCCTGCAATGCGGGATCTGCGCCACGATTTGCCCCGAAACGGCGATCACGCTGGAGCCGCGCATGAACCTCACCGATGCGGCCTTCAGCCAGGTGGTTCTGAACGAGGAGGAACCCTTTGCCTGCATCGAATGCGGGTCTTTGTTCGGGGTGAAATCGACCATCGAGAAGATCACCGAGAAACTGGCGGGCAAGCATTCCATGTTCGCCACCAGCGACGCGGCCAAGATGATCCAGATGTGCGACAATTGCCGGATTCAGGCGCAGTACCATTCGAAGAACAATCCGTTTGCGCTGGGCGAGCCGCGCATCCCGCGCACCACGGATGATTACCTGGGCGACGGGCCGTACTCGAAACGCAAGGACCATTGAGCGCAGGTGAATGAACCGGATCGACCCATTCTACCGTAGTCCCGTTGGACACTTCGATCCGATGGGACTACGCGACGTCGATTACTTTTGCAGGGGGTCCACGTTGGGAACATAACGCCCGTAGGCGGTGCGAAGGAAGACATTGCAGCGCGTGAGCGTGAATGTGTCGTCCGACGTATCAAGATACGGGTCGAGTTCAACGGCGATGGTAACCGTGCCCGTTCTTCCGTCCCGAACGTTGTTAATGTCTTCGAGCAGTTGGGATTTTTCCAAGACGAATTCCGGATCGAGGTCGGGGCTGGTCCAAGGCATACGCACAATGAGGGCTTCGCAACCAGGAGAAGCCACATCGGACAGCCTGCCAGAAGGAATGTAGATTTCAAACATACCCCCATCAGCAAGAGTATATGCAAGGTCATCACTCCTGCCTTCTGGATTGGGCAGTAAATCTTGCTCAGTAAGTGTCAGCAAAACATGGTGATACTCTTTGCCGTTTGTTGTGTTGACGGTGATCTCGGCTTGGACGGGCGATTGGGCGAAAATCAGAAAAAAGATGCCGCTCAGTAAGTAAATGCAGTTCTTCATGTTGCTGGCCTATATGCTGCAGTCGATACGGAACAAGACGTCTGGGCCGCCATGCGCTTTCCAATCGTTTTGGTATTTTGTGGGCGTGCCGGCGCCCAATGCGGTATTGTAGTGCTTTTTCCAATAGTTCGACTGTGAAATCAGGTCGTTGCTTTTTGGAAGGGCGTCCGGGGCTCGAAAATAGTGGACCCGGGCCATACCCGCTGCATAATTGTCATTGAATTCCAACTCGAGGTGCTTGTTTGCCGTGGGTGAACTCAAAAGGCCCTCGATCTGCCCTTTAAGAGCGTCTCTGTAAGCAAGGAAATTGGTCCAGATATCGTCATGCGTAGCTGGCTCCATCTGAAAGAGACTGCGGGCAGGTCCACCGCCGACTTGTCGGCGATGCTTCAGACCCATGCTTTCATGCAATGCTGTGCCAAGCAGCAGCTGTGAAGCCGCTTTCGAAAACGCGATCTCTGACAAGTGGCACAAGACCGGTTCAATCACCCGGGTCGTGAAAATCTGCGGTGTGATGTTGTCAATGCATTGAAATTCTAATGGAATCATGGCTTTCGCGCTCATCAATAACTGTGAAAAAAAAGAACGTTAAAATTTGTAGGCTCATCGTGTCGAATTTTTCCGATTCCTGCAACTGAATGCTGAAACGGCGACACTACTTCAGTGCTTTGTTCTATTTTCCAAATTGTTATCTGGTGTGCTTCGATGGGGAGCTTTTACTGGTCCATCGATTGCACCGGTGCGCCCAGATCGGCGGGGGGAATGCCCTGCACGAAGGCCATGATGTTGTCGAGATCGTCCAGCGTCATCTCGACCGCGCGGATGGGCGAGGGGCGGTTGGCCCTGAACGGTTCTGTCACATCAGCGATCTGTGTAAATGCCGGGTGCGGGTTGAGCACGTAGAAGGTCTGGAACCGGTCCTCCCAGTCGCGCAGCGTGCGCAGGACCGCAAAGGACGGGGTCGAGCCGATGGAGTTCATGCGGTTCGTGTCGTTCACCACGTGGCAGCGCCCGCAATGGGACAGCGAGACCTCTTCGCCGCGCTTGGCATCGCCCTCGTAGATCGTCGGGGCCACCACCTGCGCCACCTCGACCTGCGTGACAAAGGGTGCCGCGCCATCGACCTGATAGCTGTCCACCGTGCTGCGGCCCACCTCGGATTGAAGCCAGTCGGCAAAGCGCCGGGCATCCGCATCCTCGCCCGTGGTCAGATGCCAGACCGTGTCGGGGCCCTGAAAGGCCACAACCCCGGTCGTGCCGAACTCCGCATCCGCCGCAGCCCCGGGTTCGGTCAGCGTGATCCGCACCTGTGTCTTGAGCGAAAAGCGCGGCAGGATGTAGCCGAGCAGACCCGAGTCCACCAGGGCCTCGGGCGCGGCCAGCGTGAAGGCCTTGTCCTGGGCTTGGGCGGTGGTGCCGACGGTGAGCGCCATGATGGTGGCGCAGGCGAGGCCGAGTTGTTTTCCTGTCACTGTCATTATGAAGCGCCTCCTCGCTTGAAAGCCTAAAGGCGCTGGCTTACACCCGTCAACGCTTCACCTCGGCCAGACCGGGCGGAGGCCCAAGGGGAGAAAACCGATGAGCGATGATTTCAACATGTCCATGCGCAAGTTTCTCAAGCAGGTTGGGGTCACGTCCCAGCAGGCCATCGAAGAGGCGATGCGCGATGCCGACACCAGCGGCAAGATTTTTGACGCCAAGGTGGTTCTGACGATTGACGGGCTTGACCTCGAACATGTCGTCACCGGCTCGATCAAGGGACAGGACTGACCGTGGCGCTGACTCGTGACGCGGTTCTGGCCGCGCTGAAAGCCGTGACCGATCCGGCTTCGGGACAGGATATCGTGGCCGCAGGCATCGTGCGGGCGCTCAACGTCGACGGCGATGCGGTGCGCTTTGTGGTCGAGGTGGCGGCTGATCAGGCCACCATCTACAGCCCCGTGCGGCAGGCTGCCGAGGACGCGGTGAAGGCGCTGGGCGCGTCTTCCGTCTCGGCTGTCATGACCGCGCATTCAACGCCGAAACCGCCGCCGGACCTCAAGGGCGGTGCCAAGCCGAAACCGGCCGGCCCCGAGAAAATCCCCGGTGTGGACCGCATTCTGGCCATCGCCTCGGGCAAGGGCGGCGTGGGCAAATCCACGGTCTCTGCGAACCTCGCCTGTGCTCTGGCCGCCGAGGGCCGTCGGGTCGGTCTGCTCGATGCCGATGTCTACGGGCCGAGCCAGCCGCGCATGCTGGGCGTGTCGGGGCGTCCCGCCAGCCCGGATGGCAAGATCATCCTGCCGATGCGCAATTTTGGCGTGACGATGATGTCGATGGGCCTGATGGTCAACGAAGGTCAGGCTGTGGTCTGGCGCGGTCCGATGCTCATGGGTGCGTTGCAGCAGATGCTGATGCAGGTGCAATGGGGCGCGCTGGATGTTCTGCTGGTGGACCTGCCGCCGGGCACAGGTGACGTGCAGATGACCCTGTCCCAGAAGGCGTATGTGGACGGGGCCATCGTGGTCTCCACGCCGCAGGACGTGGCGCTTCTGGATGCGCGCAAGGGGATCGACATGTTCAACCAGATGAACGTGCCGATCATCGGTCTGATCGAGAACATGTCGACGCATATCTGTTCGAACTGCGGGCACGAGGAACACATCTTCGGTCATGGCGGTGTTGCGGCGGAGGCGGCCAAGATCGGGGTGCCGCTTCTGGCGGAAATCCCGCTGCATCTCGACATCCGCAAGGCCGCCGATGGCGGCGCGCCCATCGTCGTGTCGAAACCCGACAGCGCACAGGCCCAGTCGTTCCGCGATCTGGCCCGCACGCTGATCGCCGCCGGAAAGGCATGAGCACCGGACCCTCGTTCCCGCCGCTGATGCAGGGCATCAATACGGCGGGGGCGGACCCGTTCGAGGCGGCCTGTTCCGAGGCGGCACAGGGCTGCGACGCGGGCACGATCCTGTATGATGCGTCACCCGAACGGTTGCGCGCAGCCATCGTGCTGGCCCCTGAAGTGGCGCTGTCCGACGCGGCGGCGATGGTGCCGCTCACGGGCGTCGCGCTGCAGAACGCGCTGGGGGCGCTGGGGCCGTCGGAGATGCCGGTGCATCTGTGTTGGGACGGGCCGATCCGCGTCAATGGCGGGCTGTGTGGCGCAGTGCGCGGTGCGACCGACACGCAGGATGCGGACGCGGAACCCGGCTGGCTTGTCACCGGGTTCGAGTTGGTCTTTGCGCGAGGCAACCTTGCCGGTGGCGAGACCCCGGACGAGACCGACCTGATGAGCGAGGGCTGCGGTGACCTGACGCCGGTCGATCTGCTGGAAAGCTGGTCGCGGCATCTGCTCAACTGGATCAGCCGGTGGGAGGACGAGGGCATGGGGCCGCTTCATACCGAATGGGCGGGCCTTGCTTATGGCATGGGGAAGGACGGCACCTTCCTCGGAAAGAATGGCCATTTTCTGGGTCTGGACGAAAAGCTTGGCCTCTTGCTTCGCGCCGACGGGCAGACCATGCTCCTGCCTGTGACCGACCTTCTGGAGATCCGTTCATGAACCTTGCCCGTGCCATCCATTTCGACGAAAGCGACCAGCGCGTCTTTCATTCTCCGGCCCGCACCGGCGAATGGTGCATCTCGGGCGGGTTCGAGTTTTCCAACTGGTCCGAGGGGGATCTCGAGGGCCGTGCGAAACAGGCGTTCAGCAATGGCTGGCTGGGGGCCGAGACCTTTGGCCGGGTGAGTTTCGTCGCGGTGACGCAGATCGAACCGGCGGAACATGCCGCATTGGTGCAGGGTTTGGCGCAGCATTTCGTCGATCTCTACGGCGCGCCGTCGGTCGAGGCCGCGCGCCCGGTGGCCGAGGCGGAGATTGCCCATATGGCCGAGCTTTGCGACGAGCACGCGCCGAACACGCTTTTGACGGTGAGCCGCGAGTTGACCGAGTCCGGCGTGCGCGAAAGCTTCCGGGTGATCGAACCGCAAGAGGCGGACATGGCGCTCTTGGCCGTGCACGGATCGCTGGACGAGTAGCGCCGGTAAGCGGTTTCAAAACCGCTTTTCCACGCAATTTCGACATTGCGTCCCAAGCCCCGCGGACGGGGCTTGCCCGCTCAGCGCGAGGACGGTCTCGCAGCGTTCCGCGCCTCCGCCACGTTCCGCGTCGGCATCTGGCCCGAGATTTCCAGAATCAGCTTGCGCTTCACCGCCTCGGCAAAGGACGCACGGTTCTCGGCGGTCACGACAAACGCCCCCAGCCCGCCGATGATCTGTGCCTCGTATTGCGCCTCGAGACCGCCTTGCGCGCGACCGGGATCGTCAGGGCGCAGGATGGGCAGGGCGTTGATCGTCACACCCGCCGCAACCACCGTGTCGCGCGCCTCGGCAATCGACGGGCCGGAATAGCTGCGCACGGAGTCACCCGAAAAGTCGATGACCCGCCGCCAGCCATCGAAGTCATTGGTGTCCATCAGTCGCAACCCTTCGAGCAGCGCTGCACCAATGGCGTTGCGCCCATAGGCCTGACGCGGCTTGTTCAACAACTCGGCGGCAAAAAGCGTGGCACTGTCTGGCCCGTCGATCAGGGTCCAGTCAGCCACCACCGCCTGATTGGTGGCCCATTCCACGTAGGTGACGGCGATGCTGCCATAGGCCGTGTTGGCAATCGCGGCCAGCACCTCGGGATCGGTGATCGCCTGCGCGTAGCCTTGGCGCTGAAAGTCGATCTCGCGCTGGTCGATGGAGCCGGAGGCATCGGCCAGCAGCACCAGTTCCAGATCGGTGTCCTGCGCAAAGGCGGGGGCGGCAAGGGTCATCATCACGATCAGGAACAGGCGGTACATGGCAAATCCTCTTGGCTGACTTGGCGTAAGCTAGGACATCTGCATGAGACCTCAAAAGGATTGATCCGGATCAACGCGCGATGGGCGGGATTCCTGCAGGGTTGCTGTATCTTTGGTCAGATGGAGGATCATCCATGAGACATGCCCTTGCCAGCCTTGCCTGTCTGGCACTGACTGCTGTGCCGCTACTTGCGCAGGATGTCGATCACGGGCGGGCCCTGTTCCAGACCCACTGCGCCACCTGCCACGGGGCCGATGCCAAGGGGCAGGGTCCACTAGCGGCCGCGCTGGTCTTGCAGCCGTCGGACCTGACGACGCTGTCGGCGCGCAACGAGCGCAGCTTTCCGCTGGAGCGGGTGCTGAGCCGCATCGACGGAACCGATCCGATGGTCAGTCACGGATCCCCCATGCCGGTGTTCGGTCCTTATTTCGAAGGGGTCGCCAACACGCCGATGAAGCTGCCAAGCGGACAGCCGTTGATTGTGGCCGAACCGATCGCCGATCTGGTGGGCTATCTGCAATCGCTTCAAGGTGCCGACTGAAGGGCTGACGGGGCAGCCGCATGATGTTTTCGCGCATCGCTTTCAGAGCGGGCCGAAGGCGTGTGGCTTGCATTGGAGTCCCTGCCGGAGGATGCTTTCCCGGATGCGTGAACAGTGAGAAAATTCCATGTCGATACCGGACGTTCTGGGCACCTTGCTGATCGAGACAACCAAAGGTCATCAGCTTGGCGGGGCGTTCCTCATGCTGGGTCGACAGGGCTTTGTCGGCAGCAGGCGGGGTGTTGCGGCGCAGGATTTCGCGGCCGCCATCGCGACGCATCTTCCCGGCCTGACCGAGGACGATCTGCGCAACCCCGACAACGCCTATAGCGAGACCTTCTTTGAAAAGCTTGGGTTCGACAGCGTCGATTCACTCGATTTTTCGGAGTTCGAGAACGCCAGCATCATCCACGACCTGACGCAGCCCGTTGGCGAAGACCTGACCGCGCGGTTCGACGTGATCTATGACGGCGGCACTTGCGAGCATGTGTTCGAACTGCCCACCGCCTATCGCAACATCGACCGGATGCTGAAACCCGGCGCTGTGCTGATCGGGCATTCGCCCTGCAACAACTGGATCAATCACGGCTTCTACCAGATCACCCCCGAAATGGTGTACGGGTTCTGGCAAAAGGCGATGGGCTACGAGGTGCTGGACCTTTTGCTGCAACCCATCCGCCCGGCCCATGCGCGCAAGACGGCGCGCACGACGAACCCGAACGAAACTGGCGTCAGGCCGCGCATTCGGGGGCAACTGCCGTCGGATTCACCCGTGATCCTGCACTACGTGGTGCGCAAGCCGCTGACGCAACAGGCGGGCGGCGGGGTCTACCAGACCGATTACATGAAGCGCTGGTCGGACGACGAATAGGCGCTCTTAACCGGGCTGTGCCGCGCGTTCCGCGATCCGCAGGCACAGGTCCGTCGCGCGGGTCATGTCCTGCACCGACACCCATTCCAGCGGGCCGTGCACGTTCTGCATGCCGGTGAACAGGTTGGGGCAGGGCACGCCCATTTCCGTCAGGCGCGACCCGTCGGTGCCGCCCCGGATCGGCACGGACTGCTCTGGTATCCCCAGATCGGCCAGCGCGGTGCGGGCCAGTTCCACGGGCGTCATGTCGTTTTCCAGCCAGTAGCGCATGTTGCGGTATTGCGGGGTGATGGTGCAGGTGATCCGCGCGCGCGGTTCGGTCGCCGCGATGGTGTCGCAGACCTGCCGAAGAAGCGCGCCCTTGGCCTTCAACCCCTCCAGTTCGAAATCACGCAGGATGAAACGAAGCTCCATCTGGTCGGCGCTGCCCTTCATGTCGACCGCGTGGATGAAACCTTCGGTGCCATCGGTGGTCTCGGGCGTCAGGGTGACCTGGGGCAGGGTGTCGACGATCTTGGATGCAAGGTGGATGGCGTTGACCAGCTTGTCCTTTGCGGTGCCGGGATGGATCGACACGCCGGTCACTGTGACCACGGCGAAATCCGCCGAGAAGGTCTCGTAGGTGATCTCTCCCAGTTCGCCGCCGTCGAACGTATAGGCGAAATCGACGCCCAGATCGGCGGGCAGGTTCGGATCGACACCGCGGCCGATTTCCTCGTCGGGGGTAAAGGCGACGCGGATCGTGGGGCGCTTTATCTCCGGGGTCTCCAGCAGATGCCGGGCGGCGGTCATGACGATGGCAACGCCCGCCTTGTCATCCGCCCCCAAGAGCGTCAGCCCCGAGGCAGTGACGATGTCCTCCCCGACCTTGCCCGCGAGATAGGGAAAGGCGTCGGGCGACAGCACGAGGTCGGGATCGTCGGGATAGGTGATCGCACCGCCATTGTAGCCTTCGATCACACGGGGCTTGACGCCGGTGGCATTGAACTGCGGCGCGGTGTCCACATGGGCGAGAAACCCGATGGTCGGACCGGACACGGTGCCGGGGATCGTGGCGATCACGGTGCCATAGGGGGTTTTCGTGACATCCGCCGCGCCGATCTCGGTCAGTTCGGTGACCAGCAGGTCGAGCATGTCATGCTGACACGCCGTCGAGGGCGCGCCGGGGCTGTCCATGTCCGACTGGCTGTCGATGGCGCAATAGCGCACCAGTCGGGATTTCAGCTCTTGATGGAAGGGGTGCATGGGCAGTTCCTTGGGTCTTGGCGTGGCGGAATGATGCGAGAAAAGAGTCGCGCTCGGCCGAGAATGCACATGCCGCTCGACCAAGGGCAAGACATGCGATCCCCGATCAGCGGTCCGGTTCGGACCAGTCCGAGTCAGGGGCGTTGCGGCGTTGCAGTCGCAGCGCCAGCCCCAGGGCGACCCCAACCCCGATGGCCACGGTCAGGTCAGCAAGGACCGTGAGAACCATCGTCAGCCCAAGCAGCAAAACATCGGCCTTGCGCTGGACCAGGTGATCCCGCCATTTGTGCGGCTCGCTCATGTTCCAGGCAGTCAGGATCAACAGCCCCGCCAAGGCGGGCATCGCCATGTAGCCGACAAGTCCCGACGCCACCAGCATGACAAGAAGGATCGTCACCGCGTGCACAAGCCCCGCCACGGGTGTCTGCCCCCCGGCGCGGATATTGGTGGCCGTCCGCGCGATTGCGCCGGTCGCCGGCAGGCCACCAAACAGCGCCGCGCCGATGTTCGCGGCCCCCTGCGCCAGCAATTCCGCATTCGGGCGATGCTGACCTGCGATCATGCGGTCCGCCACCATGGCCGACAGCAGAGATTCAACCCCGGCCAGAAAGGCGATGATGAGGGCAGAGGGCAGCAGCTCGACCAATCGTCCAACGGTGATGTCGGGAAGCGAGGGCCAGGGAAGGGTGCTGGGAAGCGCCCCGAAGCGCGACCCGATCGTGTCCACCGGCAGGTCGAGAACTGCCACGATGGCAGAGGTGATGGCGACCGCAACGATCAGTCCGGGCAAGGCGGGTGCGGCGCGACGAAACACCGTGATCAGCACCATCGTGCCCAGTCCCACAAGGGCCGAAACGGTCGAAAAGCTGGGGCGCGCGTCCCAGAGGACCTCGATCTTGGCCAGGAATTCCGCTGGCACGTCCGTGACACTCAGCCCGAACAGATCCTTCAACTGGCTGGTCGCAATGATGATGGCGATGCCGATGGTAAATCCATTGATCACCGGCTCGGGGATCAGGCGGATCAGGTTTCCGGCGCGGAAATATCCCGCGATCAACAGGATCAGACCTGCCATCAAGGTGGCGATCAGCAACCCGTCATAGCCATGATCGGCAATCACGCCGAACACCACGACGATGAAAGCGCCTGTTGGTCCACCGATCTGAACCCGGCTTCCGCCCAGAAGCGAAATCAGGAACCCCGCAACGATCGCCGTTATCAGACCCTTGGCCGGGTCAGCACCCGACGCAATCGCGATGGCAAGGCTCAGGGGAAGTGCAACCATCGCCACGGTTACCCCCGCAACGACGTCACGCAGGAACAGCGCACGGGTGTATCCGGGAAGTGTTGTGAGAATCTGTGGCGTCATGGCTGCAGGTTATGAAGATGCCGCAGCTTTGTCATTTGGAACAAAGCGCGGGATCGAAAAGGCATGCTCTGCGCCAGCGACCATATAAAAAACGCCCGAAGTCTCCCCCGGGCGTTTCCTGTCTATCGCAACTCTCCGGCAGACGCCGGACCCCGATCAGTTCGGGATGTCGCCGGTGATGCCTTCGACGTAGAAGTCCATGCCCAGAAGGGTGCCGTCGTCGGCGGTCTCGCCCTCGGCCAGCCATGCGCTTCCGTCCTGCTTGTTCATCGGGCCGGTGAACGGGTGGTACTCGCCCGCCGTGATGGCGTCGATCATCGCCTGTGCTTCGGCCTTCACGTCGTCGGGGATGGCGTCGTTCATCGTGCCGATGACGACTTCGCCCTCGGGCATGCCCGCCCAGCTGTCGATCTGCTCGTAGGTGCCGTCCATCAGCGCGCCCACGCGCTTGATGTAATAGGGCGACCATTCGTCGATGATCGACGCGATGCGCGGTCCGGGGGTACCGTCATCATTGGTGGTGAAGGCTGCCATGTCGGACGCCTGACCAAAGCCCCATGCAGAGCCGCCTTCCTTGGCGATCTCGGCCAGTGGTGCAGTCGAGTCGGTATGCGCGGTGATCACGTCGACGCCCTGATCGAGCATCGCGCGGGCGGCGTCGGCCTCTTTCGCCGGGTCGAACCATGTATAGGCCCATGTCACGACGAGTTCGACTTCCGGGTTCGCCAGCTTGGCGTGGTGATAGTAGCTGTTGATGCCCATGATCACTTCGGGGATCGGGAAGGACCCGATATAGCCGATCTTGTTGGTCTGGGTCATCTTGCCCGCGATGTGGCCCACAACGGCACGGCCTTCGTAGAAGCGCGCGTTGTAGGTGGACACGTTCGGATGCTCGCGCTTGTAGCCGGTGGCGTGCTCGAACTTCACGTCCGGGAACTTGGCCGCGACGTTATTGGTCGGGTCCATGTAGCCGAACGAGGTGGTGAAGATGATGTTGCAGCCCGACAGCGCCATCTGGGTGATGACACGCTCGGCATCGGCACCTTCGGGCACGCTTTCCTGATACGCGATCTCGACCTTGTCGCCGTATTCTTCCTTGAGCGCCAGCGCGCCCTGGTGGTGCTGGTAGGTCCAGCCACCGTCGCCGATGGGGCCGACATAGACGAAACACGCCTTGGTGGTGTCTTGCGCAATGGCGGGTGCGCCGAAGGCCAGCGTCAGGCCGGCGGCGGCTGTCGCGAGTAGTGTTCTGCGGATCATGTGGGTACTCCCGGTTGGTGGGGCGGTTGGCGCCCCGTTGGTGTTGCAGCGCCCCTGTTTGTCAGCGGGTCGCATGAAAGGTCTGTCCAAGGTTCGCGGGCGCATCATGGCTGCTGCGGCTGCGGTTGGACGAGATGAAAACAAGCACGAGGATGGTTATCAGATATGGTGACATCGACAAGTATTGCACCCCCCACGTCATCCCGGCAGCCTGCAGATTGAGTTGCAGAACGCTGATGCCGCCGAAAAGATAGGCACCGATCAGCACCCGGCCCGCGCGCCAGCTGGCGAAGACCACGATGGCCAGCGCGATCCAGCCCGCGCCCGCCGTCATGCCCTCGGTCCATTGCGGTACACGGACAAGGCTCAGATAGGCACCGCCGAGGCCCGCACAGGCGCCACCGAACATGATGGCAAGCAGGCGCACGCGCACCACCTTGTATCCCAAAGCATGGGCGCTGTCATGGCTTTCGCCGACCGCGCGCAGGATCAGCCCGGCGCGGGTGAACTTGAGGAACGCCCAGACCGCGAGAATGAGGCAGAGGCTGACATAGACCATGATGTCGTGGGAAAAGAGCATCCGACCCACCACCGGCAGGTCGCCGAGGATGGGGATGTCGAGCTTGGGCAGCGTTGCGGTCTTCTGACCCTCGTAGGGTTTGCCCAGAAGCGAGGACAGGCCCAGCCCGACCAGCGTGAGGCCCAGCCCGGTCGCCACCTGGTTCGACAGGAAAATCTGCGTGAGCACGCCGAAGGAGAGCGACAGGGCCGCGCCCGCAACGGCGGCGATGACAAAGCCCAGAAGCGGCGATCCGGTGTTGATGGCCACGATAAAGCCGATGACGGCCCCGGTGATCATCATGCCCTCGACCCCGAGGTTGAGAACGCCCGATTTCTCGACCACCATCTCGCCGATGGCGGCCAGCAGGATCGGTGTGGCCGAGATCATGAGCGATGCGACCAGCAGGACCGGGTTGATGTTGCCGAGATCCATCACGCCACCTCGCTTGCGCCGAAGCGGACGCGGTAATTTGTCAATACATCCACCCCCAACAGGAAGAACAGCAGCATGCCCTGAAAAAGCTGGATCGACGCGCCGGGCACGCCCAGCATCAGCTGCGCCAACTCGCCACCAATGTAGGTCAGCGCCATGAGCAGCCCCGCCAGCAGGATGCCCACCGGGTGCAACCGACCCAGGAAGGCCACGATGATCGCGGTAAAGCCATAGCCCGACCCGAAGTCGATGCTGACTTGCCCCGCCGGTCCTGTGACCTCGAACAGCCCCGCCATGCCCGCCAGCACGCCGGCAGTGCCCAGACAGAACAGGATCGTGCGTGCGGGCGACACGCCTGCGAATTTCGCCGCGCGCGGAGCCTCGCCGGTCAGGCGGATGTTGTAGCCCTGGATATGCCGCGTCAGCAGCACATAGGCGAGGATCACCGCGATGAAGGCGGTCAGCACGCCGAGGTGCATGCCGGTGTTCGGGATCAGTTCGAGGTTCTGCGACGACGACCATTGCGACAGGTTGCGCGAGCCGGGAAAGCCCATGCCTTCGGGATTGCGCAGGATGCCCGACGACACCGACGCCAAGAGGTTCTCGGCCACGTAGACCAGCATCAGCGAGACGAGGATTTCGTTGGTGCCGAAGCGCACCTTCAGAAGTGCCGGGATCATCGCCCAGGCCCAGCCGCCCAAGGCCCCCGCCACGATCATCAGCGGCAGGATCAGCGCCGACTCCATCGGGTAAAGCGCCAGACCCGCCGCCGCGCCGCAGATCGCGCCGATGATGTATTGCCCCTCGGCCCCGATGTTCCAGATGCCCGCGCGGAAGCCGATCGACAGGCCGATGGCGATGAGGATCAGCGGCCCCGCCTTGACCAGCAGTTGCGGGCGCGAGAACGCCGCGAATTGCGGATGAAACAGCGGATCCCAGAAGATCGTGCGGATCGCCTCGAACGGCGAGGTGCCGATCAGGCTGAACATGATGCCGCCGAAGATCATCGTCAGGATCACCGCCAGGATCGGTGTCGCCACTGTCCATGCCCTTGACGGCTGCGGGCGCTTTTCGAGCCGGATCACCGCAACCCCTCCGTATGTGCCGGGTGGCAGGTGGCGTGTGCATATTTGGAAAAAGAAGAACAAGGGAGTGGCGCGCACTGCCCCTGCTTCTTCTTTTCAAAAATATGCAAATGAAACGCCACCAATCTGAGGGAGCGGTTGGCTGATGCGTCACGCCTCCACATGGGCCACCTCCATGTCATGCGCGCCGCCCATCATCAGGCCGATCTCGTCGATGCTCAGATCCGCCACCGGCTTGAGCGGCGACAGCCGCCCCTCGTTCAACGCCCCAAAGCGGTCGGCGATTTCCAGAAGCTCGTCCAGGTCCTGACTGATCACCAGGATCGCGGCGCCCTTGGAGGCGAGATCCAGCAGGGCCTGCCGGATCGCGGCGGCGGCGGCGGCATCTACGCCCCATGTGGGCTGGTTCACCACAAGGATGTCCGGGTTCTGCGCCACCTCGCGCCCGATGACGAATTTCTGCAAATTGCCACCGGACAGGGCCCGCGCCGCCACATGGGTGCCGGGAGTGCGCACGTCGAAGCGTTGGATCACATCCGCGGCAAATCCTTCGGCGCGTTTCCAGTCGATAAAGCCGTTTCGCACCAGCCTTTGCCGACGCCCCGCCGTCAGCACGGCGTTTTCCGTCAGGCTCATATTGGGCGCCGCCGCGTGACCCAGTCGTTCCTCGGGGGCGGTCAGGCAACCAGCGGCACGGCGCAGCACGGGCCCGTCACGGCTGGCATCCGCGCCCTTGATCCAGATCGTGCCACGCTCGGTCAGGCGTTCTCCCGACAGCGCCAGCAGCAGTTCATCCTGCCCGTTGCCCGCGACCCCGCCAAAGCCCAGCACCTCGCCCGCGCGCAGTTCGAAACTGATGCCGCGCAGGGGTGTGCCGAAGGCGCCGGGGGGGGGCATCGTCAGGTTGTCGACCCGCAAGAGCACCTCACCGGGGATCGCGTGTTTCGCGGTGGGTGAGACAAAGCTCGACCCGATCATCATTTCCGCCATCGCCCGCGCGGTGGTCTCGGAGGGTGTACAGGTCGCCACCTTCTTGCCCAGCCGCAGGATCGTCGCGTGGTCGCAGAGCGTGCGGATCTCTTCGAGCTTGTGGCTGATATAGAGGATCGCGGTGCCTTCGGTCTTCAGCTTGCGCAGGGTCTCGAACAGGATCCCGACTTCCTGTGGCGTCAGCACCGAGGTTGGCTCGTCCATGATGAGAAGGCGCGGATCCTGAAGCAGGCAGCGGATGATCTCGACCCGCTGCCGTTCGCCCGCCGACAGCGTGCCCACGGTGCGCGACGGATCGAGCGGCAGGCCGTAGGTTTCCGACACCTCGCGGATCTGCCGGGCCAGATCGCGGCGCGGCGGTGGGTTCTCCATGCCAAGCGCCACGTTTTCCGCCACGTCCAGCGCATCGAAGAGCGAGAAGTGCTGGAACACCATCGCCACACCCGCCTTGCGCGCCGCACTTGGCTCGGACGGCGCATAGGGCGCGCCGTGCAGGGTCATCCTGCCCTTGTCCGGTTTCACCAGCCCGTAGATCATCTTGACCAGCGTGGACTTGCCCGCGCCGTTTTCACCCAGCAAGGCGTGGATCTCTCCCTCGCGGATGTCGAAGGACACATCGTCATTGGCGACAACACCGGGATAGGCCTTGGTCAGGCCCGAGAGGCGAAGGAGGTTGTCTGTCGTGTTGGAGGACACTGAACACCTGCGTTGGTCGTTGAAAGGCTCAATAGCTGTGCGGCAACCCCGACGGCAATCGCTTGCGGATGTTTGCCAAGTGATTTTTGCCCAATCGGGCAGCAGATGCGAGATATTTGGGCGTCTGTGTGCCCCATCTTGCGCAAACGCGAGGCAAAGCGCGCCCATTTCGTACCCGATCCGATCAGCCCCGCAAAGCCGAACCCGTGATGCAGCAGCGCGTCGCACAGGCTCAGGTCAAGCGCGTGGGAATAGGTCAGGATCAGATGCGCGGCATCCTTGGGGGCGTGTTGAACGACGCGCAGCGGATCACTGGCGGGCAGGGCGTTCACCGCGTCGGGAACGGTGTCGGGAAAGCGGCTTGGCGCGGTGTCGACCCAGGTGATGCCAAGCTCGGGGATCGGGTGCAGCACATCCACGAGGGCCCGCCCGACATGGCCCGCGCCCCAGATCCAGAGCGCCTGCGTCGAACGGGCCAGAGGCTCGACGAACCAGCCCTGCACCCTGCGTGGGCGCAGATCGACGCCCTGGTTGCGCGCGCAGGCGGTGAGTCGTTTGACGGCCAGCGGCATGTCCCCCGGACCGCGGGCGATGATGCTCTCGCCCTCCAGTTCGCGCACGCGGTCGGCGTCGAAGGTTTCGGTCAGCAGAGTGACCGCGCCACCGCAGCACTGGCCCAGTTCGGGGCCAAGCGGGTGTTTGCTGAAGCCTGCGCGCTGGAACGCTTGCTGGGCTGCCTGATACTCCAACGCACCGCCGCCGATCGTGCCGGATTGCCCGCCCTCCCAGACCAGCATCGCAGCGCCCACCTCGCGCGGGGAAGATCCCTGCACCTCGGCGATCACCACGCGGGCGACCCGGCCATGTGCTGTCACCGCCGCGCGCAGGCTTTCAAGGTCAAACGCCATCGCGCACCCTTTCGATGGCCGCCAGCACCCGCTCCGGCGTGGCGGGCGCGTCGAGCGCCGGATAGCCCGAACCACAAGCCGCCACCGCGTCGGACAACGCGAGGAACACCGACATGCCCAGCATGAAGGGGGGCTCGCCCACCGCCTTGGAGCGGTAGATCGTGTCCTCGCGGTTGGCCCCCTCCCAGAGCGCCACGTTGAACACATCAGGCCGGTCCGAACAGGCGGGGATCTTGTAGGTCGAGGGCGCGTGGGTGCGCAAACGGCCTGACTGATCCCAGACCAGTTCCTCGGTTGTCAGCCAGCCCGCGCCCTGCACGAACCCGCCTTCGACCTGCCCGATGTCGAGCGCCGGGTTCAGCGACGATCCCGCATCGTGCAGGATGTCGGTGCGCAGGATGCGGTACTCGCCGGTCAGTGTGTCCACCGCCACTTCGCTGATCGCCGCGCCATAGGCGAAATAGAGGAACGGGCGGCCCTGACCCTTGATCCGGTCCCAGCTGAGTTTCGGCGTGCGGTAGAACCCCGTGGCCGACAGGCTGATGCGCGCCTCGTAGGTCAGCTGCGCGACCTTGGCAAAGCTGTAGGTCTCGCCCTGCACGGTGACAGTGCCATCGGCGAACACCACGTCGCGGGTGTTGCATTGGTGCAGGCTCGCCAGATGATTGGCCATCCGGTCGCGGATCGTGTCGCAGGCGGCTTTTACCGCCATCCCGTTGAGGTCAGAACCGCTGGAGGCAGCCGTGGCCGAGGTGTTGGGCACCTTGGCGGTGTCGGTCGCGGTGATCTTGACCCTCTCCAGAGGCACCCCAAACCGGTCGGCCGCCACCTGTGCCACCTTCTGGAACAGGCCCTGTCCCATTTCGGTGCCGCCATGGTTCATGTGGATCGAGCCGTCCTGATACACATGCACCAATGCGCCCGCCTGGTTGAGATGCGTCAGCGTAAAGGAAATCCCGAACTTGACCGGTGTAAAGGCGAGGCCCTTCTTGATGACGGCATTGCCCGCGTTCCAGTCGGCCACCGCCGCGCGGCGCGCCTCGTAATCGGCGCCTTCCAGCACGCGATCGGTCATCTCGTGCAGGATGAAATCCTCGACGACCTGCCCGTAGGGCGTGGTCTGTTCGGCATCCGCCACGACCGGTGCCCCCGCGGCGGTTACCTGTTGCGCCCCGCGCGAGGTGAGATCTTCCCCCTGCTTCTTCTTGTCCGAAATACCTCCGGGGGAGTCGCCGGAGGCGACGGGGGCAGCGCCCCCCTCGACCTCTGCCGAATAGTAATTCGCCCGCCGCACCGCGACCGGGTCGAGGCCCAGATCATGCGCGATATGGTCCATCACCCGTTCCATGCCCAGCATCCCCTGCGGGCCGCCAAAGCCGCGAAAGGCGGTGGCACTCTGGGTGTTGGTCTTGAGCCGGTGGCTTTCGATCCGCACATGGGGCAGGTGATAGGCGTTGTCGGCGTGCAGCATCGCGCGGTCGGCCACGGGGAGCGACAGATCCTGTGCCCAGCCGCAGCGGGTGTAATGCTCGAACTCGATGCCGGAAATCACGCCCTGATCGTCAAAACCCACACGGTATTCGATGCGGAAATCATGCCGCTTGCCGGTGATCATGAAATCATCGTCGCGGTCATAGCGCATCTTGGCGGGCCTGCCGGTGGCGGACGCCACCACGGCGCAGGCGATGGCCAGCGCGTTGCCCTGGCTTTCCTTGCCACCAAAGCCGCCACCCATGCGCCGGGTCTCGACGCGGACGCCGTGCATCGGCAGGTGCAGCGCATGGGCGACCTTGTGCTGGATCTCGGTCGGGTGCTGGGTCGAGGAATGCACCACCACGTCGCCGCCTTCCTGCGGCAGCGCCATCGCGGATTGGCCTTCGAGGTAGAAATGTTCTTGCCCGCCCATTTCGATCACACCGCTGATCCGGCGGGGGGCGGTGTCGATAGCCTCGCCTGCGTCGCCCTTTTCCCAGACGCGCGGCCCGTCTTCAAAACGGCTGTTGGCGGCCATGGCATCGTCGATGGTCAGGATCGCATCGCGTTCGCCATAGGTGATCTGGGCCAGTCGGGCCGCCTTGCGCGCGGCGAGATGGCTGGTCGCGGCAACAAGAAACACGGGCTGACCGAGATACTGGATCGTCGCGCCCGACAGCATCGGCTCGTCATGGTTCGAGGGCGAACAATCGCAGTCGCTGGGCAGGTCCTTGGCCTCCCACACACGCACCACGCCGGGGGCGGCGCGCACATCGTCGAGGTTGATCGAACTGATCCGCCCGGCGGCGATGGTGCTGAGCCCGAAGGCCAGATGCAGCGTGTTCTGCGGCATCGGGATGTCATCGACATAGCGCGCCTGTCCGGTGACATGCAGCCGGGCGGCGTCATGGGGCAGCGGTTTCGAGACACTCATGCCGACACCTCCAGCACGTTCGACGGGGTGCCCTGATCCTCGTGCCAATAGCGCAGGAGCATGTTCTGCGCCGCGCGCAGGCGGTAGTCGGCTGAGGCGCGCATGTCCGACAGGGGCGTAAAATCCCCTGCCATCTGGGCCATCGCGCCGCGCACGGTCTTTTCGCTCCATTCCGCGCCGGTCAGGGCCGTCTCGACCGCCGTTGCCCGTTTCGGTGTGGCCGCCATGCCGCCGAAGGCGATGCGGGCGTTTGCGACGGTGCCGTTTTCGACGCTGATGTTGAACGCGCCGCAGACGGCCGAGATGTCCTGATCGAAGCGTTTGGACAGCTTGTAGACCTTCAGCCCCGGTGCGTGGCGCGGGATCGTGACCGCCTCGACGAATTCACCCTTGGCGCGGTCCTGCCGGCCATAGGCGATGAAGAACTCCTCGAGGGCCATGTCGCGGCGGTGATCGCCCGCCCGCAGGTGCAGCGTGGCCCCCAGTGCGATGAGCGCAGGCGGGTTGTCTCCGATGGGCGAGCCGTTGGCGATGTTGCCGCCGATCGTGGCCGCCGCGCGGACCTGTGCAGAGCCGTAGCGGCGGATCATCTCGGCGTAGGAGGGGTGCAGGTCCTTCACCGCATGCAAGACCCGGTCCATCGTCACGCCCGCGCCGATGCGGAGCGTGTCGTCGCTCTCTTCGATCTGTTGCAGCTCGGTGCAACGATTGAGGAAGATCACGTCGTCCAGATCGAGCAGCGACTTGGTTACCCAGAGGCCCACATCGGTCGCCCCTGCGATCAGCGTCGCGTCGGGACGCGCGGCGTAGGCGGTTGCGAGGTCGTCCAGCGTTTCGGGTGCGGCACCGCTGGGGGGCTGTCTGCCCCCCAGACCCCCCGAAGGGTATTTTTGAACCAGAGAAGCAGGGGGTGTGTCCTTGATCCAGGCGGGCACTGGCTGATCGGTGGCGGCTTGCGCTGCGCGGATGATCGGGGCGTAGCCGGTGCAGCGGCAAAGGTTGCCCGCCAGCGCGTCGTCATGGCCCGTGTCGCCGTTCAGGTGCGCCACCGCCATCGAAACGACGAAACCGGGTGTGCAGAAGCCGCATTGCGAGCCGTGATGGTCGATCATCGCCTGTTGCACCGGATGAAGCGTGCCATCGGGGGCGCTGATGCCCTCGACGGTGCGGACGGCGCAGCCGTCAAGCTGGGGCAGGAAAAGGATGCAGGCGTTGAGGGCGCGGGCGCCGCGCGCGTCCGTCACCATGACGGTGCAGGCTCCGCAGTCGCCTTCGTTGCAGCCTTCCTTTGTGCCGGTGAGGCCGCGCGTGTCGCGCAACCAGTCGAGCAGCGTCGCCGTGGGGGACACGTTTCGCAGCTCCACGCTCTCTCCGTTCAGAAGAAAGGTGATATCCATGTGAAAAACCTGCCGCCTTACCATCATGCCCCGTTGTTTGCGCGCCCTCGATGCGGCGTAGAAGATGCGCGGGGTGTTCCCTGTCGTCCTGTAAAGCTAGGCAAGCCAATGCAGGTTTGGCAAGGGCTTTCGTCATGTCACCGTTGTCCGGCGACGAAGTTTGCCTGTTTCAAAGGCGAAGAACCAAGGCTCAAGCGGCCATCCAAACGAAGTCTTGGGCTTTTCAGTCCGGCATCCCCTGCATAATGTAGCGAAATGGCTGATCCCCGATTCATTCACCTGCGCGTCCATTCCGAGTATTCGCTTCTGGAAGGGGCGGTGCGGCTCAAGAAGCTGCCCGATCTGTGCCTGTCCAAGGACATGCCCGCTGTTGCGCTGACCGACACGAACAACCTGTTCGCAGCGCTCGAATTTTCGGTGGGTGCAGCGGATGCGGGTGTGCAGCCGATCATCGGCTGCCAGGTCGATCTCCGGGTGGCCGACCCGGCACCGGGTGAGCGGGCAAAGCCGACCGCGCCGGTGGTTCTGCTGGCGCAGAGCGAGATCGGGTACGAGCATTTGATGAAGCTCAATTCCTGCCTGTACCTGCGCCGTGACGGTGAATTGCCCCACGTCACGCTGGACGAATTGGAGCGCCACAGCGACGGCGTGATCTGCCTGACCGGCGGGCCGGACGGGGCCATCGGGCGCATCCTGCAGCAGGGCAATCGCGGGGCGGCAGAGGCGGTGATGCAGCGGCTGGCGGGTGTCTTTGGCGACCGGCTTTATGTCGAGTTGCAGCGTCATCCGGGCGAGAACGGCCTGCCGGAGAACGAACGCCTGACCGAACGGCCCTTTGTCGAAATGGCCTATGCGATGGGCCTGCCTCTGGTCGCGACGAACGATGTCTATTTTCCGAAATCCGACATGTACGAGGCGCATGACGCGCTGATCTGCATTGCCGACGGGGCTTATGTCGATCAGCAGGAACCGCGCCGCCGCCTGACGCCGCAGCATTATTTCAAGTCGCCGCAGGAGATGGTGACGCTGTTTGCCGACCTGCCCGAGGCCACCCAGAACACGGTCGAAATCGCGCGTCGCTGCGCCTTCATGGCCTACCGGCGCGATCCGATCCTGCCGAAATTCGCGGATGACGAGGTCGAGGAACTCAAGCGGCAGGCGCGAGCGGGGTTGAAGGACCGCCTCGCGGTGATCCCGCATGCGGCAGAGGTCAAGGAGTACGAAGACCGGCTCGAATTCGAGTTGGGCATCATCGAGGGCATGGGGTTTCCGGGATACTTCCTGATCGTGGCCGACTTCATCAAATGGGCCAAGGATCAGGACATCCCGGTGGGGCCGGGGCGGGGGTCGGGTGCAGGCAGCCTCGTGGCCTATGCGCTGACCATCACCGACCTTGATCCGCTTCGCTATCAGCTTCTGTTTGAGCGGTTTCTGAACCCCGAACGGGTGTCGATGCCCGACTTCGACATCGACTTCTGCATGGACCGCCGCGAAGAGGTGATCCGCTACGTGCAGGACAAGTACGGCAAGGACCGGGTGGGCCAGATCATCACCTTCGGTGCGCTTCTGTCCAAGGCCGCTGTGCGCGATGTGGGGCGCGTGTTGCAGATGCCCTACGGGCAAGTGGACCGCCTGTCCAAGATGATCCCGGTCGAGGGGGTAAAGCCTGTCAGCATCCAGAAGGCGCTGATCGACGAGCCGCGCCTGCGCGAGATGGCCCGCGAGGAAGAGGTTGTCGACCGGCTTCTGACCTATGGCCAGCAGGTCGAAGGGCTCTTGCGCAACGCCTCCACCCATGCCGCGGGTGTGGTGATCGGGGACCGTCCGCTGGACGAACTGGTGCCGCTCTACCAGGATCCGCGATCCGACATGCCCGCGACCCAGTTCAACATGAAATGGGTGGAACAGGCCGGTCTGGTCAAGTTCGACTTCCTGGGCCTCAAGACGCTGACGGTGATCCAGTACGCGCTGGACATGATCTTCAAGACCGGGCGCGACCTGCACATCGCCGCAGATGGCACCGAGCTTTACCAGCCTGCTGCGGGGGCCGAGAACGATATCGGGCATATCCCGCTGGAGGACGAGGCCACCTACAAGCTGTACGCCGCCGCAAAGACCGTGGCGGTGTTCCAGGTGGAAAGCTCGGGCATGATGGACGCGCTCAAGCGCATGAAGCCCACCTGCATCGAGGACATCGTGGCGCTGGTGGCGCTGTATCGTCCCGGCCCGATGGAAAACATCCCGACCTATTGCGAGGTCAAGAACGGGCTGAAAGAGCGCGAATCCGTGCATCCGCTGATCGACCATATCCTTGAGGAAACGCAGGGCATCATCGTCTACCAGGAACAGGTGATGCAGATCGCGCAGGTCATGGCGGGCTACAGCCTTGGCGGTGCGGATCTCTTGCGCCGTGCGATGGGCAAGAAGATCAAGGAGGCGATGGACGCCGAACGCCCCAAGTTCGAAAAGGGGGCTGCCGAGAATGGCGTCGAGGCGAAGAAGGCCAGCGAGGTGTTCGACCTGCTGGAGAAATTCGCCAATTACGGCTTCAACAAATCCCACGCCGCAGCCTACGCGGTGGTCAGCTATCAGACGGGATGGCTCAAGGCGAACCACCCGGTCGAATTCATGGCAGGCGTCATGAACTGCGATATTCACCTGACAGACAAGCTGGGCGTGTTCTTCGAAGAAGTGAAGAAGGGGCTTGGTCTACCCTGGGTGCCGCCGTGTGTGAACCGGTCGCAGGCGATGTTCGACGTGCAGGACGGGGCGTTGGTTTACGCGCTGGGCGCGCTCAAGAATGTCGGCGTCGAGGCGATGAAACTCATCGTCGACGCGCGGGGTGAGAAACCTTTCGTCAACCTTTTCGACGTGGCGCGCAGGGTTGATCTGAAACGCGTTGGCAAGCGGCCGCTGGAAATGCTGGCCCGCTCTGGCGCGTTCGATCAGCTTGATCGCAACCGCCGCCGCGTGTTCGAAAGCCTCGATGCGATGGTGGGCTATTCCGCAGCGATCCACGATCAGCGCGCCTCTGCGCAGGTGTCGCTGTTCGGCGAAGCAGGGGACGACCTGCCCGAACCGCGCCTGTCGCCTGTCACCGACTGGTTGCCCGCCGAGCGCCTGTCCGAGGAATTCAAGGCGGTGGGATTTTACCTGTCCGGTCACCCGCTGGACGACTACATGACGGCGCTGAAACGCAAGGGTGCGATGACGCTGGATGACGTGTTGGCCAAGGTCCAGAACGGCCCCTGCGTGGTCAAGATGGCGGGGGTTGTCGCGGGTCGGCAGGAGCGCAAATCGGCACGTGGCAACCGGTTTGCCTTTGCCCAGCTCAGCGATCCGACCGGCGCCTACGAGGTCACGCTGTTTTCCGACACGCTCGAGGCGGCGCGCGATCACCTCGAAACCGGGTCGAAGGTGCTGGTCACGGTCGAGGCGACGCTCGAGTCCGATCAGCTCAAGCTGCTGGGCCGGTCGGTGGCGCCGGTGGACATTGCCGTGGCCGATGCGGTGAGCCTTGGTCTGCGCATCTTTGTCGATGAGGTTGAGGTTGTCGCGCATGTGGCCTCCGTGCTGTCCCGCGCGGCAGAGCAGTTGCCCAGGGCGGGCAAAGGGCCGATCCGCATTTGTTGTCTCAACGCGCCGGGTCTGCCCGGCGAGGTCGATGTGGCCTTGGCGCGCGACTTTCCGATCACTCCGGAGATCAAGGGCGCGATCAAGTCGCTGTCCGGGGTGCTGGAGGTCGAAGAGCTGTGATCCGCTCAGGGCGGACCGCTGCATGCGGTGTGCTGGACGGGGTCCGGACGCCTCGCTAGGGTGCCTCAGCGAAAGAGGGGGACACATGATCCGTTTTCTTGCGATCCTGATCGCGGCTGGCCTGTTGGCCGGATGTGCGGGTGATCCCTTGCGCAGCGTGCCGCGCCTGTCCGACGCCGAGGTGACCGACACCGAAATGCAGGCGGCGCTGCGCGAGGATGCGGGGGAGCTGCCTGTCGGCGGACCCGAGACCGCGCCTCCCGCCACCGAAGTGACCCCACGCCGCGGGCTGCTGGGATTCCTGAACCGTGCCGCGCAGTCGGCACAGGCCGAGGACGGCACTCGCGTTGCCGCCATACCGCCGCGCACGCAAAGCGATGCAAGCCCGGTGGCACAGGTCGCGCCGCCAAGAGGCCCGAACCCCGGCGCGCCGGATGACCAGGTCGTGGCGTTGGGAACCGTGTTGCCCTACGGCGTGCTGGCGCGCGTCTGCGATGTGAACGCGCGCCGGCTTGGCAGGAGGGTCGCGCGGTATCCCGACAATGGCAGCGCCTACACGCTGTACGATTCCCAGCCCGGCACCACCGCGCCGCATACGTTTTTCGTCACCGGTTTCGACGATGGCTGCGCGCGGCAGTTCACCGCTGCGCTGGCGCTGTTCGGCAGTCCCGAAACCCACGAACAGCTGCGCTATGGCCTGCCGTCAAAGGTGCAGCCCTATTCGTCCACCGATGCCGCCTACGAGACCCTGAAATCGCGCATCTGCCGCGTGGGCAAGAGCAAGCCCTGCGGATCGGCGCTGTCACGGCTGTCGCGCAACACGGCCTTTGTCAGCGTCTATGAAACCTTCGGGTCGAACCCGGAATGGAAAACGATCCTGCTGCATGACGGTGCCGTGGTCGAGACCGATATCCGCAGCAACTGACCGGATAGGCCTAGTAGTGCGGCGGGCGTTCGTCACCCAGAACGATGCCGCCCGATCCTTCGGACTCGCGTTCGGCTTCCCGCATCATCAGCATCTCGACCCGCGCGGTCAGGCGGTCGATCTCGCGCGCCTGTCTGGCCACGGTATCGGACAGGTCGTCGGTGACGCGTATCAGGTGCGCGATGCGCTCTTCCAGGGCGGTGGTATCCATGCCCCAGAGATGCGCGCGTCACGCGCCGATGGCAAGGGGGGACATGCGCGCGGCAGAAACCTTTACCGGTTTGTCATCACCCTCTGTCACATGGCACCCGCACCTCTGCTTGCTCCCTCGGGTTCCAGCGTTTAGAGGAGGCGCGACACTCAAGCCCAGGCGGGAATTGACCATGGCGACTGACAAAAAAGCCCCCAAGCCCAAGGCGCAGACGCCCAAGGGCTTCCGCGACTATTTCGGCACCGATGTGACCGAACGCGCCGAGATGCTGGCGCAGATCGCCGGGGTCTATCATCGCTACGGGTTCGACGCGTTGGAGAGCTCGGCCGTGGAAACGGTCGAGGCGCTGGGCAAGTTCCTGCCGGACGTGGACCGCCCCAACGCGGGTGTGTTCGCATGGCAGGAGGACGATGGCAAAGGCGACTGGCTCGCCCTGCGCTATGACCTGACCGCCCCGTTGGCGCGGGTCTATGCGCAGCACCGCAACGACCTGCCGCTGCCTTACCGGCGCTATGCGATGGGTCCGGTCTGGCGCAACGAAAAGCCGGGGCCGGGGCGGTTTCGCCAGTTTTATCAATGCGATGCGGATACGGTTGGTGCCGCGTCGGTGGCAGCGGATGCCGAGATTTGCGCGATGCTGGCCGATTGCCTCGAAGTGGTCGGCATCCCGCGCGGCGACTACATCGTGCGGGTGAACAACCGCAAGGTTCTGAACGGCGTTCTGGAGTCCATGGGTCTGTCTGACGACCGCCAGCGCGACGCGGTTCTGCGCACCATCGACAAGTTCGACAAGGTCGGTGGGGCAGGTGTGCGCGAATTGCTGGGCAAGGGGCGGCTGGATGCCTCGGGCGCTTATATCGACGGTGTGGGGCTGAGCGATGCGCAGGCCGAGCCCGTTATCGCGTTCTTAACCTCCAAGGGCGAGACTGCCGCTCAGACGATCGAGAATCTGAAGGCGGCGGTTGGTGACAGCGCGATTGGGGCAGAAGGTGTGGCAGAGCTTGAGCAGATCGCTGATCTGCTGGCTGCTGGCGGCTATGGGCCGGACCGCATTGTCATCGACCCATCGGTGGTGCGCGGTCTTGGCTATTACACCGGCCCCGTGTTCGAGGCCGAGCTTACGTTTGAAATCCTTGATGAAAAGGGCCGAAAGCGGCAGTTCGGGTCGGTCGCGGGCGGCGGGCGCTACGACGATCTGGTCAAACGCTTTACCGGCCAGCCGGTCCCCGCCACCGGGGTCAGCATCGGCGTGGACCGCCTTTTGGCTGCCCTGCGCGAAAAGGGCCGGATCGGCAGCCAGAGCACGGGACCCGTGGTGGTCACCGTCATGGACCGCGACCGCATGGGTGATTACCAGGCGATGGTGGCCGAACTGCGCAATGCGGGCATCCGGGCCGAGGTCTATCTGGGCAACCCCAAGAATTTCGGCAACCAGCTGAAATACGCGGACAAGCGCCAGTCGCCGGTTGCGGTGATCGAAGGGGGCGATGAAAAGGCCAATGGCGTGGTGCAGATCAAGGACCTGATCCTTGGCACCAAGATCGCACAAAGTGCGAGCCTCGAGGAATGGCAGGACCGGCCCAACCAGTTCGAAGTGCCGCGCGACCAGCTTGTGACCAAGGTGCGCGAGATCCTCGAAAGCTATTCCTGATGGCGCAAAGCATTCCCTATAAATCGCGCGCCCGGATCGAGGCCGAGTCGATCTGCGACGGGTTCGTCGCCGCAGGGGCGTCCCGGTTCGAGACCGATATCCTGCTGCCCGCCGAGGTGCTGCTGGATCTCTACGGCGAAGACATCCGCGCCCGTGCTTACGTGACGACCGATCCGGAGCGCGGCGAGATGATGCTGCGCCCCGATTTCACCGTGCCGGTGGTGCAGTACCACATGGAGAGCGACGAAGACCCCGCCAGCTATACCTATTTCGGCGAAGTGTTCCGCAAACAGGAAGACCATCCCGACCGCCGGAGCGAATACATGCAGGTCGGCTACGAGGAGTTCGGCGGATCGAACGCGGCGGCGTCGGATGCCGATGTGTTCGGGCGCTTTTCCGAAGTGCTGGCCCCGCTGGGCCTGCGCGCGGCGACGGGGGATATCGGCATCCTGATCGCCATGGTCGCGGGATTGAAAACGACCGAGGACCGGCGCGTCGCGCTGATGCGTCATATCTGGCGACCGGCACGGTTTACCGCGTTGCTCAAACGCTTTGCCGGGCTGACGCCTGTGCCGCCGTCGCGTGCGGCACTGTTGGGGTCGGACATGGGTTTGCCCGAGGCGGGCGTGATGATCGGGTTGCGCGGCGAGCGCGAGATCGCCGCACGGATCGACGCGCTGCGCGCCGACGCGGCCGAGGCACCGATGCGGGACGAAGAGGTTGAGCTGATCACCGCGGTGCTGGCGGTGTCGGAAACCTGCCCGAACGCGCTGGAACATCTGCGCGACATCGCGGTGGACCTGCCGGGCCTTTTGCCTGCGCTCGACCGGTTCGAGGCGCGCTGCGAGGCGATGGCCCAACGCGGGATCGATGTGGACGCGCTTCCCTTCGAGGCATCTTACGGGCGCACGTCGATGGAGTATTACGACGGGTTCGTCTTTGGCTTTTATTGCGAACAGCGGCCCGACCTGCCCCCTGTCGCCACCGGCGGGCGCTATGACGCGCTGACCCGGCGGTTGGGGCAGGGGCGCGAGATTCCGGCGGTGGGCGGTGTGATCCGGCCCGATCTTGTGCTGGACCTCGGAGGGCTGTCATGACCGTCAAGCTGGGGGTGCCGTCCAAGGGGCGGCTGATGGAAAAGACCTTTGACTGGTTCGGCGCGCGGGGCGTGACGCTGACCCGCACCGGATCGGAGCGCGAATACGCAGGCGCGGTCGAGGGTGTCGAGGGGGTCGATCTGGTGCTGCTCTCGGCGGGCGAAATCCCGCGCGAACTGGCGGCGGGGCGCATTCACCTCGGTGTCACGGGCAACGATCTGATCCAGGAAAAGCTGGTGCAATGGGACCAGAAGGTCGAACCGCTGGTGCCCTTGGGATTTGGACAGGCCAACCTGATCGTGGCAGTGCCGCAATGCTGGGTCGATGTGGACACATTGGACGATCTGGACGGTGCTGCGGCGGCATTCCGGGCGCGGCACGGGTTTCGAATGCGGATTGCGACCAAGTATCACCGTCTGGTGCGCGACTACCTGCGCCGGGGCGGTGTGGCGGATTACCAGCTGGTCGACAGTCAGGGCGCCACGGAAGGCACGGTCAAGAACCTCACGGCCGAGGCGATTGCCGACATCACCTCGACCGGTGAGACATTGCGCGCGAACCACCTGAAAATTCTCGATGAACCGCCGATCCTCGAAAGTCAGGCGACGCTGTTCCGCAGTCGTCTGGCCGAGAAATCGGACGCGGATCGGACGGTGCTCCGGGCACTGATCGAGCGGCTGGGCGTGTAACGCGGAGCAATCCGTCGACGGATTTGGCGCGTTACGCGAATCGTTGGAACAGGTCCCGCAGGGTCACCTGCGCCCTCAGTCGCGTCGCCAGCAGGAACAGCCCGGCGGCCTTGCGTTGCAGGTACAGCACTTCGGTCGGCGGGATGTGCTGGATCGACCGGTCCCGCCCAAGCGCCAGCCCGCGGTCCCGAAGATTGGCAACGAGCGACGTGTTGCCGAAATCGAACCCGTCGGCGTGCAGCATCGGGGCGTTTGCCATTTCCACCATGTTCAGGATCTCGGCGCGGGTCCTGTCGGGCAGCGCTTCGGACAGCAGGCCAAGGTCGGTCAGGGCGCTTTCTATCGCGGGCAGGTCATTGTCCAGCGCCGGTTGCAGCACGCCGCGCGACCGCGCCACGAGATCGGGCGACAGGGTGCGGGTCGCGCCGAAATCCAGAAGCACCAGTTTGCCGGTCTCGGGCTGCCAGCGGAAATTCGCGAAATTCGGGTCGGACTGGACGAGGTGAAAGTCGAACACCTCGCGCATCATCAGGGTGATGAGCCGTTCGGCCATGGTGTTGCGCGTGGTCTGGTCCGCGTCCTCAAGCGTGTCGATCGGATCGGAGGGGATGAAATCCATGGCGAGGATATCGCGGCTGGAGAGGTCGTCGTGACTTGTCGGGACGATGAAATCGGGATCGTCCTGCAACAACTCCCCGAAACGGCGCAAGCTGCGCGCCTCCTGCGCGTAATCGGCCTCTTCGTGCAATTGCTGCCGGGCATCTTCGAGCAGCGGTTTGAGGTCCAGCCCCTTGGGCATCATGCCCGAAAGCCGCATCAGGCTTGCGAGGTTGCGCAGGTCGCTGTCGATGCTGTCGCGGATGCCGGGGTATTGGACCTTGATCGCCAGATCGCGCCCTTCGCGGGTCTGCGCGCGGTGCACCTGCCCGATGGAGGCGGCAGCGATGGGCCGGACGTCGAATTTCTTGAACCGTTTGGTAAATTCCGTGCCCCACGCCGCTGTCAGCACCTGCTTGAGCTGCGCGGGAGGCATGAAATGCGCCTGTGACTGCAGGGGGCGCAGCACGGCGGCGAGTTCGGGGGTCAGAAGATCGCCCGCTTCGAGAGACAGGAGCTGACCCATCTTCATCGCGGCCCCGCGCATCTGCGAAAGCTGGTCGGTCAGGCGATGCGCGTTCGAGGGTGTCAGGAACATCTCCCGCGCCGAGGGGCGCTGTCCCTGGAACAGCTGACGCGCCCCGGCAGCTGCGGCAGAGCCAAGCAGACCACCGGCCAGCCCCCCCATCCGCATGGCGCGCGAAGTGCGCCCGGTGGGAACGGCGCGGCTGCGGGGATCGGGTGTGTCTTTCATGCGGGATCAGGTAAGCCCGCCCCTGCGTTCGGCAATATGGGCGGGCCTTCTTTTCGTGTGCTGCGTCAGATCGGGGGCGGGTTATTCCGCCGCCGCGATCTTGTCCTGCGTCTTGGTGTCGAAATCCGAGGCGTCGTGGCGTTCGTGCAGCTGTTCGCTGGGGTCACCCGACACGCGGTTGACGATGCGGCCACGCTTGACCGCAGGGCGGGCGTCGATCGCCTTGGCCCAGCGGAGCACGTTGGTGTAGCTTTCGACGTCGAGGAATTCGGCCGCGTTGTATAGCCGCCCCAGCACCAGCCCGCCATACCAGGGCCAGATCGCCATATCGGCGATGGTGTAATCCGGCCCGGCGATGAAATCGTGCTCGGCCAGTTGCCGGTCGAGCACATCAAGCTGGCGCTTGGTTTCCATCGCGAAGCGGTTGATCGGGTATTCCATCGGTTCCGGCGCGTAGGCGTAGAAATGGCCGAAGCCACCGCCGAGATAGGGCGCGCTGCCCATCTGCCAGAAGAGCCAGCTGAGCATTTCGGCGCGGTTTTCGGGCGCACCGAGGAAGGCGTCGAACTTTTCCGCCAGATGCATCAGGATCGCGGCGGATTCGAAGACGCGGACAGGCGTGTCACCGGAGCGGTCCATCAGCGCCGGGATCTTGGAGTTCGGGTTGATGTCCACGAAATCAGAGCCGAACTGGTCGCCATCGCCGATGCGGATCAGCCACGCGTCGTATTCGGCACCGGTATGGCCAGCGGCCAGCAGTTCCTCGAACAGGATGGTGACCTTTTGGCCATTCGGGGTTGCAAGGCTGTAAAGCTGGAACGGGTGTGCGCCGACCGGCAGGTCCTTGTCATGGGTGGCGCCGGCAATGGGGCGGTTGGTGCTGGCGAACTTGCCGCCGTTCTCCTTGTCCCAGGTCCAGACCTTGGGGGGCGTATAGCTGTCGGTCATGTTCTGCGTCCTGCTGGTTGCGAGTCGCACCTCAACCTAGGGACCTGCGCGGGAAGTACCAGTGCAGAGGTGCAGACCGGCTGTGCGAAACCGTCAGAGCACGCCGATTTCGGCCAGCGCCCCGGCAAGCTCCGGCGGCAGGGTGTCGTCATTCAGCCGCGATTTGCCCAGATCGGGCGGCGCGTCTTCGGGTTTGAGGTAGCGCCAGCCCTGAAACGGGCGTTTTGGCACGGTGGCGGTGCGGATCAGCTCGGGCTCCAGAACGATGCCGCAGCGGCGGATGCCGTCATCACCGATGATCTCTTCCAGCCCGATGATCTTTTGCCGGGCTTGCAACAACCCCTTGATGACCCAGTAGATCGAGCCGCCATTGAGCAGGTCGGCCTCGCGTTTTGGCCACATGCGGGTGAGGTGGAAATAGTGCTCGTTCGCCCGTTGTTTCGAGCGGTTCTGTTGCCAGTCCTCGATCTGCTCGACGCTGTCGGAACCGACGGAAAGTTTGATGAGATGGATCGTGCCTGCCATGCTGTTCGGAGCCCCCTGCAGTATCATCATAGCGGACGGAGGGGGGGCTTCAAGCCGCGAGCGGTGTGCTGTCAGTCGGGTTTCTTGCGGGCGCGGGTCTTGGGCTTGGGATCGTCCGGTGTCCGGGCTTCGCGTTCCATCCGGGTCTTGCGCAGGCGCTGGGTTTTCGCCTCGCGCTGCTCGGCTTCGGTGTCGAGCATTTCGCGGACGACGCGGGTGGTCTTGTCCATCACGGTTTCAGACCGCGGCTGGGAGGCTTTGAAGAGGGTATCTTTGGTGAGTTTCGCCATCATTCCATCTCCTTGACGGTGGATCGTACCCGGTTGTTTTGGGGGTCGTCAAACGCAAAAGCGGGCGCTGTCCAAGGACCGCGCCCGCTTTTCGATCAGTGTCGCCTTGGCTTATGCCAGAGCAAGATTTGTCGCGCTTTCGCGGCCATCACGGCCACTTTCCACGTCGAAGGTCACGGCCTGGCCGTCATCAAGCTGATGAATGCCGGCGCGCTCGAGCGCGGAGATGTGAACGAAGATGTCCTTCGAACCATGCTCGGGTGCGATGAAGCCAAAGCCTTTTTGGCCGTTGAACCATTTCACGGTGCCATTTGCCATCGTGTTGTCTCCTAGTATTTATTCGCCACCCGCAACATGCGATGGCCCGGCTCAGTGTCGTCGTAGGATCGCCTGAGGCCGTTAGGAAACAGAAGGTCGTCGGAAGAATCTTTGCATGGCCCTTATGATGCAGATCGGGTGAGAATACAATGTTTATTCACGTTATGGGCGAAATTAGCTGGGGAGGCGGATGTGGCTGACAGCTTTACACACAGGGTGCTCCACAGACGCAACAGGATATGGTAGAGTAAACGCTCGCGCAATCTAGGCGTTGTGGAACTGTTGATTTTTACGTTATCTTGTCTGTCTGCTGCCAAAATGGGAATCGCCGCCATGTCTCGCTTTACCGCTCCGATCGCCGAACAAATCTGGGATATGAAATACCGTCTGAAAGAGGCGGATGGCACGGCCATTGACCGTACGGTCGAGGACACGTGGCGCCGGATCGCGCGGGCGCTGGCCGAGGTCGAGGCAGTGCCGCAGGTCTGGGAAGACCGGTTCTATGACGCGCTGTCGGACTTCAAATACCTGCCCGCCGGGCGGATCACGGCAGGTGCGGGCACCGCGCGGTCGGTGACGCTGTTCAACTGCTTTGTCATGGGCACGATCCCCGACAGCATGGGCGGCATCTTCGAGATGCTGAAAGAGGCCGCGCTGACGATGCAGCAGGGCGGAGGCATCGGCTATGACTTCAGCACGATCCGGCCCAAGGGGGCCAGCGTCAAGGGCGTGGCGGCGGATGCCTCCGGCCCGCTGTCCTTCATGGATGTGTGGGACGCGATGTGCCGCACCATCATGTCGGCGGGATCGCGCCGCGGCGCGATGATGGCGACGATGCGCTGCGATCACCCGGATGTCGAGGATTTCATCGGCGCCAAGGCGGATGCAGCCCGGCTGCGCATGTTCAACCTGTCGGTGCTGGTGACCGACGATTTCATGGAAGCGGTCAAGGCGGACAGATCGTGGGACCTGGTGTTTGACGGCACCGTCTATCGCACCGTTCAGGCGCGCGACCTGTGGAACCGCGTCATGAAGGCGACCTATGATTATGCCGAGCCGGGCGTGATCTTCATCGACCGGATCAACAAGGCCAACAACCTGAGCTATGTGGAAACCATCGCGGCGACGAACCCCTGCGGCGAACAGCCCTTGCCGCCCTATGGCGCGTGTCTGTTGGGGTCGATCAACATGGCGCGGCTGGTCAGCGACCCGTTCGAAGAGGCGGCAGCGCTGGATGTGGACGCGCTGAATGAGCTGGTCGCGACTGCGGTACGGATGATGGACAACGTCGTCGATGCCTCCCGCTTCCCGCTGGAGGCGCAGCGGCAAGAGGCAAAGGCCAAGCGCCGCATCGGGCTGGGTGTGACCGGGCTGGCGGATGCGCTCTTGATGCTCGGCCTGCGCTATGGATCGGACGAGGCGGCGCGACAGACCGAGGACTGGTTGCACGCGATCGCCCGCGCCGCGTACCTTGCGTCGGTGCAATTGGCCAAGGAAAAGGGTGCGTTCCCGCTGTTTGATGCCGACAAATACCTGGCGTCGGGCACCATGCAGATGATGGACGAGGATGTGCGCGACGCGATCCGCGAACATGGCATCCGCAACGCGCTGCTGACCTCGATTGCACCAACGGGGACGATCTCGCTCTATGCCGGGAACGTGTCCTCGGGGATCGAGCCGGTCTTTGCCTATGCCTACACCCGCAAGGTCTTGCAGAAGGACGGCACCCGCACCGAGGAAGAGGTGGTGGACTATGCCGTGCAGATGTGGCGCGAGAAATTCGGCGACCGGGAGTTGCCGGAGTTCTTCGTGAACGCCCAGACGCTTGCGCCGCTGGAGCACGTCAAGATGCAGGCGGCGGCGCAGAAATGGGTGGACAGTTCGATCTCCAAGACCATCAACTGCCCCGAGGACATTTCCTTCGAGGCGTTCAAAAGCGTCTATATGGAAGCCTACGAGACCGGCTGCAAAGGCTGCACGACCTACCGGCCGAACGACGTGACCGGATCGGTGTTGAGCGTGTCGGAGGAGAAGAAGCCGGAGGCCCCCGAAGTCATCGCCACCACGGAAGACGCACCGCAGCAACCGCATGGCGACGTGATCTACATGTCCGAGCCTCTGGATCGGCCCAAGGCGCTCGAGGGCGCGACCTACAAGCTGAAATGGCCCGACAGCGAACACGCGATTTACCTCACGATCAACGACATCATCGTCGGCGGGCATCGCAGGCCGTTCGAGGTGTTCATCAACTCCAAGAACATGGAGCATTTCGCCTGGACCGTGGCGCTGACACGCATGATCTCGGCCGTGTTCCGGCGCGGCGGCGATGTGTCCTTCGTGGTCGAGGAGCTCAAGGCGGTGTTTGATCCGCGCGGTGGCGCTTGGGTGAACGGCAAATACATCCCGTCGATCCTCGCCGCCATCGGCGGTGTGATCGAACAGCACATGATCGCCATCGGGTTCCTCGCGGGCGAAGGCATGGGACTGAAATCCGACCCGCAAGCGCAAGTGGTCAACCTGCCCGGTGGACGTGGCAAGGCCTGCCCCTCCTGCGGGCAATACGACATGCGCATGGTCGAGGGGTGCATGACCTGCGGGTCGTGCGGCCACAGCAAGTGCGGGTGATGTGTTTTTTTTTGGGGTTTGATGCGACCATCAAAACTTGGCCATCAGGACCATTCAAATGACCATTTGACCATCAAATCTTGTCCATCGGGGCGGAGCTGCCACCACAAATCCATGCGCCGTTTGCGCGGTCCGCAAGATGTAGTAGGCAGTTCGATATATAGTTGACACGATAGTTTTACGCGTTATGATAAAAACGCTTCGCCGTCATTCTCATCGCCGGGTTCATGCTGAGCGCCGATCCGATGGGGGGCGGCCTCGGGTCGACGGGCCTCGCGCCCCGACAGCCCTTGTCGGTCGCCGTGACCGAGCATCCCAGCGATGCCGGAATTGGTCCGTGGAAGCGACAGGCGAGCCCTGCCTCTGAACCGGCCATAGCCCTCCTCGGACTTGAGAAACAGGAGTATCGGATGGTCACTGAGATTACGTTTCGGCTCTGCCTGGGCGCGGCGTGCGCGCAACCCTTGACACCGGCCAAAAACCGGTATGCTCGTTGCAAGGCGAGAATGCGGGCTTCCGCGCGCCCACGCTACACACTGCTGGTCCCTGGGGCTGGCTCTCTGTCGTCGCGGAGTTTTCCTCGGCGACGCTTTACGCCGTCATTCTCATCGCCGGGTTCATGCTGANCGCCGTCATTCTCATCGCCGGGTTCATGCTGAGCGCCGATCCGATGGGGGGCGGCCTCGGGTCGACGGGCCTCGCGCCCCGACAGCCCTTGTCGGTCGCCGTGACCGAGCATCCCAGCGATGCCGGAAGCGGTCCGTGGAAGCGACAGGCAACTTCAGAGGCAGGACGAGGCTTACCGATGCGTCCGCCAGAGAGAACGAGCGCTCATGGGGAAATTATTCGAACTATGCAGCAAACAAGAGTCGCTCCATAAGGCTTGGCGCAGGATTCGCGCGAACGGAGCCCGATCAAAAGCTGAGGAAACCCGCAGTGCGATCGAGGACTTCGAGCGCACTGCAAACAGGGACATATTTCGGATTAAGAGACGGCTTCGTGAGGGAACGTTTGAATTCGACCCGCAAAAAGGTGTCCTGAAGTCCAAAAGCAGCGGCGGCAAGCGCGGCATCGTCATGGCATCTGTCCACAACCGGATTGTTGAACGGGCGCTGCTCGATACCCTACAGGAAAAGGTTGAGGTGGCGCGCCAAGCAGGACGTCAGCAGAGCAGCTTTGGCGGCGTTCCAGATCGTTCAGTCCCGCACGCTCTAAAATTTCTAAGTGATGCGTTCAAAAGTGATCATACATTCTTCGTGCGCTCGGACATCTCCGGGTTCTTCGATGGAGTCCCTCGCAAGGTAGTTCTTGAGCGCATCGCTCGTGATGTTGACGATGAGCGTTTCTTGAACCTGTTGGATGACGCGACAACGGTAACGCTCGGAAACGAGGAGGTTCTGGGAGAGGATCGATCCGTATTCCCAACAGATAGCGAGGGTGTAGCCCAAGGGTCTCCCTTGTCACCACTCTTTGGGAACATTCTCCTTCAGCCATTCGATGAAAAGTTCAATGATCGCGGAATTCTATGTGCACGCTTCATTGATGATTTCGTTTTGCTTGGGCCGTCTGAAGCGAAGGTCAGAAAGGCATTCGACAGCGCCCGGAAATTTCTCGCCGAGCATGGAATGCGATGTCATGACCCTTTCGCGGCGTCAGTCTCCGCCGAAAAAGCGCAGTATGGCCGAGTCGCAGATGGGTTCGATTTCCTCGGCTACAATTGCCGGCCCGGGCTCTGGCAGCCGTCGCGTCGAGCGCGAAAAGGAATTCTGGAGACCGTGGACGGCCATCTGTCTGCTGGTAGGAGGGCAATCGAGGAGGTGCGGAAGGCCGAAAATAGTTTTGCAGCTCGCCAGTGCTACGCTCAGAGCCTCGCCTTAGTCGACCGAGTTCTGCGTGGGTGGGGCGAGTCGTTCTCATACACGACAAGTGTTGAGACCATGGACGGTCTCGACATCAAGGTCGATGAGAAACTCGAGCATTTTCGTTCATGGTTTGCTCGACGGATGGAGACGGCCGATCGTAAGTCGAGGCGCCGTATGGGCGGCGTCGGCCTGCTGACCGACATTGAGCGGCGTGCGCTCGATGACGTGCCATTTCGGCTTGGTCCTGCCGGCTTGTTCCGGGCGTCTAAAGCCACCACTACCATCTCGACGGACGGGGCTCTTTATGCGGGACGACGGCAGCGCAAAAAAGAGCGTCACCCGGGTGGCTGGGCATTCATCATCCATGAGACGAACGAAGAGTTTGGAGGATATGAGCGTTCTACGACCAACAATCGCATGGAACTGCAAGCTGTTATCGAGGCCCTACGCCACACGGCTGTCGGTGCGTCGGTGATAGTGAGGACCGACAGTCAATACGTCCATGACGCGGTGAACAAGGGAAAGACAATTAAACGGAATAGTGACCTGTGGAAGCTATTCGAGGTCGAGGTTTCGAAGCGAAGCGTGCGCGTGCAGTGGGTCAAAGGCCATGCGGGCGATCAATACAATGAGCGGGCTGACAAGATCGCCGGACGGTATGCCGAGCAGGCGCATATGATGGCTGAATTGGACTTGGTGCCAGCTACGGCCGATGACGTAAGTTCATAGAAACGCTACCTTTAGTCTTTCTACCGTGGTGCGCCATAGTTGCCGCTTGTGTCGGTTTCTGGTGGGTTCGCCATTTGGTGCGGACAAGCGGAAGAGACCGACCTCGTGATCCAGCTGCGGTGCAACGTCTCGTTGATCGTGTGAGCGCGCTCTCAAATCCTGAGGCCGACGGCAGGTAGCCGTGGCACTGGCGTTTACTGGTCCGGTGCGAACTTCATTTCAGCGGAGTCCGTCGAGATCAATTGTGTCTCCTCGCTTGGCCTCGACCCCGTGAACGAGAGCCGAACTTACACTGTCTTCTGCCGCCCGATGCCGCGCGAAATCGCTGAAAGTGGCGTCAACACGGATCGCCGACGCCATCCTCGACTGCATCGTCCACAACGCATATCGCATCGAGCTGGAAGGGGCGTCCATGCGCAAGACAATCGCCAAAATGGATGACGAAATGCCTCAAACCTGATACCCAAAAAACGCTGCCTCACGGCAACGCGTCGCAGGTGGCCGAATGCGTCGGAACAGGTGGCCGCATGTTCCGGAATACGCAGGTGCGGTCCAATTTCAAACCGGCGGCTCCCTCAACATCGGCAAGCGATCGTGTTCGGGGACGTCGTTTGCGAGAAGCCGGAGCCGCGATAGCGAGATCGGCCTCTGACCGTTTTTCTGCATTTTGCCTGATGCTGCCCACGGGATTGCGCCCGGTCCATTGAAAACTACCCTCATAGGGCCGCCCATGGGGCGATGCAGGACGATCAGATGATCTGGCTCGTGACGGATCGCGACGCCTCTTCCTTGGGTCAGCTTGATCTCCACGTTCCGCCCATCCCGCGCTCGGGCATCATGCTTTAGGGTCGAGGCGGGGTTGAGGTCGAGATCGAACATGTATGCGGCGGTGACCTCGCCAATACTGCCGACGAGATGTCCGTCGAGCGTGAACTTCCGCCCCGGGAAAAGCCGTTCGAGACCGTCGGCAGCCGTGTAGAGATCGTCAAGCAAGGCGGCGACCTGCGTCCAGTCGACAACCTCGCTCATTCAGCCGCTTCCAGAACTCTGGCCTCTGGCGCCAGCGCCTCGTGGAGGAGGGCTTCAAGGAGTCGGGTGCGCGTTGTGTCGGCGGCGGTCAGGGCGGCCTCCAGTCGGTCGCATAGGGCCATGAGGGCGTCGACCTTAGCGACGATGCGGTTTTGTGGCCTGCTGCCGGTTTCGTGGACACGAAGATAAGATCGTGACCATGGAATTGGAGATTGGATATGACGAGACGAAAGTTCAGCCGCGAGTTCAAGATCGAGGCAGTAAAGCTGGTGACCGAGCGGG
>NZ_BMFC01000017.1 GCF_014637725.1 Marivita lacus | reverse complement strand
CGGTATGGCCAAGCCACGGGCGCGCCGTCTTGAACACATCCAGGAACGGCTGCTGCACGCTCCAGTCCACAATCCCCCGCAACCCAAAAGAAAGTCCCGCAGAAGACGTCTGCGTTCCAAATACATCGGCCAAGGGTTCCATGCCCTACTCCACTCATCCAAAACGCCCCCGCGAGGACTGGTGCGGGGTAGAGTGTGAACGGGGGCTTAAAGGTGGATTTTGCGGTAAATCCTAATGGCCTGGGATTGGTGGTTTTCCTTGGCAGGGCTTGAGGCTTTGGTGGCGGATTTGTTCGTAAAAACAGTGCCTTAAACCACAAAAATTATCGCCTCACTGGCGTGTTTCTGCATGAAGGCAAGCGATCGGAAATTGGAAGGGATTTGAATTACCCGCCGCGCGCCATGACCAGTAGCCCGATGATGATGAGCCCAAGGCCCAACAATCGTGTCGGTTGCACGGGTTCGCCAAGAAAAAACATTCCTGATCCGGCGACCATGACAAAGCTCATTGCGACAAACGGATAGGCCAGCGAAAGGTCAAGCTGCCTGAGTGCAAAAAGCCAGAAGACCGTTCCGACGCCATAAAGCGCCAATCCCAGCAGAACCATTGGGGAAAATACCATCCCAAGCGTCTTTACCCAGAAGTTGGCGTCCGGCGCTGTCGAGGTGCCGCCTACTCCGACCTTGAAGGCGGTTTGCCCGAGGGCCGAGAGGGACACGCTGATGAAGACCAGTGCAAATGCGCCCCAGGTCATGGCAGATCCAGGCTGACCGGAACGACCCGCGCGGTGATGATAACGAGCAAGACAATGGCGACACAAATCCGACTGATCCTGTCCTTTAGCGCGAAGACAACGGGGTCGTCGCCGATCTTGCCCCGGCTGGCCCAGGTCCAGCTGCGATAGGTCCAGAACATCATGATCGGTACGATCAGCCAGAGCATGAATGGTGTTTCATAGGCGATTTCGACGGAGGTCGAATGCACGTATTGCGCCAACGTCAGGATCGACAGGGCACCATTCGCGATGCCGAAGGTCATGACCAGTTGCACCTCCGACGCGTAGTAATTCCGGGAGGGCAGCTTTTCATTGTCGCGCTTCGCTTGCATGCCATCCAGCTCGATAAAGCGTTTCATGTAGGCCAGGCTGAGGAAGAAGAAGAGTGAATAGCTGAGCAACCAGGGGCTTGGCGCGAGGTATGTCGCAGCCGATCCGGCGAGGATGCGCACGGTATAGAGCAGTGACAGTGCGACAACATCCACCGTGGAGAATCGTTTGAGCCAAAAAGTATAGGCTGTCGTAAGGATCGCGTAGCCGGTCAGAACCAGCCCGAAGAGGATGTTCACGAGAAGGAAGGACGCCAGGATCGCGCCGCCCAGCAAGACCGCGGCGGCGACCAACCCTTGCCTGATCGACAAGTGACCCGCGGCAAAGGGACGTTTGTGTTTGGTGGCATGTTTGCGGTCTGCCTGAATGTCGGCGATGTCGTTGACGATATAGACGGCCGATGCACACAGGCTGAAGCTGAGAAATGCCAGCACTCCGGCCAGCAGCATTTCAGGATTTGCGTACTCATGTGCAAACAGGATGGGCACGAAGACAAGCACGTTCTTGGCCCACTGGTGCGGGCGCATGGCTTTCAGCAAAGCGGTGCCCGCCGACATTTCCCGTTCGATATGCAGCGACACGGTCTCGGGCGATCGTGCCATCTCTCGAAGGGCCGCGCGACTTGGATTGACGAAGCCGGACTTTGCCGCGGCCTGCCAGACGGGGATGTCGGCGGTACTGTCACCAAGGTATTCGAACGGGCCCTGCGCCAATTCACGGATTGCCAAAAGCTTTTCCGGGCCCTTCAGATTGCGCCCAGGCTCGGACCCGAGGACGGCATCGAACAGACCAAGATGGCCGGCAACTTTTTCGGCCAGGGTCAAATCGGCAGCGGTCGCCAGAATGACCCGGCGTCCCTCGGCGCGCGCCTGGCGGATATAGGACAGCACGTCCTTGCGGTAGGGAAACGTGGTCACGTCGGGCGCGTCAGTTGTGGTCAGTGACCGTTTCAACCCTGCCAGCCCGTCTTGGTAAAACGCGCGGATGGCCGCCACGAACGCCTTGGGATTGCTGGTCGCCCGGAAGAGGGCTTCTTCGGCAATATCCCCGGCGATCAACGTTCCATCCAGGTCCACAAAGAGATCCATGGGCTGGTTCTGGGTCAAATTGGAAACAGTCTTGTGCATGCCGTTCATTTTGCCGAGGGTTAGGTCACAATTATGAAAAAACGTTGAAACCGAAGTGAAAAGGTTGTCCCTTGCTGCGGGAAAAGAGAGTTCTGAGCAATAGGCACGGATATCGGGCCCAGCCTTTGGTAGAGTACCATCATCATAATGGTTAATTCAGGCAAAAAAGAGACGCATTTGTCATGGTATATCGCAGTTTTTGCGATTGCTTTGCTGCTGCGGGCCTATGCGATCGATTTTGGGTACTTCAATCCGGACGAACGGATAAACGATGCTGCTCGCGTTCTGGCAGGTGAGCTTGTTCCGACGCAACATTTCTATCCGCCGCTTAACAATTATCTGATCGCCGTCTCGCTTGTGGTACTTTTCGCCGTTGGCCTTGCGACAGATATGTGGGCATCGGTCGACGGGTTCCGTCAGGCCTACTTTGACGATCCGACGCCATTTTATCTTGCCGGCCGTTACCTGACCGCGGCCTTGAGTGCGCTGATCGCGCCATTGAGTTTCGATATTGCGCGCCGAAATGGCCTGACAAACCTAAAGGCATTGGCCGTGTCCGTTGTTGTCAGCTTTTTACCGGTCGCGGTCATGATGGGGCATGTTGCCAAGGGCGACTCCGCACTTGCGGCCATGTGCGTTGCGACCCTTTGGGTATGCATCAGGCGATGGCAAACCGGGCCGGAAACGCGCTCGGACATCATGATCGGCGTTGCGGTTGCGCTTGCCCTGAGTTTCAAGCAGTCGGCGATTTTCTTCGCCGGTCCGATGGCTCTCGCGATGGTATTCGTGCTCGGGCGGTCGGAAGGGCTATCGCACACACTCAAGTCGTTGGGCATCATCATCTTGGTTTCCGCCAGCCTGATGCCAATTCTGAACATCGGCATTTTTCTCGATCTTGACGGGTTCTTCGCCTTTCAAGACGTCCAGACAGTGATGTCGATCAAGGAGGAAGACGGCTTTGCTGTCGGAATTCCGATCACCTTTGAAATCTTCGGAAGCGTTCTTCTTGGTCTGAACCCGGTCTTTCTGGGCATTGCGGCGATGAGCCCAATTTGGCTCGCTTCCAGGGGCTGCGGTCTGACTGCGAGGAAGGTGCTGCTTGCGGGCTGGAGTGCCAATGCCGTTGGCACCGTCGTGATTTCCTTGCTTGTTGGAGAGCGGCAGCCGGATCATCTGTTTCTTGTGCAGCTAAATATTTTCACCATCATCGCGGTCCTTGTCCTGATGGACATGCTAAGCCGCTTCTACGGGTTTGCGCGGATCGTGTTGGTTGGTATCGCGCTCTTGGGCTTTGGGATTTCTTTCGCCGGGAGCATCGAGGTTCTCCGCCAGGCTGCCTATCCTCCGCTTTCCGCGGATGTGATCGACTACCTTTCCGAAGAACATGGTGACAGGCAGATCAAAACAACCTTGGTTCTGCCGATCCCGAAAACAAGAGCGGCGCAACAGCTCGAACATGACCGTTTGATCCGATTGGCGACCAAGTACGAGACCGAGCAACCGTCGTTCCAAAGCGAACGTTTGATCACCGAAGATGCCGATAACGCGCTGTTCTATTCGATGATCCCGTTCGCCATGTATGGATTGGAGGACGATGCGACGCTTGACGAAGACTATACTGTGACATTGCACACCTGGCCGCTCCAACCGGAAGAGTGGACAATCGAATACTGGTTGGACAAGGGGTTTGAAATTTTCGTTGTCGATAATCTGACCGCGTTGCAGACCGAAAGCCGATCATCGTTCATTCGAGACTTTTTTCAGAATATCGAGGAACGCTGCGCCTTGCTTCGTACCTTTGAAGCCAAGAAACCGATTTTCTTGGAATATGACGTGATTATCTTCGACTGCTCGAGCGTGTGAAGACATCACCTTTTGCGCAGCTTGATCACAACATTGACGCTGGAAATCTCGGCCCCTTCGGGCGGGCGGGGAAGGCGGGCGATTTCGAGCTGATCGGCCGGGGCATCGGTCAGGCGGCCTTCGTCTTCCCAGAAGAAATGTGGGTGATCGTGGGTGTTGGTGTCGAAATAGCTGCGCGCGCCATCCACCGTGACTTCCTGCATCAACCCCGCGTCGCAGAAGGCCCGGAGCGTGTTGTAGACCGTGGCCAGAGAGACCTGATCGCCGGTGTTCTGCACGGCGGCAAACAGGCTTTCGGCGGTCACGTGGCGGTTCTTTCCGTCCCCGACCAGCAACGACGCCAGTGCAACGCGCTGCCGGGTCGGACGAACGCCGCCCTTGGACAGCCATTCGGTTCCGCGGTCGATGGATCGTGAAGACATGCCAAAATCGCTCCTTGTCAGTAGAGTATATAGGGCGCGACCACCGCAGTGTTCAAATAAATTTCTTGCAACAACTTGTCTCAGGCCGCGCGGAGCGGCGGGCTTGCACGCCCGGCGGGCGCAATGATAGGAAACGCAGACTTTCGCCAACCATTCCGGGAGCCTTGTCGAACATGACCGAATTTCCTCGCAGCTTCGACCGCGACGACCTCTTGAAATGCGCCCGCGGTGAATTGTTCGGGCCGGGCAACGCGCAGCTTCCCGAACCTCCGATGCTGATGATGGACCGGATCACCGACATTTCCGGCGATGGCGGTGAGCATGGCAAGGGCCACGTGGTGGCAGAGTTCGACATCACGCCGGACCTGTGGTTTTTCGAGTGTCATTTTCCGGGCAACCCGATCATGCCGGGCTGTCTGGGGCTGGACGGTCTGTGGCAACTGACCGGCTTCAACCTGGGCTGGCGCGGCTGGCAGGGGCGCGGCTATGCGCTGGGTGTGGGTGAGGTCAAGCTCACCGGCATGGTGCGGCCAGACCGCAAGATGCTCACTTATCATGTTGATTTCACCAAGGCGATCCAGACCCGGCGCCTGACCATGGGCGTTGCGGATGGCCGCGTCGAGGCGGATGGCGAGACCATTTACCTCGTCAAGGACATGAAGGTCGCGCTGTCGGAAAGCTGAGCCGCCGAAACCTGTGGGGGGTGATCACTTGCGGGGGCCCCGCGAAAACACCATCTTCTGGTTGGCCAGCTTGTCGCGCTCCCCTGTCCATGCGTAGCACAAAAGCGCCGGGTTCTGTTCGGCGACGGTGATGCGGTGGCGTTGCTGCGGCGGGTTGAAGATCAGAGATCCGGGCGCGTAAACTCCTTGATCGTTTTCCGACACGGCGCCTGACAGGCAGATATAGCTTTCCGAGATGCCGTCATGGGCATGGGCCGGATAGGTGCATCCGGGCGCGAACAGCACGAGGCCCAAGATCACTTCGTCGGTGATCACAGGACCGGTCGGGCCAACGAGTTCGGCATAGGCGTATTTGCGCTCCAGCCCGCGGGGGACTTTTTCGTACCCGTATTGCCAGACGAGATGATCCTGCACGCTTTCAAGCGCCCGGATGAAGGGGGCATGACGCTCCATCCGGCCGTTGTCGAGCGCGCGGCGCCAATGCGCGGTCACCGGTTTGGCCACCGCTTCATGTGGCTGCACCTCGGCATTGGCCTTTATCACTCGAGCGATTCCGTCGCGCACGGTCTTCTGGTGGCTGCGGATCAAGGCGCTGCCGCCTGCGGAAAGGCGGCGGTACAGCTCGTAGTAGTCACGAAGCAGATACAGCCAGTCGGGGCAGTCCTGAAGGCGCTTTTGGTCGGTCACGGGCCACATATCCTTGGCTTGAACGCGTCACGCTCTGTCAGCCAGGTTCGCGTTCGATGCAAGCGGCGTCTTGCGCGTGCCGTCTGATCTGGGTCGCTCAGTCGTTGGTGCCCGTGCCGGCAGCGTCATAGGCCGGGCAGCGTCGGGTGAGGCCGGTGATGAAAAGAACCGCCCCGATGATCGCTGACGGCCATGTGACGATGGCGCCAAAGCTTGCCGCCCATGGGCAGAAGAAGGCAAATCCAAGCAGGATCACCCCGATCACGATGCGCGCCACTTGGTCGGCGCGTCCGACATTCACTTTGGAATTCATGAGACCCTCCAATGATGAGTACGGCGCGGGACACAGGATGCGACCCGCACAGGATAGACGCATTTCGTCTCAATAGGGTTGCATGACTGGGTGAAGTTGGTTGCACGCGGTTCGGAGGGCCTTGGAAACGCTTGCTCCTGTGCGCCAGCTTCCCTACACACGCGTGCAACAATTGTAAGGAGCCGTGATGCGCCGTGTTGTCGTGACAGGATTGGGAATTGTTTCGTCCATCGGGAACAATACCGAAGAGGTGACCGCGAGCCTGAAGGCGGGCCGGTCGGGAATTACCGCTAATGCCGATATGGCAGAGCATGGCTTCCGGTCGCAGGTGGCCGGGGCGATCGACCTCGATGTGTCCGAGCATGTGGACAAGCGCACGCTGCGCTTCATGGGGCCGGGCGCGGCTTATGCCCATATCGCCATGGGGCAGGCGATTGCCGATGCGGGTCTCACGCCCGAAGAGGTGGTGCACCCGATGACGGGTCTGATCGCCGGGTCGGGTGGCCCCTCGACCAGCGCGATGCTGGCAGCACACCAGACCGTGCTCAAGACCGGCGGCACCAAGCGGATCGGGCCGTTTGCCGTGCCCAAGACGATGTCCTCGACGGTGAGCGCGAACCTTGCGACCGCCTACCAGATCAAGGGCATGAACTTTTCGATCACATCGGCCTGCTCCACTTCGCTGCATTGCATCGGCATGGCGGCGCAGCAGGTGGCTCTTGGCCTTCAGGACGTGATGTTCGCGGGCGGTGGCGAGGAACTGGACTGGACCCTGTCCTGCCTCTTCGACGCTATGGGCGCGATGTCATCCAAATATAACGACACGCCGGAAAAGGCGTCGCGCGCGTTCGATGCGGGCCGCGACGGGTTCGTGATCTCGGGCGGTGGCGCGATGGTGGTTCTCGAACCGCTGGAGCGGGCCTTGGCGCGCGGTGCCACGATCTATGCCGAAGTCACCGGGTTCTCGGCCACATCCGACGGGGCCGACATGGTGGCACCCTCCGGCGAAGGTGGCGAACGGGCGATGCGCGGCGCGCTCAAGACGCTGCCCGAAGGTCGCCGCGTCAGCTATATCAACGCGCATGGCACCTCGACACCCGTGGGTGACGTGGGCGAGATCGAAGCGGTCCGCCGCGTCTTTGGCGATGGCAGCACACCGCCGGTCAGTTCGACCAAGTCGATGACCGGGCACAGCCAGGGCGCCACCGGCGCGCAGGAGTCGATCTATTGCCTGCTGGCACTCCGCGACGATTTCATCATCCCCTCGATCAACGTGGAAACGCTGGACCCCGCGCTGAAACCGGAAGAGATTGCGACCAAGCTGGTGGAAAACGCAGGGCTGGACACGGTGATGACCAATTCCTTCGGGTTTGGCGGCACCAACGGGTCGATGCTCTTGTCGAAATATTTGGATTGAACATGACCGGACAGATGCAGGGCAAACGCGGCCTGATCATGGGCGTCGCGAACGAACGCTCCATCGCGTGGGGGATCGCCAAGGCGATGGCCGAGGCGGGGGCCGAGCTTGCCTTCACCTATCAGGGCGAAGCCTTCGGCAAACGCCTTGAACCGCTTGCTGCCAGCGTCGGGTCGGATTTCATGGTCGATGTCGACGTGACCAACGACGCATCGCTGGATGCCGCGTTCGTGCAACTGGGCGCGCGCTGGCCAACGATTGATTTCGTGGTTCACGCCATCGCCTTTTCCGACAAGTCGGAACTGCAGGGGCGCATCCTCAACACCAGCCGGGCCAACTTCAAGAATTCGCTCGATATTTCCGCCTACAGCTTCATCGACGTGGCGCGCCGCGCGCATCCGCTGATGGTGGAAAACGGCGGCACGCTGCTGACGCTGACCTATATGGGCTCCACCCGTGTGACACCGAATTACAATGTCATGGGAATCGCCAAGGCCGCGCTGGAAGCGTCCGTGCGCTATCTCGCCAATGATCTTGGCCCCGAAGGCATCCGCGTCAACGCGATCAGCCCCGGCCCGATGAAAACCCTGGCCGGTGCGGCCATCGGCGGTGCCCGCAAGACCTACAAGCACACCGACATGAACGCGCCTCTGCGGTCGAACGCGACGCTCGAAGCAGTGGGCGGCACGGCCGTCTACCTTGCATCGGATGCGGGCGCCTTCACCACCGGAGAGATCCTGCGCGTCGATGGTGGCTTCCATGTTCTGGGCATGCCGCAATACGAGCATCTTTGATCCGTCAGGGAACTCTGCTTTCGGTTGTTCGTTGTCTTCGGCAAAGGAGACATCGCGCGCATGACCTATACTTTGACGCTGCAAAGCATCGAACCCGTGACCCACGACACCAACCATCTGGTGTTCAACAAGCCTGACGGCTACGAATACACGCCCGGTCAGGCCTGCGATTTTGCGCTGGCTCAGGACGGCTGGCGCGATGAACAGCGCCCCTTCACCTTCACCGGCCTGCCGACGGAGTCGACGCTGGAATTCGTCATCAAATCCTATCCGGATCATGACGGCGTAACCAAGCGGATCGCGGATCTGCAGATGACCGACCAGGTCGAGATCACCGATGCCTGGGGTGCTATCGAGGATCAAGGGCCGGGTGTGTTCATCGCGGGTGGTGCCGGAATCACGCCCTTCATCGCGGTTCTGAAACGCAGGTTGCAGACACACGGGACGCTGGAGGATTGCCAATTGGTCTTTTCCAACAAGACCGAAAAGGACATCATCCTGCGCGACGCCTTCAACTCGATGCCGGGGCTCACCTGCCATTTCGTCGTGACGGACGAACCCGACAGCGAATTTGCGCGCGACCGCATCGACAAGGACTATCTTGCGCCCATCGTGGCCGAGGCGGATGGCCCGTTCTACGTCTGTGGGCCGGAACCTATGATCGACGACATCACGACGGCGCTCAAGGAACTCGATGTGTCCGAGGACCGGATCGTTACCGAGGACCTGGATTGATCCAGATTGACATGCGGGCCTTGGCACGTCCCGACCCACCCCTCAGATCACGGCGCCGTGGAATGGTGCCGGACCCATTTTGCAAACCAGGTAATTTGACATGGACAGAGATGTTTCCTTCCAACCCGGCGATATCAGCGAGGCGGATGCCACCGCGATCTTCAGCGCATCCACCATCGCCATGGTGCTAACCAATCCGCGCCTCCCCGACAACCCCATCGTCTATGTCAACCGCGCCTTCGAACGGCTGACCGGCTACACGTCAGAGATGGCACTGGGCCGGAACTGCCGGTTCCTGCAGGGGCCGCAGACATCGCCCACAGCGGTGTCCGAACTGCGCCGGGGCATTGCGAACCGCGAGGAAGTCTCGATGGTTCTGACCAATGTGCGCTCCAACGGAGAGCCGTTCCTGAACGCGCTGCTGATCTCGCCGGTGATCGACGACAATGGAGAGCTTGTCTATTTCGTCGGCCTTCAGAGCGAGGTCGAGACCGACCGGCAGGCCGAACGGCTCAGGCAGTTCGAAACCGTCACCGCCGAGATCCAGCACCGGGTCAAGAACCACCTGGCGATGATCCTCGGCCTCATCCGCATGAAGGCGCGCAACAGTTCCGCGCCCGACGAATTCAAGGACCTGTCGCGCCGCGTCGAAAGCCTGCAATTGCTCTACGAGGAAATGTCGGCCGCCACGCTGGAACGCAATGACGGCAAGATCAAGCTGGGCGCCTATCTGGGTCGCGTGGCGAATGCGATTGCCTATCTCGACAGCCGTCCGGGCGTGCGGATGAACATCCATGTTGAACCGCTGATGGTCGATACCGAAACCGCCGTGCGAATCGGTCTGATCCTGTCCGAAGTGCTGACCAACGCGATGCAGCACGCGTTTCGCGACCAGGCATCCGGTCTGGTGGAACTGCGCGTCATGCGCACCGACAATGGGGGCATGCGCGCGATGGTGACCGATGACGGGATCGGCCTGCCTGATGGCGCGACATGGCCCAATTCGGACGGTCTGGGCGGCCGCATCGTACAGGGCCTGTGCGAGGGCCTGCAGGCAACGCTTCAGGTCACGCGCGGTGCCGTGGGCACGATTGTCACGCTGGATGTGCCCGTGGCTGATTGACCTCTCTCAGAACCACTGGCCCGATTCCATCAACCCCAGATCCAGCAATTGCCGCGAATGCCATTCGAACGGCACCGAATTGTGCCAGCGGAAGGTCTCGATCTCGAAGGCCGATCCGGGGTTCCGCTTGAGAGCCTTGGCCGTGCGGAACGTCGCCACCGCCGCCGTCAGGTTGTTGTGCCACGGGCAGGCGTACGTGTTGTATTCCTCGTCGTTGAACGTGTGATCGGCCCGCAGCGCCAGCCCCGGTTTCGCGCGGAACAGTGCGATCCGGTCGATCTTGCGCCGCTCGGGGGGCACGTGTTCCTCGTAACGCCAGCGCAACCCGCCAAAGAAATCAAGCTGCCTCTCCTTGGGGTAGGTTGTCATCGGATCGGCCCGCCCCAGCGCATAATAGCCTGACCGGTCCATATAGGCATTGTCGATGCTGACCGCGCTTGGATGCGTGTCCAGATCGCCCGCATAAAGGTCGATGGCGTAGCACAGCATCGCGTCACGCCGTTCCTCGGTGTGAAAGGCCAGCAATTCCCCGACGGTGCGCGTCTCGCAGAACGGGAAAAACAGGTATTCCGCGTTGTAGCACACGTAGAACCACACGCCCGGCGCCTTGGCGATGATGGCATTCACGATCTCTTCGCGATTGCCCCGTCGCGTGATGTCGTTGTCGATGCGGATGACCTGATCCGCGATATCCTCTGCCAGAGCGAACTCGGCGGGCATGAACAGGATGTTGCCCTTGAAGCCAAGATGCAGGTTGTGCCGCAAGGTGCTGTCGATCTCGACCGCATCTTCGGCAAAGACCAGCGCAATCGGCCCCTTGGCCAGCACGCCGGGGCTTTGAGAAAGGAAATCGTTGATGCCTGCGTAGCGCATGAGGGGGCCTCTGCGGGAATTTTGCACAGAGTCGATGAAAAAACCGTGCATTGCAAGACAGGGGTGAGATGCGGTATCGCGACGCCCTGAACCTGCCCCGGAGGATTGGCCCGTGTCCGAACCGAAGAAGCTCTATATCAAGACCTATGGCTGTCAGATGAACGTCTATGACAGCGAACGCATGGCCGAGGCGCTGGGTGGGCAGGGATATGTCGAAACGCTGACGCCCGAAGATGCGGACATGATCCTGCTGAACACCTGTCACATCCGTGAAAAGGCGGCGGAAAAGGTCTATTCCGAACTGGGGCGCTACAAGGGTCTGAAGGAGGCAAAGCCCGATCTCAAGATCGGCGTTGCAGGCTGTGTCGCGCAGGCCGAGGGGCAGGAGATCATGCGCCGACAGCCGATGGTCGATCTGGTGGTTGGCCCGCAAAGCTATCACCGCCTGCCAGAACTTGAAGCCAGGACGCGCAAGGGTGAAAAGGCGCTCGACACCGATTTCCCGGAAGAGGACAAGTTCGAGGTTCTCAAGAACCGCCCCAAGGCGAAACGCGGCCCCACGGCGTTCCTGACGGTGCAGGAAGGCTGCGACAAGTTCTGCGCCTTCTGCGTCGTGCCCTACACGCGCGGTGCCGAAGTCAGCCGCCCGGCGGATCGCATTTTGACAGAGGCCCGTGGTCTGGTCGATCGCGGCGTGCGCGAGATCACGCTGCTGGGCCAGAACGTCAACGCCTATCACGGCGCGGGTGACGGCGGCGACTGGTCGCTGGCCCGCCTGATCTGGGCGCTCAACGATATCGACGGGCTGAAGCGTATCCGCTTCACCACCAGCCACCCCAACGACATGACCGACGACCTGATCGACGCACATGCCACTTGCCCGAAGCTGATGCCCTACCTGCATTTGCCCGTGCAATCCGGCTCGGACCGCATCCTCAAGCGGATGAACCGCCAGCACACCGCACAAAGCTACCTCGCGATCATCGACAAAATGCGCGCCGCGCGGCCAGACCTGCTGCTGTCCGGCGACTTCATCGTCGGGTTCCCGGAAGAGACCGAAGAGGATTTTCAGGCCACCTTGGACATCATCCGGGCCTGCAATTACGGCTATGCCTACAGCTTCAAATACTCGACCCGCCCCGGCACCCCGGCGGCGGAACGCGACCAGCTTCCCGAAGACGTCAAGGATGACCGGTTGCAGCGGCTGCAAGCCTTGATCTTCGATCAGCAAAAGGCGGCGCAGGACGCGATGGTGGGCAAGACGGTTGGCGTTCTGTTCGAAAAGCCCGGCCGCTTTCCGGGTCAGATGGTCGGCAAATCCGATCACCTGCACGCGGTCCATGTTCAGGCAGACGGGCTCGAGCCCGGTGATTTGCGCCAGGTCAGGATCATCGCTTCGGGGCGCAATTCGCTCAAGGGCGCGTTGGTGGAATGACACATCATCTGTGGTGAACACACGATATGTTGAGGTTGCCTCTTTCCTGAACCGCAGTCTTTGGTAGTATACCAATGAATCAGCAGGCCACGGCCGCGCTGAACATCGGTGTCGGGAGTGTCGGGAATGGTAAGGCGGGTGTGCGCATTGATGATCGGTATCGCGCTGGCAGTGCCGCACTTCGCGTCGGCGCAGCAGGCCGAACGCTATGTCCCCGGCATCTGGATCGACCCCGACGGCTGCGAACACTGGGTGATGGATGATGGCGTCGAAGGCTTCATGAGCCCGCATCTGCGCCGCGACGGCACGCCTGTCTGCCACACTGTCAGCCGCTGTGCAGTTGTGCCCACCGACACCATGTTCGCCACCGGCAGCGCCACAATCGCACCGGGTGGGGCCGACAGCCTGCGCCGCTTCTTTGCCGACAACCCGGCCAACGGCTTTGTCATCGAAGGCCACACCGACAGCCGTGGCTCCGACGCCTCCAACATGGCGCTCAGCGAACGGCGCGCCCGCGCGGTGGGGCAGGTCGCCCAGCAGGCGGGTGCCCGCGTCTACTCGGTGCGCGGTTTCGGAGAAGGCCGCTCTGTCGCCAGCAATGCAAATGCCGCCGGAATGGCCGAAAACCGCCGGGTGGACATCCTGTGCCTGCGCTGAGGAACCCCGCCATGATCCGTATCATCACCCTCGCCGGTCTCTGTGCCGCCCTCGCCGGGTGTGAAAGCGTCGGCGACAACAAAAGAGTTGATCGCGGCTTTGACAGCAAACCGCTCAGCCAGTTGCAAGCTGGCATCTGGATCGATCCCAACGGCTGTGACCACTGGATCATCGACGACGGTGTCGAGGGCTACCTGTCGCCACGGCTCAACAGGGATGGAACGCCGGTCTGCTCGGGCAACGCTTTGGAACGCAATACGGCGATTGGTGACTTCAAAGGTGGCACCGCGTTCGGAGACGTATTGTGACGGGAGGGGTGACCGCTTGCACTGCGTGACGGAACTTGACACCCTGATCCTGACACCTTTGCACCGGAGACCCGCGTGACCACAGACACCTTGTCAGAAGCGCTCGTAGAATTCCCAGATAACCGTTTGCTCATCGACCTTTGCGGCGAATACGACCGCAATCTGACCGAAATCGAAACCCGGCTCGGGGTGCAGATCCTGCGCAGGGGGAATCAGTTGACGATTCACGGCCCGTCCGACGCGCAGGCCGAAGCACGCGATGTTCTTCTGGCGCTCTACCAGCGGCTTGAACAGGGGCGCAGCGTGTCACCCGGCGATATCGACCGCGAATTCCGCATGGCGCCCGACGATCCCGGTCCCGATGCCCAGATCGAAATGTTCGAAGGCGGCCCGGTCGAGATCAAGACCCGCAAGAAACTGGTGGAGCCGCGCACCGACGCGCAAAAGGCGTATGTCCGGTCACTCTTTGACAATGAACTGGCCTTCGGCATCGGCCCGGCAGGCACCGGCAAGACCTATCTGGCGGTTGCCGTCGGTGTGAACATGTTAATCACCGGCCAGGTCGACAAGATCATCCTGTCGCGCCCCGCGGTCGAGGCGGGCGAGAAGCTGGGCTACCTGCCCGGCGACATGAAGGACAAGGTCGATCCTTATATGCAGCCGCTCTATGACGCGCTGAACGATTTTCTGCCGGGCAAGCAGCTTGCCAAGATGATCGAGGAAAAGGTGATCGAAATCGCGCCGCTCGCCTTCATGCGCGGCCGGACGCTGTCCAATGCCTTCGTGGTTCTGGACGAGGCGCAGAACGCCACGTCGATGCAGATGAAGATGTTTCTGACCCGTCTCGGCGAAGGTTCGCGCATGGTCATCACCGGTGACCGCACCCAGATCGACCTGCCGCGCGGCGTCGCCTCGGGGCTTGCCGATGCCGAACGGCTGCTTAAATCCATCCCCAAGATCAGCTTCAACTACTTCACCTCCAAGGACGTGGTCCGCCACCCGCTTGTGGCAGCGATCATCGAAGCCTACGAGAAAGACGCTGAATCGCCCTGAGCTTCTTCTTTTTCCAAATATGCCGGGGAGCCGTTCATTTTGCGCCATTGGTGCGCGCACAATGGACGGCGGGCTGGCTCCCAATGGATGACCCGTGACCACACTGACCGACATCGTGATCGAAGACCCCCGCTGGGAGGCGGCGGGGCTGGATACTCTGGCCGAAAACGCGGCAGTCAACACGCTGGAATTCCTGGGTTTTCCGGCAGATGGCTACGAGATCGCGGTGCTCGCCTGCGACGATGCGCGCATCGCGGAACTCAATGCCGAATTCCGCGAAAAACCGACACCCACCAATGTGCTCAGCTGGCCTTCAAGCGACCTTGCGCCGGACGAAGATGGCGGCCAGCCAAGCCCGCCGCCGCCCCCCGATCCGATGATGGGCGAAAGCCTTGGAGACATCGCCATCGCCTATGACACCTGCCTGCAAGAGGCTGACGCGGCGGGCAAGACACTGCCCGATCACGTCACGCATTTGATTGTTCACGGCGTGTTACATCTTCTGGGTTATGATCACGTTCGTGACCGCGATGCCACGCTCATGGAAGGGTTGGAAACCCGGATACTTGGCAAAATGGGTGTTGCGGACCCATATAGGGAATAGTACGGGCCAACAGGCCTTCACCGGAACAGGAAAAAATGGGCGACAACGACGACTCGTCTAACGCGGCGCATCGCGCGCGGGAGATGAAAGAAATTCAACCGGGACGTGGAGTCTTCTCCCGTCTGCGCAGCTGGCTTGGTGGAACGGCACAGGTGGCCGACATGTCGCCAGAGCCGGAAAGCACCCGGTCAATGTCTCCGATTGATGGCATGATGAACCTGCGCCGCATGCGGGTCGAGGATGTCGCGGTGCCACGCGCCGACATCACCTCCGTGCCGGACAACATAACCCTGCCAGAACTGGTCGATGTCTTCCGCGAAAGCGGGCTGACACGCTTGCCGGTCTATAACGGCACGCTCGACACCCCTGTTGGCATGGCGCATCTCAAGGACCTCGCGCTCAAGCACGGCTTCAATGGCAAGAGCACCGATTTCGATCTGGCCCAGATGGTGCGCCCGCTTTTGTTCGTGCCGCCCTCCATGCCCATCGGTGTGCTGCTGGCCAAGATGCAGACCGAACGTCGGCACATGGCGCTGGTGATCGACGAATATGGCGGCGTGGACGGTCTCGTGACCATCGAGGACCTGATCGAACAGGTCGTCGGGGAAATCGAGGACGAACATGATCTGGATGAAGACCACAATTTCACCCGCGAAAAGCCGGGGGTCTACATGGCCTTTGCCCGCACCCCGCTTGAGGAATTCGAGGCCGAGATCGGGCTGAACCTGACCGATCACGACGATATCGACGGAGAGGAAATCGACACACTGGGTGGTCTGGTCTTCATGCTGGCCGGTCACGTGCCTGCACGCGGAGAGGTCGTGCCACATCCGCAAGGCCCGGAATTCGAAGTGATCGATGCCGATCCGCGCCGGATCAAGCGGATGCGCGTCCGTCTCAGCACAACCGCCAAGGGCGACACCGCCAGGGCCCGCGAGGTTGTCGAGGCGGCCACCGTGAGCACTGCCTGATCGCATGGTTTTGATCCGCCGCCTGGGGGCGTTGTGCCTTGGCGCGTGTTTCGCGCTGGGCCAGCCGCCGTTCGATCTCTGGTGGATCGCCCTCGTGGCGCTTGTGGCGGTGCTGTGGCTTGCCCAATACGACACGGCAGCGAAGTCCGCAGGTTGGACAGGCTGGCTCTTTGGCGTCGGCTATTTTGCGGTTTCGCTGCACTGGATCCTCGAGCCGTTCCGGGTGGACGCGGCCACGACCGGCTGGATGGCACCTTTCGCGCTTGTCGGCATGGCGGCGGGCCTGGCGCTGCTCTGGGCGGTTGCGTTCTGGGGCGGGCGACGGCTGACGCGTGGTCCGTTTGCGATTGCCCTCTGCTGGGCGGGGATCGAACTGGCGCGGGCCTATGTCCTGACCGGATTTCCATGGGGGCTGGTGGGGTATCTCTGGGCACCGACCCCGGTGGCACAATGGCATTCGGTGATCGGACCACACGGGCTGACCGTGGTGACAACTCTGGTCGCGGCACTGCTGGCAGGTGGTCTCACGCGGCGATCTTTGAAATACGCGGCAACGGGCCTTGTCACACTGGTCGCGATGTGGGGGACGGGGGCAGTCATCACACCCGCCGCCTCCGACCTCGCGGACCGACCGACCGTGCGCCTGATCCAGCCGAACGCACCGCAGCACCAGAAATGGGACCGCGATTTCATCCCGATGTTCTTCAACCGTCAGGTGGATTTTACGGCGCAACTGCCCAAACCCGACCTGATCGTCTGGCCTGAAACCGCAGTGCCCAGCCTTCTCGATGACGCAGGCTACGCATTTGAAGTGATCGCGGATGCCGCTGCTGGCACGCCCGTGGTTCTGGGCATCCAGCGCGAAGAGCAGGGACGCTACTACAATTCCCTCGTCACGCTGGACGGTACGGGACAGGTGGCTGACTTGTACGACAAGCACCACCTTGTGCCCTTTGGCGAATACATGCCCGCAGCACCCCTCTTTGCGCGGTTCAACATCCTCGGCCTCGCCGCGCGGGCGGATGCCGGCTATTCGGCGGGGCCGGGGCCTGCGCTGATCGACCTTGGACCCCTGGGCAAAGCCCTTCCTCTGATCTGTTACGAGGCTGTGTTTGCGCAGGATGTGAACGGCGCGCCGTCGCGCCCTGACATGCTGCTCCAGATCACCAATGACGCGTGGTTCGGCATCAATGCCGGTCCGCAGCAACACCTGTCACAGGCCCGTCTGCGCGCCATCGAACAGGGGCTGCCGATGATCCGCGTGGCCAATACCGGCATTTCGGCGATGATCGACCCGGCCGGCCGCATCGTGGACTCGCTTCCACTGGGCCGTGCGGGGTTCCTCGACGTGCCGCTGCCCGCACCGCTTGCGCCGACACTCTACAGCCGCACCGGCGATTGGACGGCATTTCTGGCGCTCATCGTGGCATTTGCGACTCTGTTGACCCTGAAACGTCGCAGACCCATTGACCGCACCGTGACGCGGCCTTAACCCAGAGCCTCATTCCCGTCACAACGGCTTCCTGACGTGACGGCAGATCCCAATGGAGCACTCATGTCCAGACAGAACTACATCTTCACCTCGGAATCCGTCTCCGAGGGCCACCCGGATAAGGTCTGCGACCGTATCTCGGACGCAATCCTCGACGCATTCCTGTCAGAAGAACCCGAAGCGCGGGTGGCCTGCGAAACCTTTGCCACGACCGACCGCGTCGTCATCGGTGGAGAGGTGGGGCTGTCTGACCAGTCCCGCCTGCAAACCTACATGGAGCGCATCCCCGACATCGCGCGCGCCTGCATCAAGGACATCGGCTACGAGCAGGACAAGTTCCACCACGCCACCTGCGAGATCACCAACCTGCTGCACCAGCAATCGGCGCATATCGCGCAGGGCGTGAACGCCAGCGGTGACAAGGATGAAGGGGCAGGCGATCAGGGCATCATGTTCGGCTACGCCACCAACGAGACCGACGCGCTCATGCCCGCGCCGATCCTTTACAGCCACGCGATCCTGAAACGTCTGGCCGAGGTGCGGAAATCCGGCGCAGAGCCTTTGCTGCGCCCCGATGCCAAGTCGCAGGTCTCGGTGCGCTACGAGAACGGCAAGCCGATGGGCGTGACCTCGATCGTTCTTTCGACCCAGCACGCCGATGAAAGCCAAAGCTCTGCCGACATCCGTGCCATCGTGGAGCCCTATATCCGCGAGGTCCTGCCTGCGGGCTGGATCACCGACGCCACCGAATGGTGGGTCAACCCCACGGGCACCTTCGTGATCGGTGGGCCGGATGGCGACGCGGGCCTGACGGGCCGCAAGATCATCGTCGACACCTATGGCGGGGCTGCCCCGCATGGTGGCGGCGCGTTCTCCGGCAAGGATCCGACCAAGGTGGACCGGTCCGCAGCCTATGCCGCGCGGTACCTGGCCAAGAACGTGGTCGCCGCGGGACTTGCCGAACGCTGCACGATCCAGCTCAGCTACGCGATCGGTGTATCCAGGCCCCTGTCGATCTATGCCGACACCCATGGCACCGGCGAGATCGAGGCATCGGCCATCGAGGCGGCGATCCCACGGGTGATGGACCTGACCCCGCGTGGCATTCGCACGCATCTGCAGCTGAACAGGCCGATCTACGAACGCACCGCAGCCTACGGCCATTTCGGCCGTGCGCCCGAAGCGGATGGCGGGTTCAGCTGGGAACGCACCGATCTGGTGGACGCGCTCAAGGCGTCCGTCTGACGCACCACACTGCGGGTCGGGCAGCCTTGTCCGACCCGCGTTCCGGTCCTTCGGCCTTTTCTTTTGCGTGTCGGCGCTATGCTTCAAAGGCATTCGAGACGAAAAAGAGGAGACCGACATGATCCGATCAAGCCTGGCCACACTGGCCCTGACCGCAACGGCTGCACAGGCCGAGATTTCCGCTGACTATCACCGCTATACCGTGGGTGACCGGGAATACGAAGGCTACGTCGCCACCAACACCGCGATTGACCCCAAGGGCACCATCCTCATCGTGCACGACTGGGACGGCATGACCGAGTACGAGGAGCGCCGCGCCGAAATGCTGGCCGCGCTGGGCTACACCGCCTTTGCCATCGACGTATACGGTGCCGACGAAGACCCCCAAAGCGTCGACGAATACCGCGCCTTGTCCGGCGCCATGTACAGCGACCGCGACGCCTTTCGCATGCGCCTGATGGGCGCCATCGAAGAGGCTGCCAATATTCCGGGCGCCACCGACACCCACGTCATGATGGGCTATTGCTTTGGTGGCGCAGCGGTTCTCGAAGCCGCGCGCGCCGGTGCCGACCTTGACGGGTTCGTCAGCTTCCATGGCGGTCTGGGCACGCCGGAAGGTCAGGATTATTCCGCCACATCCGCGCCGATCATGCTGTTCCACGGCTCTGCCGATCCGGTTTCGGGCATGGCGGACCTGGCGTCCCTGCTGGACCAGCTGCAATCCGCAGGTGTTGATCACGGTGCGCAGGTGTTCGGCGGCGCGCGCCACAGCTTTACCGTTTACGGATCGAGCGACTATGACCTCGACGCCGATCAGGGAAGCTGGGACGGCCTGCAATCGTTCCTCGACGCGCAGCTATGATCCACCGACTGATCCTGATCCTCGGCCTTTTGTGGCCGGGGATCGTGGTCGCCAATGATTGGGACGCGCTGGACACACCCGGCGCGTTCACCATCATGCGCCACGCGCTGGCCCCCGGAACCGGCGATCCTGCCAACATGACCGTCGGAGATTGCAGCACCCAGCGCAATCTCGACCAGAGTGGACGCGATCAGGCGGCGCGCATCGGTCAGGCGTTCCGCGACCGGGGGCAGGCGTTCGGCGTGGTGCTGACCAGCCAGTGGTGCCGCTGCCGTGAGACTGCCGAGCTTTTGAACCTAGGCCCGGTGCAGGACGTGCCCGCCTTCAACTCCTTCTTTCAGGATTTCTCGACCCGTGACAGCCAGACCGCCGAGGCGCTGACCCTTCTGGCCGACCGTTCGGATCGGCCCTTCGTCGTCACCCACCAGGTCAACATCAGCGCGCTGACCGGCCAGACCACCCGGTCCGGCGAAGTTCTTGTCGTGCGCCACGCAGGTGACCGGCTCGACGTGCTGGGGTCGATCCGCATCGATCCGTGATGCCGACAAAAACCAAAGACCTCCGTTGCGAGAGCCCGGCGCAATCGCTACACCGCGCGCCATGACGGATACCAAACACCCCTCGGGCGCGCCCTGGCGCAATTTCTACGGACGGTTCAAGGGCAAGACCCTGCGCCCGAACCAGAAGGATTACCTCGAAAGCGATCTCGATGCGCTCAGCCCAGGAGCTGTCTCCTGGGAGGAAAACCCCGACCGCACACCGCTCGATCTCAAGGCGCATTTCGGCGACAAACCCGTCTGGCTCGAGATCGGGTTCGGCGGCGGCGAACACCTTGTCCATCAGGCGCAGACCTATCCGGATGTGGGCATCATCGGATGCGAGCCCTTCATCAACGGCGTGGCGATGCTTCTGGGCAAGGTGCGCGATGCGGGTGTGACCAACCTGCGGGTGCATCCCGGCGATGCGCGCGATATCTTCGACGTTTTGCCCGAAGGATCGGTGGACAAGGCGTTCCTGCTCTATCCGGACCCATGGCCCAAGAAACGCCATCACCGGCGGCGCTTCGTCACGCAGAACCACCTTCAACCGCTCTACGCCGTTCTCGCTCCGGGGGCGGAGTTTCGCGTCGCCACCGACATTCCCGACTATGTGCGCCAGACCCTGATCGAAGTGCCCAAGGCCGGGTTCGAATGGCTGGCCGATGGTCCGGGCGACTGGCGGCACCCGTGGGGCGACTGGTACTCCACCCGCTACGAGATGAAAGCGCTGCGCGAAGGGCGCATGCCGCATTACATGACCTTTCGGAAACCGACATGATGCAACCCTTCACAGTCGCCATTGATGGCCCCGCCGCCGCAGGCAAAGGCACGATCAGCAAGGCGGTCGCGGCCCATTTCGATCTGGTGCATCTGGACACCGGGCTGCTCTACCGGGCGGTCGGCGCGCGCATGTTGCTGGGCGAAGACCCTATCACGGCGGCACAAAGCCTTGTGGCAGGTGACCTCGACAATCCCGATCTGCGCACCGCCGAAGTGGCGCAGGCAGCGTCCAGGGTTGCGGTGATCCCCGAGGTGCGCGCAGCATTGCTGGATTTCCAGCGCGCCTTCGCGCGGCGATCCGGAGGCGCCGTTCTGGACGGGCGGGACATCGGTACCGTGATCTGTCCCCGCGCCGAGGCCAAGCTCTTCGTGACCGCCAGCGCCGAAGTGCGCGCACAGCGCAGGCTGGCCGAACTCACCGAAGGTGGCTTTCAGACCGATTTCGACACCGTGCTGGCGGATGTGAAGGCGCGCGACGACCGCGACATGAACCGCGCCGATGCACCGCTCCGCCCGGCCGAGGATGCAGTGATCCTCGATACCTCCGACCTGAGCATCGATGCGGCCATCGCAGCGGCCATTGACGCGGTGGCGGCACGTCGCGCGGGCTGATCGGCCAGACACTGCGCGCAAGCCCGCCAAATCGGGGTTCCGGCGCGTGTCGGTCTTGCGCTGTGTCGCGCGCTCTGCTATGGCCCACGCGTCGCTAAAAGGCAAACAATGCCGCGAGACGAAGATTGAGCAGGGGTCGGCACACACCGGCCCTCTTTGTTTTGCGATTGCCTTGACCAATCCCGTTCGCCGCAAGTGCGGACATCACCCCAGACCGGCGGAGACAACCGCACGGCCAGAAAAATGATACGTAAAGGAAAAAGACGCCACATGGCTCAGAACGCATCTATGGAAGAATTCGAAGCGCTTTTGAATGAAAGCCTCGAAATGGACACACCGGACGAAGGGTCCGTTGTGAAAGGCCGGGTCATCGCAATCGAAGCGGGCCAGGCCATCATCGACGTCGGCTACAAGATGGAAGGCCGCGTTGATCTCAAGGAATTTGCAAACCCCGGCGAAGCGCCCGACATCTCTGTCGGCGACGAGGTCGAGGTGTTTCTGCGCTCCGCGGAAAACGCGCGCGGCGAAGCGGTCATCTCCCGCGAGATGGCGCGCCGTGAAGAAGCATGGGATCGCCTTGAAAAGGCCTATGCAGACGATGCCCGCGTCGAAGGCGCGATCTTTGGCCGCGTCAAGGGCGGCTTCACCGTCGATCTCGGCGGCGCCGTGGCCTTCCTGCCCGGCTCCCAAGTCGATGTGCGCCCCGTGCGCGACGCAGGCCCGCTCATGGGTCTCAAGCAGCCGTTCCAGATCCTCAAGATGGACCGTCGCCGGGGCAACATCGTTGTATCGCGCCGCGCGATCCTCGAGGAATCCCGCGCCGAACAGCGCGCCGAGGTTATCGGCAACCTGACCGAGGGTCAGGCTGTGGACGGCGTCGTCAAGAACATCACCGAGTACGGCGCATTCGTCGATCTGGGTGGCGTGGACGGCCTGCTGCACGTGACCGACATGGCATGGCGCCGTGTGAACCACCCGTCGGAAATCCTCGCCATCGGCGAGACCGTCAAGGTTCAGGTCATCAAGATCAACAAGGAAACGCACCGCATCAGCCTCGGCATGAAGCAGCTGCAGGAAGATCCGTGGGATCTGGTCGCTGCCAAGTATCCGCTCGAATCGGTGCACATGGGCCGCGTGACCAACATAACCGATTACGGCGCATTTGTTGAGCTGGAGCCGGGTGTCGAAGGCCTTGTCCACGTGTCCGAGATGAGCTGGACCAAGAAGAACGTCCATCCGGGCAAGATCGTGTCGACCTCGCAGGAAGTCGAAGTCATGGTCCTGGAAATCGACGGTGCCAAGCGCCGCGTGTCGCTGGGTCTCAAGCAGACCATGCGCAACCCGTGGGAAGTGTTTGCAGAAACACACCCCGAGGGCACCGAGGTCGAAGGCGAAGTCAAGAACATCACCGAATTCGGTCTGTTCGTCGGCCTCGAAGGCGACATCGACGGCATGGTTCACCTCAGCGACCTCAGCTGGGACGAGCGTGGCGAAGACGCGATCCAGAACTACCGCAAGGGCGACATGGTTCAGGCCGTCGTCACCGAAGTGGATGTCGAGAAAGAGCGTATTTCGCTGTCGGTCAAGGCGCTGGGCGGTGACAAGTTCGCCGAAGCCGTTGGTGGCACCAAGCGTGGCTCGATCATCACCGTTCAGGTGACCGCGATCGAAGAAGGCGGGATCGAAGTGGAATATGAGGGCATGAAGTCCTTCATCCGCCGCTCCGACCTCAGCCGTGACCGTGCCGAACAGCGCCCCGAGCGTTTCTCGGTTGGTGACAAGGTCGATGTGCGCGTGACCAACGTGGACAGCAAGACCCGTCGTCTGGGCCTGTCGATCAAGGCACGCGAGATCGCCGAAGAAAAGGAAGCGGTCGAGCAGTATGGCTCGTCGGCTTCGGGTGCATCGCTGGGCGACATCCTTGGCGCAGCGCTCAAGTCGGGCGACAACGACTGATCCACGCGATCGGTTCGGAAATCGGACACCCCCGCATCTTTGGTGCGGGGGTTTTCTTTTTTCGGCGATGAAAGACGATGCGTTGACGCATCGCGTGTTTCCGTCAACGGAAACAGGGGGCGCTGCCCCCGGCCGCCTTTGGCGGCCTCCCCCGAGATATTTTTGAACCAGAGAAGCCGGGGGTGGTTCAGGCCGCGACCGGTCGCAAACCCAGCATCTCGCGGGCCTGCTGCCATGTGGCCACGGGGCGTTCGTAGGTCTCGCAGACCGCAACCGTGCGTTTGACCAGCGCGGCGTTCGATGGCGCCAGCGTGTTGCGGTCAATGCGGATGTTGTCCTCGAGCCCGGTGCGGGCATGGCCGCCTGCAGAGATGGCCCAGTCGTTCAGCACGATCTGGTTCTGCCCGATGCCCGCGGCGCACCACGGTGCGTTTTCGCCGAAGAGGCGCTTGACGGTGTGGACGTAGAAATCGAACACCTCGCGGTCGACGGGCATCGCATTCTTCACGCCCATCACGAACTGCACGTAAGGTGTATCGGCAATCTCGCCGGCCCTGTGCATCGCGTCGGCGCGGAAGATGTGCGACAGGTCGAACGCCTCGATCTCGGGTTTCACACCATGGGTGACCATTTCCGAGGCGAGCCAGGCCACGAGGTCTGGCGGGTTCTCGTAGACGCGGGTCGGAAAGTTGTTCGACCCGACCGACAGCGACGCCATGTCAGGGGCCAGAGGCAGCATGCCACCGCGCGTCTTGCCCGCGCCGGACCGTCCGCCTGTCGACAGCTGGATGATCATGCCGGGGCAGTGTTTCTCGACCCCTTCCTTGAGCAGGGCGAACCGCTCCGGGTCGGAGGTCGGAGTTCCATCGTCGTTGCGCACATGGGCATGCACGATGCTGGCCCCTGCCTCGAACGCCTCGTGGGTGCTTTCGATCTGTTCCGACACGCTGGTCGGAACTGCGGGGTTGTCGGCTTTGGTGGGAACCGATCCGGTGATGGCAACGCAGATGATGCAGGGGGTGGTCATGGGAATGTGGTATCCTGAACTCTTGATCGCGCGCACTGTGGCACGAAACGCCGGGGTGTCAAATCCGAACGCGGTTCAGGTGTCGCCGCCCAGATCCTCCCAAATCTCGCGGACCCAGCGCTGGATCACCTGCGCCTCGTGCCAGCGGTTGGACATTTCGCGGCCCTCTGCGTCGGTCATCGCGTATTCGGGCGGGCCCAGTTCGCAGACGAAGATGCAGTCGCCCGAGGCGTTGCGCGCGCGCCAGTCGGCGATGCCTTCGCGCCACCAGCCCTTGAACAGGTCAACCCATTTCCGGTGCTGCGGGAAGTCGAGTTGCAGCTGGATCTGTTGGCGGCTGGCGACACGCCCCTGAAAGCTGTCGGAGCGTTCGAGGATACGGGAGATCAGGCCAAGGTCATGATCCGACATGGGAAACCAGAACTCGCGATCCACGACGTAGTGGGACAGATCGGCGCAAATGCGCATCTCGGGGATACGGTCGAGCAGTTGCAGCGTGGTGTAGAGATCGTTGGTGATGCAGTTGCGATGGGTCTCGAACTGGATCGGCATTCGGATACGGTTGGACATCGCAATCCATGTCTCGATCACCGGCGCCATGTCCTCCAGCGCGATGGGCATGACCTGACCGATCACATCGACAAAGGGCGCACCGAAATCGGTGGCCATGTGCAGCGTGTCCTCGAGGCTGTCTATCGTCTTTGGGAAGGCCACGATCAACGGCGTCAGGCCATTGGTTTCCATATGTGGACGCACCGCATGAGCGACCGAAACATCCGACGCGCCCAAGTCGATGGCCATGCCATCGAACCCGGCACCGGCCACCATCTCGCAGACCTGATCATAGGGCAGTTTCACGCCCGTCGGGTCGTGCGGCTGCATCGCCCAGAGCGAGGTGTAGACCTGAAGCCGCCTCACTCGGCGGGCACCCGGCGGGTGCGTCCGCCGGTCATCGGCACGATCCAGACCTCGTTCATCGGATACTGGCTTTCATCCCTGGCGCTCAGCTTGCGGATCACCTCGATCTGGAACTCGATCCAGCCCATCCGGTGCACCTCGCCCGCAGCGCTTTCGATCTTGTCGTTCAACGCGCGCAGCTTCCAGAACGGCACGGCGGGAAAGGTGTGATGCGCGGTGTGATAGGGCATTTGCCAGCAGAGCCAGCGGATCAACGCGTTGGCACGGGTGGACCGGGTGTTTTCGAGGATATCGCTCTCGTGGCTCAGGCCCAGATGTTCGATGGTGTTCTGCAACTGGTGCACCGGCTTGGTCAGGATCATCGGGATCAACCAGAAGGTCAGCGCGGCCCAGCTTCCGGCTGCAACGGACACAACCCCGATCAGAACGTAGAGCCCAAGATGAATGCGGCTTTCACGGATCACCTTGGCCTCTTCCTCGGGGCGGATATAGGGCTCCACGATCACACCCCGCGCGCGCCGAACAACGCCGAAGACGCGGTTGCGCCAATAGGTGATGCCCGACAGCCACAGCAGGTAGGTGGTCAGCGTATAAGGCTCGCGCACCAATTCGCCATCACGCTCCCAGTCCTGCGTGTGCTGGTGATGGGCGAAATGCATGATCTGGTCATAGTCGCGCGGGAAAATCTGGAGGAAACCGATGATGCGGCCGAACACCTCGTTCAGCCGGCGTGTCCTGAACACCGTTGCATGGCTCAACTCGTGCTGTGCTGCGTAAAGGAAGTTGAGCAGCACACCCAGCGCAAACCCCGTCACCCAGACCCATCCGGTGTTCATTGCCAAGGCGTGCAGATAGGCTACGATCAAGATGGCACTCACATGGCTGGTCATTTGAACCGCACCGTGCAGGTCAGAGCGTTCCGTCAGGCTGCGCAATTCAGCCGGTGTCAGCAATTTGCGGCGCGAGAAACTGGCGTCCATCGGTCCCTCCTTCTACGATGCGCCAAGACTGGCCGGGTTTGATGCAAAAGAAAAGAGACCTCCCGCAGCCATGCCGCGCCAGACCTCGCCCCTGCCCGATTTGCGGGCATCCGCCGATCCGGGGGCAGGCCATTTTGCACCATTGTGAGAATCCCGAACTGCCCGCACACTGCGGGCAAAAACAACCAGAGGTGAGCAGACCGATGCAGATCAATCGACGCCTATTCGGGCTGGGGCTGGCCAGCCTTGGCCTCACCGCCTGTTCGCGCAGCATGCCAAGCGGCGCCAGCACACCAAACGGCCTGCCTGCCGATCTCAGGCCCGTGCCGAACCCCGCCTATGACGCGTGGGTGGCGTCGTTCCGCGAACGGGCCGTGGCACAGGGCATCACGCGACCCACGCTCGATGTGGCGTTTCGCGGCGCAGGCTATCTGCCGGGGGTCGTCACGCGTGACCGCAACCAGACCGAATTCAGCCGCAGTCTCGAGGATTATCTTGCCATCGCCGCCTCTGACGAGCGGGTGCAAAAGGGCAGAGCAGCGCTTGCCCGCCATCGCGGCACGCTCACCGCGCTTGAGGACCGCTACGGCGTCGATGCGCGGATCATCACCGCGATCTGGGGGCTGGAAAGCTTTTACGGCGAACGGCGCGGCGAGGTGCCGGTGATCTCGGCCACCTCGACGCTGGCCTTTGACGGGCGGCGCGGGCAGTTCTTTGAACAGCAGCTCATCGCGGCGCTGCGCATCGTTCAGAACGGCGATATCCCTGCGGCGCAACTGACCGGAAGCTGGGCTGGTGCTATGGGACACACGCAATTCATCCCGACCTCGTACCAGCAATTCGCGGTGGACTACACCGGCGACGGGCGGCGCGACATCTGGTCGGATGATCCGAGCGATGCGCTGGCCTCGGCCGCCGCGTACCTGCAACGCAATGGCTGGCAGCGCGGTCTGGGCTGGGGAGGCGAGTCGCCCAACGGATCGCTCCAGCCGCAAGCGGGTGGGCCGCGTTTTGCCACAACTGCGAATTTCCGGGTGATCAAGCGCTACAACAATTCCGACGCCTACGCGATCGGGGTCGGGCACCTGTCCGACCGGATCGGCGGTGCCGGACCGCTGCGCACGCCGTTCCCCCCGGATGCCAACGGTCTGACCAAAACCGACCGGATCAGCCTGCAACAACGCCTGACCGCGCGCGGTTTCGACACACAGGGCGCCGATGGCGTGATCGGGTCCAACACCGAAACGGCGATCCGGGCCTACCAGTCCAGCCGGGGGCTGCCGGTCACCGGCACACCGTCGCAAGCCCTGCTGCAAAGCCTGCGCTAGCCCCGTGTTCCGCCTGTTGAGATGGTTGCGCAATTCAGTTCTGCTCATTTGGCTGTGTGGCGCTTTGGCCCTCAGCACCGTGGCGCTGGGTTTGCAAGCGCTGACCCTGACCGCGCAGGTGGCCAGCGTGACGGCCGGTGCGTCGGCGGCGGCTATGAAGCATCGCAAGGATCTTGCCCGCGCGGTGGCCAAGACCAAGGCCAAGGCGCGGTTGCGCCGCGTGCTTGTGGCGGTTCCCGTGGTCGGGGCAGGGGCTGCAATGGCCTTTGAGGCGCAGGATTTCCGCGACTGGCAGGTGGACAACCCCGAGGGCACCTTCTCGGACTATTCCTGCGAGGTCGCCGGGCTGAGCGCCGAGGTGGTGGACGAGGTGTTGCAGGGCTTTCCCGAAGGGGTGCGCCCGTCCCGCGAGTGGATGCTGAGCCAAGTGCCCGACTGCGCACCTGCGTCCTGAAGACGCGGTTTCACGTTTGCCCGAATAAAGAGCGTAATTGGAAATTTCGCCTTATTTGCGGGCAACTTGCCCTGCGTCGGGCCGCTTTCTGCCCTGCTTTTCATCAGTTTTGATGCGCGCCCGTGAAATGCGTTGGAACTCCGTGCCGACGGATTGTTAGCGTCTCGGAACCATGACCCATTTGACCGCCCTCAACACCTTGCCGCCCCGATCCCATGGCAAGCTGCACATCGCCGCAAAGCTGCGCGCGGGGGGGATTTCGGCACTTGCCGATCTGCACCAGACCGGGTCGGCCAAGATACTCATGACGCCGGCGCGCGATGCGGTTGAAGGTATCATCCTCAACACCTCCGGCGGGCTGACCGGCGGTGACACGCTCTCGATCGGAGCGACCGCGCAGGCGGGCGCGCGGTTGCGGTTGACGACACAGGCCGCCGAACGTGTTTACCGCACCGCCGATGACACGACCGCACGGGTGCGCAATATCGTGACGGTCGAGGCTGGTGCGCGTGTCGATTGGCTGCCGCAGGAGACCATCCTGTTCCAGAACGGCGCGCTGCGCCGGTCGCTGAGCATCAGGATGGCCGCCGATGCGCGTCTGCTGCTGGTCGAGCCGGTGCTCTTTGGCCGGCTGGCCATGGGCGAGGTGGTCTCGCAGGCGCGCTTTGCCGACAGCCTGACGCTGGAACGTGACGGCGAATTGGTGTTCCGCGACGCGAGTACGCTGAACGGCGATATCTGCGCGATCCTCGACAAACCCGCCATTGGCGGTGGTGCGCGCGCCATGGCGCTTGTGGTTTTCGCGGCGCCCGAGGCCGAGACGCATCTGGGTTCCATCCGCGCCATGTTGCCAGCAACGGCGGGCGTGTCGCTTGTGCGGGACGGCGTACTGGTGCTGCGGGCGCTGGCGCACGACGGCTTCGAGCTCCGCCGCACCCTGATCCCCGTTCTTGATCGGCTGAGCGGTGACGCCCTGCCGCGCTCCTGGAGACTATGACAGATGAACCTGACCCCTCGTGAGAAAGACAAGCTGCTGGTGGCCATGGCCGCCATCGTGGCGCGCAAGCGGCTCGAACGCGGCGTGAAGCTGAACCATCCCGAAGCGATCGCGCTCATCACCGATGCGGTGGTCGAAGGCGCCCGCGATGGGCGGTCGGTCGCGGACATGATGCAGGCGGGTGCGCAGGTCATCACCCGCGATCAATGCATGGAGGGCGTGCCCGAGATGATCCACGAGGTGCAGGTGGAGGCGACGTTCCCGGACGGCACCAAGCTTGTGACGGTGCACAATCCGATCCGGTGAACATGAGTATTTGGAACAAGAAGAAGCGAAAAGGTGTGACAATGAAAAACGGTCTTTCTTTTGGTGCGGTGACACTTCTCTGGACGTCCGCCGCGATGGCCCATCCCGGCGCGCATGTGCATCCGCATGATGGCGCGCATTGGCTGGCGATTGTCAGCGCGCTGGGCCTGATCGCGGTGGCGGGCGGCTTGGCTCTTGCGACGTTCCGGTCGCGCAAATGATCCCCGGAGAGCTGTTCCCGGCGCAGGGAACGCTGACGCTCAACGCCGACCGCACGGCGATCACGCTGATGGTGGCCAATACCGGTGACCGGCCGGTGCAGGTGGGCAGCCATTACCATTTCGCAGAAACCAACCCCGCTCTGGAGTTCGACCGGGATGCGGCGCGGGGGCACAGGCTCGATATCGCGCCGGGCACCGCCGTGCGCTTCGAGCCGGGCCAGCGCCGCGAGGTGCAGCTGATCCCGCTGTCGGGCAAGCGCCGGGTGATCGGGTTCAACCAGCAGGTCATGGGGGATCTGTGATGACCCGCGCCAGACACACGCGCCTGACGAAACACGGAGCGAAGAGGGCCTGATATGCCAGTAGAGATCAAACGCGCCGACTATGCCGCCATGTTCGGCCCCACCGTGGGCGACCGGCTTCGGCTTGCCGATACGGACCTCATCATCGAGGTGGAGCGCGACCTGACCGCCGAGGCCGTGGGTGCCGCTACAAGCGGAGGCAGCGGGTCGAACGCGCTGGGTTATGGTGAAGAGGTCAAGTTCGGCGGCGGCAAGGTGATCCGCGACGGGATGGGCCAGAGCCAGGCGACGCGGGCCGAGGGCGCGGTGGATACGGTCATCACCAACGCGCTGATCGTGGACTATACCGGCATCTACAAGGCCGATGTGGGGCTGCGTGACGGGCGCATCTACCGGATCGGCAAGGCGGGAAACCCGGACACCCAGCCGGGTGTGAACATCATCGTCGGGCCGGGCACCGAGGCGATTGCGGGCGAGGGGCGCATCCTGACCGCCGGTGGTTTTGATTCGCACATCCATTTCATCTGCCCCCAACAGATCGACGACGCGCTGCATTCCGGTCTGACAACCATGCTGGGCGGCGGCACCGGCCCCGCGCATGGCACATTGGCCACAACCTGCACGCCGGGACCGTGGCATATCGGCCGCATGTTGCAGGCCGCCGATGCGTTTCCAATGAACCTTGCCTTTGCCGGCAAGGGCAACGCGTCGTTGCCCGCCGCTTTGGAAGAGCAGGTCAAGGCGGGCGCCTGCGCGCTGAAATTGCACGAGGATTGGGGCACCACGCCCGCCGCCATCGACTGCTGCCTTTCGGTGGCCGACGCGATGGATGTGCAGGTGATGATCCACACGGACACGCTGAATGAATCGGGGTTTGTCGAACACACCGTCAAGGCCATGAAGGGCCGCACGATCCACGCCTTCCACACCGAGGGCGCGGGCGGCGGGCACGCGCCGGACATCATCAAGATCTGTGGTGAGGAACACGTCCTGCCGTCCTCGACCAACCCGACGCGTCCCTTCACCGTCAACACGCTGGAAGAGCATCTGGACATGCTCATGGTCTGTCACCACCTCGACAAATCCATTCCCGAGGACATCGCATTTGCCGAAAGCCGCATCCGGCGCGAGACCATCGCGGCAGAGGACATCCTGCACGACATGGGGGCGTTTTCGATCATCGCGTCGGACAGCCAGGCGATGGGCCGGGTGGGTGAGGTGATCATCCGCACCTGGCAGACCGCCGACAAGATGCGCAAGCAGCGCGGACGCCTGCCCGAGGAAACCGGCGACAACGACAACATGCGCGTGCGCCGCTACATCGCGAAATACACGATCAACCCGGCGATTGCGCATGGCATCAGCCGCCATATCGGCAGCATCGAGGAAGGCAAGCGTGCCGATCTCGTGCTTTGGAACCCGGCGTTCTTTGGCGTGAAGCCCGAAATGGTGCTTCTGGGCGGCACGATCGTCTGTGCGCAGATGGGGGACCCCAACGCGTCGATCCCGACACCGCAGCCGGTCTATTCGCGGCCCATGTGGGGCGCCTACGGGCGCAGCGTCGAACACTCTGCCGTGGTCTTCGTCTCCGAGGCGGCGCAGGCCGATGGCATCGGGGAACTGCTGGGGATCGCCAAGAAGACGCTCGCCGTGCAGAACACCCGCGGAATCGGCAAATCCGACCTCAAGCTCAACACCGCAACGCCCAAGGTCGAGGTGAATCCCGAAACCTACGAAGTGCGCGCCGATGGCGAATTGCTGGTCTGTGAACCCGCCGAAGTGTTGCCGATGGCGCAGCGGTATTTCCTGTTCTGAGCGTTGTCGCGCCGTGCCATCCACATCGCTAACCTGAGAAGCTCCAAATGCTCACCGTTTCCACCTACCATCCGCACACCCACGGCACCCCCGCCGACACCATATCCCTGAGCTACGAGGCGCGGTTCCTGCGGCGGCGCGTTCTCACCACCGATGGTGGTCTCGACTTCCTGCTGGACCTCGAAACCACAACCTCGCTCAACCATGGCGGTGCGCTGAAACTCGAAGACGGGCGCGAGATCGAAGTGGTGGCCGCCCCCGAGCCTCTGCTCGAAATCACCGGCGACAACCTTGTCCGTCTTGCCTGGCATATCGGCAACCGCCACACGCCCTGTCAGGTGGAGGCCACGCGTCTGCTGATCCAGCCGGATCACGTGATCCGCGACATGCTCGGCAAGCTGGGTGCTGTGGTGATCGAACGGGTCGAACCCTTCACCCCGGAAGGCGGGGCCTATGGCCATGGACGCACCCATGCACACGCGCACTGACCCGATCCTGACGCTGGCGCAATGGCTGTCGCCGGGCTTTCCCATCGGGGCCTTCGCCTATTCCAGCGGGCTGGAGCAGGCGATTGCCGACGGGGTTGTCACACCCCGAACGGTCGAGGACTGGCTGTCGGACATGCTGCGCGACGGCAACGGGATCAGCGATGCGCTGCTGATCCGGGCTGCGGCCAGCGGCATGGACCCGCATGAGGTGGACCAGACCGCCCGCGCGTTCTGCCCCAGCCGCGAACGGCTTTTGGAGATCGACGCGCAGGGGGCGGCGTTCTGCGACCAGTTGCGCGCCAATTGGGGCATCGACGCCACGAACCTCACCTACCCGGTCGCGCTGGGCGTGGGCATCCGGCATCTGGGGCTGCCCCTGACCATGGCGGTGCAGGTGTATCTGCACGCCTGGGTCGCCGCCGTGGTTGCCGCCTGCCAACGTCTGATGGCGCTGGGCCAGACCGAGGCGCAGCGGATCGTGTCGGCCCTTGCGCCGCTCTGTTCCGACATTGCAGCACAGACCGAGACCGGAACGCTTGACGACCTGACCAGCCAGAGCTTTGCTGCCGATATCGCCGCGATGCGTCACGAGACCCTCAGCCCAAGGATATTCCGCACATGACCACCCGCAACGGACCCCTTCGTGTCGGCATCGGTGGCCCGGTTGGGGCGGGGAAAACCTCGCTCACCGCAGCGCTGGCCAAGCGGCTCAAAGACAGCCATTCCGTTGGCGTGATCACCAATGACATCTACACGCAGGAAGACGCGGAGGCGCTGATGCGCATGCAGATCCTGCCGCGCGACAGGGTGATCGGTGTGGAAACCGGCGGCTGCCCGCACACAGCCATCCGCGAGGATGCGTCGATCAATTTGGCGGCGGTGGCCGAGATGGTTCGCCGTCACCCGGATGTCGAGGTGGTGCTGATCGAATCCGGTGGTGACAACCTGTCGGCCACGTTCAGTCCCGAACTCGCGGATGTGACGCTCTACGTGATCGACGTGGCTGCGGGTGAGGACATTCCCCGCAAGGGTGGCCCCGCGCTGACCCGGTCGGATATCCTTGTCATCAACAAGACCGATCTTGCCCCGCATGTGGGCGTATCGCTCGAGGTGATGGACCGCGACGCCACGAAGATGCGCCAGGGCCGCCCCTTTGTCTTTGCCGCGATCCGTCATGACCGCGGCGTTGACGAGGTGCTGACCCATCTGAAGGCCATATCCGGTCTGTGAGTGCGCGTTGAAATCGGGGGTGAAGGTCCCCATGTATATACAAAAAACCTGTTGGCTGTGTACTTTTGGGCTACCTTGTGTGTATAGTGAAATCTACAACCAGATATTGTGAGCCTGATGGCAGATCTCGGCAGACAGATCGCGGCGCTTCCGATGCGATGGAAGTCTGACGGCACCTTTCAGGTGCTGATGGTCACGTCGCGCGATACGGGGCGCTGGGTCATGCCCAAGGGCTGGACGATGGATGGCAAGAAACCCTGGGATGCCGCCGAGATCGAAGCGCTCGAAGAGGCAGGCGCGCTCGGCTATATCGCGACCGAGGTGATCGGCACCTACACCTACAAGAAGAAACTGTCGAATGGGTCCCTGCTGAAATGCAGGGTCGATGTCTATCCGATGGTGGTCGACCGTCTGTTGCGCAACTGGAAAGAACGGCACGAGCGCAAGCGCCGGTGGTTCAACCCGAAAAGCGCCGCCAAACGCGTCAATGAACCGAAACTGGCCAAGCTGCTGAAAAGCCTTGCCAAGAAGCCGGCGCAACAGCCGCTGCTGCGGGAATTCCTGAAGGCGTCGTGACGGCAGAACTGCCCTGAAGGCGCTCAGTCCACGGGCAACCCACTTGGCACATGCGCAGGACGGCCAAGCGGGCGTGTCAGCGCGGTCGCCCCGGTTAGGCTTTCTAGAAACGCCACGATATCGTCCACCTCGGTATCGGTCAGCGACACCGGGCGCACATCCAGCGTGTCGGTCTGGCGTTGCAGTTCCAGCCGGTCGGACTGGATGATGAAATCGATCTTTTGCAACCAGGGCACATCGGGCAACGCGGCCCGCTCCGGCGTCCAGCCCGCGCGCATCGACACCGGGTCAGCCATGTGGCGCACCATGTCGCGCAAGCTCGTATAGGCGCCGTTATGCCCGTAAGGCGCGGTCAGTGCGACGTTGCGCAGCGCGGGGGTGCGAAAGCGGTACGCATCATCAAGGTCATCCGTCGCGCCCATCCGCCCCACATCGCGCGGGATCGGATCCCACTTCCTTGTGCGTCCCGGCCCGAACGGCGGCAGCGCCATCGCGTGGAAATCCTGATCGCTCAGCAACGGCCCGTTGTGGCATTGCGCACAGCGCGCCGCGCCAAAGAACAACTGCCGCCCGCGTTCCGCATCGGTGGGCAGGGGAGTGCCGTCTGTCAGGAACGCATCATAGGGGCTGTCGTAATTCGCCCATTCGGTGCCGATGAAGGCCGCCAGCGCATTGCCGATCTCGACGATGGTCACCTCTTCGGGGCGGTCGATGTGGTCAAAGGCCTGCACGAACATTTCGCCGTATTCGGGGATCGTGCGCACCCGCTTGGCCAGGATCGGCCAGCCCAGATCGACCCGGTCCATCACTGCGCCGATCACCTCGTTCTCGCCCACGTTGCCCGCCATCTCGAACTGCGCGGTCAGCGGGAACAGCGCCTGCGCGGCAAGGATCGTGTCCAAGCCCTGTGGCAGAAATGCCTCGGCCGGGCTGTCAAAGCCGTTGCCGTAGATCTCCGACACCTCGAGCCGGCCGTCATGAAAGAGCACCCGCACGTCCTTGTGCCCGAGGTTCCACAGCGCCGGCGCGTTGCGCGGAATACGCTTGGCGATCCGGTCCGGTCCGTCACCGGGCGTGCGCCGCGGCCCAAGCCCGACACCGCCCTCGCCAATTCCCAAGGACAGACCGTCCGTGCCGCCAAGGTCGTGATGATGGCAGGTTCCGCACGAGATATTCCTGTTTCCACTCAGGATCTTGTCGTAGAACAACAGTTGACCCAGCCGCGCCTGATCGGCATCGAAGGCCATGAAATCTTCGGCGCTGATCGGGTGTGCCACGGCTGGCGCGGCCAGAGACAAAGAGACGAGCAAACCAAGATGAAGCTGACCCATTGGATGTTTGCCTGTTGCCTGCTGGCCACATCCGCGCAGGCCGATATCGAAGATGCCCGCGACCTGATGGAAGAGGGCCGCTTTGAAGAGGCGTATGACGCGCTCTGGCCCGCCGCCCGGTCGGGCAATGCCGAGGCCGAGGACCTGATCGGCGCCATGTACGCGCTGGGTCGTGGCGTCGAGCAGGACCATGTCCGCGCCTTTGAGTGGCACCTGCGCGCCGCGATTAAGGGCCATCCGGGCGCGCAATCGGGCGTCGGTCGGCACTACGAGACCGGTCAGGGCCTGCCCGCGCCCGATCTCGTCCGCGCGTTTCTGTGGTATCAGCTCAGCGCCATCGGAGGCGACCCCGACGCGGCGATCTCGATCGGGGAAGTGGTCAAGAAGATGACGCCGGAACAGATCGAACATGCGCAACAGCTCGTGGAGGACTACAGGGTCTGGCTCTACCCGTTTCGGTGAATGTTGCGGACTGGGATAACAGCGGCAAGTGGCAGGAGTGTGGCGGATTTTGTGTGAGCTGTAGGGTGCGTGATTTCACGCACCCTACGCCCAAACCCCATCGCACGCCCCATTTCCCAAACCTTAACCAACCATCCCCCATATCCCAGCCCACAAAGCGCTTTGAGCGGGAAGGGTCACTCCCATGCCGCGACACGACACTGACATTTCTCTCAACTGCCGGAAGGCTGACCTTGAGAGACCGGTCTTTACAGTCTCCGGCAGCCCCGGAGGACAGGTCGCCCGTTCAATCGGGGATTTGAGAGAACCGTCAGGCCCAACGGGGCGGCGCCGCTTCTTTCTTGAAAGACATGGATGCGAAGCCGGGCAGATGCTCGGCCTACGATTAAAAGACCGGCGGGATCAGTCCCGACCGGACCCAAACCCGTAGGCCGGGCTTCAGCCCGGCATGCCCACCCGCCCCAAACGAAAAAGGCCCCGGAGTGTCCTCCGAGGCCAGATCCTGCGTTCAGAACCGGATCAGTTCAGATCGGCCTCATATTCCGCGGCCAGATCGGCTTCGGCTTCGGCCACGGCCTTGGTCAGGGCTTCATAGATTTCCGGGCCGCCATCGACATTCGCCTGGAACCAGTCGAACACCGGTGCTGCGGCAACGCGGAAAGCTTCCTTTTCCTCGATGGTCGGCACGTACAGGTCGCCGCCACCGGCCACGAATTCCTCATAGGCCGTGATCGACTTGCGCTTGGGTGACGCGAATGTCGCCTGCTGGAGCGCTGCAAAGCCGTCCACCACGACGCGGCGCATGTCCTCGGGCATGGACATGAACTTTTCGTTGTTCATCACCCAGATCGCGCCCATGTAGGCGTGACCGTCCAGCGTCAGGTACTGAAGGCCCGCATCCGGGAACTTCATGCTCATGATGTCGGTGATGCCATTCTTGGTGCCGTCGACAACCCCGGTCTGCAGCGAGGTGAACAGCTCGGGCCAGCTGATCGGGGTGGGCGATGCGCCCAGCACCTTGACCAGTTCCTGCGGCAGGTCGGCCACCACGGTGCGCATCTTGAGACCTTCGAGGTCGGAGGGCTGGGTCACGCGGCGCTGCGTGTTGGCGAAGTTGCGCCAGCCGCCGGTGTTGCCGATGGTCATGATGCGGATTGTGTCACCCGAATCCTCAAGCGCCATCTCGCGCATGGTGCGGGTGAAATCCCCCGACAGCACGTGTTCCGCCACGCGATCATCTGACATCAGGTAGGGCAGGTCGAGCACCTGCACATAGGGGAAGATGCCCGCGGCACCGCCCGAAGTTGTCACGAACACGTCGATGGAGCCGTCGGACACACCTTGAAGGCATTCCGCGCCGCCCGAGCACAGCTGCGTGCCGATGAACAGCTCGACCGCGATGCGCCCGTTCGAGGCGTTCTCGACATGGTTCTTGAAGACCACGAGACCGTCGTAATCCTCGTCGTTCTCGTTCGAGTTCGCTGTCGCCCGGATGGTGAAATCCTGCGCCGCTGCGGTGATCGCGCTCCCGGCGAGAAGGGCGGCTGTCAGCGCCGCTGTGGTAAGACCTTTGAGCATTGGTGTTCTCCCTGTTGCTTTCTTGGGTCGGTTACACGGGCCATGTGACCCGCAGATGTCAGTCCGCGAACCCGGTGAGCCGCGGAATGGTCATGGATATCTCGGGGATGAAGGTTATCAGGAAAATGACCACGATCTCCACCGCCAGAAACGGCAGGATCGCCTTGGAGATGGTCTCGACCCGTTCGCCCGACACGCTGGACGCGACGAACAGCACCAGCCCCATCGGCGGTGTGGCCAGCCCCACGGTCAGGTTGACGGACATGATGATGGCGAAGTGGATCGGATCGACGCCCAGGTCGACAAAGATCGGCCCGAGGATCGGACCAAGGATGATGATCGCGGGACCCGCATCGAGGAACATGCCCACGACGAAGAGCAGCAGGTTGATCAGGAACAGCAGGATCAACGGGTTCTCGCTGAGGCCCAGCACGAACTCGGCCAGGATTTCCGGCGTGTGCGACAGCGACACCACCGTCTTGAACGCCATCGCGGCGCCGACGAGCAGCAGCACGGTGGCCGATGTCATGGCGGCGCGCATGAAGACGTCGGGCAGGTCGCGCAGCGTCAGGGTGCGCAGGATGAACATGCCGACGATGATCGCATAACCCACCGCCACGGCCGCCGCCTCGGTCGGGGTGAAGACACCGCCGAGGATGCCGCCGAGGATGATCACCGGCGTCATCAGCGGGAAGAACGCCTTGAGCGACGCCTGACCGCGTTCGCCCCAGCTTGCTTTGCTGCGCGATGCGGGAAAATCGTATTTGTCGGCCATCACCTTGACCATGATCATCAGGCCGATGCCCACGAGGATGCCGGGGATGATGCCTGCAAGGAACAGCGCCGCGACCGACTCGCCCATCACGTAGGCGTAGATGATCATGATGCCCGAGGGCGGGATGATCGGGCCGATGACGGAACTGGCAGCGGTGATCGCGGCGGCGAATTTGCGGGTGTAGCCTTCTTTTTGCATCGCCGGGATCAGCATCGACCCCAGCGCAGAGGTGTCGGCGACGGCCGAGCCGGACAGACCCGCGAACAGCATCGAGGACAGCACGTTCACATGCGCGAGGCCGCCGCGGAAATGGCCCATCATCGCCTGGCTGAATTCCACCAGCCGCATGGTGATGCCGCCCCGGTTCATCAATTCGCCCGCCAGCATGAAGAACGGGATCGCCATCAGCGGAAAGCTGGCCATGCCGTTATAGACGTTGCGATAGAGCAGGATCAGGTCGCGGTCCTGACCGTTGAGCCAGAGCAGCAGGCCGGGGGCGGCCAGCATGCCGAAGAACACCGGCAGGCCGATCATCAGGAACAGCAGGAACAAGGGCAGGAACCAGACCAGCATGGGATTATTCCACCGTCAATTCGGCGTCGAGGTTGGAGCGCAAGCGGTCTTCTCCTCCGGCCAGGGTGATGAGATTGCGCAGGATCAATTCGATATTGACGATGAACAGCAGCCAGAGCCCGGTCACAAGGGAGGCGATCTGCCAGGAGTTCGGCATCTTCACCCAGCCATCCGGTGTCGGGTATTTGAGCGACGCGCTCTTGAACTTGCCGGCAAGGCCGGACATTTCGCTCAGCCCCATCTGCGCCCCGATATAGAGCACCATGCCCGAGATCAGCAGCAGGAGCAGCGCCAGCACGGCGGCACCGCGTTTGGGCAGGGCGGAGGACAGGATCTCCAGCGCCACGAACCCGCCCCGGCGATAGGCCGAGGGCGCGATGACGGCGGTCATCCAGAGCATCAGGAAAATCGCGGCCTCTTCGGGCCAGGGCAGGGCGTCGCCCAGAACGTAGCGACAGAACACCTGCAGAAGGATGGCGCAGACCATCAGGCCGATGGCAACGATGGCAATGCCACGGCCCAAGCGCAGCACAACGTCGTTGAACATCTGAAACGGAGCCAGAAGCCCCAGCAAAATGGCCATGCGGCCTCCTCCCTCTCCCACACCGGCCTCCCTGCCGGTGGCCCCGTTTTTTGCTGTTATCGGGGCGGTTTATGTCGGTTCCGTAAAGCCTCCGTAGCGTCCACTGAAAAACAGGAGCGGGTCTCCGTCCCGCGTTGTCACAAGGCGCACGCGGGCCACGACGATGGAATGATCGCCGCCGTCATGTTCGGCCACCTTGGTGCATTCGAACCGGCTCAGGCAGTTGTCGAGCAGGGGCACATCGTGATCGCCCCGGTCCCAGTCGAACTGGTCGAACGGGTTGCCGTTGCGCGCAAACGCCGTGCACAGCTCGGCTTGTTCGGCGCCGACCACATGGATGGCGAAATGATCCGCCGCCATGAAGAACGGGTACCGGCTCGAGGATTTCGCGGGTGACCACAGCACCAGAGGCGGGTCGAGCGACACGCTGGCAAAGCTGTTGGCCGTGATGCCCAGGGGGCCGTCACCTGTATCGCAGGTGATGACGGTGACACCGGTTCCGAAACGGCCAAGCGCCGCGCGATACTCGCGGGCGTTGTCCTGTGCGGGATCGAAACTATGGGTCAAGTCGTTCATCGCGTGTCTCAGGCCACTTCATGGCCAAGGGCGTGGGTGTAAAGGTCAAACCATGTCTCCCGGTCGATCTGTATGCGGGCAGCATCGCCGATACGGGCGATCCGGTCCAGATTGTTGGTGCCGAGGACAGGTAGAATGCGCGCGGGATGCGCCAAGAGCCAGGCGACCGCAACCGAGGCTTCATCGACGCCGTGATCTTCCCCAACGGTCTTCAGGGCGGTGCGCAGCGCGGCGTTCTTGCCATCGAACAGCGCCCCCCCGCCCAGCGGCGACCACGCCATCGGCGGCTGGCCGTTCTTCTGGTGGAACGCGATATCGCCATTGGTGAAGGGCGCGTGATGCAGCAGGCTGATCTCGATCTGGTTCGTGACCAGTTGGGTTGTCATGCCGGATTGCAGAAGCTCCCAATCCCAGGGGCGGAAGTTCGACACACCAACCGCGCGGACCTTGCCGCTTGCCACAACCTCGTCCAGTGCCGCGCCTGTTTCATGGTGGTCCATCAGCGGGTCGGGGCGGTGGATCAGCAGAAGGTCGATATGGTCGATCTTCATCAGCCGCAGCGAATGATCAACCGAGGACAGGATATGCGCGCGGGAGGTATCGTAATGCTTGGCCCGTGCATCGGCATAGCGCCCGACCGGGGCCACGATATCGCATTTGGTGACGATTTCGATCCGGTTGCGCAGCTCGGGTGTGAGGGCGTTTCCCAGGATCTCCTCGGCCTCGTAGCCGCCATAGATGTCGGCCTGATCCATCGTGGTGATGCCCTGATCGAGGCAGGCGCTGATCTTGTTGCGGATATGGTCCGTGCTTGTGTCGGCATCGTCGCCCAGCCGCCACATGCCATAGACAAGGCGGCTGAGGTCGAGGGCGTCGTTGAGTGTGACGCGGTCCATGGTCATCGCTGTATCCCCCGGAATTTTCTTGCGCTGGTCTGTAACAGATTCTTCGTAGAAGAATCTGGGCGCTCTACATTAATTTCTGGTGACTTGCGACGGGGCATCAGCGGCGCTCCCCGGCACCAAGCGGAGTGAGCGGGGTGCCATCCGGCACGCGCCCATAGGCTTCGTTCAGTTGCACTGTTTTCATCTTGGGCAATACGCGGCTGCCGAAGTGGCGGCATTCCTCCAGATGCGGATAGCCCGACAGGATAAAGGCGCGGATGCCCATCTTCTGGTACTGCTCCAACTCGCTGAGCACCTGATCGGTGGATCCGACCAGCGCGGCTCCACAGCCCGAACGCGCGCGGCCCACACCTGTCCACAGATGCGGTTCGACAAAGCCTTCCATGTCGGCCAGTTCGCGGTTTTTCGACTGGTGCGACACGCCCAGCGAGGTCGCATCAAGCGCCCGTTCGCGGATCGTCTTGCCCTGATCGTCGTCCAACTGGCTGACGATGTGCTGCGCGTAGTCGCGGGCCTCGGCCTCGGTGTCGCGGACGATCACGTGCACCCGCAACCCGTAATCCAGCGTGCGATCATAGCGTTCGGCCACCGCGTTCACATCCTTCATGCGCTGGGCGATCTGATCCTTGGGCTCGGGCCACATCAGGTAGACATCGCAATGCTGGCCGCAGAGTTCCAGCGCATCGGGGGAGTAGCCGCCGAAGTAAAGCAGCGGCCCGCCGGTCTGGTAAGGTTTCGCGGGATCGGTGGTCAGGCCGTCGAAGTCGTAAACCTCGCCCTTGTAGGTGATGCTGTCCTGGGTCCACGCCTGCTTCAGAATTTCGACCACTTCGCGGGACCGCTGGTAGCGCAGTTTGCTGTCTTCCTTTTCGCCGGGAAAATCGGACGAGATGATGTTCACCGTCAGACGCCCTTCGAGCATGTGATCCAGCGTCGCGATGGTGCGCGCCAGCATGATCGGCTGCATCTCGCCGCAGCGCACGGCGGCCAGCATGTTGATCTGTTCGGTGATCGGTGCGCAACCGGCGACAAAGGACAGCGTGTCCTGACCCACCTGGTAGGAGGACGGGCACAGGATGTTGCGAAAGCCCTGCGCCTCGGCCTCTTTCACGATGTTGGAACAATGCGCGAAGCTTGACCGCAGGCTGCCATCGGGCACGCCGAGGAACTGGTAATCGTCGGAACACAGGGCCGCAAACCACGACACCTCGACCGCATTGAGGTCGGGGGAGGTGATCGGCACGATGGTCATAAGGTGTCTCCGCAACGTATCATTTCCTCTTGCGTAGCACCGCCAAAAATGTAGATCAATAGTGTATCAATTGCTGGTGCGAGAAATGTCCGATAGCCATGCCCTGCCGAAATACGTCCAGATCAGCGAATTGCTGATCCGTGACATTCAGGCTGGTCGGCTGGTGGATGGCGAACGCCTCCCTCCCGAGCGGGAGATGGCGGCGCGTCTTGGCATTTCCGTGGGCACGCTGCGCAAGTCGCTGGATGAATTGACCGTGCAGGGGCTGCTCGAACGTGTGCAGGGGTCGGGCAATTACGTGCGGGCCAAGCCCGACGCGCACTCCGTCTACGCCTTCTTCCGGGTCGAACTGATCGAGGGCGGCGGACTGCCTACGGCAGAGCTTTTGTCGGTGGACAGGCGTGTCAAGCCTGACGGCTTTCCGCGCTTTGGAGCGTCACCCGAGGGTCACCGCATCCGGCGCTTGCGGCGCTTGAACAATGTGCCTGCAGTGCTCGAGGAGATCTGGCTGGACGGGTCTTATGCGGATGTGATCGACGCGATTGCACTTCGCGAGTCGCTCTATCTTTACTACCGCGAGACGCTGGGGCTCTGGATCACCAAGGCGGTGGACCGGCTTGATCTGGCGGTGGTGCCGGATTGGGCGCCGCCGGCCTTTGGGCCGTCCGCCGGGCAGCCCTGCATGCGGGCAACGCGGGTCAGCTACGGCCCCGAAGGCGAGGCGGCCGAAGCCTCGTGGAACTGGATCAACACGGACGTCGCGCGCTACGTGGCGCGCATCACCTAGACCGCGCCACGTCGCGCGCATCACCTCAAGGACCACCATGGACGTTGTGAATTACGGCATTATCGGATGCGGCATGATGGGGCAGGAACATCTGCGCAATATCGCCCTGCTTCAAGGCGCGCGGGTGGCGGCGATCTTTGAGCCGGACGAGATCATGGCGGCGGCGGCCAAGGCGATCGTGCCGGGTGCCACGCTGGAATCCTCCATCGCCGATCTGCTGGCACGCGATGATCTGGACTGCCTTCTGGTGGCCAGCCCGAACCACTGCCATATCGACGCGTTGGAGCAGATCGCGGAACTCAACCCGCTGCCGCTTTTGATGGAAAAGCCGCTTTATACCGATGCGGCGGACATCGCGCGGGTCGAGGCGATCGCCGCCAGCTATCCCGCGCCGATCTGGGTGGCGATGGAATATCGATACATGCCGCCGATCCAGACCTTTGCCGAAGAGGTGCAGCGCGCCACGGGCGGGGTCAAGATGCTGACCATCCGCGAGCACCGCTTTCCGTTCCTGCACAAGGTGGGGGACTGGAACCGCTTCAACCGCAACACCGGCGGCACGCTGGTCGAGAAATGCTGTCACTTCTTCGACCTGATGCGGCTGATCCTCGGGTCCGATCCGGTGCGCGTGACCGCAAGCGCGGGGCAGGAGGTGAACCATCTGGACGAGCACTACAACGGCGAGGTGCCGGACATCTGGGACAGCGCCTACGTGATCGTCGATTTCGCCAATGGCGCGCGGGCGATGCTGGAGCTGTGCATGTATGCCGAAGGCGCGCGCTATCAGGAAGAGATCAGCGCGGTTGGGCCGAATGGCAAGATCGAGGCCTTCGTTCCGGGGCCGGGGCGATTCTGGCCGACCCATCTGGGCGCGCCGCCGGTGCCGCAGGTGATCATCAGCCCGCGCCATCCCAAGGGGCCGCAGGCGGTGGATATCCCGGTCGATCCTACGATCCTCGAGGCGGGCGACCACAACGGATCGACCTTTTACCAGCACGCGCGGTTCCTCGATCTCGTGCGCAACGGCGGTGTGCCGGACGTGTCAATAGAGGATGGTGCATGGGCGGTTCGGATGGGGCTCGCTGCGCAAAATTCCGCCATGACGCGGAGCGTGATCGACCAGATTTGACCATATTCAGGGCGGGCTTTTCCCGCAACACTCTGCGCTTAGGGGGAAAAAAACGAAATTTCGCCACATTCTATGCTTTGCCCGATTGTTTTTTTCATCTATCAAAAGATAGAGCAAAAATATGCCGAACCCGAAAACGGGCGGTTTTGAGGTAGAGTGGTGTGGTTATGAACGCGATTAATTTCGTGGTCCGTACAAGTGCGGGCGCGGTCGAGCGTGGTGTGGTTGGTGCAGAAGATCTCGGATATCTGATCGACGCTTCTAATGGCCGCGAAATATCTCTGAACATTCACAGGTCCGATCTGCGCAGTTATGACCGCGCGGAAAACGATCTTCATGTTCTGCTGGCCGATGGCCGGGTGATCGTTCTCGAGGATTATTTCGGGCGGGACGGCAACAGTCGCCTGTTCCTGAGCACGGACGGCGTTCTGAGCGAAGTGGCCTTTGTCCAAGGGGATGGCGGGGCGCTGTTTGCGCAATACGCCGATGTCGCGGCCTGGGGCAAATGGAGCCCGGACGACGCTCTTGTCTTCTTTGATCGCGCAGATGTGGTTGCGGCGGATTACGTTGCCGCCGAAAACGAAGGCGGCGTGACGATGCTGGCGGCGGGACTTCTGGCGGGTGGCGGCATGCTGCCCTGGCTGGCGGGCGGTGCTGCGGTTGCGACCGGCGCGGCGGTGATCGGTGGCAGTGGTGACGGCGGCGGTGACGGTAGCGGCGGCGGGCTCATTGGCAACGAGGGCGAAGGCGGCGGCCCTCGGGCTCCGACCGTCAATGACGGCGAATACGTGATCGGTGGCGATGGCCTGACCGAAGAAGACCGCACGGTTCTGGTCAGCGGCACCGCGAACGAGGGCGACACGGTTGTCGTCGTGATCGGCGACAACACGGAAACCACGACCACCGGGCCGGACGGGACATGGGAAGTGGTCTTCGAAGGGCCGAACTTCCCGCCTGATGGTGAATACGAGGTGGATGTAAAGGTCACGGGCACGGACGGCGAAACCGATCTGGACGGCCCCACGGTGATCATCGACACCACGCCTCCGCCGGTTGCGATCACCAGCGGCACCACGGCATTTGGCGACATCATCACAGACAGTGAATTCGACGGCGGCACGACAGTCACAGGCACCACCGAGATCGGCGCGACGGTTGTGCTCATCGCGGGTGGCGTCAGCCATGTCGCGGATGTGGATGCCGCAGGCAACTGGAGCGTGACGCTCACCAGTTCGACCTTCGAGCGTGGCGAATATATCGAGAACATCACCGTCATCGCGACCGACAGCTTCAACAACTCGACCACGATCAATGACGGGATCGAGATCGACACGGTCTCGGGTGTGACGATCAATACGACGACCATCGAAACAGACGGCATCATCAACGCGCAAGAGCGCACCGACGGCGTGCAGATTACCGGCACAACCGATGCCGGATCGACCGTCTTGGTTGACATGAACGGCTACACGCGCACTGCCTTCGTGGATGCGCAGGGCAATTGGACCGTGACCTTTACCGCAACCGAGATCCCGGTCGGTGAACAGAACCTGACGATCAACGCGACCTCGACCGACGAGGTGGGCAACACCAGCAGCGCAACCGGGCAGGTTGTCCTCGACACTTGGGTGCGCAATTTCGACATCACCAGCCAGGCGGGAGGTGCCGATGGCATCGTGAACGCCGAAGAGGCGATGCAGGGCATGACCGTGACCGGCACGACCGAACCGGGCGCTTCGGTGTCCGTTGCGCTGGGCGGTGGTGCGTCCCGCAATGCAAGCGTCGATGCGAACGGCAACTGGACGGTGACGTTCTCGGCGAATGAACTGCCTTCGGGCGAACAGACGGTGATCCTCACGGCAAGCTCGACCGATCTTGCGGGCAACACGGCCACCGAGACCCGAAACGTCGTGTTCGACACCGATGCGGGTCTTCTGACAATCAGCCCGGCTCCGATCGAAACCGATGATGTGATCAACCAGGTCGAAGCGTCGGATGGCGTTCAGATCACTGGCACCTCGACCCCGTTCCAGGCTGTCGATGTTACGCTGGATGGCGTCACGAAGACCGTGCAGACAGACGGGTTCGGCATCTGGCGCGCGAATTATGCACCGGGTGAAATCCGCCCCGGCGAATACGAGGCGCAGATCACAGCCTATACCGTGGATGCGGCGGGCAACGAGCTGACGCGCTCCGACACGGTGATGGTCGACACCTTCGTGCGCAACTTTGCAGTCAGCGCGAACCCCGTGACGGCGGATAACATCGTCAACGACGCCGAACAGACGCAGGGCGTGACGCTGAGCGGGACAACCGAACCGGGTGCGACGGTCACCGTTGTGGTCGAAGGCGTCAGCCGCCCGGCCACCGTCGATGCGGCGGGCAACTGGACTGCGCGCTTCACATCGCTTGAACTGCCGGATGGCACCTACACCACCACCGCCCAGATCAGCACGCAGGACCGTGCTGGCAACACCGCGACGACCTCCAAGACCTTCCAGGTGGATACCGAAGTGGTGCCGCTGACCTCGACCAGCCAGCCGGGTGGCAGCGACGGCGTGGTGAGCGAAGCCGAAGCGGCGCAGGGCTTTACCCTGACCGGGCAGGTCGAACAGGGATCGACCGTCGAAGTAACCATTGGTGGCCAGCGCATGACCGCACAGGTCAGCGGCGGCACATGGTCCGTCGCCGTTCCCGCGAGCGTGATCCCGACCGCCGATGGCGAGAACGTGTCGATCCAGATCGCGGCCACGGATCGGGCGGGCAACACCAGGTCCATCACCGAGACCATGGTGGTGGACAACGTGGCCCCAGATGCGCCGGACATGACGGCGGTCACCTGGGATCAAACCCAGGCGCCTCGCGGGATCATCCTCGAGACCACAGACCATGACGTGTCCATCGTCCGGGTCGGCTCGGGCGGTGCGCAGAGTGTTGCCTTCAACGAGCAGGACAACAGCTTTACCGGCGAGACCAGCTACACCTTCAACAATGTCGTGCCGGACGGATCCCATCTTGTGGTCACCGCGACCGACAGTGCGGGCAACAGCACGGGCACCTACGTCGTGCTTGGCGACCCGGATGTCAGCCGGAGCAACGTGAGCCTTGCCAGCAATATCGGCGGTCGGGAGATCGACACGATCGACCTCGAATTCACCGAAGAGGCAACGCTGACCATCACCGAGGCACAGATCGTTGCACTTACCGGCGAGGACAACACGGTGCGCGTCTTGGGCAACTCGGACGAAACCGTCCGGATCACCGGCGCCGCCCGCACCGGTTCGCGCTTTGAGGATGGCACGAACTTCAACGTCTACGAACTGGGCGATGCCACCCTGCTGATCGACGAGGACATCAACAACGTCTCAATCTGAGGAAGAGGATGATTTCGTTCGGGCCGTTGAGGTGACGGCCCGAGCCCCGACACAAAAAGAAGCCAAAGGCGGGGGCTCAATCGACATGAGGCAGAAGACAAGGGCACTGGCAGGGGCTTTGCTTGCGGCAACGGCTCTTTCGGGATGTATGCAGGACATGGGCGCCGGGACCGTGTCGCGGTTCCTGTCCGCCCAACCGGACGCACCCACGGACATCGCAGGCGAGACACAGACTGCCGCATCCATGGCGGTCACGACGCAAGAGGCGTCTCCGATCATTGCAGAGCTGGCGACACGTCAGAGCGTACTGACTCCCGGCAGCCCCTATTCGCAGGTGGCCGCCGGTGTGCTGGCCGCCGATGCCCGCGTGGCCGAAGCCGAATTGCAGGTGGCGCAATTGCGCGCCGAGGCTGCGTCGAGGAACTGGTGGCCGACGATTTCTCCGCGCATCACGCTGACATCGCTGGGTGACCTGGTGGCCGACCTGGTGATCAACCAGGTGCTGTTCGACAACGGTCGCAAGAAGGCGGAACGCGATCTTGCCAAGGCCGATGTGGAACTGGCTGCCGTGGCATTGTCGGAAAGCAGCAATGACCGGGTTCATGACGGGCTGGTCCTGTATCTTCAGGCCGAAGAAGGCCGTGCTGCGGCAGACCTCTATGGTCAGGCGCTCAGGGACATGGGCCAGTTCGAATGGGTCATGAACGAGCGCGTCAAAGGCGGCGTTTCGGATTTCTCTGACCTCAACGTGTTGAAACAAAAGCTGGCGGATCTGCGCGCCCGCGATGCGGCGGCGCGGGAAAAGACCACCCGCGCTGTGGCCGAGCTGAATGCACTGTCGGCAGTGTCGCTGGCGGACCAGCGCGGTTTGCGCGGGATGGGGGCAACCCCTGCAACCCAGTCGCTTGACGTGCTGCGCGCCAAGGTGGAACGCGACCGGCAACTGGCGCAGGCCCGGATCGCCCGCGCGGCGCATCTGCCGGGGCTGTCCGCCGGGGGCAGTGTGCGCAATGGCGGCGAAGGTCTGGCGCTGAGCGTGAACACCGAACAGATGCTCGGCATCGGCACCGGTGCCTCCTTGCAGGCCATCGAAGCCACCAAGATCACCGCTGACCGCAAGGTGACCGAGGCCGAGGACATCTCGCGCCGCGCCATCGAAGCCGATCAGCGCAGCATCGCCGCGCTGAAGCGGCAAGCCGCCGAGGCCGAAGGGCTGACAGCACAGGCCAAGACCAATCTCGACCTCTTCCAGCGCCAATATGATGCGGGCACGCGTCAGGTGATGGATGTGGTCAGCGTCTACGAGACCTTCCTGCGGGCGCTTGAGAAACAACTCGACCTGAAATTTCAGGCCGCCCGCGCCGAGCTGGATGCAGCCAAGCGACTTGGCGTTCTTGCGGATGGAGCAAAGATTTGAGCGGCGTCAACAACATCACCCTGCTGTCCGGGCGCGCCAAGAACGCGGTTTTGCGGATGGTTCCGCAGGGGGTCAAGCCTGCGAATGAGCCCAAACGCGCCCCGCGTTATTCCGACCGCGTCCGCGCCCGGACCGACCTGATCCGCACCTATGCGGGCCGTCTGGGTCTGACCACGGTGGCGAGCGACATCAACGAGGCCATCGCCCTGCATCAGGACGCCAACGGGCGGGTCGGGCAGGACGCGCTGATCGCGGGGGCCAAGGCCGCGGGCATGCTGGCGCAGGGGCTGCATGTGCCGCGCCCGACGCCGGATCACTGGCCCGCGATTGCGCTGATGACCAACGGGCAGGCGGTGCTGGTCCTGTCACAGGATCGCATGACCCTGTCGATCTGGGACCCATCGGCCAAGGACAAGACCGAACGCGTCGACGTGGCGGAATTCGCGCCCTTCTACAGCGGAGTTCTGGTCCGGGGGGAAGCGCCGGTTCAGACGCTGGTGGACACGCATACCGATGCGGGGGAGAAAGCCCATTGGTTCTGGGGCAGCTTTTCCAATTACCGCCGCCAGTTCGGCGAGGTCGCGCTTGGGTCTTTCGTGGCGAACGTGTTGGCCCTGTCGGTCGCGCTGTTCTCGCTTCAGGTCTATGACCGCGTGATCCCGCACCAATCCTCGGCCACTTTGTGGGTGCTGGCCATCGGCGCCGCGATGGCGCTGATGCTGGAGGCGTTTCTCAAGGTGGCACGCTCCACGCTTCTGGACGGGGCCGGGCGGCAGATCGAAACCGGGGTGCAGCAGACATTGCTGAACCGGCTCTTGGGCATGCGATCGGATGCGGCCGGGCGGTCGCCCTCGCAGCTTTTCGCGTCGATGCGCGAATTCAGTTCGGTGCGCGAGTTCTTCACGGCGGGCACAGTGGGTGCGTTGGCCGACATTCCGTTCATCGTGCTGTTCCTGCTGATGGTCTGGTCCATCGCGGGCAGCGTGGTCTGGGTGCTGGTCGCCGGTGCGCTGCTGATGGTGCTGCCCGGCTTCTTCCTGCAAAAGAAGATGATCCGCATCACCCGCGAAATGCAGGGCGCCTCGACCAAGCAGTCGCGGCTTTTGAACGAGACAGTCACCGAACTTGACACGATCAAGACACAGCGCGCCGAAGATCGCTTTGCCCGCCAGTGGGAAGAGCTGACCTCGGTGCAGGCGCTGAAATCGTCCGAACAACGCCGCCTTGCCGCCGCTTTGACCTTCTGGAGCCAGGGCGTGCAGCAGGCGACCTATGTGGGGGCCGTGATCGCGGGCACCTACCTTGTCTTTGCAGGTGAATTCACCGTGGGGTCGATCATCGCCGTGGGCATCCTGACCTCGCGGACGCTGGCGCCGCTGACACAGCTTTCGGGCATCATGGCGCGCTGGGGCAACGTCAAGGCTGCACTCGATGCGCTGGACGGGATCGCCGACCTGCCGCAGGACCGGCAGGAAAACCGTAAGTACCTGCGCCGCGAAAAGCTCGAAGGCCGGTTCGAACTGCGCGAAGTCACCTTCCGCTACGACCCGGAAAGCCCTGCGGTTCTGGATATTCCGAGCCTCGTGATCCAGCCCGGTCAGACCCTGGCCATCCTGGGCACCAACGGGTCTGGCAAATCCACGCTGCTCAAGATGCTGTCGGGACTCTATGCGCCCACATCCGGGTCGATCTTGGTCGACGGCACCGACATGGGCCAGATCGACATGCGCGACATCCGCCGGTCATTGGGGTATCTGGGGCAGGACGTTCGGCTGTTCCACGGCAATCTGCGCGACAACCTGAACCTCAACATGATGGAGCGCGATGACGACCGGCTGTTCGAGGCGCTGGATTTTGCCGGGCTGGGGCCCTTCGTCAAGGGCCATCCGCAGGGGCTCGACCTGCCCATCCGCGACGGTGGCGAAGGCCTTTCCGTGGGACAGCGGCAATCCATCGGCTGGGCGCGGCTGTGGCTGCAGGACCCCGATGTGTGCCTGCTGGACGAACCGACCGCCGCGCTGGACCAGACGCTGGAAAAGACGCTGATCTCGCGGCTGGAAATCTGGCTGGCCGACCGCACCGCGATTGTCGCCACACACCGGGTGCCGATCCTCGCGCTGGCCGACCGCACCAGCGTTCTGGCCTCGGGACGGCTGGTGGTCGATGGCCCACGCGACCAGGTGCTCGATCACCTGCGCACGGCACAGGGGGCGTAAGCGATGGCTGTCAGCACAACCGATCTCAGCGCCCAGCTTGGCCGCCGTCTGCGGGGCCCGTCGATGGTCATCTGGCTGTCGGCGGCCGCGGTCTGGCTCTTCGTCGTCTGGGCGGCCTATGCGTGGATCGACGAGATCGTGCGCGCCGAGGGAGAGTTCATCTCGACCTCGCGCCCGCAGATCATCCAGAACCTCGAAGGCGGGATTCTGGCGGAGCTGCTGGTCAAGGAAGGCGACGAGGTCATGCAGGGCGACGTGCTGGCCCGGCTTTACGGCACGCAGTTCCGGTCGTCCGTGGACGACCTCGAAGACCAGATCACCGCGCTCGACATCCGGCGGTTGCGGATCGAGGCGGAAATGGCAGGTCTGGTGCAGTTCGACGTGCCGTGGGCGTTGCGGGAACGCAGCCCGGAAATGGCCGCTTCCGAACAGGCGCTTCTGGCCGCGCGTCAGCTTGATTTCAACTCGCGCTATGACGGTGCGCGCCGTGTCCTGGAACAGGCGGCGCAGGAAAAGAAACTGATGGAGGACCTTCTCGACAAGAAGGTCGTCGCCCTGATCGAGGTGACCCGTGCCCGCAAGGCGCATGCCGATGCGCAGATCAAGATGGACGAGATCATCACCCAGACCGAATTGATGCGGGCAGAGGAGTTTTCCGAAACGCTCAAGGAACTGGCGACGCTGCGGCAGAACCTGCGGTCGTCCCGGGACCAGCTGAACCGCACCGTTCTGGTCAGCCCGATGCACGGCGTGGTCAACAAGCTGATGGTCACCACCATCGGCGGCGTTGTGCGCCCGGGTGAGGAGATCCTGCAGATCATCCCGCTGGGCGAGGAGCTCTATGTCGAGGCCAAGGTCGCGCCCGAGAACATCGCCGGCATCCGCCCCGGTCAGGAAGCGACGATCAAGCTGTCGGCCTATGATTTCACCATCCACGGATCGTTGAAGGGCAGGGTCGACGTGATCTCGGCGGATACGTTCAAGGACGAACGCCGCCCCGAGGCTCCGGCGCATTACAAGGTGACCGTGCGGGTCGACAAGACCTCCCTGACAGACCGGCAGCGTCAGCTTGAAATCCGCCCCGGCATGCAGGCGACGGTCGAGCTGCACACCGGGGAAAAGACCGTGCTGCAATACCTGCTCAAACCGCTTTACAAATCGCGCGAGGCGCTGCGCGAACCTTGAGGACATGCCGGGCTGCGCCCGCCATGACAGGGTGTCTCGCCTGCGGCTCGGGCCTGTGGGGATGTGACGCCCAAGAAGGCGTCGGACCCGTGGTCGGTCATGTTTGGCATATTTGGAAAAAGAAGAAATCGGGGCTTGGTCCACCCCACCCAAGGCACCCTGTTCGAGCGAGGCTCTTGGTCGACCTCGGGTTGGGGCTTCTCCTTTTACGGTCATCGGCATGCCTGCCTGTACCGTACAGCCATTGATGCCCGGTCAAGGTTAATTGCGCGTTAAGGCGCATGTGCCACCTGCTGCTTCTTCTTTTTCCAAATATGCCAAAGCGCGGGTGAAAAAGGCCGAACCGGTTGTGGTCAGTCGGCGGTGTCCATCCAGATGGTGACGGGCCCGTCATTCAAAAGCCGCACCTTCATGTCCGCACCGAAGCGGCCCATGGCCACGGCGATGCCGTGTGCAGCCATTTGACCCGCGAAATACTCGTATAGTCGATTGCCGTCGTCGGGCGCGGCGGCGGTGGAGAAGCCGGGGCGGTTGCCGCGCGAGGTGTCTGCGGCGAGGGTGAACTGGCTCACCACCAGCGCGCGGCCCTCGATGTCGAGCAGCGACCGGTTCATGCGGCCCTCGTCATCCTTGAAGATGCGCAGCTTGGCGATCTTGGCGGCCAGCTTTTCGGCCTGCGCTTCGGTGTCGCCCTGCATGGCACAGATCAGGATCAGCAGGCCTGTACCGATCTCGCCCAGCACCTCCCCGTCGACGGTGACCGAGGCTTCGGAGACCCGTTGGATCAGAGCGCGCATTTACGCCGCCAGACCCTTGGTGCCGATATCGAGGAACTTGCGGCGGCGCTGCGCCACGAGTTTCTTCGGGGAGAGATCAGACAGATCGGCCAGCATGGCGCGCAGGGCATTGCCGACGGATTGGATGGTCTGTTCGCGGCCGCGATGGGCACCGCCCAGGGGTTCGGAAATGATCTGATCCGCGACTCCGAGGTTGAGCAGATCCTGCGCGGTCAGGCGGAGCGCCTCGGCGGCTTCGCGCATCTTTTCGGCGTCTTTCCACAGGATCGAAGCACAGCCTTCGGGCGAGATCACCGAGTAGACCGAATGTTCCAGCATCGCCAAGCGGTTCGCGGTGGCAAAGGCCACGGCACCGCCCGATCCGCCTTCGCCGATCACCACCGAGACCAGCGGCACACCGATCTGGAGGCATTTTTCGGTCGAGCGGGCGATCGCTTCGGATTGGCCGCGCTCTTCGGCACCCTTGCCGGGATAGGCGCCGGGGGTGTCCACCAGCGTGATGACCGGAATGCCGAAGCGGTCGGCCAGATCCATCAGGCGCACCGCCTTGCGGTAGCCTTCGGGGCGGGCCATGCCGAAATTGCGCTTGAGGCGGCTTTCGGTGTCGTGGCCCTTTTCGTGGCCGATCACCACCACCGGCCGGTCGTCGAAGCGGGCAAGACCGCCCATCACGGCGTCGTCATCGGCGAAATTGCGGTCGCCGGCGAGCGGTGTGTATTCGGTGAAGAGCGCGTCGATGTAATCGGTGCAATGCGGGCGTTCGGGGTGGCGGGCGATCTGGCATTTGCGCCAGGGTGTCAGTTTCTTGTAGAGATCCTTGAGCAGCGCCTGCGCCTTGGCGTCGAGCGCGCGGGCCTCGTCCTCGATGTCCATCTCTTCGTTCTTGCGGGCCATGGCGCGCAGTTCTTCGGCTTTGCCTTCGATCTCGGCCAGTGGTTTTTCAAAATCGAGGTAGTTGGTCATTGTGGATCTGCCTGTTGTTACTTGATGCTATATGGCCGTGACGGCCTGCTTTTGCAATCTGACTGCAGGAACAAGCTCCGCAAGATTTGTCTCTTGTGACTGGGGCAGGATCAGGGGGCGATGATTGGGGGAGGTGCACGTGATCAACTACGAGGCCCGGCTTAGACGGGTGGTGCAATACATCCATGACAATCCCGCGGGGGACCTATCGCTCGATGCCTTGGCGGCTGTGGCGGCGATGTCGCGGTTTCATTGGCATCGTGTCTTTGTGGCAATGACCGGCGAGACCTGCGCGCAGACCGTGCGGCGGATCCGGGCACACAAGGCGGCGCATTGGCTCATCCAGACGGAATGGCCGGTGTCGGTGATTGCGGTGCGGTCGGGGCATCGGAACGTCCAAAGCTTTGCACGGTCGTTCCGGGTGCATTTCGGGGTGACGCCCGCAGCTTTTCGTGCGGCCGGGGTGTCAGGCGAATTTCAGCTTTTGAGAGAAGGACGGAGAGAGATGGTCGCGTATGACATTCGAGAACGGGAGCCCGTGAGGTTGGCGGCCTTGCCGCACCGGGGCGCTTATCAGGACATTGGTCGGGCATTTCAGGAAGTTGCGGCGATCTTTACGGCGCGCGGGCTTTGGGCAGAGGCCGGGCCCATGATCGGCGTTTATCATTCGGATCCCTCTGCCGTGCCGGAGGCCGATTTGAGAAGCCACGCCGGGGTGCAGGTCGGCGCAGGTTTCGAGATGCCGGATGTGTTGGAGGAGGTCGTTCTGCCTGGCGGGCCGCATGCGGTGATGCTTTATATCGGACCCTATGCGGGGTTGCCGGCTGCGTGGGACGCGCTTTACGGAAAGGCGCTGCCTGCATCGGGTCGGTTGCCGGCTGAGCATGCTTCTTTTGAGGTGTATCTCAATGATCCCACCTCTGTTGCGCCGGAGGCCCTGCAGACCGAGATTTGTGTGCCTCTGGCGTCAGGTCCAGAGAACCGGGACGAGTGAGGCCACCAGGAGCCCGGCCATGGCCCAGTTGAAGACCCGCAGGCGGATGGGGCGGTTGAGCAGGCGGCGCAGTTGCTGACCGATCACCGTCCAGGTGGTGGTGGAAATACAGCCCATGGCAACATAGGTGCCCGCGACCCAGAGCACGGCAGCGATGTCGCGTCCCGTGGCGTAGAGCGTGATCGCGCCGAGCGCCATCGACCAGGCCTTGGGGTTGACCCATTGGAACGCGGCGGCCTGGAGGAAGGTGAACGGCGTGCCGCCTGCCTTGGGTGCATCATCGGGTGGTGCGGCATTGGCAATCTTCCATGCGAGGTAGAGCATGTAGAACACCGACAGCACCTTGAGGATCGTGTAGGACAGCGGCCAGAGGTCGAAGACCTGCATCACGCCAAGCCCAACCGGCACGATCATCAGTGGGAACCCGAGCCCCACACCCAGCATGTGCGGGATCGAGCGGCGGAAACCGAAATTCGCGCCCGATGTCATGAGCATCAGGTTGTTCGGCCCCGGCGTGATCACGGTGACGAGGGCAAAACTGGCAAGGGCTATGAAAAGGTCAGGTGTCATGCGGTGCATTGTCCGGTGAAGTTCGGACCTTATTGTTGCGGATGCGCCGCGACTGCAAGCGGTCTGCGTTGCTGCCGGTGGATTTGGAGACCACGGCGTCCGGGGCAGGGCGCTGAGCAAAGCCTTGCCGATGCCGCAAAAGACGGGATTGCCTTGCCGCAGAGTTCGTCGCAAGGCTGGCGCATGAAACATTTGCAATTTGCCTGTTCGGTCCTGTGTGCTGCGCTTTTCCTTGCAGCCTGTTCCACTGCGCCATCCGAGCCGATGGAATCGACCGTCTCGACCCGGAACCTTTATCCCAATGAAACGCCGGAGCTGCGCGCGCTGATCGTCAAGGCGGCGGCCGAGAACGAGGTGCCGGTGTCCTTGGTGCAGCGGGTGGTGGTGCGGGAGAGCACGCATCGTCCCGAGGCGCGGAACGGGCCGTATTTCGGGTTGATGCAGATCCTGCCTGCAACCGCGCGAACGATGGGATTTCGGGGCCAGCCCTCGGACCTGCTGGATGCGGAGACCAACCTGCGCTACGCGGTGCGGTATCTGCGCGGGGCGTGGCTTGTGTCTGACGGGGACGAGGCCGACGCCGTCGGATGGTATGCGCGCGGGTATTATTTCGAGGCCAAGCGTCTGGGTGTTCTGGACGAGACCGGCGTTCATGGGCGCAAGTCCTGGCGCGAGTGATCTCAACTTTTTTGCAAGATGTTGATGAGAATCTTCGTACGAAGATTCTCGGGCGCCACCATAAAATTCTGGCAGTTGGCGACGACCGCCCCGCGCTGTTTCAGGCGCAGGGGCGGTTTGCTTTTGATGTCATTGTGTGATGAAGCGCAAGGAGGTCAGCCCTTGGGCGCGATCATCTCCGATTGGCGCACAATCACCTCGGCCTGCTTGATCGAGGCGATGTCCACGAGGCGGCCCTTGTAGACCGTCGCGCCTTCGCCCTTGGCCTTGGCCTCTTCCATCGCGGCAAGGATTTCGCGGGCTTCGGTTACCGCAGCTTCGGTCGGGGTGAAGACTTCGTTGGCGAGCGCCACCTGTTTGGGGTGGATCGCCCATTTGCCCACCATGCCCAGCGTGGCCGACCGCAGCGCCTGCGCACGGAAGCCCTCGTCATCCGAGAAATCACCGAATGGGCCATCCACGGGCAGCACGCCATGGGTGCGGCAGGCGGCGACGATGGCGGTCTGTGCCCAGTGCCACGGATCGGACCAGTGTTTCGCCCCTTCGTGCAGCATGTAGTAATTGGCCTGCGTGCCGCCGATGCCGGTTGTCTGCATCCCCATGGAAGCGGCGAAATCCGCGGCCCCGAGACTCATCGCCTGCAGGCGCGGCGAGGCGGCGGCGATCTCCTCGACATGGGTGATGCCAGCGGCGGATTCGATGATGACCTCGAAGCCAAGCCGCTTTGTCCGGCCCTTGGCGGCCTCGACCGCGCTGACCAGCGCATCCACCGCATAGAGATCGGCCCCGCAGCCCACCTTTGGGATCATGATCTGGTCCAGCCGGTCGGGCGCGCGTTCCAGCAGGTCCACCACGTCACGGTACCAGAACGGAGTATCCAGACTGTTGATCCGCACGCTGAGCGTCTTGTCGCCCCAGTCGATGTCACCGATCGCCTGAATGATGTTCTCGCGCGCGCTGTCCTTGTCCGAAGGTGCGACGCTGTCTTCGAGATCGAGGTTGATCACGTCCGCATCCGATCTGGCCATCTTTTCGAAGATCGCCGGGCGCGAGCCGGGGCCGAAGAGTTGGCAGCGGTTCGGACGGGCGGGGGGCGTGGGCTGGATGCGGAAGGACATGGGCGCCTCTTGGTAAGGATATTTCGTTTGAAGTCTCTGTTGGGTTATGAAATTACGCGGATTTCTGCAAGTGCATTTCGCACCTGCGGCATTGTTGCTGCCGTGCAGCGATGTCTGGCTGCGCAAGATTCTGCGAAGAAGTGGCCTGATTGAGAAGAAATTTTGTGCAAGTGGCGTTGATTCCGGTGCTGGAGGCGATGCAATTGATGCTTGGCACTGTCATTCTTCCTGTACTCATACCGCATGTCAGGGGGCGACGATGATCAAGACACCTTATCTTTTGTTTCTGGGCGATGCGCCGGATGGTCTTGCCGCCAAGGTGGCGCAGGGGATCAAGGACTGGCGGCCCGGGAATTGCGTGGGCCAGTTCCGCATGGAGGGCTGCAAGGCCGATCTGGGTCTCACGGACATGACCCTCGCCGAAGCCCGCGCGGCTGGTGCGGAAACGCTCGTTGTCGGAGTTGCCAACCGCGGCGGCAAGATCAGCCAGGCGTGGAAGAAGGTGCTGGTGATGGCGCTGGAAGAGGGGTTCGACCTGGCCTCCGGGCTCCACAACCTGTTGCGTGACGAGCCCGATCTGGTGGCCGTGGCCCAGGCCACGGGACGCAGCTTGCATGATGTGCGGGTGCCCGAGGTCGAGTATCCCATCGCGGACGGAGTGAAGCGGTCGGGCAAGCGGGTTCTGGGCGTCGGCACCGATTGTTCGGTGGGCAAGATGTATACCGGGCTGGCGCTGGACAAGTCCATGCGCGCCATGGGGATGAAGAGCACGTTCCGCGCCACCGGGCAGACCGGCATCCTGATCACCGGGGATGGCGTGCCGCTCGATGCGGTTGTGGCGGATTTCATGGCCGGGTCCATCGAATGGCTGACGCCCGACAATGATGCCGACCATTGGGACGTGATCGAGGGGCAGGGGAGCCTTTACCACGTGTCCTTTTCCGGCGTGACGCTGGCGCTGATCCATGGCGGGCAGCCCGACGCGCTGATCCTGTGCCACGAACCGACGCGGACGCATATGCGTGGCCTGCCGGGCTATGACCTGCCCTCGCTGGAGGCGCTGCGCGACACGGCGCTGCCTTTGGCGCGGATCGCCAATCCGGATTGCGTGGTGGCGGGGATTTCGATCAACACCCAGCATATGGGTCAGGCCGAGGCTGTGGCCTATCTCAAGGAACTGGAGGACCGGATGGGACTTCCCGCCGTCGATCCGTTCCGGCACGGGGCGGACCGCTTGGCCGAGGCTTTGGCAGCGCTCTGACCATCACGAGCGATGCGCCCTTGGCCATGTGGCTTTGGCATATTTGGAAAAAGAAGAAGCAGGGGAAGTGCACATGATCGAGGTGACGCACGATGTGTTCCGGCTGGCGCAGGTCTTTACGATCTCGCGCGGCAGCCGGACCGAGGCAAAGGTGTTGACCGTGCGCGTGACGCGGGAGGGCGTGACCGGCTGGGGCGAATGTGTGCCCTATGCGCGCTATGACGAGACATTGGAGAGTGTCGAGGCGCAGATCCGGTCCTTGCCCGAGGGGATCGACCGTTTGGCGTTGCAGGAGGCCCTGCCCGCCGGGGCGGCGCGGAATGCAGTGGATTGCGCGCTTTGGGATCTCGAGGCCAAGCAGGCCGGGTGCCGGGTGTGGGAGCTGGCAGGGCTGCCTGCGCCGGGGCCCGAGGTGACGGCGTATACCCTGTCGCTCGACACGCCCGAGGCGATGCAGGCGCAGGCGGCGAAACATGCCCATCGGCCCTTGCTCAAGATCAAGCTGGGCACGCCCGATGACATGCCGCGACTGGAAGCGGTGCGCGCGGGCGCGCCCGAGGCGCGGATCATCGTGGATGCCAATGAAGGCTGGTCTGCCGAGGTCTATGCCGATCTGGCACCGCATCTTTTGCGGCTGGGTGTGACGCTTGTCGAGCAGCCCTTGCCCGCCGGTGAGGATGACGCGCTCTTGGGTGTGGACCGGCCTGTGCCGCTCTGTGCCGATGAAAGCTGTCATGACCGTCGGTCGTTGCCCAAGCTCACGGGCAAGTATGACATGGTAAATATCAAGCTCGACAAGACCGGGGGGCTGACCGAAGCGCTCAAGTTGCGCGATGCAGCCCGCGCCGAGGGCTATGACGTGATGGTCGGCTGCATGGTCGGGTCGTCGCTTGCGATGGCCCCGGCGGTGCTGGTGGCGCAGGGGGCGGCGATCACGGATCTTGACGGTCCGCTTCTGCTGGCTGCGGACCGCGCGCATTGGCTGCTTTTCGATGAGGCCGGGGTGCACCCGTCCGACGCGTTGCTCTGGGGGTGAGGCCTAATCGGTTCGCCGGTCGATGCAGGCTGTGTTTGCGTCGAGGCGCACATCGTAGCTGTCCACGGCGGAGGGATATTCGATCTGGACACACAGCGAAAACGCGGTTGCCGAGGTCCTGTCATATGTGATCTCGCGGGCAAAGCCAGTAAGCCGCGCCGGATTGCGGGCGCAGATCATCGGGTCGAGCGTGTCTGGCAGATTCGCGCGGTCGATTTCGGGGCATTGGGTGACGTCATTGGCCAGCATGCGCAGGTCTGCCATCCGCCACTGGTCGCGCTGTTCCATCTGGCCCTGTGCCGGGCCGCCCACAAGCCGAAAGGTCAGACCGAGAGACAGGGCTGCCACGCCGATCAGAACCCAGCCCGCCGGAAGTGGGATTGCCGCTGATGGTAAGGTGCGGGTTTCGCGGAAATAGGCCAGAACCACCCCCGCAATCAGCGCCACGATCGCGGATTTGACCAGAAAGCGCAGGGTGATCTGGCCGTCCAGCCAAGTGTAGATCAGGTTGAGTGCGTCACCCAAAAGCGTGATCGCCGCCGCCAGCATCGCCAGCGCGGACAGCCAGCGGCGGACGGCACCATGCATGCGCGCGGGATCTGCGGCTGTGGCTTGTCGGTCTTTGCGGTCAAGAGCCCAGAACACCGGCACAAACACAATCAGAGCAGCCATCGACCAGCGCAGTCCGGACAGTCGCCCGTAGGCCGCAGGCTCGCCGGGTTCGGGCAGCCAGATGTTGATCTGTGCAAACAGGAGGATGAGCGTGCTGCCGACAACCATGCCGAATACCACAAAGAGCAGGCTGTAGAACAGCGCATCGCGCGCCGCGGTGGATCGCATCGGGCGCGGTACGGCCTGCTTGCCATCCTGATGCAGCCAGCCTGCCAGGGCGGCGTCGATCTCGGTCTCGGTCCAGTCGGCCGCGCGCAGCGCCTTGGCGATGTCGTCTTTCGATTGGCCCGATTGCAAGGCGTCGCGGATATAGGCGGAAAGTTCGGGAGCTCTTTGCATTCAGGGTCTTTGTCTGTGCTGTCCGACCTATGGGAGGTCTGGAGCGCGGCGCGGTCAATGACTTTTTTGCGCGCTGTCGGCAGCATATGCGAAATACCTTGAAAGTCGCTGCCGCGCGCCGCTAAACCGGATCGACACAGGCTTGCATGAAATTGCTTTCGGAAGGACCACCCCATGACCCGCACCGTGTATGTGAACGGAGACTACCTGCCCGAAGATGAGGCGAAAGTGTCGATCTTCGACCGGGCGTTCCTGATGGCGGACGGGGTCTACGAGGTGACGAGCGTGCTGGGCGGCAAGCTCATTGATTTCGCGGGCCATGCCAGGCGGTTGGAGCGGTCTCTGAACGAGCTCGACATCAAGAAGCCGGCGGTGTTCGGTGACCTGCTGGAGATCCATCGTGAGTTGGTCAAGGTGAACGGGATCGAGGACGGCTTGGTCTATCTGCAGATCACGCGCGGTGCTCCCGGCGACCGGGATTTCGTCTTTCCCGATCCTGAAACGACGGAACCGACCGTGGTGCTGTTCACGCAGAACAAGCCGGGATTGGCGGACAGTCCGGCGGCCAAGGTGGGCATGAAGGTCATTTCCATCGAGGACGTGCGCTGGGGACGGCGCGACATCAAGACGGTGCAATTGCTCTACCCGTCGATGGGCAAGATGATGGCCAAGAAGGCGGGTGCCGATGATGCGTGGATGGTGCAGGACGGGCATGTGACCGAGGGCACCAGCAACAATGCCTATATCATTACCGGCAACACCATCGTCACCCGCGCCTTGTCGAATGACATCCTGCACGGGATCACCCGCGCCGCCGTGCTGCGCTTCGCCAAAGAGGCGCAGATGCAGGTGGAGGAACGCAATTTCACCATCGACGAGGCAAAAAAGGCGGATGAGGCCTTCATCACCTCGGCGTCGTCCTTCGTGATGCCGGTGGTCGAGATCGACGGTGTGGCCCTAGGCGATGGCACACCCGGCGCGCGCACGGCGCGTCTGCGCGAGATCTACCTCGACGAAAGCCGCAAGGCCGCGATCTGATCCATGGGCGCCATGCCGGAGCGGGACAGCTATGATGTCGTGATCGTCGGTGGGGCGATCATGGGGTCTGCGGTTGCGTGGTTCCTGACCGATCTCGGCTTTGATGGGCGTATCCTTGTCTTGGATCGTGACATGAGTTTCGAGCGGTCGGCCACGGCCACCTCGACCTCGTGCATCCGGCAGCAATTCTCGACCGAATTGAACGTGAAGATCAGCCAGTTCGGGGCGGAGTTCATCACCAACCTGCGCGCATTCATGGGCGGCGACACGCGCGTGCCGCAGCTGGGGATCCGGAGTTTCGGCTATCTTTATCTGGCGGACACCGACGGTTTTGCCGATGATCTGCGCGATCGGGCTGCGGTGCAGGTGGCCGCAGGGGCCGCGACGCGGCTTTTGACGCCCGAGCAGATCCACAAGCTTTATCCGTTCTACGCGCTGGACGACATCGTGCTTGGGTCGATCAACACGCGGGGCGAAGGTTATTTCGACAGCATGGCGGTCTTTGAATGGATGCGGCGGCAGGCGATTGAACGCGGTGCGGAGTACGTCGAGGACGAGGTTGTCGGCATGGATGTGGCGGGCGGTTCCGTCCGGTCGGTCGCTTTGGCAAGCGGCGCGCGGATCGCCTGCGGGCATGTGATCAACGCGGCCGGACCGCGGGCCGGGCACGTGGCGGCAATGGCCGGGATCGACCTGCCGGTAGAGCCGCGCAAGCGCATGTCCTGGGTGTTCAAGGCCGAGGCACCGCTGGACCGCGACTTGCCGCTGACGATTGATCCGTCGGGTCTGCATGTGCGCGAGAACGGCGGCGGCACCTATCAGGCGGGCGGACATTTCGGAGATGATCCGGCGGTGGATTTCGACGATTTCGAGATGGATCATGGGCTGTGGGAGGCCGAAGTCTGGCCCTTGCTGGCGGCACGGATTCCGCAGTTCGAGGCGATCAAGCTGACCCATAGCTGGGTCGGGCATTACGAGATGAACGTGTTTGATCACAACGCGGTGCTGGGGCCGCATCCGGATGTGCGCAACTTTCTGTTCATCAACGGGTTTTCCGGGCACGGCTTGCAGCAGGCCCCGGCGATGGGGCGCGGGCTGGCTGAGTGGCTGTGTTCTGGTGGATATGAAACGCTTGATCTGAGCGGGTTCGGATATGATCGGCTTTCGAGCAGCGCGCCGCAGGTCGAGAAAGCGGTGATCTAGAGCGGGTCGACCTCGAGCCAGACGCCGCCCTCGGGGCGCAGGGTGATGATCATCACCGGATCCGGGTCGACGCCCTTAACCGATCTGAAACGGAATCGCCCTAACAGGGTTGCCAGGATGATGACGGCCTCCTGCAGTGCAAAACTGGCGCCGATGCAGATGCGGGGACCGTCGCCAAAGGGCAGATAGGCGTAGCGGTCGGGTTTCGCGCCATGTGCCCAGCGGTCGGGGTCGAAACGGTCGGGATCGTCCCAAAGCAGGTGGGACCGGTGCAGCGCGTAGATCGGGATGATCACGGTGTCGCCGGGACGGATGGGCGTGCCACAGAGCGTGTCTTGAGCAAGCGCTGTGCGCGACACGATGGCGGCAGGCGGATAGAGGCGCAGCGCCTCGTCGATGATCTGCCGGATATAAGGCAGGCGGGACAGGTCGTCGGCGGTGGCGGCGCGGCCTTGCAGAACGGAGTGCGCCTCGAGACGGGCTCGATCCTGAACGGCGGGGTCGAAGGCGCAGAGGTAAAGCGACCATGCGAGGGTCAGCGCTGTGGTCTCGTGGCCTGCGACGATGAAGGTCAGGAGGTTGTCGCGGATCTCCTCGGTGCTCATGCGACGGCCTGTCTTGGGGTCTTCGCTCTCAAGCAGCAGGTCGAGCAGGTCCGGCGGGGTCTGCCTGCCCTTGGACTGACGGGTATCGATCACGGCATCGGCCGCGGCTTTCATGTCGCCCATGCCATTGCCGGCAAGGTTGCGGCCGGGGCGCGGAATCCAGTCGGGCAGGCCCAGCACGTCGAAGAGCGATACCTTGCCCGCGTCCGAGATATAAAGGTCGATTGCCCGCTGAACGGCCGTGCGGTCGAAGCCGGTGTCGCCGGAAAACGTCACGTCCGAGATGACGTCGAAGGTGGCGGTGATCATCTCGTCCAGCAGGTTGACCGCGCGGTTGCCGACCTGTGCCATGCGATCCGCAGACCGCTCTGCCGCGCGGGTCATCACGGGCGCAAGGGCCGCGACGTTGCGGTGCGAAAAGGCGGGGGCGGCGGTGCGCCTTTGCCAGCGCCAGTGCTTGCCCTCTGCAATGAACAGCGAGTCGCCGATGGCGGGGCGCAGCAGGTTCTTTGTGACGATGGATTTGGGATAATTATCGACATTTTCCAGCAGAACGTGCCGGATCGCCGCCGGGTCGGTCAGCATGTGCCATCGCGTCCCGGTGCGCCCTGAAACAATGGCCTGACGGGTCGACGCTTCGGGGATGATCGTCAGCAGGTTTTGCCGCGAGGCCTGCCAGCTTTGCAGAACGTTTAACGGCTCGCGAACAAGTGCAGCCCGCACCGGCAGGGCTGGCGCAGTGGGCATCTTCGTGGGGTTCGAAATCTCTGTCATCTCACGAGGAAGTTAGCGCGCGCAGGACAGGTCGCCAGTGTGGGCGCGTTGCACCGCCTGACGTGCTGGGCTAGAAGGGCGGAATGACATTTCCGGGGGACGCGATGCGCCGCTTTCTTGTTGCCTTGCCATTGCTTGCAGCGCTTGCCGCATGCGGCAGTTCCACCCGCGACCTGGCGGAGCCGACGGAACCTCTGGGCGATTTCAGCATCGCCCATATCGGCGTTGTCGCACCCAACCTGCAAAAGCTTCTGGTGTCGCGCGACGCCACGCAGGAGGAATGGATCACTGCGGTCACGAAGGCGCTGGACGACCGGTTTGGCAGGTTCGAGGGCGACAAGTATTACCATCTCGGTGTGAGCGTCGAAGCCTATTCGCTGCCGCCGCCCATCATCCCCGGCAAATCGGCGCTGGCGTTGAACGTGACGGTCTGGGACGACGCGGTGCAGTCCAAGATGAATCCCGAACCCAAGCAAATCCACGTGATCAAGGTCTTTGAATCGCGGATCTCGAAGAACCGCGAAGAACAACTGACCGGTCTTGCCGAAGAGGCGGCCCGCCTGATCGAGGTGTGGCTGCGCGAAATGCAAGAGAGCGATGGCTGGTTTTCGGGCAGCCCGGATGCGGCGAGGGACGTGGATCAATCCGGGCCTGAACAAGCGATGACGGCCCCGGTTGCGCTGGACGCTCCCGGCGCCGTGACACGCTGAAGACGCCGCAGTCGGTTCACCGGATTGGCGCGGCCTGCGGTGGTTCGTTTGGGCTTGATTTTCTCGTTTTCTCCGCATAGATCGCCCGCGATGAAAACCGGGTCGGGTGGACCCCCCAAGTCACGAGGCGTCTGAAGAGATGGGCAAGGAAAAGTTTGAGCGCGGCAAGCCGCACTGCAACATTGGCACGATTGGTCACGTTGACCACGGCAAGACGACGCTGACGGCGGCGATCACGAAGTATTTCGGTGAATTCAGGGCCTATG
>NZ_BMFC01000016.1 GCF_014637725.1 Marivita lacus | reverse complement strand
GCCGACATCATCGCCCGCATCTCCGATATGCCGGTCTCGCGCCTGCACGAGTTGCTGCCGTGGGAATGGGACGGGGCCACGCCCCTGGTCAAGGTCGCTTGACCGCGGCCTCCAGCGAATGCTTACTGTCCAAGTACGATTTTGTGTTGTCGGTCACGGAGCGGACGAGGCTGACCGAACAACGCCAAGGCATATGCAAGCGTTGACTATACAGCCTAACGTGATTTGCGTGTTATGAGTGCAATCTAGCATTGTCCAAAGCTGTACTGTCCACGCGTGTGAAGACAGTTCTGTTTCTGTTTTGGAGAACCGATAACGCGGCAATCTGAAATGCGCGAATGTCGAGGTTGGCCCCGCCGTCTGCGACGCACTCCTCCTCAGTTGCGGAGACAGCGGAGCCTGGTAAGCAACGACCCACGTCGCTCCGCGGCAACGTGCTACGGTATTTTATCGAAGAAAAGCGATTTGTCGCAGCATGGGCTGCCTAACGCGACATGGTTAGCGTGGCATGAATGCTACTATGCAGATCACGCAATGCTGCAATGCAGCATTTGCCATTGTGAGAAGCGATGAAATCGTCGAATGTCCACATGTCGGCAGCCTTTTTCCTCCTCCCTTAGGGTTGTCGAAGACTTCTGAGGCGGCGCGCGTTTCCTCCCTTGTGCGCCGCCTCGTTTTGTCACCGGTGATGAACCTAAAGCTCCCATGATGTAGCTGAGGTGTTGCTGATCATCCCGATTTCCAACCCGTCTCGTTCTCGGGCTTTTTATCCCCTGCGCCCAGCAGGGCTTCCCCGGACCCGCTTACATAGACGATCTGGAGCTCGATGTAGCCTTTGGATTTGCAGGCGCTGCAGCGCAGCTTTGGGACGATGTCCTGCAAACGGGTTTCCCAGCCCAATCGATCAATCAGGGGTTTCACCGCGAGCATCCGGTGCGATCGACAGGTCTTGCATGTGATACTGAGATGGTTGTTGGTGATACTGCCAAGCTGCGTCATTTCCGATGGGTATCACGGGCTGCACTATCCGTCAGCTGGTATCAGGAAGGGTCTCACGGCACCCAGCCACACACCACTTCCCCCGTCTCATTATGCGCGACGATCTGCGCCAGCGTTCCCACGGTCAACACATCCGCCCGCGATGGTCGAATGGGCTGCGCCCAGTCACAGGCGTCGGACTGGCTGGTTGGCTCAGTCGCGCATCCAGCGGTCAGCGCGGCGCTGAAGATCATCGCGGTCCGCGTTCTGCAGGTCATGGCGGATATCCCGTGCGGTTTTCAGGGCGGTGATGCGGGCGTTGGCGCGACGGAGGGTCTCTTCGGCCTGAGCGTCGCGACGGCCGCGGCGCAGGGCCAGCCAGACGAGAACCGCGATGCCCGCGGCGAGGGTGGCCACGCGCGCCAGCGTGCGACCGACCCTCACCACCGCTGCGGTGAGGACCGCGCCGATCATGGCGTTTTCCCCGAGCGGTGGTCTTCGATACGCGCGGCTCTGGCGCGCCATGCCGCACAAACGACAGCAAGGAAGACGGCGGCCCCGATCCAGGGCAGGAGCGCGGGGAGCCATCCGTCCAGACCCAGAAGGGCAATCAAACGGTGCGCCAGCCCTTGCGCGCCTTCGGCCTCCGCCAAGGCAGGTGCGATCTGACTGCTCAGCGTTCCGAGCGCGCCAAGAGTGCCCAATCCGATCTGGGTATTGGCGGCAGTGACAATCCGGCTGTTGCGCGGCATGCCGGAGGCCCGCTCGGCCGCAATCTCGCGCGGCGGCACGGTGTCCAGAGCGTCGATCAGAGCAGTGTCAATGATCGGGGCCAGTGTGAGCGCGTTGTCCTGCCGGAAGGCGAGAATGGCTGCGCGTGTGCGGGGCCCCATGATGCCATCTGCGGTCCCGACCTCATGATAGCCGAGGGCGCGCAACCGCTGCTGGACGTCGCGCACCGACAGGGTCACCGCGGGTGCGACGCTGCCGGCCCGGCGGATGCCGAGGAGCCGGGTCTTTGAATAGCGCTTGATGTTGACCGCATCGGCCTGATTGCCGCCGAGCACCTCGATCGAGGCGGCGGTCTTGCGCACGAAGAAGCCGACATGGCCCTGCCAGCCGCTTGGGTCGCCACGGGTAAAGATCGCGATGTCGCCTTCCTGCGCCTCGGCCAGATCGACCGGCACGCCCCAATTCAGATAGGACCGGGCGTTGAGCTTGCGGGTGGAGCGCAGGCCGGCGCGTTCGATGCAATGGCCGACAAAGGCGGCGCACCAGGCCACGCTGTCATGCTCGACCCAATCATGACCCACGGTGGCGTACATCTGCACGATCACCGGATTGTTCTGCGGTCCGGAGCCTTCGGTGGTCCCGATATAGGTTTTGGCAATCTCGTAGGGGGTCATTTCGGTCTCCGATAAAAAAAGCCGCCCCGAAGGACGGCTGTGTGATGCGTGTTGAAGGTTTGCGAACCCGCAGGCCGCGACGGCGCAGATCGCGCCGCGGACCGGCTGGGCAATGTTCATTTCGCTGGCGGTACCCGATGCTCCATTGCGGGTGCTACCGATAGCCCAAGCCTCCCCGTCACCGCCTGCGGTCGGGTGCTCCATCCGAGAAACGGTCGAGGAGGAACTCGTAGAGCCGGTCGATCTTGCCCTCGAGGCCGTCGAAACGCTTTGCGATGGAGGGCTGGTCAATCTTGGCGATCTCGATCTCCAAGGCGGCGACACGGGCGCGAATGTCGTGCACGTCATCGCGGATCGTCTCGATGTCGCGCTCGGTGGTGTCCGGCCGGGGTCGGATGGTTTGCCAGAGCTTGATTATGGCGAGCATGGCGCCCGCGACACCGCCCATGCCGATGATGAAGTAAACCAGTGTGGGGATCCCTGTGACCCAATCCTGCGCCATGTGCTGTCCTGTTCTGTTACTGCGGCCCGGAGACATCCGGGTCGACTATGGGTGGGGTGCTTGGCGCGGCCTTGGCCCTCGCAACCGTCGGGGTCGTGGCTGCGCGCGGGTCAGCCCCTGCGCCGCCCCGGGGCTGCTTGAGGTCAAGTGCGGTGACAAAGCCACCTGCGCGGCTGAGCGTATGGGTCACGGCCTCGATCCGGTACGCCCCGTCAACACCCGGCCGGGTACCCGAGACGATGCACAGCCCATCGGGGATGGCGGCGGTATTGCCCTCGATCACGACAGAGCCTTCGCCCGCGTCGCGCTCGGCCGTGGCCGCATCGCTGTCGGTCTGCTGGACGGCCTCGGTTGGCCCCGCCAGCGACAGGCGCCCGGAATGAACCGCCCGAACATCCAGCCCTGTGGCGCGCTCCACCACCTGCCAGCCGGTCTTCTCGACATCATACCAGCGCGCCCGGACGCCGCTGAACTGCGGCCGCCCAAGCTGCGGGGCAATGTCCCAGTTGTGCAGGTTGTCACCCCAGGCCGCGCGGACGGCAGCGGTGTAATCGGCGTTGCGCCGGGAGAGAATGACCGTGTCGTCGACGATGCGGAAGTTGGCCCCGATCTCGCGCGCCAAGCGCTCACCCATGGCGGCGAAGCTCTCGTCGCGCATCTCGAAGTAGCTGCGGGACAGGCTGCGCAGCGTGGGATCAATCTGCACATTCGCCACCTCGGCAAAACGGGCGGCATCGCGCAGGATCGTCTCGACCGTGGCCTCGTCCCAGTGGCGCTGCTGGCCCTCCTTTGCGGGACCGGTGGTGTCCATGCCTTTCGCACTGATCCGCAGGCGGCGACCCGCCCCGCGGCTCCCCGAGGACTTCACCTCGTCCACCGTGCCGCGAAACACCTCGCGCAGGCCCTGACCCTGCCAGCCGAGGCTGATGGCGACCTTCGCCCCCTTGCGAGGCAGGACGATCTGGCCAGAGGTGTCGTCGATCTCGAGATCGGCGCTGTCGGTGTGCGTGCCGACCTTGTCCGCGACCCGCAGGCTCAGCAGCACCGGTGCCAGCGCTGTCGTGATGTTTGTCCCGGCGACCGTGACGGTGAACGCTGCGCGCATGTCCCCCTCCGCTGTTACCAGAGCCGGATCGGCGCCAGCACCTGCGCCGGATCGGGCGCCGGGTCGGGGGCCGGGACCGGCAGCAGAAAGGACGTGCCCAGGGGCAGAGTTGCGCCATGCGCGGCAAGCCCGGGGTTCATCGCGTAAATCCGCTCGACGAGGCCTGGCATGGCGCGGTGGAAGCGCCGCCAGACGATCAGGGAGATTGTGAGGCCATCACCCTCGACGGTGACGCGTTCGGTGATGTCGGTCATGTCAGCTCCGGCAGGAAGACCCGCGCCAGGCGCGCGAAGAAGGTGGTGGCAGCGGGGGGCGCGCTGCGCGCCACCTCGATATCGACGTCGATCACGCGGCCGACCCCACCTGCGCCCAGATGGCTGGAGCGCTCCGTCACGGTGCGGATCACCACCCAGCCCATGACGGCGCCGTCGCCGCGCATCATGTAGTGCGGCGCGCCGGAGGCCCGGAGGGTGTAGAGCATGTCCAGCTCCGAGAGCCCGCCGAATGTCTCGGGAAAGAGCTTGGCCTTGATCGTCCAGGTCTCGGGACCCTCGCCCACGAACTCGAGCGGGGGGCGAGCGCCCAGCACCGGCTTTTCGGCAAAGCCGGCGGCGTGGCCGTGGTCATAGCTGCCCGCATTGAACGGCACGACTTCGAAGCGCAGCGGTCCCAGCATCATCAGCATCACGCAAACCTCATGCCTGTGTCGGCAAACACACCGCGGAAGGCCTCGCGCACCTCGTCGCGCATCTGCCGCCCGATCTCCCGCGAGAGCTGGGCAGGATCGACCCGCTCGGTGGTGCTGATGGTGGGGGAGATCACGATATCACCGACCGTCACGGTGATCGTCGGAGGGCTGGAGGCGGCCGAAGCAGATGATGCAGGGGAAGCCATCGGCCCCTCGCCAGTCGAGTGCACATAGCCGTTGCGACTGGCCGTGATCAGCTCGGGGCCGTCTTCGCCCACGAGATAGGTGCCACCCCGGCTGATCGGCCCCCCCTTGGCGCGCTGGCCGTCGAGGTCTGGCGCCGCGGCAGCCGGGGCTGTAGGCAAGGCTGCACCCGGTGTCGTGCCGGGGCGATTGAGCCCATCAAGCTCCATGGCAAGGGCACGCGCACGGGCCAGCGCTGCATCGATCGAGGCCGTGCTGACCTCAGGGGTGGCGCTGGTGTCGCCCAACATGCGCAGAGCATTGGTGACCTCGTCCGCACGGGATAGGCCTTCGGCCAGCTCTGCTTCAATGGCCACAAGCTCGTCTTGGAGCAGCGACAGGTCCCGCTGCAGCGGCGCCGCCAGCGTCTGCCCCATCGGGCCATTCTGGTCGATCTGCGCGATCTGCGCCTGGACACCCGCGATGTCATCGCGCAGTTGCTCGGCGTATCCTGAGAGCCCTGCAAGATACTCTGGTGTCGGCAGCTCGCCCGCCTGTTGCGCCGCGAGAAGTGTGTCCGCCGCGTTGCGCTGGTCCGTCGGCAGATTGGTGGGGGGACCCTGAATATCTGCCGAAGGCGACGGAGCCTCGTCCTCTCCGATCAACCACTTGAGCCAGCCCGGGGGCTCGCCAAAGTCGATCAGGCTGGACAGGTCAATCCTGCCGACGGCCGAGAGGATGCGCCCCGGGATCCCCGTGACCCAGGCCAGAAAGTCATCAAATGCCTGCACCGCCCCGTCCTTGAGCCGCTGGATCAGGTTGGCACCTGCCTCGAACACCTCTGGCGGGATTTCCCCGAAGAGACCGCGCAGCAGCCCCATGACGAAGTCGGAATAGGCATGCCACGCCGCGCCAATGCCGTCAAAAACTGCGTCGACGATAGAACCAGCCACACCGCCCCAATCCACACCCGGACCATCGCTGGCAAGCCAGGCCGCAACACCTGTCCAGATCTCGGTGAAGGTCTCGTAAAGAAACCCGCCCAGCACACCGATCAAGCGACCGACACCGGCGCCAATCGTCTCGCCCACCGCGCCCCAATCCACCGTCACGGTCGAGGCCCAGTCATGGACAGCACCATACGCACCGGCCATCGCCCGCACCAAGGCCGCGCCAAGACCGTAAGCAACCTGCGGCACCCCAAGCACGATTTTCGCCGCGACCTGCGACCAGTCAATGTCGAGGCCACTTGCGAACGTCGAGACCGCCGCCCACGCGCCACCAATCGAACTGATCGCCAGTTCCCCAAGGCCGCTCCAAACAGCAAGCATGCCGCTGGCCACAGTCGCGCCAACGCGGCCCCAATCCAGATCGCCCACATAAGACGTGATCGAGGCCCAACCGGAGCGGAGCGCCGCAATGGCCGCATGCGCCACATCCGCTGATAACGCGCCGACAGACGTGCCCGCGTCAGCCGCCAGGCCCCGGAGGTCCAGATCCAGACCCGAACTCCAAGATGTGACACGTGACCAGGCCTCCGACAGCCCACCCATCAAACTGTCGACGATTTGCTTGCCCGCGCTGCGCGCCTGCGCCAGCGCCGCCTGCGGATCAACAACCAGATTGGACAGCAAGTCGCGCAGGCCAGATGCAGCTCTCGCAAGACCCGCCACCGCACCTGCCGTCGCAGTCCCTGCAGCCGACCCCCAGCGCAGCCAAAGATCGGGATCGATCGGCCCCGTCAGCCGATTGAACCACGATAGAGCTTCCCCCACGAGGTCGTTGAACCTCTCGATCGCAGGGCTGGCGGCCCCCATGGCGCTTGAGAAGGAGGTCTTGAACGCATCGATCCCCGCTTTGACGCCCTGCCAATTGTTGCTCAGGAACGACAGGGCCGCGCCAACCGCAAGAAGGGGTCCGGCGCGTGCGACCAGGAACAGGCTGCGGAAGCCTGCAGCCAGCAGGCTCAGAGCGCCGCCGCGGCCCAGCAGCCCGACAAAGGTCAGGCCAGCGAGGGCGCCTTTGAGCGCGATGAACCCCGCAATCGATCCGACAATCGCCGTGGTCACTTCCGGATAGCTGGCAGCAAACTCGGAGGCCGCGACGATGATCGGCGCAATCGCCTGTCCGAGGCGGACGAGGGCCGGAATAAGCGCGTTGCCGATGCGGATTTTGAACTCGTCAAGCAAGCTCAAGAACCGCTGAAGATGGGAATTGAACGTGTCGTTCTGTGCGGCGAACTCCGCAAAGGCCGAGCCCGCATACTGGGATTGCTCGCCCACCATCGCCAAGGTGCCCTCGATCAGATCGAGGTTTGTCAGCAGAGGGCCAAGCGCCCGGGCCTCGCTGCCAAAGAGGTCCGTGGAGATGGCCGCCTGCTGTTCCGCGGGCAGCTGCGCAATCCGGCGCAGAACATCCGTTGTCGTCTCGACGGCGTTCTCCTGCATGGACCGGGCGACCTGCTCGGCATCAAGGCCAAGCGCCTGCAGCGCGTCCCGTTGCGACCCGGTGGCGGATGCGCCGCGCGTCAGGGCCGCCCCCATGTTCCGGAAGGAGGTGGCGGCCACATCGGATTGCGCGCCTGCCGCCAGCATCGCCGAGGCAAAGGCGGCTGTCTGCTCGGCGGTAAAGCCGAACATGGTGGCCTGCGCACCCACGCTCTGCACCACGCTGAGAATGTCCGCCGCACTTGAGGCCTGGCTGTTGGACAGGTGGTTCATCGCGTCCGCGAGCAGAATGGCCTCGTCGACGGAAAGACCGAGTGCTGTCATCATGTTGGCCATCGCGGTGCCGGATTGCTCGGAGCTGATATCGAAGGCGACGCCGATCTTGGCGGCCGCAGCGGTAAACCGCGTCAGGTCCGCTCCTGCGATGCCGGCTTGGCCCGCGGCGGCTGCGATCTCCGCCAGACCATTGACGGCAAAGGGGATCTCCCGCGAGAGCCGGAACAGCTCGTTTTGAAACGCGTCAAAGGCTTCGGGTGTCGGAAAGTCGACAACCTTTGCCACGCTGGCCATGGCCGCCTCGAACTCTGCCGCGGTCTGGATCGGACCTGCGATGGCCGCATGCAGCGTGGCGTAGCTGCCCGCAACGTCGATCACCCCCAATCGGGCCCTGTCCAGCGCATCTGCATTGCGCGAGAGCGCCAGATCAAGCCGGTCCGACAGACCGAGGCGCTGGCCATTTGCCTCGCGTATGCGGTGCGTGATCCCGGCCAGGGAGCCTGCGGCCCGCCGGGCGGGCTCGGTGACCCGGTCGATCAGGGAAATGATCAGCTGCGACGTCAGAACGGACATGGCTCACCTGCGCTGTGCGCCGGCCAGACGCCGGGCTTCGTTGTGCCAGAGCACGACCTCGGACCAGTCCATGTGCTCGAAGGCGGTGATGGGGGTGTTCAGCCAGTGGGCGGTTTCGGCAATGACGGAGCGCCAGTCCCGTGCGCCTTGGCCTGGGGGAAAAAACCGGCGACCTCCTCCGAGAGCTTGGTGAAGTCCTCGGCATCGAGCTCCTCGATCACCTCTGGCGGCAATCCCGTCAGGGTGGCGGCCATGACAATGCCCTGATCAAGCTTGTCTCTGATGCCGTCCAGTGCGGCGTCCATCGCCTTGAGGTCCCTGACCTTGGGGCGGGTGATCGTGACCTCGGAGACCTCGCGGTCCTCGACGGTGACGGGGTAGTGCAGGCGAAGCGTTTTGGTCTTGGGGGATGTCATGATGTACCTCACAATCCGCCGGGGATGCGCAGGATCGCGCGCTCATCCGCGTTTTGGGACACGCCGTTGACGCGCCAATCCGATGTGAAGAAGTCCCAGTAATAGGTCTCCGTGCCTTCGAAGTGCAGCTCGTAGTGCAGGATCTCCGAGATCGTGTAGTCGAAGCCCTGCATCTCGCCGCGCTGGAACACGTCGGGGCTGGCCGCACCGAGGCGGCCTTCAAGCACCGCCTTGGCCTCGATGGCGGCACCGCTGCGCTTGTTACGGATCACGCCGTAGGCTGTGAACTTCTTGCGCGCGCTGGCGCCAAGGCCGAACTGGGCCAGCAGGTCCGGGTCCCAGCCCGCCAGCTTGAAGCTGGCCTCGAGCTTCTGGATGCCGACCGCCACCTCGATCTGGACGCGCGAGCCGCCCGGCTGGTGGTCCTGATAGGCTTCCTGCAGGTTGGGCAGCTGTAACTCAGTCAGGGTGAGGTGCTTGGAGGCGGTGGGGTCGTCATCGCCGCAAAAGAGGTTTGCGGCCTCCATGAGGTATATAGTGCTCATCTGAGCCTGTCCTTTGTGTTGGGGATGTGCGGGGTCAGCCGGAGATGGTGCCGACCTGTGCGAGCAGCTCGTCGAGCATGGCGTCGAGCGCCGGGCGGTAGCGGGCGGACTGGATGCCGAGGTAGCGCAGGACCGGGGCTTCTTCGGCCGCGAAGGTGACGGTGAAGCGGCCCTGGCGCAGCTCTTCTGGGCTGTTCTGCGCGGGCAGGAACTTGACCTCGAAGCCCAGAATGTCGCCATCGGCCTTGAGGTTGCGCAGCGCCGTTTCCATCGTGTTCAGAACGGCCTGGATGGTCTGGCCGGTGATGTTGAAGCGCCCGAGATAGAACCGCAGCGTGCGCAGCAGCATCAGGTGGATGTAATCGCGCCCGCGGGTGACGTTGTAGAACCGCCAGAGGTCATCCTCGCCGGCGTTGTCGGTGCCGACAAAGATGAACCCGCCCTGACCGATGGCGCTCTCGACGCCCATCTCGCCGCGCAGCAGGATGCCTATATTGGCCGCGAGCAGGCTCTGGCCCTCGGTGGCGCCATCGGTGAGCGAGAAGGCAATCGGGCGCGAGGGGCCGACGATGTGCTGCACCGGCTGGTTGGCCCAGCTGTGGAAGGGGCGGCCCTGGAAGGCATGATCCCGCCGCACTCCCACACCAATGACTGCCGGGGAGAGCGGCTGGACCACCGTGATCCCATCCGAAAGCACGCGCACGGCCGGGTCCACCGGGATCAGGCGATCATGCGAGATCGTCTCACGCCAGTCGAGCGCATCCTGCAGAGTGGTGGCGGGGCCATCGACCACCGCATGGGCCAGCAGCTTTTCGCAGATCGCGGGCAGCGCCGCGCAGACGGGGTTTGCATCACCCCCCATGCGCTGGCTGGTAAAGCCCGGGGCACAGATCAGGCGGGGCGTGACGCCCAGCTCAGCAGGTGCGTTCAGGAAGGCGCTGAGGCCCGTGGTGACACCGTCACCGACGATGTTGGCGAGGGTTTCGTCGATGGCGCTCGCTCCCTCGCCGTCGGCGACACGCACCACGACGATCTTTGCGGCCGCCTGAAAGGCCCCAAGCTGCGCGTTCACAAGCGTGATCGCATCGCGCAGGGTGCCGGCCGCGCCGAGGGCGGTGAGCTTGGTGGCGTCGTCGGAGTAGAGAAACACGGGCGTGTTCAGCGGAAACGCGGAGGCGTCCGCGTCCACCGCGGTGCCGATGATGCCGACGACGGACATGTCGCTGGCCACAGGCGGACGCGGCTCGGTGTCGATCCGCTGGATCGACAAGCCAAAGGTAGGATCAGACATGGGGGATGTCCTTTGCATGTATGGCACCCGACGGGCGCTACGGAGGGTTGGAATTGGGCTTGCACACAGGTGCGGACGCATCTGCGTGTCGAAAAGCCGACACGCCGTCGAAAAACCGACACTCAGAGGTTTGGAGCTGGATCAGCCCNAAAGCCGACACGCCGTCGAAAAACCGACACTCAGAGGTTTGGAGCTGGATCAGCCCGTCCGAATGGCGGCACCGCGCTCTGCGGTGACAAAGCCATTGGCTTCGAGAGAGGCGAGCCCGTCGGAGGATGTCCTTTGCATGGATGGCACCCGACAGGCGCTACGGAGGCTTGGAATTGGGCTTCCACACAGGTGCGGATGCATCTGCGTGTCGAAAAGCCGACACGCCGTCGAAGAACCGACACTCAGAGGTTTGGAGCTGGATCAGCCGCTGCGAATGGCGGCACCGCGCTCTGCGGTGACAAAGCCATTGGCTTCGAGATAGGCGAGCCCTTCGGTGACATCCGCGCTGGTCAGGTCCACGTCTTCCGCGAGGGTCAGCATCAGCAGGAAGTCGGCGACCACCGGGTCTGTGGTCTCGGCGGCGCGCAGCGCGATGCGCTCAGTGCGGGTGAAGCGGCGTAGGAAGTCAAGGCGCGAGACCACCGTGATGGGCTCGGGCGGCGGGGGTGCCACCGCGGCAACAGGGGCTGGCGCCTCGAACTTGCGACCGGTTTTGACAAAGCCGGGTTCAACCGCGTCCGGCACCTGAATATACTCTCCGTGCAGCGCGGGGTGGATGCGGCCCTCCAGGGTGTCCAGCACCTCGATGACGGTGTCGTTCACGACTTTTGCAAACTTGCTCATGAAACTCCCCTTTACAGGATCAGCGCGTATTGAAGGATGATCAGCCCGTCGCCGCCAAAGCCGTGGCCGGTATTGGCTCCATACTGATAGCCACCCCCGCCGCCGCCGCCTGCGTTGCCGCCGTGGCCGGGCGCATGGTAGCTGGACGATCCGCCACCACCGCCAAGCATGCCGCCGTTTCCAGCCAGCATGTACGCATCGCTGCTTGTGCTCCGAGAACCGGTGGAGCCACCACCGGCTCCGGGGCCGCCATTGCCTGCGTTTGTCCCAGCCCTGTCAGAGGATTGAAAGCTGGTCGCATTGCCACCACCGCCACCGCCGCCAAGGAGGATCATGTTTGGCTCGAGAACAGCATGGCCCTGGCCATCTCCCGGCGGTGTCATTGCAGATGCGACGTTGCTGTAGCTGTTCGAACTCGCCCCGTGACCGCCTGACCCAAGCAGGCCCGCGCCGCCCTGTCCGCCATAGGCGTAATTCGCCGCAAAGGCGGATGGGCCAGAACTGCCGCGTCCGGCTGTGCCCGCACCGCCGGAGCTGACGGAGGCAACGCCCGGCGAAACACCGGGATGGGCGATCGAGGCCCCGCTGCCGCCGGAATAGCTGGTGCCTGCGCCACCATCGCAACCATCCATGTGGCCATCGGGATGGGGCGCGGATGCGCCGCCGCCGCCACCGCCGCTTGTGCTTTCGGTCCCCGTGCCACCCGTACCGCCGCGCCGGTTGATGTCGCCACCGATGCCGATGCCGCCGGTGCCGAGAACGGCAACGCCCTGGTTGTCGGCTGCGTTGAAGCCGCTATTGCCACCGGTTGCGGAGAGGAAAGGCCCGAACGAAGATGTGCCCCCGGCGCCGGCATGGCTCTCAGAGCCCGCGCCGATGACGAGCGGGACAGCGGCGCCGATGGTCAGTTCGAAGACGGGGATTTCCGACAGGGCAAGGCCGCCACCACCGCCGCCATGCCCGTTGCCTGTGGAGGCCGACCTGAGACCGCAGGCACCGCCGGCGCCCCAGACCCGCGCACGCACAGGCACATTTGGATCGATGGTCTCGGGCACAATCCAATCAAAAACGCCGGCCGTGTTGAAGATCCTGATCTGGTTGCGTGGGCCCACGCCATTGCCGCCGATCCGCGCGAGGACCGGGTTGTAAATTGTCCGCATGTCGCGTCCTTTCGTGTTCAGTTAGATCAGCGCCGAGACGCCCCAGGCGGTCAGGGCCACGGTGTCTGTGTCGGCCTGTGCGTAGAGCCTGTCGCCGGGGCCAAGGATCAGCGCTGTGCGGTAAATGATACCGCCCGGGTTCAGCGCGACGGCGTGCTCGAAGATGTGCTTGGGCTCAAGCACGATATCGATCCCAGTCTCGCCGGTGGCTGTGCCTGAGCTGAACGACACCGTTGGGGGTTCCGAAAAGCCTGTGCCCGGGTTGGTCAGCGTCAGGCTCAGCACGGCAAAGGTCAGCACGAAGGTAGCGCCAGAGCCTGATCCGCCGGTTACCACCGCAGGGCTCTCTGGGAGAACTCCGTAATCTCCCCCGAAGGTCAGCTCAGCCGCCTGGATGGCGCCCGCGCCGTCCACGTCGGTCACGGTGATCACCGCTGCCGTCTGATCCGTCACGGCCACCGAAAGTGCGTCACCGACACTGTAGCCGGTGCCCGCGTCCACCAGCGTCATGCTGTCTGCAATCATGCGCGCCGTGGCCGTGGCCCCGGTGCCGCCGCCACCCTCGAGTGTCACGTCCGGGATGGCGACATAGCTGGCACCGCCGTGTGTCACCGCAAGCCCGGTCACGCGCACCGCGTCGCGCGAGGCCGCATAAAGCGTCACGGTAGCGATGTCGGAGCCGGTGTTCACCGCATTGATGTTGAAGGTGGTCCGCCGTCCGGTGGGGATGGTCAGGACCTCCACCGCCGTGTCCGCGGCACTCATCTGGTTTGCAAGGATGCTCATGGGCCTGGTCCTCAGAGTTGATTGAAGAAGAAGGAGGTGGCGGTCAGGCCGGAGGCCGTCGCCACCGCTGCCAGCGCAGTCTCGGTGACCTCGGTCACAGCGCCCTCGGTGGTTTCGGCGACCGCTGCCAGAACCGCGTCCCGCTCGGTTACGATAGCCACAAGCGCAGCACCTTGCGCCTCCGCGATCGGTGGCAAGGCTGCCGTCCCCGCCGCGTTGATGCTGCTGAAGTGGTTGGCCATCGCCGCATCCGCCGCTGCCAGCGCATCCGCGATGGCCTGCAAGGCGTTGTCCCGAGACGTCGCGACCTCAACAGAGACCGCAGCGCGCTGTTCCTCGCCGAGCATCTCCACCTCGATGGCGGTGGTCTTGCCCGCGATGCGCTCAAGGGCCGTGCCCAGCATCGCGAGGTCTTCGGCCGTGGCCGTCTCCGAGGACGCCAGCGCCTCGATCTTGGTCTTGAGGGCGCTCAGCGCGCCCCGCAGCAGGATATCCGTCATGGGGTCCTCATGGTTTTCGAATGCTTTTTTGGTTGTTTCGCCGGTACAGACGCTTAGACCGACGCCCTCGAGCCCGTTCTTTTGTGCGGCAAATCGTGTAGAAGCGTGGCTCAGAGAAAGGAGCGAGTTGCCAATGGCCGGATTTCACAAGAACGCGCGCGCGCAGCGTTTGAACAATCGTGCCACGTATTGGCTTACGCGACTGGTCGCGCCAATCACACTGATCCTCGGGTTGAGCATGATTTACGAGCGGGGCGTTGCGCTCTTCACCTTCGAACGCACAGAAGGTGTGATCATAGGCGCCCGCTATGATGACAGTTCATATTCACGGTTGGACTCAACGCGTGTTTCCTCACACGTCCACTTCACGGATATGCAGGGACAAGAGCATGTCTTCTTTTCGGTGTATTCGACGGCAAAGTCTGATGACATCGGGCAGACGGTGCCAGTTCTCTACAACCCTGATTTCCCCGGCGAGGCCGTCATCCCTGACTTCTGGGATTTCTATGTCCAGCCGATCATCATTAGCCTGATGAGCATCCTGCTGTGGTGGTTTGGGACGCTTGCCCGCACGTTCGTCCCCCCAACCCTGAAGCCGGAGGACGTTCTGGGACCAGATGGAGCCTTTGGAGACGACAACAAAAGGTGATCGAACTGTGGCCCTACAAAGCCACGCCGTCACAGTTTCAGTCCGATGAAGTCGTGCACCCAGCGCCGCCGGGTCTCGGCGATCTGAGCCGTGACGTCCGCGTCAGCGGCGACCAGCGTGGTGCGCAGCCGCTCGATGTCCGCCTGCATCGTGTTGTCAGGATGGGGGAGCGGGTAGCCCCGCCCGGAGGTGCGCTCGTCCCGGTTCACGCCTTGTGTGGCTGCCGTGTTGCTCATGCATCACCTCACCTGATGATGGCGCGCAGGGCGCTGGCAAACGGCCGCGCCGCCGGGGTGCCGGACAGCGCGATCTTGATGCGGGTCACAGTGGCGGCCCCCACACCGGCAAGCCCTGCGCCGACATAGTGCCGCTCCTCACCGCCGTTCTCGATCGGCTGCCCGCTCTCCAGCGTCAGCGCAGACCACCCCGCATCCGTCTCGGCGAACACCGCCACACCGGCCCCGGGCGGGATCAGCGTGTCGAGATAGACCGAGACATCAAACGTCGCCGCCGCCGGGATTGCCCGACTGACATACTCCGCCTCCGAGGCCAGCGCGCCGTTCAGCACCTGCACGCCGGGGAAGAGAACCGGTGTGAACCGCTCCGAGCCCGAGAGCACCGCCTCCACGCTCAGCCTGTCCGACACGCGCGCCGCCAGATTGAGCGCAGCACCTTCCGTCATGCGGAACACCTGGCCACCGCTGTCGCGCAGCACGAAGGTCACATCGGTCTCGGACGACATGCGCTCCACACCCGCCAGCGCGATGAAGTCGGTGCTCTCCGAGACCGTGATCTCCCCAAGCGCCACCGTCCGCGTCGTCTCGGTGAACCTTGCCGCCAGCAGCCGGAACTTCAGGTCCCGCTCCTGATGCGGGGTCCAGGTCGAGGCGTTGGAGGAGGACAGCAGCACGCCGATCCGGTAGGGCTGCGCCGTCACCCAGGTTTCCGTCTCGGCGTCATACTTGCCCAGCTCCGCCACCCGCAGGGCGTGGTCCGGATCGTCGGTCAGAAACACCAGCGCGTATTCGCGACCCGCCCGCAGCAAGGTCGGGTCAAACGCCACCCGGGTCGGCCCACCCAGAGTGACCGTCGCCATGTCGACCTCGCTCGAGGTCACGACAGTGTCGTTCGGAAACCCGACCGTGGTCTCGCGGATTTGCACGATCGTGGGCGCATCTGCGCTACCGATCGCGTCGAACCAGACGTCAAGCCCCGCCACCACCGTGTCTACATCCAGCACAAGCGTCTGCGCCAGCGGGTCCCACCGGCGGGGAGGCCGCGGTGGCGGAGGTGGCGGCGGCGGGCTCCAGCGCACCGTCCGCCGCGTCGTGACACTGCGGAAGGTGTTGGTGATGATCGTCCCGTTGGCGGTATATGTGCTTTCGCCGAACGATCCGGCCTCGCCCAGAAAGGTCACGCTCTTGGACCCGGTGGGCACGCCGGGCGGGATCGTGAAGGCGGAAATGAGCACACCGGCTCTGTCTGCCACGGGTGCAGGGTCTGGCGTCACGTCGAGCCCGTCGAATTCCACCCGCAGCAGCGCCTCGTTCGGGTCCATGCCGCGCAGCGTGACGCCAACGGAGCGTTGGCGGATGTCCAGCGCGGCGCGCGAGGTCGAGGACACAAGCTCGGTGCTGGTGGAGACCGACGTGCGGGACAAGCGCCCCGAGCCCGAGGTGAAGGCCCGGGTGATGGCGGAGGTCCATTGCGTCTCGACACGGGTCCAGTTGTCCACCGATGGCACCAGCGTGACCGCCGCCGGCACCGGCTCGAAGTTCATGTACGGGTTGATCTTCATCGCCCGCGTGCTGGCCAGCTGCTCAAGCACCGGTGTCAGCTCATAGGCGAGCGTCCACGTCGCCGAAGCTCCCTCTGGCGGTTCCTGAACCGCTGCCGTGATCGGCAGGGTCAGCTCGCCCCACAGCACCGCCGCGCTTTGCGGGATGCCCTGATCGCGCAGGTCGTCGTCGAGGAACGGGTCGACAAACACCCCGAGCTTGGAGGTGGGGTCGGTGATGTTGGCGTCATTGCGCAGCCGTTCGATGGCCACGAGCTGGAACAGGCCGCTGATCTGGCGTTGCATTGCGGCAAGGTCCGCAAAGGGCACGGCCCGGGTCGCGGTGTTGCGCACCAGTGGCACCCGGTCGGCAAACCAATCCAGCGCCACCTCCGCCAGAGGCAGCACGCTGCCCGGCAGCTGCGGGGGCTGCGGGTTGAGGGTCTGCGAGACGCCGCGCACCCGCGAGAGCTGACCGCCCGCGCTCATCACCAGCGCATCGATGCGCGGCAGCTTGTAGGCATAGTCGATGAACACCGTGGTCCCGGTCACGGCACCCGAGACGGTCACGGTCTCATCCGTCACAGCATCCGGGGCGATGCTGTCGATGTAGCGATAGGTGACCGAATAGGTCGACCCGGGGGCAGGCTCCGCGCCGCCCGGCGACCAGTCGATCCGCCCAGCCGAGACCACGTAATCCACCCCTTGCGTATAGGCGGTGCCGCCTTGTGACACGCTGAGGACCGCAACCACCGTGCTGTTCGCAAGCGGGTCCGATGCTCCGGTGAAGGCGCCATGGGTGACGGTCTCGGGGGTCTCGCGGGTGATGGTGACGTCCGTGACCTCGGCGATGGGGGCGAGATTGACCGGGATCACCGCGGTGCCGGTGCCGTCATCGGCAAAGCCATGCGGCTCGGCATTGACCCGGCGCAGGTCCGGATCGACGGCCCAGCGGAGACGTGTGGATTGCGGGCGCTCGACCTTGAGACCCCCGACATTGCCGACACCTTCGGCGAGCGAGAAGACGTACTCCGCCGCCGCATCGTCGCGGGTCAGATAGGTGAGCTCCAAGCCCGTGGCGACATAGGAGCCATTTGCCTCGCGGTCATAGCGGGCCACGGTTTGCAGCACCGCGTCGAGCTCGGGAGGCTGGATTTTGCTGTCCAGAGAGCCGTTCGTGACAGTATAGATTGCATGGAAGGCCCCGGTGCCGCCGTCGTTCTGCGTGCCGCTGTCCCAGCCCCAGAGGATCTGCTCCTTGCGACGTGCGGCGCCGGGTTCCTGATAGTTGCGGGTGCCCAGGGCCGGATCGCGCAGGGCCGGGTCCTCGAGCTCGGTGAGGATGGTCTCGACAAAGCGCACGCCGAGAGCGACCGTCCGGTCCACCGGGATGACGAAGCGGGCGCCACCAACAGGGCGCGCCGCGCCGCGCAGGTAGACGATGCCGGAGGCCAGGTTGACCTCACCTGTGGCGGGATCGACGGAGACGTCGCCATCGCGGATCAGGTCGCCTTCCTTGAAGATGGCGTCGCCGATCCTGGCGAGGCGGTCCGCGAGCCAGGTCTGGACTTCGTTCAGCTCGCGGCTTTGCAGGCCGTCGCCGGCGCGGAACATCAGCTCGGCATAGCCGGAGGCCGAATTGTAGAGATTGTAATAGCGGTCAAGCGCCACGGGTGGGCCTCCTGATTAGAACGTGACCACGAACTCGAAGGTCTCGCGGGTCGAGGGTTGGCGGATGATCGGGACGGTGTTCTGCACGATCAGCAGGATGCCGGGGTCGGTGATGGCGGCCGGCTCAAAATACCGCAGCCCCGCCGGGAGGGCGGGATCGGTGATGGTGCCCACAAAGAGGCCTTGCTCGCGGATCACCGCATCGGGGGCGTCCTCGAACTCGAAGCGCACCCGCACGAAAAGGTGGTTGGTGGGTGTGGCGGAGAGCGTGAAGCGGCCGGTGGGGGCGACAATCGCGCCTGCATCATCTGCAACCACGAAGGCCACTTCGTCCACCGCGCGGCGGCCGAGCTCACCCAGCAGGCCTGTCTGCGTCACATCGGGCGGGGGCGTGTCGATGGTGTAGCCTGCGCGTACCGTTGCCTCCGTGGGGATACCGCCAGTGACAATCCGCGTGACACGGCCGGTCGAGCTGTCCACCGTGTAATCTGTCCCGGCCGAATAGGTCGTGATCCCATCCGCAGAGGCAAGCGCCACGCCTGAGACGTAAGCGTGAGGCAACTGCAGCACATCGTTTGCGCCAAACGTCAGGGCCCCCTGCGGGGCGGTGCTGTCCCAGGCGGTGTTGCCTGTGCCCCAGGCAAGGTGGAGCGGGCGCTGGCGGATTGCGTCCGCCAGGGCTGCGCGCCCCGAGCGCGTCATGATAGCCATTAGGCCTCCTCGTCAGTCTGTGTTGGGTGTGTCCGTGCGGTGCATGGTCCCGACGAGGACCTGCACCTCGGACCAGGGCTGGTCGACGTAAGTGAGCGGCAGCCAGAACTGCCCGGCGTAAGTTGTGTCTCCGGTCACTTCACTGAACCGGATGGGAGACGCCGCCGGATCATAGACCTCAGGCAGCAGTGCCCGAGACGGATTGGTGGGCGTCAGAGCGAGACCGTCGCCCACCGCTCGCGCATCAGCTCGCAACACTTGAGCCGGTGTAAACCGCTCCGGATCGGCGACCCGCGCGTCCGCGCGCACTGCGTCGCGCACGCGCACCGCCAGCTCATAGGTCTCGGCAGCAAGCGCCCGCGAGGGCTGAGCGTACCAAACCGGCGGTAAAATCCGCCGCGTTTCCGAAAGGCGATAAACCTGTGATCGGCCGCCGATGACTTGGTACCGAACCGTGTTGCGCCATCTGAATGTGGCGTGCGGCAATGGCACGAGCGCAGACGCGACGGCCCTGCGTTCGAACATCTCCGTGCGCTGGATGCGCCGCACCTCGGACGGAGCGCCGGAGACCGCAGCCTCCTCGGAGAGCCGCCTGCGCCCCTCGTAGAACACCCAATCCACCGGGGGTGTTCGGCTGTTGGTATCCCCGAGGCGCATTCCCTCCGAAAGCACCATCTGCGCCCGCTGGAACCTGCGCACAGGCTCGAAGTCGGCAGGCTCGTCCGGAACCCCGTCGGTGTTGGCCAGCGTGAACAGGTGCGCGTGATAGATGAACGGGTTGGGAGTAGCCCGGTCATCGTCGAGCACGCTGTCCGACAGAACAAACCGACCCGGCAGGAACGCGCGCCTGACATGATCGACGAATATCCCTGCATGTGTCCGCATCTCCGGCGCGGGCACAGTCGCGGGAAACACGCGCCCAAACGACAGGCGCGTCTGCCCGTCTGTGTGACGCACGCCGCTGTAATCGCTGAGCAGTCCGTCACCGAGCCGCGTGTCGTCCAGCTTGATCCGCCGCAGGTCGTAGCCGTGAAAGATGCGCGCCAGCCGTGATCGCGCCGGTGCCGACAGGCGCGCCAGGGCGATGAGATCGTCGATGTCCTCAAGCGGTGGCACCGCATTCGTGTCGATCTGAAACGCGGCGAAGTGCTGCCCGGGCTCCTCCTGGAAGACCTGAACCCCGTCCAGATCGCGCCACGAGAAGGCAAGGCGCAAGGCCTCTGGCGTCCCGCGCAAGCGCTGCCAGCGCATACCCTCCCGCAGCGCCCGTTGCGGATCGCTCAGATACGGAAGGATGTCTCCCAGGCCGTACTCCCAGATCAGCCAGGGCACAAACGGATCGAAGCCGTCGAGCTTGGCCCGGGCGTTGGGCCGGATGGCCGGGGCGCGGGCATCCAGCGCCGTCGCGGCCTCCATCGCGCGCTCAAATGTGGTGGCACCCGGCGGGAGTAAAGATGGGTCTACTGACGGCTCTGTCATCGGTCACGCCCGCCGAACGTGATCTCGACGGCACCGAGGGCAACGCACTGCTCGGCACTGATCACCGTGTCGGTCGCAGGCGCTGTCAAATGCACCCGCTGCACCCCTGAAGGGTGGAGCTGTGCGTTGATCCAGGACCGGGTCAAATCCCAGCCAAGCCCGCGCGCCGCCGCAAAGCGCGCTGGGAAGTCGACGCGCAGCTGCTCGATCACCTGAGCGGGGGTGTCGGGATAGAGAAAAACCGTGGCGGCCACATCCACGGGCACGATGCTGGCCGAGACCACCTCGACCGTGTCGGTCAACACGCGCACATCATCGCGCAGCACAATTGCCCGCACAGCCGTGAGCAGGTCCTCGGACGACGCCCCGTCGTCCTCGGCCGAGAGCACGGCAATCCGCACGATGCCCGCGCTTGGGGAGGAGACAGCTGCGTCGGAGACCCGCTCGTCCGCCGTCAGGGCCCAGTACCGGTAATGCGCGGCACCTCCCGCATTGGACCAGCCCTGGATGCGCTGTTGCACCCGCAGGCGCAGCGCGGTGTCGGTCTCGTCCGTCAGGCGGGTAACGCCGTAGAAGCTGGCGAGATGATCAAGGTCGGTGGTCCCCGCAAAGGCCAGCAGGTTGGCACGTGCCGCGTCATTGACCCGTTGCCGCAGCAAGAGCTCGCGATAGGCGCAGACCTCGAGCAGCTTGCGCGCGGGCTCGCTTTGCAGGTCGATCACCGGCGCGATCGGCGGAAAGCGCGCAACCAGATCGTCGCGCATCGCCCGCAGGATGACCTCGAAGTCCAGCTCCTCGATGACGCCCGGAGCCGGAAGAGAGGACAGGTCGATCGTGCTGATGGTGCTCATGCCGTTCCCTTGTCTGCAACCGCGAGACCGACCTCGTCGGCGTCAATGACCAGGCTGCGCAAACCGGCGGAGGTGGGATCGCCCAGCAGGGCCCGGGGGCGGTATTCGCCAGAGATCGACAGGCGCACAACCCCGTTCTGGCTGACATCCTTCAGTCCAATCTCCGTCACCTTGAACCGGGGCTCCCATTGCTCGATCGCCGAGGTGAAGGCCGCAAGAAACAGCGGTACCTCCGATCTGTTGATCTGCCGCCCGAGCAGAGTGGGCACAAACGAGCCGTACCATTCGCGCATGACGCGCGCGCCAAACCGCGTCGTGAAGATGTCCTGCAGGGACTGCACCACATGCGACCAGCCCATGAGCGTACCGCCCGTGGCCGCGTTCAGGCCAACTGAGGGGTTGTTGTGATTTGGCACCATGCCGATGTGTCCCATTGACCGAAGACTGGACGTTCATCAGAAGCCGCTGCCGCAGGTGCAACGCGACTCGAGTGAAACGATCACAATGAAAAAATGCATGTATTGCGGTGGCACCTTCCGCGAGACCGATGAGACCTGCCCGAACTGCGAAGAACCCACAGCACCGATCCTGCGAAAGAAACCGGCTCCAAGGGAACTCGTGTTCCAGACCACGCGGACAAAGCAAGACGGTAAGGCAGACACAGCTGACAAAGACGGCGGCTGAGGACTGCAGGGTTGCAGCCCTGATTACATACCGCGCTCTTTGCTGTTTTTGGCGAGGCCATCACCGGTCTTGGGGTCTGCTGTCGCTTGGCGTTGCGCTGCCGCAGGCAGCGCACTCCCATCATCGGGTTTGTCCCCGGTCGACGCATCTGCGGTGCGCTCAGGCGCATCGGTGATCATGTCCAGTGGCCATAGCGTGCCAAGCCGAACCTCGTGCTCGGCCTGTTTCTCGGTCAGCGTCAGCACCGTGCCGACGCCGGTATTGTTGGTCCCGGCGACAAAACGCCCGGCTGTCTCGGTGATTGCGTAGCGTGGCATGTGATGTCCTTTCTTGTCTTTCATTGCGGGGAATTTTTGGAGCTGCAGCTTCCAACTCAGAGCTCAGTGACCAGTCATGCGCCGGCAAAAACATCCGGCGATCCGCCGGTGATGGCGCCTGCGTCGATGGCGTCACCGACGCGGGCAATTGAAATTCCGTTGACGAACACCGTGGCACTGCCGCGTGTGATCGGAACCGTGTGCGGGAGGCACAGTTTCCCGACGAGGCGCGTGTGCGACGCGGAGGGGTCGCCGCGGCGCGACACCCGGATGCCGTTGGCAAAGACGTTTCCGCTCCCGCCCGCAATCGTGCTCGCCCCGTCACAAGGGTGGCCCGTTGCAAACGGGTCCCCGATCCGCGCCACTGCTGGCATCTGCGCCTCCGTCAGTTGAGATCGATGCGCGCGCCCGTGATCTTCACGCCCGCATCTGTCATCTCGATGCTGCTGCCGCCCGTGGAGAGCGTGACCTTTGCCGAGCTCAGCTCGAACCGCGTGCCGCCCACATCGACCCGCACCAGATCATCCGCCAGCGTCATGCGGACATTGCCATAGGTCACGACATTCTCGTCGCCCGCCGTGGACGGGCTTGGGTTGCCGCTGTGATGGGTCAGAGGCAGCGCCACCGCCTGCTGGAAATCCCCGCTGGGGGACAGTGCCGTGAGCTGTTGGCCCACCGTGGGGGGCGTGTGCACGCGCAGCGCCCCCGAGAATTGCGCATAGGGCACCCAAGGCGACAGGAACCGCCCCTCAGCCCCATGGGCCGGGCCGAGGTCCAGCCGGACGCGCTGGCGCTCGGGATCTACCTCCGCCACCGTGCCGTGGCGCAGGACACCCGCAAACCGCCGCTCCAGCTCGGCCACGCGGGAGACCAGCTCGACCAATTCGCGCACCGCCATCAGGGCGCGTCCTCGGTCACGGTGACCAAACCAGCGCCGGTGCTGATTGCGCCCATGATAAACGCGACCGGGTCCACCAAAGACGCGTCCCCCGCGCCAAGCCCGAGCCCGTCCGAGACCTCGAGCGGGACACCCAGTGCGTGCGCTGCGCGACGCCACTCGGGGACAAGCGTGCCCTCGATCTCCGCGCGGATCAGGCGCGCCAGCCCGGCCATTGCCGGATCAGCCTCCATCATTGAGAGCACCTCTGCCCATACCCCGGAGTGAGGCAGCGGCGCGCCGCCAACCGGCGCGTCGATCAGATCACATGTCAGCACAAGCTGGCGGGCTGCAAAGCGCACACCGTTCTCGGACGAGGCGCCCCGGCGCGAGAGACGCTGATGGACCCGTGGCACCAGCGCCATCCACACGCGCGCCCACGGCGTGTCGTCCCACGTCAACGCCGAGACCACCTGATGCTCCATGATATCCAGCGTCAGCTCCATCCCCTCGTCGGTATGGGGAATGGCAATCGTGATCTGATCCCCCTGACCATCCTCGGCCGGCACCTCGACCCGGGCGGCAATGGCAAGCTCGATCACCAGATCACAGCGATGCGTGCCGCTGCCGAGATCGCGCCCGCTCACCTCCAGCGCATGCTCATCCGTGGTCAGCACCAGCAGCGGCAAACGCTGCTCGGCGATTGTCTGGTCAATCGGGTCCACCGCGCTGTCGAACACCCGCGCGCCCGCCAGTGTCCTGTCCCGCAGCGCGCGCGCCGCCGCAAGGCGCATGGCCAGTCGTGTCAGGCTCATGGCGTCTCGTCCTCCAGAACCAGGATCAGGGTCAGGTCCCCCATGTCCGACGGGTGGACCTGAGAGAGTGCATAGACCGGTGCACCCGCGCGCCCGGTCAGCGTCAGGGCGTCGCCCTTTTGGGGACGCTCCACGAGTGACTGAACCGTCTCCGCTGAAAGCCAGAACTCGGCACTCTGCGACACGATGCGCGTGCCGCCGGAAAACGCACCCCCCGCAGAACCGCCCTTGAGAGGGGCCTCTGCGGGCCCCGCCGAGAACACACCCGTCACGGTGGCAACCTGGCGGGACGGATCCTCTGCGCGTTCGGCATAGGGCATTGATGCGCGCGGTCGCAGGACAGCGACCTCCCCAAAGGCCGCGTCAATCGCACCGGAGACCTGTGCGTCCAGATCGTTGAAGAGGGTCATTCTCGGTCCTTTCCGTCTTCCCATCCCAAACCGCATCCCGAGTCGCCGCCCGGCCCCGCATCGCGGTGTAAGGCAAGCGTTATTGCGCTCACAGAATCTGTGGATAAATCTGTGGAGCCAGCGGTATAGAACAGGCTAAGGCCCCGTTATCTGGGGCCTTTCATCAAAATGCCTAAAAAACAGGCAATTCATAACACATTGATTTTGCGCTGCATTTTATCAGCGCGGCAAGCCTGCAATCAAAAGCGTCCGTTTTCAACCTTTGGGTGTCAAGGGTGAATAACCTTGACGTGGCATCATGTGCTGCGCTGCGGCAAGTGTCAGAGATATCTGACATCACGTCCGCTTGCCCGGGATCAGCACCCGCGGGCGGGTGCAGTATTGCAGCGCGTTCATCTGGAACTCGAGGTTCACGCCTTTGCCGTTCTGCATCTCCCATTGCTTGCCGTAGAGGCGCTGACCCGGGGTGTTCACGGTCTCGATGTAATCGGCCGGGGCATAGACCGTGCGGAAGAGGCCGGGGACGCCCATGGGCACGAGGTGGCACTTGTCGGTCTCGATGCCGACATTCTGACCGCCGCGATAGTTCATCCAGGTGATGCCGCCGAACTCGAAGGCGCCGTAGATGCCGGACGAGCCCGAATTGATATACGCGTTGCGCAAGCTCGCCGCGTCGGCATAGCCCTTGTAGGTCTCGCGCACTTCCGGGTGGGCGATCAGGTCATCGAAGAAGGCATCCCCGCACAGGGCCATGATGCCGGTATAGGGCAGACCGTCCAGAATGGCGGCCATCTGGCGAATGACCCCGGCGCATCTCTTGCGCAGCGCGCCGTCGGTGGCACTGGCATTGTCGAGGTCGAAGTCCACCACCGCCTGCTGGCTTTCGCCGAATTCGGTGAAGTAGTCAAAAAGCACGGAGCCGTCCGCGTCGAGCAGCTGACCGGTCTTGAGGATGTTGAGCCGGTGGTATTCCTCGGTCAGCGCGAAGAACTGGCTGGCCTCTGCGGCGCGATCCGCGATCTTCTGCTGCAGCCGCTCGACGGCGACTTCCTGACCGAAGGCGCGCACCTGCTGGACCTCGTCGGCATAGATGGCATCGTCCACCTGGAAGTGGGGCACCTTGAGCATGCGCATGGCGCGCTTTGATTTGTCGAAGGTCTGGCCAGGACCGCCCCTTGGGCTGGCGGAGACCAGCATGCGGTTCTGTTCCTTGTCCTTCTCGATGGCGATATCCAGCGTGTCGATGCTGGTGGTCTGAAACAGCCCCATCTGTCCGATGCGGGACGGGGTGTACTTGATCTCACGAAGCGCGTCCGTGAGGCGCATGACGCTGAAGGCGTCCTGACTGAAGATGTTGAGGATCGACATGGGGGGTCCTTTACTTTTTATGGCGTAATCCGTCGCTGCAATCGGCAAAATGCTTGCAGTTTATGCTAGCGCGCATATAATCCGGTCATGAATAGCAAGCACCGCAAAATCTTGGCTGCCGTTTTTACAGACCCGGTGTCGGGCACGATCGAGTGGATGGCGGTTGAGGGGTTGCTGCTTGCTGCAGGTGCGCAGCGGATTGAGGGGCGTGGTTCGCGCGTCAGGTTTGAGAAAGATGGCGAGATCGCCACGTTTCACCGTCCGCATCCGGGCAAGGAAGCGAAACGGTATCAGGTACGAGACGCCCGTGAGTTTCTGGAGCGCATCAAGGTGACACCATGACCAACAGCATGACGTACAAAGGCTATGCGGCACGCATCGTTTACGACGATGATGACAAACTTTTCGTAGGCCATATTGCGGGGATCACAGACCGGATCGGCTTTCATGCCGACACCGTCGAAGACCTGCGGAATGCGTTTCACGAAGCTGTAGATGATTATCTGGAAACCTGCCGGAAGATCGGGAAAGATCCGCAGAAAGCGTATTCGGGCAAGATGATGTTCCGCGTCAGCCCAGAAGTGCACCGCAAAGCCGTTCTTGCGGCCGAGCTTGAAGGCAAAAGCCTGAACCAGTGGGCAGAAGATGTCTTGTCACGAGCGACTGGTTGATCAGCGCACGATGATGCCGACCGAGGCGAGGTCAGCTTGGGCAGCAGCCTTTTCGGCGGCCTGATCACGGTCGGGGTGCCAGGTCAGGATTTTACCGTTCACCTCAGCGTCCCGGGTGATGGCGGCAATCGCAACATCACGCGTGGTGGCATCACAGCCATAGAGCGCAATGGCCACTGCGGTCTGGCTGCCATCGGTGGCGCCCACAGCGCTGGCGAAGTATTTGCCGCTTGCCGTGATTTTACCCAGCACCGTGCCTGGCGCGATTATGCCAGCGCCGCTGGCGATGGTGATGCTGTCCCGCGAGCGCTGGCCATTGGCCTCGGTCATCAGGAATTCGCCGGGATGCCGGCCTTCGGTGAGAACTGTCATGGTCTTGATCTCCTATTCAGCCGAACCGCGCATTGGCATTGGTGACGGCTTTGGCCCAGCCGGCGATGCTGCGCTCGGCGCGATTGTGGAACTCTGCCGGGGTTTCCGCCCCGAGCTCAGCTTCCTGTGCAGCGCGATCCGCAATCGACGCTGACATACTGGCCTTCGGCGACGCCGCGAGGACCTTCGCCGCATCCGCGACGCTCATCTCGGTCTCGAGCGCCAGTACGCGGGCTTGTGCCTCCCGGCCTTCGGCCTCGGGTGATGTCAGGATCGTGGCAATGCGCGCCGTGGCCTCAGCTTTGCCAGCGGTGACACCAGCGGCATGGGCGTCCGTCCGCGCCGTATCCACGGCAGATTGCAGATCAGCGGGACTGATGGCACCGGCAGCCTGTTCTGCGCCGGCGAAGCTGGCGGACACGGGCGTTCCACTGCTTAAAGCTGTGTTTTGTGAAGTCTTGGTCATGGGTCCTCCCTTTCTCTGGGGACGTGCCCCGGAGGGCGGTTGTGCAGAGGTGGCGATCACCTCGTCGAGGCTCGCCACACGGTCGGCGAGGCCTTGGGCAATGGCATCGGTGCCGAGATAGGTGCGGGCTTCCGTCGCCCGGATCGCGTCGGCGCTGATCTGGCCTGCACGCCCTTCGGCGACCAACCCGACAAACTGGTCATAAATCTTCATCACCTCCGCCTGCAGGTCAGCGCGCACGGCGTCCGAGAGCGGTCCAAACGGATGGCCGTCCACCTTATGCGCGCCCGCGTGAATGAGCGTCGGCTTGACGCCGCGGTCTTCAAGTTCCCCCGAGCGATCAAAATGGGTCAGCACCACGCCGATCGATCCGACCATCGAGGTCGGCGAGACAATGACCTCACTGGCCGCGCTGGCAATGCCATAGGCGGCAGAAGCAGCGACATCATTGACGAAGGCCAAGACCGGTTTGGTCTGGTTGATCGCACTCACCAGTCTGGCTGTCGCAAACATGCCCGTGGCCTCGCCACCGGGGCTGTCGATGTCGAGCAGGATCGCCCGAACTTCCGGATCAGCTCGTGCTTCCCTCAGCTGCGCTGCAATGCCCTCGTAAGACACGAGTCCCGAACTGGCCCCAATCCAAGCGCCGCGGTTCACTAGACTGCCGACGATTGGCAGGATCGCCACGCCGTTTTCCACGCGCAGCGACCCCACGCTGCCATTGTCGCGGCGATATGTGCCAACGAAGCGGTTCGACTGCGGGTCTGGCGCCGTCAAAGGCGCGATGCCGATCCGCCCCTGCAGCACATGCAGGATCAGATCGACCTTGTCCGGATGCAGCAGCAGCGGCCGGTTCAGAACCCGGCTCGCGATCTGGGCAAGCGACGGTCCTGCGTGGCTTTGAAGGATGTCCGGTGGTTCGGTCATCTCATCCCTCCTGCAGAAAGTGCAAATCGACGCGGGCCGTGGCCCTGCAGCTTGGCACACTCCTGTTCAAAACCCCGAATGACCGTCAGGAGCCGGGCGGGATGCGCGCTGTGATACCGCACCGACCGTTCCACCCCGTTCGATCCGGCCCGGAAACGCACCTCCATGGCGCCTTGGCCCGCAACAAGCCGGACATAGACCTGCCGCAAGCTGGCCGCCGCCGCGCAGGGGTCAGCCTCATCAATGTGGATCGTCATGTCTCAGCCTCATCGCCGTCGTCTGCCGCACCCGGACCACCGCCCTGCGCCCCCATCATCTGCGGCTGGGGAAGACCATATTCGGCCCGCAAGGCCCGTTCCTGCGCCAGCTGCTGGTAGACATCGTCCACATCGGCCCCAAGATCGGTGCAGATCATCGCATCCGACATCACGCCGAGCCGCTTCCAGACCTCATGCGCCTTGGCTTTCTTCAGATCGTCCGCCTGCGGCCGCGGATCGCCACGCCACTCCGCCCGGCACGCCGCCGTGCGGTTGGCCATGAACCCTGCCACACCCCCCGGAAACGGCACGCCGCCCGCTTCGATTTCTTCTTCGAGCCAGGCTTCATAAATTGGCTGGCAGAACGGCGCCATGATGCTGCGCCGCCGTGCTTTCGTGATCGCGAAGATCTCCGTCGTCGCCGCCTGCAGCGAGGAATAGGTCGCCCCCACATTGTCGCCTGTGGCGCTTTCATAGGTCAGCCCAAGGCACCGAGCGAGTTCCCGCAGCAGATGCATCGAGAAGGCCGCGTATTCCGAAGATGGCTGGTTGGCAGTGTGGAACTTCAGTTCCTGACCCGGGAACAGATGCGCCAGCCGGCCATTGATCCCGACATCCAGCGTGCTGTCGTCATAATACCCCGCCACCATCTCGATATAGGCCTCCATCGGCGACACACCCTGCGCCAGCATCTGCGCCTGCTCCTGCGGGGTCAGCAGACCCGCCAGCACCTGCTCGGTCGGCTCGTCCGAGGTGATCGTCACCGCAAAGAGCGTCTGCACGATCGCCGCCATCAGCGTGGCATCCGCCAACTGGTCGAACTGCCGCGCCACCTGCAGTGCCGGAACCAGCGGCGAGATGCCCCGATGCGTGCCCGGCGCACCCTCGAAGACATGGATCACCCGCGGGCGTCCCGCCCGGTCCCGCGCCCGCACGTCATATTCCACATCATGACGAAACAGGTCCTTGCGGATCGCCCTGTAGCCCACCGGCATGCCGTCAGCATCCGTGTAGACCCCGTTGATCAGTCGTCGCAGGCTTTCGGTCTTGCGCGACAGCCGCTGCGGCGGCAGCAGACGCACTTTCGTGCCGTAGCGGTTCCACGGGCGTTTGCGCCAGGGCAGCTCCGCGAGGATTTCCCCGGTCACCAGCCAGGACCGAAACGCCGCCGCCTGCATCTGGCCAAACGTGCGCAGGCCCTGAATGTCGCATTCCTGTGCGCTGCGGGCCCAGAGCTCGAACCGCCGCTCCACCGTCTTGGCCCAATCGGACGCCTCCGCAGGCGTCATGCCGAAGGTCTCGTTCTCCGGCAGGGCCTTCAGCTGCAGCCCCGTGCCCACGGTATTGGCCACACATTGCTCCATGGCACCGGCCAGCCAGCCGCTGTTGTGCAGCAGATCCTTGACCCGTGCCGCTGCATCGTCCCAGGCCTCGCCGATATCGTCCTGCGCCTCCCGCAGCGCAGGCTTCCACCCCGCAAAGGTCACACCCCGACCGCCGCGCATGTATTTGCCCGAGGGTCGGAGGAGTGGGGCGTCTGGGGGCATCAGGGCAGGTGGCAAGGCCTTGGAGAACAGGCCACGAAGCTTTGACTTCACGAACATGTGAATTACCTCTCTCACGCTGCTGGAGCGCGCGAACACGAAGCGTCACTGCAGGGCGTCGCTGCCGCCGCAGGTTTGGGAGGACTGTGCCGCTGGCGGCGACGCATCCAGCACGGTTGAATTTGATCTTTTGGCACGGTCTCGTCAGCGCGATCTACCCACAGCGGCTGACCTGCACCTGTTCTGCGCCAACCGCGCGCCGTTGCCTCCGCGTTCCTGATGCGTTGAAGGCAGCGGCTTCAACACAGTTTCTTCTTGTATTTTTTAGAGTTCGTTTTTTAACTGATTGCGCAGCCTCAGATTTTGGCGATGAGAGGCTGCATGTGCTGTATGTCGTGCGTTCCCATCATACGACAGAAAGCACGGGCAGCGTCCTCAAACGCTCCGTGTTGGTCTGGTTGATCCAAACAGAGGGCGCTGCCAAAACCTTGCCCCTGTTTCTCCAAGCGTAATACCGGTATTCATGTGCGCGTCCATTGAACATGCCATGATTTTTGCGGTCTATCTTTCCCCGTAGTGGGGGATACGTGACGATACCGAGCTGCATCCGCCCCGGTTGCTGTGAAGTTCTAAGGCACGCGCATCAACAGGGGTATTGGCAGCGTCCTCCTTTCAGTCATTAGCTCTCCTCGTTGGAGGACGCTGCCACCCTGCGCGGTGGCCTGCCGCGCTGCGCTCTGTGCATTCGGCTTCTCTTGAGCCGGCGCTGGCGCTATTTATTCAGCCTGCTGCCGTGGCGCGCAAATCGCGCCCGCAGCGCGCCGCCGCCTCCGCGACCTGGGGTACCATGCGATGTTGGCGGCGGCGCAGCCATGAAAGTGACAATTTGGTCACTATCAAAAGAGAGTGCCTGCTCAGCTCAGCCAAGGTTGTCGGCAGGTTTTGCTGAATCAATTGCATGGCCTACGATTGCAGTGCTGCTGAGGCGCTATGTTCGCGCTGGCGGCGCGCCGTCACCTCCACTTTCTTGGGCGACATGTGGATCGGTGGCGGCGCATCAGATACCTCAAACAATATTCATCGTTCTTGCAGTCTGCGCCGCGTCTCGGCTTTACATCGCCTCGTAGAGCGAGACTCGTGACGAAACGCGCCTGCATTCGCCTTTGTCGCTGTGTTGTTGGCGCGCGCATCGACACGGGCACCGGCAGCGCCCCCAACCATTTTCTCAATGGTCATTGCCACCACTCGGGGCGCTGCCACCACGCGCGGTGATCCGCCGCGCTACGCTGACTGCTTTTCAACTTTCCTGGTTCCGTCGTCGTAGCGGCTGGATCACCTTGGTGCCGCGGCACGCAGCCGCCTCCGTTATTGTTGGGCGACTTTCGTTGAGTGCGACGGCGCAGCCTCAAAAGTGACAATCAAGTCAGTCTCTATGGATGGCGCCGGTCCAACTTGCAGCCGGGTGACGCAAGATTTTTCTTGGCTCTCCAGCTGGGATTTTTCCTACTGCACTCCTGCCGCATAAGCGATTGCCTGAGCGGGGGACTTTGTCAGCGGCCACAAGATATGGAAGGTGGCGCCCCGTCGAGGCATCGTTTGCAATGCGATCCCTCCGCCCACGTCGCGCACGATTTCCGCGATGAGCGCGAGCCCCAGCCCTGTACCCTGTCCCCCCTTGGTCGTGAAATATGGCATCCATATCTTTTCCCGAATATCCGCTTCGATACCGGGTCCGGTATCAGAGATGATGAGATGGGCGAAGGGGGCGTCAGGGACCTGCCCCACATCCAGCGTCACGCCCTCTGGCGCTTCGCTGCCCTGTGATAGGGCGAAGCGGATCGTTCCCTTTTCGTGCCCAATGGCATCACGCGCGTTCAGGCCAAGGTTCAAGAGAACCTGTGTGAGACGCAACGGATCGACCAACGTCATCATAGGCTGGTCGGGCAGATCGCTTTCGACGCTCAGAAGCCGCGGCGCACCGAGCGCTGTGAGTTTCGTTGCATTGCGAACGATGTCCACGAAGTCCACTTCTTCGAGGGTCGAAGTCCCGGCAACATAACCCTGCAAGGGTTCCAGAAGGTTCACCATTTGGCGAGCTGCGCGGTGGATTTCGGCTCGGACATCAATGGTCGCTAGGACGGCTGCGTCAGCGGATGCCGGATCGGACAGATGCAAGATCAAAGCCAGCAGGTTCGAAAAATCATGCGTCAAACCAGCAACCAGAAGATTTATGGCTTCCTGTCTTTGAGCCAATTCCACCTTTTCCTGTAGCGCCCGCTGGTCTCTGGCGAGCGCCTTGATCGCCGAGATGTCTCTGCTGACATGCACAATCTTGCCGTCGGGCATTTCCGTCATGCTGAGGGCCTGTTCGAACAGGCTCCCATCAAGACGCGTAGCGATCACCTCGCCCCGCCAATGCTGTTCGGATCGAAGGCTGGGGAAAGCCTCCGCCGCGAGGTCTGCGGCTGCCGATCGATCATAGAGCCGATGCCACGGGTGTCCGAGGAGGTCGGTTTGGTTTTTGGCACGAAACAGACTGAGAAGGGCCGGATTGGCATCAATTATGCACCCCGATCCGTCGGTGATCATGATCGCATCGGCCGACGCCTCGACGGCGGCCGCGCGCAGACCCAACTCGGCTTCGAGCGCTTTGCGTGCGCTGATATCAAGAAGCACACCAGCTATCTGACGCACCCGGCCTTCTGGATCTCGATCTGCGACGCCCCCGCGACCCAGAACCCAGATCCACTGACCGTTCCTGTGACGCATGCGATACTCGATTTCAAACCGATCTGCCGTGCCTGCAATACAGTCATTGAACCCTGACACAGCTTTTTGCACGTCGTCAGGATGTACGAGCGCGCGCCAGTCCTCGAAACCGATTGTGCCCATTGTGTCTGGGTCGTAGCCGAGCATCTCAGCCCAATAAACGTTTGTGGAGCTTTCCCCAGTCACCAAGTCAAGCGACCATAAGCCAACCCTTGAGCCCAGCTCCACTTCTTCGAGTCGGCGCTGCGCCGTCTTCAGACTTGTGATGTCGATCAGAACGTTAACGCGATCCCCGTCTTCTGTCGCCCGGTCCACGACCCGGAACCAGCGGCGGTCGCGCATCCGTATTTCTGTCTCAAAGACTGGATCGCGCCGCTTTCGAAGCCGCTCGGAGAGCCATGCGGTTTGTGCTTCCTCGGACATTTCGAGAGCACCATTCGCAAGGTCCTGTCGCAGGACATCTTCAAACCGCATGCCCGGAACCACGACGACCTCGGACCCTGACCCAATATGCAAGTTGGAGTAGAGTGTGTTGCACAGAACAAGACGATCTTCAGCATCGAAATACGCAACTGGGTCGGGAATAGCCTCGATTGCGTTCGCGAGGCGACGGCGGACCTTGCTGAGCTCTGTACGTGGAGCGAGAGGCCCAGCTTCATAGCTGACGACCAGTTCCTCCAGGCGACCATCATCAGCCTTCCGGACCGAAATCCGGCGCAAATACCCCTCTCCAGCAGGGTCGCCGATACTGCGTGTCTGCACATGGCCGCGCTCCAATGCAGCTCTGCAGTCAAGCGGGAGATCGGGATCGGCTTCAATCAGAGCCTTTGAAGCCTCGACGGGCAGGCCAACGGTATCTGTTGACGGCCGAAACGCTGGGGTGGACTCCGTGTGTGAAACGAACCGCAACTCGAGGTCGCGCGACAAAATCAGGATAAGCACTGCAAACGCCCATTCTTTCAGGTGGTCTTTTCCTGTCCTGTGCAACAATTGAAATTGTCTTTCCACTGACCTGGATGAAAGACAGGAATGTGAATCCTTTTGGGGGAGAATTTAAGTTATTCGATTTACCTAAATCATTTTGCGCTTCCCGAACATGGGCACGTGGCAGACATCACCGGCAGCGCCCCCAACCATTTTCTCAATGGTTATTGCCACCACTCGGGGCGCTGCCACCTCGCGCGGTAATCCGCCGCGCTGCACGATCCCTATAACACCTTCCCTGTTCCGTCTTCGCAGCTATTTGTTCAGCCTGCTGCCGTGGCGCGCAAATCGCGCCCGCAGCGCGCCGCCGCCTCCGCGGTCTCTCAAAGCTTGCGATGTTGGCGGCGGCGCTTGGACTTCCCCGCCATCAACCCGGGTCCCATCATGTCCCCCTGGCACCGCCGCCTCGCGCTTAGGTGCCCGCTCCACCCCCTCGGGAATGCGCTGCACATTCATCGTGTAGCCGATGGCTGCGCAGAGCGCCTCGCAGTCGAGATAGTGGTTGTGACGCGACCGTTTCACCCAGACCGGCTTGCCCTCGATCACCACCCTGGCCTCCGAGGTCAGCTGCTTGCAATACTCCTCCGTGATCGCCTCATGCACATGAAACGCCCCCGGCTGATCCGCCGGTGTGCGGATGCGCGACATCACCAGCGACTTGAAGAAGTCGGTCGACAGCGTCACCAGATCGATCGAATAGAGCGCCTTTTTCCCGTCCGGCTTCACCTCGATCTTCGACACCCGGTAGGGCGGGCTCTGCTGATCCCGCCCCTTGGTGGGCGAACAGAGCCAGCTGTAGCGGCGGCAGAATTCGTAGACCTTGTGCTCATTGCCCAGCTCTGGCTTGTCGGGCCGGAAGCCTGAGTCGATGAACACCTTCTCGATCTGCAGCCCACCAAGCTGTGTCAGCATCAGATCGGCCAGACCCGACCAGACGTCATCGTCCTCCGTCGGACCGTAGAGCTGGCCATTGTCGATCAACCACGATGTCCCCCGCGCGCCAAAGGCCCGGATCACATAGACGAGGCTGAACTTCTGCACATCGACACCCATCACGAGCCGCAGCCCACCCGCGGGCACATCCCCGGGCCGGTAGGGCTGCCGCCGCTCCAGGATCTCCTGCCAGTCCGGCACATCCCCCGAGGCTGTCATGGCATGGCATTCGCCAAAGCCTGCGTTCATCGCCGTCTGGATGCGACCATGATCGCCGGAGTGCAGCGCCGTGAGATAGGTCTCCGCCCGCTGGCCCCAGGTCACGAAGGGTGAGCAGAGCCCAGAGGTCCACATCGACAGCGTGGCGCTGTCTGCCGGCGCGCCCGTGACATGCGCCGCGTCATCCTTGAGCGCCACCTGCTGGCCGGGTGCGACCATCGCGCCCCGGGCATTCATCCAGACCTTGTCGGTCTCCACATGCTGCGCGCCGCAGCGCGGACATTCCAGCGTTGCGGCCTGCTTGGCCTGCGCGGGGCTGGCCGTCTTCGGCCAGCGCAGCTGCTTGAAGCGCGGGATGAAGTAGTCCGCGCAGGACCGGCAGGGCCAGGCCCAATGGTGCCGCGTGCCCTCCTGCCAGAGCTTCCAGATCGGGCTTTCCAGATCCTCCGGGCTGGACCGCGCCCAGAACTCCAGACCGCTGGCGTCATCCGGCTCGATTTCCACAAGGCCGCGCGCCGGTGTGCTGGTGATCGCGGTGACAAAATCGGCGTAGGTCTCGCCCCGCGCCTCCACCAGACCCAGCACATCCCCTTGGCCTTTCACATTGGCCATCATCTCGTCGTATTCATCGATCAGCGCCAGCGCCGCCGGGTCGGACTTCAGCGCCGTGGACGAGCCCGCATGCGCAAGGCGCAGCCGCACACCGGCCACATGCTTCAGCGTCTTCTTCATCCGCCGGCCGCGCACCACCTTGCCCGCCAGCGTCTCCGCCTCATCCAGCAGGCTCATCAGCCGTGGCTCGAACTGGTCGGTCAGGAACTCTTTCGTCGGCCCGACATAGAGGATCGGTGCTGGCTTCTGATCGAGCCGCGCCCCGATGATGTCCAGCATGCTGTCGGTCTTGCCCGACTGCGCCGAGGTCACCGCCACCACCCGGCGGTAGCCGCCGCGATGAACCGCCGAGGACCACGGGATCATGTAGGGCGTCAGTCCCGGGTCCCGCGGTCCGGGAATGCCGGCCGTCTCGGGATACACCCGGTGGGCTGCCGCCCAGGCCGCAGGGTCACGCTTCTCGCTCGGCCTCCAGATCGCCGCGACCAGCGCCCAGAGCTGCGCCCGCTTTGTCCGCGCCACCGGCAATGCGCTGGAGGGAACCATCAATCACCTCTTCAAGCACCCGTCGCGCCTCCATGTCGCGCGTGTAGCGCGCTGCCAATCCCGCAAGTTCGGCGCGGACAAGGGCGGCCATTTCGCCAATGACCGCTCGGGCATCCTCCATGGCGATCAACTCGCGACTGCGTTCCTGAATGCGCAGTTCGATCTCACGGGTGCGCGCCTCCGAGGCGCGTGTGGCGGCCGCGGCTTTGTTGTTCTTGGTGATCTGGTCTTCGTAATAGGCCAAGGCACCGCGGATGACGGCCACCAGCGTGTATTCGCCGCGATTGGCGCGCTCGATATATCCGGCCTTGACCAAGCCCTGCACCCAGCGGTCGGAGCGCCCCAGCAAGGCCGCCGCTTGGGAGACGGTGATGGTCTGGCCGCGGGGGCGGGACGTGGACATGGGTCAAATCCTTCGGCAGACACGCATGTTAAATCGCATGACATGAGGGCGGCCGCGCCACAGCTCGTGACGCGGCCTGTGGCGCAGGGCGCCAATCGTGAGTGTCAGATGTCGGTTTCTGCCAGAATGGCGTAATGGGTGACCCAGCCATCGAGATGGGGCAGGCCTTCGGGGATGCCGTGGCTAGCCTCGGTCTGGGCGGAGATGCCCCGGCGCTGCCATTTGTCGATCGTGGCCTCGAGGGCGGCCTTGGTGTTGGTCTCGCCAGAGCGCAGGGCGTCGATGACCTCATCGGCAAAGTGACGTCCCATCTTGCTGTCGAGGAAGTCGCGGATGCCGATCATCTCGGCTTCGCCGTGGGCATTGATCGCCTCGGCAATGAGGGTGCTGGCAAGTGTCCAGAAGGTAGCGCTGGTGCAGTCGCGCAGCGGGCAGGTCGTGACGGTGCCGTAAAACCCATAGGCGGTGTTCTGGCTGGGCAGAATGGTGCGGTTGGTCATATGGGCGTCTCCCTGTGTTCATAGCGCGCGCAATGCGGGCCTTCTACGGACCCAAGCCCGGACCAGCCGGGCAGGGGGGCGTCATTACAGCGGGATTAATCGATCCAGAATTGAGTGGGGCTGATGGCGTAAAGGCGCAGCCTGTCGTCGTTAACCTCGATCCAGTATTCATGCGTGGTATGCCCCGGACCGAAAGGGCAGGCGGGTAGTGACGTGCCTTTGTACTTTGTCCGATAGAAGGTTTTGCCTTCCGCAGTGATCGTGTCCGGCATGTGAGCGGCGGGCGTGTCGATGGTGTTGGTCATGGCCTTCTCCCGTTGGTGACCTGCGCGTGGCGCGATCAGGACCACGCAAACTCGATGCTCTTGAAGTCCTGTTTCTCGAACCCGTCGGCCTCAAAGGCGTCAAAGATGTCCTGCGGGGTCCGGTTGGTGTCGAAGTAGAACCCGCCCAGCAGGTGTTTTGCGGTTTTGGCCTCGGTTTCGAGAAGGATGCAGCCAAGAGCGCGGTCGACGCTGTCCGTGGCGGCGCGCGGGTCTGCAAAGCGGATGGTGACTTCCATGACGGTGTCTCCTGTTTCTGACAGCCGCGTGCATCGCGGGCCTTCTACCGCCGCGAGCCCGGAGGGTCCGGGCTGTTGGGGGCGCGCCGCGGGTCAGGCGGCCGTGTGGGTCTGGATGCAGATCTCAGCGAGGTAGTCCCGCAGGGGGGTGTTCACCGTGAGTTCGGCGAGCATCTCCGTGATCGGCATGTCCGCCTTCTTGGCGAAGACCTCGACGGCGGTGGGCAGAACGATGAGCGCCTCGGGTGGCATGCGCATCTGCGCCGCGATGGGGGCGAGGGCTTCAGGTGTCAGCGTCATGTCAGGTCCTCCAAGTTTGGGAGCCGTTTCCGGCGAAGGACCAACAAGTTCGCTCTGTTGAGCCCGATAGTGTAGCGAATTCAGCCTCATATGATTGCTGTTTTGTGCGGGCGATTGTTCGATCAGAGCACATCGAACCAGCGCATGGCGGTTTGAAGCAGGTGATCGTAATCGCCTGCGGTGGCCTCGGTGACGAAGGCGTTGATCTCGCTGTCCCGCAACCCGGCCTCGCGGGCCGCTTTGCGGCAGCGCCCGAGGACGGCAAAGGCGTTGCCATCCTCGCCGGTGAGCGGAACGGTGATGTGCGGATGTTTGGGGGTCATGGTGATGTCAGCCTTTCCAAGGGTGTGATTGGTCTGTGCGCCTGTCATGGGCGAGCGGTCTGCGGCACCAACCGCAGCCATGTTGCGCGGCCATTGCCTTGCACAAGCCAGTATCCTTCGCCGGTCTCGTCCCGGGTCAGCCAGCCTTTGGGGATGGCGCCGAGCGCGTCGCCAATCGGGTATCCGCGCAGCCAGACAACGTTGCCGGCAGCGTTGTTGTTGACCCTGTCAGGCCCCTCGTTGCGCGTGCGCAGCTCGAGCAGGGCGCCCTCGGCACAGATCACGTCGCCGATCTGCAGCGCGTGTGTGGTCACGCTCTCGTAGGTGTCGCCCTCAATTATTACGGTGTTCGGTGTGTGGGTGGTCACGTCGGTGCCCTCCGTTGGGGTGGCCCCGCGACAGCGTGGCCTTCTACCTCCGCAAGCCCGGACGAGCCGGGCTGTTGGTGGACCCGGAGGCCCGGTTACAGCGCGTCTTACTGCGCTTCGTTTTTCCACATCGGGCTGTGGCCGCGGTCCTTCGCATGGGCGATGGCCGCCTCCACTGTCTCGAAGCTGGGGGCTTTCCACATCATGGGGTCGTTGGTTTCAGGGTCGCTGAATGCCCTCTGCCCCAGGATGGCAGCGCGGTCTGCGGGGACCTGTTCGCAGATGTCTGTGGGGATCGGCCCGACAAAGCCAAAGCGACCGGACGGGAATTGAATGATGTGCAGGCTGACCTGTGTGCCAGTGATGCCAAGCATGGGTATCTCCTCGCTGTTGCGTCGCGCCGCGCAGATCGCGCCGCTGCTACTGCCGCAAGCCCGGAGGTGCCGGGCCGACGCGGAGGAGGGGATGCCGTCAAAGGCTGTTTCGGCACACAGAATTGATCGTTTCGCAGTGTCTATCCACGATAATCGGGGGCAGAAGATGGCTTTCTCTCCGACCACTTTGTCATGATCTTACCTGGGGTCGTCGTCGGCTTCGCTGTCGGTTTTTTCATTGGTACTGGCCGCCGCGCCAGACCTTGCCCCGAACGCCTGTCCGGTGCTTTCCAACACGGCGACCTCTCCGGTGAAGTCCTGCCAGCGTGTGACGGCGACATCGATATAGGCCGGGTTCAATTCGAGACCCAAACAGACCCGTCCGGTCATCTCCGCGGCAATCAGCGTAGTGCCTGATCCCATGAAGGGCTCGTAGACGGCCTGACCCGGGCTCGAGTTGTTCTCGATCGGTCGACGCATGCAGGCCACCGGCTTCTGGGTGCCGTGGATGGTGCTGGCATCCTGATCCTTGCTGGAGATGTGCCACAGGGTTGTCTGCTTGCGATCCCCCGCCCAATGACCCTTGCCGGAGGTGCGGACCGCGTACCAGCACGGCTCGTGCTGCCAGTGATAATCGCCGCGGCTGAGCACAAGCCGCTCCTTGGCCCAGATGATCTGGGAGCGGATCGCAAACCCGCAGGCCTCAAGGCTCTCGGCCACGGTTGCGGCGTGCAAGGCGCCGTGCCAGACATAGGCCACATCCCCGGGAAAGAGCGCCCAGGCCTCGCGCCAATCGGCCCGGTCGTCATTCAGCACCTTGCCCGTCCGCTTGGTCTTGGCAGCACCTGCGGTATTCCGCCAACCGGGATCATACGCCACCCCGTAGGGCGGATCGGTGCACATGAGCAGAGGTTTGACGCCTCGCAGCAGCTTTTCGACATCCGTCGGTACAGTGCTGTCACCGCAGAGCAGGCGATGTGCGCCGAGGATCCACACATCGCCCGGCCGTGTCACAGGAGTTTCGGGCACGTCCGGTACATCGTCCGGATCGGTCAAGCCGCCTGTGGTCTCCACTAAGGCGTCTGGCAGCATCTCTGCCAGGTCGTCCGCGCTGAAGCCGATCATCCCGAAATCCTCGATCCCGAACTCCGACCGCAGGTCCTCGATCTCCAGGCGCAGCATCTCCGGGTCCCACTCGGCGATCTCGGCCAACCGGTTGTCCGCCAGCGTGTAGAGCCGTCGGTCTTCTTCCGTCCAGCCACGGGCCACCATCACCGGAACTTCGTCCAGTCCCAGCTGTGCCGCCGCCATCAGTCGCCCGTGACCCGCGATGATCGTGCCATCCTCCGCCACCAGCATCGGGATGGTGAACCCGAACCGTTGCATGGACGCTGCGATCTGGTCGATCTGGTCCGCCGGGTGCTGCCGCGCATTACGTGCATAGGGCACGAGATCGGCGACCTGCCACATCTCGACCTGCGCCGCGGGCCAGGCCCGGGCGGTGTGTTCTGCATCAGCTGTCATCTGAGACCTGCTCTTTGGGTGCGAAAGGTGTGCCGGCGAACCGAAACGGGGCCGGAGTTGGGTTAATCAATCTGGGGTAGTGCTACGCCAAACCTGCGACTGATCAAGCGGGTATTCGATGCCAAAAACAGGCTGTTTTGCAGCGCCGGCTGTTCGCTAAACCGACGCCTAAGTCGTTGAAATCATTCGGTCAGACCTCCTCTGAACCGAACAAGATCGCGGTTTCAATTTGCGAACCCAGCGGGGGGCATTTCGGTAATTCGAGACCTAAACCATTGAAATCCTTGCATCGGACCCCCTTTGAAACGAAGCGAAATGGATTTTTCAAAAAATAAAAAACACGAAAATCCCGCGAGGCGGCGGCCCCGCATGAGATCAATCCCCCGGAAGGGACCCAAGGGGTGGGGGGCTGGAGGCCGCGGCTGGCCGACGCCGCGCCGGGTCGGGCGGGGCTAGTGAAATTGCCAACCGGACGGATGTCGGTGATCGGGAGCTGTGCGTTCATGTTCGAGGGTGCTTCCGGTGGAGCGACGCCTCGGAAGTTAACAGGGCGTGTTTCGTATGGAATTTTAGTCGGCTTTGGTGGCGTTTTGCGCTTTTTTACCCCGGAGTTCCCTAAGTAAGTTAAACACCAAAAGGGCATCAGATATCTGATAAAAACCACTGGGCCGCTTGATCGCGGTTCTTTTGCGCGATCTATGCTCCTTGAAGATAACCGTTCCCAGCGCACCCGGTTCAATCCGGAGAACGTTCATCTCCTCAACCGGATAGATGTCCAGACTTTTCTTCCACAAGCCTGAAGTCGCGATGTAAGCATTTTTGCTTGTCAACGTGTACCACGTTCTTCGGCGTCGGTAGGCGTCGATAAGGATGTGACCACCTGCCATTTGCAGTCCGAATAGAAGAAATGGCAGCGCGAAAAGCGGAAAAAGATATGCGAGGATTGGCGCGCCCGGCCGAGCGACTGCCACTAAGGTACCGCCCATCCAGGTCAGGGAGAAAAAGGATATTGCGATCCCAAAGATCGTCAAAAAGCTTAGGGCATCAGAAAAGATGATTTGACCACCAGGCTTGCCGCTCCAGAGGATTTCCTCATCGGGTTCCAGAAAGTTGTCCCAGGCCAGATCAACGGTCATCTGATAGTCTCCTGCTCATCGCGGGTTTAGTCACACGTCACAGGTTGGAAAGCCCGTGACGCGTTACAATCTATGATAGCCGAGTTATGTACAAGATATTGAAGTCGACACGAAAGAACGCCCCGACTGAGGTCGGGGCGTTCTTTGATTAAATCATTGCTTCGATCACTCTGCGGGCACTTCTACCGACTGTCGCTCTCCGACAAGGCTGTCCGGCAGGACGAAGGCCACCAATACGAAAACGGCGCCGAGAACGATGCCCAGAAGGTCACCTGACATCGCCATTAGGCCATCATATGACGCTCCCGGCACCGAGCCCAGGGTCACCTTGCCGCCTGCAAAATCGTCGAGAAGGCCAGACGCCTTCCACGCTGGATAGGTCGCCATATACGCCGCTGCCCCGAGCAAACCGCCCGCGATGAAAAAGAGTGCGTCCTTGCGCCCTGAGGCCGCTGCGCAGACACCGGTGCCGGGGCAATATCCCGACGCCGCCCAGCCTGCGCCAAGCATCAAACCGCCAATGAAGACGCCGACATAAGCCGCCTTGACCGACATGTGGCCGACATCGACGAGACTAAGCATCTGGCCGCCGAACATCATGATTGACCCCGTACCGATAGCCAGAAGAATGGTCTTCATAAGGTGCAGCCGCCGCAATGTCAGCATGCCGCCGATCCAGTTGGGGTTGGTGGCTCCGATCCGGTCCAGGACCGCCCCGAAGGCCGCACCGATCACGATTGCAAGAAGAATGGAGGTCATGTCTCAGCCCTTTTTGTACATCAGCATGGCGGTGGGAATGGCGGCGGCAAACGCGCCAGCGGCAAAGATATAGCCCGACAGCGCGGTCTGCATCATCCCGGACATCATGTGCCCCGACGTGCAGCCCCCCGCCAATCGCGCGCCATAGAGCACGATGAACCCGCCCAGAAAGGCCACCGCATAACGCGCTACCGGCGTGTCACCGAAATTGGCGCGCCAGATCTCGGGAGCGGCCCGTTCCGCGGCGTCGATGCCGCCTCGAAGGCGTGCGGACAGGAAGGCACCAAGAGCCATCGCGAGGACAAACACAAAGCTATAGTTCAGCGGGTTGGCCGCGTTGCCTGCATATTTCCCACCTGACTTCGCCATATAGGCGTTGGTCGAGGTGTAAGCCTCGTCGGTCTTGGTTATGAAATCTGGGGATACCATGTCTGCAACGACACCGTTCAAGATCACGAATTGCGTAGATACCCCGATGGGCTTGACCAGCAGCACGGCGGCGAAAAACACCAGCCCGAGCAGCAGCCCCCCGAGTTTCCAATTGAGTACCATCTTTTGAGCTCCTTCATATTCTCGATTCAGAATATCAAGGGAGTGCATACGATGACTTGACCTATATCAAGGGTATTCGACAATCTTGACCAACCATAAGAATTCGCCTTGGACGTGTATTATTTGAGGTTTTTTGACACCTGACTGAACTGGTCGGTTGATCGTAAGGTCGTGAAAGCGAGACCTCAAAATGCCCGTCAGCCGAAGGGCTCAAGCAGCATTCGGAGCCGTCTTGTGGCTTCTGCCAGCACGTTTGGCTGCGCGGCCTCGAATGCCGCGCGTGTGGCGTCCTGGACCATCTCCTTCGGGATGGATGGGCCGAACATCTTCTTGATCGGGAACCTGGCCTTGCCCTCACGGACAAAGGCGTTGTTGCCGAGGGAGCCGACGAGGAATGCGCTCTCAAATCGCTGCCACCGGCCCCAGGGTTTGCCGCGGACGCCGTAACCGAACTGCCTTGGGCTGAAATACGACAAGCCCACGGCATCACTTGTTCTGGTCTATTGCATTATCGCGTAGACGGAACCATTTCGCGCTCGCCATCCGCGGTTGTTGTCATCTCAAGTATGGTCATGGGATCCGAATTCAGATTGATCAGGATACGATCGCCGTTACCGATCGTGATCACTTCAAGAACCCTGTCGGTCTCGCGGCTGGGCGTGGGGACAGGACTTGGCTGCGGGCTTGGGATAAGCTCCGGTTCTTTCTGCGGACCTTGATCATGTTCTGGCGTCGGTGCAGGTTCTGGCACTGGGCTAAAGGGCAGCTCTGGCAGTGGTTCAGGCGGATTTCGAGAAACTGTCCGCGTTTCAGCATCGCTGCCGGCAGATTGGGTGACATACACGTCCCATTCCATGGGCCTTCCATCAATTTCGAAACGGACGACGTTGTGTCCTGGGCGCGCATCAACGATTAGTTGAACCAGTTCCGCGTCGCCGATCTCGGCACTCGAGACCGGCTCGCCATCGACCAGAACGTAAGCCCGGCCAGGTGCTCTGTCCGAGCCATCAATGGCGATAATCTGGATCAAGCTTGGCGTCGTAAGTTTGACGAGAATGCAGTCTGAAAAAACCGGGCCGCCTGTAGCTCGGTGGACATTGGAGAACTGGATGTCATCAACAGAGCTCGCTTGTTTTGGCTCGCCGTGATGGGCGCTCATCGTGCAAAATCTGGAAGTCTCGTTGGCAGCGTAGTCGAGAGACGATTGACAGCCCGCCAACCCCAAGAAAACAAAGACGACCGCACCGAACCTATAGGGTTTCATTCGCTGGCACCTTTGTGATTTCCGGTGTTATTTTATGATCTTACGGCCCAGCGCGCATGTAATGCAATATGTCCCGGTCAACGGAAAGGGGTTTGGGCAACTCCTGTGTTATTGTGATCGTTCAGAAAGCTAGACAGCCGCTCCACTTGGGCATGCAGCATCAACGCGCCCCGATTGCAGAGTTTCGAACGCTGCAATCACCTGCCGGAACGCTTCTCACTCGTAGCCCGCCATGGCTTTCTCCATGTGAGCGACAAAACGTGCCTGCTTGGCTTGCGTCTCTGTTTTGAACCACTCGGTACGCGTTTCACCTGGCTCGTCGACGTTGCCCCAATGGTGGACCAAAGACCAATCTCCGAAAAGACCAGGAATAATTTCCAAGCGGTAAAACTTCGCGGCGCGACCAGTTCTGTTGTACCAAGTCAGGTCAATCATACGCACCACAACTGGATTAGGGAGGACAGGCTATCTCGTTTACAGCCACGGCCCTTTTCTCTGCAAGTCTTGCCGAGGTGTAAATATAGAAGCCACGCTGCATCGCAGTGACACTGAGTGAATTTAATTACGAGTTTTTGTATATTTTTATATCAAAAAAATATTATGGCTTTCGCAAGATAACCAAGGAGGCCAAAGAACGTCATTCCGAAAATATTGTAATACAAGTCGTGGCCTGCAAAACGCTCTATTGTGAATGCAACAAAAGCCCAGATGATCAAGCCTAAACCGACAAAGAAGCTCGCAATTACGATATCAACCATGTGCTCAGTCCCAAAATCGATGACCCAATAGGCCTATTTCACCTCGCTGAATAAGATCCCACAAAGGTATTCAAAATTCAAGGCCTTCACGGTCGGTGCGCAGTTCGTCAAAACTTTGGTCGTCGTTGACTGACAAAAGAGACAGAGCCCAAGGCATTGCCTGGGCTCCAAGCATAAATTGCTCCCACGCCGACTGACTCCAGTACAAGTTGTTTTTGGTTTGTTCACCCAGAATTTGACAGCCCAGTGCTCACGCTGATCAGACTTTCGACGTTACCAGCAATCCGATCTGTCGTGTGGCCTCGGCCAGCACGTTTGGCTGCGCGGCCTCGAAGGCGGCGAGTGTGGCGTCCTGTACCATCTCCTTCGGGATGGATGGGCCGAACATCTTCTTTATCGGGAACCTGGCCTTGCCCTCACGGACAAAGGCATTGTTGCCGAGGGAGCCGACGAGGAACGCGCTCTCAAAGCGCTGCCACCGGCCCCAGGGCTTGGCGCGGACCCCGTAGCCGAACTGCCGTGGGCTGAAATGCGACAGACCGAGGTAATCCCCACGCGCCTCGATCGTGTAGGTCAGGTTTGCAAAGGTTGACCGGATCGTGCGTGTCTCGCGGTTGATCAGCGCGGCTTTTGCGCCGGTCTGCTTGCGCAGGGCACGGTGCACTTGCGTGCGGACCTTGTTGCCCTCGGAGTTGAGCGCGCGGTTAAAGGCGCGCGTGGCTGCCTGTTCGCCCACCCGGTGGATCGCCGCTTCGAAATGCACACGGGTCTGGTCGAGATCGCGCAGGATCACGTTCATGGGCCACCTTTATCGAGTTGATTGTCATCGGTGTCAGAGCGACACCAGTCATGCTGCATCGCGCCAGGCCCGCCCAACTGCGGGCTCCATCCGGTAGAAGGCGGCGCGCGACGCGCTGTCCCTCACGACCGGAGGACACGATGCTGAAACTCACCGATACCCAAAACCTGATCCTCAGTCGCGCGGCGACACGCCCGGGCAATCTGGCCATGCCGCTGCCCGAGGGTCTGCATGGCGCTGCCGCCAAGAAGGTGGTCACGATGATGACTGACCGCGGCTGGATTGAGGAGGTCGATGCAGACCTGCGCAAGGGCGAGCTGCTCTGGCGCGAGACAGGCGATGGTCATGGCACCACCTTGGTAGCCACCGCGTCCGGACTTGAAGCCATCGGCATTGAGCCCCTTGTGGCGCAGGTTACCGCAGCCGTTCGAAAAGCCCGCACGCAGAAGGTCGCGCCCGGCTCGTCTGACACTCCCGCCCAGCGCGCCGGCACCAAGCAGGCTCAGGTGATCGAGATGCTGCAACGCCCCGACGGCGCGTCCCTCAAGGAGATCGTTGCGGCCACGGCGTGGTTGCCGCACACGGCGCGTGCGGTGATTTCGTCCGCTCTGAAGAAACGTCTTGGTCTCCCAGTCACATCGCAGAAAGAACAGGGCAGGGGAACCGTGTACAGGTTGCCGCCTGCGTGACGGTATCAATTATCGCCAACGTTCAAACACACGGCGCAGCGCGTAGCCGCGGATCAATGAGACGCCGACAAAGGCTGCGCCGATGGCAAGGTTGTCCTTTAGACTCGCGGTTAACCCAAACCATGGAAACACGATCATCTGTGTCAGCACGGCCAGCGCGTAGCCAACGACGACGTTGGTCAACGCCTCAAGCAGCGACAAGCGGGGAGACTGGGGCATGGGTTGGTCTCAGGATGAAGTTGGTTGTGGCGCGTTTACGGGCGAGCTGACGTGGTGCCCAGCGCGCGACCGTGTATTCAAAGAAAAAGCACCCGAGTGAACTTTTATCCAGGCGCAACTCCTCGATGATTAAGGGGTACGTCAAGGGGGGCAGCTTGTAAACCCTCAATGTGAATCGGAGTCACTTTTTTTTGTGCGGTGACTTGCGTCCCGTCACTGGAAAGCTGTGCGGGCGAAAAGGGCGAAAAGTATGAATTCGCTGTATCCGCGAAGCCACAATGTCAAACACATGAAAGCGGCCATTCAGGGCTCAGGTTCAACGCCTCACCATGCTGCACGAGGCACTAACCTGAGCTATGCGCAAGTTGCTGACCATGTAAAACCGCAAACTATGGTGGCCATTCAAAACATACCCCGGCCCAGAGCGGACGGTCGGGGAAAGAAAGGCGTTGACGGTCAGGGATTAAAACCGAACATTTTGCGAACCGCTCAGACCTAATGGCTGCAAAAGATTTCGCGCTATCATCAGAGTCGCAGGCTCTTACGCAGGGCAAGCATCGCCGGGCACCCGCGGCCAAGCGTCACTCAACACTGTCCCGACACCGAAACGATCCGCCCATCCTCCAGCGTCAGGATACGGTCTGCGCGGTCAAGAATTCGATTGTCGTGGGTCACAAGCAGCGTGGTCGTGCCGCGCGCGGCCCCCATGCGTTTGAGCAGGTCGACCACATCGGCAGCGCTATCCTTGTCGAGGGCCGCAGTCGGCTCATCGGCGAGTACCAGCGCTGGGTTGCCGACCAGCGCACGGGCAACCGCGACGCGCTGTTTCTGGCCACCCGACAAGTTCGCAGGGAGGTAGTTGATCCGGTCCGATAGCCCAACAAGTCCCAGCGCATGCGCCGCTGCCTGTTGGGCCACATCATCGGGAATGCCACCGCTGACCTGCACCCCCATGACCACATTCTGTTGCGCGGTCAGGCTTTCATGCAGGTTATGGGCCTGGAAGATGAACCCCAGTCGCTGGCGCAGATGGGACAGCTCCTCGGCTCCCGCACCATGCAATTCTTGGTTCAGAAGCCTGGCCGACCCCTCCTGTACCGACCGCAGACAGCCGATCAGCGTCAGAAGCGTGGTCTTTCCTGACCCCGACGGCCCCATCAGCACGGTGAAACTGCCGCGCGGCAGGCGCAGGTCGATGTCGAACATCGCCTGCTTGCGCGCGTCCCCGGTTCCGAACCAATGGTTCAGGCCGCGGACATCGACAGCGGGATCATCACTCATGTGCGCCCCCTCAGAACAGATCAGCGGGATCGGCTGCCGCCAGACGCCGCGTGGCGATTGCCCCCGACAGGGCCGAGAACACCACAGTGCCCAGGAACACTGTCACCGCCATGCCCGGTGTCATGGTCAGTGGCAGAGTCGTGACCGCGCCCATCAGCATCAGGATACCCGTTCCGATCAGCACCCCCGGCACGAAGCCGAACAGCCCCAGCACCAGTGCCTCCTCCAGAACGATGCCTAGGAAGAAGCGCGACCCGTATCCCATGGCCTTGAAGGTCGCGTACTCGCGGAGATGGTCGGCTACGTCGGCAGACAGGACTTGGTAGACGATCACAATGCCCACCAACACTCCGATCAGCACCCCGAAGCCGAAGATCACCCCCGTCGGGCGTTGGGTCTGCTGATACCGCAAATCCTCCTGCGCCGCGTCGGCAAAGCTGCGGATGCGCAGGGACTGGTCCGAGATCAGGCCGCGCAACCGCGTGACAGTCGCGGCCACATCGGAACCGGGGCGCAGGCGCAAGAGGATGTGATCGGGCGCGGCGGAAGTGCGCGCTGGAAACAGCGACAGGAAGGTCTGATCGGACATCAACATGAACCCGTCGCCGCCAAATCCGCCACCGCCCGCGAATGTCGCCATCGCGGTCAGGGTGCGGCCTTGTGCCTCGAAGCGCAGCGGCGTTTGAGGGCGGATCGCCGCCGCTTCCTCGGGCGGCAGGCCACGAGCCAATCGGTCGAGGATAACCGCGCCCGGCACCTGCAACAGGTCCTGATCGTCGGTCAAGCCGGGTGCCACGAAACCGGCATGGGCCGGATCGATGCCGAAGCTGGTGAAGGAAATGCTGGTGCCGCCCCTGTCCCAGAGCACGTTGCTTACAAACAGCCCCATACCGTCTGCAACATCCGGGTCGGCCAAGGCCTGCAACATCCACTGCCGCGCGACGTTGCCGCCCTCGGAGAGGGCATTGGCATCCCCCGCCGAGATCATGATGTCCGCCTGAAAGAACTCGTAGGGTTTCAGCGTCGCGGCCCCCATGGAATTCATCAGGCCAAGCTGCACGAAGACAAGGACATTGGCGAAGGCCACGCCCGCCAGTGCTGCAGCGAACCGCCCCCGCTTGTGGGTCAGCTGCAGCCAGCCGATAGGCAGGCGGCCGAACAAGCGTTGAAGCAGGCGCGTCATTCCGTGGCCCGCGTGGCAGCGCCGGTATCGATCCGCGCAACCGCTTCGAGGTTGGTGTAGCGTTCGGCCACGGCAGAAGATTCAGCATCCAGCGCCACCAAAACCCTGATCACGCGCGCATCCGAATTGGCCGCCGCATCATCCGAGATCAGCCCCTGCCGCCCGACGGTAAGGCCGATGCTGTCGACCGCCCCGCGCAGGGATCGACCCAGCGCATCGGCCACGATCTCCACCGGCTGGCCGGGGGTGACGGAAACAATTCGATCCTGCCATATCTCGACCTCTGCCATCATCTGGCCCGTGTTGCCCATCTCCATGATCCCCTCTGCAGGTGGGCGCTGGCCAGGGGTGGCATGAATGTCCAAAATCGTGCCTGCGATGGGCGCGCGCACTTCGGCCCGACCCAGATCCATCCGCGCACGGGCAAGTTCCGCTTCTGCGGCGGCCACGTTGCGGACGGCGACCACGACATCGGGTTGCTCGTCAAGCGCCAGCGAAGTAAAGCGCGCCAGCGTTGCCTCGGTACGAGCAACGGCCTGCGCAGCCTCGGTTGCGCGCGATCGCGCCGCATCCAGCGTCGCGGTGGTAGACACGCCTCGCTCGGTCAGCGCCTGTGTCCGCTCGAGGGTTGCAGTCGCTTCCGCCGCACTCGCTCGGGCCTGATCGAGACTGGCCTGTGCCTCGGCGCGGCTCGCTTCGATGGCGCTTCGGGTCTGCATCAGGGTCGCTTGCCGCACGGCAAGGTTCGCTTCGGCCTGCAAGACGGCGCCTTCCAGGGCCTGCGTGTTGTCGAGCCGTGCGAGCGTGTCGCCACGCGCGACTGTGTCACCGATGGCCACGAGGATCTCTGCCACCCGCGCATCCCCTGCGCCATAGGGCGCCGCGACCACAGCCACATCCCCACGCGGCATGATCCGGGCCAACCCGACCACATCGGAGGGCAGAAGAGTTTCTGCCATCTGGGGCGGCATCTCGATCTCGGGCGGAAGCGCGATCGGGCTTTCCGCGCCACCACCAGGTTGCAGGCCGGTCAGAGCATAGAAGCGTTGCAGCCCGGGGGGTTGGAAATACATGCCGATCACGGCGCCAGAGAACATCAGCGCCGGGATCAACAGGACCAGCAAGAACCGTTTGCGAAAGATCCGCCGTTTTGGCGGCTTTTCGGGCCGGAGCAAGTCGATGGGCAGGGTGGGATCGTCGGTCTGGGTCATGCCCGTCTTCCTGGATTATGCGCCACGGTCGGGCACTGCGGGGCCCGCCCTTTCGGGTCGTGGATGTGTCAGTGCTCAGACGCCGGGGCGGATCATCCGGCTCATCACGTTGTTCTTCAGCACGATGCGGTGGAACGGCACCGCCAGCACATGCAGCGCGATCATCGCCAAAAGCACAATTTTCAGCACATTATGCGCCTGCGCGGCGGCGGTAATGTCGCCGATCCACATCATTCCGCCTGTCACCGACATGGCGGCCAGCACCGCGTAGAACCCCCAATGTGCGACATGGCTCAGCGTCTTGAGGGGGCCCGGCTCATTCTCCGGCGCGGGCGGCACACCCCGGGTGAAACGCAGGGCAAGACGCCAGAGCACGAAGGAGAGGATCAGCATACCCCCCGCGACATGGGCGAAGACAAGCGGCGAGAAGGCAATTTCCTGCCCCTGCGTATAAGCCTCCCAAGCTGACGCAATGCTGTCCTTGAAGATGTATTGCCCGGCCACGAGCACGGTTACAATCCAATGAAGGCCGATCTGGGTCGCGGAATATCCGGATGTCTGTTTCATGGTATGTCCGTTGAGTTGTGAAGGAGCCGAGTTCGGCATTCCGCACTCGGCTCCTTTTTCGAAAACTTAATCCGCCTCCGTGGCGGCGTCGTTGACATGCATCAAGCGCATCCGTGCGATCACCTTTGCGGGGAACGCCATTGCATCGCCGCTGTTGTCTCCGTTCGCGTAGACGTCCAGCATGGTGAAGGGGCGCTCAGCCATGCCGAGCATCACTTGGGCAAAGATGGTCGCGAATTCATCCGGTAAGTGTGCGACGTTGCCATCTGCATCGTGCTGGGCCAGTAGCACAGAAAGCCCGGCTCCAAGTTCGGCGTTTGACACGCTCCCATCAGCATCCGTATCGAATGACTGGTCGACCGGGCTTTCGCTTAGGTCGCCCATGTCCATGGCATCGTGAGTCCCACGCATCATCATGCCCGGGCCACCATGCGTCATATGCAGGCCGGTGATCTCGGTTGGTTCCAATGAGATCACTCCACTATGACCTCGCCAGTGGGGCGGGGCGTTGAAGCAGTCTCGGCCGGGAGAACCGGGTAGGTGACCTCTGGAACCTCACCAGTCAGAGCACCGAGGAACGCAACGATATCGGTTACCTCCTCTTCGGACAGTTCCGCGCCCAGTTGGGATTCGGCCATGATCTCGACAGCGACCTTCAGGTCCCAGACCACGCCGGAGTGGAAATAAGGAGCTGTCACAGCAATGTTGCGCAGTGGCGATGCGCGGAAGACGTATTCGTCCCCGACCGTCTCGGTCACCGCGAAGCGACCTTTATCGCCCTCAGGCAGAATCTCGGCACCGGGCTTTTCGATCAGCCCGAATGGATAATAGCCATTCCCTCCCAAGTTTACGCCGGAATGGCAAGACGCGCAGCCCGCGTTAAGAAACGCGCTCAGCCCGCGCACCTCCTGCTCGGTCATCGCCGCGTCGTTCCCGTTTAGCCAGGCGTCAAACGGCGCAGGCGTGATCAGCGTCGCCTCGTAGGCCTCGATTGCCCGGGCAAAGTTGTCGAAAGTCACCGGGTCGTCATCCTCAGGGAACGATGCGCGGAACCACTCTTGATACTGGGGCATAGAGTTCAGTGTCGCGATCACGTTGACAGGCGTGTTCGCCATCTCGACCCCAGCCTGGACCGGTCCCTTCGCCTGCTCGGCGAGATCCGGAGCGCGTCCGTCCCAGAACTGCGCTTCGTTGAACACGGAGTTCAGCACCGTGGGAGAGTTGCGCGGCCCTTTCTGCCAGCCGTGACCGATTGAGGTAGGCATGTTGTCGTCCCCGCCGGTCGCAAGATTATGGCAGGAGTTACAGGAGAAGACGCCGGACGCGGACATGCGCGGGTCGAAGAACAGCGCCTTGCCGAGATCGACCTTCTCAGGGGTCACGATATTGTCGTTCAGGGCAGGGACGGTAGAAGGCAAAGGCGAGAACATCTCAAGAGCGAACTCACGGAGCTCCTCGTTCGCCAAGCCCTGGCTTGCCATCATCACGGCGATTACGGTCAGTGCGGTTCCTGTCTTGAATCTCATTCCTAGTTTCCTTCAGTAGTGTCTTGGCTGTCGCGCGCGAGATCATCGCACGATCAGCGCGACAAATAATTGATCTGAATCAGATGCTTTCGAATTTGAAGAACAGAAATGACCTGGGCGACATGAAGCCGCCCAGGAACATTTGTCCTGTTCAGCGCAGGTCGAACCGGTCCGCGTTCATCACTTTGGACCAGGCGGCGACGAAGTCCTCGACGAACCGCTCGGTCCCGTCCCGTTGCGCGTAGACCTCGGCATAAGCGCGCAGGATCGAGTTCGACCCGAACACCAGATCGACCCGCGTCGCGGTCCAGCGGACCTGGCCGCTCGCCCGGTCTCGCAGCACGTAGAACCCGTCTTCGATTGGCGCCCAGCTCAGACGCATATCGGTGAGGGTCACGAAGAAGTCGGTGCTGAGCGCGCCAGGCTGGTCCGTGAAGTTGCCATGTTCGGTCCCGCCATGATTGGTCCCCATCACCCGCATCCCACCGATCAGAGCGGTCATCTCAGGTGCGGAGAGCCCCATCAGCTGGGCCCGGTCCAGAAGCAGCTCCTCGGGGCTGACGACGTAGTCCTTCTTCACCCAGTTCCGGAACCCGTCATGGATCGGCTCGAGCACGTCGAAGGATGGGGCGTCGGTCATCTGGTCCGTGGCGTCGCCGCGTCCCGGTGCGAAGGGCACCGTGACCGGAACACCCGCCGCCGCAGCCGCCTGTTCGACCCCAACATTGCCACCCAGAACGATCAGGTCAGCGACGCTGGCCCCGGCACGCGCTGCGATCGGTTCCAGCACTGACAGGACACGGGCCAGCCGTTCAGGCTCGTTGCCCTCCCAGTCCTTCTGGGGCGCAAGGCGGATGCGCGCTCCGTTTGCGCCACCCCGCAGGTCCGAGCCGCGGAAAGTGCGAGCGCTGTCCCAGGCGGTGGCCACCAGATCGGCGGTGCTCAGACCGCTCGCGGCGATCTCGACCTTCACCGCGTCTACGTCCCAGCCGGTCGGGCCCTGCGGGACAGGGTCCTGCCAGATCAGGTCTTCGGACGGCACGTCCGGGCCGACATAGCGGGATTTCGGACCCATGTCGCGATGTGTGAGCTTGAACCAGGCGCGGGCAAACACCTCCGAGAAGTGGTCCGGGTCCTTGTAGAACCGCTCCGAGATCTCGCGATAGACCGGGTCCTTGATCATCGCCATATCGGCGTCGGTCATGATCGGGTTGTAGCGGATGGACGGGTCCTCAACGTCGACTGGCCGGTCCTCTTCCTTGATGTCGACCGGCTCCCATTGCCATGCGCCGGCGGGAGACTTCTTCAGCTCCCAGTCATAGGTGAAGAGGAGGTAGAAATACCCGTTGTCCCACTTGGTGGGATGCGTGGTCCAGGCCCCCTCGATCCCGCTGGTGACCGTGTTCCGGCCGATCCCGCGGCTGGTGTGGTTGTTCCAGCCCAAGCCCTGCTCGGTCACGTCCGCGGCTTCCGGGTCCGCACCCAGAAGGGCCGCGTCGCCGTTGCCGTGGCACTTGCCCACGGTGTGACCGCCAGCGGTCAGCGCGACCGTCTCCTCGTCATCCATTGCCATCCGGGCGAAGGTCTCGCGGACCTGGCCCGCGGTCTTGATCGGATCGGGCTGCCCGTTCACCCCTTCCGGGTTCACATAGATCAGGCCCATCTGGACGGCCGCGAGCGGATTCTCCATGGTCGAGGGATCATCCAGATCGCCGTAGCGGGCGTCGGACGGGGCCAGCCACTCCTTCTCGGCGCCCCAGTAGGTGTCCTTCTCCGGATGCCAGATGTCTTCGCGACCAAAAGCGAAGCCGAAGGTCTCGAGCCCCATCGACTCGTAGGCCACGGTTCCGGCAAGGATGATCAGGTCGGCCCAGCTGACCTGGTTGCCATATTTCTGCTTCAAGGGCCAAAGCAGGCGCCGCGCCTTGTCGAGGTTCACGTTGTCGGGCCAGGAGTTCAGTGGCGCAAAGCGCTGGTTCCCGGTCCCGCCACCGCCGCGGCCGTCCGCGATCCGGTAGGAACCGGCCGCGTGCCAGGCCATCCGGATCATCAGCCCACCATAGTGGCCCCAGTCGGCAGGCCACCAGTCCTGGCTGTCCGTCATCAGCGCGTGGACGTCAGCCTTCAGCGCGTCCACATCGAGCCCCTTGAGGGCCTCGCGGTAGTCGAATCCTTTCAGAGGGTTTGTCTTCGTGTCGTGCTGGTGCAGAATGTCGAGGTTAATCGCGTTCGGCCACCATTTCATGTTGTCGCTGCCGACGGCGCTGTTGGCGCCGTGCATGACGGGGCATTTCCCGCTGCTGTGAGGGTTTCCGTCCATCGTTCTGGTCCTTTCGGGATCGTTGCGTCAGGTCCCGGTCCGTCCCGGGTTGCTCCACTCTTACCCCGCAGAGGGCCCATGATGAATTCAATTGGTTCTATATGTATGATAGAGTAGATCAATGAATGAGCTGGCAGTCATAAAGGGCGGCACCATGATCACGCTTCGACAGATGAGCTTCCTCGTCGCGATCGCGGAGGAGATGAACTTCACCCGGGCCGCGGCCCGATGCCACGTCACCCAGCCGACGCTGAGCGCGGGGCTGCGGGAGCTGGAGGCGCGTCTGGGGGTGAAGCTGGTCGAGCGGACCAGTCGGTCGCTTCTCCTCACCGAGGTGGGCGAAGGGGTCATCGACGAAGCGCGCAAGCTTCTGGACGGCGCGCGCCGGATCGAGACGCTGGCCCAGGCGCATCTCAACCCCGAAGAAGGGGACCTGCGGCTTGGCGCGATCCCGACCATCGGACCCTACCTGCTGCCGCGAGCGATCCCAGAGATCCGGGTCACCTTCCCGCAGTTGCGCGTCTTCATGCGGGAGGAGATGACCGAGAGTCTGCTCGAAGGGGTCGAGAGCGGGCGGCTGGACCTTGCGCTGATCGCGCTGCCGTTCGAGACCGGGGCGCTGGCGACGGCGCCACTCTTCTCTGATGGCTATCACCTCGCTACACCGGCTAGCCTGCCGCTTGACGAGGCGCGGCGCGATCTGGACCTGCTGCTGCTTGAGCGCGGTCACTGTCTACAGCGCCATGCGCTGGCGGCGGTCGATGCGTCGGCGTTCCGGCGCAACGCGCATTTCGAGGCGACAAGCCTACCCACGCTGATCGCAATGGTGGGCGAGGGTTTGGGGATGACCCTTCTGCCCGACCTCGCGGTTCGGACAGGGGTGGCCGAGGGGCAGGGGGTCAGGCTGACGTCGTTGCCAGACGCCTGCCCACGCCGGGTGGCGCTGGTCTGGCGCCGGACTACTTCGCGCGCCGAGATCTTTCGCAAGCTCGGGGAAGTCCTGCGCCGCTGTGCTCGAGGGGGCATGTCCGTGGACGCGGATGAGCGGGAGCTGCACGCTCCCGCCCCGACGGTTTAGCGCGGGTCGAACTGGTCGAGCGGGATCTTCAGGTAGGAGCGCCCGTTCGCTTCGGCCTCCGGCACGCGACCACCCCGAATGTTGACCTGCAACGCGGCCAGCATCAGCCGCGGGAGCGGCAGGGTCGCGTCGCGCGCATTCCGGACCTTGCGGAAGTCCTCCTCCGTGGGATCGGAGGCGAAATGCACGTTAGAGGCGCGATGCTCGGCAACCGTCGCCTCGCAGAGCGGCTCGCGGCCGTTCGGAGCGTAGTCATGCCCCACGAAGATCCGGGTCTCTTCCGGAAGGGACAGGATCCGCTGGATCGACTGGTAAAGGTCGTGCGAGGACCCTCCCGGGAAATCCGCGCGCGAGCTGCCGCTATCTGGCATCATCAGCGTGTCATGCACGAAGGCGGCGTCCCCGGCGACATAAGTCACTGAGGCGAGCGTGTGGCCCGGTGAGAACAGGACCAGAACTGGAACTTTCCCTACCATGAACAGGTCCCCGTCTGCGAAGAGCCGATCCCATTGCGACCCGTCCTCGGGCAAGTCACCGAGGTGGTAGATCTCCTTCCAGAGTTTCTGGACCCCGACCACGCGCTCCCCGATCCCGGTGCGCGCGCCCTCCAGCCGGGCTGCGAGCCAGGACGCGGCGGAGAAGTGATCGGCATGGGGGTGCGTGTCGAGCACCCACTCGACCTCGATGCCAGTCTCCTGAACGTAGTCGAGGATGCGCTGTGCGTTATGCGTCCGGGTCGCGCCCGAGAGAGGGTCGAAATCGAGGACCGGGTCCACGATCGCGCCCTTCATCGTGTTGGGGTCGTGGAAGACGTATTGCCAGCTACCGGTGGGTTTATCCCAGAAAGAAGTGACGATCGGGTTGGTCATAGCGGGTCTCCTTCAAGTCGTGGCGCCATCTGGCGCTGCCTCGTGGGAGATAGGGAGTGACTGGGAATTAGTAAAATTGATAGATTTATTGAATGTGAAAGATTTTTTCTATAGATTGCGCATCTGCAAATTACCGCTTTGTTTTTCCAATGCAATGTCCGCAAATTGTTACAGTCTGAAAGTTTGGGTGGCTGCTTTTTGAACAGCTCCGGCGGTAGCTCGTGTCTGTTTGCACGTTCAACGAGGACGCGTCGAAATAAAACCTATCACCTCAATTTTTAACACTAAAGTGGTATTGATGATGGAACGAGCGTGCTTCTAGGCTGTTCTCATAATACGTGGCGTGGAGGCATGAATGAGCAAGGTTTTGGTAGCTGGAATGATGCTCCTATACGCAACGCTGTTCTTTGGGTTGATTCATACTCTAGTCAGCTGACCTGTGCGAAGTTTTCGGTCGATTTATATAGACTCTGGTGTACAATTATTGTGAGGAATTAGTCTCGTGGGTGCAATGCGGCAGCAAGGCGACATGAGAAAATCACCCTCCTGCCGGAAAAACCAGGGACCGACCCGCCTATAAAAAAGCGCTCACTTGCCGCCGCCCCATGTCGACCTTGGTCCATCTCGCAAGCCTTTAAAAAGGTGTGCCGAGTGAATAGCCGGGGCGACAATCGAACTGGAGTGGGCAATTTTATCGAATATCGTAAGCCATCATTGATCAACTTGATCGAGTTTTCCCAATTACTGCGCTCACTTCCCCCATGGCCGACATTTCGGCATCACGCCTGTAACCTCAACCTCTCGCAGCAACCCCACGGCCTGCAGTCCGTCACGCAAGTACTCCAGCGCCTGCCACCAGTCGTGATACGCGCGTCGCGCGGCATTGATCTGCTCTGGATAGGGCCGCCACATGACGGGGCACGCCAGGACCTCAACGGTTCGCCATTTTCCGCGGGACCAGACACGCTCGGTGCCAACAACGATTGTGACAGCTTTTGGTCCATGCTGGTTTTCACGGACGTCCTGCGGCACACAGCGCGGCACGGCCCCTCGCATCCAGTCTGGCGTCATCCCAGCGCGGGCGAGCTCTGCCACACGAATGGCCATGCGCTTGCCGCCGTGACTGTCGGGGAGCCCCGCGACAATCGCAGCGATGACCTCGGCGTCGGGATGGGTGTAGCTGCCCAACTTGTAGCGCCCGCCGTCGACAGCGGTGCCAAGGACGGCGCGCTGCGCCAGCACGTGTTCCAATCCGAAGCTGCGGGGTTCCCCATCATCGGTCTCAGGCTCAGGCAGTTCGAGCTGGGCTTGCTCAACCCGGAAGGTCCATTCAAGGGCCTGCTGGATGCTCAAGCTGCGCTTGGCGCGGGCGCCTGCGCCGGAGCGGCCGTGCAGGCTTTGATCGTGTTTCACTGGATGTTCCTTTCGCGCAGGCGCTGGGTGGTGACGAGGCCGCGGTTCAGCATCTGATCGCGCATGGCGTTGGTGATGGCGTTCGAGGGCAGGTAGCGGTCCGAGTTGACCCAATCGGCGTAGAAGGCGGGTGGATCGGCGCTGGGCGGCTTGGCCGTGCACGCGGTGACGGCCTTTGCCGAGACCCGTCGGGGTGTACCTGCAGCCTCCGCCTTGCGCCGGGCTGCACGCTGCATGACGCGGTCCAGCGCCTTGGGCCCATCCGGCGGGGCAGGGTGGATGTCCCGAGAGGCCGCTGCCGCCGCAACGACCTGCGCCTCGGTCAGACCAAGTTCGATCTGCCAGCGCCGGACGTGTTCCTGGGGCGGCCAGCCTTGCCACCAGCCGGGCAGGGCGCCGCTGGGATCGAAGCCCAGCGCCGTGAGCAGCGCGCAAAAAAAATCGTCACCGATACTCGCGCGCGCCTGCGCGCCCTCCTCCTCCTTTACTGGTTTACTTAAAGGTTCCCTTACAGGGTTAGTGTCCCATTTTGAGACACGGGAATCGCCATTTTTGAGACACGGGTTTGCGCCAAAATGAGACACGGGCCCGTGTCCCGGTTCGAGACACGGCGGAGCCGGGGTGGGAGGCTGTACACCCGTGCACTGCATGGCGGTGTCGCCTGTAGTCCCGTGTCCCAAATCGAGACACGGGGTTTCTAGCGGCGCTGCAGGTGGATGTGACGGGGTTTCGGCCCCGCCAACAGGACCTGGCGTGCCCTTGGTCAGGCCGGTGAACTCGAAGCCGAGCAGATACCGGGTCGGGCGCTGCTGGCCGGTTTTCGTGTCGATGATCGGCACTCGGCGGATCAGACCACGGGCCTCAAGATCGTCGAGATGCCGGTTCAGCGTGGCGCGGCCGATCTCGCAATCCAGGGCCAAGCGCTCCTGCGTTGGGAAACACCCAAAGTCGGGATTGTAGCGATCGCACAGATGCCAGAGGACAATCTTCGTTGTGGGCTTCAGCCCGCGCTGCTGGATCGCCCAATTGGTGGCGGCGTGGCTCATGACGACGCCCTCCCGGAACAAGGTCGAGACCCGGAGACGCCCAGCGCCGGGCTGCCGACAGCGCCGACCACCCGTGTGGTGAGCCCGTGATCCGCCAGTGCGCCCAGCGCGTCATCCAAGGAGCGCACCAGTGCCCAGCCAAACCCTTGCGCCTGCACCGCGTCGCGAAACGCCTGCTGCGCCGGGCTCAGCTGCCCCTTGCGGGATTTGAGCTCGAGAAACAGCACACGGCCATCACACAGCACCACCAGATCGGCAAAGCCGGGATGCACCCCCATGCCGGTCAGGATGGCCTGGCGCTTGGCGCCCCGAGGCCCGGCCTGCGCAACCTCGTTGGCGCTATGATGCACAATCGCCCCCTTGGGCAGGACGACCCGCAAGGCGCTGACCACAGCGCGCTGCAGGTCCGCCTCCGGTGTTCCGCGCGTCTTCATCGCCGGTCCTCCGGATCGGCCCAGGCAGGGCGGCCCCGGCCATGGGCTTTACCACCCAGAACGACCAGCAGGATGCGGGCATCCTCGCGCTCCTCGGGCGTCTGGCCATGCTGGACCAGCACATTGCAGGCCAGCCGGACCATGTGGTCGGAATGGTGCACCACATCGGCCACCACGATGCGGGCCTCGCGTAGGCGCTCGTCGATCCAGTCCTGGCGGCTGTCATCGCGCGCGCCGCGCCGGCGGCGGCTTTGCGCACGGAAGGGCAGGGGAAGGCTCATCGGCGGGCCCTCCGCGCATGAGAAGGCGATGCTTCCTGCTGTAAGAGCCACTCCTGCACAGCGTCGCGGCGATAATAGATTTTCCGGCCGGCCCGGACACAAGGCGGTCCAAACCGCAGCTTTTCCCAGCGATGCAGGGTCTCCACGGTGACATCAAGTTCCAGCGCGAGGTCGAGACGGCTGATCCAGCCGCTCAGCACGCGCAGTTTGCTGGGTCCAGGGGACGTCATGGTTTCTGTCATCTGATTTCTCCTGTTCGGCGCCCAACACGGGCGCAGGTCAGGACGTCAGAAACGCAGACAGAAAGGGGTGGCGGGAAGGCAGCGACCGGCGGCGAAACGCCAAACCCTTGCCGGTCATTGATATCATTGAGCTTTTCGGCTTTCTGTTCAGGCGTGACTCATTGTGCGCCAAGAATTTGAGGCTCGGAAAATCACTCTGCGCCGATCATGAAGCGCTAATCCGCCCTCGATTTACAAGAATTCAGCGTGTTTTCAGGTGATTGACTGATATTGAAACGGATTGGCCAAACCGGCAAGGGGTCAGACCCCTTGCCGGTCATTGATTTTAAACGAAATTTACAGATTTCGAGCCGCCTAATGGATGGATTGGCCGGTTGAGCCGTCCAATCATCGCTTTTTGGCGACGATCGTCGGCCGGATTTTTATTCAGCTGACTGCAGTTCAGGCATCAGCGAACGCATTTTGTTCAATAATTTCAATGATCGGCAGGCTTTTAGCATTTCGCTGCCGGTCGCTGCCTAGACGCCGGTCTGTCGCGCATGATCCGCTTGATACCTCTGAATATCTACGCCTGTGTCCCAGGCGGAAGGAGCTGTGAACATGGTGAACCGACTGCGCTTGACCGAAAAATTGGTACGTGACCTGATGCCCGACGTGGATCGCGCGTATCAAATCTTTGACACGGATGTACGGGGGCTCTCCATTCGGGTGATGCCCTCTGGCGAGCGATCTTTCGCGTTGGACTACCGTTTTGCGGGGCGGCAACGCAGAATGACAATCGGGCGTTGGCCGGAATGGAGCGTGACTGCGGTTCGAGACCGTGCCCGCGAATTGCGCCGACTGATCGACGCAGGGACTGATCCGCTTGACGAACGGGGAGCACTGCGCGAGGCACCAAGGTTCAAGGATTTGATCGATCGGTATCTCGCCGAGCATGCGTCGACCCTGACGCCACTGAGCGCATCGGATCACAAATCTTTCCTGTCCAAACTGGTGGCGCCACATTGGGGCAACAAGCTTGTGGCAGAGATCTCCCCACAGGATGTTGCCTCGCTGCTCAATTTGATCGCAGAGGGCAGGGCCCGGCCTTCCAAGGCAAAGCCCAATAACCGGGCGCGCAACTTGCAGGGTAGAAAGCCCACCCCGGTTCGGGCCAATCGGATTGGGGAAGTCCTGCGAAAAATGTTCAATCTCGCCATCCAATGGGGCTGGCGTACAGACAATCCCGCACAAGGGTTCAAGAAACGCGTTGAAACCGCCCGCGAACGCTTTTTGTCGCACGAGGAGATTGCGAGGCTTGCGGATGTCTTGGACGCGGCCGAAGATCAGCGGGCTGCCAGCATTATCCGGTTGTGCATGCTGACGGGTGCGCGCGTTGGTGAGGTGCGGCAAGCCCGGTTTGAGCAGTTCAATCTTGAACTTGGTATCTGGTCAAAACCTGCAGCCACCACCAAACAGCGTAAAGTCCACAGGGTGCCGATTTCGGCGGATGTGGCAGCCATCGTGCGGCAGCGGTCAGGCAGTGTGCCCAGAGGCAATCCGTGGCTGTTTCCCGGCGATGTACCGGGCCAACCTGTCAAAGAAATCCGCCGCTTCTGGATCATGGTCCAGCGAGAGGCAGACCTGCCAGGAGTTCGGATTCATGATTTGCGTCATACATTCGCATCGCTTCTGGTCAGCGGTGGAGCCTCGCTGGAAATGATCGGCAAGCTGCTCGGGCACAGTCAGATGCAAACCACTCTGCGGTACGCGCATCTGATGGACTCGCCGTTGCGTGCCGGTGTCGATGCTGTGGCGGGCATGGTCAGACCACGCCCCAAGATCGTGCACAACGCTGACGCAGAGCCGAAAACCAAGCGTGCCTGAAAGACACTCAGGTCTTGCCTCGCAAAGCGCGCCAGAATGGGCGCAAGCGACGACGGATGGTGCTCTCATCGGGGACATCCCCATTCTCCGCGACTTCAACGAACCAGTCCTGCAACTCCGCGATGAGTTCCGCCTGGGTCTCGGGCAGGCCGTTTTCATGCACGCGTTTGAGTAAGGCGACATACATCCCCTCCCAGTCATAAGGGGAAATGCCACCAGTGCCACCACTGATCCGCCGAAGGAGATCGTAATCGTCTTCAAACTGCCGGACTTCTTTGCCGCTGATCAGCAGATCGGCAATCGACACTTCGACGCCGTCGCTGGGATCCGTGACATAGCACCATTCGCCCAAATCCTCCGGCTTGATCCGCTGGAGCTTGATCACAGTAGGCCCGGTACCGCTGCGGCGAAAGAAGGGCAGCATGTCCATGGGGGAAATGGTGATCTTGCCCGACACCATTTCGGTGCCGCAGATGGCCAGGGGAATGCCGGTGACGATCTCCAGCTTGCCTTCGCTGGCCCAACCGCCAATGTCGGCGATGGTGCAGCCCCATCGCGACGCGGTTTCGTGCAGGGTGAAGAACGCTCGTGGTGGTAGTGCCATATACGCCCAGTCTCCTTTTGCGTTTACATGGTCACGCACGAGACGCCTGTTGCGCGCCGTGCGGGCAGCTTTGAGGGACAAAACGGCAAGACTTGATCGGTTGCCCGGTGCAGGGGTGACCTGCGTTACGGCATTGATCGAACTCTGTGTTCGGCGAATCGCCCTCATATCGACTATACCGCAGCCACTACGTCAGAAACTGTCGGGGTTGTGCGCTTATGTCGTTTCAGAAAGCAAAGGACTTGCTGAAGCTTGCCAGCATGGCGGCCAGCCGGCACCGAGGTATCAGCGTGCAGGAGATCGCAAAGGAATTCTCTGTCAACGAACGAACCGCCCAGCGCATGGTCCAAGCTCTGAAAGATGTGTTTCCAACCGTATCGCATATGACAGACAGCGACCGGCGGCGAAGATGGAAGGTGCGCGAGACCAGCAAGCTTGGGATGCCGGGTCTTTACGATCATGAACTTGTTGCGCTGGAAATGAGTATTCGGCGGGCAGAGCGGGAGGGGGCGCAGTCCGAAAAGGACGCTTTATGTGGGCTGCGCGATCGCCTGATGGCGACCTTGCCGCCTATCCATGCGCGCCGCGCAGAGGTCGATGCTGAGACACTTCTGGAGGCGCGCGGTTATGCGTGCAGGCCAGGTCCCCGGGTGAAGACCTCCGAGGGAATGTTGAAAAATATTGCTGGGGCGATCAGAGGGCCCTATCGACTGACGCTGATGTATCAAGGTGAACGAGACCCTGAACCGAAACATCGTATCATCGAGCCTTATGGCCTGTTGTTTGGCACGCGCCACTACTTGATTGGGCGGGATATCGCGAAAGATGACCGGTTTCGTCGCTTCCGCTTGGATCGCATGTCCGATGTGGAAATCACCGTCCAGTGGTTTGAAAAGGACAACGACTTCGACTTGCGGACCTATGCGGAACAGTCTTTCAGCTCCTTCCATTCCGATGCAGAGTTCACGCGGATCGTGTGGCGATTTTCAGCGGCTGCAGCGGCGGCTGCGCGCGAGTTTGAGTTTCATCCCAAGCAAGAATTGATCGACCAAGGCGATGGGTCACTTCTTGTCATTTTTGACGCCAGCGGTCTCGTTGAAATGGCGTGGCACCTGGCCAAGTGGGGAGATGCGGTAGACGTCATAGAGCCCGCTGCTCTGCGCGATATGGTGTCCGCCTATCGCACCTCGCCAATCAAAGTGCGGCCATGACCAGCGACACGTCGAATAATTTGAGCTCCGATGACATTGGCGCCGCATGCGATGGCAGGGCGGGCGAGATGTCGACACAGGACACATCCATGAACGATGCGACGCCGAAGATCGAACGGCTCTATCTCGATTTCGACAGTTTCTTTGCGTCGGCCGAACAGCACTTCAACGCAGAGCTGCGCGGCCGGCCCCTTGGCGTCGTACCACTGGACTCGCCGCATACCAGTTGCATCGCAGTCAGCCGCGAAGCCAAGGCGCGCGGTGTGAAGTCTGGAGCGACGATCCGTGCTGCCCGCCAAGTAATCCCCGACATGGTGTTCGTGATCGCACGGCATGACGCGTATGTCCGGTTGCACAAACGCATCCTTGCCGTCATCGGCACCATCTTACCGGTCGAGCGCGTTCGGTCCATCGACGAGGTTGTCTGCCATTTGACGCCGAGCGAGGCGGCGCAAGGAAAATCACTTGCGGATCGCATCAAGACCGCACTAGCAGGTGCGTTCAGCCCAGCGCTGACATGCTCCATCGGCATGGCCCCAACCGAGTTGCTCGCCAAGATTGGTGCTGAAATTAACAAGCCAGACGGGTTTGTCCTGATCAGGGCAGAGGACCTCCCGGGGTGCCTGTCACATCTTGACCTCCGGGATCTGCCCGGCATCTCGAAAGGCATTGGCGCGCGCCTTGCGGCCGCGGGAGTAGAGGACATTGACGCTTTGTGGCGGCTGGCACCGAAACAGGCGCGGAAAATCTGGGGTAATGTCGAAGGCGAACGATTCTGGAATGAACTCCACGGCATCCACGCCGAGCGACCCGAAACCAAGAAAAGCATGTACGGCCATGGCCGTGTGCTGCCCCGAGACTCCCGCACGCCTGACAAGGTGGAACCCTGTGCCCGCCAACTTCTGCTGAGTGCCACCCGCCGACTGCGAAGAGACAACCTGCGAGCGACGGAGCTGACCCTGGGGTTTCGGGGCGGACGGGGTGCCGAGGATGGTCGATGGAATTGGCGCGATACATTCCCGGCAGCTCGGGACGACCGTACCTTCATGCGCGCTCTGTCGGAGGGGCTTCATGAGGCCCGCCGGACGCTGCGCTTCTCGCCGCAAGCAGTCAGCGTGACGATACACGGAGTGGTCTCCGATGCGGAGATCACAGGTGACCTTTTTGGCGGCACACTGGAGGCCGGGTCAGACACCGCCTCGCGAGAAAAATGGGAGACGGTCAGTGACCTGATGGACACTCTTCGCAAATCACACGGTGCCAAGGCCTTATCCCTGGGCGTGCAAGACGAGGTCTTCGGTGGCTATGTCGGGGCGAAGATTGCCTTTGGTCGCATCCCGGACGAGGCTGATTTCAGCGAGGCGGCAACAGCGGACGAGGATACGCACTTCCTGTCCTTTTGAAGTGGATTCGGGTGGACAGGCACATCGCTGTTCATAAAAAGGAGGCCCGGGAAATAGAGGCGCTGGGTTGTAAAAGGTGGTGATGGAAATGATCGAGGCCTGTCTGATGGACCGTCCGACGACGGATAACCAGAGAAGCACGTTGCTTTGGGTAAATCGGTGGGCTTTACCGCTGTCGAATGATGCTGACGCTGTTCTGGGCCTTGTCGATGCGCTCTCAGCAGACGAGTCCGGATGCGCCGACGATTGCCTTATTCTGCTATCACGCGTCTTGGACGAGGCACGTATGAATATTGAAAATGACGAGCGCGGGGCGGCTGATTTTTTTGAGGTGCTGGCCGCGGGATTGGTAGAACGCGCTGATGCAGATGAGCTTGATGCTGGAAACTGCTTTGGAATTTCTCAGGCTTACCTCCGTGCTGGGCTGACGCCTCCCGATCAGTTGCGCAGCGCAACAGATGCCTTTGTGGATGTATTTGCGACAGGTGAACCCGTTGAACTGCCGGATGTCGGGGAGCTTGTGGACGAGCTGGTTCCAGATGGTTCGACACCCTTTGAAATGTATACCGGGCTCAGAGAGATGCTCGGCGCCATGCAGTCTGAGGTGACAACGACAATCCTGACTCAGATGATTGGTCAGGGCGCTCCGCGCATGAGTACGGTGGGGCGGTATTTTCTGCTCGATCCTGTGGCCGAGATGCGCGACGCGGCCATCAGGGGATTCGAACTTCTGGTGGAACATGCCAAGATAGACGCGGCTTTGTTGTCCGATTTCATCCGGGTTCGTAACTGGATCCCGAATGGGCGGGCGCTGGATAAACTGATCAATACTGTGCTGCGACGGGAGCCCTCTGGGGGCACTGTTCCGCAACCCTGGCAGCTTCATCGGGTGATGACGTCTCTTCCTGATGGGACCGGTTCACAAAGTATTATCGGCATCTGCAGCCGCGGTAACACACGCGCCGTGGCCGCGGTCATGATCAAGGCCGGGCACGGGATCAAGGATGCGTATGTCATCCCCTGTGCCAGCAGAAATGATCAAAAAATGATGGTTGAACAGATCGAACACGCCATGGCGATGTATGATGTGTCACCGTCCTATCTCGCCTGCGCCTTTGGAGTCGCGCTTGGAGATGGGCTAGAGCGGGGTAGGGTGACGGCACCGGGGTTTCTGGATGTCGCGCCAATGTTCGGCGTGAGCGACGTGACGCCACAATCTGGTGCGCATGACGCTATGCTGGCCGCGATTGATCCCCTCGGAGAGCTTGCTGCGCTGTCGGCCAATCGCCGCAGCCGGTTGATTGGCAAGAGTCGGGACTGGTTCTCCGAGTATGACATCACGAGCAGCTGGTTTATGTCCGATGCAAGTTTGATGGCCGCGCTGGAACAAGCTCGGACGGAAGCGTCTGCCAAGAAAATTGTAGCAGGGCACCTTGAGATAAAGCGTGAATTCTGGGCAAAACTCTTTGCCCGCTCCGCGCTGATCCTGAGTCATGACAGCACCGCGGCACCTGATGCCTGGTTGAGCTTTGCCGCTGTCGCACAAGCGATCGACTCTGGACGGGAAACCAAGAAGATACCCGTGTTCGAGGATATTCTCGAGCATACGCTCTTCGTCGCGGCGGAGCGCGCGATGGAAGACCTCGAAGCCGAAGGTGCCTGGGACGACGAAGAGGTTGGACCGGCAGCGATCGCGCCGGAGCAAAAAGGTGAACTGGCCAAGTTGCTCAAGGGCAGTCAGCTCAAGCCAGATCAGATTGACGGGTATTTGACCGCCGTTCTGATCGCCCCGGAATTCATGTCACCAAACGCATGGCTCATGCCGCTGATGCAGGGGGTCGAGGTGAAGGGACAGGGGTCCATCCAGCGCATTTTGGACATCATCATGGTGAGATTCGGTGCGCTGAACGAAGCCGTCCTCCTTGGTGAAATCGGCAGCGATCTGCGAGACCTTCCCACTAAGCAGTTTCAGGCATGGGCCGAGGGATTTGCGCAAGCTGTCGATGGCGTAAAGGGCGCATGGCCAAAACGATCCATAAGCCGTGATGACAAGCAAGTCGTCGACATGATCCGCGGCGCCGCTACCGAGGATCTCACACCAACCCTCAAGCCGCTCCTGCCCAGCTGGTTGCAAGCGACTGCACTTAAATGGCGGGAGGATGTGTGATGAGCACGATGTTGGGGCCGCTGTCGGCCAACTCTCGCCATTCGCAGCGAACGCGGCTAATGATCGCTGCCAGCTCTTCCACGACATTCGTGTCCCGCGCAGCGTCCGACCAAACTCCGCCGTGAAGGGATTTGTTGAGCAAATCACGAATTTCCACAAAGTGCAGAGCCTCGGTTTCGAGCGTCGATCAATTAACTTTGTTGCATACAACTTGAGCAAAGTCGGTGCATCGCCCGCCCCTCTCAACAAGTCATGAACTTGCCGGACGCTTTCAATACCGGAAAGATTGAGTAATAAGTATTTTCAACGATGCGGTGTTTCGTAACAACGCTGACGGCTTTTGAATGAGCGATGATCAAGAGCCAAACTTGTGCTTCTGCTTAGCCCTTTGAGAGGACTGAATTATGCGTAGGCTTGTCCGCCCCGAACCGCCTGATTGGTGGCAAGAGTTTGCCAGCAAAGGAGAGGCTGAGTTACGCCACCTGATAGATGAGGACCCTTCGGGGCTTGGGCTCACAAGTCGTTTTTTCCGAAGGCGTCTCCTTCGACGAAACAAAGAGATTAGGCAGATCTTCGCAGCGTGTTCGGAGGGAGCCTGCCATACCTGCGGTTCGCCGGTGACTGGTGTATCGGATGGCGACCTGGAGCATTTCCGCCCCAAGTTCAATGCAGGCAATGCACGAAAAGACCGTAGCTCGCCTCGCCACTATTGGTGGCTAACCTACGATTGGGATAACCTTCAACTACTCTGCCCAATCTGCAATCGCTACAAGGCCAGTCTTTTCCCGATCAAAGGCGAACGCGCCGCCGAGGAAAGCCGAGGCGCCAAACTCGAAGCTGAAGGTGCCCTACTTCTTAACCCTTTCATCGACGACCCTGCCGAACACCTCACGCTAATGGAAGATGGTATATTCATCGCAAAAACCGAGCGCGGAAAGACTACGGTCGAGGTATATCAACTCAACCGAACCGAGCTGGTCTCAAATCGCAAGCAGTTATACCGTCACTATCTTCAGATCGTTCGCATACTGAGCAAGGCGGAAACATCAGGTGATGTCGATACCCTAAACCAAATCAAAAGCAGCCTGAACCACCTCCAACCTCAACACGCATTGGTGCTCGATTCGGTTCGTGAGACGACACGTTTAGGAGCTGGGCGAAATAGGCGTTCACATAGCCAGCGTGCAAAAAAGGAGCAGGCTACACACGCAGCGATTGCAGTGCCAGAAGAATTTGAGACGACTTGGATTGAGTCAGTCCAGCTGCGTGACTTTGGTCCGATCAGCCAGCTCCGTTTGGCGTTCCCGGATTTTCACTCCGGGCTCGAACCTTGGCTCGGCATCGTTGGCGAAAACGGGGTCGGAAAATCGACTTTTCTTAAAGCGGTGGTACTGGCGCTCGTTGATGCCACAACCGCCAAAAAACTTGTTCCTGATGCCGGCCGCATCCATAACCGTAATTCTCGCAATCGCATGGGTTATGTTGAGATCAAGCTCAGTGATGGACGCAAGCGGCGAGTAACTTTCCGGAGAAATTCACCGGATTTCGAGTTTTCTGGCGCAGAGGTTCGCGTTCCAGTGATTGCGCTCGGTGCCAGCCGTATCTCAAGAACGAAAGGCGCGGCGCGCGCACTGAGTACTTCGGGAGCAGTCGACAACCTTTTTGATCCGGTGCTGCCTCTTGCGGATGCCGAAAGTTGGCTCGCCGACACAAATCTTGTCTCAGCTCGCGATTTCAGAGTGCTCGGGCGAAATCTCAAGGTATTGATGGGTCTACCGGTCACCACAAAAGTCTCGCGTCGAAATGGTGAGATATTCTTCCAGCGTAATGGCTCAAGGCAGAGTCTCGATCAAATGTCCGACGGCTTTCGAACAGTCATTGGGCTCACTACGCATATTATGAAGCATCTTGCCATTGATACACCTGTCATGTCCGAGGCAGAGGGCACAGTGCTTCTAGACGAGCTCGAGCTGCATTTGCATCCGTTGTGGAAGAAGCGGATCGTGACCAAGTTGCGCGAACTCTTCCCGCGCGTACGGTTCGTGATCACCACTCACGACCCTCTGTGCCTGCGGGGCCTCGCACCTGACGAGAGCTATGTTTTCCGTCTGAATCCCGCAAGCGAGGAGATCGAAGCGACAGCATTGAGCATACTCCCAGGGATGGATGTCGACGATCTGCTCACTGGCGGTTGGTTCGGTCTCGGCACGACCTATGACGAAGAAACCGAGGACATGATAAACGAACTGAGCGTGCTTTCATTGAGAGAGGACGCGCTCAAAGTAAGAGGGGACGCAATCCTTCCTGAGCACGAAAGGGTGCAAATGGAAAAGCTAAGTCAGGATCTACGCGATCGGTTGCGAGGTTTTGCCGCGAGCGAGGGTGAGCGCCAAACTCTTGCCGATGTAGCACGCCGCGGGCTCGCGGCGCCTGACGTGCTTGAAGTGGAAGCCGAAACACTCCAAGCGCGTCTTCGGCAAGCCTTCGGTCGTCTGGAGGAGTAGAGTGTTCCGTTTTGCTGAGCGGCCCGATTCCACCAATTTCGACAACGACGATACGCTTGATAGTGTTCGGGATGAAGTCCGCCGCATCTACGAGGCTGCGCTGCCCGACTTTGTTACCGACGACGACCGGATCGAATTTCCCAAGAAAGTAATGGGGAAGTCCTCTGATCTCTGGAAGGGCTTTAAGAGTGATTTCGCCAAAGCTCAGCATGGGCGTTGCGGATATTGCGATATAAGAGTGGTTGGAACGCAGTATTGTGATGTCGACCATTTCCGCCCTAAGGCGATGGTTCAAGTTCTGGATACGGCAAGTCAAGGAACAGAACAAGATAACGCTTCCAATGTCAGTGATCGAAAGGCGCTTCGAACAATTGGCACCGGCTACTGGTGGGACGCCTATAGCTGGGCAAACTTCCTCCTTTCATGCGAAATCTGCAATCGAACTTGGAAAAGAAACTATTTCCCCGTCGATTGCGACATGGCCCAGCGCTCTCGGCCGCAAGAAAATGCGCTGGAACACGAACTTCTTTTTCATCCATTCAAGGATGAAGAACCAATCAACCACTTTCGTTACGAACTCGACGGACGCATCCGAGGAATTTCCCCAATGGGTGTGGCGACGATCGAGACCGCTGGCCTTTGGCGGCCTTCGCTAGTTGTCCAGCGCAAGAAGCATTTAGCTACACTTGCGAGACTGATTGATGAAATGCGTGCGCCGACGGCGAGCGACGATCTGGTGCGCAGTCATGTGCGCACAATCTTGGAGAAAGGCGCTGACGACGCCCATAATTTCCCTGGGATGACGCGGGTGTTTTGGACGCAGATTTCAGGGGTTAGCTGGGAGGAGCTTGAGCACTTGACGAGATAGGTTCGACAAATTCTCCCAAAGACTGTCGGGCCAGAAACACGCCGCGCTCAGTACGCTCGGCAACGATGGCGGGGTAGCGGGCATTTTCGGAGATCGGTTCAAATGTCCTGTAAAGACCGTTCACACCATTAACCAGAAGGAGCAGAACACAGACCTTAGATAATCAACCGTGTCAACGCCATGTCAACTGACGTACGTCATTTTGAAGCGATCTGTCGGGGTTAATACTTGCGAATGTCTGCCATTTTAATGAATGGAATATTGTGAATTCAAAGACTTGTCGGCTATGCTGTTGATATTCCTAACCAATTGTAATCATTGAATTATGGGCTCATAACCTGAAGGTCACAGGTTCAAATCCTGTCCCCGCAACCATAAATACTACGCTAAATCAAAAGCTTAAATGCCTCCCAATCGGGAGGCTTCTTGCGTTCGCGCGCCACATCAACGCCACATCAACACCCCTCCAGAAAAATCGTAAGGCTACGGTGAGGGCCGTCTGACTTTGGCTACGATCCGATGATAAGTCCGACCTTATGTCCGATTTCATCCACCGACCTCAAATTGAAGTTCTCTCTGCCGCCGATGGCGTTCGCCGTCGGC
>NZ_BMFC01000015.1 GCF_014637725.1 Marivita lacus | reverse complement strand
GCCGGGGTGGTCGAGGCGCTGTTCAAGCAGTTCGACGGTTATCTGGCGCGGCAGGGTTACATCGCGGGCGGCGGGCAGATCCTGGACGCCTCCATCGTGCCGGTGCCGAAGAACCACAACACGCGCGAGGAAAACAAGGCGATCAAGAACGGCGAGGTGCCCGAGGGCTGGGCCGACAAGCCCGCCAGGCGGTCGCAGAAAGATACGGACGCCCGCTGGACGAAGAAGCACGGCAAGAGTCACTATGGCTACAAGAACCATGTGAATGTGGACCGCAAGCACAAGCTGGTCCGCCGTTACCACGTCAGCGACGCGGCCCTGCACGATAGCCAGGCGGTGGATCACCTGCTCATGCAAGGCAACACCGGCTCGGACGTCTGAGCCGATCCGGCCTATCGTTCCGAAGAGATGGAGGCCAAGCTGCGCGCCCGAGGGCTGAGAAGCCGCATCCATCGCAAGGGCAAGCGCGGCAAGCCGCTGACCGAACAGGGCAAGAGCAGCAACCGGACCAAATCCGCCGTGCGCGCGCGGGTCGAGCATGTCTTCGGCGCCCAGACCAACGACATGGGCGGGACGCTGGTGCGCACCGTCGGACTGATCCGCGCAAAGGCCAAGATCGGAATGAAGAACCTTGCCTACAACATGCGACGGCTGGCGCAACTGCGCCGCCTGAACCCTTACCCCGCGTGATCCGGGACGTGGACTTCAGGCCGACGGGGCCGAAGACCGCCATGACCAGGCGAAACGGGCCATGGCTATGCCGCCAAACATCCCCAAAAGCCACTTCCTGTCGGCTTCACGCCACAAAACTCGTGCAGATCAGCCGACGACAGTGAAAAATCGAGGTGCCCGACTGTCTCCAGAGGACTATCGCGGCCTGACGCCGTTAATCTATGCGCACATCACACCCTATGGCCGCTAGGATATCGATTTGGAGGCCCGGATCGATTACGAGCGTATCGCGGCTTGAGCGCTACTATGAGTATACCCGTAATGACGGCGCGCATAAACACCAGAACATGCGATTTGCGTGTTCACTTTGGGTCTGTTTCGAGATAGTGAACACATCATGTCAGGGGCACACCCAAAATGAACAGATCGAGCCCCAAAATCGGCTATGCCCGAACATCGACCGTCGATCAGAACCTCGATGCTCAAATTGAGGCGCTGACAGCCGCAGGATGTGGGATGGTGCGCCAAGAACAGCGCAGTGGCGCGACGCTTGAAGGCCGCCCTGAATTGAAAACCATCCTCGACTTTATTCACCCAGGCGAAACCCTGGTGGTGACGCGGATCGACCGGCTTGCCCGCTCAATGCAGGATCTTCAGATCATCGTTGCGCGGCTGAAAGAAAAGGGCGCGCATCTGGCGGCCACCGAGCAGCCCGTGGATACCTCCACGGCGACGGGCAAAGCGTTCTTCGACATGCTTGGCGTCTTTGCGGAGTTTGAAACCAATCTCCGCCGCGAGCGGCAGGCTGAAGGGATCAAGGCCGCGAAACGCAAAGGGGTCTATCGCGGTCGCCCACCCAAGATCGACATGGCCACCATTCAGGCCAAGCTTGGTGCAGGCTTCTCCCCAACGGAAATTGCCCGCGAAATGGGGATCTCGCGCGGTACTGTCTATAAAGCAAAGGCTGAAATGCTGACGGGCAATGATATCATAGAGGGGCGGACTGCATGAAAAAGCCTCCACGCAAGCGACAGCCTTCCGCACCCAAGGTGCCTATGCAAACACGGGCCAAGGTCCCACCACCACGCAACCTGACCCCAGAGCTTTGCGACCGGCTGCGCTGGGACATGATGAAGGCATGCCTCACCGTGGCCGAAACACACGGGCTGACTGTCGAAGGGGGCGATCTCGCGGATATCAACCTGCGCCACAGCTTCGAGATCAGCTTCCGCGTCGGCATCCCGCAAGAGAACGGCGAGATCTACTCACCAGAGAAGGCCCTGTTCGAGGTGCTCGCGCCTCATTTCGGCTTGGAGCCCGCGGATCACGGCCGCACCTTCCGATCGAAGGATGAACTCTTCCGCATCGTCGCCATCAATCCAAACAGGCCAAAATATCCGATCAGCGCAGAGCGCGTCTCCGATGGCCGAGGCTTCAAGTTCCCCGCCGAAAACGTTGTCATGTACCTGCAGCGTTCAGGCGTATAGCTTGTACGCCTTTTGTCCCACCAAACGATCAAATATGCACGCTCGGGCCTGTTACGCCTGAAAGCGCCGCATCGAAGCCCCGGAGGTCGCGGTCGCTAACACGTATTGTCAGCACACGGGTCCGGCTGTCATTAGCCGAGCGCGTCACCCGACCATGGTTCCGAGCGTTGTAGATGGTCTTCCGGGAAACCGAGAACCGGACCGCCAGTTCGCGCTCGGGCACACCCTTTGCGCGCTGCTGGGCGATCTGTCGGCGCTCCTGATCGGTCAATCGGCGGCTGCTCGGCATGTGAAGTATACGTTCCTATTTCTTGCCAACTTCGTACAAGCCCGCCGACTCCCAGCACAAGCGGAGTCGGACATAAGGGTTTGTACTCAATGTAGAAAATCGGTCTTTGGGGCCGATTTCACGTCTTCTGTCAAATGCATCACGTATCGTGCGCAATGTATCGTGTCACGCGTCTTCCGCATCACGCATCACGTCCTTTGCAGGATGTCTTGCGCGGTCTGCATCGCGTCTTCGGGCCAATGGCAAATGTCAGATGGTTCGCGGATCGCGTCCTTTGCACCATGTCGCGTGCAGCCCGCCCGTCTTTCCGCGTTCCGGGGGCTGCCGTCGCCTTTACCATTCACTAGAGCGGCTGTGGCGCTGGTAGTAGGTGTACCAAGGGGTAGAATCCAGTAGGGGGCAAGATGATCCCTGCTAAAGATTTTCCCTTTGCCGTTTCATGATTTCGAGCACGGTGTTTTTTGAGATGCCGAGGTCTCTGGCGATCCATCGGTATGACCTTCCCTCTTCGATTGCCTGAAGCACTTTTGGGGCAAGCTTGTCAGACTTCGGGCGCTGTCCCAGCTGTTGGCCAAGCTTTTTGCCGCGCGCCCGTGCGGCGGCAAGGCCGGATTTCACGCGCTCGCTGAGAAGGTCACGCTCGAATTGCGCGATCCCGGCCAGCATCCGACCGTGAGGTGTGTCGAGCTCGAAGGTCATGCCGTTCATGGCCACGACCGAGACTTTCCAGCCCGCGAGGCGATTGAGGGTATCGAGCAGGTCCTGAGTGAACCGCCCCCACCGGGAAAGCTCGCTGACCAGAATGGCGTCTATCTGCCGGGCCTGCGCGAGATCGAGGATCTGATTGCGGGGGCGCGATTGGCTGAGGCTCCGGAGGCTGTTGCCTTGAACAAACCGACCACGTCATAGCCGCCGCGTTCTGCAAATGCGGTCAGTTCCGCGACCTGCCGCTCACAGGACTGGTAGGATTGGCGTTTTTCAAGATAGGTCTGCATGGCTCAGAGATGGTACTTGCGCGCAATTTCCAAGGCTTCGGCCTGTTCGATGCCGATGTATTCCTTGGGACTTTCGATGCTGGCATGACCGAGCAACACCAGCTTGGTATATAGATCGAGCAAGTATGCATAGGGGTTGACGTCGTTCAGGCGACATGTGCCGATCAGGCTTGCAAACCTTGCCCAAGAACCGGCCCCCTCCTCGTGACCGGCAAAACAATGTGTTGCGCCGCGTCATGGCGGGGACTCTGATGGCATTCTCGACCAGATTGGAATCCATGTCGACATGGCCATCATCGAGGAACAACCGGAAGCCGTCCTGATAACGAGATCCGAATAAAATGTCCTTCCAGGACACGCCCGTGCTGAGCTCCATCACGCAAGGCACCTACGACATTGCAGATCGGTTCACTCTACATCCGCGCCACCGGTCGAAGAAAAAAGGCGCTCGGGGATCGAGATCTCTGAAAAGAAGCCGGGTGCAAACGGTGTGAACCGAACCTGCGCGTCGAATTGCAACGTCACGTTTCCAACATCCCCGGCAAAGGAGGCTTCTGCCAGACCCAGTGACGGGTTCAAAGAGGCCGATCCGTCCTGAACCAGTCTGAACCAGGACCAGGGGCCCTTGTATGTTTGGTCGAACACGGCTCGAGAACGGGCGAAAAACCGCAAATTCAGATCACTGTTCTGCAGCCCCGCCACCGGCCAGGCCTGCTTGTCCCAGAATACGGGGCCATGCCGAAACTGATGCAAGGTGACCCCTGAAGAAACGATCAGTTGGCTCAGGGTATTCGACATGAAACCTGTGCGTACCGAGAATTCGAGATAGGGTTTGTCGTCACTGAACATGGAGGCGCTGATCTGGTTGAACCGCGAGAATGCCGCCTTCGCGTCCTGCGTGAGATCCGCATTGCCTGTCAGCAGGAAGGTCGATTGTGGAAGGAACACCCCATCATCCGTCTTGAACCGTGACAGATAGGTTGCCTCAAAGCTCGCGAGCTTGCCTTGCGCTGCAAACAGATCGGTAAATTCCGTCAACGGGAAATCCGCATCGCTATAGGCATCAAAGGGGAAAGCCATCGTCAGGGACGCCCCATGGGGCACAAGGATCTGACGCTGCCATTGACCGTCGATGAATTCGTAGACGAATTGCATGGCGCTGTTGTCAAGCGTGGTGGCAATGCTGCGCCCGAAATTGCGGATGATTTCCAGCTCCGAGCGGGTGACAAACGCGTTGAGCACTGCGAGCGGGTTGACGCTTTCGGCATTCTGGAAACGCTCGAAGAGAAATTGCCCTGCCCCATTGGCGGCACTGCCGGCCTCTTCCAACCACAGCGTGACATCACGAGCATAGGTGAGGAAAAGATCGAACTGGCTTTTCTGCTCACCTTCGCTGCGCAGCGCATCAAGATAAGGACGGAACGCCGTTCGGATGTTGAACGCCGCCGCGGCCTCGACACTGGCTGATGCAGGGGCAAGAACCGGGGTGGCGTCCACCGGTTCGGGAGCATCTGTGGCAGCGGGCGCCGGAGCATCAAGATAAACACGTATGTCCGTATTGTCCGAAAGGGCACGGACAAGACGGTCGATCGGATTTTCGGATGGGTTGGTCAGCGCCTGCATGAGAACTTGCGCATCTCCCCAGCTTTCCGCGTCCCGCAGCCGCAAGGCTGATATGAAGGCACTCCAGCTGGAAATGTAATCGGCCGTATAGCTTTGTGCTACGCGGCGCAGAATGGCGTTTTCCGTGGCAGTATCGAGTGCCCCGATCACTTCTTCATAGCGGCTCAACAGCTCCGACAGTTCCGGGATGTTGCCGTTTTCAAACAGCGCATCCAACCCGGCCCGGGTATAGCCACGCGGCACGAGATATATCTGGGGGTCCTCGATGGGCACAAAAACCTCAAAGAAGCGCGGTCCGATCAATTGCCTCAAATCGACCCGCTCGGCATAGGCGCTGCGGCGCATCAGAGACGCGTACAGCAGCTCTGCCGTATCCAAGCCTGCAAGGGTCTTGGCGACGACGGCCCGCAGGCTGTCATTGCGTTGCTCTGGCGGTCGATTGAGCGCAAAAAGATCCTCAAGCGTGGCGCGCAACTGCTTCTGGAATTCCCCCGACACCTCACCCTGTTCAGCCAGGCCGCTGGTGAAATACTCCATGAGCTCTTCTTGGTAGCGCTGCTGATCGGTATGGAACTGCGCTTCCACGGAAGCCAGACGGATCAGTTGAACACCGTCGGCAAGGTCATTGAATACAAAGGTTTCCTTTTCGATGAAATCAACCAGCGTGGTCTGCAGCCCTTGCGTGAGTTCCTCGTCATACAGGCGTTCATATGTCTCCTGCATCGACCATCTGGGCAGGAACGGCCGGTAATGTTGGACATTCAGCACCTCATATGCACCAAGGCTGGTGCGGATGGGTTGGAGCATGAGAACACGCTCCACGAGAAAATCACCATCCGTCGTGATGCTGCCCACCTTGGAATAGAATGCATCAAAGGCTGCATTGACATCTGCATTGACGCGCTCGTAGCTGCGATGGTTTTCCCAGACCGCCAGACCAAACATTCCAACAAGACCCGACAACAGCACGGACCAGAACGTGCTGCTCAGCTTCGCCTGAACCGCATAGCGCCGGTTTGGCTCGGCAATGAAGCTCTCCCGGTGATAGGCCGTGGCCAGAAGACCTGCATTTTCAGTCGTCACACTGTCCGGAGCAGCCTCCTGGAGGGCCAGGATCGGGGTGCCATTGAAAAACCGTTGCCCCGAGACCTGGCTGAGCGGATCAACCGCAGGCATACCGGAACGCGCTCCGACAAAGACGATGCTTTGCAGGTTCAGCGGCATCCGCCGTGGCGGCAAGGGCTGCGCCAAACCGGTCATGCGATCGTTCAACTGCGCCTTGAGCAAGGCAAGCTGCAAGGGCGCATTGAGCAGGGATGCACAGAAATCAGGTGAAAGCTGTTTTTGCAAAGCAGAGAACTGGGTCGCTGTCAGGCTTTTGGTCATATCCTGGAACAACCGGTCCACCTGCGCCGTCAGGTTTGGTTCCTCCGGAGACAGGAACCCGCCGAAGATGACACCAGCGCCCAGATGATCGGTCAGGATGGCCGCGCGAGCCAGATCCGGCAGATGTTCGAGCCCGACCAGAGCCACATGCACAGGCACATCAATGCCGAACTGGTCCGTCGCCACATTCAATATACGGTTGATATTGGACGCATTGCCGGTCTCGGTCGCCGCCGTCTGCATCAAGCCCGCAAGCTCGTATTCCACGAATGCCCCGTTGACGGCGAGGCTTGGTCGGTTCCGCATCAGATGCCGCAGCACCATGTTCAGCAGATCAAAGGAGAGATCCGTCCCCGGCGCGACCTCGATCCGATACGCCACCGCGGTTGGAGAGGTCCAGGTGGTGAAGGTCAGGCCCTTGTGGACCAGCGCGTCACCGAACCCGACATACCCCAGTTCGGCCATCACGGTCGATCGCGTCTCTTTCTCCATGGCGAGGAAAAAATACCACGGCACCCCCATCGGGTTGCGATCGATGATGCGCGCACGGCTCCGGGCCTGGCGATACTGTCTGGCGGCAGCCAGCCGCAACGCCCGCAGTTCGACCGCCACCGGATCATGGACCCAGATGCGCTTGCGGTAGAGAAACACAACAAGTGCCCCGATCAGCGACAGCAGCAGCACCGCGCCAAGCCACACAAGATACGGCAAGGAGAACACCACACCGCTGAAAAAACGCGCCGCCAGGTAGGCAAGCTGCGCCAGCATGACAGCTGCGAAGATCGCAATCGCGGATTTCAGCCAGGTACCGGGTTTCATGGTCGGGGCCGGGCAACAAGAGACCCGTTTTCGCTGCTGAAGATGAAATCGACCGCGCCCTCGGTCTCAGCCAGGGCGCGGCGCTCTTGAAAGGTGGTATAGATATGATGTTCCATTTGGCTGCGGGCTGCCCAGACCCCCACGGACATCACGGCAATGGCGGTGGCGGCGGCAACCAGTTTGCGCATTGTCGAGATCCGGCGCCTGGGCGCCTTCGTGTCCCGGATCATCCGACCCACGGGTTTGACGTCTGCGGAGTGCGACACGAGGCTGAGAGCGGTTTCGATGCGATGGATCAATCGGTCGCGCTCGTTCTCGGTCCCGCGCGTGTATTTCCCGCGATAGCCAAGCTTCAGGAACAGATAGAGGATTTCCAGGAATTCGCGCAGCGCCTTGGGCTGCATCAAGGCCCGTTCGGCAATGTTGTAGAAACGGTCTCCCCCATCACGAAACCCGAACAGATCGGCAACCAGGGTGCGGTTTTCCCAGCCTCTTTCCCGGCTCCACGGGCTCAGCATGACAAATTCATCCAGCGTGATGGCAAACAGCAGACACAGGTTCTCTGCAACCGAAGACGGGTAGTCGAGATTGACGACCCGGTATTTCAGATCGATGATCGCGCGCGACAATTCCATTCGGGTCGTGTTGAGCTCTGCGCCCGGTGTCAGGCGGCTCATCACTCCACAGACCGCGAGCAGATCGGCAGAGACGTTGATCAGCGTGTTGTCAGACCCCGTATAATGTCGCAACGCCCGGTCCAGGTTCTGCAGATCCGTGGCAGAGACCGGCGAAAGCCGGCTCATACCCGCCGGTGCAGGCTGCCCGGACCCACCTTCCGGCGTGTCACTGGGCTTGGGTCTGTCTGTGGAATGCCCGTTCATGTTCAGCCCAGCATGTAGAGGGTTGCGTCCACCGTGGAGATCCGGTCATCCACATGCAGAGCAAGCGCCTCACGCTTGTTGAGAAAGCGCTGCCAATGCGCGCTGCTGGTGTTTATGGCGAAAAATGCCGCGTCACTCCGGGAGCGCAGTTCAGCCGGGGCTGCCGAAAGCAGCGTCAGGTCCACGCCGGGCAAACCACGCGAAACAAGCTCCGGCATTGCCGACAAACCCGCAAGCTTGCACGCCAATGGTCCCAGTTGCGCCAGCGCCGTTGCCCCATCCGGCCCCGAAAGTGCCAGAATGGGACGCCGCTCCTCGGCCAGAACCCGGGCTGGAATGATCAGGCGCAACAGACGGCGATTTTCAAACAGTTCCGTATTCCACGACAGCGCCATGACGCTGGCCGGCTTTTCGAGTGTGAGCTTGCGGCGCAAGGTTCCCAGAACCTCCTCGAAGCTTTCGGCCATCTTTGCCGGATCATAAAGCAATGTCTCGGGTGTGGCCTGGCCCAGAATGGCATCAAGCTCCACCGAGAGGCTGGCGAGATGGCCGAACAGCGCGCGGGGCGAGACACGTCCCAGATGTCTTGCATTCTGCAACACCAGAAGCCATCGGTTGAGGACCTGAAGCTCAAGCCGCTCGGTCATCAGGCTCGCCTCGCTGCGCATGCCGGTCTGCGTGGCCACGCGCCCTGCAGCATTTGCAGCCCGCACCCGCGCCAGCGAAATGGTCTCCTCCAGACGCTCCGCCAGGATGCGCGAGGCACGCAGGTCAATGGCCTGAGGCATGAAGGCGCGATCGAGGATCACCCTGCCCTCGGCCGTCTTCTCCAGGATGCGTGCCACCGCAATGGTGGCAAAACCGGACAGATCGACACTGCCCAGCTGCAGGCTTGCCCCCACATCCGCCATTTCGGTCTCCACGGGCTCATTGTCAGGATCATTCAGATCCCGAAGATCCCGGCGTGTCTTGATCATCCGGGCTGTCTCGCCCGGCTCACCGAACTGGGATGCTCCGGTGATCGCCAAGGGAACAGCGATGTGAACGAGTTCATCCACCAGCCCATCCGGAATGTCGATGACCAACTCCCTGGCAAGCCGAAAGAACAGGCGATCCGGAAGAATGCCCGCAGCACCACGCACCGCGAACTTGCCTATGGCCAGCGCGTCCGTGTTCAGCTCCAGCTCGCTGACACCGTAATCACCGGAGAGCAGATCGAGCTGGGCCACTTCGTTGACATAGCGCTGCAAGGCACTGTCGAAATGCTGGAAGTGTTGCGGGGCAATGAACATGCCCTCTGACCAGACTATGCTGCCATACATCACTTGCCTCCTCCAAAGAGCCAGGCAAGCAGGCCAAATCCCTTCTTCTCCTCTTCCGCGTCTTCCGTCTCATCCACAGGGTTGCGGAACTGGATCGACACGCCGGACGACGTGACCGAAATCGTCACACCATTGTCGAGGCTCTCGGTATCGATCGGCACTGCCGCGCGAAACTGCTGGGTTTCAAAATCGGCAAATTCCGCAAAGGCGCCCAAATAGAACACGTCCGGTTCCAGGTCGAAGGCCACCAGGCGTGTTTCACCGGGGTAGAGCGGCGAGAGGCTGCGCTTGTCGAGAACAACGCCCGCAAGATCAGGCGCGTTGTCGTTGAAGATCCCCCAGAAATCCGCAGCCTCGAATTCGCTGCGTGAACTGAGCTGGTACAGGCGCACCACGATTGGATTGGCCGCGTTGTTGTATTGATTGACATTCGGCCCGGCCTGCACGCTGAGCGTCTTGTTCACCGGCATCGGTGGCTCTGGCTCCGCGGCGCAGGCGACAAGCAGACATGTCGCTGCAAGCAGCACTATATGACGAAACACCTTCATAGCTTGCGCATCTCCTCTGCAAACAGCGCCATGAAGGTCCGCCGAAACTCTCCACTGGCTTTTTTTCTGGAAAACTGCCGGGAATGAATCTTCCAGTACCGCTTCTGATGGTTCACGAGACGCGGGATATACTCGTCGTAATCCTCTTGCAGGACAGCCGGATCCATCTCGTCAAGAAACCGCTCGAGCGCCCGCTCCATCGCCGTGGACACCTGCTCTCGATAAAGAGTTGCTCGCAGATGGGTGTTCTGGAGCGCCGGCGCGGTCTGATAGCGCGTCATCTCCATGACCTCGCCCGGTTCTGCGAAAGCCGGTTCGGCAGCCGCTGGCTGAGGATGGGACTCGGCGCGCGGCGGTTCCCGCATCTCGGGACCCTCGGCAAAAGGGTCGAACATGAGATCGGGATCCAGATCCATCTCGCTGCCCGAGAACCCCATGTCAGGCTCCGGAAAGACCTCTTCGATCTCCTGATCGGGCAGCAGCGGCGCATCATCGGACATATCGGTTTCAACAATGAATCTCCTTTCAAGAAAATCGTTTACAGGCTCTTCCTGACGTGCGGATTCAACGATGCCGAACAGCAGCTTGTAGCCCGCAAAGCTGACGACATCCCCATCCTGGAGTGGCTGTGGCTGCTTTGGCGGCAAGGGTCGGCCATTCATGATGGCCCCGGAAATGCTCGTGTCATTGACTGCATACCCACCTGACGGCGTCTTGCTGACGACCAGGTGTGTTGGCGCAATGGTCTCTGCCAGATCCGGCAGACAGATATCTGACCCGAAATCACGTCCAACCGTGAAGGACGCCCCAGTGAGATAGAACTCCCGCTTCATCACCGTCTCAGTGGGCGGGATCTGCAAAAGCTGAACACTCAAGGTCATTGGGGCTCCGACATGCAGCGTTGCACCTGGCTGTTGAAACGGGACAGGAAGAGAGGATTGGCCTCCGTATATTGTTTGGAGAAATGGACGCTCATATCCTGGCGGCCAAACGGGATTTTCCGGAACTGATCCTCGGACAATCCGCGTTTTTCCATGTAATGTGCGAAGATCATCTCGTATTCGAGGGCGACGTCGATATCCCCCACGATCAGCATGTTCAAAAGCGCTTCCGCATCACGTGGCCGCATCACGACATTGTACCCGTTGCGATGCAGAAGCTGCCATTTCGAGGTGGCGAATTTCGCGCTGTACCGCGCCGAGAGCGCATCGCCCGGATCATTGGGATCGATATCGGATCCCAATGGCAGGTACCAGGCCAGATCCTCGGAAACGACCGCCTCCGAGGGCACGGCGTAATTGGCCCGGGTATTGGTCGCCGATCCCACGAAGAACCCGTCGAAACGCCCGGTCTGCGTGCCAAGCTGCGCATCCGCCCACACCGTCATGTGCAGCTCGTAAGGGACATTGATCGCATCCAGAGCGCAGCGCACGCGCTCGACCGCGATACCGGTCATCGCATCGCCTTCGATCATCTGGTAGGGCGGCAAGTCCTGTGTCGCAAGCCGGAGCACCGGAGAGCTTTGCGCCCAGGCCGGATCGGACAGACCCAGGACACAGGTGCACAGCACCGCCACCGCTCCCCGGATCCGATGCCGGCCCCCATGGAAGATGCGTCGTCTCATCAAGATCACTCCATGCTCAGAACGACATCGGACCCGTCATGCGCCACCGAGATCGACCGCATCGGCTTGTCCTCGATCACCCGGGCAATGCATTCCTCGGCCAGTCGCGGCAGGAATTTCTTGTTGATGATCGCCTCAAGCGCACGCCCTCCGGACAGGGGGTCGGAATTGGCCTGCACGACATAATCGACAAAGCTCTGTTCCCAGCCGAACGTGGCCCCGTATTGTGCGGCAATCCGCTTCTTGATCCGATTGAGATGAATCTCCGTGAGCTTGCTGCCGACCTCCGGTGTCAGAGGACGATAGGCGATCAGTTCGGTCCGGCCGATAAAGGCGGGGCTGAACCAGTCGAGCAGCAAGGGACGCAGGTGATCAGACAGTTCCTGCGAGCTCGGGTCATGATCGGCCCCGGTGATGTAGTCGCGGATCTCTTCACCACCGGCATTGGATGTCATGATGATGATCGTGTTGCGGAAATCGACCTCATTGCCTTCACTGTCGGAGATGTGCCCCTTGTCGAAAATCTGGAAGAAGACGTCCTGGATCTCGCGATGGGCTTTCTCCATCTCGTCGAGCAACAGCACGCAATACGGCCGGCGGCGCACGGCCTCGGTCAAAACCCCGCCCTTGCCATAGCCGACATAGCCCGCAGCCGCACCCAGCAGCATCGACACCTTATGGGCTTCCTTGAACTCGGTCATGTTGATCGTCGTGACCGCGTCTTCCCCTCCAAAGAACTGGTCGGCGATGGCCAGGGCGGTCTCGGTCTTGCCGACACCCGAAGGGCCACACATCAGGAAGACGCCGATGGGCTTGCGCGTATCCGTCAAGCCGGCACGGGAAATCTTGAGCGAACGGGCGATGGCCGCAATGGCATCATCCTGCCCGATCACCCGCTCCTTGAGCGTGTCCTCGAGGCCCAGAAGCCGCTCGGCCTCGCTGGCCCCGAGATTGGCAATCGGAACACCGGTCCAATCCGAAACAACCTCGGCAATCGTGGCCTGCGTCACCCAAGGATGCACAAGGATGATCTCTCCCGCATCGCCGGTCTCGACCGCCGGGGCTACGACACCATCATCGCCCGCCGCCACACGCGCGGCCGCAAGCCTCTGCTGCACTTTTTCCTTCTGATCCTCCCACATGGACATCCGGTCCGCGACCGTGGCCTGCAGGTCCTCGATGCTGGAGTTCAGCGCAGTCGGATCAAAGCCCGCATCGCCAAACATGCGCGCATCCGCCTCCGACTTGGCCAGTTCGGCCTCCACGAAGCGCAGCTCTTCCTCCAATGTCTCGATCTGGACCGGGCGCGCATGCTGCGACAGGGCCACCCGGGCGCAAGCCGTGTCCATCAGGCTGATAGCCTTGTCCGGCAGACGCCGCGACGGCATGAAGCGGATCGACAGATCCACGGCCGCCTTGATGGCCTCTTCGCGCACCAGCACATCATGGTGCTTGCTCAATCCCTCGGCCACGGCACGCAGGATGTTGACGGAGGCATCACGGGAGGGCTCGTCGATGGTGATGGGCTGGAAACGGCGCGACAGGGCCGGATCCTTCTCGAAATACTTCTTGTACTCGGCAAAGGTCGTGGCCGCCACTGTGCGGAACTCACCCCGGGCCAGGGCCGGCTTCAAAAGGTTCGCGGCATCGTTCTGCCCTTCGGTGCCCCCCGCTCCGATCATCGTATGGGCCTCGTCGATGAAGACGATGATGGGTCTCTCGGAGGCCTGGACCTCCTTGATGACGTTTTTCAGGCGCTCTTCGAATTCGCCCTTCACACTCGCACCCGCCTGCAAGAGTCCCATGTCGAGACTGACAAGATCAGCGCCTCGCAATTGTTTGGGGACTTCACCCGAGGCGATCTTCTGCGCCAGACCCTCGACCACGGCGGTCTTGCCCACCCCGGGCGCGCCCAGAAGGATCGGGTTGTTCTGACGCTTGCGCAACAGCACATCAATGGCCTTGGCAACCTCGTTCGTGCGGCCCAGAACCGTGTCCAGCGCGCCATCGCGGGCAAGCTGAGTCAGGTTGACCGTGTATTTCTGCAAGGCGGTCCCGTCACCGCCACCGGCAGCATGGCCACGCCCCCCCTCAGGGGACAAGGCTGCGATGCTCCGGCTTTGGTCAGCCGCAAAAGCTCCCAGCGCATCCGTGGACATCGGCCTGAGACCCTGCAGGGTCACGGCCTTGGCACCCAGCGTGTTGGGCAGCTGGGACACCAGGAGAAACACCTCTGGGGTGATCTGACCCAGAGACATCTCGACGGAAGCATGCAGCCAGGCCTGCTCGATGAGCTTGCTCAGGGACCCGGACAGGGTCGGCTGCTGTTGTCCATTGCCCGATCCATGCGGCATCTCCCGTTCCAGCTCGGATTGCAGTTCAGACAGGTTGACGCCTTGATCCTCAAGAAACGCCCGCATTTCGGCATTGCTGCCGTAAATGATGTGATAAAGCCAATGCGCCGGCTCGACCGTGGCGGCCTTGCGCTTGATGGCTTCGCCAACCGCATTTTCGAGATCGGCTTTCAGGGAGGGGGAGAGACGGGCGACAAGTTTCGTCAGGCTGGCCAATGGAACATACCTTATGCTGAGATTTGAGTGAGTTTGATGCTGGCCCGCGCATCAGGGCGGTGCTCGGGCCTCAAAAGATTATACGCGCCAAGACGATCCGCCCGCGCAGGATGTGCCGAAAGACGCGGCGCGGTAAGACAGCGCCGCGTGATCGTGGCATAAAAGCTCACTGGCACCGGCTCGCGCAGATATTGCGCCGTGACCGAACGCAGCTCGGCCAAGCCTTGCGTGTCGCCGATCAACGCATCAAGTGCCGCGCGGTCAGCGCAGGCGATCCGTACGGAGATATGCCCCATCGGAGTGCGCCCGAACCGACCCAGAAGCGCCCCCTGCCCCAGCGCCACGGCCGACTGCCGAGACGTGGTCAGGCTGCTCAGACTGTCACGGTCGATGCAGCGCAAGGTATCGAACCTGGCGGAAACCGACACCGTAGAGCCAGTCCACCATCCCAACATTTCGCGCAGACCTTCCAGGCTGCGGGTGCGCGACAGAAGCGGCATGAGCAGCTTGAGATAACGGGTCTCCTCGGGGCTGCGTTTGAGCATGCGCAAAAGCCGGGACAGGATCGATGCCGCGGTGCGACCACGCTCATCCTGGGTGGCCACCAGAACCGACGCCCGGCGCGCGCGCACCTCGAGCGCCAGCAACCGGCGGTCAAAAAGTGCCAGGAAATCCCGCAACCCCGTATCATCACCGTGCACGGCCGAAAGCATTGCAAACTGGATATGGTCGGGAAGCGCACTGTCAAAGCTGGTCAAAGGCGCTCCGGCCAGTGCGGTCGAGGTGATCCCGCTGTTCTGCGCCAGCACGCCGCCCGATTGCGTGCCATCGGGATAGGGATCGAACGCACCCTCCTGCAAGGCACGTGTATAATGCGGCACATCCAGACGCGCAGCCTGCACAAGCGGCAAGTCGATCAGAACCCGGGCGGTCTTGTCCTTTATCCGCATACCTGGCCCCCATGCTGACGCTTGAAGACCTTGAACGGCTGGTTGCGCCCGCGCTCCCGCAGGCTGAGCTTGAAAAACCGGTCATAGCTGATGAGAGAGGCAAAATAGAGATGCAGCGCGGTTGCAAAAACATGCCGGGCAAAGGGCAGCGCCTCGATATCAAGCACGACCTCGATCTGGCTGCCCGAGGACAACAGCACCTTCCGGCCGATCTGCACCGGCGCGATGGATTGGGTCACGGTCACATCCCATATCGCGTTTGCCACATCCGCATAGCCGGACGGGGCACACAGATGCAGCGCCTCCTTGAGCGCTTCTACCGGGCTTTGCGCATCGAACACGGTGGTGAAGTTGCCGTTGATGAGCGAGAGCACATCCCACAAGCGTTCCGCCCGCATGTCCGGCAGAATGGGCACGCTGGGCTCATCAAGCAGGCGAAACGGGGTCTCGGCCAGGCGATCGTCACTGAAGAACACCCGCGTGCCCGGACGCAATGCAAAGGCCGCCTTGCCGTTGGAGCAATAGAGATCAGCCACGAAATCCAGCGGCTCGGGATCGGGACCAAGGCCGGCCTCGACGGAAAAACTCACCTCGCGGCGCGCAAGGTCGAATTCGCCAACGACAAAGCGCTCCTGCCAGACCGGCAATGTCCGGGTATCGCGCCGTCGGGGCGAGGTGATCCGCGGCAGCAAAGCCTCCCCTTCCGAGGTCAGCTTGCGGATGTCGCGGATCTGAAGACAGGCCACATTCATATCCGAGGCCGAACTCGGTTTGACCGGCACCTGGGTCCGGGCATAATCATACCGCACCGGCAGAGACTGATCGAGATAGAGGTTCACGACCGGCACGACATTGGTCGCCAGGTCCCCGAGTTCCACCGAAGACAGTTTCTGTGCGCCCTCGCTGGACAGGAAGAACCGCAGCTCGACCGGGCCCGTGGGACAGGCCTGGAACCCCCCATCCGTCTGGGAAAGCGTGAAGAATGACGCCTTGTCCGGATAGGCCAGGAAATCCCGCAGCCGCGAGAGTGCCGGGGGCTGCGACGCCTCCCGCGGCAGGAAGGTGCTGTTGTCCCACCCCATCGTGAGTCCGAACCCGTCCAGGGGCACCATATGGCTCTGTCGCGCCCGCTGCAGATCCGTCCGGGCCGCTGCATAGCCCACACCCAGAACGTCTCCGCTGAGCACATCGATCAGGCGGTGCTTGCGGCCCCCCGACGCCGACACGTAAAGCTCCAGCCTGTCGAGCCCGACATCCCGCAAGCCCTGACTGGCATCAAAAGGCGCAAGGGTGATGCAAATGGCCGCCTCACAGCCCCGCAGATCCTCGGGCACATCGAACCGAAGCGGGGCACGCTCCAGTGTCACAGCGCGGATCTCGCAGGGTTTGAGACCGACATCGCGCGCCACCGTGAACAGGCAGTCCGTGCTGTCAGCGGTCAGCGTCACCGGCATGCGTGTCCCTGCCCTCAGGGTGACCGGATCACTGAGCTCATCGGCCTGCGCATCGAGCTTGACCGCCCCATAGCTGGGCGCCCCGAGCAGGAACGTGGGGGCCAGCATGCGGATCAGATCAAGCGCGGTTTCCGGCAGGGTATCATCGAGACGCTTGGAGAGACGGGCCGCATGCAGGGCCACCGAATCCGCCAACCGCTGGACATCCGGATCCGACGAGCGCCCCGCACTGATCCCCAGCGCCTTGGCTTTCTGCGGATGGGTCGCCGCGAACGCATCGAAGGCGCGACGCATGTAGTCGAGCTCGGTTTCGTAATACTGGAGGATCTGGTCCATCGGATCAGCCGGCCCCCTCGGCATATTGATCCATCCGGGACAGGGTCTTGACGATTTCGACCTTGTCCGTCCCGTTCTGGCTGCGCACCGCGCCGGCAATAAAGAAGGTCACCGCGTTCTCGGTCGTATCTTCCTGCAGGGAAATCTCGGACATCAACGCCAGGCGTGGCTCGAATTTCTCAAGCCGGTCCCGCAGCATGCTGCGCACCTGCGTGTTGCGCTGTCCCTCGCCCAGGGCCCAGTCCATGGGCACGCCGAAACACAGGTTCGACAGGCGCACATTGGGCAATTCCGGCCCGACAACCTGTTCGGGTGCAATGGATTGCAGCAGGGTTTCGATATGAAACCCAACGCGATCCTCGATGCTCTGGTCATCCGGCCTGTTGAGAAAGGCAGAGGCAAAACTCATCTACGCCGCCTTTCCAGGCTTGCCCGCACCGAAATCCGTGCGCAGCGTGATATCCCCCAGCACATTGTCGATCTGGTATTGCGGGCGCACGATGACCTCGCACTGAAACCGGGCCCGGTCACTGACGGATTCCGTGACCCGCACACGCGCGCCCTGCAGCGGGAAGCGGGCCTGCAATTCATTCGAACTGCTGGAGCCCGAGACATAGGGATCAAACCAGTCATTGAGGATCTGCTCGCATTCCGCAGAGGTCTTGACCTGGCCGATCAGCGCGCGGATCTGCACCTTCAGATAATGCACGATCCGGCAGGCAATCATCACCGATTGCAGCTGGGTCACGATCTCGGCCGCCGCCGCCCCCCCTGTCTCGGTGACCGAGCGGTTGCCGACAAAATAAAGCAGGTTCGTCTTGGGGCTTTCGGCAAGCGGGATGAAGCCCTGCTCTGAATACAGATGCGCGAGATTGCGGGTCATGCGCAACTGCGCACGCCCCCCACGGATACACCCTTTCGGGATCGGATGCTCGGTGGAAGCCAGAACAGCCCCCTCTCCCGGGGTCGCGCCGACAAGCTTGAGAAACCCGAACCAGGCACAGCGCAGAAATTCCGCAATGGCCGTGCGCAGGAAATCATACCCCGCAGACCCCCAGAGCCCGTCACTCTCGGAGGGCCATTGATGAAAGCGAAACCCGATATCGAGATCCTCGTAGCGTCCCCGCAACTGTGTCCGGAGCATGACCAGTGCCAGGAACCGCGCATTGGGCAGCCTGCGAAGGGTCTGCCAGCTGCGATAATCTTCCCCGTTCAGGATATTGGTGATCCGACGCGCATCCGTCAGCCATGCAGCGTCGGTCTCACCGAAGAAGTCCTCCGCCAGGCCCATGATGATGGGACACATGACAGCTTCTGCCAGTTCGCAGACCAGCTGGGCCGTGTAGAGGTCGTCAAACTCCGTCTCGAGACTCATCGACAAGCCATGATCAAGCATCGCCAGCCCGAAAGGTTCCCCCCCCAGAGTGTCGAGCTCGCGTTGGCCCATCAGGTTGTAAAGCACCGATCGGCGCATCTCGCTGGTGTAATGCAGATCTCGCGAGAGCTCTTCCCAGCTCAAATCGAGAATCTTTATCTTCACCGATGACGCCCCGCGCTTGGCCCAGACAACACTGGCCAATCCGGCCCAACGGGCTTCCATCTGCTGGAACGCAGGGGCCTCCAGCACCGCGGTCAATTGCGTGGAAAGAAGATCCTCCAGGTCCAGAACCGCCCGACGCAGAAAAGATGTCACCGCCTCCACATCGGCAAAGCGTGCCTGCAGGCGGTCCAGTCGGGCATCTGGAACGGATTCCATCCCCACTGCCTCTGAGGGCAGCGGAGATGGAAATGGTATGAGATCCGAAGCATGGGTCACAGAGGATCCATCACCCGCCCGGAATTTTCGTGACCATACGGACCGAGGTCGTCAGCTCTTCAAGCTGCAACCAGGGGCGGAGATAGGCCACGGCAGAATAGGCCCCAGGCTTGCCCGGCTGCTCGATCACATCGATCGTGCTTTCGGCCAGCGGTGTCTTGGAGCGCTCTGAATTCCCCATCGCGCCCGCATTGGTGTACTGGTCGATCCAGGACTGCAATTGGGACTTGATGTCATTGGCCTCCAGATTGGAGCCCAGCATGTCCCGACCCATCACCTTCAGGTAATGCGCAATGCGGCTGGAGGCCATGATATAGGGCAGACGCGCCGAAATCGCGGCATTCGATGTCGCATCCAGGTCCACATAGGTCTTCGGGCGCTGCGCCGTCTGGCTACCGATGAACACCGCATGACTGGTGTTCTTGTAATGCACCAAGGGCAGAAAACCGAGATCCGAGAGTTCCTTTTCCCGCTCATCGGTGAGGTTCACCTCTGTCGGGCAGGCCTGCTGCACATCCCCCGCATCCGACTTGAAGGTCAGGTTGGGCAATTGATCGACCTTGCCGCCATTGTCGAGACCGCGGATCGCCGTACACCAACCGAACGCCGTGAACGCCTCGTTCATCTTGAGCGCCATGTCATATGCAGCGTTGGACCAGACCAGTTCGCTGTTGTCCGCGGGACGCTGGTTGCCGTCCGCGTCCGTGGCCAATTCATGGTAATCGAAGGTCTTGGCTTTCCCACCATTTGCCCCGTAGGGCAGGCGCGCAAGCGTGGCCGGCAATGTCAGGGTGACATAGCGTGATTCATCGCTGTCACGGAACCCATTCCAGGCCGCGTAGGTCGGAGAGTCGAAACCGGCTGCCACCGGGCGACCTTCGGCAAAGCTCTCGAAACTCTTGTACTCGAACATATCGGCACCAGCCGCCGCCACGAAGGGGGCATGACAGGCCGCAGCCGTTTCCGCCATATAGGTCAGAAGCGCCACATCCTCATCGCCATAGCCGAAGAAATAATCCCCCATCAGAAGACCGTAAGGCTCACCACCAGCCGTGCCGAACTCGTCCTGGTACAAGGCTTCGAACAAGGGGCTGCGGTCTACGGCCGGAGCATCCTCGAACTGTTCGAGAAGCTCTTCCTTGTTGTAGTCGACAAGCTTGATTTTCTGCTGCGAGCCGAGCTCGGAATTCCGGACAACCTTCTGAACCCCGCGCCAGGACCCCTCCAGCTTCTGGAACTTGTCATTCTGCATGATTGCCGACATCTGCTTGGACATCAGCTTGTCGATCGCGGCCACGGCATTGCGGATCGTCACACCGACATTCTGATCCCAGACAATGGAGCCTTCCATTGCCTGGGACGTCAAAACAGACAGGAGTTCCTTGGTCTGATCTACGGGTGTCTGGGACGTCGCCTCCAGCGCACGGTCAAGCAGACTGACCTTTGCCTCGGTTTGCGTGGCTGGCGCTGCGCCGCCACCTGCTTCAGTTTCCGACACGTTTACTCTCCATCTTTCTGAGTGCTGACGCCCAGTTCGTCGCCAAGCGCCTTGACCATGTCCGCATCCTGCAGAATTTCCTTGAGCACTTTTTCCAGATCGCGCGAGCGATCCGCCTTGGCGACGAGTGTCATCAGTTTTTCACGCGTTTGCGCCAATTTGCGCAGCGGCTCGACCTTGTCGACAATCGCGTCCGGTTCGAAATCCTTCATCGACTTGAAGTCGAGTTCGACCTGGAATTCCGATCCGTCATCCTGGATCTTGTTCTCGACCGTGTAGCTCAGTTTGGGTCCGACCCGCGCCATCACGTCGTTGAAATTGTCCTTGTCGACCGAGTAGAATGTGCGGTCTTCCAAGGGTTCCTTGTCTTCCCGGTCACCGGAATACCCGCCGATCATGCCAATGATGAAGGGCAGTTCCTTTTTCTGCAGCGAGCCGCCATCCTCCACATCAAACGTGATGCTGACGCGGTTCTTGCTGACACGCTTCTGTTGTGCGTTCAGTGCCATGCTATCACCTCCCTGGGATTACTTCTGGGCTTCGGCATTGCCCGAAACGAGCTCACCGGTCTTGAGATCGAACTTGACGGTATCGCCCTTGGTCACGGCACCCGCCTCGTCCTCGACGTAATAGGTGATGGACACGGTGGTGAACGAAATGCTCATGGTGTTCTGACCCGGGGTCACGTCGTAGCTGCTCAGACGGCCCTGTTCCACGGTGATGATCTTGACCGGGATCAGACCCTTGCCGTCGTTCTTCTGCTTGGTCTCGAGGATTTCGAATGTCTTGCCCTTGTCGCCAGGAGCAAAGAACAGGGTCGACAACACGGCCGAGGCATTGTCAGCGCCACGGGAAACCATGAGATCCGAAATCGCCGGAACTCCGACTTCCGCATCTCCAGCCGAGCCCACGGCAACATAGACCGAGCGCGAAAATCCCACCGAATAGGCGTCTACCGGGAAGAAGCCTTTCTTTGACGCAATCTCCTTGACCGTGGCCATACCAGGAAATGTGTCGATTCCGTCGATCCGCATGAACAATCCGGACATAGTGTACCTTCTTTCTTTGTTGAGGTAATTTTAGATTTAAGCTATTGATTTACCATTGAAAATTTTCCACTGGCAAATCAGGTTCAGACCCCGGAACCTCCGGTTCTGTCGAAACACCCACCTGGTTTTGCGCAACCGGCTCCAAGGCCGCTGGCGCCGTGGGCGGGGTCGGATCAGCGCGTGGCGCGGGGGCGCTGGCCCCAGCGACAGCCGGTGCAGTTGGCACAGGCAATGCAGAGGCATAATCAGGCAGGGTTGGATGCTCGATCCCCCCTGCAGCCCCTGCACCGCGCTTGCCGAACGTGTCGGAAAAGCCCTGGCTCTCGAGACCCGTCATCAACGCCATCTGCGCCATGCCGACACTGCCTCCGGTGAGGATCTCGCGGTACAGCTCGCCTGCGCTCAAGTTGCCCCAGCGCACCGCACGGTCCAGCAAGAGGCAGATCGGCGAATGCGGCTCGGTCGTCCGGAAATAGGTCGCAAGACCGGCAATGGCCCGCAGAGCCTCCGTTCGATTGGCCAGATTGGCAGAGGGGTCAAATCCACTCCCTGCCCCCCCACGGGCAGCCAGGGGGGCGGCCTCAGCCACCTCACCATGGTCCGCAGCACCGCTCGGCACCTCGGTCTCGGACGTTGCCTCCGCAGCACCAGGCCAGGGAAAGCCCCTGCCCTCGACAAGCCGCTGCACCATGGCGAGAATATCACTCGCGATACGGCGCCCATAGCCGATCATGGGCGGTATCTGACCATTTTGGGCGGCGTATTTCTTGAGCCTTACATCCAACCTGTCGAACTGGCGCTCCATCTGCTGCAGCGCTTCGATGTTCTGGACCAACGCCTCTGTTTCCGACTCGAGTGCCGCACCGGCCTCGGCCCGCAGCGCATCCAGCGTGCCGTTCTTCTCGGCCAGAATATACTTGCCATAGGTCACTTCGCCGATCAGCCGATGCGCCGTCATCGGAGCCGCAAGCAACCCACTGCCTTCGACCTCGCCGACCAGCTGCACGAAAGGTCGAAGACGCAGCTCGGCGATCTCTGACGCCCGCGCCGCATCGCTATCCCCCTTGAGCTTGTCGGAGGGCGGGACGGGCTGCAGATCCTCGAGATGCTCTTCGACAAGATCGGCAAGCACGGTCAGGACGGCGGCGCAATTCTGCAATGGACGGTCCCGATGCAGCTGCGCTGCCGTAAACCAGGTCAGGATCTCCAGATCCTTCGAGGTCTCCCTGAGACAGGTTTCACATTGCTCCGCGAGCGCTGTCCAGGCCGCCGTATTGGCCGCTGCCAATTCCCGGTTCTCCAGCGACTCCTGGGTTTCCGACAGGCTTCGCCACGCCGCCTGCGCCGCGTTGAACGCATTGCGCAGGGCCCGGTAGATGGACTTTTCTCCCTTGACATAAATGCCAAACGGAAGGTCCCCGGGGATCGGAGCCTTCAAATGCTCCATGACATATCCCCCGTCAGAAAAGGCCGTCCGAGGCAGGCAGGGAAGATCATTGCACAACCTCCGCCACGCCGATGAGCGACAGGGGCGGATAGAGCCCGAGCTGCCGCGCAGAGGTCATGTTCAGAATGATCGAGTACCGGTTCAATGCCTTGATCGGCAGCGACCCGGCAGCTTCACCGTCCAGCACGATGGCTGCCGCCTGCAGCGCCGCCAGGCGCCCCACATTGGCATAGCTGGTGCCAATGGCCATCAGCGCCCCGCCCTCTTCCACCATCTGCGTGTAGGCCGAGAACACCGGCAGATCGAGCGCCGCAGCTGCTGCGACAAACTCTTTCTGGTGCTCGAGATTATAGGAGCTGGAACCGACATAGATCGCCTCCGCCCCTTTCGCCTTCAGCGCGGCCATGGCCTCGGGGATCTGCGCGACAGGCACGTCTCCACGGGCGTCGGGCGTGTAAAGATGCTCGACCAGGGAGAAGCCGAATTCCTGCGCAATATCGCGCAGACTTTCGGTATTGAGCGTCGAATTGAGCTCACCGGGATGGTTCAGGACGCCCAGCCGATCAGGTCGGAAATATTCGAACATCAAGCGCAGCTGGACCTCTTCGGGCACCCGGTTGCGCACCCCCGATACGTGATCCCTGCCGCTGACCTCGTAGCTCTCCACCAGATCGGACGCCACCGGATCGGCCACGATCATGAAGAGCGCGGGAATGTCCCCCAAGGCAGAGCCCGTGCCGTGCTCTGCCCGTGTCCCCAGAAGGGAGCTGGACACGGTGGTGCCCCAGGTCACGACCAGATCGGGCCGCTCGGCAATCAGACGCGTCTGCACCTCGGGCAAGAGGTTCTTGTCGCCCGCAACGTCGGTCACCTCGATGCGCACCGGAAGATCGCGATCCTCAAAATAGCGGATGAAGCCCTTGCAGGCTTCTTCGCAACCCCGCCAGACAACCATGTGCACATGGCGTTCAGGCAGGTCAGCCCCCTCCTGGGCCTGCGCCAGGGCCGGCATCGGGCCGAGAAGGCTGCAGCCCGCAATCAGGACCAGGCCGGCAAGGAGACGCTCAAGCATGGGCCAGACCCTTTCCACGCTTGAGGGAAATCCCCGCCATCACCAGTCCCATGACCGTCACGGTCACGCCGATGATGGCTGCCACCTGACCATAGTCGAGCTGGACAAGCAGCGTCGCCACGACGACGGGACCGATCACGGACCCGATCCGCTCACTGGTGCGCAACAGGCTGAGCGCCCCCGTCCGGGTGATGTCCGGGCTCTGCTCGGCCGCTTCCATCGCGGCAACGATCAAGGGCGCCTTGAGGAAAGCATGCACAACCCCCAAAGCGGCCACAACTGCAAGAACAGCCGCCACACTGGCATTCTGATAAAGACCCAGCAGGACAATGCCCGACAGCACCGTCGCCCCGATCACCATCCACAGGTTCTTGCCAAGCCGGTCGGCAAAACCGGACGCCAGAGGGCTGATCGGAATGATGATCAGCGAATAGAGCATCATGATCCGCCCGATCTCGGATTGGGTCGCATCCAGGCTGGCCAGATAGATCGGCACGAACAGATAGAGAATGCCCGTCAGGATCACCTTGGCCGGGATCGCACAGAACAGCACGATCAACACGAATTGCGTGTTTCGCATCAGGATCGCAACCGGGCTGCGGCTGGTGCCTTGGGGCACTTTCTTGACCTCGGGTGCAGGCAGGTCCGTGCTCAGCATGGACCAGCCCAGAACACCCGCCAGCAGGGAGAACCCCGTGGCGATGAGGAAGACCGGCTTGTAGCCCAGCCAATCCGCCAGGATCGCCCCGATCGCCGTGCCGCACATAGTGGCCGTCATCAAAACACCGACAAAGATCGCCATCCCGCGGGCCCGGTTCTCGGCCACCACAACGGCCGCGATATAGCTCTGACAGCTGATCGTGATGACGGCATAGCCAACCGCCGTCATCGAGCGGCCGATCAGGATGTCATTGGCGCTCGCGGCAAAAAAGCAGATCAGATAACCCGCAATGGCCGGCACGAGACCTGCCATGAAGAGCGTCTTGTTGCCGAACCTGTCCACCAGACGGCCGGCAAAGGGCGTGAAGACGGCGATCACGAACATGAAGGCCGAGATCGGCAACCCCATCATGATGTCCCGCGCGAAGAGATCGCTCTCGGTGTGGAACTCGGCCACAAAGAGCGGCAGGAAGGATTTCTGCAATTCCTCGGCAAAGGAGAACACGAAAAGCGGAATGCGCGCGTCCATGATGGAGGCCCCGCTGCGCGTATCCGTGATGTAGAGCCCCCGTCGTTCGCCAAACGCCGACAGCGTCACGCGCCGCGCCCCCTCCTCTAGAGTGCGCAGAGCCGCCGTCAGCGCATCCCGCAGGCGCGCATTCTGCGCATTGAGTGCCTGGATGAACTCCGCAATCCGCCTGGAGCCGCGCCCCACCTGATATTGCCGCAAATCGCCCGAAGCCCGGCGGTTGATCGCGGATTCTGCCTGTCGAAAAGGCTCTGTCAGCTGCGAAGCGGACACCACAACCACCACTTCCAGCGCCACCAGCGACACCGCGATCAGGATCACCAGAGTGTCAAAGAAGACCGATGTCATCTTGCCGTTGAGATAGGACTCGTCGATCGTGGCCTCGACACGGGCAAGCACCACGCCGTCGCGCATCACATCTACCGAAACAGTCTCCAAACCATCGGAACGACCCAGCAAGATGGCCGTGACATCACCGATTTCCTCGATGATGTTTGTCGCCCATTGACCATCGATGTCCATGTCCTGACGGGGGGAACTTGCCTGTCCCAAGGACCGTTCGTCGCTGCCCATGGCAGCAACCACGCGCATTGCCTTGACCTCTGGATGAGCTGCGATGAGGTCGTCGATATAGGTGTCGAGCCCGCGAATATCATCAAAAGGGATACCAATTCGCATCGCATATTCGATGTCGCGCTGCACGGCGACCGCAACGGCGCGCGCCTTGTCTTCCAGGAACGGACGCAGGCCAGCGTTGAATTCCGACACCGTCACGATCAGGCTGAGCGCCGCAGCAAGGATCATCGCCACCGTGGTGCTGAGAAACAAACGGCGCGAGAAACCCCGCATCAGGGACACAGGTTGCACAGCACTCATGCCGGTGTCCCCCTCGCAGCCGATCTGCCCTCGGTCAGAAGCGCTTCGAACTCCGCCTCCGCAGCGGCGAAGGCGGCATCGCCCTCGGCAATGGCCTCACGCAACATGTCGGCGTCCGCCCCGACCTCGGCCGAAGCCGCATCCTCGCTCGGCGCAAGCGCCTGATAGGCGTGACGGACAGACGCGAACTGGAAAATGATGAACGGAATGATCAGCACAGAGATCAGTCCAAAAATGATCAGATAGGCATTTGTCATGCGAAAGAACGTCAGACGGGACTGGCGGGTGAAGGATTCCGTCGGAGTGGTCAGAATGACCGCTCCCATGACCGCGTTGCTGCTGTCATAGAGCAGCCGCCCCGTGTACAGCCGCGGGCCCACGTCCAGTCGCGTGACGGTGTCTCCGCTGCCCAATACGCGCCGCATGACTTGGTCGCGCTCCGAGGGCGGTATATCCTCCGAGCCGCTCGACAGGATTGATGTCCCGATAGGCGATACGATCAGAATGTGCGCGATGGAGGGGTCACGCCCCTGCTCGCGATCAATCAGGTCCTGAAGCCCGGACATCTCGTCAATGGCGAACCCCAGGGATTCCGCCCGGACAATGGCCGCCTCGATCGCCGAGGCAGATATCTGCAAACGAGAGGATGTGGCTTCTGCCACAAGCGCACGGAGTTTCAGATGATTGAGCGAACTCTGAAGAACAAGCATCGCCCCTATGACAAAAAGGATCGATAAGATGACCTTGGCATAGATTTCTCGAAAAACGATCCATCCAGACACAGACATTACGCTCCACTTAAATTGCAAGATTTGCGCAGACATGACGTCCAGCGCGAAAAACCGCACACCATATGCGTGATCAAACTTGATTTAAGGCTTGGCTGGGAGCGCTTACAGATACAATAGCGCGTTGGATTTGAAGAAATAAATTATGTTTAATCGTTAACCAAATTTATTTAAAAAATATCAAAAGGGTCTTTAAATATCTTATTCATCCCGCCAGAACTGTCGGGCAGCCTAGAATGATTGTTCCGCCATGCGCACATTGATCCCCCATCCGCGCGAGAGGCTTCTTGGATACCAGAACCGTGGCGCTGCCCTTGACCACGGTGTCGGGGGGACCGACACAGACAGCCATGCTCCCCATCCCTGCAGCAGGCAGCATTCCGATCAGAACTGTCGGGGCCGCCGGCATGACGACAGGACCACCGACATGCGGCACAATTCCGGTCACCATCGGGCAGACATGCATGTCCGTGATACGCGCTGCGGGTGGGCCGGGCATCAGATCCGTTCTCCTTAACCGAGCACGCCGGGCCAGCCACCGCGCGCAACTTCCATACCGCGGTCAAAAGTGGCCTGGCCGGCTGCAGCCAGACTGTCCTCGGTTTCTCCAGCCAACAGGGAAATCGCCCCCAGAAGCCCACTTGCATGCAGCCCGGACGGCGGCAGCACCACCGGACCCTTTATGGGACCGATGCTGCCCGAACCGTTCCAGGCCACCGCATTGCACAGCCAGCCAAGCGGATCTTCGTGACCCCGATCTTCTGCGGCCTGCATCAGCGCCACACGCGTGCCCTCCTGGGGATCACGCACCCATTGCGTCACCAAAGCGCGCAATGCCTGGTCCGGCGCAGAGGGCGCACGCAACAGGTCGCCCTGCACGGCAAGCGCCCAGCACACCCCCTCCCGAGGCGGCATGCCATGTGCAAAATAATGCACCAGATCCACGAAAAGAGCCTTCTCGTGCAATGTCTGAAGCGCCAGTTCCGGCGACATGTCCGCGAGGATCACCTCCCCCGCCTCTTCACTGAGCACAAATCGCTCGAGCACGGGCAGGCTGGTGTCAAAGGGGATTTTTCGAAGCATCACAGGCCCATCAATTGATCATGCATATGCCACCCTGCATCTTGATCATGCCCGAGCCTTTCACATCACAGATCGCGCCTTGCACGGAAAGCATCGCACTGGCTTTCAGGTCGGTCTTGAGGCCCTGCATCGCCAGGGCTGTATCCGCCTTCACATCCACTTTCATGCCCTTGACGCTCAGCGGACCACCGGATTTGAAGTCCGCCTTCGACTTGCCCTCGGCGGTCAGGGTCGGGCTCGATATCTTGATGGCCGACGAGGTCAGCTCGATCGACGAACTGCCCACCTTCAAGACAAGCTTGGTATCGGCCTCCAAGGTGATGGTCTTTGCCGTCACCTTGTCACTGGTCTCGATATCGGCAGTGCGGGTCTTGGCCGTCACCTTGATCGCGTTGGTGACAGTGGTGACGAAATCCTTCTTGACCTCGAGCTTGCATGTCTCGCCGATCTTGGTGGTTTCGAATTTCTTGATGTCCCGCAACACGTCGTTGTTGACGATCAGGTTGTAATCGCGCGCTGCCCGAACCGCGATCAGCTCACTGCCCTTCTTGTCGTCGAACTCCCACTCATTGGGCTCACCCTCCAGCTGGCTGCGAAAGCCGGACCGCGTCGTGTTCTTCGCGATGAAGGGAGGCTTGTTCTTGGCATTGTAGATTTGCCCGGTGATGATCGGCGCATCCGGATCCCCCTGCAGGAAGGACACCAGGACCTCATGTCCGACCCGCGGGATGAACTGGGCGCCATAGCCTTTGCCCGCATAGGGTTCGGCCACGCGCAGCCAGACGGTGTTCTCCCCCTCCTTGTCCCAGAAAAAGCGCACCAGCACGCGCCCTTCCGCGTCACAGAAGGGTGTGCCCGCCTTGGCCCCGCTCCCGCCAATCACGATGGCATTATGCACCCCGGCAATCACGGGCTTGGGCAGACGTTCAGGCACCGCCTTGTGGGTCTTGGGAATCGCCTCGAAGGTACAGAGCAACGCATTGCCACGCACCGGCCGATACTGAAGCCCGACAATCACGTAATCTCCGGCAAACTCCCCATGACCACGACACACGATGTTGAGCGCCTGACCAAGATGCATCCCCGGATGCTCACATGTTCCCGTGAGACCAAACTCATCCCGGCGATAGGCGTCCGAGGCCACGTCAAGCTCCGTGCCGGTCACCTTGCCAGGCGTGACGGTCACCGGACGATATTCAACGATTCCCGGCTTTTCCGACAGTTTCGCACCCAGCTTGAGGGTCTCGGACGCCAGCGCCTTGTCCGCCTTTTCCGGATCATAGGTGAGCAGTTCCACCTTGCCGGGCCGCACCTGCTGGCGAAGCGTCAGCCTGTGCGCCTCCATGCGCTCGACATCGGACAGTTCGGCATCCGTAAGCTTGATGCCCTTGACGCTGTTGGGGAACGGTTTCTGCGTGTCATGCAGGACAAGGGTCTCGGCCGAACTGCCGTCATTGAAGTAAAACGCAAGACCTTCTTCGGCCAGGATCCGGCGCACGAAATCCAGGTCATTCTCGTTATACTGGATCACGATATCCCGTTTGACGGTAGGCTTGCTGCCGGTCACTTGGAGCTTCTTGAGGTTGTTGCGCTCGAGAACCACCTTGAGAATATCAAGCGCCGTCTTCTTCTCGTAAACCGCGTTGCCAAGGCTCAGCGCCAGCACTGCGAGGGGCGGGCGAATGACAAGCTCAAGTGCCGGAGACCCATTGCTGGCAACCGTGCGCTCCACGGACATCACGATCCCCGCAAAAGCGCGCGGCTTGGCATCCGCATAGACCTCCTTGACGAGATCAATGCTGCAGGGTTTGCCCAGGAACACCGTCATCGACGAGGTTTGGTCCAGAATCGTGACCTTGTAGCCCGGAACCTCGGACAGGGCTTCCTCGATCAGGAAGTCTTCCACATCATAGGCCGTCTTGCCATCTACCGTCAGCGTGACAAGTATCGTCTCCTGCTCAGCCATATATATCCTCGTTGCACGCCAGAGCGGCTTATGTGGCAATACATCACGCCCCGACCGCGCTGCATTGGGTTCGCAATACAAAATGGCGTGGGTCTTTTCTCCTGTCAGACCCGACCGGGTGACACAAATCCAATAATCGGCGCATTTCCCGCCGGACGGTCAAGGTCGCTTTGGTATTTCGCTGAATGGCATGTTCTCTGCCAACGTCAATCCCATGCCTGCAAGAGGATCACAGCATCACATATGTTGCAATGAAATCAAATTATATCAGTATGGTATCTTTAATTTCATAATTATAACTTATTTGTTATTTTACCCTCTTCTGAAAGTATTTCATCCTCAGGCACCAAACCGAATCCGAAGGCCCAAAAGCCTGATTGATGAATGCTCTTCTCAGGGGGCTGCCACCGATACAAAGAGGACTTGATACGCGCAACACGCACTGCGGCAGACATAATGCGCCGACGCAGTCTTGTGGTAAACCCAGATAGGGAACATACCGAGGCCTGCTTGTTCTGCACGAGAATTGAACCGCCAATCTCGCAGTCCGGTCCCGTTTCCATCAACAATCTGACTGTATCATCCCCCTCGTGATGGAAATACGCACACAGGCGCGCATCGAGAGGGTTGCCTGCATCCCGACCCAGACCGACGGTGTCTGCGCAAGCCTTTGCCCGGTGCAAGCGTGATGGCCTGCGGTGTTGATAGACCCCGGGATTTCGCGTCCCCCTGTCCATGCAATTCCCGCTGGCGCCGCAGAAGTGCTCGCCGAGCGCCCTCGCCGACAAACCGCACTTGCAGGATCATTTCGGGAAACGATACCTGTGTGAAAGAGACGGCATCGTTGACCCAAGACCTCGATCCTGACGCAGATCACGTGGCCGGAAAGGATGACACACATGACCAATGCCGCGCTGATCGTTGCTGCGGGCCGGGGCAGCCGGATGATGCGGGACATGCCCAAGCAATACCTGATGCTCGGCGGGCGGGCGGTGCTGTGGCACACGGTGCAGGCGTTTCTGGCCTCGGAACAGATCAACCTGCTGCGGGTGGTGATCCACCCCGATGACCGGGGGCTCTATGACAGCGCCGTGGCGGGGATCGGCGATGCGCGACTGCGGGACCCGGTTTCGGGTGGCGCGTCGCGGGCGGCCTCGGTGCGGCTGGGGCTGGAGGCGCTGCAAGACGAGAGCCCCGCGCATGTGCTGATCCATGACGCGGCGCGCCCCTTCTGTACCGCTGGCCTGATCGCGGCGGTTCTGGAGCCGCTGGCGGAGGTCGAGGGTGCCTTTGCCGCCCTGCCGGTGGTGGACGCGCTGTGGAAAGCCGATGGCACCAATGCGATCACCCCGGTGACCCGCGATGGGTTGTGGCGTGCCCAGACCCCGCAGGCGTTCCGCTACGACGCGATCCTTGCCGCCCATGCCAAGGGGGATGCCGATGCCACGGATGATGTGGCCATCGCCCGCAGTGCCGGGCTGACCGTGCGCGTGGTCGAAGGGGCCGAGGAAAACTTCAAGATTACCCTGCCCCGCGATCTTGAGCGGGCCGAGCAGATGCTCCTGACCTGCCAGCCGATCGTCCCTCGATAATAATTAGTGGGATTATCCCGCTGACACATCTCCCCCAAGATCTTGTGTTTTGATTTCCTGATCTGAGGTTATGGCTAAGTTTGCCAGCCTATGACTCACAGACCCGTCAAACGCGCACCCGACAACATCACTTTTTCCGAGATCGAGCAGATCGCCTCGGAAGAGATCGCGTGCCTCGATCTCTTCGAGCGCATGCGGTTTCCAACGGGTCTTCGCTGCGCCGCTTGCGGCGCCGCCGAAGCAGCCGGGCACCGCTTCACGCGTCATCGCTCACGGCCTGGTCTCTTCACCTGCGGCGGATGCCGGAGACAGTTCACGATCACCTCCGGCACGGCGATGCATCGCACACGGATGCCACTGGGTCAGTGGCTTCGCGCCATCTGGCTGATCATAGCGTCCAGCAAGGGCATCTCAGCCCGCAACCTCTCCGAGATGCTCGGGGTCACATACAAAGTTGCTTGGCATCTCGGGCACCGCATTCGTGCAATGATGACCGACGAGAGCGTCGTTCTTTCAGGTGTCGTGGAGATGGACGAGGTCTACGCAGGTGCTCCGCCGCGCAAGCCTCATGGCGGCGGGCCGAGCGGCGGGAGGTCCGGGCGCAGCCCGCGCCGCCCGCTGGTGCTCACGATGGCTGAGCGCGGCGGACCGGTCGTTTTCCAGCGCATCGTAAGCCATTCCATCAACGCCATCCAAAACGCGTCGCACAACCGGATTTCGGCTGATGCTGTCGTCTCGACCGATGCCCTGCCGGCATACCGCAAGGCGGTTGCCGGTCGATCCCACATCACGGTCAAGCATTCCGCGGGCGAGTTCGTTCGGTGCGACGCCGGTGGCGCAGGCATCGACGCGCATACGAATACGGCCGAGGCTGTTCATGCGGAGATCCGTCGCGCTGTGATTGGCGTGTGGCACTGGATCAGTCAGAAGCATCTTGATCGCTACCTCGACGAGATCTCCTGGCGGCACAATCGCAGAAAGGTCGGCCATCTGCGGCGTATCGCGGCAGTTCTGTTCGCAGCTGGACGGCCGCTTCCGGTCCGTGCCCTGGTGAACAACGGGGTCGCTTAGGTGTTCCGTCTTGGGCAGTTCTGGCCAATATTCATTGCATGAAGCGCTGCGACCACCTTCCAATCTGCGACACCAACCCGGGCAAGATCCGGGCGCTTCGCGAAGTGCTTCGTGCCTTCCGTCGTGCGGCGCCCGATATGGCAGCCGACCAATGGCAGCGGTTCTATCAAACTGGTCGCTTCAACAAGATGGTCTCGGCCGAGGCAGAGGCGCGCTCCGCGCGATTGTCCCGGTCGAAGGCGGCCATCGGTGCGGCGCGCATGCAGATGCTGCGCTATCAGGTGGTTGGCCAGCTCGAGAGCTTCATCGAGAACCGGGCAAACGACTTCCGCGATGCGGTCGCCAAATCCAGCGTCGATGACGCAACGCGCCATCAGCTGCTGACCGTCAACAAGATGCATGCATGGTTCCGATCGGAGCCGGTCTTCATGGGAAAGTCCAAGACCAAGCCGGGTATCCTGATCGAAGACGATGTCCGCCACCTTGCTCGATCGATCATGCGGGCCGTGCTGTCGCACCACCGGCGACCGCGGTTCCATCGCCTGAACCCCTGGATCGACCAGCGCCAGGCGACGATCGGCAAAGCCGAGACAGCCGGCCACGCGCCCATGTGGGTCGGTATCCGCGGGATGTGTCCCGAGATCGGAAAGAATGGTCGTCCGAAGAAAACTCAAGGCACCATCCAGGTGCCCCTCCAGAGCTACGCCTGGTTCGAGAACCGTGGCGGTGAGATCGCAAAGACCGTCCAGCTCATCGAGCGCGGCGCGGACCGCGGCCGGCCGGGCGAGATCGTTATCGCGGTTGTGTCTAACATGGAAAAGCCCTTTGGCGAGAGCCAGATGGCCTACCAGCCCTTGTGTGAAGAGCTCTCGCTCGACTTCGGTCTCTCGGCGATGTTCGCCACGCCTGACGGGGATTTGCTGGGCCGCTCGTGGTTCGATCAGATGAAGAAGCATGACGACCGCATCGCCGGCCTCGCGCGCCGCCTGCAAAAGCAAGGCATCCGCCCCAATCAGTCGGCGCGCTACCGCGCCCGGGTCGCCGCCTTCCGCGGCTTTCTCAAGACGGAGATCGGTCGGGTGCTGAACCGGTTGATCCAGATGAAGCGGCCCGCGCATGTGGTGATCGAGAAACTCGACTTCCGGGCACCGGGCCTGTCGAAGCGCCTCAATCGCATTCTCGCGCGATCGGGCCGCAAAGTAATCCGGGAGAAGCTGCAAGATCTGGAAGAGCGCTTCGGTATCACCTTTACAGAGGTGAACCCGGCTTATTCTTCACAGACGTGCTCTGGCTGTGGCTTCGTCGCAAAGACGAACCGCCGCTCCCAGTCGAAATTCTCGTGCCACGCCTGCGGACATGAGATCAATGCTGACGTGAATGCAGCGCGCAATCTGGAAAGCGGACGTTCTGCTTTCGATCGGACGGCGCGTATCACGAAGGCAGAGAGCCTCCGGCTGACGGTAGAACGTCATCTGGAGCGTATCACCACCGGGGATCGGGTGATCTCCGCCAAGGTGCTTGGCAGTCCATACTACCGGACCGCTGCGGCAGCCCTGGACACCCTTCTGGCACGGAAACTCAGACCACCAGATGTGGTAGCTGATGTGTCAGCGGGATAATCACCATAATTAGAGTCCAAGGGGTTGATAGTCGTCGGTTTCGTAGTCAGTTTGTGCCCGCGACCGGTCCTGCCGAATGAACAGCCTGAAACACGTGCAGGCGGCGAGTGCTTTGGCGAAGACCGCCAAAGTCGGCAGATCACGGAGAATGTCGGCTTTGGGCGGGTAAGATGGAAGAATTCAAGTCGCGGTGCGAGAGCATCGGGGACGTAGTAGAGACTCACGGGCCGTGGTCTGCCATGGCGGTCAAGCTTGGCCCCGACAGATACACCAAACCGGACCAGGCCGATCATCGCCTCCGCCGGATCATGCAAGTTGCTGTCGATGCGGTCGGAAAGCCGCTTGATCAATGCCGCGTTCTGGACCTTGCCTGCCTTGAGGGCCACTACGCCATTGAATTCGCCCTTCACGGAGCATCCGCCGTGGGTATCGAATTACGTGAAGCCAACATCGAGAAGGCCGCCTTTGCCGCCAAATCTCTGAATCTGGACAACGTCAAATTCTACATGGACGACGTGAACAACCTGAGCGCCGAGCGCTACGGGATGTTTGACATCATCATCTGCTCCGGCATCCTTTACCATCTTCGAAGCACGGATGCGTGCGCACTCATCGAACGGATGCGCACCTGCTGTCGCGGTATCGTGATCCTTGATACGTTCATTTCCACTCACGCCGACGAGATTGTTGATCTCAACGGGCGCAGGATTTCCGGCTCAGGCTATGTCGAGCATGATGCCCGCGCGACAAAAGAAGAGAAACTGGCAGATCTTTGGGCGTCTGTGGAGCACAATGAAAGCTTCTGGCTCTCAGAAGCGTCTCTGTTCAACGTCATGCAAGATAGCGGGTTCTCCAGCTGTACTGAAATCATGACGCCCTTTCATCCAGGACACTCCTTCGATCGCCGCACGTATTTGGCGTTCTGCGGAAAACGCGTAAAGATATTGTCGTCGGATGCGACGGATATCGAAAAGGCGCCCGATGTCACGGACAGAAATTCCAGCAACATACATCCCAGCCAGGTTCGACGACCCATGTTCTTCAAGGTCGCCAAGAGGATTATTCCGCAGAAAGTCAAGGATGCCATAAAGCCCTCGTTACGAAAGATGGGGCTGCTGAATACCTCTGGCATTCCCGACTACCTTGAGCAGAAGACAGGTGGCCCGAAAGCCAAATAGGCCCGCCACTCTTCGCCAAGGGATACCGCATCACAGCTTGCCATTCACCGACAGCAGCACCGCCAGAAGCGCGCCGGGATGGGGACTGCTGCGCCCGCAATCAGGCGTGTCGCAAGCACCAGGCGCCTGCCATCGTGTTGAAGTTCAGGGTTCAGATGGCGCACCGCAGGGTAGCCGGAGAGCAGTGGAATGACGACGACAGAGGCATCGGGCGGCAGAAGGTCGCTTTCGACAAGGACCATGGAGACACCCTTGTATTCCGCAACATCAAAGCGGGTCAGGGTTTCCAAGAAGAACCGCCTGGCGCCGTGATAATGTCGGCCAGCGGATGCCCATGACGCTCGTGCCAATCCGATTGGGCCTCAAATGCGTCTGCGTTCTCAGCGAGCCACGTCTTGCGTCGAGCTTCGATGACCGCCTTGATGAGAGCCGCCTCGGCCACTGCGGAGACGTTGATCCCAAGCTCCCTTGCGCCATCAAGCGCCTCGGCATCAAGTGTCAGAGAGGTCTTGCGCTTCGTCGTAGCCACCATACGACCACACTACTTATCGATACCGTCAAAATATACCGTAGTGCGGCACTGCGCAAGCTTGGCAGAACACAAGCCCGGATCGACCAACACGATTTGAGGACATGGCCGGACGGATCATAAAGAAATTGAAAGTTCAACGTTTCGGATCATCACAGCAAAAAACTTTCTCATCATATTTACTGCCGCATGCAACCAGACAGGGAAATAAAAAAGCCCTGACCATAGGTCAGGGCAGTAGATGAGAGCGGAATGCGGTAGATTTCCGCTGGCAATATCGAATCAATACATCATGTTTTTTTTAGGTCAATGGCCTAGATACCCAAATCCACTATAAATACAAAATGCATATTATTTTTATTCTATTTATGCATGATAGAATATATTAAGATATACAAAAAAATATTATACCTTTTTTATATTCAAAAAAATCTTACCAGACGCTATTGCGTTATTGGCACAAATCTTCAATTGACCTTAGGTTACTTTCTGTAGGTGGGTTACCAGCAGTTCGAACACCTGCTTCTGCTGACGCATCCTGTACCCCATACAGCCGACCCACCTACAACCGATTTCGATCGACGCATGGCACCCCGTGAGGGGACAGTTGTTCATAGCTCTGCTTTTCCCCTGTTTCTGAGGTGGGCAGGATAGGATGGTGGTTTGGGATATTCACCGCAAACGCAGCAATGGATGGTGAACAGCCCTCTCAGAGCTTGCCATTTGCCGACAGGAGCACCGCGATGGGCCTGGTGGTTTTCAGCTCGGCAAAGACCAGCACAAGGCTCACCGTCAGCGGCACCGCCAGAAGCGCGCCGGGCAGGCCCCAGAGCGTGCTCCAGAACGCCAGCGCCAAGAGCACCACGAAGGGGCTGAGGTTGAAGGCCCGGCCCATCATGCGCGGCTCCAGCACGAAGGCCACGAAAATCTGCGCCGCCGTCAGCGACACCATCACCGCGCCCGCCATCGACAGCGTGCCGAACTGCGCAAGGCTGAGCAGCACCGGGAAGATCACGCCGATCATCGAGCCGATATAGGGGATGTAGTTCAGGAAGGCGATCAGCACCGCCCAGAACAGCGCGAACTCGATCCCCAGCAGCAGCATGATGACAAAGGACAGACCGCCGAGGATGACGTTGATCACGGTCTTGACGAAGAGGTACTGCCCGATCCGTTCGTTGATCCGCGACAGGAGCTGGATGGCGCGGCCGCCCATCTCCTCGTCCCCCATGGCGATCATGACCTTGCGCGCCATCACGCCGCGTTCGGCGATGAAGAAGCTGGAATAGAGCACCACCAGAAACAGCGTGATCCCGAAGCCGCGCAGCGACAGCAGCGCCGGCGTCATCCACGCCCGGATATCCATCTGGTCCAGCGTGGCGCGGCGCAGGTTTTCCCAGGTCGGTTCATCCTCGATCCCCAGAAGGCTCGCGTTGCGGCTGATGAGCTGTTCGAGATTGCTCTCGTATTGCGGCAGGATCGCCACCACCTGCACGAGGTTGTCGATTACAAGGATGAAGAGCAGCACCACCACGATGGTGAAGAGGATCAGGATCAGACCCCGTCGCGCCCAGTCGGGCAGTCGCCCCAGCACCGGCACGGCCTTCATGCTCGCCGCTGCGGTCGACAGGATATAGACCGAGATCACGGCCGCAAAGACCGGCAGCAGGATGGGCTTGCCGATCCAGAGCAGCCAGCCCAGCATCAGGGTCAGTGCCGTTGCGTATGTTGCGCTGCGCATAAGTCGTCCAGGGCTGGGGGTTCCGTCGTCGCACCATCACGAAGTGTCCGGCCGGGAGTGTCAATCACTTGGGAGGCAAACGCCGGTGTTCTCTGAGAGTTTTTCCGGTCGGTGCGTGAAACATCAACCGCGTAGAACAGGCGCTTGCACACGAAAGGTGATCCCCGGATAAGCTCTGCCTGAAATAGCTTGCTCACGAACGCCACTGCTTGGTGCAAAGGAAGAGATGAATGCTCGAGATTCCCGGATACAGCCACGCGTCGACACAGCCGGTTTGCGTGATCGGCATGACTCTTCCCGACAGTCTGTCCTTTGATCATCCATCGGTTGACGCGTTTCTGTCGAACGGATTTCTTGTGAATGAACTGCCCTTCGGAAACGACGATGACAGGGTCAGGGCGCTCTGCGACAGGATCTCGTTTCTCGCGAATTCATTGCTGCAAGCGATCAAGGTTCCCGTATTCGAGCAGGCAAAAATCGTGGAGCTCCATTACAATCAGGAAAAGCGGGCACATCGCGTGCGCCTGCTTGCGCCAACGGTCGCCAATATTCCCCGGGAAATCGTTCTGCGCGCGCACGCCTTCGCGCTGAAGATCTTGAACGAGATGCATCCGGCCTATGATTTCGAAGCCGCTTTCGAAACCATAGATGCGGATTTTGTCAAAAAATTCAAAAGTTTCATACCGGGTGGCCTCTCAACGGTCTCGGTCATGCATGCCGCATTCAAAAACCGGGTCCCTTTCCTTCACTTGGGCGACGGCGTGTATCAGCTGGGCTGGGGATCAAAAGCGCGCCGGTTCGACCGCAGCACGAATGACAAAGATACGGCTTTGGGCAACAAGCTTGCTTCTGACAAGAGACTGACAAACCAGATCCTGCGTCAGGCCGGCTTTCCGGTACCGGGCCAGATAGCTGTCTCTTCCTTGGAAGCGGTGCAAAAAGCAGGACAGGAGCTTGGTTATCCCGTCGTTCTCAAACCAGCCAAGTTAGAGCGGGGAGAAGGTGTTACCATCGACATAGACTCCGATGACGCATTGCGGGACGCCTATCTCGAGAAACAGGAGGCATTTGAGAATCTGCTGGTGGAACAGCAGATCAGCGGCGTGTGTCACCGTATTTTCGTGGCAGGGAAAAAGGTGCGCCATGTCGTTGCGCGGCATCCCATGCATGTCCTCGGGGACGGGATACATAGCATCAGTGAATTGGCCCGGATCGAAAACGAGGCACAGCAGAAATTGGGGAAACACCGGCGTCGGCCCAAACTGGAAATCGATGAGACAAGCCTGGGGATGTTCTCGCAACTCGGTCTCGATGCTGACAGCGTCCCGACGATGGGGCTGCGCGTTCCCTTTCAGAGGATCGAGAGTGCCCAACTGGGAGGGATCGCCGAAGACTTGTTCAGCGTCACCCACTCGGACAACATCACGCTGGCAGAAGATGTCGCAGAGTTTTGCGGTCTCGATGTCATCGGTCTCGACATCATTACGGAAGACATCTCCAAGGCGTGGCACGAGAACGGCGCAAAGATCAACGAGATCAACTTTGCCCCTATGGTGTCTCCCTATCGTGACTGGGTACAAAAAGGGCTGGATACTTATGTTCAGGAAAGCTTCCCGCGACAGGGGCGCATTCCGATACACGTGTTTTCCGGTGGAGCAAATGCCTTGAGCGCCGCGCGACACTACCAGTCAGAGCTGTTTGACAAGGGAAAACCCCATTTCCTCTGCAGCCGAGATGTGACCTTGAAACCCGACGGCATGCCCTGCCCAGACGATTTGAGGGACAACCTGTTTCTCAGAGCCCATGCACTCCTGCTGAACAAAGCCGCGGAAGGCATCATTGTGGTTCTTCAGGACGAGTCGGTCCTGATGACCGGGTTTCCCTTTGACAGCGTGTCGACCAAGGTCTTCGTCGACGATCAATTCGTTTCCATGGCCACTGCCGCCCCGCTGGGGCCAGACGTCAGAGAGCGGATCGCGCAGGCGGTGGATCAATTGCCCGTACTCGATGGGGTGGCATGACCCATACCTGCGCGTTTGCATGATCTGCGTGCGGCTTACCCGTGGCTCTAAATCTGCGCGCCGTACATGCAGGCATAGAGCCCTTCCTGTGCCAGGCCCCTCGGCCCGGCACCGTCAGCGCAGCCGTCTTCGCAAGATGTCTTCAACATCACCTTGAGGACGCGTGCGCGTGCAGACCAAAAGCATGCCCAAGGCCAAGCCTCCGGCGATCAAAGATGACCCACCGTAGCTGATGAACGGAAGCGTAAGTCCCTTGGCCGGCAAGAGCCGTACGGCCACTGCAATATTGATCATTGCCTGTGCGCCAAACATGCAAGCAAGGCCACTGCCGGCAAAACGGATGAACGGATCACGTTCGCGCATCAACCGCACCAACGACCGAATGACGATACCGGCGTAAAGCGAAATAATGACAAGAACCAGCACCAGACCATATTCTTCGGCAGCAACTGCAATTATGAAATCTGTATGCGCATCAGGAAGCGACCATTTCACCTGCCCCTCACCCACCCCAAGACCAAATATCCCACCACTGCGGATTGCGTTGATGGCGTAACCAAGCTGCGTTGTCGGGTCAATTTCCTGGCTGAGAAATCCATCGATGCGAAACGCAAAATGTTCGGAATTCCGATATGCGATCTTGCCCCCAAAGATCACTAATCCTGCAACAACCGTCAGTATAAATATCGATGCACCAGATATGAAATACATAACTCCCCAGCCAAATAGCACCAAGGCAGCCTGGCCAAAATCAGGTTGTAGAGCCAATATGAGAACAATACTGACAGTCAGAAAAAAAGAAAAGGCTGCTCCGGGTGGTCCGTTCGGCTCAAGCCTTGCAGCAAGAAACCACGCAATCACGATCACAAATGTTGGTTTCAGGAATTCCGATGGTTGAACGGACGCAAATCCAAGAGAATACCACCGCACCGCCCCCTTGCCGAAATCCGTGCCCAGAAACGGAAGCAATACGAGCGCAACAAAGGCTGCAATAAATCCGACAACCGCGAAACGACGAATGGTGACCGGATCAAGCAGGGAGACGACGACCATCACTGCCAGTGCCAGACCACCAAACACCAGCTGTCGCTGAACATAATGAAAATTTGCAAAGCCGTTTCTCTCGGCCAAGGGTGGTGATGCCGCAAAATTCAGCAAGACACCAATACCGAATAAAGCCAGGACACTCAATAAAGTCCATCTGTCGACTGTCCGCCACCACTTGGGAAAGAGCGGCTCTCCTGTGTATCTCTCCAATTCGCGATGGACCATTTCTGTCATTATTTACTCATTCTGCGCCAGGACAGTCGTAAAACATCAGCATCCTGGATGACACTCTGAATCATTCAGATTCCCAGATCAGAAGTATCTTCAATAATCTGATTTCGTTTCTAGATGATCATTAGCTAGAACTATCTTGATTTTTGAGAGTTTTTGACTCTGCCAAGACCATCAAAACACGCGATGTAAATTTTACCACATCGCAGGACTGCATGGCGATATACGAATAATATTTATTTTGACAATTTTGCGCGGTTGTAAATCAACAAAGATCAATGTCTTGCTAAACTGCCAAAACCTGAGGAGTTAAATATGTCACCCTATGCCATCGCCCAAACCTATATTGGGATCGCGGACGGCTTGGGCCCTGAAGACAATCCGATTGTCATGAACATATATGCCTCGGTTGGCCATGACTGGGTCGAACATGACACTGTTGCATGGTGCGCTGCCTTTGTCGGACATTGCCTGGAGCGTTCAGGCCTTCGTTCGACCCGGAAGTTGAATGCACATTCCTACCTCTCCTGGGGCGTACCGGTCGATCTAGAGGATGCACAACAAGGAGATGTTGTCATCTTTGCACCTGGAAACACCCATTATTGGCAGGGTCACGTCGGCTTCTTTGTTCGCACTGTCGGCGCGTCGATTGAGGTACTTGGGGGCAATCATGGCGAAGAGGTCAGCGTGCGCCGCTATTCCAAACCGCGTCTTTTGGGCGTTCGCCGCTCGGGGGATGTGGTACAAGCCACCACTCCGGACGTTCAGGACGTACAATCCAGCCTTCAGCGTCTTGGCTACCATGAGGTCGGAAACCGCGACGGCGTGATCGGGTCGCGGACCCGCAGTGCACTTCTTGCATTTCGCGCCGACAACGATCTGCCGCTGGTCCCGATCATTGATGTGGCACTGACAGACGCATTGGAGAGGGCCCAACCTCGACCCGTCGCCCCCGAGCGGGCGTCAGGCAAACCTGTTGGCAGTCGGATTCTCGCCGCCGCCAACGCCCAGATCGGGTTGGGCGTCCTGGGCGCGATCGGAACACTCGGAAACCTGATCATTGCGTCGGCAACGGGCGACACTGGACCCTCACAGGCCCAAAACGGTTCCTTGAAGGACCTTGCATGGCTCGCAGACTGGCTACCGACCATGATGCCCTGGTTCGGATTGGCAACGTTTATCGGGGTCATTCATTTTGCCGTGAAAACCCGCACAGCCCGCATTCAGGATCACCAAGCAGGGAAAACGCCCTGAGGGCTTTCAGAGACTTTTCAGGCAAGATCCAGCGCAGCCCTGTCTGCGCCTTGGAATAGATTTTGGGTCCAGACAGGCTCAGCTAATCGGGGCTGACGGTCACCGTGTCACACCCGCATCCTGCAGCCAGACTGACGGCGCAATCCGCGGCTGAGTGTTGCGCTCCACAATATGCACCCAGCATCGCCAACACCCCAATCGAGGCACGGCATGTCGGGGTGGTATGTACCGTTCAAGACGCGTGCGCGATGTACAAAGTCATAACGATCACCAATCCGGACCTGGAGATCAACACACCAAATTGCCTGGTTTGTTCGGCGCATTGGCTGCTTGAGCCTGACTCCGGTCAGGCCTGGAGCACCGCGCGATGCGCATGATGCAGGACGGGATAATTTCACATGCAGAACTGTCTATCGCATCAATCTCTGAGCACGAAAGCCGGCTTTTGCCGGTATAAATGTCATGCAACGCCTGCAGGAACGCCATGATGCTCTGCACAGCCTCATCCGCCTGCTCGAAAAACGCCTGCCATGCCACGGGTCGCAGCGCGGTTGCGCGCATGAACCCATCAATCCACGGCTCCCACACACATGGCTTGCCTGTCCCGAGGGCTTCAAAAACTGGCTGTATCTGGGCCAACCTCGCCATATCTGCCGCCACAACATCAAAATGCGCAAGCACGGCGTCAATGGTCACCTCTGCCGTATGCTGATCCGGAAAATGAGCATCTTGGGTCGCCCCCCAGACATGAGGCAACCATTCCGAAGGCGCGACATCGACAGGACAGACAAGAATGCCGGTCACAAACCCATCATACTCGCTCAGGGTCATCGGCAAATTGCCTTGCGGCAAAGCTTGAAACACGCTGTTGAGGTAGTCGATATGATATTTTGAATGTGGCATGATGATCTTGTCACGGTGATTTACAGCAGATCATGTGCGCACGGGATCGGATCGCATGAACTCAAGAGCATCGATCGCCTCTTCGAAAATCTTGATGTATCCCTGTTTTACATCTTCCGACATATCCTTGCCACCGCGCGTGACTTGAAGGGCTGCGGCCAGCATATGGTACAGCGCGAACCCATTGTCCGGATCGGCAATCACCCTTTCCCCCAACAAGACGTGAATCAGGATTTTTTGGGCCATCACCTGGCCTGACAGGTACTCAGTGTTTATGGATTGGGTCACTGAATTGTCTCCGACAATTTGATGAATGTCTTTCTTGTGGTCCCGATCGGTGTTTGCGATCCGCATCGATGCGCGCGCATTTTTCGACGAGGTGACCGCCAGATTGGCCGGGCCAATCTTTTGTGCACCCCGCACCAACATGCCGACCGTGCGCGACACGCGCATGTGTGTGCGGCTCTGGTCGACAGGGACCGGCATGCCCTTCTCATCTTCCTTGCAAAGATCAGTCATCGGCGCTCCCGCATGTCCTTTTGCACCGATCCCCCACGGAAAATCGGCCCGCAGATCTCATTTGCGGGCAGGATCCAGCCGCATGCACTCAAGGGCTTCGATCGCCTCTTCAAGAATTTCGATACATCCCAGCTGCTCGTCACCAGACCCATCGTTGCTGCGACGCACGTTTCGAAGGGCAGCGGTCAGCGCGTCGCGCAACCCAAGCCCATCTTCCGGATCGTCAATCACACACTCGCCGAACAAGACATGAATCAGGGTGTTCTGGGCCATGATCTGACCCGACAGATATTCCATGGTGGCGGATTCCGTCACTGATCTGTCTCCACAGACTTGAACAGGGGCTCTTTCCATTTCAGACTCCAATCAGCTTTGTCCGACGCGAATGGCAGTTCCGAAGACCCCCGGCATCAAGGCTCCGAGTGCGGGACTTTGCCCAAGCGTCATGGCAACCATCCTGCGCATCTCCGAGCGCCATGGCTGCGCAAAGAGGAAGGGGACGTGGTTTTCCACTGGTGTCCCACATATCGCAGACGCGACTGATGTCGCACATCGACATCACATATGACGGCAGCAATTTTCTCTTCAGAACAGATACGTCCAAGGTCTTCAGCATGTGGAGCAGACTGCCGAAAGGCGACAATCCCAGATTGATTTTGCATGTTCAGATCATCAGGACTGTCATCACGATCCCAGGCGTGCAGGGGTCGATGGGCTCGGCATCGGATCATTTATGCGGCTTCTGGAAAATATCCGGGCCATGGGATTTTCTCTTGGGATGAGATCGGACCGCTTGCCCCAAACGGAGATGTACACGGTGTTCAGCCTGTTTCGGTTGAGATGGGGAAACTCGATCTCAACCACGCGAACACGCAGAGGGGCTTGCCGCTCCAGTGCGGGCACCAGCATGCGAGAAGATTGCATGTCAAGCACTCCAAGACGCCGCCGACGCCGTTTGCCCAGACCAAATGGCAGGCGCGACGGGAGGCTCACATAGGCCGAAACAACCTCGTCAGCATCGCACAGAAGCATGACAGTATCTCCAGGCGACACGCCTGCAGAATGTGGGTCCAGCTCCAATCGTGCAAGCGCAACTTTATGAATCAATGCTTCCACGTATGTCTCCAGATGTTGGGAGAAACCGACAGGCCCTCCTGAGGTGTGGCTTCGATATCAACCCTGCTGAGGGCCAGCGCGAGGGGCATGCCGGGCGGCACAGTGCAGACAGCCCTGCCTTCGCAGAGCGCAGAGTTGATGTTCTTTTTCGTGGCGGAAGGATTGCGGATGTTCAGAACAGCATTTTTTTCCATCTCTGCAGCACAGATCACCTGCCTGCATGCATCGGGCATGGGCTGGCAGTCGATCAATTCGACCCTGTATGCCGCATGGTATTCCATGGCTGACCTCATCAAATTTTACCTGTCAAGACTAACAGACTTCAATTCTGTTTTAATTAATTCATTTTCTATTTCCACCCCTCGTTGCTGTTGTGTTGCACATTTTTTCATTTATTTTCAATATTGTATCCTAATTTACAAATAACTATAAATTGAGATATATTTAGCCCTCACTACTGAAGATATTTTATATCTTTAAATATCATTTTTTGTTCTTTTTATTCATGACTATCTTTGTGCTCTTTACCGGCGCATCAGAAAATATGACTCTGATTTGCAGTCCACCACTTATCCAGAGGAAGCTCTTTGGGCGTTCTGACCAGTCCTGGAGTCGGGCAGTTTGCAGCCTGCGGGACAAATTCAAGTGCTGACCCGCCCCAAGATTCCCTGTAGATGCCGCCCCAAGATCAATCCAGGTGCTTGCATGGCCGTGTCCAACCCCTTCTCCAGAATCCGTCCCGATGGGCAGAGACCTGAAAAGCGGCCCATGTTCAGCGAACTGGACCGCGCGAACATCTCGTGGTTCTGGCATGAATACCTGAAATCCAAGACGCCCTGGCTGTTTCTCGTACTGGGCATGATCACCGTACAGGGCATCGTCTACCAGCAGTTCCTGGCGCTGACCGAAGACGGGCTCAGGGTGATCTTCGAGAGCGGTGCATTGTCCGACCTCGTGCGGGTCTGCGGCATCGTCTTTGCGCTGTTCACCACCCGGGCTGTGATGTCCTATCTCATTCCGCGGCTGTCGGTCTGGCTGGCTTCGGGTGCGGTGATGAAAATGCGCCGTGATCTGATCGACCACCTGATGACGCTGGACCTGGCGTTTTTCGAACGCACCCAGTCCGGTGAGCTGATCCTGCGGCTGGTCAACCAGGCCGAGGGGCTGAGCCAGTTCGTGGGTCAGGCGACGGTGAACGCGGTGCGCGATGCCGCCACCATCCTGATCGTGTCGGGCTACCTGATCTACAAGTCGCCGCTGCTGTTCACGGCGGCCCTGATCATCCTGCCAACGATCCTGCTGCTGTTGCAGCACGTGTCCTCGACCATCAAGCAGATCCAGGCGACGGCGGAAAACGCGCTTGGCGCCTACATGACCGGCATCGACGAGATGTCGTCGGGCATGCGCACGGTCAAGATCGCCGGGCAGGAGCCGGTCGAGCGCGCGCGGCTGGTCCGCGCCACCGACCAGATCCGCAACATCTCGATCCGGCTGCAATCGGCCCAGGCGCTGGTGATGCCTGCGATCGACATGATGGCGGCCTTTGTCTACGTGCTGGTGATCGGTGGCGGCGGCTGGATGGTGCTGTCGGGGGATTTCGGCCTCGATGGGGCGGGGATCATCGCCTACCTGCTGGGGCTGGCCCTGATCTTCGATCCGGCGCGCACGCTTGCGAGCTTCTTTGCCAAGCTGCAGGCCAACCTGATCCTGCTCGATGGCATCCGCAGCCTCTACCGCGAAACGCCCAGCATCACCGACGCCCCGGATGCGCATGAGGCGTTCGACCGCGCCGGCGATATCGCGCTGGAGGATGTCACCTTCTGCTACGACAGCGATCACCCGCTCTTCGATACGCTGTCGATGCGCTTTGACGGTGGCAAGGTGACGGCCATCGTGGGTGCCACCGGGTCGGGCAAGACCACGGTGCTCAGCCTGCTGACCCGGCTTTATGATGCGCAAGGGGGCCAGGTGACCATCGGCGGCACGCGCATCGACCGTCTCAAGATCCGGGCGCTGCGCTCGTCGTTTTCAGTGGTGGCGCAGGATATCGTGATCTTCAACAGCTCGCTGGCCGACAACATCCGCTACGTCCGCCCTGACGCCACCGACGCGCAGGTGCGCGCCGCGGCCGAGGCCGCCGAAATCGCCGAGCTGATGGAGGCGCGCGGCGACAAGCCGTTGGGCCCCAAAGGCAGCCAGCTGTCGGGGGGTCAGAAACAGCGCATCGCCATTGCCCGCGCCTTTTTGCGGGAATCCCCGATCCTGCTCTTGGACGAGGCCACGTCGGCGCTGGACCAGAAAACCGAGGACAAGGTCAAACGCGCGCTGAACCGGCTGTCAGAAGGAAAGACCACACTCATCGTCGCGCACCGCCTGTCGGCCATCACCCATGCCGACTGGATCTACGTGCTGGATGCGGGTCGCGTCGTCGAACAGGGTACTCATGCCGACCTCCTGGCGCAGGAAGGGCTCTATGCCGGCATGTACGGCGCGCAGAAGCAAAGCTACGGGTAAAGATGCGATCGCACAGGTCGCTGCAATCAGTCGGTTGGTGCTTGCAGCATCTTGTTGCCGTTGCCCGGAAAATTCACCTGCCCCGGCTGTGCAATTTTCTGGAACCAACTCTCTGGTCATGCGTTGCTTGGTTCGAGCCCTCTGTGGCTATTGGAGAAATAAAGAAGGGATATTGGCGTCATGCCTGCACGCAACATGTTGATAAACCTGAAGTCCTTTGTCTCGGTTGCTGACTCGACAGGCCCGAATCTCGAGAAGAAATATCTGCCTGACTTTGAAGCCCAGCTCACACGGGATTTCGAACTGCTCCGCGCACATTTACAAGCCAACAACATGAAGACGTCGGAAGATCTCGCGCATAAATGCGTCGGTATATGCGAAGTCATGGGGGCAGAAGCCCTCGCCAAGGAACTCAGGCTCATCGAAGCCGGCTGTCGCACGCATGATGCTCTGGAACTACATGCCCTGACCAACACTCTTCATCCCATCCTGCACGATACGTGTTATCAAATGAAAACCATCTTGCACCAAATGCCAGCTGAATCTGCAGGCACAAATCCTCTGGATGGTTGATCTTCTTTTCGAAACTCGGGTTCAAAAAATATCTCACGACATGCAAGCTCGCTCCAAAACCCCATGGGGCTCATCAGCCAGATGGCATAATCCGATCCTTGGAGCTCAAACCAGCCCACTCTTCTGAGCGATCAAGACAGCTTGTGTCCGGTTTTCCGCACCCAGCTTGTGGCAGATCGATCGCACCCGCATTTTGACAGTTGTTTCAGGCAGGCTCAGGATATTGGTGATGTCCTTGTTCGAGAGACCCTCTGCAAGTTTCTTGAGAACCTCGAACTCGCCCCCGCCGATCCCGTAGCTGTCCTTGCCGATCCGACCACCCCCGAAGGTGAAGAAATTCGCCGGGACAAACTTCTGACCTGTCGCAATGAACTTCAAGGCGCTGGAAAGCGCATCAACCGAAAATGTTTTGGGGATAAAGCCAGAGACGCCAACATCCAGACAATTCTGTACAAAAGTCTCAGACACAGTACCAGAAAAGATGACAACCCGACCGTTTGCATTCAAATCAACAATCTTTTTGACTTCCTGAAGACCCACAGCCTCAGGCAAAACGATATCCAGCATGACGATATCGAAATTGTCTTTTTCTGTTATTTCTTGGATCGCCTGCTCCAAAGATGCTGCGCATGTCACAGAAAATGCTTTGGTGGCTTCCAGACTTTCGGAAATCAACTCCAATATCAACTGGTGATCATCAACCAGTAGGATACTTGTATTCTTCATCGATCAGGCACCTTTTTACCGCATACTGTAATATCCGAACGGATATTGTATCGCTGCTTCGGCTAAAAGATATGTTGCTACGAAGATAAATTGTAAATACCACATTTTTACATATATTTCCACAAACAAAAATCTTTCGATAGACTTCACACATTTATGTCCTATCATCGCTGTCAAAATTATGAAGATCTCAAAACCGGCTCAACGGGGTCAACCATATGAGACATTCGGTTCTCATAGAGTTGCCCCTTGGTAAACATACCACAATCGAACGCCTCAATGAGTTCGACACTCATTCTGCAGCCTCCTCAACGAGGCACGTGTGCCGGCACTGCAGGTCCTTTAACAGCCCGGTCCGAACAGGGTCGAAGACCTCAAGCCAGACGCTGATCTGGAACAACACCCCCCATCGAACGTGGCTGGGAAAGCATCGGGTTGTCGCGCGATGCATTACAATGTTCTTACGGTGAAATCCAGTTTTACGAGATGTTGCCCTAACCAAATCGATTTCGCGGCCGAGCTTGCCGGAGTGGGACGACGCGTCATCTGCGAGACATGGAACGATCGGCAATGTCAGTGCGGCTGAAACACAGGCATTCACAGAGCGCGATGGGCGGCTCCTGGGCCTGAGCAGAGGCAAGGTCAGGTGCATCCCGAGCGCCAGCAAATCGGTGCGATGGATGGCTGAGGGACGCAGATGTCGAAGGCGGCTGCCGCATGGATGCCATCCTCGCCTCCAGCTGTCAGAGCGTGCACCACCTCGAGCTGGAAGAGCAATCCATGCGCAAAGCCACTCCCAAAAAAATGGATGAGGAAATATCTCACGCCTGAGACCGGAAACATTCTGCGATCCGGCAAAGCGCCACAGGTGAGAGGGTTCCCAAAAACGCGGATATGCTGGGAATCGGATCGATCTGCCTGTTGTCAATCCGAACACAACGATACCTGATGGACCTGCTTCAAGTTTCTATATTTCGGAATCTTCAGGTGCCGAATGGATGGAGCGGCAAGAATCTCGGAGCCCGGCGACCCGCACTGATTCACGGTGAGCTCAACGAGCTTAAAATAAAAAGATATATCATAAATAATAAAGTATATTATAAATATATTTATTTTTCAATTTTGGTCTTAAAATGAGTTTCTTCAATATAGTGACTTAAAGAGATTACCACAAAAATTCACATTTTTCTTTTTAAAACAATTATTTAGTGAATTTTAAGGTATGGTATATAAAACACTGTACATTTCTCTTGTGATGCAGCCCACCATCAATTAAATCCTTACGACAGTTGACCCCTCCATCTGCAAAAGCGAATGGAATTTTCGCGTGACACGCTCTCTGGGCGTGAATGGGAAGATACATGAAATCGTTCTACAGGGTGCCATTATGCCCCTCCACCAAAAGGAAACTGAACCATGGCTTTCAATCTGAACACCCTGACCGCACAACAACAAGCGGCAGCAATCTATATCGGGTATTATGATCGTGCCCCCGATCCATATGGCATGGACTTCTGGGAATCAGCGGTCACAAATCCAATTGTCTCACTCGTGGATATCGCCACATATTTTTCAGCCCAAGACGAAACCTATGCCGTGCATCCGTTTTTTGTCGCACCATCGGCAAGCGCTGCAAATGCATTCATTTCCGAGCTCTACCTGAACCTGTTCAACCGCGCCCCTGATATGGCAGGCTTGGAATTCTGGAGCGGTGTTCTTCAACAATCGATCGACGGCACTGGTCCGCTCTCGGTGGGTGAGATCATTCTTGCGATCATCGAAGGCGCTCAGAACTCCACTGCAGGTCAGGACATCACAACACTTCTGAACAAGATCGACGTCGCAAACGCCTGGACGGATGCCGCTGAGGCAGCTGGCCTGACAGGGGCCACTTCGTATGCCGACAGCGAAATCGCACAAAACAGCGCCAAATCAATCATCAACGATGTGACATTCGCATCGTCTTCCGTGGACGAGGCCAAGTCTGTCATCACAACCACCTTTGACGATTTTGTAGACAGCTCGAAATTCACACTCACCGCAGATGCGCCCTCAATCATCGAAGGCGACAGCGGAACGAAAGTGCTGGTGTTCAAAGCCACGTTGGACGAAGCACCGACCCAAGCAATTTCCGTGAATTACGAAACCCTGTCCAGCGGCACAGCTACTTCGGGCGATGACTTCGTTGCTGTGGCTGGTGTGGTCACTTTCGCTGCAGGCCAGACCGTCGCGACCGTTTCCGTGACGGTTCTTGCTGACGCAGCCTTCGAAGCTGATGAGACCATCGAGGTGAAATTCTCGGGCACCCAGCTCACAGCCGACGTGACCGCCACCGGCACTGTCACCAACGATGACCTTGATCCGCAAGCCGCTCTCGAAGCCGCGTACACCGCGGCAAAGACCACCTATGATGCTGCCGTCGCTGCAGCAGCGACCTCGAGCGCTGCCGCAACGGCCGCTCAAACCGCTGCTGATCTGGCGGAAGCAGCCGTCAACAGCTTGGAAACCGCCAACGCCTACAGCACAACTGCGCAGGCAGCACAGACAGCTGCAGCAGTCGCACAAGCCGATGCCTCTGCCGTGGTGACTGCAGCTACGGCCGTGCAAGCAGCCGCAGCGGCGACACTCTCTATTGCTGATGATGCGGACGTTTCTGGGGCCAGGGCAACAGCCCTCACGGCCAAGGCTGCCGCAGATACCGCAAAATCGGTGGCAGATGCAGAATTTGCAAACGCTGCCGCTGAAATCGTCAACTATACGGGTCAAACCTATACGCTCACCACTGGTGTTGACGTTTCAAACGTCGCCGGTACCTCTGGTAACGACACTTACATCGGTACAGACGGAACCTATACAACCGGCGACAACATCGCCGCTGGAAGTGGCACCGACCGCCTGAACCTCACGCTGACGACCGATACCGCCGCGTTGATCGACACCTCGGGCCTGGAAAACTTCTACGTACGCACCACTGCCGATACTTCTGGTGCCAACAACGCTGTTAACGCCTCCGGCTGGGCTGGCGTTGAGCAAGTCTGGAACGACCGATCTACCGCCAATCTGTCGATCGAGAACCTGACTGTCCTGCCGACAGTTGGTATAATCAACGGATCGGATATCGTCTTTACTGTTGACGTCGATGCAACGGCTGTTGATCTGTCCGGCGATACCGATGAACTGACTATCGTCGCGACCAATGCCGCTCTGGCCACTCTCGCGATCGGTGATGGCGCTGCAGTCGCAAACAGTGTTGAAGTCGTGACTATCCAGAATACCGGTGACAGCGTCATTGCGCGGATTACCGACAACGATGGCAACGTTGTTGCGAACTACGATGATATCGCAATGTCGTCCCTGACCGTCACTGGGATCGGTTCTCTGGATCTCCATGATGTCGCGGGAGCGAACACTCAGTACGCTGGCCTGACCACGGTGGACTCCACCGGTGTTGCGCTGACCCTGAGCCTGACGAACACGGCTTCAACCGCTGGTACTGACACCAATATTACCAGCACCGGTGCTGACGACGACATCATCGTCGTGGCGGCTGACGGTACCGCAAGCAACGCTGCCGTGACCACCGTTTCCCTGAGCGACGGCGACAATACGCTGAGCCTGACCAACGGTGCTTCGCTGCAAACTCTGTCTGTCACAACTGGCGATGGCGCTGACGACCTGACCATCGATCTAAGAAATGCTACAGTTGCAGGCACTGCATCCATGACTTCAGGTGCTGGTGACGACACCGTTTCGATCATCTCTGATGCCCAACAAATCCTGTCCGTCGACCTCGGTGCTGGCGACGACGTCCTGACCATCACCACGATCAACGCTGACGTTGCTGGTACCGATGCTATCGACGGTGGCGAAGGCATTGACGCCCTGCGCGGGACGTCAGCCAACCTCAACACAATCGCAACGACGGCTGCAAAGCGCGCAACCCTCGACAACTTCGAGCAGTTGGCCGTGACGGATCTGCTGGGTCACAACTTCAACCTTGTGACACTGGGTCTGGATGGGATCAGCCTGGAGGATGTCGACTCGCTTGCAGCTGACCGCACTTTGACCGTTGCCAACAATTCCACCATTTCGCTTGATCTTCTGACTAATGGTGGCGACATTGACAGCGGGAATAGCATCATTGTTGCAGTTGACGGCGCATCGGGCGCTGGCCGGAACAGCGATGTGGTTAACCTCGAAATCAATGCCGATTTCGACGGTGCTGCTGCTGACACTGTTCAGGTGGACGTAGACCTCGACTTCGTTGAAACCCTGAACTTCACAACAACCGACTCGCTTGTCGACGAAGATAACACCCTTAACGGTGGTGAAAACTTTGTATTGAACGTCGAAAGCGGTGATCGACTCTCGACAATCAACGTCATCGCCGAACTCGCAACCAGCGTGGTTGAACAAGCCAGCAACTTCACCGCGCTGAATACCTTCAACGCCTCTGGCTCTACCGGTGGTGTGACCGTTAGCCTGGCTAACGCCACACAAGGCGTGGTCGCGACTGGCGGCGACGGTGACGATGTCTTCACCGGCTCTGGCTTTGCTGACGAAATCAGCATGGACGACGGTAACGACCAGGTGACCGGTGGTGCTGGTGCTGATGAACTGAGCGGTGGAGCGGGCGACGACCAGTTCATCTTTGCAACCGGGGATTCGACCGAAACAGATATGGACTCCATTCTGGACTACCAGGCGGCCGCCGCTGCCCTTGAAAACGACACACTGGTGCTCGATAGCTCCAATGATGACGTTGGTACCGCGGATGCCGACGCCATTCTCTCGGTTGGTGCCGACATCCTTGCCAGCGACACAGTAGAAGTTCACACGGCCGACGCAGCTGGGAACCTGGTTTCGGGCGACCTGCTGGCCATTGTGACCGACGGTATCCTGACCCTCAGCGGAAGCACCGAAGACCGCGCTGCCATCAACACCCTGAGCGAGTGGATTGATGTTGCCGAGCTGGTTCTGGCATCCTACGAGACCACTGTCGGCACCGATGCAGCGGACGTCGCAGAATATGCAATCGCCTTTGAATTCGGCGGCAACACCTATGTCGTGTCCGCAACCGACGGGAACGGCGCCGCGGATGTTGCGACCGACGACGTGATACAGTTGGTAGGTGTGACGGATATCATTGCACTGGATACGACGGCCGCAGCCAATACCATCCTGATTGGCTGATCCCAATTGATGTAGATTCATCCGCAAGAATGGATTTTCAGGTAAGCCTACCAAAGCCCCCACTCAAAAGGTGGGGGCTTATTTTTCAGCCCTTACTCAGAGTTCAAGAAATTAAAATTATATGCACCTCGATTTTTTTGAATAAGGAACATATGGTTTGAACAAATAAGAGCATACAAAAAACAGAAATCATTTATATCGTGGATCAGATTTGTATCAAAACAGATGGCCGCATCTGATCACTAAAAAGCCTATTAAAATGTTGAAGTGATCTGTTCCTGTTGAATGATCAGACACAATCAGGGTATGGAATTCATGGACAAATGCGAGAGGAGCACTCACGTCCATGCTGCATCGCAAGGCATCTTTCTGATAAACAGTCAGTCTTTTTGCCGTGGACGAGCACAACGTCCACCTATCTCGATCTGATGACCTCTACTCCTGACCAATCTGACTTCCCCTCAGGGTTGAAATTATACGCTCCAGTTCACCATTTAGACGATCTATGTCACCACTGATGATCTGATACTCAAAAAGCCATTTCTTGATCTCGTAAGGCACGTCAGTGAGATCGGCCAGACCGTGATCGCCGGGTGTATCGGACATTGAGATGTACTGTGGCTTGGACTGACAACAACGAAACGTTGATCAATCAATGTTGAAACTTGGCGTGGCAGGGGCACCAGCCCCTACCCTCTCGATCAGGTTGTTCTGATCAGTTCTGTTTGGCCAGTTCAGCCTGAAGCGCCTGGGCATAGGCATTCCGGGCAGTCTGCTGGATCGCAAGTTCCTGCTGTGTGGCAGCAATCTTCTGATCGACAACCTGCAGGTTCATCAGCTGCGCTTTCGCTGCTTCGGAAAGTGTTTCGGTATCATAGTCAGTGCCATCAATCTTGATCATCGGCATGGATATCTCCTTCTTCGGGTTTGTGGATGGAAAGCGGTGGTCCAACAACGTCGGAAGTCACCAAAATTCCTTTGCGCAGATTTGCGCAAGCCATTGTTTTGAATATGTTTATAGCGATTTTACTTGAGCTGCAACAGTCTGGAAACCGCATGAAGCCGAGTATGCAGACACATGCTGTAGATGCTGTAGATGCTGGTCTGTGGCTTCAATCGCCGATGATCGTGGTCAAATGAGTTCCTGTGGTTAACTAAACTTCACTGTCTATTTTTCTTGATACAAGGCCCTTGATCGCCACAAAGAAAAACCCCCGCCTTGTGAGCGGGGGTTTCTGTTTTTTAACTGCGAACCCAAGTGGAATGGGCGGTTTTGCTCGCCTTACAGAACGAATATTCCATCAGCAGCTGCGGCCGTAACAAGATCGTTACCAAACGCAACACCAACAAGTTGAACAATGTTCGTTTCAGTAAGGTCCGTACCCGCAATAATAGTGCTTTCGGCTGCTCCATCACCATCAGCATCGAGACCAAAGGTAATCAAGTTTGCAACACCGATATTAAGGTGCAATGCTTCCGTCAGCGCAATGATATCAGCGGACGTCTGGGCAAACACCTCAGTTGTTGTGCCAAGTGCTGTATTACTATCGTAGAGCGTAATCACACCAGTTGCACTGACCTCAAAAGACTCGATCGTCAAACCATCAGAACGAGTGATAGGTCCACCACCAATATCTTGACGTGCGGTTACTTCAACAATCGCATCAGCAATGTTCGCATCACCGATTACGTCCAACTCGTCAACTTGAGCCGCTAACAACGATAGTTCGTAGTCCGTGATGACAACGATGTCTGTTTCTGAGTCATTACCTTCAACCGTGAAGGTATCGGCTCCATCGCCACCTGTCAAAGAGTCAGAACCGCCTCCACCGTTGATGAAGTCATCACCAAAGCCACCACTGATGATGTCTGCAGCCGCTGTACCGACCACATCGTCAACGCCTGCGCCTCCACGGTAGTCAAGGACGACGTTCGTGAGGTCCAATTCGTCTGCAGCACCGACTGCATAATCGACAACGGTCGTGGCACCGAGAGCATTACCCGTAACAATGAGTTTCTCGGTCGCACCGTCGTTTACGCCAGTTACTGCATAGACGCCGTTAGCAGTACCAGTGTCGTTGAGATCAACTGTCAGTTCGACCCCCGACGCCAAAAGGGCTTCCTCTACGGCAGCCAATCGAGCATCTGTGAACGTAGCATTAGCGTTCACAACCATCGTGTCTGCGGTACCAGTACCAGAAGTGACGGTATCACCATCGCTCACGACAAACGTGTAGTCACCATTCGCTGCACCAGAGAATTCATCGACGAATGCTGTACCAGTCAGTGTGTTGGTACCGGCGTTACCCACAATGGTTAGACCGTAGGTCAGAGCACTTGCGTCGATGTTTTCGTTGGTCGTTGTTGCCGTGGTGCCATCGATTTCTGTCAACTGAACAACCTCAACACCTGTCACGTTTGCACTCAGAACAAGGGTTTCGCCCAGTTCCGACGTGAAAATGATGGCATCGTTGCCCGAGCCGCCTTCGATGGTTTCGGCTGCGCCATGGTCAGAAGACGAACTGATGAAGACTCTGTCATCGCCAGAACCTGCATTGATGTTATCAGTCGCAGTTCCGCTAAAGATAGCGTCGTCACCTGCACCTGCATCCACAGTCACAGCATCTGCACCCAGAACAATGTAGTCGTTCAGTGCAGAACCAACGAAGCCTTCAATCGACGTCACTGTATCAACTGAATAATCGTCAGCAGTCGCACCTTTTGCGGCAGACAAATACTGAACAGTACCCGATGCCAAAAGATTATTCGGGTCAAGGTTACCAGTAGCAACGGTACCACCCATGACGGTCGTGATGTCCGCATCTGCAACCGATTCACCGCTGAAGTTGACAGCCATACCAGTAATGGCTGTCTCGCCATGCGATGTCAGACCTGTGATGTCCGCATAAGACACGGTATCGGAACCTGCGCCACCGTTGATGACGTCGGCACCCGCTGCTGCTTGGATGAAGTCGTTTCCAAGGCCACCATTGATGACGTCATCGCCGGAACCGGAAATGATGGTCTCGTCGCCACCACCAGCGGTGATGTTGAAGCCTTCTGTCTGGCCGGTCAGCGTTACCGAAGAACCAGAACCCAGAGTGACGTTTTCAACGTTCTGCAGCTTGCTGTCTGCCGTGGAGAACACGAAGGACGAACCGCCGCCGATCACGATTGTATCAACGCCCGAGCCACCATTGATGTCATCGGTGCCATCAGCTGCTTGGCTGGTCAGGTTGATGATATCGTCACCGCCGCCAGCATTGATCGAGTCCTGACCTTCACCACCGGTGATGGTATCAGCACCGCTGCCGCCCAAGATTTCGTCGTCACCAGCTGCAGCGTTCATGTTTGCACCGGTTGCACCGGAGATCATGATGTCAGCCTGGTCGGTACCCACAAAGCGTTCGACGCCCGAGAAAGTCGTGACCATTCCGGAGCCGATGTTCCCGGTGTCGTTGGAGCGTGCGTAGGCTGTCAGTGCGCCAACAAGATTGCTTGCGCTTGCGGTCGCGCCACTTGCACCGTTCAGGAACGCATCGCTTGTCCCGATATTGATGATGATACCGTTCGCTTCTGCAGCACCGGCAATATCAAAGTTCAGAACGTCCGTACCATCGCCCAGATCGACACTGTTGGTTCCAACCCGACCATTTGCACCAGCGCCGAGGTTGACAGTATCACTGCCTGCACCGCCAGTTACAGCGTCATTCATGCTCGAGAGCAGTGTGACAGTATTTGAGCCATCGCCCAGTGTGACCACAGTACCCGCGCCACTTGCCGCCGCGTTGCTGACGGTCAGGTTGACCGAGCCGGTGTTCGTGGAGTTGATGGCACGTGTGGAACCTGCAGTGCCGGAGCCCAGCAGAACGGTGTTGAATGTCGCATCAATCGAACCATCACCCGACAGTGTGACCGTGTCGATGTTGCCGGCATCGTTTGTCAGAACGAGACCTGTGATGTCGCCATTTGCAGCGGCCAGCGTGACATTGCTCACACCACCGATGTTGTTCGCAGCGACTGCACCCAGGAACACGTCCTCGGTTGCGGTCACGTTGATCGAGGACAGACCGGTCGATGCAGCAGCACCACCGATGGCACCCATTGTGACTTCACCACCTGTCGAATCGATGTTCAGGTTTGTGAACGCTTCTGCTTCGGCAAGAGTCCCAACAGTCACGGCTGCGCCGGTTGCGTTGAGGTTCAGCGTTTCCAGACGTGAGGAGGACGCAATGTCACCCAAGACAACGTTATCCGTACCGTTTGTCGCAACACCAATGTTGTTGACGGTCAGCGATGTGACAACGTCGGACACAACGCCAGCCGCAAGCGACGTGTCGTCCAGTGTCACTGTCGGGGCAGCGCCACCGCCAACGGCATAGAGACCGTTCTGCACGTTCAGCGTGACGTCAGAGACGTTTGTGAAGCTGATCGCATCATCAGCCGCATCGTGCTGGGTCTCCAAGTCCACAACGACAGCTGCGTCGGTCACCGAGTTGCGGTATCCGATGGAGATGTTGCCGCTTGTAGACAGATCGGATGTGCGAACAGACGTGCCGTTGATCAGGTTCGACAGCGTGATGCTCGTCGAGCCGCCTGCGATGTTGAACTCGGGCGTGGCGGTCGATTTTGCCATGTCGATGTTCGTGTCGGCAGCGTCGAGCGTCCTGATGACTTCCATACCAATCAGTTCTGCCTGAGCACCGCCGGTGGAGTTCTTCATGAAGAAGTTGTCTGCGCCCGCACCCATGCTGATAGCAGAGCTGTTGGTCAGTGCGTTTTCCAGTGTGATCAGGTCATTGCCCGCACCGGTCAGGATGGTCGTAGCACCAACAGAGTGGATGTCGGCGGTCGACACGTAACGTGCATCGACGGTCGTTATTGTGCTTGCAAATGCGTTCGCGTTTTCGAACGCTGCATCACCTTCGACGATCAGTGTACGGATATTTGCGCCAACCACATCTGTGATCACGTTTTCGGCAGTACCGTTCGAGATGATGCGGACTGTTTCAACGGTTGTTGCGGGCGTCAGTGTAAACACACCGCCGGCCACACCATCGGACAGCTTGACGCTGATTTCGTCTGCAAGGCCGGTGGTTGCGAGATCGTTGATGCTCACGGTCATGTTTGTGCCGACAGTTCCAGCAAACTCGTAGGACGGGCCGGTTGTCTGAACGTCGACCAGTGTAACGTCGCCTTCACCAACAACTTGGTAGGTCTTGATGCCATCCCAGTTGGTCACATCGATTGTACGGTCGCCGGACAGTGCGTTGAGAACAACGGTTTCAATGTTCTGGACAGTCACGTTGGAAGCAACGTCTTCGATCAGTTCGACATTCAGCACGTCAGCGTCGGTGGTCGACGGGTCAATGATGGTGTCGCCGATGCTGAGCTCGAGAACCACACCGGTCACGGTGTCGCTACCACGTGTCAGTTCGACGATATCTGCCTGCGGCGTTAGATCGACAGTCACACCTGGGAAGAGTCCGTCAAATGCGGTGACGATCACTGCCTTAGCGGCATCTACCGTGGACGATGCGGAAGTCACGTTGTCGATGATCGACTTGGCGCTGTTCTGTGCGATCTCGCTGTCGCCATAGGAATTCGGCTCGGTCAGGCCAACTTCGATGGCTTGCGCCGTCCAGGCGTTTGCAACTTCGATCTTGTTCAGAAGCGTCGTGATGTCCTGACCTTCGATAGTGTTCTGGGCACCCTGGATGATCTCGAGGATGATTTCACCAACCGAGAACGCGTTTGTACCGGCGATCGACCCCTGCAGAACTTCACTCCAGAAATTCAGACCAGCCGCATCGGGCGTACGGTTGAACAGGTTCAGATACAGCTCGGAAATGAACGCGTTTGCAGCAGCAGCCGACGGCTCAACAAAGAACGGGTGCACTGCATATGTTTCTTCCTGGGCCGCAAAGTACGTTGCGATATCCACAAGCGGCACGACCGGGTTTGCGACTGCGCCCTCCCAAAAGTCCATGCCATACGGATCCGGTGCGCGATCATAATAACCGATATAGATTGCCGCAGCCTGCTGTTGTGCAGTCAATGCGCTTAGATTGAACGCCATAAGTGTAGCTTCCTTTTAGGTTCAGGGACGCAGCGGCGTGCCCTAAAAACGATTACGTGTCGCTCCACAACCGACCCCCCAGATGAATCCCACAGGATGCGATTCAAATACGGCGGCCGCAGAGCTCCGTAAGTGGGTTTAATTGGTGAAAAGCAGCGCCACAAGAAGAAATATACAGTGCTTTATATACCTTCCCAAAAATAATTGTAAATATCTGTTTTTAAACAGAAAATTACTTTTCGGGCAGAACATTTCGGCATTCGTTTTATATTATTCATGATATTAATTTTTGAATTAAAATATAAATTTATCAAAAAATATCTTAATATAATTAATATATATAAAGTTTTCTTTTGCCGGTGTCTTGCATTGCGATTCTACCAAAAGAAAACGAAATACCAACTGAATTCCATCGGCATATACATGTGCTGCAATACCACCATGCGGAAGGCCCAAACAAAAGGGCTTTCGGAATGAATGAAGAAAGACAACGACAGATCATGGCCGAAGCACTTGGACCGTCGTGTACACACAAGACGCATCGCTTCTCCATGCACCCTCATGGCAAGGGGCTTTCGCACACCGACCCCACTCGGAGGCTGGCGCCCGTCAGCAGCCGACACCAACGCGCCGCGCCAAGCAAGACCGGCAAAGAGCAGGGGTGCGCCCCAGAAGCCTTCCAAGTTGTGAGAACCCGGCAGCACAAGCGGGTTACCCCCGCGCTGAGATCCTGTCGAGGCAAGACGCCAGACCACAACACCTTTCAGAGCGAGGCTGGAGGACGTTTGTCTACCACCACCAACCCAAGGGTAAGATGGGGCCCATCGATTGCCCGGCACCGTTAAGGCGCCCTCCATACGCCGCGTCTCATAAAGCATTGTGCGCTGACATCGCGCAGGTCTTCTGACGAGTGCCCAATCGAAGACGGAGAGCCTTAACGCTTACGGATTTTCTGCCCCTCGACCAGCGTCGACACAACCAGGCCTCACCCGAGGTCTGTCGAGCTCGGGGATCAAAATCCACGGGACATGTCATGACATTGCCCGGGTTGACTCGCAGCTTTTGGCGCGAATCAATCAGTTGCATTCCGGTTCTACAAAAGGGATCACAATAGCGAAACCAGTGCTGCGCCCTTGGGCCGATCAAAATCTGGTCTGATTCCGCTTGAAATTGCCAACGATCAGAGCACGAAGATAACATTGTTTCACAAAACCATGACGATGTTTGCCATCGGCAAAATCCTGCTGTATAGTGAATCACTGGATGTGTTCGTTTCGAAAGGGCGGGCGCTTTACACCCGAAGCTGCCAATTAAGGGTACAACCATGCTTGCAGAGCTGCACAAATCGACGCCGGAAGAGGCAAAAGAACAGCGAGCGACTTTGGGTCTTTGGCTGAAATCACTGCGCGAAGCCAAAGGGCTGTCGCAGCGCGATCTCGCCGACCTGCTGTCGCTGGATTACTACACGTTCATTTCGCAGCTCGAGAACGGCCGCGGCAAGATCCCGTCGCATCGCTACGGCGAATGGGCCGAAGCGCTGGGTCAAGAGCCAAGAAGCTTTGTACGAGAACTTCTGCGCTATTATGAGCCGCTGACCTACCAGATCCTGTTCGAAGACGCTGGCTGACCTTCGTCAGCCGCCCTGTGGACACATCCTGGCGGTTTATACGGACAGCATCTTCTCTGGATCGACGCGTCGATCAGAGGTATACAGGTGTACGATTTAGATGGATCGGGACAGTCCTCAGATGGCGAAAATTCTCTCATTCACGCACAAGGGAAACACTCCTTCGGAGCAGCATTTCCTGAACCACGAGGTCCAGACGCTCTCCTTTCACGTAAATGAAGATGGTGCTGTCAGCCTGGGTGGTCTTGCGCGCACGTCCCTGCCAGGTCTCTTCCCCGATCCGAAGAAGGATTGGAGCAATCAGGAACTCGCCAATCTCTTCCGTGTTCGCCAACTGCTCAATGCGGCCAATGTCCCCGTGGAAACGGATCGCGGCGTCACCGACGAAGGTGATCCGTGGTTTGTCTTCTGTCAGCCGAGCGGCGAAGTGTTCATCCATCTCTGCCGGATCGATGGGCTCTATGTTCTGGACAGCCCCAATGTGCTGCGGCCCTTGCGGGGTGCAGATTTCAACGAGCTGATTGCGGACTTCACCAATCAGGCCCTTCCAGCTCGCACGTCCGGAGACGACCCGGAACGTCGCGTGATCCGGCTTGAGCGTGGCGGCAAGGTGCGCCTGCACCCGTCGGCCATGCTGGCTGCCCTGATCTGGACTCTCTTCCTTGCCTCGGAAGAACTGGTCCTTCTCGCACCCGAAAAGACGGAAGCTGATCTGGACAGCCTGCTGGATTTGGACGGGCTGGTGTCGCTGGACGGTACACAGACACTCCTGACGGATGTGGATGTTGACGGCTTCTCGGTCGGGTTTGATCACACTGGCAAGGATGCAAGCTCCGAAACGGTGTTTGGCCCCATCGATACAGCCGGTCATTCAGGGTTTCGCGACAGCTCGCAGCAACAGGGTTTGGCTGTTCATAACAATGCCTTTGCCCTTGGCCTCAGCACCATTGCAATCGCAATGGGCTTCATGTCTGAAACCGTGTTGCTCGAAAATCAGCGCAAAGTCCTTGAAGGCCTCAAAGAGCTTGGCCTTTCCAAGTACGGAGACGACGGACAGGGCAGTGCAGACAGCGAAATGGTGGGTGACCCGGCAGACAGCACGATGTTGACCATGCTGGCGGAATTCATTGGGATGCACGATCTTCAGAACAAGGCAAATACAGCCGCGAGCCAATCTGACGCTCAGGCCGTGGAGCTGGAAGAGAATCTTGCTCATCTCACGGCAGATGTCATCGATGAAACTGCGATTTTCAAAGCCAAGTCCCCCACCCCGGCAATCGTCCGAGACAACACCGCTGCCTCGGAAAAAGACGCGCCGATCATTAAAACCGACGCCAGGGACGACACTGCGCTCTCTTTCGCATTGGAGTCCGACAGCGATGGACTGAAAGGCGAGACGGTCAGCCTGCCCGCGTTCCTTTCGAGGAACTCCCAAGCACCGCAGCCGCTCATGGAAGAGTTCAAGCTGGGGCAAACCACCATCAAGGCCAGCTTTGACATCAATGAATTCGACGGTTTTGCCATTTTCGAATTGATTGATACGACCGCCACAGAACGTGCCACCAGTGTCAGAGAATTTGACGCCTTGGCTTTGCGACTGATCGAGTTTCTCGAAGCGAAAGACGGCGATATCGGCTTCATCGAACTCGAGAACGAAGTCATCATGATCGACCGAACAGCCGTCACAGGTGGTCAGACAGAATATATCCAGTGGGAAGCCACTGACGGGCGCACCATCTCCTTTATCGGATTGGCCGCGGATTTCGAACAGTTCGACATGATCGCCTGATCAACAGTCAGACCCAAATAAAAAAAGCCGACGCTCTGTACACAGAGCGTCGGCTTTTTTTATTGAGCCACAGACAGGAAGCCCCTGCCCCGGCGATCACTCTTCGATCATGCTCTTGCGCACAGCATCCATCAGCGGCGAGACGATGAAATTCGCCACGGTCCGCTCACCTGTCGTGATGATCACATCCGCCGGCATGCCTGCCGTGATGCGATCCCGGATCTCTTCCGGGATGTCATTCTCGTCAACTGTCACGCGCGCCAGAAAATAGGGCGGATCATTGGGGTTTTCTGGCGTGATCACATCGCCGGATACGCTTTCGACAGATCCCAGCATGATTGGTGTCAGCTTGGTCTTGAAGGCGGTGAACCGCACCTCGGTCAAAAGGCCCGGCGCCACGTTGTCCTTGTCGATCGGCGACACGCGCGCATTGATGACCAATTCTTCATCCTCGGGAACCAGTTCCATCAGGATATCGCCGGGGCGCACAACCGACCCGACCGTATGCACCTTGAGGTTCTGGATCGACCCGGACCCCGGAGCGCGGATTTCCGTGCGGTTGAGCACATCGGCCGCAACCGTGCGGCGCTCCAGCAATTCGCTGATCTCGGCGCGGATCTGTTCAAGCTCGGTATTGGCGCGCTGGCGGTATTCCTGTGCCAGCTGAAGAATTTGCAATTCAGTCTCACCGATACTGGCCCGCGCCTGTGCGATATCTGAGATGACCTGACCCAGATTGGCCTCGATCTCGATCATCTCGTCTTCCCGCTGGCTGAGCACGTTGCCCTGGATCAGACCCCGGCTTTCGCCGTCGCGCATCCGCTCGAGCATTTCGGTGTAATTGTCGATGCGGCGCTGGAAGGCGGATTTCTGCAATTCCAACCCTTCGATCTGCACCTCGATCTGTCCCATCCGCGCACGCAGGATGTCTTCCTGCGATTTCAGGATCGACCGGCCCTCGCGGAAAAGATCAAGCTGGTCTTCCTGAACAGCGCCGACAATCTGGTTTTCACCGGACACGAGATCAGCCGGAAACGCGATTTCCGATTCCAGCTTGCGCTCTGCCAGAAGGCGCGCTTCGATCATGCGGGCCACGTCCAGACGGGTAGAGAGCACGTCAAGGTTGGAACGCGCCTCGATGGCGCTCAGGCGCAGCAACACGTCACCCTGATCGACACGATCCGCTTCGGCGACGCGGATCTCCTCGACGATCCCACCCTCGAAATGCTGCACGACCCGGCGGTTCCCCTCGAGAGAGATCGTCGCAGGTGCCACGACGGCACTGTCGAGCTTTGCCACGGCAGCCCAGCTTCCCAGAACCCCGAAGGTCAGAAAGATCAGGACATACCCTGCCAGAGCGACGGGTTTGGGACTTGGTTTCTTGACCATTGTGGTATCGGCTCCTCAAGAGCAATCGTCTACAGATAAGGACGGATCAGGCGCGCGGCTTGTCCGTCATGCTCACAACAGCGGGAGATCCTGCCCCGGCTGCTGCTGCCTCTTTTTTCTGCTGATCTTGCTGGGCCGCAGCCTGCTGCTGAGCCTGCGCAAAGATCTCTCGGGTCGGACCGAACTTCTCGATCTGGCCATTGACCAGCATCAGGGCCTTGTCCGACAGCGCCAGCAGGTTGGCCTTGTGGGTCACCAGGATCACGGTCTTGCCGCGCTTCTTCATCTCCTGGATGCAATTGGCCAGCGCCTGTTCGCCATGGGCGTCGAGGTTCGAGTTCGGCTCGTCCAGAACGATCAGGCTGGGTTCGCGGAACACCGCACGGGCGAGGCCCACACGCTGGCGCTGACCACCGGACAGACCATTGCCGCCATCACCCACATCCGTGTCATAGCCATCGCTCAGCGTGGCGATCATCTCATGCGCGCCCGACAGGGTGGCCGCCGCCACGATTTCCTTGTCCTCGACATTGTCGATAAAGCGCGAGATGTTTTCCGACACAGTGCCCCGGAACAGTTTCACATCCTGCGGCATGTACCCCATGTAGCGGCCCAGCTGGTCGCTGTCCCAATGGTGCAACTCGACCCCTTCAAGGCGCACAGCACCCGATTGAGGCTGCATCGCACCAACAAGGTGACGTACCAGAGTCGACTTGCCGGACCCGCTTGGGCCGATCACCGCCAGCACTTCGCCTTGTGCCACATTGAACGAGATCCCCTTGAGGATCGGTTTCTTGGAACCGGGTGCCGAGGCAATCAGGTTCTGCACCACCAGGTTGCCCTTGGGGGCAGGCAACTGCATGCGCTGTTCTTCGTCGCCCAGCGTCTCGAAAATCTCGGTCAGGCGCTTGTGCGACTGGCGCGCGGCCACGAACTGCTTCCATTGACCGACGGCCTGTTCAACAGGTGCCAGCGCACGGCCCATGACGATGGAGGCCGCGATCATGATCCCCGGAGAGATTTGCTGCTGGATCGCCAGATAGGCACCCATGCCGAGAATGGCGATCTGCAGGGACATGCGCACGAACTTGGTCGAGGCCATGATGGCCCCTGCCCTGCCCGATGCCTTTGCTTGCGCGTCAAGCACGCTGTCATGCTGCTTGAGCCAGCGATTGGTCAGCGGCTTTTCCATGCCAAGCGCGCGGATCACTTCGGCGTTCTGCACAGTTGTGTTGACGAAATGTGCCGCTCCGGCATTGGCGGTGCCCGCTTCCTGCAAGAGGCCGCGGGTCGCAAATTCATTGGTCAGGGCCAGGGCAAAGATGATCAGCGCACCGATGGTCGCCACCAGCCCGAGCCATGGATGGAAGGCAAAGACCAGGGCCAGGAACAACGGCACCCATGGCGCGTCGAAAAACGCCAGGATCCCCTGCCCCGTCAGGAATTCGCGGACCCGGTCCACATCCTGCAACGTGGCATGCGCGCCCGAGTTCGGTGCCAGCAATTGCTTGCGCACCACGCGGTTGAAGGCCGGGTTGGCCAGCATGTCGTCGAACTGCAGCCCCGCCCGCACCAGCATCTTGGAGCGGATGAATTCCAGAAAGCCGTAGGTGACCAGCATGGCCACGGCGATTCCGGTGATCATGAGCAGGGTGAATTCGTTCCGGCTCGCCAGCACGCGGTCATAGACCTGCAGCATGTAAAGCGGCCCGACAAACATCAGGAGGTTCGAAAAGAAGCTGAAGATCACCGTGGCGAAGATGATCGCCTTGAACCGTCCATACGCTTGTTTGAGAGGCGACGTGGCTTTCATGCGCGAACGTCCTTTCGGCTTAAAGCTGATCGGTTCCGATGTTGACTGCTCGGGAACCGCCTGATTGTCAAATTCCATACACCAGACGTGCGGGTGATGCAATTGAGCTGCATCCCCTGCCATAGCCGACAGTGATGAAAAAACCCTATGCGGGCCTGCGGCATGAAGACCGCAGGCATAACGCGCTTAGGCGTCCTTGGGCAGCGCGCGCTGCAGCGCCTGCGCATAGGCGTTGCGCGCCGTCTGGACGATCGCCATCTCGCGCTTCAGCTCGGCCAGCTTGTCGTCGCAATACTTGGTGTTGAGCATGTTGTTGCGCGCCTCTTCGGAGAGCGCGTCGGTGTCGTATTCTTTTCCGTCGATGGTCACTTTGGCCATGGGGGTGGGTCCTTTTGCAATGTCATGTCTTTCGTTGGACGGTGCTTATCCAAACCGCTCCGAGGATGCAAACCGCACCAAAGAGAAAGCCCCCGGGAGTACCGGGGGCTTTCCTGATGTTCTGTCGGGGAGCGGACCCCCCGAAGCGAAGATCGCTTAGACGACGACCGCGTAAGCGCCGAAGCCGTTGTCCAGAAGATCGTTGTAGGCGTCCGAACCAACGAGGTTGACCTCGTCCAGTCCTTCCAGCGAGTCGCCGAAGTCGAGGCTACCCAGCTCTACCGCAGACACATCGGTTGTGGGCGAGGTGGTCGCGGCATTCCAGGACAGTTCGAACACTTTGTATTCGCCCAGGTTGCCGGCATTTTCGACCATCAGGATGGCCTTTGCCTCACCGTCCACGACATCGGCATCGTTCGGTGCAGAGAAGTTGCCCTGCACAAAGGCACCATTGTCGTAATCCGACGTGTTGTTGTAGAGCGCCGCGATGTCAGCAGCCGAGAGGCTGTCGAAGGTGTCGGGGTCGGTTGTGTCGTTGGTGTAACGAACAACGATGACCTCGTTCGCAGCGGCCGTGCCCGCATCCGCATCGATCCCGTAATCCAACGTGACGTCGATCAGGGTTTCCGAAGCGGAGGAACCGGACGGGCTTTCCAGGCTTGTCAGGTAGTCCGAGAAGTCCAGGAAGTCCGTGCCCGATTCGAGGGTGAAGATGTCGACAACGGTTGTCCCGTTTGTACGAGCACCAAGATCTGCCTCAAAGAAGGTAGCCAGAGTCCCGGTATCATCCCGGTCCTGAACTGAGAAGCCAACACCTGCCGCACTTGCCGACGGGTCATCACCTGTCAGGGTGATCACGTCACCTGTGGCAGATGCCGTGAAGTCCGAACCCACCGCTGCATTGATGCCTGCAACGATTTCATCCGCGATCTCGGATGTGACGGTGGTTTCCGAAAGCGTGATTTCCAACGGCGAAGCAGCTCCAATGCCAGTGATGATAGCGACTGTCACACCACCAGGAGTGACCGGGTACACAACAGAGACACTGTCACGGATATCGAACACCGCTGTCTCAAATGTTGTCGGAACCGGATCACCTGCAGTGGTGAAGTTCATCACCGTGTCGTCACCGAAATCGGACCCGGTCATGACGATGGTCTCGTTCGACGCACCGTTGAGCAGCGCATTGTTGCTGCTGACGGTGAAGTTGTCCGGAGTGTCGCCATCCGCATCCGTGCTGAGAACGATCAGATCGTCATCCGCACCACCGTTGATCACGGTATCGACTTCATCATCCGACGCCGAGCCAGCGGTGTGAAGGTTGGTTTCCAGCTCACCAACAGTTGCCGTTGTGGAGTTCTCGGCATCGCCAGTTGCGCTCAGACCGTCGAACCATGCATCCGCACCATCCGAAGTTTCCAGATCGACACCAGCCGCTGCATCCGCAGTCGAAACGCTCGACACATCAATCGTCGAGTCGCTGAACACCGACCGTGCTTCGGTCTGAACCGCGGTCCAGCTGTCACGATCCGGACGTTCGATTTCGATCCGCAGATCGGATGCATCGAAATCACCCGATGTGGTCGATGTGATCACCAGCGTGTTGTTGGAGCCCATGGACACCGTCAGCAACTGGCTGAGGATCGGATCGTCGTTGATCGCTTCCATGATGGCCGCGTTCACGTCCCGCTGGTCGCCGTAGAAGTTGTTGCCGTTGATCAGATCGTTGATCTGGGCCGACGCTTCGTAGCCGTCCTGGAACGGGTTGGCACCGAGTGCATCGTCGCTCTCGAGGTCAGCCGTCATGACACCGCCACCTGCGGACAGGTCGCCGTCGACACCGGCACCCGACAGGATCACGGTCACGGTTGCGCCACCCAGATAGGCCAGCGATGTCTGCTCACCCGGAAGATCGTCCGGATCGAAATTGCCCAAGGGGCCTTCGTCATCGACACGCACCGCGTCGAAGTTAAACGCCCAGACAGCTTTAACGCCGCTTTCGCCCGGATTACCGTCGGTGAAGATGCTGTCGTCGCCAGCGCCGGTGTTGATGTTCGCAACACCGTTGCCGTACAGGTCAACGAAATCGTCGCCGTCGCCGGTTTCGATCAGCACGTTGTCCAGGATCGCCTGGTTCAGCTCTTCATCGTCATCGCCGTCCTCGTTGACATCCATGTCAACAACAACGCTGTCGTCGCCACCGCCGGTGGACACGCTGAACGAGGAGTTGGCGAAATCAAGCGCGTCGCCGTCTATGGAGACGTTGATGTCGTCTTCGCCACCGCCGGTTGTCACGGAATAGGCCGTGTCGGTCTCGGAACCGTTGTAGTTAAGGCCCAGAGTCACATCACCACCGCCCTGCGCCGTGATCGTGTCCGCGTTGACCACGCCATTCAGGGTCAGGTCGCCAAGGAAGGCATCCGCGTTGATCAGGCTCAAGGTGCCGCCGAAGCCTTCACGCACTTCGAGGCTTGCAAAGGTTTCACCCTGTGCGAACATCGGATCGGTCGCGATATTGACGACGTCAAGCGCGCCAAGTGTCGACTGGATTGTTCCCAGGCTGGACGGCTTGGTCATGCCACCGTTCGGGTCTTCGTTGCCGGCACCCAGAACATTGATGTTGAACACTTCGATACCGCCAGCAATGCCGTCCTGAACGGAAGGCGCCTTGCCACCGATGATCAGGTCGCCACCGTCGCCACCACGGCCAACCTTGTGCAGGTCGATGTCGATGGAGATCGGCTGGTCTTCGATGCCGAATTCGGATTCGAAACGACCGTAGACGTCGTACTCGCCGATTTCTTCTTCGATCCGCGAGAAGCCGGTTGCCGTGACCTGCGAGCCGTCACCGGATGTCAGAACCATCGCCGGGATCGGGTCGGATTGCGAACCGTCGTCGATGAAGGTGAAATCGGTGATGGTCGGGTCCAGAACAAGCGTGGTGCCGGCCGGCAGCGTGCCGTCTGCGATCAGCGCCTGAAGCGGTGCCTGCAGCGCGTTCACGAAGCCCTGGTGGGTGCCAGCGATGTTCGCCGCGGAGGATTCGATGGTGACGTCGGTTTCGGTGCCATCCGCGTTGGTGATGGTGAAACGGATACCGTCAACGTCGATGTTGTTCAGGCGGTTCGGGTTGCCCGCGAGTTCCGCATCTTCGTCCAGCAGGAAGTAGAAGACCTTGCCTTCGGCTTCCTGACCCGACAGCAGGTAGTCGTTGTCGAACAGGACTGTGAGGTCGGACGCATCGTAATCGGAGTTGAAGTTGTCCGTGTGATCCATCGTGATGGTGATGTCGGACGTGTTGCGGGCAACACCACCCTCTGCGACCGGCTTTGTCAGCGTGGTCAGGTTCTCGATCGTCAGATCACCGTCCGAGAAGTAAGAGCCGATTTCGTTGTGGCCACTGATATTCTTGGCGTCAATGACAACGTCAGGGCCATCAAATTCCTCACGCGAAAAGTCTTCGCCATCAGTCAAAACTTCGCCGAACCCAAAGAACGAGCTGGAGTAATCACGTGCTTCAAAATCCAGTTCTTCGATGTTCTTGATGCGAGGCTGAATATCGATGCCAGGATTGAATACACCGCTGCTGGCACCCACAAATTCGTTGGTGATTTCAGCATAGAGGCGATCATTGCCTGCGCCACCGTCAAGACGGTCGGCCGAGGCCAGCGAGTTGGAAACGCCACCTGCAAACGGGTTCTGCTGGATGTAGGCATTGAACTCGTCGTCATCGGATGTGCCGTTGATGACGTCGGTTGCCGATGTCAGCAGGTATTCTTCACCCGGAACAGGTGCCGGCTCGAAGAAGTTGTCGATGGTCGACTTGGCTGCAGCGACTGTCGCCTGCTCGTCCGTCACACCTTCGATGATCGACTGCGCGCTGCTCTGAGCGGCTGTGTCGGTGGTGTAGTCGATGTCGGCGGCTTCGGCAGCATTGGTCCAGGTGGTCGCAACTTCGATCTTGTTCAGGATCGTCGCGCGGTCATTGCCTTCTTCGGAGTCCTGCGCGCCTTCGATGATGGAGAGAATGATCTCGCCAACAGTCAATGTGCCTGTGCCATCGATGGCTGCGAGCAGTGCTTCGCTCCAGAACTCGAGACCAGCCTGGTCGGGAGCACGGTTGAAAAGGTTCAGATAGACCTCAGTGATGAAGGCATTCGCCTCTTCCGCTGTCGGGTCGCTCAGAAAGGGATATGCGATCAGAGTCTCGGGCTGCGTTGCGAAATCCGTGGCGATGTCCGCGAGGCTCAGATTGGGGTTGGCGACGGCACCTTCCCAGAAATCTTCACCCACCGGATCAGCTGCGCGGTCATAGTAACCGATGTAAATCGCTGCGAGCTGTTGCTCGGTCGTCAGCGTGCTTAGGTCGAGAGCCATTGCTTGTCTTCCTCTTAAATTTCGGTGCCTGAGTTATTCGGCCCCATCCACGATCTTTGTTGTCGGATGACAAATATTGGGCCTTTTGAGCTCGTTTTTGTCATTTGGCGATCAACTGCGTGATCTTGTAATAATAAGATTCTCATTCAACAAGCGAAAATGTATAGCAAATTACACACCCCCTGGGGGTTTTCGCCTATGTGTTTGTTTATTATGAGAAAAATGTTTTAATTTTTGTTCCGTGGTTGCGTATCGGCAACAAAATGGGTGTAATTTTGTACCCTTTAGATACCTTTGGTGATTTTCGGAGAGGGTTGGCACCGCGGCAACGTGCATCCCCAGAGGTCATGACGCAGGGTGCGAAACCTGCGGAAAGCAACGGCTACAATCGAACCGGTTCATTGAATTATCGGGTTGGTTTTTTTACCGGGTTCTTGCGAACACCGGATTTTTAATTATACCGGATATTTTTTATTATCCGGTAAGTTATTTTATCCGATTATTTAATTTATCCGTACCGGATATTCATTTTTATCCGATATACCACTTTACCGGATTTACAAGCAAACCCAATTTCCCTAAAAACCGGATAACCCTAAAAATCCGGTAACCAAAAATACCAGATAACCAAACAAAAATACCAGATAACCAAAGAGGAGCCCTCCATGCCAACCATCGTCGTGGCCTCTCCCAAGGGAGGCGCAGGAAAATCAACGACCGCAGTGCTCCTGGCCACTGAGCTCGCGCATGAGGGCGTCCCCGTCACGATGCTCGATTGCGACCCGAACAGGTCCCTGTCCCTCTGGGCTGGGCAGTCGGAACTCCCGCAAAACATCACCGTTTTATCGAACATCACCGAAGCCGACATCGTGCGTACGATCAAATCCAACGACCAGGATGGACAGGTCGTCGTCGTCGATCTGGAAGGTGTGGCCTCGCGGCTCGTGAGCCGCGCCATAAGCCAGGCCGATCTTGTCCTGACCCCAATGCGCGCCACCACGCTCGATGCCACCATCGGTGCCCGCGCACTGCAGCTCATCGCGGAGGAAGAAGAAGCACTCGACAGGACAATCCCCCATGCCGTGGTCTTCACCATGACCAAGGCCATCGTCTCAAAGCAGCACAAGGGCATCGAGGCATCGCTGCGCGAGCAGGGCGTTGACGTGATCGACCCACCGCTGATGGAGCGTGCCGCCTTTTCCGGACTCTTCGCCTTTGGAGGGGATCTCTACTCGATGCCCGCACAAGGCAACATGCAGGGCGCCCGCGACAATGCCCGTGCCTTCGCCATGCAGGTCTACAAACGTCTCGCAGAGGAGGGCTAATCCATGTCCGACAAGAACCCGTTCGGGATCTCTCTCAACCCCGGAAAGCTGCGTTCAAAACCAAAAGACACAAGTGCCGAAACCGTCGCCCGAACTGACGACGCCGCCGAGAAACACGGCTTCGTCGATCGCAGCCCACAAAAGCGAAGAGGTCGCAAACCCAGTCCCCGCACCGGACAGGTCCACGCAAAGGTGATGCCGGATGTCGCAAGGGAAATCGCAGCAGAGGCACGCTTTCGCGGCGTGCAGCAGGGTGTGATCATCGAAGAGGCATGGGCCTTCTACAAAGCGCAAAACGACCAGTGATGTCGCGGCGAACTGCCTCGCAACCCAGGCCGTTCGTGGTCAAGATCGGCTTGAAAGGCTCCGCGGGATGCGCGATGGCACAACCGTCATGCGCGCCGAGGATCATGCGGCAGGATGAGCAAGACTTGTTGAGGCAAAGGCAGAGGGCAGGGCACCGTTCATGACACAGGATCATCCAACCGGATCCGCAAGCGGGCTGACCCGGCACAGGCCCTCGGCGGAAGACCGTCTTGCTGCACCCCCCAAGCTGGCGGCCCCTGCCACCGCGCCCGACCCCACCAGGACCAGCAAGCTGGCCAGCGTCACTGCCCTCCTGACCAGCAAAAGCAAACCCGAACAACCCGCCGCAGCCGCCGCACCAGCAGGATCCAGGACCATGACCAGCCGCCGCAAACTCACCCCGATCAAACGCATTGAGCGCTATGTCTCGGCCATCTTCAAGCTTGGGCGCACCGAACACATGGCCAAGGATGGACGGAAACGCATCGCCCGTGCCGAGCTGCGCATGGACGATATCGAAAGCGAGCTCGGGCGCTTCGGCGACGACATACGCGAGATTTGGCACAGTTCAGGAGAGAGCGAGCGCAGAATTTCCGAACTCCGAAACATGCTCCAAGACACGGGTGCAATGGGTTCGAAACTGCTCGACGACATTGCCCTTCTGCAGCAACGGCTCGATCAGCATCATGTACTGACCGACAGTCTTGTGCACGAATTCCGCAACAAACGCGCGCTTTTGCAGGAGACACTCAGAGCCGAAACATCGCTGATGGCGCGGGTCTTTGCGGATCTCTCACGCCGGGTCGATATGATCGGGCAACGGACCGGTATCGCATCAGAGGATCTTTCCACACCCGGCGCACAGATCGACCTGCCCGCCTCGGAGGGTTTTGAGGCCTTCAAGGACAGCTTCTACCACCGGCTGGAAAACCGCTATCGCGGCTCGGTCGAAGAGATCGCGGACCGGCTGCGGATCTACCTGCCCGATGTCGAAGCGGCGGTGATGCGCAGCGGCGGCAAGCCTGTCATGGATATCGGCTGCGGGCGCGGCGAATGGCTGGGACTTCTCAAGCGCGCCGGGATCGAGGGCTTTGGCGTCGACACCAACGCGGTGCAGATCGAGGCGGCGAAAGAGCAGGGGCTCGACGTGCGTCTGGGCGATGCGCTCAAGGCGCTGGCCGAGATGGAAGACAATAGCCTTGCGATGATCTCCGCGCATCACCTGGTCGAACACCTGCCCTTTGACGCCGTGGCCTGGATCGCCCGCGAGGCGCTGCGCGTGCTGGCACCGGGTGGGATATTGCTCTTCGAGACCCCGCACACCCGCAACGTGCTGGTGGGGGCGACGACCTTTCACACCGATCCTACGCACCTCAAACCGATGCCCGAACAGGTGCTGACGGTGCTCTACGACACCGCAGGCTTCGACCCCGTCGAAGTGCGCGCCCTCAACCCCCATACGCGGTTCAAGGAATTCCTCGACACGCCCGATTTCAACGACGAACTGGCCTTCCTGCTCTTTGGTCCGCAGGACCTCGCCGTGCTGGGCACCAAGCCTGCACCTAAGGACGAGGAGTAAGCCCATGCGCATCGGTGTCCTTCGCACGCAGGTTCCCTTCGTGCAGGGCGGGGCAGAACGCCACGCCGCCAATCTCGTCTCGGCCCTCAACGCTTACGGTCACGAGGCGACCGAGATCACGCTGCCCTTCAAATGGTATCCCGGCGAGGTGCTGGCCGATCACATCCTCGCCGCGCGCATGCACGACATCTCGGAATTCGAAGGTGTGCCGGTGGATCTGGCCATCGGGCTCAAGTTCCCGGCCTGGCTCGCCAACCATCCCAACAAGCTCTTCTGGATCATCCATCAGCATCGCGCGGCCTATGACCTCTGGGCTGCGGGTGATGCCGATCTGATGCACGACCCCGATGGCGATGCGCTGCGCCAGCTCATCCATGCCGAGGACCGCGCCGCCTTTACCGCCAGCCCGCATCCGCTCTATGCCAATTCCGGCAACGTGGCGGGGCGCCTGAGCCAGTATCTCGATCTCGACGCGACACCGCTCTACCACCCGCCGCCCAATGCCGAGGCGCTCTGGCAGGGCGAGTATGGCGACTACCTGTTTGCACCCGGCCGCATCAACCCTTCCAAACGGCTGGAGCTGATCCTGCGCGGGCTGGCTGCCACCCGCTCGAAGATCAAGCTGGTGATCGCGGGTGTCGCGGAAAACCCCGGCTATCAGCAGGACCTGCACGCGCTCGCGCTGGATCTTGGCGTGGCCAACCGGGTGACATGGCTGGGCCGGGTCGATGACGCCACCCTGTTGCGCCATTACGCCGAGGCCCGCGCGGTGGTCTTCGTGCCGCAGGACGAGGATTACGGCTACATCACCCTCGAGGCGATGCTGGCCGCGCGCCCGGTGATCACCGTTTCGGACGCCGGTGGTCCGCTGGAATTCATCACCGATCGCGCCGAGGGCCGCATCTCCGCGCCCAAGCCCGCCGATCTCGGCCAGGCCTTCGAGGAACTCATGTCCGATGCCGCGCTGGCCGAACGCATGGGGCAGGCGGGTCTGGCACGCTACACGGACATGCAGATCACCTGGGAGCACGTGGTTGAGACCCTGGCCGGGCGCTCTGATCAGGCCGTACATCCGATCCCGGTGACGGACAGCGCGGGGCAGGGGGACACAGTGGCCCCGGAGAGCGCCACAGAGGCCCCCCCAGAGCTGTCGCCGCAGGATCAGGCGGTCCAGACACTCAAAGCGGCCATCGCGCCCCCGGAGCCGCCAGAGGGCCTGCCTTTTGCCAGCATCGAAGACGTGCTCTCGGCCTACGCCTTCGACGAACTGCCCGCTCTGCTGGGCGACGATGCCCCCCCGATCGACACCGGGCTGGCCAGCTATCTCGGCACGCACTGGACGCGCTACATGACCACGCTGCGGGCGCTGGACGGCATTCCGGTCACCTCCGCCCTTGATGTGGGTGTCTTCCCGCCGCTGGTCTTTCAGGCGCTGCTGGCAAACCGTTTTCCGGGCGTACAGATGGCGGGCCTCTGGGAAGGCCCCGATCCGTACGTTCAGAGCGTCCGAACCGTCGGGAACAGCGACCTGCCCGGGTTCGACATCCGGCTCGAGGCCGCCAATTCCGAACGTGATGCCTGGCCCTACCCGGATAACAGCTTCGATCTGGTCACGGGGATGGAGATCCTCGAACACCTGGCGCTTGATCCGTATTTCTTCTTTTCCGAGGCTGCACGGGTGCTCAAACCCGGTGGGCACATCCTGCTCACCACACCGAACGTCGTCAGCCATCGCGGCGTGAACAAGATGCTGAACGGCACAGCCCCCTATTCCTTCGGCATCTTCGTGCCCTCGGGTGGCGTCTACGGGCGTCACAACCGCGAATACGCGCCCCAAGAGTTGCCCGAACTGGGGCAGGCGGCGGGGTTCCAGACCGTGTCGCTGCGCACGATCGACGTCTATGACCGCAAGGTCGATCCACGCACGGCCGAGCTTCTGGTGGACCGCGGGGACGATCTTTCCTTACGGGGAGAAACCATTTTCTACCTCGCGCAGAAGGCGGGCCGCGCCACCGGCCTGCCCAAGCGGTTCTACCATGGCGACCCGACCCGCATGGCAGGCGCGCTGTCCGTCGCTTCCGTCGAAGACAGCACCGGCCTCACCCGCATCGCTGTTCACAACCGCTCTCCGCAATGGTGGGCCGTGTCCGGCGATCAGGCCACCTGCGTGCTGGCCGAATGGATCGACGCGGACGGCAATCTGCGCCACCAGCACCTGATGCAGCCCATCACCGCCCCCATCGCGCCCGGCACGAGCGGCGAGATCGCGTTGCGGCTCGACCCGCAAGGCACCGAAGCGCAAGGCCGTCTGCGCCTGCATCTCTACCAGGCGGGGGTCGGTGTCATGACAGGCTCGGGTCGCGCTGCCACGCTCTCGCTGCCTTGCTCGCAGGAGGCGTTCCTGCGTGTTGCCCGCTCCACCCCGCTGCCGGGGGAGGCGTCATGAAACCCGGCAGGAAGCCCAAGGTTCACTGGGTCTCGCCCATCCCCGAGGCCAATACCGACATCGCCCATTACACCTACCGCATCCTGCCGGAACTGGCCGCTGCCACCGATCTGACCGTCTGGACCGATGCCCGCCATTGGGACCGGGCGGTGGACGCGATCTGCCCGGTGCGCAAGCTCGACCCACACCGCACCCTGCCGCGCGATTTCGCGCGCTCCGGCCATGGCGACGGGCCGGATGCGATCTTCATCCATATCGGCAATTCCTGGGTCTTCCATTCCGGGCTGCTGCAACTTGCCCGCCGGGTGCCCTCGGTGATCGTGCTGCATGATCTGGCCATCCAGGAGATGCTGCACGACGCCCTGCGTTTCGCGGGCTTCCCGCGCGACACCTACGAGGCCGAAATGCTGCGCTGGCATGGTGAGGCGGGGCTGGCTGCCGCACAGGATATGCTGAACCACCGCTTGGGGGCCAATGTGCTGTCGGAAACCTATCCCGGCTTTCACCTCGCCCTCGACCGGGCCGTCGCGGTGCTGTCGCACACACCGGCCGCTTTTGAGGCAGTCAAGACGACGGGCATCGTGCCCTCCTACCAGCTCGACCTGCCCTTCCGCCCCTCGACCAGAGCGCCGTCGGCCAGGCGCGCGCAGGATGGCCCACTCAGGCTGGTGCAGTTCGGCCATATCGGCCCCAACCGCCGCCTCTGGGAGGTGCTGGAGGCGCTGGGGCCGCTCAGGGGCGAGATCGACTTCCGCCTCGACATCATGGGCAATGTCTGGGACCGCGCCCTGCTGAGCGAGAAACTCGAACGTTTCGGGCTGGAATCCCGTGTCACCGTGCATGGTTTCGTGCCCGAACCCGAGCTTGATGCGGCACTTGCCGAGGCACATCTCGTCTTCAACCTGCGCTATCCCACCATGGGCGAGGCCTCGGGCAGCCAGCTGCGCATCTGGAACGCCTCTGCCGCAGCCGTGGTCACCGATCTGGGCTGGTACGGCTCCTTGCCCGACGACACCGTGTTCAAGATCCCCCTCGAGGGCGAGACCTCGGCGCTTCAGGATCTGGTCCGTCGCGTGAACGCCGACCGCTCCCTCGGGGCCACCCTCGGCCAGACCGGCCGTGCCCGGCTCGAGGCCCGCCACACGCCTGCGCTCTATGCGCAAGGCATCGCGGAAATCGCAGAGCTCTTTCCCGAGGACGCAGCACAATCGCTCCATGCCCGGCGGATCCGCGAAACCCTCGCCAAGGCGCCCCAAAAGACGCCGCTCTACGAGACCGCGCTCAAGAAGAGGCTGTTGCGCTAGACGGCACAGCGACTCTCCCTATTGAACCTGAAACTCTCCAGTAAACCCGGGGCGTGTGTGGATGCCCCCTGTTTGGCAAGCATTATCTTCGATTTTCGGCGGGGCCTTCGATCGGACGTGTGTCAGGCCTCTGATTGTGGCTTTCTATGACGCCACG
>NZ_BMFC01000014.1 GCF_014637725.1 Marivita lacus | reverse complement strand
TGAACCCGCACACCAAGTTCGAAGCCGAGGTCTACATCCTGACCAAGGAAGAGGGCGGCCGTCACACGCCGTTCTTCGCGAACTACCGCCCGCAGTTCTACTTCCGGACGACGGACGTGACCGGCACTGTGACGCTGCCCGAGGGCACCGAGATGGTCATGCCGGGCGACAACCTGAAGTTCGAGGTCGAGCTGATCGCCCCGATCGCCATGGAAGACGGCCTGCGCTTCGCGATCCGCGAAGGCGGCCGCACCGTCGGTTCGGGCGTCGTGTCCAAGATCGTCTCGTAAGCAGACGAGATTACATTGCACGGGGCGGCGTCAAGCCGTCCCGTATTCGGTTCGATGAAGGGGCAGGGTGGTCCTGCGTCATCCTCTCAACCGCAACGCCAGTAAAGGCTAAGACCAATGCAAAGCCAAAACATTCGCATTCGGCTCAAGGCGTTTGATTACCGTGTGCTCGACGCGTCGACACAGGAAATCGTGAACACCGCCAAGCGGACGGGCGCCACAGTGCGCGGCCCGATCCCGCTGCCGAACAAGATTGAGAAATTCACCGTTCTGCGTGGCCCGCACGTCAACAAGAAATCGCGCGACCAGTGGGAAATCCGTACCCACAAGCGTCTGCTCGACATCGTTGATCCGACCCCGCAAACCGTTGATGCCCTGATGAAGCTCGACCTCGCCGCCGGCGTGGATGTCGAGATCAAGGTATAAGGAGAGTATCCAATGATGCGCTCTGGTATCATCGCCAAGAAAGTCGGCATGACTCGACTTTTCATGGAAGACGGAAAGCAGATTCCCGTGACCGTCCTCCAACTCGACAAGCTTCAGGTGGTCGCTCAGCGCACGCCCGAGCAAGATGGCTATTCGGCAGTCCAGCTGGGCACCGGTTCGATCAAGGTAAAGCGCGTGTCCAAGGCGATGCGCGGTCACTTTGCTGCGGCGAACGTGGAACCCAAGCGGAAGGTCGCGGAATTCCGCGTCGCACCCGAGAACCTGATCAACGTGGGTGAAGAGATCACCGCTGACCATTACTTCGAAGGTCAGTTTGTGGATGTCTCGGGCACCTCGATCGGTAAGGGTTTTGCCGGTGCCATGAAACGTCACAACTTCGGTGGTCTTCGTGCCTCGCACGGTGTGTCGGTTTCGCACCGTTCGCACGGTTCCACCGGTCAGTGTCAGGATCCGGGCAAGGTCTTCAAAGGCAAGAAGATGGCCGGTCACATGGGTGCCGTCAAAGTGACGACCCAGAACCTCCAGGTTGTGAAGACCGACGCCGAGCGTGGGATCATCATGATCAAGGGCGCCGTTCCCGGCTCCAAGGGTGGTTGGGTGACCGTCAAGGACGCCATGAAGAAGCCGACCCCGGAAAACGTGATCCTGCCCGCCGCTCTGCGTTCGGCTGGTGAAGAAGCCAAGCGTCTGGCCGAGGAAGCTGCCGCACAGGCTGCCGCCGAGGAAGCCGCAGCAGCAGAAGCCGCAGCAGCCGAGCAGGCCGCAGCGGAAGAAGCCGCACTGAAGGAAGCCGAGGCTGAAATTCAGGCTGAGAAGAAGGAAGGCGAGGAATGAAACTCGACGTGATCAAACTGGACGGCGGAACCGCCGGGTCGGTCGAGCTGGGCGACGAGATCTTCGGACTCGAGCCGCGCGCCGACATTCTGCACCGTGTGGTCCGCTGGCAGCGCAACAAGGCGCAGGCTGGCACCCACAAGGTGAAAACACGGTCCGAAGTCAGCTACTCGACCAAGAAGATCTACCGCCAGAAGGGCACCGGCGGCGCACGCCACGGCTCCCGCAAGGCACCGATCTTCCGCAAGGGTGGTATCTACAAGGGTCCGACGCCGCGCAGCCACGCGCATGACCTTCCCAAGAAGGTGCGCAAGCTGGGCCTCATGCACGCCCTGTCCGCCAAGCTGAAGGACGGTTCGCTTGTCATCATCGAGAACATCGAGTCCGATGGCAAGACATCGTCCTTGGCCAAGCAGGTCAAGAACCTGGGCTGGAAGCGCGCGCTGATCATCGACGGGGCAGAGGTGAACGAAAACTTCATCCGCGCCGCAGCGAACATCGACGGTCTCGATGTTCTGCCGTCGATGGGGGCAAACGTCTATGACATTCTCAAGCGTGACACTCTTGTGCTCACGAAGGCGGGTGTCGAAGCACTGGAGGCTCGTCTGAAATGAGCGCGAAAGCTGAACATTACGATGTGATCCGCAAACCGATCATCACCGAGAAAACCACGATGGCGTCCGAAAACGGCGCGGTTGTGTTCGAGGTGGCGATTGACGCCAACAAACCGCAGATCAAGGAGGCCGTCGAGGCTCTGTTTGGTGTGTCGGTGAAGGCGGTGAACACGACGATCACCAAGGGCAAGACCAAGCGTTTTCGGGGGACCCTGGGTCGCCGGAAGGACGTGAAGAAAGCCTACGTGACGCTTGCCGAAGGCAACACGATCGACGTGACCACGGGTCTGTGATTGGTTTGCCGGGCTGAAGCCCGGCCTACGAGAATAGGAAAGCCCCTCGCCAGTGATGGCGGGGGGCTTTTCTGATGCTGGCCCGAATAGCGGCGCAGACGCCGGGCGATCGCCAGCCCGCCCGCCCGGTCAGGCGTGTTGTTGGGGCCAGTGCCTCGCTCGGCGACCTTACGGATTTGGCAAGAATAAAGTGCTGCTGAAGATCTGTCGGATCGCCATCCCGCAGTCTCGCGATCGCCCGTCTTGCACTTGGTGCGTGAGAACATGCACCCGACGAACACGGTGCAGGGAATCACCTTACAGCGCTTGACGCCACGCGCCACACCTCCTACTAACCCCCAACCGCGCAGCCCCGGATTCGTCCGGGGCTTCGTTGTTGCGCTAATCGGGCACCTACGGGGGCCTACACCATGGCGGACACGTCCGCCCAAACATAGCGGGTCGTCAAAGACCTGCACTTGCTAACGGAAGACAGAAAGCATGGCACTCAAGTCGTATAAGCCGACGACGCCGGGCCAGCGCGGGCTGGTGCTGATCGACCGTTCGGAACTGTGGAAAGGCCGTCCGGTCAAAGCCCTCACTGAGGGTTTGACCAAATCGGGTGGCCGGAACAACACCGGACGTATCACATCCCGTCGTCGCGGTGGTGGGGCGAAACGCCTCTACCGGATCGTTGATTTCAAGCGGAACAAGTATGACGTGGGCGCGACCGTCGCGCGCATCGAATACGATCCCAACCGTACCGCCTTCATCGCGCTCGTCCAGTATGACGACGGCGAACAGGCCTACATCCTCGCGCCCCAGCGTCTCGCCATTGGCGACCGCGTGATCGCATCGGCCAAGGCCGACGTGAAGCCGGGCAACGCGATGCCCTTCTCGGGCCTGCCCATCGGCACAATCGTTCACAACATCGAACTGAAGCCCGGCAAGGGTGGTCAGATCGCCCGTGCTGCCGGGACCTACGCCCAGTTCGTGGGCCGTGACGGTGGCTACGCGCAGATCCGTCTGAGCTCGGGCGAACTGCGCATGGTGCGCCAGGAATGCATGGCCACCGTTGGTGCGGTGTCCAACCCCGACAATTCGAACCAGAACTTCGGCAAGGCAGGCCGCATGCGTCACAAGGGTATCCGCCCGAGTGTCCGTGGTGTCGTGATGAACCCGATCGACCATCCGCACGGTGGTGGTGAAGGCCGGACCTCTGGTGGTCGTCACCCGGTGACCCCATGGGGTAAGCCAACGAAGGGTAAGAAGACCCGCAACAAGAACAAGGCGTCGCAAAAGCTGATCATCCGCTCGCGTCACGCCAAGAAGAAGGGGCGGTAAACCATGTCGCGCTCTGTATGGAAAGGCCCGTTCGTCGATGCCTATGTCTTGAAAAAGGCAGAAGCGTCGCGCGAATCCGGTCGTAATGAAGTCATCAAGATCTGGTCGCGCCGCTCGACGATCCTGCCCCAGTTCGTGGGCCTGACGTTTGGCGTGTATAACGGCCAGAAGCATATTCCTGTGAATGTCACCGAAGACATGATCGGTCAGAAGTTCGGTGAATATTCGCCGACACGGACCTATCACGGTCACGCGGCTGACAAAAAAGCGAAGCGGAAGTAAGTCATGGGCAAGGAAAAGAACCCCCGCCGCGTGGCTGACAACGAAGCCATGGCGAAGCTGCGGATGCTGCGCACCAGCCCGCAGAAACTCAATCTGGTCGCCGGTCTGATCCGCGGCAAGAAAGTGGATCGCGCGCTGACTGATCTGACTTTTTCGAAAAAGCGGATCGCAGCAGACGTGAAGAAATGCCTTCAGTCCGCGATTGCAAACGCCGAAAACAACCATGGGCTTGACGTGGACGAGCTGATCGTCGCCGAAGCCTATGTCGGCAAGAACCTTGTCATGAAGCGTGGCCGCCCTCGGGCGCGTGGTCGTTTCGGCAAGATCATGAAGCCGTTTTCGGAGATCACCATCAAGGTGCGTCAAGTTGAGGAGCAGGCCTAATGGGTAACAAAACCAATCCGATCGGCATGCGTCTTCAGGTGAACCGCACCTGGGACAGCCGTTGGTACGCTGACACCAAGGACTACGGCAACCTCTTGCTCGAAGACATCGCGATGCGTGAATTCATCGCGAAAGAGTGCAAGCAGGCTGGTGTGGCCCGTGTCATCATCGAACGTCCGCACAAGAAGTGCCGCGTGACCATTCACACCGCACGTCCCGGCGTCATCATCGGCAAGAAAGGCGCGGACATCGAAACCCTGCGCAAGAAGCTTGCCGCGAAGACGGATAGCGAGCTGCACCTCAACATCGTTGAAGTGCGCAAGCCGGAACTTGACGCGCAGCTGGTTGGCGAGAGCATCTCGCAGCAGCTCGAGCGTCGTGTGTCCTTCCGTCGTGCCATGAAGCGCGCCGTGCAGAACGCCATGCGTATGGGTGCCCTCGGCATCCGCGTGAACGTTGCCGGTCGTCTGGGTGGCGCGGAAATCGCACGGACCGAATGGTACCGCGAAGGCCGGGTGCCGCTGCACACGCTGCGCGCCGACATCGATTATGCCAACGTGGAAGCGGAAACGCCCTACGGCATCATCGGGATCAAGGTCTGGATCTTCAAAGGCGAGATCATGGAACATGATCCGGCCGCACGGGATCGCAAGGCACAGGAACTGCAAGACGGTCCCGCACCGCGTGGTGCTGGCGGCGGTCGGAGGAACTAATCATGCTTCAACCAAAGCGTACAAAATTCCGCAAGATGTTCAAAGGCCGGATCAAGGGCGAAGCCAAGGGCGGCTCCGATCTGAACTTTGGCACTTTCGGCCTCAAGGCGCTTCAGCCTGAGCGTGTGACCGCACGTCAGATCGAAGCAGCCCGTCGTGCCATGACGCGTCACATGAAGCGTCAGGGCCGTGTCTGGATCCGTATCTTCCCGGATACGCCCGTCACCTCCAAGCCGACCGAAGTGCGGATGGGTAAAGGTAAGGGCTCGGTGGATTACTGGGCAGCCAAGGTAAAGCCGGGCCGCGTGATGTTCGAAATCGACGGCGTCGGTGAGGACGTTGCCCGTGAGGCACTGCGTCTGGCCGCGATGAAGCTGCCGATCAAGACCCGCGTCGTGGTTCGCGAGGACTGGTAAGCGGTTCGGTGTGTGCAAGCACGCACCCTACGATATCGAAAACCCCCGGTGCGGATGCGCCGGGGGTTTTTGTCTTTCCGGGTGCTTGATATCTCCGTAGGGTGGGTTTTCAACCTTCCAAGGTTCTACGGGGATCACTCCCAGCGGTAATTGAAACTTACCGAGACGCGCTCGTCTTCGGACTGGTTCATCACCACCTCGTGGCGAAGCCAGCTTTCCCAGAGCAGCACATCACCGACGGCGGGCTTCACGTAGATGAAGTTCCGCATCTCTTCGCGCGCGTCCTTGCGGCGGGGTGGGGCGGACATCATCATGGCGTGGCGCGGGTCTTCGAGTTTGAGGGCTGACGCGCCTTCGGGCATGGACACGTAGGTTGTGCCGGAAATCACCGAATGCGGGTGGATGTGCGCGGAATGAAACCCGCCCTCGGGCAGGATGTTGATCCAGAGATCCTCGAGCACCAGCTTGCGATCATCGAGATCGAATTGCAGATCCTCGGCAAAGGCCGCGACATGGGCATCAAGCGTCTTCACGAGGTCAGCAAAGATCGGGAACCGCCAGGGCAGGTCGGTCAGCGATGCATAGGAGGTGTAGCCGGGATAGGCGTTTTCCTCGCACCAGTTCTGGCCGGCCTCGTCATCTTCGGCGATGGCGAAACAGGACTTTTCCATTTCAAGGGCGTCGATGGCCGGTGCGTGCTCGGACAGGGGCGCGTGGTAGAGGCGGGTCACGAAGAAGGAGGAAATATGGCTCATGGGCGGTTTCTACGCCGGTCGGACCGCCTTGGCGAGAGGGAGATTGTGGCGCCCAGGTACTGGGTGGTGCGGGTCGGTTACGTCCCGACACCGCCCCCGCTGAGAAAATCAAAAGGGGCGGTGCCATTCCGATCGGCGCAAAAGCTGCAGAACAGCCTATTTTCACGTCAGTCGGCTGCGGGTTCCACGCGGTTGACAATGCGCTGGTTCAGTTCCGGATCCTCTTGTGCGAGTTGTGCAATGGTGACGTATTCTTCCACCGTGATGTCGGGCGTGGCGTCGATGGTGTCGCTGATCGCGACATTGGCTTGCTGGATCAGCTGCTGTTGTTCGCTCTCGTCTTCGGCGGCCTGGATCTGCGGGATGAACGTTTCGCGCACGGCGTCGACGTCCTGCAGGGCGGTGACGAAGGCATCCAGCTTGGCGTCGCTGAATTCGGTTTGAACAGCCTCGGGCGCTGCTGTCTGGGCAAAGGCAGGTGCCGTCGCGCCAAGGCCGAAGGCGGCCGTCGCAGCTGCAAGGGCAAGCGCGCGGGGTGTCTGTCGCAGGGCGTTCGAGATCGTCAGGGTCATGGTCAGTCTCCGTAAGTCATTCGTTTCATCAAGGACCGGTGCGGTCCCATGCCCCAAAACATGCGATCCTCGACCCGGTTTCGCAAACGCATCGGCGAAAACATGCTTCTCACCGGTTCGGCGGCCCCTGAAATCCGCGCGCCAAAGCCTGCGGTTCCGCGGGGGTGCCGACAGGTCCCGACACGTCCGAAAGCGGCGTGACAGGATGCGGATATGCCCTGCCCAGTTAGGGGTTGCGCGATCACGCCATGCGGCCTATACGCGGCACTTCATCCACCTCCACCGGGAATCAGGGTGACCCACATCAACGATGGGGCTCTCCGGTGATGTTGATAGAAAGGAACGGCGCATGAACGCCAAGGAACTGAATGACAAGACACCGGATCAACTCCGGGACGAGCTTGTTTCGCTGAAGAAAGAGGCCTTCAACCTCCGCTTTCAGCAGGCCACAAGCCAACTTGAGAACACTGCACGCATCCGCCAGGTGCGTCGCAACGTGGCACGAATCAACACCGTGCTGAACCAAAAGGCGGCCTCGGCTGCCAGCGACGCGTAAGAGGGAGCCAGACAGATGCCCAAACGTATCCTTTCCGGCACCGTTACATCGACAGCGAACACGCAGACCGTGACCGTTTCCGTCGAGCGCCGCTTCAAGCACCCGGTTCTTCAGAAGACGATCCGGAAGTCCAAGAAATATCGCGCCCATGATGAGGCCGAGAAATTCGCAGTTGGGGACGTTGTCCGCATTCAGGAATGCGCCCCCAAGTCGAAGACCAAACGTTGGGAGGTTATCGCTGAGTAAGCGATAGCCTTTCGGCATTTACGAAACCCCCGGGCCAATGCCTCGATTGAGCGGTCCGGGACGTCGGGAGACAGATTATGATCCAGATGCAGACCAATCTGGATGTTGCTGACAACAGCGGCGCACGCCGTGTTCAGTGCATCAAGGTTCTGGGTGGGTCCAAGCGGAAATACGCGTCGGTGGGTGACATCATCGTTGTATCCGTGAAGGAAGCCATCCCGCGCGGTCGCGTGAAAAAAGGGGACGTCCGCAAGGCCGTCGTCGTACGCACCGCCAAAGAAGTCCGTCGCGAAGACGGCACAGCCATCCGTTTTGACCGCAACGCCGCAGTGATCCTGAACAACGCAGGTGAGCCCGTCGGTACGCGTATCTTCGGCCCGGTTGTGCGTGAGCTGCGTGCCAAGAACTTCATGAAAATCATCTCGCTTGCTCCGGAGGTGCTGTAATGGCTGCTAAACTCCGCAAAGGTGACAAGGTGGTTGTGCTTGCCGGTAAAGACAAAGGCATGTCAGGCACCATCGCATCCGTCGATCCCAAGGCCGGCAAGGCCGTGGTAGATGGTGTGAACATGGCGATCCGTCACGTGCGCCAGTCCCAGACCACACAGGGCGGCCGCACACCCAAGGCGATGCCGATCGACCTGTCGAACCTGGCGATCGTCGATGCAAACGGCAAACCGACCCGCGTTGGCTTCAAGATCGAAGGCGACAAGAAGGTCCGTTTCGCAAAGACAACAGGGGATGTGATCGATGCTTGATACCGCAACCTACACCCCGCGCCTCAAGTCCATCTTCCGCGACCAGATCAAGGCCGCGATGAAGGAAGAGTTCGGTTATTCGAACGACATGATGATTCCGCGCCTCGACAAGATCGTGCTGAACATCGGCTGCGGTGCCGAAGCTGTCCGTGACAGCAAGAAGGCAAAATCTGCTGTCGAGGATCTCACAAAGATCGCTGGTCAGCAGGCCGTCACCACCAAGGCAAAGAAATCCATCGCGGGCTTCCGCGTTCGCGAAGAAATGCCGCTTGGTGCCAAGGTGACCCTGCGTGGCGATCGGATGTACGATTTCCTCGACCGCCTGATCACCATCGCGATGCCCCGTATCCGGGACTTCCGCGGCGTAAAGCCGTCCTTTGATGGTCGTGGCAACTTTGCCATGGGCATGAAAGAGCACATCGTGTTCCCCGAAATCGACTTCGACAAGGTCGATGAGGTCTGGGGCATGGATATCATCATCACGACGACCGCAAAGACCGACGCGGAAGCCAAGGCGCTGTTGAAGCATTTCAACATGCCGTTCAACGCCTGAGGGGACTGATACCATGGCGAAGAAAGCAATGATTGAACGCGAGAAGAAGCGTCAGGCGCTGGTGGAAAAATACGCCGCCAAGCGGGCTGAGCTGAAAGCAATCGCGAACGATGAAAGCAAGCCGATGGAAGAGCGCTTCAAGGCGCGCCTCAAGCTTGCAAAACTGCCGCGGAACAGCGCGCCCTCGCGCCTGCACAACCGCTGCCAACTCACCGGGCGTCCGCACGCCTATTACCGTAAACTCAAGGTCAGCCGGATCATGCTTCGTGAACTTGCCAGCAATGGACAAGCCCCCGGCATGGTCAAGTCGAGCTGGTAAGGAGGGCATAGTATGAACGATCCTATCGGCGATATGCTCACCCGTATCCGCAACGCACAGATGCGCGGCAAATCCACGACCATGACCCCGGCCTCCAAGCTGCGCGGTCGTGTTCTCGCGGTGATGCTCGATGAGGGCTACATCCGTGGTTTCGAAGAAACCAAGGACGTGAATGGCCACCCCGCATATGAAATCAGCCTGAAGTACTACGATGGCACCCCCGTGATCCGCGAACTCAAGCGCGTGTCCAAGCCGGGCCGTCGTGTGTATCTGGGCGTGGATGACATCCCGCAGGTCCGTCAGGGTCTGGGTGTGTCGATCGTGTCCACATCCAAAGGCGTCATGACCGATGCAAGTGCCCGCAGCCACAATGTTGGCGGCGAAGTACTTTGCACTGTCTTCTAAGGAGGTCTGGTAATGTCTCGTATTGGTAAACAGCCGGTCGAGCTGCCCTCGGGTGTCTCTGCATCCGTGTCTGGCCAGACCGTCGAAGTGAAGGGCCCGAAAGGCGCCCGCAGCTTCACCGCGACCGATGATATCACCATCACGGTTGAAGATAACGTGATCACAGTCACGCCGCGTGGTAAGTCCAAGCGCGCTCGCCAGCAGTGGGGCATGTCCCGCACGATGGTGGCGAACCTGGTGCACGGCGTGTCCAACACCTTCAAGAAAGAGCTTGAAATCCGGGGTGTTGGTTACCGTGCGACGCTTCAGGGCAATGTCCTGAAACTGAACCTCGGGCTGTCGCATGACGTTGATTTCCAAATTCCGGAAGGTGTGGTTTTGACCGTGCCCAAGCAGACAGAGATCGTGGTCGAAGGCCATGACGCTCAGCTGGTTGGCCAGGTTGCCGCCAACATTCGCGACTGGCGTCGCCCAGAGCCCTACAAGGGCAAGGGCATCCGCTATAAGGGCGAATACATCTTCCAGAAGGAAGGCAAGAAGAAGTAAGGACGCAAGGACATGGCAAACAGTAAACGTGATCTGTTCCAGAAGCGCCGTCTGCGCGTTCGGAACAAACTTCGCAAGGTCAATGCAGGGCGCGTGCGCCTGAGCGTTCACCGTTCGAACAAGAACATCAGCGTTCAGCTGATCGACGATGTGAACGGCGTGACGCTGGCAGCGGCTTCCACGATGGAAAAAGAGCTTGGTGGCAAGAACAACGTTGAATCGGCCCAAAAGGTCGGTGCGGCGATTGCCGAGCGCGCCAAGAAAGCCGGGATCGAAGAAGCATATTTCGATCGTGGCGGTTTCCTCTTTCACGGCCGCGTCAAGGCTCTGGCCGACGCAGCCCGCGAAGGTGGTCTGAAGATTTAAGCGATTGGTGCGTGCACGCAAGCACGCACCCGACACACACCGTAGGCCGGGCTTCTGCCCGGCATACGTTTTGCGGAGGGGTCAACCCTTCCCGATGATCCGGGAGCGCCAAAAAGCTCACCTGGATTGGACAACGGGCCTAGGGCCCACAACTCAAAGGATGCCTAGATGGCAGAACGTGAAAACAATCGTCGTGGCAATCGCCGCGAACGTGAAGAGCAGGCGCCGGAATTCGCGGATCGCCTTGTCGCAATCAACCGGGTGTCCAAGACCGTCAAGGGTGGTAAGCGTTTCGGCTTCGCCGCGCTTGTCGTTGTGGGCGACCAGAAAGGCCGCGTCGGCTTTGGCAAGGGTAAAGCCAAGGAGGTCCCCGAGGCCATCCGCAAGGCGACCGAGCAAGCCAAGCGCAAGATGATCCGCGTGCCGCTGCGCGAAGGTCGCACGCTGCACCACGACATCGAAGGCCGTCATGGTGCCGGCAAGGTCGTGATGCGAACAGCGCCGACTGGTACCGGTATCATCGCCGGTGGTCCGATGCGTGCCGTGTTCGAAATGCTGGGTGTGCAGGACGTCGTCGCCAAGTCGATCGGCTCGCAGAACCCGTACAACATGATCCGCGCCACGCTGGATGGTCTCTCCAAGGAGTCCAGCCCGAGGTCCGTCGCGCAGCGTCGTGGCAAGAAAGTGGCCGATATCCTGCCCAAGCGTGAAGACGCGCCGCAGGAAAGCGCCCAGGTTGCTGAGGAGGCCTGATCCAGATGGCAAAGACAATCGTAGTCAAGCAGATCGGTTCTCCGATCCGTCGCCCCGGTGTGCAGCGTCAGACGCTGATCGGCCTGGGCCTGAACAAGATGCACAAGACCCGTGAACTCGAGGACACACCCGCCATCCGTGGCATGGTCCGCAAGGTGTCGCACATGGTCGAGATCATCGAAGAGCGCGGCTGAGGCCATTCCGCTCTGACACAGGAAAGCCCGCCCGAGACATCCGGCGGGCTTTTCCATTGGAGAGCGGCGTCGGCCCCGAAACGACCGAACTGCCCTCTTGAACCGTTGCCAGCAACGATCTATACGCCCCCCGGTGGACCGAGTGGTCCGCGAGTCACAATCAAGAAAAGCCGCGTTCGTCCCACATCGCTTCGGGGGCGTTTCCGGCAAAGGAGAAGCGATATGAAACTGCATGAACTCAGCGACAATCCTGGCGCAACCAAACGCAGAAAGCGCGTTGGCCGTGGTCCCGGTTCGGGTCTTGGCAAGATGGGTGGCCGGGGTATCAAAGGTCAGAAATCTCGTTCGGGTGTGGCCATCAAGGGCTACGAGGGTGGCCAGATGCCGCTCTACCAGCGCCTTCCCAAGCGTGGCTTCAACAAGCCCAACCGCAAGGCGTTTGCCGTGGTCAACCTTGGCCTGATCCAGAAATTCGTCGACGCTGGCAAGCTTGATGCGGCAGGTACCATCGACGAGGACGCGCTGATCGCATCCGGTCTGGTGCGCCGCAAGCTTGACGGCATCCGCGTTCTGTCCAAGGGCGAAATCACCTCCAAAGTGACGCTGGCCGTCACGGGTGCTTCGAAATCTGCGATCGACGCGGTGGAGAAGGCTGGTGGGTCGCTGACGGTCACAACCGCACACGCTGCCGAATAAGAGGTTGTGAGCGGCCCTCGCGCCGCTTACATGTCCTCCAGAGCTTTCCAAACGCCGCCTGAGCCGGACCGCTCATGGCGGCGTTCATCATAAAAGAGACCCGCATGGTATCAGCTGCAGAACAAATGGCCGCGAATACAAGCTGGGCTGCGCTCGGCAAGGCGACCGATTTGCGCAACCGCATTTTGTTTACGCTCGGCCTTCTGATCGTCTACCGCATCGGCACGTTCATCCCGGTTCCCGGGATCGACGGCATTGCCCTGCGCGACTTCATGGAGCAGGCCCAGCAGGGCATCGGGGGCATCCTCACGATGTTCACCGGCGGTGCCCTGGGTCGCATGGGGATCTTTGCCCTTGGCATCATGCCCTATATCTCGGCCTCGATCATCGTTCAGCTTCTGGCCTCCATGGTGCCGTCGCTCGAACAGCTCAAGAAAGAGGGCGAGGCGGGGCGCAAGAAGATCGCGCAATACACGCGTTACGGCACGGTGTTCCTTGCCACGGTCCAGGCCTATGGCCTCGCTGTCAGCCTCGAAGCGGGCGATCTGGTGACCGATCCCGGCTGGTTCTTCCGTGCGTCCTGCGTGATCACTCTTGTGGGTGGCACGATGTTCCTGATGTGGCTGGGTGAACAGATCACAGCACGCGGCGTCGGCAACGGCATCTCGCTCATCATCTTTGTCGGCATCATCGCCGAAGTGCCTGCCGCCCTTGCGCAGTTCTTTGCGTCGGGCCGGTCGGGCGCCATCAGCCCTGCGGTGATCGTGGGGGTGATCCTCATGGTGATTCTGGTGATCATGTTCGTGGTCTTCATGGAGCGCGCGCTCCGGAAGATCACCATTCAGTATCCCCGTCGCCAGATGGGCATGAAGATCGCAGAAGCGCAGAACAGCCACTTGCCCGTCAAGGTCAACCCAGCGGGCGTGATCCCGGCGATCTTTGCCAGCTCTCTTCTTCTGCTGCCGACGACGGTCAGCACCTTCAGCGGCCAGAATTCGGGTCCTGTGATGTCGACGATCCTCGCCTATTTCGGGCCGGGTCAGCCGCTTTACCTGCTGTTCTTCGGCGCGATGATCGTCTTCTTCGCCTACTTCTACACCTTCAACGTGTCGTTCAAGGTCGATGACGTGGCCGACAACCTCAAGAACCAGAACGGCTTTGTGCCGGGTATCCGTCCGGGCAAGAAAACTGCCGAGTATCTCGAATACGTGGTCAACCGCGTGCTGGTTCTGGGCTCTGCCTATCTGACGGCGGTCTGTCTGCTTCCCGAAATCCTGCGCGGCCAGTTCGCCATTCCGTTCTACTTCGGCGGCACTTCGGTGCTCATCGTGGTGTCGGTGACCATGGACACGATCCAGCAGGTGCAAAGCCATCTTCTGGCGCATCAATACGAAGGTCTTATTCAAAAGTCGCAGCTGCGCGGCAAGGGTAAATCCAAAGGCAAGAGACGGAGTCCGGCGCGTCGATGAACATCATACTATTGGGCCCGCCGGGTGCGGGCAAAGGCACACAGGCCAAGTTCCTGTGTGAAGAGCGTGGGATGATCCAGCTTTCGACCGGCGACATGCTGCGCGAAGCCAAGGACAGCGGCACGGAGATGGGCAAGATCGTCGCTGACGTAATGGCCCGCGGTGATCTGGTGACGGACGAGATCGTCATCGGCCTGATCCGCGAAAAGCTGAAAGGCGACAAGAAGGGGGGCTTCATCTTTGACGGCTTCCCCCGCACGCTGGCGCAGGCCGACGCGCTGGCCGATCTTCTTGCCGAAGAGGGCGAAACCCTGGATTACGTCATCGAGTTGCAGGTGAATGACGAGGTTCTGGTTCAACGCATCGTCGGTCGCGCACAGGACGCCCGCGCCGCGGGTCAGACTGTACGGGCAGACGACAATGAGGAAAGCCTCAAGGTGCGTTTGATGGCCTACTACAAGCAGACGTCACCCCTGATTGGCTATTACTACGCCAAGGGGCAACTGTCCTCGATTGACGGGCTGGGCGAGATGGCCAGCGTCAAAGCGGCGATTGCGAAGATTGTGGATGCCTGAACCGCGGAAGCTTTGCGGGTAACCTCGTTGTCGAAAGCCGTTGTGATTGGTCTTGGCAGCGGTGGGACGATCGTCGCGGACGTGTTCTGGATCGTGCGCGACCTGCTACATGCGGATGACGACATCAGCTCAGACATGGAAGTGACATGAGGTCGTTTTATTTGCGCTGAAAGTGAAGAATACCAGGTCTGCCAAGGCTGGTTCGACTGAGGGTTGACGCGACAGTCAAACGCTCCTATCTATCGCCATCTCTATATGAGAATCACCGTCACGAAGCGGGTCGCACCCCTTTGTGGATCACCTGATCAGCCAAAGGCTCCAAGGGTAAAACCGACGGGCCTTGTGTTGTGAAAAAAGGGTCTGGAGTTACGGACCCGCAACGAAAAGGACGTCATACGTGGCACGTATTGCTGGCGTGAACATTCCCACTGGGAAGCGTGTTCCAATCGCCCTCACCTACATCACAGGTATTGGCCATACCTCCGCAAAAGCCATTTGCGAAGCGGTCAACATCGATCCCACCCGCCGGGTCAACGAACTGAGCGATGCCGAAGTGCTCGCGGTTCGGGAACATATCGACGCCAATTACACCGTCGAAGGCGACCTGCGTCGCGAGACCCAGATGAACATCAAGCGCCTGATGGACCTCGGCTGCTACCGTGGCCTGCGTCATCGCCGCAATCTGCCCGTTCGCGGTCAGCGGACCCACACCAACGCTCGCACCCGCAAAGGCCCCGCAAAGGCCATTGCCGGCAAGAAGAAATAAGGGAGGGCTGATATCATGGCACGCGATACAAGACGCGCAGGCAAGAAGAAGGTCTCCAAGAACATCGCAGCAGGCGTTGCGCATGTAAATTCTTCATTCAACAACACCAAGATCCTGATCTCCGACGTGCAGGGCAACGCCATTGCGTGGTCGTCCGCCGGCACCATGGGCTTCAAGGGCTCGCGGAAATCCACACCCTACGCGGCTCAGTTGGCTGCCGAGGATGCGGGTCGCAAAGCGCAGGAACATGGCGTCAAGACGATCGAAGTCGAAGTTCAGGGTCCCGGTTCGGGTCGTGAATCGGCTCTGCGCGCTCTGGCTGCTGTCGGTTTCAACATCACCTCGATCCGTGATGTGACCCCGATGGCGCACAACGGCTGCCGTCCGCCGAAGCGCCGCCGCGTCTAAAAGAGAACACACCAAAGGCATGGCCCCACCGTGTGGTGGGGTCGTGCTTTCGTCATTTTAACCTCGGGCGTTTTTGCCTTTCGGACATGGGGCAGAAACAAGAATGGAGGGACGCATGATCCACAAGAACTGGGCAGAACTGATCAAGCCGACGCAGCTTGAGGTCAAGCCGGGCGCCGATCCGTCGCGCGTGGCGACCGTTATCGCCGAACCGCTGGAGCGGGGCTTTGGCCTGACGCTTGGCAACGCGCTGCGTCGCGTTCTGCTGTCGTCGCTTCAGGGCGCGGCCATCACCAGCGTTCAGATCGACAACGTGCTGCACGAGTTCTCAAGCGTTGCTGGTGTGCGTGAAGACGTGACCGACATCGTTCTGAACCTCAAGGGCGTTTCGATCCGCATGGAAGTCGAAGGCCCCAAGCGCGTGTCGATCAACGCCAAGGGTCCGGGCGTCGTCACCGCCGGTGACATCTCGGAAACCAACGGCATCGAAGTGCTGAACCGCGACCATGTGATCTGCCACCTCGACGAGGGTGCTGACCTTTACATGGAGCTGACGGTCAACACCGGCAAGGGCTACGTGTCCGCAGACAAGAACCGCCCCGAAGACGCGCCCATCGGTCTCATGCCGATCGACGCGATCTTCTCGCCGGTCAAGAAGGTCGCCTATGACGTGCAGCCCACCCGCGAGGGCCAGGTGCTGGACTATGACAAGCTGACCATGAAGATCGAAACCGATGGCTCGCTTACGCCCGAAGACGCCGTGGCCTATGCCGCGCGGATCGTGCAGGACCAGCTGTCGATCTTCGTCAACTTCGACGAGCCGGAATCGGCCCGCCCGCAGGATGACGACGATGGTCTCGAGTTCAACCCGCTTCTGCTCAAGAAGGTGGACGAACTGGAACTGTCGGTCCGTTCGGCGAACTGCCTGAAGAACGACAACATCGTCTATATCGGCGACCTGATCCAGAAAACCGAAGCCGAGATGCTCCGCACTCCGAACTTCGGTCGCAAGTCGCTGAACGAGATCAAGGAAGTGCTGTCCGGTATGGGCCTGCACCTTGGCATGGATGTCGAGGATTGGCCGCCAGACAACATCGAAGATCTGGCGAAGAAGATGGAAGACAACTTTTAAGAAATTCGGGTGAGGGGCAACTCTCACCCAATCGGGCACCCGCCCCAAGGAGAGTCCCTGACACGCATCGGGGGCCGGACAAAGCAAAAACGCCCGTAGAGGGCACATTAGGAGAAGACACATGCGTCACGCACGAGGCTACCGCCGCCTGAACCGCACCCATGAGCACCGCAAGGCGCTCTTCGCGAACATGGCCGGCTCGCTCATCGAACATGAGCAGATCAAGACAACCCTGCCCAAGGCAAAAGAACTGCGTCCGATCGTAGAAAAGCTGGTCACGCTGGCCAAGCGCGGCGATCTGCACGCCCGCCGTCAGGCGCGCGCATCGCTCAAGCAGGACATCCACGTCGCCAAACTGTTCGACATTCTTGGCCCGCGTTACGCCGAGCGTCAGGGCGGTTATATCCGCATCCTGAAAGCCGGTTTCCGCTATGGTGACATGGCGCCGATGGCGATCATCGAATTCGTCGAGCGTGACGTCGACGCCAAGGGCGCGGCCGACAAGGCGCGCATCGTCGAGTTCGAAGGCGCTGACGAAGACTAAGACCTGACCCTTTAAGGGAAGGTGAAAGCCCCGCTGGTTTCAGCGGGGCTTTTTCATTTTGGGATGGCGCCTATAGATAAGCTGGACACGGTACGCAGAAAATACGCCGTTCTTGCCGACGGCGTTGTCCTGCGAACTGGGAATGGTCTGCTTTAGACTGCGTGATTAAACGCACCATATGGTGCTGACGTGAGCAAGGTGTGCGAGTGCGCACCCTGCTAAACATCCAACTCCTCAACAAACCGCGCGTTTTCCTGGATATACTGAAACCGAAGCTCCGGCTTTTTCCCCATCAGACGTTCCACCAGGTCACTGGTCTCGCCTGGTTCGTCCTCGTCAATCGTCACACGGATCAATTTCCGTGACGCCGGATCCATCGTGGTTTCCTTCAAATCCTTCGCGTCCATCTCGCCCAGACCCTTGAAGCGCTGGACGTCGATCTTGCCTTTGCCGCCCAGACCTTTCTCCATCATCTTCTCTTTCTCGGCATCATCCGCCACGTAAAGCCGCTTGGCCCCTTGGGTCAGGCGGTACAGGGGCGGGCAGGCCAGGTAGAGATGCCCGGTGTCGATCATCGGGCGCATCTGGGTGAAGAAAAATGTCATCAAAAGCGCGGCAATATGGGCCCCGTCCACGTCCGCATCCGTCATGATGATGATCTTGTCGTAACGAAGATCGTCTACATTGAACTTTGTCCCGAGGCCCACACCCAAGGCCTGTGTCAGATCGCTGATCTCGGCATTGGTCCCCAGTTTAGAGGAGGCAGCACCCAGAACGTTCAAAATTTTCCCCCGCAAGGGCAACAGCGCCTGTGTCTTGCGGTCCCGTGCCATCTTGGCTGATCCGCCTGCCGAATCGCCCTCGACGATGAACAATTCGGTTCCGTCGCGCACAGAGGACGAGCAATCCACCAGCTTGCCGGGCAGGCGCAGCTTTTTGGTTGCCGTCTTCCGCTGAGTCTCTTTCTCCTGCCGCCGCCGCAATCGTTCTTCGGCGCGCAGAACGAGAAAATCAAGGATCGCGCCCGCGGATTTGGTATCCGCCGCCAGCCAGTTGTCGAAATGGTCGCGCACAGCGCCCTCGACCAGACGCTGCGCCTCGGTCGTGGCAAGACGGTCCTTGGTCTGGCCTACAAATTCGGGCTCGCGGATGAAACAGGACACCAGCGCACAGCCGCCGGTGATCAGATCGTCACGGGTGATCTGCGCGGCTTTCTTGTTGTTGATCAGCTCGCCGTAGGCGCGGATGCCCTTGAGAATCGCAGCCCAGAACCCGGCCTCGTGTGTCCCGCCTTCGGGGGTAGGGACGGTGTTGCAGTAGGACTGTATGAACCCGTCGCGCGACGGCGTCCAGTTGATCGCCCATTCCACCTTGCCCGCCGCGTTGAACTTTTCGCGGAATGCAACCGTGCCGGAAAACGGCTTGTCGGCATATGTCGATGCCCCGCCCAGCGTTTCCGTCAGGTAATCGCTCAGACCGCCGGGAAAGTGGAACGTCGCCTCGGTAGGCGTTACACCGTCACTGATCGCGGATTTCCAGCGAATCTCGACGCCCGAAAACAAGTATGCCTTGGAGCGCACCATCTTGAGCATGCGGTCGGGTTTGAACCGGTGCGAGCCGAAGATCTGTTCATCGGCGTGGAAGGTCACCGTGGTGCCGCGCCGGTTCGGGGCCTGTCCGACCTTGGCCACTGGACCCAGGGGCACGCCGCGCGAGAAGCGCTGTTCGTAGACTTCCTTGTTGCGCGCCACCTGCACCACCATCGAATCTGACAGCGCGTTCACGACCGATGCCCCCACGCCATGCAGACCACCCGAGGTCTCGTAGGCATCACCGGAAAATTTCCCGCCCGCGTGCAGCGTACACAGGATCACTTCGAGCGCGGATTTGCCCGGAAACTTGGGGTGCGGATCAATCGGGATGCCACGCCCGTTGTCCCGGATGGTGACGGCGTAATCCGCGTGCAGCTCCACCTCGATCCGGTTGGCATGGCCCGCAACCGCCTCGTCCATCGAGTTGTCGAGGACTTCGGCCACGAGGTGATGCAGCGCGCGCTCGTCCGTGCCGCCGATATACATGCCGGGGCGTTTACGGACGGGCTCAAGCCCCTCGAGCACCTCGATCGAGGAGGCGTCATAGTCGGTGGGTTCGTGTCCGGAGAGGAGGTCTTCGGCCATGGTTGCTGCTCTGTGTTTGTTGCTTTGCGCGGTAGTATGGCAGAGCCGGGCGGAGGGGGGAAGCGTTCGCGTGCCTCAGTCGGTCTTGTCTTGGCCCATCAGCCGCTCGGCCTTGCGCCGCACCAGCACGCCGCGCAGATCGTGCATCGCCAGGAGCAGCGCATCGGTCACGGTTTCAAGCTGCTCATTGGTGGCGCGGGATTGCGCCCATTGCGTCGTCAGGTTGAGATGGTCGACGGTGCGCAGGATGTCATCCACATCGCGCCCCGCAAGGACCCCCTGACGTTCCTGCATCCAGTCTCGGATGACGGTCACGTCGACTTCGCTCAGCGTGCGGTCCCCATGCGGCTTGATCTCGCCATTTCGGATGTTGACCACGGCGATCTGATCCATCTCGATCCGCCGCTGCGGGTTCTCTGTGTCGACACGAAACACGAGGGCGCCATTTTCCCGGACCCTGAAGTAATAATCGGGAAGCTCTCCTGCCATTCTGGCCTCGTACTTACATTCACATCACGCTAACAACTTACGTTCTGGTAAACCAGCCTTGGCAGGGCCGGATCACCAAGGGAATTTTCGTTTGACCGCCTCAGCCGCGTCTCAGGCCAGTCCGGCGCAGAAGCTCTGGATGCGGCCACAGGCGTCGGCCAGAACGTCATCGGATGTGGCATAGCTGACCCGGAAATACGGGCTGAGGCCAAAGGCCGCGCCGAACACCACCGCAACGCCCTGTTCCTCGAGCAGCGCCGTGGCAAATGCCTCGTCCGTGTCGATCAGCGTGCCGGCCGCGCTGGTCTTGCCGATGCAGCCCGCAATCGACGGGTAAACGTAGAACGCGCCTTCGGGCACGGCGCAGGTGATGCCCTCGGCGGCGTTCAGGCCTGCGACCACCAGATCGCGGCGTTTGCGGAACGCCTCGTTTCGTTCGGCCAGAAATTCCTGCGGGCCATTCAGCGCCTCGACTGTCGCCCATTGGCTGATCGAACAGGGGTTCGTCGTGGATTGCGATTGCAGCTTGCGCATCGCGGCGATCAGATGTTCGGGTCCCGCGGCATAGCCGATCCGCCAGCCGGTCATGGCATAGGATTTGGACACGCCGTTCACCGTCAGCGTTCGGTCATACAGCCCCGGTTCGACCTGTGCAGGGGTGCAGAACTGGAACCCGTCATAGGCCAGGTGTTCGTACATGTCGTCGGTCATCACCCAGACATGGGGGTGCCGCATCAACACATCTGTCAACGCTTTCAACTGGTTGTGGCCGTAACCTGCGCCCGTGGGATTGGACGGAGAATTGAAGATGAACCACTTCGTGTTCGGCGTGATCGCCGCCTCGAGTGCCTCGGGCGAAATGCGAAACCCGTCTTCGAGCGTCGTTTCCACGATCACCGGCTCACCGCCGCCCAACCGCACCATGTCAGGATAGCTGACCCAGTAGGGGGCCGGGATGATCACCTCGTCACCGGGGTTCAGCGTTGCCAGCAGCGCGTTGTACAGCACCTGCTTGCCACCTGTGGAAACCGCCACCTGAGACGGGGTGTAGTCCAGCCCGTTCTCGCGCTTGAACTTGGCGCAGATCGCCTGCTTGACCTCGGGAATGCCATCGACCGGGGTATATTTCGTTTTTCCCGCCTCGATCGCCGCTATTGCGGCTGCCTTGATGTTGTCGGGCGTGTCAAAGTCAGGCTCACCGGCTCCAAGGCCGATGACATCATGACCTGCGGCTTTCAGCTCCATCGCCTTTTGCGAGACTGCGACCGTCGGAGAGGGGCTGACGCGGGCGAGAGTGTCGGAAAGAAACGGCATGGTCGGCCCCTGTTTGTGAATGCACCGCAACTGTCTTAGGATGCGGTCTGACGGCGATCAAGCGAGGATCGCGAAAGGAGAGACAATGACCGACAGCACCGAGAACTGGTACGCGCCTGAAATTGCAACGTTCGGCGACCGCATGACCGCAGCGCGAGAGGCCGCGGGCATGACGCAGGATGCCTTGTCCAAGCGGTTGGGGGTCAAGAAATCCACGCTCCGCAACTGGGAAAACGATGTGGCCGAACCCCGTGCCAACCGCCTGTCGATGCTGGCGGGCATGTTGAACGTGTCGATGATGTGGCTGATCAACGGCGAGGGCGAAGGTGTCGATGGTCCGGATGTCGAGCCGCTTCCGACGGAACTGACCGAGATCATCCTTGAAATCCGCGAGATGAAATCCGAACTTCACTACAAGGCCGAACAACTGGCCCGTCTGGAAAAACGTCTGCGCAACCTGATGGTGACTTCTGAATGAGCGAACTTCGCGAACATCGTCTGAAACGCCTGTCCATGCGGTCGATGCGCCGTGGAATCAAGGAGATGGACCTCATTCTCGCGCGGTATGCGGAACTGCGGCTCGAGGAATTTGATGATGCCACGCTGGATCGCTATGATGCGCTCCTGTCGGAGAACGATCAGGATTTGTATCAGTGGGTCAGCGGCCAGAAACCCGCCCCGGATGGCCTGCGCGACATGATCTTGGACATTTCGTCAGTCGCCTTCGAGCGTTGAGCCGAAAAGAATGTTCCGGACTTAACTGATTATTGGGGATTATGGACGATTCTCCTGCCTGACGGACAAGGCGGAGAAACGAATGAGCATCCATGCATCTGTTGATCGGAACGGCGCCAACGCCATGTTGGACGGCTATCTGGAAGCGCTCGCGCTGGTGGAACGTCTGCACCGCCTGCTGCTCGATGTGATCAAGGATGAATTCGAACGGGTCGGCATCCTCGAAATCAACGCTGTTCAGGCGCTGCTCCTGTTCAACATCGGGGACAACGAGGTGACGGCAGGCGAATTGAAGACCCGTGGCTATTATCAAGGCAGCAATGTCAGCTACAACCTCAAGAAACTCGTGGATATGGGATACATGCATCACCAGCGCTGCGAGATCGACCGCAGGTCGGTGCGGGTCAGGCTGACGCCACGCGGACGCGAAATCCGGGATATCATTTCGGCGCTCTTCGCCCGCCATGCCGATGGGCTGATCGCAAAGAATGTGATCGACCACGGGACCTTGGGCGACATGAGCACCACCCTGCGCCGCATGGAACGCTACTGGACCGATCAGATCCGCTATATCTACTAGCCGGGCCGGGACCTTTCGACCGGATTGGCCCCGAGGATCATGTCGTTCAACTCGCGCAACAGCTTGCGGGTCATTGCATCTCGGTAGCCCTCGTACCCTTCCGAGGTTTCGACAAAAGCGCCGAACCCGTGGCGCACCTCGCGCTGGAAGTAATCCACCACATCCTGCGACCCGCCCAGCACTGCCAAGCCGTTGACCGTGACATTGGCAAAGGGATAATGCGTGTAAGCCAGACGCGGTGGAAAGCCGTCATTGTTCTCGCCGTCGCCGGACAGGTCGATCACCCGTCGATCACATTCCGGCCCGCGCGACAGCAGCGTTGCTCCGTATCCAAGCGCATAGCCCATCGCCGTGGGGAACCGCGAATGACTGCGGGGGGCGGATCGCAGAGACTGGATGACTTCGTCAATCGACCGGTTGTCGGTCAGGCGGCTCCATTCGCGGATCATCACGCTCTGCCGCCTGCCACTCCATTCATAGATTGTGATGGCGACATGCCCGTCGCCATCGAGGATCGCGCTGCGGATCGTCGGATCACCCAGCGCGGCGGCAAGGCCGTCACGCTGAAGCTCATATTCCCGTGCATCGACTGACGACGACACGTCGAGCGCAAGCACAAGCGCCAGTCGGCAGTGGCCTTGCGCCTGAACGGGTGCCGCGAACGCCCACCAGACCGCCAGCGCGAGGGCTGTCGCGACGTGCCGCATCACATTACCAGTGACCGGTATTTTCCATGCTGGACCATGGCTCTTGCGGTGGCAGCGCGTCGCCGGCCTGCAGCAGTTCGATCGAGATGTTGTCTGGTGAGCGCACAAACGCCATATGCCCGTCGCGCGGCGGACGGTTGATCGTGACGCCATTGTCCATCAGGTGCTGGCAGGTGTCATAAATGTTATCGACGCGGTAGGCGAGGTGGCCGAAATGACGGCTGTCCGACGGCAGTCCGTCATCACCGTCCCAGTTGTAGGTCAGTTCGACCGGACAGTCCTCCTGCCCCTCGGGCGCCATGAAGATCAGCGTGAACCGCCCCTTTTCATTGTCCATGCGACGGGTCTCTTTGAGGCCCAACAGGCTGTAGAATTTCTGCGATTCTTCAAGGTCTTTCACGCGGACCATGGTATGGAGATAGCGTAGGGGCATAGTGTCCTCTTGGTTTGGTTCCCCAAGAGGCTAGGCCAATTCGCCGCGATGTCGAGTGCCAAAGCGGTGTCAGAAGGCGGATCGAATACCAAGCTGGATGCCGAAATTTTCGGTCTCGTAGAGGTCGATATTGGCCTCGGTCCGCTCCGCATTCAGGGTGATTGTCGGAATGAAGCCGTAGAAATCGATCTCCGGCAGGGCTGCGGTAACGCTGACGGAAATGCTGCGCTCGTCGCGGCCATCGGCTGTCAGGCTCGACACCTCATGGCGCTTTTCGGACAGGGTCAGGCCAAATTCCAGTTGTGCCGGACCGATGGGATTGGCCAGGCCGTAGCGCGCCGAGATCGCGCGTTGCGTGTAATCGAGGTAATCCGCATCGCTGTGCGAGTTCAGAAAACTGGTGGACAGCGACACTGTATCGCCGCTGGCAAGCGACATGCCGTAACCCAGTTGCGCGCTCCAGATCGTCGCATCCTGCCGACCGTTTTCGCCGTTCTGCCCCTCGCGGTTGAGCGACAGGCTCAGCATCCCGTTATCCCCGGCCACTCGGCGATAATTTGCGCCCAGACGGGTATAGGACAGCAGCGGATTGCCAGCGTACCAGGTCCGGCCCAGTCGGGCGTCCCATCCAAGCCGCGCCCGGCCACCGGGCAGGGCGTAATCCTCCTGCAGGCCGACAAAGACCGAGCCGGTGGCAAAATCGGACCCTTCGGCATCCGGCGCGATATCTTTGGCATCGTCGGAGAGCACATAGGTTCGATACGACAGACCGAACAGAAGATCGGTCCGCTTGCGGTCAGTGTTCGCGAGGCGGTAGCGCATGCTCAGCCCGGTCGAGATCTCGACACCGGACAGCGCGCGCGCCTCGCCCTCCAGCGCAAACTGGAAGGGCAGGCCGAAGAGTTCGGAGGTTTCGTTGCGGCTGCCATTGTTGATGTTCGAGCTTGGCGCAATCGAAAACCGCAGGGCTGTGGACCACGGGTTTTGCCGCCGCACATAGCGGAAGTCCTCGGCGGCGCGGGCCTTGAGCGCCTCATTCGGAGCGATCTGCACCGCACGGCGCAGCCAGAGTTGCGCGGCAGTGCGTCGCCCGGACGACGACAGGGCCTGCGCCATCGCGAGCGCGGATGCATACTTCGCCGGATCCTCATCGGACAGCGCCCAGGCGCGGCGCGCATGGGTCAGGGCGTCTTCGTTGCGACCAAGGTTGCGGGCCGCCCGCGACCGGATCAGGTGGGCGTCAAGATCGGTGTCGTCACGGTCGATCAGCGCGCCTGTCAGATCATAGGCCAGCCCTGCCTGGCCCTGCAGCACCGCCTGTCCTGCCAGTTCTCGCATTTGCTCGGGGCTGAGCACAGCCTGCGCCGAGGCTTGCGCCGCGGCCAATATAAAGGCGGCGAGCGTCAGGCTGATCCGGCGGCGCATACACGGCATCACTGGCGATAGACGATGAACCCACCTGTTTCCTGGTAGGTGACCTCGTTGTCAAAGCGCGGGTCATCGCCCGTCATCACAAGAACGCCGACAATTTCGCCTGCATCCTCTCCAGAGACGATCGCAAAATAGGTGCCCTCGCCGCTTTCGATTGTGTCGCCGTTGTCAAACTGGGCGATCTCGAACACTTCGCCCGCGATTTCACCATTGGCATCGGCATCATCCGGCGAGATGACGGGACGAATTGCCGGCAGAACGGGATTGCCTTCTGCGTCCATTTCGGGGATCAGCGACCGCGTCGTGGAGCCATCACCGGCTGCATCGCCGCGCCCCAGCGCGTCCAGATAGGTGCGGGTGATTTCGGTGCCGTTGATGTCGTACAGGCGACGGTTGTTCACGAAAAGCGCCACGCCGCGGTTGCCATCGTTGAAGTCTTTGAAGTCGACGAAGATTTCGGCATCTCCTTCGACATATTCCAAACCGCCTCGGCCCCGGAAGACGCGAATGCCTGCATAATCGCCGAGATAACGCGCGTCCCCTTCTTCGGGCAGGACCAGCCTGACCGCGTTGCCATCGTCGTCGAACCCGTTGCGTTGATAGACAAAGCCGCCGAAGCCGAAATCGACGTAGGAGCCTGATCGCACGATTGCGAATTCCGTTTCGCCGTTGGTGCTGCGGCCATAGATCGCGCGATATGTGAAGGTGCGCAGCGTGGTTCCCGTCACCGGGTCTTCGGTGGTTTCGGCACCTTCATAGACCGCAAATGACCCAAGCTGTGCCACGCCGGTGACCGGATCGCCGCGCGTGTAGACGTTGTCACCGTCGAAGGCGATGTTGTCGACGAAGAATTCGTCCTGACCCTGATCGTTGAGGTATTGGATGTTTGTTGCGAAACCTCCGCCGTCCTCATCATCGCGCGCTTCCCTGCGGACGATCTCGTTGTTCGGGGTCGGGTTCGTCGTGCCGGGGGGCAGTTCCGGGGTGCCACGATCGCTGGTGATCGGGGTTTCATCCGGGGTGCCGTCACCGTCGGCATCCGTTCCGGTGCCATCGCCGGTGGTTGGTGCGCGCAGAACGTCGCCTCCGCCGCTGTCGCAGGCGGCCACGAAGCCCAAACACAGGATGAGGAATAGAATGCGTGTCATGAAAGATACTGCCCCGGCTAACTTTTGGTCTTCTGTGCGACCCCTCCTCCGAAAATCCGGTGGCGTTCGTTGAAAGTCAACGCATTGCGCGCGGGTGGGCGCGAAAAAGAGGAGGACTGCGACCTCGGTGCAAGATACCATCCTTGGTGGTTCCTGCGGAGCACCCCCCGAGATATAGTTGGTGACGACTCATCCTAGTGGGAAAGGATTCGCCATGCCCCTGTCGCCGGAACAACAGGCCGAAATCACCGAACAGCGCGGTGCGCCGCAACAGACGCTGCGCGCGGTCAGCGAGGGCATGGAGGCGCATCTGTATACCGCCTATCCGGTGCTGGATCACGGGTTCATCCGGGTGGTGGATTACATGGGTGACGACGCCGCGATCTGCCAGGCGGCGCGGGTGTCGTACGGCAAGGGCACGAAATCCGTACAGAACGACGAAGGGCTGATCCGGTATCTGATGCGGCACTGGCATTCGACGCCGTTCGAGATGTGCGAGATCAAGCTGCACGTCAAACTGCCCGTTTTCGTTGCGCGGCAATGGATCAGGCACCGCACGGCCAACGTCAACGAATACTCGGCCCGGTATTCGATTCTGGATCGGGAGTTCTATATCCCCGCGCCGGAACACCTGAACGCGCAGTCGGTGGTGAACAACCAGGGGCGCGGTGCGGCGCTGGAGGGTGAGGAAGCGGACCGCGTGCTGCGCCTGCTGCGCGAGGACGCGATGCGCTGCTACGATCATTACGAAGAGATGATCAGCCAAGAGGGCCAACAGGGACTGGCGCGCGAACTGGCCCGGATGAACCTGCCCGCGAACATCTATACGCAATGGTATTGGAAGGTCGATCTGCACAACCTGCTCCATTTCCTCCGACTCCGGGCAGATTCGCATGCGCAGTATGAAATAAGGGTTTACGCCGACGAGATTTGCAAAGTCGTCGCCGACTGGGTTCCCTTCGCTTATCGCGCCTTCGAGGATTACCGCATGGGGGGCGCTACGCTGTCGGCGACCGCGCTGGACTGCGTGCGGCGGATGCTCAAGGGCGAGTCCGTGACGCAGGAGACCTCTGGCATGTCCAAGGGGGAATGGCGGGAGTTTGAGGGGTTGTTGGGGTGATTTCAGCACGTTGACGGGCGGAGGCACGGGGGTGCGTGAGATCACGCACCCCACGGGTTAGCCCAAAATCCCCGGCCAATTCGCTTCACCCTTGGCGATGTTGCCGGGGATGTCCTCGAGCCATAACTCACGGGCGCGCAGGTTGGCGTTGAGGTAGAGCGTGCCCTCGTGGATCGTCCAGGCCTCGGGGATTGTCGGCGCGAGGTAACCGCGGGAGGCGGCGAAGGCGCAGTAGCCTCCGAAGGCGGGGGCGTAGGCGGTCGGGTTGGCGGCGAAGGCGTCGGCGGAGGCTTGCTCGGCAAAGCGCCAGGTTGCGCCCTTGTAGTCCACGGTCACGTCGTCGCCGGGCACCGGGCCGCCCGTGGTGAAGTAGCCGACGGGGTCAGAGCCGTCGATGGCGATTCCGCCGTTCTGGTAGATCTCGGGTTCGCGGGCGAGGGCCGGGCGCGCGAGCCAGAGTGCAGGGGTGGCGAGGACAAGGGCGGAAAATCTGCGGCGGTTCATGGGCGTTCATCCTTTTTCAACAACTTTGCATCACAGTTGGGGGGTGACGCCACGGAAAGAAGGAGGTTGATACACAGCTGACAGTGTCGTGAAATGCCGTCATCGCCCGCGCCCCCTTGGCATTGGTGGCTGTCCCGCTTATACGCCCGGTCTGATCCCGAACAGCCGGAGGCCCATGATGCAGGGTAGCGCCAATCTCAACATCATGATCAAAGCCGCCCGCAAGGCGGGTCGGTCGCTCAACAAGGACTTCCGCGAGGTCGAGAACCTGCAGACCTCGGCGTCGAACGCTGTCGAGTTTGTCTCGCGCTCGGCCACGGCGGCAGGGGCCATCCTGCGCGATGACCTGACGGGCGCACGTGGGACCTATGGCTATGTCGACCCGACGGGCGAGACCGAGGGCGAAGACCCGACGCGCCGCTGGATCGTGAACCCGATCGAGGGCCGTGCGAATTTCCTGCACGGGCAGCCGCATTTCGCCGTGTCCATCGCGCTGGAACACAAGGGCCAGATCGTTTCGGCGGTGGTGTTCGACCCCGCGAAGGACGAGATGTTCTATGCCGAAAAAGGGCAGGGTGCCTGGTTGAACGACAACAAGCGCATGCGCGTGTCGAGCCGGACCAAGCTGGTCGAGGCGGTGTTGGGCCACGCCGTTCCCTTCAGCGTGAAGCGGACCTTGCCTGCCACGTTGAAGGATCTTGCACGGGTGATGCCGGAATGTTCGGGCATGCGGGCCTCGGGATCGTCGGCTTTGGACCTCTCTTATGTTGCGGCAGGGCGGTTCGACGGATTCTGGCAGCGCGAAGGCGCGGTGACCGATCTGGCGGCCGGCGTGTTGATCGCAGCCGAAGCGGGCGCCTTGGTCGAAGGGGTGCGTCCTGGGCAGGTGCCTTTGGAAGACGGTTCGGTTCTGTGCGCCAACGCCCAGATCTTTGCGGCGCTCGCCAAGGTGATCCGTCACGCCGATTGATGGGGCTATCCTGCGTGGGTGGCTTGTGTATCATGAAACCCTGAGTGAGGGGGGATGATATGCGCCTGAAGGGCAGTCGCGGCAGCCGCAAGATCGAAGATCGTCGTCGCAGTCGAGGGTCATGCGCGCACCGGTTTTTCACTGGGTTTGAAATCGGCAACATCCGCAGCGACGTCTCGTTCGAGGCGCAAAAGGGTGTGAGATGATCGTCTACGCGGTGTCGGTCGGACAGGGCATTCTGGCCATTTCGCCGATTCCGGGCGGGGAGCGCGATTATGCTGGCGACATCACGCACATCATCGCATGGAAGCCGTCGATCGTGATGTCACTTGTGACCGAGGCGGAGCTCGTGTCGGCGGGGGCGACCGGATTGTGGCGCACCCTTTCGGACACCGGAACCCGCTGGGAACATTTGCCGATTCATGATTTTGGCGTTCCCGACGCGGAATTCGAGGAGGCATGGCCCGAGGTCAGCAGCTCTGCGCGGCGCGCCCTGACCGGTGGTGGTCGGGTTCTGGTGCATTGTCGCGGTGGGTGCGGGCGGTCCGGCATGGTGGCGCTGCGGCTGATGATCGAGATGGGCGAAGCGGCGGATGATGCCTTGAACCGGCTGCGCCAGGTCCGGCCCTGCGCGGTCGAGACGGACGCGCAGATGGCGTGGGCCCTCGCCGCCAAGCGTGAACCGGCGGTGTTCCTGCGTCACGAGGACTGACACGGACGAGCGCCTCGATCACCCGTTTCTGAACATTGCCTGCATAAGCATAATTGCAATTGGCGTATCGCTGCCGTCAAGATTTAAGTATTTGATATTATAGGAGAAATCTAGGGTTTGAAAAGGCGAGTGGATAAAGCAGCGAGGTGGTCCTTCAGGTCAAGACCGCCCATGCAAGGACAAATAGGTCAGTCAGAATGACCTATTTGTAGCCTCTGCGCAACTTCGCCGATAAGTCTTGGCTCGCTGTAAAACGCCCTCACAAACGCGACAACCCTCAAGGCCAGATGACGTAGACGTAGGTGATGTATCCGGCCAAAAGCACCGCGCCTTCCCAGCGGGCGATCCTGAGGCCCGTCCAGGCGAAGGCAACCAGCGCAAGCGTCACCGCGATCATGACAAGGTTGTCGAAAGTCGCGATCTCTGTCGGCACCGCGCCCGGCGAAATCAGCGCCGTGAAGCCGCCGATCCCGAGGATGTTGTAGATGTTCGACCCGACGATGTTGCCGAACGCCACGTCGCCCTGCTTGCGCAGCCCGGCCACCACCGAGGTCACGAATTCGGGCATCGAGGTGCCGATGGCGACGATGGTCAGGCCGATGACGGTCTCGGAAATGCCGAAGCCCCGTGCCAACGAGACAGCGCCCTCCACTAGGAAACGGCCACCGATCACCACAAGTACAATCCCGGCGAGTGCAATGAGGATTGGTGTCAGCAGAGACCCCTGTGCAGGCGCATCGGGGGCGAGTGCGGTGTCGGTTCCCTGCAATGCGAGGCTCTTGTCATAAACCGCGCCGTGACCGGCGGGCGCGGACATCTTTTCCTGCCGGAACGCCAAATACACGTAGACGATCAGCCCCGCGATGAAGAGTGCGCCAAGCGGACGGCCAAGCGGCATCGCAAAAGCCACGGCCGAAAACACGATGGCAACGGCCAGCATGACAGCCCCATCGCGTTTTAATGCAACAGAAGAGATGATCATCGGGCTGATGAGCGCGGCGACGCCGACAATCAGCAGGATGTTGGCGATGTTGGAGCCGACGATGTTGCCGTAGGCGATCCCGGGCGCATCCGACAAGGCTGCCTGAACCGAGGTGACAAGCTCGGGTGTCGACGTTCCAAACCCGACCAGTGTCAGCCCGATGACCAGAGGGGACACGCCAAACCGCGTTGCAACCTGAACTGCACCCCTGACAAGGAATTCACCCCCGGCGATCAGCAGGACAAGACCTGCGATAAGAGGCAGCCAAATTTCCAACATGTTGATTCCATTTTTGTTTCAATTGCCAAGACTTCAAGAGAATGGCTTTCTGTGTGTCTCTGACAGTCAACTCTGGAAGGCACCGTTCCGGTTCCCGGCTGGTGTTCAGAAGTTCCTGAGCAGCGCAAAGGTGCAGCCTTGCACCGCTGCATGATGCGTGTCGGGGACCCGGAACTCGCGCTGTGTGGACGCGGCGATTGGCCGTTTGCAGTCAAGCGCGAGTGTGCGGAATATTTATTTGCGACCGGCCCTTGTGCGGGATGGTTTCCGGCATGATCTCAGCGAAGCCAGACATGCAATGGCGCCGGCCTGTCGTCTGATGGGGGCGTCATCTTGCATGGGTCAGTGGCGAACCGCGCCCGGCGCATCCGGGCTTGGAGACTTTGATCGTGACGCCGCAAAGGCATGAGGTTCTTGTTCACTCGCTTGGCGACTGGGCTATTCCCGCACCTGTTCCGACCAACCCGAAAGTGCGGTTTGGTTTCCTCTTAACTCCACCAAACTTGCCGGGTTTTGTCGCTCTCGCTCAGTCACCGCGTGAGACGGGATGTTCCCGCGCAGCCTTGGGTGCGCTCGGTGCACCGGGGGACGACCCCAAATGATGGAAAACACGTTTGCGGTTTTGTTCTTCCTGCCGCTTTCGGTGCTTCTCTTGGTTTTGCTGCGCGAAATCTGGCGCCATCAGGCGACCGACCAGAGCGAAAATCACCTTGGCATGGAAACCAAGATCACGGGGGCCGTTGCATTGCTCCTGCTGATCGGAACGGCGCTGACCATGTGGCTGCAGGGGTAGCCACCTTGGTCTCGGGGATGGCCAACGCGCAACGGCGCGTTTGGCCAACTTCAAAGGCATTCAGGAATGATGATATTGGAGTAGGTGAGAGGCTGGACAACGACCCAAGCGGGGCTCGTTACGGCTGCTTCCTTCCGGACCTGACCGGGTTGGCGAGGTGCTCGCCCGCGCCAACCTCTCAACGATCCAGATAGTAGAGGCCCGCCCGGATTGCAACCCGTCGAGCGCGGCAAATCCTGCTGTGTGCATTGTTCTTTTCGTCCCCGCGTGGCAAGCGCAATCCGTGACAGCAAGGGTGAGACGCAATGCGCAGCGCGGAACAGGTGACTTTTGGCGGCTCGGGGCTGGATCGAGCGGCGGAACTCAGGGGAGATATCCCGGCGATTGCCGCGCTGTTGCAGGATGCTGCGACCCGGACGATTCTGATGTGGAAGGGCAAGCCGCTTGTCGCCCAGTCGGATGGGGCGTGCGCGCTGGTTCGATTGCCGCTGGATCATCCGATTTTGAAAGAGGCGCGCAGCATGCCGATCCTGTTGGGCCGCGAGGACGGCGCCGCGCGGTTTGCGCATGACATTTCGGACTGGGTTCCGGACACGGATCTGAGCCAGATCGGCGCCTTTGTCGACAAGAGCGTGCAGACCCATCCGACACTGCCTGCGGATCACGGCTTTGCCGAACTGCGCGGTGTCATGACGGTGCTGAGTACGCGTGACGCGGAACTGGCGGCGACCGCCAAGGCGATCATGGGCTGGCACGAGACACATGGGTTTTGCGCCCGCTGCGGTGCGCCCAGCGATGTGACGCAGGCGGGCTGGCAACGGGTGTGTCAGGCCTGCGGAGGCAGCCATTTCCCGCGCACCGACCCGGTGGTCATCATGCTGATCACTCACGGCAACAAGGTTCTGCTGGGCCGCTCGCCGGGCTGGCCCGAGGGGATGTATTCCTGCCTCGCTGGCTTTGTTGAACCGGGCGAGGCCATCGAGGCGGCGGTGCGCCGCGAGGTCTGGGAAGAGGCGGGTGTGCGGGTTGGCGAGGTGCGTTACCTGTCCAGTCAGCCCTGGCCGTTTCCCGCGTCGCTCATGTTCGGGTGCCACGGCATCGCGACCAGCGAAGAGATCACGATTGATCCAAACGAGATCGAAGACGCGCTTTGGGTCAGCCGTGAAGAGGTGATGGATGCGGTCGCGGGGCTGAGAACAGGGCTGTTGCCTGCGCGCAAAGGCGCCATCGCGCATTTTTTATTGCGCAACTGGCTTGCCGATACGCTGGAATGAGGCAAGTCTAGTCCAACTGTATCGAACGGGGGCGAGCCGATGCAAGTGACGGGAACCGAGGATGTGGCTGCACCGATTGAGCATGTCTTCGCGGAATTGACGGCATTCGACGCGTTGGAGCGGCAGGCCATGCGGCGCGGCATTGACGTGCGGCGACAGTTTCGCGGGGCCGAGCCCACGATTGGCGAAGGCTGGGAATCGACCTTTCGGTTTCGCGGCAAGGAGCGAACTGCCAAGATCATCCTTGCGGCCTGCGATGCGCCCAATATGGTGCAATTCGAGGGCGCGTCCGGTGGGCTCGAGACCAATACGCTGATCGAGCTGGTGCCAATGTCGCCCAATCGGACGCGGGTGAACGTGGTGTTCAAGATGACACCCAAGACGCTGTCGGCCCGGCTTCTGGTGCAATCGCTCAAGCTGGCGCGGTCGAACATCAACAAGAGGTTCAAGAAACGCATGACCGATTTCGCACGCGGCATCGAACATAAGCTGGAAAAAACCGCATGAAATTTTCGAATATCCTGAGCGTGGTGGCACTTGCCAGCTTGCCGGTCTCACTGTCGGCGCACGAGTTCTGGATTGATCCCGTCGATTATACCGTGGCGTCGGATGGCACCCTGGTGGCGGCCCTGCGCGTTGGAGAGAATTTTGCCGGGGCAGAGCAACCCTATCTTGAACGCAGTTTCGAGCGGTTCGACATGCGATGCGCCGGTGACTTGGATGCCGTGCCGGGCCGCGCGGGGGATCGTCCCGCGTTGAATGTCGCAGCGCCGCAGGACGGGTTGTGCGTGATCATCCACCAGACCACCGATTACACGCTGACCTATGACGAATGGCAGAAATTCGTGAATTTCGTCGAGCACAAGGATTTCGACCGTGTTCTGGCCGACCATGCGGCACGTGGCTTGCCCGAAACTGGGTTTGTCGAGCTTTACAGCCGCTATGCCAAGAGTCTGATCGCGGTGGGCGATGGCGCAGGCAAGGATGCAAAGGTCGGGCTTTTGACCGAGATCGTGGCCGAGGCGAACCCCTATACCGACAACATGGCGGGTGGTTTGCCGATTCGAGTGCTCTACAACGGTGCGCCGCGTGCCGATGCGCAGGTCGAACTGTTCGCAAGACCGCCTTCGGGCAAGGTCACGGTGACGCTGCATCGCACGGATGCCAACGGTCGCGTCACCCTGCCGGTGCAGCCGGGTTATGCCTATCTTGCCGATGCGGTGGTGCTGCGGCCGCTTGAGCCGCGGGCGGAAAACGACCCCGTGTGGGAAAGCCTCTGGGCATCACTGACCTTTGCCGTGCCGGAGTAACCGGCACAGCGTTCAATTCGTATGCCAGTCGAAAAAGCCGGGACCCGCGCGATCCAGAAGCGTGCGGGCCAGCGCCTTGCCCATCGTGGCACCGTCTGAAATCGGGCCGCTGATCTGATCGGCATGTGAAACCGACCCGTCCGGACGGAGCACTTCGCCGCGCAGGTGCAGCGTGTCGCCGTCCAATTCGGCCAGACCGGCAATCGGCGTTTCGCAGGAGCCGTCGAGTTCGGCCAGAAAGGCGCGTTCGGCGGCAAGGCGTTGGCCCGTCTGCGTGTCGTGGATCGCCGCCAGCATCTCGGCGGCGCGCATGTCGTTGGCGCGGCGTTCGATGCCGATGGCGCCTTGTGCGATGGCGGGCAGCATGTCGGTCGAGTCGATGGCGGTTTTCGGCACCTCGTCCATGCGCAGGCGGTTCAGACCGGCCATCGCGAGGAAGGTGCAGGAGGCCACGCCGTCATCCAGTTTCTTCAACCGGGTTTGCAGGTTGCCGCGGAATTCGACCACGTTCAGGTCAGGCCGCCGGTTGAGCAATTGCGCGCGGCGGCGCAGCGACGACGTGCCGACAATGGCCGCTTCGGGAAGTTGCGCGATGCCGGTGAATTCCGGCGAGATGAATGCGTCCCGCACGTCTTCGCGTGGCAGGTAGGTGTCAAGCAGCAGCCCGCCGGGTTGCAGAACGGGCATGTCCTTCATCGAATGGACCGCGATGTCGATCTTGCCCGAGAGCATGTCGTCTTCGATTTCGCGGGTGAACAGACCCTTGCCGCCGATTTCTTTCAGCGGGCGGTCGATGATCCTGTCACCTGTCGTCTTGATGACGACGATGGTGAAGGCCTCAAAGGGCAAATCGAAGGCCTTGGCCAGTCGTTCGCGGGTTTCGTGGGCCTGAGCCAAAGCGAGCGGGGATCCGCGCGTGCCGATGTTCAGGGGTTTGGCGGGTGTGGGCAAGTCAATCGTCATGAATCGATCTTTATGCATGTAAACTTGTCCTGACAACCATGCTTGTCTTGACATATGCTTTTCTACGGTTGATCCGAAGGCAATAGACAAGGAAAGACCTGATGAGCCAGACAAAAACCATCCTCCGTGCCCTCGCGGGCGAAACTCTTCCGACCCCGCCGATCTGGATGATGCGTCAGGCTGGCAGGTATCTGCCCGAGTATCGCGCGACCCGTGCGCAGGCCGGGGATTTCCTGTCGCTCTGCTATAATCCGGAGCTTGCCGCCGAAGTCACCTTGCAGCCGATCCGGCGCTACGGGTTCGATGCGGCGATCCTGTTTGCCGATATCCTGCTGCTGCCGCAGGCGCTGGGAGCGGATCTGTGGTTCGTCACGGGTGAAGGCCCGCGCCTGTCCACGATCACAACGCAGGCCGAGTTCGACAAGCTGGGTCGTGGCGAGATGATCCACGACACGCTGAACCCGGTCTACGAGACCATCCGCATCCTGCGGCGCGAACTGCCGGAAGAGACCACGCTGATAGGCTTTGCGGGTGCGCCATGGACCGTGGCGACCTACATGATCGCCGGGCGCGGCACGCCCGACCAAGGCCCGGCGCATGCGCTGAAATACGAGAACCGCGCGCTCTTCGAAGCGATCCTCGAGCGGTTGACCGAAAGCACGATTGATTACCTCTCGGCGCAGATCGACGCCGGTGCCGAAGTGGTCAAGATCTTCGACAGCTGGGCGGGATCGCTTCAGGGCGAGGATTTCAATCGCTATGCGCTCCAACCCGCCCGTGTCATCACCGAGGAACTCAAGCGCCGGCATCCGGGCATTCCGGTCATCGCCTTCCCGCGTCAGGCCGGCGACAAGTATATCGGCTTCCATGCCGAGACCGGTGCGGATTGCGTCGCGGTCGATGACAGCGTCAGCCCGGAATGGGTGGCCAAGCATGTGCAGCCCGGTGGCTGTGTGCAGGGCAACCTTGCCTCGCGTCACATGGTGACTGGCGGTCAGGAATTGGTCGATGAGACCCGCAAGGTTGTGGATGCGCTCAGGAACGGGCCACATATCTTCAACCTCGGGCACGGGATCACGCCGGATGCGGATCCCGAGAACGTGCAGCTGATGATCGACACGGTGCGCAGCGCCTGAGTCTCCACACCAGCCTTGGCATCTCCCATACGGGAGGTGTCAGCGCATATGGCCGCCGGGGCGTTTTGGCACGATGACCTTGCCCTTGCGGCGTTCGCGCAGGAACACGAAGAGGCCCGCGCCAAGAATCATCGCGCAGCCCGTCCAGATCGAGGGCGTTGGCCATTCGGCAAAGAAAAGCCAGCCCCAGAAGATCGCCAGCGGCAATCCGATATATTCAAACGGCGCGATGCTGGCCGAAGGCGCCATGCGGTAGGCTGCCGTGATGCAATAGGCGATGATGCCGTTGCAGACCCCCGTCAGGATGAACAGTGGCCAGTCCTGCTGGCTGGGCCATGTCCATGCGCGCAACAGGAAATGCAAGCTGGGCGCGTCTGGGCCGGGATCGGCCTGACCCTGTCCGACAAGAAGGTAGAACAGGCTCGAGACCACGAGAAACATCACCTGATTGTAGATGGTGAGCGCGGCCGCGGTGCTTTTGACGCCCAGTGCACGGGTCATCACGGCCATCGCCGCGTAAAGTGACGCCGCGATCACCGGCAGCGCAAAAAGCCAGGGCGGGCCGTATTCCGACCCGTCGCTCCAGGGTTCCTGCATGACGATCACGCCCATGAACCCGAACACGATCGCGCCCAGCCGCAGGGGGCCGACCTTTTCCCCAAGGAAGAGAAAGCTGAACAGCGTGATGAACAGCGGGCCGACAAAGAAGAGCGCCGTGGTCAGCCCCAGCGGCAGCACCGCCAGCGAGGCGAAGAAGGTCATGTTGGCCGCCACCAGCGTCAACCCGCGCAGGATGTGCAGGCTGGGGCGGTTGGTGCGCAAGAGCGACAGCCCGCCTTCGAGATGCAGCATCACGAAGGACAGGATGATCCCGATGGCTGTGCGGGTGAACACGATCTGGTGCAGCGGATAGCCGTCCGACAGCATCTTGATCAGCATGTCATTGATCGAAATGGCGAAGACGCCGATGCAGACAAGCGTGATGCCGCGCGCGATATGGGAGTCGGTCAAGGTGGTCATGATGCAGGCATAGGCCGGGTGGCCCGAAAGGTCAGGCCAAAAAGCGACCTGCACAGGCCATGCGTTCTGGCGCACGTGTTTCGGCATTGCGTCTGCGCAGCGCTGTATTAGGTGTGCACTTTGCCTGCATGAAGAGGAGGGATGCCTGATGCCGATGGTTCGGATCACGAACGTGCGCAAAGCCTATGCCACCGGGTTCGAGGCGCTGAAGGGCGTGTCGCTGGACATCCACGAGGGTGAAATCCTCGCGCTGCTCGGGCCGAACGGCGCGGGCAAGACAACGCTGATTTCGACGATCTGCGGCATCACGCAGCCCACATCCGGCACGATCACCGTGGGCGGGCATGATGTTGTCACGGCCTATCGCGGGGCGCGGTCGCTGGTCGGGCTGGTGCCACAGGAGATCAACCTCGAACCTTTCGAGCGGGTGATGAACACGGTGCGGTTCTCGCGCGGGTTGTTCGGCAAACCCAAGGATGACGCGCTGCTGGAGCGCATCCTGCGGCAGTTGTCGCTGTGGGACAAGCGCGACAACAAGATCATGGAATTGTCCGGCGGCATGAAACGCCGCGTGCTGATCGCCAAGGCGCTGGCGCATGAACCGCGCGTGCTGTTCCTGGATGAACCGACCGCGGGCGTCGATGTGGAGCTGCGCCGCGATATGTGGGACATCGTGGCGGGGCTGAAACAGTCCGGTGTGACAATCATCCTGACCACGCATTACATCGAAGAGGCCGAGGCGATTGCAGACCGGATCGGCGTGATCAACGCGGGCGAGATCCTGCTGGTCGAGGAAAAGACCGCGCTCATGACGCGTTTGGGGCAAAAGGAATTGCGGATCGAATTGCACGAGCCGGTGACAGCGTTGCCAACAGCCCTTGCAGATCGCGGTTTGCGGATCGAGGAAGACGGACAGGTGCTTGTCTACACGTACGACACGTCGAAGGACCGAACCGGGATTGCCACGCTGATCCGCGATATCAGCGAGGCGGGACTGGTCCTGCGCGACCTGCAGACGCGGCAAAACTCGCTTGAGGACATCTTTGTCGGGCTGGTGACGAAACAGGAGGATGCAGCATGAACTGGCAGGCCATTCGCGCGATCTATGTTTTTGAGATGTCGCGGTTCTTCCGAACGCTTCTGCAAAGCTTCGTGTCGCCGGTGATTTCGACCTCGCTCTATTTCGTGGTCTTCGGTGCCGCCATCGGCAGCCGCATCGACCAGGTCGATGGCATATCCTACGGCGCGTTCATCGTGCCGGGGTTGATCATGCTGTCGGTGATGACGCAGGCGATCTCGAATGCGAGCTTCGGCATCTATTTCCCGAAATTCATCGGCACGATCTATGAACTGCTGTCGGCCCCGATCAACTTTCTCGAGATCGTCATGGGCTATGTCGGGGCTGCGGCCACCAAGGCGCTGTTCATCGGTGTGGTCATCCTTGGCACATCGGCGCTGTTCGTGGACCTGTCGATCCAGCACCCCTTCGCGATGCTCCTGTTTCTGGTGCTGACCTGCCTGAGCTTTTCCCTGTTGGGCTTCATCATCGGCATCTGGGCGGGCAATTTCGAACAGCTGCAACTGGTTCCACTGCTGATCGTGACGCCCTTGGTGTTCCTCGGCGGGTCGTTCTATTCGATCTCGATGCTGCCGCCGGTGTGGCAGACAATCTCGTTCTTCAACCCGGTGGTCTACCTCGTGTCGGGATTCCGCTGGTCGTTCTTCGGGCTGGCGGATGTGCCCATCGGGCTGAGCCTGCTGGCAATTGGGGCGTTTACAATGCTGTGCCTTGCGGTGATCTGGTGGATCTTCAAGACAGGCTGGCGCATCCGGCAATGACGAGACCGGTTCGACAAGCGGGCGGTGGCGGGTTGTCAGAAGCTGACGATGGCCACGCCCGCCAATACCAGTGCGCCGCCTGCAAGCTCGCGGCCTGACAAGGGTTGACCGACGAAATAAGCTGCCCCGAGCACCAGAAGCGTCTCGGTGGCCATAATGGCGATATAGGCAAGGCCCAGATCGACCTGCCGCAGCAGCAGGATCTCGGCGGTGACAACGGCTGCCAGGACGATCGCAATCGTTCCGATCAGGACCGTTGTTGTTTCGTGGGATGCGATTTTCATGAGAATTGTCGCGACTGCGTAGCCTAAACCAGCGGCGATGACCAAAAAGGTCTTGTTCGAAAAAAGATCGACAACAAGCATCTGTTTTACCGTTTGAAAATGTTCTTTGGGAAAAATCCAATGGGCACCCATACCATGGATGGCTTGTTTTCAAATACGTGAGAGTCGGAATTCACACTGAATTCCCGCTTAAGAATTCCGCCTGATGCCCCCGGTTCTTGTCGCGATCTGGTTGGGGAGGAAAGCGGTTTCTGTGACGCTGCTCAGACGCTTGGTCAGATCGGTGCCGGCTGGCCCCGGCCTCCCATGACCAGATCCATGCTCATGCCGCCGATCCACATGCAAAAGAGTGCAAGCCAGGCGGTGCCGGCAAATATCGACCCGCCGGTCACCCCTGCACCGATGGCGCAGCCACCCGCAAGCATCCCGCCGAACCCCATCAGTGCCGCGCCGATCATCGCGTTGCGCATCGGGGTCGAGCCTTCGAAGCCCTGGAATTTCAACTCTCCTGCAAAGAAGGCGGCAAGAAACGACCCGATCACAACGCCCGGCACCAGTCCGATGTCGAATTCGAGGATCGATGAGCGGTCGAGAAAGAACATCAGCGTGTTGGCCGAGGGGCCGGTAAACGTGGCGCTTTCGATCTGCACCGGGTCGAAGGCGACAAGGCTGAGCGCGTAGGTCAAGGCCCAGCCCATCGCCACGGCAAAGCCGACGCCCGAGGCAAAGACAAGCCGTTGCCAGCCGATCTGGTTGCGCCGCGAGAGTTCGAGCGCCAGCAGCGCAGTGGCAAGGCCAAAGACAAGACCGGAGCCTTCTGGCAGGTGCAGGGTGGTCAACAGGTTCATGTTGCGCCCGCCCGAGGTGATCCACATTGCGGCGAGATTATCGCGGATCGGGGCCAGCCAACCGGTCAGGCTCATCTGGGCGACCACGGCAAAGATCAGGCCCGACACGACCGACCGCAGGTTTCCGGTGGCGGCCAGCACCAGCAGCCGCCCCGAACATCCGCGCGCCAGGACCATTCCCGCGCCGAACATCAGCCCACCGATGATGGCACCGGACCAGCTTCCCGGAACGGCCATCATGCGGGCCTCGGTGGTGTCGATCAGGCCGAACATCTGCGCCGCCTGCACCCAGACGACGGCGGTTGAAAAGGTCAGCAACCAGACTGCGACCTTGTCCTGCATCATGCCGCGGGCGAATTCGACGGTGGCCGCGCGCAGGCAGAACCGCGAGCGCTGGGCAGCGATGCCGAAGACGATGCCGGTGAGCAGGCCGAACAGCGCGGCTGTGGGCGCTTCGCCGATGCGGTCCACAAGTGTGACAAGATCCATGGCGCTCTCCGTCCTGAGTTCGCCATGTATGCGCAGGTGTGAATGTGTGCGCCTTGATGTGGATCAGATTTGTGCAAGGCATTTAACAGAATCGCAGGGAATTTCGGACACTCTGGCAATGGGCAAACGGATCAACGCGATTTTCAAAGCTGCGTGCGGATGATGTGACATCCTGAAAACGGGTAGGCCAGGCGTCGCTAGACCCTCGCCAAAGGGAAAAAGCGGGCGTAAAGGAAAACGATGAAGCGCGTTGTTCCCCTTGCTGACGCGCGTGATCTGCCGATCCACAAACGGCCCGTCACGCTGCTGTTCCTGATGGCGATTGCCATGCCCCTGTCATTTGCGACATGGTCGGCGCTGCTGAATAATTTCGTGATCGAGGTGGCGCAGTTCGACGGAGCAGACATCGGCTGGCTGCACACCGTGCGCGAGATTCCGGGCTTTCTGGCCATTGGCGTGATCGCCGTGATCCTGTTCGTGCGGGAACAGACGCTGGCGATGATCTCGCTGGCAATGCTGGGGATCGCCACGGGGATGACCGCTTATTTCCCGTCCATGGGCGGGCTGCTGTTCGTCACGTTGATCAGTTCGATCGGGTTTCACTACTACGAAACGGTGAACCAGTCGTTGCAGCTTCAATGGCTGCCCAAGGACCGCGCGCCGCAAATGCTGGGTTTGCTGGTCTCGGCGGCCTCTGCGGCGACGCTTGTGGCCTATGGCGTGATCGTGGTGACGTGGCGCGCCTATGACCTGAGCTACAATTTCGTCTACATGGTGTCGGGTGCGCTGACGCTGATCATCGTGGCCTATTGCGTGCTGATGATGCCGCATTTCGAAGCGCCCAATCCGCAAGTCAAGAAGTTCATCCTGCGCAAGCGCTATTGGCTTTACTACGCGTTGCAGTTCATGTCCGGCGCGCGGCGGCAGATCTTCGTGGTCTTTGCAGCCTTCATGATGGTCGAACGGTTCGGTTTGGGAGTGGATGAAATCACCAAGCTGATGCTGGTGACTCTCATGGCCAACATGGTGCTGGCCCCGGTGCTGGGGCAGATCGTGCACCGGTTCGGGGAGCGCAACGCGATGGCGGTGGAATATGCCGGGCTGGTTGTGGTCTTTGTCCTGTATGGCGGGATCTACTGGTTCGGCTGGGGGGTGATGCTGGCGACGGTGCTTTACATCGTGAACAACATCTTCTTTGCGCTGGCGCTGGCGCTCAAGACCTATTTCCAGAAGATCGCCGATCCGGGCGATATCGCACCGACGGCGGCGGTGGCGTTCACGATCAACCACATCGCGGCGGTGTTCCTGCCCGCGGTGTTGGGCTATCTCTGGCTTGTCTCGCCCGGCGCGGTGTTCGGGCTGGCAGCGGCCATGGCGCTGGTGTCGCTGATTCTGGCGCTGATGATTCCGCGCCATCCAGAACCGGGAAACGAGACCGTTTTCTCGGTCTATGTTCCCGCCCCGGCGGAGTAAGCTTGCGGCAGGGGGGCCTTCGTGGCAGAGGGACAGCATCGCCGCAGTTCCAGAAAGTTGAGTACCATGACCACCTTCACCGCCTTCACCACCCTGTCCGACAGTTCCATGGCCGAGGCGTTGGGCGAGGCGCTCGAGGACCTGGAACCCGAACCCTATGGCGTAGGCGTCTTCGAGATCGAGGATGGCAGCGGCATGTGGGAAGTGGGCGGGTATTTCATGCAGGCCCCCGATGATGTTGAACTGGCGCTTCTGGCGGCAGCGCACGGGGCGAAAACCTTTGTCGTCTCGGAACTGCCCGAGACTGATTGGGTGGCAAAGGTGCGACGCGAACTGGTGCCCGTCGCTGCGGGCCGGTTCTATGTCTACGGCAGCCATGACGCCGACACGGTGCCCGACGGAGTGGAGCCGCTGTTGATCGAGGCGGCGATGGCCTTTGGCACCGGGCATCACGGTACGACCCAAGGCTGTCTGCGCGCGCTGGACCGTCTGATCGAGGCGGGTGTGACCTGTCACAACGTGGCCGATATCGGCTGTGGCACGGCCGTTCTGGCGATGGCCGCGGCGCGGGTCTGGCCCGAAACCGTGTTGGCAAGCGACATGGACGAGGTGGCGGTTGACGTGGCAGAGGCGAACGTGACCGCGAATGACCTGACCGGTCGGGTCATCTGTCTCGAGGCGCTGGGGTTCGAGCATCCGCAATTGCACGACACGGCACCCTTCGATCTGGTCTTTGCGAATATCCTCAAGCAGCCCTTGATCGATCTGGCACCGGACATGGCCAGCCACCTGGCTCCGGGTGGTTTCGTGATCCTGTCGGGCCTGCTGAACGAACAAGGCGACGAAGTGGCAGAGGCTTATGCGCAAAACGGCATCAATGCCTGGCACCGCGAAGAGATTGGTGACTGGACGACGTTGACGCTGCAAAAAACCGCTTCTTAATCGCGCCGCAATTTCAGGTTTTTGCGGAATTTTGCCGCATTTCGAGCGGATTTGCCCTGTTTGCCCAATTCTTGCCACATTCCACCCCTATCTCGGACACATCCGGTGGGGGCCGGAACAAAGGCTGCTTCACATGACCAAACAGCAGGACATGTTTGACGAACGGTACCGCCGCGTCCTCAAGCGCCACCGCCAATTGTCGCGTGGCTATGTCACAAAAATCGAGAAAACCGGCGTGATCGTGCACAAACCGATCCGCCATGTGCGCGAGGCGGTGTCGTTCTCGGCATTGCTGTTGCCCTTCGGCATTCTGTTCGTGCTCAAGGCCGCGATCGTGACGGTTCTGGGCGAGGATGGATACCGCCAGCAGGTCGATCTTTTGCGCGAGGGCGGTTTCGTGGAACAGATGGGGGCCGTGTTCATGCAGATCGATCCGATCACCGCGCCGTTGTCGCGACTTCTGACCTATATCATGGGCTGAATTCGCCGGACGCGGACGTGTCGGTTTGAAATGAGAAAAGCCGTGTCAGGGTCGCTGACACGGCTTTTTCATGTGGTCTGATCGGCAGGCTCAGAACGAGTTGATGTCGCCCCGTGTCAGGCCGATGTCTTCGAGTTCGTGATCGCTGAGCTGGCTCAGAGCGGTGCGTGTCTGGCGGGAGTCGTTCCACGCGGTGAACGCGGTGATCAGGGATGTTGCGAGTCCGCCGAAGCCTTTCGGGCTTGCAGTGTAAGTCGGGCGGGATGTGTCAAAAGCGGCCATGGCCATGTTCCTTGGGTGAATGGGGGAAAAATCTACTGACAGGCATCTAGTTGCGGAGTTTCGCGTCTTCAATTGTCGTTTTCGCATAGTTTTTATGCGGTTTGTGCATGGCTGTTGGCACGGCTTTTCTGCGGCGCAGAAATACGACGAAAGCGACAATTTGGGCGTCGTTTTGTGCTTGCGGGGTTCAAAGTCGACCTTCTGTAGAGTGTTTTCGACACCGGCTTTCCTTTGGCATATTTGTTTTGAATGCTTGGCGTTTGTTCGCGTTTCGTGCTAGCCGTGATTTAAAAGCAACAAAGGCGCGAGCAGAATGCGTGTATTGGGGATCGATCCGGGTCTGCGTTTCCTTGGCTGGGGCGTGATCGAGGCCGAAGGCAGTCGTTTGCGCCATGTTGCAAACGGGGTCTGCCTGTCGGGTACGGGCGAATTGGCGGTGCGGCTCTTGGCCTTGCACAGCGCGTTGACCGACGTGTTCCAGCAGTATCAGCCCGATACGGTCGCCATCGAGAAGACATTCGTGAACAAGGACGCTGTCGGGACACTCAAGCTGGGCCAGGCGCGCGGTGTGGCCTTGCTGGTTCCGGCGCAGTTCGGGCTTGAGATCGGGGAGTATTCTCCGAATTCGGTCAAGAAGACGGTTGTCGGCGTGGGCCACGCGGACAAGCGGCAGGTCGAGCACATGGTCAAGATGCAATTGCCTGGCGCGCAGATCCACGGTTCCGACGCGGCGGATGCGCTTGCGATCGCGATTTGTCACGCGCATCACATGACCGGGCCGGGAATGAGGATGCGGGCATGATCGGGCGGATCGCGGGGCGGATCGAATACAAGGCGGACGATCACGTGCTGATCGACGTGCGTGGCGTGGGCTATGTGGTCTATTGCTCGGACCGGGTGCTGTCGCAGATCGGGCGGCCGGGCGAGGCGGCGGCGCTTTATACCGATCTTCTGGTGCGCGAGGATATCCTGCAGCTTTTCGGCTTTCCGACGCTGGTGGAAAAGGAATGGCACCGCTTGCTGATGTCGGTGCAGGGGGTCGGCGCGAAGGCGTCTTTGGCCATCCTCGGCGCACTTGGGCCGGACGGGGTCAGCCGCGCAATTGCGCTGGGCGACTGGAACTCGGTCAAGGCGGCGCGGGGCATCGGGCCGAAAACCGCGCAGCGGGTGGTCAACGAGCTCAAGGACAAGGCGCATGGCGTGATGGCGATGGGAGGGGCCGCGTCGGTCGCAGCCACACCATCCGAAGACGATGCGGTGATCGAAGCAGTGCTGTCTGCGGCAACCGCGCCCGCTCCGGTGATGACGGCTTCCGCCCAGGCCGAGGCGCTGTCGGCGTTGAGCAATCTGGGTTATGCGCCGGGTGAGGCAGCCGGAGCCGTGGCGCAGGCCGCCGCACTGGCATCCGACGCTGATACGCCCGCGCTGATCCGGGCGGCGTTGAAGCTTCTGGCACCGAAAGGGTAGCGGCATGGGGACGCTCATCGGCCCTTGCAGGCCTCTTCGCCCTGGTCCTGCGACGAACCCCCGTCAGGGCTTGAGGAGCGGCCATGTCTACTGATCCGATCATGCGTCCCGAGCCCTTGCCCGAGGACCGTGACCGCGCCCTGCGTCCGCAAATGCTGGACGATTTCGTGGGGCAGGCCGAGGCGCGTGCCAACTTGCGGGTGTTCATCCAGTCTGCACGCCAGCGCGGCGAGGCGATGGACCACACGCTCTTCCACGGGCCGCCGGGACTTGGCAAGACGACGCTGGCGCAGATCATGGCGCGCGAATTGGGGGTCGGGTTCCGCATGACTTCGGGTCCGGTGCTGGCAAAGGCGGGCGATCTGGCGGCGATCCTGACCAATCTCGAGGCGCGCGACGTGCTTTTCATCGACGAGATCCACCGGCTGAACCCGGCGGTCGAAGAGGTGCTCTATCCGGCGCTCGAGGATTATGAGCTGGATCTCGTGATCGGCGAGGGACCGGCGGCGCGGACCGTGCGGATCGAATTGCAGCCCTTCACACTGGTCGGGGCGACGACGCGGCTTGGGCTCTTGACGACGCCGCTGCGCGACCGTTTCGGAATTCCCACGCGGCTCAATTTCTATACCGAGGACGAGCTGCACGCGATCGTGTCGCGCAATGCGGTCAAGCTTGGGGTCGAGGCGGCCTCTGAAGGTGCGCGCGAGATCGCGCGCCGGTCGCGCGGCACGCCGCGGATCGCCGGGCGGTTGTTGCGTCGCGTGGTGGATTTCGCCGTGGTCGAGGGCAATGGCGTGGTGAGCAAGGAATTGGCCGACGGCGCACTGACCCGGTTGGGGGTGGACCGCCTTGGCCTTGATGGTGCGGACCGGCGGTACCTGCGGCTGATCGCAGAGAACTATCAGGGTGGTCCGGTGGGGATCGAGACGCTGTCGGCGGCGCTGTCGGAAAGCCGCGATGCCCTGGAAGAGGTGATCGAGCCCTATCTCTTGCAGCAGGGTCTGATTCAGCGCACGCCCCGCGGGCGGATGCTCGCACAGAAGGCGTGGACGCATCTGGGCATGACGGCACCGCGCCCGCCGGGGCAGTCGGACCTGTTCGGACCTGCCTGACTTGCCCGACCGGGCGCGCTGTGCCAAAGGTCGTGATTGCATATTTGGAAAAAGAAGAAGCAGGGGGGCGGTGCCTCATGATGGATGCGGCCGAGGTCGAGCGGTTTTTCACGCGGTCGGACGGGACGTACCTGTTTGCCCGATGGGGGCGGCCGATCGCGCCGATCGTGTTCGGGGTCGAAGACGCAACGCTTGGCGTGGTCAAAGGCGCGCTGGAGGCGGTCTGCGCCATGGCTGGGCACCAGATGGCCGAAACCGATCCCGAACTTGGCGCCAACGTGATGGTGTTTTTCTTCCGTGACTGGGCGGAACTGCTGGAGGTTCGTGACCTTGATCGGTTGATCAACGGGTTGGTGCCCTTGGTGGCCCGGCTCACCGAGGCAGAGGCGAACCAGTACCGGGTGTTCCGGTTCGACGAGGCGGGCGCGATCAAGGCCTGTTTCATCTTCCTGCGGATGGATTCCGTGTTGTCGGCGCAGCCTGCCGAGACTCTCGCGCTCAGCCAGGTGGTGCAGTCGGTACTGCTTTGGTCCGATCTGGCCTTCACCGACCGGTCGCCGCTGGGCGCGTTGGAGGATGGGCACGTGGTGCTGCGGCCCGAGATCGGCGCCTTGATCCGTGCGGGCTATGATCAGGTGCTGCCCGCGATGGCCGATGATCCGAGCCACGCCCTGCGCCTTGCCGCGCGTCTGCAAGCGGCGCAGGGAGGGGCGCATTGATGGTCCACGAATTTCCGGTCCGGGTCTATTACGAAGACACCGATATGGGCGGGATCGTCTATTACGCCAATTACCTGCGGTATATCGAGCGCGCGCGCTCGGACTGGGTTCGGACGCTGGGTGTTGACCAGAACGCGATGCGCGAAGGCGACGGCGTGGTCTTTGTGGTGCGCCGGGTCGAGGCGGATTACCTCAAGCCTGCGAAATTCGACGACGCATTGCTGGTCCGCACGGTCGTCAAGGCCGTCACCGGGGTACGGCTGATCATGGGCCAGGAGGTTTTGCGCGGTGCGGATCTGCTGTTCCGGGCGGAGGTGACGGTGGTTTGCATCCGCGCGGACGGTGCGCCGGCGCGTCTGCCGGCAAATATCCGCCGTCGGATCCACTAGCGCGCCGGAAACTGCATGATCTGACGCCATTGTGTTGGCGTTTCCCCTGCAATTGCGTTAATGATACTGGCAATCAGAGCCCGACGAACCGGGGCCAATCGGCTATAGAGCAGGCAGATGGAAGCAGAGACACTTGCGCTTGCGCAGGAGATTGATTTCTCCATGTGGGGACTTTTCGCGCGCGCCACCCTTACGGTGAAGATCGTCATGGTCATGTTGATCCTGTCGTCCTTCTGGGCGTGGGGCATCATTTTCGAAAAGTTGATCGCCTATCGCAAGGCGCGGGCCGAAGCGGCCGAGTTCGACCGGGCGTTCTGGTCGGGCGAGCCCCTTGACGAACTGTTCGATCAGATCGGACCGGAACCTGACGGGCGCGCCAAGAAGGTGTTTGCCGCGGGCATGACGGAATGGCGCCGCTCTCACCGGGATGATGGCGGCCTGATCGCCGGGGCGCATGCGCGCATCGACCGGTCCATGGACGTGGCGATCCAGAAGGAAGCCGAGGATTTGCAAAGCAATCTCGCCGTGTTGGCCACTGTTGGCTCGGTGACGCCGTTTGTCGGTCTGTTCGGGACCGTCTGGGGTATCATGCACGCGTTCGTCGAGATTGCGCAGCAGCAGAACACGTCTCTGGTCGTCGTGGCACCCGGTATTGCCGAGGCACTTCTGGCAACCGGCCTTGGGCTTTTGGCGGCGATCCCGGCCGTGATCTTCTACAACAAGCTGTCGGCCGACAGTGACCGTATTCTTGCCGGGTACGAATCTTTTGCCGATGAATTCTCGACCATCCTCAGCCGCCAGTTGGACAGCTGAGCTATGGGGGGTGGCGTGGTCAGATCAGGCGGAGGCGGCGGGCGCAGGCGGCGCAAGGGCCGCGCCATGCCGATGTCGGAAATCAACGTCACGCCGTTCGTGGATGTGATGATGGTGCTGCTGATCATCTTCATGGTGGCGGCGCCTCTTTTGACCGTGGGTGTGCCCGTCGAATTGCCCAAGACCGCCGCGTCGGCCCTGCCGTCCGAGACCGAAGAGCCCCTGTCCGTCACGATTGCTGCGGATGGGTCCGTGTCGATCATGAACACCGAGGTGCCCCGCGCCGAACTGGTGCCCCGCCTGCGGGCGATTGCCGTCGAACGGTCGGATGACCGGGTGTTCCTGCGGGCCGATGGCACTGTCGCCTACGAGGTGGTCGCGCAGATCATGGGCGCGCTGAATGCCGGTGGGTTCAATTCCATCGGGCTGGTCACGGATATCGGTGGCCCGGCGCTTGACGGGTCGGATGGCTGAGGCGCGAAGTGCATACCGGCCAATATATCTCGGGAGGTGCCCATGGGATTCTGATCCTCTGGGCGCTCTTCGGCGGCATGTTCCGCAGTGATCCACCAGAGGTGCAGGTGGCTGATGTCTCGGTGATTTCCGAGGCGGAGTTCGCGGCCATGACGCAACCGCAGGCGGCCCCGGTTCTTGGGTCGGAACCTTCTGCCTTGCCCGAGCCGGAGGTGGCGGAACCGGTGCCCACGCCCCCGGTCGAAGAGACACAGCCTGTAACGCCTCCTGACCCGGTCGAACCGCAGGCGGCGGAGCCTGATCCGGTGCCGCAGCCCGTTCTGCCCACACCCGAACCCGAGGTGGCCGAGACGCCTCCGCAGCCGCCCGCACCCGAGCCGGTGCCTGAAGTGGATGCGCCCGAGGTGGCCCTGCGTCCGATCCCGCGCCCCGCGCCGCGTGTTGCGCCCGAAGCGGTGCCCGAGCCTGCGCCGGAGGCCGAGGTGGCCCCCGATGTGCAGGAAACGGTCGAGCCGTCGGATGCGCCCGATGTGACCGATTCCGAGGAACAGCAGGCCACCGCCCCCGAAGCGGCGGCCACCGAGATCGTGACCGAAGCCGAAGAGCCCGCCCGGGCGCCGAGCGCATCGGTGCGCCCGCAGGCGCGGCCGAACCGTCCGGCTCCGGCCCCGACGCCACCGCAAACGGCAGAATCGCCGCCAGACCCAACACCAGCGCCGGCTGCCGAACCGACGCCTGCGCCGCAACCGGATACGAGCGACGCCACCGCTTCGGCGATTGCCGGCGCGTTGGAAGAGGCGTTGTCCGGTGCCAGCACCGGCAGCGCGGAAAGCGGTCCGCCCCTCACGCAGGGCGAAACCGATGGATTCCGTATCGCGGTGCAGGATTGCTGGGTGGTCGATGTGGGGTCACAAGCCTCGAGCGTTACGGTGACCGTCGGTTTCGACATGGATCGATCCGGGCGGGTCGTGAGTTCAAGTCTGCAGATGCTGGCGGCAAGCGGTGGCGATGGTGCGGCTGCGGAAACGGCGTTCCAGGCGGCGCGCCGCGCGATTTTGCGCTGTCAGGGCGATGGGTATACCCTGCCGCCAGAAAAATTTGATCAGTGGAAGACCGTCGAGATGACGTTCAACCCGGAAAGCATGAGGGTCCGATGAAACAGTTCGTCGCGTCGTTGTTGGCTGTAATGGTATGGGCGGTCAGCACGCCGGGTGTAGCTTTGGCGCAAAATGGGCCCCTCAGGATCGAGATCACCGAAGGGGTGATCGAGCCTTTGCCCTACGCCGTGCCCGACTTTGTGGGCGAAACGGCTGCCGCACAGCAGCTTGCGCAGCAGATCGCGCGGGTCGTGGCAGAGGATTTGACCGGCACGGGCCTGTTCCGCGAAGTGCCGCGCGAGGCGCATATCAGCCAGATCACGAGTTTTGGCAGCCCGGTGCAGTTCGCCGACTGGAAGGCGATCAACGCGCAGGCGCTGATCACTGGAGCGGTGAGCTCCGAGGGCGGGCGCATCGTGGTCAAGTTCCGGGTCTGGGACGTGTTCGCGGGCACCGAACTGGGCGAGGGCATGCAATTTGCCGGAACGCCCGATGGCTGGCGGCGCATGGCGCACAAGGTGGCGGACCAAGTCTACAGTCGGATCACTGGCGAAAGTGGCTATTTCGACAGCCGCGTGGTCTTCGTGTCGGAAAGCGGACCCAAGGATCAGCGTGCCAAGCGCTTGGCGGTCATGGATTACGACGGCGCCAACGTGCAGTACCTGACCGGGGGCAATGCGCTTGTCCTCGCGCCCCGGTTTTCGGAAAACGGCCAGCGGGTGCTCTATACCAGCTACGAGACGGGCATGCCGCGGGTGCATGTCCTCGAGGTGGGGACGGTCCAAAGCCGCATCCTGCAGGGGCAGGACGGTGTGATGAGCTTTGCGCCCCGCTTTGCTCCGAATGGTCAGACAGTGGTCTATTCGCTGACGCAGGGGTCGAACACCGATATCTGGGCGATGGACATCGGCAGCGGCGGGACACGTCAGTTGACCAGCGCGCCGTCGATCGAAACCGCACCGAGCTATTCGCCGGATGGCAGCCAGATCGTGTTCGAGAGCGATCGGTCCGGCACGCAGCAATTGTACGTCATGTCGGCCTCGGGCGGCGAGGCGCGGCGGATCAGTTTCGGTCAGGGACGCTATTCGACGCCCGTATGGTCGCCGCGGGGCGACATGATCGCCTTTACCAAGCAGAACGCGGGGCGGTTCCATATTGGCGTGATGCGCACCGACGGGTCCGAAGAACGCCTGCTCACCGCGTCGTTCCTGGATGAGGGCCCGACCTGGGCGCCCAATGGCCGGGTGATCATGTTCGCCCGTGAAACCCAGGGTGCGCAGGGGTCGTCGTCCCTTTATACCGTGGACATCTCGGGGCGGAACCTCAAGCGGGTGCGCACACCCGAGGGTGCATCGGACCCCAGCTGGGGTCCGCTCCAGTGACCCGCGTGCGTCCACCAAAAATTAATGCGGGGCATTTAGAATTTTCGTACGAAAATTCTGAGGCTCCGCAGAGGACTAGGCGCAGCGAAACGGCTGTGGTAATTTCGGATCAATCATAAGAAAGCAGGATACCCAATGCGACTTACCGCAAAAATCACGATGCTGATCGCCGTTCTGGCCGTGTCAGCCTGTACCAACGCAAACCGGTTCGACAACGGTGCGGTTGATCTGAACGCCGCGACGGGCAATGCCGGTGGCATCCTGCCGGGCAGCGCCAGCGATCCCCGGTCACCCGCCTATTTCCAGCAGACGGTCGGGGACCGGGTGCTGTTCGCCGTGGACCAATCCTCGCTCAGCCCCGAAGCGCGGGCCACGCTTGATGGTCAGGTGCAGTGGTTGCTGACCAACTCCGACTACAACGCCGTGATCGAAGGTCACGCCGACGAGCAGGGCACGCGGGCCTACAACCTTGCGCTTGGTGCACGCCGCGCGAACGCGGTGATGGAATATCTTGTTGCCCAGGGCATTCCGTCCAACCGGCTACGCTTTGTCAGCTTCGGCAAGGAACGCCCGATCGAGCTGTGTTCGGAAGAGGCATGTTATGCCAAGAACCGCCGCGCCGTGACGATCATCTCGGCCGGATTGACAGGCTGACGGAGAGTTACATGCGACTGACGGGTATCGTTCTGGGTCTTGCCTTGGTGTTTGTCCCGATTGCCGGGCAGGCTCAGGAAACGCTTGCCGATATCCGTCAGGACATGTCGATCCTCTCGGTCGAGCTGCAGCGGCTCAAGCGCGAATTGAGCACGACCGGCGGATCATCAGTCACTCTGCCGTCGGGTGTTCTGGACCGGCTCGATGCGATCGAGAGCGAGTTGCAGCGCATGACGGCCAAGACCGAAGAACTTGAGTTTCGGGTCAGTCGCGTGGCTGAAGACGGGGCGCGCCGTTTGGGTGACCTGGAATTCCGGTTTTGCGAGATCGAGCCGGGATGTGACATCGGTTCATTGGGGCAAGTGCCGACCCTTGGCGGCGTTCCCGATGCTCCCACGGCCCCCGCGCCCTCGTCTACGGCCCCTCAGGCAGGCGGCACTCAGCTTGCCGTTGGAGAAGAGACAGACTTTCGGCGAGCCGGGGAGGCGCTCGCCAGCGGTGACTTTCAATCCGCCGCTGACCAGTTTGCGACCTTTCGCCAGACCTATCCGGGCGGACCGCTAGAGGCGCAGGCGCTTGTCGCCGAAGGACAGGCTCTCGAAGGACTGGGCAACACCCGTGATGCCGCGCGGCGCTACCTTGATGCCTATGCCGGGTATCCCGACGATGCCGCAGGTCCCGAGGCGCTGTGGCGGCTGGGTGCGGCTCTGGGTGAACTCGGCAATGTGGCTGAGGCCTGCGTGACGCTGAACGAGGTGTCTGGGCGCTATCCGGGCAGCAGCGACGCCATCGCGCAGGCGGAAGCGGCCAAAGCACAGTTCAATTGCCAGTGACCGAAAGGCCGCTCGCGCAGCGGTTCGCCGACGCGATGGGCCAGCTTCTTGGCCCCGAATTCCCCTCTGATATCGCCCTTGCAGTGTCTGGTGGCGGCGACAGCATGGCGATGCTGTATCTCGCGCATAACTGGACACGGGACTATGGCGTCCGGCTCTGGGTGGTGACCGTTGATCACGGTCTGCGCGCCGAAAGTGCGGCAGAGGCTGCGATGGTGGCCGAAGAGTGCGCTTCTCTCGGTTGGCCACATGCAACTTTGCTCTGGCAGTGGGACGGGCGCGGCAATGTGCAGGATGCCGCGCGCCGTGCGCGCCTGGCGCTGATCGACCGATGGCGCGGGACTGTGCGCCATGTTTTATTTGCTCACACGCAGGATGATCAGGCGGAAACGTTCCTGATGCGTCTGGCCCGTGGTTCCGGGGTCGACGGTCTGTCGGGCATGCGCGCCGTGCGGGATGTCGCACCGCATGCCGGGATCGTGCGCGTGCTGGGAGGTGGCGAGATAACGGGAGCGGCTCCTCCACGGCAGGGGGGAACGCCTGGATACCGCGTTGTGCGGCCCTGTCTCGATATGGAGCGCGATGCGCTTCGGCATTACCTGACGGTTCTCAAGGGGCGTTGGGTAGATGATCCCAGCAACGAAAACCGCGACTTCGATCGTGTTCGTATTCGCCAATTGTTAAGACTTCTGGGCGAAGAAGGACTCACGTCGTCGGTGCTGTCCGACACGGCGCGTCGCATGGCCCGTGCGCGCGACGGTTTGACGGCCCGGATGGTTGGCGCGGTGCGCCAGCTCTGTTCGGATGCGCCCTTGGGGCAGGTGCGGATGGACCGGGATGGCTTTGCCGCGCTTGACGACGAAACGCGCCTGCGCCTGCTCACCGCTGGCCTGAGTTATGTGGCTGGTGCTGAATACCGTCCGCGCGTCGCATCCAGCGAGGCGCTGCTGGAGCGGGTGCTGTCCGGCGCAGGCGGCACCTTGCACGGTGCCGAAGTGCTGGTCGAAAAGGCGCATCTGAGGATCGTGCGTGAAACGTCTGCCGTGAGCGATGAGGAGACCCCGCTGGGCACGCTCTGGGATGGTCAATGGCTTGTGTCCGATCCCGAAGACAAAATGCCCCAGGGTGCGCGTGTTCGCGCCCTTGGCGAAGAGGGGTGGCGCCAGATTGCGGATCGATCGGCGCTTGCGGTGCCTTTCAGGGCTGCAATCGCCCTGCCATCGGTCTGGTTGGGCACGGACCTGATGGCCTGTCCATCTCTGGGCATCGGGCCGCAGATCGAGGCATGCCGGTTCGTGCTTGGGCGGCGGGACACCGGATTCGAGGCATTTTGTCTTTCGCATTGAACCCAGCCTGCGCATGTCTATGTTATGAACCAATAGACGAGGGCTGTTCCGCCCCCTGTCAGATTCAGGAGAAATTTTCTTGGGCAATGCACGAAATATAGCCTTTTGGGTCGTCCTATTCCTGCTGATCCTCGCGCTTTTCAATATTTTCTCTGGTGGCGGCAATACGCTCCAGAGCCGTGAGATCAGTTATTCGGATTTCGTCTCGGCAGTGGAGAGCAACACGGTCAGTTCGGTCACCCTCGACGGTGAACAACTTCGGTTCCGCAGCACGGACGGGCAGGACTATGTTGCGATCAAACCCGAAGACGCGACTGTCACCGATCTGTTGATCGACAACAACGTGCCGATCCGCGCCGAACAGCAGCAGCAATCGGGCTTCCAGTCCTTCCTGTTGAGCCTGCTTCCGTTCCTTCTGCTGATCGGTGTCTGGATTTACTTCATGAACCGGATGCAGGGCGGCGGCAAAGGCGGAGCGATGGGCTTTGGCAAATCCAAGGCCAAGCTGCTCACCGAAAAGCATGGTCGCGTTACCTTTGACGACGTGGCAGGCATCGACGAGGCCAAGGAAGAGCTGGAAGAGATCGTCGAATTCCTGCGCAATCCGCAGCGGTTCTCGCGGCTCGGCGGCAAGATCCCCAAGGGTGCGCTGCTTGTCGGGCCTCCGGGCACCGGTAAGACGCTGCTCGCGCGCGCCATTGCGGGCGAGGCGGGTGTGCCGTTCTTCACCATCTCGGGCTCCGACTTCGTGGAAATGTTTGTGGGTGTCGGCGCAAGCCGTGTCCGTGACATGTTCGAGCAGGCCAAGAAGAATGCGCCCTGCATCGTGTTCATCGACGAAATCGACGCTGTGGGCCGCGCCCGTGGGGCCGGTTACGGTGGTGGCAACGATGAGCGCGAACAGACGCTAAACCAGCTTCTGGTCGAAATGGACGGGTTCGAGGCCAATGAAGGCGTGATCATCGTCGCCGCGACCAACCGTCGCGACGTTCTGGACCCCGCGCTGCTGCGCCCCGGTCGTTTCGACCGTCAGGTGACCGTGCCCAACCCGGACATCAAGGGGCGTGAAAAGATCCTGGGCGTGCATGCCCGCAAGACACCGCTGGGCCCGGATGTGGATTTGCGCATCATCGCGCGTGGCACGCCCGGTTTCTCGGGCGCCGATCTGGCGAACTTGGTGAACGAGGCTGCCTTGATGGCGGCGCGTGTCGGACGTCGTTTCGTGACGATGGAAGATTTTGAGAACGCCAAGGACAAGGTCATGATGGGTGCGGAACGCCGCTCCATGGTTCTGACCGCCGATCAAAAGGAAAAGACCGCCTATCACGAAGCAGGCCATGCCGTGGTCGGCATGGCGCTGCCGCAATGCGATCCGGTCTACAAGGCAACGATCATTCCACGCGGCGGCGCGTTGGGCATGGTGGTCTCACTGCCGGAAATCGACCGGCTGAACTGGCACAAGTCGGAATGCGAAGAAAAGCTGGCCATGACCATGGCGGGCAAGGCGGCCGAGATCATCAAGTACGGTCCCGAGAACGTCTCGAACGGACCGGCAGGCGATATTCAGCAGGCATCCGCACTTGCCCGCGCGATGGTGCTTCAGTGGGGCATGTCCGACAAGGTGGGCAACATCGATTACCGCGAAGCGGCCGAAGGCTATAGCGGCAACACGGCAGGGTTCTCGGTGTCTGCAAACACCAAGGAAATGATCGAGCAAGAAGTCAAAAGCTTCATCCAGAACGCCTATGACCGAGCCTTTGCGATCCTTTCCGAGCGCAAGGACGAATGGGAACGTCTGGCGCAGGGGTTGCTTGAGTACGAAACCCTGACCGGCGAAGAGATCAAGCGCGTGATGCGGGGCGAGTCGCCGCATTCCGGCGACGACGATGCATCGGGCGGTGTGCCCGAGACACCCAGCATCACGGCGATCCCCAAGACCAAGCCGAAGGCAAAAGCGCCCAAGGATGATGGCGATCTGGAGCCTGAACCGAGCGTCTGAGTCCGCGACGTTTGCGAATAAAAACCCCGGCATCCTCATGATGCCGGGGTTTTCTTTTGGCAGACCTTCAATTTTCGGCTTGTCCTTCCAAACCTGCCGAGGTTCCTTGCGCCGGACAGTTTTGGAGCAAGAGTGATGCCCGCATTGAAACCCACCGATTTCACCGCGACCGTCCGTTGGATCGGCCGCGTTCCGCTCGAGGGCGCGGCGATCCTGTCGGCCGCTGCCGACCGATTGGAACTCGGCTTTGACGGGCCAATGGGGGAACGTCACTCCGGGCGCACGCGGCCCTCGTGCAGCCGGGTCACGACACAGTATCCGCGCGGCACCGAGATCGCGAATGTGCGGCAACTGTCGGTCCTCTCGACAGAAGAACTGACGGCCATCGCCACCGCCATGGGGCTTGATGCGATCGATCCGGTCTGGCTGGGTGCCACCCTCGTGATCGAGGGTATCCCAAATTTCACATGGGTCCCACCGTCGTCGCGGCTGCAGGGGCCGGGCGGTGTGACGCTGATCGTCGACATGGAGAACCGTCCCTGTCATCTTCCGGCGCGCGAGATCGACGCCATCCATCCCGGCAAGGGCAAGGCATTCAAATCCGCTGCGCAGAATCGCCGGGGTGTTACCGCTTGGGTCGAGCGGCCCGGAACGCTTGGTCTGGGGGATATCCTGCGTTTGCATGTGCCGGATCAGCCGGTCTGGCCGCATCAGGACGCTGCCCGCGCGTGACGCAAACGGTGTTGTGTTTCCGATCGGCGACGGCGTGATTTCGATCCCGCCGCAGTTTGTCGCGGAAGTGTCGGTTTCACCGTGACAGCCCTCTGGTGCACAAAGGTATGCGTTGGGCAAATGTCGTTCCGAACAGGGGAGCCCTTTCATGTCGTACAAATCGGATATCGAGATCGCCCGTGAGGCGCAAAAGCGCCCCATCATGGAGATCGGTGAGAAAATCGGGATCGGGTCGGAAGACCTGCTGCCCTACGGCCATGACAAGGCCAAGGTCAGCCAGTCCTTCATCAACTCGGTGCAGGATCGCCCGAACGGCAAGCTGATCCTTGTCACCGCGATCAACCCCACGCCTGCGGGTGAGGGCAAGACCACGACGACGGTCGGTCTGGGGGACGGCCTGAACCATATCGGCAAGAAGGCGATGGTCTGCATCCGCGAAGCGTCGCTCGGGCCGAACTTCGGCATGAAGGGCGGCGCTGCGGGTGGTGGCTATTCGCAGGTTGTGCCCATGGAGGACATGAACCTGCACTTCACAGGCGATTTCCACGCCATCACAAGTGCGCACAGCCTGCTGTCGGCGATGCTCGACAACCACATCTACTGGGGCAACGAGCTGGATATCGACACCCGCCGCGTCGTCTGGCGCCGCGTGGTCGACATGAACGACCGCGCGCTGCGGCAGATCACCTGCTCATTGGGTGGTGTCGCCAACGGGTTCCCGCGCGAAGCGGGCTATGACATCACCGTGGCGTCCGAAGTCATGGCGATCCTGTGTCTGGCGAAGGATCTCAAGGATCTCGAAAAGCGCCTTGGCGACATGATCGTCGCTTACAAGCGTGACCGGAGCCCGGTGTTCTGCCGCGACATCAAGGCCGAAGGCGCGATGACGGTGCTGCTCAAGGATGCAATGCAACCGAACCTCGTGCAGACGCTGGAAAACAACCCGGCCTTCGTGCATGGTGGTCCGTTCGCGAATATCGCACATGGCTGCAATTCGGTGATCGCGACCACCACGGCGCTCAAGTTGGCGGATTACGTGGTGACCGAAGCGGGCTTTGGCGCTGATCTGGGTGCCGAGAAGTTCATGAACATCAAGTGCCGCAAGGCGGGCATCGCCCCGTCGGTGGTGGTCTGCGTGGCCACGGTGCGCGCGATGAAGATGAACGGCGGCATCGCCAAGGCCGATCTGGGGATCGAGAATGTCGACGCAGTCAAGGCAGGCTGCCCGAACCTTGGTCGTCACATCGAGAACCTCAAATCCTTCGGTGTGCCGGTTGTCGTGGCGATCAACCATTTCGTGACCGACACCGAGGCCGAAGTGCAGGCGATCAAGGATTTCGTGGCCGGGCACGACGCCGAGGCGGTTCTGTCGCGGCATTGGGAACTGGGATCGAAAGGGTCGGCCGATCTGGCGCGCAAGGTGGCCGAGGTTGCCGAGGCGGGGCTGGCGAATTTCGCACCGATCTATCCGGACGAGATGTCTCTGGCGGACAAGGTTCAGACCATTGCCAAGAACATCTACCGCGCGGATCAGGCGGTCATGGACCAGAAGATCCTCGATCAGCTCAAGATTTGGGAAGACCAGGGATACGGCCACCTGCCGGTCTGTATGGCGAAGACGCAGTACAGCTTCTCGACCGATCCGAACCAGCGTGGCGCGCCCACAGGGTTCAGCGTCCCGGTCCGCGAAGTGCGCCTGTCCGCCGGTGCGGGGTTTGTCGTGGTGGTCTGCGGTGAGATCATGACCATGCCGGGCTTGCCGCGCGTGCCGTCAGCCGAGAGCATCCACCTCAATGATGCAGGCCAGATCGAAGGACTGTTTTGAACTGATGGCGGGTGGGGCTCGGGCTTTGCCCATCGCCCCACCCGCCATCCCGCAAGGGGTATCTGACAGCCGCTTGCTTGCGAATGGCCTAGGGTGCATTTGCATATTTGGAAAAAGAAGAAGGACGGATCATGGGCGCTCAGATCATCGACGGAAAGGCCTTTGCCGCAAAGGTGCGCGGTCAGGTGGCCGACCATGTCGCGCGGTTGAAGTCGGATCACGGCATCACGCCGGGTCTGGCAGTGGTGCTGGTGGGTGAAGACCCGGCAAGCCAGGTCTACGTGCGTTCAAAGGGCAAGATGACCGTCGAAGTGGGGATGAATTCCTACGAGCACAAGCTTGATCCGGACACGTCCGAGGCCGATTTGCTGGCGCTGATCGCGCAGTTGAACACTGATCCGGAGGTGCATGGCATTTTGGTGCAGCTGCCCTTGCCAAAACATCTGGATGAGGATCTGGTGATCAATTCGATCGATCCGGCCAAGGATGTCGACGGGTTTCATATCTCGAATGTGGGACTGTTGGGCACCGGGCAGAAGTCGATGGTGCCCTGTACGCCGCTGGGCTGCCTGATGATGCTGCGTGAGTATCATGGCAGCCTGTCTGGCATGGATGCGGTTGTGATCGGTCGGTCGAACATCGTCGGCAAGCCGATGGCGCAGTTGCTGCTGGGCGACAGTTGCACCGTGACGATTGCGCATTCGCGGACCAGGGATTTGCCGGACGTGGTGCGCCGCGCGGATATCGTGGTGGCTGCCGTCGGGCGCCCGGAGATGGTGCCGGGCGACTGGATCAAGCCAGGTGCGACGGTGATCGACGTCGGCATCAATCGGGTCGATGCTGGCGAGAGCAAAACGCGGCTTGTCGGTGATTGCGACTATGACAGCTGTGCCGAGGTCGCAGGCGCGATCACGCCGGTGCCGGGTGGCGTTGGGCCGATGACCATTGCGTGCCTTTTGGCGAATACCGTGACAGCCTGTTGCAGGGCCAATGGCGTGGCAGAGCCCGAGGGTTTGACCGCCTGAGCACGTCGACGACACGTAGGCCGGGCGTTTGCCCGGCTTTACCTTTTCTGTGCCTTGGGAAGCGCGCAAAGCATCTCGAACAGCAGGTTCGATGCGATCAACGCGGTCGTGCCGGTGGTGTCGAACGGTGGAGAGACCTCGACCAGATCACCGCCGACAAGGTTGAGGCCCGCGCAGCCACGCACGATTTCCAGCGCCTGCCATGTGCTGAGACCGCCCATTTCGACCGTGCCGGTGCCGGGCGCGAAAGCCGGGTCCAGGCTGTCGATGTCATAGCTGAGATAGACCGGCGCATCGCCGATCCGCGCGCGGATGTCCGCCATCAGCGGGGCCAGCGATGTGTACCAGCATTGTTCGGCCGGGATCACCGTCCAGCCCTGATCGCGCGCCCAGTTCCAGTCGTCCGGGGAATAGCCTGAACCGCGCAGGCCGATCTGCCAGACCTTGTCGTTGATCAGGCAGCCTTCCTCCCAGGCGCGGCGGAACGGGGTGCCATGGGCTTCTTTTTCGCCGAACATCTCGTCGCTCGTGTCGGCATGGGCATCGACATGGATCAGGGCGACGGGGCCATGTTTTTCCTTGATCGCCCGCAGGATCGGCCAGGTCAGCGTGTGGTCGCCACCCAGTGTCAGCGGGATGGTGCCGTGTTTGAGGATGTTGCGGTAATGATCTGCGATAATGCCGATGGTTTTCTTCAAATCGAATGTATTTACTGCAACATCGCCGATATCGGCCACTTGCATGCACTCGAACGGGGCTGCACCCGTGGCCATGTTGTAGGGGCGGATCATCCGGCTTTCTTCGCGAATCTGGCGCGGGCCAAGCCGTGTCCCGGGGCGGTTCGATGCGCCGTGATCCATCGGGATGCCGACGAAACAGGCGTCCAGCCCTTCGGCCGTGATCTGCGTCGGCAGGCGCATCATCGTGTTGGGGCCGGAAAATCGCGGCGATGTATTGCCGCCAAGGGGCTGGTTGTATGTCGGCATTTACGTCTCCTTCAGAGATCCACCGGTATCATCGTGCCCATGAGGCAGGCGATATGGCGTTCTGTGCCATTGGTTTCCGCATAGACATCCGAGGTCACGACAATCAGTCGGCGCCCGGGTTTGATCACGCGACCACGGGCGATCAGGCGGTCGCCGATGGCCGGGGCCAGCAGGTTGATCTTTATCTCGGCGGTCACGATTTCCTGCGTGTCGGGGATCAGGGTCAGGGCCGCGTACCCCGCCGCGCTGTCCCCGATGGAAAAGGTCAGGCCTGCATGGCCAAAACCCTGTTGTTGCCGCGCACCGGGCAGGATCGGCGCGGTGATGGTCGCTGTGCCATCGCCGGTTTCGACGAGCTGCGCGCCCAGCGTCGCCATCATGGACTGGCGGTCGAAACTGGCCTGGATGCGCGGGTTCATGGTCATGTCAACCAGTGAGCATGCCGCGCGGGTCAAGACAAGGGGGCGAGCCCCGGCATCGGGATTTTGCAGGGGCGCGCGCCTGTCAGGATCGCCTGCGCGCCACGCGACATCAGCCGTGTCAACGCCGGGTCATGACAGTGCAACCCGCCGGTAAAGGCCCCGTAAGCGGGCAGGATCAGACGCGTGTCGTCAAAGAGGAAACAGGGCCGTGTCAGCGCCCGACCGCGAAGCGACAGCGTGGCCTTGGGGTGGTAGTGCCCGCTTACCTCGCCCGGCGTCGTGGTGGTTTCGGCGATGTGGCGGAAGTGCAGGGGGCCAAGTGCGAGACTGCGACGATGGGTGCCGCCCAGTTCGACGGGGCCGGGATCGTGGTTGCCTTCGATCCAGACCCAGTCAAGGCCCGCTTGCAGAGTGGTCAGGGTCAGAAGGTCGGATTCGGGCAGCGCGCCTTGCAGCATTGGTGCGTCAAAACTGTCGCCGAGGCAGATCACGCGGCGCGCGCCTGTCGAGTGCAGGTCACTTGCCAGCCGTGTCAGCGTTTCCGTCGTCTCGTAGGGGGGCAATTGCGCGCCGCCGAACCGCGCCGCGCGGGCGGATTTGCCAAGGTGCAGGTCGGACACGACAAGAAGGTCTTGGGACGGCCAGAATAGCCCGCCGGTCGGCAAAGCGTACAGGGTTTGATCCTGGAAAGAAAATTCGAGCGCGTTCATGCTTTGTTCATCGCTCAGACATATGCTGAAGGCAAGGGCAGAACGCCCCTGTCACAGCATGGCGGGCACCACCTGATCCGGTGGGCGGTGACCATCGGCAAAGGTCTTGACGTTGATGATGACTTTCTCGCCCATCTCGAGGCGGCCTTCCTGCGTAGCCGACCCCATATGTGGCAGCATCACGACATTCGGCATGTTGCGCAATTCGGGATTGCCGCGATGGCCATGTTCGTAGACGTCAAGTCCCGCACCGGCCAGGTCACCCGCCTTGAGCATTCGGGTCAGGGCGTTTTCGTCGATCACCTCTCCGCGGGAGGTGTTCACGATCACCGCGCTGGGTTTGAGCAGTTTCAACCTCCGCGCATTCAGCAGGTGGAAGGTGGATGGCGTGTGTGGGCAGTTCACCGACAGGATGTCCATGCGCGCGACCATCTGGTCGAGGCTTTCCCAATAGGTCGCCTCGAGCGCGTCTTCGGTTTCCGGACGCAGGCGGCGGCGGTTGTGGTAATGGATCTGCATGCCGAATGCGCGGGCGCGGCGGGCGACAGCCTGACCGATGCGACCCATGCCGAGAATGCCAAGGCGGCGTCCGCCCAGACGTCCTCCCAGAAACGCGGTGGGAGCCCAGCCTTCCCAATCGCCGCTCTGCATGACGTTGAGGCCTTCCTGGATGCGGCGCGTTACGCTCAGCATCAGGGCAAGCACCATGTCGGCGGTGTCTTCGGTGACGACACCGGGCGTGTTCGACACGAGAATGCCGCGGCTGCGGGCTGTGTCGACATCGATGTGATCGACACCGGCACCGAAATTGGCGATCAGGCGCAGGCGGTCTCCGGCCTGTCCTATCAGGCCAGCGTCGATACGGTCTGTCACGGTCGGAACGAGGACATCTGCCGATTTGACCGCCTCGGTGAGTTCGGCCTGTGTCATCGGTGCGTCGCTGTCTCGCAGTCGGACGTCGAACAGCTCCTTCAGGCGCGTCTCGACGGCGTCAGGCAAACGTCGCGTCACGACAACACTCAGACGTTTTGATGGCATGGACGTGCTCCCGCTACTTCCCCGGCGTGTCAGGTTTTGGCAGAGTGTCCCAAAGGCGCGGCAGGTACAAGAACCTGCCGTCAAAAACAAAAAACCCAAGCAAATTGAGGCGCATCACATGAGCTGGCATTCGTTCCGGGCGTTGACGGTAAAATCCCTGTCCGTCGCATTGATCGTGGGGATTCTGAATTCCGTGCCCGCGATGTCGGCTGAAAAGGGATCGGTGACCAATCTGCCCCTGCCGCGCTTTGTCTCGATGAAGGCGAACGAGGGCAATGTGCGGCGTGGACCGTCGCTGTCGCATCGAATCGACTGGGTCTACAAACGCCGCAGCATGCCTTTGCAGATCACCGCCGAACATGGCCACTGGCGGCGCGTGCAGGACCGTGACGGCGCGGGCGGCTGGGTGCATTACTCGCTGCTGTCAGGCGTGCGCACCGCGATTGTCGAGGTGGAGTTGCTCAACCTGCACGCCCGGCCCGATCCTTCGGCGCAGGTCACTGCGCAATTGTCGATGGGTGTGGTGGCCGAATTGCGCGAGTGCCAGTTGGAATGGTGCGAACTGACTGCCGGTGGCTACAGAGGCTGGGCACGCAAGGGCGCGTATTGGGGTGTCGAGCCGCAGGACGTGTTCGACTGAGCCGAAACCCGCAAAGCAGGACCCGGCAATGCTCGGTTCAGGCCGCCTGATGCGTCAGGATCGCGGCCTCGGACGATGACAGTTTGCGCCGCGCATAGCTGCCATAGGCTTGCGGGTTGAATTCGACATTCGGCAACGCCTCCCTGAGGCGAGACCGATCCGCCGGGTCCAGAGTCGAAAGCGCGGCATTGGCGGGGTGGAAGCTTTCGGATTCGACGCCGTTCGCGAAGAGGATCTCGTGCCGGGGCAACAGCATGTGAACGTAGGTGATTTCGCGCACGTTCAGGTCTACGGACACGCGGTCATGATCGGCCAGATCGCGCGCCGCCACCAGTACTTCGGGCGTGTTGAACAGGTCCATCGCGACGCGCCCCTTGATCAGCATCCGGTGTTCCGGAGACACCAACAGGTCCTCATCGGGTTCATCCAGCCCGAACAATCCGGCGCGAATGCGGATCGGGCGCAATTTCGGCATCGCAAACAGCCGTGCGCCGCTCATCCGGCGTTGACCCATCCACTGGATCGGCTGCCGGCCATTGTCCTTGGTCTGCACGTAATCGCCTTCGCGCAGCTCTTCGATCAGCTTGATTCCATCGGGTGTCAGGATGCGCGTGCCGGGGGTGAAGCAGATCACAGCCCCCTGATGTTCCGCGTCGCTTTGCGTGACACTGTTGGTAAGGGCGGTGTGGACGACCCAGAGATCCCGGTTGCGGGGCGGCATGGTGTTGAGAAACATCAACAGCGGCGGTTTGCGCGTGCCGGACTCGATCAGGGTGACGGTATAGGTGCTTTTGCCGTCGGTGAGCACGAAACATTTGTCCGCGATAGGGTGGTCAATCGAGACTGTGCCAAGATCGATGGTGTCGTCGATGGCCGCACCGACAAGGCGCCGCACCATACGGGCGGCCCGTTTGCGCCGCTCTGCTTCACCTTCCGCATCGTCCAGTCGCAGCAGATCGTTGGGACCATCCACGCGAACGGCCTCACCTTCCCAACCCCATGTTACACCGACCTTCAGGAAATCGACCGGAGCCGACTGAAGCGTGTCTATCGTTGTCTGCGACCAGGAGATGACGAACGTGCCGTTGAAAGCCGTTCCCATATACCTGTGTGCCTGCTCTTTAGTTTTATTTTTATCTTTAGAGTAACCGGCATTGAGCACGTTAGAAGGCAAAAACGCGCCGAACCGCCTTGTGGCGGTAAATTAATTTGACAGCGTGATTCTTCGGCAACGGATCGGCGTGCGGCGCGTCTGGTTTGCCGCTTTATTCGGCCGGGCTGAACCCGACGATCAATTGCCGCAGCCCAAGGGCGGCCCCTGCGAAGATGGCAAGGAACGTCACCGGGGCGCTGAAGGCCAGCATGGAAAAGGCGCTGATGCCCTGTCCAACAGTGCATCCCAGCGCGATCACGGCACCCACACCCATCAGGGCGGCGCCAAAGATCTGACGGCGCAATTCGCGCGGGTCTTCGCAGGCTTCCCAGCGGAAATGGCCCTTGATGAGTGACCCGGTGAAGGCGCCGAACCAGACGCCCGCAACCGATCCGACGGCAAAGCTGACCGGTTGCGCCGATCCTATCATCCACCACATGATGCTCTCGCCCAGTGGGGCGGCAAAGCTGTGCGACACGACAGGCAGGGCTTCGAACCCGGTCTGGGCGACCCACGACGTGCCCGCCCAGCCGCTTATGATGGCGATGCCGACCACTGCGGCCCAGATCGCGGCCTTGGGTTTCTCGACGAAGGCGCGTGAACTGGCCGACAGGATCAGGACCGCGATGCCGATACTCAACCCGATGACATTGGCCGACAGGCCTGTCCAATGAGCAGTGGCATGGGCGATCCCCGGTGGCACCTCACCGGGCAGAACCGGGCTTTGCGGGAACAGCATATCGCGCAGGGGCGCAAGCGGGCCGCTGAGAACAACATAGGTCGCGACACCCATAACCAGCACGATCACGAAACTGCGCAGGTCGCCGCCGCCAAGACGGGCCACCGCGCCATAGCCGCAATTGCCAGCAAGGGCCATTCCATAGCCGAACATCAGCCCGCCGACGACCGACGCCCAGGGCAGCCAGTTGATCGACAGGTAATAGGTGGTTTCCGCCTCGACAAAGCCCGCGCCCATGAGGGCGAAGCTGCCGATGATCGCGATGCCTATGGCAATGCCCCACATGCGAAGCCGCGTGTCGGACCCGCCATAAAGCAGGTCTTCGATCGCGCCCAGTGTGCAGAAGCGGCCCAGTCTGGCGGCAAGTCCCAGCAGGACGCCACCAAACAAACCGATACCAGCCACAAGAATGTGTTCCGGAACGCTCTCCAGCATGTGCTGTCCTCCCAAGACAGGCTCCCGCATCAAGTATGCGGCCAGTGAGATGTGAGAGCAAGAAAAGAGTAAGCGCGCGGGGTCAGTCGTCTTTGCAGAACAACTCGTAGACGCATTCCAGCATCTTGCGCGGTTTGTCATCAGCAAGCCGGTAATAGATCGTCTTGCCATCGCGGCGGGGAATGACAAGTCCTTCCAGCCGCAGGCGCGACAATTGTTGCGACACCGCCGCCTGACGCGCCGCAAGCAGTTCCTCGAGTTCGGTCACGGATTTCTCGCCGGTCACGAGATGACACAGAATCATCAGCCGGCCTTCATGGCTGATCGCCTTGAGAAAGTTGGACGCGGCGGTCGCCTTGTCGACGATCCGGTCAAGCTCTTCGTCGTTCAGATCTGGACCAAGCTGGGGAAGTGCCATGCCGTGCCTCTAGTTCCTGACCGTTTCCGTTGCGCCGGGCGCAGAGAAATCAGTGGTGTCTTCCAGCAGCCGTGTGAGCAGCGGCCAGAAGAAATCTTCTCCGGGGTAGCCTTCGATGCGGGCCTGTTCCTCGCCATTGTTTACCAGAACAAATGTCGGGGTGAAAAGCACGCGGCGCGCATAAGTGATGCCCTCGGGGGGGCCTTCGCGCAGATTTGCCCGAATAAGTGGCGCAAATTTCCCTTCGGCCGTTTTGGGATAGGCTGGTCCGATCTCGGCGTCCCACCGTTCGCAATAGATGCACCCCGGCTGTTCGACCATAATCAATTGCGGCTCTGCAAAGGCTGTCCCGGCCCAGGCCGGAGAAACCAGTGCAGCAGCAAGTGCGAGAGCGTTGATGGCTTTCATCATTCACCAATTGACGAAGTTACAACAAATTACTTAGTTTGAATATGTGAATAATTCAAGGAATCTCCGTCCATGTTCGACATTTCTTTCGCGGGCGCGGCACTGGCGGGGATCCTGAGTTTCTTTACCCCCTGCATCCTGCCGATGGTGCCGTTCTACCTGTGCTACATGGCCGGGATCTCGATGAACGAACTCAAGGGCGAAGAGGATGTGCCGCGCGGGATTGCGTGGAACCTCGTGCTGTCGGCCTGCCTGTTCGCGCTGGGCGTGACGACGATCTTCGTGCTGCTCGGCATGGGAGCCACGGCTGTCGGTCAGGCCTTTGCCGATTTCCACGAACCCCTGCGCTATGTCGCGGCTGCGGTTCTGGCAGCGTTCGGCCTGCATTTCCTTGGCGTCGTGCGCATTCCGATCCTATACCGAGAGGCGCGGGTCGAAGCGAAGGCCGAACCAACCACGCTTGTGGGCGCTTACGTGATGGGGCTTGCCTTCGGATTTGGCTGGACGCCTTGTGTCGGCCCGGCGCTGGCGTCGATCCTGATGATCGCGGGTGGGATGGGGGACATCTATCAGGGCGGTCTGCTGCTCTTCGTGTACGGGGTAGGGATGACAGCACCCTTCGTGGTTGCCGCGCTGTTTTCCGGCCCGTTCCTGCGCTGGACAGCGCGCAACCGCAGTTTCCTCGGCTATGCCGAAAAGGTCATGGGGGGCATGCTGATCCTGTTTGCGCTGTTGATCGCAACCGATACCGTGAACCTGATCGCGGACGCTATGTTGCGCTGGTTTCCGAATTGGTCATCGCTGGGATGATCGCCAACCTTTGTGGAGGAGGACGGAAGATGAGACTTGTACTAAGTAGCGCGCTGGCGCTGATGATGGCGCTTCCCGTGGCGGCAGAGCTGGGGGATGACGGTCTGCACAAGCAACCGTGGATGCGGGACACGTTCAAGGATCTGCGCGAGGACCTCGAAGAGGCCAATGCCGAGGGCAAGCGGCTGGTGCTGTTCTTCGAACAGCGCGGCTGCATCTACTGCACCAAGATGCACGAGGAGGTGTTCTCGGACCCCAGCATCAGCGACTTCATCGGGGAGACCTATTTCGTGGTGCAGATGAACCTGCACGGCGACATCGAGGTCACGGATTTCGATGGCGAGACGCTGTCGGAAAAAGACATGGCGCGGAAGTGGCGGGTCATGTTCACTCCGAACATCGTTTTCCTGCCCGAAGAGGTGCCCGAGGGTCAAAATGCGCTTGAAGCGTCGGTTGCCGTCATGCCCGGAGCCTTTGGCAAGGGGACGACGCTGGACATGTTTACATGGGTCGCGGAAAAGCGCTATCTGCTTGACAGCGAAGAAGATTTTCAACGCTACCATGCCCGCATGATCCAGGAGCGCAACAACGGCAGCACGGACTGAGCCTGCAACACTCACACTCAATTATTCACTTCTGTGAATTTGTTGTTGCGTGAATCAAGGTCTGTGGCCTACGGTATACAAAGCCACATGTCAGCCCGGTCAACGTATCGGGCGGTAAGGGAGGGACAATGAAGCTAACAGGTATTTCCGCCGCAGTCGTGTTTTGCGCGACCGCAGCCATCGCCAACCCGGTCACGCCGGGTGACGTTCAATTCGACGAATACGGTGCCATCCAGACATCGCTTTCCGGCACCATGGGTGACGCTGCCAGCGGTGCCAAGATCATGACCAGCCGGGCCAAGGGCAATTGCGTTGCCTGTCACGCCGTGACCGCGCTCAAGGATGCGCCGTTTCATGGCGAGGTCGGCCCGACACTCGACGGCATTGCAGACTACCGCACGGCGGAAGAACTGCGCGGCATCATTGCCAACGCAAAGATGACCTTCGAAGGCAGCATCATGCCCGCCTTCTACAAGACCAGCGGCTTTATCCGTGCCGGCGACGGCTACACCGGCAAAGGCGCTAAGGAAGAAGACCTGACGCCCATCCTGACGGCGCAGGAAATCGAAGATGTGGTGGCGTTCTTGATGACGCTCAAAGGCAGCTGAGCTGCTGTCACTGAATTAGGAGACAAGACATGGATTTCACAAGACGCGAAACCCTGGCACTGGGTGGGGCAGCCGCGCTGACCTTCGTTCTGCCATTCCGCGCCAATGCTGCGGTTGAAGACGTGATCGCAGAATTCACCGGCGGTGCCGCTGTCGGTGACGCAGGCGTCGAGCTGACCGCGCCCGAGATTGCCGAGAACGGCAACACCGTTCCGATCGCGGTCTCCGCGCCCGGTGCATCGGCGATCATGGTTCTGGCAGCCGGCAACCCGACACCCGGCGTCGCGACGTTCAACTTTGGCCCGCTGGCCGCGTCGCAAACTGCAAGCACGCGGATGCGCCTTGCCGGTACTCAGGACGTCATCGCCATCGCCAAGCTGGCGGATGGCAGCTTTGCCCAAAGCGCCAAGACCGTGAAGGTCACCATCGGCGGCTGCGGCGGCTAACGGTCACACACAGATTTCAGGAGAGACAACATGGCATCCGGTGTAAAACCCCGCGTCAAGGTTCCCGGTTCTGCTTCGGCAGGCGAAGGGATCGTCATCAAGACATTGATCAGCCACCCGATGGAATCGGGTCAGCGCAAGGACGGTGACGGCAATCCGATCCCACGCTCGATCATCAATCGCTTCACCTGCGACTTCAACGGCCAGAACGTCATCGACGTGAAGATGGAACCGGCGATTTCGACAAACCCGTATTTCGAATTCGAGGCTACCGTGCCCGAAGCCGGTGAATTCAAGTTCACCTGGTACGATGATGACGGGTCCGTCTACGAAGACGCAAAAGCGATCACGGTCTGAGCACAAGCTCCTCCCTGTTCCGGTTTCACGGGGCAGGGATATTTTTGGGAGGGAACAGAATGAAATTCAAGGCAATGACCGCGTTAGCCGCGCTGGCCATCTCGGCCCCGATGCTTTTCGCGGGGGGTGCGGATGACGACACGCTCACGATCGACGGTCAGGAAATGATCACGAAAACGGCGGCGCCCGCACATATGGCGGAAACAGGCATCGACACCATCATGTCGGGCTGGCATTTCCGCGAAGACGACACGCAGGCCATGCAGATGGACACGTTCGACAACCCCGGCATGATCGCCGTGGATCAGGCGACCGATGCGTGGAACACCGTCGAAGGCACGGCTGAAAAGTCCTGCGCTTCCTGCCACGAAGGCCCGGAAAGCATGGGAGGTGTCCGTGCGGTGTACCCCAAGTGGAACGCCGAAGCGGGTGAGATGCGGACGCTTGCGATGCAGATCAACAATTGCCGCACCGAACAGATGGGTGCAGAGCCCTACAAGTACGAAAAGGCAGAGATGACCGCGATGGAAGCACTGATCTCGGTGCAGTCGCGCGGTATGCCGGTGAACGTGGCAATCGACGGCCCTGCCGCCGAATATTACGAAAAGGGCAAGGAAATCTACTACACCCGCTACGGTCAACTCGAACTGTCCTGCGCGAATTGTCATGAAGACAATTATGGCAACTACATTCGTGCCGACCACTTGTCGCAGGGTCAGATCAACGGTTTCCCGACCTATCGCCTCAAGAACGCAGGTCTGGTGCAGACCCACAACCGCTTCCGCGGCTGTATCCGCGACACTCGCGCCGAGACATTTGCCGTTGGCTCTCCCGAGTTCGTTGCGCTTGAAGTCTACGTCGCGTCGCGCGGCAATGGCCTGAGCGTCGAAGGACCGTCGGTCCGTCAATAACTTCAAGGCCCGCGCCAGGAATGGTGCGGGCTTTTCCCCCGTCCATCTTATTCACACATGCGAATGTGTGTTCCGAAATCCAAGAAGGCTCACCCATGATTTCACGTCGCGATTTCCTTCAGGTGTCCATGGCCGCCTCCGCACTGGTCGGCGCGTCCGGTTTCGGCAACTGGTCCCGGCTGGCCGCGCAACAGGCGCTGACCCAGGACCAGCTTTTGCAGTTCGACACCTTTGGCAATGTCTCGTTGATCCACGTCACCGACATTCACGCGCAACTCAAGCCGATCTATTTCCGCGAACCGTCGGTGAATATCGGAGTCGGTGACAACCGGGGTGCTGTCCCTCACGTGACCGGTGCCGATTTCCGCAAGCTTTACGGGATCGACGACGGCAGCCCTTCTCACTACGCGCTCAGCTCTGGCGATTTCTCCTCCCTGGCCAAGGCTTACGGGCGCGTCGGCGGACTGGATCGCGTGGCCACTGTGGTCAACGCGATCCGGGCCGATCGGCCGGATGCGCTTCTGCTGGATGGTGGGGATACGTGGCATGGCTCGTACACCTGCCACCACACCGAAGGGCAGGACATGGTCAACGTGATGAACATGCTCAAGCCCGACGCGATGACCTTCCACTGGGAATTCACGCTGGGGTCCGCCCGTGTGCAAGAGATTGTCGAGGGGTTGCCCTTCGCCGCGCTGGGTCAGAATATTTTCGACGCCGAATGGGACGAGCCCGCAGAATTGTTCCCGCCCTACAAGTTCTTCGAACGCGGCGGCGTCAAGATTGCCGTGATCGGTCAGGCCTTTCCCTACATGCCGATCGCCAATCCCGGCTGGATGTTCCCCGAATATTCCTTTGGTATCCGCGACGAGAACATGCAGGCCATGGTTGACGAAGTGCGCGCGCAAGGTGCCGAATGCGTCGTCTGCCTCAGCCATAACGGTTTCGACGTCGACAAGAGCATGGCCAGCAAGGTCACCGGCATCGACGTGATCCTGACGGGTCACACGCATGACGCGCTGCCGGAACCCGTGCTGGTGGGCGACACCATCCTGATCGCGTCAGGCTCCAACGGCAAGTTCGTCAGCCGCGTCGATCTGGACATCCAGAACGGCCGCATGATGGGCTTCCGTCACAAGCTGATCCCAATTTTCTCGGACGTGATCGCGCCTGACCCCGAAATGTCCGCCCTCATCGACGAACAGCGGGCACCCTTCACCGCCCAGTTGGAAGAGGTGATCGGCCAGACCGACAGCCTGCTGTACCGTCGGGGTAACTTCAACGGCACATGGGACGACCTGATTTGTGACGCTCTGCTGAGCGAGCGCGAGGCCGACATCGCCATGTCGCCCGGCGTGCGCTGGGGGCCAAGCCTGATCCCCGGTGACAACATCACCCGCGAGGACATCTGGAATGTCACTTCGATGAGCTATGGCAAGGCGTACCGGTCTGAAATGACCGGTGAATTCATCAAGATCATCCTCGAAGACGTCGCCGACAACATCTTCAACCCCGACCCCTACTACCAGCAGGGCGGCGACATGGTGCGCATCGGGGGCATGGGCTATCGCATTGACGTCAACAAGCCGCAGGGTGAACGCATCACCGACATGGTGCTGCTCAAGACCGGCGAAGCCATTGATCCGGCGAAGAATTATGTCGTCGCTGGCTGGGCGTCGGTCAACGAAGGCACCGAAGGTCCGCAAATCTGGGACGTGGTCGAAGCGCATATCAAGAAGCTTGGCACCGTCACCGTTCAACCCAATGACAGCGTCACCGTCGTAGGCGCGTAACTTCAACCGGAGTGTGAGATATGTCTGATATGCTCAAACCCTCCCGCCGCGCGTTTCTGCGGGGCTCTGCCGCGGCTGCGGCGGGGCTGACCGCTGCGGGCGCCGCGCGGGCGAACGTCCCCGATCCGCTGATCACCGAGGTGCAGGACTGGGCCATGTCCTTTGGCGATGGCGTCGATGCCTCGCCCTACGGACTGCCGATCCAGTACGAAAGCGACGTGGTCCGCCGCAACGTGGAATGGCTCACCGCCGACACCACCAGCTCGATCAACTTCACGCCGATCCATGCGCTGGATGGTACGATCACACCGCAGGGTTGCGCGTTTGAACGCCATCACTCAGGCGCGATTGAACTGCGCAAGGAAGATTATCGCCTGATGATCAACGGCCTGGTCGACACACCGCTGGTGTTCTCCTATGCCGATCTCGAACGCTTCCCGCGCGAAAACCACGTCTATTTCTGCGAATGTGCCGCCAATACCGGCATGGAATGGGCGGGTGCGCAGCTGAACGGTGCGCAATTCACCCACGGCATGATCCACAACATGGAATATACCGGCGTGTCGCTGCGCACCCTGCTGACCGAAGCCGGGCTTGAGGCGGCTGGTGACCTGTCCGACAAGTGGGTCTATGTCGAAGGCGCGGATGCGTCTTCGAACGGGCGGTCCATCCCGATGGACAAGGCGCTGGACGATGTTCTGGTCGCGTTCAAGGCCAATGGCGAAGCGCTGCGCAAGGAACACGGCTACCCCGTGCGTCTGGTCGTTCCCGGCTGGGAAGGCAACATGTGGGTCAAGTGGATCCGCCGCATCGAAGTGACGGCGAACGCGGTCGAAAGCCGCGAGGAAACGTCGAAGTACACCGACACGCTGGAAGACGGCACAAGCCGCAAGTGGACATGGGTGATGGACGCGAAATCCGTCATCACATCGCCCAGCCCGCAGGCACCGATCACCCATGGCTCAGGGCCGCTGGTCATCACTGGTCTGGCCTGGTCGGGGCACGGCGCGATCACCCGCGTGGACGTGTCCAAGGATGGCGGCAAGACATGGGAAACCGCACGCTTGGCCAAGCCGGGCGAGAAGATGGCGCTCACGCGCTTCTATCTCGACACCGAATGGAACGGCGAAGACATGCTGATCCAGTCGCGGGCGATGGACGAAACCGGATACGTTCAGCCGACCAAGCATCAGCTGCGCGAGGTGCGCGGCGAGAACTCGATCTACCACAACAATTGCATCCAGACGTGGCACATCATGCCCAACGGGGAGGCCGAAAATGTCGAAGTCTCTTAATCTTTTCGGCGGAGCCGCGTTCGGCACGGTTGCCGTGCTGACCATGGCGGTCAACTTTGCCGACCGCAACATCGCCGGGTTTCCGGAAAATCCGCCGGTCATGACGGCCATTGCGGCACCTGTCGTGTCCAGCGGCCTGATCGGTGCGGCCAACGCGTCGACCGGCGCAGGCGAGGGCAAGTTCGGCCTGGGCCGTGTGGCACTGCCCGAAGAAATCGCGGCATGGGATGTCGATGTCAGTCCTGATGGCACCGGCTTGCCGGTTGGGTCTGGATCGGTCGAAGATGGCGAAATGCTCTTTTCCGAAGGGTGCGCCGTGTGTCATGGCGAATTTGCCGAAGGCGTCGGCAACTGGCCCAAGCTGGCGGGCGGTGAAGGCACCTTGGCCAATGACGACCCGGTCAAGACCGTGGGCAGCTATTGGCCCCACCTGTCCACCGCATGGGACTACGTCAACCGCTCCATGCCCTATGGCAACGCCCAGACGCTGAGCGATGATGATGTCTACGCGATCGTCGCCTATATCCTCTACTCGAACTTCCTCGTGGAGGATGATTTTGTCCTGAGCAACGAGAACTTCCTGGAGGTCGAATTGCCCAATGCCGATGGCTTCATCATCGACGACCGTGCCGAGACCGAATACACGATCTGGCGCACCGAGCCCTGCATGGAAAACTGCAAGGACAGTGTCGAAATCACCATGCGCGCAACCGTGCTGGATGTGACGCCGCAGGAAGAAGCGGCCGCCGCGCAAGCTGCCGTGGCGCAGACCGCAGCTGTGACAGAGCCGGTTGCCGAGGCGCCTGCCGCCGAAGCAGCGGCTGTCGTGGCAGCTGCCGAAGCAGACGCCCTTGACCCGATGCTGGTTGCTGCCGGTGAAAAGGTGTTCGGCAAGTGCAAGGCCTGTCACCAGGTCGGGGATGGCGCGAAAAGCCGGACTGGCCCGCATCTCAACGGCATCATCGGTGCGGATATCGGCGCGGTTGACGGGTTCAAGTACTCAAAGGTGCTTGCCGAAATGGGCGGGACATGGACGCACGAGACACTTGCAGCCTTCCTTGCCGATCCTCGCGGGTTCGCCAAGGGGACCAAGATGAGCTTTGCAGGCCTCAAGAGCGAGGACGACATCGCGGCTGTGACCGCGTATCTGGCAAGCTTCCAATAATCACGGTCTGCGCGGCAAGGATCTACCCTGCCGCGCAAAACCCGTTAATGTAATTCTGAGATACAACTACCGGCCAACATTATCTGTTGAGGTAACATGGCGAACACGTCCGGTCTGTTCATGTCCGTTCTCGGAGGCGCAGCGCTTGTGCTGGGGGTTGCCTATGGCTGGACCGCGCGGGACTATCGCATCGCAGAACTGGATGCCTTGACCGAACGACTGGCCCAAGTTGAACGCAGCAACGCGGATTTGGCGGACAAGGCCGAACAGGCCACCGCGCTTGAAGCGCGGCTTTCCACTCTCGAAACCGAATTGGCCACAGCTTTGCAGGCTGTCGAAGATGCGCAACAGGCGGAAACGGCTCCGGCCGTCGTGCCCGAAGCTGACGCCGAGACCGTTCTGGCAGATGCCGGTGATCCGAGTTTTGGCGACCCCGCGAAAGGCGAACAGGTGTTTGGCCAATGCCGGTCCTGCCACCAGGTCGGGCAGGGTGCGACCGACCGCATCGGCCCGCATCTGAACGGCATTTTCGGCCGCCGGGCAGGCGCGCATGCGGATTACCGCTATTCCGAAAACATGCAGATGATGGGCTCGGACGGTCTCACCTGGGAGATCGACACTCTGGATGCCTATCTCGAAAACCCCAAGGCGCTGGTGTCGCGCACCCGGATGAACTTTGCCGGTTTGAAAGACCCTCAGGACCGGTCTGATATTCTTGCCTATCTGCGCCAGTTCTCGGCCAGCCCGCAGAACATCCCCGAAGCGGCCCCCACCGCCCAGCCGCGCGAGGTCGATTTGGCTCCCGAGGTGCTGGCGATCGTGGGAGACACGGATTACGGCGAATACCTTGCCAGCGAATGCAAGACCTGCCACCAACAGGATGGGTCGGACAAGGGCATCCCCGCGATCACGCAATGGCCGACCGAAGATTTCGTGGTCGCCATGCATGCCTACAAGAGACAGATCAGACCGCACCCGGTGATGCAGATGATGGCAGCGCGGTTGTCGGACGAAGAGATTGCCGCACTCGCGGCGTATTTTGCCCAAACCGAATAAGGCCCGGAGAGGTCGCGTCGGACGGGGTGTTTCAAAAGGGAGGAAGACCATGAAACTCAACAGACGCGCCTTTATGGGCACCGGGGTGGCGGTGGCAACGCTCAGCGCTCCGATGGTGCATGCGGCGTCGCACGGCAAACCCAAGGTGGTTGTCGTGGGCGGGGGCGCAGGCGGTGCCACGGCTGCGCGCTATATCGCCAAGGACAGCGCAGGTGAGATCGACGTGACGCTGATCGAACCCAGCCGCAGCTACTACACCTGCTTCTTTTCCAACCTCTATATCGGTGGGTTCTGGGAAATCGAGAACCTTGCGCATTCCTATGGCAAGCTGGCCGCGGATTACGGGATCAACGTGGTGCATGACTGGGCCACGGGTGTGGACCGCGACGCAAAGACCGTTGCCCTCGCCGGTGGCGGATCGGTGCCCTATGACCGGCTGATCCTCAGTCCCGGCATCGATTTTGTCGATGGTGCTGTCCCGGGTTGGGACGTGTCGGCGCAGAACGCGATGCCGCATGCTTACAAGGGGGGCAGTCAGACCGAATTGCTCAAGGCGCAGATCATGGCGATGCCCGAAGGCGGCACCTACGTGATGGTGGCCCCGCCCAACCCGTACCGCTGCCCGCCCGGACCGTACGAACGCATTTCGATGGTAGCGCACCAACTCAAGGCCAACAATCCGACGGCCAAGATCATCATCGCCGACCCCAAGGAAAGCTTTTCGAAACAGGCGCTCTTCGAGGAAGGCTGGCAAAAGCACTATTCGGGAATGGTGACCCGGATCGGTCCGGATTTCGGCGGCGGGAATGTCACTGTGGACCCGGCTGCGATGACGGTGGATATCGACGGCGAAGTGGTCAAGGCCGATGTGGTCAACGTGATCCCGGCGCAGAAGGCGGGCCTGATCTGTGAAGCGGCGGGCCTGACCGATGGCAACTGGGCGCCGGTCGACGGGGCGAGCATGGTGTCGCGGATGGATGAGAACATCCACATTCTGGGCGATGCCACCAATCAGGGCGACATGCCGAAATCGGGCTACTCGGCCAATAGCCAGGCCAAGGTTGCGGCGATGGCGGTGCGCGGCGCGCTGACCGGCAGCCGCGTGTTCCCGGCGAAATACTCGAACACCTGCTGGTCGCTGATCGCGACCGATGACGGTGTCAAGGTTGGCGCGGCCTATGAGCCGAACGAAGAGAAGATCGCCAGCGTGTCGAGTTTCGTCAGCCAGACCGGCGAAGATGAGGCCATGCGCAAGGCGACCTACGAGGAAAGCATCGGCTGGTACGAAGGCATCACGACGGACATGTTCGGCTGATCTTTTGGTCGAAGTATGCGAGGGAGGCCGGGCATCTGTCCCGGCCTTTTTCTTTTGGGGAGTGTCAGGTATCGCTGCGCCATCCGATCAGTCGCGGTGACAGCCCCCAAAGGCCCGCTCGAGTTTATCAGGCAAGATGAAGGTCAGACCGCTTGCAGCCCTTTCATCGCGCCGACCAGTTCCGGGATCTTTTTCTTGAACTTGAAAAAGCCGGCGGTTGCATGGGGCCAGGCGCGCCGATCAAAATTGCGGAGTGGGCGGACAAGGGGCAGCGCGCGGATGTCGTTCAGGATCGTTGCGGCGGGCCCGGCAGGCGCGTAAGGCGTCACGATCTGTTCCGCACCAGCGGCACGCGCCCAATCCTCGATCTCTTGCGCGGATCTCAGGCCATCGGTGACCCGCCCAAGCGAGGCCGACCAGCGCGCCGTGCAATCCGCCATTAGTGCTGATTTGAACGCCGTGACCTGAGGCGCGACGTGCAGCGGGCTGATCTGGCTGGTTGCATCGAGTGTCGCGGTCTCCAAGGGCTGCAGGCCCAGATCGATCAGCCAGCCGGGGCTGAGATCGTCCTCGTGCAGCAGCAGCACCGACGGTTTTGACGGGTCCAGCCTGTCGCCCAAGGGCGCATCCATGCGGGGAGGATGGGGCGGGCCGTCGAGCGGCGCGGGGTTGGAGGCCAGTTGGTGGAGCGGCATGAAGCGCCCGTCCGTGTATTTCGAGATGTTCGAGGCGGTTGCGACGTAATTCTTGTCTTCCGTCTGCATCCCGGCCACCCAGCGCCAGCTGAGCGTGTTCGATGCCGGGTCGCCGTCGTACAGATGCCGCAGGAAGAAATCCGCGCCCAGTTCCCATGGCAGGCGCAGGGTGAAAATCCAGATCGACGCGAACCACATGCGGGCATGGTTGTGCAGGTAGCCCGTGTCCACCAGTTCGCGCGCCCAGTGGTCAAGGCACTCGATCCCGGTTTCGCCGCGACAGGCGGCTTCCCATTCGGCGCGCAGGCCCGACTGGGTCTGAACCTGATCCCATGCGCGGGACAAGCCCTGCTGGTAGCCGCCCCAGACCGCAGGGCGCATTTCCAGCCAGCCTTTCCAGTAGGTGCGCCAGAACACCTCCTGTACGAATTTCTCGGCGCTGCTCAGCGAATAGCGACCCAGAACGGCCTCCAGCACCTCGGCCTCGGTGATCAACCGGTGGCGCAGGTAGGGCGACAGGGTCGAAACCGCGGCGTGTTGCCCCGGCCCGAAATCGTAGTTGCGCTGCGCCGCATAGTCGCGCGCAGCCTTCGGCACGAAGGTGGACAGCTTTTCCAGTGCCGCTGTGCGGGTCGGGGGGAACAGGTTTGACATGCGGCGCGAAGTAACGCCGGTCGGCGCAGGGTCAAGGCCGGTTCGCGCACCGCTGCCCCTTGCAGCCCCCTGCACCCAACACTAGTCTTGGGTCAACTCGCAACCAGGCCCCCGTTCGGCGGGCTCCTCATCCAGGCAGGCACAGATGAAAGATCCCATTGACACGTACATGAATACCCTTGTCCCCATGGTGGTCGAGCAGACCAGCCGTGGCGAACGGGCCTACGACATCTTCTCGCGTTTGCTGAAAGAACGGATCATCTTTCTGAGCGGCCCGGTGCATGACGGCATGTCGTCGCTGATCGTGGCACAGCTTTTGCATCTCGAGGCTGAGAATCCGTCCAAGGAAATCAGCATGTACATCAACAGCCCGGGCGGCGTGGTGACCAGCGGACTGTCGATCTACGACACGATGCAGTACATCAAGCCCAAGGTCAGCACGCTTGTCATCGGGCAGGCGGCCTCGATGGGGTCGCTGCTGCTGACGGCAGGCGAAGCCGGTATGCGCTTTTCACTGCCCAACAGCCGCGTTATGGTGCACCAACCCTCGGGTGGCTATCAGGGTCAGGCGACGGATATCATGATCCACGCGCAGGAAACCCAGAAGCTCAAGACGCGTCTGAACGAAATCTACGTCAAGCACACCGGCCAGACGCTCAAGAAGGTCGAAGCGGCGCTCGAGCGGGACAACTTCATGTCCCCCGACGAGGCCAAGGAATGGGGCTTGATCGACGAGATCGTGGCAAGCCGCGTCAAGACGCCAGAGGCCGAATAAATCGTGATTGGGTCACGACGTCTCGGATGTGTTTTTGACGTTGTGGCCCAAGTTTTGCTGTCCTAAGGTTCTTGGAAGAAAACATGACACACGCTTAAGGGTAGTGATTTTCAAGATCACATCCTTTGGGTGAGTCAGGAAAGGTAAAGACATGGCGACGAATTCTGGCGGCGACAGCAAGAATACCCTTTACTGCAGCTTCTGTGGCAAGAGCCAACACGAGGTGCGAAAGCTGATCGCAGGGCCGACCGTCTTCATCTGCGACGAATGCGTCGAGCTGTGCATGGACATCATCCGCGAGGAAACCAAAGGCGGTGGCCTGAAGTCGTCGGAAGGCGTGCCGACTCCGCGCGAGATCTGCGACGTGCTTGATGATTACGTGATCGGTCAATCCGTGGCCAAGCGTGTTCTGTCGGTGGCTGTGCACAACCACTACAAGCGCCTGAACCATTCTCAGAAATCGTCAGATATCGAACTGTCGAAGTCCAACATCCTGCTGATCGGTCCAACCGGCTGCGGCAAGACGCTGTTGGCCCAGACGCTGGCGCGGATACTGGATGTGCCGTTCACCATGGCGGATGCAACGACACTGACCGAGGCCGGTTATGTGGGTGAAGATGTAGAGAACATCATCCTCAAGCTGCTGCAATCGTCGGAATATAACGTTGAACGCGCGCAGCGCGGCATTGTTTATATCGACGAGGTCGACAAGATCACGCGGAAGTCGGAAAACCCGTCGATCACCCGTGACGTGTCGGGCGAAGGCGTGCAGCAAGCGCTGCTCAAGCTGATGGAAGGCACGGTTGCGTCGGTGCCGCCCCAGGGCGGGCGCAAGCATCCTCAGCAGGAGTTCCTGCAGGTGGACACGACAAACATCCTGTTCATCTGCGGCGGTGCCTTTGCGGGTCTGGACCGGATCATCAAGCAACGTGGCAAAGGCTCGGCGATGGGCTTTGGTGCGGATGTGCGTGACGACAGCGAACAGGGGATTGGCGAGACGTTCAAATCGTTGGAACCCGAGGATCTGCTGAAGTTCGGCCTGATCCCTGAATTCGTCGGCCGTCTGCCGGTGATTGCAACGCTTGAGGATCTGGACGAAGACGCGCTGATCATCATTCTGACCCAGCCAAAGAACGCCTTGGTCAAGCAGTATCAGCGCCTGTTCGAGATCGAGAGTACAACGCTCAGCTTTACCGATGACGCGCTGAGCGCCATCGCCAAGCGGGCGATCCAGCGCAAGACCGGGGCGCGCGGCCTGCGGTCGATCCTCGAAGACATCCTGCTCGACACCATGTTCGAACTGCCGGGCATGGATGACGTTGTCGAGGTGGTGGTCAACGAAGAAGCGGTGACGTCCGACGCCAAGCCGCTGATGATCTACGCGGATCAGAAAAAGGAACCTGCCGAGGCGGGTTGAACCTTCCATCGGCGTTAACTTGAAAAGGTGGGCATTTTGCCCGCCTTTCTTTTTGGGACGAGAACCATGACGATTACACGCATTTCTTCGGGTGGCGCTTTCGAGGCCAAGATCGGCTATTGCCGCGCCGTTGTGGCCGGTGGCTTTGTGTTTGTCGCGGGCACGGTCGGGCAGGGCGATACGGTGGCAGAGCAATGCCAGAGCGCGCTGGACGTGATCGCGGGCGCACTGGCCAAGGCCGGTGCGTCCTTGGCCGATGTGGTCCGGGTGACATACTATCTGCCGGACCGGAACGAATTCGAAGCCTGCCACGACATCCTTGCGCGGACATTCGGCGACAACCCGCCTGCCGCCACGATGATCGAATGCGGGTTGATCGACGCGAAATACCGCATCGAGATCGAAGTGACCGCGCTGGCACCCGCTGCGTCATAGCTGCGCTGGACCTTGGCCCGCAAAGCACCCTATAAGGCGCTGAACCAACCCCGAGGAGTCGTCCATGGGCATTCTGAATACCCTTCTTCGCGCTGTCACCTGGTGGAACGGGCAGACGCTTGGCACACAGTTCTATACGTGGCGCAAAGGCGAAAAAGTCGGTGAAGACACCCAGGGCAACATCTTTTACCGGTGCAAGGACGACAAGAAGCGCTGGGTCATCTTCAACGGCGAAGCCGAGGCAAGCCGCGTCGATCCGGATTGGCACGGCTGGCTGCATCACACGTTCAAGGAACCGCCGACCGAACGCCCGCTGACCAAAAAAGCATGGTCCAAGCCGCACCAGGAAAACCTGACAGGCACGGCGCTGGCCTATGCGCCGGCTGGCTCGATCCGTCGTCCGGAACCCGCGCCGCGTCAGGATTACGAGGCATGGCGCCCCGAATGATCCCGGCCTACCGCCGAACAGGGACGGAGTGCGGATGCCACGTCTGATCGCCTTTATCCTGCCCTTGATGTTGGCCTCGGTCAGCACGGCCCAGGTTGCCACGTCGAACGGCACCGGTGTCACCGTGCGTGCCTTGGACAAGATCACGGGCAGGGTGCAGGAGCTGCAGATCGCCGCCGGTCAATCGGCCACGGTCGGGCGGATCACGGTCACTGCCAATGAATGCCGCTATCCCGAGAGCAATGCCGCGGGTGAGGCTTATGCGTCGCTCACCATCATGGAAATCGGCAAGGACGCACCAGTGTATCAGGGCTGGATGATCGCATCCTCGCCTGCGCTGAATGCGATGGATCACCAGCGTTACGATGTCTGGGTGTTGCGCTGCACCACGTCCTGACCTGACGCTGCCAGGGGCACCCGTGTCAGATCGGCCTCGAGTTGCAGCGCCTGCGCCAGATGTGCCCGATATTCCGTGCGCGTGATCTCGATCGCGCCAAGAGATGCAAGGTGATGTGTCAGGAATTGCGTGTCGAACAGAATGAACCCCGACCTGCGCAACAGATCGACCAGCCAGGCAAGTGCGATTTTCGATGCATCCCGTTCGCGCGAAAACATGCTTTCGCCGCAGAAGGCTGCCCCCACCGTCACGCCGTAGACACCGCCCACCAGACGGTCCTCCATCCACACCTCGATCGAATGGGCATGGCCTTGGTGATGCAGCGTTTCGTAGAGAGCGCGGATTTCCTGATTGATCCATGTCTCGCTGCGATCCGCGCAGGCGTCGATCACCTCGGCAAAAACGGTGTTCAAAGTGACGCGATACCCGTCGCGCCGCAGCGCTCTGGCAAGGCTGCGCGAGATGTGAAACCTGTCGAGCGGAAACACCCCCCGCTTGCGCGGATCGACCCAGAACATCTCTGGATCGTCGCGATGTTCCGCCATGGGAAACACACCCACGCGGTAGGCCTGAAGCAAAAGCTCGGGCGTCACGGTCATGGCGCACCGCCTTGAGCTTCAGCGCAATACGGGTGCTCGAACGACCTCAAGGCTTCGCGTAGGTACGCTCCAGCCATTGCTCGAGCCAGTGGATGTTGTAATTGCCGCTGCGCACGTCCGGGTCTTCGAGCAGGTCGCGGAACAGCGGCACTGTGCTGTCCACACCGTCCACGATCAGCTCGCCAAGCGCTCGCGACATCCGGGCCAATGCCTCGTCCCGGTCTCTTCCATGCACGATCAGCTTGCCGATCAGGCTGTCGTAATAGGGCGGGATCGTGTAGCCATCATACAGCGCGCTGTCCATCCGCACGCCCAGACCACCGGGCACATGATACTGAGTGATCCGACCGGGCGAAGGCGAGAAATTCGGCAGTTTTTCCGCGTTGATCCGGGCCTCGATGGAATGGCCGTTGATGACCAGTTCATCCTGTTCAAACGAAAGCGGCAGGCCCGAGGCCACGCGGATCTGTTCGCGCACCAGATCGACGCCAAAGATCGCCTCGGTCACCGGGTGTTCGACCTGAAGACGGGTGTTCATCTCGATGAAATAGAATTCACCGTTCTCGTACAGGAATTCAATCGTGCCCGCGCCGGCGTAGTTGATCTTTGACACGGCATCCGCACAGACCTTGCCGATCCGCGCGCGCTCTTCCGGCGTGATGCAGGGGCCGGGGGCTTCTTCCAGAACCTTCTGGTGGCGGCGTTGCAGCGAACAATCGCGCTCACCCAGATGGACCGCCTTGCCCTTGCCATCGCCGAAGACCTGCACCTCGATATGGCGCGGTGTGGTCAGGTATTTCTCGATATAGACTTCGTCATTGCCAAAGGCTGCCTTGGCCTCGGACCGCGCGGTCTGAAAGGCGCGCTCCATGTCGGCAGCGGTATGTGCCACCTTCATGCCGCGCCCGCCGCCGCCTGCGGTCGCCTTGACGATCACCGGATAGCCGATCTCTTCCCCGACCTTCTTGGCCTCTGCGAGATCAGCCACACCACCGTCAGAGCCAGGCACGCAGGGCACGCCAAGCGCCTTGATCGTGTCCTTGGCGGTGATCTTGTCGCCCATGACGCGGATATGTTCGGCGGTCGGGCCGATGAAGATCAGGCCGTGATCTTCCACGATCTGCACGAAGCGCGCGTTTTCCGACAGGAAGCCGTAGCCCGGATGGATCGCTTGCGCGCCCGAGATTTCGCAGGCCGAGATGATGGCCGGAATCGACAGGTAGCTTTCCGTGGACGAGGGCGGCCCGATGCAGATCGCCTCATCGGCCATGCGCACATGCATTGCGTCGGAATCGGCGGTCGAATGTACGGCCACGCTGGCCACGCCCATTTCACGGCAGGCGCGGATCACGCGAAGGGCGATCTCGCCGCGGTTGGCAATCAGGATTTTGTCAAACATGCCTGCGTCCCGTTCACTCGAGGATCACGAGCGGCGCACCGTATTCGACGGGTGCCCCGTCTTCGACAAGAATGCGTTTCACCGTGCCGCTGCGGGGCGCCGGTATGTGGTTCATTGTCTTCATTGCCTCGACGATCAAAAGCGTGTCGCCTTCATTGATCTGCTGGCCGACCGAGATGAAGGAAGGCGAGCCGGGCTCTGCCTGCATGTAGACGGTGCCGACCATCGGCGAGGTGACTGCGCCGGGATGTGAGGCGGGGTCTTCTGGTGCGCTGGGGGCAGGTACCACCTGCGCGGACGACATCGGACTGGCAGTGGGTGCTGCCATGGCGGTGTGGAAGGCAGGGGCGGTCTGCGTGATGCGGCTGACGCGGACATTGAGGCTGTCGTCTTCGCCGTATTCGCGTTTGACTTGCAATTCGGTCAGGTCGTTCTCACGCAACAGCTTTGCCAGTGCTTCGATAAAAGCCACGTCAGCTTCATGGTTGGTCTTGGTCATGCTGTTCCTCGCCCGCTTCCTGCTCTTCGCACGGCCCCGTCAGTGGATGGATCGGAGGTGCGCTTTACCTACGGGTACCACCCGCTTTGCATGCCTTTCCTTGCACCGATTACGGTGCGGGGGCAAGGGGCAGCAGCGATCAATCTCGGCAATGACAGCGTCGCAAGGGGCGGGAAAGGCGCGCCTGTCAGGTGTCGGTCTGTGCCTCCTTCGCGGCCTCCAACCCCAGCGCTTGCTCGGAAATGAGCGCCTTGATCTGCATTTGGACAGCCGAGGGCGGAGCGGCCGGTGGAACAATTCGGTCGTCGCCAATGGTGCCGGGCAAGGGTGCGGCGATGGATGGGCGCGTCAGGCTTGCCGGTTTCGTGGCCTGGTCATCCCGGTACAGCGGCTTGAACGCCATGCCGGGCATGGTTGGTTGCAGTATCGGCATTGTCATGCTCCGTCGGTTCGAAGCCCCCAAGATATCATCATACCCGAATTTACGCCGAAATGCGCGGGCATAGTGACAACAGGCTTAACGGGTCACCTGAGCGAAAAAGGGCGGCCCGAGGACCGCCCTTTTTGCTTGGGTCTCGGAAATCCTCACCCCTTGTTCATCCGGTTTTCGATGAGTTCATCGACGACCGAGGGGTCTGCGAGTGTGGAGGTATCGCCCAGGCTGCCGGTGTCGTTTTCGGCGATCTTTCGCAGGATGCGGCGCATGATCTTGCCGGAGCGGGTTTTTGGCAGGCCGGGGGCCCATTGGATCACGTCCGGGCTGGCGATGGGGCCGATCTCGGTGCGGACCCAGTTGCGCAGCTCCTTGGTGAGCTCGTCGCTGGGCTCCACCCCGTTCATCAGGGTGACGTAGCAATAGATGCCCTGGCCCTTGATGGCGTGCGGATAGCCCACGACCGCGGCCTCGGCGACCTTGGCATGGGCCACCAGCGCCGATTCCACCTCGGCCGTGCCCATGCGGTGGCCCGACACGTTGATCACGTCGTCGACGCGCCCGGTGATCCAGTAATCCCCGTCGGCGTCCCGCTTGCAGCCGTCGCCCGAGAAGTAATAGCCCTTGTAGTCCGAGAAATAGGTTTTCTCGAACCGCTCGTGATCGCCCCAGACGGTGCGCATCTGCCCCGGCCAGCTGTCCTTGATCGCCAGCACCCCCTCGGTGGGAGAGCTGTGTATCTCCGCGCCCGATTGCGGATCGAGCACCACGGGCACCACCCCGAAGAACGGCTTCATCGCAGCACCCGGCTTGGTGGCATGCGCGCCGGGCAGCGGGGTGAGCAGGTGCCCGCCGGTTTCGGTC
>NZ_BMFC01000013.1 GCF_014637725.1 Marivita lacus | reverse complement strand
GACTACATCGAGCGCTTCTACAATCCCAGGCGACGCCATTCCAAACTGGGCTACCTAAGCCCCATGGCGTTCGAGGACCGAGCTATGCAAACCTAACCCTGTGTCCACGAAATCGGCAGCAGGCCAGAAGTTCTCTCTGCAAGCTGAAACCTCTTAAGGAGAATAGGGGACATCCGGGCGCAAGATGAGCGGCCAAGGATTTGTCTCCTCCTCCAGGTCAGCCTGCACCTCTATGAGTGTTGGGACATCCTCGGCAATAGCTCTTTCCAGAAGCGGCTCAAGCTCCGCGGGCGAACCGACACGACACCCTTTCACGCCATTCGCTTCAGCAAGCTTCACATAGTCGACACCGGGCAAGTCACTTGCGATCGTTCTGCCGGCAAAGTTTGTGATCTGATCTCGTGCAACATTGCCGTAAGACCGATTGTTGAACACGATCGCCACAACGCCTATCCCATGTTGCGCTGCCGTTGAAAGCTCGGACGCCGCAAACATGAACCCGCCATCCCCAAGGATGGCAACAACAGGTTTGTCCGGGCAACCAACCTTTGCGCCAAGCGATGTCGGATAGGCAAAGCCCAAATTTCCCTGATAGCCGGAGGTAATATACGTTCGAGGTTCGTAGACGGGCCAAGCGAAATACGAAGCATATCCTGTCTGGCACATGTCCTTCACAAGGATGCCATCCCGCGGCAACACCTTGCGGATGACATCAAGATAGGAGACCTGCGGCTGAATCTTGCTCACCAAGTTCGCGGCCCGTTCACGTGCATCTGTAATCCGCTTGCGATTACTCGATTTGGCGAAGCCTTCAGCCACAAGGGCATCCCTGATGGCCGAAGCGCCAATTGCGGAATCGCAAACGATACCGGCATCTGGCTTGAGCCTCAGCATTTCCTCCGGTTCAATGTCGATGCGGATCAGCTTTCGCGGCGCGGTAATCCGGTCGGAGGCATCCATCATTCCCCGCCACCGCATGGCCTGCATTTCGCATCTCGACCCAATGCCAATCAGGACATCTGTGTCGCCCCACAATTCATAGGCTTCCACCGAACTGACGCTGAGCGGATGATCCGCCGGGACAATGCCGCGTCCGCCACGGAACGCTGTCACCGGCGCATCAAGCATCTCCGCCAGAAAAAGCACTTCAGACCGCGCATGCTGTGCGCCTGAACCCACCATGATCATGGGGCAGTTGGCGCTTTTCAGAAGCGCAACTGCTTGAGCGATGGTCGTTGGGTTAGGAGGGTTTTCATGTGAGAACCAAGCATCCTCGCCATCAGTAACCGGCCCTTCCTGAGCCATCGTGTCCCAGCACATTTCCAATGCAACTGGACCGGGTCGCCCCGTGTTCATCCGATGGAACGCTTCATCGACCAAGTGTCTTGCTGCAGTGGCATTGGGAATGCGTTCGGCCCACTTGATGAAGGAAGCCAACGTTGCGCGCTGATCCGGGATTTCATGCAGGTGCCCGCGTCCGCGGCCCAGGAACGGAGATGGGACTTGGCCCGTTAGCAACAACAATGGCGCGTTAACAGCGACGGCCGTGCAAAGGGCAGCACCCGCATTTAGCACGCCGGGACCGGGTACAACCGAGAAGACCCCAGGCCGACCCGTTGCTCGCGCGTAGCCCATGGCCATATACGCCGCCGTTTGCTCGTGTCGGGGCCCAATAACTCGGATGGAAGTCTCGGCGTTTTTAAGCGCATCCATTAACGGGTAGGTTTGGACACCCGGCAACGCGAAGACCGTATCAACTCCATGTGCCAAAATCGCGTCAACAATTGCTTCACCACCTGTCAGCGTTCTTGTCATTTCTGTATCTCTATCGCTTTGGCTCGGTTGGATCTTTCAAATGCTGAAACCTAGACTGCCGCTATTATGTCTCACAACCGTTTCTTGCAGACCAGTGAGACGAATGTCCGAGAATTTGCCACTGTACCTTATGTACTGCTCTGCAAATGCTAGCCCATGCCAGTGCTTCCCGTCCCCAGAGGTTCAATTTCTATACAGGCTCGCAGTTGACCTCATATGCGCAATGGCGTCAGCCCCGGAGCAGTATATGACAACGTCACTGACGGCCCTCCGCTCATCGGCTTCAGGTGGCAGATTGCGGAATTTTACTCCGCCACATTCAGATCATCAGACCGTTTCAGTGGGCATTTTGTCTCCGGGATTCACATTTGAACACTTAGCCCAATTCGATCATCACTTCGCAGATCACGCAGCCGGGCGCGGCAGCAGTCATAATTCGCATGAAGGTGTTGCCCGCCGCGACTTCAACTGGAATTGTCCGGCAAAAGGAGCTGGGTCAGTACATTGCGTAGATGGCGACCATCTGTCGGGTTGCGCCTCGTCAGCCGCTCCAGTGGCGATGGCGTCGTCCATATCCTCGAGGCTAACCGCCATGCTGCCCGAATGCGTCAGAGCGCCTTCCAGGTCCGCCACCGACCCGATCTTCAGCAGCCTGACTTCGTCTTTCATCACGACATAGCGCAACCATTTGTTTCCGAGAGACCCAGTGCGGCCGCACGTTTCGGGGTAGCGTGGTTTCCCCCTTGGTCGTTGCAGTCGATCTTACATCTCTGATTTCCTTACTTATCCAAAGCTCTCCTTCTCAAATCACTGGCCTGCTTCACAAATCAAAACTTCAATCAGCCCGTCACGTTTCAAGCAATACGGCAAGTGCGCTGCGGGAGCGGGTCACGTCGGCGAGCGTGTAGCGATCCAGAGTCGCAAAGAACGCCTCTTGCGCTTGGGTCAGCGGATCGCGCAGCCCGCAGGCGGGCAGGATAAGACAGGACCTGTTGGCTCCAAAGCACTCGACAACTGGGTCACCGCGCTTCATCGCCCGGACGACCTCACCGATACTTGTCTCGTCAGCTCGGCGGGCCAGACTGAGCCCGCCGTTGCGCCCCCGCGCCGAGACTACGAAACCGTCACGCGCAAGTTGGGTTGCGACCTTGGAGAGGTGGTGTTCCGACAGCCCGAACAACGCGGCGATCACTGAGGTTGGCACGCGATCCGGCGCGCGAACCGCCAGTGTCATCAGCACGCGCAGGGCGTAATCGGTAAACTTGTCCAGTTGCATATCACAAAATTAGCATTTGCAATGCGCAATTGAAAGGTTCATATAATGCGCATTCAAAACACCTATTAAAGGAAGAAACCCATGACATTGTCCGAAGCTTTTCTCTGGCCGGGAACGAAGGTCTGTGAACATCTGGGGGTCGACCCCGAGGGCGAAGCGGGCCTCATCCGATGGATGGTCAACACGCTCGTCTACCTTATCATCAGTCTGGCCGTCGTTTGGATCGTCGTGGCGTGACCATGACGCCGCGCATTCCGGTCACAGTAGAGCAGATCGACCGGGTCGTGTCGAAGTTCTACGGGCGGGTCCGGGCGCATCCCGCACTTGGCCTGATCTTTGCCGCGCACGTCGCGGATTGGCCCGCGCATGAAGAGAAAATCGGCCGCTTCTGGCGCAATGCCCTGCTGCTCCACCACTGCTATGACGGTAACCCGATGCAGATCCACAGGACAGCCGGCAATGTCAGGGCACAGCACTTTTCTGTCTGGCTGTCCCTGTTCGACTCTGTGCTTGACGAAGAATTGCCGCCCCCTTTGGCCACGGCCTGGTCTTCACTGGCACACCGGATCGGCCGCGGGTTGAGCTATGGGCTGCCATCCGACGACGGAGAGGACGAGGTGCCGCGTCTGGGTCAGGCATAAACCGGCAAAGCCCCGGCGCTCACTCATGACGGCATGAGAATCGGGCTCGCCGCCGATGGAGAGCGCCGACCACCAAACGTGGCTTCACGCTGATCAAGCACAATGCCCCATACACCTCACGCACAATATTTCCGACCGGAGGATGGTGGCACCTTTTGCCCCCGGTTGCTCGCAACGTTGTGGTATCGCAACGACGCAGAGTGGGCCAAGGCGCAAGCATCCGGGAGAACCTGAAACCCCGGAAGGAACACCAGATGCTCACCCGACGCGCCGCACTCATGGGGGCCGCATTGGTTGCCGCCTCACCCTATGTGATCAAGACATCCGCCGCGGCCGAAGAGGTGATGGACACCTCGGACGCAGCGCCGGTCGATCTGTCCAGCATGACCCGCCGCAAGGTGAAGCTGCTGGCTCCGCCTTTCGTGCATGCCCATGAACAGGTGGCGACGGCTGCACCGGAAATCGTCGAATTCGAGATGAAGATCGTGGAGAAGGAGCTTCAGGTCGACGAGGACGCTTGGATCCGGGCGATGACCTTCAATGGTTCGGTTCCCGGTCCGATGATGGTCGTGCATGAGGGCGATTATGTGGAACTGACCCTGTTCAATCCGCCGGAAAACATGATGCAGCACAACATCGACTTTCACGCCGCAACCGGCGCGTTGGGCGGCGGGTCGCTGACGCTGGTCAATCCCGGTGAAAAGACCGTACTGCGGTTCAAAGCGACGCGACCAGGGGTGTTTGTCTATCACTGCGCACCCGGCGGTCCGATGATCCCGTGGCATGTGGTGTCGGGCATGTCTGGCTGCATCATGGTGCTGCCGCGCGACGGGCTGAAGGATCATTTGGGCGCACCCGTGTCCTATGACCGGATCTATTACATTGGCGAGAACGACTTCTACATCCCGCGCGGCGAGGATGGCACCTACATGCGGTTCGAGGATGCCGGCGAAGGCTATTCCGACATGCTGGCGGTGATGAACGGCCTGATCCCGTCGCATGTGGTGTTCAACGGCAAGGTCGGCGCGCTGACCGGACCCGACGCACTGACTGCGGAACAGGGCGAAACCGTGCTGTTCGTTCACAGTCAGGCCAACCGCGACACCCGCCCGCACCTGATCGGCGGGCATGGCGATCTTGTCTGGGAAACCGGCAAGTTCAACAACCCGCCGGAGCGGGATCTGGAAACCTGGTTCATTCGCGGTGGGTCGGCGGGGGCGGCGCTTTATACCTTCCTGCAACCGGGGGTCTATGCCTACGTCAACCACAACCTGATCGAGGCGGTCAATCTGGGTGCCACGGCGCATGTGGTGGTTGGTGGCGACTGGAACAACGACCTGATGGAACAGGTGGTTGCGCCGGTCGAATATGATGTCGCCTACGAGGGACGGACAGCCCTGCCATAGGGGAAATGGGCAAAGCGTTGCATGGCGGTTCCGGTTCCGGGGCCGCCTTTCTCCTGTCTGGAATGATCGCCATGAAATACCGGATCACCCTTGCCTCTGTCGCCCTTGTGGCTGTTGCCGGCGCAGCCCTGCTGTGGCTGCGCGCGCCCGAGCCCCTGCCCCTGCTGCAAACCGTGCAGATCGCCGCAGGACCGCAGAATTACAGGCCCGCGGGGGAATACCGGCAAGGCACGCGGATCATCGATGCCCCGATGCGCACGCAGGACGCCGCCGCGCTGGAGATCATGAAATTCCACGTCACCGAGGCAGAATACGCCCGCTGCGTTGCCCGGGTGGCCTGTGCCGCCGCGCCGACGACCGGGCGCGCCGACCTTGCGCAGACGAATATCAACCACGGCGACGCCACGGCCTATGCTGCCTGGCTTTCGGACCGCACGGGGCAGCACTGGCGTCTGCCGACCGACGCCGAATGGATGCGCGCCGCCGCCGAACGGGGCAACGACGACGGCTTTGCCGTCGACGCCAACGGCGATGACCCGTCGCGCCGCTGGATTGCCAATTATCGGCGCGAGGTGGAACTGCGGGGCGAGGCCGATCTGGTGCTGCACCCGATCGGTCATTTCGGTCAGAACACTCGGGGTGTCAGCGACATGGCGGGCAACGTCTGGGAATGGACCGCCACCTGTTTTCAGAATGGCACTCTCACGGCAGATGGTGCGGCCTTTGCAACCAGGTCGGACTATTGCGGGGTGCGGGCCGTACAGGGCAAACACCGCGCCTTCGTGATCGACTTTGTCCGCGATGCACGGGTCGGCGGGTGCGCGGCAGGGGTGCCGCCCGATTATCTGGGGTTCCGGCTGGTGCGCGACGGGGCCGGCTGAGCAATGCGTCGTGACAGCAGAGTATCAGGACAAGATACCGCGCATGTGAACGGCCCGGTCGACAATATCGTTCATGTGCTGGGACGCCCGGATCGTAAGACTGTGCTGCGTCACGTCGGGCCGGGGTGCAATCACCGCCGCCATGTCCCGCGCCGCCTGCATTTGTCGGTCCGTGCCTCCCGACAGGACCGCGATCAGCAGATTTTCCAGCGAAATTACCCTGACGCGCAAAAGCACGATTTCGGCGTGCGTCATGCCGGGCGTGTCTGCCGGTGCTTCCGGTTCGGCGGCGCGCGGGTTGCCACCCTCATTTTCCCATCGTGACAGCGCAGTCAGGCGTTGAGCTGCCACAGTGTCACATGTTTTTGAACGGGATATCAGACTGTCCTCACAAGGATTGATTTCAGGGGTGGGCAGCTTGCTCATCGATAGCCGACGCCACCGACATAACCGACCATTTGCGCCTCGGCGTCCTCGGCGTCGCCCAACAACACGCGAAACACCGCACGCGCGGTCAGCATCCCGACACGCTACTGGTCGTCATCCACCAGTGGGATGCTCTTGAGATCCCGCGCTTTTATCTTGTCGGATACATCCTGGAAGAGATCGCGCCCATGGTGAAACAGGATGTCCCTGGTCATCACCATGGACACAGGGCAATGGATGGCGGCACCGGTGCGGATGCTCATCCGCCGGACCACGTCAGTCTTGGTGACGACACACTGCAGAATGCCGTCACTGTTTCGGACCACCACAATGTCTGTCCCTCAGGTCAGCAGCCGGACGGCCTCGATCAGGCTCGCATCATCTGCGACAAGAACAAGTTGCGGCCGCGCCGCCATCGGCATGTCAAGGACAAACATTCGCTGGTCTCCTTGGCTTTGGGGTCCGGTCGGACAGGTCAATGCTCCTGATCAACCGGAGGAACCTTGGTCAGATTGTAGGAAAGGTGCCCCGACATTTCCCGGAACGCCAATCCGACCGAACGGTTGGATCACTCGACAATCTGGGCAATCAGCGGCTCGAAACGGGATTTCGCCTTGCCCCTGAATGTGGCCCCGGTGACGGCGTCCTGATTGACCGGCGCACCGGCCTGAACCAGCGCAACCATGCCCATCGTGTAATGCGGAGTGCATTTCACGGCATACAGCCCCTCTTCGGTCAGGGTCAGGACATAATCCGCGCCCATGTCGCTTTTGAATTCCTCGACACCCTCGGGCAGGAGGTCTTCGATGCCTTCGACATTGTGGCCCTTGTCGGTTGATATGAAGGTAACGGTATCGCCAACGGCAGCGGCGACAAAGGCGGGTTCGAACACCATGGCACCTTCTTCTCCCTTGTTCAGCATCTTCACGTCAAAGTTTTCGGCAAAGGCGGCGGGGGCAAGCAGGATGGTGGCAAGGCTGCCGGCGATCAGTTTCGCAAACATTGGATGTCCTTTCGAGAGACGGGAATGGTTGGTCTTGATCCCTGTTCTAGGCTAGGGTCACGAGCGGCTCGTTGTGCTGCCACAACGTCCGGAGCCTGCGCATGAACAAACTTGACGAAAGCCTGCTGAGCGATCTGCCGCCGTTCCGCAGGCTGGCACGGCCCCAGATCCGCGAGATCCTCGACCTTGCCAAACCGCTGCGCTTTGACCCCGGCGCGGCAGTGTTCACCGAGGGGATGCCGGTCGAGCGCTTCTTTCTGTTGCTCGACGGCCATATCCGCGTGATCCGCACGACGCCGGGCGGCGATCAGATCATCGCGCTGCACATCGCGGCGGGGCAGTTGTTCGGCATCGGTGCCGCGCTGGGGCGCACGACCTACCCGGCGACGGCGATGACGGCGGACGACTGCCTGGCGCTGGCTTGGCCTAACCGTTTGTGGACGGTATTCACCGAACGTTATGACGGCTTTGCGACCGAAAGCTACAAGGTGGTCGGCGAACGTGTCGGCGAAATGAACAACCGCATTGTCGAGCTGGCCACCCAGCAGGTGGAACAGCGCGTCGCCTGCGCCGTGCTGCGCTTGATCACTCAGACCGGGCGCAAGGTGGACAGCGGGATCGAGATCGGCCTGCCGATCACCCGCCAGAACATCTCCGACATGACCGGCACGACCCTGCACACCGTCAGCCGGTTGCTGAGCGCGTGGGAACGCGACGGGATCGTGTCGTCCGAGCGGCGCAAGATCACGGTGACGTCGCCGCACCGGCTGGTGCTGCTCAGCGGTGCCGATGCCTGACGCTCACCGCCCGTTCGCCTGGCGCCGCGTGGGGTTGGGCAGGCTCAGGATGGGGACAAACCGCCAGGCAAAAAGACCAAAACCGACCGTCCACAGCGCCGCCGCGATCCACAGGCCAAACGCCGTTGGGACGGCCACACGCATCAGCGCCGCAAGGGCAACGCAGGCAAAGGCCAGCGTCAGGGCGCGCCCCGCCTCGAGCGGCCGCCCGGTGTGGCCCAGCGACGCCCGCATCATCACAGCCAACGTCATGCCGCCGAATCCGCCGATGCCAAGAAGATGCAGCCCTGTCGCGACCGGCAAGATGCCCAGCGACGCCAACCCGACGGCAAACAGCCCGAGCGGCAGGAAGGCAAAGGCCAGATGTAGCATTAGCAACAACGGCGATGACCCGACCCGCCAGCCCCGCCAGCGCATGAGACGCAGGAACTGCACTGCCGCGGCCAACAGCAGGCCCCAACCGGCAAGCCGAGATTCGGGCAATGCCACCCAGGTAAGCAGCATCACCAACGTGAACGTCAGGCTTGCTGCATCGAACCGATCGAACGGCACCGGCAGCGGCCCTGGCTCGGGACCGCGCTTGACCAGCCAGTTCCGGGTGAAGCTGGGGATGATCCTCCCGCCGATCAGCAGGACCAGCATCGCGACCATGGCAAATCCCATACGTCGGCCGACATCGGCGCTGCCCTGCGACATCGCCTCTAGGTGAAATGTGATGTCCGCGGCCAGATACAGCAGCACCGGAACGACCACCTTTAGGTTGCTCCAGTTGCGCCCCGCCACGATTTCGGTTGTAATCATGACCCCGATCGCCGCCATGAACGCGCCATCAACCAGCATCACGGCGACCGGTCCCAATCCCCCAGCCCCCGCCACCGCAAAGCGCCCCGCCAGCCAGAGGAAAGCCAGCACCATCAGCGGCCAGCCCCGCGTCGGCATCCGCCCGGTCCAGTTCGGAATGGCGGTAAACAGGGAGCCCGCGATCACCGCCGAGGTATAGCTGAACAGCATTTCGTGGATGTGCCAGTCCGTCGGTGAGAATGGTCCGCCAAGGGCAACTTGCCCCGACCAGACCGCCATCCAAAGCGGCACGATCAGCACGGCGAACAGGCCCGCAGCAAGGAACAAGGGCCGGAACCCATAGCTGAACAGGGCGGGGCCAGTATAGGGTGGGTGGTTCTTTTCCGACATTCTTGTGCTCGTGTCCCTTTTGGTGCCGACCAGGAACCGGCACACTCTTCTGCGGCAGCCGAAGGGAAATCCTCCCGACACTGATCTCCGTTAACTCACCAAGCCTCACGTTGGCCTATCAAGGAAACCAACGTCGTTGTGCTGGCTCAATCTCGAAAGGTGCTGATGAAGACTCATGACGAAAGCCGACTTGGCAGGATGCCACCCTTCCTTGGCCTTGAGCCGACGCAATTGCGCGAGGCTCTTGCACTGGCCGAGCGAAAGCGCCTGCCCGCCGAGTCCGTTGTCTTTGACGAGGGGCAGCCCGCCCTGCGATTCCACCTGCTGATCTCCGGTCACATCCGTTTTGTCAGGCTGACCGCCGAAGGCGACCGGATCATCGTGCTGCACATACCGGAAAGCCAGATGTTCGGCATCGGCGTGGCGCTTGGGCAGGACACGCATCAGGTCACGGCCATGACCGCCGACGCGTGTTGCGTCCTGTCCTGGCCCAACGCCCTCTGGCCAGTATTTTGCACGAAGTATCAGGGCTTTGCCGCTGAAACCTTGCGCATCTTTGGCACACGCGCCGATGAAATGAGCAACCGCATTGTTGAATTGTCCACCAAGCTAGTGGAACAGCGGGTCGCCTGCGCGCTGCTGCGGATGATCGGTCAGTCCGGGCGCAAGGTTGCTGGCGGCATCGAGATCGACTTTCCGATCACCCGCCAGAACATCGCCGACATGACCAACACCACGTTGCACACCGTCAGCCGGTTGCTGAGCGACTGGGAACGGCGCGGGCTGGTGGCCAGTACCCGGTCCTTGATCGTCGTCACCGACCCGCACCGCCTCGTGATGATGAGCACGGCCGCAGGCGCCCGCGATGTGTATGCACCGGCTTGTCCGGCCGCATGACGCGCGTCCTATTCCGGCCCAAGCGCAACCGCCGCGCGCAGTTCGGCGCGAAAGGTCACATCGTCGAGGCTATATTCTGCGCACGCTTCGACAACCGTGTGAAACGGCGCAATCGGGCAACCGAAGCAGAACATGCGATGGGCCAGGAACACCGCCGCAGTGTCCGGCCAATGGTCGAACAGCAGCCGCAGTGGCAGGTTGGGGTCGTCCATTTTGGGGCCGCACATGGTGCCTCCGCTCCGGCCTGTATGCCGTTCGAGCACCTTGCCGCAGCTCTTTTTCCGCGTCGTTGTGCTGGAACAACGTCCGCCCGCCGACGGCGCCATAGACAGTCCTGATACGCAACAATCGCCAGGACCGACCCAATGTCAGAGATCCTCACGAAGTCACGGGCCAGGAACATATTCTATGGAGGGTCCCTGTTTTTCATCGTCGTGTTCATCGCCATGACAATCCATTCGCACCGCTATGTGGTCAACGTCTCGACCGCTGGCATGCCGCTGTCGGAAGAGGTGATCCTGGGCAAGCACGTCTGGGAACGTCACAGCTGCATCAACTGCCACACGCTGCACGGCGAAGGTGCCTATTTCGCGCCCGAGCTGGGGAACGTGATGACCCGCTGGGGCGTGCAGGACGAGCCCGAGGTCGCCTATGAGGTGCTGGATGGCTGGATGAATGCCCAGCCCAGCGGCATCGAAGGGCGCCGCCAGATGCCCCACTTCGAAATCACCGAGGAAGAAATGCGCGGTCTGTCCGAGTTCCTCCGCTGGGCCGATCAGACAGACACCCAAGGCTGGCCGCCGACGGACGCGGGCTAGGAGATACCCATGAAATATCAATCGCAAAAAGTCGCCTACGCCTATTTCCTCGTGGCGATGGGGCTGTTCGGCATCCAGGTGCTGGGCGGGCTGCTGGCGGGCTGGATCTATATCTCGCCCAACACCCTGTCCGAGCTTCTGCCGTTCAACATCATCCGCATGATCCACACCAACGCGCTGATCGTCTGGCTGCTGCTGGGCTTTTTCGGCGCCGCCTATTTCCTTGTGCCAGAGGAGGCCGAGCGCGAGATCTGGTCGGTCAAGCTGGCCTATCTGCAGCTGATCATCCTTGTGGTCGGCACGCTGGGCGCGGTCGGCGGCTATCTTGTCGGCATCCACGGCGGGCGCGAGTTTCTGGAACAACCGCTCTGGGTCAAATTCGGAATCCTTGTTGCCGCGGTGATCTTCCTGATCAACATCTCGATGACCGTGCTGGCGGGGCGCAAGACCGCGATCACCGGCGTTCTGCTGACCGGCCTGTGGCTGCTGTCGCTGCTGTGGATCTTCGCCTTCATCAACCCCGACAACCTGAGCCTCGACAAGATGTATTGGTGGTTCGTGATCCACCTGTGGGTTGAAGGAACGTGGGAACTGGTGATGGCCGCGATCCTCGCCTTCCTGATGCTGAAGCTGACCGGCGTCGACCGTGAAGTTGTTGAAAAGTGGCTTTACGTGATCGTCGCCACGGCGCTGTTTTCGGGCATTCTTGGCACCGGGCACCATTTCTACTGGATCGGTCTGCCAGGATACTGGCAATGGACCGGCTCGATCTTCTCGGCCTTCGAGGTGGTGCCGTTCTTTGCGATGATGTCCTTCGCCTTCATCATGGTCTGGAAGGGGCGGCGCAACCATCCCAACAAGGCCGCGCTTCTCTGGGCGCTCGGCTCGGCCGTCGTTGCGTTCTTCGGCGCGGGCGTCTGGGGCTTCCTGCACACCTTCCACGGGGTGAACTTCTACACCCATGGCACGCAGATCACGGCGGCCCACGGGCACCTGTCGTTCTACGGCGCCTATGTGGCGATGAACCTTGCGATCATCACCTATGCCATGCCGCTGCTGCGCGGCCGTGCGCCCTACAATCAAGTGCTGAACATGATCTCGTTCTGGCTGATGACCGGGGGCATGGCGTTCATGACCTTCGTGCTGACCTTTGCCGGGACCATCCAGACCCACATGCAGCGGATTGTCGGGGACTATTACATGGACGTTCAGGACCAGCTTGGCCTGTTCTATGTAATGCGCTTCGGCGCCGGCATCGCCGTGGTTCTGGGCGCGATCCTGTTCATCTACAGCCAGGTCGTGGTGCGTCGCGAAGTGATCGCGCCGAATACCATGCCCGAACCCGAGGGTGAGGCGCAATGAACGCGCTGGCCCCGGATCGCACCGCGCCATTTTACCGCCCGGTTGCGCAGGAGGTCGCCCTGTTCGATGCCGCTCATGCCAAGGGTCTGCCCCTGCTGCTGAAGGGGCCGACCGGGTGCGGCAAGACGCGGTTCGTCGAACACATGGCGGCCCGTCTGGGCCGCCCGCTCTATACCGTTGCCTGCCATGACGACCTGTCGGCGGCGGACCTGATTGGGCGGTACCTGCTGCGCGGCGGAGCGACGGAATGGATCGACGGCCCGCTGACCCGTGCCGTCCGCGAAGGCGCGATCTGCTACCTCGACGAGGTGATCGAGGCGCGCAAGGATGTGACCGTGGTGCTGCACCCGCTGACCGACAACCGTCGCACCCTGATGATCGACCGCACCGGAGAGGAGCTGGTGGCGCCGCCCGGCTTCATGCTGGTGGCCAGCTACAATCCCGGCTACCAGAACATCCTCAAACGGCTGAAGCCGTCTACGCGGCAGCGATTCCTGTCGATCACCTTCGGCTTTCCCGATGCCGCGACCGAAACCGCCGTGGTGGCGCGCGAAAGCGGGCTGGATGCGGCCCGCGTGGTGCCTCTGGTGCGGCTGGCCGGGCATATCCGTGCGCTGTCGGGGATGGATCTGGAAGAGGGCGTTTCGACCCGCCTGCTGATCTATGCCGCGACCCTGATCGCTGGCGAAATGCCGATCGAACAGGCTTTGCAGGCAGCTGTGGTCGAGCCGCTGACCGACGAGCCCGACGTCGCGCAGGCGCTGCGCGACGTGATCGCCAGCGTCTACGGATAACCCTCATGGCCCTGCACCCCCTCGACCTGATGGAGCCCGAAGAGACGGTTGGCAACCTTTGGCACGGCGTTGCCCTGCGTCTGGCCCCGGTTGCCGGTCACGCGGACAGCGCCGTAACGCTGGATGCCGTACGACCGAGCATTGCGCTGCTGTTCCGCGCCGTTGGTGGAAAGCCGGGCGTCGAAATCGCTGCCAGCGCCGCCACGGCGTCGCGCCACCGGCGCACGATCGGCGCGCAACTGGCCGATGCGCACATGCTGGAACATGTCGCCCGCTTCGATGGTGAAACGCTGCGCCTGCCGCCGGTGATCGACGCCTTTCCGACGGTCGGGCAGAACCGCGCCGCGTACCTGTGGCTTGCAGCCCTTGCCGCTTGTGCCACGCCCGCAGTTCCCCCCGCCGATGCGATGGCCGCCGACATTGCCCATATCGCCGCGATGGAACGGGCAACGGCCATGGCACTGTCACTCTGCCCCGGTCTGCGCGCGCGCCATGCAACCCTTTGCGCCCATGTGGTGACGGACTGGCCAGATCACGCCACGTCGCCATCCGAGCGGGACGTGGCCGCCCGCGCGCTGTCCGTTCTGTCGGGTGCGCGCTACACGGCCGAGAGTGCGTTCGTGCCAAACGCCCCGCGCGGGTACACACCTATGGTGCCCGTTCCAATCTGGATGCGGATCGATCTCGCGGACAAAGGGAGCGCCCCCAGCCCGGCCGAGGATGCCATCAGCGCGCCACCCGGTCTTGCCAGTGCCACGCGCAAGCAGGGCAACCGGCAGGACAACGAGCAGGCCAACCGCACCGACAGCTTCATCATGCACCGGTTCGAGTCGATTCTATCCTGGGTGGAAAGCATGGGCCTGAACCGCGCGACCGACGACGACGATCTGGAAAACGCCCAGAAGGCCGCCGAGGATCAGGACAGCATCACCCTCAGCCCGCATCACAAGCGCGCCGCGACCCGGCTGCGCCTGCATCTGGATCTTGCCCCGCAGGATGCCGACCACGAGCGGCTCTCGGCGCGCTTCACCTATCCTGAATGGAACCACCGCGCCCGCGCCTACATGCCCGACCACTGCATCGTGCTCGAGGCCGACGCCACCCCCGGAACAGGATTTGAACCCGACCCGCGCCTGATGACCCGCGTGCGCCGTCAGTTCGAGGCATTGCACCCCCGCCGCATCCTGCTGCCCCGGCAGGTGGACGGCGCGGAACTGGATCTTGACGCGCTGATCGCGGCGCAGGTGGCGATCCGCGCCACAGGACAGGGCAGCGACCGCATCTTCCGCGATCTGCGCCACGTCGAACGCGACCTGTCTGTGGCGATCCTTATGGATTGCTCCCGCTCGACCGAATCCGTGGTCGGCACCCGCAGCATCATCGACACCACGCGCGAGGCGCTGGTGGCGCTGGCGGGCGGCATCGACGCGGCGGGCGACCGGCTGGCGATCTGGGGCTTCTCCTCGCTCAGGCGCGATCGCGTGTTCCTGACCCGCTGCAAGGGGTTCGAGGGGCGGATGACACCCGACATCACAGCCCGCATCGGCGGGCTGAAGCCCGGCCATTACACTAGGCTCGGGGCCGCGATCCGCCATGCCTCGGCTGCGCTTGCCGCCGAAACCTCGACCCGCAAGCTGCTCTTGGTGCTGACGGATGGCAAACCCAACGACCTGGATCATTACGAGGGCACCCACGGCATCGAGGACAGCCACATGGCCGTGCGCGAGGCGCGCCGCGCCGGACAGTTGGTGCATGGAGTGATCGTAGACGCCGATGGGCAGGACTGGTTCGCGCGTATCTTCGGCCGTGCCGGGTTCACCCTGTTGCCGGATCCCGCCCGGCTGGGCCGTGCCTTGCCCGACATCTACCGTTCACTCACGCAGGAGACCTGACATGCGCTTTTTCCTCTTCCTTTTCGGCCTGTTCACACCGGTTATGACCGCCGCCGAGACGTTTCAGCGCCCGATCCCCGCGCCACAGACGGCGCAAGCCGAAATCTCTTATCTTGTCGCGTCCATCCTACTGGTGATGGCGCTTGTCGCGGTGCAACGGCTGATCGCGCGCAAGTGACCCAAGGACGCCTGACTCTGATCCTCTATCCATTCGGCTCCGGGGCGATGGCCGTCAACCTGTTCTTCGCCTCGCTGATATGGTCGTGGATCGGCTGGCCCGTGCTGACACCGTTGCAATCAGTGCTGGGGGGCGCGGTGTTGGGCATTCCCGTCACATGGCTCTTTGCCCGCCATATCCTTCGGTTAATGGCGAAGGCGGACAGTTGACGGTGCAGCGGCTTCTTCAGCGAGCCCATCAAGTCAACGGGTTCACCCCGAAGAGCAAGGGATGCAGCGAAAGAAGCGCAAGATAGAGCACCATGCCTAGGGTGAGGCGAAGGGCCGTCCCTGTCCAAGAGACCGGGGGCGGCAAGGCCGGGGCCTGACGGCGGGCGTGGTCGAGCCGGTTCCAGCTTTCGCCCATCGCACGGCGTCGACGTCAGTCTCACGAAGCCGGGACGGGCGGGATCAAAGCCAGCGTTGCGCGCGCCGCCGAAGGAAAACGATTTCGGTTGCGCAACGGCGAGTCCCAAGATCAGGCAAACCGGCAACATGGCGGCCAGAACCACATGGTTCTGCCACGTTTCCCAGCGCCAGGCCGGAACAAAGGGCGCCCGTCCTGCCGCCGTGATCAGCCAAGCAAGGACAGCGAGCGACAAAAAAGAATAGCCGAAAGAGAAGCCCGCCCGACCAAGCCGGGCCTGCAGCCATGGTCGCAGCGACTGGCGCAGAGGCACGGAATGCGTCAGGAAGAATGCCGCCAAATCCAGCGCGTATTCGCTCCATCCCGTCACGGTCATGTCGGTTTGCCGATGCGCTCCTGTCGCTCCTCGAGCCAGCGACCGCGCGTGGCTGGGAATGCCCGTATTTCCGTATTCGGTTCGACATGTCTCACCTATCGTGGATTTTGACGTCGAACGATGTGCATCTGGTTATGGAACCCGTGCGGAGCCGGTGCGCGGTGATCAAACACCTTATGTCACCACCTGCTCATATGTCGGGTAATTCGGCCCGGACTTCCTGACTTGCTGGCCGGCGATGACGGATGTCTTTGTGCTGCGGCAATCCCAATCAGAGCCAAAGCATCCGGTTCTCAACGCTGAGAACATGTCATCAGGAAAGCGAAATGGAGACGCTTCGGGCAGCAGCGGAAATGATCACGCCGACTGGCCCTCGGCGCCAGACCGTCTTTTCAGGCGAACACGTCTCGAGGCCGCGCTCAAAGCCGATGTCTGCGAGGATACCTTCGAGAAAAACAACGGGCGAAGTCTCGCATCCGTTAACGTGATCACGACGCAAAGCTGCCTCAGCGAATGCACGGATGGCTTCACCATCGACGACGTCCAATAAGTCGACACATTCATCGGGAGACTTGGCGAGCATCGCCGCAGCTTCGTCCCAATGTTTGTCGAGCGAGGTGTCGCCCCAGAGCTGGGCACGTAGCTTGACCCAACTTTCGACTTCCGAATGAGTAGCGATCCGTATTGATATTTTCGGACATTGGCCAGTTCGAGCAATGGTTGCAACCGTCGTGGAAGTGGAAGCCATCCCTGTTGAAGTGACCGGCGGCATTGTCCGCGAAGCTGTCGGACGCAGGCCTCATGCGCCTTCAGCTTTTCTTTCGTGGATAATGGGGGTTTTTTTGCCAACAGTCGAAACCGTAGCTGCCGACCGCGCCCGCTCGTGTGCAACCCCCGCTCCGGTCCGCAGGACTTCCGAAAGGAGGACCGACAGATCCTGCCGGGTTGTCCTGTGGTTGTTGATGGCAACCCTGAGACAATGGCGGCCGGCGACGGTGGTGTCGGACAGGATCGCAAAGCCTGACTCCTGGATGCGCAGCATGATCTCGGTGTTGACCTCCTTGAGGGCCACCTCATCCTTCAGACCACCGGCATAGCGAAAGCAGACGATGTTGAGGTCGACGGGAGCCACGAGTTCGAGTCGCGGATCGGCGGCGATCAGCCCCTCGAGATGGCGCGCCTGAGCGATGTTCTGGTCGATCAGACGCCCGAGCTTGGGCGCACCGTTCTCCTTCAGCGACATCCATATCTTCAGGGCCTTGAAGCCGCGGCTCAGTTCCAGCCCGTAGTCGGCCAGGAACTTTCCCGCGATCATGCCTCGGGTCTGGAGTTGGAGATACTCGCCGTGCATCTCGAACGCCTCGAAATGCCGGTCGGCGTCGCGCACCAGCACGCAGCCCGCCTCGAAGGGCGTGTGCAGCCACTTGTGCGGATCAAGGGCGACGGAATCGGCCAGCTCGATCCCCGCCACGAGGGCGCGGTTCTCCGGGGCGATCTTCAAGAAGGCGCCGATGCAGCCATCGACGTGGAAGCGAAGGCCTTCGCGCCGGCATAGGGCGGCCAGCGCTTTCAGATCGTCGGTAGCGCCCGTGTTCGTCGTGCCCGCCGTGCCGATGACGCAGACCGGCGCGACGCCCGCCGCCCGATCCTCCGCGATCGCCGCCTCGAGCGCCGACAGGTCGATGCGCTGCCGTTCGTCGGACGCGACCATGCGGAGCGACCGCGCCCCCAGGCCCAGCGTCTCCAGCGCCTTCTGGTGGCAGCTGTGGACCTGGTCGGAGGCGTAGAAGCGCAAGGGTCGGGGGATGCCCACGATGCCCTCGGCCCGCACGTCGACGCCCGCCATCATGTTGCGGGTGATGGTGTGCGCCAGGAGGTTTGCCATGGAGCCGCCGCTCGTCAGCGTGCCGCTGGCTGTCGGCGGGAACTCCATCATCTCCTTGAACCAGTCGATCACCTGCATGTCGATCATGGCCGCCGCCGTCGACCCGCCGCCGAGATTGGACCCGTCGATGGCGGCAAGGAAGTCGCCGAGCGCGCCGGTGAAGTTCCCCGAGCCCATGTACCAGCCCCAGAAGCGCGGATAGATGTTGCCCATTGCATAGGGCAGCATGTTCTCCCGCAGCTCCTCGTAGACGTCGCCCAAGGGCTGCGGTCCCGTCGGCAGGGGCGTCCGGAACCGCGCCCGCACCTCCTCGGGGATCGGCTGCCAGACATGACGCTCGCGCACTTCGTCAAGGTGACGGACGGCATCCTCGACCATGCGATGCGCAAGCTCGCGCACCTCCGTCCAGTCGGAGGGATCAAGGGTTTCTTCCTGGTTCTTCATTGCAGTCTCCTTCGTTCCTGTGATGCCGATGGCTGGCTGGCTGGCTGGCTGGCTGGCTGGCGGGCATGGTAAAGCTCCACCTGTCACACCTTGTGAAGCCTGGCGGCGGGTTTGCGATGTCGCCTCTCCCGCGCATCAGCGAAGGCAACGGTCGAGGCAGGCGAGCCAGTTGTCGCGCGCGAGTTTGCCGAGGAGCGGCGCATCGTAGCCATGCGCACCCATCGCCTCGAAGAGAAGCGGAACTCCGGTCACGTCGCCTATCAGGTCCGGCACGACGCAGCCGTCGAAATCCGAGCCGAGTCCGACGTGATCCTCGCCCGCCTCGGCGATCAGGTGGTCGAGGTGGCGAAGCATCGTGTCCCAAACCGTGCCATTATCGGCCCGGCCGTCCGCGTTCAGGTAGAAGGTCGCGAAGTTGAAGCCCACCATGCCGCGGCGCTCGCGGATCATGTGGAGCTGCCGGTCGGTCAGATTGCGCGGGCTGGCGCAGAGCGCATGCGCGTTGGAATGCGTGGCCACGAGTGGCTTGCTTGAGACGCGAGCCACGTCGTCGAACCCCTTCTCGTTCAGGTGCGACAGGTCGATCAGGATGCCGAGTTCATCGCAGAGGTGGACGAGGTTGCGGCCCTTCCCGGTGAGGCCGGGTCCCGTATCCGGCGTGCCGGGAAAGGTCATCGGTACGCCGTGACCGAAGATCGTGGGCCTGCTCCACACCGGGCCGAGCGACCGCAGGCCCATGTCGTGGAAAAGGTGGAGCGCGTCGAGGTCCGGGCCGATGGCCTCCGCCCCCTCCATGTGCATGACGCCCGCAATGATGCCTGCCTCCATGGCAGTTCGGATCTCGGACACAGAACGGCAGACGCGGAAATCCTGCGGCGCCGCCCGCTCCATCCAGTGCAGAAATCCGGCCATCGCCAATGCCTCGGGCTGGGCCTGCGTGTGCGTCATCTCGGGCGGCATGGGCAGCGCGTAGGGCGGGTCTGCCATCAGCACCTTGAAGTCCGGCGGCGGGCCATCGGACGCCGGCGGCACGAAGATCGCGAAAAGGCCGCCCGCGAAGCCCGAGGCCTTCATCCGCGCAAGGTCGAGGTGCCCCCGGCCACTGGCGCCGAGCCAGGTCTCCTCGCGCGGCGCGGGCGTCTTCATCAGCCGCAGGAGGAAGTCATTGTGGCCGTCGAAAAAGGGGACGAGGGCGGTCATGGGGCAAGCTCCTTTTCGGCAGTCGCCGCGAGATAGGTGTCCACCGCGTTCAGAAGGTCGGTGCAAGACTGGTCGACGATGCCCAGTTCGCCCAGATGTCCGACGATGCTGGCCAGGTAGTCGCGGCTGGTGCCGAGATCGCCCGCCCCGTGGGCGACGTAGCGAATCTGTTCCTCGTGGGTCAGGTCGGGGCGGACATCGGGCACGTCGTGATCGGCGAGAAAGGTCAGCACGCGGTCCTCCTCATCGCCGATCCGCGCCGGGATGAACCGGGCGAGATAGCCGGGCGCCAGCATTTCGCGCTGAAAGAGAATATCGGTCTCGGTTTCAACATCCACGGCGGCGATCCGGAAGGCCAGCCCATCGCAGCCGTCGCCCGCGTCCAGCGTCGCCATCAGGCCCGGCGCTTCCATCGTTCCGCGGCCGCCCCGATATTCAACGAGGATCAGGCGTCGGGCATGGTCCGCGACATGCGCGCGCCGCACCTCGGTGAAGCGCAGCGCCGGGTTCCACATCAGCGACCCGTAGCCGAAGACCCACAGGTCGCCCGAGTGGCCGGCCAGCGCCTCGGCGCGGATCGCTTCGCGCCGTGCTTCGGGATACACCCAGTCCCGCAGATGCGGCTCTTGCACGATGAGATGCTCGGCCCGGAAGGTCCGGAAAAGCGAGGTTTCGGGATCTGCGATCCGGTCGCGCAGTTCGGGATGGTGGACGAACGGGTCGAGCGTGTCAGGCAAGGCGGTTCTCCTTCGCGGCATCGTGGACCGGGGTCATTTCCATGCAGATGTCGACGCCCTCCACGATGCCCGGGAAATCCTTAGAACCGGGCACCTCGCGGAATCCGGCTTGGCGGTAGAGCGCCTGGGCCGAATGCAGCTTGTAGTGAGTGGACAGGCGGTAGTGGGTATATCCGGCGGCCGCTGCCTCGGTCAGGAGCATCTCCAGCATCCGTCTGCCGACGCCTTTCCCCCAGGCCTCGGGACGTACGAACATGCGCTTGATCTCCATCGTGGTCGCATCCTGACCGTAAAAGGCGACACAGCCGACCGGCGCGCCGTCAAGCTTCGCCAGAAGCAGACAGCCAGACGGCGGACCGAACCGACCTGGAAGACCTGCGAGTTCGGCGTCGAGATTCGCGAAGACGGAGTCGTTCGGGGATTTCCCGTCCTCCGCCACATGGGCTATGGCCCATGCGAAGAAGTCGCGGATCAACAGCCGAACGGCATCAAGGTCCTCGGGCGTCTTTGCGCGGGCGATATCGACAGCCATCTCAGCGTGCCTTCAACGGATAGCGGTCTGCCTCTGCGAAGACGTCGACCACGATCGTGCCGGCGCGTATCCGCGCGCCGTGCTCGACACCCGCAGGGATGTCGTAGCTGTCACCGGGTCGATAGGCCCGCGTCTCGCCACCGATGGTGAAGACGATCTCCCCCGCGATCACAGTACCCCATTGGGGCCCGTGCGCGTGGGGCGGAAGGTCCATGTCCTTGTGGAAGCGGAAGAAGGCCACCAGCCCCGCATCCGAGCAAACGGCATGGGAGGTGACCACATCCTCGGGAAACGGTACATCGAGGGCGGGCATGGCATCGAAGAAGGTGGGAAAGCGCATCAGGTATCCCCTGTTTCATGGCCGACGGGTCTCATTCGACCAACCCGAGTTGCCGTGCGATGGTGGCGCTGTCGTAATAATCACGACCCTCGACCACCTTGCCGTTCTCTACGCGCATGACAGAGCAATAGCGGACCTCCATCCGGCGCCCGGAGGGCGGGAAATTCTCGAGGCCCGAGTGAAGGTTTCCGAACTGGGTGCCGCGATTGAGGAACTCGCCCCCCCAGCCGTCGGGTCCATTGCCACCGGTAAGGACATTGACGACCTTGACCTCTCCATCCGGGAAAGCGGCCCGCCAGCGCTGATAGTCCATTCGATAGTCGTCGGGGCCGATCTGCGCCTCGTCACGCGCCACATCCTCGAACCGGCAGTTCGGCGCGATGATGGCAGCACCACGGTCGGGATCGCGCAAGTCCCAGGCTTCGTGAAACTGCCGGACACTCTTTTGGATCATGTTCATTAGGTCTCCTTCGGGATTGGGTCGCCGGGTTGCGATGGCAGTTGCACGATTGCCAGGCGCACGTCTTCGTCCCCGAGCACGGTCGTCGTGTGGCCCGACCCGGCCACGTCCTCCATCCGCCAGATCGCGCCTGCGCCAAACTCCCTCACCGCGCCATCGCCCGCATCGACCCGAAGACGGCCCGACAGGCAAAACGCGACCTGCCGGCGCGGTGAGGGATGCCGCGCGCCACCCATCCAGCGGGAAGCACGAGGTAGCGAACACCCGTCGCCGGCTCAGTGTCAGAAACCGGCATTGGAGGCGCGGGCGGGGCGAAACCGCCGGAGCGGAGGGAAACATGCAGGTCCGAAAAGTGCGAAATGCCGTCCGCGCCCTCCGTCAGGTGCAGGATCGGCATGGCATTGGCCATGTGCCTTGTGGCGTTTGTCATGCGTCATTCTCCGCGCAAAGGCTGCCGCACATCCTATGGCAAGGCATCCTCATCTCTCAGCTTTCACGGCGATCATCGTCACAAAGGGCAGGAAGCCGTAAAGCGTCCCGGCCTCGGCACGGCGGTGATATTCAGCCTCGAGCGCATCGGCGAGCGGCTGGCCGATCACGCCTTCGGTCACGAAGCGCGCAGCCGCCATCCTGACCCAGACGAGGTTACCAATTCCGTCCGTAACGACGCGTATTGCGGTATCGAAATGCGCGACCGTCAACCCGGCAGCACGAGCCAGCGGCTTGAGCTTGCCCGTCAGCCAGGCATCCGTCACAGATCCGGCCACGAAAGCCCGGGCACAGGAGTCCAGCGGATCGCCGGGCGCAAGGCCCAGTGCGGCCTTCGAGAAATCTGCATCGCAGACCACCAGTGTGCCGCCTAGGCGCAGGATGCGCGTGGCCTCCATGACAAGCGGAGACGGATCGGCCACATGCGACAGCACAGTGTGCAGGATGGCGATGTCGGCGCTGCCATCGGCGAGATCGAGCGCCGCTCCGTCACCATTCCGGAACTTTAGGTTGGGATGGTCGCCAGCCAGCGACCAGGCTTTGCCGGTCAAGGCGGCGGACGGCTCCACACCGAGCACATTGGCGCGCCCGAAGCGGTCGGCGATGCGCCGGGTCACACCGCCGGTCCCGCAACCGATATCGACGATCAGGCCGCCGTCGGGCGGCGCAAGCCGGTCGAGAAAACCGTCGATCACGGGCAACATGGAGGGGTCCGCCGCGCGCACTTCAAGCGCGGTTGCGATGATCTCGATGAACTCCGGGGACGCCGCGTCGACATTTGCGAAGGGGTCGCTCATCCCGCCACCTGCCGGGCGTAATCCTCGGCGTCGAACCAGCCTCTCGAGGCGGCGACTTTGCCATCGGCGTCCGCATCCCATTCTTCCCAGCCTGCTATCCGCACCGGGTTGCGCGTTTCGGCATGGTGGCCGGTGAAGGTCCACAGAAAGGCAACGTGATCGCCCGCGATGCGCACCCCGTCACAGGTCAGGTTCAAGTCGGGCACATCAGCGAAAAATCCTTCGGCCATGGCCTGAACGCGCGCGCGCCCCTCCCAGGGCGTGCCCCGGTTGATGACGATGCCGCCCGTCTCGGCGTAGAATGACGCAACTGCTTCGGCCGAACCGCTATTCCAGGCAGCGGTATAGGCGGTCGCCGTGGCGGCGATACTGTCGGTTGGCATGCGTCTCACCCTTTGCTTGTTGGATCTCGCATCCGGCGCGGTTGACGGGTGCAGCATTCAGATCTGTTCTTCGTTCAGGCTGCACGCCTTGCAGAGCCAGCCGGTGCCTGCGCTTCGGTCGAGGACGGCCAGCGTGGTGCCCGTACCGGTATCGCCTTCGGAGAACCTGGCAAGTATCCAGGCAAGGTCGCCCGAGCCGCCGAAAGACAGGATGTCGAAGCGTTTTGCCGTGGCCGTCCGGGTCCAGTCCCGATGCAGGATCTCGATCTCGGCCCGCCCGTGGGCAGGGGGCGCGAAGGGCGAGTGCAGCATAGCATCTTCGCTGAACATCCTGGCACAAGCGGCGGCATCGCCGACCGCATAGGACCGTGCCATGTGTTCAAGCCACCCATGCAACTCGTCTTCGAGCGTCATGTCATGGCACCTTCCTGCAATTCAGCAAATGGATCTCCTTCCCAGTCGCCTTGGCTGTGAAGCGCGCGCAGGCGGGTGAAGGACGAGTGGTCGAACATCAAGCCTGCGCGGTTCTGCTCCATCCGGGCGCGGTGGCGTCCGTCCTGATAGGCCGCTTCGAGCATCGCCTCGGCTTCGGCCAGGCAGGGTATCGCCGCGCCCTGATCAGCAAGCATCGCCTCGGCCTCCGCTCGACGATCCCAGATCCCCAACCCGCCCCAGATCTCCGAGGTCAGGGTCGTAAGCGCATCCGCGCCGGGCACGTGCTGCGGGCAGAACCGCCAGACCGACGCGCCCCCTACCGGGGAAAAGCTGTTGTCCCGAGCGGCGATCGGCGCGGCAAAGCGCACCCGGTGCAGCGTGATCCAGTCGTGATCCTGTTCGTTCATGCCTTCACCTTTAGAAACACCGCTGGTCACCGGCTCCTTGGGGCGATCCGGCGACAAGGTGCGCGCCAGCCTGCGGCCCGCGCTGGATCTGTCGAAGCGCCGCCGCCCGAACCGGTCGAGTGCTTAGGCTCTCTTGATCGGCGCCGACTGGAACAAGCTACCCGTGCGGCGGCTTGTATGCACCGGTGACCTCTCCGGCCTTCTTAAGGGCTGCCATCGCCTCGGACGAAGTCATCAGCTTTGTCGTTGCCGAGGCCGAGACCGTGCCCGCCGAGCCGACGGCCGCAGCGCCCGCCATCATGAACATGTCGTCCGGGCCTTCAATCAGGCAGACAACGTCGTACTGTCCAAACGCAAAGAACAGGTGATGCAGCTTGCCGCCAAGCGCCTCGACAAGCTTGCGCGCAGCCGCTTCGCGGTCGCTCGGGTCGGCGACCATCGCCTTGATGGCATCGCCGGAATAAGCCAACTGGTATAGGTAGAATGGCATTGTGTTTTCTCCCCCATGGCGGGCTCCGGCGTGATGCCATCCCGTCCTCTGTGAGGGTGGCGCGACCGGGGCAATGGCGTCACCCAGTGCGGCTAAAAAGATATAAATCGGAGGCGCCGCAGCTACCTGAGCATCTTGGCCGCGTCGGCCGGGCTGAGGCCCGCGGCGATGCGGAAGAAGGTGTGCGCACGCGCCAGGTAGTCGGGGTTAGAGGAGAGCCAGCGGCCCGCAAGGCGCGCCTCGACGAGGGTCGGCGCGATCTCGGCGACCCGTGCGAAGGCCACCTCGGCCCGATCGATGCGCCCCGCGCCGACCCAGGCGATTGCGGCGAGGATCAGGGGCGTGGCGCTTCCCACGGCCTCCGCCAGCGCCGCCTCCGCCGCCTGTGCGGCCGCGTCGTAGTTGCGCACGGCGAATTGCGAGAAGCCAAGTGCGGCGAGGAGAGAGCCGCGTGAGGGATCGCGCGGAGAGCGGCGCAGCGCGGCCTCGGCCAGCGGCACACCGCGTTCGGCATCACCATGGAAACCCTCGTAGAGGCCAAGCCACGCCAGCGTTACCGCGCAGTTCGGGTTCATCTCATGCGCCTGGCGAAGCTCGGGCAGGCCCACCTCGGCATCCTGGTTCATGAAGTGCAGAAGCGCCCTGAGCCGCCTTGCATGGTGGTCGGTCGGATCTGCGGCGATGGCCTTGGTGGCCGCATCGATGCCTCCGGCGAGCGTGTCGGGCACGCAGGGTGTCGTGGCGTGATAAATGTTCCACCACGCGACCCAGGCCAGAACGCGCCAGGAGAGGCCCGAGGTCGGATCGAGGTCCAGCGCTTGCCGGGCAAGCTCCGCTGCCTTTTCGCGCGGGACGGGATCGTAGGCCATGTCGCCGGCCGAGACCATGGACCAGCCCCGCAGCGCTATGCCATGCGCGGTCAGGTCCTCGGGCGCGGCGGTGCGGATGCGCTCGGCCTCGGCCCGGTCGATCTGCGGAGCGAGACAGGTCACGATGGCCTGCGCCACCCGAGCCTGCGTGTCGAAATGCCCGACAAGGTCGCGGTCGAAGACCTCGGCCCAGACATGCCGTCCGGTGTGGGCGTCGATCAGCTGTGCGGTGACGCGCACACGTTCGGCCGTGGCGCGGACGCTGCCTTCGACGATGTACCGGACGCCCAGTTCGCGCGAAATGACCCTGAGATCGCGCGGCATGGCCCGGTAGATGAAGGCCGAGTTGCGCGCCACAACGAAGAGGTCGCGGAACCGGGACAGTTCGGTCGTGATATCCTCGACAAAGCCGTCGGCGAGCCAGGACATCGTGGGATCTCCGCCGAGATCCGCGAATGGCAACACGACAACCGAGGGCCGGTCGGGAAGGCTCAGAGCCAGTGGACCGGTCGATGCGACTTCCAGCGCGAAACGCAGGCCGCGTCCCGGCACCGTGACGATCGCACCCACCCCCAAAAGCCGTCGAAGATTGGCGACCTGGACGTTCAGGTTGTTCTCGCCGACAACGGTATCCGGCCAGACCGCCGCCATGATCTCGTCCCGTCCGACGACGCGGTCCCGGCAGGTGATCAGAAGATCGAGAAGATCAAAGGCGCGCGCTCCGATGGCGATGTCTTCGTCGCCCCGCACGAGGCGCCTTGCGCGCCGCTGAAACGTAAATTCTGTGAAACGAACGCTGTCCATCAGCAGGTCGGGATGTCCTTTTGTAAATTTTTATCAGAGGAGGAAAGGATTGTCTCGTTTTCTCGGGATGTCCGCAGGAGTGTTGATTTGCACCCGGAACTGAGCCGGTAAGGCGGATAATTTTCACTGAGAACTGAGCCATGTGAACCTACCCCCAAAGCAGAAAGCAGCGGGGGGGACGCAGTAATCCACATGGGACTTTTGAACATCATCCATCGGATGCATAACCGGCAGAAGCTGTCGATCCGCGAGATCGCGCGGCTGACAGGCGAGTTGCGGAAGACAGTGACCAAACATCTGGCGGCGAACACCATCGAGCCAAAATTCGCGACGCCGGAACTGGCGAGCAAGCTTGATCCCTTTGCCGAGAAGCTGGCGGGTTGGCGGAAGACTGAAGCCGGAAAGCTGCGTAAACAGCGACGCACAGTGAAGCAGTTGCACGCCGATCTTGTGGCGCTTGCCTTCACCGGGTCTTATGCCCGGGTGGCGGCTTTTTCACGATCGTGGCGGGCAGATCGGCAACGTGAACAGCAGACGACGGGGCGCGGGACCTTTGTGCCGCTGCATTTTGATCCTGGCGAAGCCTTCCAGTTTGACTGGAGCGAAGACTTCGCGGTTCTGGGTGGCGAGCGCACGAAGTTGCAGATGGCGCATATCAAGCTGTCGCACAGCCGGGCCTTTCTGATGCGTGCCTATCCGTTTCAGACGCATGAGATGCTGTTCGATGCCCACTGGCACGCGTTCCGGGTCTTTGGTGGTGTGCCTGCGCGGGGCATTTACGATAACATGAAGACGGCGGTGGATCGTGTCGGCCGCGGCAAGGAGTGACAGATCAACATGCGCTTCCTCGCGATGACGAACCACTATGTCTATGAGCCCGACTTCTGCAATCCGGCGGCCGGATGGGAGAAGGGCCAAGTCGAGAAGAACGTTCGCGATGCCCGCCATCAGATGCTGCAAGGTATGACGGACTTTCCAGACCTCGCTGCGCTGAATGCTTGGTTAGCAGCGTTTGCTGTGCAAGCCCGGTGGTGATCGCGAGATGGTGGATATTCTCGCCCTCGTCTTGCACCACGACGAACAAGCGGTGCTCACCGCGGTCGAATTGTCGCTGTCCGAGGGCGTGCCGACCAAAACCCATGTGCTGAACCTGCTGCACCGGCTGGTCGACGGCAAGATGATCGACGGACCGCCACTGGATACGCCGCAGGCACTGGCCCTGCGCAGCGAACCCAAGGCCAATGTCGAACACAATGATGGTTTCCGGACCCAGATCGCCGGAGGCCACCATGCGTCATTACCCCGCCGCCGGTGCCATCGTCATCATGCTGCGCAGCCTCAAAATGTATGGCATGGCGTCGTGCTGAAAGCATGCCTCCGGCGTGACCCGTCACCGATCTGATCGAGCAAGGAGCGCCGGCCTTTGAAGCTGTCATCCCGATCCTGTCGCAACTTCTCAAGGCCGAATTGGCCGAACGCGAGGTCCGGTCGATCGCTTATCACATGAAGCCGGCCCGTTTCCCGGCCTACAAGGACATCTCCGGATTCGACTTCGCCCCCAGCGAGATCAACGAAGCCACTGTCAGGACTCTGCACCGCTGCGAGTTCATGGACGGTGCCCAAAACGTCGTCCTGATCGGCGGCCCGGGCACCGGCAAAACTCATATCGCAACGGCACTCGGCATCCAGGCTATCCAGCACCACCGCCGGAAGGTTCGCTTCTTCTCGACCATCGAACTGGTCAACATCCTCGAACAGGAAAAGATCAAGGGCAAGGCCGGGCAGATCGCGGAAGCCATGACCAAGCTCGACCTCGTGATCCTGGACAAGCTGTGTTACCTGCCGTTCAGCGCGTCAGGCGCGGCGCTGCTCTTCCACCTGCTCAGCAAACTTTACGAGCGCACAAGCGTGGTGATCACCTCCAACCTCAGTTTCAGCGCATGGGCCACAGTCTTCAGTGATGCCAAGATGACAACCGCCTTGCTTGATCGCCTGACCCACCGCTGTCACATTCTTGAAACCGGAAACGACAGCTTCCGCTTCAAAGCAAGCTCAGCTGCGGCATCTGCTGCAAAGAAGAAAACAACATATGGCTTGACCCCAGCATGAACCGAAACCACATAATCAAAGGTGGCTCACTTCTCGGTGAAAAAAGGCTCAGTTCTGAGTGAAAATCAACAGCCTTGGCGGAGAAGCGTGCTGCGATAGAGGCGAACCCTGAACTTCGCGTTCTCCATGAGAAACAGTAAAGTGCGCGGTCATCAAGGCCCACCGTGCAGAGTTTTCTGTGCGGTCGATGTATGATGTGCTTGCTGTGCATTTCAGCGACTTCTAGTCAGAAAGTCTCCCGGTCTGCGCTCGCCTATGTTTTTTCTGGCTCCGCAAACATCAGTCAAGTGGAATGCTTGCATTGCGACCGGCCAGTTCAACGCTGATCTCGTAGGCCTTTTCGGGGGTCATTCCAGCCATGATCCTCGCAGCACTGTCCGACGCCATTCTCCCAAGGAAACCTGCGGCAAAGGTCGCATCCATCTGCTCGAACAGCGCCGCAGCCTGTTTTGGCTTCATATTGGCGTAGACCGCCGTTAACTGAGATAGATCGTCTTCTGCCGCCTCTGCAGCACGCGAGATCGTTTCGCGCAGGCTTTTTTCGGCCTCTTCGAGCAAGACCAATTCCGCGTCAATCGCGTCTTCGGCTGCAGCGAGGGTGGCTTCGCGTTCGCTGATTTCCGCTTCGCGTTCTATCAGCCGCGCCTCGCGGTTTCTGATCGCCTCAAATGCGGCGTTCAGGTCATCTGGACGCGCCAAATCCATGGAGGTTGCTTGGGAAGTGTCGGTTGTTTTGTCCGGTGCCACACCCTCGCTGGCGATGACTTGACCCGCCTCGGTCACCAGTCGCAGACCCGCCGACAAAACCAGAAATGCGCCGATGATAGCCAAGGTGCCTGTGCGCGAGCGACCTTTGCGGATTGTGCATTCCTCTTGAACGCGTGTCATCCTGCACCTCCGGCATGCCGGGAAAACACAGGACCGGTTGTTGCGGGAGGCGCGTCGAGCCTTGGGCTATTGGGCGGCAGATCATGTAAAGAGGCGACCATCAGTTCCAGACGCTTCGCCGCGTCTTCCGCACGGCGGGTCAGGTCCTCAAGGCTGTCGCTCGAGTGAATTGCAGTCTTCTGTGCATTTTGCAGGGCCGTTTGCAGATCGGTTACCTGAACCGACAGCACCGCAACAGCCGCACCAACACCATTTTCAAGGTCCGTAAACCGGGTCAGCCTACGGGAAAGGACAAAGCAATAGAGCCCCGCTCCAAGCGCTCCGGCGACAAGCAAGACATCTGCTACAAATTCCATTTCAGGTCCTCAATTCAGAATGAATTCTGTCACAAGAAGACTGTTGGCCTTACCGAGGCCGACAACCATGACGATGCGGCGAAAGAGTTGCAGCCTTATCCTGAACAGTGCTCCCGCGCCTTCGATATCTTCGATGGTCAAGGCGCGGAGATACCCGTTCAGGACGTCCTGTATTCGCGGCATCAGAAACATAACCTCGTCCTCGTAACCAGTCGGCACCTCGATCAATCCGGTAAAGCGCAGATGCTCATTCCTTGCCCCGGGTGGCAACGTGACGATGAGCGTCGGGATTTCAACGAACGCGACGTCGGGTGCAACCGTGGGCGCACCATGTGACTTGGCCTTGTCAGTTCCAGCGTGACTCAAGGATACCAACCCGCTGGATATAGAAAAAAATCCCAATCCCGCCCCTGCAAGACACAGAACGACTGACAGAAAAAAGCCGAGTTTCGGCGATTTCCGCGTGCCTTCGCCGCTGTCTTCTTCTGATGGGTCAACCGATGCCATGACAGTTCCGTCCCTTGATTCCGGGATTGTTTTAGCCTGCACGCACTAACCGATTGTTAACACGAACGCGCAATAACGGGGGCATCGACGAAACAGGATGTTTTGAATTCGGAGGATTTCGGTGCAGCACATATTTCCGGTATGGCGAGGACTGTCCAATGCGCGAAAGGCGATCGTGGTCGGATCGACGGTCGCCATATTTCTGGCCGTCTTGGGCATGTCGCGGCTTGTGGCCCAGCCTCGCATGACGCTTTTGTACGCTGGGCTTGACGCGGCTTCAGCAGGCGAGGTCGTTCAATCCCTGCAGCAGAAGGGCGTTCCGTTCGAGGTTCAAGGCACATCCATTCTCGTGTCTGCCGCGACTCGTGATCAATTGCGTCTGACGCTTGCGACAGAAGGTCTGCCGGCCTCGTCCGGTCAAGGGTACGAACTGTTGGATACATTGTCGGGCTTCGGTACCACATCGCAGATGTTCGATGCAGCTTACCTGCGCGCGAAAGAGGGTGAACTGGCGCGAACAATCGTGTCATCCCCCGAGATCCTCTCGGCTCGGGTCCATATCGCCACTGGAAGTGAAAATGCGTTTCGCAGCGACCTTGCTCCAAGCGCCTCTGTGCACGTCACCGCGCGTTCGGGCGCAATCGACCCGGCTCAGGCACAAGCGATACGCCACCTCGTTGCCTCCGCGGTGGCGGGTCTTGTGCCGCAGGATGTTGCTTTGGTCGATGCCCAACTAGGCCTGTTGTCGGACGACGCTGACATGACCAGCACGGCGCGCGACCAAGACCGCAGCGACCTGTTGCGCGACCGGGTTCTGCGGCTACTCGAAGCTCGGGTAGGGCGCGGCAATGCGGTTGTGGAGGTCAGCATCGATTCGATCACCGAAACCGAATCGATCACGGAGCGTCGCTTTGATCCGGAAAGCCGCTTTGTCATAAGTTCCGACAGCGAAGAGCGCTCGGAACAATCCGAAAACGCTGGCTCTGGCGCTGTCACGGTCGCGTCCAACCTGCCCGATGGCGATGCGGCGGGAACCGAAACCGAGACGCGCCAGACCGCCGAAACACGTGAGCGTCTGAATTTTGAAGTGTCACAGACAACGCGGGAAATCCTTAAGGCACCGGGCGCCATCAAGCGGCTGACCGTCGCGGTCATGGTCAACGGGACACTCCAGACGGATGCCAAGGGCGCTGCTTCGTTTGTGCCGGTGCCTGAGGCGGAGCTTTCCGCACTCAGGGATTTGGTGGCGTCGGCGGTCGGCTACGATGAAAGCCGTGGGGACGTGATCACCCTCAAATCCCTCTCGTTCGAGCCCCTGGAAACCATCGGGTCGCTGCCCGCGGAACCGCGTCTGTTTACTGGTCAGCTCGACATGATGAGCCTTCTGCAGCTCGGGGTGCTGGCCGTGGTTGCGCTCATTTTAGGTGTTTTCGTGATCCGCCCTTTGCTCCTGCCTCGACGGCAGACAGCGACGATGCCCGCCTTGATGACACCGTCCTTCGCGTCTGAACAGGCGGGAGACCTACCAGTACTGAGCGGCACGATTGAACCTGACATGGGCAACAATGGCCTCCCGATGCTCTCTGACCGTGGCGCTCAGCCGGACGCTCTGAGCACCGAAGACGCTGTTGCACGGTTGAAGAACCTGATCGAGGAACGGCGCAGTGAGACGGTCGAAGTATTGCGCAGCTGGCTGGATGATCCAAGACCAGGAGACGCGAGATGACCTCCCTTTCTGCATATTTGGAGGATTTCGGCACACCCGCCCTGGCCAACGCGGCCCACTCCGTTTCGGATGAAACTCTGGAAACCGAACGGTTGGAATCCTTCGACAAGGGGTATCGCGCGGGTTGGGACGACGCGATCAAGGCCAAGACCGATGAAGGCACCCAGCTGGCCGATGGGGTGGTTCAAAACCTTCAGGATTTGTCATTCACCTACCATGATGTTCACGCACAGATCTTGTCCAATATCAGCCCGCTATTTGATGAAATCCTGAACAAGATTCTGCCCTCTCTGGCCCGAGAAACGCTCGGTGCCCATGTCGCCGACCAGCTGACCCGCATCGCCCGGGATATGGGGCCGGTCCAGATCGAGATCGCTGTCGCTCCGGGGTCTGCGGAACGTGTGTCCCAACTGGTGAACGGTGCCGCGACCAGCCTGCCGATCAAGGTGGTCGAAGCCGCGGCCGTTCCCGAAGGCCGTGCGGATATGCGGCTTGGGCGCAAGGAACTGTCAGTGGACCTTTCGGATGTGACGGCCCAGATCACGAAGGCGGTGCACGCAGTGCTTCATGACCAGACGGAGATGCGTGCCCATGGATAGCTCGACCCAAACCCCCGACGCCCGCAAGACCGATGCGGCCTTCACCCATGTTCCGATTGAAATCACGGTCTCGGTCGGGCGCGCGCGACCGCTTGTACGGGATTTGCTGCGCCTTGAGGAGGGGTCTGTCCTGATCCTCGACAAGCGGGTCGAGGACATGGTCGAGCTCTATGTCGGGGATCGCCTGATCGGATTAGGGGTACTCGAGATCGCGGAGACCGGTGAGCAGCAGGGCCAGCTTTGCGTTAGGCTGGTCGATGTGAACGATCTTGGCGCATCCGGCGTCTAGGAGATGAGACGTGTTGTCCTCATCGCGGTATTGATCCTTTTTGCTGCGGTGACCGGCGCATCGGCCCAGAACCTGTCGCTGGATTTTGGTGATGGCGGTTCGATCACTGCCACGACCTTGCAATTGATCGCACTGATCACCGTTTTGAGCATTGCGCCTGGGATCGTGGTCACGGTGACCTGTTTTCCCTTCATAGTGACAGTGCTGTCGATCTTGCGACTAGGCATCGGATTGCAGCAATCACCACCGAACATGCTGATCATCAGCATCGCCCTCTTCCTGACATTCTTCGTGATGGAACCGGTTCTGATTGATTCTTGGGAGCAGGGAATACGACCGCTTCTGGACGAAGAAATCGGTGTTGAAGAAGGGTTCCGACTTGGGTTCGAGCCATTTCGCATCTTCATGGCAGCTCAGATCGATCCCAAGACTTTTGAGACGATGGCCAGGATTAGGTCTGATCTTTATCTTGCGGAACCCAGTCCCGAGACGCCGCTGTCGGTGCTGATCTCGACCTTCCTGCTGTCCGAACTGTCGCGGGCATTTCAGGTTGGATTCCTGATTTTCCTGCCGTTTCTCATCATAGACCTGGTGGTCGCCGCCGTGCTTATGTCGATGGGCATGATGATGGTGCCCCCTGCGATCGTGTCGCTTCCGTTCAAACTGGCCTTCTTTGTCGTTGCGAATGGCTGGGCGCTGGTCGCTGAAAGCCTTGTCAGGTCGTACCAATAGCCTTAGCGGCAGAACGCACCGCCGCGATGGCGGGCACTATCGAAATGGAAGTGATCCTTGTGGAAACGATCCGAGTCCGGGCCTAGCACAGTGCCGAAAATTCCGCAGGCGCGCTGCTGCATGATGCGAAGCATTGAGCCGGTATCGCGCCGGTTCCAATCCTGCAAGAGAGTAATCTCGGACCCGTCGCGCAGACGAAACCCGGAGATGTCGATGGCTCGGCCCTTGCCATGTTCGCTGATCTTTGCGCCGGGCTGATTGTTCCGCGTACGGCAGGCGTAATGCGCTGCGACCCTGATCTGCGCCACGCCGCCGCCGGTAGTTCCGATGGCGGGCTTCATTCCCTTGTCGACCCAAGTTTTGAGCGCCTTGGCGGTAGGACAATCAATCATCGCCTCCTGGCTTAGAGGAATACCTGACACGGACCGCACACGCACTGCGTCCTGAACTCCGCAGGCCGACAGACGGCCCGGAACAAAGCCAACCGTTTCGCCTTGAATGTCGGGATCGCCGCAGATGGCCCCCCTCGCGCGGGCGTTGCGCTGTGCCATGACCCTTTGAACCATCCTGTCAGGTCGCAGGGTCGGGCGGATCGACAGCCCGGTCGCTTGCGGGGAGACGGCGGCAAAGGTGCGCGCACCAAGGTCATCCTGGCTTGCGAGCGCGCGCTGAAACCCCGGATCGGCTTCCTGCTCGAACTGTCGCGTCAATTGGCGGACAAGCGTTGCTTCGTGCAGGTCTGGGCGCATCACTGGTCGGATGTCACCAGGAGAGGCTACCGCCGCCGCGGTCGGGATTGCGCGGGCCACCGGGCGCAAAGACGTGTCGGGCGCGGCCATCGCCACTTTTGCCATGATGATCCACACACACACCAGAACGCTCGTTACACGCATCAATCGCCCTATCCAGATCGTCCAAAGTTCGGAGCCGCGGTATCCTGCCCCGCTTCGATGATGCCCCGCCGGATTGCGCGGGTTCGGGTAAAGTACTCGTGCAGGAGCGCACCGTCACCCTGCCGGATCGCGCGCTGCAGGGCAAACAGTTCTTCTGTGAACCGGCCGAGAATTTCCAGCGTGGCGTCCTTGTTCGTCAGGAACACGTCGCGCCACATGGTCGGGTCGGATGCGGCGATGCGGGTGAAGTCGCGGAAGCCGGCGGCAGAATACTTGATCACCTCGCTGTCGGTGACACGCCGCAGATCATCGGCAACGCCGACCATCGTGTAGGCGATCAGGTGGGGGCAATGCGACGTGACCGCAAGTACCAGGTCGTGATGATCGGCATCCATGACATCGACGTTCGACCCGAGCCCGCGCCAGAACCGAGACAACGTCTCGACCGCCTCGGGTTCGCTGCCCTCTGGAGGGACTATCAGGCACCAGCGGTTGTCGAACAGCGTCGCAAAACCCGATTCGGGACCGGAATGCTCGGTGCCCGCCAAAGGATGCGCAGGCACGAAATGGACGCCTTCGGGGATGACGGGTGCCACATCCGCAATCACTTGCGCCTTGACCGACCCGACATCGGTGACGGTCGCGCCTGGTTTGAGGTAGGGCGCGATATCGGCGGCAAGCTGACCCATCACACCCACGGGTACGGCCAGAACGACAAGATCGGAATCCTGCACCGCGTCGGAAAGCGTGTCGCAGACCGTGTCGCACAAACCGATGCGGCGTGCGGTGTCGCGGGTTTCGACACTGCGCGCATAGCCTGTGACATGCCCAGCCAGACCGCTGCGTTTCATCGACCAGAACATCGAAGACGCGATCAGCCCCAGTCCGATCAGAGCAACCCGGTCATAGATCGGGGTCATCGCGCGCCCGCCTTGAACTGTCCAACGGCATGGGCTACCCGGCGGCAGCTTGCTTCGTCACCGACGGTGATGCGCAAGGCGAAGGGCAGGTTGTACGATCCGACCTGCCGAACGATCAGGCCCTGCTTTTGAAGGTAAAGATTGCAGGCTTCCGCTTCGGCCGTATCTGCAAACCTTGCAAGGACAAAATTCGCCATAGATGTGTCCGAAGGGACGCCATGTTCGGCCAGAGCTTCGGCCAGCCATGTGCGCAGACGGGTGTTTTCAAGGCGGCATTTTTCGACATAGGCGGTATCGCGCACGGCCACTTCGGCAGCGGCCAAAGCAGTTCCCGACAGGTTGAACGGTCCGCGAATGCGGTTGAGCACGTCGATGATTTCTTGCGGTCCATAACCCCAGCCGATGCGCAGCCCACCGAGGCCGTAAATCTTGGAGAAGGTGCGGGTCATCACGACATTGGTGCGCGCCCGGACAAGACCGGCGCCGCCATCATAGCCATCGACGAATTCGGCATAGGCTCCGTCGAGCACCAGCAGGGTCTGCGGTGGCAGGTTTTCGGCAAGGCGTTCCACCTCGGCCAGTCCGATCATCGTGCCGGTCGGGTTGTTGGGGTTGGCGATGAACACCAGCTTGGTCTTGTCGGTGCAGGCTGCAAGGATCGCGTCCACATCGGTGACGCGGTCCTGTTCGGGCACTTCCACCGGGGTCGCGCCAGCAGCCAGCGCTCCGATCTTGTAAAGCGCGAATCCGTGTTCGGTGTGGATCACCTCGTCGCCCGGCCCGGCATAGGCCTGGCAGAGAAAGGTGAGGATCTCGTCCGAGCCGACACCGCAGATGATCTGATCCGCGTTCAAGCCGTAAACCTCGGCAATGGCACCGCGCAGCGCGGCGTGGTCAGTCGACGGATAGCGATGCAGTTCGTGCACCGAACGCCGCACAGCTTCCTGCGCGGCGGGGCTTGGCCCGAACGGGTTTTCGTTCGAGCTGAGTTTCACCACGTTGGATACGCCGTCGACATGCGATTTCCCGCCGACATACAGCGCAATATCCATGATTCCGGGTTGTGGGGTGATCTTCGTCATCTGAGCCTCCGCTATGGCACAGGGTTTAGCTGTGCGAGCGAGCAAGGGAAAGCGACAAACCATCCCAGTCGTCCAGAGCTTCAGGGGTGTGTCCGTGTGACGATACAAGCGAGAAGAGAGTCGTAGAGGCTGGGTGGACCTTCGTAATCAGGCCCGCGGGGCAGGTCGATCACATGCACGTCCGCTGCCCCGATCAACTCTGGCGAAACATCCGCTGCCATGGTGAGAAATGAAAAACCGGTGTCGGCCCCGAACAGCTTGCTCCCCAGTGCCGTGATCGTCCCATGCCGGTCGAGCGTCAGTTGGAAGCTCGCCCACGGCGTGACGTTGTGCACGGTATCCGGCAGGTTGGGTTGGATGTTCGACCAGACGAGATGGGTGCGACCCGGATAGTCGGGTGCGAGAAAAGGCGCGGCCTGATGGGTCAGCTTGTTGATCAGGCTTATTTTCTGTGCCGGATCGTCAAAGCTTCGGGCAATGTCCTGTTCGTGGTAAAAGCACACGCCGGGAAGCTGATTGTGAAACAGAAGCACATCCCATTCGACACGAAACCCGGACACATCCTGAAGCGCGCTCAAAAGCGTGCCATTCACCGCGTGACGCAGGATGGCTTCCGTGCCCGCCAGTGACACGATGTTCCAATCGAACAGCGTTCTGACGAAGTGATGTTCAGTGCCGGGGTTGCGTGACTGGAAATGATCGAATTGAAAGCGGTTTATGCAGCTGCAGCCGATGGTCAGAACACGGGTCGGATGCGCGGTCAGCAAGGTCGCTGTTCTCAGTCCGTGTATGTCGGATGAAACAGCCCCGCCGGGGAGAGCGTGAACACCTCGCACCCGTCCGAGGTGACCCCGATGGAGTGTTCGAACTGCGCGGACAGCGATTTGTCCCGCGTGACCGCGGTCCAGTCATCGGCCAGCACCTTGGTTTCCGGGCGGCCAAGGTTCACCATTGGCTCGATGGTAAAGAACATGCCTTCTTCAAGGCGCGGGCCGGTGCCGGGGCGTCCGTAATGCAGCACGTTGGGCGGAGCGTGGAACACGCGCCCCAACCCGTGGCCACAGAAATCGCGCACCACGGACATGCGGTTCGCCTCGACAAACGTCTGGATCGCATGGCCGATATCGCCGAAGGTGTTGCCGGGTCTCGCCGCTTCGATACCCTTGAACAGCGCGTCATGCGTGACCTGGATCAGCCGCTCTGCCTTGCGGCTCAGCTTGCCTGCGACGTACATACGGCTTGTGTCACCGAACCAGCCATCGACGATCACGGTCACGTCGATATTGAGGATGTCACCCTCCTTGAGCATCTTTTCACCGGGAATGCCATGACACACGACATGGTTCACGCTGATGCAGCTGGCGTGCTGATAGCCCTTGTACCCGATGGTCGCCGATGTGGCCCCAGCCGCTTCGACCCGGGCCTGAATGAAATCGTCCAGCGCGGCGGTGGTCTGTCCGACAAACACATGTTCGGCCACCTCGTCGAGGATACGCGCGGCCAGCTCTCCGGCATGACGCATGCCAGCGAAATCCGCCGCATCATGGATACGGATGCCTTCGCGCGTCATGCGACCATCATGGTTATTGTTCACAAGGGCACTCCAGTAGGTCTCAAATGGGGTTTTAGCTCCCTGCGCAGGATTTTGCCAGTGGCGCGACGTCAGGTCCGGATCGGGGCTTCCATTCGGACCGGTTTGCCCAATTCCACCGCCTCGGGCGTGATCTTGCAATCGAGCGCGAGAGTTTCAACGCCGGCATCAGTGGCGGTGGCCCAGGCCCGCGCGTAGATCGGGTCGATGTCATGAGCGAGGGTCATGCGGTCGCAATCGGTCCGCTGCACAAGATAGAGCATCACGGCCCGGTGACCCAGTGCAACCATCTGGGCGAGGTCGTTCAGGTGTTTCGTCCCGCGCGCTGTCACGCTGTCGGGAAATTCCGCGAGCCCGGTTTGGCGGGACAGGGTGACGGATTTCACCTCGACATAGGTGTCGGGATGCCCGTCGCGGGACAGCAGGAAATCGATCCGGCTCTTCTGACCATAGGGCACTTCGGCGCGCAGGGTGTCGAACCCTGTCAGCCCGGGAACGGCGCGGGCCTCGAGCGCCGTGCGCAACATGCGATTCGGAACGGCCGTATCGACGCCTGTGAAGTGCCCGTTTTCGTGCTCGACCAGACGCCAGCCGAATTTCAGCTTTTTCTTCGGATCTTCGTTCGGTTCCAGCCAGACGCGCATCCCCGGCTCCGCCAGTCCCATCATTGATCCGGGATTGGCGCAATGCGCGGTGATCTCCTGCCCGTCGGCCAAGGTGACATCCGCCAGAAAGCGTTTGTACCGTCGGATCAGCGTGCCGGGAACAAGAGGGGTTTGAAAGCGCATAAGCCCCGCTTATACCTGAGAAAACGAAGGATCAAGGAGGCAGCACATGCCCAATCCAACCGCTTCCATGCTGGTGATCGGCGACGAGATCCTGTCGGGCCGGACGCGTGACGCCAACATGCACCATCTTGCGCAGGAACTGACCAAGGTCGGCATCAATCTGTGCGAAGTCCGGATCGTCAGCGACGACCGCGATGCCATCGTGTCGGCTCTGAACGCCCTGCGCGCGGCGCATGACACCGTGATCACCTCGGGTGGCATCGGTCCGACCCATGACGACATCACCGCCGATTGCGTGGCGGCGGCCTTTGACGTGCCGATCGACGTGCGCGAAGACGCGCGCGCGCTGCTGCAGGCGCATTACGACAGCCGCGGGATGGAGTTCAACGACGCCCGCCAGCGGATGGCCCGTATTCCCGAAGGTGCCAGGTTGATCGAAAATCCGGTGTCGATCGCGCCGGGGTTCAGCATCGGCAACGTGCATGTCATGGCCGGGGTACCGTCGGTGTTTCAGGCGATGGTCGCCAGCGTGATCCCGACCCTGACCGGAGGCGCGCCGATCCTGTCGCAAACCTTGCGGGTGGATCGCGGTGAAGGTGACATTGCCGGGCCGCTTGGCCAGATCGCCGCAGATTTCCCGGACCTCTCCATCGGGTCCTATCCGTTCCAGCACAATGGCGCCTACGGATCGAACATCGTGGTGCGCGGCAGCGACGGTGCCCGGGTGGATCACGCGATGGCCCGGCTGGTCGACCTGTTTCCTGCATGACCCCCACCGTCCAGACGCTCTACGCCGTGACAGAGGCCACCTGGCCACCAGCCGACCGCACGCCTGCGGGTCCGTGGATGTTGCGGAACGGGGCAGGGGGCGGCAAGCGGGTGAGCGCGGCAACCGCCGAAGCCGACTGGACCGACGACGATCTGGCAGCCGCCGAAACCGCAATGCGCATGCTGGGACAAGACGCGCTGTTCATGATCCGTGAGGGCGAAGAGGCGCTGGATACAGCGCTGGCCGCACGGGGATACCAGGTGATCGACCCGGTCAACCTCTGGCTCTGTCCGGTCGATCATCTGACCGATGTCCAAGTCCCCCGCGTCACGGCCTTTGCGATCTGGGAACCGCTGGCCATCATGCGCGACATCTGGGCGGCAGGTGGCATCGGCGCTGACCGCATCGCGGTGATGGACCGCGCCGAGGTGCCGAAAACGGGTATCCTCGGGCGGATCACCGACAAACCCGCAGGCACCGCCTATTGTGCGATCCATGACGGCATCGCGATGGTGCATGCGCTGGAAATCCCGCCTGCGCATCGCCGCAAGGGCATGGGTGTCTGGCTCATGCGGCAAGCCGCCCATTGGGCCAAGGCAAACGGTGCCGACTGGATGAGCGTCCTGTGCACGCAGCGGAATGTCGGGGCAAACGGCCTCTACGCTTCCCTCGGGATGCAGATTGTGGGACGATACCACTACCGCATCCTGCCCAAGACAAGCGAACCCGAATGACCAAAGACACTCTTCCCACGGCGCTCAACCTGCCGATGGTCGACCCGCTTCCCCCGGAAACGCAGAAATATTTCGACGTGTGCCAGGACAAGCTGGGCATGATCCCGAACGTGCTCAGGGCCTATGCCTTCGACATCGACAAGCTCAATACGTTTACCGCGCTCTATAACGACCTGATGCTGGCGAACAGCGGGCTGACCAAGCTGGAACGCGAGATGATCGCGGTTGTCGTCAGTTCGATCAACAAGTGCTTCTACTGCCTGACCGCGCATGGTGCAGCGGTGCGCGCCTTGTCGGGGGATCCCCAGCTGGGTGAAATGCTGGTGATGAACTGGCGTGTTGCGGATCTGCCACACCGCCACCGCGCGATGCTGGCCTTTGCAGAAAAGATCACCAAATCCAGCGCCGAAATCGCCGAATTCGACCGCGAAGCGCTGCGCGATGCCGGGTTCAGTGACCGTGACATCTGGGACATCGCGAATGTGGCGGCGTTTTTCAACATGACCAACCGTGTGGCCAGTGCCACGGATATGCGGCCCAATGACGAGTATCACGCGCAGGCGCGCTGAACTTCGCGGGCTCTGGCTGTTCGGGTGTGTCTTTGCTGCACCCGTGATGGCGCTGGATATGGCCCTTCCCACCGGCGCGCGCGAAACCGTGTCGCGCACCTCGCCTGCTGGCAGCTACGACCTGCCCATCGGCAGCTGGACCGAAGCGGCGGGCATTCCTGTGGCCAACCTCGAAGGCGAGGTGCGACGCAAGGCGTGGCGCATTTCTGGTGCCGGGCTTACCACCGGACAGGTGCTTCGCCCGCTGCGCGAACAGCTCGTGTCGGACGGATTTGACATCATCTTCGACTGCAGCGCCCAGAGCTGTGGTGGGTTCGACTTCCGCTTTGGGACCGAGGTGCTGCGCGCGCCCAACATGTATGTCGACTTGTCGGATTACCGGTTCCTCTCGGCGAAATCGGCCGATGCCAGCCAAGCGCTCAGCCTGTTGGTGAGTCGCGATGGCGATGCGCTCTTTGTGCAACTGATCGAGGTCGGACCACCCGGACGGACGGGCGTTTCGGTTTCGCAAGCGGCGTCAGCGCCGATCCCCGAAGATGCAGGTGACGTCGTGGCGCAACTGGAACGCACCGGCCATGTCGTGCTCGCCGATCTGGATTTCGCCAGCGGCGCGGTATCGCTGGGCGATGGCCCGGTGCAGTCGCTGGATGCGGTGGTGGCCTACCTGACCGCCAACCCGACCCGGCAGATCACCTTTGTCGGTCATACCGACGCGACCGGATCGCTCGAGGCCAATGTCGCGCTGTCCCGCCGCCGCGCGCAGGCCGCGCAGGCCTATGTGGTCGCGCGCGGTGTGCCCGCGTCGCAGGTGGCCGCCGACGGGGTCGGCTTCCTGTCCCCCCGCGCCACGAACCTCACCGCACCGGGGCGCGAGGCCAATCGCCGGGTCGAAGCGGTGCTGATCTCGGTGCAATGAAAAAGGCCGGAGGAGTGATCCCCCGGCCCATGTTCAAACACCCGTTCCGCTGGATTTACAGGGGCAGCTTGGCCGTACGCAGATAAGGCAGGATCGTATTGATCTGGCCGTACTTGGCAATCGCATCCGCGTCGTTCACCGCCACGGGTATGATGACGTCCTCACCCACGGTCCAGTTCGCGGGCATCGCGACGTTCTCCCGCGCCGAGGTCTGCAGCGCATCCAGCGCGCGCAGGACTTCGGCAAAATTGCGCCCCACGGTCATTGGATAGGTCATCGACAGCTTCAGCTTCTTGTCCGGCCCGATGATGAACACCACGCGCACCGTCGCGCTGTCGGCAGGTGTGCGGCCATCGGGCAGCGCATATTCAGCAGGCAGCATGTCGAACGCCTTGGCAACGGTCAGGTCTTCATCCGCGATGATCGGGAACCCGGCCTTGCAGCCAGCGGTCGCCTCGATATCGGCCTTCCACCGCTTGTGGTCTTCGACACCGTCAACCGAAATGCCCATCACCTTGGTGCCGCGTCTGTCCCATTCATCGGCCAGCTGCGCCACGGCGCCGAACTCGGTCGTGCAGACGGGGGTAAAATCCTTTGGGTGAGAGAACAGGATGGCCCAGCTTTCGCCGATCCAGTCATGCAGGCTGAGTGTGCCCTGATCGGTGTCCACGGTCAGGTCGGGGATTACATCATTGATACGCAGGCCCATATTTGCCTCCTTCTCGGGGTTGATCTTGCCTTGCTACATAGGGGGCATGGGCAGCCGTTACACCCCCTTGCGAGCTGATGGCCGGGGTGACACAGTGTCCGCTGCAATGCTCTGAAGGGAGACAATCACATGATCGAGAAACGCCAGTTCTACATCAACGGGGCATGGGTCGATGCGGTCGATGGCCGGGATTACCACGTCATTGATCCGTCGACCGAAGACCCCTGCGCCGTGATCTCGCTGGGCGGTCAGGCCGATACCGATGCCGCCGTTGCCGCCGCCAAATCCGCCTTCCCGGCTTGGATGGCGACCCCGCCCGCCGAGCGGATCGCGCTGGTCGAGAAACTGCTCGAGATCTACAAATCCCGCGGCGAGGAAATGGCTCAGGCCATAAGCGTCGAGATGGGCGCGCCCATCGACATGTCCCGTTCCAGCCAGGTCGGTGCAGGCACGTGGCACCTGCAGAATTTCATCGATGCCGCCAAGGGCTTCGAATTCGACCGCCCGCTGAACGATCACAGCCCAAAGGACCGCATCCTCTACGAAGCAGTGGGTGTCTGCGCGCTGATCACCCCGTGGAACTGGCCAATGAACCAGGTCACGCTCAAGGTGGGGGCTGCGGCGATCGCGGGCTGCACCATGGTGCTGAAGCCGTCGGAGGAAAGCCCGCTCGACGCGATGCTCTTTGCCGAGATGATGCACGAGGCCGGGTTTCCTCCGGGTGTATTCAACCTTGTGAATGGCGATGGCGCAGGTGTCGGATCGCAACTCTCCGCACATGAAGATATCGACATGGTCAGCTTCACCGGCTCCAGCCGCGCGGGCAAGCTGATCTCCAAATCCGCCGCCGACACGCTCAAGCGCGTGCATCTGGAACTGGGCGGCAAGGGCGCCAACCTGATTTTCGCCGATGCCGATGAAAAGGCGGTCAAGCGCAGTGTGATGCACATGATGCAGAACACCGGCCAGTCCTGCAACGCTCCCTCGCGCATGATGGTCGAAGCGCCGATCTACGACCGCGTGGTCGAAGAGGCGGGCGAGATCGCGTCCAAGGTCAGTGTCGGCCCCGCATCCGCCGAAGGCCGCCATATCGGCCCGGTGGTCAACGCCACGCAATGGCAGAAAATCCAGGACCTGATCCAGCAAGGTATCGACGAAGGCGCGCGGCTTGTCACCGGCGGTCTTGGTCGCCCCGAAGGTCTCAACAAGGGCTTCTACGTCCGGCCCACCGTTTTTGCGGATGTGACCAATGACATGACCATCGCCCGCGAGGAAATCTTTGGCCCGGTCCTGTCGATCATGAAGTTCGACACCGAGGAAGACGCGGTGCGCATCGCCAATGACACGGTCTACGGCCTGACCAACTACGTCCAGAGCGAAGACGGCGCGCGCCGCAACCGTCTGGCGCGCCAATTGCGCTCGGGCATGGTGGAAATGAACGGGGTGGGACGTTCCGCCGGGTCGCCCTTCGGCGGCATGAAGCAATCCGGCAACGGGCGCGAAGGCGGCGTCTGGGGCATCGAGGACTTCCTCGAAGTCAAGGCCGTGTCCGGCTGGGCCGCCGAATAGGACCACCGAGGGCAGGGGGCACAGGTCCCCTGCTTCTTCTTGTTTCAAATACTCAAAAAATCCGCAGCCGCAGGCTGCGCCGGTCGGACGCGCCAGCGTCCGATGCCATTCAGAATGGCGCCTTGACCCGAAATTTCATGCCAGCCCCGCCATCGGGATGGCGCAGGCGCAATTCCTCTGCATGCAGCATCATCCTCGGATACTGTTCCGCCGTCTCGGACGCATAAAGCGGATCGCCCAGGATCGGATGTCCCAGCGACAGCATATGCACGCGCAACTGGTGGCTGCGTCCGGTCAGCGGATAAAGCTGCACCCGGCTTTCCACATCCGAGGCTTTCATCACCCGCCAATCCGTCACCGCCGGTTTGCCGTTCTCGGGATCCACCATCTGCAAGGGCCGGTTCGGCCAGTCCACGATCAGCGGGAGATCGACCGTGCCGGTCTTCGGCTCCATCCGTCCGGCCACGCGGGCCAGATACGTTTTCTTTGTCTGCCGTTTCTCGAATTGCAGCCCGAGATGGCGCTGGGCATGCGGCGTCAGTGCAAAGACCATCACACCCGATGTGTCACGGTCCAGCCTGTGCACGAGCAGAACCTGCGGATAGGCAATCTCGAGCCGGGCGATCAGGCAATCTGCCAATTCCGGAGTCTTGCCCGGAACCGACAACAGGCCCGCAGGCTTGTTCACGATCAGGATCTGGTGATCCTCGTGCAGCACGTCCAGCGGCGTATCGGGTGGGGTATATTCGGTCATACCCCCGCTCTACGCAGCTTGACGCGCAGGGACAAGGACCCGGTTACGCCTTCACCCGCTCGGACGCCGGATCATACATGGGCTTCAGCGACGCCTCCGCCCGCACCCGCGTGCCCGCCACGTCGATCTCGTAGCTCGATGCCAGAACCTGCTCCGCGCTTTCCCCGGCGCAGGGCACGTATCCCATGCCGATCGCACCGCCCAAATAATGGCCATAGGCACCCGAACTCAGATAGCCCACGATCTGCCCATCCCGCAGGATCGGCTCGTGATGATACAGAAGCGGCTCGGGATCGGTCAGGCGGAACTGCATCAGACGCGTTTGCAAACCCGTCTCGCGCTTTTGCAAAACCGCATCGCGCCCGATGAACTCCGGCTTCGCGGTTTTCACGGCAAAGCCAAGCCCGGCTTCCAGAACGTGATCCTCGCAGGTGATGTCATGGCCGAAATGCCGGAACGCCTTTTCGATCCGGCAGGTGTCCATGGCGTGCATCCCGCAAAGCGTCAGGCCGTGCTCCTGCCCCGCCTCCCAAAGCGTCTCAAAGGCATGCCCCGCCTGATCGGCAGAAATGTAGATCTCCCATCCGAGTTCCCCGACATAGGACACCCGGTGCACCCGCGCGGTGCCAAGACCGATCTCGATGTCCTGCGCCGTGCCAAAGGGGTTGGCGTCGTTCGAGAAATCATCCGGCGATACCGCCTGCATGATCTTGCGTGCATTCGGCCCCATCACCGCCAACACGCCTTCGCCCGCCGTCACATCGGTGATCACCACGCGCCTGTCGTCCACATGGCGCTGCAACCACGTCTGATCGGCAGCCCGTGTCGCGGCGGGGGTGACCACGAGAAAACAGGTCTCCGACAGGCGCGTGACGGTCACATCCGCCTCGATCCCGCCACGTGTGTTCAGGAACTGCGCATAGACGATCTTGCCCACCGGGACCGACATGTCGGCACCGCAGACATGGTTCAGGAATGCCTCGGCCTCTGGCCCTTCGACCCGCAGCTTGCCGAAGGACGACATGTCGTACATGCCGACATTCTCGCGGATCGCTCTGTGTTCACGCGCGATGTTGTCAAAGAAATTCTGCCGCTTCCAGCTATAGGCATATTCCGGCGTCTGGCCTTCGGAGGCGTACCAGTTGGCGCGTTCCCAACCTGCGATTTCGCCCATCACCGCACCGCGTTCCAGAAGCTGCTGATGGAACGGCGTGCGCCGCACACCCCGCGCTGTGGCCTTCTGGCGATAGGGGTAATGGTCGGCGTAAAGCAGGCCCAAAGTCTCGGTCACACGCTCTTTCAGATAGCGGCGGTTGCGCTGGAACGGTTGTGCGCGGGCGATGTCCACGTCGCCCAGATCGAACGGCTTCGCGCCGTCCTCCATCCATTGCGCCAGCGCCATGCCCGCGCCGCCTGCCGACTGGATGCCGATGGAGTTGAACCCGGCAGCGACCCAGACATTGTCCATCTCGCGCGCCTGCCCGAGATAATAGGCATTGTCCGGGGTAAAGCTTTCCGGCCCGTTGAAGAACGTGTGAATCCCCGCCTCCGCCAGCATCGGCATGCGGTTCACAGCCGCCTCCAGGATCGGCTCGAAATGGTCGAAATCCTCGGGCAGCTGGTCGAATTCGAAACTTTCCGGGATGCCGCCCAGGGCCCAGGGTTTCGAGACAGGCTCGAACGCGCCCAGCATCATTTTCCCTGCGTCTTCCTTGTAATAGGCGCATTCATCCGGCACCCGCAGCACTGGCAAGGCCTCCAATCCGGGGATCGGTTCGGACACGATGTAGAAATGCTCGCAGGCTTGCAGAGGCACATTGACCCCCAGCATCTGCCCCACCTCGCGGCCCCACATGCCTGCGCAGTTCACGACATGATCGCAGGTGATCGTGCCGCTGCTGCCGTCTTCCGACGCCCAATCCACAGAGGTGATCCGCCGACCGTCGCGCGTGACCTTGGTGGCTTTTGTGCGTTCCACAATCTGCGCCCCGCGTTGACGCGCACCCTTGGCCATCGCCAGCGCGATATTGGCCGGATCGCCTTGCCCGTCGCTGGGCAGGTAGACGCCGCCCACAACATCGCTGGTGTTCAGATGCGGGTACTTGGCCTTGATCTCGGCGGTGTCGACTTCCTCGACCGGGACACCAAAAGCCCGCGCCATCGCAGCAGAGCGACGCAACTCTTCGTGCCGTTCTTGGGTGAGAGCGACCGAGATCGATCCGACCTGACGGAACCCGGTGGCAACGCCGGTTTCCGCTTCGATCGTGGAATAAAGATCAGCGGTGTATTTCGCGAGCTTGGTCATGTTCGACGAAGCCCGTAACTGCCCGATCAGACCTGCGGCATGCCATGTCGTGCCCGAGGTCAACTGCTTGCGCTCCAGCAGCACCACATCCGTCCAGCCCAGCTTGGTCAGATGATAGGCGACAGAACAGCCGACGACACCACCACCGATGATGACGGCGCGGGCATGGTTGGGCAGGGTCATGGATGATCTCCTAAAAGATGGGCCAAGATGTGCGATGCCGCACCGTCTGGCAAAGCGGGCGTTTGCGAATTACGAAAGAGAAGAGGCAGGCGCGCGCATGCTGGATCAGGTCTCGGCAAACCGCCGGGCAAGCTCGGCGATATGGGCCGGACCCGTCTCGCAGCACCCGCCAAGGATCGTCGCTCCGTGATCGACCCAGATCGCGGCCTGATCGGCGTAAGCCTCGGGCCCCATATCACGCCGCGCGCTGAGCGCATCGACCGTGGGCTTGTCCTTCAGGAACTCCTTGGTGATCGTCGTGAACGCGTTGGCATAGGCTCCCACCGGTTTGCCGGTGGCCTTGAGGATGTCGATCGCCTGAGGCATCGCCTCAGGCGCGGAGCAATTGGCAAGCAGCGCAGCCGCGCCGGTGGACAGCGCCACGGCATCGGCCAAGGGCTCTCCGGACCGCAGGCGTGTGCCATCGGCGTCATCCACGGTGAAGGCGATCCAGACCGGTTTGCCATGGCCCAACGCGCCTTCAAGCGCCGCGCGGGTCTGCGCGATCGAGGCCACGGTTTCGATCAGCAGCAGGTCGCAGTCGGGCGCCAGCAGCCCCGCCACTTCGGCAAAAAGTTGAACCGCGTTGTCATGCGGCGGCTGGACATCCGCGCGGTAGGACGCGCCCAGCGGTCCGATGCTGCCCGCAATGCGGCCTGATCCATGCGCATCCCGCGCGGCCAGCGCCATGTCGAGCGCGGTGCGGTGCAGAGCTTCGAACCGGTCTTCCAAACCGGTGCCCGCCAGCCGGTCCCGGTGGATGGCATAGGTGTTCGTGGTGGCGATACCTGCGCCTGCCGCGAAGTAATCGGCATGTATCTCCTGCACCAGATGCGGCATGTCGATCATGACCTGCGTCGCCCAGAGCGGAGTTGGTGTAGCGCCGGAGCGGTGGACAAGTTCCTGACCCATTCCACCGTCCAGAATCGTGATCGTCATGCGCGCAGCCTTTCGTTTTGCGGATCCCAAAGGGGTTCATCCTTCCGGACCACCGCCTTGCGCATTTCGCCGTAGATGTCGACCTCGAGTTCCGTGCCCGGCACCGCCAGATCGGCGCGCAGCATTCCCAGTGCGATGGAGGCACCGACCCGGTAACCCCAGTCGCCGGAGGTGGTTTCACCGACAACCTTGCCGTCATGCCAGAGCGTCGACATGTAGGGGGCATCATGGTCACCCGCATCGACCAACAGTGTGACAAAGCGCTTGGTCACGCCCTGCTGTTTCTCGCTCAGAAGGGCGGCCTTGCCGGGGAAATCCTGTGGCTTGTCGAGCTTGACGAACCGGTCCAGCCCGCCTTGCAGCAGGGTGTAATCGGTGGACAGATCGCCCTTCCATGCGCGGTAGCCCTTTTCGATGCGCAGCGCATTGAGGGCGTACATGCCAAAGGGTTTCGCCCCGGCGTCCAGAATGGCATCGTAGATCGCGGGCGCATCATTGGTCAGGCAATGCACTTCCCAGCCCAGTTCCCCGGCGAAGGACACCCGCAAGAGCACGCAAGGCGCGCCGCAGACCTCCGCTTCCTGATAGGACAGCCAAGGCAGGGTCAGATCGGCACCTGTGAGCGGGGCCAGCATATCGCGCGCCTTGGGGCCTGTGACGAGGAAACATTCGTATTTCGTCGTGCGATCATGGATCGTGACGCCCTCGGGCAGGTCGCGCATCAGCACATCACGGTCGTGCCACTGCGCCACAGCGGCGGTGATGAGCCAGATCGCCTCGTCGCTTTGCGGGATCACCGACATCTCGGTCAGGATACGGCCGCGATCGTCGGGGAAATAGGCCAGACCAACGCGCCCCGGTTTCGGCAGGGCCGAACAGGTGAGCGCATCGACATGGTCGCGCGCGCCGGGCCCTTCGACCGAGAGGCGGGTGAAGCCGGAAATGGCGATCACGCCTGCCGTGTCGCGCACCGCTTCGCATTCTTCCTTTATGCGCTGCTGCCACGGACCTGATCGCGCCCATGTCTGGGTGCTTTCCTCGGAGGTGTCGTCGCCCGGTTGTGCAAACCAGTTGGCGCGTTCCCAGCCATTGTAGGCGCCCATCACGCCGCCATCTGCAATGATCCGATCATGCACCGCCGACAGCTTCTTGTCGCGCCCCGCAGGCCAGGCATGGCGCGGGAAATGCATCGCGTATTCGTGGCCGTAAACCTCGATGGCCTTCTGGGTGCAGTAATCCTGGTCGGTGTAATCGGTGTAGCGGCGTGGATCGACCGCCCACATGTCCCATTCTGTCTGGCCTTCCGTGACCCATTCGGCCAGCACCTTGCCCGCGCCACCGCCCTGGGTGATGCCGAAGGTGAACACGCAGGCCTCGAAGGCGTTGGGCACACCGGGCATCGGGCCAAGCAGGGGCAGACCGTCGGGAGCATAAGGGATCGGGCCGTTGATCACCCGGCCCACACCGGAGGCACCAAGGATCGGCACGCGGGCCATCGCGTCCTCGATATACCATTCGAGCCGTTCCAGATCGTCGGGATAAAGCTGAAAGCTGAAATCGTCGGGCATGGGGTCGTCGGGCGTCACCCAATGCGCCTTGCAGTTACGTTCGTACGGTCCAAGGTTCAGACCGTATTTTTCCTGCCGCAGGTAATAGCTTGAATCCACGTCCCGCAGCAGCGGCAGCTTGCCGTTCTCCTTTGACCACGCCTCAAGCTCGGCCACCGGTTCGGTCAGGAAATACTGATGGCTCATCACCGCCATCGGCACGGTGCGCCCGCCATAAGGCTTGAACCATTCCCCGACCTGCTGGGCGTAGTAGCCCGCCGCGTTGACCACCTTTTCGCAGGTGATGTCGCCCTTGTCGGTGTGCACGATCCAGTCGTCGCCGGTGCGGGTCACGCCCGTGGCGGGGCAGAAGCGTTCGATCTTCGCCCCCATCTGGCGCGCGCCCTTGGCCAGAGCCTGTGTCAGTTGCGCGGGGTCGATATCGCCATCGTCAGGATCATAGAGACCCCCGGCAAGGTCGTGGGTTTCGATGAACGGATAGCGCTGCTTGATATCCGCGACGGACATCATCTCGAGGTCCAGACCCTGATACCGCCCCATCGCGCGGGCGCGTTCGAACTCCTGCATCCGTTCCCTGGTATGGCCCAGACGGATCGACCCGGTGACGTGGTAGTTCATCGGGTAATCGACCTCGTCCGCGAGGGTCCGGTAAAGCGACAGCGAATAGCGCTGCATGTTCATCACCGCCCAGCTGGTGCTGAAGGACGGGCAGTTCCCTGCGGCATGCCATGTGGACCCGGCGGTCAGCTCGTTTTTCTCCAACAGCACGCAGTCCCATCCCGCCTTGGCGATGTGATAGGCACAGGACGCGCCAACGACACCCCCGCCGATGATGACGACGCGGGTGGAGGTCGGGAAATCGGACATGGAAGTCTCCTCAGTTCCAGGCAAGGCGCAGCGCGAGCCCGCCAAAGACGATTGCGGACAGTTTGCCCAACCAGCCGGACGCGCGCTTGATGCGGGCCGCGGCCAGACCGGCAAAGCCACCCAGCACGCAGTAGACGGCCAGTTCCCCGACAGCGAGCAGCGTGCCGAGGATCAGGATCTGCTGCCAGACCGGGCCGATGGCGGGATTGGCGAATTGGGGCAGGAAGGCCAGCACGAAGAGGCCCACCTTTGGGTTTAGAATGTTGGTCAGAAACCCCCGGCGAAACGCGCGCCATGTGTCGCTGCGGCCCTCGCGCTGGGTTGTGTCGGACGTGTCGGTCCAGCTGTGCCAGGCCAACCAGAGCAGGTAGGCCGCGCCCGCGTAGCGCAGCGCGTCATAGGCGATGGGATAGGTGAGCAACAGCACGGCAAGACCTGCCGCCGCGATCACCACGTGACCCATGACGCCCAGCCCGATCCCCACTGCCGCCGCCATCCCCGACCGCGCACCGCCGCGCATGCCGCTGGCCAGCGTGAACATCATGTCGGCACCGGGAGTGACGTACAGCACAAATGCCGCGCCCATGAAGGTCACGTAAGTCCAAAGCGGGATCGCAAGGGCAAGGTCCAACATCGCTCAATCCTCTCGCTGCGGGTCGTTCGGGTTGATGTCGTAATAGTCGCCCTTGCTGCCCGTGTGGATATGACCGCGCAGGGTCAATCCGGTCGGCCCGTCGATGGACCCGGTCGAGAAACAGATGAACGGATCATCCTCGTGATCCCAGAACAGCGCCGATCCGCAGGTCGGACAGAACCCGCGCCGGGCTTTTTCCGAAGATTGAAACCAGCGCACGTCGCCCGTGATCTCGAGATGTCCGTCAGGAACGAAAGACGATGCCCAGACATGGCCAGATTGCTTGCGGCATTGCATGCAATGGCAGGCTGCTGGCGCACCGGCTGCACCATGGGCGGTATAGGTGACCGCGCCGCAAAGGCAGCTTCCTGTCAGGGCAACCGGGCCAGAGGGATTTACGTCGCTCATCAATACACCGGAGGCGCGATGACCCAGATCGCCACGGCGGGCGCGTCATAGGGATTGATCCACTCGAACGGCTCGGCCTTGATCCGGAAGCTGTCGCCCGGCGTCAGGGTAAAGCGTCGGTCGCTGATGATCAGGTCAAGCTTGCCTGACAGGAGATAGCCCACCTCCTGCGTTGGACGGGTCACAACCTCGCCGATGCGGGAATGCGGCTGGAAGGTGGAATGCACCACTTCGAAATCATCCGACAGATCGGGCGACAGCAGTTCCTCGATCAGCCCCGAAGCGCCGCTGCCGATCGGCCGTCGCGCACCCGCGCGCACCACGTATCCCGCCTCTTCTGCAACCGTCTGAGGCGTGCCGAACAGCAACGACACCGGCACATCGAACAGTTTGGCGATGCGACGCAGATCGGTGATCGACGGTTCGGACAGGTCACGCTCGATCTGGCTGACCCAGCCGACCGACCGCCCCAACCGATCCGCGATATCCTGCAAGGTCAGCCCACGCGCCTTGCGCAGCGCCCGAAGGTCAGCCCCCAACGTCTTGCTGTGAAGAACCGGATCGTGCTGCACGACTCGCCCATGAAATTTCTGCTTGGAATTTCATGGCATGGTTTCGTGAAATTTCAAACGAAATTTTCATATGGGAAAGTTTGCAAACTTGCCAGATTCCGTAAAGTGCGGTATCGTATGACCTTTAGAGAAAATTTTTTTCAATTGGAGTTGTTATGTCCACAGAACCGTTTTCGTTTTCGATGATGCCCGCAGAACCGTTTTCGTTTCTCAGCCAGCCGACCGACCAGAAATGCGGGTTCGAAAGAATCCACTTTTTCACGTTCCGCCGATCCGTAACCCCGAATTCGGATGGAACGATTTTCGGAGAGCTCACCCTCGGAAACAAGACCTGGCCAACAATCGAGCGTGGAAATGGCTACACCTTTGTTCGAAAGGGCACTTACAGGCTTGTCGTCGATTACAAGAATACCGATCGCAAAGGCGGTGTTAAGGTCAAATGCCTGCGGTTCAATCACGAGGGCATCCGGACACACCTTGTTCACGACGCTTTGAATGACAACGCCTTTACGCTCGCAGGATGCATTGCTCCCGGAATGAGCAAGACAGAGAACGGCATCAAGGACTCGATCAAGGCGATGAACGAGATTTGGGACGCGGTCGGCGGATGGGAAGACGGCAAGGTCTGTTCGATCTTCGTTGAAAACAACGTCATTGGTGACGAAACAGCTGCCAACTGGATCGCACGCCGCAAGAGAGCGGGAAAATATTAGGAAGGTGTGTCACCGTCTGTTTTTTGAATGGACACCACCGGACATTCCCGACCCGCCGCACCGAACGACGCATCCGGAATTGTGAAAGCACGGATCAAGGAATCTCGGCAAAGGTCTCGCGCAGGATATCGGCACCCGCTTGCCCGAAGGAACAATTTCCCGACCCTGTCTGTTGAGTGAGAAGATCAAACAACGTCAGGAGTGTCCAATGAACAGCATCATCTACATCGTCGGTCTCGTCGTGATCGTCATCGCCATCCTGTCCTTCATCGGGCTGGCGTGACGGTTTTCACTCAACCAGTTCAAGGGGTTCTCCCGACATGGTCCGGGACTTGAACGCAGGTCAAAGCACTTGTGCGAAACTGTGCTTCAGGATCGCATCCAGCGCATCGGCATCCGCTTGCGTGAACGCATCCGGCAGATCGCTGTCTATATCGAACACGCCCAGCAGGCGCCCCTTGCCGTTCCACACCGGCAGGACCAGTTCCGACCGTGTCGAGGACGCACAGGCGATATGGCCGGGAAAAGCATCCACATCCGGGACCAATTGCACCTCGCCGGTCCGCGCCGCGGCACCGCAGACCCCGCGTGAAAACGGGATTGTCAGACAGCCGTGACCGCCTTGGTACGGCCCGATCTTGAGCATTTTCGGCCCGGCCACCCGGTAAAACCCCGTCCAGTCGAAACGCTCATCGGCGTGATGCACCTCGCAGGCAACGGTGGCCATCAGGCTGACCGGATCGGTCTCGCCCGCCGTCAGCGCGGCGATGGTCTTGGCAAGCGTCGGGTAGTCCACACCCATGATCACAGACGCTCGATCGCGATGGCGGTGCCTTCGCCGCCACCGATGCAGATCGCCGCGATCCCACGCCTGAGCCCGCGCTTTTCGAGCGCATTGAGCAGCGTGACCATGATGCGCGCGCCGGATGCGCCGATGGGATGACCCAGCGCACAGGCACCGCCATTGACGTTCACGATGTCGCGCGAGAGACCCATTTCGTGCATGAAGGCCATCGAAACCACCGCAAACGCCTCGTTCACCTCCCAGAGATCCACATCCTCCTTGGACCAGCCGATCTGGTCGAGAAGCTTTTGCGCCGCGGGCACAGGCGCGGTGGTGAAGAGGCCGGGGGCCTGCGCATGGCTGGCATGACCGACGATCCGGGCGCGGGCGCGGTCACCGGCGGCCTCTGCCGTGGTCAGGATCAGCGCCGCGGCACCGTCCGAGATGGACGAGCTGTTGGCGGGTGTCACTGTTCCATCCTTGCGAAACGCAGGCCTGAGCGTCGGGATCTTGTCGGGGCGTACCGTGCCGGGCTGTTCGTCTTCATGCACCGTCACGTCGCCCTTGCGGGTGGCAAAAGTGACCGGTGTGATCTCCGCGTCGAATGCACCGGATTTCTGGGCCTCCAGCGCGTTGGACAGCGACCGCAGCGCGTAGTCGTCCTGCGCCTCGCGGGTGAACTGGTACGCTTCGGCGCAGTCCTCGGCAAAGGTGCCCATCAAACGGCCTTTGTCATAGGCGTCTTCCAACCCGTCAAGGAACATGTGGTCAATCACTTGCCCATGCCCGAGACGAGCACCACCGCGCATCTTGGGCAGCAGGTAGGGCGCGTTGGTCATGGATTCCATGCCACCCGCAACAATTGTGGTCGCGCGACCAAGGGCGATGGCGTCGAACGCCATCATCGCGGCTTTCATGCCCGACCCGCACATCTTGTTGAGGGTCGTGGCAGGCACGTCTTCGCCCAGACCGGCGGCAAAGCCCGCCTGCCGTGCGGGAGCTTGGCCCTGCCCGGCAGGCAGCACGCAGCCCATCAGCACCTCGTCAACGTCGGGAGCGCCCGCCTGTTGCAATGCGGCGCGGATCGCGCTGCCCCCGAGATCAACCGCCGAGGCGTCGGAAAACGCGCCCTGAAAGCCTCCCATCGCGGTGCGCGCGGCACCTGTGATCACGACCTCTGCCATGTGATGTCCTCCCGGTTCCGAGTGTTCGGCCTTGCATACCGGATGGTAAGGATTGGCGTCTAGGGTGTCCGGCACATCAATTGTCGAGGCTCCATGGAACTGATCGTCGAACATCACGCCGCTGCCACTCTTATCCGCGTCAACGCAACGCGTATCGACGCGCCCACCGCTCTCCAGTTCAAGGAGGAGATGAGGTCGCTGACCACCCGCGGGGACGGGCGATACATTCTCGATCTGCAACAGGTCATCTTTATCGATTCCAGCGGGCTGGGTGCGGTTGTCGCATCGATGAAACAGCTCCGCCCCGGCCAGACGCTGGAACTGGCGGCGCTGCAACCGATCGTGGACAAGGTGTTTCGCCTCACCCGGATGGACACGATCTTCACGATCCATGCCGATGCGGATCAGGCCATTGCCCCCGGCAAGACCTGAACGGTCCTGTCTTCTTGCCCTCTGTGTTCCCGCGCTGGACGGGCTGACGCCCGATCTCTTGCAACAGGTGGATCACACGCTGGCGCAGTGCGACGCCGCGTCCCTGCGCGACGATGTGCAGATCGTGCTGGCCGAAGCGATCAACAACATCGTTGAACATGCCTATGCCGGTCCGGATTTCGGCGCAGTGGCGCTGCGTGTGACTTTGACCAAAACCAGCCTGTGCCTTCATCTGACAGATTGGGGGCATCCGTTTCGCGACAACGCGAATCCAGACGGGCAGGTGCCCGATCCCCAAGACCGGAGCGAAGGCGGCTATGGCTGGTTTTTGATTCGCGCCCTCGCCTCGAGGACAAGATACACGCGCAAAGCTGGCCGGAACCGTCTTTGTCTGCTCTTTCGCATCCCCGGAACGCATCCTGGCTGACACGGTTTCGTCATGTTTCCCGCAATTGTCCACGCACCGGAAATAGTCATGAAATTAAAGGATATTTTACCCTGATTTATGGAAACGCTGACAAGAAATGGCCGCAATCGCTCCGAATTGTGGCCTTGGTTCAAGGTGAAAACATAAGGGTAGCTGCACAAAGCTTCACCTCGGCGTCGTACCATTAACAGCCCCCACCCAGTGTGCGACGTCGAGGTAACTGTTTCCCCCCTCCCATCATCTGATTGACCTCCCCCGGCGTCTGCCTATTTTGGCCCGCAAAAGGGAAGGGACAGAACCTATGCGCGATTTTCAAATGCCGGGCCGGTCTGCGGTGCTGGCAACAAACGGGATGTGTGCGACGTCGCACCCGCTCGCGGCACAAGCGGCCATCGATATTCTCAAGCGCGGGGGCAACGCCGTTGACGCCGCCATCGCGGGTGCGGTGATCCTCGGCCAGGCCGAACCGGCGATGACCGGGATCGGCGGCGATTGCTTTGCGCTGATCTCGCCTGCGGGTGGCGATGACGTGATCGCGATCAATGGATCGGGCCGCGCACCGGCCGCCGCGACAGCCGACGACCTCCGCAGCAAGGGCGCGACGACAGTGCCGCTCTACGGTCCCGAAGCGGTGACCGTTCCCGGAGCCATCGACGCGTTCTGCACCATGTCCGAACAATGGGGCCGTCTTGGCATCGCCGACAGCCTTGCCCCGGCCATCGACTACATGGAAAACGGGCTGCCCGTGGCGGACCGGGTCGCGTGGGACTGGAACAACAACGCCCACCTGCTGCAAGGCCATGCTCAGTCGCATTTCCTCGTGCAGGGATCGGCCCCCAAGCGCGGGCAGGTGTTCCAGCTTCCGGGCAATGCCGAGGTGCTGCGCCGCATCGCCAAGGACGGCCGTGACGGGTTCTACAAGGGCGAAGTGGCCGAAGACATGCTGGCCACGCTCAACGCTTTGGGCGGCAAGCACACCGAGGCCGATTTCGCCAATACGGCGACCACGACGGGCGCACCCATCAGCGGCACGTACCAAGGGCGCGAATTGCTCGAACATGCCCCGAACGGGCAGGGCGCAACGGCCATCCTGCTGCTCAACATCCTGTCGCAGTTCGACATCGCGTCGCTTGATCCGTTCGGAGCCGAACGCGCGCATATCGAGGCCGAGGCGACCAAGCTGGCTTATGATGCCCGCAACCGGTTCGTGGCCGATCCCGACCACATGACCAAGCTGGATCACATGCTGTCGATGGACACCGCGCAAAGGCTGGCAGCGCTGATCGACCCGAAAAAAGCGATGGCCGGTCCAGCCGCCCTGAGCGAGGCGGTGCACAAGGACACGATCTACATCACGGTCGTCGACAAGGACCGCACGGTCGTGTCGTTGATCTATTCGATCTTCCACAGCTTCGGATCCGGCCTCGCCTCCGAGAAATTCGGCGTCCTGTTCCAAAACCGTGGTGCGGGCTTTACCCTGCAAGAGGGGCACGCGAACGAATATGGCGGCGGCAAGCGGCCCATGCACACGATCATTCCGGGGATGCTGCGCGATTCCGGTCGCGTGTCGGTGCCGTTCGGTGTGATGGGCGGGCAGTACCAGGCCTGCGGTCACGCGCGGGCTGTCACCAACTTGACGGATTTCGGGCTCACCCCGCAGGCGGCGCTGGATGCACCGCGCTGCTTCGCCGAGAACGGCAAGCTGATGGTGGAACGTGGCTATTCCGACACCGTGCGTGCGGAGCTGGCTGACATGGGACACGTCGTGGAAACACCCGAGGTGGCCATTGGCGGCGCTCAGGCGATCATGATCCACGATCACGGCGTTCTTGAAGGCGCGTCCGATCCCCGCAAGGACGGCTGCGCCATCGGGTACTGACCAGGTTGCGAAATCGAGATTGAAAAAGCCGCTGCAAGGCGGCTTTTTTCTTGGACGTCAGTAGCTGTATTCGCCGTAAATCCGCGTCAGATCGCCGTTCCAATCACCTTTGTAATGGTCGATCAGCTCATCGGCGAGGGTCTTGCCGGTCTCCACGCTGTCTTTCAGCGCATTGAGGAAATGTGTCTCGTCCGGCACAAGCCCGCCCGCTCCGGGACGTGCGCGCGCAACAAGACCCGCCTCGGAAATCTTGAGCGTCTCGCGCGCCAGATCCAGCATGTCGATGCCGTTGACCTTGGCGTGCAGCCCGTCGACCGACGCCGCCACGCGCAGGGCCTCGCGGGTTTCGGCATCCCAATCCTTGACCAGATCCCAGGCCGCATCCAGCGCCGACTGATCATAGGTCAGGCCGACCCAGAACGCGGGCAGCGCACAAAGCCGCCGCCACGGGCCGCCATCGGCTCCGCGCATCTCGATGTATTTCTTGACCCGCGCCTCGGGAAAGATCGTCGTCAGGTGATCGGCCCAATCCGACAGCGTCGGGATTTCACCCGGCATCGCAGGCAGTTCGCCCTTCAGGAAGTCGCGAAACGACTGCCCCAGCGCGTTGTGGTAGACCCCGTCGCGGTAGACGAAATACATCGGCACATCGAGCGCGTACTGTACCCAGGCCTCGAATCCGAAACCCTCTTCGAAGACGAAGGGCAGCATCCCCGTGCGCGCATCATCCAGATGCCGCCACACGCGCCCCCGCCAGCTCTTGTGGCCGTTCAGCTTGCCCTCGAAAAACGGTGACGTGGCGAACAGCGCATTGGCCACCGGCTGCAACGCCAGCGCCACGCGCATCTTTTGCACCATGTCCGCCTCGGACGAGAAGTCGAGGTTCACCTGAACCGTACAGGTGCGCCGCATCATGGTGGTGCCGGCGGTGCCGACCTTTTCCATGTAGCTGTCCATCAGCTTGTAGCGCCCCTTGGGCATAAGCGGCATGTCCTCATGCTGCCAGATCGGCGCAGCGCCCAGACCGATGAAGCCGACGCCGATCTTGTCGGAAATGTCCTTCACGTCGCGCAGGTGATCGTTCACCTCGTCGCAGGTCTGGTGGATCGTCTCGAGCGGTGCGCCGGACAGTTCCAACTGGCCACCCGGTTCGAGAGAGATGTTCGCGCCGTCCTTGACCAGCCCGATCAGGTTGCCGCCTTCGGTGACCGGCTCCCAGCCATGCGCGTCACGCAGCCCTTCGAGCACGGCAAGGATCGACCGTTGGCCCTCATAGGGCAGCGGGCGCAGCGTGTCCTTGCAATAGCCGAATTTCTCGTGCTCGGTGCCGATGCGCCAATCGTCCTTGGGCTTGCAGCCCTCGGCAAGATACTGCGCCAGCTGGCCCTCGTTTTCGATGGGCCCACCGCCGGACTGGGGAATGGACATGGCGCGTCTCCGGTCTGTCTGCTCGTAAATCGCGGTCAGCCTTGGGCTGATTTCTTCGGGCTGTCAATGCAGGCGCGTGATGCGTTTCTCAAGGTCTGGTCTGCGCCAAAGCACAATTGGCACGGTGCCCTCGTGTTTCAAGGTCGAGGCGACGCGCCCGGGGCTCAGGCCGGGCAGGCTGGCGAAGGTGTCGAACAGCACATCCGCGCCCTCGGCATTGACCGGAATGTGCAAGGCCGGGCCATGTTCGTGGGTGATGACCCAATGGCGCGGATGTTCGGTGGGATCGAGGCTCAGCGAGGTGATCGCGTCCAGATCGACCAAGCCGCCATTCAGCGGTCCGAAATAGCCGATCCGCCGTTCGACCACCTGCACCACGCCCGGCCCACCGCCGCCGACACGGGCGCGACCGCGCTGCAACCCGGCAAAGAACAGCGCAGCACCCAGGAAAAGCGCAAGATACCCGATCCAGGACAGCAGTCCCGGCGTCAGGCCAAAGCTCCAGTACAGCCCCAGCAAAAGGACCGCAGCCCCGACCAGCGCCTCGCGCCAGCGCAGGATGGCTGCGCGCACTTCAGGCCGGACAAAGCTCATCGGGGTTCACCGCGCGCGCTGCATCCGTCGACGGATGCATGATTTTCGGTTGACCGAAAATCCGTCATGCCCAGTCCCCCAACGTGCTCTGCCAAAGCGTCAGCGCCGCCACCGCCGCCGTATCGGCACGCAGGATGCGGGGGCCGAGGCTGATCGGCGTGGCATGCTCCATACCTCGCAACCGTGTCCGTTCGCCCTCTGAAAACCCGCCTTCCGGCCCGATCAGAATCGCCCACGGTCCCGGCGCATCGGGCAATCGTCCGCTCTCTCCGGCCAGCGTTTCGTCGCAAAACGCGATACGGCGTGTGGCATCCCAAGTGTCCAGCAGGCGATCCAGCCGTGTCAGGTCGGTCACCTCTGGCACGAAGACGCCACCGCATTGCTCTGCCGCCTCAATCGCGTGCGCCTGCAACCGGTCCTGCCGAATGCGCTCGGAATTGGTGTGTGCCGTCTGCACCGGCACGATGCGGCGCGCGCCCATCTCGACGGCCTTTTCGACAATGAAATCCGTGCGCGCCTTCTTGATCGGGGCGAACAGCAGCCACAGGTCCGGCGGCACCGTCTGGGTCTGTGACTGCTCGCGGCACACCAATATGCCCCCGCGCTTGCCCGCCTCCGCGACAACGGCCTGCCATTCGCCGTCATGCCCGTTGAACAGCGCCACGGGATCACCCACACCCATCCGCATCACGCCGAACAGGTAATGCGCCTGCTCCCGCGTCAGAGGAACCGGTTGTACCGCCCCAAGCGGCTGCTCTACAAAAAGCCTGACTTTTGCACGCGTCTTCGAACTCATGGAGCAACACATATGCCCGGCCCGCAGATTTCACCAGACCAGAGCGGTCAGGTCGCAGATGCCGTCACGGGCAATTGGGTCGACAGCCATGCCCCCGCATGGACGCGCCCCTATCTGCGGCTGAGCCGGGCAGACCGGCCCATCGGCACATGGCTGCTCTATCTGCCCTGTGTATGGGGAACGCTGCTGGCGATGTTCCACACCGGCGAGATGCGGATCTTCGATGCGTGGATCATCCTTGGCTGCGGCATCGGGGCGTTCCTGATGCGCGGCGCGGGCTGCACGTGGAACGACATCACCGACCGCGACATCGACGGCTCGGTCGCCCGCACCGCGTCACGGCCGATTCCCTCTGGTCAGGTCACGGTGAAACAGGCGCTGGCCTGGGCCGTGATCCAGTCGCTCGTGGCGTTCCTCATCCTGATCACCTTTCCGCTGCAGGCGATCCTGCTCGGGATCATCGCGCTTGTGCCGGTGGCGATCTACCCGTTCGCCAAGCGGTTCACATGGTGGCCGCAGGTGTTTCTGGGCATCGCCTTCAACTGGGGCGCGCTGCTGGCGTGGACGGCCCATACCGGGCAACTCCAGTGGCCTGCCGTGGCTCTTTATCTGGCGGGCATGGCGTGGACCCTTTTCTACGACACGATCTATGCACATCAGGACAAGGAAGACGACGCCCTGATCGGCGTGAAATCCACCGCCCGTCTGTTCGGCGAACAGACCCCCAGATATCTGGCCTGGTTCCTTGTCCTGACCGTGGCGCTGATGGGCTTTGCGATCATCCTCGCCGCGCCGAGGGGCGAGATCCTTGCGCTGGTGATCGCGCTGGGCGGGCCTTGGGCGATGGGTTGGCACATGATGTGGCAGATGCGGCGGTTGAAGCTCGACGACATGGACCGCCTGCTCTCGCTTTTCCGATCCAACCGGGATGCGGGTCTGCTCCCTGTGCTGTTTTTCGCCACTGCGCTTTTCGCGTGATTGCACTCGGGGGCGCTGCGGCGTATCGCTTTGCCAATTGTAACTGACGCGGAACGCGGATGCGCCTGTCTTCTGTCTTTATCCTTTTCTGTGCCTTTGCGTTTGCAGCGATTCTGAGCGTCGCAACTGCGTGGGTGGCCGCCGAGGCTGTCGAGGAAAGCTCTGAACGGGCCATTCGTACCGAACTCGACCGTGATGCACTGACATGGGCCGACGTGGACACCAACGGATTGCTGGTCTTCCTGATCGGCACCGCCCCCACCGAGGCCGCCCGCTTCCAGGCGCTCAGCGCGGCGGGACGGGTGGTCGATTCCGCACGCGTCATCGACCAGATCGACATCGTCGACAGCGAGGGCATCGTGCCCCCACGCTTTTCGGTCGAGATCCTGCGCAACGACAGCGGGTTGTCGATGATCGGACTGCTGCCCGCCGCCGTGGACCGCGATCAACTGATCGAGGACATCAGGCGCGCCGTGCCCGATGCGCCCCTGTCCGACCTTCTGGAAATCGCGGATTACCCGATGCCCGACGGGTTGGAAGAGGCGCTGAGCTATGCCGTTTCCGTACTGCGCGTGCTGGATCGGTCGAAAATCTCGATCGAGGCGGGTCGCGTCACCATCAAGGGTGCTGCCGAAAACGAGGATGCCCGCCGCCGGGTCGAGGCTGATCTTGCCCGCCGCGCCGATGGCAACCTTCGGCTGGCGCTCGACATCACGGCACCGCGCCCCGTGATTTCCCCGTTCACCTTGCGCTTCATCAAGGATGCCGAAGGCGTGCGCTTTGACGCCTGCGCGGCCCCGACCGAAGACGACCGCGCCGAGATCCTCAAGGCCGCCTCTGCCGCAGGACTTGAAGGCAAGCTGGAATGCCGGCTGGGCCTTGGCACGCCGACGAACGATTGGGGCATGGCCAGCGCGATGGGCATTCGCGCCATCGACGGCCTCGGCGGCGGCAGCATCACCTTTGCCGACGCCGATGTGACGCTCTTTGCGCTCGAAGGCACGGACCAGAGCCTGTTTGACCGCATCGTCGGCGAGCTCGAGACGGACCTGCCGGATGTCTTCGTGGTGAACGCCACCCTGCCGACACCGCCTGAAGCCGCGCCCCAAGGCATTCCCGAATTTACCGTCACCCGCAGCCCCGAAGGCAATGTGCAGCTGCGTGGACGCATCAACAGCGAAATCGCGCGCCAGACCGCAGACAGCTTTGCCCGCGCCGCGTTCGGATCGACCACCGTCCGCACCACCGCGCGGGTCGACGAAACCCTGCCTGCGAACTGGTCGAGCCGCGTTCTGGCCGGACTCGAGGCATTGTCGCGCCTGTCCAACGGTGCTGTGACGGTCACACCGGACGCGCTGACGATCATCGGCAACACCGGAAACCAGAATGCCAGCTCGGAAATCGCGGGTCTTCTGGCTGACAAGCTGGGCGAAAGCGAATTGTTCGAAATCGACATCACCTACCAGGAAAAGCTCGATCCGCTTCTGGGCATCCCCACACCCGCCGAATGCGAGGCGCAGATCGTCGAGATCATCGGTGACCGCAAGATCACGTTCGAGCCGGGATCGGCCACGCTTGACGCCGCAACACGGGACATCATGGATGAAATCGCCGAACTGTTGCAGCTTTGCGGGGACATTCCTCTCGTGATCGCGGGCCACACCGACAGTCAGGGGCGCGAGGAAATGAACCAGCAGCTCAGTCAGGACCGCGCGCAAGCCGTGGTTGACGCGCTGCGCGAGCGTCGCGTTCTGACCGCCAGCTACGAAGTCCGCGGCTATGGCGAAGAACAACCCATCGCCACCAACGACACCGAAGAGGGCCGCGAGGCCAACCGCCGCATCGAATTCAAACTGCGTCAACCCGAACCCGTGGAAGAGACGGAAACAACGCTGGAAACCATTGAAGAATCCGCGCCAACAGACGAAACATCACAAACTGACGGCGCAGAGGAACCCAGCGATGGACAGAACTGAATTTGTCATCACGACAGCGATCATTCTTTTCGTGGCGTTCTGTCTGGGGTGGTTTGCCAATTGGCTCGTGCACCGCTTCACCCGTGTGAGTCAGGCCGACATGGATCAGCTTGAACGCATGAGCCAGGAATTGCACGAGGCCGAGGAAACCCGCGATCAGGCGATCACGTATCTTCAGCAGCGCGAAGCCGAACTGACCAACCAGCTGGCCCAGACCGAGGCCGAACTCGCCGCCGCGATGGAAGGTCTGCGTGATGCCCGCCACGAGGCCGAGGAAATGCGCGTCTACATGGAGCGCATGAGCGCCAGTTAATCCGGAACATCCCCGCGCCATCACGGCCGGCGCAGACCTGAACCGAGGGACCAGATGTCAGAGACATTTCTCCGCATGACCGCAACCGGTCCCGCCGAACACGATCAGCCGCCCGCTGACCGCATCCTGTCTGGCGCGCCGCAATTCACCACATGGAACATCGAAGAGGCCGATGGTCTCTACTGCGGGACATGGCAGGCGACACCGGGCAAGTGGATCATCCGTTACGACGAATGGGAATACTGCCGCATTCTCGAAGGTCATTCGATCATCACCCAGCACGGCGGCGAGGCGTTCGAGCTTCGGGCAGGCGACAGTTTCATCCTGCGTCCGGGCTTTTCTGGCACATGGGAGGTCGTGGAAACCACGACCAAGGAATACGTCATCCGCCTGTGATCGCGGGGTCCTGCTCAAAACCTTAAGAAAACCTTAATAAGACCGGTTCGGACCCAATGTTTCGCGTGCGAAACAATAGGGGTCACAATCTGACCTATCTCTGGCTGACCTATCTCTTCCGCTTGCGGGATCGCTGTTTGCGCAGGCTGCTGCGCCCCCGCGCGTGAAACTCTGGCGGACGCTTGGCGACCCACTGGAAAAACGTGGCAAGATGCGGATGATCGCGCAGCGCTTCGGGCGTGTTGTACTCCCGCGCCAGTTCCGCTTCGGTCAGGGTTGCGTGGATCTCCTGATGGCAGATGTGGTGCACAAGCACCGTCGGCCCGCCCTTGCCGCCCTTCAGCTTCGGAATCAGGTGATGCTGACTCTGCTTCACGCTCGGCGGAATCGGGCGCAGGCAAAGGGGGCAGGTCGGGTCAGGTTCGGTCACCAAGATATGTCTCCGACGCGTCAGGCTTGTGAAAGGGTGCGGTGCAGGGCAATTAGCTGCGGTGTAATGGTGCTTTTTCAAGGGAATCGTCATGGACTGGGATTTGTCGGCGCAACCGCCCATCGTTCAGAAAATGGCGGATATCGCGCTGCAAGGCTACGAGATCGCCCTTGGCTGGCTCCTGTCCCCTGCGGCATGGACGCAATTCGCGCTGCTGATCGTGGCTTACCTCGCAGCGGTGGTTCTGGCGCGGCGGATTCGTCCGACCCTGCTTCGCCTGTTCACGCCTCCTGCCGACAGCGCGTCTTTTCTGGCCCGGATGCGGCGGTGGCTGCTGCTGACGGTTCCTCTGCTCTTGCCGGTGCTGGCCTACGTGTTCGCGGCCATCGGCGAGCAGGTCACCCGCAGCGCGTTCGGCACCGGCACGGTGATCGCCTTTGGCAAGGGTCTGTTCCTCTTCCTTGCTGCGCGTATCCTCGTGCGGGACATCCTGACCGATCCGTTCCTGAAACTGCTGGGGCGCTACGTATTGCTGCCGGTGGTGGCGCTTTACGCAGTCGGGCTGCTTGACCCGCTGACCGAGCGCTTGAACGCCACGATGATTTCGCTGGGAAACATTTCCTTCTCGGTGATGACCTTGCTGCGCGGAGTGATCGTGGGTGCACTCCTGTTCTGGTTCGGGCGCTGGTCGAATGACCAGTCCGCCGCCTATATCAGCAAGCAGGAAGAGATGCGGCCCGCCACACGGCAGCTTGCAGCCAAAGCGGCGGAACTTCTGATCTTCGGTTTCGCCTTCATACTCTTGATGAACATCCTCGGAGTGCCGCTCACTTCGCTGGCGGTGCTGGGTGGTGCGATTGGTGTGGGTCTTGGTTTCGGTCTGCAAAAGATCGCATCGAACTACATCTCCGGGGTGATCCTGCTGCTCGAAGGGCAGGCGACCGTTGGCGATTATGTCGAACTGGACAGCGGGCAGGCGGGCACCATCGTCAAGACAACGGCCCGCGCGATGATCCTCGAAACCTTCGATGGCCGCTGGATCGTCGTGCCCAACGAGGATTTCATCACGACGCGGATCATCAACTATTCCGATCAGGGCAGCGCCAACCGTCTCGAAGTGGCGTTCTCGGTCAGCTATGACACCGACATCAACCTGATCCCCGACATCGTGGCAAAGGCGGTCGCAACCCATCCCGGCGTGCTGAGCAAGCCCGAGGAACCGGATGTCGAATTGCGCGGCTTTGGTGACAGCGGCATCGACTTCTGTGTCGAGTTCTGGGTCAGTGGGATCGATGACGGCAAGAACAAATACGCCTCTGACGTGTTGTTCCTGATCTGGAACGTCCTCAAGGAGCACAATATCGAAATCCCCTATCCCCACCGCGTTGTCGAGCTGCGCAACGCACCCGCGGCAGAGTGACCGACGCGCTGGTCATCGGTGGCGGGCCTGCGGGCCTGATGGCGGCTGAGGCACTGTTGGCAGGTGGTCGAGCGGTCACGCTGGTCGAGGCGAAACCGTCTATTGGCCGCAAGTTCCTGATGGCGGGCAAGTCGGGGTTGAACCTGACAAAGATGCAGGCTTTCGGGCCGTTTCTGGCATCGTACGGCGAAGGGCTGCACCCGACCATGCGCGCCTGCCTCAAGGCGTTTGGGCCGGATGAGGTCAAGGCGTGGACCGAAGCTTTGGGACAGACGACCTTTGCCGGATCGACCGGGCGGCTGTTTCCACATGCGATGAAGGCATCGCCGCTTCTGCGCGCTTGGCTGGCGCGGCTCGACGCTTTGGGGCTGGAACGGCACACGCGCTGGCGCTGGGTCGATTGGGAAAGCAACATTCACCATTTCGACACGCCCGAGGGCACGCGGGTGCTGACGCCCCGTGTGACGGTCTTTGCGCTGGGCGGCGCAAGCTGGGCGCGGTTGGGATCGGACGGGCACTGGGCGCCCCGTTTCGCAGCGAACGGCATCGAGGTCGCGCCATTCCAGCCGTCGAATGTCGGGCTGCAGGTCGACTGGTCCGAACACATGACCGGGCAGTTCGGTCAGCCGATCAAATCTGTCGAATGGCATGCGGGTGACCTGACATCGCGCGGAGAGGCGATCCTGTCCAAACAGGGGCTTGAGGGTGGTGGCATTTACACGCTGGCCCCTGCGCTGCGCGGTCACGGGGCAACGCTCACAGTGGATCTGCTGCCCGATCTGTCCGTCGAAGAGGTGCAAAAGCGCCTGCCCGAAACCGCCAAGAAAGGCATGGCGAAACTCCTGCGCAACACGCTCAAGCTGCCCCCCGTCAAGATCGCGCTCTGGAACGAGTTTACGCAAGGCACGCCCATTCCGTTCGATCAGCTTGCCGCACGGTTGAAGGCGCTTCCCATCCACCATTCTGGCCTCCGTCCAATGGACGAAGCGATCTCGACCGCAGGGGGTGTGTCATTCGACGCGTTGGACGACACCCTGATGCTCAAGGACCGTCCCGGCACCTTTTGCGCCGGTGAGATGCTGGATTGGGACGCACCTACGGGCGGTTATCTGCTGACCGCGTGTTTCGCGACGGGGCTTTTGGCCGGGCGTCATGCGGCCGGGTATGACAGGCCGTGACGTGACGTTGGGGCGTGACACGTCAACTTCGTGCGTGTCAGGTGACGCCAACAGAGGAGTCCTGCCATGACCACATACAAGCATATGCTGGCCCCGCTCGACCTTGGGTTCACGACGCTCAAGAACCGCGTGCTGATGGGGTCGATGCACACCAACCTCGAAGAAACAGGCGACTGGAACCGGGTGGCCGAGTTCTATGCCACCCGCGCGCGGGGCGGGGTGGCGTTGATGGTGACGGGCGGCATGGCACCGAATCGCGAGGGCGGCGTGTTTCCCGGCGCGTCGGGGCTGTTCACCGATCAGGACATTGCCAACCACCGGATGGTCACGGACCGGGTGCATGACGCAGGCGGCAAGATCGCGATGCAGATCCTGCATGCCGGGCGCTATGCCTATGGGAAAGAATGCGTTGCTCCGTCTGCGATCAAATCCCCTATCTCTCCGTTTCCGCCAATCGAGTTGGACGAGGACGGGATCGAAAAGCAGATCAGCGATATCGTGACCGCTGCGAAACGCGCGCAGGAGGCCGGGTATGACGGGGTCGAGGTGATGGGATCGGAGGGGTATTTCCTCAACCAGTTTCTTGTCACCCATACCAACAAGCGTACGGATCGCTGGGGTGGATCGTACGAGAACCGGATGCGTCTGCCCGTCGAGGTGGTGCGCCGCGTGCGCGCAGCGGTGGGGCCTGAGTTCATCGTCATCTACCGGCTGTCGATGATCGACCTCGTGCCGAACGGGTCGACCCACGAAGAGGTCGTGCAGCTTGCTCAGGAAATCGAAAAAGCGGGGGCCACGATCATCAACACCGGCATCGGCTGGCACGAGGCGCGTATTCCGACGATTGCCACCTCCGTGCCGCGCGCGGCGTTTGCTTGGGTGACGAAAAAGCTGATGGGCAAGGTGGGGATTCCGATCATCACGTCGAACCGGATCAACACGCCCGAGGTGGCCGAGCAGGTGCTGGCCGATGGGTGCGCCGACATGGTCAGCATGGCGCGGCCATTCTTGGCCGATCCGGATTTCGTGGCCAAGGCGGCTGCAGGCAAGGCGGCGCAGATTGCGCCCTGCATCGCGTGCAACCAGGCCTGTCTGGATCACACGTTCCAGATGAAAATCTCGTCCTGTCTCGTGAACCCGAAAGCGTGTTTCGAGACCGAGCTGCTTGTTGAACAAACCGATAACCCCAAGCGCGTTGCGGTGGTGGGCGCGGGGCCTGCGGGCCTGTCGGCGGCGATCACGGCGGCAGAGCGGGGTCATGACGTGACGCTGTTCGACAAGGCCGAAGAGATCGGCGGGCAGTTGAACATGGCCAAGCAGATCCCAGGCAAGGAAGAGTTCTGGGGCTTTGTCGAGTGGTACCGGACGATGCTGGATGAAACCGGGGTCACGGTTGTTCTGGGCAAGGCGGTCACGGCAGATGATCTGACGGGCTTTGACGACGTCATTGTCGCAACAGGCGTTCTGCCGCGTGATCCGCAGATCGACGGTCAGGACGGGCCGAACGTTTTGGGCTATGTCGATGTGTTGCGGGGCAAGGCGCCGGTTGGCAAACGGGTTGCGGTGATCGGGGCCGGCGGGATCGGGTTCGACGTGTCGGAATTCCTTGTGCATGAGGGCGAAAGCCCGACCGAGAACCTGCCCGAGTGGATGAAGGAGTGGGGTGTCACCGATCCGGCGGAGGCGCGGTCTGGTCTGTCGCCCGATGGCGCGCAGCCCAGCCCGCCGGCGCGTCAGGTGACGATGCTGCAGCGCAAGGCGGAAAAGCCTGGCAAGCGGCTGGGCAAGACGACCGGCTGGATTCATCGCATGAGCCTGACGATGAAGGATGTGCAGATGAAGGCAGGGGTGAATTACGAACGCATCGACGCCGAGGGGCTACACATCTCCTACGGCGAGGCCCGCGAACGGCCCGAATTGATCGCCTGCGATACCGTTGTCCTCTGCGCCGGGCAGGTGTCGGAACGGTCGCTTGCCGATGCGTTGGAGGCGCGGGGCGTGGCCTGTCACATCATCGGTGGTGCGGATGTGGCGGCGGAACTGGATGCCAAGCGGGCAATCGATCAGGGCACGCGATTGGCAGCGAGGCTCTAGGGAACGTGTTGGCGGGCGATGCGTTGAATGATCAGACGGCGGGGCATCATGCCCCGCTTGGACATTCAACACATCAGGAGGCCTACATGCCTGCAATCAATGACGCGAAGATCCTGCTCATCTCGACCCATGGGTTTGAACAATCCGAACTGGAATTTCCACGCGATCAACTGCGCGCCAAAGGCGCCACGGTGCATGTCGCAACGCTGGATGGCAAGGCGATCAAGGGTTGGGAAGGCAGCGATTGGGGGCGAGAGGCCGATGCGGACGCGAAGATCGCGGATGTCTCAGCCGATGATTACGACGCGCTTGTGATCCCCGGTGGACAGATCAACCCCGATCTGCTGCGCGTGGACAAGGACGTGCTGGAACTGGTGCGGGTGTTTCACGATCAGGGCAAGACGATTGCCGCCGTGTGCCACGCGCCTTGGGTTCTGATTGAGGCCGGTATCCTGAAGGGGCGCGACGCCACGTCCTACCATTCGATCAAGACCGACGTGAAGAACGCCGGTGCGAACTGGAAGGACGAAGAGGTTGTCGTCGATCAGGCGATCGTCACAAGCCGTCAGCCGGACGACCTCAAGGCGTTTGTCGGCAAGATCGTGGAAGAGATCGAAGAGGGCAAGCATCTGCGCAAGGCTGCCTAAGGCACATCGCTCAATGCCAAGATGGAAAGCCGGGCCTGTGCGCCCGGCTTTTTGTTATTCGGTGACGGTGATCGTGATAAGATCGCTGACCACGGGTGGGTTGTGGGGCACGTGGAACTGATCCCCGAGAACCAGTTGGATCGTATGATCGCCCGGTGGCAGATCAAGTGTGGTTTGGGTCTGGCCGCCGCCGAAATGCAGGTGGTTTTCATCGCTCGGTATACCGTTCTGGGCGATTTCCGCATCTCCCTCTGCCTCGCCGAAGGCAGGGCGGTTGAGGTATATGTGATGATGACCGGTGCTTTCCTTTTCGACACCAGCCGGGGCGACGCCCATGCCGCTCAGGCCGAAGATGATGGTGACCGGTGACTGGACGGACGCTCCGTCCTGCAGGTTGACGACGTAGAGTTGTGTGCCTTCGACGGACGGTGTGTCGGCGGCGAATGCGGCAGTGAAGGCTGACACGGCCAGGGCCGCGCCGAAAATAAGGTGATTCATAATAGTCCTCCCAATAAGGCAGTCGCGCTGCCTGGCAGGAAAGGTAGGCCATCGTGTCGCATCGCCCAGTCCGGAGCATCGCGTCGGGCCGCTTTGAGGCTGTTTCCGTGACAAGGACATTGTCCAAGAAAACCCAGATATTGTCGGCAGAACGCCCAAGTCGCGCCTGATTTGACGGACATACCCAATCCAAAGAAACACGAGGAATATGTATGGACCGTCTTACCGAAATGGAGGCCTTTGCCACGGTTGTGGATCAGGGTGGCTTTACCGACGCGGCCAAGAAGATGGGAATTTCGAAATCCGCTGTCTCGAAGCATGTGTCCTCCCTTGAGGCCCGGCTTGGTGCGCGGCTCTTGAACCGGACGACGCGCCGTGTGAGTCCGACCGAGATCGGTCTTGCCTATTACGACCGCGCGCGCCGGGTTCTGAACGATGCAGGTGAGGCGGATGCGCTGGTCACGTCGATGCAGTCCGCGCCTTCGGGCCTGTTGCGGATCAGCGTGGCGACCGATTTCGGGGTCAACCACCTCTCGCCGGTTCTGGGTGAATTCCTGACAGACTTCCCGGACATCACGGTGAACATGGTTCTGAACAACCGCTATGTAGAACTGATTTCCGAAGGGTTCGACATGGCGGTGCGCATCGGAGAGCTGGAGGACAGCACGCTGCGCGCCCGCAAACTGACCGAGACCACCAAGCGCATGATTGCGGCACCGGGGTATTTCGACAAATACGGTCGCCCGCGGCGAATCGACGATCTCAACGAGCACAAGCTCTTGCACTATTCGAACCAGTCCAGCGGCAACGTCTGGAAGGTGACCGCGCCTTCGGGTGAAAAACGCCAGATTCGCACCGCTGGTTGGTTGTCGGTGAATGACGGTCAGTCGCTGCTCAACGCCTGCGTGGCGGGTCTGGGCATCGCTTACCTGCCGTCGTTTCTTTATGCCGACGCGATGGAAAAAGGTCTGGTCGAGGATGCGATGCCCGACCTGCCGATCGACACGCAGGGCATTTATGCCGTCTACCCGCCGGGCCGGTTCACCCAGCCCAAGGTGCGCGCCTTCATCGATTTCCTGGTACACCAGTTCGCCGACAAGGGTCCGAAAGACTGGTAATACGTCCCCCCTCGTCTGTTCGCAGACCACCTTGACGCCCCGGACGCCATAGCCGGGGCGTTTTTTCGTGTCGGTTTCCGGGTTGCGACCGGATGAATGCAGGGGCAGTGTCTGGCGACCTTACCCCCTGCCGGAGCGCTGACATGTCCTTTACCCTTGCCACCTGGAACATCAATTCGGTCCGCCTGCGCGAAGGGTTGGTGGCAAAGCTGATGGCCGAGGAAGGGCCGGATGTGCTGTGTCTGCAGGAGTGCAAGAGCCCGGTCGACAAGATCCCGCTCGAGCAGTTCGAGGCGCTGGGCTACGGCCACATGGTTGCGCGGGGGCAGAAGGGGTATAACGGCGTTGCCATCCTGTCGAAGCTGCCGATCGAGGATTTGGGCGACAAGGATTTCGCCAATCTCGGCCATGCGCGCCATGTTGCCGGGCGGTTGGAGAACGGGGTCACGATCCACAATTTCTACGTACCAGCAGGGGGCGATGTGCCGGACCGCGCGGTGAACGAGAAATTCGGTCAGAAGCTCGATTACCTGACAGAGATGCGCGACTGGTTTCACAGCGAACGGCCCGAGAAGGCGATTCTTGTCGGTGATCTGAACATCGCCCCGCGCGAGGATGATGTCTGGTCACACAAACAATTGCTCAAGGTGGTGAGCCACACACCCATCGAGGTCGAGCATTTCGGCGAGACGCAGGATGCGGGCGGTTGGGTCGATGTCACGCGGCAGGATATCCCCGATGGGCTGCTGTATTCCTGGTGGAGCTACCGTGCTCCGGATTGGGATGCGGCCGACAAGGGGCGGCGGCTGGACCATGTGTGGGCGACGCCGGATATTTCGAACGCCGCGCATTCCAGCCGGGTTCTGCGCGCGGCGCGCGGATGGGAACAGCCCAGCGACCATGCGCCGGTCTTTGCAACGTTTGATCTGTGATGGGTGTCAGGCGTGAGATAATTTCTCACGTTCTTGGATGAATCCGTGAATTTTTCCCAAGAACGGTGACTGGAGGCCTCGTATTTGGGAAACACGCTTTGTGCGGGTCTGGCATTCTGTGGTCAGGCATCGAAACAAGGAGCATGCAATGGCGATTCAAGACACGGAACAGGACGCGCGGCCGGGCTTTCTGCGCGGGTTCATCGACCATCCCGCCAGTGTGAACGAAACCTACCTGCAACATGCGGGCTTTGCTTTTGGGTTCTCGGCGCGGCTGTTCCTTGCGGCCTGCGCCGCGCTTGTCCATGCCGTGATTCCCCCGCTTTTCGAAACCACGGCCAGCCGGATGATCCGCAAGTTGCACGCGCGGATCGAAGCGCGACACAGTCCTTCCGGGCACTGACGATGTGCCGACTTGCCGCCTATCTCGGACCGGCGGTTCCAATCGCGCATGTGGTTGTTGACCCGGCGCATTCGCTTCTGGAGCAGAGCCAGCACGCCAACGAAGCCAAGCTGGCCGTGCAGGGCGATGGATTCGGGTTTGCATGGTATGACGAGGGCGCGGGTCCTGGGCTTTATCGGGATGTCCTGCCGGCCTGGTCGGATGGCAACCTGCTCAGCCTGTGCAAGATGATCCGATCGCCGCTGTTTCTTGCGCATGTCAGGGCATCCACGACCGGCGAGACCACGCGCCTGAATTGCCATCCCTTCGCGCATCGGCGCTGGTCGTTCATGCACAATGGCCAGGTGCCGGATATCGACCGTATCCGCCGCACGCTGGAAGCGTTGTTGCCGGATGACCTGTACCTCGCGCGGCGGGGAACGACGGATTCCGAATTGATCTTTCTGCTGTTGATGGCGCATGGGCTTGAGGATGATCCCGCCGAGGCGGTGCGTGCGGTGGTTGCGCTGCTGAAGGCGCATAGCTGCTACGGGCATGGGTGTGATGCCGCAGTGCGACTGACCTGCTTGATGTCCGATGGCGAGTCGATCCATGCGTTCCGCCACTCCAGCGATGCGTATGCGCCCAGCCTCTATGCGGCGGAAACGCGGGAGGGTGGCTGGATTCTGGCCTCCGAACCGCTTGACCCCGAAACATTGACATGGACGGCGCTTGCGCCCGACATGCTGGTGACCCTGTCCAAGGGCACCTTTGCGCAGACGCCCCTGGCGTTGCCCGTGGCCCACGCCGCCTAGGCGGTTCGGCCGAACCTCCAGCTGACATTACGGTGAAAACGGGCTCTTGCGGGCCCGTGCATTTCTGCTGGCATGCGCAGCGTCAGGATGCCATCGTGACGGGATATGGGGATGTTTTGATAGTGTCTGCGCGACGCGCATTTTTGTTTAGTTTTAAACCATATTGCCATGCACCTGCTGCATGGATGATATGCCGTGACCTTACTGCCTCGGTGGAACCGGGCATGCTAGGAGCGCGTTACGTGGTTAGGCGAAGTTGCGGCCAAGCAATTTGTTTAACGATAAACTAATGGCCCCAGGCCAGACCAAGGGAAGAGGGATTATGAAAGACAGCCCGAATGATATTGACCCGGTCGAATCCCAGGAATGGCAAGACGCGATAGAAGACGTGATCCTTCGGGATGGCGCGGATCGTGCGCATTTCCTGCTCGACAAGGCAGTTCAACAGGCGCGCGCCGCTGGCGCAAAGCTGCCGTTTTCAGCGAACACACCATACCAGAACACGATTGCGCCGGATGACGAGGTCGACATCCCGGGCGACACGGAAATGGAATGGCGCATCCGCACCATCAACCGTTGGAACGCGATGGCGACCGTGGTCAAGCGCAACAAGGTCAGCAGCGAATATGGCGGACATATCGCGTCCTTCGCGTCGTCCGCCGCGCTTTATGATATCGGTCTCAACCATTTCTGGCGGGCGAAATCGGCCATTCATGGCGGTGACCTGGTGTTCTTTCAGGGTCACGTGATCCCCGGCATTTATGCGCGGTCCTTCATGGAAGGGCGCATCAGTGTCGAACAGCTCGAGAATTTCCGCTCCGAAGTGGCGGGCGACGGTCTGAGTTCCTATCCCCACCCGTGGTTGATGCCGGATTACTGGCAGTTCCCGACCGTTTCGATGGGCCTCGGGCCGTTGATGGCGATCTACCAGGCGCGGTTCATGAAATACATGCACAATCGTGGCCATATCGACATGGCCGACCGCAAGGTGTGGTGTTTCCTCGGCGATGGCGAGATGGACGAACCCGAAAGCCGTGGCGCCATCGACCTTGCCTCGCGCGAAGGTCTTGATAACCTGATCTTTGTCGTCAACTGCAACCTCCAACGTCTTGACGGCCCGGTGCGGGGCAATGGCAAGATCGTTCAGGAACTCGAGGGTGATTTCCGCGGTGCCGGCTGGGACGTGATCAAGCTGCTTTGGGGGCGTGGCTGGGATGAATTGCTGGAGCGCGACACCTCGGGCAAGCTGCGCCTGTTGATGGATGAAACCGTCGATGGCGACTATCAGACATTCAAATCCAAGAATGGCGCCTATATCCGCGAGCATTTCTTTGGCAAGTACCCGGAGACTGCCGCGCTGGTCGAAGACTGGACGGACGATCAGATCTGGGCGCTGCGCCGGGGCGGGCATGACCCCAAGAAAGTGTATAACGCTTTCCTGCGGGCCAGCAAAGCCAAGGGCACTCCGACCTGTCTGCTGGTCAAGACGGTCAAGGGCTATGGCATGGGCACGGCTGGGGAAGGCCAGAACACCACGCACCAGCAGAAGAAGATGCAGTTCGACCAGCTCAAGGCGATGCGGGACCGCTTCCAGATTCCGGTGACGGATCAAGAGCTGGAAAAGGACGTGCCGTTTGTCAGCCTGAACAATGCGCAGAAGGCGTACCTCGCGGATCGGCGCAAGGAATTGGGCGGGTCTTTCCCGGTTCGGCATTGGCGCGATGCGGCCAAGCTGGAAATCCCGGCGCTGGAGCAGTTCAAGGGTCAACTTGAATCGACGGGCGACCGCGAGATTTCGACGACGATGGCGTTTGTCCGCATCCTGACCACGCTTTTGCGGGACAAGAAGGTCGGCAAGTACGTCGTGCCGATCGTGCCGGACGAAAGCCGCACCTTCGGGATGGAGGGCCTGTTCCGGTCGGTCGGGATCTACAATCCGCTGGGGCAGAACTATACCCCGGAGGATAAAGACCAGATGATGTTCTACAAGGAGAGCCTTGACGGTCAGGTTCTTCAGGAAGGCATCAACGAAGCGGGTGCAATGGCGGACTGGATCGCGGCGGCAACGTCGTATTCCAACCATGGCGTGCCAATGATCCCGTTCTTCATCTACTACTCGATGTTCGGCTTCCAGCGGATCGGCGATCTGTGCTGGGCGGCGGGCGACAGCCGGGCGCGGGGCTTCATGCTGGGCGGAACTGCCGGGCGGACCACGCTGAACGGCGAAGGGTTGCAGCACGAGGATGGGCATTCGCACATCCTGGCAAGCACCATTCCGAACTGTATCAGCTATGATCCGACCTTCAGCTACGAGGTCGCGGTGATCGTGCAGAACGGTTTGCAGCGGATGTTTGTCGATCAGGAGGACGTGTATTTCTACCTGACCCTGATGAACGAGAACTACCACCATCCCGAAATGCCGATGGGCTCGGAAGAGGGCATCATCAAGGGCCTCTACCGGATGCACAAGACAGCGAAACCCGGCAAGAAGCACGTCAACCTGATGGGGTCGGGAACGATCCTTGTTCAGGCGCTCAAGGCGGCCGAAATGCTCAAGGAGGATTTCGGCGTGACTTCGGACATCTGGTCGGCCACGTCGCTGAACGAGCTGGCCCGCGACGGTCAGGACTGCGCGCGGCACAACCGTCTGAACCCGCTGGCCGAGCCGAAGGTGCCTTATGTGACGCAGCAGCTTGAGGGGGCAAAGGGTCCGATCATCGCGGCGACCGACTACATGAAGAACTTCGCCGAACAGATCCGGGCCTTTGTGCCGGGTCGGTTCACGGTTCTGGGCACCGATGGCTATGGCCGGTCGGACAGCCGCGTGAACCTGCGCCGGTTCTTCGAGGTGGACGCGAACCACATCGCCGCTGCAGCCATGGTCGATCTCTACCGCGAGGGTGCGGTGACCGAGAAAGATCTGAAATCAGCCCTGAGCAAATACGACATCGACGGCGAAAAGCCGAACCCGCGTCTGGTGTGAGCGGGAGGAGAACAAGATTATGACAACCGAAGTAAAAGTACCGGATATTGGTGATTTCAACGACGTGCCGGTCGTGACCGTTCTGGTCAGCGTGGGCGACACGATTGCGGTGGAAGACCCGATTGTTGAGTTGGAATCCGACAAGGCGACGATGGAGGTTCCCTCATCGACTGCCGGCGTCGTGAAAGAGATCAGGGTCAGCGAAGGCGACAGGGTGTCCGAAGGATCGGTCATCCTGATCGTTGAAGCCGATGATTCCAAGGGTGCAGCCAAGGAAGAGCCCAAAGCCGAGAAGAAGGACGACGCCAAGGAAGAGCCCAAGCAAAGCGCTCCGGCCTCTGCGCCTGCGTCGGCCCCTGCCAAGACCGATGCCGGGTTCGGCAAGGTTCATGCGTCGCCATCCGTGCGGGCTTATGCGCGCAGGGTCGAGGTGGATCTGAACAACGTCAACGGGTCGGGCCGCAAGGGCCGTATCCTGCGCGAGGACGTTGAAAAGGCGCTCAAGTCACAGGTTGCGCCTGCGTCTGCCGGTGGTGGCGCTGTGCAAGGTGGCATGGGCATTCCGCCGATCCCGGCCGTGGATTTCTCCAAGTTCGGGCCCATCGAAGAAGTGGAGATGTCCCGGATCAAGAAGATCTCCGGGCCTGCGCTGCACCGGTCATGGCTCAACATTCCGCATGTCACGCATAATGACGAGGCGGACATCACCGATCTGGACAATTACCGCAAGGAAATGGACACGATGGCCAAGGACAACGGCTATCGCGTGACGCTTCTGTCCTTTGTGATCAAGGCGTCGGTCTCGGCTCTCAAGGAACATTGGGAGTTCAACAGCTCGATCCATCCCGACGGTGACAAGCTGATCAAGAAGGATTTCTACAATATCGGCTTTGCAGCGGACACGCCGAACGGTTTGATGGTTCCGGTGATCAAGGACGCGGATCGCAAGGGTCTGGTCGACATTTCCAAGGAATTGATGGACCTGTCGAAAGCCGCGCGCGAGGGCAACCTCAAGTCCAAGGACATGCAGGGCGCGACTTTCACGATCTCGTCGCTGGGCGGCATCGGGGGCACCAGCTTTACCCCGATCGTCAACGCGCCCGAGGTGGCCATTCTTGGGCTGACGCGGTCCAAGATGGCACCGGTCTGGAATGGATCAGAATTCGTGCCGCGCCTGATGCAGCCGCTGTCGTTGTCTTACGATCACCGTGCCGTCGATGGGGCCTTGGCCGCGCGCTTCTGCGTGACGCTCAAGAACCTGCTTGGCGATATGCGCAAGTTGATGTGGTAAGGGAGGCGATCTGATGGATATCAAGGTACCCGATATCGGGGATTTCAAAGACGTGCCCGTTGTCACCATTCTGGTCAGCGTGGGCGACACGGTCAGCGAAGAAGACCCGCTGCTCGAACTGGAATCCGACAAGGCGACGATGGAAGTTCCATCGCCGGCCGCAGGCAAGATTACCGAGATCAAGGTCAAGGAAGGCGATACTGTCTCTCAGGGTGACGTGATCATGGTGTTCGAAGGCGCGGATGCCGAAGACACGACAGCGAAAGACGCAGTCGGTCAGGGAGGCGAGGTCAAGGGCGGCTATGGTGGCCGTGGGTCGCCGCCGCAGTCCGACGCACCGCAAAAGGTCGAAGCGACGGGCACCGCGTCAGGCAAGGGTGATGTACATGCCGAAGTGGTCGTTCTGGGCTCCGGCCCCGGCGGTTACACGGCAGCGTTCCGCGCGGCGGATCTGGGCAAGAAAGTTGTCCTGATCGAAAAGTATCCGTCTCTGGGCGGTGTCTGCCTCAACGTGGGCTGTATCCCGTCCAAGGCGCTGCTGCATGTGGCCAAGGTGATCACCGAGGCCGAGGAGATGGCATCGCACGGGATCAGTTTCGGCAAGCCGAAGATCGACCTCGATGAATTGCGCGACTTCAAGAACGGTGTTGTCGGGCAGTTGACCGGGGGGCTGAGCGGTCTGGCCAAAGGGCGCAAGGTTCAGGTCGTGCAGGGCTACGGGACGTTTACCGGCCCGAACATGATCGAAGTGGTCGGCGACGACGGCAAGACCAATGTCAGCTTTGATCAATGCATCATCGCCGCCGGGTCCGAGCCCGTGAACCTGCCCTTCATCCCGCAGGATGACGAGCGGGTGATCGACAGCACGGGTGCGCTGGAACTCAAGGACATTCCCAAGCGGATGCTGGTCCTTGGGGGCGGGATCATCGGTCTGGAAATGGCCTGCGTCTATGATGCGCTGGGGTCCAAGATCTCGGTCGTCGAATTCATGGACCAGCTGATGCCGGGGGCCGACAAGGACATCGTGAAACCGCTGCACAAGCGGATTGAAGGCCGGTACGAGAACATCTGGCTCAAGACGAAGGTCACGAATGTCGAGGCTTTGAAAAAGGGCATCAAGGTCACGTTCGAGAACGACAAGGGCGAGACCTTTGATGATACGTTCGACAAGGTGTTGGTGGCCGTGGGGCGCAAGCCGAATGGCAAGCTGATCGACGCGGAAAAGGCCGGGGTTGCGGTGGATGAGCGCGGTTTCATCGCCGTGGACAAGCAGCAGCGCACCGGTGTGTCGCATATCTTTGCCATCGGTGACGTGGTTGGCCAGCCGATGCTGGCGCACAAGGCGGTGCATGAAGGCAAGGTCGCGGCAGAGGTTTGTGCGGGTCACAATCGTTTCTTTGATGCGCAGTTGATCCCGTCGGTCGCCTATACCGATCCCGAAGTGGCGTGGTGCGGTGTGACCGAGACGCAAGCCAAGGCGCAGGGGATCAAGTACGAAAAGGGCGTGTTCCCTTGGGCGGCGTCTGGGCGGTCCTTGGCGAACGGGCGGAACGAGGGGATCACAAAGCTGCTCTTTGATCCCGAGGATGACCGCGTGATCGGGGCCTGTATCGTCGGCACCAATGCGGGCGATCTGATCTCGGAAGTGGTGCTGGCCATCGAGATGGGCGCGGATGCGGTGGACCTTGGTCACACGATCCACCCGCACCCGACCCTGTCGGAAACGGTGAACTTTGCCGCCGAGATGTTCGAAGGCACGATCACAGATCTGATGCCGCCGAAGAAGAAAAAGGCGTAAGCGAAAAAAGGGGGCCGATTGGCCCCCTTAATCATCGCAGTGTCGGTTTGCTTTTATATTCCAAGGAACGGCTGCGCGATGCGCGGCACCAAGCCCTTGAACTTCAGCGGTGCGTCGGTGACCGCAAGGCAGATGCAATCTTCGGAGATATCGGCCACCGGAGTGTGGTTGAGATCCTCGGTTGCGACTTCGATATCGCCGCGTCCGAAATACCCGCCGTCGTCCTGGAACGCGCCCTTGAGCACCAGCGTCAGTTCAAGCCCCTGATGGCCGTGATCCGGGATTGCAATGCCTGCGGGGATGTAGAGCAGACGCGCCGTCGCGTCGCGCGATGTCGGCAGGATCGCCTGTTTCACGCCCATACCGGCGGACCGCCAACGAACGCTTTCAAGCCCACCGCCTACGTAATCGCGCAGGGGCGCGGGCAGGACATCATCCTTTGCCGCGTCGGTTTCGGGCTTGGTATGCGTCTGCGTGTTCTGCGCGTGGATCATGTCAAGCACCGCGTTCAGGCTGGTCTTCGACATGTCGGAACTGTCGCAGGTGTCGAGCACCGCACCACCGATGGCATCGTAACTTCCAAGCGCCGCCCGACATTCATCGCAGAGCGAGATATGGGTCGCGACGATCAGGTTGACGGCCTCGGGCAGGTCACCTGCCGAGTAGGCCATCAGAAGGTCGTCTGTAAGATGATGTTTTACGGTCATGTCAGTGTCACTTCATCGAATGGCGCAGTCGCTCCAGCGCCAATCTAATACGGGATTTGATCGTGCCCAGCGGCAGACCCGTCTGATCAGCGATTTCGCTGTGAGACAGTTCTCCATAATAGGCCTTTTCGATCAATTCTCTTTGTTTCTCGGGCAGATCGCGCAAAGCACGACCCAGTTGCTCGCTCTCCTGTTGCAATCCGACCACATCGGCCTGATCAGGTTCTGCTTCCGGTCCCCAAGGCAGCTCCTCGGGTTCGGGGCGACGCTGTTTGCGCAGCACGTCGATTTTCTTGTTCCGGGCAATGGTGAAAATCCATGTCGATGGACTTGCCCGCGTCGCATCATACAGATGCGCCTTGTTCCACACCGTCACGAGCACTTCTTGCGCGCATTCCTCGGCAAGCGCAGAATCCATGCCGGTTCGCATCAGGAATGACTTCACACGCGGTCCGAAATGCCCGAACACCCGTATGAATGCCGCTTCATCCCGCGTATCGCGAACTGCGACAAGGTCGTCCACGAAGGGTACGACGGTGTTTGTTGTTCCTTTAGTCAAAGTCTCGGTTCCGTCCGCGGCTGCCATGCTGGAGTCGCGTATTTTTATCCCATTAGCAACGGGAGAGAACTGGTACTGCGACGTAAGCATGTTTGTCGTGAACATGTAATGGTTACGGCTCGGGCACAGGTTCGGATCAAAGATTATTTTCGTTTTCTTTTCATCCGCTGGGGCAGGTAGACCGTAAACAAAACTAGACAATCATCGAAAGAGACCCCTATGCCGTTTGAAGCCCGTGCCAGCGCCCCCAAGAAAATTGCCGTGATTGGCGCAGGGATTTCAGGGATGGGGGCAGCGCATATGCTGTCCGAAGACCACCATGTGACCTTGTATGAAGCCGAGCCCAGACTGGGGGGGCACGCGCGCACCATCGTCGCGGGCAAGAATGGCGATCAGCCTGTCGATACCGGGTTCATCGTGTTCAACTACGCCAACTATCCGCATCTTGCGCGCCTTTTCAAATCGCTCGACGTGCCGGTGACGAAAAGCAGCATGAGCTTTGGGGCGAGCCTTGATGGCGGGCGCATCGAATACGCGCTGGCGTCGCTGGGGTCGATCTTTGCTCAGAAGAAGAACCTGCTGAACCCCAAGTTCCTGCGAATGCTGAAGGACATCACCACCTTCAACAAGCGCGCGCTGGACGCCACGCGGGATCGTAGCCTCAGCCTTGGGGCGTTCCTCGAGCAGCTTGGCACCGGTGAGTGGTTCCGCGAATACTACCTCCTTCCGCTGACCGGCGCGATCTGGTCGACGCCGACGGAACGGGTGATGGATTTCCCGGCGCATGCGCTGGTCCAGTTCATGGAGAACCACGCGCTGCTTTCCCATTCGGGCCAGCATCAGTGGTATACCGTGCAGGGGGGCTCGATCGAATATGTGCGTCGCCTGGAGGCGTCGATGAAGGCGCGCGGCGTGACCCTGCGCCTTGGTGCGCCGATCGACGCGGTGCGCCGTGATGTCACGAGCGTCGACATCAAGGCCAAAGGTGGCGAATGGGAAACCTATGACGAGGTGGTCTTTGCGACCCATTCCGACGACACGCTGCGCCTGCTGTCGGATGCGAGCCCGCTTGAAAAGCGCGCGCTGGGTGCGATCACCTATCAACCCAACCGGATCGTTCTGCACGCCGATGCCAGCATCATGCCGAAAAAGCGGATCTGCTGGTCGTCGTGGAACTATACCGAAAGCGCTGCGAAAGACCTCAACACCATTGATCTGACTTATTGGATGAACAGCCTTCAGCCGATCCCGGAAAGCGATCCGCATTTCGTGACGCTCAACACGACCCGCCCGATCCGCGAAGACCTGATCTATGATGAATGTACGCTGCGCCACCCCGTATATGACCTCGATGCGCTGGCTGCGCAGGACACTGTGCGGGACATGAATGGCACGAACCGGACATGGTTCTGCGGTGCCTGGATGAAGAACGGCTTTCATGAGGACGGCCTTGGCAGCGCGGTTGATGTGGTGGACGCCATCCGGGCGCGCAACGCGGTTGCGGTGGCGGCTGAATGAAGGCTGTCGATCATATCGTCGGCCACACCTATCACGGTCGCAAGGGCAATACGGGAAACGCCTTTCGGTACTCCATCGACTACGTGATGGTGGATGCCGAGGCCAAGCCGAAGACGCCGTGGCTGTTTTCCCGCAACAAGGGCAACGTGGCAAGCCTGCTCGACAGCGACCACGGTGGAGCGCCGGGTCAGGGCCGTGGGGCTGTCTGGGCCCGCGAGGTTCTGGACGCGCATCAGGTTCGGGCGGTCGGTCCGCTTCTGCTTCTGGCGCAACCGCGATTCCTTGGGCATGTGTTCAACCCGGTATCGTTCTGGCTGGCGCACGACGAAAAGGACAAGCTTGTTGCGGTGATCGCAGAGGTGTCGAACACCTTTGGTGACCGCCATTCCTACCTGTGTCGCAAGCCGGACAATTCGGCAATCAGCGCGTCGGACCGGGTGCAGGCGACCAAGATTTTCTATGTCTCGCCGTTTCAGCCGGTCGAAGGCGGATACGAGTTCCGCTTTGACATCCGCCCCGACAGGATCGGGATCTGGATCGACTATTCGCAGGCCGAAGGCGGGCTGATTGCCACTCTGACCGGACCGCGCAAACCCATCAGCAACGCGTCGATCCTGCGGTCGCTGCTGCGCCGTCCGTTCGGGTCGCGCCGGGTTCTGGCGCTGATCCATTGGCAGGCGCTGAAACTTTGGTGGAAAGGCTCGCGTTATCGCACGCGGCCGGAACCGCCCTTGGAAGAAGTCAGCCAGTAATGAGCGCTGATCGGCAGAACCTTGGTGGATACGCCATTTTCGCGGCGGTCCTCGCGGCAGCGGGTTTGCCAATCTATATCCATGCGCCCAAGTTTTATGTCGATGAATATGGCGTCAGCCTTGCCGCGCTGGGGTCGGTTCTTTTCGGGCTGCGGCTGCTCGACGTCGTGCAGGACCCGCTGCTGGGGAAGCTGGCCGTCGCCGTGCGCCGCTTTCAGGGCGTCGCGGTCGGTGTGACGCTGGCGATCATGGGCGCCGCGATGCTGGGCCTGTTCGCGGTCACACCGCCGACCAACCCGATCCTGTGGTTCGCGGTGATGCTGACGCTGGTCTTTTCGGCGTTCAGCTTTCTGACCATCAACTTTTATGCGCGCGGGGTGAAGAAGGCCAGGACGCTGGGCGGCGACACGGGCTATCTCACGGTGGCCCGCTGGCGCGAAACCGGCGCGTTGCTGGGGGTGTGCGTGGCGTCGGTGATGCCATCGGTCTTTCTGGCCCTCGCGTGGCCCGAATTCGTGGCCTATGCCGCCGTCTTTGCGCTGGCCTGCCTGATCGCCGGGATCGCGATGCACAACGAATGGCGCGGCGCGACGACCGAGCCTTCGGCGGGGTTCGGTATTGTCCTCAAGGACCAGATCTCGCGTCGGCTGCTGCTGATCGCCTTGGTGAACGCCGCGCCGGTTGCCGTGAGTTCGACGCTGTTCCTGTTCTTCGTGGAAAGCCGTCTGGATGCGCCGGGCTGGGAAGGACCGCTGTTGCTGCTGTTCTTCGTGGCCGCCGCTGCGGCTGCCCCTTTGTGGGGAGCTTTGGCCGAACGTGTGGGCGCAAAGCCCGCGCTTTTGGCGGCGATGGTGCTGGCGATCATCGCCTTCAGCTTTGCCATGATGCTGGGCAGTGGCGACACGGTCTGGTTCGCGATCATCTGCCTGGCCTCGGGGGCTGCGGTCGGTGCGGATCTGACGCTGTTGCCCGCCGTGTTCGCGCGGCGCATGGAAACCGTCGCGCCCGAAGGGTCCGAGGGGTTCGCGCTTTGGGGCTTCGTCTCCAAGCTCACGCTCGCCTTTGCGGCCATCGCGTTGCTGCCCATCCTCGAGGCCAGCGGCTTTGTCTCGGGCGCCGAGAACAGCGATGTGGCGCTGACGACTTTGACTTTGCTCTACGCAGGAGTGCCCTGCGCTTTGAAACTGGTGGCGATCGGCCTTTTGATCGCAACACCGATTGGAAAGGAATGACGTCATGGAGACAGTCTTTCTTATATTTCTCGGAGCAAGCCTCATGCTCAGCCTTGGATATCTCAAGAACAGGTACCTTGGGTTCTACGGCCAATCCCCGTCCGACTATGCCGATGCGCGGGGAGAGGCGTTCGACCTTCGGACCCATCTGAACGGGCCAATTGTCTGCGAAGGGGTGATCTACGGCCCAACCGGTCGCGTCACATCGCGCTTTGTCGGCGACTTCGATGCGGTCTGGACCGGCAACAAAGGGGTCATGACGGAACGGTTCGTCTATGACAGTGGCGATGAAGTGCTGCGTGAATGGAACCTGACACTGGGCAATGACGGCCATATTCGCGCCACCGCGTCGGATGTCGTGGGCGAGGGACAGGGGATTCAAAGCGGCCCGACGGTGCGGCTCAAGTACAAGTACAAGCTGCCGGAAAATCAGGGTGGGCACGTGCTGGACACAACAGACTGGATGTATCTTGCGCCGAATGGAACGATCGTGAACCGCAGCCAGTTTCGCAAATACGGAATCAAGGTGGCCGAACTGGTGGCCACCATGCGCAGGAAGGAAACGGCGTGATCGACTGGGCAGGTAAACGGTATTGGTTGGTCGGGGCAAGCGAAGGCCTCGGCGAAGCTCTGGCGCAGAAGATGAGTGCGGCAGGCGTTCACCTGATTTTGTCTGCCCGAAGCGAGGACAAGCTGCATGAATTGGCTGGTCGCCTGCCGGGAAAGGCCGATGTTGTTCCGGTCGATGTGTCTGACACGGACTCGGTCAAGGCCGCGGCAGAGGCGGTTGGCGACATCGACGGCGTGGTACAGCTTGCCGGTGTCTACTGGCCGTTCGGGGCCAAGGATTGGGACATGGATCAGGCCATCGCCATGGCCGACATCAACTTTACAGGTGCCATGCGTCTGATGGGGGCTGTCGTTCCGAAATTCGTGGAACGCGATGCGGGGCATATCGTGCTGACCGGATCACTGTCCGGCTTTCGTGGCTTGCCTGCCGCCGCTGCCTATACCTCGTCCAAGGCGGGGGTCATGACGCTGGCGGAATCGCTTTATGCGGACCTGCACAGGACAAATGTGCGCGTGCAGTTGATCAATCCGGGCTTCGTCAAGACACGGCTGACCGACAAGAACGATTTCAAGATGCCGTTCATCATGGAACCTGAACAAGCCGCCCAAGAGTTTTTCGAACACATGAACAGCAGCGCGTTCAAGCGCAGCTTTCCGACGCTGTTTTCATGGGTTTTCCGGGGCAGCCAGTTTCTGCCGGACTGGCTCTACTACCGGCTGTTTGCGTAAGATCAAAGTCAAAGATGCCTGTGTCGTCCATGTTTGAATCACCGGCATGGGAGATTCGACATGGAACATATCACTGCAAACAAGGTGGCCGCAGTCATTGTTATGGCGCGCGAACTGAACCGCGCCGAAGGCGAGATGCGCGGCTTCATCGACCGCATGACCGAAGAAGAGCAGGCGGAACTGGTCACGATCATGTGGATCGGGCGTGGTGCGTTCGAGGTCGAGGAGTGGGACGAGGCCTTCGAGACCGCGTTGAACGAAGCCACCACGCCCACCGCAGATTACCTGATCGGCACGCCGCATCTGTCGGATCATCTCGAGTCCGGTCTGGAAGCGTTGGGCATTTCTGCGGTGGACGAAGAAAACCAGTTGATGTGAGCCTCAGCGCAGGGCGCGGCCCTTGAGGATCGCGTCAGGTCCGAATTTTTCCCGGATCGCATCGGTCGCCCGTTCGGCTTGCGCACGTTTTGTGCCTTGCGGGTCCAGGAGGTCTCCAGAGACATCCGCACCCTCCGCCGGGCTGAGATCGCTGATCCCGGTGCCCAAAAGGCGATAGGGGCCCTGATCTCCGACCTGATCGAACAGCGCCCGCGCGGTACGGTAAATGCGGTCTGCGATCTGAGTCGGATCGCTCAGGGACACGCGTTTGGTGATCAGCGTGAAGTTCGACCGCTTGAGCTTGAGCGTCACCACCCGCCCGGCCAGTGACTTGGCCTTGGCACGATCCGACACCTTTTCGCACATGCGCCACAGATGCCCGTCCAGCAGATCGGGATCGTTGGTGTCGTCATGAAACGTGGTTTCGTTCGAGATGGATTTCATTGGGCTGTGCGCCGAAACGCGCCTTAGGTCCTGCCCGCGTGCAAGATGCCAGAGGCGGTGGCCCATGCTGCCGAACCGCTGCGTGAGGTCGTTCATCTCCCAGCGCAGCAGATCGTCGAAGGTGCGGATGCCCGCGCGGTCCAATGAGTCCTGAGTGGCGGCACCGACGCCCCAGATCAGCCGCACGGGTTTGGGTCGCAGGAAGGCTTGGGTTTCGGCGGCACCGATCACTGAAAAGCCGCGCGGCTTGTCCAGATCCGACGCGATCTTGGCAAGAAACTTGTTGTGGCTCAGGCCGATGGACCCGGTGAGGCCCAGTTCGTCACGCATCCGTTTGACCAGCCGCGCGAGCATCACCGCAGGTGGATGGCCGTGCAGGCGTGCAGTTCCCGTCAGGTCGATGAACGCCTCGTCCAGCGACAGGGGTTCGATTGCGGGTGTCAGTTCCTCCATCAATTGCCGGATCGCGCGGGAGGCGTCGACATAGGCGTCCATCCGCGGTGTCACGATCACCGCATCGGGGCAAAGCTGCAGTGCCTTGAACATCGGCATGGCGGACCGGACGCCCCTGATCCGCGCGACATAGCAGGCGGTCGACACCACGCCGCGCCGTCCGCCGCCGATGATCACAGGTTTGTCCGCCAGATCGGGATTGTCGCGCTTTTCGACCGAAGCGTAGAACGCATCGCAATCCATATGCGCGATGCTGAGGTCATAAAGCTCTGGATGAGCAATCACGCGGGGGCTGCGGCATGCGGGGCAGCGCGCACCGGCATCGAATTCGGTCAGACAATCGCGGCAAAGGGCGGGCATGGGGTGGCTATCCGAAGGGGTGTCTTGAGGATACACCCGGCGCGGGACAGACAAAAGGGTTGGATCATGCAGGATTTTGGAGGTGCAAAGCTGATCCTGTTCATAGGGGATAGGATCGTTGTGCTGCGCCGGGATGACAGGCCGGACATCCCGTGGCCCGGACGGCTCGATCTGCCGGGCGGCGGGCGTGACGGTTCCGAGACAGCAGAGGCCTGCGTGCTGCGCGAAACCTTCGAGGAAGTCGGCCTCTCGCTGGAGGAGCGTGATCTTGTCTGGTGCGACCGGTTCAACGCGGGCGTGTTCTTTGCGGTGCATCTGCCGGAGGACGCGGAAGCGCGGATCGTGTTTGGCTCAGAGGGGCAGGGATGGGAGTTGATCGACCCAGCCGAATACATCTGTCACCCCGAGGCGATCCCGCATTTTGCTGAAATGGTCCAACGCTACTTGGATCAGGCGTTGGGCTGACACGCTTGGGGTGATTGCATCTCTGCCACGATGGCCCGTGCCGCGGCGCGTGGATCAGCAGCTTTCCAGACCGGGCGCCCGACGACGATATGATCGACGCCGTTCTTGACCGCGTTGGCCGGCGTCGCGACTCGCTTCTGATCGCCCAGATCGGCCCCTGCCGGGCGCACACCCGGTGTGACGATCAACCGGCCTGCCGCCTCGGGCAGGGCGCGGATCAGCGCGGCTTCGTTGGGCGATGAGATCACGCCGTCTGCTCCCGCAGCAAAAGCGCGACCAGCGCGTTCGACCACGAGGTCGGGAAGCGCGCCATCCCGGATCAGGGCGTCGTCCAGATCGCTGCGCTCCAGCGAGGTCAGGATTGTGACAGCGAGGATCTTGAGGTCTGTGCCCGAGGCACCTTCCTTGGCGGCGCGGACCACGTAGGGGTCGCCATGCACGGTCAGGAAATCCAGATCGAACTGCGCCAACCCGCGCACGGCGGCTTCGACCGTGGCCCCGATGTCGAACAGCTTCATGTCGAGGAAAATGCGCTTGCCGTGCTCTCGCTTGAGTTCGTCGGCCAAGGCCAGCCCGCCGCCCGTGAGCATGCCCAGACCGATCTTGTAGAACGACACCGTGTCACCCAGCTTGGCGGCAAGTTCCAGCCCGGCCACTGCGTTCGGCACGTCCAAAGCGACAATCAGGCGGTCATCGGACATATCAGGGCTCTCCTGTGAATGGTGCCCCCGTCTTACAAGCGTGCGGCGACGCGTCAAGGAACAACCCAAATCGCCGCGGGTTGAGTCCCCGATAACGGAGGACCCATGACACAGAACACCGAAGACTCTGGCGCAAAGACCATGGCACGCCCAATCGCCCTTATCGCCGTCATCGCGGCGATCATGGCGTTTGTCGTCTGGCAATTTGGTCCGGTCGCCTATTCGACGACGAACCCCTATCCCGACGATCTGACCCAGAACCCGACCGGTGCCGGCAGCAATCCGGACGATGTGGGAACCGTTCTGGAAGACGAGGCGAACGTCCCGGTAGAGCGCGTTCCGAGCGATATCCTCGACGGCAGTGCCGATGCCACGGACCTGACCGGCATTCAGGACCCCGTTCCGGACAACACGGTTGCTGACGAGGGCCGACGCTTGCTTGACGCCGACGAGTTGGTTTCCCCGGAAAACGGGACCGTCAACAACGAGACAGGCATGGCAGAAACGACGGAGGACTCGCAATGAGACGGTATCTTTACGCAATGATCCCGATTGGATTCATCCTGCTGGTCGCCGCGATGGTGTGGATCGGTCGCCCGACAGGCGGGCCGGTCGCGCCGGAATCGCAGCAGATCGACACAAGCCCGCTGGACACAAGCGAGTCGCCCGAGCCACAGACAGATGAAGTGGTCGATCCGGACACCGACAGCGCAGGCGTGCCTTCGCCGTCCGGGCCTGAATATCGCGACAATGAAACTGTTATCGACTAGGGGTCGGGCTTGGTGATCACGACCTCTTGAACGGGGTGCCGCGTGCCCCCATTTCCTATTTCGAAGGCCCAGTATGGGACGTGCCGAAGTCGGGCGTCCTGGCAGACGGGGTGCTTAACAAGAAGGAGAGAACCATGAACTTGGAGAAGTTCACGGAACGGTCGCGCGGTTTCATCCAGGCGGCCCAGACGATTGCGATGCGGGAAAGCCATCAACGGCTGGCGCCCGAACACATCCTCAAGGCATTGATGGACGATGCGCAGGGGTTGGCCTCCAACCTCATTCAACGCGCGGGCGGTGCGCCGCAGCGGGTCGTACAGGCGTTGGATGGCAAGCTTGCCAAGATTCCCAAGGTGTCGGGCGATGCGGGGCAGGTCTATCTGGACAGCGCGACGGGCAAGGTGCTCGACGAGGCGGAAAAGATCGCCAAGAAAGCCGGGGACAGTTTTGTTCCGGTGGAGCGCATCCTCATGGCGCTTGCCATGGTCAAGAGCCCTGCGAAAGAGGCGCTTGAGGCCGGTGCGGTGAATGCGCAGGATTTGAATTCCGCGATCAACGACATCCGCAAGGGGCGTACCGCCGACAGCGCAAGCGCCGAGGATCAGTACGAAGCGCTCAAGAAATTCACGCTGGATCTGACCGAACGGGCCCGCGAGGGCAAGATTGACCCGATCATCGGTCGGGACGATGAAATCCGCCGGGCGATGCAGGTGCTCAGCCGCCGGACCAAGAACAACCCGGTTCTGATCGGGGAACCCGGCGTGGGCAAGACCGCGATTGCCGAAGGTCTGGCGCTGCGCATCATCAATGGTGACGTTCCTGAATCCCTGCGCAACAAGCGGCTTCTGGCGCTCGACATGGGCGCGTTGATCGCCGGTGCGAAATATCGCGGTGAATTCGAGGAGCGGCTGAAAGGCATCCTGTCCGAAGTGACCTCTGCTGCGGGCGAAATCATCCTGTTCATCGACGAGATGCACACGCTTGTGGGCGCGGGCAAGGCCGATGGCGCGATGGATGCGTCGAACCTGCTCAAGCCTGCGCTGGCGCGGGGCGAATTGCATTGCGTGGGTGCCACGACGCTGGATGAATACCGCAAGCATGTCGAGAAAGACGCGGCCCTGGCCCGTCGCTTCCAGCCTGTGTTGGTTCAGGAACCGACGGTCGAGGACACGATTTCGATCCTGCGGGGCATCAAGGAAAAGTACGAGCTTCACCACGGTGTGCGGATTTCCGACTCTGCGTTGGTGGCGGCGGCGACACTGTCGCATCGCTACATCACAGACCGGTTCCTGCCGGACAAGGCCATCGATCTGATGGACGAGGCGGCCGCGCGGCTGCGGATGGAAGTGGACAGCAAGCCAGAAGAGCTGGACGCGCTGGACCGAGACATCCTGCAAAAGCAGATCGAGGTCGAGGCGCTGCGTTCCGAGGATGACCAGGCGTCGAAAGATCGGCTTGAGAAGCTGGAACGGGATCTTGCCGACCTGCAAGAGAAATCGTCCGAGATGACAGCCAAGTGGCAGGCGGAGCGTGACAAGCTGGCCTCGGCACGGGATGTCAAGGAGCAGCTGGACCGCGCGCGGGCAGAGCTTGAAATCGCCAAGCGCGAAGGCAACCTCGCCAAGGCAGGTGAGCTGTCTTACGGCGTGATTCCACAGTTGGAAAAGCAGTTGGCCGCGTCAGAGAGTTCGGACGACGATGTCATGGTCGAAGAGGCCGTGCGCCCCGAACAGATCGCAGGCGTGGTCGAACGCTGGACCGGGATTCCGACGTCAAAGATGCTCGAAGGTGAACGCGACAAGCTGTTGCGTATGGAAGACGGACTGCACAAGCGCGTCATCGGTCAGGATCAGGCGGTCAAGGCCATTGCCAACGCGGTGCGCCGGGCACGGGCCGGTCTCAACGACGAGAACCGTCCCTTGGGCAGTTTCCTGTTCCTCGGGCCGACCGGCGTGGGCAAGACCGAACTGACTAAGGCGGTGGCCGAGTTCCTGTTCGACGACGATAACGCCATGGTGCGGATCGACATGTCGGAGTTCATGGAGAAACACTCCGTCTCCCGCCTGATCGGCGCACCTCCGGGCTATGTCGGTTATGACGAAGGTGGCGTTCTGACCGAAGCCGTGCGGCGGCGCCCGTATCAGGTGGTGCTGTTCGACGAGGTCGAAAAGGCGCATCCGGACGTGTTCAACGTGCTGCTTCAGGTGCTCGATGACGGTGTGTTGACCGATGGTCAGGGTCGGACGGTCGACTTCAAGCAGACGCTGATCGTGCTGACCTCGAACCTTGGGTCGCAGGCGCTGTCTCAACTGCCGGACGGGGCCGATGGCGCACAGGCCAAGCGCGACGTGATGGACGCGGTGCGGGCGCATTTCCGTCCCGAGTTCCTGAACCGTCTGGACGAGACTGTCATCTTCGACCGGCTCAAGCGCGAGGACATGCACGGAATCGTGGATATCCAGATGTCGCGGCTGCTCAAGCGGCTTGCGGCGCGCAAGATCGACCTGCAGCTGGACGATGCCGCGCGCAAGTGGCTGGCCGAGGAAGGCTACGATCCGGTCTTCGGCGCGCGGCCCTTGAAGCGGGTGATCCAGCGCGCGCTTCAAGATCCGCTGGCCGAGATGCTCTTGGCGGGGGATGTCGCCGATGGGGACCTGGTTCCGGTCACGGCAGGCGCCGAAGGGTTGATCATCGGGGATCGCGTCGCGGCTTCAAATCGGCCGCGCCCGGATGATGCCGTTGTGCATTGAAGCTTGAGCCTTTGATCTTGGGAATGGCGGGGGTGACCCCGCCTTTTTCGACTTTGCCTGTTGCGGGTTTGCAAACTCCGTCATGCGGTTTGCAAAGTTTTAAGGCACAGGCGTCATGCTGACCGTCTGCGACGCGCGATCTTTGTTTGCCCGATACCAAATATTGAATTAGACAAGAACGAACCCACAACAAGAGGTGAGTCATGACAGCTGCGGACGATCTGCGCAAATTCCTGGGCGACGACCGCTTTGCGACTGTCATGGCAGACCCGCCATGGCGGTTCCAGAACCGGACAGGCAAGGTCGCGCCCGAACACAAGCGTCTTGCGCGATACCCCACGATGGAGCTGGAAGAGATCTGTGCACTGCCCGTGGCCCGTCATCTCGAGGACCGGGCACATTGTTATCTCTGGGTGCCCAATGCGCTCTTGCCCGATGGGTTGCAGGTGCTGAACGCCTGGGGCTTTGAGTACAAGTCGAACATCATCTGGGAAAAGGTGCGCAAGGATGGCGGGCCGGACGGGCGCGGTGTCGGGTTCTATTTTCGGAACGTGACGGAAATCCTGCTGTTCGGAGTTCGGGGCAAGGATGTGCGCACCCTGGGACCGGGGCGGAGCCAGGTGAATTATATCGAAGCCGATGAGCCTGATGGTGACGTGCTCAAGACGCGAAAGCGCGAGCACAGCCGCAAACCTGATGAGCAGTACAAGATCATCGAAAGCTGTTCCTGGGGGCCATATCTTGAATTGTTCGGCCGCGGTGTCCGGGATGGCTGGACGGTTTGGGGCAATCAGGCCAGCGACGATTACAAGCCGACCTGGAAGACCTACAAGCACAATTCCGGTGTTGCGGCAGAGTAACTCCGGCGGGCGATGTCGTTTCGATTGATCGAAACGCGATGACGCACCATCGAGCCAGCGCAACTGTCACTCTTGAATGATTGACGCGGACAATCCGATCAGCAGCAAAGGGCAGGGATTGCCGACACCCCGGTCGATCCGGTCCTTCAGCTTTTGCCAATGCGTTGTGGCGGCGCCGAACTTGTCGCTGACGAACTGCTTGGAAAAGGCATGGGCAAAGGGAAGGCCCTGATTCATCAGCCGTTGCACCTTGTCGCGCTGGCGCCGGGTCCGATCCTTCATGCCGAAGGCCTCGACCATCTCTGCCTCGTCGTGAAAGCCGTGTTTTTCGATGCAGCGCAGGATCAACCCGTGCATGTCGTCCTGAAGACTCGCGCCGCGTGTGATCAGGATCCCCACGGAAATCGCTGATTGCGCATGCAGGCGCTGGAAGTTCTCCAGATCGCGGTCGAAAAAGGGATCCTTGTTGTTCCACTCGATCTCGAGCGCGACCTTGCCAAGCGTCGTTCTGCGGACATGGTCGATCTCGTGGCTGTGGGACACGGTTTCCCGCCCATCGACGATCAGCCTGAAGTCGAACGTATGTTTGGGCCAGTGATCTTCATAGAGGCGTTTGCGCAGCCGTTGAGTCGACAGTGCCTCACCACCACCGGAACCGATGAGTTCCTCCGCTGGGATGCTGAGGTCCAGCAGCGCGGATTCCAGTTCGCCCGAAATGTCCGGAAAATCGACCGACAGGATCGCACCCGCATGGTTGCGGGTTTCGACATCAAATCCAGTGTGGCGCAATTGTTCGAACATGCGCGCATGTTTAAGCGTTTGGCAGGGCGCCTCAAGGGGCGTTTGATGGGCATCGGCAGGGTTTGCAAAGTTGGATCGACGGTTTGCAAATTGCGTCTGCGCAAGAAAAAGGGCGGTCCGAAGACCGCCCCTTTTTAGAGTCGTGAAGCCTGGCTTCAGCCTTCCGGCAGCATCACGGTGTCGATCACGTGGATCACACCGTTGGAGGCTTCGATGTCAGCCGTGGTTACGGTCGCGCCTTCAACCATCACGCCAGTGTCGAGGTCGATGGTCACGGTCGCGCCCTGAACGGTTTCGGCTTCCATGTCGTCCATGAGGTCGGTCGACATGACTTTGCCCGGAACGACGTGATAGGTCAGGATCGAAACCAGCTGGTCCTTGTTTTCCGGCAACAGCAGGTTTTCGACGGTGCCTTCCGGCAGAGCGGCGAAGGCTGCGTCGGTCGGAGCGAACACTGTGAACGGGCCTTCGCCCTTCAGTGTTTCGACCAGGCCAGCGGCCTGAACGGCAGCGACGAGTGTCTCGAACGAACCAGCTTCGATTGCTGTGTCGACGATATCCTTGGAGTGACCTTCGGCGAATGCGGTGCTGGCCAGCATGGATGCGGCAGCTGTGAGGGCGAGTGTTGTCTTACGAAACATAAGTGTCGTCCTTTTTGTAATGCGTTCTGATGCGTCTTGCACATCTAAGGTTTCAACGCGCGCCAACCGCATTTGGATCAGCGGGGGAATCCGCCGATGTCGCTTGACGAAAGGGATCCGCCGACTAAGCCGCAAGCCTTTGCTATTTCAAGTGAAATTCTTGTGATCCCGCGTCATGAACCCGTTATCAATCGAACCCGATCGCGGCCCTCGCAAGGTCGTCCAGAAGCGCCTCTACGGATTTCATCGCACCCTCGGGAAAGGTGCGAAAGCCGATCGTCGTGACCTCGGGTGTTTCGGGGCGGACCATGACAAATATGTCGTATGGGCAGAACAGGATGTTCATCGGATCAGCCTCCATCACCTCGCGGGACAGCTTGGCAGAGCAAAAGCTGTAGATGTCGGCATCGAGGAACAGCGTGACATCCGATCCGACATCGCCCCTGGTGCGTTCGAGCATGTCGCCGGTGTGGCTGACATGGTCGATGACCAGCCCGGCGTCGAGGATCGCGTTCTCGAGCCCGAAGGTGACATCGTCGAAGGATTGATCGCTGTCGTAGGTGATCATGTCGGCAGCCAAGACCGGGGATGCCGCGAGTGTCAGGGCGAATATGGCGAGCAGGCGTTTCATGGGGGATCCTTTTGTGGCAATCCGTGCCGTAAGCTGGGGACGTTGGGGCAGTCTAACGTGATCCCTGTTTTAGATGCAACGAATTGAATGTGACCGTCTGGCGAGTTCGACCATTCATGCGATGGCCGTCGGCTCCGGACTCCTGGTCGCTGCGCCTTGAGTGCCCTGATTGACCATCATTTCGCGGCGTCGCCTGTCGCAGCCTGCAGGAATTGACGATGGCGTCGGTATCTGGTTCACAGCAATCACCCTTTCGAGCAACAGGACCCGTGGACATGACCGACGCGACACGCATTGTACTTTCCAGCGATCACGCTGCCATCGGCCTCCGGCAGGCGATTGCACAGCACATTGCCGCGCAGGGCTGGGATGTCGTCGATATCGGCCCCACCACACCCGAAAGCACGCATTACCCAAAGCACGGCAAGGCCGCAGCGGAGCGGGTGGCATCGGGTGACTGCCAGTTGGGGATCATCCTGTGCGGCACCGGGCAGGGCATCATGATGGCGGCGAACAAGGTCACGGGCATCCGCTGCGGTGTCTGTTCCGACACGTTCTCGGCGCGGATGATCCGGCAGCACAACGATGCGAACATGCTGTCGATCGGGGCGCGGGTTGTCGGTGAGGGGCTTGCGCTGGATATCGTAGATGCGTTTCTCGGTGCCGCGTTCGAGGGTGGCCGCCACGCGACACGGGTCGAGATGATCGAAGGCTAGGCTGCGCGAGGCGCACCCGGGAGTGTGCGCCGCCTGCACAGGTTTCAGGCCCATTACGCAGACGTGAGACAAGTTGGTTTGGTGATGTGACGCGCTGCCTCTATATCCTCAATGGACAAGGACAAAGAGGACAGCATGGCGCATCGTTGGAAAAACACCCTGACCGCAGAAGACGTGACCCCGTATTCTGCCTTTCTGAACCGTCGGCAATTGATGGCTGGTCTTGCCGCTGGTGGCATCGCCGGCGCGGTGCCCAAGGGTGCCCTTGCCCAGGAGTCGCTCGAGCCGAACACCTGGGAAGAGATCACCAACTATTGCAACTACTACGAGTTTGGCACCGGCAAGGAAGATCCGGCGCGCTATGCGCAGGCCCTGACCATTGATCCGTGGACAGTGCGGATCGACGGGCTTGTCGACAAACCCGGCGATTACAGCTTTGCCGACATCATGTCCCAGATGACCGTCGAGGAACGCATCTACCGCTTCCGCTGTGTCGAGGCGTGGTCGATGGTCATCCCTTGGAACGGGTTTGAACTGGCGGACCTCTTGAACTGGGTCGGGGTGCAATCCGGCGCGAAATACGTCGCCTTCGAGACAGCCCTGCGCCCGGACGAGATGCCCGGCGTGTCGCGCCCTGTGCTGGACTGGCCCTATGTCGAAGGCCTGCGCCTTGACGAGGCGATGCACCCGCTCACCATGATGGCAACCGGCATCTACGGCCGCGACATCCTCAAGCAGAACGGCGCACCGCTGCGTCTGGTGGTGCCGTGGAAATACGGGTTCAAGTCGATCAAGTCGATCGTCCGCATCTCGCTGGTCGAGGACGAGCCTCCCGCAAGCTGGAATGTCGCCAATCCGCGCGAATACGGATTTTACAGCAACGTGAATCCCGAAGTGGATCACCCGCGCTGGTCGCAGGCCACGGAGCGTCTGATCGGCAGCGGCATCTTCGCCACGCGCCAGCCGACGCTGATGTTCAACGGGTATGCCGATGAGGTGGCCAGCCTCTATGACGGCATGGACCTTCGGATCTCGTTCTAGGCCGTGGTCGACTATCTCAACGCTGCGCTGCGTCGCGTCCCTGCGTGGGTGCTGTATATACTGGCTCCCATGCCGGTTCTCGTCATCTTCTATCTTGGCCTCACCGGCGCGCTTGGCATCGACCCCGCCAAGCGCATCGAGCATGAATTGGGCCTTTGGAGCCTCTGGCTGCTGATCGCGGGGCTTGCGGTCACGCCGCTGCGCCGTTGGGTGGGTCTGAACCTGCTCAAGTTCCGCAGGGCGATAGGCGTCATCACCTTCTTCTATCTGCTCGCACATCTCCTGACATGGCTGGTGCTCGATGTGCAGTTCCAGAATGTCTGGGCAGACATCGTCAAGCGCTGGTACATCACCGTCGGGATGGCTGCGTTTGTCCTGATGCTGCCGCTGGCACTGACCTCGAACAACTGGAGCCTGCGGTGGCTGGGGCCGGGCACGTGGCGCAAGCTCCATACGCTGGTCTATCCCATCGCGATTCTCGGCGCGCTGCATTTCTTGTTGTTGGTAAAGGGCTTTCAATGGGAACCGATCCTCTACGCTGCGGTCATTGCAGTGCTTCTGCTGAGCCGTGTGCGCCCCGAACGTCTGCGCAGTTTCAGGCTGTTGCGGCAGGCATGAACAGCAGGTCTTGCGTGTTCATATCGGTGCCTCACTAAATCTGGTTGCGGGCTTTCACGAATTGCGCAGGGTGGATGGAGCGCGACCGATTATTGCGCCAAAACGCTGTTTTCATGGAGAAAACGAACCCAAAGAAAAATCTGCAAAGCGCGTGTTTTTTCGCTTGCGGAGTTTGGTGACTAACCGTAGAACCCCCTTCACCGGCGCTGCTGAGGCGGACGCGGGGGCATCGGAAGGGTTGGCGGGCTGAGGTTCGGATGGTCTGGAAGGTGGATAATTCAGGGGTAAATGAGGGCGGCGCGCCGGTTAGTTAGGGCGCACTGGTCTGGTTGTTTGTCTTCTGGGTTGCTCTTTGACATTGCTAATATCTGAAGAGATATGCGGG
>NZ_BMFC01000012.1 GCF_014637725.1 Marivita lacus | reverse complement strand
GACCGAAACCGGCGGGCACCTGCTCACCCCGCTGCCCGGCGCGCATGCCACCAAGCCGGGTGCTGCGATGAAGCCGTTCTTCGGGGTGGTGCCCGTGGTGCTCGATCCGCAATCGGGCGCGGAGATAAACAGCTCTCCCACCGAGGGGGTGCTGGCGATCAAGGACAGCTGGCCGGGGCAGATGCGCACCGTCTGGGGCGACCACGAGCGGTTCGAGAAAACCTATTTCTCGGACTACAAGGGCTATTACTTCTCGGGCGACGGCTGCAAGCGGGACGCCGACGGGGATTACTGGATCACCGGGCGCGTGGACGACGTGATCAACGTCTCGGGCCACCGCATGGGCACGGCCGAGGTGGAATCGGCGCTCGTCGCCCATGCCAAGGTCGCCGAGGCCGCCGTGGTCGGCTATCCGCACGCCATCAAGGGCCAGGGCATCTATTGCTACGTCACCCTGATGAACGGGGTGGAGCCCAGCGACGAGCTCACCAAGGAGCTGCGCAACTGGGTCCGCACCGAGATCGGCCCCATCGCCAGCCCGGACGTGATCCAATGGGCCCCCGGCCTGCCAAAAACCCGCTCCGGCAAGATCATGCGCCGCATCCTGCGCAAGATCGCCGAAAACGACACCGGCAGCCTGGGCGATACCTCCACACTCGCAGACCCCTCGGTCGTCGATGAACTCATCGAAAACCGCATGAACAAGGGGTGAGCGGCATGGATGGAAGCACAACACCCACATCCGCGCCGGTCCTGATCCTGCTGGGCCCTCCGGGGGCCGGCAAGGGCACGCAGGCGCGGATGCTGGAAGAGCGGTTCGGCCTTGTCCAGCTCAGCACCGGGGACCTGTTGCGCGCGGCGGTGGCCAATGGTACCGACGCAGGCAAGCAAGCCAAGGCGGTCATGGAAGCCGGTGATCTGGTGAGCGACGACATCGTCATCGCCATTCTGCGCGACCGTTTGACAGACGCGGATTGCGTGCGCGGTGTGATCCTTGACGGGTTCCCCCGCACAACCGTGCAGGCCGAGGCGCTGGACACGCTGCTTGCGGAAAACGGGCAACGCATCAACGCGGCGATCAGCCTCGATGTCGACGATGCCGCGATGGTCGACCGGATTTCCGGGCGCTTCACCTGCGGGACCTGCGGCGAAGGCTACCACGACAGCTTCAAGGCCCCGAAGACACAAGGCCAATGCGACAAGTGCCAGGGCACCGACTTCAGGCGTCGCGCCGATGACACGGCCGAAACGGTCGCAGCCCGGCTTGATGCATATCATGCACAGACCGCGCCTCTTATCGCATTCTACGACGCACAGGGCGCGCTTGCCCGTGTGGATGCGATGGGGGCCATCGACGACATCGCACTGGAGCTTGGCGCGATCGTCACCACAGCCACCGCCTGAGCGGTCGCTGCACACAGGATACGTTTCCCCGCGCAATCGGGGCACGTCAACGTAGGAAGAGGAGGACCCGCGATGGCGGATCAAACATCTCAAAAGGCGCAGGCAGCCGGGAAGTCCGACGCGGGCTACTGGGCCGCAAATGTGCGCATCATTCTAGTCAGCCTGGTGATCTGGGCCCTGTGTTCGTTCGGCTTCGGCATCCTGTTGCGGCCGATGCTGTCAGGTATTCCGGTTGGCGGCACCGACCTTGGTTTCTGGTTCGCCCAGCAGGGGTCGATCCTGGTCTTTCTTGCGCTGATTTTCTTCTACGCCTGGCGGATGAACAAGCTCGACCGTGAATTCGGCGTCGAGGAGGAATAAGCATGGATCAGTTTACCATCAACCTGCTGTTCGTTGGCGCGAGTTTTGCGCTTTACATCGGCATCGCCATCTGGGCCCGCGCGGGCTCCACATCGGAGTTCTACGCCGCCGGTCGCGGCGTGCACCCGGTCACCAACGGCATGGCGACCGCCGCTGACTGGATGTCGGCGGCGTCCTTCATCTCGATGGCGGGTCTCATCGCCTTTACCGGCTACGACAACTCGACCTTCCTGATGGGCTGGACAGGTGGGTACGTGCTTCTGGCGCTGCTGCTGGCGCCGTACCTGCGCAAGTTCGGCAAATACACCGTGTCCGAATTCATCGGCGACCGCTTCTACAGCCCAACTGCACGGCTTGTGGCGGTGATTTCGCTGCTGGTGGCGTCGATCACCTACGTGATCGGCCAGATGACCGGTGTGGGCGTGGCCTTTGGCCGCTTCCTTGAAGTGTCGAACGAGGTAGGACTGCTGATCGGCGCCGTGGTGGTGTTCGCCTACGCGGTGTTCGGCGGCATGAAGGGCGTCACCTATACGCAGGTGGCGCAATATGTCGTGCTGATCATGGCCTACACGATCCCGGCCGTCTTCATCTCGTTGCAGCTGACCGGCAACCCGATTCCGGGCCTTGGCCTCTTCGGCACGGATCTCGAAAGCGGCTTGCCTCTGCTCCAGAAGCTGGACCAGATCGTGGCCGAGCTTGGCTTCCGGGAATACACCATGCATCACGGCGACACGTTCAACATGGTGCTCTTCACCCTGTCGCTGATGATCGGCACCGCCGGTCTGCCGCACGTGATCATGCGCTTCTTCACCGTGCCGCGCGTGGCGGATGCCCGTTGGTCGGCTGGCTGGGCGCTGGTCTTCATCGCGCTTCTCTACCTGACCGCACCTGCGGTTGGTGCGATGGCCCGTCTGAACATCACCGAGCAGTTCTGGCCGAACGGCACGAGCGGCGAAGCCGTGTCTGTCGAGCAGATCGCGACCGATCCGGCCTATGACTGGATGCAGACCTGGCAGCAGACCGGCCTTCTGGGCTGGGAAGACAAGAACGGCGACGGCCGCATCCAGTATTACAACGATGCAAGCCCCGCCATGCAGGAGCGTGCGGCGACCGAAGGCTGGGAAGGCAACGAGCTGACCAACTTCAACCAGGACATCCTTGTTCTGGCCAATCCCGAGATTGCCAACCTTCCGGGCTGGGTGATCGGTCTGGTGGCGGCGGGTGGCCTTGCGGCGGCCCTGTCGACAGCGGCGGGTCTTCTGCTGGCGATCTCGTCGGCTGTGTCCCACGACCTGATCAAGGGACAATGGAACCCCGGTATCTCTGAAAAGGGCGAGCTTCTGTCGGCGCGGATCGCCATGGCGGTTGCCATCGTGGTGGCCACCTATCTGGGCCTCAATCCTCCGGGCTTTGCGGCGCAAACCGTGGCGCTGGCCTTTGGCCTGGCGGCTGCGTCGATCTTCCCCGCACTGATGATGGGCATCTTTACGAAGGTGAACAATTACGGTGCCGTGGCCGGGATGCTGGCGGGTCTGATCGTGACCGTGATCTACATCTTCCTGCACAAGGGTTGGTTCTTTATCCCTGACACCAACAGCTTTACCGATGCCGATCCGCTGCTTGGCACGATCAAGTCGACAAGCTTTGGCGCGGTGGGAGCGCTGATCAACTTCGCGGTGGCCTTCACCGTGTCCAAGATGACAGCCGCGATCCCGCAGGAGATCGAAGAACTGGTCGAAAGCGTGCGTGTTCCCCGTGGCGCGGGCGTGGCGCAGGACCACTAAGCCGACAGGAGGCGCCGTTTGGGCGGCGCACCCCTGATACCGCGGTCCCGCGCCGGTCTTCCGGGGCGGGACTTTCTACTTCGGATGAAAGGGCATGCCATGACGCTATCCGACACATCCCTGATGCAGTTCCTGTCTGCGATCCATCCCTACGATTCCATGGAGCCCGCAGCGCTTCAGACCCTGATCGCCAGTTTCGACGTGCGCGAGATCGCGGCAGGCGGAATGATCTATGCGCTGGACGACCCGCTGGACGGGCTTTTCGTGGTCTACCGCGGCGAGGTCGAGGTGCGCGACGAGCATGACGTGCCGATCTCGCTTCTGGGCCCGCGCAATTCCTTTGGCGAACGCGGGTTGCTGCGCGACGGGACCAGCCTGACTTCCGCGCGGGCGGTGAGCGACACGACGCTGCTGATCCTGCCGGCAGAGCGGTTTCACCGGGCGATGAACGAAGACCCGGCGTTCCGGCGCTTTTTCAACCGCAGCCGATCCGAGCGCCCGAACAAGGCAAGCCTCGCTACCACGCGGGTCGAGTCGCTGATGGCGACCATGCCCCTGACTTGCCCCTCCGACACCGATGTACAAAGCGCGGCACGTCTGATGCGCGATGCGCGGGTGTCATCCATCTGCATCACCGAGGGCGGCACCCTGAAAGGCATCGCCACGATCCGCGACCTGTCAGGCAAGGTGGTCGGCGACGGGTTGCCGTTCGACACGCCGATCAGCCGTGTGATGACGCCGGGTCCGGTCACCCTGCCCCCGTCGGCCATCGGGTCAGACGTGCTTCACATGATGATGGAGCGGCGCATCGGGCATATCCCGGTGACGCAGGTGGGCAAGCTGGTGGGCATTGTCACCCAGACAGACCTCACCCGGTTCCAGGCGGTCAGCTCGGCCGAGCTTGTGTCCGAGATCGCCCATGCGGGCAGCGCCGAAGACATGGCACAGGTCACCCGCCGCATTCCGCAACTGCTGGGCCAGCTTGTGGCAGGCGGCAACCGCCACGAGGTCATCACACGGCTGATCACCGATGTGGCGGATACCGCGACGCGCCGTCTTCTGGCGCTGGCCGAAGAGCAGTTTGGCGCGCCGCCGGTGCCGTATCTCTGGCTGGCTTGCGGGTCTCAGGGGAGACAGGAACAGACCGGCGTGAGCGATCAGGACAATTGTCTCTTCCTCGATGACAGAGTGACCGAACCCGACATGCCCTATTTCGAAGCCCTCGCGCGGTTCGTCTGCGACGGGCTGGACACCTGCGGCTATGTCTATTGCCCCGGCGACATGATGGCGACCAACCCGCGCTGGCGGCAACCCGTACGCGTCTGGCGCGAGTATTTCACCAGCTGGATCAAGACGCCCTCGCCCGAGGCGCAGATGCTGGCCAGCGTCATGTTCGACCTGCGCCCCATCGGAGGGGCCAAGGGGCTGTTCGAGGATTTGCAGACCGCAACCCTGCGCAAGGCGTCGGCCAATTCGATCTTTGTCGCGCACATGGTGTCGAACTCGCTCAAGCACACGCCACCCTTGGGATTGTTGCGCGGGTTTGCCACGATCCGGTCGGGCGAGCACAAGAACATGATCGACCTCAAGCACAATGGCGTAGTGCCGGTGGTGGACCTGGCGCGCATCTACGCGCTGCAAGGCAAGCTCACGGCGGTGAACACGGCGGCACGGCTTGACGCGGCCATGGAGGCCGGGGTTCTGAGTAAATCCGGCGGCAAGGATCTGCGCGATGCCTATGACCTGATCGCCGAAACCCGGCTCGAGCATCAGGCGGCACAGGTTCGTGCTGGCATCATCCCCGACAATTTTCTAAGCCCGACAGACCTGTCGGATTTTGAGCGAAGTCATCTACGCGATGCCTTCGTGGTGATAAAGTCGCTGCAATCGGCAGTTGGGCACGGGCGCGGCATGCTGAGCTGACGCGCATCGTTTGGGAGGACGATTGATGTTTCTGGAACTGATCGCGGTGATTGTCGCCGGCATTGCCGGGGCGGGCGTGATGATGCTGGTTGCCCGGATCGCGGGCGCCCGCGTGCCGAAATGGCTGATCCCGGTGGCGGCGGGGGCCGCGATGCTGGGCACGACGATCAGCAGCGAATACAGCTGGTTCTCGCGCACGGCTCAGGCATTGCCCGAAGGGCTCACCGTGGTGCAGACCGCCGAGAATACCGCGTTTTACCGCCCCTGGACCTATGTGGTGCCCTATACCGACCGCTTCATCGCGCTGGATGCGGGCAATGTGCGCGCCAATTCCGAGGATGCGGCGCTCTTCATGGCGGATATCTATTTCTTCCGCCGCTGGGGCACCGTTCAGGCAGTGGAACTGATGGTCAATTGCGACACCGGCCAGCGCGCCGATCCGGCTTTGGGCGATGGTGGCGATCCGGTCTGGCGCTCCACGCCCGGGGATGATCCCATCGTCACCGGCGTCTGCGACCGGGGGTGAGACCATGCTGTCAAACCTCAGCCTGCGCCTGCGCATCTTCCTGTTTTTCTGCCTGCTGGGCCTTGGCGCACTGGCCTCGGTCGGCGTGGCGCTGTGGTTCGGCCATGCCCGCGCGATCGAGACCACGGTTGCCAACGGATTCACCTTTGCGGCCATCCTTGCGGCGTTCCTGATCCTTGGGCTGACGGTCGCGATCTGGCTTCTGTTCGACGAGAACGTCGCCAAACCCATCGAACGGCTGGCCGCGCAGATGCGGAGCCGCGCCCATGCCGGTGTCGAGGGCGAATTGGACATGCAGGGCGCGCGCTATCTGGGCGATCTGGCCCCGGCGGCATCGGCGGTGACCCGTCAGCTGAACGACACCGCCCTGACCACGGCACAGGCCATCGCACGGGAAACCGCGCGCCTGACCACCGAGAAAGCCCGTCTGACGGCCCTGCTGACCGAGATCCCGGTGGCAACAATTCTCGTCAATCCGAATAGTCAGATCGTGCTTTACGACGGACAGGCCGCAGAGGTGCTGGCGCAGCTGGGCGTACCGCGCCTGAACGCGCAGATCACCGAGTATTTCGACCCCAGCAGCCTTGGCGCGGCGGTGGGCACATTGGGCCGGACCGGCATGGATGTGCAGTTCACCGCGCAATCGCCAGACGGCACACAGAGCTTTGACACGCGGCTCAAGCCGATGGACGGCGGTGGCTACCTGATGGTGATCGACAGCCAGACGCTGGACCTGTCGCCCGATGCGCCGCGCCCGCTGGTTTATGATTTCGACCTGCTGGATCAGCAACGCGGTGCAGCCGAGATGGACATCCTCGACCGGCCTCTTCGGGGCCTGTGCTTTTCAGTGTTCGACACGGAAACAACGGGGCTTCTGCCGCACAAGGACGACGTTGTGCAGCTGGGTGCTGTACGGGTGCTGAACGGACGCATCATCGAAGGTGAACAGATCAACCAGCTGGTCGATCCGGGACGACCGATTCCGCCTGCGTCGACCAAGGTGCACAAGGTCACCGACGCGATGGTGCGCGGCAAGCCGGATATCCGGACGGTGGCCAAGCGGTTTCACGACTTTTCCCGCGACGCGGTGATCGTGGCGCATAACGCGCCCTTCGACATGGCGTTCCTGCACCGGCAGGCCAAGGACACGGGTGTCACCTGGGATCATCCGATCCTCGATACGGTGCTGTTGTCCGCCGTGTTGTTCGGGGCCAGTGAGCGGCATACGCTGGATGCGCTCTGCGAGCGCCTCAATGTCTCGATCCCGGCAGAGCTGCGCCACACCGCGCTTGGGGATGCCCGCGCCACGGCCGAAGTGCTGGTGAAGATGCTGCCGATGCTCGAAGCGCGCGGGCTGACCACCTTCGGTCAGGTGATCGAGGAGACGCGCCGCCATGGCCGCCTCCTCGAAGATCTTAACTGAGCGGCACGCGTTTGCGCAGCGTGCTGCGGGTAATGGCGAACACGGTCAGACATGTCAGGAACCAGAAGAACCACGTGATCGGCCCCCGGAACAGGATGATGGGATCGCTGCCCGACATCAGCATCGCCTGGCGGAAATTGTCCTCGAGCAGCGGGCCAAGGATGAACGCGATCAGGAACGGTGCGGCAGGGATGCGGTTGCGCATCATGATGTAGCCGACCCAGCCCATGACGAACATCACACCCACGTCGAAGATGTTGTTGTTCACCGCAAAGACGCCGTAGATGCACAGGATCAGAACGCCGGGCATCAGGATGCGCTTGGGCACATCCGCAACGAACCGGAACCCCCTGATCGCCACCGACCCCACGATCAGCAGGAAGACCGAACTGACGATCAGGCCGATGAAGAGCCCGTAGATGATGTCGACGTTGAGAATGAACATCATCGGACCGGGTTGCAGCCCGTGCACCATGAAGGCACCGATGATGATCGCGGTGATCACGTCACCCGGCACACCGAGCGCAAGCAGCGGGATCAGGGTTGCGCCTGCCACGCCGTTGTTGCCGGATTCGGAGGCCGCGACCCCCTCGATCTCTCCCTTGCCGAAATTGGCCTGGTTCTTGGACGTACGCCGCGCCTCGGAATAGCTCAGGAAGGCCGCAGGCGCTGCCCCGATGCCGGGGATGGAGCCGAGGAACACGCCGATCATGCTGCCCCGGATGATGCTCTTGAAGCTGTTCTTGTAGTCCGCCCAACTGCACCGCGACTTTCCCAGCGCCCGGGTCTTGCCCAGATGCGCCACAGGGTTCCATGCCATCGAGATGATCTCGGGGATGGCGAAGAGACCGATCAGCACCGCGATGAAGTTCAGCCCGCCCATCATGTTCGGATTGCCCAGAGTGAAGCGGTTGGTGCCATAGACCAGATCAAGCCCGATGGTCGCCAGCAGCAGCCCTGCCAAGGCCGACAGCGCGCCGCGCAACAGGCTTTCGCCCGACACGCCCGCGATGATGGTCAGCGAGAACAGGATCAGCGCAAAGAACTCGGGCGGGCCGAAGTTGAGCGCGAAGGACGCGAGCCACCCTGCAAAGAGGATCAGCGCGAGATTCGACACCGCGTCGGCAGTACAGGACGCATAAAGCGCCATGCCCAGCGCGCGCCCCGCCTCACCGCGCTCGGCCATCGGGTGCCCGTCAAGGATCGTGGCAGACGAAGCCGGTGTGCCCGGCGTCTTGATCAGGATGGCGGGGATCGAGCCGCCAAAGATGCCGCCCTTGTAGACCCCCAGCAAAAGCAGGATCGCGTTGATCGGGGTCATTGCAAAGGTGAAGGGCAAGGTCAACGCCACCGCCATCGTCGCGGACAATCCGGGGATCGCCCCGGCGATGACCCCGACGACCAGACCAATGAACAGCATCAGGAAGGCTTCGATATTTCCGACCAGCGCAAAGCCGGCGGCGAGAGAGTCCATCAGGCTCATGGCAGCCTCACGAATTCACCCTGCGGGATCGCCACACCGGCGACATGCGCAAAGAACGCGTAAAGCAGAAGCGGCACAACCACCGCGCAGACAACGGCGGCCACAGGGTGCCGCGTGCGAAACAGGAAGGCGCAGGCCGCAAAGGCCAGCATCGCGGTCCAGACCATGCCCAGAAGTGGCAGGCCGAACATGACCAGCAGCATGATCGCACCCAACGCGCCAAGCCGCATCCAAGGTGCCGAACCTTCGGGATGACCGGTTTCCTCATCCTCGAACGGGGTGTCCGTCGCCGAGGTGACCGCGTTGAACAGCAAGGCCAGCCCGATGAACGCGGTGAACCCAGCCAGAACATAGGGCCAGAACTTTGGCGACAGGATGATGTTGCGGACGTTGGACGGGGCAAAGACGTAGTTTGGAATGGCGTAGAACATGAGAAACAGCGCGAACAGGGATGCAACGATCCCCAGGCGCAGGTGCAGCGATTTCTGGGACATGGGCAAGGGGGCTCCGCAGGTGGAAACGCCGAGGCCAAAGGGCCCCGGCGTAAGCTAGGTCTGGGTCATCGGATCAGGGTCTTAGCCCTCGATCCGCATCCCCAACTCGTCGACCAGTGCCTTGAACACCGCGTACTGACCGTTGATGAAGTCGATGGCCTCTTCGGGACTCATCACATCGATGACCGAACCCATGGATGCCATCGTATCCGAGAACTTGGCGTCCTGTGCGGCCTCGACGATCCAGTCGCCCCACTTGGCGCTGACATCATCCGGCAGACCTGCGGGACCGGCGATGCCTGTCCAGCCGACCAGCGCATTCAGGCGCGGCTTGCCCAGATCGTTTGCCGTCGGTGCATCGAAGCCGACAACCGGCTCTTCGGTGGTGACCAAAATCGGCTTGAGCTGATTGTTCGCCACGAAATTCGCCAAAGCGGATGTGTTGGTGCAGATAAACGTCACCGTACCGTTCAGAACCGCTGTAGCTGCTTCACCGCCCCCCTTCTGGGGAATATGCGTGGCAGCGTTCAGAGGGTCCTCGACGCCGAATTCCTTGAGCACCATCGCACCGGCAAGGTGCAGCAGCGATCCGACACCGGAGGAGCTGTAGCTGACGCCCCCTTCGGCCACCTTGGCGACAAGGTCATCCATCGATTCGATGCCGCTGTCCGGGCGCACCGCGCAGGCCACGGGGTTGATCTCGTAGACCGTGACAAAGCGGAAATCATCCAGCGTGTAGGGCAAGGTTGCCTTCATCGCCGGGTTGACCGAATGCGATCCGACACGCGCGAACAGCATCGTGTAACCATCGGGCTTGGCGTTCTGCACGGCAACCGATCCGGTCGCGCCGCCTGCCCCGGTGACGTTGGCCATGATCAGCGGCTTGCCCGCAGCGGTGCCCAGTGCCTCGGCAATGGTGCGTGCGGAAATGTCCGTGGCGCCACCGGCACCGTACGGAATGATCATGTTGATCGGGCGTTCAGGGTATTCCGCCATCGCCGTTCCAGCAATGAGGCCCACCCCGAGCGCCAATGCCGACCCTAGAGTCCGTAGTTTCATAGTCTCCTCCCAAATTGAAGTTCAGGCCCTGTTGCGGGCTCTTGACTTACGTTAACCTTAAGTAGAGCTTTGACGAAGAAATAAAAAATTACAAGTTCTGTAAGCAAAGCAAACACAAACACGCGAATGTCCATCAGGTTGCTCAAAACACTGGTCGCCGTGGCCGACCACAAGACCTTCAGCGCGGCTGCGGATGCGGTGTTCATCACCCATGCCGCGGTCAGCCAGCAGATGCGCACGCTGGAAACCGACCTTGGCATTCCGCTCTTCGACCGCAGCCACCGGACCCCCGAACTCACGCCACTGGGCCGGGCCGTGGTCGCCCGTGCCCGCACGCTGGTGCAGGATTACGACACGCTTGTTTCTTCGGTACTGGGCGATGACGGACTGACAGGAGATGTGGTTCTGGGTGCAGTGCCGACCACGCTGATCGGGCTGGCACCGCTGTCCATGTCGATCCTGCGCGCACGGTTTCCCGAATTGCGGGTGCGGATCACCCCTGCCCTGACCGCCGCACTTCTGTCGGGCCTGGACCGCGGCCATTACGATGTCGCCATAGTGACCAAGCCCGTGCTGTTGCCGCTGGGCCTTGTCTTTCTGCAGATCGCGGAGGAACCGCTGCATCTTATCACCGGGTCCGAGGTCACCGAAACCGATCCTGTCCGCATTCTCGAAACCCAGCCCTTCATCCGGTTCAACCGCGATGCGGTGGTCGGCACGGTGATCGAGACCTGGTTGCAGGAAAACGGCATCCGCGTCAGCGAGGCGATGGAGCTTGAAAGCCTTGAGGCGATTTCAAGCATGGTCCATGCCAATCTGGGTGTCTCGATCGTGCCGCGCCCTTGCGTGACCCGTCCCTTTGCCATTCCGCTCAACCACGTGGCGCTTGGGCCGACGCCCCCGTCGCGCATCCTCGGGCTGGCCTATCGCAAGGAACATCCCAAGCTGCGGGTGATCGAGGAAATCCACGCCGCGATGCTGCGCGCGGTTCAGAATCATCCACCGGAACAGCCGCCCAATGCCGAAGCGACACAAGTCTCATGAGTATCGAGGCGATTGTCTTCATCACCCTTGGCGCCTTTGCCGGGGGGTTCATCAACGGGCTGGCCGGGACCGGAACCGCGCTTTTTGCGCTGGGATTCTTTCTGGTCGCGCTCGATCCCGTGGGCGCGGTGGCGATTGTCGCGCTGATGTCTGTGGTCACCGGGGTGCAAGGGCTCTGGGTGGTCAGGGTTGCGATGACGCAGAACGTGGCGCGGCTGATGCGGTTCATCATCCCCGGCCTGCTTGGTGTTCCAGTGGGCATTTCTCTGCTCAGCTTCATCGACGCGGACACGCTCAAGCTGGTGATCGGCGTGCTGCTGCTGGTCTATGGCGGGTTCTTCAGCTTTCGCGCCAACCTGCCCAAGTTCGAACGCCGCACGCCGGTGCTTGATTCGCTGATCGGTCTGACCGGCGGCGTGCTGGGCGGGATGGCGTCATTGTCGGGCGCGCTGCCGGTGATCTGGTGTTCGATGCGACCCTGGCCCAAGGCCGAAACCCGCGCCGTGTTGCAACCCTTCAACGTGAGCGTGCTGCTCACCACCACCGTGATGCTCTGGTGGCGCGGCGCCTATACCGCGCCGACGATCACCGCCTTCCTGATCGCGCTGCCCACATCTTTGATCGCGGCACAGATCGGTATTGCCGTCTTTCAACGCATCTCGGACAATATCTTCAGACGGCTGCTGATCGGGCTGTCGCTGCTGCTGGGGCTTGGAATCCTGATCCCCGCGCTTTTATGATCATCGCACCTTACCGGAGGAAAACCCGTGCTGACACTCTATTATGCCAAGGGATCATCCGCCCTTGCGCCGCATGTCCTTCTTGAAGAGGTCGGCGCAGAATACGCCGTCCACGAGGTGCCGATCGCCAAGGGAGCCAATACCGAAGCGGCCTATCTCGACATCAATCCCAAGGCCCGCGTGCCCGCGTTGATGACACCGAACGGCGTGATCACGGAAAACCCCGCCATCCTGACCTATATCGCCGCGATCCACCCGCAGGCGCAGATGCTGCCCGACACACCGTTCGAACGTGCCGAGGCCGATGCGCTTTGCGCCTATCTCTGTGCCACCGTGCACGTCGCTTTCGCCCATCTGCAACGCGGTGCACGCTGGGCCGACAGCGCCGACGCGCATGAGGCGATGAAGGCCAAGGTCGCCAGCAATCTGGCAGACTGCGCGCGGATCGTCGAAACCCATCATATCAAGGGGCCGTGGGCAATGGGCGATCGCTACACGTTCTGCGACGCCTACCTGTTCCTGATGCCGCGCTGGATGGCCAAGGCCGGTGTGGACCTGTCGGATTACCCCAAGCTGCAGGCCCATCACGACGCGATGCTGCACCGCCCGGCGACATTGGCCGTGATGGCGGCGCACGGGATTTAGCGCGTCATTTCACCACCGGAGCCGGTGTGCCGTCGATCCGCACGTTGATGCAAGCCGGTTTGCCCGATGCGATGGCACGCCGCAGGGCATCGGGCACCGCGTCAAGCTCGGTCACGTAGACCCCAAAACCGCCCAGCGCGGTCACCACTTCGTCATAACGCGCGCCACTCAGGCCGCAGCCATGCACCCGGTCCTCTCCGAACTCGCGGATCTGGATCTGGTGTTCCGCGTTCCAACGCAGGTCATTGCCGATCACCGCCACGAAGGGCAGATTTTCCCGCACGGCAGTTTCGAACTCGCCCAGGTGAAAGCCGACCGTGCCATCGCCCATCAACGCAACCACGGTGGCTGTCGGATCGGCCGCACGGGCTGCCATCGCGTAGCACAACCCGCCGCCAATGGCGCCCGACACGCCGTTGATGATCCGGCGCGGGGCAGACACATTCGCCTGCGCCCATTGCCCGAACTCACCGCCATCACAGACCAGAACCGGCGTGTCCGCCTCTTGCAGCACTACATGAACGGCAGAGCATAAAGTGTTGGAGGTCAACGCGGTTTCGTCACTGGTCATGCTGCGGCGCGCGCAAGCAGCGCGCACCCTGTCTGCCCAGTCGCCCACACGGGGCGGCGGAGTACCCAGTGACAATCCCCTTGCCACGTCATTCGGATCAGCCTCGACGCTGCGGGTCAGGCGTTCGGCGCAGTTGATGCGCGCACGGGACAGCTCGACCGGATCGGCATGGACCACGGCCCATCCCGCCTTGGGGGCAGCCGCGCCGAATTGGAGGGTAAAGTCCAGCGGCTTGCCCAGCAACACCACGCGGTCCGCCTCGCCAAAAACCTGCGCCACAGCGCCCAGCGACGGATCGTTCAACCCGCGCGGGCTTTCCATCACCACGACAGGAGCACCTGTCGCCTGCTCCAGCCGAGCTGCCAGTCCCGGCTGCCGGGTGGTGTTGAGGGCTGGACCCAGCACCACAATCGGACGCTGCGCCGCGTCGATCCAATCGCGCAGATCAGCGACATTGACCGGATCAGGCTGCACCGCTTTCGTCGCCGTTGCGGGGGCGGCCTCGGCCATCAGGATATCGGCAGGCAGGGACACATGCACGGGGCCGGGTCGGCCCTGCATCGCCACATGAACCGCCTTGTCGATCACCTCGGCCAGATCGGCAGCTCGTGTGACCCGCACAGACCACTTGGTCAAAGACTGCGTGAGCGCGACCTGATCCATTTCCTGGAACGCGCCCTGCCCGTCGCGCGCCACCGGGCTGTCGCCACTCAGCAGCAGAACCGGACTGTCCGACGCCCGCGCCGTCAGCAGCGGCCCCAACGCATTGCCAAGCCCAGCCCCAGCGGTCACCAACGCCACGCCAAGCCCACGCGACAGCTGCGCATAGCCTTCGGCCATGTAGACCGTCGCCGCCTCGTGGCGTGTATGGTACAACCGGATCCCCGCATCGAGGCTCGCATCGAAGAGCGGCATGATCTGGTTGCCCGAGAGCGCGAAGATGTCCCGGACCCCATGCGCCGCAAGGGTCTGCATCACCACATCGGCGCCGCGCGTCATGTCGCGGCCTCGGCCACATGGACCCGCACGCGGTGCACCGAATTGTTCGCAAATCCTGCCATGTCGAAGGGCGCCTCCAGTGGTTGCGTGTTGCCGTTTGCATCGGTCGCGCGGCAGGCCAGATCGAAAACTCCGGGTGTTGCATCCCAGTCGATGCGCCAGCCGGTCCAGGCATAGGTGTCGGGGCGGCCAGTCAGTTCGGCGTCCTGCCATGTGTCGCCCAAGCGCACCTCGACCTTGGTGATCGGCACCCCGCCGCCGGACCACGCCCGACCCTCGAGCGTCACGCGCCCGGCCTGCAACCAGCGCTGCCGCGTCACCCAATCGGGCACACCGGGAGGCTTCATCAGCGATTTCACCCGGATCGTGGTGACCGGCGTGCCGGGATCGTCCTCGTTTTTTCGCAGGCGGTAGGTCTGAACCTGTTGAAAGCCCTGATACCGCTCGGTCAGCGCCGTGATCGTCGTCAACCACTTGACCGACGCCATGCCGTACCAACCGGGCACGATGATCCGCAAAGGCGCCCCGTGCTGCGGCAAGAGCGGCTGACCGTTCATGCCCCAGACCAGCATCACGTCCAGATCCGCGATCTGATCCGGCGTGAGGCTACGTCCAAAGTAATGCGGCTGACCTTTGTCAAAGCCGAAATCCGCTCCAAGGAATGCGAAATCCTGCACGCCCGAGCGTGGCTGCGCGCGTTCCAGCAGCGGCGCAAGCGGTGTACCCGCCCATTTCGACGTGCCCACTGCCTCGTACATCCACGGCATCGAGAAGCAGCGCGGGCTGACCCCAGCTCGCCCATTGCCCGCGCATTCCAAAGTCACCGGACGTGTCATTTCAGGCAGCGCGCGGATCTCGTCCATCGTCAGGCGGAACGGCGCATCGAACGCGCCCTCGAAGGACAGCACATGCGCGGCCTCGTCCAGCACCGGGACATCGAAATGGTTCAGCAGGTAATGCGTGCCCGTGGGGGTGATCTCCAACCCCAGCGTCTCCAGCAGCGCGCCGGAATTGCGGTTGGCCAGAGCCACTTCCTCGCGCGAGAACACGCCTTCCGTGACGGACGGACGTTTCGCGCCGGGCGCAAATGGGTTTTGGGTCATATCACCTCGTCAGAGCGGTCGTCACTTTCGCCGTAGCGCTTGAGCACGGCAGGTTTCGTGCCTTCATACACCCGCGCAATGTTCTTTGCGATCTTGGCATTCTCCCGTTCGAACAGGCAATCACCGTTCAGGTCCGAGGCCACGATGAACGGCCCCATCTTGCGGCAACGAATGACCCACATCGCCTGCGCAAGACCCAGTTCCTCGTTCCAATGCACCGCTTCGACATTCTCGACTCCGCGCCCCAGAAGCGCGCCGGTTCCGTAGCCGACGGTGGACAGGTAGACCGCACCATTGGGCACGAAGTAGGATTTGTAATCCTTGGAGGTCATGCCCCCCTTGCCGATGATCAGCTTGGCGCCGGTCTTTTCCATCCATTCCGGCAGCCATTTTGCAAAGCGGAACGACGCCGTGGCGGTCACTGCCCCCATGTCGAAACTGCCATCGGGGTTGATCCGCGCGGCGGGCGAGCAGTGGAAGTTGGCCGCACTCTGCGACGGCAGCTCCATCGGGATATTCGCCTGCTCTTCGAGCGCGCGCATATAGACCCCTTCGCGGGCCGTATACATCAACCCGTCAAGATAGACGATGTCGCCCAGCCGCAACTCGGCAATCGCCTCGGGTGTCGGGGTTGTCGACAATCGGATTTCGCGCGGTTTCATGGCATGACCTTTTCAAGCGAATTGGCGACGATCTCGGCCGTGTGTTGGCCGAACGCAGGCACCGGTTCAAGTCGGTCCGGGCTCCACGGCGCACTGAACGGCAGGCTTGGCGCACGGACGGTGATGCCGAGCTGCGGCACCTCCAATGGCAACCACGCTCGGCTGTTGGTCATCTGGGGATGGTCCAGAACCTCGGCCAGCGTGCGTATCTTGGCAGCGGGCACATTGGCGGCGGACAGCTTGTCCTCCCACGCCTGCGCATCATCGGTGAGAAAGACCGTCCGAAGCGTTGTGGCGATCCGGGTGTCGTCCGTGTCGTCTGCCAGATCAGCCTGACCAAGCGCCGCGCAAAGGCGCTTCGCCTGCGCGGGTGTGTTTGCGGTGATCACCAATGATCCCTCTGCGGTGTCGAACCGGCCTGAAAAGGGTGTATCGGCAAAAGCGCGATTGCCTTCCAGCCCGCGCAATTGACCGGTTGTTTCGTGATGGATGGCATAGGCCCCCATGAACGTGGTCATGGCATCGAGCATCGACACCGACAGCCTCTGCGCCTCGCCCGGTCTACGTGCTTTCTGAAGCAACGCCCCGAGCAGCGCCGCCACAAGCGCCTGGCCTGCCACGTAATCCACGATCGGCAGGCCCACCCGCATCGGCCCGCTGCCCGGATCGCCTGTCATCGCCATCAGCCCGCTGATCCCCTGAAGGATGTGGTCATAGGCGGGGCGGTCAGACAGAGGCCCCTCTGCGCCATAGCCATTCAGGCTGGCATAGATGATGTCCGGCCGCATGCTCCGGATGTCGTCGAATCCGACACCCAGCCGGTCAACCACGCCGGGGCGGAAATTCTCGACCATCACATCGGCGGTCTTGGCCAGTTCAAGAAGCTGCCCGCGTTGTTCCGGGTCCTTGAGGTCGAGCACGATGGATCGCTTGCCACTGTTCTGGCTGAGGAAGGATGCACCCAGCCCGGCGTCCTTCATGGCATGCGTGCCACCGTGACGCCGGACGAAATCGTCGTTGTTCGGGCGTTCCACCCGGATCACATCGGCCCCCATCAGGGCCAGTTGTCCCGTCGCATACGGCCCGGCCAGAACATGGGTCAGATCAAGGATCCGAACACCCGTCAGAGGGCCATCGCGTGTCATTCCGCCGCTTCCTGCATCGGTTCCCACTCCACGGTCTCGCGACGTTGGTACGGCGTGAACCAATCCGGATCGGTGCGGTGCTCGACCCGCCCGTCAGGATAGATCCGCGCCACGGCCCGGCGCGAGGACAGGCAGAAGGCGTGCACCGACATGGGCATCCCGCCGGTGTGGCAATAGCCCACTTCGATGTTGCAATCGATCACCATGTTCTTGCCGACAAAACCCATCGCGCCCATGCCGATGGAATTGCCAAGCTCCTTGAACTCGTCCTCCATCTCGGCGATGCGGGGATCGGAATTGCGACTGCCCACAATGCGCAGCACCGACGCGCGCTTGCCCAGCGTCATGCAGATGTCTTTCGACCCGCCCAGCCCGATCCCGATGATCGCCGGCTGGCAGGCCAGACCGCGTTTGCCGAAGGCCATCAGGCTGTCGAGGTAGAAGCGCTTGATCCCCTGGACGCCATCGCTGGGAAACAGCATCCGGTAATCTGTGCCGAAGAGCCCACCCTTGTGCACCGTGATCAGGTCGATCCAGTCGCCCTCCGGCTCGAACCCGTATTCGATCTCGGGCGCGCCGATCCCTACGTTGTTGTTGTGATCCGTCCGCCACAGCGGATGCACCCGGTTGGGCCGCAGCGGCACGCCGTTGGTGGCAATTGCCGTGGCCCGCCGCAGCGCGGTTTCCAACGCACACATGCCGCCTTCGACTGTTGCGTCATTGCCCAGCTTCACGAACCAACGTGGCACACCGGTGTCGCCGCACATCGCGCGGCGGTCTTCCTTGGCGGCTTCGTAATTGTCGAGCATCGCCTTGAGCACGAAGGACGACAGATCCCCGTCCTCTGTCTCGGCGGCCTTTTGCAGACCGTCGAGGTAATCCTCGGGGATCTCGATGGCGGCCTTGTCCATCAGGGACTCAGCAGTTTTCTGGATCAGGTCTATCGGGATCATTGCGCGGCCACCAATGTCTCTGGCTCCCCGTCGGGAAGCACGGTTTCACCCGGGCGCACGATGGTGAACTGCACGTCCTCGCGCCCCACCTCGACCGCGCCGTCCACCTGACGGGCGATGGTGAAATAACTGTCCTCCATTGCGCCCGCGTCGGGGAAATCCTCGCGGTAATGCGCGCCGCGCGAATTGTCCCGCGCGAGTGCCGCCTTGGTGATGACCTCGGAGATATCACAGAGCGACCGCAGGTTCAGCCAGTCGTGCCATGTCAGGTTGAAGGCCAAGTTGTCCGCCGCAACGCCGACATCGCCCAGCGCGTCCGAGATTTCGGAAATCCGCGTCAGCCCGCGTTTCAGCCCGGCCTCGGTGCGCATCACGCCGACCTCGTCCCACATCGCCTCCTGCAACTGCTTGCGCAGCGGCAGAACCAACGCCGGCTTGCGCGTCAAAGGATGGCAAGCGCGCGCCAGTTCGGCCTCAAGCACCGCCTCGTCGGGGTCGCGCAGCGCGCCCATGCTGCGAATGTCGGTGCCCATCACGTCGCCCGCGATACCGCCATAGACGGTAGAATTGGCGACACCATTGCCGCCCAGACGGTTCGACCCATGTGCGCCGCCCGCGTCCTCCCCGGCGACATACAAGCCTTCCATCGCCGTGCGCGTGTCCACATCGACCACGACACCGCCCATGAAATAATGCGCCGTCGGCACCACCTCGACCTTGCCCGCGGCCAGATCGAACCCGCTGTCAGAACAGCGCTTGACCATGCCCTTGAACTTTTCGCGTACAAAATCCGGCCCAAGATGGGACATCGAGATGAACACGCCCTGCTGTTCCGGATTGTTGTTCTTGCGCATCTCGGAATAGATGCCGCGGCTCACCACGTCGCGGGTGGCGCGTTCGCCCTTCGCGTCGTAGTCGAACATGAAGCGCTGGCCGGAATGGTTCACCAACTGACCACCCGCCCCGCGCAAACCTTCCTCGAGGACCGTGCCGGTCATCCGCGTGTGATCACCCGCAAGCAATCCCGTCGGATGGAACTGCACCATCTCCATGTCGCGCAGCGGCAGGCCGACGCGCATGGCCATGGCCAGCCCGTCCATCGTCTTGTCGCCCGAGGGTGTGTGGTACTTGTACATGGTCGGGCCGCCGCCCGTTGCCATCAGCACCGTCTTGGCGCGCACAAATCGGAACTTGCCCGTCCGCATGTCGATCATTAGTACACCGGCCAAGGCCGATCCGTCCTTCGTCGGGATCAGGCCGATCGCGCGGTGTTCCTGCAACTTTTCCACCGGGCGGGACAGAACCTGCTCCATCAGCCGGTTGATGATCTCGATGCCGGTCAGGTCGCCCTTGTGAACGGTCCGGTCCGCGGTCTGCCCGGCAAAGGCCTTCTGGTGCAACGACCCGTCGCCGTTGCGGTCGAAGAAACAGCCGATCTCGTTCTCCAGCTCACGGATGCGCACCACCGACTGTTCGCAGAGCCGCCACGCCATGTCCTGATTGGGCAGCCATTTGCCGCCTTCGATCGTGTCCATGAAATGCCGCTCGACGGAATCGCCATGACCCAGCGCCACGTTGTAACCGCCCTGCACCATCCGCGTGCAGCCACATTTGCCGATCAGGCCCTTGACCGCGATGGTCACCTTGGTGCCCTCGGGCGCGGTCTGCATCGCGTGGAGCGCGGCAAACATGCCCGCGCCCCCGGTGCCGAGGATGAGGATATCGGTGTCGTGCCGGTCGATGTCTTTTGTCGTGAACATATCAGATCGCCTGCATGAGAAAGGTTGTAGAGACCAGGAACGACCCGGCCACCGCCGCCGCCGCCCATGTCTTTTGCGGCGCGGACCAGGGCAGCCATTCCAGCGCCAAGAGCCGCAACCCGCCAAAGAGATGCACCGCCAGCAGGAACACCAGACCGAACTCAGCCGCCTTGACCAGCGGCATCTCGGTCAGGGTCAGGAATGCATCCAGCTTGGCCGCATCGTTGAGCGCATAGGACAGCACCCAGAAATGCAGCGGCAGGAACAGGGCAAGGCCAAGGCCCGACAGCCGGTGCAGGATGTAGGCCAGCCAGAGCGGATGGGCGCGCGCGACCTTCATGCCGTCACCGCCCAGACGGCCTGTGCGCCCAGAGCGAAGAGGCCCAGGCCGATGAGCGCCGACGCCCCGTCCCGCATCCCGCCGCGCAGGCCCGCCCATTCACCAAGGATCGTGCGCAGACCAATACTGGCATGGATCGACACCGCGATCACGAACATGCCGTAGAAGGCGAACCAGAACACCGACCCCTGGGTGCGGCCAAGGATTTCCGCCGCCGACAAGCCGCCTTGAATGGCGTAGATCATCACGCCGATATGCACGATCACGAAGGGCGCCATGACCAAGGCCGACAGGCGTTGCGCCATGTAGAGGTGAAACTCGGTCATTTGCGCCCCCCGAAGAACCGCTTGGCCGTCGCGCGCTTGAGACCAAGAATGGCCGACAGCGGGTCCAGCTCGTTCGGGCAATAGGTCGTGCAGGACCCCATCGAATGGCAGGAATGACAGCCGCCCTTGCCGGACACCGCGTCCAGAATGGTATCGCGGTCCGCGTCCTTGGCATCGTTGAAAAGCGTCCACGCCCGCTGCAGCGCCGCCGGCCCAAGGTAATCGGGATTGCCCGCAACCGTGTCACAGGCGGAATAGCAGACCGAACAGTTGATGCATTCGATCCCGGCATTGGCTTCTTGCCGGTCGGACGCCACCGGATCAATCGCCTCGATGGCGTCATGCCGCGTGCGGGTCGGGTGGTGCATGCCTTCTGCGGCGACCCACTTGTCGAAGAACGGGTCCATGTCGGCGGCCAGATCCTTGATCACCGGCAGGTTGCGCAGCGGCCCGACCTCGATCGCGCCGCCCTTCGAGACCTTGCCCACATGGGTGCGGCAGGTCCAGCGCGGCACGCCGTTGACCATCATCGCACAGCTTCCGCACATGCCGACGCGGCAGGCGAACCGGTAGGTCAGGGTCGGGTCGGAATTCTGCTGAATCCACGACACCACGTCCAGAACCGTCTGATTGTCATAAGCCGGGACTTGAAATGTCTGTGGCTGCAACGGCGCATCAGGCCCGCCGCGCTGCACCGTCACAGTTAAATGGTCTTGCTCTGGCACCTGAGAGCCCGCCTTTCATCATTTCAACGTGGTGGCATCAACGATAACGGTCAGCGCAGGTAACGAAAAGGCAAATAATTTAACTGTATCTGTAAGCAATACTTTATGTAGAGAACCGCATCCATTTCTTACCACCCGGTAAAAAATCGGCCTGGCTCAAACGAAATCCACCGCCCTGCTGAACGGCATCTCGCGCAGCCGTGTGCCGGTGACCGCCCAGATCGCCCCGGCCAGCGCGGGTGCTGCGGGCGGCACGGGCGGCTCTCCGATCCCGAGCACGCGGTCGCCATTCTCCAGCCCGCGCACCATGATCGCGGGGCATTGGTCCAACCGCATGCCAGGGTTGGTGTCGAAATTGGTCTGTTCGGCCACGCCACCCGCATAGGTGATTTCGGAATTCATCGCATGGCCGAGCGCATAGATCACCCCGCCTTGAATGAGGTTCTCGAAATTCACCGGATCGACGACGCGGCCCACCTCGGCGGCAACCCAGACGGTGTCGATGCGCAGACCGTTGTCGGTGTCGGTGACCTCGATCACCTGCGCGCAATGCACGCCAAAGGACTTGGTCAGCGCCACGCCGCGCCCGGTGCGTGACCCGTCGGCCTGACCGCCGATGCCGGACCAGTCCGACATCTCGGCCACCGCTTCGAGCACCTGCCGTGCGAGCGGATCGCTGCACAGGCGCAGGCGTTCCGCCATCGGGTCAGCGCCTGCCGCCGCGATCAATTCGTCCAGCGCGGCGTTGTAGAAAAACCCGTTCGAGGATGCGCCCACCGACCGCCACGAACTGATCGGCGCAAGTTCCGGCGCGCGATACCCCGTCACCCGCTGGTGCGGGATGGCAAAGGGCTGATCCCACGCGCCAGACACGATCTGGCTGTCGGGTCCGGGGGCGGACTGGTTCTGACGGCTGAGCTGCGAGGCCATGACCGAAGGCATGGCGATGCCCAGATCCAGCGCCTCGACCTGACCGTTCGCCACCTTGCCCCGCAGCCGCGCCATGGCGATCTGGCGGGGGAAGTCATGCAGCATGTCCTCTTCGCGCGAATAGGTCAGCTTGACCGGTGTGCCCTTCATCTGCATCGCGATCTCGGTCGCCTGCTTGACCACCTCGTCTTCAAGGCGATGTCCGAAACTGCCCCCCATCATCAGCGCATGCACGGTCACATTGTCCGCCGGGATGCCAGTGATCCGGCTGACATTGGCCTGAATGAAGCGCGGGATCTGCGTGCCGGTCCAGACCTCGACGCGGTTATCCTCGACACGCACGATGGCGTTGACCGGCTCCAGCGGCGCATGGGCCAGATAGGGCGCGCGGTATTCGGCGGTGAGGATTTCGCCCTCGCCAAGCGCGTTTTCCACATCGCCATCATCGCGTTTCCGGCTGTCCTGCGCATCGGGGGTGAAGGCGGCTTCCAGAGCGGCCCAGTGATCCGCTTGTTGGGGCGGGGAAGACGGCTCTTCCCATGTGACATTGATCGCCTCCGCAGCACGGAACGCGCGCCACGTGTTGTCGGCGACAATGCCCAAGCCGCCGGTGATCGGGACCACCGCCTGCACGCCACGCATGGCCAGCGCGTCGGACGCATCGTAGTCGGCCATGCCGCCGCGCTGCGCGGGGTTCATCAGGACCGTGGCGTGCACCATCCCGTCCACCGCAGCGTCGATTCCGTAGCCTTGCGTGCCGGTGCTCTTGGCCAGCATGTCGATCCGCTGCATCGGCTTGCCGATATAGCGCCATTGATCCGGCGTGCGGAGGGCAACGTCCTGCACCACCTCGGCATCTGCCAGATCGGCGGCGAGGTCGGTATAGGGGATTTTTTGACCATCCGGTAAAATCACGGCCCCGGCGCGGGTGGTCAGATCACCCGCAGCCACGCCCTCCCGCTCTGCCACGAACGCCTTGATCGTCTCTCGCGCCGAGGCACCGGCCAGACGCAGCTTTTCGAACTGGTCGGGAACGGTGGTCGACCCGCCGGTGATCTGAAGGCCCATGACCTTCATCACGCTGTTCACGGCGCCTTCGGCCATGGTGTGCATCACGCCAGCGGCGGGCACCATGAAATCGGCGGCCTCAGCCGCAAGCGCGGTGTTCCAGTAAGCCGGGCTGGGCGGGCCGGGATCGGCTGTGATCTGGTCGAGATCCACATCCAGTTCTTCCGCGATCAGCGCGGCCTGCACATGGTAGGCGCCCTGCCCCGAATCCGCACGCGGTGTGATGAGGGTGATGCCATCGGATGTGATCTTGACGTAAGGTGTCAGCACGGCCTCACCCGCCTTGGCGGTCAGCGGGTTCCCGTGCGGTTTGCGGACAGTGAAGATGCCAAACGCGACTCCGCCGACAACGGCGACGGACCCGACAAGAAACGTGCGGCGGGCGATGGTTTTGAGGCGTCCCATGATCAGCCCTCCTGCATCATCGTCGCGGCGCGTTTCACTGCGGCGCGGATGCGGGGATAGGTGCCGCAGCGGCAGAGGTTGCCGGACAGGGCGTCGTCAATGTCCTGATCTGTCGGGCTGGGGTTTTCGGCCAGCAGCGATGCGGCCTGCATGATCTGCCCGGACTGGCAGTAGCCGCATTGCGCGACCTGTTCGGTGAGCCATGCCGCCTGAACCGCGTGCAGCGCGGCAGGTGTGCCCAGACCTTCGATGGTGCGGATGTCAGCCCCGGTCGCGTCGACCGCCCAGGTCTGGCAGGACCGCACGGCAACGCCATCCAGATGCACGGTACAGGCACCGCATTGCGCAATGCCGCAGCCATATTTGGTGCCGGTCAGGCCAAGTTCATCGCGCAGGACCCAGAGCAGCGGCATGTCGTCTTCGACATCGACCTCGTGGATGGTTCCGTTGATCCTGAGTTGCATCGCGTCATGCTCCGTATCCCGCTACGTCCCGTTTACCATATAGGGGCGATGCCGAGGGACGGAGAGTTGACCTAGGGTCAAGACAGCAGACCCTGCAAAAATGCAAAACGGCCCGCCGATGTGGCGGGCCGTTTGCAAAATCACCGGATCAGTCTCAGGCCGCCTTGCTGGGCCTGCTGCGGCGGCGGCGGTTGCCGTTGGGCTTGGCCGTCGCACCGGCGGGACGGCTCTGACCACCGGTCTTGCCACCCCGGCCCTGACCGCGGGTTTGCGGCTTGCGGGCGACCGGGTCTTTGGGCGCTTGGCCGCTGGCGACCACGATCTCGATCTTCATCAGCTTTTCGATCTGGCGCAGCAGATCGGCCTCGTCGGGTGCACAGAAGGCAATCGCCTCACCTTCACGACCGGCACGCGCCGTCCGGCCGATGCGGTGGACATAATTGTCCGGCACGTCGGGCAGTTCGTAGTTCACGACATAGGCGACACCGGGAATGTCGATGCCGCGCGCGGCCACGTCGGTGGCGACCAGCACCTTGATCTCGCCGTCGCGGAACGCCTTGATGGCGCGGTCCCGCTGTCCCTGGCTCTTGTTGCCATGAATGGACGAAGCGTTGTAGCCATCGGCCACCAGAGACTTCATCAGCTTTTCCGCGCCATGCTTGGTGCGGGCGAAGACCAGCGTCAGCGCGTCCATGTCACGTGACAGGATCTCGCGCAGCTTGGCGGGTTTGTCAGCCTTGGAGATGTGGTGCACCGATTGGGTGACCTTGTCCGCCGCCTTGCCCGGAGGCGAGACCTGCACTTTTTTCGGATCGGTCAGGTAGGATTTGCTGAGCTCTTCCATCTGTTTCGGCATGGTGGCCGAGAACAGCATGGTCTGGCGCGGCGTGCCGAGTTTCGGAGCGATCCGGCGCAGGGCGTGGATGAAGCCCATGTCGAGCATCTGGTCAGCCTCGTCCAGCACGAGGTGCTTGACGGTGCGCAGATCGACCGCCTTGCGGTCCATCAGGTCGATCAGGCGTCCGGGCGTCGCGACCAGGATGTCGGTGCCCTTGAGCAGGTGGTGGATCTGCTTGTTGATGGACTGGCCACCGACCACGACATTGACCTTGAGATGGGTCTTCTTGGTCAGGGTGCGGAGCGCCTCGGCGATCTGGTTGACCAGTTCGCGCGTCGGCGCGAGGATCAGCGATTTCGCGGTCTTCGCGGCGGGACGATCGGGGCTGTCCATGAGGTGGCTGACCAGCGGGATGCCGAAGGCCATCGTCTTGCCGGTGCCGGTCTGGGCGAGACCCATGACGTCATGACCCGCCATCGCCAGCGGAATCGCCTGGTCCTGGATCGGGGTGGGGGTGGTGAGGCCAGCCTCTTTCAGAGCGGCGAGGAGTACGGGCTTGAGGCCCAGCGTTTCGAAATCAGACAAAATTTATCCTTTACGTCCACGGGCATCATGCCGGCGGAGGGAGTTCTGCCGCATCACGCGGCAAACGAGGGTGTCCGCAGGACCTTAAGACATTACGGGAGCGCCCCGCACCGTCTGGTACTGCGTCAGGGACCCTGCGTGATGGGGAACTGAAGTGCCTATCGCCGGTGTGCCCAAGATGACGGGCACGGCAAGCTCACGCGGCTGCGCGGCGATAAGGGTCACATGGGGCCTAATTCGCGCCAAGTCAACCGATAAAGCGGTGCAGCACGTAAGCGGCGGCGACGATGTGGATCAGGGTGATCACCACCGAGAGCGCGTGCAGCATGCCGAAGCGACGCTTGTCACCCGCATCCGTCGCGGCGTTGATCGCGGGCATCAGGATTTGCCTTGTCGGGATCGTGGAGAGCGCGATGGTCGCCATGATCGCAGCAGAGATCGGGTCGGCGGGTGCGAGGAACGCCGCCGACAGCCCTGCCCCCGCGATGACGAAGAGGTAGAAATGCGGAAAAGCGCGGCGGATCGTCGGGCCTGCGGTCTCGGCAGGCAGGGCCGTGAACAGGAACGCCGCGAAGCCGAAGGAATAAAGCACCATGCCGCCGAACAGCAGCGCGGTTGTCAGCAAGGCCAATGTCGTCATGTTGCCTCCGGTTTCCGGGCGGTGCCCATGTAGATGATCATCGTGCCGGGCACGCGCCCGAAGGTAAAATCGCCCCGGCCATTGATCCCGCGCGGGCCAAGGCCGACCATCTTGCCCACGGTGAAGCCTGCGTTTTCAAGCTCTGCCCGCAGTTCCGAGGGCTTGATGAACAGCGCCGGATCATGCGTGCCCTTGGGCAGCAGCTTCAGCACGTCCTCTGCCATGGTGATCGTGGCGAGCCGCGCAATGGGGTTGCGGTTGATCGTGTCGAAGAGGAACAGCCCACCGGGGCGCAGGACGCGGGAGACCTCTGCAATGACCTGCGGCAGGCTTTGCACATGCTCCAGCACGTCGACACAGACCACGGCGTCAAAGCTGGCATCGGCGTAAGGCAGCGCCTCGCCGACACCCACGTCATATCGGATCTCACGGCCCGTCAGGTCGGCATGGGCACTTGCCGCCGCGATGGCGTCCTTCGCGGGGTCAATGCCGGTGACACGCGCGCCCCGGTCATCCAGCGCCTCGGCCATGAATCCCCCGGCGCAGCCCAGATCGAGCACATCCTTGCCCTGCCAGTCGACATGCGTGTCGAACCAGCCCAGCCGCCCCGGCACCATGTTCTTGAGCGTGCGGACCCAGCGGATGTCGTCGGACCACCATTGCGCCGCGACGTGGTCGTAAATCTCAAGATTGTTCCGCAGGGTCTGCGCCATCCTTACGCTCCTTCGATGTGAGTTTCGGCAGGACATAGGGCACCGTTTCGCGATAGCGATCAAACGCGGCACCGTAGCGCGCCTCGAAGCGCTTCTCTTTCAGTCGCGGGGCCAGCAGGCAATAGGCGGTGTAGCTGACCGCCAGCGCCAGTTGATCCGGCGTCCAGACCGGCACCGCCCACAGCGTGAGCGCGAAGGCCACGTAGATCGGCTGGCGGATGTGGCGGAAAAGACCTCGCGTCGGCATGTCGGGAAAGACCGGTTTGATCCTGCCCAGAAGCGACATCCAGCCCAGCGCGCCCGATTGCACCTCTGCGCCCGCGTCAAAACTGGCCTTGATCAGCAAAGCCCATGTGGCGGCGTAGAGCGTGCACAATGCGGCGAACGCGCCACCTTCGGCCCGGTACCAGACGATACCGCTTGGCGTCCAGAGCAGGAACAGCGCCGCCAGTTGCAGCGAGGCGATGATGGCGTAGGTGGTGGTCGACAGCGTGCCGCCATGCGGGCCGGGGATCAGGCGGGCCGTGATCTTCATGCCGCGCTTCGACAGCAGGAAGGAATGCACCAGCGGGAATTGCAGGATCAGCGCCGCGTTGGTCAGTACCGCCCAGGGCCACGGGACGAACCCGAAGCTTTCGCTCAGGCCAAAGAACATGGCGACCATCATCGACAGGACCGCAATCGCAAAGATCAGGTGGCAGAGCACCCCCATCAGCAGCGCCAGCGCAATCCTGCCCTTGCCGGGAGGAGGGTTTATAGCAGCGCGGATCAGGGTGATCAGGCGTTGAATGCGGGGATCGTCGAACGTCATGCAGCGCTCAGGATATCGTCGGCAATGGCGGTGCCGCTCTGCCAGGCGTGTTCGACACGCGGGCCAAGGCACCAGTCGCCGCCCGCATAGAGCGTTTTGTCGGCCGACGTGACAAAGGGCTGGCCCAACGGCGTGTCCACCAGCGCATAGCGCCAGCGATGGGCCGCGGCATAGGCCACTTCGGTCGCGTCAAGCCCGTGATGCGTCAGGAAGAGGTCAAGCATCCGTGCCGCGATCTCGTCCTTCGACAGTTCCAGATGAGCGATGCTCCAATCGGTGCTGGCCTGAGCGACCCAGCAGTTCTGCGTCGGGCGCCCGGGCTTCGCGCTGTCATGCGCGATCCACGCCAGCGCGTCAGTCGGATTGGTTTGGGTCACGGGGACATCCAGCGCGGTGTGCAGCGCGACCATCAACGTCAGGCTGGGGGCGTAAGTCACGGCGCCCAGCGGGTCGGTCAGGGCATGACCCGCCAGCTTGGCTGCCTGCGGCGCAGGCGCGGTGCAGATCACCCGGTCAAACGTGCCAAGCGCTTCGTTTGCCGTAAGATCCCAGCCTTCGGTGGTCTGCGTCAGGGCGGTGATTTCAGTACCCTGTCGCAAGTCGAGCCCTTGGGCGACGTATTTGGCGAGCGCAGTCATGCCGGGTGAGCCGACAACACGGGTCTTGCCTTCGCCAGTGTCCCATTCCGCAACATGGCCCGCAGCCTTGGCGTCATCCATCAGCGCGCGAAACCCGTCGCTGTCGCAGGGGATCACCTGCGCACCGTGGTCGAACTGAAACCCGCCGTCGGCCCGGCGCGTGGCCATGCGCCCGCCAATACCGCGCCCCTTGTCGAACACGGTCGGAGCCAGCCCCGCCTTGGTCAGCCGTGCGGCACAGGCCAGACCGGCCATGCCGGAACCGATGATCGCGATCTTCATGATGCCCTGCCCTGCTTTGGAATTCTTGATCTCGAGGGCGTTAGTTAAAACGAACAGCGCGCCCGTCGAGGGGCGCGCTGTCGCAAGGCATTCGGGTCGCGGCTCAGACGCCGTAGGGGTCCGGCACGATGCCGACGAGCTGGATCAGGAAATCGCCGCCATTGGCGGCAAGCGCATCGGAATATGCCGCGTCGGCAGCCAACAAGGCCTCTGCGATCGACCCCTGGTCATCACGCTGGAACAGCTGCATGACGGCATCGGCGTCGTTCACGTCCGACAGGCCTCGGATGACCGCAAAATAGGTGCCGATATCCGTCTTTTCCGACAGGTATGCGCGGTCGCCCTGCTGCAAGGCAATGTCCTCGGCCGAAGACCCTTCAGGCAGATCGACCTTGGCGCCGCGGAGGGCCTGCAGAATGAACTCATCCCGCGTCACAAAACCATCGTCGAGAGCACCTGCCCAGAATTCAAGGCCGCCCTGATCCGGGGTGCGGCCCAACACATTTCCGTAGACCTGCGTGACGAATTCAATCGTGCTGAGCGTGTCAGGATAGGTGTCGCGGGTTTCGTCCTGATCAAGAAACAGGGTCGCGATCTCTTCCAGCGAGAATCCGTTGGCAAAGGCCGATCCCCAGAAGTTGAGACCCTCGGCATCGGGCGCGCGGTTGAAATAGGCGATGTAGAGTTCGACGAAGGTCTCGATCTCCTCTGCGCTCAGCGACGCGATACCCACCTGGTTGGCGAGGTTGAAATCGGTCGCGTCGCCGAAGGACAGGAACTCGATCCCGCTGAGCGCGTCCGTGCCATCCGCACCCGAGCGGTCGATCAGCGTCACGCCGTCGCGTTCGATCTGCAGGGTATAGCGCCCCTGTGGCCCGGAATAGACAGCCGTATCGGCGCCGTCACCACCGAACAGGGCATCGTCCTCGGCACCACCGGTAAAGCGGTCATCGCCGCCAAAGCCGAACAGGATGTCCTGTCCCAATCCGCCGTCGAATACGTTGGCCAGATCGTTGAGGTAGAACCAGTCGCCTTCATCGGACCCGGTCACGTCGCCTTCAAGATTGACGACAAAGGTCGGGTCCGAGTTGCGCGACCCGAGGATCAGCTGGCTCAGCGCGCTCGCGGCAACGGGCAGAACGGATGTGACCGCCTGAACAACCGCCTCGAACTCGGCCAATGCCAGTGCTTCGAACGCCGACAGGTCCACGTCATCCGAATTGGTCAATGTCGTGCCAAAGCCCTGCAGCACCTCGAAGGCATTGGCCGAGGCAACCTGCGCCGCGGCTGCCGCGTTGGCCAGCTCCAGCGAGCTGACGCCGCTGCCGGACAGCTCGTTGAGCAATGCGGTCTGCGAGTTGAAATAGCTCAGGATCGCCTGGCCGGCTGCCTCGCCTACGAGAGTCCACAGCTCGAAAAGCGACCCGCCAGAGAGCGCCGCACCTGGCACGAACCAGCTTCCGGTATCCGGGTCGATGGTAAAGGTGGGCGACGTGAAAAGACCGCCGAAATCGGTCCACAGCAGTTCGCCCAGACGCGCTTCGGCCTCGGCAAAGGCCATCTCGAAATCGTCCTCGAGCGTGCCGCCATCGCCGTCCAGCCCCTGCACGTTGATCAGCAATGTCTCCCGCGGCACGCCGGACAGGGCGGTGCGGGCCTCATCGAAGGCTGCTGTCAGAAAGCTGAAATCACCTGCCGCCCAGTCCTGAAAGAACATGCGGGTTTCCGCGTCAAGAGTGTCAAGAAACTGCGGATTGCTCAACAGCGCCGCGATATTGGGCTGAGCTGCCGCCAAAGCAGCCTCAGCGACAGCAAGAAGGTCGAGATATTCGCCAACCGTCAGGTTGAATACGTCGGCTTCGGTTGCCGGCAAGTCACCGAAATCAGCAAACCCGGCCAACGGCCCCAGAGATGCAAGCGTGTCGAGAAGGCTTTGTTCAAATTCGTTTTCCATAAACTTTTTAAAGTCCTCAGAATATTACGGTCCGCTGATCCATCCAAGAATCCGGTATCGTGTCAATTGAGTCGGTGATCGGGCTGTCGAAAAACCGACATGCAGGTCAAGCGGCCCGAAGCCGCGCATGCAGGAGGTGCCTTGGGTGACGTCGCGCCAAAGGGGTCGCACCGGGTCAGTATTCTTGGGAAACTGGGGGAGGCTCAGTCAGTCACTTGATGAAAATGATGTATTCAAAGTGTATTAAAAGCAAAACATTGCAAGGTTCTTGGCAAGTGAAAGGTGTAGCAAAAATGTCCACCGACAATCTGTTGCACAGGGCAGAGCACCTTTCCGGTTACAACAATTTCCACATGCCCTTGCAACAGTCGGGATCATACAGTCCAAAAGATCACGACCGCCCGTCAAATCCGATCATTGACGCGTATGGCCAACATACCTGACTTAGCTCCTCCGACGTAAAAACAGGGTCTTCAAGCCGGGAGCCAACGACCACAGAATGAACACCAAAGCCAGGCATAGTATTGTCGCGCTGATCGGGCGGGTGAAAAACACGGTCCAATCCTGCCGTGAGTTCGCAAGCGATGTCAGAAAATAGCGCTCCGCCAGCGGCCCGAGGATGACGCCAAGAACCAGGGGTGCTGATGGAAAGCCGACACGCTTCATGCCCCAGCCGAGCACACCGAAGGCAAGGCAGACATAGACATCGAAGATGTTGTTCCGAACGCCGTAGGCCCCGATCACACTCAGAACGATTATGAAAGCGGCGAGGATGGCGGGCGGTGTTCGCATCAGGGTCGAGAACATCTGCGCAACCCCAATTCCGGCACCGATCATGAGCACGTTGGCGATGATCATGGCGGCAAAGATCGTGTAGACCATCGACGGATCCATGATGAACAAGAGCGGTCCGGGATTGACGCCTTGCAGCATCATCGCGGCCAGCATGATGGCGGTGGCAGCGCTGCCCGGAATACCGAGCGTCAGAAGCGGAACCATTGCCGCGCCGGTCGTGGCGTTCTTTGCAGCTTCCGGTGCCGCCAGTCCCTCTTCGATCCCCGTGCCGAACTTATCCCCGCGCTTGGAGACCTGCTTTTCAATACCATAGGCGATCACCGCGCCCGGTGTTGCGCCTGCCCCCGGGATCAAGCCAATCATGCAGCCGATCCCGGTGCCGCGCAGAATGGCGCCCTTGACGTACAGGATGTCCTTCAGGCGGGCGCCCACCGCCTTGCCATCCGCTTTCTTTGGTCGCAGATCCCGATTGGTGGCCAGAAGATCGACAACTTCCCCGATGGCAAAAAGACCGATCATCACGACGACGAAGCGGATGCCGCTTTCCATTTCGGGGATACCGAAGCTGAATCGGGCCTGACCGTAGAGCGGGTCAACGCCGACGGTCCCGACAACAATACCGAGAAGCAGCGACACCATCGTGATCACTGGCTGATCCTTGGCGATGGCGATGACGCTGACAAGCCCCAGCACGGTTGCTGCAAAGAATTCAGGCTGTGAGAATTTCAGCGCGAAACTGGCAAAGGGCGCTGACAGGAAGGCCAGCATCAGCGCGCTGACCAGCCCGCCTGTGGCCGAGGCGGTTACGGCGATCGTCAGCGCCCGCTTCGCCTCGCCCCGCTTTGTCATCGGATAGCCATCCCATGTGGCTGGCAAAGATGCTGGGGTTCCCGGCACATTGATCAGGATAGCCGAGATCGAGCCACCAAAGACGCCGCCGACATAGATGCCACCAAGGAACAGCATCGACTGCGTCGGTTCCATCACATACGTGAACGGCAAGGCCATCGCCATCGCGTTGACGAAAGAGATGCCCGGCAATGCGCCTGCCACGACCCCGATCAGCAGTCCTGTCACGATGGTCAGGAACGCCCATAATTCGAAGGCGGCGAGGAACCCTCCACCCAATAGCTCCAAAGCCGACATCGTCCTGCCTTCCTGCTAGTAAATCCCGACTGCCCGAAGCAACCAGATGCTGAATTCGCCGAATATCCCCACGCCCCTGGGAAGCGGCATCAGCGCGAGGCCCATGAACAGCCACAAAAGAGCAATCGTGCCGATCACCGAAACAGGCAACACGACACTGATCTTCCGCAAACCACCGAAGACGCACCATGTCGCGATGAAGACGGCGGTCGAAATGGCGAAGCCAAGGACCGACAGAAGCCACCCGTAGAGGACGATCATCACCAATCCGACCAGAGCCTTGCCAAAATGGTAATGGCCATCTTCCTTGGGAATGCGAAGCAAGGGAGTGCGCCCCGCCCTCCCCAGCACCCAGATGTCCTGGGCGATCCAAAGTGCTGAAAAGATGGCCAGCGCCAGCAACATCGCACGGGGCCAGGCTGCGGGGCCAAGACCGATCTCGGTGGGTTTCTGATCGGTCTCGAACATGTATCCAGGCAGGATCAGGGCCATCAGGAACACCCCGACAGGCAATGCCATCAGCAGAAGCCGGATCATGCCGGGGGTAAGGCCACCCCCGGCAGTGCTGTTTCGGCTGGTCTGATCCCGGACGGGTGACGGTGCCAATGCCCCCTCCAGATCAGTTCGCGAGTTGCGCAGCAATCAGATCGCGGAAGTCGCTGACCATGGCCTGCGCCGCATCGCCGGTTACAGGCGTGATGCAGGTATAGGTCTTGGCACAAAACGCCTTCCATTCATCCGATGCCGTGGCTGTCGCGACCGCCGCTTCAAGTTTGGCCACGATCTCATCCGACGTACCGGCAGCAACGGCGATACTCCGGTAATTGTCGAGGCCGGAGATGTCGATTCCGAGTTCAGCCGAGGTCGGCACATCTGGAAACTCCGAATGGCGTTCCTTCGCGAACACCACGACCGGGGCCAATTGACCGGCAGCGATGAATTGCGCAACGTCGCCCGGCTCTTCATAAATTGCGCTGGTGTGGCCGCCGATCGGCGAGGCATAGCGTTCTGCAGGGGCTTGGAAGGGCACGTTTTCCATCTGAATTCCGGCATTGGACAGAAGCTTCAGTGTCACGTCGTCCTGCGTGCCATATCCCGACGTCGCTACGGTGATTGCGCCGGGATTGGCCTTGGCGAAGTCGAACAGCGCTTCGGCAGTCTGATGCGGCCCGCTGGTGGGCACGAACAGGAATGAGGGCGAGCTTTGGACGACCGAAATCACGCGGAAATCCTCGGGCTTGTTGTCACCCAGCCCCGAAGCCCAGGAGGCGACGGTCAGTGAAATCAGCGTGCCGATCGTATAGCCATCAGCCGGGTTGGTCCGAAGTTGGGTCAGGCCGGCATTGCCCGACGCACCCCCGACATTCGAAACCGGGATTGCCACGCCCAGCGACTCTTCCATCAGTTGGGCCATTGTGCGGCCCATCAGATCAGCCCCGCCGCCGGGTCCGAAGGTCACGATCAGTTCAACCGGACGATTGGGGTAGTCCTGCGCTGCCGCCGAACCCGCAAAGGCCATGGTCCCCAAGAGCGCGGTTGCGCAGAGGGTTACTTTTCCGATAATTGACTTCATTCTTTCCTCCCATTTGTAGACATTGCCCGGGGCCTCGATGTCTTAGTCCCGAGTTGCTTCGACAGTATTTTGGTTCTTTTTGTGCTTGGGCTCATGTCGCTCTGGCTGAGTTGTCAATTCGGCCAGCCTGAGCCTTTGGATCTTGCCTGATGGCCCCTTCGGCAGTTCGCCCATGACATGGACCATGTCGGGGCATTTGAACTTGCCGACTTTCTGCTCGCAAAGCAGGATCAGATCGCCGCGGCTCACGGTTGCGCCGTCTCGCAATTTGACGGCCGCTTCCACCCGCTCGCCATAGATTTTGCAGGGCCGCGCAAATGCTGCGGCCTCGACAACGTCCGGATGGGAATAGAGCGCCTCGTCCACCTCGCGCGGAGCGATATTCTCGCCGCCCTTGATGATCAGTTCCTTCAGGCGGCCGGTCACGAAAACGTAGCCGTCAGCGTCCATCCTGCCGAGGTCTCCGGTCCGGAGCCAGCCATCCTCGGTAAGAGCTTCTTTAGTCACCTCGGCATTCTTGTAGTAACCGAGCATGACATTCGGGCCCCGCACAGCAATCTCGCCTTCGGTTTCGGGCGGTAGTGGCACCAGATCAGGCGACAGGATCGCGACCTCATTGCCGTAGGCCTTTCCGGGTGAACCGATCTTGCGCGACCCCGGCGGCATTGGATTTGACAGGATCTGCGCCGCAGTTTCGGTCAGACCCATCGTCTCGACAATGGGAATTCCAAACCTCGTTTCGAAGGCGGATTGGGTTTCGACAGCCAGCGCCGAGGATGCGGAACGCCCGAACCGGATGCGCGCCTTGGTCGCCGCGTCCGGATCGGCATCGCCATGAAGCAGATGCGAAATGATGGTCGGAACGACCGAGAACCAGGTGATCTCATGATCGGCACATGTCGTCCAGAAACGGCTGGCCGAAAACCTGTCGCAGACGACGACCGATCCCCCCGCGACAAGCGGTGCCATGATCGTCACGCAAAGACCGTTGATGTGGTAGATCGGCAGGACACAGAGCGCACGGTCCCGATCCGTGAGCTCGTGTGCCAGCGCTGTTGTCCAGCCCCCGGCGAGCAGGCTGGCATGGCTGTGCAATACGCCTTTCGGACGCCCTGTCGTGCCGGACGTGTACATCAACAATGCCTGGTCGTCGGAGTGAAGTTCATCGAGCGGCGCAGTCGGTGTCCCCTCGGGCCACCGGATGTCGTGCCCGACAACGACTTTCCGGGCGGCCACGTCATGGGCGCCTTTCGCGGCCAGGAGCAGATCAAGCTGCGCTTCGCCTACGAGAACCACCAGCGCATCGGAATGTGACAATGCATATCCGATTGCTTCGGTGCCAGCGACGAGGTTGATGACTGCCGCTCGGAACCCCCCATAAAGAACACCAAACAATGACAGGACACCCTGAGGACCGTTGGGCAGCATGAGTGCCACGCTGTCCCCCTTTGAAAGTCCCATACCACTCAGCCGTGCGGCAATCTCAGCCGCCTGGTCACGCAGCGCGGACCATGTCAGCGGTGCCGCGCTCGGGAACAGGTGGCTGACGCTATCCCCGTCAAGGTCTGCACGCAGATCGAGCCAGCTGCGGACGGTTCCCATCGGTGGCGTTGCGGAAACCTCGGTCATTTTCCGACCTCTGCCCAATATCCGGCAAAGATATCATCCAGTGACGGCTCGCGCGACGGAATCGGTCGAATGATCTTGGTCCGCTGCATGAAATGCCGCCAGTGAAGGTTGTCGTCGATCGAATTGCCGCCCCAACTGCCGCACCCCATCGACAGCGAGAAGGGCATTCCGTTGTCGAATGCGCCGCCAGTGGCGAAGCAATGGGCCTGATTGACGATCACCCGGCAGGTCGGCATGTGGCGCCCAAGCGTGACCGGCCTCTCGGCATCTGTCGTATGCAGGCCGAGCGAATGGCCAGCGCCCTGATAGGTCAGCACCTGTCTGGTGATCTCGACCGCGTCATCGTAGTCCCGCGCTCGGTACAATGCGAGAACACGGCTGAGTTTTTCACCCGACAGGGGATGATCCGGCCCGATCCCGTCGGTCTCGACCGCAATGAAACGCGTGCCTTCGGGAACGGTGCCTGCAAGCCCCAGCTTGTCGATCAGCACATCGGCGTCCTTCGCGATCACTTCGCGGTTCAGATGCCCCTCGGGCCAAAGCTTGGCGATGATCCCGGCGGCCCGGGACTGCGGCACCGTCGCGCCACCTTCCGCAGCCATGACTTTCAGGAAGTCGTCGTAGATTGCGTCGACCACGACCAGCGCGTTTTCTGACGAACAGGAGGTCGCATTGTCAAAGGTCTTCGATGCGGCGATCTTTTTTGCAGCCGCTGAAAGATCAGCGGTTTCATCCACGATCACGGTGACATTGCCAGCTCCGACACCGACGGCCGGAGTTCCGCTGGAATAGGCACGGCGCACGTTATCCTGACTGCCGGTGACGACCGCGAGGTCGGCGAGCTCCAGCAGCCTCTGGGTGTCGGCCTTGGTCCCGGGGGCCGGGATACTCTGCACCAGCCGCTTGTCTTCGCTGATCTTGTCGAATTCGGCATGGATGAAGCCCAGCAGCATCTCGCAGCAGGCGACCCCCTTGGGGGATGGCGAAAGGATGATCGCATTGCCGCATTTCAACGCATTGATGATCTTGTTTGCGGGTGTGGCTGCTGGGTTTGTCGACGGTACGACGGCACCGATGACACCAAGCGGACGAGCGATCTCGGTGATTCCAGTCGACGGATCGTCCGACAAGATGCCAAAGGTCCGCGCCTCGGCGATGTCGCGCATCAAGCCAAGGGTCTTGCGGTGGTTCTTCGTGATCTTGTCGGCGATGTTTCCAAGGCCCGTCGAACGTACGGCCAGTTCAGCCAAAAGCCGGTTGCGCTCGGGCTCCATGATCGCCCAGGCCGCAGCATGGGCCGCCCGGTCATAGCGCGCCTGACTGCCCCCGGCTTCGAACTCTGCCTGTGCGACCCGTGCCTGCGCCACGAGAGCGTCCACCTGATTTTCCATGCCCTGGGCAGCCATTCAAACCCCTGTCGTCAATCTGAAAATCGACGGTAGGTAATGAAAATAGTATTGCAAATGTTTTCATAAAAGTGCGACGCTTGAACGATAACCTATGAAAAAACAGTCATATAAGGTTGATATCGTCACGGTGGCCAATGCTGCCGGCGTATCCGCGGCCACCGTTTCGCGGGCAATGAATCATCCCGATCTGGTGAACCCGTCCACCCGCAAGAGGATCGAGGAGGCCATTCGCAAGACGGGTTACATCCGAAACCGTGCCGCCCAGACAATGCATGGACGGCGCAGTTCCACGCTTGGTCTGGTTGTGCCGACCGTCAACTACTCGATCTTTGCAGAACTGGTGCAATCCTTCAACGACACCGTCGCGGAACAGGGGTTTACGCTCCTGCTGGCAACGCATGGCTACGACCTGAAAGTCGAGTATCGGGTGCTTAGAAAGCTGCTGGAACACCGCGTTGACGGCGTCGCGCTCATTGGCCTCGATCACAGCGACGATACCTACCGGCTATTGGCATCACAGGACGTGCCCGTGGTCGCGGTCTGGAACTATTCCGAGACATCTCGGATTTCCTGCATCGGATCGGACAATCGTGAAGCCGGACGCATCGCGGCTGAACACATCCTGTCTCTCGGCCATAGCCGGATTGGTTTCATCTTCCCTCCAACCGACGAAAACGATCGTGCCCGTGGCCGTCTGGAGGCGGCGATGTCCACGGTGAAGAAATCGGGCGCAGAGATACCGGAGGCGTGGAGTGTGCAATCGCTTTACAACATCACGCAGGCGAAGGCGGTGTCGAGGGTTCTCTTCAATCAATGCCATCCCATTACCGCACTGATCTGCGGAAATGACATCATCGCGCAGGGCGCTGTTGCCGCTGCGTTGGAACTGGGGATCAGAATTCCTCAGGATCTTTCAATCATTGGCATCGGCGATTTCGCCGGTTCGGCCGACATGTTTCCAGCCTTGTCTACGGTCAGAATCCCAGCCTATGAAATTGGTTCGCAAGCGGGCCGACATCTGATCAATTGTGTTGCAGATTTTGATCCGCACGACATCGTCAGAGGCAAGATCGAGGTAGTCCTCAACCCTAGGGCGACAACGGCACGGCAGCGAGGTGACTGATCACCCAAGCAGCCGTAGAGCTACCCCGCCATTTGGCTGGCAAGTTGGCATAGGCGCTCCAGCTACCCAGTTCGGTGATGTCTCTCACCCCTTCTGTTGCGATAGCTTCGAACAAGAAACCCGAGACTTCGGTTTCATCGATGGGCTGCACGCATCCCAACCCGAGCGGGGCCAGGATCTGAAAGATGAAATCGCCAGCCCTGATGCGCAGCAGCCCGGTCGCTTTTGAACGAAAGATGGCCTAAACGACCACTTGGGGCGGCACAGAAGCGGGACAGGTCCAATGCATCATCTGGTTTCTGACCGCTATCTCGGTAGGGTGTCCAAAAGCACGATTTCACCAAAGGGAATGACAGCTTGGACCATGGTCTTCTGATAACTGCGCTGGGTGCCCTGTTTCTGGCAGGCTTGGCGGCCGATCAGTTCGGTCGTGCGACACGGCTGCCGCGTGTGACGGCGCTGTTGCTCCTCGGCTTGCTGTTTGGGCAATCCGGCTTCGGTATCCTTCCTGAAGCCTCGGCTGAATGGTTTGCGCCGCTTTCCTACATTGCGCTCACGATGGTCGCGTTCTTGATGGGCGGCGAATTGACCCGAGAGAATCTCACGCGTCATGGACGGGCGATCTTTGCGATTTCCCTTTGTGTCGTTGCCGGAACCACGGTTGTCGTCTGGGCCGGTTTGACACTGATGGGGGTAGAGCCGGGCCTTGCCCTGTTGCTTGGGGCAATCGCAACGGCAACGGCGCCCGCTGCCATCTCGGATGTCATCCATCAATCGGGCATCCGGAACGGATTTTCGGAAACCCTGACCGGCATCGTGGCCATCGACGATGTCTGGGGCCTTATCGTGTTCAGCCTCTGTCTCGCCATCGTGCACCCGTTCGATGGTTGGAGCGGACCTGTGCTGGCAGTCGGCTTCGATATCGGAGGTGCCGTTCTTCTTGGCCTCGCCATAGGAATGCCCGCGGCGTATCTCACCGGTCGTCTCAAGCCGGGCGAGCCGCTTCAGACCGAAGCCATCGGCGTGGTCTTCATCACCGCGGGTGTATCGATCTGGATGGAGGTGTCATTCCTGGTGGCCGGGATGACCGCCGGAACCATCATCGCCAATTTTGCAAAACACCATGAGCGCACCTTCAATGAAATCGAGCATATCGAATGGCCGTTCATGCTCCTATTCTTCCTGCTCGCCGGAGCGTCGCTCGAACTGGACGCTCTGTGGTCCCTGGGTTGGCTCACCGCGGCATATGTGGCTCTGAGAATCGTTTCGCGGTTGGTGGCAGGCGAGATCGGCGCGCGGCTGGGGCATGTCCCGGCCAGAGAGCGCCACGCCTACGGGCCCGCGCTTCTTCCGCAGGCGGGGGTCGCTGTCGGCATGGCGCTGGTCGCGGCGGAAGCGATCCCGCAATGGGCCGCGACGATCATGACACTCACCGTCGCTGCCACCGTGGTTTTCGAGATCATCGGCCCACCGGTCACCCTGATGGCTCTGCGTTACGTTGATGCCGATGTCCCCTCGGAGGACCGATCCGACTGAGGTCGGCGTGGCAAGACCCACGAGGTATCTGGTTTACCGCAACAGGTTCAACGCCTCGATATCGGTTCCGAGCGGACCGCCCAGATCCTCGATCGAGTCGTAAAGAAGTTCGAGCATGTAAGGCGGATTGTGCACGTAGTTGCCGGGATCGGCGGTGACCAGTTTCCAGTTATAGGCCGCACGCAGGCTGCGGGGGGTCCATGACGTGTAGGCGACGGCTTTTCCATCACTTTGGTCAACCACTCCGTCGCCATTCGCATCGGCAAAAAAGTAGGGGTAGCGCGTTCCATCATAGAGTATCGGCACCTCCGCTACGTCGGCGGCGTAGGCTTTGATCATCTCCAGAAGCGTTGCAGCATTCGCCTGGAGGTCGGACTTGATCCCTTTCGATGTATTGCCGCTGCCGTCATAGCTTTGCCGGGCGATGCGGATGCCTTCGGCAGAGTCCGCTTGGTGGCAGGTCAGGCACGGCTCGAACGCGACCTCGAGCGTGTGAGGTTCGTGGCAGGACACGCAGCTCGACACTGGCCGGGCATGGAAGAACCGACCGGAATAGTCCTTGCCGTCGTAATGATACCCCGACCCGCCATAGCCGCCGAGCCATGTCGCGGCGGCGGTGGCGTAATGCGGGTTGATGAAGCGCAGGTCGGCGTTGGGTTCATCAAGATCCATATCGCCCACGGCCTTGACCACGTTGCTGCCAGCGGTCCTGCCCTGGTGGCAGGTCATGCAGGACGCCTCGACCCCCTGAACCGGATGCATGAGGCCGCTTGGAAAGGCGATCTCTTCGATATCCGCAAGACCCGCATTGTGGCAGGTGCCGCAATCGACCACACCGCCGGTGTTGATCGGGCCATCGACCTTGCCTGCGGTTGTGCCATCAAGCCCGTGGAAGTCGCGGAAACCCTCGCCCGAATGGCAGGTGGCGCAGACAGCGGTGATTTCCTCTTCCTCGTCCCAGTGGCGGAACGCTTCGGCCGCCGCGTCGGCATGGGCCGAGCGAAACCAGTCGGTGATGGATTGGTCGTTCTTGATCTCGATATCGGCCGGATTGAAGGGGCCGGATTTGGGCAGTGCGAAGGGCACAATTGTCTCGGCCTCTTCGGAAACGGCTGGGTCGTTCTGGCCCGGCACGGACGGGGCGCCGATCAACAGGATCGCAAAAGATGCGGCGGCGAGAACGAACCAGGTGGGTCTGGGCTTGCGGGACATCGCGTCTACTCCGGTGTTTGTGCCAACGGGGAACCTTGTTCGAAGGCTAGCACGATTTTCCCTGTGCCGGATTGCGTCAGATCAAACGACATGAGGCTGTTTCATGATACCGATGCCGCATGTTCCAGGCTACGTCTCGCTCAGGTCTCAGACTTCCCTTCCCGTCGCCGCCGCGCACTGCGCATGGCATTGAGGACGAGATGACGGAGGAGGTCGGACTTTGCCCACCCCAAGGCACCGTGCCGCGCGTGTCGATCGAGGCGGAAGATGGCGCAGTGGTGGCGCAGGGCGCGCCGCTGGCCCGATTGCGCGATGCGCCGGATGTCTGTTTTGTGGCGCCGATGGCGTCCCGTGTTGCGCGGGTGTCGCTTTTGCAAGGACACAGGCTGTCCGAAATCGTGGTCTTCCAAGAGCCCGGCGGCGATGTGATCAGTCATGACACCTCCACGGCCGACACCGAAGCTGGCTTGCGGCGACTGATGCAACGCGCCGGACTTTGGCCTTGGCTCCGGCGGCGGCCATTCGGAGGGATGCCCGATGCCGATGAACGCCCGGCGGCCGTCGTGGTCATGGCAACAGACACCCGCCCTTTCGCACCCGATCCGCGCATTGCCCTCGATGGGCGCGAAGAAGCGTTCGGCCGTGGACTTCGCGCATTGAACTTGCTGACAGACGAAGCTCCGTTTCTGTGTCAACAGCCGGGCCCCGCCTTGATCGACAGCGCCGACAGGCAAAGGGCACATGTCGTGACGATCGGTGCGCGTCATCCGCAGGGTGCTGCGGGACTGCGCATTCACGCGCTCTGTCCGGCGGGAATCGACGCGCCTGTCTGGGACATCCATGCCGAAGACGTGGCAGCACTTGGCACGCTGCTCGAAACCGGGCAATTGCCGCTGACCCGGCTGGTCAGCGTTGGCGGATCGGCCTTGCGAGAAAGCCGCCTTGTGAGGACGCAAGCTGGCGCCGACCTGCGCGGCCTCACCTATCGCAGCGTTTTGCCCGGGGCGCACAGGCTCTTGTCCGGATCACCCCTAGACGGGCAAGCCGCGCATTGGCTGCAGCCGCGCGACAGGCAGGTCACGGCATTGCCACGAGAACCATCGCGCCCCACGCCGCATTGGCTGACTGCGGCGCTCACCCGCTCTGCAAGATCCAGGCCGGTGATCCCGAGCGCGGCGCTGGACCAAGCGTTTGGCGGTGCGTTGCCGGCGGCTGCATTTACCCGCGTGCTGAGCGCGGGTGATGATGAAACAGCGATGAAGATGGGGGTCCTGTGCCTGCTGGAAGAGGATTGTGCGCTGGCCGATTACGTCCTGGGGGACGACGGGCATCTGCGTGAGCTTCTGCGCGGCATGCTGGAGCGGATCAGGACGGAGTTCGCCGCATGACCAGAGGAATCTGGACCCGCGAGACGGTGGTGGTGCTGCTGCTGGTGGCCTATCTGCCGCTGGCCCTGTTCTGGGTGTGGTTCGGCGACATTCAGGAATTGCAGCGCTTGGCGCTGGCGCTGTTGGTCCTCGCGATCTGGCAGCTTGTCTTTCTGCTGGCCCGTGCGCAGCCGGTCTCGCTCTCGGCGGTGATCACGGCGCTGGCCATCGCGATGCTGACACCCGAAGGACTGGGGGCGTTCCGGCTCATCCTCGGCATCAGCTTTGGCGCGGTGATGGGAGAGCTGGTCTTCGGCGGCTGGGGACGCAACGTGGTCAATCCGGCGACGGTGGCGCTTTCCTTTCTGGGATTCGGCTTTCCCGGGTTCACCTGGCCCGAGATCCTGTTGCCGGTCGCGTGGGCCGCGATCCCGGCGGCAGCGATCGGCCTTATGACCGGGGTGATGCCAGCCGGTGTCTTGCTGAGTGCGGCACTGGGTGCAACGATCGCGGTGGCGATCGGTGTGCTGCCCGGTTTCGTCCTGCCCGCGGCGGGTGTCGTTCTGGTCCTGCTGGTGGCCGATCCTGTCACCAGCGCAACGACACGGTTGGGCCGTTGGCTGAATGGGCTGCTCTTTCTGGCGCTGGTGATCCTCTTTGCAAATGCCTGGCACGGGGCCGCGCCGGTGCAATTCGCGGTGGCCGCGGCTCTTCTCACTTCGCTTGCCGCGCCGGTCCTCGATGAGGTGGCGCTTGCGCTCTGGTATGCCCAAAGATGGAGGCGACATGGCCGACACTGAGCGCAATCCCTGGCGACGATTCCTTGCGCTGCCGAACGAAAGCCGGACCAAGACGCTTGTCATGGCGTTCATCGTGGCGGCGGTCTGCGCCCTGCTGGTCAGCAGCGCGACCGTGCTGCTGCGGCCGATCCAGTCCGCCAACCGCGCCGCCGAGGAACAGGCCCGGATCGAGGCTCTGGTGCGCGGCATTCCCGGCATGGCCGATCTTCTGGAGCAATCGGGCGGCACCTTGTCGACGGTGGTGGTCGACCTTGACGACGGGCGCGCGGCGCAGGACGTGACCATCGACACGCTTGACGCCGCTTTGGCCGACACCGCGAACTGGACCGCGCTCGAGGCCGGGGACGACATCGCCGGGCTGGGCCAGCGACCGGATTACGCACAAATCTTCCTGCTGCGCCGGGACGACGCCATTTCCCTGGTGCTGCTTCCGATGACCGGTCAGGGTTATGGCGGGCGGATCGATGCGATCCTGGCTGTCGAGGGCGACATGAACACTGTTACCGGGATCGCCATCACCAGCCATTCCGAAACGCCCGGCCTGGGCGGGCGGATCGAGGATCGCTCCTGGCAATCCAGCTTCCCGGGGACCGAGTTACATGATGACGCGGGCGATCTGCGCTTCAGCGTGGCGCGGGGCGAAGCATCGACCGCCTACCAGGTCGACGGCATTACAGGCGCCACGCGCACCACGCGGGGCATCTCGAACATGGTGCGCTTCTGGCTCGGCCCCGACGGTTACGGCCCGCTGATCCGCGCCATTCGGCGGGGGGAGTTCTGATCGATGGCCACCCGTTCCGACCTCTGGACCACCCTGACCGAACCGTTGATCCGGCAGAACCCGGTGACGTTGCAAATCCTCGGGATTTGTTCGGCGCTGGCGGTGACCACATCGCTGGCCACGGCGCTGACCATGTCGGTGTCGCTGACCGTGGTGCTCACATTGTCGGCGGTGATCATAAGCCTGATCCGCCGTCACATTCCCGATACCATCCGACTGATCGTGCAGATCGTCATCGTCGCCTCGCTGGTGATCGTGATCGATCAGGTGCTGCAAGCCTTCTTTGCCGAAATCAGCCGCGCGCTGTCGATCTATGTCAGCCTGATCACCACCAATTGCCTCGTGCTCGGCCGCACCGAGGCCTATGCGCGGCATCATGCGCCGGTCCCGGCAGCGGTGGACGCTTTCGGCAATGGGCTGGGGTATTCGCTGATCCTTCTCGTCATCGGCGGAATGCGTGAACTTTTCGGCCGAGGGCAGCTTTTCGGCTGGCAAGCTCTGCCTCTGGCGGATGCGGGCGGCTGGTTCACGCCGCTCAGCCTGATGCTGCTGGCCCCATCGGCCTTCTTCCTGCTGGGTGGCCTTGTCTGGGCGATCCGGGCAATGCTGCCGGAACAGGCCGAAGCGCCCGAGCACGAGCCCCCCGCAGATGTGAGGGCTGCGGAATGACAGACCTCTGGGCCCTCTTCCTGTCTGCCGCATTTGTGGACAACATGCCGCTGACGCTGTTCCTCGGGCTGTGCACATTTCTTGCGCTCTCAAAACGTCCCGAAAGCGCCATAGGCCTTGGAATTGCCATGACAGGCGTCCTCGGCGTGACGGTGCCGCTCAACTGGCTGATCTATCAGGGCGTGCTGGCCCCCGGCGCTTGGGCTTGGGCCGGGCTGCCGGAACTGGACCTGTCCTATCTCGCGCTCATCGCCTTCATCGGTGTGATCGCAGCGACGGTGCAGGTGCTCGAAATGCTGCTGGATCGCTTCTTCCCTGCGATCCACTCCGCCTTCGGGGTCTTCCTGCCGCTTCTGACGGTGCAATGCGCGATCCTCGCGGGCAGCCTCTTCATGGTCGACCGGGCGTATACTTTGGCGGAGTCGGCGGTGTTCGGGCTTGGCAGCGGGCTGGGCTTTGCCGTCGCGGTCGTGATGCTGGGCGCATTGCGGACCCGGCTGGCCTATGCGGACCTGCCAGCGGGGCTGCGCGGGCTGGGCATTGCCTTTGTCCTGACAGGTCTCATGTCGCTGGGATTTGCGTCATTTGCCCAGATGGCAGTGTCGCAATGACGGAGATCGCTGTCGGTTCCTTGGTGATCGTATCTCTGATGCTCGGGTTGGCGATCGGGCTGGTGGTCCTTCGGCAGCGCCTGATCCCGGCAGAGGCGCTCGACATTTCGCTGAACGGCAGGCGCCATATTCCGGCGCAACGTGGCGACAAGCTGCTCGATGCGCTGCACAATGCGGCCATACCCATCCCGGCGGCCTGTGGCGGCAAGGGCACCTGCGGGCTATGCCGGGTCACCGTGACGGGCGACGGCGCGGGCGCGGCGCAAGCGACCGAACGTGGCGTGCTGTCGCCGAAAGAGCGGCGCGACCACGTGCGACTTGCCTGCCAGACCAGCTTGCGCGGCGATTGCGCCGTCGAGGTGCCCGAAGGGATCCTAAGCGCGGGGGGCGGTTTTGCCTGCACGGTCGTCTCGACGAGGATGCTGGCGCCCCTCATCCGCGAGATCGTGCTTGACGTGCCAGCGGATCGGCCAACCGCCTTTCATGCCGGCGACTTCATGCAGATCACCGCGCCACCCTACAGCCTCGATTTCGCAACGCTCGACCTTCCGGAAGCCTTCCGCGAAGATTGGCAGATCGCCGGCTGGCGCGACATGCATGTCGCTTCCGACACGGACGTGACGCGCGCTTATTCGCTGGCGAGCCGACCCGAAGACGCAGGCACCGTGGTGTTCAACATCCGCCTGGCCGTGCCGCCCGCCGGACGCGAGGGCGATGTGCCGCCGGGCATCGTGTCGTCCTGGCTGTTCACGCTCGAACCCGGCGATATGGTTACGGTTTCGGGCCCGTTTGGCGAGTTCCACGTCCAGCCCACCGACCGCGAGATGGTTTACATCGGTGGCGGCGTCGGCATGGCTCCGCTGCGCGCGATGATCCATCAGGAGCTGGGACGCGGCACGCCCCGCCGCATCCGCTACTTCTATGGTGCACGCACAGCGGCCGACCTGTTCTATAGCGAGGAATTCGACACGCTGGCGCGCGACAATGCCAATTTCAGCTGGACGCCCGCACTGTCCGATCCCGCACCCGGTGACCGCTGGACCGGCCCGACCGGGTTCATCCACGAAATCCTTCACGCGGAATTGGCCGACCATCCCGCTCCCGAGGAGTGCGAATACTATCTCTGCGGACCTCCGGTGATGATTTCGGCTGTGCTGGCGACGTTGGAACGGTTGGGGGTGGAACCCGACGCCATCTTTTACGACGATTTTGGAGCCTGAGACATGCACGCAGCTTTCCATTCAAGACGCGCTTTTATGACCGGTTTGGGCGCAACCCTCGCCGCCCCGTCCCTGGTCCGTGCAGCGACATCCCAACATCTGTCAGGCGCGGCGTTCGGCACGCGATGGCACATCGCAGGGCCGGAGGGCAAAGCGCTTGGCCGGCTGCGCCCGGCGCTTGACGCGCTCTTCGCGGAGATCGACCAGGACATGTCGCCGTGGCGCCCGGACAGCGCCCTCAGCCGCTTCAACACGAGCCAGACAGGCATGCCCGCGAGTTTCGAGATGACCCGGGTTGCGCGATCGGCGCTGCATCTGGCCCGTGAAAGCGAAGGCGCGTTCGATCCTACGGTCGGACCACTCGTGGCGCGCTGGGGATTTGGGCCGATCGAACAGGGCGCGGCTCCGGATTGGCGGAAACTGTCGGTTGGTCAAGGACGGCTGGCCAAGAGCCAGGCTGATCTGACCCTCGACCTTTGTGGCATCGCCAAGGGCCGCGCGCTCGACCGCGCATGGGAACTCGCGCGCGATCACGGCCTGGCAAACCTGCTTCTCGATCTCGGAGGTGAATTGCGCGCGCTTGGCCCACATCCTGAAGGGCGCGACTGGCATGTGGCGGTAGAGCCTCCGGCGCCGGGCCATCCCGTTCCGGCGATCCTGCACTTGCCCGAGGGCATGGCGGTTGCAACCTCGGGCCTTGGCGCGCAAAGTTACGTGCTGAACGGGCGCGCTTGGGGCCATATCATGAACCCCGCAAACGCACAGCCCGTCGATGGTAAACTACGTTCGGTCACGGTGCTGGCCGACGACGCCATGACCGCCGACGGGTGGGCCACTGCCCTCTTCGCCGCAGGGGATGCCTCGGGGCCCGCGCTTGCGCGGAAGCATGACATCGCAGCGCTCTTCGTGTTTGTAGACGCACAGGCGCTGCGCCAGTTGCGCACCGGCGGCATCGGCGCGGTGCTGTCATGAGAAAGGTGATCCGATGTTCGAAGTGATCCTTGCCGTCGCCATCGTGACGCTGGCCGTCGGCGGCCTGGGGCTGGGACTCGTCCTCGGTCGTGGTCCGGTGCTTACGACTTGCAGCGCTGCGGCCAACCGCCCCGAGGGACGCTGCGCGGATTGTCCCCTTCGCCGACGCGTCGGGGACGGAGGTCGGCGATGACTACGAAACGCGTCGCATCAGTCATGCGCACAGAGATCCTGATTCTGAGGGCAGACACACCGATCCGCCGTGCCGCCGCCTTGCTGGTCGAGGCACGCGCGGCAGCCGCACCCGTCCTCGGAGAAGACGACCAGCTTGCCGGATTTCTCACCCAGAAGGACTGTTTCCGTTCGGCACTGCACGCAAGCTACTATCGCGAATGGAAGGGCAACGTGGGAGATCAGATGAGCCGCGAGGTCATAACCGTGCTGCCCGAGGATGACTTGATCCACGTGGCCGGGATGTTTCTGTCGCATCCTCACCGCGTTTTCCCGGTCTGCGATGCGGGTCGGGTCAAGGGACTTGTTCACCGCTCCGACATCCTCGCGGAACTGATCCGTCTGGGATAACACTCGCCTTTTGAGCGAGAACGCCAAGCCGACGCGTCTCCAGCAGGTGGCGAAAGTTCAGGATCGCGTCCTTCGGGCTTACGCGGCGCCACTGGCGCCACGGTCCCTTCGGACCGTCCGGGATGCAGTCGTCGCCAAGTTCGATGCCCGCGAACTTGCGCATTGCATCACTGTCATAGAGCATTTCCTCGGCCATCGGATCGCTCAGCGCATACCACTTCTGAAGGAAATACACCCGCAGCATCGTTTCCAGCGGAATGGGCGGTCGTCCACCCTTTGGTCCAGCCTTCGGGTAGTGCAGCGCAATCAGCGTCAACAACCGCGCCCACGGCACAACCACGTCCATCTCGGCGAGGAATTTCTCCCGCCGTGTCTGCTTTTTCTTCATCGCGTGGCGGAGACCGGGAAAGGCGGGCTGCTTGGGCATCGGCGAGGCTCCATTGCCCTCTCCGACAGTCTATCTCAAACCGCTCAGCACGCGCGGTTTTTCAGACGTTGCTCGACATGCTTAACAGGGTGTCCTTCTGGGCGGCGGCTATAGAATTTAGTTTATTTGTTAGACTGAGCATGATATCGTCAAGCACGAACATATCGACGCCTTTGGGATACTCATCCAGCATCGGTGCGACCAATCCCATAAGTTTTGGCCCTTCTAACTCGGCACGAAGTCCAATAGTCAAAATATCAGATACGCGTCCAAAAGACCTGCCTGGTAAAAGGCCAACCCCGCCGGATGCTACACCTGCCAAGCCTTCCACAAAATCGTTACTTGCATGCTGGCGGGAAAAGCTATGGCTGCCTGTCGCAATGGCTGACGACATTCCAACTGCCACTTTCCCAACACCACAAAGCGCACCCTTAACTCCACCAACATTACTGAGCCCGTCGAGAGCAACGCAGAAGATAGCAGCGCCCTTCTCAAACTTGGTCCGCCTCACCATTTGTCCGTAAACTTCAACTTCTTTGTTCCAGTCCCGACTTAATTCAGCAAGACTTATGCCTGTTGAAACAAGTCCAGCGCCCTGCGCAAGTCGCGCACCAAAAAGCCTTGACCTCTCGGCAAAACTACTAGTCATCTGCGGTCTTGCTGAAGCAATCACTCGCAGAAATCCTTTACTTACAACCAACACTGCATCACCCCCGTTCTGTGGATGTCAAAGCAGCCCCAGTCAAAAATGTTTAATCACTCAAATATACACAAGGCAAGGCATCAACTGAAGCGACTTGATTAAACGGTGGAGCAGAACAGGTGCCATATGAATAACTGCGGCCTTGGCCTCATGAACAAATACTTGCGTTAAGGAACGTCTGATCTGCTACATCGGCTGCGCCGATTTTGGGCAGAGTCCGCCTCATGCAATCAGCTTTCGTCGGACGACGAACAGGTTGCCAAGAGCGAACAGCGTGAACAGCGTGAACAGCTGCGCGCGGTTTTTCGCAAGGCCCCGATAGCGGGTCTTGAGATAGTGCAGCGCAACCAGCGTCAACAACCGCGCCCACGGCACAACCACCTCCATCTCGGCGAGGAATTTCTCCCACCGTGTCTGCTTCTTTTTCATCGCGTGGCGGAGACCGGGAAAGGCGGGCTGCTTAGGCATCGGCGAGGCTCCATTCTCGTCCCCGACAGTCTATCTCAAACCGCTCAGCACGCGAGGTTTTTCAGACGTTCCTCGCTTTCTCAGTTTGCGGCTATCTCGCGCAGCAGCGGCGTGATCCGGCGCACGGTTGCGCGGCGATTGCGTTCTTCTGCGGCTTCCGTCTGCACCTTGAGGAACGATTCCCCGTAGCCCTGAACGATCAGGTTTTCCGGCGGGATGCGGAACGCCTCGGTCAGGGCAAGAGCGACCGATTCCGCACGCCGATCCGACAGGGCAAGGTTGTAGCTTTCACTTCCCGCCGCGTCGGTATGACCCTCGATCAGGAACACCTCACGCGGATTCTCAAGCAGCAATTCCTCGATCAGGCTGCCCAGCCGCACGAGGCTACGCGCCTGCACTGCCGGGATCGCGGCAGACCCGGAGGCGAAGGTCACCGTATCCAGATCAATCGCCGGAACGAGGCTGCGCACCTGCTCGATCTCGCGGATCTGGCGCAGGCTGAACGTCCGGTCCGGATCAAAGGCCATGTCGGCACGCAATGCCGCCCGCAAGGCGGCCAGATCGTTTTCAGCAACTGACAGGCTCCGTGGCACCGGGCGCGTGGCTTGCAACTGGCGCACATCGACTGCCGCCGAAGCTTGCAGATCATCGAACAGCTCATAGCGCGTACCATCGGGATAGATCGCTTCGCGACGCAGCACCCGGCCGCGCGCATCGCGGATCGTCACAACCTGGGATCCGTCCTCACGGGTGAGCGTGGTGCTCGTGGACCCATCGGCGAAGGTTTCGGTGCGCATCATGGCGCCCGGCTGGCGAAGCAGCGCATCGTCATCCTTGTAGACAGTAAACCCGTCCGGGCTTTCGACGACAACGCGGTCGCCCGTGTTCTCTACAACCCGGTCACCATTGCGAAGCACCGATCCGACGACGACCGCTCCAAGCCCCAGCAGGAGGGCTTTTTCCAGATTGCTCATCCCGCTGCTCTCGTTTCCAGAGGAGGCACTGGATTCTTCACTGCCAATGGCGGTCGCGAAGTCCTGCTCGCTGCTCCGGACTGACTGCGCGTCGAGTGTTTCTTCCACTACCGCCTCTGGTTCGGATGCTGTCTCGGCCATGGGTGCGGCTGGCACCTCGTCATCTTCGACCACGGTCGGGTCGACCAAAGCCGTCGTATCTGCGGCATCGATCTCTGCAGCGCCCGTCTCCGCTTCGGTTTCCGTCTGTTCTTCGGCCGCTATGGCTTCGGGGTCAGCCGTTTCGGCTTCTTCGGCCACCTGTGCCTCTGTCTCAGCCTCCGCCTTCGCGACATCCTCAGCCACCTGCGCTTCTTCAGCGGCCTGCGCTTCGGCTTCTGCCGCTTCTGCTTGCTCGGCAGCCTGCGCCTCTGTTTCCACCGCAGCGGCCTCATCAGCCGATGCAGCATCCTGGGCAGCCTGCGCTTCTGCTTCTGCCACTGCGGCGTCTTCATCGGCCTGCGCTTCTGCTTCTGCCGCTGCAGCTTCGTCAACAGCCTGCGCTTCAGCCTCGGCCGCAGCTGCGTCAGCCGCTTGGGCCTCCGCCTCCGCCGCCATCTGAGCAGCCTCTGCTTCAGCTGCCTCGGCTTCGGCACGCAAGGCCTCTACCTGGGCTTCGACTTCGGCTGCCGCCAAGGCCGCGCGTTCAGCCTCCGCTTGAGCCTGTGCTTGATCCGCTTCAGCTGCGTCCGCAGCTTCCTGTTCCAGACGCGCAGCTTCTTCTTTGGCCGCCGCGGCGTCCTCTTCGATCAGTCTTGCAGCTTCCTGCGCTTCTTCAGCCAGTCGCGCGGCTTGCGCAGCGACGAAATCTGCGCGCTCCATCGGAGTCGAGCCTTGTTCCGGCTCACCTTCGGGACAGGGGGGTTCACTTTCGTCAAGACACAGCAACTCGACCTCTTGCGCTGCGGCGCTGGTGACAAGCGCGGTGTGTGGCAGAAGCAGAGACAGGCTGGCAAAAAGTGCCGTCGTGGTCTTTAACGGAGCGAGAGACATCATTCTTCCTTTGTTTCAGGGTCGACTTTGTGAGCGATCCAACCGGGGTCGAGGAACCGGCCAAAACGAAGACGCGTTTGCTTTGGTTGTAATGTAACGCCTCACCTGTGCCCGCGTTCCAAAAGATCGTCCAACATGCCATGTTATCCAAAAGCACTGCCGACATTGATGGTCCGTTGCGGCATTGGCGACGGCAGGGATGCCCTCTCCCGACGACATCGCGGAACACTCCATCGGCGTACGTGGGCAAGACAACCAGTGAAGCCGAAGATTAAATAGCCCTTACAGAGTATGGAGGCTGGTGCTCATGAGAAGGAAAGGCCTGGCGGACCGACACAAAATCAAATGGCGGTCAAATTGAGAGACGAAACAGGTTACGCCCTAAAATCTTGAAAGATAATCATTGTTTTCAAAAAATTGGCGGAGGCTCAGGGATGATCCGCTTACGCTCAGTAACGCCTTGAAACTCTTGGTTTTCAATGTGATGGACCCCCAAACGTGTGTGGGAAACGTGTGTGGGAGCCATGGCAAAATACCTTACCAAACGACGTCGCAAGTGGTACGCGACCCTCGACATTCCATCAAAGCTGCAAGCCGATTATGGCGGCAAGAAACGGCTATTCAAGTCGCTTGGCACCGACAGCCAGAGCGAAGCAGAGCGACTGTGTTTGCCTCTTGTCGCGTTATGGAAAGCAGAGTTTGAAGCGATCAGAAGCGGTAACGACACGGCCATCCGAGACCTTCGTTCCTCTGCTTTGGAATGGCGAGTTTTGCTCGATGACGCAGACGACACGCAGAAAGAGGCGCTGGAACTTGCCCTGACCAATGCGGCAGAAGCAATCGAAGCAAAACAACCAAAGGCTGGTGTGGCTCTCGCCCGTTTGGCGACACGGCAATGGACTGAAACGCAGGAGTACATCGCAGACTGGCTTGCAACCAATGACCTCGAAGCCAAGAGCATCGACATGAAACGATCTGATGTCTTGCGGTTTTCCGAGAGGTTTTGTCTGACCAAGGACGTCAACCGTAGAAATGTGCAGCAATGGGTACACAAATTGCTCCACGACGATGGCCTGAAACCAGCAACAGTTCGGCGCATCATCTCAAGTTGCAGGGGCTACTGGCGCTACCTGCAAAGAGTTGGCCACGTCGCCGATGAGAGCGATCCGTTCGCCGAGGCTGTCCCCAGAGCGCCCAAGAAATCGAAGGCGGAAATTGCCACACGTCGTAAACCGTTCACAGCCAGCGAGGTCGTGAAACTCCTTGAGACATCCTTGGCGAAAAACGACCTGCCACTGGCACAGCTTATCTGGCTGGGGATGTGGACTGGCTGCCGGATCGAGGAACTTTGCAGCATCAAACTTACAGACATTGACGGTGATCGCCTCACAGTGACCAACGCAAAAACTGAAGCAGGTTTGAGGGAAGTTCCGCTGCATCCTCATCTCGTTGCCACACTGGCCGAGTTAAGCGCATCGAGTGCCGACGGTTTCATCTTGTCGGGCTTGACGCGAAACAAGTACGGCGACAGGTCAAACGCTGTGGGCAAGCGCTTTGGAAGATTGAAACGTGATCTGGGCTTCGGGCCAGACTATGTCTTCCACTCGATCCGCAAGACGGTCACCACGCAGTTTGACGCGGCTGGCATCCCGGAAAGCATCAGCGCACGGGTACTTGGGCATGATATTCCGACAATGACATACGGACTGTATTCAGGCGGAGCACCGTTTCAATCCAAGCTGGAAGCAGTGACGAAGCTGGACTATCCGCTAGATGCCCCGGCCTTTAGCAGACGGCTCACAAGCTCTCTGTAGCAGCATCTTGGCGCTCCAAGCGGTCCAGTGTCCGTTGGACTTGAGAGGCTTGCCACAGGCCCCCTCTGGCTGTCTTGATGCCCACTGTGTTGAGTTCATCGGCGATCTGACGAAGCGTCTTCCCGGCGTCACGCAGAGGGACAATGATACCGGCCACTTTCTTGGCGCGGGCATCGGCGTTTGCCGCCACGGCCTCGTTTCTTTTCATGGTTGCGTCCCGCATCCCGCCGAGCTTCGTGCCACGCTTCTTGGCCTCCGCCAATGCTGCCTTGGTTCTCTTGCTGATGAAATCCCGCTCCTGCTCTGCAAGGGCGGCGTAAATATGGAGCTGGAACTTGTCGGCATATGGCATCTGAGCGACCCGCATAGACAACTTCGGGTCCTCCATCAAACCTGCGATGAAGGAAACACGACGGGACAACCGATCCAGCTTTGCGACCAGTAAGTCAGCACCAGTCCTCTTGGCCAGTTCGATGGCCTTCGCCAGTTCTGGTCGATCATCATCCTTGCCGCTCAGAACGTCAGTGAACTCCCCAACAATCTCAAAGGGGACATCCGAGTAGGTCTCAAGGAAGATTTGAATGTCCCGCTCTTGGGCATCCAAGCCAAGACCGCTACGTCCCTGCTCTGCCGTGCTGACCCGCTTGTAGGTTACGTACCTCTTCATGACTGCCTCCGCTTGCTGTTAAGTCGGCACATATGACAGGCCGTTGCAAACGTCAACGTAGGTTGTGACTGTTACAAACGAAAATGATGCAGGCTTGAACGCCCATTGCCCGGCGCACGGGTATTTAGGACGGCGATGTGAAACTCGGCTCTCTCGGGATAAAGATTGCTCCTATCTCGGCTGTCCTATGCGCTCTTCTGGCTTGTGTTGGCTTGCGGATAGACTGGAGGCTGCACAGACACGACAACAAGATGAATTGCTTCTCAGAACCGGGACCCGCGTATGGTGGCGCTCTGATCTGACCTGCAACGCATCGACCTCCCCCCACCCCCTCGCATATCGACAGGGGGGAAGACCGAAAGCGCTCATATTAAGTAGACCGCTGAGATTTTTGCCCCCAAAATATCGGGGTCTGCTTCCTGCGAAGGCAAATCCAGTAATCTCAGAACGGATCAACGAAATCATCGTCCGACTTCTGCCAGCCCAAGTAGTCTAAGGCATCCGCGAAAGCATCAGGACCAGCGCACCGTTCGACCAACTCCATTGCGGCATCCGGCCATCGTCGAAACAGCTCCGTCAGATTGGCACCGAAGGCTTCATCTGCTTTTGCGATGGCAGCTTCTCGCCAAGCATCACGGTCCTCGTCTGTCCATTCGTCTTTTTCGCGCCCTTGTGCCAAGCGGAGAGCATCTCGCCAGTTGTCAGGCAAGAGCTGGTCGGTTTCCTCAAGAAGTTTCATCGTCTTACGCTGGTTAGCGACAGTGCGCTCAGAAACGCCGCAGATTTTCGCCACTTCTCGCTTGGACCTTTCACCCTCGACATTGAGCTTCCATGCCCAATTGGCCTTTTCCTCGTATCGCAACGACAGACGGTTCTTGCGGTTGTCCGCAAGTGGTATTTCGAGGGCCACGTGATAGCTACAATGGAAGACGTCCACCTCCAGTTTGCTGTCAGGTCGCTCCCGTTGAAGCGCCTCCAACCTGTGATGACCATCCGCGACAATCAGCTCCTTGGATTGTGGGTCCTCCCAGACACTGAGGCGGTCGAAGTCTTCGCCACGCTTCAGGACATCGCAGAGGTGAGCAACATGGTTCTCCTGAACACCGTTCTGGCGTGGCTGGAACCTGCTTTCATCCGTGGTCAAGTTGGACATTACTACACGCCGCTTGATCGGGCGCGGCAGGCCCGTTTTTGTCTTTATCATTCAGTCAGTTCCGGTCAGTTTGTATCGAAATGGCAAGGCAACAAGCCTGTGCAGATGCACGGCCCAAGGGTTGCACAGCCGAACGAGACCAAGGTTCCCCTCAAGCGCCCTGCTCAGTATGGCATTGGCGGAGTTCTCTTGATGGTCCATGGCCGCACTCCCGGACCCGTCGGTTTCCACCGATACGAATATCAGGAGCGCGTCACTGGTTTCGCCCTTGGTTAACCCTTGGATTGAGTGCCTTGATTGAACAGCCTCACCGGAACACTCTTTGCAATGGTGGCACCCATTCCCGATGGGCGCTGGCATCGACCTATTGGGCATCCAACAGGTCGCGAAGGGAAGTATATCGCCAAGTAATCCAAGACACGGTTCAGTAGTTCACGCCCCCTTTCCGTAAGGGCGTAGCGCAACGTATCTGCCCTGTAAGCGCTGCAATCGCCTCGTGCCTTTTTGCTTTGGGCGGCATCCGGATAACTGTAGATCAACTGTTGTCCATCCCAAGGCTGACGATCAATCGGTTTGGCATCGCCATCTCCTAAGACACGGGTGACGCGGGATACTGTTGACTGATTGACGTCCAGTCTTTCTCGCAGGTAGCGCGAAGTGCATCCTTCTTCTTTTGCTATTTCAAGGAACACAAGCAGCTCCAGCCCTGATGCTCTGGTTCTATAGAGACCGAACATGTGGAACATCTTGAGAATGGCGTCGATTTCACTGGGCATGTCCATGTGGTATGTCATGTTTGATTTTCCTTGATGAGTTCATGTGAACACAGAAGCTTCTCTGTGCCATGGTGGAACCCAATCGGCGAAAATCGTATTTCATCACATTATTTCAAAACCTTAATCTACGATCTGTAGAGGTCTCGCTGCATGTCCAGAAATGCCCTGCGGACACCCTCAATGCCACCCAAAGCGGCCTTCCCTTCGCCGACGCTCCCGTAGCGGGCTGTCAGGTAGTGCGTCAGCTTGCCAGAAGCCAGTTCGTCTTCGCCACCCTCTTCGTACGCGCTCAAGATGCCCAACAGCAGCGGGCGCAAGTCGTCTGTCACGTCGCCCAACGCTTCGCTGCGGACGACCTCGGCTCGGACATGGCGGGTCTTCGGATCGTGCGTGTAGAGGACGTAGGCCAGCACATCGAAAAGGTCGCTGTCGGGCGCGTCCACCAGTTGCCGGATGTCGTTCAGCTTATCGCGGTCATATCCACGGTCTGCGATCTGAGACAGGAAGCGTTCGCGGTTGTCGGGGTCGCTCCACGTTTTCCGCAGTTGGTCTTCGTCAGCAACAAGATCGGACAGATCACCGAAGAGGCGTTCAAGAAACTCAGCAGACGACACCACCTTTCCGTCGATCCAGTAGGTCGTGGACGCGATGTATCTGATCTTTCGCGCTTTCCCATCCGCCAGCTTGATCACCAGCTTCGGCTTGGGGTCTTCTCCCTCGCCTTCATCATCTGGCAAGTCAGGCGGCTCAGGTGGGTCTGTGGGCGTCTCAGATGGCCGCTGATGCGGTTCGACCGGGTCCTCTGGTTCGCCATCCCATTCGGGGTCCTTGAAGTTCTCGTGGGCTTTCACGAAGTCCCATATGGTGAAGAAATCCTTGCCCTCGTAGACCCGCGTTCCCCGGCCAATGATCTGCTTGAACTCGATCATCGACTTGATTGGGCGCATCAGCACGATGTTGCGGACATTGCGGGCATCGACCCCGGTGGACAGCTTGTGGGAAGTCGTCAGGATCGTTGGGATGGTCTTATCGTTGTCTTGAAAGTCGCGCAGATGCTGATCCCCGATGGCCCCGTCATTCGCGGTGACGCGGTGACAATAGTTGGGGTTAGGGTTTGCCTTCACCTCATTGATCAGGTCTCGCACCAAGGCGGCGTGGTCTTGGGTTGCGCAGAAAACCAGCGTCTTTTGCCGTTGGTTGATCTGTTCCATAAACTCGATGACGCGGCTGCGCTCACGGTCTGGAATGACGATCCTTGTGTTGAAGTCATCCTCGGAAAAGCTGTCGCCGATCTGCGCTTCGCCCTGAACCACCTTGTCGTCAGGATCGTAAACGTATTCGTCAATCGTGCTGGCCATCTGCCGCACCTTGAACGGGGTCAGGAAGCCATCCTCGATCCCGTCCCTGAGCGCGTAGACATAGGCTGGCTCTCCGAAATACGCGTAGGTATCGGCGTTGTGCTTGCGCTTTGGCGTTGCAGTAAGACCAAGTTGCACGGCTGGCTCGAAATACTCCAGCAGCCTGCGCCACTCGCTTTCATCCTTGGCCCCGCCCCGGTGACATTCGTCGATCACGATGAAGTCGAAGAAGTCGCGTGGGTACTCCTTGTAGGTCGGCTCCCCATCCCCGGTCATGAAGGTTTGGAAAATGGTGAAGAACACACTGGCGTTCCTGGGGGGCTTGCCGTGGTTCTTGCGGATTGTGCCGGGGTCGATCCGGGTCACCGCGTCAGACGGGAAAGCAGAGAAGCTGTTGTAAGCCTGATCGGCGAGGATGTTGCGGTCGGCAAGAAACAGGATGCGCGGACGTCGCACCGGCTCACCCTCAAGGCTCCACTTGGCATGGAAGAGCTTCCACGCGATCTGAAACGCGATAGACGTCTTGCCCGTCCCCGTGGCGAGGGTAAGCAGGATGCGGCGGTCACCCTTGGCGATGGCCTCAAGCGCCGCGTTGATGGCGTTGTGTTGGTAATAGCGCAGCTCCCATTTGCCGCCGTCGGTTTCGAACGGGACGGCTCCGAACCGCAGACGCCATGCGTTCTGATCCCCGAAGGTCCGGTCCCACAGCTCATCCGGTGTCGGAAAGGGCAGGCTCAGGTCGCCCTCTGCTCCCGTCTGCATGTCGATCTGGTGCCAGTCGATCCCGTTGGAGGCATAGGCGAACCGTGCTTCAAGTCGCTGGGCATAGTCCTTGGCCTGCCCAATGCCGTCACGGTGGCTGATCCCGGCCCGTTTCGCCTCAAGCACTGCCAGCTTTTGGCCCCGGTACTGCAGGACGTAGTCACAGGTCAGGCCTTTGCCTCGTGTCCCGCCGGATTGGATACGACCCGGACAGATCAGCTCTTCACGTAGCCGCGATCCTTCGACAACACCCCAGCCTGAGGCCTGCAACACGGGCAGGATACGGTTTGTCCGTGTTTCAGCTTCGGTTTCGTCATGAATACTCATATCAACCCGTCAACGTCCAACCCTGCTGCACCACCTTGGCACTGTGGACATTTCCGATGGTGAAAGTCAGAGCCGTTTGCCCCATAACGATAACCGCATAGAACACCATCTTCCAAGCGACGTGCGCAGACCAGAACCCAGACATATTGCATGTGGTCTGTGCCGTGTCGGTCGGTACGGGTAATCAGGACCTGATCGTTACGGCTAATGTCGCCAAGTTGGCGTTTTGATGTTCCCATTGGCGGGGTTTCCTAAGTCATGTCAATTCGCCTGCGAAGGCTTTCTGCAAAAGGGATTGGCGTAGGTCGTCGAGGTATTGGATTTTGGTTTCATAGGCGGATTGGAGGCGGCGGCGACCGTCGGTCTGGGCCTCAATGATTTCCACCATCTCAGCTTGTTCCTGTAACGGCGGCACCGGAATCGGGAACTGCCGAATATCGCCGATGTTCAGATGGGGCGCTGCTGCCCCGCCAGTAAAGTGCCTTACTTCACCAAGAACCAACGCTGAATTGAGAACCGCGCAAAAGAACTCTGGAAGCATCAAATTTTGTCTCAACCTAAACTGCATCATACGCTGTCCGAGGCAGGCTTTCAGACCCTCAGGGTGTATGCAAGCGATACCCAGTATCCCGCCTTCGCGGCTGTACAGCACGTCGCCGGGCTTCGGTTCCAATCGGGAAATTCTCTGAGCGTACGTTTCTGGTGAAACATATCGTGTCTCTGTCAGATCAAGTTCACCGACACGGAAATTCGTTGTGCGCAAACATACCTCGCCACTGGTGGCCCACTTCGGTGTCGCATGGAGGCAATCAACGATGTGGGTGCACAACTGTTCGGGTGAGGCCCAAATCCAGCCATCAGGCAACTTGGGTTCTCCTTTTGACGCTATAAATCTAGGTCCTCGAAATTTCCTGTCGTTCGTCCTTTTTCTTTGTTCATCCTTGAGGTCACGAACACCGTCGTCCTGAACATCATGGGGCATCCGATGACGGTCGCCCAAAACTGTCGAGTTCACAGCGCTCTCAAACAACTCCCGCGCGTTTTGGAGGTTGGCTTCGGCATGGGCGCGGGCGCGGGCCAATCCCTCGAAGACCTCGTCCAGAACCGCAACAATCCGCTGTTGTTCTTCGAGTGGTGGCAGAGGGATTTCCACCCCTTTGACCAAGTCAATATTCAAGTTTCGTACCGTCGATCCTGCTGCGAGACGATCAAACTGGTCAAAAACAGTTCGTGACCCAAGTACATAGTACAGGAAGTTTTGGTCGACCCGTGCGTAATCCGGTTCCAAGACTAGCCACCCGTCGTGAATACAGCCGCTTGTCCTAAGGATGTAGGGGCGTCCGAAACTCATGGAGTTCGACAAGAGGAATGACCCTTCCTCTACGAACCTCGACCGTGCAATGCCTTCGGGCTTGATCTTTTCGGCAGTGCTGTCGATGTAACGGCCTCCCTTCTGCGTGTCTCCGATCTTGATCCAGTTGATCCCGTCTGGGTCGTCTGTGATGAAGTTCTTGATCGGGCGTGGAGAGCCGCCACGTGCGATTGAGCATAGGTCACGAAGCGCAACACTCGGCCAATCGGTGCTCACAGCATACCCCGGATATTCTCAAGAATGTCTGCAGTGTCGGCATCCCGCGCCAGCATATCGGCAATGATCTCCTCTGGGCTGCGCAGCACGTCGGCCTCTGGCGTGTTCGGGTTCTTAACCGACAGGTCAAAGGTCAACTCATCCAAATCGGCGCGGTTCACTGTCCAGCTCTTCAAGCCTGTTTTTTGGCCCCGCTGCAGTTCCACGAACTCTGCCAGATCAGCGTCGTTCAGCGGGTTGGTTTTTCCCATGCTGCGCCCCGGATCGAGCTGGTAGAACCAAACGTCCCGCGTTGGCGACCCCTTCTCGAAAAACAGCACCACAGTCTTGACCCCGGCCCCCTGAAACGTGCCTTGGGGACAGTCAAGGATCGTGTGCAGGTTCGCCGCCTCCAGCAGTTCCTTGCGCAAGGCAACAGAGGCGTTGTCCGTGTTGCTCAGGAAGGTGTTTTTGATCACTACCGCCGCACGACCCCCGGCCCGCAGTTTGCGGATGAAGTGCTGCAGGAAGAGATAAGCCGTTTCCCCGGTGCGGATCGGGAAGTTCTGCTGCACCTCGCGCCGTTCGCCACCACCGAAGGGCGGATTGGCAAGGATGATGTCGTGGCGGTCCTTCTCCTGTATGTCCATCACGTTCTCGTTGAGCGAGTTGGTGTGGACAATGTTCGGCGCTTCGATCCCGTGCAGGACCATGTTCATGATCCCGATGATGTAGGCTAGGCTCTTTTTCTCCTGCCCGTAGAACGTCTTGCGCTGCAACGTCTCCCATTCCGTCGCGGTCAGATCAGGGGTGCGCATGTACTCGAAGGCCTCACACAGGAAGCCTGCAGACCCGACGGCACCGTCATAGACGGTCTCGCCGATCTGTGGATCGAGGACCTTGATCATCGCCCGGATCAGTGGCCGTGGCGTGTAGTATTCGCCCCCGTTGCGGCCTGCGTTGCCCATCCGTTTGATGCGCGTCTCGTACAGCTCTGACAGTTCGTGCCGCTGCGCTTGGGTGTTGAAGCTCAGGCCGTCCAGCACCTCCAGCACGTCCCGCAGAATGTAGCCCGACCGGAACTTGTTGCGCAGTTCAGTGAAGACCTCCCCGATCTTGTATTCGATGGTCTGTGGCCCCGTGGCGGTTTCCCGGAAGGACCCAAGGAAGGGGAACAGCTCCTGATCCACGAAAGCGATCAGATCGTCGCCGATCCTTGCCGCGTTGTGATCGAACTGCCCATCCTTCTTTGGTGCGGCCCACTGATCCCAGCGATACTCGTCCTTAATGATCGGCTCGTAATCCCCGCCCTCCAGTTCAGCCCTGTCCTGCCGTTCCGCCTCCAGCTCGTGCAGGTACTTCAGGAAGAGGACCCACGAAATCTGTTCAACGTAATCCAGTTCGTTGGCGATCCCTTCCTCGGCCCGGAGGTTCCGCTCGATCTGGTTGAAGGCCGTTTCGTACATCGTTGCCCTGCCCTTTTGCTTTTTCCGCATCATGACCACCAACAGCACAGATCGGCAACAGGGAAGCCGCTGAAACTGTCGATCAAGTCGGTAGCGCTGGGTGTGTGTGGAAAACGTGTGTGGGAAACGTGTGTGGAAGGAAAAATATCCGCCTCACATTTTCATTTAAAAACAATATCTTATGGGTTTTTTGAAATCTTGGCGGAGGGGATGACACATTCAACGAACTCTCTCTCGTGCCAGTGTCGGACACTATGTTGGTCTTTCGAATTTCTGCGAAAATCGTCACGGCTTCTTCTTGAAAAATCACCCTAGTGAGCGGTCAATATCTCCCAGGGCTCGCCTCCCCGAGTTGAGAAAACGCGATTAAGATAAGCAGCGAGAAACCCAGCATGTTCATCTTTAGGAACGAATAGCATAACCGGCGAATGCTTTCTTTCTACTGTCTCATGCTCAAGTCTCTGCGAGATGACTCGATTCCCTACAATGAAATCCTTTCTTTGCAGCGCATGCCAAGGAAGTGGATCACGCACGTAAAGAGTGTTTGCGGCGCGGAAGTAACTGAGGACTTGTTCGCGACTGGTTCCAGGCAAATCGAAACGAATTACATGACGCAAATCAAGCGCGACTCTCGGCTTTTTTGACAGAATCAATTCACAGAGCCGCTTTCCGTGTAGGCCATCCATAGACACAATTTCGATTCGACGACCGTCAAAGCGATCATCATCCTCGAACGAAAAACTGAGTTGTTCGTTCGACGCAACACGCGAGCGCGCCCCGGATACTTCCGTAGGCACTGAAAGTTCGTAGCTTTCCTTGGTTACGAGTCTGAGCATCGGATGTGTCATGACTTCTTCGTTAGTGCTGCTTCGAGGTCGGGGTACCCAACGGTGAACGGTGACCACTCATCGCCCCATTCTGGCGCTTCCATCTCAAAATTTCCAGTGACCTTGTCCTTCAAACGCCACGTTTTCTCGAATGCCCTTGTGTACATGCGCGGAGAGACGCCCACGAAAGGCCTGAACAGAACTTTTCCTGGGTTCCTTGGCTCGGGCGCGGCAACAGGACGCGGTGGCTCATTAATCCCCTTCCTCTGCTCTGCCATCGACTTGCGTTCTGGTGGCATCCACTCAAACGGGTTGGTCTCGATGGCATCACTATGCAGCTCAATTGCGAGGCTTTTGGGGTAAGGTTCAATGTACTGAACCTCATACACACCTGCACCGACGATGTGTCTGGCGCAGTAGTGACACGGGAAGGTAGTAACGAACAGCCGCGTTCCAACCGTCGAGACGCCCTCCCGACCCGCAGACAGCAATGCATCCATTTCAGCGTGCACAGCGCGGCTAAACTCGATGAGACCTCCAAGGCGGGTCTTCCTAATTCTCGCAGCGAGGTCAAGTTTGTCCCCTACCGTAGCCAGTTCAGGCAACGCAACGATCAGTTCATCAATGATTTTATTCTGTTGCCTGTTGCTGCTACAGAACTTGGTCTCGCGAAAAGCGCATCGATGATCTTCATGATCATGCGGGAGGCCAAATCCTTCGCCATACACGCCACCCCCTGCAGCCGGCACTTCGTTGACGCCGGTGGCAACGACTGTCCCGTCGCTGTCAACCAGAGCAGCACCCACCTGCCGAGACAAGCAGGCGCTCCTAACTCTTGCAGAATGGGCATGATGCATTGCCGTTTCTTCCATAGTCGGGCGAATGACCTGGTCGTGCGCAACGATATTCACCAAGCGACCTAATGGCTCATCAAGGGCGAATTTATTTCCTTCTGGGTCATCTTCCGAGTTATCAACAAAATAATCGGCCTCGAAAAACGCCTCCGCAACGTGCTGTCCTCTTTTGTTACCAGCATCGTCGGAATCGCGCTGCATAAAGCGCAGGACCTGATCTTTTACTTCTTGATCATGATGACGTGGTTTTCGGAAATACTTTTCGAGTATTCGTTTCTCTCTCCTGCCTTCCTCACAAACAACGCCTACCAGCGCGAATGCACTGCCGTAGGTACGACGGAGTAAACTAACTTCAGCCGGGTGCCTAATCGAATCAATCAGATAGGCACGTCGCTCATTATTTGGCCTAACTGGCTCGCCCTGCACATATGCAACATCGGTAGCTTCAGCTCGCCGCCTAGCAATTTCGCGCAATACCTCACGTGCAACTTCGGCCGCATCTCGTTTGCGCATCTTGTCCCCAGCATCCTGGTATGCCTCAACGAGTTCGAGTGTCTTCTCTGTTGAAGACGGCAGTGGACTATCGTTATCCTCATGCCATTGGCTGATTAGAGTACTGGCTTTAATCCACTCTGTTTTATACCCGGACTCTTCGCAAGCGCGCTTGAGCGACTCAATCACTCTAGACCCGCCTGCGCCCACAGGACCAACAACAGCGAAGAACATTTCGCTTGATCTGTTTTGCGAAATTACTTCCTTGGAATCTTTAATTCCTAAAATTTTGGCCTTACCAGATATCTTTTCGACAACTTTTGACAAAATATTCCCCGAATGATCGATTTCCGCGCCCGCGTGAGCTGCCCGACGATCACCCCGATCGTCGGGCCAGTCAATCGGTTATCGTTCTAGCGGCAGGCCCTACGTCAGGTATCGGAACCTGTCTGGTCGTGTCGATTTAGCTCCCGCACCGCCATCAGAAGCTCCGCAATAGCGTCCTCGGCAGCCGCGAGCTTGATAGCCACCATCAGATCCTCGCGCCCTGCCATGGCCAAGAAGGTACCCAGCACCTCGTCAGAATGCCGCGACAGCGCGATCAGGTGCGCCCCACTCGGACCGTAGGTGCCCGAGAACCAGTTCTTCACCGTCTTTTCGTTGGCACCCGTCCAGGCCGCCACGGTTTTGACACCCGCCCGACTGTCGCCGAGCGACCGCTTTAACGCCGATGCGATTTCGTCGACAAAGCATCCATTCGTCTGATGATCGTCTTTCCCATTATATCCGTTTTCTTTTGGAAAGAACTTGCCCTTTTTCGGAAACGACATTCCACACTCCTTCGCTTTACATGGATGCGAAGACTTCAACCGTTGATTCCGGCGGGAGCGATGGATTTGCCTGGAATTGTGAGGAGATAGGCAATTGACCGGTCGATCAGCGACCCATTCGAACAGGAACGACGAGCCACCGGAAACAGATGTGCCGGCTGTCGCCTATGTGCGGATGTCGACCGATCACCAGAAGTACTCGACCGAGAACCAGCTGGACGTCATTCGACATTACGCCAACGCCCGGGGTCTGCAGATCCTGCGGGTGTTCGAGGACTCCGGTCGGTCCGGGTTGCGGTTGGACGGCCGCGAAGCGCTGCTGAACCTGATGGCCGAGGTCCGAACAGGCCAAGCGGATTTCAAGGCCATTCTGGTCTATGACGTCAGCCGCTGGGGCCGTTTTCAGGATGCCGATGAAGGGGCCTACCACGAGCATGTCTGCTCTCGTGCCGGGATCCGCGTCCACTATTGCGGCGAGCAATTCGAAAACGACGGCAGCATCGGCTCCAACCTGCTGAAAACCGTCAAGCGGGTCATGGCGGGCGAGTACAGCCGCGAGCTTTCCGTGAAGGTGTTCGCGGGGCAATGTCGCCTGGTAGAGCTTGGGTTCCGCCAAGGCGGTGCGGCAGGTTATGGCCTGCGCCGGGTGCTGATCGACGAACACGGCAACCCGAAGGGCGCGTTATCCCGCGGTGAGCAGAAGAGCCTTCAGACCGACCGTGTCGTGCTTGTTCCAGGCCCTGAGCAGGAACAGGACATTGTGCGCCGGATGTATCGGATGTTCGTCGAGGATGGCCATTCGGAGCGCAAGATTGCGGAAACCCTGAATGCCGAAGGGCATCTGACCGATCTTGAGCGGCCATGGTCCCGGGCATCGGTGCACCAGGTCCTGACCAACGAGAAATACATCGGCAACAACGTCTACAACAAGGTGTCCTTCAAGCTGAAACAGCGCCGGGTGGTGAATCCGCGCGAGATGTGGATCCGGGCCGTAGGCGCCTACCCCGCAATTGTGGACGAGGCGCTGTTTCTGCGTGCACGCGAAATCATCGACGCACGCAGCCAGCATTTCACGGACGCCGAACTGCTCGAAGCGCTTCGCACCGTTCTGAAACAGAAAGGCGTGCTGTCCGGATTGATCATCGATGAACAGGACAACGTACCGTCGTCCAGCGCCTTTCGGAGCCGCTTCGGCAGCCTGCTGCGCGCCTACCAGATGATCGGTTACGAGCCGGAGCGCGACTATCGCTACGTCGAGATTAACAGGGTGTTACGGCAGGCCCACCCCGGCATCGTAGCCCAGATACTTGAAGGTATCGGCGAACGCGGCGGCCATGCTTTCCAAGATCCAGACACCGACCTGATCCGCATCAACGACGAGTTCACGGCGTCGGTGGTGTTGGCCCGATGTTTCGAGACGCAGGGCGGCTCCCTGCGATGGCGCATCCGCCTCGATACTGACCTGGTACCCGACATCACGATCGCCGTGCGGATGGACGCGTTGAACAGCGGCCCACGCGATTATTACCTGCTTCCGAGCATCGACATGACCATGAGCAGGCTGAAGTTGGCCGAGCAGAACGGACTGTCGCTGGACGCCTATCGTTTTGACACGCTCGACTATTTTTATGCGCTCGCTGGCCGGGCCCGGATCACGGAGGCCGCCTGATGCATGACGACGATCACGACACTGCACAGAAGCATATCACACTCATCCCCACCGACCGCATTCGCATCCTCAATCCCCGTGTACGCAACCGCCGCAATTTCGAGGAAATGGTCGAAAACATCGCAAAGATCGGTCTGAAGCGACCGATCACCGTGGCGCAACGCGTCGGGACAGACCCTGCGGAATATGATCTCGTATGCGGCCAAGGTCGGCTCGAGGCGTTCATGGAGCTTCAGCAGGATGCCATCCCGGCCATCATCATCGACGCCGATGAGAGCGACTGCCTTGTCATGAGCCTCGTGGAAAACTGTGCACGTCGCCAGCACAACCCCATCGACCTGATGCGCGAAATCGGCAACCTGCGCAAACGCGGCTACAATGATCGCCAGATCGCAAACAAGATCGGCGTCACGCCAGACTATGTCGGCATGATCGCGGGGCTTCTGGAGCGCGGGGAAGAACGGCTGGTCTCGGCCGTAGAAACCGGCCTTCTGCCGCTGAACCTCGCCATCGACATTTCAAAGACAGATGCCGAGGGCGGGCAGCGCGCTCTGATGGATGCCTACACCCAGAAAAAGTTGCGCGGTAAGAAACTCGCCGCGGTGCGCCGTCTTATCCAGCAGCGCGATGCTCAAGGTCCGCACCTTCATCGAAACCGATATGGCAGAAGCGACGGCACCAAGCGTCCCCTGACCAGCGACGCGCTAGTGCGCGCATATCAGCAGGAAGCAAAACGCCAGAAGGTGCTGATCAAGAAGGCCGAGCTGACGCAGGGCCGTTTGATGTTCGTCGTGGAGGCGTTTCGCACGCTGCGCGACGATGACCACTTCCTGACGCTCTTGCGGGCGGAGGGGCTGGACACCCTGCCCACCTATCTCGGGCAGTCACTGGATTCGGGAGCAACAGAATGAGCCGTGGCAAGCGCAAATCCCCGGACGCGGTGGCGCTTGGCTTCGAAAGCGATTGCGTCACTGTGCCGGTTGAGGCCGTCCTGCCGGTGCGCGCGCTCAGCGCATCGGTCAAATCCAGCCGCAAGTATCGCCAGATCACCGCATCCATCAAAGAGGTTGGCCTGGTCGAGCCACCAGTCGTTACGCGATCCACCGGTGAGGACGAGACCTATATGCTGCTGGATGGACATATCCGGATCGAGGTGCTGAAGGATCTCGGCATCGAACGGGTCGAATGTCTGATCTCCACGGACGACGAGGCCTTCACCTACAACAAGCGGATCAGCCGCCTTGCGCCCATCCAAGAGCACAAAATGATCCTCAAGGCCATTGAGCGAGGTGTCTCCGAAGAAAAGATAGCCCTGGCGCTCGACCTCCATCCGCGCAGCATTGTGCGAAAGGCAAAACTCCTCGACGGGATCTGCGGAGAAGCTGTCAGCATCCTGAAGGACAAACAATGCGCGACCGCTGTGTTCGAAATCCTGCGTAAGATGAAAGCCATGCGCCAGATCGAGGCAGCCGAGCTGATGATGAACGCAAACAATTATTCTCCAGCTTACATCTCCGCGATCCTCGCAGGAACGCCCCAAGCACAGCTGGTGGACTCCAAGAAGCCCAAGAAGATGAAGGGCATTACCCCCGAGGCCATGGCCCGCATGGAGCGAGAGCTGGCACGGCTTCAGGAAGGGATCACATCGATTCAAGACTCCTATGGCCAAGACCACCTGCAGCTGACCGTCATCAAGGGCTATCTGGGAAAGCTGCTCGGAAACGCCCGGATCGTCCGGTACCTGATGCAGCATCGACCTGAGTTTCTGGCAGAATTCCAAGTCATCACTGAGATGGCCTCCGCCCCGCCGCCGGAAGCGGACTAGCCAAGGCGGCCAGAACTGATGGGGACCCGGACCCGACAAGCGCGGGGACCGCAGGAGACGCCGCACTGTGGGGCGGATCAAGCGCGGAGGTGGGGATGACGGCGAACCCGTTCGGAGCCCACCAGGTCGGCCGAGGTTTCGCCGACCGCGTAACCGCGCATGTGGTTGCGAAAATTGCAGGCGTGCCGGTAAGTGGTGAGGCTCGGCACGCCTGCATTACGTCCCGATATTGCCCTTGAAGTTTTGCCAGTCTGGCCTTTCGTTTCTCATCTACTGCATGCTTGTGTCCCGACCGATTTGAAGGGAGGAAAATGAATTGCAGCAGGTCTTTAAAGGGGAGAACATCGGTGTGCTGCAGGAGCAAGAGGTCGAGTTGAAATCGAGGTCCATGCGCGCCTTCGAAATTGCCTGAATGAAGGTCACACCATCGGCGAACATGGCCGGTCCATCGCCCGTCATTTCTGTCAATCCGCTTGTTCGCGGAAATGCTAGCTGTTACGCTTATTTCATTGATGTTGATTGATGAAGCTGGATGGGTGGGTTCGACACGCCGACGGCATAACGAGGACTGTCGCGACTTGGGAGGTCAATATGCCCACTGTCGGCTGGATCCGTGAAGATCACCTTGATGCCTTGTATGAAGGCACCGAAAGGACGCCTGATCTCAGTCTGCCCAGTGAATCAAGCTTTTCCTGCCCCTTTTGCGCATCGGTATTTTCAAGTCAGTCCGAATTCCACGACCATGTTTACGCCAAGCACCGCGTCCAACGACCGTTTATCACGCTACGAGGCCGAGAACCGAGCGCCAATGGTGTTGTTCGATCAGCATTAATTCTATCTGATATTGTGATCGCAAAAACGAACCATGCGAAGATTTCTGTTGCCCTCGATGCAAGAGAAGGATTTCACAGATAAATTCCGACGGCCCTGTCAACGCCTGCAAGCAAAGCCGCAACTACTGTGGCTTTGAGCCGCAAAGGCCTCCGGGCCAGACGTCTGGCATCCACCGCGCCCCGTAAAACAACCGAGAAAGCGTGTTTTCGTGTCAAAGTTTAGTCCTAGCCACCATGTCAAACCAATTTACGACGCTGCGGGGCAGTGGCGTGAAAGATCTCTGATCGCCGAACATTCGATCTTTTCTGAAGGCAAGAAACTTTGGACGAACGCGCTTTTGAACGAACTTGACCAGCGCTTCGTCCAGAACCTCGACGCCGGTGAAGGTGATTTTCTCTCTAAACTGAGAGTGCAGCTTTCAGAAGGCTCTTCTAATTGCCGGCAGCTGATGGCCGAGAGCCTGTGGCTGTTGCTTCTCTTTCCTTCAAACGTGGGCGCCGCCAAAAAGCGGGAGAACGTTTTGGAAATCTGGTCCTGGTCGGGGGAAGTTTTGGACGGGATGCATCCTCTTCTAAATGATGCTGTCCTCAAGGGCATCGGTTCCGCTGGAACTGCTTACAACACGCATCGGTGGCGCGAGTTGGTCTTTCTGATCGGTGCCATGCGCGACTTCAAGGCTCGCGATGTCTCCGATCGCGAGCAGATCGCCTCTGATCCCTGGGCATTCTCCGGCTGGCTGAGCGGCCTCCCAGAGGCTCGAAACAGGCAATTGATCCACATCCTTCCACACCTGCTGTTTCCTGACACCTTCGAGCGGATCAGCTCCGAAGGCGATAAGCGCCTGATCCTCGCAGGCTTCAGTGACACGCCGGAGAAGGAAATTCGTAAGTGGAGCACTATCGAGATTGACCGCGCTTTACTGGACCTGCGCCGTCGTCTGGAACAGGAGCACGGCGCGGACATCGATTTCTACCAAGAAGAATTTGAGTCCCAATGGAAGACGCAGACAAAGAACTGGCTCCTCAGCTGGAACCCATCCAGATGGAACTGGGATACACTCGCTGCCGACCGCGCCATGACCATCAGCGGTGAGAAGGCCGACAGCCGCTGGCGCTGCAGCTCGAGCAAGCCGCGCGAGGGTGACCGCGTTTTTCTGATCCGGACCGGCAGTCCTCCGAAGGGCATCGTGGGTGTGGGCAAGGTTACGCGCGCGCCCTACGACGCAGAGCACTGGGAACGGGCCCGCGCCGATGCCGGAGAGATGACGCGCTTCATTGACCTGGCATTCGACTCCGTCCGCGACGCAACAATGGACGAGATTGTCCCCCTAGAAGAACTTCAGAGCCGCGAACCCAGCCAAGAATGGAACCCGCAGTCTTCTGGGATCGAGATCAAGAACAAGGCGGCCAGGACCTTGGAGCGCCTCTGGAAGGCGCTGCCACTGGCTGCAACAGGCACAACTGCGCCACAGGGCGGTAAGGGATCTGGAGAAGCATTGCCGAAGAAAGCCGCACCGCCGCTGAATCTCATTATCTACGGTCCTCCAGGCACCGGGAAGACTTATCGTCTGAAGAACGATTATCTGCCGCGTTACGAGGATGAGGCCGGAGATCGTTTCGAGTTCGTCACGTTCCATCAGAGCTATGCGTACGAGGATTTCGTCGAAGGGATTCGTCCTGTCACGGAAGACGGCACCGTCACATACGAGGTTCGGTCGGGTGTGCTGAAGCGGCTCTGCGAGCGGGCCCGGCGCGCGCCGGATATGCGTTTCGCCCTCTTCATCGACGAGATCAATCGCGGGAATGTCGCCAAAGTCTTCGGCGAGCTCATCACGCTGGTTGAGGTAGACAAGCGTATTCGCACCGATACCACCGGAATCCGATTGGCGAGCTGCAAGGGCTTGGAAGTGACGCTCCCTTACTCCGGTGAGCGTTTTGGAGTGCCGGCGAATGTAGATGTGATCGGCACCATGAACACCGCGGACCGCTCGATCGCCCTGCTCGACAGCGCCTTGCGGCGCCGGTTCCGGTTTGAAGAACTCACGCCGAAACCTGAACTGCTTGAATCGATTGACGATGGCGAGGGCAACACGATCGACCTGCGGCAATTACTGCAGGCTATGAATGCCCGCCTGTCTCGCCTGCTGCATCGCGACCAGACTCTCGGCCACAGCTACTTTTATCATGTGAAATCGTTCGACGAGCTGCGCCGGGTCTTTGCACAGGAAATTTTGCCCTTCCTGCAAGAGGCGTTCTACGATGACTGGCGGCAGATCAGATACATCCTTGCCGACCAAGCGGTGGAGGAGGAACTGCAACTCGTCCGGGCGCGTATGCAAAGCGCCGCTTTGCTCTTTCCTAAAGCGGACCCGACCGAAATCAGTGACGGTGAGGCGTTCGAGATTATTCGAGAAGACGACATCACCCCGAACGCGATCCGCAAGATCTACGAGCCACCTGAATGAGGCGCCTGACCTTCCGCGAGAGGGAGAGCATCAGCATTGGCTCGACCGGTGAAATCAGCGAACTGGAGGCGGAAGGCATCGCAAAACTTGCCGGGCGTCTGCCCCCCGGTACCCTCGCATGGGGTCACCGCGCGCTGAAGTTTGGGCCGTTCTGTGGGGTCTTGCAGACCGGGCAGTTGGCGATCGAGATACTTCCCAAGATCGACCATGGCAGCGATAGCAGCGAGGAAATGCGGGGACTTCTGGTGGCCATGCTTGCGCGTGCAGGTGAACTTGGATCAAAGCGGGTGGGCGACGCTGGTCTCGGGCACCAGCACAGTCACCTCCTAGACGTTTTCATCGAGGATTTCTGCAACCAGGTGAAATCCGCGCTACGAGGCGGGGCCATCGCTCGATACTCCGAGAGGACGGAGAACCTAAACGCCATCCGCGGACGGCTCAAGCTAACCGACCATCTGCGCGCGAACGCATTCGACCGTTCTCACCTGCTATGCCGTTTCGACGAACGCAGCATCGACAACCCCTATAATCAAGCGCTCAAGGGAGTCATCCGGCTTCTGCTTGGGTTCGCGCTGAGTCCAAGCACCCGAGCGATGGTGGCGGCATTCCTCCATCGCTTCGACGAGGTAAGGGACCGAAGGATCACGATCCGCGAAGTTGACGCGCTCCACCTTGACCGCACAATCCGGAACTGGGAGCCAGTGTTCGTACGAGCCCGGTGGCTTCTGGCAGGTCTCTTTCCTGATGTCCGCACCGGCAACGCAGCTGGCTCGGCGCTGCTATTTAACATGGAAAAGCTCTTCGAGATGGTGCTCGGACTGCGCATCCGGCATGCGTGTCAGGCGAGCGCGGGTAATCGCATTTCTGTCGGACTACAAAGTCCGATGAAAAACCTCGCCACATCGGGTTTCCAGCTTCGACCCGACATCACCATTCAGAACGGCAACGAGAGCGTCGCCATCATTGATGCGAAATGGAAGCGTCTTGATGTGAGCATGTCGAACTCAGGCGTTTCGAGCGGCGACGCTTATCAGATGAACGCGTATGCCAGCCGCTACCGATGCAATCGTCTGGCGCTCGTCTACCCGGCCTCGGTGGACTGCCCGCCAGGAAAGATCACGGAGTTCGTGCTCAGAACGGAAGAGCAGCCGGTTTTGGAGGTCGTCGCCGTGGATGTTCGCGAGCTCGCTTTCGGCAGCGGGATTCCTGCGGGCCTTGCAGGGATGATCCCGAGTGAACGGTACGGGAAGCAGACGTCGTTGCACGCAGCAAGGCGCCCCTCCGGATGCACCCATGACTTGCCTCCTGCAATTTAGCCGATGCTGTGGTTGCGATATTTGCAGGCGTTCCGGGGACGGTGCAGCTCGGCACGCCTACTTGACTTCCCGTTGGTTCTTACGAAAACGAGTCCAGCCCAACAAACTCCAGAAATCACGCAGCATTTCGATTGAACACTTAGGGCCTCCCCGCTAGCGTGCAGACAGCACAAAAAATGGGCGCGCATATTAATCGTGCGTACCGGGTCGGGAGTGCGAAGTGGAAAACGATAAATCGGAGCTTCGTTGGGGGGTCGCGCAGCGCCTCGAGTTCATCGAGTTCCGATTGTTTTGGGAGGGGCATGTGAACCGCAGCGACTTGATGGAGCAATTCGGGCTGTCGGTGAACCAAGCGTCCGCTGACCTGAACCGCTATCTTGGTTTCGCACCGGACAACATGGTCTACGACAAGAGTGCGCGGACGTATGTACGTGGCCCCGACTATGCCCCACACTTCCTGAAGCCTGACGCCAGCCGCTACCTCGCGCAGCTGCGGTCGTTGGCGGACGGCATTATGGACAGCGACGATACCTGGATCGCAGAACTGCCAACCTACGATGCTGCACCAACGCCCGCCCGCGGTGTAAACCCTGTCATTCTGCGATCCGTTGTCGCCGCTATCCGCCGTTCAGAGGCCATTGAGGTGAAGTATCAGTCCCTGTCACGCCCTGAGCCGTGTTGGCGGTGGATCGCGCCCCATGCCATCGGGTTCGATGGCTTCCGGTGGCACACGCGGGCCTACTGTCAGATGGACGAGGTGTTCAAGGACTTCCTGCTCTCTCGCATCATCTCGACACGCAGCGTTGAAGCCAGTGAGGTCACGGATGCCGCCGATGCGGACTGGCAAGAGCATGTCACGCTTGAGATCGGCCCCCACCCAGAGCTGTCCGAAAGCCAGAAGAAAGTGATCGCACTCGATTATGGAATGCGAGAAGGCAAAGCAAAGATCCAAGTGCGCAGGGCGCTTCTCTATTACGCACTCAAAAAACTCGGGCTCGACAACAACGCTAAAACCCGCCCTCCCCAAGAACAGCAAATTGTCTTGGTGTCCCCAATTGCAGGCCTGGCACCGGGCAGTTCTATAGAAAGAGAGGGCTAGATGGTTCCTCGTGAGCAGTCTGATCTAATGCGGCGAATAATAAAACTTCGATATCTTGTCGGATTCCTCGGCGAGAAGTCACAGTGTAATTGGTGGCCAACATCGTTTTACGAGGCTTCAAGCATTCGCTTTCTCGAACCGGTTTTTTCGCGAACAGCTCCGCTGGCACAGTACCATGGCGCAGTGGAAGCGGCACGTCGGTTCCACGACGAAAACTTGAGCGTGGGGTCATTCCATATTTTCCGGCTTCCAGAAGAGATCGAACAAGACCTGCACGAAATGGTGCAGGCAGAGCAACTCGAGCTCTTTGATCCCAGCTTGATCGTGGATCAGGCGTCCGCTCTGAACGCTCTTTCCAAAGTCAGCAATGCAACGGCTGATGAGGTGGTCGGACCTGTGCAGGTTGGAAAGATCGACGAACTCCGCGCATCCTCTCTTTTGGACAAAATCGGCGCGATCTACCAGATGGCGCTGTCGTCCAACACACAAGCTCTTCCTTACTTAGTCGCATAATGGAACGGGCTCTATACACAACTCAGTTGCAGGCAGGGCTTGGTCTTGTGAACGAGACCAGAGCTCTTCTCGAGTTGTGGTCACCGGGCATGTCGGCGAGCCAGTTGCATGACATTGCCCTGAAATCTGGGAGATTTCCGGAGATTACTGCGCGACGCCTACGAAACATTGTCTCAGAATGCTTTGCGCCGCGCTATCTGACGGCCGATGGCGAACCAGCGCTGCATTTGAAGAAACTGTCCGCCGAACTCCCCGCATCTGAGCTAATTCAGCTTATGCTCGTTTTTACAAGCCGGGCGAATCCCATTCTTGGCGACTTTATTCGTGACGTCTATTGGGCGCGTTACGCGGGCGGCTACCAAGAGATCTCCAGCGAAGACGCACGGGCGTTCGTGGAGCGGGGAATTGACGATGGGAAGACATCGAAACGGTGGTCTGAATCGACGATCCGACGAGTGTCGGCATATCTAACCGGATGCTGTGCAGACTACGGTTTACTTGGACGCGGGTTACGGTCAAGTCGGCGCATTCTTCCATTTCGGATTTCAGCCACGACAAGCGCATATCTGGCATACGAGCTCCATTTCCGCGGAGTTGGCGACAATGCCGTCCTGAACCATGATGACTGGAAGCTCTTTGGGTTGGAGCGGGACGACGTTCTTGAAGAGATGAAGCGTCTTTCGCTGAAAGGTCTCATCATTATCCAATCCGCGGGAGATGTCGTGCGGGTCGGCTGGAAGCAACACGACATGGAGGAGCTTTGCGATGTCCTCGCTAAGGGCTGATTTTGACGAACTTCGTGAGAGGATTCGGCATGGCCGCGAACTCGGGCACGCGAGCTTTGAGCCGATCTACTACCTCATCTTTTCTCCGGAACAGGTTTTGGAAGTTAAACGGCAGACGCCCGCTTGGGAGGCAAAGTTACACCAAGAAGGATGGGACGTGCACGTCTTCTCGGTGGCCGAAAATCTGTGGGAACTGCTGCAGGAAGACCCCTTCTGGTCACTGTGCGTTCAACAAGACAAAGCCTCTCCAGATGATTGGGCCCGAACAAACCTGGCGCTGGCAGATATCGTTGCGAATGGTGGCGGCCTTTTGCGAAGGCTGGAGAACGCTCTGAAGCCCCTTGAGGGTAACCAGAGCGCGTTACTTTTGGTCACAGACCTCGAGGCGCTGCATCCTTTTCTTCGAATTGGCGCGATCGAGAGCCAGCTACAAGGCAAGTTTCATGTGCCTACAGTCTTTCTCTATCCGGGGGTTCGTACCGGAAAGACGCGTCTAAAGTTTCTCGGATTCTACCCCGAAGATGGCAATTACCGCTCTGTCCACGTTGGCGGCTAGAGGCAGAAAGGTTTTAGGGATACAAAAATGAGCATTAGATCTCTCTTCGATCCGAGCAAGGACATCTACAGGACCATCGAGAAGGTCATTACGTATGGCGCTGCCCAGGAAGACCGCCTGAAGTCGGAAATTGCCGAATACATTGTGACTGAAAGCATCGAGGAGCAGTTCAGACAGCTTCTCGATCGCATGCAGCTCGCAATGGAATCGGGTGGCGAGAACGAAGTGGGCGTGTGGGTCTCAGGCTTTTATGGATCTGGCAAGAGCTCTTTCACGAAGTATTTGGGTCTTGCATTCGATGACAAGCGCACGATCGATGGAACGCCGTTCATCAAGTATCTGCAAGATCGACTTCATAAGCCCCAAACCAAAGCCCTGCTGAACACAGTTGCGCAGCGATTCCCGGCAGCCGTTGTGATGCTCGATCTGGCAAGTGAGATGCTGGCAGGCGCGACGATGGAAGAAGTGTCCACCGTCCTGTATTTTAAGGTGCTCCAGTGGGCTGGCTACTCTCGCAACCTCAAGGTTGCGGCATTTGAGCGTATGGTCGAAAAAGATGGCCGTACCGAGGAACTACATCGACTCGTCGCAGAAGCGTTGCCAGGAGCGACATGGGATCGCGTACAGAACAATCCTCTCGCCATTGATGGCCTGATCCCCAAAATCGCGCACGAAATGTATCCAGCGTTATTCCCAGAAGCAAAAAGCTTCTCTTCGAGCACAGACGGGTTCTTCCAGTTCGAAGATCAACGCGTTCAGGAAATGATCGACATTGTGCGCTCCAAGAGCGGCAAGCAGAACATCATCTTTATCGTCGATGAAGTCGGTCAGTATGTTGCCTCGCGCGACAACCTTATTCTAAACCTGGATGGTCTTGCCAAGAACCTGAAACGCCTCGGAGATGGCAAAGTCTGGATCATTTCAACGGCCCAACAAACACTCACCGAAGACGATCCGCGGGCCGCACTCAACTCAGACAAGCTTTACAAGCTTAAGGATCGCTTTCCGATTCAGATCGACCTGGAATCAAGCGATATTAAGGAAATCTGCTATCGGCGACTGCTCGGAAAATCCCCTAGTGGTGAAAAGCAGCTCGGGAAGCTGTTTGACGCGCATGGTCAAGCGTTGCGACACAACACGAGGCTTCAAGACGCAAAATACTATGATGCTGACTTCAGCCGGCAGACGTTCATAAATCTATACCCGTTTCTCCCCGCTCACTTTGACATTCTTCTCCACTTGCTTGGTGCACTGGCCAAGTCGACTGGCGGCATTGGCCTTCGATCGGCTATCAAGGTGGTCCAGGATGTATTGAAGGGTGAAGGCGGAACAACCGCCATGGCAGATCAGCCAGTTGGCTGGCTCGCGACGACCGTTACGCTTTATGACGAACTTGAGAAGGACATTCGACGAGCTTTCCCGTCTGTACATCAGGCTGTCGGCAAGGTGCTCATCCGTTTCCCAGATGGCGACCTCCATCAAGATATTGCGAAATCAGTCGCGGTTCTCCAGATTCTCGGGAATTTACCAGTTAGCGTACAGAATGTCGTAAGCTTGATGCACCCTTCGATCACCTCAGCGTCCCAACTCGACGAGGTGAAGGAAGCTGTTGATGAGATGCTGGGTGACGTGCTGGTTCCGCTTGGAGAGAAGGACGGGAACCTTGTCTTCTTGAGTGAGAAACTTCGCGACATCGAGCAAGAACGCGGTGCCCTCGCGCTTCGCTCCGTTGATGTCCGGCGGATCTTCAGCGACTCTGTACGTGAAGTGTTCGACCCTTTGCCAAGAGTCAGTCTTCATGGAACGTTGGCCGTTGCATCCGGTATCAAGGTCCAATCTGGCAGCGCGGTGACAAGCCTTGCCGGAGACCAGAACACCGTCCAAACTGTCCTGGAGTTGGTGGCTGCCACCGACTATGACGCAGCACGCAACAGGATGGTCGACGAGTCTCGCAGCCGTACTGGTCGGAACATTATCGGCCTGCTTGCGCGCTCCAATCCGGAATTGGATGACCTAGCAAACGAAATCTATCGGTGCCAACGCATTGCTGAACTTCATCGGAACGAACCCGACCAGGAGGTCCGTGACTACTGCTCTGGCCAATTGGACAGGGCGGCCAAGCTGGCCACGCAACTTCAAAGCAAGATCAAGCAAACGCTCCAAGCTGGATCGTTCGTCTTTCGCGGACAGGCGACGGCTGTGTCTGCGCTTGATCCCAATCTACTGGATGCGGCCAGGAAGCTCTTGAATGATGTGGCGACGCAGGTTTTCGATCGATATGTCGAGGCTCCTGTGCGTGCAGGTACCGATACTGCCGAGAAATTCCTGAAGGTGGCCAATCCCGCTGCGATAAGTAGCGGGATTGATCCGCTTAGCCTCGTTCAAACCACCTCCGGTCGAGCGTCGTTCAAGACCGACCACAAGGCGATGATAAGCATTCGGGACTACATCGACAAACGCGGCACGGTAGATGGGAAGCGGCTGCTCGACGACTTCAGTACCGATCCTTTCGGATGGTCACCTGACACGACCCGTTACATTCTTGCTGCCATGCTGATGGCTGGAGAGATCAAATTGAAGGTCTCTGGTCGAGAAGTGACCGCCGCTGGGCAGCAGGCCATCGACGCGCTCAAGACAAACAATTCGTTCAAGCAGATTGGCGTTGCCCTTCGGGATGAGCGGCCGTCCAACGAAACGCTTGGCCGCGCAGCAGACCGTCTGACGGAATTGATTGGCGACGTTGTCATTCCGCTTGAACAGGAGATCAGCAAAGCCGCGGCAAAGCATTTTCCTCGTTTCCAGCACGACTACGGCTCACTGGGAGAGAAGCTCAGCGGGTTAGGACTTGCTGGAGGCGACCGTGTCCGAGTGATGAACCAAGAGCTTGCGGACGTCTTGTTCACAGACGCGTCAGAAGCGCCACAGCGCCTCGGCGCGGAGACGTCTGCTCTGTCCGATAACCTCAAATGGGCGCTTGAGGTGAAGCGTGCGCTGGACAATGGCCTTGATGGAACTCTGCGCGAACTCCAGTCGCATCGCCAAGATATTGAAGCGCTCCCTGATACAGGCGTGCCAGGTGAACTGCGGAATGAATTAAGCGAAGACCTGTCGGTACTCTCCAACCGCCTGAAAACTGAGGACTTCTTCAAGCACAGCGCAGACTTCAACTCGCTGCTGACGCACGTCAAAGGCCGCGTCCGTGAGGCTGTGATCTTGCTTTCAGACCAGCAAAAGCAGCGCATCAAGGAAGGTGCGGAGGAGCTTCAGCGCGTGCCTGAATGGGGAGAGTTGACCCAGGAAGAGCGCGGCAGCGCCATCGGCCAGCTGGACGGACTTGAATTGACGGCGACCCACGACCTTGTGGGCCTGCGCAAGCTGCTTGCCCGTGACTATGACATCAGCAGCACGATCGAGGAGCTTCGGCGCTCGATCCAGCGACAAGGCCAGGAACGCATCCGTCAGCGGATCGAGGACGAGCGCGCAGAGAAGGGTAAGAAGGGCCCGGCCAAGTTCGAGCAGGCGATTTCTGTGCCCACCAAAATGACATCGCCCGCAGACCTGGACGCGCTCATCCTCAAACTCAACGAGATCAAAGCTCAGCTCGCGCTCTACGACGAGATCGAAGTCTCGTTCAGCTTCGGCAGTGAGGAGTAAGGATGGCGTTTGATCAGTCCACACGTAACCGCCTCCAACGCTTCGTCACCGACGTACGCCGCACGCTGGAAGAAGAATTCACCCGTCAGCTCCAAAATGATTACGGGCTGGATCCGATTTCCGGCACGGCCTCCCCGCTCGAAAGCCTGCGCCACATCAACGACCAACAGCGCGAGACGGCTCGGATCCTGCGCGACACGCTGGCTCACTACTGCGCCAGCGCGGACACCGACACAAAGGCTGGGCTCGACCGCATCGTGCGCGAACAGGCCTTCACCGTCCTGAACCGTCTCGCGGCCCTCAGGATGGCCGAGGCCCGCGGGCTGCTCATGGAATCCGTCGGCAACGGATACCAGGCCAAGGGGTTCCAGCTCTACATCCGCCTAGCAGGTACCGGCCTGGGTGAAACCGGCGACGCCTACCGCATCTACCTCCAGAGCGTCTTTGACGAGCTGTCACAGGATCTGCCCGGGCTCTTCGACCGCTTCTCGCCCCAGGGTCGGCTGTTTCCGCGTGAGTCAGCACTCATCCAGGTCCTCACCCTCATCAACCACGGCGAGATCGAACCGCTCTGGGCCGAGGATGAGACGATCGGCTGGATCTACCAGTACTTCAACTCGAAGGAAGAGCGCAAAAAGATGCGCGATGCCTCCCAGGCGCCGCGCAACAGCCGCGAGTTGGCGGTGCGCAACCAGTTCTTCACCCCGCGCTATGTGGTGGAATTCCTGGTCGACAACACGCTGGGGCGGCTCTGGTTCAACTGGACGGGCGGGCAGACCGGCCTGCGCGATCGCTGCCAATATCTGCTGGTGAAACCGGACGAACAACCCGAACCCGCCAAACGCCTACGCGACCCCCGCACGATCAAGCTGCTCGATCCGGCCTGCGGGTCGATGCATTTCGGGCTCTACGCCTTTGATCTATTCCTGGAGATTTACCGTGAGGCCTGGGCGTGGGAGCAGACCCATGGCCCCGGCTGCCTGGATACCGAGACCGGCGGCAGCGCGGATCTGAAACCGCTCAGCCAGACCTATGCTGACCAGGACACGTTCCTGCACGACGTGCCGCGGCTGATCATCGAGCACAACATCTATGGCGTCGATATCGACCCGCGCGCGGCGCAGATCGCGTCGCTGGCGCTGTGGCTGCGGGCGCAGCGCGCCTGGCATGAGGCGGGCGTCAAGGCCAAGGACCGGCCCCAGGTGGGGCGTGGGCATGTGGTGGCGGCGGTCGCGCCCCCGGCCGAGGTGGACCTGCGCAAGCGGTTCATGGAAGAGCTTGATCCCTTGGATGCAGAGCTGTTCGAAAAGACGCTGTTCCTGCTCAAGGGCCTGCCAGAGCTTGGGGTGCTGTTGCAGGTTGAAAACGAGTTGCCTGCCCTCGTGCGCACAGTGTTTGGTGAGCATGGCGAGCTGTTTCGCGAGACAGACACCGACCAATGGCAAAAAGCGGAGGCTCGGTTGCGCGAGGCCCTAGCTGAGTTTACGAGCTCTGCTAATACCTCCTACCAAGATCGACTATTCGCGGGCGACGCTTTACAAGGTCTAAGGTTGGTGGATTTATCTGATCTACAATTTGACGTTGCAGTAATGAATCCCCCGTTCGGAGCGCCGCCACCAACGTACTCATCATACGGCGCGGCGTACTCGATTTCGAACCTTTATACCGCGTTTTTTGACCGATTGAGCTCTATGGGAATTCCATTTATTGGAGCTATTACTGATCGAACATTTGTAGTCCAGCCAACATTCGAGGCCTTCAGAGAGTGTCTAATTAACTCACAGACACCCATCAGTGCGCTTGCGGATCTAGGATGGGGTGTGCTGGACGCGAACGTCCAAGTGTGTGCATTTGCAACCGGGCCCAATCCGATTGAAATGTGCGCTTTTGTCGACGCACGGGAAGTAGAAGACAAAGCATCGGCCATTCTGCCTCAGTCAAATCAGTGGCTTTGGCGCACACGAGAAACCTTCGGGCGCCTGCCGAAGCAAGTACTTGCATATTCAATTCCAAACGAAATTCTTGAGCTGTACCGAGCATGTGACCCCCTAGATGCAATGTCAGTTCTGCCAAGAGGGTTGGGGTCTAACAAAGCGGAACGAACCTTCCGTGCGTGGGTGGAGGTTCTCCCCGAGGATACTGGACCAGATGGACGTTGGGTTTGCTTAGCCAACGGAGGTGATTTTTCTCCTTTTTGGCGCGAAGACCTGGGCGTTGCCGATTGGCGAGCAACAAACGGATTCCAATGGACAGATATGACTTCGTCAGACCCTTGGCGCCCGTACGATCAATCTGGAACAGACCAGTATTTTTTGAAAGGGTTGTCGTTTCCAAAGCAGTCGTCACGATTCCATGTTTCTCCATTGCCGAGTGGCTATGTGCCAACTCGCGAAGGCAAAGCCGTTCTCCTTGATTCTGAAAACGATCTTTTGCCAATGATAGCCATTCTGAACTCTGGACTTATTGGGTCGATTGTCAGGGATACTTGCGGCCTTCACAAGCAAGGGAAAGCGATCGGCTCCATTCCAATTCCGAAGTTTGACGTCGAGAAAAAAATCTTTCTAGGGGAAAGAGCTCAGAAGATAGCTATACGAACAAGACGAACCCATTTTTCGGATGAGTCATCGAGATATTTCATTCTCCCCTCAGAGATAAATCCGCTCTACGAAGAGGTAGACAGTGATGAAATTGAAAGGTTAGTGGCGGAGATAGAAAAAACGGTTCGCACTGCAATATCTCTAAGTGCGGAGGTGGAACAATGGCTCGATGACCCAGCTCTACCGGTTCCATATGTTCCTTCAAGCGAGGATACACGAATGTGGGCGGCCGGAGTAGTATTTGGACGGTTTGACTTTCGTTTAGCTACTGGGGAAAGGGAGATCCCCCGGGAGCCAGATCTCTTTGGGGAAGTGCCCTCTACAAGTCCGGGCATGTTGCCAAGTGGTGCGGAACAGTACCATCCATATTTTGGCATCCTGGTCGACGACCAGGGGCACAGACATGATCTCGCTCGCTTGATCGAGGAAGTGCTTGCTCTCGTCGCTGTCCCTGTGCCAGCTGATGTACGTCGCTGGATGCAAAGAGATTTCTTTAAATCCCATTTGGCAAAATACTCGATCGCACGTCGCAAGGCCCCGATCTACTGGCCGGTCTCAACCAGTTCGGGCAGTTACACTCTGTGGCTCTACTACCCCAGCCTGACCGACCAGACCCTCTTCAGCGCCGTCAACGACTTCATCGAGCCGAAGCTGAAGCAGGTCGGCCAGGACGTTGCCGCCCTGCGCTCCATAGGGAGCGCCCGGTCCCGCGACGACGAGAAAACCTTCGAGGCGCTCCAGACCCTCGAGCTCGAACTGATCGAGCTGCGCGACACCCTGTTGACCATCGCCCCGACCTATCGCCCGAACCACGACGACGGCGTCCAGATCACCGCCGCCCCGCTCTGGCAGCTCTTCCGCCACAAACCCTGGCAGAAGATCCTGAAAGACACCTGGGCCAAGCTGGAAAAAGGCGACTACGACTGGGCCCACCTCGCCCTGGCCTACTGGCCCGACCGCGTGCGTGAAAAGTGCAAGACCGACAAGTCGCTGGCCATCGCCCACGATCTGGAACACCTCTACGTCGAGCCAGACCCCAAACCCACAAAGGCCCGCGGCCGCAAGAAGAATGGGTAACGCATGAGTATTGCCGCCTTCATCCGTGACGTTATGCGCGAACGCCTTCTTAAGGCGGGCTGCATGGTCGTCTACGACCCTGATCACCGGTACCACGACCTGTGCTTGGGACTTGGCGATGACCGCATCCGTGTGATCGACGCCTCTGAAAGCAGTATCGAGAGCCGCCAGGAAGCGATCATGGCTCTGCGTGAAGTCGGCAAGACCACGCGTGAGATTGACGCGCTGGTGGTCTATGTTCCGCAGCGGCGCACGGAATCCGATGAAGAAAAGCAGGCTGACCCCTTCTCAATCTATGCACAAAGTGGAGCGGTCTTTCCCCAGGACGATGGTGACGACTACCTGAGCCTTTGCCTGCGCGCGAAGCCGGACCATGCGACCGAAATTCGCCGCATCTTCGCAGGCTCGCCCAATGGCCCGTCTTTTTCTGTGATCGATGCGATTGGCGGCGGCGCCAGCTGGCCGCAGCTCCGGGCCGCGCTTCGGGTCGAGTCGGGCCGCGAAATCCTAACGGCGCTTCTGTCGCCGAGCGCCAAGCAAGCCGACGCCCTCAAGTCGCAAGAAGGCTGGAGTGACGAAGCCAGGGAGTTCCTGCGCGCGACCCTGGGGATGAGCGTCAAAACACGAGGCAAGACCTGGACGTCGATCGCCGATGAACTCTGGCGTTTCGTTCTCTTCAGCGAGTTTGTCTTTGATCTGCCGGTTCCCCTGCCTGAATCACTCAAGGGCGTTCCACACTCGCCAATCGAAGCGAAGCCGATCATCGAGGATGTGTGCGATCGCCTCCGCACCAATCCTGCAACTCGTGACACCTACATTGAGCGCGCAGAGGCAATTGAGCTTGAACTCGCTCTTCCGGAGCAGTGCCGCGACATCGATGACCTTGGTGATCGCGACACGTTCCCATTCGAGGAGCGCACCTTCCTCAAGGCAGCAATCAAGGGCATCTCGACCAACGAGACGGATACGACCCGCAGCATCATAAGCCGCCATAAGGATTCTGTCTGGCTGGGCAAAGGCGAAAGCCAGGCGCAGTGGGAGTTGATCCGCACCGGCCTAGCGCTGATCGAATGCTGCGACGACAACGAACGCCAGCTACCAGAACACGCCCGATCACAAGCTGATTTGCTGGATTTCTACCTAGGAAGCCTGCGAGAAGCGGACCGTCTTCAACGCGAATTTGAACAGGCGGTTGGCGACTTTCTCGACTCCCACGGCATCATGCACGAAGTCATTGACCAAGCCCGATCCCGGTATCGTCGCCTGGCTGAAAAGGTCCAGGCAATCTTCATTAGGCATATTGAGGACGCCGGTTGGCCTCCGGAAGGCAGATTGGCAAATGCAGACGTCTATGACCGAATACTGGCTGACCGTCTGAAAGAAAATGGAAGAAAAGTTGCTTATCTCATGGTCGACGCCCTGCGGTACGAGCTCGGCGTAACGCTTGAAAAGCAGCTGTCTGAAGACGGGCCAGTTGAGCTGCAGGCGGCCTACGCCCAATTGCCGACGATAACCCTTGTCGGTATGGCCAGCCTTCTTCCTGGAGCCAGAACACAGCTGTCGCTCGAGATGGAAGGCGAGGCGCTGGCGCCAAAACTGGGAACGGCCAAGGTTGGGAACGTCAGCCAGCGCATGGACGTGCTTCGAAAGAAGCTTGGTGATCGGTTTCAGGAGATGCCACTGAGCGACTTTGTTCGCGGAAAGCCAAAGATAACGACCACCGTTGATCTTCTAGTGCTGCGATCAACCGAGATCGACAGTCAGCTCGAGAGCAATCCTGAGACCACCCTCGGCTTGATACCCAGCACATTGAAGCTCATTCGTGTTGCCCTGCACAAGCTGCGTGGAATGGGATTCAAAGAGGCCGTGATCGTCACAGACCATGGCTTTTTTCTCAATGGTCATGCTGCAGCCGGGGACGTTTGCACTAAGCCACAAGGGAATTGGCCGGTTAATGCGCATGATAGAGCCCTGCTTGGGAACGGAAACAGCGACTCTCATAGTGTTGTTTTGAACTCGGAGAAGCTGGGCATCCGAGGCAGCTTCGCCCAGGTTGCTCTGCCCAAGAGCATGGCTCCCTACAGGGCAGGCCACCTTTACTTCCACGGCGGAGCCTCCTTGGCGGAGTCAGTTGTACCTGTGATTGTCGCGCGCCTAGATAGTAAAGAACATTCGAGCGCAACCAAGATGACCGTCGAGCTCAAATACAAAAATGGCGCGAAACGAATTACGACGCGAGTACCCGTTGTGGAAATTGCCTTGGTTTCTGACGATATGTTTTCTCAAGAAGAAAGCGTTGAGGTTCTAATTGAAGCCCAAAACGGAAAAGGAAATGTGGTTGGTGAGCCGCGAGCGGGCGGTGATGTAAATCCCGCCACACGTACAATCACCCTAACGCCGGGACAGCGGAAACAGATTGCACTGCGAATGGATCCCGACTTTGAGGGAAAATTCTCGATAAAGGCCTTGAACCCAACAACTTTAGCGAGCCTAAGCACGCTTAATCTTGAGACGGACTATACCGTATGAACGACATGGACGAACTGGATCAGCGCCTCACGTCAACATTCGATGGAAAGGTGGTGCGAAAAGACCTGCTTCATCGGATCAAGAAGGGGACAAACGTACCCACATTCGTGCTTGAGTTTCTGTTGGCTCGTTATTGTGCAAGCGACGATCAGGCGGAAATGGACGCGGGCATGGAGGCCGTGCTTGCAACGCTTCAGGACAATTATGTAAGGCCCGATGAAGCCAATGCTGCGCAGTCTAAAGTTGCGACTAAGGGCAAACACCGTTTCATTGACAAGGTTCATGTCAGATACGTTGAAAAGGAAAAAAGGCACTGGGCATCACTGGAAAACTTCAATTCACAGAGGATTGCAATAGGCGAAAAATTCTATCGTGACAATGAGAGGCTTCTAGAGGGCGGAATCTGGGCCGAGGTTACACTTTCACATAACGACATCGAAGAAGATGATTACGCGTTCTATATAGAAGACCTGCGCCCAATTCAGCTCTCACGCTTCGACTTCCAGCAGTACACAAATGGCCGCAGCGAATTCACGCGAGACGATTGGATCAACATCATCATGAGATCGGTCGGTCTGGAACCGTCCAAGCTTTCTCAACGGGTTAAAATGCACTTCGTGGCTCGGTTGGCTCCGCTTGTAGAGCCCAACTACAACTATATCGAGTTGGGCCCTCGCGGAACCGGAAAGTCTTATTTCTTCAGTGAATTCTCGCCCTACGCCACGCTCATATCTGGCGGCCAGGCAACAAAAGCAACGCTCTTCTATAACAACGCTCGTCGCAAAGTTGGCTTGGTCGGTTACTGGGACACCGTTGCATTTGACGAAGTTGGAGGGATCAAGGTCCGTGATCCGGATACGATCCAAATCATGAAGGACTTCATGGCGAATGGACGGTTTTCGCGTGGCGCGGAAGTCATTGCGGATGCGAGTCTCAGTTTTGTAGGCAACATCGACCTGTCAGTGAGCCAGGTCGTTAATTCGACAGAATACGACCTTTTTCAACCGCTACCACCTGAACTTGATCTGGCGATCATGGATCGGTTCGCAGCATATATCCCAGGCTGGGAGTTTCCTAAGAACAGCAGCTCATTTTTGACCAGCCGATATGGATTTATCACCGACTACCTTGCTGAGGCATTTCACTATCAATTCAAGCATACGAACAGATATGAAGAGGTGAACCGCCGCATTCGCCTTGGCAAAGCTGTTGAGGGGCGTGACGAGAAGGGCATCAAGAAAACAGTAGCAGCGTTTCTGAAAATACTTCATCCGAACGGTATGCCGAGCAATCAGGAATTCGAAGAGTATGTAGCGTATGCCACCGAATGCCGTCGTCGGGTGAAGGAACAGATGAACAAGCGCAAACCAGATGATGAGTTCGCCTTGATTAATCTCTCCTACTTTACTTCTGATGGATCAGAAGTGGTTGTGTACTGTCCGGAGTCGAAAGACGCGGCAGCTACCCAGGAGCCAACAAGGAGAAGGCTGAACGTTTCTGTGCAGCCTGAAGCTCAACCCGATGAAAAAGAAGCACCGAGCAACCACACCCCTGAAGTTTCGAATAGCCAAACACCAGCAGCGCCAAGCGAAACAAGTTCCAGTCAGCCCCGGGCTCACGAACAGCACTTCACGATAATGTATGGAGACACGGGGCACAGTTACGAGTCGATTATTGGACCATACCTTTTCGGTGCGAAGGCCGTGGTGATAGAAGATCCCTATATCCGACTCCAGCATCAAATCCAAAATTTCGTCAGGTTCTGCGAGACAGTACTTAAATCTGGAACGGTAAAGAAGATTGAGCTCGTCACCGGATATGATGATCGGACACAGCTCGCGGAAATACAGGAGAAACTTGATGACTTGAAGCAAAGCTTGCTGGAAGTGGATGTCATTCTTGATGTCAAACTCAACGCAAATATGCATGATCGTGAAATTCGGCTAGACAACGGCTGGGTCATTAAAATTGGCCGGGGTCTTGATTTTTATCAGCGTCCCATGAGTTGGTTTGAGGTTGGGGTGCATGATCTAAGCCTACGAAAATGCTTGGAAACCAAGGTTGATATTTATAAGGTCTAAACTGCCAGCTAGCACGCTGTCATTATCATCGACACGCTCTCGCCTGGCCCCGCATCACGGCGTAATCACGCATTATCTCGACTACGGCCGAGCCATTTGGCAACAGTTCCAGTTCCTCGGCTGCCTGCGCCTGAAACTTGCGGCTGTATTCCACAACTGGCGGACATAGTGCCACGCCGTTTGGTTCAAAACTCTCCGTCGCGCAGCCGCTCACCCAGCTCGTCGCGATTGTGAGGACGACGAGCCGCCGCCTCCAGCATCCGGCGTTGCGTTTCATTGCTTTTCTCCGTGGTTTCGAGACGTTCCGCTAAGCGTCCGACGCGCTCGCCAGAGCGGCGGATCGACAGCAGGAACAGGACGACGGTGAGAGAGATCGCAGCGTAGCGAAGAGCTGCCCTCGCCCATGGTGTGGCGGCGATCCCGGTAAGAAGCCCGGCGATCACCGCCGCCCCCGCTTCCAATCGTCAAGCCGGGCGTAGATCGTGACTGCGATCCCCCCGAGCGCCACGGTGATGAACACCCAGCGGAGTGTGTCAAAATATGGCACCAGCGGCAGGATGGCGGTCTGCGTCTCGGCCATAACGCTATGGACCACCTCGACCCCGGCCGCGCCAAGCGTGGCCACTCCTGCTGCCCCGCCGCCCTTCATTGTGCGACTGTCCGCCAGCACTTCGCGCGCGGGTGGCGCGTCATCGGCGAAGGCAGTTGCCCGTACCGGGAACCGCTCGCCCCACTGGCGCGCGGGGCCAAGATCGACATGGATGAACCCCGAGCGCGGATAGAAGCCGAAGCCGAGGAACCCGACTTCGCGTGCCGCCGCCTCGAACACGACCGGGTCGTGGTTCGACATTGCGATATCGAAGGCGGCACCGTCGAGATGCTTGGACCGCCCTGCCCCACCGACGGCGCGGTTGTGCTCGGGGCTGCGATAGGCGGAACGCACGATCAGCGGTTTGCCCAGCCGGTCGCGCAGCGCCTGCAGCTTGTCGAGGGCGGGTGCGTTGATGAGCAGCTTGCCGGTACCGCGACAGGCGATCTCGGCGGGCGAAAAATTGGTCCAGCGCCAGGCGCTTTCCGGCACGTCGCGCCAATGGAGGTGGAAGGTCGTGGTCATGGGGTCCTCCGAAAACGAAAAACCCGCCTCGAGGGCGGGTGCGGTTGGAGTGATGAGTGGGTATGGGGCGCGGCTACGGGCTGCCACCGAAGACTTTCATCTTGATGGCGATGCCAGCAAGGAGGGCAAGCAGAACCGCCGTGGTCACCGCACGGACCACCGTCTGCACGGCGGTGCGGCGCACCAGCCGGAGAAGATCCAGCATCGAGCGTAGGTCGCGGATATCGAGAGCGGCTTCGTCGCCGTCGAGCCCGACATCGGCCAGCGCGCGTTTGGCGCCTTTCTCGGCCGCACGAGCCAGCATGGCCTCGAACTCGTCGTCGGGCATGCGCACGAAGCCTTGGTCTGATCTGGGTGGTGTCATCGGATCCTCCCTCTGCCGCTCAGCCGACCTTGCAGCCCCAGAAGGACGTCTGATCGGCGGCGAAGTAGCCGTCTGTGACCCGGAAATCCCCCTGCAGCTCGACGGTGTCGCCCGCGCTGAGCGGCATCATGGTCTGCAGCCAGAGCGCGGTGGCGAGCGAGACGTGATCGCCGCTGATTTCTCCCAGCGAGCCGCGGATTTCGCTCAAACCGTTCAGCACAAGTCGCCCGCGCATGCGGGCCGTTGTGCTGGCGCCCGCCTTGTAGAGCAGCGTCGCGCCGAAGAGGTAGGTGCCGTCGACCGGGGCCACGAAATGGTTGTTCGCGGCGTCGAACGCCCCCTGATCGTTATAGTCGGTGTTGTTCAGACCGATCTTCGTCCAGGTCCCGACGCCGACGTAATTGTCGTAGTTGCTGTAAGCCTTGAACCGCGGCAGCCGGGGCTGGTCGACGATGCCGGTGGCGTTGTCGACGCTCAGCCCGTCGAAGAAGGTGCTGCCGTCAGCTGAGACCGCGAGGCGAAAGCGGTCGGAGCCGAAGAGCCCGACGAGCGCCTTCGTGATGAAGCCGGTCTGAAGCGTGAGGCCGAGATCGTCGCCCGCAGCCTCCTTGTTCATGGTGTAGAACAGATCGCCGGTGCCACCCTCGGCCGCGGTCTTCGCCGTCCAGAGCGCGGCGTTCAGCTTGGCCGAGAACGGGTTCGACGCATCGGCCGTGGTGCCGAGCCCAAGCAGCGCAAGGTTCTGCAGCGCGGCCGGCGTGGTCCCGACCCAGCTGGAACCATCGTAGACCAGCAGCAGGCCCTCGTCCTCGACCCACGCGCGCCAGCCGGTCCTCGGTGGCAGACGCAGCCACACCCCGTCCGTCCAGAGCGCCACGTTCAGGTCCCACCCCGCCCAGTCGCCGGTCGCGCCCGACCCAACGATGTAGCGGTCGCCATCGGCGGGGCTGCCGGGCGGCGCGGTCAGGTCCCGGTCGAGGACGGAGAGCTGGACAAGCCCATCGATGAGCCGCAGCGCCTCATTGTGGGTGACGTGCTTCTGGGCCTGTGCAGCGAGTATGTAGGGCAGCAGGAGATGGATCGTTGCGTCGGACATGGGGCGCTCTCCTTCAGAATTTGAGCGTGACGGTTTTCGGCGTGCCCCGACCGACGAGGGCGGAGAGCTGGAAAATGCGGATGTCGAGCGTATCGCCGGGGTCGAGCGGCGCGCCCCGGTCGGCGATCTGCTGAGCGGCCGTGTAGACCGCGCTGGTCGTGATCGCGCTCAACACCCGCTTCATCGTCGCGCCGTCGAGGATCTCGACCTCGTAGGCTTCGAGCTCTTCTCCAAGCGGCACCTCGAGCCCGCCCCAGCTGTCGGCCGCGAGCGACCGGGACCGACGCGTCCAGCGGATTGTCAGATCGCCGGGACTGCGCGCCTTGCGCCACGGCTGCTCCACATGGGCGACGGAGAACGGCCGCAGCCCAACGCCCTCAGCCGTGAAGGTCTGCGCCACATAGGTCTCGTCGCTCACCGGGCGGCTGGCCGGGCCGATGCGCCAGTTCCACGGGATGCCGACATCGGCCTCGGCAATCGGCAGGGACGCGAGAGTGCTGTCCAGCACGACGACCCGCGCGCCAGCAGGTGTAGGGTTCCCCATCGCGCCTTCTGTCCCGCGCTGGCCGCGCAGCAGGCGTGTCAGTCGATACCGGCCGGGCGCCAGCAGTTCCGCCGCACCCGCCTGCACGATCTCCCAGACGCCCGCCGCGCTCTCGACGGCCAGCGCGTTCGCCCCGCCGAACAGGGTCAGGTCCGTGACGCTTTCCAGCGTGCCGGTGAGCAGATCGACCACCAGCGCATTGCCGAGATCGAAGCGCGACGTCGGCCCCGCGAAGAAGTCCGAGACCAGCGTGCCGATCCTGGCGCGGGACTGAGCCGTTGTCAGCAACTCGAACCCATCGGTCGCGGGGCTGCGGAACACCGCCATCTCGCCGGGCCACGGCACGGCATGCGCCGCGACCAGCGGCCGATGCGCGGGCTGGTCCTCGGTCAGCTGCGGCAGGTCCATCAGAAGCGCGTCCAGCGCGCCGAACACCACGGCGCGTGAGAGCGAGACCGGGCGGGCGTCGCCGGGCGGCAGATCATAGACCGCGCGGTCCTGGCGCACCGCCTCGATGCTGCGCGCCCCGGCGTCGGCGATGGAGACCAGCCGCAGATCGACCAGCCGCCCGTCATGATCAAGCCGGACGACATCCGCCGGATCGAGCGCCAGGCGCGAGGGCGGCAATCGGAATGCCGCCGTTTCGCGCCCCACCCACGCCTCCATCAGCGCCCGGCGGCAGCGGCGCTCGGCTTCTTCGGGCGGCACCGCCATCGGGAAGCTCTCCAGAGCGACGCGGGTCGTATCCACGGTGATGCGCCGCGCCTCGACCTGTGCCGCGTCGTAATCCTCATCGGCCCGGGCGACCTGCCACTTCAGCGCCTGCGGCAGTTCGGTTTCCTGCCCGCGCGAGAGCTCGATCACATCACCTTCGCGCGCGGCCACCAGTTCGTCAGGCGCGAGTGTGGCGACGGAGGCCCTCCCGCGCATCACGAAGCGGATCACGCCCTCGGTCTCGACGGCGTCGAAGCCGAAATGCCGCGACAGCGTGGTGATCGAGGCGCGCGGGCTCTCGAGAGCGGTGATGATGTAACCCTCCACCGCGCCCCAGAGCCCGGTGACGTCGATCCGCGCCTCGGGCAATCCGGCGCGCAGACAGAGGTGGCGGACCAGTGCTGCCAGCGACACCGCGCCCAACCGACCGGTCAGCCAGTGGCCGAGCCGCCAGTTCGCGCCGTCGGTCCAGACATCGGTCAGCGCCGGGAAGAACGGATAGGGCCGCGCATCCCATGTCCAGGCGGCGCATTCAGGAACGTGGACCATCCGGCCGCCGTAGACCGAGGACAGCGGGTTGTTCGCGGCATCGCCCCACCAGAGATACGTTGCCTCGAGATAAGCGCGCTGGATCGCGTCGTCGCGCCAGCCCCGCGAGAAATGCGGTGTGAGACTTTCCGACGATTTGGGATCGTAAAAGACATTCGGCTGGTTGGTGCCCCGGTCGATGGCAGGACAGCCCAGCTCGGTGAACCAGATCGGCTTGGACTGCGGCACCCAGTCGGTGGTGGAGACCCCGATCTCGTGCACATCGAGCGCCAGGGCAATGACCATCTCTCCCGCCACAGCCGAGACCGGGCCAAAGCTCGTTGGCACGATTGCGTCCCCCAGAAACACCACGGTGAAGGCAAGCTCGAACACATCCCCGGCGCTGCCATGCGTCCTGACCGCAATGTCGGTGATCGGGTGCGGGCCTTGTGTCAGGATGACCTGATCGTTGAAATAATACCGAAACCCCGCGTAGCCGCCGGGATGTTCCAGCAGGATGCGCGCCGAGGAGCTGCTGCCCTGCTGGCACCAGGCGGTCACGCGATAGCGCGTGCCGTCTGTCACGGTGAGGTTGGTATTCAGCCGCGCCCGTCCGCCTGCATTGCCGCTCGAGACAATCCGGGCGGCATGGACGTAGCGGTCGAGAACGATGCCGGGTTCGGACAGGACCGATGCGCCGACGATCGGCACCCATGTGTCGGGCTGTGCCGCATCCGGATGCAGCGCCCGGCGCACGCCGCCGGGGCGATCGTGATGCGGCTCCGACCACCAGCTGCGCAGGTCCTTGTAGCGGAACACCCACGGCTCCCCGTAAGCGCCATCGGTGATCGCGGTGCGCATCTGCGTGAAACGGTCCACCCCGCTGGCATAGAACCAGTCGAAGCCTTCGTCGCCCGCGATGTTGGCCTGCAGATAGGCGCGGTCATGGATCGCGGGCCAGCCCTCGTTCGCATCCGAGTGTTCAAACCCGTCGCGCCAGTCGGAGATCGGCATGTAATTGTCGATGCCGATGAAATCGATCGCCGGATCGGCCCAGAGCGGGTCGAGGTGGAAGAGGGCATCATTGCTGCTGTCGCCCGGCTGGTGGCCGAAATACTCCGACCAGTCGGCCGCATAGCTGATGGCGGTGCCTGCGCCGAGGATCGCGCGCACATCTCCCGCCAGATCGCGGAGCGCCTGCACCGCTGGATAGGTGGACGCGTCCGAGCGGATCGTGGTCAGCCCGCGCATCTCGGTGCCGATCAGGAAGGCATCGACGCCGCCCGCCGCCGCACAAAGATGGGCATAGTGCAGCACCATGCGGCGCAGACCCCAGTCCTCTGCAATGCCGGTCCAGGACACCGTGTCCTCCAAGACCGCGAAGTCCGAGGGGCTGGCGTGCCCGAACAGCGAAGCGACCTGCGCCGCGGCCGTGGCGGTCTTGTCCACCGATCCAGCGAACCCCGCTGCAGGCGAACAGGTGATCCGCCCCCGCCAGGGGAAGGCTGGCTGACCTGTCTCGGCGGCGTTGTTCGAATACGGGTTCGGTAGCGTGTTGCCGGGTGGCACATCCATCAGGAGGAACGGGTAGAAGGTCACGCGCAGACCGCGCGCCTTCATCTCCCGGATCGCCTCGACCACTGCGAAGTCGGAGGGCGTGCCGCCATAGACGGGGCGGTCCTGATCGTCGCGGCTGACGAGGAAGGCGTTGGCGCGGACGACACCGTTCACGCTCCAGATCAGCGGGTCGGTGGTCTTCTCCGGAACCTCGACGCCGGGCTGCACCTTGCACGATCCCGCCCGTAGATCGTCGCCGAACCAGGCGACGACAAGACTGATGCTCTCGACCTTGGGTGCCATCGCCTGCAACCGGTCCAGCGCCTCCACCATGTCGGTGGAGTCGGCTAGCGCGTTCAGGTTTTCCGGAACCTGCGCGCCCGCCGCGCCCTTGCGGATCGCTGTCGTTGCATAGGTGAACTCGCCTGAGGCCGGGATCATGGTGACGGCCTGCGTGAGCCCCTCGGCCGTGTCGGGGTCAGCCAGCGGCCGGAACACCTCGAAACTCAGCTGCGGGATGCGGTTGCCATAGGTGGAAAGCGCCAGCTCCTCGAAGACCACATAGGCCGTGCCGCGATAGGCGGGTGTGCTCGCCGCGCCCATCTTCGCGGCGATGAACGGATCGGCCGTCTGCGCCTCGTCGCCCGGATACCAGCGCCAGGTGACGCCCGTGAGGTCCATCGGCTTGCCGTCGGCCCAGATGCGCCCGATGCCGGTGATCGGGCCCTCGCACAAGGCAACCGCAAAACTGGCGTAGTACAGATACTCGGTGGTCTTGACCTTGCCGCCTCCGGTCTTGCCGCCGCCTTGGGTCGTGGTGCTGGTGTCCTCGCGGAAATCCGTGGCCCAGATGATGTTGCCCCCGATGCGCATCCGGCCGTAAAGGCGCGGAATCACGGCTCCTTCGGTGGCCGAGGTGATGCGCAAGCTGTCGAGCCGCGCGCCCTCGATGCGTTGCGTGGGCGCCAGCGACGAGATGATCCAGCTGTCGACAACCGAACCGACGGTGGAGCCGACAAAGCCGCCGATCGTGGCCGCGCTGACGCCGAGGATTGCGCCGCCTATGCTGCCGCCAAGGGCGGCACCGGCCGCGCCGAGAACGAGTGTGGCCATGTTCGGGATCTCAGCGTTGCGGAAAGAGAAAGGCGTAGGCGATGCGCCGTCGCCAGGATTGCGTGAGCGGTTCCTCGATCACTCCGAGCCGCTCGTGGGCGTGGAGGAAGGTGTCGGGAGTGGTCAGGATCCCGACATGCTTGGGCGTCGCGCGGGGCCTCATGCGGAACAGCACCAGCGCTCCGGGATCGGCGTCGAACGAGGCAATCTCGATCATCATGCGCCGGGCGCCATCGACTAGCCCTATCGGGCCTTGTCCGCCTTCCATCGCTCCACTGGAGCGATTGATTCCTTCGCGACCGGCGACCAAGCCCAGATCCCGGCTGTAGGACGGGATCGGGAACGGCTCGGGGCCGACCACCTCGCGCCAGACGCCTCGGACCAACCCGAGGCAGTCGCAGCCGACGCCCCGAAGGCTGGCCTGGTCGTGGTAGGGCGTTCCGAGCCAGGACCGCGCCGCTGCGATCACCCTGTCCGGATCGGCGTTCACAACACGCCGCCCTCGTGTCCACCGTCCCTGGTGGCGTAGCGCAGCACGGCATCCTGGCCGGGGATGTGCGGGAAACCGCGAAAGTTCACGGTGTTCGCGAACTTCGCGCCGCAGGTCTCCATGCGCTTGTCGCAGCCCGCGCGGATGGTGAAGGTGTCGCCTTCGGTGATGGTCCGCACTGGCGGTTCCAGCAGCGTCAGCACCGCAACGCCGTCGGTGACGTCATGGCCCAGCACTTCTGTGCGCCGCCCGGTGTTCGCGCCACTGGTCCATTCGACGATGCCGGAGGTGAACCAGCCTGAGACGAAGCCGCCGAGCCCCGAGGCGGTGAAGGCTCGGTCACGCAGCAGATCGATGACGGTACCGGTGCCCTTGACGGACGGGTCCTCCAGATCAACGCCGCAGCGGGCATCGCCGAGAGCGGCATCGCAGTTCGCCTGGAACGTCCGCCCGACCGTCTGGCCCAGCACATGGGCGAGCGAGCGCACCTCGGCGACGAAGGCCAGCCTCCCGCGCCTGATTTGCCCGATCGCCCCGCGCCGCATCAGCACGCGCTGGCCCGCGTCGGCCCAGTTCACCCGCCAGACCTCAACCTCCGCGTTGTCCCAACGGCCGTCCAGGATGTCGGTCTCGGTGATCCGGTCCGAGGTCAGCACGCCCTCTGCATCCTGCGCATCGACCGACAGGTCCGAGCCCGAGCGCACCTCGGACGCCGTGAGTCCGCTCTCGGGTTCGAAGTCAGTCCCGTCGAAGCTAAGCGTCCGGTCGTGGTCGGTGAAGCCAAATGCCAGCCCATCGGCGCGGGCGATCCGCCAGCACCAGGCAAGCGTCGTCGTGCCCTCGTCAAGATGGGCCTGCAGATCGGGATCGAGGGTTTTCATGATATTTACTTGATGGATTCGGAACTTTGCGCCATCACGGTCGGCAAGGTGAGGTGATGGCAGAGGGGCATTTTCATGACACTCAAGGTGACTGACGGATACCAAACCGACCGTGAACCGCCAGCCGGGAACGATCTTGTTGGGGACCAGGTGATCCTCGATGTTGTCTCACTGGAGGCGTTTCTGGACGCCTTGAAAAACGCCACCCCAAGACATGATAACAATGTGATACCGATCCGCACTCTGCCTCCGACCAGGTAGTGGATCGCGTCCTTGGCGCAGATGGTGTCCGTCTTGCTTCGACTTCCCTTCAACGGCGCAGTTCCAGCAGCGGAATGGAGGTAATCGAGCCCAGCCTCTCGATGTCGAGGGTCACGTCGAGCACGTCGGTGTCAAAGCGGACCGGCACGTCGAACTCGAAGCCCGCGGTGATCACGACGCCGGAGCCCGGCGCGGCGCTGAACGTGACGACGCCGGTCGTTGCGTCGACGGACCAGCCGGAGGGCTGCTCGACCCCGGCGAGCGCGATGCGCACGGTTCCGGTCACCGGCTTGGCGATAGCGCGCGACCAGGATTGTGCCCCAGAGACATAGCGCTTCTCCAGCTGGAACGCGGTCGTCTCGCCGTCGCCGGTGCCAATGATCTGGTCGGTTGGGACAACAGCCTGCGAAGGCAGGGTGGATTTGTAATCGCCCCAGTCCTTGAACCGGAAGCCGTGCAGGCGGCCATTGCGTGCTTCGAAAAAGGCGACGACCGCCGCCAGATCGTCCGCGCGGCGAATGCCGTAGGCGACATCGTAGCGGCGGCGCGAGTTGGCCCAGCTGGCGTTGCGCTCTTCGTCGCCTGAGGCGAGCTCGACGATCTGCGTGCGGCGCTCCGGCCCGCCCCGCGCGCCGCGGCTGATGTTGTCGGGAAACCGGACCTCGTGAAACGCCATCACATGCCCCTCCGCCCGAGCGACACCGCCCTAGCGATGTCCGCCGCGACCTGCGTGCGGGACTGCCGGAAGCTCTCGGAATCCCGGGCCATGATGGTAACGTTGACCCCGCCACCCGCGCCGTAGCTCTGCGCCTCGCGTCGCGACAGCACCCGCTCACCGCGCTGCAGGATTGCGGGCACCTCGTCGTGGCGAAGCCCGGCCATGCCGCCACCGTGCATCCGGGGGGCAGCGGCGAAGGCCATGGCCGGGACAATCCGCAAGGGTCCGGCCGATCCGACCATCCCGCCCGCATGCAAAACGTTGGCGAAGATGCCGCCCGCGCCGGAGAACACGCCGGAGAGCGCATTGGAGATCGGCCCGAGGATGAAGCGGCGCGCCGCGAGCTGGGCGAGATCGGCCAGCAGCGAGGTGACGAGGTCGCGAAAGTTCAGCTTGCCGGTCTTCACGAAGTTGCCCACGGCCGTCTCGGCCGACTGGAAAGCGCCGACGAGGCTCTGGCCGATATCGCCGCCGATTTCGCGGGCCTTGCTGGCGTAGTCGGACAGCGCGGTGGCGACCGCCTGCCAGCCGGTGACGGCCGCCTCGGTTGCGGGCTCTGCCGCAGCGGCTGCAGCTCCGGCGGCTGCGCCCGCACCTGTCGCAGCGCGCCCGGCTTCACCAAGCGCCGTCTCCAGCCGCTCGGCAGCACCAGTGGCCTCGGTCAGCGCATCGGCACTGGCCTCGTCGGTACCGCGCACCGCGTCGCGCAGCGCTTGCCAGCTTTCCAGCGGCGCGCGGGCTCTTTCGGCGAGATCGCGCGCCGCGCCGCGGTAAAGGTTCGCGGACTCGAGCGCCCGGTTCGCCGCCTCGGTCAGGCCGAGATCGGGCGCGGTGAGCGGGTTGTCCTCGAAGGCCCGATCGAAGGCCGCCTGCGCCGCCGTCGTGGCCGCACTGGCCGCGCCCTCGAAGCGGTTCTCGATCTCGCCGAGGTCGAGGTCGGGCACCAGCGTGATGCGGCGCTCCGACCCGAGCGCTTCGAGCCCTTGGTTGATGCCGCCGATGAAACCGTTGATGCGCGAGACCACGCCGTTCAGCATCGCCTCCACGCCGTCAACCAGGCTGTTGGCCGCCTGGAACGCCAGATCGCCGATGGCGGCGGGCAGCAGACCCCAGATCGCCTTGATCGCCTCGTAGGCGCCCTCAAACGTGTTCGCCGCCGTGTTGCCGAAGGCAACGACGCTCTCGATGGCGCTCTGCATGCCCGACGCGGCGTCGGCCTTCAGGTCGAAGAACATCGCCGTGGCGGCGGCGCCCGCCGCAGCCGCGCCCATTCTGATCCGCTCCCAGACCTCGACCGCGACGTCCTTCAGGAGCGACATCGCCTCGCCGAAGCCGCCCGCTCCGGAGACGAGACGGGTGAACTGATAGACGAGCTCGCCCGCGCCGACGATCAGGGCTCCGATACCGGTGCGGATCAGTGCGCCGCGCAGAAGGACGAGCGCTGTGGCGAGGCCACGGACCGAGAACGCAGCAGCGGCCATGCCCGCGACCCAGCGTCCCGCGAGGAACGCGGCGAAGGTGGCGGCATAGGTCGTCAGGCGGCCGATGTTGTCGAAGAGGCCGTGGATCGCGATGCCGAGCGGGCCGGTGCGGCTGGCGACTGCCGCCATGGCGTTGGCGACGGCTTCGAGCGCAGGGGCTGCTGCGACGGCGAGCTGGTTCGACAGCCCGCGCCAGATCAACCCCAGCCGGGAGATCGCATCGTTCGTCCGCTCGATCTGGTCGGCATCCTGCTCGGAGACGACGACGCCGAAGGCGAGGACATCCTCCGTCGCCTGGCGCAGCGTCGCGGTGTCGATCCGCGACATGGCGATGGAACCTTCCTCGCCGAAGAGCTGGCCCGCGACGGCCGCGCGCTCGGCGGCAGGCACGAAGCTCTCGATCGCCGCGTTGATCGCGCCCACGCGCTGGTCCAGCGGCAGGGCGATCAGCTCGCTGGCCGAGAGCCCCAGCCGGTCCAGCGCGTCGGCGGCAGGGCCGGTCCCGGCGGCCGCCTGGCTGAGCCGACGCGTCAGATCCTTGGTCGCCTGCTCGATGCCGGACATCGACACGCCCGCCAGCTCGCCCGCGCGCTCGAGCGTCTGAATCGAGGACACCGTGGTCCCCAGCGACTGTGCAAGCTTGGCCTGTGCATCGACCGTCTTCAGGCCGGACCGGACCATCGCCACACCAGCGGCGGCAGCGGCTGCAACTGCGGCGGCGGCCGCTATCCGCACTCGCCGCGAGAAGGCCGCGAGCCGGGCGTTTGCGGCCTCCATCTCCCGGCTCAGCCGCCCGAAACCGCGCGACCCGGCCTCGCCCACGCCTTCCAGCTCGGCGCGCACCTGCCGTCCGCCCACGGCCGCGAGGCGGACGCTGACCCTCTTCTCAGCCATGGGAGTGATCCATCTGTTCGTTGAGTTTGGCGACCATCACCGCCTCGATGACGGGCAGCAGTTCGGCCATGGCGAGCGGCGGCACGCCGAGCGCGTCGCCGAGCGCCAGCGCCGCCGACATGTCCCAGCCGATCACGGCGCCAGGCAGGACGCGCAGTTGGCCGCCGAGACGACCGACGAGGTCCCAGACCTGCCAACCCTCCGGCGTTTCGAGACGGTTCAGCCGCGCCGGGCAGTCCGGGCAGGCTTGCGTGCAGGCTTGGCAGTATCGCTCGCCCCCGCCGAAGGACCATTCGGCGAGAGCGCGGAGACGTTTTTTTCCTGTTCCAGCAGCAGGCCCTTCGAGACGTAGGTCAGCTGGAAGGCCTCGAAGATCGGCCAGACATCGAGCAGCGCGTCGATGGCCTCCGGGCTTGGATCGATGGGATTGCCGTCGGCGTCGCCGATGCCCTCCCAGGCGAGCACCGCCCGCCGCGCCAGCGCCTTGGCGAAGGCGACGGCGCGCTCCTCGTCGGAGGCCTCCTCGGGCACCGCCTCGACGGCCGGATCGCTGCGTGTCGCCACCATCAGTGCGGTGGTCAGCGGGCGCAGCTGCACCCGCACGCCGGGCGCGAGGTCATGCCAGCGCGGCGCGTTCGTCAAATCAAGCGTCAGCATCAATAGGTCTCCACATCGTTCACGAGGGTTGCGGTGCACATCCGGCCGACGACGCTGTCGCGGGCGGCCTGCCAGTCGAAGGTCGCCTGCACGCCCTGCGGTCCGGAGATCTCGATGCGCGGACGGGGCAGATAGACGGCATGTGTGGTGAAGGTGAAGTTTTCGCCCGAGGGCAGGACGTAGGCGAATTCCATCTCGCAGGCCTCGCCGTTGATCGCCTGCGTCACCAGCGTCTGGTCGGCAAAGCGGACCTCGATCCGGCCGGTCAGCGCCGCGATGGACGGGTCCGCGCCGTCGATGCGCCCGTCCGAGCGAATGGTCTCGATCCGGTCGAGGTTGTTGGCATAGGTGATCTCGGCCGAGACCACGTTGCCGAGGGCCGAGCCATTACGCGTGATCGCGCCGTTGAAATGGCCGAAACGCTTCAGCTCCAGCGCGGCGGGGGGTGAGGCGGGTACGCCGAACGCGCTGGTCGTCGTGCCCACCGTCTCGCCCTGCGCCACCAGCATTGCGGTGGCGGTCAGCAGACCCGAGCGCTGCATCTGCCAGGTGATTTGGTCCAGCACGCAGCCGGAATACATCGCATAGCGCGGCACCTCCGGCATGCCGGTCTCGATCGACATGCTGGGCAGCGTCCAGGACCCCGACTGGAACTCGTGGCTGTAGGGGGCCTCCGCGCCCGTGGTCGTGGGCGTGCCGAAGGCCGCCTTCAGCCAGAAGCCGAAAGCCTCGGCATCGAGCGGTACCACGACATCGCCGTCCGACGTCACCGCATCCTTGATCGGCGCCAGCGGATCGCGGCCGTAGCCGAGAAGCTCCGAGTTGAGGAGCGGCTGCTCCGCGCCGAGCGAGGTGCTGGCGAAGGGCATGCGGGTGAAGCCGCTGACAGGCGGCGTTCCATAGGTCGTCTCGAACGCAAGCGCCATCAGCGCCCGCGCCCCTTGGGCTCGTGCCATGGTGATGTCCTCCGGTCTAATTCAAAAGGAAACCGCTGCTCTCTTGCGGTGTTATTGTTCAGGCAGCAGGTGACTGCCTTTCCTCCAGAGGAGGCTTGGAGTGTCCAAGAAGATTGACGAACAAAACAGACTGCATCGTCAGTTCGAAGCAATGTCGCGACGAGTGCCGGCGACCCGCAGGGTCATCGATCCGCTCTTGCACGGGCGTCTGCGCAAGTTCCGAATCCCGATCGCGTGCGCGCTCATCATTGGCAGTTTTTTTGCCGTACTTCCGATCTTTGGGTTTTGGATGCTGCCGCTCGGGCTCCTTCTGCTGGCCGTGGATATTCCACGCCTGCAGCCGATGACATCTTCCATGATGATACGCGCGCGCCGTCGGATGGACGTGTGGCGACATCGCGGCTCGTCGAAATGACAAAGGCTCAATGCTTTTTCAGCCAAGCGCATCCGATGCAGAATAATGCAGGACGACCGAGATCACGGCGGCCTTCAGGTTGGCCGTGCCCTCGACTGGCAGATCGACCGGACGCGGCGCTTCCGCCTCGACCCAGTCGCAGAGCCCGCCCAGCGTTCGATCCGCGGCGAGCGCCGTGCCGATGCTGGCGGTCAGCGTGTCGAAGGCGGTGTCACGGTCGGCACCCTGCACAACCGCTTCGACCTCGGCGCGGTGCTGGTAGTGGTAGCATAGCGGCGATAGCGTCACCTCGGGCTCTCCCGGCTCGCCGTCGCGCAGGATCAGAAGGCCACCGGCCGGCACGCGTTCAGGAAGCACCTCGCCGCGGAGAGCGGTGGCGGGCAGCGCCGCTAGCCGCGCGTGCAGCGCGGTCAGGATGGTTTCGCGTGGGGTGGGCATCTGGTGTTTATCAAGTTGCAGGTGCGAAGGAGGTCCGAAAGGAGCCGAAACAAGAGCCCTGGTGGAACGTTGGTCCCAGTCGTGGGAAATTGCGAGTGCATCACACTACGTTCAGCATGTCTGCGAACACATAGAAATCACCCGCAGCCTCTTTCAGCTTAGATCGGCTCAGCAAGCTTAGAAATTCGGCAAAAGCCCGTGCCTGACAGTTTACCTGCTTGGCAGGATTAAACTCGATGTCTGTGAAACCATCATAATGAACGTTCTTCTCGATCCAGTCAGCGTGCTCTACCAGCGATCGGATGTACAGCCAGTCATAAAAAGCATTCTTGGGCGATAGTGGAAAGTAATCTCCCTCCAGTTCAAACCGAACAAGATTCCCAGCATCTACTTCTCGAATAAAGCGCTTAGCTTCGCGCGGCGCCATCCGAAATATTTCCGGAAATGGCCCGCGCCGCTCAAAGGTTTTCGAACCTTGGTAGACGCTCTCAAGCGGGAACTTGCCGGTATTCAATAGCACGTTTAGGCTAAAAGCGCTCAACCTTTTCCCGAGCTCCTCTTCGGATTTCGATGAAATTTCTAAAACTTTTTCGATACCGTTCCTTCTTGCGGCGCTATGTAGGGCTGCAACATTTTTCTTTTTCTGGACTTCAGCGAAGCCTGGAGCCCAAGGGAAATCGAACGAACGCTCTTGCACCAATTGCGGTCCGCTGAAAGCAGGCAGAAATACAGGGCGGCTGGCCACTATCGATACCCCAATATTAGATTTCTAGGAACGCCGTTCGGTACGAGTAATTCCATTTTCTCTGCGGCACGCAAGCGAGCCTGAACGTCAGGGTCAGACCAGTTTGTCCTCGTGTAAATTACCTCTACGTCAAGGTGAGCCAACGCGTCTGAAAGCGGCAAGATCGAGGTTTCATTCGCATTGGCCACGCCAAACGCAATGTGCACGTCCGGAATTATCAGTATGTCTGGAGAAATCACCAGATACCTTGGATTGGGTAGGCGCCCATCCTTTTGTGCCAGATACTTCATTGGATGATTTGAAGTAAGGCATAGGCTGACAAATGGATCAATACCACGGGCTCTGTCTTGGTCGTGGCTCCATTCATTGCCACCAGTTGTGTTGGGCCACCAACCCTCTTTGCGCATTCGCTCTTTAGAAACCAATCCTAGTTTGTCGATCTGCTCAAAATTGCTCTCGTCAGTGAAATGGTATAGACAATCATGCTGTCCACTCTTCTTGATCAATGCGATGAAGTCGTCGACTGTCATGGTGTTCCATTTTCGTTAGTTTTGTCATTTCTTGATACGCGAAAGCCACCGCTTGGGCCAGTAGCGACCTCGTAGGTCTACCAGTGAAAAATGAGGCGAAGAGGTACCTGAAGCCGACATTCGTCGGACGAAAGCAAAAGCGCGGGTTGCTGCCGTTCAAACGATCCTCCCATCCACCCAGTTCGCCACGATCAGTCCCGGCACGCTGTCCAACGCACGGTTGGCATCCCGCGCCAGGTCGAGCCGCTTCGGCAGCTTCACCTGCGGCACCAGCAGGAAGATCGGCGCGGTGACCTTGCCGCGCCCGGTCTTCGACCGCGACACCACCGCTTGGCCCTTCGTGTTCAGCCGTCCCTCCGCTACCAGCAGGCTCGGGCCCGTCCGGCGATAGACGAACCGCAGGCGCAGCCCGCGACGGCGTTCCCATTCACCGGGCGTGATCCTGCGCCCCCGCAGGGACTTGCCTGCGGCTGGCAGGGGAATCGCCAGCCAGAACCCATCCTTCGAGCGGATCAGCGGGCCGGTGTCGTGCGCGCCCACGATGACCGGCGCCTTCGACCAGACCAGCGCCGCGGCTTCCAGGCTTTCGCCCGACCTCGGGAAGTTCTGGCTCCGGATCGAGTTGGCCAGCCGTGTGCCGAGCCCCGCGCCAGTGATCTGCAACCGCCATGCGCTCTTCAGCCCGGACCCGGCCTCGCGCATGGCGGCGGTGACGGCGCGCTCCCCGGCCGCCACCTCCGCCGCCATCATCGCGACGATGTCGGGATCGATGTCGGGATCAATGTCGAGCTTCAGTTTCATGGCCATCACGCGGGCCTCAGATCGACGGTCCAGACCAGCCGCTCACGGTCACGGACGGGCTCGCCCTGAATGATGAAGGCCTCGTCATCGATCTCAATCCGGTCGCCGGAGCGCGGGTTCGCCACTTCGGCCACGCGCAGGTCGAGCCGCGTGGTTTCCGACCAAAGCCGTGCATCGCCGAAACTCGTAATATCGTCCGCGCGGCGCGTGACCACACGGACAAGAACGGGCGTCTCACCTTCTGGCATGTAGACGGCATCGACCCCGATATTGCCATCGGCGAACAGCGCGTCCAGCGCCATGGCGACGGCATTCATCAGGTGCGCCGTGCAGAGCGCAGCACCTGCGGCCGGGTGCAGATCGGCAGCGGGTTGCTCTCGATCTCGAGGCGCACCCATTCGTCGCGATCCCGATCGGGGATCATGCGCGCATAAAGCGGCAGGCCGACGGTGTTGACCGTCTCGAAGGTGTCGGCGGGAGCGTAGTAAATCTCGAACAGACCCTCGACGCCCTCGGGATAGAAATACGCCTTGTCGGTCGGCACGCCGAAGCCCAGCCCGCCCCGATAGCGGCGGAAGGTGATGCCGCCAAAACTGACCTCTTCACCCACCCTGCCCCGCAGATCGGCGGCAGCAGCGGTGTTGAGATAGGTCTCGCGCACCTCCTTGTGGGCGACCAGATCGGCAAAGAAGGCCGAGCCACATTCGGCGCGCAGCTGCACCTGCCCGGCGGCCAGCCCACCCAGCGTGTCCTCGACGCTTTCGATCATCGCCTGGCAGCGCTTGCGCAATGCGCCCGAGGCCGGGGTGGCATTGTCCAGATCGAAGTCGACCTCTGCAGCCGGGGTGATGTTGAACTCGGTGTAATAGTTGATCACCGTGGCGCCGTCCCTGGGGTCCTTCACCACGCCCTGAATGCCGTTGAAGAGGTGGAACTCGAAAGTGGCCTCGGCGTCGTTGCGCAAACGACCCATCTTGCGGGCCACCTCTGTCTGGACCTGCTGCACGGCGGTCTCCGAGCCGAAGTCGCGGATCGCCTGGATTTCCGAGGCCCAGAGCACGTCCTGCTTCTTGAATTGGCGGCACACGAACGCGCGCATCTCGCGGCGCTCGGGGATCTGGGACTCGAAGGCAGAGCCGCGTTCGGAGAACGGGATCAGCGACAGCGTGCCATCCCGGCTTTCGATCATCACGGTGCGCGCTCGCACGCCGCGACTGCCAAAGAGCGCCGCGCCCGAAAGGATTGCCGGTTTGAAGGGGATGTTTTCGAGCGCGCGGGTCAGCTCGATGATGGAGAAGGCGTCGCCTTCGAAGATGTCCATGGTGGCCATGGGAATGTCCTTTCAGTTTCTGGCTCAGCGCAGAATGATGCCGAGGGCTGCCAGAGCCGTGGTGGCGGTGGTGATCTGCCCCTCGGTGGCATCCTCGGGGAAGCTGATCTCGTGACGATTCACGATGGCCGGCCCGCGCAGGAGAACGACGCCCGGTGCATCGGCACTTGCCGCATCAACCTCGGCCCAGAGGATGCCGGCGGCAGTCTGGCTGCCGTTGGAGGCAGCCGGCGCAAGGATCGTGTATTTGCCGCCCGTGGTGATCTTTCCCAGCACGGTGCCGGGCGCGAGCTTGCCGGCACCAGACGCGAGCGTGACGGTTTCGCGGGTGTAGTCGCGCAGAACTTCCCAGACGAGGAAGCCGCCCGCGTGTTTGAGCTCGGATAGCGTGGTCATTCTGGTTTATCCTTTCAGCTTGAAAGTTCGGGCGATGACGTCGCCCCAAGGGCGTGTGGTGGAACTGCGCCCGGGTTGTGGATGATGCGGGTTGATCTGGGGATCAGCCTCGGCCTTGGCGGCCAGTAGCTGTGCGCGGACCGCATCCAGACCGGCGTCCTCTTCCAAAAACCGCCCTGCCATCTGCGGCTGACCTGCGAGGCGGCAAAGGTCGATCACCGCACGCGCATGGGCGATGGCCTCGGAGCGAATGGCCCCGGCGTCCGGCGCAGTGTTTGCGACAGCAACACTGCTCTCTCGGAGTGCGACGGTTGGGTGGGTGTTCCCATCTGCAACACCCTCGCTCTGACCATTTGAACGCGATGGATCGTCGGTTGTATCCATCGGAGCAACGTTCCCGGCGGGAACATTGGTCGCGGGATCAGGTGCGGTCGGAGGAATGTCACACCCTGCAACATCGTAGTCGTCTCCAACGATGTCCTCGGCTGTAGTTGCAGGTTCCGGCTCGATGGCCTCGACTGCTTCGACCAGTTCAGGCGGGGCATTGCGGAACCGCGCGATATCAAAACCGGCCGCAATCCGCACCGGCTCTGCAATACGTGTGGCAAGCCCCGCCTCAAGAGCGTCCTTGGCGTCGAACCATGTCTCGGCCGCCAGCAGTGACGCGATTTCCTCCTCCGGTCTGCCGGACTTGGCCGCATAGCCGCGCATCATGCTGGCCGCGATCTTGTCCAGCGTTCCTGCCATGTCGCGCATGTCTGCCGCCGTGCCCATGACCAGCCCGGAGGGATCATGGATCATCAGGAAAGCATTCTCCGGCATGACGATCTCGTCACCCGCCATGGCGATATAGCTTGCCGCCGACGCGGCGATGCCGTCGATCCAGACCGTGACAGTGCCCGCATGACGGCTCAGCGCATTGTAAATGGCGACGGCGTCAAAAACCGAGCCACCAGGACTGTTGAGCCGCAAATCGATGGGCGCATCATCCGGCAGCGCGCCCAGTTCGGCCAGAAAGCCCTTGGCCGAGACGCCATAAGCACCGATTTCGTCATAGATCAGCACTTCCGCGCCCGTTGCCCGGGCGCGGATCGTGTACCAGCTGTTCATGGTCTTACTCCCGATTGGTGGCGCGGTCGCTCATGGCCGCGTCGTCGTCCTTGTCGCCCTCTGCCCCGTCGCCGGGACCCGGCCGTGTTGCGGGCGTCGCGCGGGCACCCTGCGTTTCTCCGGGGCTGGTTCTGTACCTGAGCCCCAGCTGCTTGGTCCGCACGGCATCGGCCGCGTTTTCGCGATCGACCTCCTCGACATCGTAGCCGGTGGCCTCGACCACCTTGCGGCGCGAGGTGATGCCTGCCTCCATCGCCAGCACCTGCGCCTGGATGTCCTTCAATGGGTCGACCCAGTCCCAGCGTGGCGGAATCCACTGCACCATCCGCGCAGCAACCGGATCAGGAAGGTCCAGACGGCCTGCCAGTTGCGCCGTCTCCAGCCAGCGTGCCCAGACGGGGCGGCAGAGCTGATGCGCGATCACGCCATGCTGGAGTTGCTGCACGCGTCTGCGGAATTCCACCAGCTCTGCCCGAAGGCTGGAATAGTTCGCCTGCCGCACATCGCCTGTGACCAGATGATACGGCAGCCCCAGCGAAGCCGAGACCGCCAGCAATGTGCGATACTGGAATGCCTCATAGCCGCCGCCGACATCGGCGGGGCTGGAGAACTTCACATCCTCACCCGGCAGCAGCACCTGCATGGTGCCGGGCTCGAGGCTGGCGATGGCTGTGCCATCAAGATCGGCCTCGCTCTCCCCCATCATCGGGTCTTCCGGTGCGGTCTTGATGATGAAGCCCGCGAACATCGCCGCGGTCTTCTTCCGGTCCAACTCGGCATCGTCGTACTGATCGAGCAGGAACAGCCGCACCATGGCTGGGGCCACATGCGGCAGGCCGCGAATTTGCCCCGCATCGATGGGGCGGTAGATGTGCAGCACGTCCTCGGCGGGCACGCGCACCGTCTCTGGCACCGCCACCCGCTGATCGGTGCTGTCTCCCGGATGACTGCGGCGGAAATGATACGCCACGCGCCGCCCGATCACGTCGAACTCGATCCCGCAGCGGATGCGATTGCCGTTTGCCGCCGTCTCGGTCTTCTCGAAGGGCAGCATTTCGGACTGGAGAAGCTGCATTTGCAACGGGACCAGCAGACCATCTTCGGCCCGGCGCGGACGCATTCGCACGAAACACTCGCCCGCGACAAACATCTCCCGCGCCACCATGGCCTGCAGGCCGTAGAAGTCGGTCAGCCCGTCGGCATCCGCCTCGTCCGTCCAGGCGAGCCAGAGCCGCTGGACCCGGTCGCGCAAGCTTGCATCCTCGATCAACGAGGACGGCTTGATGCCATCGCCGACCATGTTGGACGCGAAGGCCTCGCAGGCATTGGCCGCATAGCCATTGGTCACCACCAGTTCCCGCGCACGGGCCAGCAGCTTTGGCCCGCCCGAGGCCACCAGCGAGTTGATGTTTTCCAGCGGTGGGTTCCAGGCCCGTAGTCGGCGCTTCGACATCGCCCCTTCCAGGCGCGCACGCACGGCGGCAGGACCGCCCCTTTCGGGGCGGCGAAACCGGTCGAACAGCCCCATGAACTACAGCCCCTTGGATGTGGAGATGCGCACATGGCGGACAATGCGCCGTCCCTCCACGGCTGCGATCTCGCGATCCAGTGCCTCGATGGCCCGGTCGATTTCGGCCACGCTGCGATAGTCCACCGTCTTTCCGTCGTAGCTGACACGCGCCACGCCAGAGGAACGTTGTGCAGACAGGGCGTCGCGGCGGGTGCGCAGGTCGGTGATGTCAGTCATGCTGGTCCGCTCAACCCGGTTCGTCATTTTCTCAGGCTATCCACCACCCTTGCGGCGGGACGTATCGGGGTTTGGTTGATGATTGTCTGGGTGGACTGGGAGCAGTATGAAACAGTTCTTTCAGGCGCTGGGGAACGGTCAGGTTGCTCATCTTGTTGGGGTATGGAGATGATCGTTTGCAGAGGCGGGAAACAGAATGGAACAATTCTTTCAGGCGCTGGGAACGGTCGGGTTTCTCATCTTGCTTGCGGCTGGCGTAATAGCCGGGTTGATCGCGTCCATGCTTCAGGGAGGGCGCAACAAGCCCCGGAACGTCGCAATCGGCGTTGTCGGCGCGCTGCTGCTGCCTTTTTTGGTGGCGCTGGCCGCAGCGGGCGCGCTTGCCGCGGGCGGTTTGATGCTGATCGTAATTCTGGCGCTGGTCGGGGCTGTTTTGGTTCTGGTAATTGCGCAGCTGATCTTCCGTTGAGCATCGCCTCAATGTGAGTTGGCAGACCCGTCGGATCGGCTTCGTCCGAAGCGATACCGGGCAAAGATGCAGGTCAAATTACCCCATATAACTCGAACGAACTGTCCGCCGCCGCGCTGACGGCATGGACGGCGCAATCAACGCCGCGTCCTGTGCGGACGTCCCTGTGTCCACCACCAACTGCCGCTCCAGCTCCTGCCACTTGGCGTCCGACCACCGGTCTGCCCCGGCAATCCACGCAGCTGCGCGCGCATAGACCCGGCAATCCAGCGCCTCGTTCCGCTCGCGCAGCTTCTGCCATTCGAGCCGGGCAAAGCCGCGGCGGGTCGCGACCGTGACCAGTTGTTCGGCCGTGAATTGCTTCAACCACTCTCCGTCCGCCCAGCTTGGCAGATGGATCGTTCCGGGCGGACAAGGCTGACCAGCCTCGATGTCTTCCCGCGTCGGCCTGGCCTGGCGCAAATAGCGATAGGTCTCGGTCTTGAAAGTCGACGTGGCGACCGTCCAGAGCCGGGCCCCGCGCCGGAGCCGTTTGCCGGCGATGGTCGCGTCCACATAGGTCGGGCCAGTCACCGGGCTCGAGCGGTTGAACCCCTCGACGCCCTTGACCGGCGCCACCTGCGCGAAGCCGACCTGACGCGACCAGGCATAGACGGCGCTCGTCTCGTAGCCGGTGTCGATCGCCAGCTTGGCGATCGTCATCTTCTGACCAGAAACATGCGCCCATGTCTGGCCGAGAAAATTGCTCAGCTGCTGCCAGCACGCCGGATCGCCGGGTCCACCCTCGATGACCAGGTGACCGATCAGCCAGGACTCAAGTCCCCTGCCCCACGCCCAGACATCGACCTCGATCCGGTCCTTCTGCACGTCGGCGCCGGCTGTCAGGAACAAGCCGCGCTCTGGAACAGTCCCTCCATCCCAGGTCTCGCGCTGGTCGGCCAGCCGCTGCCAGTCCGGCGCTTCGCCAGTTTCGACCCATGTCTCGCCGAGGGTGGTGTTGCGGAACGCCTTGATCGCCTCGTCCGACCCCTGTGCCGCGTCCCATGCCCGCACGATCCGCTCCCAGCTCAGCCAGCCGATCGGCGAGTAGAGCGCCGAGAGGTGATACCCGACCGTGGTCGGATCGGCGGCGACGGCCGTCGCGCGCCATTCGCCCCCCTCCAGCATCGCTGTCTTGTGATGCTCCGCGATTGCCGCGTCGCAGCCCTCGCAGTGATACTCCGCCGCCTCGGGGCGGCCCTTCTGCCAGCGCAGCCGGTCGAACTTCAGCCACTGCATCGCGCCGCAATGCGGGCACGGCACGAAGAACCGGCGCTGGTCGCTCGCCTCGTATTCCCGCTCAATGCGGCTTAGCCCTCGGATGGTAGGCGTCGAGACGAGAAACACCTTGCGCCGGTGCGCGAACGTCAGAGACCGCGCTTCCGCCAGCGTGACCGGATCGCCTTCCTCGTCAGCCGAGGCCGGATAGGCGTCGACCTCGTCGAGGAAGATGTACCGTGCCGGGGTCGAGCGCAGCCCGACTGCCGAGTTGGCACCCGTCATGATCAGGATGCCGCCCGCGAATTCCTTGGACAGCATCGTGTTGCCCGCGTCGCGCGACCGAGCCGGTTTGACCCGCTCCCGCAGCTCCGGGCTCTCGTCGATCAGCGGGTCGATCCGCTGCCGCGAGTTGCGCTTGGCCAGGTCCACCGTCGGCTGGACCGCCAGCATCGGGCCCGGTGCCTGGTGGATGGCGAACCCGATCCAGTTGTTCCCGGCTTCCGTCGCGCCGACCTGTGCGGCCTTCATGAACACGATCCGCTGCGTGGGATCGCCGGGCGACAGCCGGTCCATGATCTCGCGCATGTAGGGCGTGCGCACCGTGCGATACCGCCCCGGTTCGGCCGAGGCGCGGCCCGAGAGCATCCGGTGCCGGTCCGCCCATTCCGAGACGGTCAGGTCCGGGTCGGGCCGCAGCCCGTTGCCCCAGGCGCGCAGGATCTCGCCCGCGCCGTCGAAGTCCGTCAGGCCATCGCCGCTCTCATCGGAAGTCGGGCCGGACCTCGGCGAGCTCAATGAGGTGGGCACGGACATGTTTCTCAAGGACCTTCTGCATCGTGGCTGGCTCGACTCCCAGCTCGGCCGCCATCAGCGCCGCCGCACGCGCGGGCCAGTTCACCCATGCGTCCCGTTCCTCCCGCGCCAGCCGGAACACCAGCGCCAGCGCGCGGGCCCGCTCGATCAACTCCCCCTTCAGCTTCTGGAGCCGGATGCGCCGTTCCTGCGCCTTCAGCACCTCGTTCGCGGTCTTCGCCTGCAGGAACGTCGTGCCGCCGCCGACGGCCGGGACCGCCAGCCCCTGTTCGCGCAGCGTGTCACCGACGGCGGCCACCGCCGCCTCGGGGACGGGTTTCAGCTTCGGCGCGGGCGGCTTCCTCGTCTTCGACGGGTCCGTCGTTTCTGCCCGGCGCGCGTCGCTGGCCGCCGCGTTGATGCTGCCGTCTGGATAGAGGACAAGCCGCTCGGCCGTCTTCGCCTTCTGGATCGCGCCGCGCGACAGCCCGACATGGGCGGCGTACTGGCGCTCGCTCATACCCTGCATCGACAGCTCCGATTATCATTCAGATTCATGTGCTTATCGAGTTGATAAGCGTCGCCAGCGGAGCGAACGTCAGTTCAGAAGGACGATGCAACTCACCACGGAGCCACCATGATGACCTGCCGCAAGACCGACCTCGCCGCTGCCCGCAATGCCCTGATCCTCGAGATCGCGCAGCGCCGCTTTTCTCTGGAGACGCTCGAAACCCGGAACTCGGATCGCCTCGACTTTCATGATGTCGCCGTCTGGGCGATCCGTGACGCGCTCGAAGAGGCATTTGAAGCCGGGCGGCGCGCCGCCAGCCAATCCTGAAAGGACCTCACCATGAGCACCACCACAATCCGCATTGATCACGCAGCCCTCCCGGACCATTTCGACCGCAGCCGCCCCGACGCCGTCGCCGAGGTGATCGAGGCCGCCCTGCGGGAGGACGGGATCGCGGCCGAGGTTTCGGACGTGATTTCGCATCTCAAAATCGAACTGCCAACCGCGCAGCTCGTCACCGCCAGTACGGCGTTGACCGAGATTGGGCTGATCTGATCGCAGCGATCAGAAAGCAATCATATGCCTCTGAATTGCCTACACTTTCCAGCCCGGCAGAGCGATTCTGATTGCACAAGGACGATGCAACTCACCAAGGAGCCACCCCAATGACCCGCCGCGCGACCGACAACACGAAAGCCCTCGACGCCTTTATCGCTGCGAAGACCGAGATCGACGCGATGCTGGAGCGGCTCGCCGCGCTCAGCGCGGACCATTTCGAGACCCACCCCGACGAGATCAACTGGGGCCACGTCGGCACCCTGAACCACTACCGCGCCAAGCTGCGCGAGATCACCGACATGGCCTTCAACGAAGGCGAACACGCCGAGTGAGACGACCCGCTCCCGGTCCCGCCCGTCGACTGGCGGGCTTGACCTCGTAGAAGGGCCCGCATCCCGCGCGCCCCGATACAGGAGACGACGATGACCAAGCTTTCCGACACCCAAGCCCTGATCCTGAGCGCCGCCACCCAGCGGCCCGAGAACATCGCCCTGCCGCTGCCCGAGAGCCTGCGCGGCGGGGTCGCCGCCAAGGTGGTCGGCGCGATGCTCGCCAAGGGCTTCCTCGAAGAGGTCGACGCGGACATGCGCAAGGGCGAGCCCGTCTGGCGCGAGACCGGCGACGGCCACGGCGTCACGCTGGTCGCCACCGACGCAGGCCTCGCCGCCATCGGGATCGAGCCCGAGGACGCGAACCCCGCGCCTGCGGACGCGCCGATCAAGGAGCCCGCGCCGGACAGCCCCACCGAAACCGGGGACGTTCCCAAGACGCGCACGTCGCGCGAGGGCACCAAGCAGGCGAAACTGATCGAGATGCTCCGGCGACCCGACGGCGCCACGATTGAAGAGATCGCCGCCGCTACTCAGTGGCAACCACACACTATCAGGGGAGCCTTCGCCGGCGCGCTCAAGAAGAAGCTCTCGCTCGAGGTGACATCGGAGAAGGTCGATGGCAGAGGACGATGCTACCGTATCGTAGCCTGAGCGCTACCGCCGTTTCGCTTTTCGGTTGGCGTAGCGCCGGTCGCGTTCGGCTTTTTGGGCGGCTTCATCATTGGCGACGCGGGAGCTCCGGTCTTTCTTGATCGTCTCACGCGCTTCCGCCTCGGCTTTGGCTGCAACTTCTGCAGCCAAAGCATCACTCTGAACACGCTCCTGCTCTTCGAGCTTTATCCGTGCTCGCTCCGTCTGCCGTGCCTCCCTGGCCGCAGCCGTCGCCAGACGTTCCTCATCCCGTGCAATGCGGGTCGGTTCGGCAGCTTCCTTGGCAGCACGGTGGGATTGAAGCAGGGCCGCTTTGGCATCGGCAGCAGCACTGCGGCGACCCTGGAAATCGTTCTCTTTCGGGTTTCTCATGTTCATGTTCCGCTGGCAGTGTTTTCGCTCAAGACGTCAGGCCCGTGCGACGTATTGCAAGAAACCCGGCGGTGCCAGCCCGAAGTGCTTTTCAAACTCCTTTTCCAAACAGCTCGTCGACCCATGTCCGCCCCGTCCGAGCGGCGGCAGTCGCGTGCGCAACCGCAAACGGCGTTCAACGCGTAGCGATGGAACAGCAGCCTGTCAGCATCTGCGCCTCGTCGCCCTCCACAAGGATCAGAGTAACGTCGAGGCCGTAACTGCGGTCGGACATCCCATCCGAACAAGCCATGGGCACGATCACCGCCGTCATGCGGCGGGATTCGCTCTGTACCGATAGCGATCTACGCGGATCCCGAAAAATGCCACTCGAAACCACCTTTTCGATCCGCATTACGGCTCCATGCCTGTCCGGCGTCGAGAACACCACGTCGTCTCCCTGAGGCCGGAACAACCAGAACGGCTCATTCCCAACGCACTGCAAGCTCTGCGGCAAGGTTCCGGGGGTCCAGACATCGACCTGATAGGAAAGGAAGCGCAGAGCAGCCCAACCCGTGCGTTCACCCGTGTTGATCCGGGCCCATTGTCCGGTCGCATCATGTCCCACGACTTCGATATCGCGAGCGTTCGGTTCGAGCGTCCCGATGATTTCAGCACCGGCATTGGGCGCCGCCCGGATGTTCAGCACGTCGTTTGCAGCAACTCCTGTAACATCGAACAACGTGGGCAGGATGTATTCCTGCGTTGCCACCGCTGGCGCGGCCACTCCAAGAAACAGCCCGATCAAGAGCACCTGTGCAGCAGCGCGCCCAGGGAAGGCCATGCCATTTGCCCGTTTATGATCCATTGGTTCACCTCATCTGCAGCGTCGGACCTCTCGCGGTCACATGGAGGACGGCAGGTCCGAACAGCGCTCAGCATACAGCGAAACAGGATCCTCGCGTCACTTTTCTGGTCAATTTGTCCACACCCGTATCGCTTCGAACACCCGTCGCAAGGCATAGCTGCGACCAAGCGAGACTAGGGTAAAAATCAGGCCCAGCTTCAGGTTCTGCGCCAGCGTCGCGTGCAGCCCGAAGATCGGGAAGATCAGGATCTGCGTGACGACCGCGACTCCGTAGCCGACAGCCACGTTGGCGACGGCCTCGACCAGCGACATGAGGCGGGACTGTTTCATGCGGCCGCTTCCTCGTCCTTCGCGGGCTGGCCCAGCCGCTCGACTTTGGACTCTGCGAAGGTCCGACCGTCACCATCGAGGATCGCCTCGCGACCGGTTTCGACCTGCCAGCGCTCCACGGCGACGTCGATGTAGGCCGGGCTGATCTCCATCGCGAAGACGCGGCGGCCATTGGCTTCGCCCGCCATGATCTGTGAGCCGGAGCCGGAGAACGGCTCGTAGCAAAGCCCGCCCCGCGCCACATGCTGGCGCATCGGGATGCCGAAGGCGTCGAGCGGTTTCGGCGTCGGGTGGTCGGGCCGGTCATCCTTGGCGAAACTCGGCAGCGCCCATGTCGATGGCAGCGTTTCCTCGGCCACCTTCGGCGGCCGATTGGGGCGGCGCCAGCCCATGAAGCAGGGCTCGTGCTTCCAGAGGTAGTGCGACCGGGTCAGAACCCCGCGGTCCTTCACCCAGATGATCTGCTGATGGACGAAGGCGCCGGCTTTCTCCCAGCAAGCTTCCAGCATCGCCTGACGGCGCGAGGCGTGCCAGCAGTACCAGGCAGCGTCCTCGGTGATGGCTTCGGCCACGGCCGCTGCGATGAAGCCGTCGTAGAGTTCCGACCCTTGGCTGCTGTCGTCCCAGGTCGTGCCATAGGACGCGGACCAGTCCTTGTTGCGGGTCGGATGGTTCGAGCCGTCGTAGTCGACGAGATACGGCGGGTCGGTCGCGAACAGGATCGCCCGCTCGCCATTCATCAGGCGGCGCACATCGGCCGCGCTAGTGCTGTCGCCGCAGAGCAGACGGTGGTCGCCAAGGATCCAGAGGTCGCCCGTCCGCGACGCCGGATTGCGAGGCGGTTCGGGGATGGTCACCGGTGGCACGGAGCCGCTAGCACCATCTTCGTCGCCGTCCCCGTCCGGCACGAAGGCCAGTAGCTTGTCCAGTTCACCATCGGAAAATCCGACCAGCGACAAGTCGAAATCCTCGGCCAGTAAATCGTTCAGTTCCGCCGACAGCAGCGCCTCATTCCATGTTCCGAGTTCGGTCAATTTATTGTCGGCGATCCGGTAGGCGCGGCGCTGCGCCTCGGTCAGATGGCCAAGCACGATCACCGGCGCTTCGGTCAGCCCGAGCTGCGTGGCGGCCAGCACGCGCCCGTGGCCTGCGATCAGTTCGCCATCCTCGCCAACGAGGCAGGGCACGGTCCAGCCGAACTCGGCCATGCTGGCGGCGATCTTGGCGATCTGGTCCGCGCCATGCGTTTTCGCGTTTTTCGCGTAAGGCTGGAGCTTGGATAGCGGCAAGGTCTGGATCGCGTCCGGGGCAAAGCTCAGGGTCATGATGATCGGTTCGCTTCTATGCGGTGGGACCTTGGATTCCGGACACCGGCAGCCAGCCTGGACTCCGCAAAGAATCCAGCGGCCACAGGACGTATTCGGCTCCAAGAGTTTGTTTTGTTGTGGTTTTCAGCAGGTCGCGGGTGGATACCCGCTGGGGTGGCTTCCCAAAAAACGGGCCCTGACGCTGGCGACATTGCGCGCTTCGCCCGCCAGCATACGAATATCGCCAGGAAGGAACCAGAAATCAGTGGATTAGCCGACTGGATGCCCGGCTGAAGCCAGGAATCCATGCCGGTATCCACTAAAAAGGACGGGGCGAGCCGTCTTCCGACGCACTCTCCCCATCATGCCTAACGGATAGCACGGATATGTTGCATGTGTCGAACACAAAAGTGTTGCAACACATTGGAGTCGCTAAGCATTCAGCCTTGAGGCAATCTTGGTCAGCGCCAGCTGCCAGCGACGCCATGCCGTCGTGCGGTCGCAGCCGAGTTCCCCGCTGATCTGCTTCCACGGCACACGGGCCGCGCGCGACCACACGAGCTTGCGCTCCGCCTCCTCGATCCAGAGCACCCAGTCGAAGGTCTGCTCAAGCCGGGTGATCGCAGCGGCCGAGGGCCATACCCGCATCGGCTGCGGTTCCATCGCCGCGATCTCGCGGCTGGTCCGCACGATGTCGGGCCAGGTGTTGAAGTAGCCCTGCGCCTTCACCGGCGGCAGCTTGCGCAGGGTGCGGAACGCCTCCTCGAAATGATCGGCGACGCAGTCGGCGGTCCATTCGCGATCAGCCATGACGCGCCTCCCTGTCGGAAGGGCGCGGGCCGTAGAGCTTCTCGCCGAGCTGGCGGACCAGTTCACGCTCCGGCCAGGTGAGGCGGTCGTCATCGGCGGAGACCGCGAGGACGCCCTGTTCTCGCCAGCCCTCACGCTTGACCTGTTCGGGATCCCGGCGCCGACCGCCGTAGCCGTGTGGATGCCATCTCATGCGACACCCCCGTTCGTCTCGATCGCCCAAAGCAGGATGGCAATGGCGTCGGCCTCGTTGTCATCGGCCGGGCTGAAGCCGCGGGCACGGACGGCGGCGACCATGGCGGCCTTGTCGGCGTTGCCCTTACCCGAGGCGTGACGCTTGATCGTGCCGACCGGGACGCCCTCGTAGGGCACGCCGCGCAGCTCGGCCCATGCGGTCAGCGTGGCCATGAGCCCGCCGTAGATGTGGCTCGCGTCGGTGCCCGCGTGGCGGCGGACCTCCTCGAACCAGATCGCGGCGACGGGCCCCGACAGCCGGTCGATCTCGGTCAGCCAGCCAGTGAAGCGCAGATAGCGCATCCCGCCACCGTCGAAGCGGCCCGGTCGGAAGCTCACCGTGCCGCTGGTGATCAGACTGTCATAGCCGCGCAGGGCCCAGCCGGTGGTTGTTCCAAGATCGAGCGCAAGGATGGTGCGCGGGTTGTGTGTGGGTTCGGCCATGCCGACCTCCTCTACGCTTTAGCGAGCGTGGCGGGAGGGCTGGCCGGTGAAGGCTGCGGTCTCGCCAGGCCCCGAAGGGTGGTCTGGTCATGTCAGGCGCGGGCGAGCGGGTCGCCCGGCAGATCTTTCAAAACCTTCAGAGGGGTCTCTTGAAAGATTACCGCCCCTAAGTGTTTGTCTTATATAAGTAATATATAATCTTTTAATTATTCAATACTTCAATAGATACCTCTCTCCTAATATTTAAGGCGCGCGCGCACGCGTACAGGGATAAGGGGTCCTCTTGAAAGATTGAAAGATTTGAAGGATCTCGTTTTTTCCTTTTATCGCATGAGTTTGACCCTATGCGATGCTTCAAGATGAGGTTCAGCGGGTTTGAAGGTTCTCCGGTCAGCCACCCCACCGCGCCATCCTGTAGACCATGGCCTGCTTGGTCGATGACCCGCGCATGCCGGTCGTGATGTCCCCGCTCTCGATCAAGGTGAGCAGGATTTCGTCCCGGTCGCGCGATTTCAGCCACTGCGAGACTCGGGTGATCTCGGATTTGGTGATGCCCTTGGCCCCAGCAGCCCGGATGATCTCCTTGAGCCGTTTCAGGTGGGCCTCGGTCTCGGTGTCCGCGACATGCCGCTCGACCGCCTCCATCGTGCGCTGTGCATAGTGCCGCACGAAGGTAATGGCCCACTCCGCCACCGTGATCTCGATCTCAGGTCGGGTCGGATCACGCCCTACAGCCACGATGAGCGCGAGCTTCAGGGCATTTTCGCCGATGCGGGCCAGGATTGACGTATAGGCCGTGCCAGCCGCGGCCCGCAATTCTTCGGTCAGCTCGATGCTGAGTTGGCGAAACCGGGCACGGGCGTCGTCGTTCATCGGCACGATCATCGGGTTCACGGCGGTGTTCTGATCGGCGGTCTTGCCGGTCAGGTTGCCTTTCCTGACCCCACCGCCGGCGGCGATCAGTTGCAGTCCTTGGATCAGCGCGGGTGGCGCCTGCCGGATTCCCACGGTGATGTTCTCGTCCGGGTAATCCTCGTCGCTGGGCAGGATCAGGAAGCGGGCAAGCGAGCCGTCGACCACGTTTGCCCCCTGCAATGCGCCCCAGAAGTGCAGCGGGGTCGTGGTGCCGTAGACGCAGAGGCAGGGTTGGACGATGTCGCGCCGCTCGTTCGAGCCGTCGCGGTTGGCGTATTCCGCACCAAGGAAGATGCCGCCTGCGGCCGTGAAGAGCTCGGTCATGTTGTCGAGGATCTCGGTGATGTGGCGGGGGCTGCGCTTGCGGTCGGCGGCAGCCGCGAGGAACATGCCGAACTCGTCGATCTGGAACAGGATCGCGGGCTGGCGATGCAGCGCGGTCAGAAGCCCTGCACCGGAGGCGATCTTGTTGCCCCCGAGATGGTGGGCCAGACCGGCCTCGAAGAAGGTCTCGTTGATGATCTCGCGGGCGTGGTTCTTGCCCGACCCGCTGTCGGCAATGCCCACGACGTAGAGGTTCGAGCGCAAGTTGCTCTCCGTCCGGTACTGTCGGCCCATCAGCGCGCCGATGGCGCAGAGGCTTGCCCCGAGCGACAGCAATGGCTGCGGACGCCGGGCGGTGGTCAGCATGAAATCGGTCAGATTTCCCACCAGACCGTCTGGGATGATCAGCGAATAGGCTGGCGCCGGTGTGGGCAGCGCAGGTTCTACGGTCGCGACGTCCAGCCGCGACAGGAGCCCCGCCGCAGGGTGCTCGGTTGCCTCCATCACGCTGCCATCGAGGCGTAGCGCAGGGTCCGGCTGCCAGCCGCGCTCCATGGCGAGATGGTAGATCGTGCCCGCGCCGATCCGGTCGGGCTTGAAGCTGGCCCAGGCTTTGGCCGTGGTCGCGGGCATGTCCTTGGCAGCCTGCGCGGACCACTCGGCAAAGAGATCGGCGCCAGCGTCCCCGAGTGCGCCCTTTAGCGCCATGCCGATGCGCATCCAGCTGTCATAGTCGAGCTCGGCATTGGGCAGCCACGCGAGGGCCGCCTCTATCGCGGGCAAGGTGCCGATCTGACTGTGGCTGCGTGAGGCCTCCGCCGATGGCGAAATGACGGCCAGCCCGCGCTGTCGCAGGGCCTCGGGCAGCAGCGGGTAGGCCTCGTCGAGGAAGGCTGAAGCCGCTTCGGCCGTGATCTCCGGCAGATCGCTGATGTCGATGTCGGCCAGCGCCTCATCTGGCCAGACATAGGGCGCACCGGTATCGGGGTGGGTGGCATAGGCCAGGAACTGCTGCCCGAGGCACAGTATTTCTAGCGGATGACGCTTGATCCCGCGAAACGGCTGCGCAGCGCGATAGACCAGCATCCGTTTCGGGGCCCTGCCGATGCGCAAGGCGGGCGTATCGCCAAGTCGGGCGCGCGCCAGACGCTCGATATGCAGGGCCAGTTCGGCATCCTCGACGATATCGATATCGACCGCCGCCACCGCGCCGCCAACAATACCGATCCCGCAATCGGGCCAGCTGGACCATGTCGAGACCTCCACATCCGTGGTGGCGCGCTCAGTGTGGCGGTTCCATTCCGGGTAATCGGTCCATGCACCCCGCTTGAACTGCCCGGGCTTTTTCGTGCCCGGGCCGATCGGCAGAATGGCATAACCGTTGGTGACGAGCCGCGCGCCAAAGCGCGCCATCCAGGATGTGTCAGCCATCAGAAGGGCACCTCGGGGGTCATGGCGTCGAGCCGGGCAAGGTCCTTGGACGCAAGCGCGCGCCGGTGGTCGCAATATCCGGTGACAACCGCGTCTATGAAGCGGTCCCACTCGGTCTCGGTCAGGGTGGCGAGATCGGATTTGTCGATGCTTTCGAGGTATTCGCCGCCCTGGCAACCGCCGACGGTCATGGCCTCGCTCTCATTCGGGGTGGGATCGATCATGCCCTTCCTCCTGTGGCAGATGTCCTGGCAGGCGCGGGAGCAGAGGTGCTGCCGACTTGCATCCCGCCGCTGGTCCGAGATGCGGAAACCTGCGTCGAACCAGCCAAAGCCGAGAGGTTGCCGGTGGCAGACGGCGCAGAGGCCGGGGTGGGTTTGGCGCATGGATCGAACCTGTATCCGGAGATTTCAAAATAGCGACCCGAGGGGCGGACCGAGATGTCGCTGGGGCATGCAAGACGGCCTGTTTGCGCAATCGCCTCATTGACGCTGAGCGGAACGGGCAAACCCGGCGCGCGCTTGCGCCACCAGTCCGTTGCCTTCTGGCGGGCGTAGCCCTGATGCTCGATGCAGACCCATTCGCTATAGGGCGTGAGCCCGCAGCTATAGGTGACCTTAAGCGAGGGCAGCCCGCCCAGCTTGTCGTGGCGGCTATAGGAGATGCCATGCACCGGCAGCCATTGCGGTGTTTTTGGCGATAGAATTGGCAATGCGGCAGCGGTGGGGGCGATTTTCACCTCAAGGGCTGGGAATTCGTATCCGCAATCCGGGCATTCAGTGGCAGAGAGCGCGATGATGCTCTCGCACATGGGGCAGACCTTTGTGGGTGCCTCGCCCCCACCGCCCTCACCAGGGCGTTTGGGCCGCACCAGATCGATCGGACCATGGCGACGGACATTGCCCGCAAAATCCAGAACAAGGCAGTTTTCCTTGCCAGCGCTGAGCCGCGTGCCGCGACCCACCATCTGGACATAAAGCCCGGCTGATTTGGTGGGGCGTAAGAGCGCGATGAGATCGACGCCGGGTGCGTTGAAGCCGGTCGTCAGCACGCCCATTGAGGCCAGCGCGCGTATTTCGCCGCGCTTGAAGGCCGCGATGATTGCATCGCGCTCGTCCTTGGGCGTGTCGCCAAAGATCGTGCTGCAGCTGATGCCCCGGCGCTGGAATTCCTCTGCAACATGACGGGAATGTTCGACCCCCGAACAGAAAGCCAGCCAGGACTTGCGAACTTTCCCGTACTCAATGATCTCGTCGACAGCTGCGCGGGTGATAGCCTCCTGATCGACCGCAGCCGCCAGATCGCGGGCGATGAAATCACCAGCACGGGTGCCAACCTTCGACACATCCAGCCGCGTGGCAGGCTGCTTGGAAACCAGCGGGCTGAGATAGCCCTGATCGATCAGATCGCGCACAGGCGCTTCAAAGGCGATGTCGGTGAAGAGTGCGTTCTTGCCTTCATGGAGCATGCCGCAATCCACACGGAATGGCGTGGCGGTCAGTCCGATCACCTTCAGCGCCGGGTTAATCTGGGCCAGCCCGTCGAGAAAGCGGCGATACATGGTGCTGGAGTTGCCCGGGATCAGATGCGCCTCGTCGATCAGCACCAGATCGGTATGGCCGATTTCGCGGGCCCGGCGATGGATCGACTGGATACCTGCGAACAAGACGCGCGCCTGCGCCTCGCGCTTGCCCAGACCCGCCGAATAGATGCCCGCTGGCGCGTCAGGCCAAAGGCCGATCATCTCGGCATGGTTCTGGGCGATCAGTTCGCGGACATGGGTGACGATCAGGATGCGCTGATCGGGCCAGGCCTTCAGCACGCCCTCGATGAAGGCGGCCATCACCAGGCTCTTGCCGCCCGCCGTCGGAATGACCACCAGCGGATTGCCGTTGCTGTTCTGGAAATAGCCGTAGATCGCGGTGATCGCGGCCTGTTGATAGGGGCGCAGGGTCAGCATGCAGAGGCCTCCGGAGTGCGGGCGTCGTTTGTCCAGGTGGAGCCATCGGCCAGGCGGTAAGAGACAATGTCCTCGCCCGCATCGATGACCTCACCCGGCACGAGATCGGGGATGAAAAGATGTTTGCTGCAGGCCGCACGCTGCTCGATCGGGGCCAGCATTCGATCGTGCCGGGCGCAATGCCACCCGCCATCGACTGCGGTGGAATGCAGGCAGGACCGACAAGTCACGGCGGCACCGCCACCTTCGTGGCAGGCAGCACGGTGATCGCAGAACCGGCATTCAAACCATGCCGGGTCCTCGCTGATCCGCGCCGGGGGGTGCTGGGCGAAGATGACCCGACCGGCTTTCTCGAGCAGGCGTTCTGCCATCGCGCCGTCGGCCTCGACGCGCTCGATATGCAGCGCGTCGGTGTTCTTGCACACCGCCATGTAAAGCGCGCGCGTGATGCCCGTCAGGTGCATGTAGATCTGCATCTGCGCGGCATGCTGGGGCTTGGCCTGCACCACACCTTTGGCGGTCAGCTCGCTGAAGCTCTTTACCCCATGAGTCTTGAACTCGAGCACATGCCAGGTTTTCGGGGCCTCCAGCAGGCAGAGCGCCACACCATCGAGCGAGCCTCCGAAATGCCCGCCATGAGCCTCGACACGGAATTGGCGGCCAGTGTCCGGATCGACATCAAGCACGGTTGCGCCGGTGGCGCGCAGGTTGCGGACCAGTCGGTCCTCTTCCAACTGCCCGGTCTCAAAGAGGCGCAGCAGGCGACCGGAATGGCGCGAGGGCGTAATCCAGCGGAAATCATACCAGAGAGCGCGGGCACAGGATTTGCCGATGATCGACGCGCCAAGATGGTCACGGAAACCATCACCCTGCCGGGCTTCATAGGACGCATAGATCGCCGCGAGCGTCGGCGTTGGCGGTGCGGGAAGATCAGCCATCACAACCCCTCCCGTTCGCTGCGGGCCTGTGCCTCGGTCAGAATGCCGTCCCAGGTCGCAGGATCATGTCGTTCACGCAGCACGCCGATCAGGGCGTCTTTCAGCTTTTCGCGGCGACGGCGGCCGGTGCCTTCTGCAAGCAGTTCCGCCCGTTCACGGCACAGGTGGCGCAGGGCGGTCCGCGCGCGGTGGAACCAGTCGGGATCGATGGGCTTGTGGCCACGCTGGCGTGCCAGATCGGCGGTTGCGATCTGCGTGCGGATCTTCGCTATATCGTCGTCGAGGTCGATCAAGCGGCGCTGGTCATCAGGCAAACCGGGAGTGGTCACAGCCACAGGGGCTGTGTTTTGCAGGTCAGTCATGGGAATATCCTTAGATGGGTTTGGGCGCTGCCCCGTCGCTCAGTGGGACAGGGCAGCGCTGTGCCTCAGCTCTTTTTGTTCCAGGGTGCGGTGGCCATCTTGGGCGGGGCGGCAGCAGCCTGCGTTATTGGCGGTGCTGCGGGGATTGCAGCAGGCTTGGCAGCGCGTGCCGGAGCTCCCACCTGTTCGGGCGGTAGATAGGCAATGGCGTTACTTTCGCCGTAGCCATTCTTCGGCGGCTTGATCTTCACCTGGATCGTCATCGGGATCAGGTGCAACTCCTCGCTGTCGCTGACATGCATCCGGCCCGTCGCGTGGCAGATGGCCGACAGCGTGCGCTGCGCGATTTCCACGGTGGTCGGGTTCGGGTTCACCAGGTTCAGTTGATCAAAGATCTTCCGGCCCTTGTGTTCACCATCGAGGATATCGAGCATGAGCCAGAGAAACTGGCCCATGCCGTTGCGCGTGACGCGCATCTCGCTTTCCACGATCTGTGCACGGTATTTGCCAGCGGGCAGCAGCTCGTAGGGAGTGGTGGGTTCGACGCTGGTCGCGTCAAAGGACGTGTCAAAACGTGCCATGGTCTTATCCTTTCAAGGCTTAAGCGGATTGGGGCATGGCTGCGAGGAACTCCGACCACTCGAGCGGCAGGGTGTCCGGCAGGCCGTAACGGTTCTTGGCGAGGAAGGCGGGACGCTCTTCGGTGTGCATGACACGCGCGCCGGACCCGAGCGCCCGGGTCACCTTCTTGTTGAAACCGACATCGGATTTGGCGACCGAGATCTGGTAGTTCGCGAAGAGCACCACATCGGAATGCTCCTGCAGCAGCGCCGAGGCACGGGTCTGCAGCTTGATCACATACCGGTCGTAGGGTTCGTGCTCGGGGCTGTCGAAACGCTTGATATCGGTGTGGGCAATCTGGATGACCACCATGCCCTTCCGGTCGCGTAGCGCGTTCAGCTTGTCGAGATATTCGCGCCAGACGGTCAGCGCCTCGGCATAGCCTTTGCCAAAGCCCGGGGTTTCGATCGACTGCCAGCCGTTGCGCTTGCACGCCTCGGCCCAGATCAGCGGCTCCAGCCAGTCGACGCTGTCGACGACGACGGTGCCATAGTCGTGATCCTCATCCAGAAGCGCGTCGAGCGCCTCCGCCACTTCGGCATAACTGATTGCCAGCGGAAAATGCGGAACCTGCAGCTTGCCAAGCCCGTCCTCGGTCATGACGAACACGGGCCGGTCCGCATCGGCGGCAAAGGTGGATTTGCCGACACCGGCCACGCCATGCATCAGGATGCGTGGCGGTTGGAGTGCCGAGGTGGTGCGCAGAGATGCAAGAGAGATGGCCATCAGTGAACTCTTTTTCCAAGATTAAAATCGGGATTGGGGAGCGGCTGGATCGCCGGCGCTGCGGTCACGGCCGCAAAAAGCGCATCAAGACGATCCGCCTCCGCCACGCATTCGATACCCTTGCGACGCATGAACCGCCGCGCGTCATCGAGCAGCTCGGGCTCAGTGATCATGTCAGGGACAGAGACATATTCCGCCGCGCTCTCGACGAAGTAGGATTTCGAGCGCAGGTCCTTGACCAGCGGCGCGAAGGCCGCACAAACCTCTGCGAAATCCGCCTGGTGCCCCCTGTCGTCGCGGTTGCGCAGGATGCGCTTGACCTCCGAAATGATGCCCGTACGCAGCATGCGCAGCGCCCCTTCCTGCCGAGCCTGCGTGCAGGTCAGCGGGAAAGCCGCCTCCATCATCTCATCTGCGATCCTGGGGGCGTTGTTACCCAGACGGGACGCGTGATCCCAGACGCGTTCGGCAAATGCCGCTGATTGGCTATCAAGCATCAAACCACTCCTTGATTTTTGTGAAAACTGCCGACCCTTCGGCGATCGCCTTGGCATCGAGGCCGTGAAACGGGGCATTCTGCGCCTCGCGCATGCCCTTGCGTGCATGGGCGAGGTTCTCGTCCGTGGCCCATTCGGCAAATGCGCGGAACGTGCCGGTCACATGCTGCCAGGCCGCTTGCGCAGGTGTTGGCGGAACATGGAGCGGGTTCCGGCGGCTGGGCCGGCGCTGCGGGCGCAGCCCGCGCATGGCGGCATTCGCCACCATCTTGCGCAAAGCCGCGCGCGTTGGCTCCTCGCCATGCTCCAGCTTTTCATCCAGCGTGCGGCGGACAATGCCGGGATCGGCTGCTTCGGCGCCGCGTATCTGGCGGGCTTCATGGATTTGGTCCCTGCGAAGACCGATATCTGCCGCCGTGGCAGGACGAACATCGTTGTCGGTCCCAACGATGTCTGTGCGAACAGACCCCCTTGCGACCTCGCCGCGCGCCTGTGCGGCGTCATATTCATCGGCGAGCCGGCGCTTTGCAGCGGCCTCGATTTCCAGAGCATCCGCCTGTGCACGGTGGGCAGCAGCCACGAGATCGTCATGCGCAGCCTTGGCACTGTGAAGACGGGCCATGCGTTTGGCGACATCGTAAGCAAATCCGGCCATATCACGCGCCTCGAGAACTTCCGCGGCGGATTTGGCACCGGCCAGCATCGTCGACGCGCGGTCGATCAGGCTGGGAAGGTCCTTTGGCGGACCCGACACGGGGGTGATCAGACTCATTGATCGCCCCCCTGCGGGACGATCTCGATCTTCAGCGTGCCGGGACGGACGGTGCGCGCGGGTTCGAAACCGGCGCGGATGGCGTCGGGCCAGGCGGCGTATTTGCGCTCGGGCACCTTGAAGGCGATGTCGACATACTGGGCGGGATCGTCACCGGCCACGCGGATGCGCTCGACCATGGCGGCGAGGCGATCCTGATCCCAATCGACCCGTTTCGGCAGATCAGCGACCACGGTGAAATCGCCGTCAATGAGCCGGATCGTGCCGGTGTCCTTGCCCGCCGCCTGCCGTTCCTCGGCGGCGCGGGTGGCGTAGCGGACCGTCAGCGCGCCATCGAGGCGAGCCTTCGCGACCTTGGTCCGCGCCATGCGCTCATCGACGTCGCGTTGCAGGATGGCCAGCAGTTCGACGGGCAGCTGCGCGATGTCCCGCAAGCCGAGGCCCGGCAGATCGTCGACAGTGGGAGTGTTCGTGGGGAACGGCATGAATGGGTCTCCATGATCAGCAAAAAGGGATTGAAATGCGGTCATCACGCGGCCTCCTGCTCGGCCAGCAGAAGTGCCGACAGAGAAATGGCGGCAGCTTTGGGCTTGGGCCGGGCGACGGCAATGTAGGCGAAATGGTCGGGCCCCACGCGCTCCTGCACGAGGTGCACGAGGCCCTGTTCGGCGGTCCAGAAGGCCCGCGATCCAAGCCTGCTCAACTCGGAGCGTGCCGCATCCGACAGCTTTGAAAACACGGGGAAGATGTCGAGCACCAGAAAGCCGCGATGGTATT
>NZ_BMFC01000011.1 GCF_014637725.1 Marivita lacus | reverse complement strand
TGCCGACGGCGAACGCCATCGGCGGCAGAGAGAACTTCAATTTGAGGTCGGTGGATGAAATCGGACATAAGGTCGGACTTATCATCGGATCGTAGCCAAAGTCAGACGGCCCTCACCGTAGCCTTACTCACCATGTTCGACAAACGGCGGATCGCTGACCGTGCCTCGAAGCTGGCCAAAGCCCGGCTGGGGGTGAATTCCACAGCGCGGATGTCGGATGTGGCCGTGTCCATTGGCAGATGCACCTTGCGCCATTGGCGTCGGTCTTGCACCCCATGCTTGCGCGCCTGCCATTCGCCGTCGCCGAGGAACTTGATCCCGGTGCTGTCGCACCAGCAGGTATGCTGCGGCCTTGTTCAAATCGGCCGATTGCCACAGCGGCTGTCGGAGCGATAGTACAACTTCGCAAAACCGCTTGTTCTGTCCATTTTTTTTGTCGCCTCAGAAAGGGCCATCGATACCTACCTCTGTGACGTGAGCGTTCCGGCAATCAGATTGCTCAATTCGGGCGACAGGTTTTGCGACGGTCCGACAGGCGACCTGCAGCGGCGCTCCGAAATTGTGTCCTGCCCTACGTCCGCAAGACACTTTTCTACAGCGCAAAGCCCGTCGTAAAGCGGCACGTCCGAAGCGAGTTGCAGCCTTGCCGCCATGCCAACAATTGCGGTTCCGCAAATCGCAATCGCCTCTGCGCCTGCCGCTTTTAGGGTCGCAATGGCATCTGTGACGGCATCATCCTTGGCGTCGGGCGTCAGATAGTCCTCAACTGAGGTGAAATCGATGGCAAGGCACCCAATCGGCGTTATCCCGTAACCTGCAATCACACCCTCGTACAACTCCCGGCTCGCCTCACCAAAAAAGATGATCCCAATCCGCCGCCCGCCTTGGGAAGCGGCTTGAAGTGTGGCCTCTGTGATGCCGACAACGGGAACTGGCAAAAGCGATTGTAATGCCCTCAGCCCTGAATCAAACGAAATTGCGAGGATGACCGCGTCAAACCCCGATACGTGCTTTGCCACCAATTCCAACGCGGAATAGGCGGCAACGACGTTCTCGGCCTCTATCGTCACGATCTTCGCCCCAAAGGTGCCTGTCACGCCGACCAGATCAACCCCGTCGGGCGCACTATCGGTTGCCGCCCGTACATATGTCGATGTGACTGCATCAGACATGTTGGGATTGACCACCAGAATACGGGTTCGGGGCTTGGTCAAAACAGCACGTCCGGGAAGATCGCGATCAACGCCACAACGAAAAGAATGCACAAGATGAATGGCAAAACGCCTTTGATGACGGTACCGACATTGCCGCGCCCCCGAACGCTTTGTGTCACATAAAGGTTCATGCCGACAGGCGGCGTGATCAGAGCGAGTTCGCACATCAGAACCAGAAAGATGCCAAACCAGACGCTGTCATATCCAAGCAGGAGTACGATCGGCAGGACAATGGGGATGGTTGCGATCATCATTGCGAGTGCATCAAGGAAACATCCCAGAACCATGTAGAGACAGACCAGCAACAGGATCATGACCACAGGTTGCACATCAAAGGACGACACGAAGGCAGACACCTGCGCGGGGACACCCAGAACCCCAAGAATGAAGTTCAGATAGAAGGCCGCGATCAGAATGAGCAGCGTCATTCCCGTTGTTGTCACGCAAGACAGAAACGATTCACGCAGCATCGCCCAGCTGAGCGTGCGGTAGAATGCCGTCAGGCCGAGTGCTGCAATGACACCTACGCCCGCCGCCTCGGTCGGCGTGGCAAAGCCCAGGTAGATAGACCCCATCACAAGCAAAAAGATGATAACGGGCGGCACAAGATCGACCAGGCGTTGCCGTCGTTCGGGCCACGGGGCCATGGGCTGAGGCCGCCCTGCGATGCTGGGGTTCCACAGGCAGGCGACAATGATGATCCCCATGAAGGACGACGCGAGCACAATGCCTGGCAAAATGCCGGCAGTGAACAAGGCCCCAATGGAGGTGTTGGTGATCGCCCCGTAAATGATCAGGTTGATCGAGGGAGGGATCAGAATGCCAAGCGTGGCCCCGGATGCGACGCTGCCCGCCACCCAGCTTTCTGCGTAGTTCTGCTTGCGAAACGTTGGAAAGGCGACAGTCCCAATCGTCGCCGCCGTGGCGACGGACGACCCCGATATCGACGCAAAGACGGTCGAGGCGACGATATTGGTATGCAGCAGGCCACCGGGCAGCGGGCGAGTCCAATCGGCAAGCGCGCGGTACATGCGTTCCGTCACCCCACCGCGCACAAGGATCTCTCCCATCAGCACGAAAAGCGGGATCGCAACGAGCAGAAAGTTGTTCAGCGTGCCCCACATCATCGTGCCGAAGGGGCGGATCATCGCATCGCCAAAGAACAGGTGTGCGCCTGTCAGGGCCACAATAAAGAGCGCGGTCGCAATGTGCAGCCCAATGAAGAGCAAAAACAGCAGAAGGCCAAAACCGATGGCAGCGCCTTCAATTCCGAGCATCGTCAGCCTCTTCTTTCGTGTCACCGACGTATTGGCTGACCTCTTCGTCGATGGTCACCGGCCCATAAAACCGCGTGACCAGTGCCCTGGTGTGCGCCAGCAAGTAGATCGCATGTGCCGAGGTCAGACAGGCCGTAATGCCAAAGAACGCGGTGCCAAACACCCAGATGGCCTGCGGCACCCAAAGCGGGGTTTGAAGCGGTGTGTTGGTGATGGAGCCAAACCGCAGGGTTGTCTGGAGCTCTGACCACGCATGCCAGGTCATGAAGATAGCCAATCCTGCAATCGTGACTTGTGCCAGAACATGCAGGACATCCCCCACCAACCTTGGGAAGAACCGAAAGAACAGATCAATCCGCGGATGCCCGCGTCGCAACAGCGTCAGCGCCATGCCCAGTGATCCGACAAAGGCCAGAACGTAGCCACCGATCTCGTCTGTGCCCTGCACGGAAACGCCCAGAAAGTCGCGGCCAATGATGTCCACGAAGATGAGCACTGCCAATAGCGCGACAGCCCCCCCAGCGCAAAGCGCAAGGAGGACCGCCAGTTTTTCTGCCAGCACGAGGAAGTGCGGACGCTTGTCCATCGGATCATTCAAGTGAAAGTCCGCGTGTCGCACCTACGGTTTCGTTCCAGATGGCCTTGCAGCCGGGGTAGGACGCTTCGCACTTGGCCGCCCATTCCGGCAGAACGGCAGACACGGAGATCTCTGCAACCTTCGCCTTGTCATCATCCGTGACCGGCACCAGCGTCATGTCATACGAAGTATAGAGGCCGCCTTCCGGGCACTCGCCACCGGTCGAACAGGACTGGGCTGTGTCGTTGGTATTGATTGCCAACTCCCAGAGGGCCGTTTCCATATCGGACATCGCTGTTTCGAACGCCGCGCGCTCGGCGTCGCTCAGGCCGTTGAGCCATTCAAGGTTGACCATGTGTGATTGGATCGACCCCGAAACAGACAGCGGATACAGATGTGTCGTGACTTCTGGCCATTTGCCTGTGTTCGACGACGTAGGTGAGGTCACGCCGCAAGAGGCCACGCCGCGTTGCAAGGCTGGGTAAACTTCAGGGAACGACAGCGTCACCGGGGTGGCGCCAAGGTTTTCGAGCAAGGTCGACATGGACGCCGTGAACGAGCGCACCTTCAACCCGTCCAGATCGGCCAGCGACGACATCTCGGCATTGCACAGGAACACCTGCGGTCCAAAGGGCCAGATGGCTGCCGCCTGTACTCCGAACTTTTCGCCAAGACGCGCATTGAACACGTCGCGATACGCGTCGACAGCTGCTTTGAGATCGGTCATGTTGGTCGACACGCCGATCAGGTCGATGCCTTCGAGGAACGGGTCGTCTTTTGCAACGCTACCGACCTGAATGGTGGCCATGTCAAACGCCCCCGTGCTGAGCAAGCGCAGACCATCCGCAAGGTCGATACCAACCGCCTGAAATTCGCTGCGTGCAACGGTGAACCCACTCTCGCCCAAGGCGGCCATGCCAGCCATCTCGGGCGCGTGCTGGGCGCGGCCTTCCTGGTTTTGGGTCAAAATACGCATGTCCTGCGCTGACACTGATGTGGCGAAAGACAAGGCCACCAGCCCAGAAATAATTGAGATTGAGGAGAGCAGTTTTTTCATCGCAGACATCCTTTATAAATAGCTGTGTGTTCAAACGCACGGCACAGTTTTCGCGTCTTCTGGGATGAGGCAAGACAAGGTTTTCTGAAGCGAGCAAGAAAAAAAAGTTTCGCACTCACGTCGCCATGAAAAGAGCATTTCGACCAATCTGCGCTGATTTTTTCAATAATTTCAGTTTTTTATCAGAGGCTCAACTTACGCATGAGTGGGTTGACCCCCACAGTCGGGCGAAAACACGCGTATTGAGCGCCCTAGTTTTCAACCCGCGAGCAGAGGGCTGCCTGAATAACAGGCGGATTGGCAAAGCCGTTGTTGCGTAAGCCTCGCCAGATCATACGCCCCTTGTTACATCGGCAGGTTTGTACGACTCAGAGGGACGTACCCGCGATCAGCGCGTTTAAGAAGGAATAAAGACGATGAGCGAAGCAGTCCAACGTGTCGGCATGTTGACCCCGTCTTCGAACACGGTTCTTGAGCCCTATACGTCTGCAATGTTTGCGACGCTGGGTGGTGCTGCAACCGTTCACTTCGGGCGGTTCCGCGTGGTCGAAATCTCGATGAGCCAGAATTCCCAGTCACAGTTCACCCTCGCTCCCATTCTGGAAGCCGCCGAGCGTTTGTCAGAAGCACAGCTTGGCTGCATTGCATGGAACGGAACGTCGGCATCATGGCTCGGGTTGGAGAACGACCGCGACCTTTGTAATCAGATCGAACAAATGACAGGCTGCAAGGCAACGTCCACGGTGCTTGCCTATGAAGAATACTATCAGCGAGAGGGCATCAAGAAGCTTGGTCTGGTCACGCCCTATCTGAGCGAAATTCAGGACCGCATCATCGCGAACTATGCCGCGCGCGGGATTGATGTCGTGGCGGATCGGCGGCTTGAAGATCGCGGGAATTTCAGCTTTGCTGAATACAGCCCTGACATGATCGCTGACATGGTGCGCGATGTCGCGCACGCCAAGCCTGAGGCGATTGCCGTGCTTTGTACGAATTTCCGAGGGGCACCCATTGCGGAGGCCCTTGAGGCAGAGCTTGGCATTCCGGTGATCGATTCCGTTTCGATCACCGCCGCACAAACCCTGCGTCTTGTTGGGCTTGATCCCGCGAGGGTCACCGGCTGGGGCAGTGTCTTCTCGGTGCTTTGAATAGATCCGCGACCCCGTTATTCTGCGGGTTAGGGGCTCGCGGAGCCAGATGACGCGTATCGTGAGGCGATTGATATTCTGTCCGCCGAGGCACCGAACTTGCCGTACACTGCGGTCATCGTTGATGAAACGCAGGACATGGGGGAGCAGGCGTTCAGGCTCATCCGGGCGATCGTGCCTGAAAGCCCAATCGGCGATCAGAATTCGATCTTCATAGTCGGCGATGCGCATCAGCGCATCTACGGTCGCCGAGCGAGCATGTCATCATGCGGCATTGAGGTCCGAGGCCGCTCAAGACGCTTGCGATTGAACTATCGAACTACGCAGGAAATCCGGGCGTGGGCCGTCTCCGTTCTGGAGGGAGTGAGCGTGGACGATCTTGATGAAGGGACCGACACGCTGCGAGGTTATGTAAGCCTGATGCATGGAGCCGCGCCGGACCTCGTTGCATGCACCTCCGAAGCTGGGGAGCTTGATGGGCTGGTGGATTGGGTGAGGGCGCTCCCATCGGATCAGATCCAGCTCGCCGACATCGGCGTCCTCTGCGCGCGTCGTGTCGATGTGGAACGGGTGCAGGAAACCCTTCGCGATCGTCTTGGGATTGATGCCCAGTTCCTTGCTCAACTGCGCGAGCGAAGCTTGCGATCGCTGTATTGCAGCTCTGACGGCGTGCGTGGTCGAGGCGCTCCCGTGACGAACTTGTCCCATAATGCTTCCTTCCATTCCTGAGAAAGGATCGCACCATCAAACCATGGGATCAAACACCTAACAGCGGGACACTGCCGACTATCAGATTATTCAAGGCACCTCGATTTTTGACCAATTTCGGGGCCACGCATCGCTTTTCATGGCATGATTCAAGCTGGATGCCGTCATCTGTCGGCCCGGTATGCCCGGACGTTCGCGGCTCTGAGCCCGTTACGCCCCCCGATGAGCATCGCTGCATAGTGCCGAATGCTCCGGCAGGTCATGCTGCCGTGGCGGATCTTGCCCAGAACCGGGATGCCGTCGTCTGCTTTGAATCGACTGGCGGCTAGGAATGGCAGATCTGGGCGCTTCTGGAGGAGGAAGGTGTTCCAGCGCGGCAGGTGCCCCCCGCTCAGGTGAAGGCGTTTGCACAAAGTCGTTGCACAACCGCCAAGACCGACAGGATCGATGCCGAACTCATCGCGCGCTTCTTCGCCTTCCGGCCCGAGGCAGGTCGCAATCTTCCTGTGGAAAAGCTGCGCCTTCTCAGAGCTTTGACATCCAAGAGATCGCAGCTGGTCGAGATACGTAAACGGCTCTTGGCCCAGATCCGCGCGCATTAGAAACTGGGCACCGCCGCGATGTTCGAGGACGTCGACACCGAGTTGAAGCAACGGATCGACAGCCTGATCAAGGAACTGTAAGACCGGATCACCCGGGCCATCGCGAGCGATGAACGCCTGTCGGAGACCGCCGGTGTTCTCCGTTCCATCCCGGGGATCGGTCCGGTTGCCAGCACGATGCTGATCGCAGAAATGCCCGAGATCGGCACCATCACCGGCGAACAGGCTGCCGCACTCACCGGTTTGGCTCCGGTCGGGCACGACAGCGGAACCCTTCGCGGAAAACGGGCCATCGCCGGGGGTCGCCGTGCCCTGAGGCACGTGATGTTCCAGGCGGCGCTGGTCGCGGCACATCACAACCCAAGCCTGATATCCTTCGCAGATCGCCTCCGCAAGGCCGGAAAACCGCACAAGGTCATCATCACCGCCGTCGCCAGAAAACTGGTCACCATCGCCAACGCGCTGTGCAAGAGCCGCCAGAAATGGACCGCCACGGGGTCCTGACAGATACAGTTGCTAAACCCGATCCATCAGATGCCAGGACAGAATACCTGACGTCAAGGCTGCCTGACCGCGGCCCATGGCGGATGTTTAGCTTTCAGTCTACGATCGGAACATCCCGATAAGGCGCCTGACAGGTCATTGATGATCATCAATGATGTTTGAGACCTTTTTATCCACCGAAGCCCGTTTTTCCGCCACCGGACGTTCCAAAACCGCCACGCGAAGCTGCAGTGGCGCGGGACATTGGTGTTGTCCCGACCGTCGCGGCGGGGCGGACGAACTGGGACGTGGCCAGCTTTGTCGAGCCAACGTTGTTCGAAAACGTGCTGGAGCGCGCCGCGTTGGTAAAACGCCCGTCCGAGGTTTTATAAAGCGGTTGCGCCGCAGACATTCCTGCGCGCCCCCCCAGCATGTTTCCGATGAGATAGCCTGCCAGAAGCGGCATGAAGATGCTTCCAGAACCCGCTTGGGTCGCGGTCGCTTCAGTGCCGCAGGCGCCTTCGCCGTGCTGCTCTTCGCAGACTGCGAGACTGTCATAGCGCGGTGCGGACTCCACATGCAGGGTTTCGGCCTGCGCAAACGAAGTTTCGCAGTCCTCAGCCGTAAACATCCCGCCGCGTAACGATTCGTTCAGACAGCTTTGCAGATTGGGAAACGCGGCCGCGTCCACCTGTTCTTCGCGGCAGCCCGCAAGGGAAAAGGCTGTGGCGCCGACGATCGCGATGGCAATCCGTTTCGAGCGTTTGGTCATGACAGTCGTGCTTTCTGCCGGCATGGCGGTAGTTCTGCGCTTCAAGAAACAATATAGTGCGGTTTGAACCGGGACAAATCCTGGGTGATGCGGGACCGGTCTTCACGGATACCAATGCCAGTACAGACCTGCCCGACAATCCAGGCACCGACCACCGGGCGAAACCCATCGAATTGAGGCAAGGACGCATAGGCCTGAATGATGCGCGGGTGCTCGGCATAGGCGGTATTCTTCGATTGTTCGATCACTTCGCCGGACTTGAAGATCGAGACAGATGCGCCTTCGCGCGACAGTAAAGGCTTGCGCACATGGCCAGCGGTCAGTTGCGCCTCGGCGCGCGCAACGGCCGCAGAGGCCGCGCCGCCTGTCCCGCCATCCACAGTGTCGGCTTCAAAGAATGCGGGCAAAAGGTTCGGATGGCCCTCGAACATATGCCAGAGCACCGGCAAAAGCCCCTTGTTGGACAATAGCGCCTTCCACGCGGGCTCAAGGAACAGGCACCCCGATCCGGCAATCCGATCAGAGTAATCATCGCGCAACAGGTCTTCCCATGGGTAGAGCTTGAACAGAACCGCGATCCGACGATCCTCATCATCCAGAAACTGGCCGTCTTTGCTGAGTGCAATCTTGTCGAGATCGCAGTAATGCGCCCCCAGCCCAGCTTCGCGCGCAGCCCAGCCCAAGGCTTCGACCGTTCCATAATCTTCCGGGTTGCCGGCAACGGCGGTAAAGTGCAGATCGCTACCCTTCTCGAAGATCTCCGAGAACCGCGCGACCAGCGCGTCGTGGATCCCGTTGAACTGGTCCGTCCCTTCGGGCAGAACGCCCGCGTCCAATTGATCTTCAAGCCACTGCCATTGAAAGGCCGCGCTTTCGTAAAGCGAGGTCGGCGTATCGGCATTGTATTCCAACAACTTGGCTGGCCCCTGACCATCATATGCGAAATCGAACCGCCCATAGATTTCAGGATCGCCCCGCTTCCAGCTTTCCGCGACAAGGTCGCGATGAGCTTCGGGGATCGCAAGTCGCTCCATCAGGCTCTCGCTTGCGATGATCTCGGCGACGGCCTCTCGGCACATGGCATGAAGCGCGGTGGAGGGGTCCTCCAATCCGTCCTCGATCTGATCGAGCGTAAATGCATAGGCGGACGATTCATCCCAGTAGGGTTCGCCGTGCATATCGGCAAAAGTGAACCCGACGTCCTGGGCATGAGCGCGCCAATGTGCCCGTTCGGGTAAAGTGATCTTTTGCATATGGCCGCTCCTCGGTTCCCAGAGAGCGCTTAGTTGGTTTTACATTCGGCAACCAGACATGGTTGTCGTCAATGCCAGAAGTTTGGACAAATCGGGGTGCCGAACGGACCGCAGTATTGTAAGGCATGAATAATATTTGCAGCGTGTCGAACGTCAGCTGACGAAATAGCGACGATCTGGCTTGCACCTGCGGCAAATGACTGGAATCCGCCCGACGCGGGCGACGGCATGCCAACCTGATCGGCCCACTCCTGCCGTTCACCGGTAAGGCGAGACGTTGCATTGCGGCCCGTCGAACCTGCCGTTCGTTGCAGGCGCAATATCTCAGGGGTAGCAAACTCGCAGTTAGCGGGACAAAGCGTAAACCTACGGCGACGACACAGCCTTGTGCCACGTACTTTGCGTACTCGGGCTAGCCAGCGCCTATGGCGTCGAGGAAGAGAGAAAAGAGTTCGCCCTGCGAGTTGATCCTCAACTTCGAGTAAACATTGCGGCGGTGAATGCGTACGGTTCCCGGCGAGATCAAGAGCAGTCTCCCGATCGCCTCCGAGGAATGACCACGCAGGGTCAGTTCCACGATCTGGCCTTCCCTGTCAGTCAGAGCTCCATCGCCAATCGTGTTGAATGCATCGGCGACTTTCCGGTTCAGGAAGTCCGATGTCTTGCTGCGACCTGATCTGTCAACGCTCGACCAGTGGCGGCGGCACAACGCTTCGACAATGGGTTGGATCTCAGACAGCACCCGCATCTCGGTCTTGCTGAATTTTTTCTCTGTTCGCATGAGCGACAGGACGATCTGGAGTTCCGCATCCACGTTGATCAGAAAACCGACCTCTTCCGCCAATCCGGTCTGTGCATAATAGCTTCGATAATACTCACCCTGATAAAAGCGGTCGGGTGCTATGTCTTTCAATCGCCAGATACCCTGCGGGGTGTCGCCGATGCTCGCCAGAAAGAACGGATCAATGAGGTAGGGCCCCTCGAGATAGTCGTCGACGTGGAGCTTTCGCCTTGCAGGGGTGAAATCGTCAAATAGTGCGAGCGGCCGCTCTTTTCCCATGTATCCGAAGATCACTGTAAATTCGTAGGGCATCACGCTTCGCAGACCATCGGCGAGCGCCGCGGCGAAGGATGGCGTCCCGACGGCATCGAGGCACAGTGCGGCTTGGGCGTTCCAGTCTGTCGGCATTTTGACCCTCAAATATCACAAAAAGCATATAACAAATTGCATATTTACACAAACGCTTATTTTGCGACTAATTGTGTAATACGCGTTATACGCGCGTCACCTCGTTTTTTTGCTGAGGCAAGCCATTGCTGCATCACGAACAGCCCGCTGAACGAATTGATACGCCCATCGCAGAGTTGCGAGGCGTCACCAAGAGGTTTGGGTCACTTGTTGCGGTGGATAACATCGACCTCAGCATAGGGTCGGGCGAATTCCTGTCTTTCCTTGGTCCTTCAGGCTGTGGCAAGACAACTGCGCTCCGAATGCTCGCGGGCTTTGAAACCCCGAGCGAAGGGCAGGTTTTGATCGGAAACGAGGATGTTTCGGACCTCGAGCCGTACCGGCGACCCGTGAACATGGTCTTTCAGAGCTATGCACTTTTTCCGCATATGACTGTCGCTCAGAACATAGCCTATGGGTTGGATCAGAGGCGGCCCAGATTGCCAAAGTCCGAAATCTCCGACCGTGTCCAACGCGTGCTCGACACCGTCCGGCTGGGCGAGTTCGGCGCGCGGCGCATTTGGGAGATGTCAGGCGGTCAACAGCAGCGCGTCGCTCTTGCACGCGCCATCGTAAACGAACCCAAGCTTCTTTTGCTGGACGAACCTCTGGCGGCGCTCGACCGCAAGCTGCGCAAGGAAATGCAAATCGAATTGCAGGATATACAGCGTCAGTTGGGGATCACCTTCATCCTGGTCACGCATGATCAGGAAGAGGCGCTGTCACTTTCTGACCGGATTTGCGTGATGCGCGCAGGTGCAATCGTTCAGGCCGGCAGCCCGCAGGACCTCTACGATCGCCCGACGACGCGCTATGTCGCCGACTTTGTCGGAACTTCGAATTTCTTCGATGGGAAGGTCGAGATCGCTGCCAGCGGCGAAAGCGCAATCACGCTAGGCAACGGGCAGACCTATTCCAGTGCTCTTGGCAGCGACATTGCCACTGGCCAGAACGGATGCCTCAGCGTGCGTCCCGAGCAGATCAGGCTGAGCCGGACCGATGTGCCGGGCGGTCTCTCGGCGACGGTTCAAAACCGCATCTTCTTGGGCGAGCACACCGAGTATGTTGTACGCCATGAACACCTTGGAAGCATTACCGCACTTGTGCCCCGTCAGGCGGACGCAGGTCTATCGACACTCGGGAAAGGCGACTCCATCTGGGTCCATTGGACCCCGGATGCCGCCCTAATCCTGAGGCCGGACTGAAGGTCAAAGAGCAGCAACAATCCAACTGGGAGACACGACATGAAAGACAAATCATACATCTCAAAGCAGAAATTCATGGAAGAGTTGCGTCGTTACGAGAAAGGTTCGGTAACACGGCGGCATTTCCTTGGCGTCACGGGGCTTGGCGCCGCGACTGCGGTCATGGCTGGCGCACTTCCCGGACTTCGTCCGTCACGCGCGCTGGCTGGCAGCCATATCGGCGATCGTGTCGTTCTGGCGACCTGGCCGAACTACCATGACCCTGAAAACTTTGAGACTTTCACCGAGCAGACTGGCGCTTTTACACAGGTGAACGTGTTTGGGTCAAACGAGGAAATGCTGGCCAAGCTTCAGGCTGGCGGCAGCGGTTGGGACGTCTACGTTCCAACGAACTACACGATCACGACATATGTCGACGAAGACCTGATTGAGCCCCTCGATATGTCGAAACTTCCGAATTACGACCCCGAGGCATTTGATGCGCGCTTTGCCGATGCCGGGATCGTCGACGGTGTTGTCTATGCCGTGCCAAAGAACTGGGGTACCACGGGCATCGCCAGCAACACATCACATAGTGGTGGTGCAGCAATCGACAGCTGGAAAGTGTTCTTCGATCGCACAATGGATGACTTCTCCGGCCGGACAATGGTGCATGACTACCAATTGACCACGATCGGAGCCGCGTTGAATTATCATGGATACTCGTTCAACTCGGTCGATGAAGCGGAACTGGCAGATGCCGAGAAACTGCTGATCGACGTCAAGCCGCACCTCTTCGCCATTACGTCCGATTACCAGCCCGCAATGCGGTCGGGTGACGCCTGGCTCACTATTTGCTGGACGGGCGATGGTAAGCAATTGAACACCGACATCCCCGAGATCGCCTTTGCGTTGGGCAAAGAGGGTGGTGAATTGTGGAGCGACTATTACGCCATCCCGAAAGGCGCGCCGCACATGGAAGCGGCGTATGCGCTGATCAACTTCATGCTCGATCCCGAGGTGAATGCCCGTGAAGTCATGGCCCACGGCTATCCGGTCGCGGACAGCCGCACCAACGCGTTGTTGCCGGAAGAGATCCTGAACGATCCGATCCTTTACCCGGCGGCCGAGCGCCTCGATGCGCTCGAATTCGGGGCGGCGGCAACCCTGACCGACCCGAACCGCGCCGAGTTGCTCGCTCGCTTCAAGTCGGCCTGATCGGACGATGGGGATGACGGAGCGCGAGAGAAACTGGCTTATGGTCGCACCTGCGGGCGTCTGGCTGCTGGTGATGCTCGTGCTGCCGCTCTCTGTTGTGCTGATTTTCAGCTTTGGAGAGCGGGCGCCTGCCGGTGGCTGGGTGCCCGCTTTCACGTTTGAGCAATATGCGAACCTGCCCGCGCGCCTGACGGCATTTCAGAACACGCTCACACTCGCTCCATTGGGAACTCTCGCCGCTCTAATTATCGCTTATCCACTGGCATATCAGCTTGCCGTACGAACGGATCCCAGGTGGAAGACGATCCTGCTCGTTCTGGTGATCGTGCCGTTCTGGACCTCGATCCTGATCCGCAGCTATGCGTGGATTTATATTCTGGGCGGACAGGGATTGCCTGCGCTCCTCGAAATCTTCGGCATCGAGGGGGTACGGCTGATCTACACGCCCTTCGCTGTCACTGTCGGCATCGTCTACGGCTACTTGCCGCTGATGGTCTTCCCGATCTATGTGGCGCTGGACCGTCTCGACAAAAGGCTTTTGGAAGCTTCGTCGGACCTCGGGGCGTGGCCTCTCACGACTTTTCTCAGGGTCACGCTGCCAATGTCCATTTCGGGCATCGCAACCGGGTGTATGTTGGTTTTCATTCTGCTGATGGGCGAGTTCCTGATCCCCGCACTTCTTGGCGGCGGCAAGGTCTTCTTCGTCGGCAACGCGCTGGTCGATCTCTTCCTGCAATCCAGGAACTGGGCTTTTGGCTCGGCAGTGGCGGTCATGCTCATTCTCGTCATGCTCGTGACGGTCACGATCTACATGCGTCTGATCGCGCGCCTGAGCGCGACGCGTGAAGATGTGTCGATCATGTGAGGCCCTGATCGATGCGCATCTACTCTCTTTTCGTGTACGTGTTCCTCTACACACCGATCGCCATCATTGCGCTCTTCAGTTTCAGCGCGGGCCGCAGTGCCAGTCAGTTCGAAGGGTTTTCCCTCAAGTGGTACGGGCGGGCCCTCGACAACCCCTTTGTTATGGATGCGCTGGCTAACAGCCTCTTCGTGGCCTTCGTTTCGGCGACACTGGCCAGCATTCTGGGCACTCTGGCGGCGGTTGGCCTGCAAGGGATGAGAGGACCGGCGCGCGCATTCTTCGATGCGATCATTTACATCGCCGTGATGATCCCTGGCATCGTGATCGGCATAGCTACACTCATCGCGCTGGTGACCGTTTTCGATGTGGTCAACCCGTGGCTGGCCAACATATGGCCCGAAGGCCGCGAGCCGCCAGCCCTGACGATGGGCAGGCCGTCCCTCATTGCCGCCCATACGATGTTCACTCTCGCGCTCGTCGTCTTGATTGTACGTGCCCGGCTACAGGGACTTGAGAGCGCCTTGTCCGAAGCCTCTGCTGACCTCTATGCACCGCCTATGCGGACGTTCAGGCTAATCACGCTTCCGCTGATCGCACCGGCGATCCTGGCCGGGTTTCTGCTAAGCTTCACCTTCAGCTTCGACGACTTCATCATCGCCTTTTTCGTTGCCGGTTCCGAGACGACACTGCCCATCTACATTTTCTCGTCGATCCGGCGGGGGGTGACACCCGAGATCAACGCCATCGGTACGATGGTGATGCTTGCATCCCTCGTTCTTCTGGTGATCGCACAACTCATTCTACGGCGCAGCAACAAGCGCTGAGAGCACAAACATGGGAGGTTTCAATGCTGCTGGAAAATCGCGTTGCTTTCGTGACGGCTGCTGGCTCGGGGATCGGCGCTGCCGGTGCCGAGGCCCTTGCACGCGAAGGTGCAATGGTTGTGCTCACGGACAAGGACGGCGCAGCAGCCGCAGCGGTTGCTAAAGGCATCACGAACGAGGGACACAAGGCTAGGGCGCTTGAGGTCGACGTCACCAATGATGCCGAACTGGTCGCGGCGATTGGTGACGTGGCGCGGTACGAGGGTCGGCTGGATATCCTTCATTCCCACGCAGGCGTGCAGATCGAAGGCAAGCTGGAACAGGTCACGGTCGCGGACATGGACCTGTCGTGGAGGCTCAACGTGCGGTCCCATTTTGTTGCCGCGCAGGCGGCGCTTGCTCCGATGCGTCGTCAAGGCAGGGGAAGCATCATCATCACATCGTCGAACTCGGCCATTCAGTACGACCGCGAGATGATTGCCTATGCCACGACAAAGCACGCTGTCCTAGCAATGACGCGCCAGATGGCCGCGGATTACGCAAAGGAAAACATCCGGTTCAATGCGCTCTGTCCCGGGTTTATTGACACGCCCTTCAACCTGGGTTTCGAAGTTCAGATGGGCGGGCGCGACAAGCTGGAAGACTATATCCGAGATGCTATCCCGATGGGACGCTTCGGTACCGTCGACGAAATCGCGGATGCCATCGTATTCCTGGCATCGGACAGATCGTCATTCATGACTGGTCACGCCTTTGTGGTCGATGGCGGCGAATGCATCTGAGCGCGCAGCAAGGAAGACGAGCATGACCGGAAGACTGGTTGGAAAGCCGGCAGTGATCTCGGGCCGAGCCGCGGGCTTGGGGCGCGTTACATCTCTTCTGTTCGCCAAGGAGGGCGCGTGTGTTGCCATCATTGACCTTCAGTTCAAGCTTATCGTTTGAGGCACCTCCGGCTCGACGGGTCCGTCCAGTGGGCTGAAGAACGCCACATGGGTCAAGGACGACCCCGCCGTCTGACCTCCGCCGCCCGAAATCGCGCAACTGCACGAGGCCAAGCGCCATCCGGAGCGAAAAGCGCTTGTTTTTTAAAAAACCTTCAGGCGAATTTGAACCCAACCGCAGTCCATTTGGGGAATGTCGGTTTGGGGGGAAGGTTTGATCCATGGATAAAACGCTGATTATTGTGCTCGACGAGTTTACCGAGCGTGTTTTCGAGTATTCGAACGTGACCTTGTTCGATTATGGTTTTCTGGACGAAATCACTTTCTACGATTACGTTTCCAACGGCTTGGGCACGGTGGATGAAACGCAGACCACGCTGACCGCTCAGACGGGCGGGTTTTACCGGGTCACACCAGACGATTTCGAATACAGCTTCGAGCGCGATCTGGACTTCAATGAAGAAGCGAACGTCCAGTTCAACGGCCAGGACGCCGTCGCAACGACCTATTTCGATTTTGTGCGAACCGACCCGACGGCGCAAGATGTTCCGGCGCATGGTGATTGGGTGATCGAAGCGATCACGCAGCGCCTGGCGGATCCCTCTAGGACCGAGATCATCGCCATCGACGTCAACCTTACCGCCAACCAGTTCCTGTTGCCGTTCCTCGATGTGACGACGACTTTTGACGGAGTCGAATATATCGAACCGGCCATGATCGCTGTGGTCTTTGATTTTCTTCAGACTTTTGACGCGGCGTACAACCTTTCGTCCGACGTAACGTACCTGCCTGCGGCGCTGACCGTGTCACTGGGGGGCAATACGGTCGAGGAATCGGAACTCAACACGCTCGACTATTTCGAACTGCTCGAGGTGCCGATCTTCCAGGCCTCGGCCAATCAGGGCCAGGAGGGGGTCGACTGGGGCAGCGTCTATCAGAACGTCATAAATGTTGGCGCATGGAACGTTGCCGGAAACGGGGAATTACTGTTGTCCTCCTTCGAAAGCCTGCCGAATGTCGACATGGCAGGGGACGGCGTGGTGTCCCGTGCGGATTGGGGCACCGAATTCGGAACATCTTTTGCGACGCCGAAAGTTGCTGCAGAATTCATCAATCTGGCCAATCAGGTGATCGCGGATCTGAACGCGCAAGGCAGCCGTGTCGCAGACTTCTTCAACACCACATATTTGCCACCCAGCTATTCCCAGCTTGTGGCGACAGCCATCCCGGCATTGAGCACGGATATGGTCATAACCTTCGAGGATCCCTCTGCGGGGGTCACGCTCCTTCCGATCAGCAACGTGACGCTGGCGGAAAACGGAGTGATACCTCGAACCGTTGAAGGCTTCGACGAGGGGCTCACCGGAAGCACGATTGCAGCGCTTGACCTGATCCTTGACAGCACGTCGCCAACAGACGGTCGGGATTTCCTGACCGGTGGAGCAGGTGGCGAAACCCTGAATGCCTTGGACGGAAACGACACATTGTCCGGACTTGGTGGCGACGATGTGCTGAACGGTGGTCCGGGCGTGGACACTGCTATCTTCTCGGGTCCGCAATTCGCCTACACGCTCATTCTTGCGCCGGGTGAAACGCAGCTGGCCGATCGCAGGCCGGATTTGAACGGGACAGATACGCTGATCGATATCGAGTTTCTGGATTTCACGGTGGATGAACAGGACGGCCCGTTCAACCTGATGCAATTCGGGGGCGTGGCCAATCTGTCGGCGCAGGATTTCGAAAGCTTCATCGAGCTTTACATCGCGTACTTCAACCGCGCACCGGATGCGATTGGGCTGAACTTCTGGGGCACAGCCTTTGCCAATGGCACCACGTTGGAAACGATGGCCTCGCTCTTCATCGATCAAACCGAAACGCGTGCAACCTATCCCGAGGGCACGTCGAATACCGAATTTGCGACCTCGGTCTACACCAATGTGCTGGGCCGCACACCGGACCAGTCCGGGATTGATTTCTGGGTTGGCGTCCTCGACGGCGGTGGTGTGTCGCGCGACCAGTTCATTCTCGAGGTTCTGCGCGGCGCCAAGTCCGAATTGAAACCGGAAGAGGGGCAGGCCTTCGTCGATCAGCAATTGCTGGATCGTGCGTATCTCGAGAACAAGGTCGATATCGGTGCATATTTTGCGGTGCATCGCGGCATGTCCAACGTGGAGAATGCAACGTCAGCGATGGCCTTGTTCGACGGAACTCAGGACGGCATCAATCAGGCCTTCGCGGCGATTGATACGCAGTATCAAGCGGCACTTGATCCCGAATTGGGTGAATTCCTCGTGCAGGTGATTGGCGTTCTGGACCCGCCGGCGATCGCCTGATCCATCATCGGCGCGGCGCCATCAACGCGCCGCGCTCACTCTTCCAGTGACGCGATATAGCCATCCCTGTGATCGATATTCCCGCCGATCATGTAATCGGCTGCACGCATGAGAGTTTAGCGACATTAACCGACTCATCAGCCTCTATTTCGCCAAGCATCGTTCGGAGGCAAAAGCATTGATGTATCATTGATTTCTGCTGGTTCATCAAAAATCGACTGTTCCCGGCAGTTCCACTTCAATGCTCCAGAACCCGCTTTCCGTAGTCCCTCAAGTTGCCCTTTGGATCGACATACCTGTAGAGCGTGACGGGTTTCACACCCAGTTCCACGCAGAGGTCTGACACGGACGTGTCGCGGTTCGCCATGGCGGCTTGTGCCAACCGCACCTGGGATTTGTATAGCGCAAATTTCCGACCCCCTTTTCGCCCATGTGCCCTGGCAGCCTGAAGACCAGCCATGGTGCGCTCGCGGATCCGGGAGCCGATTACATGGTGATTTCCACGATCGTCAAAATTTTGCAGAATTCCGGGCCTTGGAAGGAAAATTTCAACGATCGTTGACAAAACGCGCGACTAAGCCCACATTCAGCGAAACTTCAACGATCGTGGAACTCGACATGTCTGAGATAACACGCGCCATCCGCGCTGCCAGCGATCTGGGCGCAGCGATCCGGGAACGGCGAAAGACCCTGTCGATGACCCAGGGAGACCTTGCGATGCAGACTGGCGTATCGGTCGCGACCATCAGCGCGATCGAGAACGGCAAGGACACTGCGCAGATCGGCATCGTCCTCGACCTGTGCCGGGACCTTGGGCTGCGGCTCAGCGTGGAGACCTGAATGCTGGAACTCGATGTTTTCCTCGAAGCCCAGCCGACGCCGGTCGGGCGGCTGGCCCGCAATGACCACGGTGACATCTCCTTCAGATACCTGCGGGATGACTTGCCGCATCCGATATCGACGTCGCTGCCTGTCGCGGAGAAGCCCTTTGGCGATAACGAGACGCGCGGGTTCTTTGACAATCTTCTGTTTGAGAACGCGCAGAGGGACCAGATCATGCAACGCCATGGGCTGGACCACTCGGATACAGTTGGGCTGTTGTATCACCTCGGACGGGACTGTCCGGGAGCGATCTCGGTCGTTTCTCGTGGCGAAGGACCGGCCAAGCATCCAGGCAACTTGGACACGGATTATGACCCGCTCGACGACGACGCGCTAAGAGACCTGATGATCTCCTTGCGGGATCGTCGGCGCGTGCCAGACGGAACAGGCGATCCATCGCCTTTGGCGGGGGTGCAGGGGAAGGTCGCTGTCGCCATGCTTCCTGACGGACGCTTCGGATTTCCGCGTTCGGGATTGAACGTGCCGACAACGCATATCCTGAAAGTGCCCCGGGCCGCCGAAATGCGGCTCGTGGATCACGAAAATGTATCGATGCAGATTGCGCAAGACGTGCTCGCCCATCCTGTCGCGGACACGTCTATCCTGGAATTCGAAGATCTGAGGGTGCTATTGGTCGAGCGGTTCGATCGCCAGGTTGAAGGCGCGCAGGTGAGCCGCATTCACCAGGAGGATTTCTGCCAGGCTTTGGGTTTGGGGCCAACTCTGAAATACGAACGAAACGGCGTGGACGAACGCGCCTTTTCCGCCCGGCGCGTTGGTGAGCTTATCCTGTCTTGTGACAGTCCGGGCCAGACCCGGCAGGCCTTCCTTGAAGGGGCTTTGGTCAATCTGTTGCTGGGCAACACGGACAACCATGCCAAGAACCACGGTTTGCTGTATCACGGAGCACGCCCGCAGCTCGCGCCGTTCTACGACATCGTCCCGGTCCTGCTCGATGACCAGGTCACGCATCAGATGTCTTTCAAGATCGGTGCCGCCGAGATGACCGACGACATCACGACCGAGGACATCGCGCGCTTTCTGCAGGATCTCGGATATCGGCGCATGACGCCGAAACTGAAGAGCCGTCTTTGTGAAATCGTATCGGCCTTGGTCGCGCGAGTTCCTGAAATGCGGGGGCCAGGGATGAAACGCCTCGGCGACGCAATCGCCGAGCAAGCCCGCTGGCTTGCCCCGGCGATAGGTTGTGATGACGACATTCCGGAACGGGACCTCGTCATCATCAATCGCCCTTAGTCCGTCGCGTGGCTCTGATGATGTAACCGCTCTCCTATGTGGATCGTTGCAGACCCACCTTGGCACAATGATGCCGTCGGGGGGCGGTTACATCATCAAAGCCGCGCTGCAGTACAATGCGCGTCAAAAAGGTGGAAATAGCTTACCCGTCTTCACCGAAATACTTGTCGCCTTCGCCAACCCCCAAGTTCTCGAGAGCTGAGAAATCCGCTTCGGCGTCATCAGGGCGCTGCAGAACGCTTGGGATGAAGGGGCCATCATATCCCAACAGCGGATGACCGTCTTCAAACTCGATTTCACCGAGCGATTCCTGTGCCAGGAGAATGAGATCTGCCAGATATTGCACGCCGGAAAACAGGATGGAGCGTTCACGCTCGGAAAGCTTCGGGATCGATTTGAGATCAATCACCTGGTTCATCAGATCGACGAATTGTTGTTCGGTGAAATCGTTTGGGAGGTGCTTGGGGAAATCCGCGAGGTTCATGGTTGGCCTTCTTGTAACTGCTGGCTGTCTTGGTTTCCCTGTAGGCTTCATCTTTACTTGTAAGCAAGCGGCAAGATTCATCCGAATATCAAGAGCTTGGTCAAGCTCGGGTCCACGCCCCCGGGAAAGGGGCGACGTCCTGCGGATAGTCGATTGGTTTCATTGCTTAAACCGCGCTGGCCTGGAGCTGTTCGCGACATGTCGACCGGAAGGGCAAGGAGCGTGCGCTGACACCTGGTGCAGCTTGCCTTTCGTAGCACGGCCCTACCATCCTTGCATGCACCGAAAGGATCAAGATGACTGACCGCGACACCCTCGTCGAGGGTTTCATGGGGCCTTTGAAGGCACGCCATCCACATGAACCCGAATTCCTGCGCGCCGTCGAGGGTGTGGCGCGAAACGTGCTGACGGTCGAGAAGGCCCACAGCGCGTACGCGTCGGCGCGTGTTCTGGAACGGCTGACGGAGCCGGATCGGCAGATCGGATTCCGCGTCGATTGGCAGAACGACCGCGGCGAGATCGAGACCAATCGGGGCTGGCGGGTTCAGATGTCCAACGCCATCGGTCCCTACAAGGGCGGTCTGAGGTTCCATCCTTCGGTCACGCCCTCGATCCTGAAGTTTCTCGCCTTCGAGCAATGTTTCAAGAATGCGCTCACCGGACTGCCCCTCGGTGGTGCGAAGGGCGGCGCGGATTTCGACCCGCGCGGTCGGTCAGAGGCCGAGATCATGCGCTTTTGCCAAGCCTTCATGCGCGAGCTTTCGCCCCATATCGGTCCGGACCGCGACGTGCCCGCGGGCGACATCAATGTCGGCACCCGCGAGATCGGCTGGTTGTTCGGCATGTACAAGGCGCTCGAGGGTCAGTTCCACGGTGCGCTGACGGGCAAGGGAATGGCTGCGGGCGGCTCTGCCCTGCGGATCGAGGCGACGGGCTACGGGCTGATCTATTTCGTCGAAGGCATGCTGGCGCGGATGGGCGATAGCATCGAGGGCAAGCGCGTGGCGATTTCAGGCAAGGGCAATGTCGCCAATCACGCCGCCGAAAAGGCGATCGGCCAGGGTGCGCTCGTGGTCACCCTGTCGGACACGTCCGGCACGCTCTGCGCTCCTGACGGGATGACGCAGGAAGCGGTGGAATGGGTCCGCGCCCGAAAGGCCGAAGGCGGCGACATTGCCGATCCGCCCCGCGACCTCAGATTGCGGTACGCCGAAGGCGCGCTGCCATGGGGCACGATGGAGGCGCAGATCGCGCTGCCCTGCGCGACCGAAAACGAGATGGACGGGATCGCCGCGCAAGCCGCGCTGGATGCCGGGCTGATGCTTTTGGCCGAAGGCGCCAACATGCCGCTGACCGCAGAGGCTACGGACGTGCTGCGCGACAAGAGAGTGCTGCACGCGCCGGGCAAGGCATCAAATGCGGGTGGGGTGGCCGTGTCGGGGCTCGAGATGAGCCAGAACCGCTACGGACAGTTTTCGTCCCGCGAGGAGATCGACAAGCGCCTGAAGGAGGTCATGACTCTCATCCACGGCCAGATCTGCGCCGAGGGCAACAACGACAGCACGATGGACTACCGGCGCGCAGCGGATGTGGCGGGCTACCGCAGGCTCGCAGACGCCATCGCGTCGCTTGGCGCGGTCTGATCGGGCTTGGTGATGCTCATGACCCAAACATCACCAATACTCTCGTTTTGTTGAAACGTTTCGCTCAGCTCTCGACAAAGCGTGCTCTGGTCCTGTTGGCGAAGGCGACAAGCGACAGCATCACGGGCACCTCAACGAGCACGCCCACCACAGTTGCCAATGCTGCGCCGGAATTGAGGCCGAAGAGGCTGATCGCAACCGCGACCGCCAGCTCGAAAAAGTTCGATGTTCCGATCAGCGCGCAGGGGGCTGCGATCCTGTGCGGCACCCGCAAGGCATAGGCGGCGGCGTAGGCCAGCACGAAGATGCCGTAGGACTGGATCAGGATCGGCACTGCGATCAGCGCTATGACCAAGGGCCGGTCGAGGATCACCTGACCCTGAAGTCCGAAAAGGATCACCACGGTTGCGATCAGGCCGATCATGCCCCAGGACTTGATCCTGCTGCGGAACGCATCGATCCGTTCCGCGCTGCCAAGGTGGTGCCGCGTCAGAAGTCCAGCCGCGAGCGGCAGCGCGACATAAAGCACGACGGACAGAAGAAGTGTTTCCCACGGGACGACAATGTCCGTGACGCCCAGCAGGAAAGCGACGATCGGCGCAAAGGCAAAGACCATCACCACGTCGTTCACCGACACCTGCAGAAGCGTGTAGCTTTCGTCACCGCGTGTCAGCTGTGACCAGACAAAGACCATTGCCGTGCAGGGAGCGGCACCCAGAAGGATCAGGCCGGCGATGTATTGCTGCGCGTCTTCCGGTGAAATCAGGTCGGCAAAGACCACCTCGAAGAACAGAACGCCAAGGGCCGCCATGGTGAAGGGCTTGATCAGCCAATTGACGACAAGCGTGATCGCAAGACCCTTGGGCTGCTTGACCACATCGCGCAAACTGCTCGGGTCGACGCCCACCATCATCGGGTAGACCATTGCCCAGATCAGGACAGCGACGACAAGGTTGACGTTCGCAACCTCTGCTGCCGCGATGGCATTGACCAGCGCCGGCACTGCGGTGCCGATCACAATGCCCGCCACCATGGCAAGCGCGACCCAGACGGTCAGATACCGCTCGAAGATGCTCATGCCGGTGTGACCTGCGGGTGTTCCGGGCTCAGGCGACCGGACAACAGGGCAGCCAGAGCAACCATCACCGTCGCCGTGCCCAGCATCAGGACGAGGCCTCCCAGTTGGTAGGTCAGACCCGACAAGACCGTCCCAAGCAGCCGCCCCCCGGCGTTGGCCATGTAGTAGAAACCCACATCCATGGTCACCCTTTCGGCCTTGGTAAAGGCGAGGATCAGGTAGGAATGCAGCGCCGAGTTGATCGCAAAGACCGCGCCGAACACCAGCAGCCCGGCGACCAGTGTGACCGTGAGCCACGGCTGCGGTTCTGCCGACACGAATGCAGCCGCGGTCAATCCAGCCGGGATCGCCGCAAGCGCCCATGCCCAATTGCGGGCTTGTCCCACCAGATCGCCATCTGGCGTGGTGGCCGCGCGCAGCAGCTTCGGGGCTGCGGCCTGAACAAAGCCGTAAAGGATGATCCAGACGGCCATGAAGGTGCCGATCATGAAGAAGGCCGCGCGATTGCCACCGACTGTGCCATCAGACAGCACGGCATAGAAGTAGATCGGGATGCCGACCACAAACCAGACATCCCGCGCGCCGAACAGGAAGACCCGCGCGGCAGACAGCCAGTTCACATTTGCCGATTTCGAGAACACCTCGGAGAACTTGGCACCCTTGCGGCCTTTCGGCAGCCCCTTCGGCATGGCGATCAGGACCGCCACAAGGATGACGGCCAGAACCGCCGCCATCGCCAGAACCGCCCAGACAAAGCCGACCGTCGCCAGAAGGCCCGCACCCAGGAGAAAGCCCAGACCCTTCACGGCGTTCTTCGATCCGGTCAGGATTGCGACCCAGCGGAACAGCCCACCGGATTCGGTTGGCGCAAGGATCTTCACCGCCGATTTGGACGACATCTTGGCCAGATCCTTGGCAACGCCCGACGCGCCCTGGACGACCATCACGAAGGCCACGGAAACGCCCAGTGCCCAGCCTGGATCAAGCTGCGCCAGCGCCAGCAGCGCGACGACCTGAAGCGCGAGCCCCGCATAGAGTGTCGAGGTCAGCCCGAACCGCGCGGCGATCCAGCCCGCCGCAAGGTTCGTGACCATCCCCGCGATCTCGTAGAGCACAAACAGGTAGGCCAACTGCACCGGCGTGAAGCCCAATGTGTGGAAATGCAGCAGCACCAGCATCCTGAGCGCGCCATCGGTGAGCATGAAGGCCCAATAGGCCGCCGTGACGGCGATGTAGGCCGACAGACCTTCGGGGCGCGTGGTCACAGGGACGCCCCCACCATGAAGGCGACATCGACCAGCCGGTGCGCGTATCCCATTTCGTTGTCATACCAGGCGTAGATTTTCACCTGCGTGCCATTGATCACCATGGTCGAGGGTGCATCCACGATGCCCGATCGCGTGTCGTTGGTGTAATCGGCCGAGACCAGAGGCCGCTCCTCGTAGCCAAGGATTCCCTTCAACGGCCCTTCGGCAGCGGCTTTGAACAGCGCGTTGACCTCTTCTGCGGTCGTTTCCCGCTCCACCTCGAAGACGCAATCGGTCAGCGAGGCGTTCAGCAGCGGCACACGCACGGCATGGCCGTTCAACCGGCCTTTCAGTTCGGGATAGATCAGGGTGATGGCCGTGGCGCTTCCGGTCGTCGTCGGGATCAGCGAGTTCAGCGCGGACCGCGCCCGACGCAAATCCTTTGCCGGACGGTCAACGATGGTCTGCGTGTTGGTCACGTCATGGATCGTCGTGATCGACCCGTGACGGATGCCGAGGTTTTCGTGGATCACCTTGACCACCGGCGCAAGGCAGTTCGTCGTGCAGGAGGCTGCCGTGACGATGCTGTGCGTTGTCGGGTCGTAGACGGTGTCATTGATGCCAAAGACGACGTTGGCCGTCGGCCCGTCCTTGACCGGCGCCGAGACCACGACTTTCTTTACCCCCGCCTCGAAATAAGGCGCGAGTTTCGCCTCGGACTTGAACACACCGGTGCAGTCGATGACGACATCGACGCCGTCCAGCGGCAGCGCAGACAGATCCTTGGTACCGATGAACGGCAGCCGCGTGCCGTCAATTGTCAGGCTGTCGTCATCTGATGAAAACGCGGCGTTCCAACGTCCGTGAACCGTGTCGAATTCCAGCAGATGCGCATGCATCGCAGCATCGCCCACCGCGTCGTTGATCCAGGCGATCTCTGCCCCCCGTTCAAGCAGGGGCCGCAGGGCCAGCTTGCCAATGCGGCCAAGACCATTCAGCGCATAGGTGGTCACACCGCAGCTCCTTCTTCGGGAAGGCCTGCGTCCTGCGCACGGCCGATCTCATCCACAGCCTTCTGCAGCGAAATGCGATCGAGCGCCGAGAAGGGAAGCGCGCTGAACACCTTGATGCGATTGTGAAGCGCACCGTAGGTTTGTTGGAACGCGAGGCTCTTCTGAGCGTCGGAGCCTTCAACCTTTACCGGGTCCGGCATTCCCCAATGGGCGCTGATCGGCTGCCCGGCCCAGGAGGGGCATTCCTCGTTCGCGGCCTGATTGCAGACCGTGAAGACGAAATCGAACTTGGGTGCGTCGGCCCCCTGAAATTCGTTGACGTTCTTGGACCGCAGGACCGACACGTCATGCCCCTTCCGTGCGAGAACTTCGAGGGCGAACGGGTTGAGTTCGGATCGCGGCATCGTGCCGGCAGAATAGACCTCGAACCGGTCGCCTGCTTCGGACCTGAGGATGGATTCAGCAAAGATCGAGCGGGCAGAGTTTCCGGTGCAGATGAAGAGCACCTTGTATTTCGGATCAGCCATTGCCTGGGTTCCTGTAAAAAGGGGCATTGAAACGGGTGAGCAAAACTCCGGCCGACCGCGGCAGCAGTCGAGGAGCAGATAATCGAAGGTTTGTTGCACGTCTGTCATCGAGATGGCGTAGCGCAAAGAGGTGCCGGTCCGTTCTTGCGTGACCAGCCCGGCCTGCATGAGCGCCGAAAGGTAGGCCGACAGCGTGGACGCCTTCAGTCCGAGCACGTCGGCGAGTTCGCCGGCGGGCACCCGGTCAGGATACCGGCGCATCAGCAGCCGGAAGATGGCCAGCCGCTGAGGGTGGCCAAGGGTCGCGAGGCGAGAAGGGACCAGTGATTCCATATTTCATGAATATCAGAAATAATTGCGCGGGCAAGACTCTTTCGAGGGGGCAATCCTGAAATGTTCGAAGGCTGCACGCGACAATGGCACATCGGCAGCCGTCTTCTCGGCGTGCCGAAGTGACCTATCTCGCCATGCGAGGTTCCATGCCCGGAATTTGGCCGGGCAAAGTAAAGGCTGACCTCAGTCTCGCGCCGCGATGCAGGTTTGGCGCTGTTCACCAAGTCCCGCGATCCGAAGCACCATCTCATCACCTTCCCGGAGGAAGACCTGGGGTGACTTCCCCATGCCGACGCCCGGCGGTGTGCCGGTGGCGATGACGTCGCCGGGGTGAAGGGTCATGAACTGGGACAGGTGCGCAATCACCGTGGCCACAGAGAAATGCATCGTGCGGGTCGAGCCGTCCTGCATCGCGGTGCCATTGAGCGACAGTGTCATGGCCAAATCCTGCGGATCGGCCACGTCGTCGGTGGTCACGAGCCATGGGCCCATGGGCGCAAACGTATCGTGTGACTTGCCTTTCACCCACTGGCCCGAGCGGTGCAGCTGGAAGTCGCGTTCGCTCACGTCATTGACGATGCAATAGCCCGCGACATGGGAAAGGGCGTCTGCCTCGGAGACGTATTTTGCACGCGTGCCGATGACCACGCCCAGTTCGACCTCCCAATCGGCCTTGACGGACCCGCGCGGGATTTCCACCGCGTCGTTCGGCCCGCAGATGCAGGAGGTCGCCTTGAAGAACACGATCGGTTCCTCGGGCAGCGCCATGTTCGCCTCGGCGGCGTGGTCGGCATAATTGAGACCAATCGCGATCAGCTTGCCGACAGACCCGACACAGGCCCCGATGCGAGGGTTGCCGTCGACAATGGGAAGTGTGGCAGGGTCGATGGCGCGCAGACGGTCCAGCGTTTCAGGCGACAGGGACGCACCGGCGATGTCGTCGACATGGCCAGACAGATCGCGGACCTGCCCATCGGCATCCAGCAGGCCGGGTTTTTCCGCACCGATCTCTCCGAAACGCAGCAATTTCATGGTCTGTCTCTCCCGTTTGATTTTCGCGCAATCAGACATCAGACCAGCCGGAAGTCCAGAGCCAAGGCCAGATTTCGCGATCCTCGCACGGGGTTCTGCGTTGCGAATCGTAATGCGGTTTCAATACGGACTTTGGTCCGTGCCGACCGGGATGAAGGTCGATATTCGCCGCCAGGTGGCGTTGAACCGCTTAATTTGGCTGAACTTTCTGGCAAACCCGCACACGCCGCGGTTTCCGTCTTGAATTGTCCTGCGTATACTCCGGTCGGAGAACAGCATGACACGGGCGTGCGACCAGAAGGAAGCAAGACGATGATAAGGTCTGAGTTGATCCAAAAGATTGCCGACGATAACCCGCACCTGTACCAGCGTGATGTCGAGCGGATCGTGAATACCATTTTCGAAGAAATCATCGATGCAATGGCGCGTGGCGACCGGGTTGAACTGCGCGGCTTTGGCGCCTTTTCGGTCAAGAAGCGCGACGCGCGCACGGGTCGCAATCCGCGCACCGGCGAAGCGGTCGACGTAGAGGAAAAGCACGTGCCGTTCTTCAAGACGGGCAAGCTGCTCAGAGACAGGTTAAACGGGAAGTAGAGACTGATGCGATACATCCGCTATGCATTTCTTGCGGCACTGGCCATCGTGCTGGTGTCCGTAGCACTCGCCAACCGCGGCATGGTCATGCTGCAACTGCTGCCCTCGGGGCTGGCTGATCTGTCGGGCATGAACCGGAGCATCGAATTGCCGATGTTCATCGTGATCTTCGGAAGCATCATTGCCGGTCTGTTGATTGGCTTCGTCTGGGAATGGCTGCGCGAGCACAAGCACCGCGCCGCCGCCGCCCAGCGTCAGGCCGAGGTCAAGCGGCTCGAGCGGGAATTGCGGCGCACCAAGGCGGAGCGGGACAAAGGCAAGGACGAAGTTCTGGCGCTTCTGGACGAGGCGAGCTGAGCGCATCCCATGACACCCGGAATTCGTGTGAAGATCTGCGGGCTGACCCGGCCCGAAGACGTGATTGCCGTGGCCGAGGCGGGTGCGGCCTATTCCGGGTTCGTGTTCTTCCCCAAGAGCCCCCGCAACCTGTCGATTGACGCGGCCCGCGCGCTTGCACTCGACGTGCCTGTCGGCGTGGCCAAAGTGGCGCTGGTGGTCAATGCCGACGATGCGTTGCTCGATGCGATCACCGATGCGGTGCCGCTGGACATGTTGCAATTGCACGGCGACGAGCCACTCGAGCGCGTGTCCGAGGTGCGGGCGCGCTACGGCTTGCCGGTGATGAAGGCTGTCGGCGTTGCGGATGCCGAGGACGTGGCAGCGCTGGACGCCTATTCCGAGGTGGCCGATCAGATCCTCGTCGATGCCAAGCCGCCGAAACACGCCGAACTGCCCGGGGGCAACGGGGTCTCCTTTGACTGGCGCCTGATCGCCGCGCGCCGCTGGAGCGTGCCGTGGATGCTGGCGGGTGGATTGACTCCCCACAACGTGGCCGAGGCGATCGCGCTGACCGGCGCAAAGCAGGTGGATGTGTCCTCGGGTGTCGAAGCGGCTCCCGGTGTCAAGGATGCGGTGTTGATCCGGGATTTCGTTACAGCGACGCGGGGGCGGATGCGATAATGCGTCCGAATTTTCCGCCGACGGAAAAGACTGGGGCTCTGCCCCAGACCCCGAGATATTTTTGAACCAGAGAAGCCTAGGGTCAGTGCGCCGTGCCGACGGCATGGCTGACGCTGGCGTGTCCGTCGCCTTCCAGCAGCGCGTCAAGGCCGCGGGCGATCTCGGGCACAAGGCCAAGGCCGTGATAGACAAGCGCGGAATAGAGTTGCACCGCCGACGCCCCCGCTTTGATCTTGGCATAGGCATCTTCGGCTGACGCGACGCCGCCGACGCCGATGATCGGCAGTTTGCCATCGGTGGCGCGGTAGAGCTGTCCCAGCACGCGGGTGGATTTCTCGAAGAGCGGTCGGCCTGACAAGCCGCCGGCTTCGCCGCGATGGGATGATCTCAGGCCGTCGCGGTCCAGAGTCGTGTTGGTCGCGATCAGCCCGTCGATGCCTGAACTCAGCGCAACTTCGGCCACATCCGCGATCTCTGTCTCGGACAGGTCGGGTGCGATCTTGAGGAAGATCGGGACCCGGCGGTCCAGCGCGTTGCGGGTGTCCATCACCCCGGCCAGCAGCGCCGACAGTGCCTCCTTGCCCTGCAGGTCCCGCAGTTTTTCGGTGTTGGGGGAACTGACATTCACCGTTGCGAAATCGATATATGCGGCACAGGTGGCAAGAACCGTCGCGAAATCGCCTGCGCGGTTGTCGCTGTCCTTGTTGGCGCCAAGATTCAGACCGATGATCGCGTCGCGCGGCCGGTCCTTGAGCCGGTCTGCGATGGCCGTCATGCCGTCATTGTTGAACCCGAAGCGGTTGATCACGGCGCTGTCCTCGGTCAGCCGGAACAGGCGCGGCCTGGGATTGCCGGGTTGCGGGCGCGGCGTGGCGGCCCCCACTTCGAGAAAGCCGAACCCCGCACGCGACAGAGGGCGCAGCGCCTGCGCGTTCTTGTCGAACCCTGCAGCAAGGCCGACCGGGTTGGGCAGGCTCAGCCCTGCAAGCGTCGTGCGCAAGCGCGGGCTTGTCACGGTGCCGGTGGTGGGCGAAAGCCCAAGTTGCAGCGCCCTGAGCGCCAGACCATGCGCGGTTTCGGGATCGAAGCGGTGCAGCAGGCGCAGCCCCGCCCGTTCCAGCATCGTCACGACAGGTCATCCGGAAAGACATGCCCGTCGCCCTGTACCGGCAGCGGTTTCGCCCAGACCACGTCGGCCAGCCGCAGCGGGCCGTAGAGATGCGGAAAAAGTGCACCGCCGCGCGACGGTTCCCATTGCAGGTCGCCTGTCATCGCGGCCTCGTCATAGGCCAGAAGCATCAAACCCTCGGCCCCGCCAAAATGCTTGGAGGCTGTTTCGCGCACCTGTTCGGCGGTGGAGAAATGAACATAGCCATCGGCCACGTCAATCGGCGCACCAGCGGTTTCGCCATCGGCTTGCAGGGCGGCCCATTCTTCGGAGCGGAGGATTTTATAGATCATGCCTGCGATGTGACCTGTGCGCCGCGTCAGGTCAAGCATTGTCATCTGCCTGTTGAACTTGCGCCCCATGCGCATTTGCACATGCGTCCCTTGCGTAAGTTTTGACTCCCCCCGCAAGGCGAGGCACGATTGCGCCGTAACAATCCGACAGAGAGGACTCACATGTCTTACCGACTTCTTTCAAGTGCCGCAGCGCTGGCGCTGACTGCTGGTGTGGCACAGGCCGATTACACGTTGCACGTCATCCACATCAACGACCTGCACAGCCGCATCGAGCCGATCAACCGCTTTGATTCGACCTGTTCGGCCGAAGACAACGCGGCGGGCGAGTGCTTTGGCGGCGTGGCGCGGGTCAAGACGATGATCGACCAGCTGCGCGCCGAACTGGACGGGCAGAACGTGATCGTCGTAGATGCGGGCGACCAGTACCAGGGTTCGCTGATGTACACGACCTACAAGGGCGATGTCGAAGCCGAGATGATGGAGAAGATAGGGTTCGACGTGATGGCCGTCGGCAACCACGAATTCGACGATGGCGACGAAGGTCTGCTCAAGCTCATCGACAACGTGTCCTTCCCGGTCATTTCGGGCAACCTTGATGTGAGCCGCTCGAATATTCTCGCCGAGAAGGTCCAGAACCATGTCGTGCTTGAGGTGGGGGGCGAGAAGATCGGCATCGTGTCGGCGCTGGCCACCGATACCGTGGAAACATCGTCGCCGTCGGATGCGGTGATCTTTCAGGACGAGATCGACAGCATTGCCGCCGATGTCGCCACGCTGACCGCAGAGGGTGTGACCAAGATCATCGCGCTGAACCATGTCGGCCTGCCAAGGGATCTCGAGATCGCGGCTGCAGTACCGGGCTTGGACGCAGTCGTGGGCGGACACAGCCACACCTACCTGTCCGCGACCGATCCGGACCGCCAGGGCGCGTATCCGACCTTTGCCAGCCAGCCGGACGGCACGCTCGTGCCGGTGGTGCAGGCCTATGCCTATTCAAAATACGTGGGCCATCTGATCCTGAATTTCGATGACGCGGGCAACGTGACCTATGCCGAAGGCGACACGATCCTGCTGGATGCGTCGGTCGAAGAAGACCCCGAGATCGTCGCGCGCGTGGCCGAACTCGCCGGTCCCATCGAAGAGATGAAGACCCGGATTGTGGCCGAATCCGCCGAAGCCATCGAAGGCAGCCGCGAGGTGTGCCGCGCGATGGAATGCCCGATGGGCAACCTCGTGGCCGATGCGATGCTGGACCGCGTCAAGGATCAGGGCGTCCAGATCGCGATCCAGAATGGTGGCGGTCTGCGGTCCTCGATCGACGCGGGTGAAGTGACCATGGGCGAGGTGATTTCCGTGCTGCCGTTCCAGAACACGCTGTCCACGTTCCAAGTGACGGGCGCACAGATCCTTGCCGCGCTCGAAAACGGCGTGAGCCAGGTCGAAGAGGGCGCAGGCCGCTTCCCGCAGGTGGCAGGCATGAGCTTTACCGTCGATCTGAGCGCCGAGCCGGGCAGCCGCGTGTCGAACGTGATGGTGGGCGAAGCCCCGCTTGATCCCGAGGCGACCTATGGCGCGGTGTCCAACAACTACGTGCGCAATGGCGGCGACGGCTACCGCATGTTCCGCGATGCGATGAACGCCTATGATTACGGCCCCGACCTTGCCGATGTCACGGCGGAATACCTCGCGGCAAACGCGCCGTACCAGCCTTACACGGACGGTCGGATCACCGTGAACCAGTGAAGACCAGCGCAGGTCGGGCCATTTCGCCCGGCCTGCTTTTTCCCCATGTGTGGACGGTTCGCCCTGACCCTGCCATCCGATGCGATGGCGCAGCTGTTCGATGCGGTGCCGTCGAACGCGCTGCCCGAGGTTCCGAATTACAATATCTGCCCGACCAACCTTGTCCACGCGGTGCACACGCTTGAGGGGCAACGGCGGCTGGTGGCGATGCGCTGGGGGTTCCTGCCGCATTGGTACAAGGCCGAGAATGGCGGTCCCCTGCTGATCAACGCGCGGGCCGAAACGATTGCGGAAAAGCCTGCCTTCAAGGCCGCGTGCCGCGAACGGCGGTGCCTGATCCCGGCGACGGGGTTTTACGAATGGACCAAGGACGAGGACGGCAATCGCCTGCCGTGGTACATCCATCCTACCGGCGGCGACCTGCTGGCCTTTGCCGGGGTCTGGCAGGATTGGGAGCGCGACGGGGTGGCGCACCGGACCTGCGCCATCGTCACCACCGGGGCCAATGACGCGATGTCGGCGATTCACCACCGCCAGCCGGTGACGCTGCGCCCCGAGGATTGGGCGCTCTGGCTGGGCGAAGCGGGGCACGGCGCGGCGACGCTGATGCAGGCCGCACCCGAGGATGCGATGGCGTTCTACCGTGTCGATCCCAAGGTCAATTCCAACCGTGCCTCCGGGCCGGCGCTGATCGAACCGCTGGAGACCTGAACGGGGTTTTCCCGGCGCGCGCTTGGCAGTAGCGTGGCGCCGAACAGGGAGGCCCTCATGTCCAACGCCAAAATCGAGACGACCATAACCGCGCTGCGCGATCTGCTGGGGGACCGTCTGTCCACCGGACCGTCGATCCTCGACCAGCACAGCCATGATGAGGCCTATACCAAGCCGGTTCTGCCCGACGCGGTGGCCTTTCCCGAAACCACCGAGGAAGTCTCGCTGATCATGAAGATCTGTTCGCAGCATGGCTGCCCGGTGATCCCTTACGGCGTCGGGTCATCGCTCGAAGGGCATATCGTGCCGGTGCAGGGCGGCATCACCGTCGACACCAGCCGCATGAACAAGGTGCTTCAGGTCAACCAGAGCGATCTGGACGCGGTGGTCGAACCCGGTGTGACACGGGTGCAACTGAACGAGGCGCTGCGGGCGACCGGGCTGATGTTCACCGTCGATCCGGGGGCGGATGCATCGCTGGGTGGCATGGCGGCGACCCGCGCTTCGGGCACGAACACGGTGCGATACGGCACGATGGCGGACAACGTTCTTGCGCTGGAGGTGGTGTTGCCGGACGGGCAGATCATTCACACCGGCAGCCGGGCGCGCAAATCATCGACGGGCTATGACCTGACGCATCTCTTCATCGGATCGGAAGGCACGCTGGGCATCATCACCAGGCTGACGGTCAAGCTGCACGGTCAGCCCGAACATATCGCCGCGGCGACCTGTGCCTTTCCCGATATCCCAAGTGCGGTGGACACGGTGATCCTCGCGATCCAGACCGGCTTGCCCCTCGCGCGGATCGAGTTGCTGGATGAGCTGCAGATGAAGGGCATGAACATCTACAATCCCGATATGGGCCTGCCCGAAGTGCCGCACCTTTTTCTGGAATTCCACGGCACCGAAGCGGGGGTGGCCGAACAGGTCGAAAGCTTTGCCGCTCTGGTCGAAGAGCATGGCGGGTCGGATTTCCAGTGGGCCACCAAGACCGAGGATCGCAACCGCCTGTGGCAGGCGCGCCACAACGCCTATTACGCGGGCCGGTCGCTGCGACAGGGGGCCAATGGCGTGGTCACGGATTGCTGCGTCCCGATCTCGGCGCTCTCGGAATGCCTGATGCGGGCCAAGGCGCTGGCGGCGGACTCGGGCTTTCTCGCGCCGCTGGTCGGGCACGTGGGGGATGGCAATTTCCACCTGCTGATCCTTGTCGATCCCGACAGCGAGGACGAACTGACCCGCGCCAAGACGCTGGTCGAGGCGGTCAACATGCTGGCGCTGGAGTTCGGCGGCACAGTCAGCGGGGAGCACGGTATCGGCATCGGCAAGCGCAAGTACCTGGCTCAGGAGCATGGCGCTGCTTATGCGCTGATGGGGGTTCTGAAGAAGGCGATTGATCCGGGCAATATCATGAATCCGGGCAAGCTGGTCACGTTGAACTGAGGTGGGCGGAGGATGCGTTGGCGCATCCTCGACTTTCCGTTGACGGAAAGTCTGCCGCGCTTGGCAAGCTTCAGCCTTTCACCGCCCCTGCGGTCAGACCCGACACGATCTGGCGCTGGAAGACCATGATCAGCAGGAACAGCGGCGCCGTAGTCGACACCACCGCGGCCACCGCGAACATCACGTTGCCCTTGGTCTGCGTCGTGCCAAGGAAAGACGCAATCTTGGGCACCATGGTCTGGTTCTCCTTGTCGAGGATCATCGCGGTCACGGCAAAATCGTTATAGGCCAGCAGGAAGCTGAAGAGCCCGGTGGTGATAATGCCCGGCCACATCACCGGAATGATCACATGGCGAAACGCCTGGAACCGGGTGCAGCCGTCCACCATCGCGCTTTCGTCCAGATCCTGCGGGATGTTCTTGAAGAACGAGTGCAGCATCCAGAGCGTGAACGGCTGGTTGATCGCCACCAGAACGATGATCGCCGTGGGCAGATGGCCCCAGATGTTCCACTGAAAGAACACCGGCAGGTAACCCGACACCAGCGTGATCGGCGGCATTGCCCGGAAGATCAGCGCGATCAGCAGGAACCAGAACGCGTAGCGATAGGTCGAGCGGGCCAACGCGTAGCCGCCCAACGTGCCCAGCGTCAGCGAGATGGTCACGACGAAGAGGCACACCAGCGTCGAATTCCACGCGGCCTTCCAGAACTCCTCCTGCACCCAAGCGCCGGAATAGCCTTCGGTGGTGAAGGCATCGCCGGTTTCTCGCGTTGTCATCTCGCCGGTCAGCACATTGGTCCAGTCGGCAAGCGAAAAGAAATCGCCCTCGACCTTGAACGATCCCCACAGCGTCCAGAAGAACGGGAAGGCGGCGGCGATCATCCAGATGACAAGGATGGCGATCAGGATCACCTGAAGGGCTGCGGGGCGTTTCTGGGCCTGGCTTGCCATGATCGTCCTCCTCAGGCTGCTTTGCCGTAGTCGCGCCAGGTGCGGATCAGCACCGGCGACAGCAGGATTGCCACGCCGATGATGGTCAGCACCGAGGTCGCGGCGGCCGAACTGAGCTGTTGTGTCTCGCCACCCAGATCGTTGTAGATCGCCCAACTGAGCGAGGTGGCATGGGCGCTCGCGTTGAAACTGACGATGGGCTCGAATACCCGGAAATTGTCCATCAACTGCATCAGTGCGATGAAGGTGGTCAGCGGCAGAAGGTGTGGGATCACGACGTGCCGGATCTGCTGCCAGCGGCTGGCCCCGTCGATGCGCGCGGCCTCCAGCGTGTCGGTGTTCACGGTTTGAAGGCCAGCGTAGTAGACGATGAAGGCGAAGGGCGCGGAATGCCAGACGCCGTAGACCATCAGCATGATCCACATCAGCCCCGTGTCGGCCTTGACCGACAGGCCAGGATCATCCGCCAGCCAGCGCAGCGCTGTGCCCAAAATGCCGCGCGCATCGACCATCCAGAACAGGATCAGCGATCCGATCAGTGGCGTGACCATCATCGGCAGCAGCGAGAAAAAGATCAGCGGTCCCCGGATCGCCTTTGCGGCGCTGTTGACGGCGACCGCGACGATGAAGCCCAAGACGATGGTCAGCGGCGTGACCACGAAGGTGAAGGTCAGGGTAAACCCCATGGCCTTGTAGAAGGGCAGGTTCATCAGCCGGTCGATGAAGTTGCCGATGCCGGTGCTGTCGCTCCAGATCTGGCCGACCTGTTCGACGGCAAGATGGTTGCGGTCCTTGTAGATCTCAAGCCCGGCAAAGCGGCCCAGCGGCTGGTCCTCGCGCAGCGCGGCCGTGGCCGACTGGTCGATCGCGGTGGCGGTGGTGCATCCGAAGGGGCCGCAGTTTTCCACCTCGATGATGACCTGTTCATGTGCGGAATGCAGCGATTGCACGACCACGGAGATGATCGGGAAGAAGATGAACAGCAGCATGGCCACCGCCGAGGGCAGGACAAACCAGAAAAAGGCGCTGTGTTTCATCGGAACTTCCCCGCAATCGTGAACCGGGCAGGACAGGGTCGGGGGCAGACCGGGCCGCCCCCTGTGCTGTAGACCGGCTTCAGTTGATGAAGCCCTTTTCGCGGGCCGCGGTCATGTAGGCGTCTTCGATATCCGACAGCGCCTGTTGCGCGCTTTCCTTGCCCTGCAGGAAATCCGCGATGTTGTCGCCAAGCGCGGTGTGCAGCAATCCGTGATGCGGCAGCATCGGGTAGGGCGGGGTCTGCATGGAGATGGCCGAGAACACGCCTTCGTTGACCGGCGCGGGTTCATAGCCGTCGATCATCCAGACCGCCTCGCCCATCGTTTCGGGGCTGAGGATCGCCGGGCTGATGCCCTGCTTCATCGCCTTGAACGTCGCCTCTGCATCTTCGTCGCTGATGTTCTTGGCCACGGTCCAACCGTCCCACCAGAGGGTCGATGCGGGTGTGCCGCCACCGGCCACGGTCATCGGTGCGCCAACCATGGTGTTTTCATAGACCTCTGGGGTGGAGCCTTCGGCGTCCATCAGCACCCCGGTGCGCGATCCCCACATGTTCATCAGGGCGACATTGCCCGCTTCCCATTCCGCGCTGGTCGCATTGGAATCGTGGGTCAGGTAGTCGGGGTTCATGTATTCACTCAGGGCCTTGAGCATCTCGAGCGTGGCGACGCCGGCCTCGTTGTTGATCGAGACCTGTGCGGTGCCGGGTTCGTAGAATTCGCCGCCATGGCCGATATACATGTTCACGAATTCCTGCGCGAGGTTCCAGCCCGCCATGTAGGCGCCGCCCACCGGGTATTCGAGAATGCCCTCGGCGAGGATTTTTTCCGCCGTTTCCAGCAGTCCTTCATAGGTCGTGGGCGGTTCCATCCCGATCTGTTCGAGGATGTCCTTGCGGTAGACGAGATGCTGGGCGTTCGCCATGAAGGCAACAGCCATCACCTGCCCGTTGATGGTGATGAGCTGGTTCTTTGGGATGTCCTGCCCGAACGCGGCCACCAGATCGTCCAGCGGGCGCAGCACGTCTTCGTTGATCAGCGCGACGATCGAAGAGTTGGCAACGATCGCGGTGGTGTATTCCGCCGGGTTGCCCTGCATGCCCGCAAGGTTGATCTTCTGGTGATCGGCGGTGAGGTTCGCCTTGGCCTCGCCCAGACCCTCGCAGGCCTGCGCGTTGCGCGCGACGGTCTGGATCGCCGGAAATTCATTGCCCACGATGCTGAGTCGCCCGTCGGTGATGCCGCACTCGGCGGCCATGGTGGTGGTTGCACTTGCTGCGACAAGGAACGAGCCTGTCATCAGGATTTTTCCGAGGTTCATCTTTGGTCTCCCTGTGTGTCTGGATGCGCCTTGCAAATCCGCATCTCTGTCTCCCGGTGCAGCCGGGAATTCCGTATGGGTCAGTCGTCGATCCGCTGGCCTGTCTCGGTCGAAAACAGGTGGCAAATCTCGGGTGTGACATGGATCGAAACCAGATCGCCGATCTCGGCCCGGAAGGATTTGTCGGCCTTGACGGCCACGAGCGAGGTGCCGATGCGCACCGAAATCATCGTGGCATCGCCCAGCAGTTCCAGCGTGTAGATCGGTGCGCTGATCTGGCCCTCGCCGTCACGGGCAAGGCTGGCATCCTCGGCGCGGAACCCCAGCGTTGTCTTGCCATGCCCGGTGTTCAGCCCGGTGATACGGGTGTTGCGGGTCTCGAACACGCCATCACACAGGTCGCCGTCGATCAGGTTCATCGCCGGGTTGCCGATGAAGCTGGCCACGAAGAGGTTGGCCGGGCGGTCGTAAATCTCGGTCGGGCTGCCGACCTGCTGCACCACGCCCTTTTCCATGACCACCACGCGGTCGGCGAGCGTCATCGCCTCGATCTGGTCATGGGTGACATAGATCGTGGTCACGGCCAGTTCATGGCTCAGGTTCTTGATCTGCGCGCGGGTCGAGACACGCAGCTTGGCATCAAGATTGGACAGCGGCTCATCCATCAGGAACACGTTGGGCTCGCGCACGATGGCACGGGCCAATGCCACGCGCTGACGCTGGCCGCCCGACAGTTCGGCCGGTTTGCGGTGCAGGAAATCGTCCAGCTCGACCATCGCGCTGGCGCGGCGCACCCGTTCGTCATGAGTCGCCGGATCGACACCGCGCACCTTGAGCGGAAAGCGGATGTTCTCGTAGACGTTCATGTTCGGGTAAAGCGCGTAGGACTGGAACACCATCGCCACATCGCGGTCTTTCGGGTCGAGATTGTTGACCACCTTGCCGTCAATGACGATCTCTCCGTCGGTCACATCCTCGAGCCCGGCGATCATCCGCATGGTCGTGGTCTTGCCACAGCCGGACGGGCCGAGCAGGACAAGAAATTCCTTGTCCGCGATGGTCAGGTTGAAATTGTCGACGCCGATGAAACTGCCCCAACGTTTGTTGACGTTCCTGAGCTGGATTTCCGCCATGGTTCCCCCTGCGCAAAGATCGGTTTTGCGGTCGACCACCCCAACAAGCCATAGGGTTCGCGGTTTGGCAAGAAAACTTTGCAAACGTGTGCAAAAAATCAAAACCGATGCGATCCGGCGGAAAATTGTGAACCGAATGGGGGTGAAACCCGGCGATCAGAGGTCCATGATGGCGCCGGAACGCAGCGTCATCGCGGAACTGTCGTAGCGTCGGGCTGTCTTGTCTTGTCGAAATATCCGCTAAAAAGCCGTGTCTGCGGCGGGAGCGCAGGCGCCGAGTGACACAAGGGAGGGGACATCATGTCATTTGCGAGTTTCAAGGACCGCAACGCGATTGAGAACGAGATGCCGTGGAAAGACCGGGACATTCCCGCGACGCTCTACGGTCAGTTGAGCAAGACCGCCGCCGCCTTCCCGAACCGTCCTGCCGCCAGTTTCCAGTTGCTGTCAGGCCCGGACGACAAGGCCGAAACACTGACATGGGCGGATCTTCTGGCGCGCACGGTGCAGGCGGCCAACCTGTTTCGCAAGCTCGGTATCGGGGAAGACGATGTTGTGGCCTACGTGCTGCCCAACAGCACCGAAACGATCGTGACTCTGCTGGGCGGCGCGATTGCCGGGATCGCAAACCCGATCAACCCTCTGCTCGAACCCGAACAGATCGCCGCCATCCTGCGCGAAACCGGCGCCAAGGTGGTGGTCACGCTCAAGGCCTTTCCCAAGACAGATGTGCCGCAGAAGGTGGCAGAGGCCTGCCGCCATGCGCCCAAGGTCCAGACAGTGCTCGAGGTAGACCTCAACCGCTATCTCACGCCACCCAAGTCATGGATCGTGCCGCTTGTCCGGCCAAAGAACCCCGGCGGGCATCATGCGGATGTGCGCAGCTTCACCGCCGAGGTGAAAAAGCAGAACACCACGCTCGATTTCGCCGACAGCGCGGGCGACCGGGTCGCGGCCTATTTCCACACCGGCGGCACCACGGGCATGCCCAAGGTCGCGCAGCACACCTATTCGGGCATGATCTACAACGGCTGGCTGGGCAACCGGCTGCTGTTTACCGAGAAGGACAGCATCATGTGCCCGCTGCCTCTGTTCCACGTCTTTGCCTGTCACGTGATCCTGATGGCCTCGGTCGTGTCCGGGGCGCATGCGGTGTTCCCGACACCGCAGGGATACCGGGGCGAAGGGGTGTTCGACAATTTCTGGAAGTTGTGCGCGCGCTGGAAAACCACCTTCGTGATCACCGTGCCCACCGCCATGTCGGCGCTGATGCAGCGTCCGGTCAATGCCGATCTGTCCACGATCAAGACCGCGTTTTCGGGGTCGTCGCCGCTGCCGCTGGAGCTGTTCCACCGCTTCGAGAAATCCTGCGGCGTGACCGTGGTCGAGGGCTATGGTCTGACCGAGGCGACCTGCCTTGTGTCCTGCAACCCGCCGGACGGGATCAAGAAGGTGGGATCGGTGGGCATCCCGTTCCCCTATACGGATGTAAAGATCCTGTCGCAGAAGAATGGCGATGTCGTGGACTGCGCCGTCGACGAGATCGGCGAGATCTGCGTGTCCAACCCCGGTGTGACGCCGGGGCGCACCTATACCGAGACGGCCAAGAACGACGATCTTTATCACCACGGCAAGTACCTGCGCACGGGCGATCTGGGCCGGATCGATGCGGATGGCTATCTCTGGATCACCGGGCGGGCGAAAGATCTGATCATCCGGGGTGGTCACAATATCGACCCCGCCGATATCGAGGAGGCGCTGCTGGCGCATCCCGCCGTCGCCTTTGCGGGCGCGATCGGCCAGCCCGACGAACATGCGGGCGAGTTGCCTTGCGCCTTTGTCGAACTGGTCGAGGGGGCCGACGTGACCGAGCAGGCCCTGCTGGAGCATTGCAAGGTGCATGTGCACGAGCGCGCCGCGATCCCCAAGCACATGACCATTCTGGACGAACTGCCCAAGACCGCCGTGGGCAAGGTCTTCAAGCCGGACCTGCGCAAACACGCCATCACACGGGTGTTCAACGTGGCGCTGGACAAGGCGGGATCACCTGCGCGGGTGGAGGCTGTTGTCGATGACAAGACGCGCGGGCTGGTGGCGCAGGTCAATCTGCACGGCGCGAATTCTGACGCTGTGGGGCACGTGCTGGGCAGCTTCGCCACCCAATGGGAGGCGTCGCGCTGAGCCTGTTTCGGATCGGCAGCGCCGATTCGACCGACGCGCGCCTGCGGCGCGCGGTGGTGGTGTTTGCGTAGTTGGAAAGAAAAGAAGCAAGAGGTTGGCAGACCCCGTTGACCTCAAGGACTGATCGGGTCGATCAGTGTCACCGGCAGGTTCAGCGCCTGTTCGAGTGTATGCGCCACCTGCAAGAGCCTTGCCTCGCCGCGCGGCGGGCCGATCAGTTGCAGGCCCACCGGCATGCCTGACGGGGTGAACCCCACTGGCAGCGACAATGCCGGCAAGCCCGCGACCGTGGCCAGAAATGCGAATTGCAACCAGTCGATATAGTCGCGCATCGGGCGGCCCGCGACCTCGGTCGGGTACTCGATTTCCACCGGCAGCGGCGCAAGGCCGTTGACCGGGCAGGCCAGCACGTCATGGGTCTGAAAGAAAATGGCCATAGTGTTGTAGATCGCCGCGCGGTCGCGTTCGGCCTGCACATAATCGTCGAAGGTCATCGCGCGGGCATCGGCGAGGTTGCCCTTGATCGTGTCCTTGTAATGCTGCGTGACGCTGTCCGGTGTGACCTGGTAGCTGCCGAGGAAGGACAGGCAGCGCAGGGCGCGGAATGTCTCATCCAGACGGGGTAGGTCGGGGCAATGTTCGACCACCGTGACATCCGGAAGGCGGAGGCTGTCGAGCGCCGCGCGCAGAACGCTGTCGATCTCGGAGGTGACGGCAGCAAAACCGTTGAGGTCAGGCGTGTAGGCGATGCGCACCTTGCCCGCATCCTGCCGTGCTGTCTCGACGTAGGGTGTTGCCGGGGCCGGGAACGAGATCGGCCAGACCGGATCGTAGCCCGCCATCGCATCGAGAAACAATGCACAGTCCAGCACGTCGCGCGCCATCGGGCCATCAACGCCGCCATTGGTGAACCCCAGATGCGCCGAACTGCCACCCGCAATGCCGGGCGAGGGGCGCAGGCCCACGATGCCGCAGTAATTCGCGGGGCTGCGCAGGCTGCCGCCGAAATCGGACCCGTGGCTCAGCCACAGCTCTCCGGTGGCAAGGGACACGGCTGCGCCGCCTGACGAACCGGCCGCGTTCATTGCGGTGTTCCACGGGTTCCGCGTCGCGCCGAACACGGCATTGAACGTGTTGGCCCCGGCACCCATCTCTGGCGTATTGGTCTTGCCCAGCACCACGCCGCCGCGCGCCTCCAACCGTTGCACCAGCGCATCGGAGGCTTTGGGCACATTGTCGGCCATCCCCTTGGTGCCGAAGGTGGTGCGCACGCCTTCGACCGGGTTCAGATCCTTGATCCCGATCGGCAACCCGGCAAGCAGGCTGTCCTTTGGCGCAGGTCTGGCACGGGCGCGGTCGGGGCAGCGCGTGACAACGGCATTCACCTGTGGTTCGACCTGGTCCATGCGGGCAAGGCTCGCCGCGATCAGGTCATCGGTGGTGATCTCGCCACTTTTCAGCAGGTCAATCACGTCGCGCGCCGGTTTGGCGCAGAGCTCGGGGCCGGAAAAGGCAGTGTCAGGGCGCGTCACGATGTGCAGAACATTCCATGCAAATGCGCGATCAGCCGCGCGGTGTTGTCATCATTCAGGCTGTAATAGATGGTCTTGCCATCGCGTCTCGTCTTGACCAGTTTCTCGTCGCGCAGGCGGGCCAGCATCTGGCTGACCGCCGCCTGCCGGATATTGAGCAGCGCCTCTAGCTCGCCCACGGATTTCTCTCCGACGCCGAGATGGCAGAGGATCATCAACCGGCCCTCATGCGCAAGCGTCTTGAGATAGGCGGCAGCCTTCTCCGCGCTTTCGGCCATGTCCTGCGCGGCAGCCGGCGCAAAACTCGAGTCTTTCATCGATCAATCCCCAGTATCCCCTCAGGCATTTAACACCCAAGGGGCGCGGGTTTCAAAGATTTATCTCGGTGCCCCGTCTTTTGGCTCGGTCGGTGCGCCGCCGGTGAAGGCATTGCCGTTCTTGTAGTCACAGGGAGCCTCCTGCATCTGCAGATGCAGACCATCCCCGGTGAAGGGATGTGCGCGCGCAAGCTCCTCATCCACGTCGATGCCAAGGCCGGGCGTGTCCGGCACGGTGATGAAGCCGTCCTCGACCCGGATCGCGTTGCGGATCAGGGCTTCGTGGAACGGGGTTTCGATGGTCTCGGCCAGAAGCACGTTCGGGATCGACGTGCAAAGATGCACATTGGCGGCCCATTCGACCGGCCCGGCATAGAGATGCGGCGCCATCTCGGCATTGAACGCCTCGGCCATGCCCGACAGCTTCTTCATCTCCCAGATGCCGCCCGCGCGCCCCAACGCGGGTTGCAGGATCTTCGCGCCGCCCGTGCGCAGGAGCGTGGCGAACTCGGCCTTGGTGGTCAGCCGTTCGCCGGTGGCGATGGGGATGCGCACGGCGCGCGCCACTTCGGCGAACTCCAGCAGGTTGTCGGGCGGGATCGGTTCCTCGTACCAGAGCGGCAGGTAGGGCTCGATCGCCTGACCCAGCCGGATCGCACCCGAGGTGTTGAACTGGCCGTGGGTGCCGAACAGAAGATCGGCCTTGTTGCCCACCGCCGACCGGATCGCCTTGCACATCTCGACCGACAGCGCGATGTCGGTGAGTGCAGGCTGATGCCCGCCGCGGATCGTGTAGGGACCGGCCGGGTCGAATTTCACCGCGGTAAAGCCCTTGGCCACGTAATGCGCCGCGGCTTCGGCCTGCGCGTCGGGATTGGTCCAGAAGCCATTTATGTCATGATGGGGCAGGGGATAGAGATAGGTATAGGCACGGACCTTGGGGGTCATCTGCCCGCCCAGAAGCGCCCAGACCGGACGCCCCCGCGCCTTGCCGAGGATGTCCCAGCAGGCGATCTCCAGACCCGAGAACGCACCCATGACGGTCAGGTCGGGGCGCTGGGTGAAGCCCGAGGAATAGGCGCGCCGGAACATCAGCTCGATGTTCTCGGGCGACTCGCCGCGCATGTGCCTGTCGAACACGTCTTCGATCACGGCCTTCATCGCGTCCGGTCCGACGCTGGAGGCATAGCATTCCCCCCATCCGGTGATCCCCGTGTCGGTCGTCACCTTGACCAGCGTCCAGTAGCGCCCGCCCCACCCCGGAGCAGGCGGCGCGGTGGTGATGATCTCGAGCGCGTGGAGTTTCATGGCTCTTTCCCTCGTGTCTGGCAGGCGATGCGTCGACGCATCGCGGAGTTTCCGTCGACGGAACCTCCGTCGCGATATGTCAAAGGTGGTTCAGAAGATGATCACGTTGCGTTTGGCACCGCCGGACCTTGTGTCGGTGATGGCCTCGTTGATCTGGTCGAGCGACCAGCGCCCCGACACCAGTTCGTCCAGTTTCAGCCGACCCTGACGGTAGAGATCAGCCAGCCACGGAATGTCGCGGCGGATCACCACGTCGCCCATCTTGGACCCGACCATGCCCTGCGCCATGTAGGCCAGCACCACGGGTTCGTATTCTGCCATCGCACCGGAATGCGGCATGCCGATCATCACCATGCGCCCGCCCCAGCCCAGAAAGCGTGGCGCGTCATTATAGGCAGGGATCGCGCCGACGGTCACGGCAACGAGGTCAGCCCCACGTCCAAGGATGCGGTACACGTCTTTCCAAGGCGCTTTGCCGGTGGCCAGGACCCCATCGGTCGCGCCAAAACTTTTGGCGGTCTCCAGCTTGTCCTCGGTCATGTCGACGGCGACGATGCGCCGGGCCCCGGCGATCCGCGCGCCCTGGATTGCGTTGAGGCCAACGCCTCCCGCGCCGATCACCACCACGTCTTCGCCCGCGCGCAAGCGGCCTGCGTTCACAATGGCTCCGACGCCGGTGATCACACCGCAGGCCATCAGCGCCACCGCCTCGGGCGGCATGTCATCGGGCAACGGCACAACCTGGCTCTGGTCCACCACCACCCGTTCGGCAAAGGCCCCGCAATTCATCGCCTGCACCACGGAGGTGCCATCGGCGCGGGTGATCGGAGACATCTCGGTTCCGGGAGTTTCGCAGATGGTCGGCCTGCCGCTCGCGCAATTGGGGCATGTGCCGCAGGCCCGGATAAGTGTCACGACAACGCGCTGGCCCTCGATCAGCCCTTGCACGCCCGGCCCGATGGCCGAGATGCGCCCGGCCGCTTCATGGCCGTAGACTGCGGGCACGTCACCACCCCATGCGCCTTCGGCGAAATGAATGTCCGAATGGCAGATCGCCACCGCTTCGAGCGTAACCTCGATCTCTCCGGCCAATGGCGCGCGCAGGTCAAGCTCTTCAATCCGAAGGGGTTGACCGAATTCGGTACAGACGGCAGCCTTGATGCGTGTCATGGGGTCTCCCCTGTTCTCGTGAGCAACCTGAGGGTCGGGCAGTCCGAGCGCAAGCGGGAAGTCGACCTCTGCAGGTCAGGCCGCGACAGGGCTGCGGTGCGGCGCCAGAAACACCACCAGCGCCACGACGATCAGGCCGAGTGACACCAGGAACGGCGCACCGGGGAAATAGACCGCCGCCCCGGCGCGGGTGTATTGCGCAAAGACGGTGGTCATCACCATGGGCGCCACGATCATCGCGATCGCTCCGACCGAGGTCAGCGCGCCCTGCAATTCGCCTTGCCGCTTGTCGCCCACGCTCCTTGACATGATGCCCTGCAGCGCGGGTGTGATCACCGCGCCCAAGGCGGCCAGCGGTGTCAGGAACAGTGCCACCGTGCCGGAGGTCACAAAGGCCAGCGCGCCAAAGGCGAAGACATCAAAGACAAGCCCGTAGACCACCGTGCCGCGTTCTCCGAGGCGCGCCAGGATCACGCGGATCAACCCGCCCTGAACCACCGCCATCATCACCCCGAAGAGGCCCAGCGACAGCCCGATCATGCCCGCGTTCCAGCCAAACCGCGCATGCCCGAAATAGGCCCAGATCGCCGGGTAGACGAAAAACGCCACCTGGTAGAGAAAGAACACCGTCAGAAGCCGCCCCAGACCCGGCAACGCGCCCAGCGACCGAAACGCGCCAAACGGATTTGCCCGGCGCCAGTCAAAGGGCCGGCGGATCGCGTCAGTCACGGTTTCGCGCAGCACGAGATGGCCAAGGATCGCGTTTGCCCCAGCCAGTGCCGCCGCAACCCAGAATGGTGCGCGCGTGCCCCATTCGCCCAGCAGCCCGCCCATCAGCGGTCCGATCACGAAACCCAGCCCGAACGCGGCACCCACGAGACCGAAATTCTGCGCCTTCTTTGCCGGGTCGGAGATATCGGCCATGTAGGCCGTCGCAGTCGCCTGCGTTGCCGTCGTGATCCCTCCGATCACCCGCCCCAAAAGCAAGAGCCACATGCTTCCGGCGACCGCCATGATCACGTAATCTGCGGCCATCACGGCAAGCGAGATCAGCAGGACGGGGCGTCGCCCGAACCGGTCCGACAGGTTGCCGATCACCGGACCGAAGAGGAACTGCATCACCGCAAAGACCGTCGTCAGCACGCCGCCCCACAGCGCCGCATTTGCCAGATCGCCCCCGGTCACATCGCGGATCAGGCCGGGCATCACGGGAATGATCAACCCGACACCCATCGCGTTGATCATCACGGTGATCAGGATAAAGACGACGGGCAGGCGCATGGGCACAACTTTCGGGGTCAGGCAGGCGCGCCCTTCAGGTGTAAACTACACTTGACAGTTCGCCAGTCAATGCGCCTGTGCGGCGATGAACTCGGTCAGGACGCGGGCATAGGCGTCAGGCGCTTCCACGCAAGGAAGATGGCCCGCCTTGCGGATCAGGTGGAACCGTGATCCCGGCACCAGATCGGTTGTTTCGCGCACCAGATCGGGCGGTGTCGATCCGTCCTCGCTGCCCGCAATGCCCAATGTGGGCAGGCGCAGCGCTGCTGTCGTGGTGTAGAAATCGGTGCCCGCGATGGCATGTGCGCAGCCGATATAGCCCTCGGCAGGCGTGCGGGTCATCATGTTGCGCCAAAACCGGAACTCGGCGGATGCGCGAAAGGACGACGTGAACCAGCGGATCATGGTGGCATCGGCCAGCGCCTCGACTCCGCCCGCGTCGACATCGGCGATGCGCTGGTCCCAGATGGCGCGTGTGGCGATCCGTGCAGCGGTGTTCGACAGCACCAGCGCGCGCACGAGGTCCAGCCGTTTTGCCGCCAGCCCCTGCGCGATCATCCCGCCGATGGACAGACCGACGAAGACCGCGCCGCGCACCTCCAGATGGTCCATCAAAAGCTCTGCATCCCTCACCAAAGTGCCCATGCCGTATGGCGGGGCAGGGCAGTCGGACAGGCCATGCCCGCGCATGTCATAGCGGATATAGCGCAGGCCGGTCTGCGGCAGCCGGGCCATCACCTTGTCCCACAGCCGCAGATCGGTGCCCAAGGAGTTGGAGAACACCACGGGCGCGCCATCCGGGTCACCGTCGATGCGGTAGTGCAGACGCAGCCCGTCCAGATCGGCGATCAGCATGGTGCGGGCCTTATTCTTCGCCGAACTGCGCAAGCGCGTGCAGGAACACCGCGCGGTCCACGTTGCCGCCGGATATGGTGCAGATCACCGTATCGCCGTCGATCTGGTCGCCATGATAAAGCGCCGCCGCGAGCGCCACCGCACCGCCCGGTTCCGCCACCAGTTTCAGCCGCGCAAAGGCCTGCGCCATGGCGCGCTGGGCCTCGTCATCCGTCACGACGATCCCCGGCCCGCAGAGCCGGTGCATGATCGGAAAGGTCATGTTGCCCGGCTGCGGCGTGACAATTGCGTCACAGAGGCCGTTGGCGCTGCCTGTGTTGCGCTCGATCTGACCGGACACCAGCGACCGGGTCACGTCATCGAACCCTTCCGGTTCCGCAGGCCGCACGCGCATGCCCGGCGCACGGGCCTCAAGGGCCAGCGCGATGCCCGACGTCAGGCCACCGCCGCCGCAGCACACGATCACCTCGGCCTCGGTCACGCCCAGTTCCGCTGCCTGCGCTGCGATCTCGAGCCCGCAGGTGCCTTGCCCTGCGATCACCTCCGGCTCATCAAAGGGACGGATCAGGGTCAGCCCGCGCTCGTCTGACAGCTTGGTTCCGATGGCGTCCCGGTCCTCGGTCGCGCGATCATAAAGCACCACCTCGGCCCCCAAAGCGCGGGTGTTGTCAATCTTCATCTTGGGCGCATCCGCCGGCATGATGATGACCGCGCTCACGCCGAACTGCTTGGCGGCCAGCGCCACGCCCTGCGCGTGGTTGCCCGAGGAAAAGGCGATCACGCCGGTCTCGCGCTGCGCGTCAGGCAGGGCAGATACCGCCGACCGCGCGCCGCGATATTTGAAGCTGCCGGTGTGCTGCAGGCATTCCGCCTTGACCAGCACGCGCCGCCCCGCGATCTCGTCCAGAAAGGGCGAGGACAAGAGCGGAGTGACCCGCGCGTGACCCTGCAGACGGCTTGCAGCCGCCTCGATACGTTCAATGTCCATGGGTTACCTCAACATATCAAGCCAGCGCCGCAGCGCGTTCAGGCATTCGGGTTCATCAAGAAAGGGAATATGACCCCGGTCGGGGACTTCGACAGCAACCATGTCGGGACGGCGCTTTTTCATCTCGGCAAAAGTGGCGGGCGACAGCAGGTCGGAGTTGGCACCCCGGATACAGGCCAGCGGCAGACCGGACAGCGCATCGAACAGCGGCCAGAGGTCGGGCACCGGTTGCGCGCCGCCCTCCACCACCGCCTCGCGGAGGCGCGGATCATAGGTCAGTTCCAGCCCGTCTTCTGTCTCGTTGAACAGGATCTGCGCCTCTTGCAGCCAGCGCTCTTGCGGCACGTTCGGAAATCCGGTCAGCACCCGCGCCCGCGCTGCCGCCATCTCGGCATGGGTTTTCAGCAGAGGCGGCTTGCCAAGGTAATCCTTGATCACCTCAAGCCCCTCGGGCGCGATCTCGGGACCGATATCGTTCAGCACGACACCCAGCAGCCGGTCCTTGACCGTCGCCGCCAGCAGCATGGCGATCAGCCCGCCGCGCGACGTGCCCAGTACGGCGGCCTTGTCGATGCCCAGATGATTCAGCAGTTCCACCGCATCGCGGCCTTCGACCGGGATCTGATAGGTGGCGGGATCGCCCCAGTCGGACTGTCCGCGCCCGCGATAATCCAGCCGGATCAGGCGCACGCCTTCGAGATGCGGTGCGACAAAGTCGAAATCCCGCCCGTCGCGGGTCAGGCCCGCAAGGCAGAGCACCGGCAGGCCGGCGCCTTCGTCGGTATAGTGCAGGGACAGGCCGTCAGAGGTGGTGAACGTCGGCATCAGGCGAGATCCGGGATCGTGGTCAGATCGCTCAGCACATGCGCGGGCCGGTGCGGCAGCCGGTCCACCGGATCACCTGCGCGGTTGACCCAGATCGTCTGGAACCCGTAGCCGGTGGCCCCGGCGATGTCCCAGCCATTGGACGAAACAAACAGCACCTCTTCCCTGCTACAGCCGAACTTCGCGCCGACCATGTCATAGACGCGCGACGACGGCTTGAAGATCGACACATCCTCGACCGACAGGACCGCGTCCAGGAATTCGCCGATCCCGGCGCTGTCCACCGCACCGTCGAGCATGTCCTTGCTGCCATTGGACAGGATCGCGCAGGTCTTGCCCGCCGCCTTTAGCCGCGCGAGCATCATCGGGACCTCGCGATAGGCGGCAAGTTCCCAATAGAGCGCGAGAAGCCGTTCGCGCAGTTCGGCATCATCGGCCAGACCGACCTTCTCCATCGCCCAGTCCAGACCGTCCTGCGTGATGTCCCAGAACGGGGCATACTCGTCCATGATGGTGCGCAGCCAGGTGTATTGAAGCTGCTTCAAACGCCAATGCTCCGCCAGTTGCGGCGCCACGGCCCTGAGCGCGTCGCGGCCCGGTTCCTCTGCCGCGCGGCGCGCAGCGGAGGTCACGTCGAACAGCGTGCCATAGGCATCGAACACACAGACCTGTACCATGATGGAGCCTCCCTTCGGTATCTGCGCCGCAAGGTGTCAGATCAGGCCGGGGGAGGGAAGCGCTGTTTCAGGCTCAGAAGTCGGCACCGGTCCACAACACACGGTCGCCGTTCATGCGCAGTGGCAACACGGGGCGGTAGAGCTGTCGGTAGGATTGCGGATGGTAGTCGCAGATCGGCGTTCCGGTGGCATCCTTGATGAAAAGATACGCTCCGTTCGCATGCTGCCAAGCCACACCGCCATAGCTGGCGATCGTCATGGCCGTAATGTGGTTGTTCGACGACCAGAAGCCATAATCATCGGTGCCGAAAATGCCACCGCGTACTGCGGCTGGTTCATCCTGCTTGGCCTCTGCGACAAGCCCGCCGACATAATCGTCGACCGCCGCCTTGACGATTCCCGTGATCGTGGCAGGCACGACGAGGATCCAGCCCGCAGCTGCCCCTGCCGCACCTACACCATATATGAAGGCATCGCCTGCGTCGGGTCCTGTCCCCGTCACGGCCCAGACCACGGGTTGTACAGCCAAACCTGCTACGCTGCCGCGCGCACCTCCAATGGCACGCTCCACAGCAAAAGCGGCTACGGTCACTGCTGCGTTGGTCGCGGAATTCTGCCCAGTCATAAATTACATCCTCGTAAGGGGGCACGCTGGCTGTCCAAATCACGAAGGCCATCCAAGCGGGCCGAATAATATCAAAGGCAACGGCGGAAATTCTGTGCCGCGCTCACGGGGATTTTGTCACAAGGCGTGCGAGTCGCGCAAGATGGGGCGTTCGCAGTGTTCCCAAGCGCCTTTTTGGGGCAGTAATTCGCCCTGTGGTCCCAACATTTCGTTCATTAAGCGTCGAGGCCATGTGCTGAAAAAAGACTGGGTGCACAAAAACAAACCCCCGAAAGCGCAGGGCTCCGGGGGCTGTCAAAATCAAAGCGTGTTGGAAAGACCTGCTTAGAGCATACCTTCGCGCTGCGCCTTCTTGCGCGCCAGTTTGCGCGCACGGCGGACCGCTTCAGCTTTCTCGCGTGCTTTTTTCTCGGACGGCTTTTCGAAATGTTGCTTGAGCTTCATTTCCCGAAAAACGCCTTCACGCTGCAGCTTTTTCTTCAGAGCGCGGAGCGCCTGATCGACGTTGTTGTCACGAACACTTACCTGCATGTGGTTTTCACCACCTTTCTAAGTTGGATTTGCAAGGATTTGCAGGAAGCAGCCACATAGCAAGGTGCGGGCGGTTTGTCCAGTCATCCGGTCGCAAGTTCGCCCTGTCGTTCCGCCTCGGTCAACGGGTTGGCGGGATGCAGGAAAATTGCCAGCGACAGAAGGGCAAAGATGCATTCATAGACCTCCCACCGGCGGCTTTCGTCGAGAAAGGGAATGATGACTGTCACCGCAAAGGCAAAGGCCGCATGATACGTGCGCGGCACCGGGATGATCATTGTCCGCACCAGCTTTTTCACCAGATCCACACGGGGCCAGAGGAGCGGCAACACGATAAGATAGCTCAGGATGATGTAGGACAGCACCGGCCCGAAGATCAGTTCGTCCAGCTTCACACCGCCGATCACCATGTTGTGGAAATTGAACTCCTGCTGGTCGTTGTTGGTCTGGAAATAATCCGGGCTGTCGAAACCAAGAATGCGCTGCCCCCAGGAAATCTCCTCTCCGGCTGCCCAGACATAGGCCAGCCCGTAGAGCACCCCGAGAATCACCGCCCCGCGTGAAATGACCTGTTTGGCGGCCAATGCGCGCCACCAGAGCGCAACGCCTGCCACGGCGAGGATCAGTGCTGTTGCGTTCTCGACGGGGGAATCCTCTGCGCCGAAATAGGTGAAGAAGACCTCGCCTTGCATGGCCGATGCGACAAATGCCGCCACAAGCAGGGCGGTACTCAGAAAGAGCAGAAAGCAATCGGTAGTCTGTCGTGTCACTTGGAGCCACGTCCTGTCCTGAAAATGCAAACACGGTTCACCGGAACGCATAATAAAAGCTCAAAACGCTTCAGACGCCGCGAGGTTCCGGGACACATCCTGTTTTTTGCAGGTGTACCGCGCCCAGTCTCGCGGAAATATCGGGTTGCAGTGGCGCGGGGCGCACAATCGTCCTACCTATCACTCTAAGACGCACTGCAACCGACCCTTCGAAGGCCCGACCATGACCGAGACACCGCGCGATTACGCAACCGAGCTGCTGGACGCGGCCTTGATGCATGTGCCTTTCGATGGCTGGTCCGAGACCGCCTTCAAGGCGGCGATTCAGGACGTGGACGTACCCCCGGCCCTGGCGCGGGGTTTGTTTCCGCGCGGTGCGATCGATCTCGCAGCCGCCTACCACCGGCGGGGCGATGGCGCGATGATCGCGGCGCTGACCGCGCGCGACCTCTCCGAGATGCGGTTTCGGGATCGCGTCGCGCTGGCCGTGCGCCTGCGGATCGAACTGGTCGAAGACAAGGAGGCGGTGCGTCGCGGCGTGACGCTCTTTGCGCTGCCGATGCATGCCGCCGAAGGCGCCAAGCTGATCTGGGGCACGGCCGATCACATCTGGACCGCACTGGGCGACACCTCGCGGGACATCAACTGGTACACCAAGCGCGCGACGCTGTCGGGGGTCTATTCCTCGACCGTGCTCTACTGGCTGGGCGATGATTCGCTCGACAACCAGGCGACATGGGCCTTCCTCGATCGGCGTATCGACGACGTGATGCAGATCGAAAAGGTCAAGGCACAGGTGCGCAAGGCGCCGGGTCTCGGCCGGCTGATGAAAGGCGCGGAATCGATACTGAACCGGGTCAAACCGCCCAAGGCCCGCCGCGAGGATCTGCCCGGTGGCTGGACTGTCCCGCGTTAGCCCTACCGGATCGGATCGAACAGCGCGTCCGTCGCGGTGCAGTCGCGCACCACGTCGCGCCCGCAGGGCACCGGCTCAAGCGATCTGGACAGGCAGATGCGTGCTTCTTGGATGCGCCCGTCCCGACAGGTGATGGTGATCATGTCCGGCTCGAGCTGCGGATTTGCCTCGAGAAAGGCCTCTTCGACCACCGATGCAGGTAGTTTGACCGCCTTTTCCAGCCGTCGGAAAATCTCGGGCCGCACCACTGTGCCATAGGCTTCGCGCGACAGGTCGTAATACTGCGTCGCCGACAGGCCGCTGCACACGCCGTGCTTGTTCCACTGGTGCCACGCCAGACCGGAGGTGCCCATGATGTCCGCCATCGCCTCGGTCATGCCACGCGACGGGTTGCGTTCGACCGTCGGGCAATAGGACGGCCATCCGCGATGATATTGCGGCCAGAGCCCGTGCAGAACCCATCCGAAATCCGCGTCTGCCTCGCATTGAGGCGACTGACGCGCATCGCCTTCGATGGCGCACCATGTCGGCGACCAGCTCAGCGACAGCACGTAATAGTCGAACGCGCCTGCCTTTTCGCCGCGCGCCCCTGCCATCGACGCGACAACCAGACCAACCATGGCCAGCACCAAAACCCGCATTGCCTCTTTCCTCTTTGCCTCTGCGCGACTATAAGGCGCGCAAGTTCCCTGACAATGGAAACCGTCCCGGCCTGATCCGGGACCTCTCGGACCAGCTCCGAGGGACCTAAAAAGCTTTGCGTAAGGAGTCGCGAGATGGGTAAACCGATTATGGCAAAAGCCACCGCCGTCTGGCTGGTGGACAACACGACACTGACCTTCAAGCAGATCGCGGATTTCGCCGGAATGCACGAGCTCGAAGTGCAGGGCATCGCGGACGGTGACGTGGCCACGGGGGTCAAGGGCTTCGATCCCATCGCGAACAACCAGCTTGATCCCGAAGAGATCAAGAAGGCCGAAGCAAACCCGGCGCATCCGCTCCGCCTCAAGATCTATGCTGCGGCACAGGGCGAGGAAAAGCGCCGTGGCCCGCGCTATACCCCGCTCTCCAAGCGTCAGGACCGCCCGGCGTCGATCCTCTGGCTGGTCAAGTTCCACCCGGAACTGAGCGACGGTCAGATCTCAAAACTGGTCGGCACAACCAAGCCGACGATCCAGGCGATCCGCGAACGCACCCATTGGAACATCAACAACATCCAGCCGATCGATCCCGTGGCGCTGGGCCTGTGCAAGCAGTCCGAACTGGACGCGGTTGTCGCCAAGGCGGCGAAAAAGCAGGAAGCCGTGATGACCGATGACGAGCGCCGCAAGCTGGTCTCGACCGAGCAGAGCCTTGAGATGGACGTTGAATCGCGCCTGCCAAGCGCCATTGAGGGTCTTGAGACCTTCAGCCTGTCCGGGTCGTCCTATGACCGCAGCGAGTCCGCCAGCAAGCAGGACTACGCGGATGCGGACAGCTTCTTCAACCTGCCCGACGGTGCACATGACGACGATGACGACGAGGAAGATGACGACGACACCAAGGGGCGTCGCCGCTGATCGCAGCATTCGGTAAACAGCAAACCCGGCCCGCCTCGCGGTGCCGGGTTTTTTATTGGCTTAGTCGGACTTGCGCATTTCCTTGGGTGCGCCCGTCGCCAGGTCGGTGCCCATATAGGTCTGACCGGCCTCTTTCCACGCCGCGAAGCCGCCGGCCATATGGGCGATGCGGGTCTCGCCTGCCGCAAGGCACAGCTTTGCCACCCGTGCGGACCGCACGCCCGATCCACAATGAAACACGATCTGCTTTTCCGCCTGATCCGGCATGTGGTTCGGCTGGAACGCCTGCATCGGGGCCAGCAACGCACCGTTGATCCGCTCCAGCGCGAATTCCTGCGGCGTGCGCACATCGATCAGGATGATCCGGTCTTCGGCAAAGGCCGTGGCCACCTCGGAGGGTGACCAGTGTTCAAGCGTGCCGTTCTCTGTTTTTTCGGTATCCATCAGTGTCTCCTAAAATCGGTTCATCGGGATTTTCAAATAGCAGTAGCCGTCGTCTTCGGGGTTGGGCGGGCGTCCTGCGCGCAGGTTCATCTGCAAGACATGCAACATCCGGTCCGGCAGGGCGAGCGTCTTGTCCCGCGCCTCGCGCCGGGCGATGAAGTCCTCCTTGGTCACACCTCCGCCGATATGAAGGTTATGCCTGCGCTGTTCCACAACCGTCGATTCCCATTCGGGCTGCGCGCGCTGGCCGTTGCCGTAATCATGGCCGACGAAGAGGCGCGTGTGCTCGGGAAGGGCAAGGATATCCTGCAGGGAGTGCCACAGATCCTCCGCCGTACCGCCCGGAAAATCCGCCCGCGAGGTGCCCGCATCCGGCTGCATGAACGTGTCATGCACAAAGGCCGCATCCTCGCCCACGACATAGGTGATCGACCCCAGCGTATGCCCCGGCGACAGCATCACCCGCACCGGCAGCGATCCGATCTCGAACGTATCGCCATCGGCAAACAGGTGGTCGAAGTCTCGATCCGGGTCAAAGGCATCGGGCAAGTGGTACGTGTCGCGCCACAGATCCGCGATCTGCTTGATCTTTTCACCGATACCATTGGGCTTGCCCAGCTTGTTCCTCAGGTAGGATGACGCCATCAGGTGATCCGCATGCGGATGTGTGTCGAGAACCCAATCGATCACAATGTCCTCGCTTTGGGCAAAGCGCAGAATGGCATCGACACCGCCTGTCCGGACCGACGCGTCTTCGGGATCAAAGCTCATGACCGTGTCGATCAGCGCGGCGCGGCGCGTGTCCGGATCGGTGACAAGGTACTGGATGCTGCCGGTATCCGCGTCGTGGAATCCTGTGACCATGGGCGAACCGGGTCCGCGGGATGGGCTGGTGCGTGAATAGGTCATGAAAGCTCTCCTTGCTGTTTCACCAACAACGGAAAGGCAAGAAACATGTTCCATTTCTTGAAGGTGTTTTTCAGATCGGCTTGCGCGCATTCATCGCGGCGGTGATCGTGCCTTCGTCGAGGTAGTCCAGCTCGCCACCAATCGGCACACCCTGCGCCAGCGTGGTCATGATCACCCGACCCTCAAGCCGGTCGGCGATGTAATGCGCCGTCGTCTGCCCGTCGATCGTGGCGTTGAGCGCGAGGATCACCTCGGTGATCTCCTCGCTGTCGACCCGCGCCGACAATTTGGGGATGCGCAATTCCTCCGGCCCCACCTGATCCAGCGCCGACAGGGTGCCGCCCAGAACGTGATAGCGGCCCTTGAAGACGCCAGCCCGTTCCATCGCCCAAAGGTCGGACACATCCTCGACCACGCAGAGCAAGCCGTTGTTTCGTTCGTTGTCCTGACAGATGTTGCAGATATCCTGCGTGCCGATATTGCCACAGTTCAGGCATTCGCGCGCATCCTGCGCCACGCGGGTCATCACTTCGGCCAGCGGCCCCAGAAGCAGGCCACGCTTGCGGATCATGTGCAGCACGGCACGCCGCGCCGACCGGGGCCCAAGCCCCGGCAAGCGCGCCATCATTGCAATAAGCGCTTCGATATCGCCGCTGTCACGCATCTTTGGCCCTGAACCTGCATAAATCCGTCACCCTCGGGGCGAGCCCGAGGATGACATTGCATCGCATGCTGCTCAAAACGGCAGGTTCATCCCCGGCGGCAGTCCCAGACCTTCGGTCAGCTTGGCCATCTCTTCCTGCGCCTTGGCCTGTGCCTTTTGCTGCGCGTCCTTGATCGCGGCAAGGATCAGGTCTTCGACCACTTCCTTGTCGTCGCCGTTGAAGATCGACGGGTCGATGTCCAGCCCGGTCAGTTCGCCCTTGGCCGTGGCCGTCGCCTTGACCAGACCCGCGCCGGATTCGCCGGTCACGGTCAGTGACGCAAGGTCTTCCTGCATCTGGGCCATCTTGCCCTGCATTTCCTGTGCGGCCTTCATCATCTTGGCCATGTCGCCCATCTGGCCCAAACCCTTGAACATCTGTCTCTCCGTAGGTCAGCGCCCCTTGATCGGCGGCGCGGTGTAAAAGATCGTCCCCACACATATTGCAGCGATGATGCCGATGAACAAGGCGGGCGACCCGACGCAGCCCTCGGCCATCGCCAATTTGCGCGAGGCGGGTGCCAGCATGGTCAGGAAGGTGACAAAGGCGGTCCAGCCCAGAACCGCCGCCAATGACCCCCACTGGCTCTTGAAACGCAGCGCGGCAACAGTGCCCAGCAAGAGCACCAGCGCCGCGGGTGAGGCGGCCAGAAACATGGCCTCCTGCACCGCACTGACCGGTGCGCCATCCCATCCGGGGCGCTGCACCGTGCAATCCTGCGCCCATGCCACACCCGGCAGGACCGACAGGATCACTCCTCCTCGAACGGGTCCCATTCGTCTTCCACTTCGGGCAGCGCCTCTGCCTCGGCCACGGCGGCCAGCTGGTCGGGCGTGCGCACCTCTTCGATCACCGAACCGGGAAAGGCGTCGAGCACCGCCTTGACCAGCGGATGGGCCGCCGCCTTGGCCTTGATCGCGTTATCGGCCGCGTCGCGGGTTTCCACGATGGTGGGCGCGTCCGATCCGTTGACCAGCGTCACCGCCCAGCGATTGCCGGTCCAGCGTTGCAATGCTCCGCCAAGCCGCTGCGCCAGATCGCCGGGCGCGTTGTCGGTGGGCGTGAATTCGATCCGCCCCGGCTGATAGGCGGCCAGCCGCACGCAGCCTTCGACCTCGACCAGCAGCTTTACATCGCGGTTCGACCGGATCAACTCGATCACGTGTTCAAAGCTCGGGTACCGTGCCAAAGCCTGATCCACGGCAACGGCAACCGCAGCACCACCGTAAGACGCGTGCGGGCCGGAGGAGGATGAATGCGTCGGGGCAGGGCTGCCCGTCGCCTGTGTCCGCGCTGCACCACCTGTGGCCATTCCGCCACCGGACGGGGGTGGCGGACGGGGTGTGTCCTGCAAGCGTTTCACGAGGTCTTCGGGGCTGGGCAATTCGGACACATGGGTCATGCGGATGATCGCCATTTCGGCGGCCATCATCGCGTTGGGCGCTTGCGCCACCTCGTCCAGCGCCTTGAGCAGCATCTGCCACAGCCGCGTCAGGGGCCGCATGCCCAGAGCATGGGCGAAATCCTGCCCGCGCTGGCGTTCATCCGGGCTGATCGTCGGGTCTTCGGCGGCTTCGGGCGTGATCTTGACCACGGAAATCCAATGCGTGATTTCCGCCAGGTCGCGCAGCACCGCCATCGGGTCGGCACCATCGGCATATTGCGCGGAAAGCTCGGTCAACGCGCCTGCCGCATCGCCCTTCATCACCATGTCGAAGAGGTCGAGCACGCGACCCCGGTCGGCCAGACCCAGCATCGCGCGCACCTGTTCGGCGGTGGTTTCCCCCGCGCCGTGGCTGATCGCCTGATCCAGCAGCGAGGTCGCATCGCGCGCCGATCCTTCCGCCGCGCGAGTGATCAAAGCCAGCGCGTCATCCGTGATCTCGGCGTTTTCGCGCGCCGCGATCTTGCGGAGCAAAGTGATCATCATCTCGGGCTCGATCCGCCGCAGGTCGAACCGCTGGCAGCGCGACAGGACCGTGACAGGCACTTTGCGGATCTCGGTCGTGGCAAAGATGAACTTCACATGCGCAGGGGGTTCCTCAAGCGTCTTGAGCAGCGCGTTGAACGCGCTTGTCGACAGCATGTGCACTTCGTCGATGATGTAGATCTTGTAGCGCGCCGAGGCGGCCCGGTAATGCACCGAATCGATGATCTCGCGGATGTCGCCCACCCCGGTGCGCGAGGCCGCGTCCATCTCCATCACGTCGACATGACGCCCTTCCATGATCGCCACGCAATGTTCGCACTGGCCGCAGGGATCGGTCGTCGGCCCGCCGGTGCCATCCGGCCCGATGCAGTTCAGCCCCTTGGCGATGATCCGCGCGGTGGTGGTTTTGCCAATGCCGCGAATCCCCGTCATGACAAAGGCTTGCGCGATGCGGTCGGCGGCAAACGCGTTCTTGAGCGTGCGCACCATCGCCTCTTGCCCGACAAGATCGGCAAAGGTTTCGGGGCGATACTTGCGGGCAAGCACCTGATAGGGGGTCGCGTCAGTCATCCGGGCATCCTTGGTTGCCGTCGAACCTAAGCCGTGGCCGCGTCCTCGTCCACCACTTGCGCGGCAGTTTTGCGCGTCATCCGTTCCAGCGCACCGATCCGGCCTCGGACACGTCATAGCCCCTCAGAGCGGCGGCATGGCTGGCAAAGCCGTCCGAGCGCAGGAAGGCGATGAAGCGCTGCATCGGTGGTTCGAAATAGGCGCGTCGGCTCACCAGCAGGTCGAAATTTTCCTCGATCAGCGGCACGAAACCCAAATGATGCTGCGCCGCAAGCGCTTCAAGGCCGAAAGTCGCATCCGACGCCCCCGTCGCCACGTCGAGAACCGCATCCGCCTCGCTGCGCGCCACTGGGCGCAGGCCGATCGTGTCGGGCAGGATATCGGCCTCGCGCAGCAGGTGATCGAACAGCGTGCGTGTGCCCGCACCGGGCTGCCGGGGTGTCATCGTACGGCCCACGAGATCGGCAACACCGCTGATCTGGGTCTCCAGTCCCGGCTTGACCACCAGCCCGCGCCGCCGCTTGGCGAAGCCCAGCAGCACCGCCGACACACCGGACACCGCCGCCTCGACCGCCGCGACGTTCCATGCGCCTGCATCCGCATCGAACATGTGCAGGCCCGCCGCAACCCCTTCGCGGGCGGCAAACCGGTCAAGCCCGTCCTGCGATCCGTCAAAGAAGGTGGCGATGCCGCATTCCGACTGCCGCAAGGCCCAGTCCAGCAGGGGGTCATGGCTGCCCAGAAACACCGCCGGACGCGCGGCATGGCCCTGCGCCGATCCGGTCTGACCACGCTCCAGCCAGCGCCGCACCGCCTGTTCGGGGAACAGCAGCTTGCCGGTCACCTTTGAACAGGGCACGGCACCGCTGGCCGCAAGATCATAGACCTTGCGCTCCTTGATCCGCAAAAGCTCCGCCAGTTCGGGAACCGTCAGGTAGCGTTCGGTCGGGGATGTGTCGGTGTTCATCATGGCGTCGCGACTATGGAGGACAGTCCGGCGCGCGGCAAGACGCACAAAACGCCCCAAGCGCCGGGACTCTTCGGTGCTGGTCATCGCGGCCAAACCTTGCATTCTGGTCCCGTAACCGATGAGAATGACACGCCGCAAGGGAGCGTTATGATCGATTCACCTTCGACCGACCTGCGCGACGGCGAGATCGCCGTCGACCAAACCCGACCCGCCGATGCGACCGTACAGTTCATCGGGACGATCCGTACGCCCTTTGTGACGCGCGACATGTGCCCGCGTCAGGGCAGGCTGGATGGTCCCGACTGCAGGCTGGAACTGCATCCCGACTGGGCACCTGCGCTCAAGGGCATCACCGCGTTCGAGCATCTCGACGTGCTCTACTGGCTGCACGAGTCCCGGCGCGACCTTGTGTTGCAAAGCCCGCGTGGCGATGGCGAAACGACGGGCACCTTTGCGCTGCGGTCCCCGGTCCGGCCCAACCCGATCGGGGTGTCGCGCGTGCGGCTGATCCGGCAGGAAGGCAATACCCTGATCGTCAAGGGTCTGGATTGCCTCGACGAAACACCGCTGATCGACATCAAGCCAGAGCTCTGCGCCTACACGCCGCAAGCGCTCCGCAAGGACGCGGACGAGGCATGACAGTGGCAAAATGCCTCGATTTCGAGCGCTCGGTTTCGTGAACAGACGCAAAAGAGAAGTAGTCGGATTGCGTCTCATCGGTTAGAACGGCGCGACGCAGATAAAAAAGCAGGCCTATGTCCGAGCAGTTTACCATTCACGGGCATGTGCCCGTTTCTTCCGACGCCAAAGATTGGGTCAAGATTCTCGCCAGGTATCGCGAACCCAACCCGATGCGCAGTTCCTTCGAACTCGCCGTGACACTGGCGCCCTTCGTGGCGCTCTGGGCCGCCGCATGGTGGGCCATGGGTGTGAGCTATTGGCTGACCTTTGCCCTCTCATGCGTAAACGCGGCATTCGTGCTGCGTCTGTTCATCATCCAGCATGACTGCGGCCATGGATCGTTCTACAACAACCGCGCCGTCAGCGACTGGCTGGGGCGCATCCTGGGTGTTCTGACGCTCACGCCGTACGACGTGTGGCGCCGCACCCATTCGATCCACCACAGCGCCCACGGCAACCTGGACCGTCGGGGTATCGGCGATGTGCACACGTTGACCGTCGCGGAATACAAGGCGCTGTCACCGTGGAACAAGCTGATGTACCGGATCTATCGCCACCCGATCATCCTCTTCGGGCTGGGGCCGTTCTACCTGTTCTTCGTGCAGAACCGGTTGCCGCTGGGGCTGATGTCTCATGCGCGCTACTGGGCCAGTGCGATGGGAACCAATGTTGCCATCCTCGTGACGCTGATGGTGATGCTCTATTTCGGCGGGCTGATGCCGATCCTGCTGATCTTCCTGCCCTCCACGCTGCTGGCGGCCACCGCCGGTGTCTGGCTGTTCTACGTTCAACACCAGTTCGAGACGACGCTTTGGGATGGTGAGGAAAACTGGCAGTTGCACGATGCGGCGCTGCACGGCAGCTCGCATTACGTGTTGCCCCCGGTCCTGCAATGGCTCAGCGGCAATATCGGCATCCACCATGTCCACCATCTCTACAGCCGCATCCCGTTCTATCGGCTGACCGAAGTGTTGCGCGATCATGTCACCCTTGGAGAGATGAACCGGATGACCATCCGCGAAAGTCTTGTGAATGCGCGTCTGCACCTCTGGGACGAAGGCTCGCGCAGGCTTCTTTCGTTCCGTCAGGCGCGGGCGCTCTGAACCCGTCCTTTGCGGAGGCCGGGCTTCCGTCCGGCATCTCGACACAACCCACCGCACATAAAAAGGCCGCCCCGAAAGGCGGCCTTTTCTGTATTCTGTAACCAGCGGATCAACGCTTGGAGAACTGGAAGCTCTTGCGGGCCTTGGCGCGACCGAACTTCTTGCGTTCCACCACGCGGCTGTCGCGTGTGAGGAAACCGGCCGCCTTGAGCGCACCGCGCAGGGACGGATCGTAGAGTTGCAGGGCCTTGGAGATGCCGTGCTTGACCGCACCGGCCTGACCGGACAGACCGCCGCCCTTGACCGTCGCCATCACGTCGAACTGGTCTTCGGTGCCCGAGATCGTGAACGGCTGGCGCAGGATCATCTGCAGAACCGGACGCGCGAAATAGGCGTTCATTTCCTTGCCGTTCACGCTGACCTTGCCGGAGCCCGGCTTGATCCAGACACGGGCAACCGCATCTTTCCGCTTGCCGGTGGCGTAGGAACGACCCAGCGCATCACGCTGCGGCTCACGCGGGATTTCGACCACTGCCGGCGCGGCTTCGAGGCCTGCGGCGGTGTTCAGCTCTTCGAGAGAATTGAGTTGCTCAGCCATTATTTCGCCGTCCGGGTGTTTTTGGAGTTCATGGATTTCACGTCCAGCACTTCGGGGCTCTGGGCCTCGTGCGGATGCTCGGTGCCAGCATAGACGCGCAGGTTGGTCATCACCTTGCGGGACAGGCGGTTGCCCGGAAGCATCCGCTGAACCGCTTTCTGGACGACGCGCTCGGGGTGTGCACCCTCGAGGATCTGCTGCTTGGTGCGGGACTTGATGCCGCCCGGATAACCGGTGTGCCAGTAGAAGTTCTCGTGACGCTTGTTGCCGGTCATCTGGATCTTGTCCGCGTTGATCACGATGACATTGTCACCCATGTCCATGTGCGGAGTGAAGGACGGCTTGTGTTTGCCGCGCAGGCGGGTGGCGACGATCGACGCAAGACGGCCCAGAACGACGCCTTCGGCGTCGATCAGGATCCATTTCTTGTCGATGTCTGCCGGTGTTGCAGAAAAGGTTTTCATCGTGGGATGTCCCTGACGTTTGATTGGTAAGGCAGGGTGCAGGCACCCCGTATATTCCGATGGGCGGGTTATAAGGATTGCCAAACCCCAGTCAAGCGGCGTTTGTGCGGATTAACACAGTAAAATCAGAGGTTTAAAAATAAGGTATTACTATACCCCACGATTTTGGTGAGTTTCAGACCTTGTCCAGCTCCAGCTTGCGGTAGACGAGGTATTTCTCGAACGCGGCGGGGTTCGCCTGCCCGTCATAGCGGGGTGTTTCGCTGAACCCCAGCCGGTCATAGAGCGCCAGCATCGAGCTGTTGCCCCGGACCGTATCGGCAAGGATGGTTGTCGCGCCCAGTTCACGGGCCTTTTCGATGCGCATCTCGATCATGCGACGGCCCAACCCATAGCCGCGAGCGATGTCGCGCACGAAAAGCCGTTTCAATTCCGCCCTGTGATCGTCGATCATCCGGACAAAGGCGCAGCCCAGAAGATAGCCGGAACTGTCCCGCGCCAGAAGAACACCGCCATTCGGCGGCATGAAGTCGTCGATCACATCAAGGCTTGACTGAACATGGTCTTCGACCGACAGGCTGGGGCCACCAACAGCCATCAGCCGCTCGAGAATCTGGGCGTAATATTCGGTCAGGATATCGGACACTTCGTCAAGATCAGGCCGCGTTTCGACGAAGGCCAAGCTGATGTCTAAACCCATGTATCTCTCGTGAAAGGTGAGTCGCGCACCGCAGCCTAACGCCCGATTTGGTGGCAGGCGACCGTTTTCTGGTCATTCCAGCGGAAAATCAGACACTTATCTGCTCTGGCGGGTGGCCCAGAAGATCGCGCAACTGCAGCATCGCGTTTTCGAACTGCTGCAACGGCACCTGCGCATTCACCGCGATTCTCACTGCATGGGGCGCGCGCCCGTCGCGCAATGCAAACTCGTCCGCCGACCGGATCTGCACGCCGCGTGCCTCTGCGGCACGGCAGAACGCGGCAGCACGCCAGCCCTGCGGCAGCGGAAGCCACAGGAACGGCACATCCTCGTGCCATGTCAGCCGGTAGGTGCCGAGCGCGTTCACCGCGACCCGCACGTATTCCGCGATCCGTTCGCGGACAGCCACGACGATCGCGTCGGTCTCGGGCAGGGTGAGGATACGCTCGGCCACTTCCGCCAGCGGTTGCGCGATGCCGAAGAACCCGTGCTCTGCGATCTGGCGCAGGTCCGGCCCGCGTCCGCGTGGCGCGATGGCAAAGCCGATCCTCAAAGCGGGCGTCAGGATCTTGGAGATCGACGCGACATGCCAGGATCGTTCGGGTGCCAGAATGCGGTAACTCGGGGCGGTGATGTCCGTCCTCCGGTAGCAATTGTCCTCGATGATCTGGATATCCAGCGCACGGCACACCTCGGCAATCGCGGCGCGACGCTCGGACGGTGTACAGGTGAGCGTCGGATTGTGCACGTCCGGCGAGGTACACAGCACCTGCGCACCTGTCTTGCGCGCGATCTCGGCAAGCGCATCGGGCAGCAGACCCTTGTCGTCGCTGGGCAGTCCGACAACATCCGCGCGCAGCAGGTCGGCGGTGCGGCGAAAGCCGGGATAGGCCATGTCCTCGACCAGCACGGTGGGTCGGGGGCCATGCAGGATCGCCTGCAGGATCACGCTCAGCCCGTTTTGTGCGCCATGCACGATCACCACGTCGGATTCGTCGATCCGCCCCAGCGGGATGCTGCGCAGCCAGTAGACCGCCGCCTCGCGCAGGGGGCGGTAGGCGTCACGGGTCGGGTAATGCAGCAGGCGTTCCGGGGCGGTTTCCCCGATGCGGCCGAACGCCTCTTGCAGCAGCGCCACTTGTCCGAGGTCCGGCAATTGCGGGCTGAACAGCGACAGCTTGCCGTCCTGCACCGGTACCGAGACATATTCGCGGGGTGGCGCAGGGGGACGCGGCGCGCGCTGGGCCACAAAGGTTCCGCGCCCGACCTCGGCCACCGCGTGCCCGGCATTGGTCAGCAGCGTATAGGCCCGCGCGACCGTGCCGGGGGTGATGCCCAGCGACCACGCCAGTTCGCGCACCGGCGGCAGCTTGTCACCCGCCCGCAGATCGCCCGAGCGGATCGCGGTTTGGATCGTGTCCGCCACGCGCCGGTATTTCGGCCCGGTCGGGGGCTGCGGCAGTGCGACGATCTTCTCTGGGGAAATTGTATCCGACACAATCTTTCTCTGGAACGTTCACTGACGGAAGCGTATCGCTTTTTGTATCGCAATGGCAATACGCATGTTGCAGATACGCTATATTGTGTCGATACACTTGAGGAGTTACCCCATGGCACACGCAACCCATGCCCCGCAGATCGCCTATCTTGGCGGACAGAATACGCTGTCCCCACTGGCTGTCGTGGCGCTGCGTGTCGCGGTGACCCTCACGGTATGGTCCGAGCGCCGCCGCACGCGGCTGCATCTCAAACATCTCGATGATCACCTGTTGCGTGACATCGGACTGGATCGGTTGACCGCCCAAGAGGAGGCCAACCGCAAGTTCTGGCTGATGTAAATCCCTGCGTCAGTCAGACCTCTGGGGGCGCAAAGACCGGCTTTGCGCCCCTTTTTTGTACCCAAAGGTCAGCCGTTATACAGAATGCCCCAACGCCCCAGCAGCCGTTGCTGCAATTTGCGCGACGCCACCGCATAGGCCTGCCCGCCGGGTGGGTCTTCGCGCTGCTCGCGGGTCAGTGCTTCGCGGCGGGGCAGGTCGGCCGAGAAATAGGCAAAGGCCAGTTCGGTGCCATCGGGCAGGTCGATGAACCCGCCCAGACCGCTCACGAAATTCAGCGTTCCGGTCTTGGCCTGTACGGTCACCGGGTGGTCCTCGAGGATCTTGCGGTTTTCGTCGCGTAGGGGATGTTGCCTGAGCAAAGGTTTTATTTCCAGCGACTTGCGCGCTGCGATCAGGGCGGTGACCATGTCGCGGGCGGACAGGCGGCTGTCATCGCCCAGCCCCGAATGGTCCACCAGCGCGACCGACGTCATGCCCAGCCGGTCCTTGGCCCATGCGTTCATCGCATCCGCCGACGCCCTGAGCGAGTCCACGCGACCCAGTCGGGCGACCGTGGCCGTCATGCCGATACATTCGGCTGTGATGTTGGTCGAAAACTTGAGCATGTCTTGCAGGATGTCGCCCAGTGCCGCGCTTTGATGCGTGACAAGCGGCAGGGTCCCCGACGGCAGACTGCCCAGCAATTCGGGGTTTTTCAGAACGATTCCGTTGGATCGTGCGATGATCTGGAACACCTCGGCGGCATAGCGTTCCGGCTTGCGCACCGGCAGCCACCGCGCACCGCTTCGACCCAAGGCACCGCGCGCCACGGTCCAGTCGTCATAGACCCCGCCATCGACATAGGTGTAGACCGGATAGTTGCGCGCCTCGACCCGCATCCGCGCCGCGCGCACTTCGGGTCGCAAAGTACCGGAGCGCGCATCCATGGTCACATTGTACCCGTCGCCCGCCCGCTGCCATTCGAAATGAACCCGGTTGAAATTCAGGTTCAGGCCCGAGATTCCCGGATTGTACCCCACCTGGTAGGGCTGATCGGCGTCGATCCCGTTCAGCGACGGCAGCTCACCACCCCAGACAAGGAACCGGCCCGTGACCTCGGTCACGCCAGCCTCTTCGCGCAGCCGCCGGGCGATCTCGGCGATGCCATTGGTGTCGAGCGTCGGATCACCACCCCCGGCAAGGATCAGGTCACCGTCGATCCGGCCATTGGTCACCGGCGCTGTCGCCAGCACACGGGTCTCGAACCGGTATCCCGCCCCCAGCAGGTCAAGCGCGTAACAGGCGGTCAATGCCTTGGCGACGCTGGCGGGGGGCAGGCTTTGCAGCGGGTTGTGCGATTCCAGCACCAGCCCGGATGTCACATCCGCCACCTGCACGCTGATCTGGCCCGGAAGCCCTGCTTTTTCGATCAGATCGCTGAGCGTGGGCTGGTAGGTTTTCAGGATGTCGCCGCCTCGCGCCGATGGGCGCAGCGACGTGGTTGGCGCAAAGGCGGATTGGGCAAATGCGGCGGGCGCACCCATGACCGAAGCCAGACCGCCGAGGATCGCGCGACGTGAAACCTTGTGTGTCATGTGGCGGATGTAACCTCATGACTCGGTGCGTGACAAGGACACGCTTTGGTGATGCAGCGGACGGGTGTCATGCGACATGACAAGCCTCTGACGACGCGATCAATCCTCGGGGCGCCACGCCCCATTGGCTCGCAATTCGGATGAACTGACGGGCATCATCGGCATGTTGACGAAACACCAGGCCGGTGCAGCATGATCGGCAAGGCTTTGCGACGACCGACCGGGCAGGCGCATGTGCCAATACTTGCGCGCCGTGCGGGAATTCAAGGCTGCCTGACGCCAGCCGGGACGCGCCAGAACACCCAGCGGCACGGCATGGACAATGTCCTCCCAACGCTGCCAGCGGTGCAACTGGTGCAGGTTGTCCGCCCCCATGAGCCAGACAAAGCGCACACCCGGATAGGCGGCCTTGAGCGTGTCGACGGTTTCGGCCGTGTAGGCGGTGCCGATCTGCGCTTCGAAATCGCTGATGATGACACGCGGATCGTGCATGATGTCGCGTGCCCGTGACATCCGCGCCCCGAGCGATGCCGGGCCCCGCGCCTTGAGCGGATTGCCCGGCGAGACCAGCCAGATCACCTTGTCCAGCGCAAAGCGGCGCAGCGCCACGCGGGTCAGGTGAACATGGCCCTCATGCGCCGGATCGAACGACCCGCCAAGCAGGCCCACGCGCATGCCGGGCCGAAGATGGAGCCTTGTGTGCACCAAGATTATTGGGACCAGTCGGGGGGACGTTTTTCCAGAAACGCCGCGATGCCTTCCTCGGTGTCGCGGTAGAGCATGTTTTCGACCATCACCTGCCCGGTATGGGCATAGGCGTCGTCCAGCCCCATCTGGGCCTGTTCGTAGAACGCCTGCTTGCCGATCTTCACCGCCGCACCCAGCTTGCTGGCCACCAGGTGCGCGATCTCCTGCGTCGCATCGGCAAGATCGCCCGCAGGCACAACCTTGTTCACCAGCCCCAGCGCCTCGGCGCGGTGGGCGTCGATGAACTGGCCCGTGACCAGCATCTCGAACGCCTGCTTGCGCGGGATATTGCGCGACAATGCCACCATGGGCGTCGAACAGAACAACCCGATGTTCACGCCATTGACCCCGAACCGCGTGCCTTCGGCGGCCACGGCCATGTCGCAGGAGGCCACCAGCTGACACCCAGCGGCGGTGGCGATCCCGTGCACCTGCGCGATCACCGGCTGCGGCAGGCGCTGAAGCCCGGTCATCACGCTTGTGCAGCGGTCGAAGAGATCCTTGAAATAGGCCTTGCCGCCATCCTCGGCCTGCCGTCCGGCGGTCATCTGCTTGAGATCGTGCCCCGCGCAGAACGCCTTGCCCGCGCCAGAGATCACCACCACCCGCACCGAGGGATCGGTTTGCAAACTCTCGATCTGGGTTTGCAAAGCCTCCAGCATTTCCTCGGACAGCGCGTTCAGGCGTTCCGGCGCGTTCATGTGCAAATGACACACCGCGTTTTCGTCGTGACGTTCCAGGATTTTCATCTTGTCCTCCCAGTGACTTGCGGCGACTCTAGCGGTTCAGGGCAGCGGAGGAAAGCATGGCGCTCAAAGTTCCGGCAGATGAAATGACACCCTATCTCGACGAGGTGTTTCCACAGGTCAAGGGCATGTTCGGCATAGACCGGCTGGACGAAGACCTGCTGGTGATGCGTCTGCACGCGGGCCAACAGCATCTGCGCCCCGGCGGCACCGTGTCCGGCCCTGCCATGTTCAGCCTTGCGGATGTCGCGGCCTATGTCGCCACCATGGCCCGCATCGGCAAGGAGGCGTTGGCGGTGACCACCAATTGCTCGATCGACTTCATGCGCAAACCCGTGGCAGGGGCCGATGTGATTGCCCACGCCAAGGTTCTCAAGCTGGGACGCGCGCTCAGCGTGGTGGATGTGCTGCTCTATTCCGAAGGCCAGCCCGATCCGGTTGCCCGTGCTACGCTGACCTATTCGATCCCGCCCAAACGGGCCGCCTGATCATGCGCTCAGGTGACGCGCCCGCGCGCCGCGTTCGATGGCAGCGGCATGCAGCCGGTCGAGATTGAGCTCGTAGCGGATCTCTTCAAGCAGGCGGAGTTCCGCCTCGCGCAGCGTGCCGTCGGCGGCAGCCACGTCACAGGCCAGCGCATAGGCAGTCTCGAACAGCCGTTCCGGCAGGTTGTCGCGGATCAGGCCGAACAGCGCGTCCAGCCCGTCCTCCTGTTCGAAAAGTTCGAACACCAGCCCCGACATGTCGGGAATGCGCGCTTCGTCATATTCACCAAAGATCGGCAGATTGTTGACCGCAGACTGGATCTTGACCAGTTCCGCCGTCCGGATGCTTTCATCCGACGCAGAAACGGCGATCATGAGCGCGACAAGGCAATCCTGCGGGCTCAGGGGGTGTGGGTCGATATCTGACACGGTGTGCGGTTTCCAATCTGCAGTATGAACTATGCTCAACTTATTGACCCGACCGCGCCCCCGCAATAGGGAGTGCCGGTCGAACGCCTGCACAAACCGTGCAGCGACCATCCGGAGACCCAAAGCAATGTCCGATCTGCGCGAAGCTGCATTGACCTCAAAGGCGTGGCCCTTTGAAGAGGCGCGCCGGTTGCTCAAACGCTACGAAAAGGCGCCGCCCGAGAAAGGCTATGTCCTGTTCGAGACCGGCTATGGCCCGTCGGGCCTGCCGCATATCGGCACTTTCGGAGAGGTTGCGCGCACCACGATGATCCGCCGCGCCTTCGAGGTGATCTCGGATATTCCGACCAAGCTGATCTGCTTTTCGGATGACCTTGACGGGATGCGCAAGGTGCCGGGCAATGTGCCCAACCCCGAGATGCTGCGCGAACATCTGCAACGCCCGCTCACGGATGTGCCCGACCCGTTCGGCACCCATGACAGCTTTGGCGCGCACAACAACGCGATGCTGAACCGCTTTCTGGACACGTTCGGGTTCGAATACGAATTCATCTCCTCGACCGAGTTCTACCGTTCGGGCCAGTTCGACGAGGTGCTGCTGCGCGCCGCCGAACGCTATGACGCGGTGATGGAGATGATGCTCAAGTCCCTGCGGGATGAGCGGCGCGAGACCTATTCGATCTTCCTGCCGATCCATCCCGACACCGGCCGCGTGCTTTACGTGCCGATGAAGAACGTGGATGCCGTGCGTGGCGAGATCACCTTTGACGACGAAACCGGGCGTGAGATCACGCTGCCGGTCACCGGCGGCAATGTAAAACTCCAGTGGAAGCCCGATTTCGGCGCGCGCTGGGCGGCGCTGGATGTTGATTTCGAGATGTACGGCAAGGATCACAGCACCAACACGCCGATCTATGACGGCATCTGCGAGATCCTCGGCGGCCGCAAGCCCGAGCATTTCACCTATGAGCTGTTCCTTGATGCCAACGGTCAGAAGATCTCGAAAACCACCGGCAATGGTGTGTCCATCGACGAATGGCTGACCTATGCCAGCACGGAATCGCTGTCGTACTTCATGTATCTCAAGCCCAAGACGGCCAAGCGGATGCATTTCGACGTGATCCCCAAGGCGGTCGATGAATACCACCAGCAACTGCGTGCCTATTCAACGCAGGATGTCACACAGCAGGCCAACAACCCGGTCTGGCACATCCATTCCGGCGACGTGCCTCAATCGCATATGGTCGTGCCATTCTCGATGTTGCTCAACCTCGCTTCTGCCGCAGGGGCCGAGGATACGGACACGATGTGGGCCTTCATCAAGCGGTACGCGCCCGATGCCACCCCAGAAACCCATGCCGATCTGGATCAGGCGGCAGGCTTTGCAGTGCGCTATTACAACGACTTCGTGAAACCGACCAAGACCTTCCGCGCGCCTGACGACACCGAACGCACCGCGATGGAAGACCTGGCCGCGCGGCTTGAGGCGCATGACGGTCCGATCGACGACGAAACCCTGCAAACGCTGGTTTTCGCGGTGGGCAAGGATCACGGGTTCGACCCGCTGCGCGACTGGTTCAAGGCACTGTACGAGGTGCTTCTGGGCCAATCCCAGGGCCCGCGTTTCGGCGGCTTCATCGCGCTTTACGGGGTTGATGAAACCGTGGCCCTGATCCGCAAGGGGCTGGCCGGAGAGCTTGCCTAGGCCGGGTCTTTTGCCCGGCGCATGAAACGCGCTACCTCTGGCCCAGCAACCAGAGGTGACCCCATGCGCAAACTCATCGCCGGACTGACCCTTGCCCTGTCCATGACCGGAACGCTCTGGGCGCAAGAGGTTCTTGCGCCCGAACCTGCCATCGAAAACACCATCCAGAGCCAGATCGACGCCTTCCTTCAGGATGATTTCGAAACCGCCTTCACCTTCGCCAGCCCGAACCTGCGCACCATGTTCGGCACGCCGGAAAATTTCGGTGCGATGGTGCAGCAGGGTTATCCGATGGTCTGGCGTCCCGAAAGCGTGACTTTCGGTGATCTGCGCGCCATTGCGGGCGGGCTGTATCAAACAGTGATCGTCAGCGATGCTGCCGGGAACCTGCATTACCTCGATTACCGGATGCAGCAGATCGACGGCGAATGGCGCATCGCGGGTGTGCAGATCTTGCAGGCACCGGAACTGGCGGCATAGGGTGCGTGATCTCACGCACCATCATGACAAATCGGCCGCGTTCAACGTATAAGCCTTCCCGAACCCGCCATTCAGAAACGCGCCCAGCGGGGTGAACCGCACCAGCGCAAAATCGGCAAACCCGATATAAAGCTTGGCCTTGGGCTGTTTCGACAGGAATGCCTGTGCCAATTCTGCATGCTCAGCCTCCCCATGCCGGATAAAGCGCGCCGTGGCCCGTAGGCTCAGGCGCGGATGGGTCAACGGATCGCCCTTGCCCGTCGGTTCCCCGATCAACAGCGCGCAGAGCGGGTTATGCTGCAACGCAGCGCTGTGATGGCTGAGGTCGGAGATCAGGCTGAGCGGCAACCCGTCCGGCCCCGCAACCAGCGCTATGCGGCTGACCATCGGCGTCGCGTCCGCAGGATCAAGATAGGACAAGGCCGCAAAACGGGCGGTTCGGATCAGGTCCCGCGCCAAGGCGCGGGCATCGTCATCGGTGGGGCGGATCGGGGATTTCATACAACTCAGCCTATCATCTGGACCGGGTGTGGCAATTTTAATGCTGCACCTGCACAGCAACCCTGTACCGTTGGTCCCGAATCGAAGGAACAGACCATGTCCGGCCACGTCATCACAGTTGCGCAACAAAAAGGCGGCTCTGGCAAGACCACCGTGTCCGCAAACCTCGCCATCGGCTTCCTGCGCCAAGGCAAGAGCGTCGCCCTGATCGACATCGACCCGCAAGGCAGCCTCGGGCGCTGGTTCATGACCCGTGTCGAAACCGAATCGGGTCCGGTCGATGGTCTGGAATTCGCGACGTCCTCGGCATGGGGCATCACCTACGAGGTGCGCAAGCTGTCGGACTCTCATGACATCGTGATCATCGACACGCCCCCCAAGGCCGACAGCGACCTGCGCCCGGCGCTGCGCGTGGCCGACCTCGTGATCGTGCCGGTCAGCGTCAGCCATGTCGATCTGTGGGCCACCGAAGGTGTGCTTGATCTGGCACGACGCGAAGACAAGGAAGCGATGATCGTGCTCAACCGCGCGCGGCAGAACACCCGTCTTGGTGCCGAAGTGGCCCTGGCGGCCGAAAAGCTGATGGCGCGCATCGCCGAGGCCACGCTGTCAAACCGTGTCATTTATGCCGAAGCTCTGGGGCAGGGTCGCGGTGCCGCCGAGGGGCGCAAGACACCCGCACAGGCCGAAGTAGATGCGCTCACCTCCGAGGTGGCACGGGCGCTGGCAAACGGGTAAGGCAAGGCACCCGACCAAGGAGCCTGCACCATGACCGACCTCGACGCCCTCAAAACCGTGATCCGCGCCGACAGCGCCGCGCGCGGGCAGACCGTGTCAAAGCTCGGGTATTTCTGTGCGCCCTTCCGTCCGGCCTCCGGCCCGTTCTCGGACAAGGTGATCAAGGTCTATCGCAGCCTGCCCGATGCGTCGGCACTCGACCGTCTGGCCCAGTGCCATGACGATTACGTGGCAGCCCTCAACACCGCCGGTGTTGCCCTGCCGGAGACCGAATTTCACCTTCTGGGCATGGACGGCACGCGTATCCCGGTGATCGTGCAAGAGGCGCTGCCCTCGGACAGCATGATGCGCCCGCAGATGCAGAGCGCCAGCACCGACGAAACGCTCCGGATGATGGAAGCGGCAGGCGACGTGATCGCCACCTTCTGGAACAATGCCGACCAGTTCGACACCCGGATCGGGTTTCACCCCTCGATCCGCAATTTTGCCTATCTCGACGGTCGCGCGCTGTTCTTCGACACGTTCCCTCCGTTGATCCATTACAGCCGCGAAGAGATGGGCCGGATGCTGCTCCAGTTCTCGGACAAGGCGCTGATGCGCTGGGTCGGGCCGCTGTTGCAAAAGAAGGTCACGGGCATTCAGGACGAATGGTACTCGGCCCCCGAAACGCTGGTCGGTCTGGTCGGGTCCGCGTGCCGCCTGCGCCCCGATGATGCAGAGGCCTATCTGGACTGGGGCCGCGATTTCACCACCCGCCGCATGCCGCGCTGGGCCGACGACGCACTGCCGCAGCTTCAGGAACCGCCGCGCCTACCGGGGTACTGGACCGGGTTCCGCAAGCTGCTTGGGCTTCAGGGCGAACCCAACGTCTCCTGAGTTTGCAAACCCGACCCCGGACTTTGCAAACTTCCCGATGACCATGATCCGGATCAAGGCGCCGGGGCTGCAAACGCCTATGCTGCTGCCATCCTGAAACAGGGAGGGGACAGATGTATACCAAAATTCTCATACCGATCGCGCTCGACAACGAAGACGACCGCACCACCGAGGCCTTCGCGATCGCCAGGGCGCTGGCATCTCAAGAGGCGGAGGTCACGCTGCTGCACGTGGTCGAAGCCGTGCCCAGCTATGCCATCAGCTACATCTCTGACGATATCCTGAGCGCCACGCGCAAGGGCATCGAAACCGAACTGGCGCGGCTTGCGTCCGAAGCCGGGGCAAAGTCCGTTGTCATCGAAGGCCATACCGGGCGGGCCATCCTCGACTTTGCCGAGGCGCAGGACTGCGACCTGATCGTGATCGCTTCGCACCGGCCCGGCATGCAGACCCTGCTGCTGGGGTCCACGGCGACCCACGTGGTGCGGCATTCGAACTGCGCGGTGCATGTGCTGCGCTGATTGACAATTCCCCGCTCGGGTTGCACCTCCTGCCCGACAGGAGGTGACCATGACCGACACGCTGACACTTGAGACCCGCGACGGTCTGCCGGACGCGCTGCGCGTGTTGTTGCAGGACTACCCGCGCGAGACATGGCCCGAGCATGACAATTTCGCCGGGCTGGTCGCGTTCTGGCTGGACCGGCACCTGATGTTCCGGCGGTTGATGACCTCCCTCATCACCGATGCGGAACAGGCGGTGGACCGCAAGATCGACGCGCAGACCCATGCCGGGAAACTCTCGCGATACGGCTCGATGTTGCTGCAGAACCTCCACGGGCACCACCAGATCGAGGACCACCATTATTTCCCGGTGCTTGCCACACGTGAGCCGATCCTCAACCGCGGGTTCGAGTTGCTGGACAGTGACCATCACGCCATGGACGGGTTGCTGAACCGCTTTGCCGATGGCGCGAACGGGGTGATCCAGCGAACACTCGAACCGGGTGCATTCCGCAAGGATCTGCTTGGCTTTCAGGCGATGCTGAACCGGCATCTGATCGACGAGGAAGAGCTGATCGTTCCGGTGATCCTCAAACACGGGCCGGGCGGGCTGGGCTGACGGCTTTACTTGCCCGGCGCGACCGTGGCACATGTGCCACGAGATCAAGACGGAGCCTCGCCCATGGATATCGACGATCTGGCCCGCCGCATTCTGACCGGGGAACGCCGCGCCTTGGCCCGGGCGATCACGCTGGTGGAAAGCGGCCGTGCCGATCACCGGGCCGAGGCGATTGCGCTGTTCGACCGGCTCAAGGGGCATGACCGCGAGGCGTTGCGCATCGGGCTGTCGGGCACGCCGGGTGTGGGCAAATCCACCTTCATCGAATCCTTTGGCCTGATGCTGACGGCGCTTGGACTCAAGGTGGGCGTGCTTGCCGTCGATCCCAGTTCCGCGCGGTCGGGTGGGTCGATCCTTGGTGACAAGACCCGGATGGAACGCCTGTCGCGCGACCCCAACGCGTTCATCCGCCCCTCACCCTCGCAATCGCACCTGGGTGGCGTCGCGCGCCGCACCCGCGAGGCGATCAACCTGTGTGAAGCCGCCGGGTTCGATGTGGTGCTGATCGAAACCGTGGGGGTTGGGCAATCCGAAACGGTTGTGTCCGAAATGTCGGACCTCTTCATCCTGCTGCTCGCCCCGGCGGGGGGAGACGAATTGCAGGGGGTCAAGCGCGGCATCATGGAGATGGCCGACATCATCCTTGTCAACAAGGCAGATGGCGACCTCAAGCCCTCTGCGACCCGCACCTGTGCCGATTACGCGGGTGCGCTCCGGCTCTTGCGCAAGCGGCCGCAGGATCCGCAGGGCTTTCCCAAGGCGATGACGGTCTCGGCGCTCGAGGATACGGGTTTGCAAACTGCCTGGCAGGAAATGCAAAGTCTGACCGACTGGCGCCGCGAGCAGGGCCATTTCGCGGCCCGCCGCGCCGGGCAGGCGCGATTCTGGTTCGAGGCCGAATTGAAACAATCGCTTCTGGCGCGGCTGGAGCGGGAGCCGATGAAAGGCCTGGTCCAATCGTTGGGCCGCGCGGTGGAAGAGGGCCTCAAGACCCCCAGCCAGGCGGCGGACGAGGTGCTGGCCCAGCTTGAAGGGCGTATCCCGACTGTCGCGTGACCGGCCGGAAACGTGGCCCGGCGATGCCGGACCGAAAATACCTGTGGCGAATGTCGCCTTCTGCGGGTGCGGGCCTTGACGGCTATGCCGCATCCCTCTAAGGACAGCCAACGAGATTCCGGGCGCTGCCAGTTGGCGCCCTTTCATATTGGTGGAAGCCTGATCTTCCGCTTCTGATAAAACGAGGATGAACCCATGTCGCGTGTTTGCGAACTGACCGGTAAAGGCCCGATGACTGGCAACAATGTCAGCCATGCCAACAACAAGACACGTCGGCGTTTCCTGCCGAACCTGAACGACGTGACGCTGCAGTCCGAAACGCTCGGCCGTGGCATCAAGATGCGCATTTCCGCCCACGCACTGCGCAGCGTCGATCACCGCGGTGGTCTGGACAAGTTCCTGGCCAAGGCCAAGGACACAGAGCTGTCGGCCAACGCGCTGAAGGTGAAAAAGGAAATCACGAAGGCACAAGCCGCTCAGGCCTGATTGCTTCGGTTTCGAAAATTGGACAGCCTCGCACGGTGACTCCGCGCGAGGCTGTTTCCTTTTGTCGCCTTGTTGGCGGCGGTGCGGTCTGTACCTAGGCTCCATGACATCCCTGCTGCGGCACATCACATCCCTTGGTCTGGCGCTGTTGATCGCATTCACCAGCGTGCAGTTCGCTGCGGCGCGCGGGCAGTCCCCCGCCGTTGGCACGATGGAGATCTGCACCGGCACCGGCCCGGTTCACATTCTCGTGGACGAAAACGGAGAACCGACCGGCGGGGTGATGATCTGCCCCGATTACGCGATGGCGTTCTTTGCCGATCACTTGGGTGTCGTGCCGGACCTGCAACAGGCTGTGCTGTGGCAGGACATCTGGCTGCCCGGCCTTGCCATTGGGGCGCACAGCGCCGCGCCGAGGGTGGCGCAGGCACGGGGGCCGCCGGGACTCGTTTGATATTCACACATTCCTGACATCAAACGAAAGACACCGACATGTTGAAAACCACCCTGATCGCGGGGGCCACCGCCCTGTTCTGCGCGCTGCCTGCCTTTGCCGAAATCACGATTCAAGACGCCTATGCGCGCGCCTCGTCGCCGATGGCCAAGTCCGGCGCGGCGTTCCTGGTGATCCACAATTCCGGCGATGCGGCGGACCGTCTGGTTGCCGTCAGCAGCGAGGCTGCTGCCCGTACCGAACTGCACACCCATCTCGAAGGGGAAAACGGAATCATGCGCATGGTGCATGTCGAGGAGGGATTCGACCTGCCTGCGAATGGCATGATCGCGATGCAGCGTGGCGGCCAGCACGTCATGCTCATGGGCCTGACCGCCCCGATGGAGCAGGGCGCCACTGTTACCGTGACCCTGACCTTCGAAACCGCAGGTGATGTCGTGGTGGAGGTTCCTGTCGATCTGGACCGGCAAGATCACGGCGGCATGGATCATGGTCAAAGCCAAATGAACCAGGGCTCGGGAAGCTGACCGTTCAGGCCAGCAGGCGGTCCACCCATGCGGGGACCGTCTTGCTGGCCAGTCCGGTAATATGATCGTCAAAGGCGTGGGACATGTCGCTGTCGCGCAGGTTCAGCTCCACCGTCGCAGCCCCGGCCATGCGCGCCTCCTGGACAAACCCGGCGGCGGGATAGACCTGCCCGGACGTGCCGATGGCGGCGAACAGGTCGCAGGTTTGCAGCGCGTCAAAGATGTCGTCCATGTGATAGGGCATTTCACCAAACCACACGATGTCCGGCCGTGCCGTGGGCGCGCGACAGGCCGTGCAGGGCTCTCCGACCACCATCTCGGGTGGGGCATCCCAGCGGTGGCCGCAGGACGCGCAGAGCGCGCGGGACAATTCGCCATGCATGTGGATGGCCTGTGCTCCGGCCTTTTCATGAAGACCGTCGACATTCTGCGTCACCAGCACCACCTCGCCGGGGAAGTCCGATTGCAGCCGCGCCAGCGCGTCATGGGCGGCGTTCGGCTTGGCGCTTGCTGCCTGGATGCGCCGCGCGTTGTAGAAGCGGTGCACAAGGTCGGGGTTGCGGGCAAAGGCCTCTGGCGTGGCCACGTCCTCGATCCGGTGCTGGGACCAGAGCCCGCCTTCATCGCGGAATGTGCCCAGCCCGCTTTCGGCCGAGATCCCGGCGCCTGTCAGAATGACGATCCTGTCGATCCGTCGCATCGCGTCCCCTTTCCCGAGCGACCGCAACCGGCTAAGTCACGGACATGACCCATCGTATCCTCTTTGTCTGTCTGGGCAACATCTGCCGGTCCCCCACCGCCGAAGCGGTCACCCGCGCCAAGGCAGCGGCGCGCGGCATGGACGTGATCCTCGACAGCGCGGGCACCGGGGATTGGCACATCGGCAAGCCGCCCTATGGCCCGATGCAGGAGGCCGCCCGCGCCAAGGGCTATGACCTGTCCTCGCTGCGCGCCCGGCAGGTGAGCCGGTCTGATTTCACCGAGTATGACCTGATCGTGGTGATGGACGACGACAACGCCGCCAATCTGGCTGCGCTCGGCCCGGCGGACCGGGTTGCGCTGTTCACGCAATACGCGCAGGACAGCGGCGCTGACCATGTGCCGGACCCGTATTTCACCCGCGATTTCGACGGTGCGCTGGCGCTGATCGAGCACTGCGCGGATGGCTTGCTCGATGCGCTGGAGCGCCCCGCACGTCAGGACTGAGTGATTTCGCGCGCCACGAAATAGCTGACCGGCAGCGCCACGACGGCACCTATAACGGCAGCGATCAGGATGGGCACAAGCGTGTCATAGCCTGCGGTCAGCACCGCGATCACGGCGCTGCCTGCAAGCGTGGTTGCAATGAGCGAATAAAGAATGCCGGCGAGTCGGAGCATCTGAGCCTCCATGTCATCAGGATCGTGTGCTGTATTCCACGATCCCGATATGTCCGCCTTGATGCGGATCAAATCGGCATACAGCAAAGCGTCAGGCGCAGACCCGGCAGAGGGCGGCGGTGGGAACCGCGCTCAACCGTTCATCGGAAATCGGGTCACCGCATTTGACGCAGACACCATATGTTCCGGCCTCGATCCGCCCCAACGCGGCATCGACGCGGTGCAATTCGTCAAGATCGGCCTTGCCAAGCGCTTCGAGCACCTCGTCGCCCTGCCGTTCCGTGGCGCGGTCTTCCCAATCCTGGGGCATCGGATCGTCGAGCGAATCCTCGATCCGGCCAAGCTCTCCGGTGATCTCGGCGCGGCGCTTCTCAAGCATGTCTTTTTGGTGGTTCAGGTCCATGATGGTCTCCCTTTGATCCCGTCATCCTGCCCGACCGGATCGGCCTGCACATTGATGTCGCGCAAGTGAGGCTTTGAAAACGTCAGGGGGTTTCGACCTCGATCACCTGCAATCCGACCTCGCCGATGACCGTGTTCCGCCCCCGGTCGCGGTGCATCAGGGTGCCATCAGCGATATAGAGGTTTTCCACGTCAAAGATGAACGGCCCGATCCCGGTTGACGCGACACGCACCTTGTTGGCGGTGGCAATCGCGTCGCGCCCGCGCAGCGTGACATAGGGGCTGCCCTCGCGGATCAGGGTGAACATGGTCGGGTCGGAATTGGCCGACAGGTTGCTGACGATATAGAGGATCTCGTCGTAGTCGGTGATCCGTTCGACCTGGAAATGGCACACGCCCTCGTAGCCCCCCAGCGCCACGGCGGTCAGCCCGGCCACCGCCAATGTGACCGGTGCCGTGACGATGGCACCGGCGGCTGTCGCGGCCCCACCGGCGCCCGTGGCAAGGCTGGTGCCCGCCGCTGTGACGCTGCTGAGGCCGGTGCTGATCATGCTGACGCCGGACACGGGGTTTTCCAGCGTATAGGTGCCCACGGCGCGAATGCCTTCGGTGGTCACGGAGGCCACGGTTCCGGCAGTGGACTTGGCGGCTTGCCCGGCCTTTCCGGCAAGGATGCTGGGGCGGTAATCGCACACATCCGCCGTGGCGGCCTGCGCGACAAGGGTAAGGGCGGCGATGAGAATCGGGCGCATTGGTGATTGGTCCTGCTCGTGTTTTTTTGCCACAATAGCAGAGTGTCGCGCAGCAGAGCAGGGGGTGTTCGGTCACATCACCGGGAGAGGCGGAAGGTTGCGCAGGCTGGGGACTGTCTGGAGCAGGGCAGCGGCTGGCCGCGGCCTGCCGCGCATCGGCCTGAGGTCGCCACTTTATGCCGGGCAGATCCGGACGACCTCAATCCCCGCGCTTGCGGCACCAAAGCGGCTGGCCGGGGGGCGGCCATCCGCTGCCCGAGGGCGCTGCGCGCTGTTCCTCGGGCGGGGTCGTAGGATGCGTGTTCACACGCACGTTTTGAAGGGTCGAAATTGGTGCGTGAGATCACGCACCCTACGCCGCTGAGAGTGCGCAATTCCAATTTTTCAGGATTTCCTTGCAGCGCTTAATGCGCGCATTACAAGGTTAAAAGTTGGCCAGTCCACTTGGTGGTGCTGATGTTCGCGAAAGTGGTCTTCCAGAATTATCGCTGTCGCATCAACATCATTAAAAAAATCTAATTGCTTGCTCTGCAGAGCCTCACCTTCATAAAAAAGTTCTTTGATATCTATAAAGGAATGAGCGAATTGGTCTCTTGTAGACTTGATCGCGCGCAGCTTTTTCTCTGTTTCTTTATCGATCTTCCCCCCCTCTTTTAGGATCTTCAGTCTTTCGGAGAAAGTCTCTGTTTTTTCATCGTAGGAGGGATCCAAGTGATACTTTGGAAACTTACATAGGAAATAAATAACGTATTCAAAGAAAGTGAATATACGTCGAAGGTGGTTCGTCGTCAGCTTGAGGTTATCTCTAAGGAAGGTGGATCCTGCCTCCCTTTCCATTCTGTCTGACAGAACTAGTCTATTTAAAGACAGACTAATATTAAGTTCGTCAGAGATTAAAAAGACTGTTGTGGTATTCGCTGCAGCCCGCAGGCTCGTATTTAAGTCACGCAGCGCCCCACCACTGACACTCTCGTCAAAGAAATCCGCTATTTGAGCTTCTCCCTTCGACGCTGTCCGCAACGTGTCAATTATTAATTTGTTTGCCACAATTGACCTCAATTCTTGGGCGAAGTCTTTGGTAGCGCACCATTGCAAAACGCCCTTGACTTCACATCAAGGGAACAACATCGATTGTGTCTATCACATTCGCTGCTCGACAAAGCCCTCAACTATCCATCTTCAATGCCGAGATGAACGCTTCCTGCGGGATCTCGACCTTGCCGAACTGGCGCATCTTCTTCTTGCCCGCCTTCTGCTTTTCCAGAAGCTTCTTCTTCCGGGTGGCGTCGCCGCCATAGCATTTGGCGGTCACGTCCTTGCGCAGGGCGGACAGGGTTTCGCGGGCGATCACCTTGCCACCGATGGCGGCCTGGATCGGGATCTTGAACATGTGGCGCGGAATCAGGTCCTTGAGCTTTTCGCACATGGCGCGGCCCCGCGTCTCGGCGCGGTCGCGGTGGACCATCATCGACAGCGCATCAACGGGCTCGTCGTTCACCAGCACCTGCATCTTGACGAGGTTGTCCTCGCGGTAGCCGATCATCTGGTAGTCAAAGCTGGCGTAGCCCTTGGTCACCGATTTCAGGCGGTCGTAGAAATCGAACACCACCTCGTTGAGCGGCAGGTCATAGACCACCATTGCGCGGCTGCCGACATAGGTCAGGTCAAGCTGCAGACCGCGCCGGTCCTGGCAGAGCTTGAGCACATCGCCCAGATATTCATCCGGAACGAGGACCGACGCCTTGATGCGCGGCTCTTCGATATGGTCGATGGTCGACGGATCGGGCATGTCGGCGGGGTTGTGCAGTTCGAGCATTTCGCCGTCGCGGGTGTGGACGTGATAGATCACCGAGGGCGCGGTGGTGATCAGGTCGATGTCATACTCGCGCTCCAGACGGTCGCGCACCACTTCGAGGTGCAGCAGCCCGAGGAACCCGCAGCGGAAGCCGAAACCAAGCGCCGCCGAGGTTTCCATCTCGAAGGTGAAGGACGCATCGTTCAGCGCCAGCTTCTCCATCGCGTCGCGCATGTCCTCGAAATCATTGGCGTCCACCGGGAACAGCCCGCAGAACACTACGGGAATCGACGGCTTGAAGCCGGGCAGGGGGGTCTCGCAGCCCTTTTTCTCGGTCGTGATCGTGTCACCCACGCGGGTGTCGCTGACCTGCTTGATCTGCGCGGTGATATAGCCGATCTCGCCCGGTCCCAGTTCCTTGATCTCCTGCATCGCGGGGCGGTAGACGCCGATCCGGTCGATGTCATAGGTGCCGCCGGTCTTCATCATCTTGATGCGCTGGCCCTTGCGCAGGACTCCGTCGATGACGCGCACGATGACCACGACACCGAGATAGGAATCATACTTGCTGTCCACCAGCATCGCCCTGAGAGGCTTGTTCGCGTCGCCCTCATGCGGCGGCGGCAGGCGCTTGACGATGGCCTCCAGCACGGCGGGAATGCCGACGCCGGTCTTGGCCGAAATCTCCAGCGCTTCGGAGGCGTCGATGCCGATCACATCCTCGATCTGTTCCTTGACGCGCGCAGGTTCGGACGCGGGCAAGTCGATCTTGTTGAGCACCGGCACGATCTCGTGGTCGGCATCGATGGCGGTATAGACATTGGCCAGCGTCTGCGCTTCCACACCTTGCGTTGCATCCACCACCAGCAACGATCCTTCGACCGCGCGCATCGACCGGGACACCTCGTAGGCGAAGTCCACGTGTCCGGGCGTGTCGATCAGGTTGAGGATATACACCTCACCATCATCGGCCTTGTATTCGATGCGGACCGTGTTGGCCTTGATCGTGATGCCGCGCTCGCGCTCGATATCCATCGAGTCGAGAAGCTGCTCCTTCATCTCCCGTGCCGTCACGGTGTTCGTGGACTGGATCAGCCGGTCGGCCAGGGTGGATTTCCCGTGGTCGATATGGGCAACAATGGAGAAATTGCGGATGTGCGAAAGCTCTGTCATGGCTCGGATATGATGCGGTTTCGGGGTCTGGTCAAGGTGGCGTGACAGCTTGGGCCCGCTTGACAAAAGGTGATTTGAATCCAACTGGCCTTTCGGGCATATTTCCCCCAGGCAAATGGCTGCAACACCGGGCATAAGACCCGGGGCGCGGCCTTGAGTAGGTGAGATCAGGCGTCATGAAATTCTGGACAGCACTCTTGGTAACGGCATTGGTTGCGGGATGCGGCGGAAACCGGTTCGATCGCGACGACACGGGCGCGGTCACGCGGTTCTCGACCGGCCCGATCAGCCGCGCCTGCCTGTCCTCGGATCGCAGGGCGCGCAATTCCCGTTTGTGTGGCTGCATCCAAACCGTCGCCAACAGTTCCCTCTCGGGCGCGGACCAGCGCAAGGCGTCGCAGTTCTTTTCCGACCCGCAGCGCGCACATGAGACGTGGATGTCGCAGTCGCCGGCGGATGACGCCTTCTGGGAGCGCTACAAGGCCTTTGCCGCGCGCTCCGAAAATTCCTGTCGCGGTTACTGATCCCGGTCGAGAAAGGCCCGCACCGACGCTTCGAACTCGCGTGGCTTTTCGGCGTGCAGCCAGTGCCCAGCGCCCGGTATCTTTGCGAACCGCGCTTTGGGAAACAGCGTTTTGATCGTCGGACGGGCGTCGGGTGTCACGTAGTCCGACTGCGCGCCGGACAGAAACAGCACCGGCTTGTCAAAACTGCCGCCGATCTGCGGAAAGCCAAGGATCTTCGGCATCTCGGCCGCCAGCGTATCGAGGTTCAGCTTCCAGCGTTTGTCCTTCACGTCCAGCGACTGGGTAAAGAACGCCTGCAAGGTCGGATCATCGACCAGCCGGGCCAGTTGCTCGGATGCGTCCGACCGTTTCTCGACGCTGGACAGGTCGACCGCGCGCATCGCCTCGATGAACTGGATCTGCGAATGGGTGTAGGTGACCGGCGCGATATCGGCCACGATCAGCCGCTCCACCAGCTCGGGTCGCGTCAGCGCCAGAACCATCGCCGCCTTGCCGCCCATCGAATGGCCGATCACATCGACCGGGCCACCCTGCGCCGTGATGACTTCGGCCAGATCACCAGCCATATCTTCGTAGCTGTGGCTTTCGGACCAGAAACTGTCGCCGTGATTGCGCTGGTCCACGGCGATCACCGGACCCCGATCCGAAAGGCGTTTGGCGATCACGCCCCAGTTGCGACCGGACCCGTAAAGCCCGTGCACGATAAGGACCGGGCGGGCGGAACCGGTCGAGTCTGTAAACACTGTGTTCAGCATTCGCGCTGCATACTGCGCCACAACTGTCTTGAGCAAGAGGAGAAGGGGACGTAAGTTGACGCAATGGAACATGTAAAGATGATCAAGTCCAACGCCGATGCGTTGCGGACCCTGATGGCAAAGCGGCTGGGTCTCAAGCGCGGGTCGCTGTCGCGCCGCGTCGCGAAGGCCGGTCGTCGTTTGCCGTCAGGTGTGCTTCGGGATATCGGCATCGTCGCCGAGGCGGAAAAGATGTCGCGCAATCCCAAGCTGGCGATGCGCCTTGATCCCAACGCCACCAAAAGCGCCTATGACCGCGCGGCCACCCATCTCAAGGCGATCGACGTGATGGACCGCCGCAAGGGCATCGCATTGTCGGTGCTGGGCAGCATGGCGTTCAACCTGCTTGCGGCGATGACCCTGCTGATCGTTGTTCTGCGGTGGCGCGGGCTGGTCTGACCCGTTGACCGGTTGATCCGCCACCCTAGATGGCGGGGTCATGGAAAACGCACTCATCATCGGGTCAAGCGGCGGCATCGGCTCTGCTTTGACAGACACTCTCACCACACGCGGCGTGACCGTCACAGGCCTGTCGCGCAGCCGCGACGGCCTGGACGTGACCGACGAGGCCAGCGTGGAACAGGCGCTGGGCGCGCTTGAAGGGCCGTTCGACCTGATTTTCGTCGCCACCGGCGCTTTGGAGATCGACGGGGCGGAGCCGGAAAAGAGCCTGCGCCACATCACGGCAGAGGCGATGATCGACCAGTTCAAGCTGAACACGGTCGGGCCCTCGCTGGTTCTGAAACACGCGATGCGGCTCTTGCCGCGCAAGGGTCGGTCGGTTTTTGCCGCCCTGTCGGCGCGCGTCGGCTCCATCGGCGACAACAATCTGGGCGGCTGGTACAGCTACCGGACCTCGAAGGCGGCGCTGAACCAGATGCTGCACGGGGCTGCCATCGAACTTGGGCGCACTCACAAAGACCTGATCTGCGTCGCGCTGCATCCCGGCACCGTCGAGACGTCGTTTACCGAGAAGTACGTGGCCAACCACCCGACAGTGCCCGCGCCCGAGGCGGCGCAAAATCTGCTCTCTGTGCTGGATGGCCTGACCCCCGAGCAGACAGGCAAGTTTTTTGACTGGCAGGGCAAGGAGGTGCCGTGGTGACCCGCCTTGTCCTGGTCCTGGGCGACCAGCTGACCGACACGCTCTCGGCCCTGGACGCGGCGGACAAATCCTCAGACGTGGTGGTGATGGCCGAGGTGTCGGAAGAAGCCACCTATGTCCAGCATCACCCCAAGAAGATCGCGTTCATCTTTGCCGCCATGCGCAAATTCGCGGCCAGCTTGAAGGATGAGGGCTGGGACGTGCGGTATACCCGGCTAGACGACCCCGAAAACGCAGGCTCCATCCCAGGCGAACTGTTGCGCCGGGCCGATGAGACCGGCGCAACCGAAGTGATCGCCACCCAGCCGGGCGAATGGCGCCTGATCGAAGCGCTTGAGGACATGCCGCTCAAGCTGAGCATGAAACACGACACCCGTTTCGTCAGCACGCAGGAGGAATTCGAAACTTGGGCCGAAGGGCGCAAGGCGCTGCGGATGGAATATTTCTACCGCGACATGCGTCGCAAGACCGGCCTTTTGATGGATGGCGACCAACCCGAGGGCGGCAAGTGGAACTACGATGCCGAGAACCGCAAGCCCGCGCCCGATGATATCGCCTTTTCGGGCCCGATGCAGTTCACGCCGGACGATACCGTCAACGCGGTGCTCGACCTTGTGGAGGCACGCTTCGGCAATTCCTTCGGAACGCTGCGCCCCTTCCATTTCGGCACCGATCAGGAACAGGCCCGGCGCGCGCTGACGCACTTCATCACCTACGCGCTGCCCCGGTTCGGCGACTACCAGGACGCGATGCTCAACGACAATCGCTTCCTCTATCACGCGCTGATCTCACCCTACCTGAATGTCGGGCTGCTGGACCCGCTTGAAGTCTGCAAGGCGGCCGAAGAGGCGTACAAGGATGGGCATGCGCCGCTCAACGCGGTCGAAGGGTTCATCCGTCAGATCATCGGCTGGCGCGAATATGTGCGTGGCATCTATTTCCGCGAAGGCCCGGACTACACCCGCCGCAATGCGCTCAACCACCAGCGCAAGTTGCCCGATTTCTACTGGACCGGCGACACCGACATGAACTGCCTGTCCAAGGCGATCACCCAGACCAGGGAAGAGGCCTATGCCCACCACATTCAGCGGCTGATGGTGACCGGCAATTTCGCGCTTCTGGCGGGGGTCGATCCGCACGAGGTGCATGAGTGGTATTTGCGTGTCTATATCGACGCTTTCGAATGGGTCGAGGCACCCAACGTGGTGGGCATGAGCCAGTTCGCCGATGGCGGGATCATCGCGTCCAAGCCCTATGTGTCGTCGGGCGCCTATATCAACCGGATGTCGGATTACTGCAAACCCTGCCGATACAAGGTGCAGGACAAGACCGGCAAGGATGCCTGCCCGTTCAACACGCTCTATTGGCATTTTCTCGACCGGCACGCCGACAGGTTCGCAAAGAACCAGCGGATGGCCCAGATATACGCCAATTGGAAGCGGATGGATCAGGACCGTAAGGATACGATCCTGTCCGAGGCCGAGGCGTTTCTCGACGGGTTGGGCTAGGGTTTCGGGCCACACCGAAACCACGCGGCGTTGACGCCCCGATCAGCCGTAGCGCGCCACCGGCGTTCCCGCGATCGCTGCCATGTTCAGCAAACCGCGCGCGGTGATGCCCTGCGTGACCACATGCGCCCGGTTGCCCATGCCCATCAGGATCGGCCCCACTTCAAGCCCACCTGCGCGCATCTTGAGGATGTTGCGCACTGCCGACGCTGCATCGGCATGGCCGAAAATCAGCACGTTGGCGACGCCCTCCATCCGGTTGCCCGGCAGCAGACGGTCCCGCAATTCGGGATCAAGGGCCGCATCCACGTTCATCTCGCCCTCGTAGCAGAAATCACGCGGTTCGGCATCCAGAATGGCAATGGCTTCGCGCAGCCGCTGGCCGGACCCTTCTTCCTGGTTGCCGAATTGCGATTGCGAACAAAAGGCGATGTTCGGCGTCAGGCCAAAGCGGCGCACATGCCGTGCGGCGCCGATGGCGGTCTGAGCAAGTTCCTCGGGCGTCGGCCGCGACCGCACATGGGTGTCCGCAATGAAGAGCGGCCCGTCTTCGAGGATCATCATGCTCAGCGCGCCATGCGGCGAGTGCTGTTCGGTCCCCAGAACCTGCGTCACGTAGTTCAGATGCCAGCGGAATTCCCCGAACGTGCCGCAGATCAGGCTGTCGGCCTCGTCGCGATGCACCATGACTGCGCCGATGGCGGTGGTGTTGGTGCGCATGATCGCGCGGGCCAGATCGGGCGTCACACCGCGCCGGGCCATGATCTTGTGATAGGTTTCCCAGTAATCGCGATAGCGCGGGTCGTTTTCCGGGTTCACCAGCGTGAAATCCCGGTCCGGGCGAATCTCCAGCCCCAGCCGTTCGCAGCGGCTCGCGATCACGTCGGGACGTCCGATCAGGATCGGGGTCTCGGTGGTTTCTTCAAGGATCGCCTGCGCCGCGCGCAAGACCCGTTCATCCTCACCCTCGGCAAAGACGATCCGCCGCGCACCGGTGGCGGCGGCATCGAAAACCGGACGCATGAGCATCGCGGATTTGTAGACGCTCGCGTCCAGCTTGGCCTTGTACGCCTTGAGGTCGTCGAGCGGCCGCAGCGCCACGCCCGATTCCATCGCCGCCTGCGCCACGGCGGTCGACACCACACCCGACAGGCGCGGATCGAACGGTTTGGGGATCAGGTAATCTGGGCCAAAAGTGAGCTGTTCACCGCGATAGGCCGCAGCCGCCTCTGCGCTTGTGGTCGCGCGAGCCAGCTTGGCGATGCCTTCGACGCAGGCGATCTGCATGGCGTCGTTGATCTCGGTCGCACCCACATCCAGCGCGCCACGAAAAATGAACGGGAAACACAGCACGTTATTGACCTGATTGGGAAAATCGCTGCGTCCCGTCGCCATGATCGCGCCCGGTGCAACCTCGCGCACCTCGTCGGGAAGGATCTCGGGCGTCGGGTTGGCCAGCGCAAAGATGATCGGGCGATCCGCCATCTTGGCCACCATTTCGGGCGTCAGCACCCGTGGTCCGCTCAGTCCCAGGAACAGATCGGCCCCGTCGATGACATCATCCAGCATGCGCAGATCGCTTTTCTGGGCAAAGGCCGCCTTCTGCGGGTTCATGTCCTCGGCACGGCCCTCGTAGACCAGCCCGTGAATGTCGCAAAGCCAGATGTTCTCGCGCTTCACACCCAGCTTGACCAGCATGTTCAGACAGGCAATGCCCGCAGCACCACCGCCGGTGGACACGATCTTGATATCCTCGAACGCCTTGCCCGACACGTAGAGCGCGTTGGTCGCAGCGGCCCCCACCACGATGGCGGTGCCGTGCTGATCGTCATGGAAAACCGGAATGTTCATCCGCTCGCGGCACAGCTTCTCGACGATGAAACAGTCGGGCGCCTTGATGTCTTCGAGGTTGATTGCGCCGAACGTCGGCTCCAGCGCGCAGACGATAGCGGCCAGCTTTTCGGGATCGCTCTCGTTCACCTCGATGTCGAAACAGTCGATATTAGCGAATTTCTTGAACAGGACCGCCTTGCCCTCCATCACCGGCTTGGAGGCCAACGCGCCGATATTGCCCAATCCCAGAACAGCGGTGCCATTGGTCACAACCGCAACCAGATTGCCCTTGGCGGTGTAGCGCGCCGCATTGGTCGGATCGGCCTTGATCTCGAGGCAGGCTTCGGCCACGCCCGGACTATAGGCGCGGGCCAAGTCGCGACCGTTCGCAAGCGGCTTTGTCGCGCGGATCTCAAGCTTACCGGGCTTGGGATACTCGTGGTAGAAAAGTGCCGCCTGACGCAGCGTTTCGTTGGTGTTGTCCGACATGAAATTGCCCCCCGCTCAATTTGGTTTAGGGGTAAACCTTTTGCGAGCGGAGGGAAAGGGCGCTCAGTTGTCCCTGTGCAAGAAGCTTAGTTCAGATATTCCTGAAGATGGGCGATGCGCCGCTCGGCCTGTCTGCGGGTCAGACTGCCATCAAAGGGCTCGTCCGCCTTGCTGGTCAGTTCGCGCAGCTTGACGGCCTGTTTTTCGGTCATCCGCTCTTCGGGATCGGGCCCCAATCCAAGCGAGGGATCAAGAGCGATGCTGTTGTAAAGTGGCATGTCTGGTCTCCTTTGTTTTGCTGCAAAAACGCGGACGTCGGGTCGCGGGTTCCCGCCAACCCTTGCAATCGGGCGCGCAGGCTCGCAATCATGCGGGCCAATGTGATGGGGACAGAAACGATATGGACTTGAAGACCGCAGCTCGACAGGTGCGCGAAAACGCCTACGCGCCTTATTCGAATTTCAAGGTCGGAGCGGCGCTGCGTGCGGAAAACGGCAGCGTTTATGTGGGCTGCAACGTCGAAAACGTGGCCTATCCCGAAGGCACCTGTGCCGAAGCCGGAGCGATTGCCGCGATGATCGCCTCCGGCGCGCACCGGATCGCCGAGGTCTACGTGATCGCCGACAGCCCCGACCCGGTGCCGCCCTGTGGCGGGTGCCGTCAGAAACTGTCGGAATTCGCCGGGCGCGATGTGCCGGTGACGCTGGCCACAACCGACGGGGCTGAGTTCCGCACCTCGGTGGGCGACCTCTTGCCCGGTGCATTCGATGCGGGCCATATGGACCGCAGCTGATGGATGCCCGCGCGATCATCGCAACCCTGCGCAGGGGCGGCACGCCCGATGCCGATGCGCTGACATGGTTCGCGCAAGGGCTGGCCGACGGGTCTGTCACCGACGCACAGGCCGGGGCCTTTGCGATGGGTGTGTGCCTGAACGGTCTGGATGGTGCGGGCCGCGCCGCCCTGACCGCCGCCATGCGCGACAGCGGCAAGGTCCTGCACTGGGATCTGGATGCGCCGGTTCTGGACAAGCATTCCACTGGCGGCGTTGGCGATTGTGTCAGCCTGATCCTTGCGCCTGCGCTGGCGGCCTGCGGGGTCTACGTGCCGATGATCTCAGGCCGGGGGCTGGGCCATACCGGCGGCACGCTGGACAAGCTCGATGCCATTCCCGGCCTGCGCACCACCTTGACCGAAGACCAGTTTCGCCAGGTCGTGTCCAAGGTTGGCTGCGCCATCGTCAGCGCCAGCGCCGATATCGCCCCCGCTGACAAGCGGCTTTACGCGATCCGCGACGTGACCGCGACAGTCGAAAGCCTTGATCTCATAACCGCCTCGATCCTGTCCAAGAAACTCGCGGCGGGGCTTCAGGGGCTGGTGCTTGACGTGAAATGCGGATCGGGGGCGTTCATGAAAACTGCGGATGATGCGCGATCACTTGCCCGCGCGCTGGTCGATACCGCCAATGCCACCGGCTGTCCCACATCCGCGCTTATCACCGACATGTCGCAGCCACTGGCCCCCAGCCTTGGCAACGCGCTCGAAGTCATCGACGTGATGCGCGTCCTGACCGGGGCTGCGTCCGGCAGGCTGCTGGACCTGACGGTCGCCTTGGGTGGTGTGCTGCTCGAACAGGCGGGGATGGCCGACGGGCAGGCAAAAATCCGCGAAGCGATCACCACCGGGGCCGCAGCCGAAAAATTCGGCGCGATGGTCTGCGCGATGGGCGGTCCCGTCCGGTTTGTCGAAGACTGGGCGCGCTTCCTGCCCGAAGCACCCGTGATCCGCGAAGTCACCGTACCCGAGACCGGCACCGTGACAGCGATTGACGGAGAGGCGCTGGGCCTGACCGTCGTGGCGCTGGGGGGCGGTCGTCAGGTCGAAACCGACATCGTTGACCCCGCTGTCGGCCTCAGCGACGTGGTCTCCATCGGCGACGCGGTGCAAAAGGGCCAACCGCTGGCGCGCATCCACGCCGCCCGCGAAAGTCAGGCCGACGCCGCCGAAAAAGCCGTGCGCGCGGCGATCACCATTGGCGGCGGTCCGGTCACGGCACCAACCCTTGTGCTGGAGCAAATCACATGAGCCGCGCCTTCCTTGTCGTCATGGATTCAGTGGGCATCGGCGGTGCGCCCGACGCGGATCAGTTCTTCAACGACCACATACCCGATACCGGCGCAAACACGCTGCTGCACATCGCGCAGGCCTGCGCGAACGGCGAGGCCGAGGTCGGGCGCAGCGGCTCCTTGCGCTTGCCGACGCTCGATGCGCTGGGCCTTGGCCGGGCTGTCGAACTGGCTTGCGGAGAGCCGCCACCGGGGTTTGACGCCACACCGAACGGTCGCTGGGGTGCCGCGACCGAGATCTCCAGGGGCAAGGACACGCCCTCGGGTCATTGGGAGCTCGCGGGCCTGCCCGTGCCGTGGGACTGGACCTATCTGCCCGACACGGTGCCGTCCTTTCCGCCCGACATAACGGCGCGGATCTGCGAACTGGCGGACACCGACGGCATCCTGGGCAATTGCCACAGCAACGGGATCAAGGTGATCGAAACCTTCGGTGCAGAACACCTGCGCACCGGCAAGCCGATCTGCTACACCTCTGCCGACAGCGTCGTCCAGATCGCCGCCCATGAAGAGGCGTTTGGCCTCGACCGACTGCTGAAGCTCTGCGCAGACCTTGCGCCGATGTGCCACCAGCGCCGCATCGGCCGCGTGATCGCGCGGCCTTTCGTTGGGCAGGAGGATGATTTCGAACGCACCACCAACCGCCGCGACTATGCCATCGTGCCACCAGAACCCGTGCTCACGAACTGGGTGCAGGACGCCGGGCAGCGCGTTATCGGCATTGGCAAGATCGGTGATATCTTGTCCATGGCGGGCATCGACGAGGTGCACAAGGGCTCTGACGCGGAACTGATGCAACACCTCGCGCACCAGATCGACACCGCGCCGCAAGGGGCGCTGATCTTTGCCAATTTCGTGGAATTCGACAGCAAATACGGCCACCGCCGCGATGTGTCGGGCTATGCGCGTGCGCTCGAGTGGTTTGACGCGGAACTTGCCACTCTGCTTCCAAGGCTCAAAGCCGATGACCTGTTGCTCATCACCGCGGATCATGGCAACGACCCCACGTGGATCGGCACGGACCACACCCGCGAACGTGTGCCCGTGCTGATTGCCGGGGCCGGCACGGGCGAAATCGGCCATGTGGGATTCGTGGACGTGGCCGCCAGCATCGCCGAACATCTGGGTGTTGTGGCAAGAGGATCGGGGCGGAGTTTCCTGTGATGGATGAAGAACAACTGGATCGCATGCGCCGCGGCATGGACGAAGAGCAACTCGACCGCATGCGCCGCGGCATGGACGAAGAGCAACTCGACAGCATCATGCGTCTGCCCAAGGTGGAACTGCATCTGCACCACGAAGGCGCGGCACCTCCCGGCTTCATCCGGGGGCTGGCCAAGGAGAAATCGGTCAACCTCAGCGGTGTGTTCAAAGCCGATGGCAGCTATGCCTTCCGAGATTTCGTGCATTTCCTGAGCGTCTACGAGGCCGCGACAAGCGTGCTCAAGACACCCGGGGATTACGCGCGGCTCACTAAGGCAGTGCTCGAAGAAAGCGCCGCAAATGACGTGATCTATTCCGAAACCTTCCTGTCGCCGGATTTTTGCGGCGGCGGCGATGTGGGCGCGTGGCGCGAATACCTGCACGCCATCCGCGAGGCCGCCATTGAGACCGAACGCGACACCGGCATCATCCTGCGCGGCATCGTCACCTGCATCCGCCATTTCGGCCCGGATCAGGCCAAGGCGACCGCGCTCTGTGCCGCCGAAACCGCCGGTGACTGGATCGTCGGGTTCGGCATCGCGGGGGACGAAAGCAGGGGCAAACCCAGGGACTTCGCCTACAGTTTTGACCTTGCACGCGAAGCCGGGTTGCGCCTGACCGCCCATGCGGGTGAATGGAGCGGCGCAGGGTCGGTGCGCGAGGCGCTGGATGACCTCAAGGTCGAACGCATTGGCCACGGGGTGCACGCGATCAACGATCTGGCGCTTGTGGACAGACTTGTGGAAAACCAGATTACCCTCGAGATTTGCCCCGGTTCCAACGTGGCCTTGAACGTCTACCCGAACCTTGCCGCGCATCCGATTGAAAAGCTGCGCCAACGCGGGGTGAAGGTCACGGTCTCGACCGACGATCCGCCGTTCTTTCACACCACGATGCGCGACGAATATCTCAACCTTGCGCGCAGCTTCGGCTGGGACGAGACTGTTTTCGCCGAGATAAACGACAATGCCGCCCGCGCGGCCTTCTGCGACGAGGACACGCGCAGCCGTGTTCTGAAACGACTGGAGCGCCCATGACCGATCACCTGACCATCGTCGACCACCCGCTGGTGCAGCACAAGCTGAGCCTGATGCGCGAGAAAGACACCTCGACCAAGTCGTTCCGCCAATTGCTGCGCGAAATCAGCCACTTGCTCGCCTACGAGGTGACGCGCAACCTGCCGCTGACCACCAAGCGCATCGAAACGCCCTTGTGCGAGATGGATGCGCCGGTGATCGACGGCAAGAAGCTTGCCCTGATCTCGATCCTGCGGGCGGGCAACGGGTTGCTCGACGGCATCCTCGAACTGATCCCGGCGGCCCGCGTCGGTTTTGTCGGGCTCTACCGCGACGAGGCAACGCTCAAGCCCGTGCAGTATTACTTCAAGGTTCCGTCCCATCTGCAGGACCGCATCACGATTGTCGTCGATCCGATGCTGGCCACCGGCAACAGCTCCGTCGCGGCGATCGACCTGCTCAAGGATGCGGGTGCCAGGAACATCATCTTCCTGTGCCTGCTTGCCGCCCCCGAAGGCGTCGCCCGCATGAAAGAGGCACATCCCGACGTGCCCATCGTCACAGCCTCGCTGGATTCGCATCTCAACGAACTGGGATATATCGTACCCGGTCTGGGCGATGCCGGGGATCGCATGTTCGGGACGAAATAGCCGGGATCGGAAGCGCCCTGAAAATTTACCGCTCAAGGCAGAGTTGAAACGTAGCGGGGTGACCTACGTACATCTTGCAGAGATGGTAGGAGACAAAGAGCCGAGTGTCAGGAACGAGCCGTCAATGGGCAAGTTCAGTGCTACATTTATGCTGCAAAGCCTTGAGGCTATAGGGGTCAGTGCGCTTCAATTGTGACGATCATAGGGTTTCCTTCGATCTGCTCAGGTATCCAGTCCGCAATTAGCTTCGGTCTTTTTGGCAAGTAGTCTTCCCGCAGAGATGGAGTGTAAATCTGTGTTTCAATTGTTGCACCTTCAATGCCTGGGAACTGTGGCTTGCCCACCCTCCTGACTTCATACTCCCCAATACGAGAGATGAGGTGGATATGCGCCTCTTGGCTACACACCCAACCATCATATACGGCCTCTATCAGTTCAGAGGCTAAAGCCTTAGCCCTTGCGGACGCTGCGTAACCGTCTGGCTCTATACCTGCCAACGCGCAAGCGGCATCTTGGATAGACATGATTGCAATGCCGTCTGCCCATTCTGTGCTGTAAACTATTTCTGGCAGTTTTGGCCCAGAAGCCTCCAAAGCGTCGGCGCGTTCTTTCTGTATGCGATATGGCGCAGCACAAAGGTTCCAAACGAAAATGGCAAGGAACGCTAACCCAAGCGGCGCAAGCATGTAAACTAACCAGATATGCGCCTCGTCAGACATTGGCGCATACCCATCGAGCAGAAAGTGTAGACCGAGACCGATTGCGGGCAGTACGATAATTGCAATGTACGTTGGCCACCCACCCAATAACTGGTGAGTGTCCCGCCACGCCCTTTGAAATACAGCCTTGATTCCCTGCGCCATCTGGAGACGCTACGAGAATGGCGCTTCGGGTTGGAGTCCTATTCATCACGCACCCGCCGTAGCTTGGTGCGTTTGCTACATAATCCCGCGAAATAGCCCTTTACACCCAAACACCTCGCAGGCAGTCTTCCCAGACATCTGTGGGGACAGAATAATGTTTTATTGCCGTATCAAGGCCGCGACCGCGTTGGTCGCGCTGCTCGCGTCAACCGTCACAGCCTCGGCGCAGGGGTTGCAGGTGACGCCGCCTGCCGAGCTTCCTCCCGCCAGCTTTGATGCCCGGCAATATGTCGACAGCCGGGGCTGCGTCTATGTCCGGGCGGGCGTCGACGGCGCGGTGAACTGGGTGCCGCGTGTGGGGCAGGATCGCAGTCCGATCTGTGGCCAGACGCCCAGTCTTGCGCGGCCTGAACCGGTCGTCTTGGCCCAGGCCGCCCCGGTCGTGATCACGCCGCAAGGCAGCGCGCCACAGGTCGAAGCACCCCGACGTGTGGCCCCGTCCGTGCCCAACCGCACGATCCGTGCCCAGCAGACACACACCCATCAGCAGCGGCACCCGCGCGAGGAACGGATCGTTCCCAAACATGTCTACGACATGCAGGGCGAAAGGGTGCCGAACGTCCCCAAGGGCTACCAGCCCGCATGGGAGGATGACCGCCTCAACCCGCATCGCGCCCACATGACCCGGCAAGGTCACCGCGCCACGCAAGAGGTCTGGAGCAACACGGTCCCGCGCAAGCTGCTGTCCCGCGATCAGAGGATCATCGAACCGGTCATCGTGGGGCGCGGCAAGGGGCTTGGCCACTGATCACTCGCCGCAGATGCCCTGCAGGCGCAGCCAGTCCGCATCGCTCAGCACCGGGCGCTGATCACGTCCCGCCATCGGGTCGGCCTCGATCAGGGGCAGGGTAGATTCCCCCGTGATATCAACCGCATAGGCATAGGGCGTGGTGCGCAGGTTCGCCATCTCGAACCCCGCGATGATCACGTCATTCGACAACTCCACGGGGTCCCGCGACAGCAGGTATTCGCTGTAGCGGTCCAGATCCTTGTCCGCCATCTCGCCGGTGGTCAAAAGGCGCAGGCTCGACCACAGCCCGGTCTGGATCAGCATTTCCTCAAGCGGGTCCTGAGTCAGCGCGCGCAGCCGTTCGATCAGAACGTATCCCGCCGTCACATCCGGCTCTTCGGGGTCTTCGACCAGCGCCCGGTTCAACAGGATGCGCCCGCCGGGCAAATGCGCGGTCTCGGCCACGCCGCCCGGCAGCACCACCAGCGCGCCGCGCTGTGCCGGTCCCAGCACCCGGGAGGCCAGTCGCCGCAGCGGTTCACGGGCATCGCGCGTCATGCAGGCCTGCCCGGAGATCCGCGTGATCCGCGCCAGAAGAGCATCGCCGATCTCGACCCGCTTGACGGCAGGCACCACATGAACCGTGTGCCGGAGCAGCGCATCGGGCAGCCAGAACAGGATGCCGCCGATCACCGATGCCGCGATCAGCCCGGTGATCCAGAACCGCAGCTTGCCGGGTTTCGGGCGGGTCCTGTCGATGGCGGAGCGAATGCGCTCTATCGCATCGATCATCTGCGCGCTGTCTTCGCCGAATTCAAGCGTTTCGCCCGGATCGCCGTCAGGATGGTAGATGGCGGGCAACTGGCCCTTGTTCGCGCGGGCCACGGCGGCCACCGACCAATGCGCCAGCACGTTTTCCCGCAGATCGAGGATCGTCAGCGATGCATCGCCCAAGGACACGATCACGTCCTTGCGCTGGTCCGCGGGCGTCGCGCGCCAGACGCCCTCGGCCTCCAGCCGTTGAAATTCCTTCAGCGCGGTCATGCGGGCTGCTCTGCCTCGTTGATTGGAGGGAAGGGTACACCCGTAGGATGTTTCGCGCAATGCGGCAGCGGCATACGCGGTACACTCTTAAGTGCACGCCCACACCTCTGCAGCCGACCTACAGCGCCTTGGCCCTCTCGCGCAGCTGGAACTTCTGGATCTTCCCGGTCGAGGTCTTGGGCAATTCCTCGAACACCACCTTCTTGGGTGTCTTGAACCCGGCCAGCCGCGACCGGGCGAAGGCGATCAGCTCTTCCTCGGTGGCGCTGTGATTGCCCTTCAACTCGACAAAGGCGCAGGGCACTTCGCCCCATGTGTCGTCCGGCTTGGCCACCACGGCACACAGCAGCACCGCGTCATGCGCCATCAGGCAGCCTTCGACCTCGACCGAGGAAATGTTCTCGCCGCCCGAGATGATGATGTCCTTGGCGCGGTCGGCGATCTGGCAGTAATTGTCGGGGTGCATCACCGCGATGTCGCCGGAATGGAAATGCCCGCCAGCAAACGCCTCATCGGTCGCCTTGGGGTTCTTCAGGTAGCCCTTCATCACCGCATTGCCGCGAATGACGATCTCGCCCTGCGTTGTGCCATCGCGTGGCACGGGTGTGCCCGTGTCATCCACCACGTCGATCTTTTCCATCATCGGAAAGGCCACGCCCTGCCGCGCCTTGATGGCGGACTTGGCATCCTGCGCCAGCCCGTCCCATGCGTCGGCGTTCCAGAGACATTCGGTGACATGGCCATAGGTTTCGGTCAGCCCGTAGACCTGCATCACATGGAACCCCAGATCGCCGATCTTGGCCAGCGTCGCGGGGGCAGGGGGCGCGCCTGCGGTGTAGACCTTGACCGGATGGTCAAAATCGCGCCGTTCGCTCGGATCGGAATTGACGATCATGTTCAGCACGATGGGCGCCCCGCCGAAATGGGTCACGCCCTCATCGGCAATGGCATTGTAGATCGCGCGGGCAGAGATATCGCGGCAACACACGACAGTGCCGCCCAGAAGCGGCATCATCCACGTGTGGTTCCAACCGTTGCAATGGAACAACGGCACGATGGTGAGGTATTTCGGCCGCAGCGCCATTTCCCAACTGACCGCCGTGCCCATCGTCATGAGATACGCTCCGCGATGGTGGTAGACGACCCCCTTGGGCCGCCCGGTTGTGCCGGACGTGTAATTGAGCGCGAGGCTCTCCCACTCATCCTCGGGCAGGATCCACGCGAACTCCGGGTCGGCGGCGGCAAGAACATCCTCGTACTCGGGATAATCGCTGGACGCGTTCACGCCGCTTTGCGGATCGGCCACTTCGATCACCTTCGGGGCTGGCCCCTCCATCTGCTCCATCGCCTCGGCCAGCACCGGCAGGAATTGCGGGTCGCACAGCACCACCTTCGCCTCGCCGTGATCGAGGATATAGGAGATGGTATCCACATCGAGTCGCGTGTTGATCGTGTTCAGAACCGCACCACAGGCGGGCACGCCAAAATGCGCCTCGGCCTGCGCGGGAATGTTGGGCAGGATCGTCGCCACCACATCGCCGGGTTGCACGCCCATCGAACCCAGCGCAGAGGCCAGCCGCGTCACGCGGTCGTGGTAGTCGCGATAGGTTTTGCGGTGTTGCCCGTGCACCACGGCCAGCGTGTCGGGAAACACCTGCGCCGCGCGTTGCAGATGCGACAGTGGCGTCAAAGGCACATAATTCGCCGCGCGCTTGTCCAGCCCGCTTTCATCCCGCATCCAGCCCATGGCGCATCCTTCCCGATACAGAAACGTCCTATGACATAGCCCGGAGACGTCGTGCAGGAAAAGCAAATCCTTGCCTCGGACCGGGGACGGTGGCACCTCTGGCACATGATCCTGTCGCGCGCCCGGAACTTCATCTTCGTGCACATCCCCAAGACGGGGGGCACGTCGCTGGCGCTGGCGCTGGAGGACCGCGCGCATCGGGACGACATCCTGATCGGGGACACGCCCAAGGCGCTTCGGCGCAAGGGGCGGGTCAAGACGTTGGGTGCCAAGGGGCGACTTTGGAAACACAGCACGCTGGCCGATCTCGACGGGGCGCTGTCACCCGATGAATTGAGGCGGATGTTCGTCTTCACGCTGGTGCGCAACCCTTGGGACCGGATGGTCAGCTATTACCACTGGCTGCGCGCGCAGGGCTTTGACCATCCGGCGGTGACGCTGGCCAAGGCCCAGCCCTTTGACGGCTTCGTGTTGCACCCCGACACCAACGCCAGCCTGCGCGCCTTTCCCTATGCGCGCTATGTCACCGACGCGGCGGGGATCAATCGCGCCTCGGCGTTTGTGCGGCTTGAACATCTGACCGAGGATCTGGCCCCGGTGGAACAGCACCTCGGCTTTCGGCTGGAGATCCCGCACGCCAATGCATCGGACCGTCCAAAGGAGTACCGCGCCGCCTATGACGACCGCACCGCCGCAGCCGTGGCCGATATGTGCGCCGAAGATATTGCGCAGTTCGGCTATCGGTTTGACGCCTGAATATTCGGCAAATGGCAATCATCTGCCCAATGTGTGGGCGGAAAATCCGGATTTGCTGCAGTGCAGCATCGGCGATCATCTCGGCTCAAGCTTTTTGCGCTAGCCTGAGATCACCGCCCGTCAGAGGTGGATCATGCCAAGGGAGGACACTTGAAAAAGGAGTTTTCCCATGTGTCTGACTGCCGAAGCCTTCGCCTTGTTTCTCAACATGATCATCGTGCCCGAGATCACATCCGAGCCCGGTCGCATCGCGGTCCACGCCGAAATCCGGGACGCCCATTGGGTCGCGGTCGGGGATGACTGGTGCACCATGGCACCACAGATCGACCGGATGGACAGGTTGGCGACCCTCAGGACAGAGTAAATGCGTGGGCCGGGCACATGCCCGGCCCACGCATTTCCGGATGTTTTGTCATGGGCCGGGCATGTGCCCGGCGTGCCGATCAGGCTGCCGCTTTCTCGGGTGCGAAGCGTCCGTAAAAGCTCTGACCCTTTGCGGCCATCTCGCGCAGCAGGTCGGGGCAGGCAAAGCGGTCGCCGAACGCCTCGACCAACTGGTCACAGCGTTCTGCCGCATATTCCGCGCCCAGCATGTCGAGCCATGACAGCGGACCACCGGACCAGGGTGCAAAGCCCCAACCCAGGATCGCGCCCACGTCGCCTTCGCGGATGTCCATCAGAACACCGTCCTCCAGCGCCCGCACCGCTTCGAGCGATTGCGCGAACAGAAGACGATGCTGCACGTCGATCAGGTCGGGCTGGTTGTCCACTTCGGGATACTGCGCCTTGACCACATCCGACAGGCCCTGCCGCTTGCCCGCCGCGTCGTAATCGTAGAACCCCGCCTTTGACTTGCGGCCCAGACGACCCTGCGCTTCCATCCAGAAGATCACCTCGTCCACTTCACCATCCGGATAGGCATCGCCCATCGCCGCTTTGGTCGCCCGCGCGATCTTGGCCCCCAGATCAATCGAGGTTTCATCGACAAGCTGCAGCGGGCCCAGCGGCATGCCCACCATTTTTGCGGCATTTTCGATCAGGGCAGGGGACACGCCCTCCTTCACCAGGCGGATGCCCTCGTTGATGTAGGGAATGATGCAACGGTTGGCGTAGAAGAACCGCGCGTCGTTGACCACGATGGGCGTCTTGCGGATCTGCCGCACGAAATCCAGCGCCTTGGCCACGGCACGGTCGCCGGTCTGCTTGCCCTTGATGATCTCGACCAGCATCATCTTCTCCACCGGGCTGAAGAAGTGGATACCGATGAACTGCTCGGGCCGCGTGCTGGCCTTGGCCAGATCGCTGATCGGCAGGGTCGAGGTGTTGGTGGCAAAGATGCAGTCCTCGCCGATCACCTTTTCCACTTCGGCGGTCACCTCGGCCTTGATCTTGGGATCCTCGAACACCGCCTCCACGATCAGGTCACACCCCGCCAGATCACTGTAATCGGTCGTGGCCGTGATCCGCGCCAGCATCGCGTCGGCCTTGTCCTGCGTGATCTTCTTGCGCGACACACCTTTGGCGGCATAGTCGGCGGAATAGGCCTTGCCCTTGTCCGCCGCCGCCTGATCGCGGTCGAGCAGCACAACCTCGATACCCGCCTGTGCCGACACCAGCGCAATACCCGCGCCCATCATGCCCGCGCCCAGAACACCGACTTTTCGGACTTTCTGGTCGTCGATCCCTTCGGGCCGCACGGCACCCTTTTCAAGTGCCTGCTTGTTGACGAACAGCGACCGGATCATCGCGCCGGAAGACGGGTTCATGATGATGTTGGTGAACCACCGCGCCTCGATCTTCAGCGCGGTATCGAATGGCACAAGCGCGCCCTCATAGACCGCAGACAGCAGCGCCTTGGCCGCAGGATAGACGCCCTTGGTCTTGCCGTTGACCATCGCGGAAGCGCCGACAAAGGTCATGAAGCCCGCCGGGTGATAGGGCGCGCCACCGGGCATCTTGTAGCCCTTGGCATCCCACGGCTTGACCAGATCGGCATCCTTGGCGTTCAGCACCCAGTCGCGCGCCGCCGCCATCGGGTCATCCGAAACCTCGTCGATCAGGCCCGCAGCCTTGGCTTTTGTCGGGTCCGACAGCTTGCCTTCGAGCAGGAAGGGCGAAGCCGCCATCGCGCCCATCTTGCGCGCCACACGGGTTGTGCCGCCGGCACCGGGGAAGATGCCGACGATGATCTCCGGCAGACCGATCTTGGCCTTGGGATTGTCGGCGGCAAAGACGCGGTGGCAGGCGAGTGGAATCTCGAGCCCGATGCCCAGCGCCGTGCCCGGCAGCACCGCCGCCACCGGCTTGCCGCCCTTGTTCGTCTTCGGGTCCATGCCCGCACGTTCGATCTTGCGCAGCACGCCGTGCATTTTCATGATGCCCTCGAACACCGCCTCGGCCCCGGCGTCGCGCAGTGTCGCCAGCACGTTGAGGTCCATCCCGGCGGCGAAATCGGCCTTCGCGCTTGTGACGATGATGCCTTTGACGGCGGCGTCTCCCAAGGCGTCGTCCACGAGGTCATTCAGCACCTGCAAGCCTTCGAAGCTCAGCACGTTCATGGATTTGCCAGCAACGTCCCAGGTGATCGTCGCAATGCCCTCGGCATCGGTGGTCATCGTGAAATCGGTCATTCTGTCTTTTCCCTTTCGTGGGTGGTCGTGTCGCCGCCTCAGCGACGTATCCTGTCGAGGACGCGGCGGGCTTCGGCCTGTGCCGCGGCGATGTCGGGGCTGAGGATCTCCAACTCCGTGTTGTCCATGATCGCCTGCAGCCAGATGCCTTTCCACTGGCCGTCGATCTGCATCAGGACACTGTGGTTGAGATACGGGGTGATCGCGTCACCGTGGCGGCCCGTCATGACCGTCCGGTGACTGCCCGCGATCATGTCGCCGCGCTCGGCGACGAAATCGGCCTCGAGGCAGGTCCGCGTATAGGTCTCGACGCCCCGTGCCAGCAATTGCGCCCGGAAATCCGACATCACGATATCCAGCTCTTCGGGTGAGGACATGACGATCTCGGTGTCATGCGTCGACATCATGTTCGGGATCGCGATATGGCGCATCATCTCGCTCAGATCGCCCGCCATCAACGCGCGCGACACCACGTCGAGGTTTTGTTGGTAAATGTGGAAGGCCATGGCTTTGATCATCAAATGCACTCCGCGAAATAGAACTTGAGATTGATCTGGCCGCAAGGGAGGCGACCCGAATCCGAATGGACCCGAGTATACACGGCCCACCGAGGGGAGAACCTGAATTCAAGGACATGTCCGCGTGTGTCATGATGTTCTTTCGATGCGTCGACCTGCGTTGGTGTCGTGTTTCATGTCCGGTCGGACCTGCACTGTCGAAGGTGCGCCCTGTCGAACGCACCTGTCGGTCCCGTGTGACCCATGGCTCAGACCCGCTCGATGATCGTGGCCGCCCCCATGCCCGACGCGATGCAGAGCGTCGCCAGACCTGTACCCTTGCCGCTGCGCTCAAGCTCGTCCAGCAGCGTGCCGATGATGATGGCCCCGGTGGCCCCCAGCGGATGCCCCATCGCGATGGAACCGCCATTGACGTTGACCCTGTCGGCATCGACACCGAAGGCCTGCATGAAGCGCAGCACGACCGAGGCAAAGGCCTCGTTGACCTCGAAGAGGTCGATGTCGCCGATGCTCATGCCTGAATCGGCAAGGATCTTTTCCGTCACCGGCACCGGCCCCGTCAGCATGATGGTCGGATCGGTCCCGATCTTGGCCGTGGCGCGGATGCGGGCGCGGGGCTTCAGGCCCCACTTTTCGCCGAATGCCTTGCTGCCGATCAGCACACCCGCCGCACCGTCCACGATACCCGAGGAGTTGCCCGCGTGGTGGATGTGGTTGATCCGCTCCAGATGCGGGTATTTCATCAACGCGATGGCATCGAAGCCCGGCATCACCTCGCCCATCTGCTGGAACGCGGGGCTGAGCGCGCCCAGGCTCTGCATGTCGGTTCCGGGGCGCATGTATTCGTCCCGATCGAGGATCGCCAGACCGTTCTGGTCGCGCACGGTGAGGATCGAGCGGTCGAACCGCTTGTCATCCCACGCCGCCTTGGCGCGGCGCTGGCTCTCGACGGCAAGGCCGTCGGCATCGTCGCGGGAAAACCCGTACTGGGTGGCGATGATGTCGGCCGAAATGCCCTGCGGCACGAAATAGCTCTCCATGGCCACAGACGGGTCAACGGCAATCGCCGCCCCGTCGCTGCCCATGGCGACCCGGCCCATCATCTCCACGCCACCGGCGATATAGGCCTCGCCCGCACCGCCCCGCACCTGGTTGGCGGCAAGGTTCACTGCTTCCATGCCGCTTGCACAGAACCGGTTGATCGCAAGTCCCGGGATCGATTGATCCAGCCCCGAGGCCAGCACGGCGGTCCGCGCAAGGCAGCCACCCTGTTCGCCCACCTGCGTCACGTTCCCCCAGATCACGTCCTCGACCGCGTGCCCCTCGAGACCGTTGCGCTCCTTGACCGCGTCCAGAACCTGCGCGCTCAGGCGCACCGAGGTCACTTCGTGCAGGCTGCCATCTGCACGGCCCTTGCCCCGCGGCGTGCGCACGGCGTCGAAAATATAGGCTTCCGTCATTCTGGTCTCCGTTTCAGGCCCGGTCCGCAGGGGAGCCGGGCATCAGATCGTAAGGGTGTTTCCAACCGGGCAGGGCTGCGATGCCCCCGAGCCAGCGGTCGATATTGGGCCAGTCCGCCCGGTCGAAACCGAACGGTTCGGGATAGAAAAGATACCCGCAGCACGAGATATCGGCATTGGTGATCCCGTCGCCGACGATCCAGTCGCGCCCCTCGAGATGGGTGTCCAGCACCGCATAAGCCGCCTTGAGCCTACCTTGCGTGAAGGCGATCACCTCTGCCGGGCGCTTGTCCTCGGGCAGGAAATTCATCAGGAACCGGGTCATCCCGGCCTGGCTGCTGAGCTTGTGGTTGTCCCAGAACACCCAGCGCATCACCTCGCGCGCCTCTTCCGAGGTGGCCCCACCGAACTTGCCCGATCGCTCGGTCACGTACATCTGGATCACGCCCGATTGCGTCACCTTCATATCGCCATCCACGAGAACCGGCGCTTCGCCCATCGGGTTTATGTTGGTGCGGTAGTCGTCGCTGCGGGTCTCGCCGCCGAAGAAATCCACCTTCACCGGCTCCCAGTCGAGGCCGCTGAGTTCAAGCGCAAGCGCTGCCTTGTAGGCGTTGCCGCTCTCGCCGAAACAGTAGAGTTTGATGGTCATGCGTAAAGATCTCCGCCTGTATGTGTGACGATGACAGGAGTGGGGGTTTCACACCCCCACACCCCCGTGGACGTATTTTCAACAAGAAGAAGATCAGACTTTAACCGGTCGTTAAGGTTAATCGCCCCATGCTGCTCACACGGTACAGGCTGGAGAGCCGATGACCGTACAAGGAGAAGCCCTGTCGGCGACTGACCAAGGGCCGCGCCCGAAAGGGTGTCGTCAGACAGGGTGGACCTGCCCCTGCTTCTTCTTGTTCCAAATACTCCAGACCCCGGTCTGCCACAGGCGCGACGGTCGGTCATCACAACGCCCTCGCAATCAGCTCTTTCATGATCTCGTTGGTGCCGCCGTAGATCCGCTGCACGCGGGCATCGGCCCACATCTCGGCAATGGCGTATTCCTGCATGTAGCCATAGCCGCCATGCAGCTGCACACATTCGTCCAGCACTTCACCCTGCGTATCCGAGAGCCAGTATTTCGCCATCGCGGCTTTCTCGACACTCAGCTCTCCGCGCAGGTGTTCTTCCATGCAATTGTCCAGAAACGCCCGGGCCACGGTGGTCTTGGTCAGGCATTCCGCCAGTTTGAAGCGGGTGTTCTGGAACTGCGTGAGCGGCCCGCCGAAGGCCTCGCGTTCCTTGCAGTAAGAGATCGTGCGCGCGATCGCCCCCTCCATCGCGCCGACAGCCCCGCATCCGATGATGAGCCGTTCCTGCGGCAGCTGCTTCATCATCTGGTAGAAGCCCTGACCTTCCACGCCGCCCAGCAGGTTTTCCGGCGCGATCTCGACATTGTCGAAGAACAGCTCCGACGTGTCCGCCGCATGGCAGCCGATCTTTTCAAGGTTGCGCCCGCGCTGGAACCCCTCGGCCCCGTCGGTTTCCACGACGACCAGCGACGTGCCTTTCGACCCAAGTGACGGATCGGTCTTGGCCGCCACGAGGATCAGGTTCGCGTGCTGGCCATTGGTGATGAAGGTCTTTTGCCCCGACAGGCGGTAGGCGTTGCCGTCTTTCACCGCACGCGTCTTGATCCCCTGCACATCCGACCCGCCCGACGGTTCGGTCATCGCCAAAGCGCCGACCAGTTCGCCGGTGACCATCCTGGGCAGCCAGCGCTTCTTCTGCTCTTCGGTGCCATAGGCCAGCACGTAATGCGCGACGATGCCGGAATGGATGCCGTGACCCCAGCTTGCCAGATTGGCGCGGCCTGCTTCCATCAGGATCACCGCCTCGTGGCCGAAATCCCCGCCCGCGCCGCCGTACTCTTCTGGCACCGAAGGGCAGAGCAGGCCCAGTTCGCCGGCCTGCTGCCATGTCTCCCGGTCCATCTGGCCCTGCTTGCGCCACTTGTTGTAGAGCGGCTGCCATTCGGTCTCGATGAACTTCGCGGTCATCTCGGCAAGCATCTCGTGCTCGTCGGTCATCCAGTTGGATCGCATGGCTCCCCTCCCTTGGCGCGCATGGTGTCTCTTGGCGGTAGGGTGCGTGATTGCACGCACCGCCCCCTTCAGAAGTTCGCCGCCTCCAGCGCCATGACAGGGTCTGCCCCGGTTTCGATCCGCGCAAGGTGCATCTTGGTCGCCGGAAGCTGACGCGCCATGTAATAGCGCCCGGTGGCCAGCTTTGTCTCGTAGAATGCCACGTCCGAGGCCCCGTCGGCCAAGGCTTTCGACGCCGCAAGCCCCATCCGCGCCCACATGTAGCCAAGGCAGACATGGCCGAACATGTGCATGAAGTCATACGACCCCGCCAAAGCGTTGTTGGGGTTCTTCATGCCCTGGGACATGAAATACATCGACGCCGCCTGCAGATCCTTCGAGGCCGATTTGAGCGGCTCGAGGAAGTCGCGGTCGAAAGCTTCGTCCTGACCCTTGGTCTCGGATGCAAATGTCTTGATCATGTCGAAAAACGCCATGACATGCTTGCCGCCATCCTGCGCCAGCTTGCGGCCCACCAGATCAAGCGCCTGAATGCCGTTGGCACCTTCGTAGATCATGGCGATGCGCGCGTCGCGGGCGAATTGCGACATGCCCCATTCCTCGATATACCCATGCCCGCCATAGACCTGCTGGGCGTTCACCGCCATCTCGAACCCCTTGTCGGTCAGGAACCCCTTGACGACCGGGGTCAGCAGCGAGATCAGGCCGTCGGCGTCTGCATCCGAGGTCTTGTGCGCCCGGTCGATCAGGTAGGCGCCCCAATAGGTAAAGGCGCGCGCCCCTTCGACAAAGCTTTTCTGATCCATCAGGTTGCGGCGGATGTCGGGGTGTACGATGATCGGGTCTGCCGATTTCTCGGGCGCCTTGGCCCCGGTCACGTCGCGGCCCTGAAGCCGGTCATTGGCATAGGCCACGGCGTTCTGATAGGCGACCTCGGCCTGCGCATAGCCCTGAAGGCCCACACCCAGACGCGCCTCGTTCATCATGGTGAACATCGGGCGCATGCCCTTGTGCATCTCGCCGACAAGATAGCCGGTCGCGTCGTCGTAGTTCATCACGCAGGTGGCGTTGCCGTGAATGCCCATCTTCTCTTCGATCTTGCCGACCGACACGCCGTTGCGGTCGCCCAGCGATCCGTCTTCGTTGACGATGAATTTCGGCACGATGAAGAGGGACACGCCTTTGATGCCATCCGGCCCGCCGGGGATTTTCGCCAGAACAAGGTGGATGATGTTGTCGGCCATGTCGTGATCACCGGCCGAGATGAAGATCTTCTGACCCGTCACCTTGTAGCTGCCATCGTCCTGCGGCACGGCCTTGGTGCGCATCAGGCCCAGATCGGTGCCGCAATGCGGCTCCGTCAGGTTCATGGTGCCGGTCCATTCGCAGGTGGTCATCTTGGGCAGGTAGGTCTGCTTCTGCGCAACCGAGCCGTGCATGTAGATCGCGGTATAGGCACCATGGGTCAGGCCCTGGTACATGTTGAACGCCATGTTGGCCGACACGAACGGCTCCTGCGCCGCCGTGTGCATCACATAGGGCAGGCCCTGCCCGCCGTATTGGGGGTCGCAATCCAGTGCCGTCCAGCCGCCATCGCGCATCTGGTCGAACGCGGCCCTGAAGCCGGTGGGCGTGCGCACCACGCCGTTTTCCAGCGTGCAGCCCTCGGTATCGCCCACCGCGTTCAGCGGCATCAGGACATCCGAGGCCAGCTTGCCCGCTTCCCCGATCACCGCGGCCGTAAAGTCGCGGTCCAGCTCGTCATAACCCGGAATATTCTGTTCCGAGGCATTGAGAACGTCGTGCAGGACGAACTGCATGTCTTTCAGAGGTGCGGTATAGCTTGGCATTGCGGTCTCCCTAACTGCGGTGCTGCGGCCTATTCAGCCGCGCGTTTGCTTTGATCCATCGAGGCAAGCATCTTCTCGCCCCAACGCATCTGTTCCTTGAGTTCATCAATCGCCTGATTAAGCTCGTCGCGTTGCGTTTCCATGTCAGTCAGGCGCTGCTGGGCGATTTCATAGGTCCGGGCCAGCTGTGTCTGCTGCTGGTCACCCATGTGATAGAGGTCCAGAAGCTGCCGAATCTCTTCGAGGCTGAAGCCAAAGCGCTTGCCACGCAGGATCAGCTTGAGGCGCGCGCGGTCGCGCTTCGTGAACAGTCGCTTCTGGCCTTCGCGGATCGGAAAGAGCAGTTCCTTGGCTTCATAGAACCGCAGCGTGCGCGGTGTGACATCATAGGTGTCACACATCTCCCTGATGGTCATGGTGCGGTCGTCAGTCATTGTCGTCGTCCTTGTTTCGCTGCCGGTCATGGCATCGACATGCGAAGGCTGATGCCGTCTTACAATGGGAATTTACGTTGACGTAACACAGACGCCACGTCACTTTTACGTTGACGTAAGATCAGGCAACGTCACCCTCGTTGACCGGAAATATTGTTTCAAAGCGCTTTGAGGTTGCCAGCGCAGGCGATGCGAGAAGCCGTGCCCCGGATCACCCGCACACGGACCTCACGGCGCGCGGTCAGGAAAACCCGAGGGGCACAGGCTTGGTGAGTCGTGAAAACCCGGTGATCAGTCGTTCAGGATCGTGGCCGTGTCGTCGCGCAGCTTCTGCAATTCCTCGATCGCCTCGTCAAGCTGGCTGCGCTGTTCGTCAAGCTCTGCCAGCTGGCGGTCGGCAAGGTCGATCCAGGCCCGCATCTGCGCATCCGTGCCGTCCTGTTCGTAGATCAGCAGCCATTGTCGGATGTCTTCGAGCTGAAAGCCGAACTTGCGTCCGCGCAGGATCAGGGTCATCCGCGCGACCTCTTTCGGGCGGTACCAACGCGATCGTCCATCGCGTTCGGGCTGCAACAGTTCGATGTATTCGTAATACCTGAGCGTGCGCGGAGTCACATCGAACTTCGCACACATCTCCTTGAAACTCAGACGCTGGTCGGTCATTGCACCACCCTCTCGCTGCGCGACCATAAAAGCGCACAGCCTGCAGGGCAACCGGGTCATCACATGGCTGGTTTCCCGGCGCGAAGGGGCGTAAACCGGGCGCAACATTCAAGGACGGACCATGACCCTCGACAAGGCCAAGATCGCAAGGCAATTCATTCAGACCATTCCCCATTCCAGCGCGCTTGGCATGCAGGTCACCGCGCTGGGCGATGGTATGGCCGAGATCTCCATGCCCTATGACGAACGCTTCATCGGTGATCCCAAGACCGGGGTGATCCATGGCGGCGCGGTGTCGGCGCTGATGGACACCTGCGGCGGGGCGGCTGTCATGAGCCATCCCGACGCGCCCGCAGGCACGGCCACCATCGACCTGCGCATCGACTACATGCGTGCCGCCACCCCCGGTCAGGCGATCACCGCGCGGGCCGAGGTCTATCACATCACGCGCTCGGTGGCTTTTGTCCGCGCCACCGCGTTCGACGACGACACCGCCCACCCCGTGGCCACCGCCACCGGCGCCTTCACCGTGGAGGGGCGCTGACATGGCGCGCAAGGCTCCCGACCCCGTCCAGATCGTCAAGCAACGCCGCGACGCCGCGCTCAATGCGCTGGTGGGGGGCGTGCCCTATATCAGCTTCATGGGCATCGGCTTTGACCGGCGCGGCGATGAACTGACCGGCGTGCTGTCCTATGATGACAAGCTGATCGGCAACCCGATCCTGCCCGCGATCCATGGCGGAGTGACGGCGGCCTTTCTCGAGGTGACGGCCGTCATCTCGCTCAGCTGGGCCTATATCTGGGAGGATTTCGAAAGCGGCGCTCTGGATGTCGAGGCGCTGGCTGCCGGCAATCTGCCGCGCCTGCCCAAGACCATCGACTTCACAGTCGATTACCTGCGCTCCGGCCTGCCGCGCGACGCCTATGCCCGCGCCACGATCACGCGCGCCGGGCGGCGCTATGCCTCGGTGCAGGCCACAGCCTGGCAGGACAACAAGGACCGTCCCTTTGCGCAGGCCACCGCGCATTTCCTGATGCCGCGGCCCGACCATTCCAGTGACTGACACGGTCGTCGCGCCGCACGCGATCACCCATTGGCGCGTTCTCAAGATCGCGTTTCCGATCGTGCTGTCCAATGTCACCATCCCGATCCTGGGCGCGGTCGACACTGCCGTTGTCGGCCAGATGGGCGATGCCGCGCCCATCGGCGCTGTGGGGATCGGTGCGATCATCCTCTCGGCGATCTACTGGCTGTTCGGGTTCCTGCGCATGGGCACCACCGGACTGGCCGCGCAGGCGCTGGGGCAGGGCAACCGCGCCGAGGTGGCAGCGATCCTGACGCGGGTTCTGATGATCGGCCTTGCCGGTGGAGCCGCGATCATCCTGCTGCAACTGCCGATCTTCTGGGCGTCCTTCCGCATCGCCCCCGCCAGTGACGAGGTCGAAAGCCTGGCCCGCGGCTACATGCAGATCCGCATCTGGTCGGCCCCTGCCGCAATCGCGGTCTTCGGCATCACCGGCTGGCTGATCGCGCAGGAACGCACCCGCGCCGTGCTGGTGCTGCAATTCTGGATGAATGGCGTGAACGTGGTGCTCAGCATGCTCTTCGTGCTGAGTTTTGGCTGGGGCGTGAACGGCGTGGCCTTCGCCACCTTCCTCGCTGAATGGAGCGGGCTGGCGATGGGGCTCTACCTGTGCCGCGCGGCCTTTCGCGTGCCCGACTGGCGCAACTGGGCGCGGGTGTTCGACCGGGTCAAGCTGGTGCGCATGGCGCAGGTCAACTCGGACATCCTGATCCGGTCGCTGCTGCTGCAGGCCATCTTCCTGTCGTTCATGTTCATTGGTGCGGATTTCGGCGATGTGACGCTCGCCGCCAACCAGGTGTTGCTGCAGTTCCTGCACATCACCGCCTATGCGCTCGACGGCTTTGCCTTTTCCGCCGAAGCTCTGGTCGGGCAGGCGGTCGGCGCGCGGGCTGTGGCGACCCTGCGACGGGCCAGCGTGGTGGCAAGCCTCTGGGGGCTGGCCGCCTCGGTGCTGCTGGCGTTGGCGTTCTGGGGTTTTGGCGCGCAGATCGTCGATCTCATGGCCAAGAACGCGGAGGTGCAGCAGGCCGCGCGCGCCTATCTGCCGTGGATGGCCGCCGCCCCGGTGCTGGCGCTGGCGTCGTTCATGTTCGACGGTATCTTCATCGGCGCGACGCGGACAGCGGACATGCGCAACATGATGCTGGTCTCGGCGCTGATCTATGCCGGGGCCGCTCTGATGCTGGTGCCGAGCTTTGGCAATCACGGGCTCTGGGCCGCGTTGCTGATCTCCTTCGTGGCGCGTGGTGTGACACTGGCGGCGCGGTATCCGGCGCTCGAACGGTCGGTCGCGGATTAACTGCGCTGATCGGCGCTTCCCCTTGCTCATCGCGTATCACACCGCTACCTGTGTCCCGTTCGGCAAGAGAGGCGCGCGCGATGAATGATCTATTCAACAGTTTCATGACCGGTCCCGATGAAAAGGGCCGCTTCGGCATCTTCGGGGGACGGTTCGTCTCGGAAACCCTGATGCCGCTCATTCTCGAACTTGAAGAGCAGTACGAGCGCGCCAAGACGGACGACAGTTTCTGGTCCGAGATGGACTTCCTCTGGAAGCATTACGTGGGCCGCCCGTCGCCGCTCTATCACGCCGAACGCCTGACCGACCATCTGGGCGGTGCCAAGGTCTACATGAAGCGCGACGAGCTGAACCACACCGGCGCGCACAAGATCAACAACGTGCTGGGCCAGATCATCCTGGCCCGCCGCATGGGCAAGACCCGCCACCGCCACCGTCTGCGCCAAGTTCGGGCTGAAATGCATCGTCTACATGGGCGCGCATGACGTCGAACGGCAGCAGCCCAACGTCTTCCGCATGCGCCTTCTGGGCGCCGAGGTGATCCCGGTCACATCCGGTCGCGGGACGCTCAAGGACGCGATGAACGACGCGCTGCGCGACTGGGTGACCAATGTGCGCGACACGTTCTACTGCATCGGCACCGTGGCCGGTCCGCACCCCTATCCGGCGATGGTCCGCGATTTCCAGTCGATCATCGGCAAGGAAGTCCGCGAGCAGATGCACGAGGCCGAGGGCCGCTTGCCCGACACGCTGATCGCGGCCATCGGGGGCGGATCGAACGCGATGGGTCTGTTCTACCCGTTCCTCGACGACAAGGAGGTGAACATCATTGGCGTCGAAGCGGGCGGCAAGGGTGTGAACGAGAAGATGGAGCATTGCGCCTCGCTCACCGGCGGCAGGCCCGGCGTGCTGCATGGCAACCGCACCTATCTGTTGCAGGATGACGACGGCCAGATCCTCGAAGGGTTCAGCATCTCGGCGGGGCTCGACTATCCGGGCATCGGGCCGGAACACGCCTGGCTGCATGACATCGGTCGCGCGAAATACGTGTCGATCACCGACAAGGAAGCGCTCGAGGCGTTCCAGCTGAGCTGTGCGCTCGAAGGCATCATCCCGGCGCTGGAACCCAGCCACGCGCTGGCCCATGTGATGAAGATCGCGCCCGAGCTGCCCAAGGATCACATCATCTGCATGAACATGTGCGGACGTGGCGACAAGGACATCTTTACCGTCGCCAAGCACCTGGGATTCGACATGGGCTGACGCCCGCCGCGTAAACCTGCGATCTAGACCGACGACCGAACCCCTCGTGCCGCACGGCACGGGGGGATTTCTTTTGGCCCGAACGCCCAAGGGTCCGCATAAACCTGGGTTTATGAGGCTAGGGCAGGGGTTTATGGACCGGGGATTAAACCTTGTGCACATATCCCCCGATCACCGCCGCGATCAGTGTTCCGACTGTCTGCATCAGGGCAGGCATATGGGACATGAAAGGACGGACCAGTGAAAAAGACAGTGATGACCGCGCTCTTCGCCACGCTCACCGGCAGCATGGCGCTTGCACAATCAGCCACCGACCAGATCGTCAGCGATCTGACCGCCCAGGGGTTTCAGCGCATCGAGATCGACAATGGCCTTGGCCAGATCAAGGTCGAGGCGATCCGTGGCACGCAAAAGCTCGAAGTGGTCTATGACCGCGCCACGGGCGATATTCTCAAGCAGGAGATCGAACGCGTCCGTGGGGACGATGACACCCGCCCCGGTGTCGAGATCCGCAACCGCGCCCGTGACTTCGTCGACATCGCGCGCTCTGATGATCTGCGTGACGACGACGATGACGTCCGTGGCAATGGGCGGGGTGATCGTGGTCGGGATGATGACGCGCGTGGCCGAGGCGATAATGACGATGATCGTGACGACGATGACGATCGCGATGATGACCGGGATGACGACCGGAATGATGATCGGGATGACGACCGCGATGATGACCGGGACGACGATCGCGATGATGACCGGGACGACGACCGCGACGATGACCGCGACGATGGGCGGGATGATGATCGGGATGCTGACCGCGATGACGACGATGATGATGACAACGACGATGACGACAGCGACGGCGACGACGACAGCGATGACGACGACAGCGACGACGATGATGATGATGACGACGATTGAACCATCTGGTAGCTGAACACCCAAGGCTTCCGTCCCCCGGACGGGAGCCTTTTGGAGATCGGGAATGAAACGAAGACAGCTCTTGGCAGGCTTGGTGGCGGGCATCCTCGTGCCACGGTCGGTTCTTGCGCAGACCGCCGAAGACCAGGTGGTCAACCAGCTGCGCCGGCAAGGCTACCGCGAGATCACGCTCCAGCGCACGCTTCTGGGCCGGACGCGGATCGTCGCCACCGGGTCGGCCGGGCGCCGCGAGATCATTCTCAATCCCTCGACCGGGGCGATCCTGCGGGATTACATCGACCGATCCGACCGCGACCGCGACCGCGACGACGGGACCGACCGCGGCAGGGATCGTGCCGATGAAGATGACGATGATGACGACCGCGATGATGACAGGGGCGGTCGGGACGACGACGATGACGACGACGACGACGATGGTGGCGACGATGGTGACGATGGTGGTGGTGGCGACGACGACGATGGCGGCGATGATGACGATTGATCCCGCATCCGCTCGAACATCGGTTGGCCGGTGAGGGTCTGGGTCGTCCTGATCCCACTGGGGGCGCTGCAACTTGCCAGCGGGCTGTTCCTGTTGTGGGACATCCTTGGCAGCATGTTCGGCATCAAGTCATCCCCGATTGCCTGGGTCTATTACGAACTGGCGCAGATCGGGGCCGTGATCGGCCTCATCCTCGGGATGGTTGTCAGCGCGACGCTCATGGTCCGGTCGCTTCGCCGCCAGCGCGCGGCCGAACAAAGCCTGCGTCTGGCCTCGGGGGCATTCATGGACGTGTTGCAGGAACGCTTCGCCGAGTGGGAACTGACCCCGGCGGAACGGGATGTGGCGCTGTTTTCCATCAAGGGGCTGAGCACCGCCGACATCGCCGCGTTGCGCAACACGTCCGAGGGCACGGTCAAGGCGCAGACCAACGCGATCTACCGCAAGGCGGGGGTTTCGGGTCGCCCGCAGCTTCTGAGCCTGTTCATCGACGAATTGATGGGCGATCCCATCGGCACGCCCGCCGCACAGCCGCAGCAGATCGACAAGGCGTCCTGAGCCGGTTCAGGTGTCGGAGGTGTTGATGTCGTGTTGCTCCAGCACCCGCATCGGCACGACATCGAGCGCGCGCTTGTGCGTCGCGGCAAGGTTCACCAATGGCGCGCATCCCTCGTCATGCGCCTGCAGAAAGCGCGAGGCGCACAGGCACCAGTGATCGCCGGGCTTGAGCCCCGGAAACCGGAACTGCGGCACAGGGGTGCTCAGGTCGTTGCCCACGTATTTGGAATAAGCGAGGAATTCCGCCGTCATCACCGCGCAGACCGTGTGACTGCCCTGATCGGCGGCGCAGGTGTTGCAATGCCCGTCGCGGAAGAACCCGGTCATCGGGTCGGTCGAACAGCCTTCGAGCGGGCCACCCAGCACGTTGATTGCGTCGTCCGGTTCCATTCCAGGCCTCCTTGCTGTGCATGTCGCTACACACCTAGTCGGGATCACCCGACCAATCCACCCAGCGGCCATGAAAATCTGCCCGCCCGAGCGTGATATGTATGTTCCCGGGCCACAACCGCGCTGTCACGGACGCGCCCCGCGCGGCACCATCGGCCTCCATTCGCAGCCACGCGACCGGGGTGTCCGGCGTGGCGCGCGCACCTGCCGCCTCGATCAGAGCCGTTCCCCGTGCTTGCCGATCCGACGGAAAATACTGCCATGCAACCGTGTGGAAGATCAGGTGAATCCGCGCTTTCGGCGCATCGGCCAGACGCCGCTCCAGCCAGTTCACGGCATCGCCGCGATCAACGATGGCGCAACTTGCCTTGATCGCCGCGTCGGTCAGCGCAACACGGTGCGCTTGATCCGCCCAGAGGTAGGCACGCAGGCGCAGGGCTTCATCGGGCTTGTGCGGATCAAGCGGGTTGAGATCGACACCGCGCCGGTCGGTCACCACGAAAGGCGCGGCCACAGGCGCAGGCCCGGTCCAGTCGGGCATCAGTGTCAACGCCGCATCCTCCGGCCCCAGCCGGGTGTCGCCCGCCATCAGTGCAAAGCGGTCGAACATCAGGTTCAGCCCGCCACTCGCCCCCAGTTCAGACAGGTGCACCTGCGCAACCCCGGTGCGATGCACCAGCGCATGTGTTCCGGCGATCAGCACAGCCGACCGGCGCACCTCGTTGGTCTGCGGCGCAGAGGTGATCCAGTCCAGCAGGAACGCTGCGTGCCGTTCCAGCGCGCCTGTCAGCGCCGCCGCAAGCCTGTCATCAGACGCCGCGTTGGGCGGGTAGACCGCCGCCAGCCCGGCATCCTGCCCAGTCAAAACCAGCGCATGCAGGCCAGAGGCCAGTCGCAAGGGGAGCGAGTGGCCGTTGGGACCGATATCGCCCTCAAAACCCGCCACGGCCCTGTCCAGCGCCGACCCCACGGGCCAGACCCTGGCCAATATCGGCAGCATCTGCGCCATGAACGGCGAACCGAGCGCTGCACAGCTTTGGGCCTGACGCATCAGCGTAACGTACAGGCTCACCGGAACCGGTCCACCAATCTTTGCAACGGGTTGCGGGCCTCGGGTTCTTGCTTTGCCTCGGGTTTCGGGTCGGACTTCGGCACATCCGCCTTCTCCGCCTTGGCGGACTTGTCCGGTGTTTTCGACGACCGGGGCGGGGCCACGCGCAGCGCCACCGCGTTCATGAACTTGCCGGTATCGCCATCCGCCAGTTGCGCCGCGCCGTCTGAAATCCCGCGCAGCAGGTCATCGAGCCACGCCTCGTCCGCCTTGGGAAAATCGTGCAGTACATAGCCCGCTACCGCGTCCTTGTGGCCGGGATGGCCGATGCCCAGCCGCACGCGGCCATAGGCGTCGCCGATATGACCGTGGATCGACCGCAGGCCGTTATGCCCCGCATGCCCGCCACCCTGCTTGACGCGGCATTTGCCGGGGGCGAGATCCAGTTCGTCATGGAACACCACCACGTTCGAGGGCTCCAGCTTGTAGAACTGCATGGCTGCCTGCACCGACTGGCCGGAGCGGTTCATGAAGGTGCCGGGTTTCAGAAGCAGCACCTTGTCAGAGCCCAAACGCCCTTCCGTCACCTCACCCTGAAACTTGCCCTTCCACGGGGCAAAGCCATGATCCGACGCGATCCGGTCCATCGCCATGAAGCCGATATTGTGCCGGTTGCGGGCATAGCCGCTGCCCGGATTTCCAAGCCCCACAAAGAGTTTCATCGCTGCCCCTGCCTCCATGCGCCAAGCATTTGCCCCTCTCTAGGCCAAACCGGGGCCGAGGGCAAAAGCCGCGTGATCAGATCTGCGCCAGAACCAGCGCTGCTGCCGCGGAAAGGCCCAAGGCCCAGCCAATCGCCAGATGCGCGCGCAACAGCAGAACCGCCGACAGCGCAATGAGCGCCACCGCCTGCCAGTTGAGCGTCGTCCCGTCCGGCACCCAAAGGCGCAGGATTCCGGCCTCGGTCTTGGTCACGGTGCCGAACACGACATGCAGCGCGAACCAGAGCGACAGGTTCAGGATCACACCCACCACCGCTGCCGTGATTGCGCGAAGAGCGCCGTTCAGGCGCGGCTGAGCAGAGATCCAATCGATGTAAGGCGCGCCGACAAAGATCCACAGGAAGCACGGCACGAACGTCACCCAGAGGGTCATGAGACCACCCGCAATTGCCAGCGCATAGCCGCCTTCGCGGAACGCGGCCAGGGTGCCCACGAATTGCGTCACAAGGATCAGCGGGCCGGGGGTTGTCTCGGCCAGTCCCAACCCGTCCATCATCTCGGTCGGGGTCAGCCAGCCATATTGCACGACCACGTCCTGCGCCATGTAGGCCAGAACCGCGTAGGCCCCGCCAAAGGTCACCACCGCCAGCTTGGAAAAGAAGAGCGCGATCTCGGTCAGGATCGATCCGGCGACCAGCAGATCCACCACCAGCACCGGCAATCCCCAGATCGCCAATCCGATCCCGATGGTGGTCAGGCTGCGCGTGCCCGAGACCGCAACCGGCACGGCAGGGGTCGCGTCAGACGCCGTGGCCACCAACGCGCCGTACATTCCCGCCGCCAGAACGATCACGGGGAAGGGCACCGCGAAGAAAAAGATCGCGACAAAGGCCAGCCCCGCCAGCGCCCAATGGGCGCGCCCGTGCAGCGCGCGTCTTGAGACCTTGAGCAAGGCCTCGACCACGATCACCACCGCCACCGCCTGCACGCCCAGAAACAGCGTATCCACCAGCGGCAGGTCGCCATAGGTCACGTAGAGCAGCGCCAGCGCAAAGATCACCATTGCACCCGGCAGCACGAACAGCAGCCCCGCGATCAGCCCGCCAAGGATTCCGTGCAACCGCCAGCCCGCATAGGTCGCCAACTGCATCGCCTCCGGCCCCGGCAAGAGCATGCAGAAGCTCAGCGCGTTGAGGAACTGCTTTTCGGTCAGCCAGTCGCGCTCGTCCACCAGCATCCGGTGCATCAACGCGATCTGCGCTGCCGGTCCCCCAAAGGACAGCAGGCCGATTTTCAGAAAGACGGCAAAGACCTGGGCAAGCGTGGGCGACATGAGGGGCGGTTTCTTTGATCTGCGTGTCAGGAGCATGACACTTTGCCCCTCAATGACAGATCACTCGCAGGATGTCGCGCTGCGCCGGGTGGTGTCGAAAATCCAGTCGGGCTTGTAGCCGAAATGCGCCGTCAGGTTGCCATGCGCTGTCCAGCCGTCGAACGTGCCGTCATCGTCCACATCCACCTCGATCAGGTTTTCCGTGGCCTCGCCCACCCGTGCGGCATTGGCAAAGTCGATCCGGGGGGCGACCGGCACCGCCTTGCCGCCCTTGCATTCGGTCATCCGCACCACGTCCGAGGCAGGTGACCCGATCTCGCGCCGCACCACAGCGTCGCCGTTGCAGGCAAACCGCCGTGTGGCAAAGATGTCGAAGATGCGGCCCTCGTCCTCGACATAGCTGTGACCTCCGCGCCACAGGCCGACATCGGCGTCCTGAAACATGTTCTGCACATTGGTGTCGATCGGAAGGCCGCGCCGACAGCCCGATCCGGTCTCGCCGAACCATTCCCGGTCGACCTGATTCTGAAACAGGTGCCAGTCGCCGGAGCGGTGAAAGGCGCTGCTTCGGGAAAAGGCGCGCGAGGCGGAAATCCACGAATAATCGATCAGGCCCTGGTCGCGCAGGATCTGATGTGCATGACCGCTGCCGTAAGCGCCCGTCTTGTAGCCCGCCGCATCCATCCGCGCCTTGATCACGCGGAAATAGCGGATCATGAGGTCGATGGTGTCCCTGTCGCTGTCGGTGAAGTTGAAATCCACGCCGAAATAGATCGCGCTGCCCTTGGGCTGAGCCAAAGCCTGCGCCTGTTCAATCGCCGCCTGCACATCCAGCCCCGCTTCCTGCTCGACGGTTCGGCTTGCCCCGGTCCAGGTGCAATTGGCGTCCGGCAGGGCCGTGCCCTCGCGGTTCTGACCGCGAAACTTGTTCGGCGTGTTGCTGTAATACTGGTAGATCGACAGCACCGCGAAGCCCTTGGCGACCATCTGCGCAATCTCGCTTGAGGGATCACCGGGCCGCCCCTGATTGATCAGGCGCTTTTCGGTCAGGCCGTATTCCGGCTGATCGCAGCGCGCATAGTAGCGTCCGATCACGGTCACGCCGCGATCCTTCAGCTGGTCAAGATAGGGGCGGGTGTCAAAGGCCGTGTCGATGATGGCCACGCGGGTTTCGGACTGTGCGGGATTGGCCAGCACGGCTGGTATCACTGCAATGAGCAGGCAACGCAGAATGGGTGTCATCACGGGAAACCCCCGAAACCGGCAAGACCAATGCGGCGATCCTACGTGCAATCTGCCCAAGGTCAAAGGTCGAAACGAAAACGGCCCCGCCCGTGGGGCGAGGCCGTTCGAACCATTTGGTCCGGCAGGATCAGTCCTCGGACTGCTCGGTTGCCGGAACCGCGTCTGCATCCGCGGCCTCTTCTTCGGCGTCCGAGGCGCGCAGTCCGGACGGGGCCGAGATGTTCGCGATCACGAAATCGCGGTCGATGGTTGCCTTGGTGCCTTCCGGCAGCGTGATGTCGGAAATCGTCACGGTGTCACCGATCTGCAGGCCGGTCAGATCGACCGTCAGCTTTTCGGGGATGTCACCCGCGGTCACGACCAGTTCCACCTCGGGACGCACAGCGGTCAGAACGCCGCCGCGCTTGAGGCCGGGAGCGGCACCTTCGTTAATGAACTCGACCGGGATGAACAGGTTGATCTTGGTGGTGCGGCGCAGGCGCATCAGGTCGACATGGGTCGGCAGGTCCTTGACGACATCGCGCTGCACGTCGCGGCAGATCACGCGCACATCCTCGTGGCCTTCAACCTTGAGGTTGAACAGCGTCGACTTGAAGCGGCCCTTGCGCAGGCGCGTCAGCAGCTTGTTGAACGGAAGGTTGATCGGAAGCGGGTCTTTCTCGCCACCAAAAACAATGCCCGGAACCATGCCGTCGCGGCGTGCCTGACGAGCGGCGCCCTTGCCTGTCCCCGTCCGTTCCAGAGCTTCGAGATCAGGAATCTCTCCAGCCATGATATATCTCCAATATGTAAGGGCAGGGTGCCTCCAAGGCTGTCACCCCGCATGAAGACCGCGCGATAGACCGGATTCCCGTGCAGGGCAAGAGTGAAGGTTGCGGATTTCACCCGGAATGTGCCGTTTGTGGGCTGGACCGTTGCGGCGCGCCGTGGCACTGGCAGCGCCATGAGCCTTTTGCGTGATCTCTACATCAGCCGAGGACCCGCCGCCGGTTTTGCCGCCGTGGGCGTGTTCTGGGGCAGTTTCGCAGCCCTCGTGCCGGTGCTCAAGCCGCAGGTCGGTCTGTCGGACGGTCAGTTCGGGCTGGCGCTGCTGATCACGTCCATCGGCGCGGTGATGGCGATGTGGCTGGCACCGCTGGCCGAACGGGCGCTGGGCCCGCGGGCCGTGGGTGTGCTGATCGCGCTGCTCGCCGTCGCGACCCTCCTGCCGGGGCATACCACGAACGGGGTGCTGTTCACGCTGGCGATGCTGGGGGTGACGATGACCTCGGGCACGCTCGATGTGGCGATGAACGCACGGGTCAGCGCGCTCGAGGCGCAGGTCGGGCGCAGCCTGATGAACCTCAACCACGCGGTGTTCTCGGTGGCCTATGCCATCTGCGCGCTGGCCACCGGGCTGATGCGCGAGGCGGGCTCCGGTCCGGCGGCGATTCTCACATGGGCGGCCGTGCTGATCGGAATGCTGGTGATGCAGGCCGTGGCCGCGCCGGTGGCCGATGCCGAACACGAGGCCGACGGTATCGAGGTGGCCCCGCTGCCCTGGACGCTGCTGCTGCCGGGCGGAATGATCATCCTCATCGCCTTCATGTCGGAACAGGCGACCGAGGGCTGGTCGGCGCTCTATCTGGAACGCAATCTCGGGGCAGGGGCCGCACAGGGCGCGCTGGGCCCGGCGCTGCTGGGCATCACGATGGCGGTGGGACGCCTGTCCGGTCAGGTCGTCGCCAACCGCGTGTCCGAACGCATGGTGATCCGCTGGGCCTCGGTCATCGCCGGGATCGGCGCGTGCATCGCGGCGACAGCCCCGTCGCTGGGCGTGGCCTATCTGGGGTTCTCGGTCCTTGGGCTGGGCGTGTCGGTGATGGCGCCGATGGCCTATGCGTGGATCGGGCGGATGGTGCCGAACCGCTACCGCAGCCACGCGATCTCGCGGATCTCGGTGGTGGGCTATGCCGGGTTCTTCATCGGCCCGCCGCTGATGGGATTCCTGTCCGAAGGCTTCGGGCTGGCCACGTCTTTCCTTGTGATCGGCGGGCTGCTCTTCTGCGTGACGCTGGTGCTTTTGCCGGTGCTGACGCGGGTGGCGCAACTGCGGGTCTGAGCAGGGTTGTACCGCACGCCCGGTTTCCGGATCGTTAACGCCTTCTGCGCCATACCCCCGTCCACGATGCGCATCGAGCGGGAAGGGTCACTCCCATGCCGCGATACTTGAACTGACCTTCTCTCGACAGCCCGCAAGGGCCGACCCTGAGAAACCGGTTTCACAAGGCCCGGCAACGGGCACAGGTCACGGGGAAACCCGGCAGTACGAGAGACGGGTCAGGCCACAAGGGCGGCGCCGCTTCTTCCAAGCTGAGACACGTTGTGCCGGGCCTTGGCCCGGCCTAGGGGATACGGATCCGGTAGGCCTTGCGCCTGGCCGGGCTTTTGTCGTGGCTTATTCCACCCAATCGCCGGAAAATCCCTTGGGGATCATCAGGATGTCGCGGTCCAGATCGTTCACATCCTTCCGACCGCACAGGCCCATCGACACTTCCAACTCCCGGTGGATCACCTTCAGCGCGTCGGTGACGCCCTGCTGTCCGTTGGCCCCAAGCCCGTAGACATAGGCGCGGCCGATATAGGTGCCCTTGGCCCCCATCGCCATCGCCTTGAGCACGTCCTGACCGGACCGGATGCCACTGTCGAGATGCACCTCGATCTTGTCGCCCACCGCGTCCAGAACTGCCTCCAGCGCCCGGATCGACGACAGCGCGCCGTCCAACTGCCGCCCGCCGTGGTTCGACACGACGATCGCATCCGCGCCGACATTCAGCGCCTCCAGCGCATCGCGCGGATCCATGATGCCCTTGATGATGAGCGGGCCGTCCCACATCTTGCGGAACTGCCGGATGCGATCCCAGTTGAGCGACTGGTCAAAGGCCTGCGCCGTCCATGACGACAGCGAGGACGGGTCTTCGACGCCCTTCGCATGGCCCACGATATTGCCGAAGAACCGCCGCTTGGTCTGGAGCATGCCCAGACCCCACTGCACCTTGGTCATCATGTTGGCGACCGAGGCGGGGGTCAGCTTGGGTGGGGCGGAAAGGCCGTTTTTCAAATCCTTGTGGCGTTGGCCCAACAGTTGCAGGTCGACCGTGATGATCGCCGCCGAACATTTGGCGTCTTTCGCCCGGTCGAACAGGCGTTGCATGAAATCGTCGTCCTTGAGCGTGTAGACCTGCATCCAGAACGGTTTGGAAGTGTTGGCCGCCACGTCCTCGATCGAACAGATCGACATGGTCGACAGACTGTAGGGCACGCCGAATTTCTCCGCTGCCCGTGCCGCTTTGATCTCGCCGTCGAAATGCTGCATCCCGGTCAGGCCCACCGGGGCCAGTGCCACCGGCATCGACACGTCCTGACCGATCATCCGGGTTGCGGTCTTGCGGTTTTCCATGTCGATGGCAACGCGCTGGCGCAGGTAAAGCTTGTCGAAATCCGACGAGTTCTCGCGGAAAGTCTGTTCCGACCAACTGCCTGATTCCGTGTAGTCGAAGAACATCTTCGGCACCCGACGTTTGTAGATGCGGCGCAGGTCTTCGATTTCGGTGATCACGGGCATGGCACAGCCTTTCGGAGTATTGGTTAGATTTCTTTACCAATGACGGTGATACCGCGCAACGCGGCATTTTTGTTTGTGATTGATTTATGGTTCGATATCGGACTAAGTAATTCGATATCGAACAAAAAGGAGATTCTCATGACACTTTCCCGCCGCAAGACACTTGGCCTGATCGGGGGCGGCGCGGTGGTTTCAGCCGCCGCCGGACTTGGCCTTTTCGCCGCCAGCCGCACGCCCCATGCCGCGCTTGCCCCGTGGGACATGGCGGGCCAGTATCCCGACCCGCGCCTGCGTGCCCTGTCCCATGCGCTGCTGGCACCCAACCCGCACAATCGCCAGCCCTGGGAGGCTGAACTGATCGGGGATGACACCGTTGCGATCTGGCGCGACCCGGCGCGGGACCTGCCCGTCACGGACCCCCATGCGCGCCAACTGACCATCGGGATGGGCTGCTTTCTGGACCTGATGCGCATGGCCGCCGCCGAGGAACGTTACGCCATCGACCAGACGCTGTTCCCCGAGGGAGAGGCGGGGCCGGTGGCGCTGTGCCGCTTTACCGCCGGTGGCGCGCAGCCCGATCCGCTGTTCGCCCATGTGCTGCAACGGCGCTCGCACAAGGAGGTGTTTCAGGACCGCGCGCTCGATGCCGCCTCGCTGGACAGCATCGCGCCGCATGTCGATCTGGTCGCGCAAGGTGGCGATGCCACCGCGCTGCGCGATCTTGCGACCGAGGCGTGGCTGATCGAAGCGCGAACGCCCGATGCGTGGAAGGAAAGCATTGATCTTCTGCGGATCGGCAAGGCAGAGATCAACGCGCAGCCCGATGGCATCGACCTTGGTGGTGCGACGTTCGAACTGCTGAACAGGACCGGGCTTCTGACGCGGGAGGCCTCGCTTGATCCGACGACGATGGCCGCGCAGGGCGCGATCAACGGCACTCTGGAGGCCATCGCCTCGGCTCCGGCCTTTGTGGTGCAGACCAGCCCCACCAACACCCGCGCCGACCAGATCGCCACAGGGGTGCGTTGGCTGCGGCTCAACCTTGCGGCTACGGGGGCCGGGCTGGGGGTGCGGCCCGTCAGCCAGGCGTTGCAGGAATATCCCGAGATGACGGCGCTTTACGACGCGATCCATGCCGCCTACGCACCCGACGGCGGGACGGTTCAAATGCTCGGGCTTCTGGGCTACGCTGCGCCCACGGCCCGCACCCCGCGTTGGCCGATTGATGCACGGATGAGGCCAAAACCCGGGAATGCCTGACACACCAGACACACACACAGCGACGGGTCTCTATTTCGAACTCTTCAACGAGATCGGCATCCTCGGCCAGCTCAGCCGCGCCCTGTTCGAGGCGCGGTTGCCCGAAGGTCTGGTGCTGCCGCACTTCACGGTGATCAACCACCTGATCCGGGTGCAGGATGGGCGCACGCCCTTGCAGTTGGCCCGCGCGTTCCAGGTGCCCAAGACCAGCATGACCCACACACTGGCGGGGCTGGAGAAACGCGGCTTTGTCACGATGCGCGTCAATCCCGATGATGCCCGCAGCAAGCAGGTCTGGCTGACCGACGCGGGCCGCAGGTTTCGCGATACCGCGATTGCCGGGATCGCGCCTGACCTTGCCGGGATTGCCGACACGCTTGACCCGGCGGAGGTGCGCGCTGTCATCGACAAGCTGGCCACCCTGCGCAAACGGATGGACGCCGCGCGGGATTAGGGTTTGCCGCCCGACAAAAGGGCCCCACGGGCTCAAGGCTTTGGCCGCTTCGTGTTGCGGGGCAGGTATGCGGGACGAAACTGTCGTTTCGGTTCCAGAAAGCGTTGCGCGCCCGCCCCGTGGGGGCGGTTCGGGCGCTGCCCGTGCGTTGCACGGGCAATCCGGGCAATCGTGACATTGCGCTCAAGCGCCATCCGAGAGCTATGTTCAGCGTCGTCAGGTCCCTGTTCGAGCCATTCTCAAAAAATGTATCTCTTGTCCTGCTGCGAACCTCTGGGCTGGTTTTCGGGCGTTCGGTTCAGGCGAAGGTGACGCGCAGCCCGTCGATCAGAGGGGTGTCGAACGTGGTTTCCCACGTCTGACCGGGCGCAATCGGGCGGGCATCGGTGAGCGTTCCGGTGGTCACCACCTCTCCGGGCTGTATCACGTCTGCACCGGGCATCCGGCCGATCTGGCTGACAAGATACTGCAGCGCCATCAATGGCCCGCCCAGCACGTCGACGCCGTGGCCGATCAGGTCTTCACCCGGCCCGCCGAGTTTGACACCGCAGGTGGTCAGCGCCTCCAGCCGGTCTTGCGTCGGCGCGCTTCGCGGTCCGACCCACAGCGCGCCATGCATCGCCATCGCGGCCACGGCATCCGGCGCGGTGAACCGCCAGCCGGGGTAAAGCGAGGTGACGATCTCGAACCCGTGCGCCACCCAGTCGATGCAGTCGGCAAGGTCCGTCAGGTCCATGTCGGGCGCGGGGGTGGCCTTGAACCCGAACACGATCTCGGGCTCGATCCGCAGTTCGGGCAGGGCGGGCAGGGGGATCACGCCATCGGACGGAATGTCACTTACGCCGCCGTCGTACATCCAGCCCCAGACGGGCGCATCGACATTGTAGATCGGCCAGATCGTACGGTTGGTAAAGCCGATCTTGCGGCCCGCGATCTGTTCACCGCGCGCGCGGCGTGTCTCGCCGACCTGCGCGGCAATGCCGTAGCCCTCGTCCAGCGTCAGGGCGGGAGAGGCATCCGTCAGCGGCCCAATCTGGGAATTGCCGTCAAAGGCCGCAAGCAGGGCATCGGCCGCGGTGTCACGCACGGTGCGCCCCGTCCGCGAGCGTCTTGACGAAGGCCAGCACGTCGCTCACCGGTTTGCCCATGGCGAGTTCCGACACGATGGCCGAACCGACGACACAGCCATCCGCCACTCCCGCGATGGCCTGCGAGGCGTCGGGCGTCCTGATGCCGAAGCCCACGATCACCGGCAGATCGGTCTGCGACTTGATCCGCGCCACTTCGGGGCCGACATCGGCGGCCTGCGCTTCGGCAGCACCCGTGATGCCGGTGATCGACACGTAATAGACGAAACCGGAGGTGTTCTGGAGCACCTTGGGAAGGCGCTTGTCATCGGTGGTGGGTGTGGCCAGCCGGATGAAGTTCAGACCCGCCGCCTGCGCCGGGATGCACAGCTCGTCGTCTTCCTCGGGGGGAAGATCGACGATGATCAGGCCGTCGATGCCGGCTTCCTTGGCCTGCGAAAGGAACAGGTCGACACCGCGCGAGTAGATCGGGTTGTAATAGCCCATCATCACGATCGGTGTCGTGTCGTCCTCTTCGCGGAACCGGCGCGTCAGCTCAAGCGTGCGGTCCAGCGTCATGCCCCCTTCGAGCGCGCGCTGACCGGCCAGCTGAATCGTGCTGCCATCGGCCATCGGATCGGTGAAGGGCAGGCCCAGTTCGATGATGTCCACGCCTGCACCCGGCAAGCCCTTGACCAGTTCGAGCGAGGTGTCGAAGTCGGGATCACCCGCCATGACATAGGACACGAATGCCTTTTTGCCGTCTTTGCGCAGCTCTGCGAATTTGGCGTCGATACGGGTCATGGCACTCTCCTGATTGGTCGAACCCGATTGCCGGAACTGGCGGGGAAAATCAATGGGGCAGGGGTGGGTGTTTTTGATGCGTGTCAAAGAGGCCTTTTCACGCAGCTGTTACAATTGGGGCAACCAACACCCCGAAGACCGGAACCCTGCATGACATCCTCCCCCCAGAGTGCCAATGATCCCAAGATCGACCCGCAACCGGCAGCCGCCCTGTCGAAGGTGCCCGCCAAGGCGGTGACCGCCGATCAGGTGCGCCGCGCCTTCGAGACCGGCCGCTACCCCTATCGCTACCGGATGTCCCGCCGGACCTACGAGGCCGAGAAAGCCGCGCTGCAGGCGGAACTGCTCAAGGTGCAGCTCTGGGCGCAGGAGACGGGTCAGAAATTCGTCATGATCTTCGAGGGGCGCGATGCGGCGGGCAAGGGCGGCACGATCAAGCGGTTCACCGAACACCTCAATCCGCGCACGGCGCGGGTGGTGGCGCTGAACAAGCCCACCGATGTCGAACGCGGGCAGTGGTATTACCAGCGCTATATCGAGCACCTGCCGACAGCGGGCGAGATCGTGCTTTATGACCGCTCGTGGTACAACCGCGCCGGGGTGGAGCGGGTGATGGGCTTCTGCGAGCCGGCAGAATACCTTGAATTCATGCGACAGACGCCGGATTTCGAACAGATGCTGACGCGCTCCGGCATCCGGCTTTACAAGTACTGGTTCTCGGTCACGCAGACCGAACAGAAGAAACGCTTTGCCAGCCGCGAGACCGATCCCCTCAAGCAGTGGAAGCTGTCGCCCATCGACAAGGCGAGCCTTGATAAATGGGAGGAGTATACCGAGGCCAAAGAGGCGATGTTCTTTTACACCGACACCGCCGACGCGCCCTGGACCATCGTGAAATCCAACGACAAGAAACGCGCGCGGCTGAATTGCATGCGGCATTTCCTGTCGACGCTGGACTATCCCGGCAAGGATCCCGCCATCGTCACGCCGCCCGATCCGCTGATCGTGGGCGGCGCCGGGCATGTGATCCACCGGCTGGATCACATCCTCGGCCCGTCACCGCGCCCCGTGATGCGGGAGGCCGGTGCCTGAGGGGTGCGCAATTCTCTGCCGCTGCGCAGTGCATGACCTTGCCTTGGCGGTCCGGGGGGCTTACCTCGGCAACCTATGAAACATGCCCTCTGCGCCCTCGTTCTTGGTCTGGTTGCCGCGCCGCTTGGCGCGCATCCGCACATCTTTGTCGACACCGCCCTGCGCTTCGAGGTCAACGCGGCCCGCGAAGTCACGGGCGTGACGGTGACGTGGACCTATGACGATTTCTTCACGCTGCTGATCCTCGAGGATTACGGTCTTGATCCCGATGGCGACAGCACGCTGACCAAAGCCGAACTGGACACGCTTTTCGGGTTCGACCTGATCGAATGGCCGCCGGGCTTTGAAGGCGATCTCTACGTCTATTCCTACGGCGAAAAGATCGAGATGCCGCGCCCGAAACCCACCGGCATCGCGGTCGAGAACGGGCTGATCACCGCAACCCATTACCGCGAGATCCCCGCGGTGCCGGTCGAGGCGGTCGAGATCCTGCAATACGATCCGACCTATTATGTCGCTTATGACGTGTCGCAGGGGGTCACCGTGACCGATCCCGACTGCACCGCCAAAATAACCGAGCCCGACCAGGCCGCCGCACAGGAGGCCGTGGATCAGGAACTGAACGGTGGGTCGATGGAGGATATCTTCGACGAGATGCGCGTGGGCATCCATTTCTCCGACTCGATCACGATCTCATGCGCACCGCCCTCCAACTAGCGGCGCTGGCCGTTGTCGCCCTTGCGATCTGGCTCTGGGGCTTTGACGGCGCGCAGATGCTCGAACGCTGGGCTGCGGAGGGGCAGCGCGCTGCCCAAAGCGGCATGGCGCGCAGTCTGCGGGCGCTGCGGGCAAACGAGCCGGGCGCGATCCTCACGCTGATGACGGTCTGTTTCGGCTACGGGTTTTTCCACGCGGTGGGGCCGGGCCACGGCAAGATCCTGATCGCGGGATACGGCGTGGCCGAGCGCGTGGCGCTGACCCGCCTGTCGCTGCTGGCTGTCCTGTCGAGTCTCGCACAGGCGCTGGCCGCGATTGTCGTCGTCTATGCCGGCGTCTGGGTCCTTGGGCTTGGCCGCGAGGCGATGGTGGGCGCGGCCGAGGATTTGTTCGCGCCGCTCAGCTATGCCGCGATCTGTGCCGTCGGGGCGTGGCTGGCGCTGCGCGGCGCGCGGCGGCTCTGGGCGGATTGGGCCGTGGCACAGGTGCACCACCATCACGATCACCAGCATGACCACCATCACGATCATACCGATGACGGAACGTGCCAGTCCTGCGGGCACGCCCATGCGCCGACGCCCGAACAGGCGCAGAACGTCCATTCGCTGCGCGATGCTCTGGTCCTGATCGGGGCCATCGCGATCCGTCCCTGCACTGGCGCATTGTTCCTGCTGATCCTTGCGGTCAGCATGGGGATCGACCTTGCGGGCATCCTTGGCACGCTAGCGATGGGGCTGGGCACCGCGAGTGTCACGCTTGCCGCCGCTGTCGGGTCGGTGACGTTCCGCGAAGGCGCGCTGGCGCGCTTTGCCGGTGGGCCGCACACCGCGCGCATCGCGGGCGTGATCGAAACCGGCGCCGGGCTGATCATCGCCATTCTTGCGGCGCAATTCCTGATCCGCGCGCTCTGAGCAGACAAAACACTTGCCCATTTTGTGGGCACTGTCTATCGCGGGCGCCATGCAAGCAGCGCAGATGTCATACCCGGCCCATGTCAGGGCCATCCTCGTCTTGGGCGTGCCGCTGGTCGGCGGACACATGGCGCAGATGGGCATTGGCCTGACCGACACCATCATGGTGGGCTGGTACGGGGCCGAGGCGCTGGCCACGGTGACGCTGGCCAACACGCTGTTCTTCACGCTGTTCCTGTTCGGCTGCGGCTTTGCCTGGGCGGTGATGCCGATGGTGGCCTCTTATGCGGCTGAAGGCGACAACCGACAGGTGCGCCGCGCGACCCGCATGGGGCTGTGGCTGTCGGCGCTGTTCTGTGTCGTGATGTTCCCGCTCTTGTGGTGGTCGGAAGCCTTGCTGCGCGCCTTGGGCCAGACCCCGGATATCGCGGCTGAGGCACAGGTCTACCTGCGGGTTCTGGCCTTCGGCCTGCTCCCTGCGCTGGTGACGATGACGCTCAAGAGCTACCTTGCCGCGCTCGAAAAGACACAGGTGGTCTTCTGGGTCACGGTTGTGGCGCTGCCCTATAACGCGCTGGCAAATTACGCGCTGATCTTCGGCAATTTCGGTTTTCCCGAACTGGGCCTGCAAGGGGCGGCCATCGCGTCTCTGAGCACACATGTGGTCTCGATGCTGGTGGTGGTTGCCTATATCCTCGCCTTCGTGCGCACGCACAGCCTGTTCCAGCGTCTGTGGAAACCCGACAACGAGATGTTCGCGCAGGTGTTTCGGCTGGGCGTTCCCATCGGGCTCACATCCTTGTCGGAAACCGGGCTTTTCGCGGCCTCGGCCATCATGATGGGATGGCTGGGCACAATCCCGCTGGCCGCACATGGCATCGCGCTGCAACTGGCCTCGATGTTGTTCATGCTGCATCTGGGCCTGTCCAACGCCGCCACGGTGCGGGCGGGCAACGCGTTTGGTCGCCGCGACTGGCCGCACATGGCGCGGGGCGGGGTGGTGGCGCTGGCGCTGTCGGCCTGTGTCGCGGCGATCACGATGGTGCTTTTCGTGGCGCTGCCCGAGCCGCTGATCGCGATTTTCCTCGATCCCGAAGACCCGGCCCGCGCGGACATCATCGAAATGGGCATCACCCTGCTGATCCTCGCCGCCGTATTCCAGTTGGTCGACGGCGCACAGGTGGTGGTGCTGGGCCTGTTGCGCGGGGTGCAGGATGCGCGTGTGCCGATGGTCTACGCGGCGGTGTCCTATTTCGGCATCGGCCTGCCTGCTGCCTATGTTCTGGGCTTCGTGCTTGACTGGGGCGCGACCGGCATCTGGATCGGTCTGGTCCTTGGCCTCGCAGGGGCTGCGGTGCTTTTGAACCACCGTTTCTGGTTCCGCATGATGCCCGATCTCAGCCGCCTTGCAGCGCCTGCGGGCAACGCTTAGAAGCGGCGCAAATCTGCAGGATCAGGAGAGATCGACATGGGCTTCAAGGTGGGAATCGTGGGTTTGCCGAACGTGGGCAAATCGACCCTCTTCAACGCGCTCACCAAGACCGCAGCGGCGCAGGCGGCGAATTTCCCGTTCTGCACGATCGAGCCCAATGTCGGTGACGTGGCCGTGCCCGATGCGCGGCTGGACAGGCTGGCCGATATCGCGAAATCCAAGCAGATCATCCCGACGCGCATCACCTTCGTGGATATTGCCGGTCTGGTCAAAGGGGCCTCCAAGGGCGAAGGGCTGGGCAACCAGTTCCTTGCCAACATCCGCGAGACCGATGCCATCGCCCATGTGCTGCGCTGCTTTGAAGACGGCGATGTGGTGCATGTGGACGGCCGTGTCGATCCGGTCGCCGATGCCGAAACCATCGAGACCGAGCTGATGCTGGCCGATATCGAAAGCCTCGAAAAGCGCCTGCAGAACATCGTCCGCAAGGTGCGCGGCGGCGACAAGGACGCGGTGCAGCAGGAACGCCTGATGCGCGCCGCCTTGGCCGCGCTCGAAGAGGGCAAACCCGCCCGCACCGTTCCCGTTGATGACGAGGACCGCAAGTCGTGGGACATGCTGCAACTTCTGACCACCAAGCCGGTGCTCTATGTGTGCAACGTGTCCGAGGCCGATGCCGCGAACGGCAACTCGCTGTCCAACGCGGTGGGCGAAATGGCAGCCAGCCAAGGCAACAGCCACGTGGTCATCTCGGCCCAGATCGAGGAAGAGATCAGCCAGCTGGACGAAGAGGAGGCGCAGGAATTCCTGTCGGAAATGGGCCTCGAGGAACCCGGTCTCGACCGCGTGATCCGCGCAGGCTACCAGCTTTTGCATCTCGAGACCTATTTCACCGTCGGCCCCAAAGAGGCGCGCGCCTGGACCATCGCCAAGGGCACCCACGCGCCCCAGGCAGCCGGTGTGATTCACGGCGATTTCGAAAAGGGCTTCATCCGCGCCGAAACCATCGCCTATGACGACTACGTGTCACTTGGCGGGGAGAACCCGGCCAAGGAGGCCGGCAAGATGCGCGCCGAGGGTAAAAGCTATGTCGTCAAGGACGGCGACGTGCTGCACTTCCTGTTCAACACGTAAGGCTGCTTTGCGACCTTGGATCAGAACCCGAACACCATCACGGCAATCGGGACGGGGGACACCGCGACCGCGATCGCGATAAACGTCTGGATCGGCGTGAAAATACCGCTCATTCCAGCCATCATCATTATGCCACCACCCCCGCCGATCAGGGCATTGCCGGGTGTATTGACCAGGATTGCAAGCGCCACGTAGCGATGGCGCAAGGCGAGGCCGACCGTCCGGGGCGGCGCTCTGTCGAGCAGCAGGCTCAACCGATCCTTCGGTGGCAAGAGAGCGGCCCGCGACACCAGATCAGACGCTTTGCGCAACCGCATCAGAGACAACAGCCAAGCGAGCGTTGTGGCCGGCAAAAGCCGCCCAAGCAGAAACGCCAACATCATGGCCGCGACCGTGGCGGCATAGACGAGCGGGGCAATGGCCGCGCCGAAGGCGGTCAGCATGGCGATCCCGATCTCGGCACCGGGCACAAAGGGCAGGGCAAGCAGACCGATATAGGCGACCGCTCCGATCATCAGCAGGCGGTGGACCTGCTTTTCGTTGTTCGGCATCATCGTCAGGTCAAGCGCGTCTTTCAGCAGATGCGCGGCCCAGCTTGCGAGAACCACAATCATCACCAGGCCCGCTGCCCGTACGGCGATACCCTCCGGTGTCACGCGTTTCGATTGGGACGGTTCGGGTGTCACCCCGACACGGCATCCTTGCCGCCCGGCACGAGCGACCCGGATCCTGTGCCCGTGATCTGATGCGTCCAGTACCAGCGCCGCGTGGTCCAGCTCATGTCGACGGTGATCTGGTCATCGACGATCCGACCGTGCCAAACAACGGTATGCGGAGCAGTCGGGCATTTGGCGACGGTCGTGAAATGAACGGCGTCGCCGTCCATCCAGGTTTGGTACTCCGAAAAGCCGAAATTGCAGTATGTCTCGCAATCCATCGACATGAACCGGCCATCCTCGAACACGAGCGTGTCCGTCTCGCCCTCGGCCCCATTGTCGAGTTCGGCCTGAATGAAGAATGATTTCCCATCAAGCGCCTTCCCCGCCGACCAATCCGCCTCCGGGACGGTCAAGTCAGGCACGTCCGGGTTCAGGACCGACACAGCGGCGGCCCCAGTTCCCAAGGTGATGCAGGCGATTGCGGCGGCTTGGGTGATCGGTGTCATGGAGAGCTCCGGCATGAGACAAAGCGTATGTTCGCTTGAACGTAAGCCGCACGGCTGTTTATGCAAAGGCCCAATCAACACGAGCCCGCCGCGCCACACCGGCAAAGCCCAAAACCACCCGATTTTTCCCGGTTCGCCTATGATTTGGCCTTGTCCCCATCTGCACTGGCCACTAAACGGGTCAACGGAGATGTGGCCGAGTGGTCGAAGGCGCTCCCCTGCTAAGGGAGTAGGCGGGAAACCGTCTCGAGGGTTCGAATCCCTTCGTCTCCGCCACTTGCCCTAGAGAAACTGTTCTCCCGATCCGGCCGAGGCCGGATTTTTCCGTTGTTTTCGAGGGTTATGCGGGAGGTGCTGAGCACTGGCCCTGGTGGCAAGAGGCCCGGAAGCGGTCTCTCAGGGCCGATATTCTCCGGACCTGATGACTACGCCGATTTGGTGAATAGCCATTAAGCGACTGATTTAGCGGTTTAAATCTCAATGGTCGCAAACTGGCCTGCTGCCGGTTTCGTGGACACGAAGATAAGATCGTGACCATGGAATTGGAGATTGGATATGACGAGACGAAAGTTCAGCCGCGAGTTCAAGATCGAGGCAGTAAAGCTGGTGACCGAGCG
>NZ_BMFC01000010.1 GCF_014637725.1 Marivita lacus | reverse complement strand
GTCATCGGGGTCTCCATCGGTTCGTGGTTGAAGCTTGCAAACTCCACCATAACCGACATCCTCGATGGCCACCCCGGTTACACCGCCAGCGCGATGTGAAAGTCCACCACGTCCGTGGACACTACCCGGATCGCGACACGTACGGCGCAAAGTTGCTGCGGAGGGTTTTCTGTTTAGAAAGCGCCGGACATTATCGGGCAAACACGGAACGCCCAAGGCCCACGATAGGCCGGGATATGTGCAGATGTCTGTGTGGAACACCTCCAACCATCCACACTCCGAGAATGCATTGGGAATGGCATAATCGTGACGGGCACCGCTCTGTATGACGACAACACGTGGCGTCTGTTGTGCTATTGATGACATGCGATTGCTCACACTAGAAATTCCCAACGGCCACCAATTGGCACCATGTAGCTTGGTTGAGCGATGTCTATGTGCCCGTCAAAAATGCAAACGCTGTTTAATTCAACGCTCAGTGCAGCCAGCCATTTTCTCAAGGCCGAATGGCCCTTTTTTGCAACACAACTAAAGGCATTTTTAGGCCAACCTTAACGGCTAGAAGAAAAAGAAGCGTAAAGTTGAAGAAGAAGGCTGGGTATGCCGTCAGCATGAGGGTTGCAGGCGCAATGCCAGAGGCATAATAGATCCGTGCTCTTACATCGCCGCGTCGTGCTCTTTCCCACCACGTCCCAACAACGAAAGCCGTGATGAAGAAAAAAACGCATCCCAGGAATCCGCCCTCCATATAGGCATCGCCAAAGGCACTGTTTGTAGCACCAATTCGGTGGATAGCCCCAATATTGGACAATGCCTGATTTAAGAAATCGATATCGAACATCAGAGCCGCCTTAAGATCGCGACCCACCAGCTGACCCGGTATCCATTGGAAGATGAAACGGTTCCATGAATCCGCGCCCAAGGTGAACGAAGCGCCATCGCTCACGTATCTTACAATATAATACGCATTTGCCATCTCCGGGAACTGCCCAGTGTTTTGGAAGGGCGTGTATGACCAGAAATTGATCGCAGCGATCTGTGCCAAGTTCACATCTCCCAATGAATTCCATCCAAGGCCCCGCAACGCCCCGACGCCAAAGACGAAAAGCATCCCGAACGGGATGCTAATGAGAACCAACGTGCGAGGCAGCACTAGGCCCCGGGCATACCAGTATGCCAAGTTTATAATGACAAACACTTCTAATGCCGCCCGGCGTCTAAAGTAGATAGTCAACGCTGGCAGATACATCACTATATGCAGTGCGATCAGGATGGCGCAGAGCTTCCGGCGCTCCCCAGAAAGGAATAGGTAGACCACAAGAAAAAGTGACAGAGCCTTCAGGTTCGAGAAAAAATAGATGATGGTAATCGGCCCCGACCAATTCACGTCCGAAGATCCATCGCTTGTATCCACGCCACGCAATAAAAACGTCATGGCGAGTGTGAACAGGGTTAGACTAATAGCGAGCTGGACAAGCTTTCTATTTGATATTGGCGAAATTATGCTGCGTTTTCCGTGTGAAATACCTAAATTCCACCCCGCGACAAGAGCACCAAGGCAGACCAAGCAGAACATCTCCAGCATGAATAGTTCGCTCGTATTGAAACCAAACCCTGAATTACGTACTCCAATTAACTGTGGTATCACCCAAGCGATATAGACTGCCGATGCTAGGGCCGGATACTCAAGGAACCCTTCCCTTTTAGCCAGTGAGAACAGTAAAATTCGTCCAGAAAATATCGATAGTATTATCAACAACAAGATTTCCGGATCCTTTAAATGATTTCTTGGCTTCGCTACTGCACATTCACCGAATGTTTATCTACATGCTCAGTCCCGCATGACAGCTCTGAAGATGTAACCGCACCCGACAGAATCTTTGTTACAAGGCTGGTCTGCGAGGACCGACATAGGAGGACGGTCATATTTGAGGGTACCACGTTCGGGCGCGAACTAGCGAAAAATGTTTTTCAGGCCCATGGCGCTGATTTCTCGGGGCGGGCAGCCCTCGCGCCTCAGCAGCACCTAGACGCGTCGGTAGCCGAGTCGGATCGATTCATCTTCGATCCGATCCACCAGATACCGGCACTGAACAACTAGTGGCAAAACCTGAGCAAATCCCGTTGGGCCGATACCGCTGCAGAACGGGGGCAGACCCAACGAGCCCAGTACCGGATAACGCCAGCCCTCACGCCCCAAACCCCCGATAACGCAAACTCCCGGACCTCTGACCATCGCCCTGCCCTCATCGATCTGCGCCATTCGCGGAACCAGCCTCGATATCCGCCTCCAGCGCATCGATCTCCGACTTCAACGCCTCGTACTCCGCATATTTCCTCTTCAGGAAACCACCCGTAAGACGGGCCTTGGCCTCGATGCCGCTGGGCGTCAGGATGTAGGCGTAGCGCAGCTTGTTGTTCGAGGCTCGGAAGTTCCGGACCTTGAGCTGGCCTTTCTCAACAAGCGCCTTGAGCACATAATTGGTTGCCCCCAAACTGACCCCCAAGCTGTCCGCGATATCTCGTTGCGACAGGTGCGGCTGGTCTTCCAACAGACGCAGGATGCGAAACCGCACATCCTCGTTGATTTCACGGCTCATGGGCCTGGAACCACGGCTACCGCACCGACGCTCGCTTGGGTGAGGCCGCCCGCTGTTTCGCACTGGTTGTGTGCGTTCATGGTTGAACGCGTAGCATCCACGCCGTTCTCAGGGAAGCGTAAATCGTTGATGTAACCAAACTAAGGAGATTATCTGCACATCAAAAGATTATTTTTTGAGCGAAGTGGAGGCACCGGGATGGAAATTTGCGGACTGCACCGGCACGACCTCTTCCTTGAGGTCATCCGCAAAATGCTGTCGGACACGCCGTTCTCTTGCCGCAAGCTCGCCGCGCGCCTCTTCCCAACGACAGACACGATATGGCGTTGACGGATGATGATCGTGGAGGCAAGTGCAGCTACCCGCGACACGAGGTTCTCCGGCGTCGTGGAGGTCGATGAGACCTTTCAGCGAGAAAGCCGCAAGGGGTCGGGGGAGTGGGCAAACCGCGCCGCCAATTCGAACCGGCACCCAGCCCCCGCCACGGCCGCAGTGGTGTGTATTTCGCAGCAGACAAATCAAGATGGCGCGCGGCCTCTCGAAGTGGCCGATCCGGTTGCTGACAGTGGGTGATCAAGGTGGCAGACGCCTGTTCGCGCCTATCGCGACCCGTGGAAACCGGACGATCGAAATCGCCTTGGCGCCCCTCGTTCCAAGTGATGCGGTGTTGTGTAGCGATGGCCTGAAGCCCTACCGGGCGTTCTGCAAAAAGAACGGGAGCGCACACTACGAAGTCTCGAACAAGCCTGGAAAACGGGTCGTCGCCGGAGCGTTTCACATCCAGAATGTGAATGCACGTCACGCGCGTGACGATGCCTTCGTGCGGCCATTCTGCGGACCGACGACGAAATATCTCTACCGCACCTCAGGTGGTTCATTGCTCCGCAAAAAGATCACCCCGGACGCCGCCTTCAAGAATATCGTCGCGGCATCACGATCAGGAGCCTGGGCATTCCCACTACGCTATCGCGACACATCATTCAATTTCAATGGCTTGGGAGTCATCAGCCGGTCTGGCTGGTATGTGCCTCGGGGCTCCGTGTTTTCCGGTCCCATCTGGATCCTGAGGTCGCAAAAAAAATAGGCCGCCCGAAGGCGGCCTTTGTCTGCAAACTCGGCGCTCCGATTGGCGATTACCGATAGTAGGTGTCACGGAAGACGTGGTGGACAATGTCTTTGCGCTCGATGGCCAGCGCTGACAGCTGTGCGTCATTCATGGCTTGAAGCATCCGCACACGGCGCAGGCGCGGGTCGTTCGCGCCGATCTTTTGCATCCGCGTGCTCACCCAGTCGGCGATGTGCTTGAACACGTGTGACTTGGGGTAGTAGTCTGTCGTCGATATGGCATGTGCCACTGGAAACCGTCCTGTTCATGTGTTTGCTGTTCCGGATGCACATGAAATAGGCATTGTGTGAACGTTGTTAAACCGACAGCTTGGCATCGCCGCATTGCAGCATTTTCATGGCTTGGAGGCGTGGACGGTCTTGAAATCGACGGTTGGACAGCAGCTTGGCGGATAGTCGTGGCGTCGGCGTCACTGCATCACGCACGACAGGTCGCTCAGATGGCAAGGCTGCCCGGCGTCGCGGCTTCGGGAAACATGACACGGATGTGGTCGGTCTGAAAATCCGAAAAGCTCTTTTTCCAGCTTCGACCGGGCCAGCGCAGTTCCACAGACCGCTCGTCAGGTCTGTAGGCGGCAGTGTAGAGCGTGCCGAAACCCGAAGAAAATGCGGTTGAATACAAGGGCGGCTTGAGGAACGCGCCGATGAAGCGTTCCTGTGTCTCGGGGTGCAATGTCAAACGCTGTAGCAGGAAACGCTCGCGCTCCACAGTGGCGGTGAACCGCGCGTGGCTGGACCGTTCGACCCGTTCCTGGTGGTTTGTCGCAACCGCGGAATGCGTGACGATCGCCGGGCGATCCGGCGCGAGGTACGCCGTCACGAAGCGCCGCTGCGCGTCGAGCGCGGTCACGTTATAGCTCATGTGACAGGGGATCCGCTGCAGCACAGCCGCCGCCTCGTCCACGGTCGTGCAGGTTTGCAGGATGTAGCGCAGGATCAACGGGACGCCGAAGCCGTCTCCGATCTCCCTGCGTCCTCCAAAGGTCAGCGACAGCACAAGACCCGAATCGTTGATGCCATCCACCAGACCGAAGAGACCATCGCTGGTGCCGATGACACCCCGCCCGTTCCAGTTGGTTTTGAGCACGATGGCATCGAACGCCGCCGGGTCGTAGTCGTAATTGCGGACCAGCAGCGGCGTGTCGCCCGGCCAGACGGCCTGACTGCAGGCCGACAGGTAGCGCGGCGGGCAATAAAAGCTCAGGAACCGCGCGGCCAGATCGCCACCGCCCGACAGCGCGCACAAGCGGTCGTAGAGCTCTGCGATCTCGGGCATGTGCTGCACCAGCGCGCGTCGGCATTCGAGGTATGTCGGGCGTCCCGACATGCCATCCCGCGACCACCACGCTGCATAGGCGGGCCAGTAGGCTTGGAAGAGCCCGGACCAGACAGGACCGGGTTCATCCTCGGATATTGCGCGTATGACAAGACTCATACCGGTCTACATGATCTTGAATGCCGGCTCCTGCAAGGCCTGCGCCGACGGCAGCGGCCGGGCCGAGAAAGCCGTCTTGATCCCGTCGATCCATTTCTTCGACTTTGCGGTCAGCTGGAACCCCTGGGTCATCGACCGACCCCGTGTGACGAGAATGCCCAGATCCGCGCCTTCGTAGCGATAGTCACCGGGGCTGAGGATGCGCAGGAAAAACGCCTCGTCCTCGGTCTCGACCGCGCGGCGGTGATAGTCGAAACGATCGAACACGACCCGCCCGTCCGGCAACATCTTGTAGATGCCCGATTGCGGCGCATCCGTGATGATATCCACACTGTCATCGGTGTGCTTGATCACCATTTGCGACCAGCTGTCGATCATCTCCGGGTCGGACCAGCGGGAGTTCAGATCCTCGACATCGAGCTTGAACGGCTTCTTGGAAAACTCCAGCAGGTGAAACAGGAAAAGCGGCGCGTCCGCATGGGCAAAGGCGGCATGGTTGGTCATGGAGGACGCGCCCGTGATCCGGGGGTTCAACTCTCCGAGCCAGATATCGCCGGATTTCTTTTCGATCAGGAAATCGAGTTCGAAATAGCCCCGGTAGCCTTCCTTGCGCAACTGCTCGCCGAATTTGAAGGTCAATTCCCGCGCTTGCTGGCGGGTCTTGGGCGGAAAGGCGGTCGAGAAGATCTCGTTGCCGCACCAGCCCCCGCGATAGGGCGTCAGATCGTTGAAACCGACGAGTTCGGTCATCAGAGGTCCGACGATCGTGCCCTCGCTGGTCGCACAGGCCTCGATCGCAGAGCCGCGGCAGTCGATCCGCTTCATGATCTTGATCTCGCCCTCTCCGACGATTTCGTGCTCGTGCTTGCGAAAGTCGGCCTCGGACTTGATGAAGAAGGTGGTGTGACCGCTGTCCCCGAAGGCGGATTGCAGCACGAGGTCATGTCCGATGCCGGCTTTCTCGGTGATTTCGCGCAGATGGTCGTAGCTTCTGACCTCGCTCAGCGTGTTGGGCACCGAGGGCACGCCCGCCTTGTTGCCGATGCGCACGGTCTCGATCTTGTTGTCCATCGACGTGCGGAGTTTCGCCTTCGGAAACCAGACCTCGCCCCCCAGTTCCTTGACGAGGGCTTCGGTCTTTTCGTCGAACATCAGAAAGACGAATTTCGGATTTCCACCGCGCGACTTGACGTAGTCGACAACTTCCTTGTGCTGCAGAAGGTAGTTGTTGATGTCCTCGATGGACTGGAATTCGTCATGCGGCAATTCCGACGGGCACAGCACGTTCGGGTGCCTGCCGTCAAAGCAATCCATGTAGCAGATATACTTGAAATTCTTCACCCATTCGTCGAGCCCCAGCAGATTGAAATTCGTTGCGGAAACGAAATAGACGGGATCCTTGTTCGTGTGGAAATAACGACGGATTTCGGAGATGTTCTTGAGCGTCTTTTTTGGCATGTCTAGTTTCCTCTTCCAGATCCCGATATCAAATTTTCCAAAGCCTTCTGTGTGAAAATCCTGAGCCCGAGATCATGGCGGTATCCATGGATCTCGCTGACATCCAACGCCCCCATGAATTCCATGATCTCTGGGCTGATCACCTGTCCCGGCACAAGAATTGGAAATCCCGGCGGATAGGGAATGATGAAGGACGCGGAAACAAGCTCTTCGCCATTCCGCAGCCGTTCCAGCAAGGCTTCGCCGAGCGTCAGGTAATCGCAATTGTCTTCGTCGTAGGACAGGAAATAGGCAGAGCGGATATCACCCTCGGGCGTGATCGAACTTTCCCGAAACGCATCGTGAAAGCGGCTGAAGTCCGGCAAGGGTGGGACATGTTCCACAAGCGCGGTCACCCGATTTTCAAAAGACCGCCGTTCCATCTTGGATGCATCGTCCAGCAGGTCATCCAGATCATTGGCAATTTCGACAAGAACCTCGATCAGATAGGCGACCGAGGACCGCGTTGTCCCGATATTGGTCATGAACAAGACGGTATTTCGCGATGTCTTGTTGATCTGGATCCCGTATTTATCCATCAGGATCTTGGTCTTGAACGTGTCGCCATCCCAGCCGGTGCCGCCCACGGCAAGAGTGACCCGCGTGGGATCAAGGACGAATTCGTCCTTTGCCCAGATTTCCCAGATATCCGTCCAGCCGCGCCTTGCGTCGAAATAGCTGTTCGCCCCGCTGTCCCGGTATTCGGCCGGGATCATGTCTGCGACGGTCAAGACCCGAAAATACTTCTGCAGAAGCGGATTGCTGGCCACGGCCTTTCGGATCGCCATTGCGCTTTCGATCTGACGCTGGACGAATTCAAAGCCTTCAAGTTCGACCTGACGCCGCCCCACATCCAGCGATGCGATGATCTGGTAATTCGGCGACGTGGAGGTGTGGGTCATGTAGGCTTCGTGGAAGGCCTGTTCGACCTCGCCCTTGAAGTCCTGATCGTTGACGTGGATCATCGAGCCTTGCCGCAGCGACGTGAGCGTCTTGTGTGTCGATTGCGTCGCGTAGGCGCGGACGCGGGCGTCCGGCGGCGGCAAGAGCCGCGTGTTCAGCCAGACCTCCTCGTCGGCATTTTCCAGCTCCTTCTGCTGTTCGGCATAGGCAGCGGCCGCCTCTTCCGTCCTCAATGTCTCGCGCAAAAGATTGGCGACACCCATCGCGGTGCGTTGCCGGTAGGTCGGCGTGAAGCGCGCAAAGGCGAACCACGCCTCGTCCCACAGGAACACGAGGTCCTTCTTGATGGCGAGACATTCCTCCATCACCCGTTGAACGTTGTAGACCAGCCCGTCGAAGGTGCAGTTGGTCAGCAGGACCATGCGCACCTTGTCCAGCTTTCCGTTGGCCTTCAGATTAAGCAGAGTTTTCTTGATCTCTCTGAGCGGCACGGCTCCGTACATCGAGTATTCGTGCAAGGGATAGCTGTCCATGTAGACCACATTGGCGCCGGACAGAACCATTCCGTAATGATGCGACTTGTGACAGTCACGGTCGACCAGAACAATGTCGCCGGGCCGGACCAGCGACTGAACCACGATCTTGTTGCAGGTCGACGTGCCGTTGGTCGCAAAGAACGTCTGCTTGGAGCCGAACGCCCGCGCCGCCATGTCCTGCGCTTCCTTGATGGGACCGCGCGGCTCGAGCAGGCTGTCGAGGCCCCCGGATGTGGCCGATGTCTCGGCAAGAAAGATATTGGGGCCGTAGAACGCGCCCATGTCCTGAATCCAATGCGAGCGGGTGATCGATTTGCCCCGGCTGATCGGCATGGCGTGAAAAACGCCTGTCGGCTGCTTTGAATACTCCTTGAGCGCCGTGAAAAAAGGCGTCTTGTACCGGCGGTTGACGCCGCGCAGGATGTTCAGGTGCAGTTCAAGGAAGTCTTCCTGATTGTAGAAAACCCTGCGGCACCGTCCAAGATCCATGACTGCGATATCTTCGACGGATCGGTCCGTGATCAGATAGGCGTCCAATTCAGGCCGCACCTTGGCGATCAGTCAACAGGCCTCCGGACCGTAATCACCCGGCGTCAAGGCTTCGACATCTTCCTCGTTCCCGATCCGGCTGAGAAACTGCTTCAGGATCGGCAGCGCGTTCTCTGATTTCAGCATAAGCCCGGGGCGCACGATGACAGCCTGCACATTATGGTTGAACAGGATGCCCATAAGCGCGTCTTCGAGGCTGGGCACGATGACGGGCTCGTAGATGAACGGGTCTTCGGTCCGCCGGACCCGGTGCAGATTGTTGCGCAGGAATCGTTCCTGTTGTTCGTTGACACTGTCGACGATCAAGACCTCGAAATAGGGGCGTCCAAGGGCACGGTCCTCGGGGGCAAGCGCGCTTTCGTCCTCGTAATCCTCGTTGTCGTACTCATCACCGCCGATGGGAATGGTCCTGCGACGGTAGGCGCCAGACGTCAGCGCGCGCGCGACGCGCCGCACCGAGGACGAAAGATCCTCGATATTTCGCTGATCGAGCAGACGGCGCAGATGGTCGAACGCATTGGCCCCCGGAAAGGCCCAATAGAGCTCGATCGGGGCCAAGGCGTCGAACAAGGCCTCCGCGGCATGGATGAGCGTCTTTCCGCGACGGCCATCGACCCCCTGAAGCCTGAGCGACTCGGCTGTTTCACGCAGCGCGCTCCACCGGTCGGCCCGAAGTTGCGTGGCACTGTAGTAGTCGCCGATCGATGGCAGCTTGTCGTCTGCGGATTGTACGTTCATTCTTCCGTCCTTTGCTGACGTCGGCACGAAGCGCGCGTGCTGTGACCTGGAATTATTGTGTGCCGGACCTTCCCTTGAACATGGGCACTGCCGATGCGGCCCCTTGATCCGTGCCAAGCGCGGTCCTCGGGTCCAGTGTCTGAACTCCGGCGCGCGAGCCTTGGCCTGGCGTCGTCAGGGGACCGAGCGTCTTGAGATAGGCATCCGCACCGCTGGTCCGGTCATAGATCGAGAATTCCGCCTCTCGGTCGCGGAAGCTCTTGAGAACCTGTCCGAGCCCTTTCAGGCCCGTTTCGCGTTGGCGACGCACCACGTCGAGATCGATCTCGATCGGGAACATGTCTTCCTGCCCCCCGGATTGATGCAGCACCATGGCTGAAGGATCGACCACGATCGACTTGCCGACGCCCCCGGCGGCCAGACCGTTCACGGCAAAAACGTAGCATTGGAACTGGGCTGCGGTCGCGCGGGCGATGGCCAGTTCGGCATCACGGTCGGTGGTGCCGGTCAGCACCGGGTTCAGCAGAACCTCGACCCCCTGGCTGGTGAGCTGCCGTGTCGTTTCCGGGAACCAGATATCGTAGCAGATCGACAGACCGAAACGGCCCACGTCGGGCACATCGAAGATGCAGAACTCGGTTCCGGACGATATGCCCGCCTCGTAGGGCCGGAAGGGAAACATCTTGGAATATTTCGCAACGATCTCGCCCTGCGGATTGATCACGACGGAGGTGTTGAAGATGCGCCCGTCGGGCATTTTCTCGAACATCGACCCGGGGATCAGCCAAATCCCGTAACGCTGCGCATCCTCCTGGAATTGCGTCAGCACATCATTGGGAAACGGCTGCGCAAATTGATCCAGCGGTCCGTAAGGCGCGAGTTCCGAAAACAGGACCATCTGGGTCCAGGGGAACCGAGCCATGAGGATGTCGATCCGGTGTCGCATCGCCTCGACATTCGAATTGAGCGCCGCAACATGCATCTGGATTCCGGCGATTGCAAAAGGTGTCATTCGTCTGAAAACTCCACGTTCGAATACGCTGCCACCTGGCAGCCTGTGCAGGGAAAGATCACCGCACCACCAGCACGGGACGTGTCGCGTGCCGCACGACCTTGTCGGCGTTCGATCCGATCAAGAGCGTCTTGAAGTCGTTCGGCGGATGAGACGACATCACGATCAGGTCGGCGTGCATGTCGCCCGCGATCCGCAGGATCGTCTCGGCGATATGGCCATGGCCGACGTGGAGTTTCGCCTCGGGCACTTCAGATGCCGCGAAGTCGCCCAGTTGCGATTTCAGCTTTTCCATTGCGGTCTTTTCGAAATCCCTGGGCAGATAGGAGGACACCATCGCGGCACCCAGATCGTGCAGGATGGCGAGCAGATGGATTTCTCCGTCCGGTCCAGCGCATCGCTTGGCCATCGGCAGCGCGGTCTTCCAGCTTTCGTCGTGGGTCAGGTCGATGGGCATCAGGATTTTGTCGAACATGGTCTTTCTCCTATGCCGCTGCCGTCTGACGACGCTCGGCCCTGCCCCGCTGGAGCATCACGACCAGCGCAAGCAGGATCAAAGCCGGGATGAACATGAAGTATCGCGAGGGCTGCGAGACCGGTTTGCGCACCAGGTCGATTTCCTGATCCCAGTCCAGACCCGCTTCCGCCGCAGCGCTGCCAAAGGTCACGTTGTCGATGATCACCTCGTCGCCGTTCACGACATATTCCAGCCCGGACGCAATCAATCGGTCTGCGCCCGTTTCACCTTCGCCCACCGGCAGCAACGCGGAGAATGTCACCGGATCGCCAACCGCGTTCAATCCGCTGACCCGAAGCCTCAGGGTCTCGCCCACCTCGATGTCCATCGCGGCCTGTTCGATCTGCGCGGGCGGCAGGTCTTCGAAGGGCGGCGCGATCCTGTCCATCCAGAAACCCGGACGGAACAGGGTGAACGCGATCAGCAAGAGCGCGATGGTCTCGTAAAACCGGCTGCGCACGAGAAACCAGCCCTGAGTGGCGGCTGCAAAAAGCAGCATCGCAATCGTCGCCACGATGAAGACGAGTATCCCCTGCCCCCATCCGACATTGATCAGCAACAGATCGGTGTTGAAGATGAAGAGAAAGGGCAGCGCCGCCGTCCGCAAGGAATAGAAGAACGCCACGACCCCGGTCCGGATTGGATCACCGCCCGACACGGCGGCGGCGGCGAAACTGGCCAGCCCGACGGGCGGCGTCACATCTGCCATGATCCCGAAATAGAACACGAACAGGTGAACCGCGATCAACGGAACGATCAGGCCGTTCTGTTGGCCCAACGTCACGATGACGGGTGCCAGAAGTGCTGACACAACGATATAGTTTGCCGTTGTCGGCAGACCCATCCCGAGGATCAGCGACAGAACCGCCGTCAACAGCAGGATCGCCATGATATTGCCGCCTGACAGCACCTCGACCACATCCGCGAGGGCCGACCCGACACCGGTCTGGCTCACCGCGCCGACGATGATACCCGCCGTCGCCGTGGCGATGCCGATGCCGATCATGTTGCGCGCACCGGCCACCAAGCCTTCCATAAGGTCCGCGAACCCGGCCGAGACAGCCGCCGCGACCTTTCCCTCACCGCGCAAAAGCGCCATGAGCGGGCGTTGCGTGACCAGAATGAAGATCATGAAGGACGCGGCCCAGAAAGCCGACAGGCCGGGTGACAGGCGGTCGATCATCAGCGCCCAGATCAGGACAACAACCGGCAGGATGTAATGCAGACCCGACCGGACCGTCGGACCGGGAAGCGGCAGCGATGTCACCGGCGCGTTCGGGTCCTCCATCTTGAGCGGCTCTTCGCGCGACGCGACCCAGAGCAGCCCGATATAGACCGCGACAAGGCAGGCAAAGACCACGTAGCTCGCCGCGTCGCCGAAGGCCGGGCGCATCCACCCCATCAGGAAATAGACTGCAAAGCTGAGCGCGCAGATCGCCGCGATCATGAACGACGTGCTGATCAGCCAGGCCACCAGCGGCTTGGGCTCGACCGCGCGTGGCAAGCCCTCCATGCCCGCCTTCATCGCCTCGAGATGCACGATGTAGACCAGCGCGATGTAGGAAATCACGGCAGGCACAAAGGCGGCCTTGACCACCTCGAAATAGGGAATGCCCACGTATTCGACCATCAGGAAGGCCGCGGCCCCCATGACCGGAGGCATGATCTGGCCGTTGACGGAACTGGCCACTTCGACCGCGCCCGCCTTTTCCGACGAAAAGCCGACTCGTTTCATGAGCGGAATCGTGAATGTGCCGGTTGTCACCACGTTGGCGATCGAGGACCCGGAAATCAGACCTGTCATCGCAGACGACACGACCGCCGCCTTTGCAGGCCCGCCGCGCATGTGGCCCATCAGCGAAAACGCCACCTGAATGAAGTAATTGCCCGCCCCTGCCTTGTCGAGCAGTGACCCGAAGAGCACGAACAGGAACACGAACGAGGTCGAGACGCCCAGCGCGATGCCGAACACACCTTCGGTGGTGATCCACTGGTGGTTGACGACTTCGGAGAGGTTGTTGCCCTTGTGCGCAATGATACCCGGCATCATGGTACCGAGGAACGTATAGACCAGAAACACCGTGGCCACGATCATCAGCGCCGGCCCGAGCGCGCGGCGCGTCGCTTCCAGCAGCAGCAGGATGCCGATGACGGCAACAACATAGTCTTGCAGGATCGGCGCACCGACCCGCCCGGCGATCGCGTCGTAGAAGAAATAAAGATAAAGTGCAGAAAGTGCGCCAAAGACGGCAAGACCCCATTCCCAAAGCGGAATGCGGTTCTTGGGAGAGCCCAGCAGAATGGCCCCGATCAGGGCAACCGCCGGGATCGGAATCCACCAGATCGGCACACCTTCCTTGGAGCCGTAGATGAACAGGAACGTCAGAACGATCGGCACGCCGACGCCAAGCCCAAGCTGTGCAGGTGTCCGTGCTGCGGGATAGGCCGTGAACGCAAGCAGAAGCGCAAAAGCCAGGTGGAAGGATCGCGCCTCGGTGTCGTTGAAAACGCCAAAGCCGAACATGAAGGGAAACGGGGACGCGATCCAAAGCTGGAAGAGTGACCAGATCAGCGCCACCGCCACCATGAATTTGCCCACACCCCCCGAAGGAGATCGCCCGCCGGTGTCGGAGGATGCGACGAGTTCATCCAACTCCTCCTGATTCAGACCACCTTTTCCGGCTGCTGCGTTTTCGACGGCTGCGGCCCCGAACTGCTTGTCGTCACTCATGGATCGATGTCCTTGTCGTCGCACCGGTCGCGTCGAACGCGTCAGTCCCGAGGGCTGTTCGGCATTGGCCGACAGCCCCGATCAAGCGGGGCCAACTGGTCTCTCAATCGGAAATCATCATTCGATCCAGCCGCGCTCGCGGTAATACTGCTCTGCGCCCGGATGCAACGGTGCGCTGAGACCAGCCGAGATCATGTCCTCTTCGGCGAGTTCGCCAAAGGCCGGATGCAACCTCTTGAAGCGGTCGAAATTGTCGAAGACGGCCTTGACCACGGTGTAGACCACATCATCCGGCACCTCCGCCGAGGTCACGAACGTCGCCTTGACGCCGAAGGTTTCGGTGGCTTCGTCATTGCCGGAATAGAGCCCGCCCGGAATGGTTGCCTTGGCGTAGAAGGGGTTATCTTCAACCAGCGTATCAATCGCGTCGCCGGTCACATCCACCAGCCGCGCATCGACGGTCGAGGTCGCTTCCTGGATTGACCCGTTCGGGTGGCCGACCGTGTAGATGATCGCATCGACCTTGTTGTCGCCAAGGGCCGCCGATTGTTCGGCGGGCTTCAGCTCCGAGGCCAGCGCGAAATCTTCAGTGGAGCGGCCCATCGCGTTTAACACGACATCCATCGTCGCGCGCTGTCCGGATCCGGGATTGCCGACGTTCACCCGCTTGCCGAACAGGTCATCAAATTCGGTGATGTCACTGTCGGCCCGGGCCACGACCGTGAACGGCTCGCCATGTACCGAGAACACGGCACGCAGGTCCTGGAACGCGTCGCCTTCATATTCGGACGACCCGTTATAGGCATGGTACTGCCAGTCGGACTGGGCCACGCCCATGTCCATGTCACCCGCCTTGATCGCGTTGATATTGGCAATGGACCCGCCCGTGGAGGGCGCTGTGCACTTCAGGTTGTGCTCGGACGTGCCACGATTCACCAAGCGGCAAATCGACTGGCCGACGACATAGTACACGCCGGTCTGGCCACCTGTCCCGATGGTGATGAAACGCTCCTGCGCCGTCGCGGCTTGCGCACAAAGCGCCGCCGTTGCCGCCAAGGCGGTTATTTTCAAATTGATCATGTCTTTCTCCCAGTAGGCTCTTGTGTTTTTGTTGTCTCTGTCCGATTGGCCGAACAGGATACTCTTCAACAGGAACAGCTTACGGATGCCTTTCAGTCACTCGTGACGCGTCCGATCTGAGAACTGGTACCAGCGAGGCATCAAAACGACGGTGGTGTACACGCGCTGACCACAACGCACGGGGTGTCGCCAAGGTTCCGAAATCGATGCGGCAACCGGCTGTCGAAAAGATATCCGTCGTTCGGATTGAGCACCTTCACGTGGTCGCCCACCGTAACTTCGATCGCGCCGGAAATGACGATTCCGGCTTCTTCACTCTCGTGAACCAACATGCCGGGCCCTGTATCCGCACCCGGCGGGTATGTTTCGTGCAACATCTGCAACGCATGCAGCGACGCATTGCCAACCTGGCGCAGCGAAACACGTGAAGCACCTTCACTCAGACCGATTTCTTGCGGCGACAACTCGATGAACTCATCGGCACCATAAAAGAACTTGGGTCCGTTCGTTTCCTCGATCTCCGAGAAGAACTCGGACAGTGTCATCGAGACCGCATCGAGAAGCCGTTTCAGCGACGCAACGGACGGGCTCGTCTTGTTCTGCTCGATCAGCGAAATCGCGCCATTTGTCAGACCAGCCCGCAGTGCAAGATCCCGTTGCGAGAGACCCTTGCTTCTTCGAGCTGCCTTCAACTTGCCGCCGACATCCATCCGGTCTGTTACGTTCGCTGTCATCATGTGTTTAGAATTCTAAGCGCGCGCAGACGGGAGGGTCAACCCTTGCATTCCAGTTTTTCTCATGAATACTTCGAATCAAACTGCCACGATTGAAAAAAGCGGCAAACGAAGTACGAAAATACTAATCAAACGCTGGCCACGTACGCGCAGGACATGACCAGGACAAGAAGCAGGTGCGTGAACGGCACCTGCCCAAGAACCGGGCAGCCTTTCGCGATTTTCGGGCTAGGCTGTCAGCGCAAATGCAGAACCGCACTCCAGATCAGGACCCCGCCGAGATGTCGCATATCTTTCCACGTCACTCCAAGCTGAACGCGCCTGTGGCCGTTTCGGGCGACGGATGTTACCTGATCGACAAGTCGGGAAAGCGATATCTTGACGGATCAGGCGGCGCGGCCGTGTCCTGTCTTGGCCATGGAGACAGGGTGGTGATCGACGCGATCAAGGCGCAGCTGGACACGCTGGCCTTTGCGCATACGGGGTTCTTTACCTCCGAACCTGCCGAGGAGCTGGCCGATCTTCTGATCGAGCACGCGCCAGCGGGGCTGGACCGGGTCTATCTGGTGTCGGGCGGATCGGAGGCCGCCGAGGCTGCGATCAAGCTCGCGCGCCAGTATTTCGTCGAAAAGGGCGAACCTGAACGCGGCAAGCTGATCGCCCGCAAGCAAAGCTACCACGGCAACACGATCGGTGCGCTCAGCGCGGGCGGCAATGAATGGCGGCGATCGCAATTCGGCCCCCTGCTGCTGGATGTGAGCCACATCGACCCGTGCTACGAGTACCGCCTGCGCGAAGAGGGTGAGAGCCTTGAGGATTACGGGCAACGCGCGGCGCAAGCCCTGGAGGATGAGATCCTGCGCCTTGGACCGGACACCGTGATGGCCTTCATGGCCGAACCGGTGGTGGGCGCGACCGCCGGTGCTCTGGTCCCCGCGCCGGGGTATTTCGAGCGGATCCGTGCGATCTGTGACCAGTACGGTGTTCTTCTTATCCTCGACGAGGTGATGTGCGGCATGGGTCGGACCGGATCGCTGTTCGCCTGCGAACAGGACGGTGTGGTGCCGGATATCGTGTGCATCGCAAAGGGTCTGGGTGCGGGCTATCAGCCCATCGGCGCCATGCTCTGCACCGCCGAGATTTACGAGACGATCGCGCAGGGCACGGGCTTTTTCCAGCACGGGCACACCTATGTCGGACATCCTGCCGCGGCTGCAGGTGGGCTGGCCGTTGTGACCGCCTTGCTGGAGCGCAACCTGATCCCGCGCGTCCAGACAAAAGGCGAGACATTGCACGAAAGGCTGGTTGAACGGTTCGGCCAGCATCCCCATGTCGGCGATATTCGCGGACGCGGCCTGTTCCGGGGCATCGAACTGGTGCGCGACCGCGAGTCCAAGGCGCCGTTCGATCCGTCGCAAGGCATTGCGGGACAGATCAAGAAGGCGGCGTTCGAGGCCGGTCTGATCTGCTACCCGATGTCCGGCACGATAGATGGCCGGAGGGGCGATCACATCCTGCTGGCCCCACCCTTCATCATCGAGGATGCGCAGATCGACGAGCTGATCGACAAGCTGGACACAGCCATCGCGTCGGTGCTTTGATCACGGGCGCTGGATAGAAAACACCCGCTCACGACCTTGCCTGCCACGATTGTCGCAAAACATTCGCACCGGCATCACACCCTCTTTGCAATCTTGCGCAAGCAAGGCGCGCATGTCCCGCGGCTGTCGTCGGGGCTTTCCCAAGAACACCCCGAGGAATGTGACATGCTGAAGTTTCTGGTCCTGAGCGACCTGCATCTGGTTGACGAAAACGAGACATCCCACGGTCTGGACACGCATCTGCGGATGCAGAAGGCCGTGGACTGGATCAACGCCTATCACAAGGACGCGGATTTCTGCGTTCTGGCGGGCGATCTGGCGGATGTCGGCTTCAAGGGTGCGACCGACCCCTACCACCGGCTCAAGGCGCTGGTCGATCAGTTGGACATGCCCTGTCACATCACTATCGGCAATCACGACAACCGCGACACCTTTGTGTCGATCTTCGGTGAGGATCGCCGTGCCGAGACCGGGTGCATCGACAAGGTCGTCGATGCAAAGGGCTACCGGGTGATCCTGCTCGACAGCGTTGTCGAAGGCGACGATCATTCGCATGGCGGGCAGTTGTCGCAGCGCCAGCTTGACTGGCTCGAGGCGCGGCTGGCCGAACATGACGGGCCGGTTGTCGTGATCCTGCACCACCACGCCAACCCGCTGCACGTACGGGTCGACCGGATCATCCTCGAAGATGGCGAGGCATTCGCCAAGGTGCTCAAGACCCACAAGGATGTGCGGCAGGTGATCGCCGGTCACGTGCATTTCACCTCCTGCGGGCTGTGGCACGGCATTCCGTTCACCACGCTGGCAGGCAACCATTACAATGTGACGGTTCCCCTTGAAGTCAGCGCCAAGGTCGACCGGCTCTGGGGTCCGGCACAGATGGCGGTGGTTCTGGGCAACGCGGACCAGACACTGGTGCATTTCGACAATTACCTCGAAGGCAACGCCGTTCTGGGATGACCTGAAATCCGGCCCATGCCCCTGCGCGGGGCATGGGCCCTGCCCTGTTCGGGCACTGTCATGAATTCGAGTCAAAACTGTCTCGATCCGGATTCGAAATGTTCCGACAACATTCACCGAAGCGTCAGATGGCCGTCGCGTCGCGCTCCTAGATCACATCCGTGCGCCGCGAGCGCGACCCGGATTTCTTTATGGAGCATGTCATGAAATCAACCTTCATCAGCGTCTTTGCTGTTGCAGCCGCCTTTGGTGGCGCTGCCTCCGCACAAGACAGGATCGCGTTTGAATACTGGTACGGCCTTGGCGGGTATCTTGGCGAAGTGGTGGCGCAGACCTGCGACCGCTTCAACGAAAGCCAGGACACCTATCAGATCACCTGCGTGAGCCAGGACGGCTATGCCACCGCCGTGCAGAACACGATCGCCGCCTTCCGCGCGGGCAAGCACCCGACCATCGTGCAGTCTTATGACGCCGGCACCGCCGACCTGATGATGTCGGGCGAGTTTTATCCGGTCCAGCAGATGATGGCCGATTTCAACATCGAGATCGACTGGGACAACTATTTCCCCGGCATTTCCAACTATTATGCCGCGTCGACCGGAGAGCTGATCTCCATGCCGTTCAACTCGTCCACGCCGGTCATGTACTACAATATCGACGATTTCGCAGCTGCGGGCATCGACACGCCTCCGGCCACATGGGAAGCATTCGAAGAAGCGCTGCGCGCCCTCGAATCCGCCCAGCCGGAAAAGTGCAACTACGGTTATGCCCCGTCGACTTGGGTCGACCTGGAGCAGTTCTCGATGGCGCACGGTATTCCGGTCGCCTCCAAGAACAACGGCTATGACGGTCTGGACGCCGAGTACGTCTACAACACGACCCAGCACGTGAAGCACATGGAAGACATCAAGCGCTGGCTGGACGAAGGCCTGCTTGAGATCAAGACAAGCCAGGGCGGCATCAACTCGCGCGACGCCTTCGCTCAGAACCAGTGCTCGATCTATTTCGGCTCCATCGCGTCGCACGCCACCGTGCATGCCTCGGCTGTCGACGGTCTCAACTGGGACGTCGCCATGATCCCGGTCTACGAAGGCTTCGAACGCACAAACACCGTCGTGGGCGGCGCGTCGCTCTGGGTTCTGTCCGGAAAGACCGAGGACGAGTACCGCGGTGCAGCTGAATACCTGAAGTTCCTGGCCACTCCCGAAGAAGAGAAGTTCTGGGTGTCCAACACCGGCTACATCCCTGTGACCAAAGCCGCGTTCGAACAGCTGACCGCCGAAGGCTTCTATGACAACGCACCCTACAAGGGTCGTGAAGTCGCGATGAAGTCGCTGACCTATACCGACCCGACACCGCTGACACGCGGCATCCGTCTGGGTGGCTTCATCCAGGCGCGCGCCGAGTGGGTTGCCGAGGTCGAAGCGGCCCTTGCCGGCCAGAAGACCATGCAGGAAGCGCTCGACACCGCCGTGGCCCGTTCGAACGAGGTGCTGCGTCGCTTCGAGCGCACGTACCGCGGCAAGCAACTGCCCTGATCGCCGACACCCTGCCCGGTTGACGGGCTTTGAACACCGCTCCGTCCCGAATGTTTCGGGGCGGAGATGTCCTAACGGGGTCGAGCCATGCGACGCGCCTATTTCAAGAACAACTGGATCGCCGCGCTGGTCGTGGCTCCGCAGCTTCTGATCATCTTCGTCTTTTTCTACTGGCCCACCACGCAGGCGCTTTACTGGGCATTCACCTTCGAACAGCCCTGGGGCGGCGGCAACGAATGGGCCGGGTTCGAGAATTTCCGAATGATCCTGACGGACGACCGCTACTGGCAATCGATCCGTGTCTCGATCGTCTACGCGGCGGGCGCCACCATCCTGTCGATGGGCATGGCGCTGATCCTCGCGGTCTTTGCCGACCGGCAGTTGCGCGGCTACAAGTATTACCGCATCGGCGCGATCTGGCCCTACGCGGTCGCAGCCCCTGCGGTAGGTCTGGCGTTCCGGTTCATCTTCAACCCGTCCGCCGGGATCATGTCCTACGTGAACGCGGCCTTTCCCGGCTTCTGGGATCCGATCCTGAACGGCGATCACGCGCTCTTGATGGTCATCATCGCAGGTGCGTGGAAACAGGTGGCCTACAACTTCATCTTCTTTCTGGCAGGTCTGCAATCCATCCCCCGATCCCTGATCGAGGCAGGTGCGATGGACGGCGCCACGGTGCTGCGCCGGATGGGCGACATCCAGTTGCCGCTGCTGGCACCCACGTTCTTTTTCGTGCTTGTCATCAACATCACCGACAGCTTCACCGACAGTTTCGGCATCGTCGACACCATGACAGGCGGTGGCCCGGCCCGCGCGACCAACCTGATGGTCTACAAGATCTACGTCGATGGGTTTCAGGGCCTCGACTACTCGGGAGCGGCGGCACAGTCGATCATCCTGATGTTCCTCGTGATCGCGCTGACCGTGATCCAGTTCCGCTACATCGAACGCAAGGTGCATTACACATGACCCAGGCCGATCTTCCCCTTGCGTCTGCCGTGCGCGACCCCGATGCCCGCATCGCCAGCCCTCTGCGCAAACGCCGCGCACCGGGCATGGTGGAAAACACGCCGCTCCTGAACATCCTGACGCACCTGATCCTGCTGTCGGGCATGATCATCCTGCTCTTCCCGATGTATCTGGTGTTCAACGCAGCCACCCTGAGCCTGCAGGAGGTGAACGCCCAGCCTGCGCATCTGCTGCCGGGTGACCAGTTCTGGAACAACATCCGCGAGGCGTGGGTCACGCGGGATTTCGGGCAGAAGTTCCTGAACTCGCTGATCGTGGCCCTGGGTGTCGTGACCGGCAAGATCTTCATCGCCTGCATCACCGCCTTTGGCCTCGTGTTCTTTGACCACAGGCTGCGCATGCCGATTTTCTGGGCGGTGTTCATCACGCTGATGCTGCCGCTCGAAGTGCGGATCGTGCCGACCTACGCGGTGGCCGCCAATGCGCTGCAACCCTTCCAGACGATCCTCGACTGGACAGGCATCAGCTGGCTGATCCGGACCGTGTCGGGGATCGAGGTGGCGCTCGAATGGAACATGCTCAATTCCTACACCGGGTTGATCGTGCCACTGATCGCCACCGCCACGGGCACGTTCCTCTACCGTCAGTTCTTCCTGACCATCCCCGATGAACTGGTCGAGGCGGCCAAGATGGATGGCGCAGGCCCGCTGCGGTTCCTGGCCGAGATCCTCGTGCCGCTGTCGCGCACGAATATCGCGGCACTTGCCACCATCATGTTCGTCTACAGCTGGAACCAGTACCTCTGGCCGCTGCTGATCATCACCGATCCGAGCTACAGCGTCGTCGCGGTCGAGCTGGGCAAGCTGGTGCCCGACACCAACACCACCGGCGGCGCTATTCCCAACTGGCACATCGCCATGGCGGGCACGCTGATCGTGACCGTGCCGCCGGTGATCGTCGTCATCTTCATGCAGCGCTGGTTCGTGCGCGGCCTGATCAACACCGATAAATGAGGGCAACAGACATGGCCAAAATCGACATCCGCCAGGTTCGCAAATCCTATGGCAAGGACGAGGTCATCAGCGGCGTCGACCTGACCGTGAACAACGGCGAATTCGTTGTGATCCTCGGGCCTTCGGGCTGTGGCAAGTCCACGCTCCTGCGCATGATCGCGGGGCTCGAGGACATCTCGGGCGGCGAGATCTCCATCGGCGGCACCGTGGTCAACGACCTCGAACCGCGCCAGCGCGGCTGCGCGATGGTGTTCCAGAACTACGCACTCTACCCGCACATGACGGTGGCCGAAAACATCGGCTACGCGCTCAAGGTGGCGGGCATGAAGAAACCCGAGCGGTTGGAAAAGGTCCGCACGGTGGCAAAGTCCGTGGGCCTTGAGGAGTTCATGGACCGCAAGCCGGGGCAGCTTTCGGGTGGTCAGCGCCAGCGCGTCGCCATGGCCCGCGCCATCATCCGCGAACCAGCGGTGTTCCTGTTCGACGAACCGCTGTCGAACCTCGACGCCAAACTGCGCGTGCAGATGCGCCACGAGATCCGCCGCATCCACAACCGGATCAAGGCGACATCGGTGTTCGTGACGCACGACCAGCACGAAGGCATGACGCTGGCCGACCGTATGGTCATCATGAACAAGGGCACGATCGACCAGGTCGGCACCCCCGAAGAGGTCTACAACCGCCCGGCCACGGTCTATGTCGCGGGTTTCATCGGATCGCCCGCGATGAATTTCCTGTCCGGTCAGATCTCGGCGGAACAAAGCGCCATCGTTCTGGCCGATGACAGCCGCGTCGAGATCGCCAGCGAGCACGCCCGCGCCCATCCGGGCGCGCTGGTGCAGCTTGGGCTACGCCCCGAAGACCTGACACTCTGCGCGCCCGGATCGGGGCACCTGTCTGGCACCTTCGATTTTTACGAGGAGCTGGGATCGGCAGGGCTCTATCACCTGATGATCGAGGACGTGCCCTTCTCCGTCCTGTCCTCGGCCAAGCCGCGCTTTGCCCATGGCGATCCGATCGGCGTGCTGGTCGATACCTCGCGCGTGCACGTCTTTGCTGCCAAGGACGGTCGCCGCATCGACACAGAAGCCAGAATCCCACAACAGATGGAACCCGCGGAATGAAACTCGCCAGCTACAACATCCAGTACGGCAAGGGCAAAGATGACCGGTTCGACCTCGACCGCATCGTGTCCGAACTGGGCGATCCCGACCTGATCGCGCTGCAAGAGGTGGAAACCCACACCGCGCGGTCCGGCATGGTGCATCAGGCCCACGAGATCGCCGCCCGCCTGCCCCACATGCACTGGGTCTACGGCCCCGGCATCGACCTTGACGCGTCAGAAATGGTGGACGGCAAGCCGGTGCACCGCCGCCGTCAGTTCGGCAACATGGTGCTGTCGCGCTGGCCGATCCTGTCGATGATCAACCACACCCTGCCCAAGATCGCGCTGCTCAACACATTCCACCTGCAACGCACGCTGGTGGAATGCGTGATCGACGCGCCCTCGGGTCCGCTGCGGTTCTGTTCGGTGCATCTGGATCACGTCTCGACCGACACGCGCCGCGATCAGGTCGAGTACATGTGCAACCTGCTGCTGCGCGGACATGAACGCGGCGCCAGTGCCGGGGGCATGGTGAAAGACCCCGACTGGAACGACCGCCCGATGCCGCCGCAACCGATGACCGCGATCATCATGGGCGACATGAACTTTGAGCCGGGCGGACCGGAATACACCCGCGTGGTGGGCGACCTGTCGCAGATGCACGGCCGCACGATCCGCGCGCATGGACTTGCCGATGCCTGGACATTGGCCGGTTACCCCGAAGCCGATGGCGACACGATCCCGCGCGAAGGGCGTGGACCGCGCCGCATAGACCATTGTTTTGTCACCACGGATTTGGCACACACAGTGCAGTCGATGGAGATCGGAAACGACGCCCAAGGGTCGGATCACCAGCCGATATTCGTGACACTCGACCTATGAGGATCTGATGCGCGCACATCCGCTCGAAGCCGTCCGTGCGCGCATCGCCGATTTCAAGGCCGTCTTCGCCATCCCCGCCTTCGCCACCTATCAGGCGGGCAACGTGATCATGACCACGGGCTTCTGGATGCAGCGCATCGCGGTGGGCTGGGTCACCTGGGAACTGACAGGATCCGAGGCCTGGCTGGGCACGGTGGCCTTTGCCGAACTGTTCCCGTCGCTGCTGACCGCACTTTGGGGCGGATCACTGGCCGACAAGCATGATGCACCCAAGATCATGTTTTGGGGCCAGATCGCGAGTGCGGCTGTGTCGGTCGCTCTGGCGCTGCTCTATTTCACCGGAACGCTGATGCCCTGGGCGATGGCGGGCATGATGGCGGTGCTTGGGGCTGTGTCGGGCGTGCTCTTGCCTGCGCGCCTGTCGATGGCACGGCATCTTGCGCCACCCAAGCTGCTGTCCTCGGCGCTGGCGGTGAATTCGACCGGGTTCAACCTGTCGCGCTTTCTGGGTCCGGCATTGGCGGCGGGGCTGCTGGTGCTGGGATCGGCCGGGCTTGTGTTCACCGTGTCGGCTGTGGGGTTCCTCGCGCTGTCGATAGCACTTTACCGCATCCGCAACGTGCCCTCGCAGACCCAACGGGTGCCGTCGAGCCAGCCGGTGAACATGGTCGGCGTGATGCGCGACCTGATGCACACGCCACTGATCCTCGGGGTGTTGATGCTGCAACTGGCGCAGGGCCTGCTGATCCGTCCGGCAAGCGAACTTTTCCCAGCCTATGCCGAAGTGGCGTTCGGGCGCGGCGAGGTGGGGCTTGGCTTGCTCAACGCAGCACTTGGGATCGGGGCGATCATTGGCGCGCTGTTGATGGCCAAGGCGCAGGACGGGCGCGCGGCATTGCTGCAGATCCTGACCACCTCGGCTGTCTTCGCGCTGTCGCTGCTGGTCTTTGCGGTCACGTCCATCTTCTGGCTGGCTCTGGCGGTGCTGCTGCTGCACGGCGCGACCATGTCCTCGTCCAACATCGCGGCACTGGCCTATGTGCAGCTCGAGGCACCGCAGGACAGGCTCGGTCGCATCCTGAGCCTGTATACAATCATCTTCCGCGTCGGTCCGGCCCTTGGCGCGTTCCTCTTCGGGATCACTGCCGAGGCAAACGGCCTGATGACCACAGGTGTCGGCTTTGCCCTTGCCGGGTTGCTGGCGACCGGGGGGCTTGCGCTTTTCATCCTCAAACCACGGAATCAGTACCAATGACCGATGCCAGCCGTGCTTTCGCCTACCTGACCGGAGCCCTGAGCGACGGCGTCAGACCCGACGCCGTGGGCCGGAAATTCACACCCGACGGCCAGCCCGTGACCTGCCGGGGCAACACCGCGATCTGCCATGTCGACAAGAAGTCCCACGCATTTGCGGCCCTCGTCGCGGCGCAGGACAGGCTCAAGGGCGGTCCACTGGCGGACGGGTTCACCTTTCTGCCGCCCGAGAGTTTTCACATGACGATCTTCGAGGGGGTCATCGACTACATGCGCAGCGCCAACCGTTGGCCGGGGCATCTGCCGACCGATGCGCCGATTGATACGGTGACCGAAGATTTCTCCGCACGGCTGCGCAATATCGGCCTCGCGCAACGGCTTCAGGCCAGCCCCATAGGTATTTTCGGCGGCTTCAGCGTGCAGATGACAGGTGCCGACGCCAGCGAAGAGGCGTTGCTGCGCCTGACCCGAGACCAGTTGCAGGAAGCGACCAACCTTGTCCGCCCGGACCACGAAACATACCGTTTCCACATCACGCTGGGCTACAACCTGCGCTGGTTCTCAGCCGAGGAAGCAGGAGCGATCATCGCGCTGTCTGATGAGGTGGCGCAGGAGCTGGTGGCGCGCGCCCCGCGGATCACGCTTGGCCCGGTCGAGTTCTGCGCGTTCGACACCATGCACCATTTCGAGACGCTCCATCGGATCGATTAGACATTCAGCGACGCGCAGCCATGCAAAGTGCCCGCGATTTCAGCTTTGCGCGACAAGCTGGTAGCCCGGTGCGGCGACGGATTGCACGGTGGTGATCGGATCGGCCCCGATCCACGTCGTCCGTTCGATGACGAACAGGGCGCTGCCCAGCGGTGCTGCCAGATACTCGGCCGTCGTCCCTTCGGCGGTGATGGCCGAAAACCGTACATCCACACGGGAATAGGGTTTGTTGCGCACCAGCCATTCATTGGCGCTGTGCTGCGCCAGATCGACCTTCAGAATCTCGGGCGTCGAGGTGGTATCGACCCAGCGATCCTCGAGGATATAGGGCCGGTTGTCGGCAAGGTGCAGCGCCCTGACCCGCAGCATCTGCGCCGGGGCCTGAAGCCCGAAGCGTGCCATGACGGCGCGTGGCGTCTGTTCCATCTCGCGGCTGATCAGCTGGTAATTGTACTTGGCGCCACGGTCCTCCACCTCGCGCCGGGTGATCGGAATATCAAAGGTCGCGCGGGTGACGGGGTCGGCCCTGACATGGGTGCCGCCCTTGCGCTTGCGTTCGACCAGCCCGGACAGTGCGAGATCCTGCATCGCCCGGTGCACCGTCGTGCGGGCGCAGCCCAGTTCCTGTGCGATGTCCTCGTCCCGCGGCAGCCGGTCACCGGGCGCATAGGTCCGGTTCAGGATGCGGGCGCGGACCTGATCGCGGACATCTGTCCAGGAAAGGCGCGTGTCGAGGGTCAAATCTCGGTCTCCAGCCGGTTCATCGTTGCCTTGTATCTTGTCACGATGGCGTCGCGACGGACATGGCGACCGTCCTGCACGACATGGCGTCCGGCGCTCCAGACGTCGCGGATACTGGCCGCTCCACCGCCGCCGAACACCAGCGAGTCGAGCAGCGCATCCCCCCGACGGTTGCAGAGCCATTCGGTGTCATCGTCCAACCCGATCAGGTCGGCGAACGCGCCCGCTGCGATCCGGCCACTGTCGCGCCCGCCCGCCTGCGCCGCGCCAGCAGTCGCGGCGTCGAACAGCACCCGCCCGGTTGACCTGTCCCGTGTCGCCAAGGCCGCACGCGAGCGGTCGCGCAAGCGTTGCGAATATTCCAGCGTCTTGAGCTCGTCAAAGAGTGAAATATGGACGTTTGAGTCTGAGCCAAAGCCCAACTGCCCCCCTGCCTCCAGATAGGTCGTGCCGTTGAAGATTCCGTCGCCGAGGTTCGATTCCGTGATTGGGCACAGCCCAACAACTGCACCCGACCGAGCGAGGGTGATCGTCTCTGCATTCGTCATCTGCGTGCAATGGATCAGGCACCAGCGCGCATCGACGCTGTGATTGGCCAGCAGCCATTCGGCCGGGCGCGCCCCCAGATGGGCCAGCACCTCGTCCACCTCGGCCACCTGTTCGGCCAGATGCATGTGGATCGGACCCGTGGCGGCCTGCTCCACAATGGTCCGCAGACCCGCCGGATCGACCGCGCGCAGCGAATGGGGCGCGATGCCTATGACATGATCCGCAGGCCCCTTGGCAATCGCCGCCGCCGCCTCGGCATGCAGCCGCAGGAACCGGTCGGGGTCATTGCCGAACCGGTGCTGACCGCCGTTCAGCGGGCGCAGGTCGCATCCGCCATACTGGTAGAGCACCGGCAAAAGTGTCAGGCCGATGCCTGCAGTCATGGCGGCGGCGATAATCCTGTCCGACATTTCGCTAAGGCTGTCATAAGGCGTCCCGCCAACGGCATGGTGCAGGTAGTGAAACTCGGCGACGGCGCCGTAGCCTGCCTCGAGCATCTCCATGAACACCTGCGCGGCAATCGCCTCCACATCCTCTGGCGTCAACTGGTCGAGGAATGTGTACATCAAGCGCCGCCAGTTCCAGAAGCTGTCTTGCGGGTCGGAGCCGCGCGCTTCGGTCAGACCGGCCATGGCGCGTTGAAAGGCGTGGCTGTGCAGGTTGAGCGGCGCGGAGAGCAAGACCGGCGTCCGATGCGTCGGCGGTTTGGTGAACGGCCCAACGGACCCGATTCGACCGTCAGGAGTGATCGTCACCTGCAGATCAGCGTGCCAGCCTTTTGGGGTAAGAGCCTGATTTGCGTGGATGACCTGCACGCCAATCCCTCCATTGACATTTTTATGTAGCTACATATTAATTTTATGCAGGATGTAACGCAAGAGGAACCGATGGCGACGCATCATGTCATTTGCGGGGGAAGCGCCGCCACCATGACCGGCGCGGGCTATGGTCTTTTGGAAGACGCCGCCATCGTCATCGCCGGTGACAGGATCGCATGGGTCGGGCCTGCCGCCGATCTGCCGACGGAGCATGCCGCGCATCCGCGGCGCGACGTGTCTGGTCGGCTGATCACGCCTTCGCTGATCGACTGTCACACCCATATCGTGCATGGCGGCAACCGTGCGCGCGAGTTCGAGATGCGGCTGAATGGCGCCAGCTACGAAGAGATCGCCCGTGCCGGTGGCGGCATCGTATCGACAGTTGCTGCGACCCGTGCCGCGTCAGAGGACGCTTTGCTGCGCAGCGCCCTGCCCCGGATCGACGCGCTGATCGCGCAAGGTGTCGGTACGGTCGAGATCAAGTCGGGCTATGGTCTGGACCAGCAGACCGAACTCAAGATGCTGCGCGTCGCCCGCGCGTTGGGCAAGGCGCGCCAGATCCGGGTTGTGACCAGTTTCCTTGGCGCGCATGCGGTGCCAGCCGGGATCGAAGCGGATGCGTATATCGACGACATTTGCATTCCGACGCTGCGCGCGGCCCATGCCGAAGGGCTGGTCGATGCAGTGGACGGGTTCTGCGAGGGAATCGCCTTTGACACGGCGCAGATCGCGCGGGTGTTCGACGTGGCCAAGGAACTGGGCCTGCCGGTCAAGCTGCATGCCGAACAGCTGAGCCATCTGGGCGGCACGGCTCTGGCGGCGCGATACGGCACGCTGTCCGCCGACCATGTCGAATACGCGACCGAGGCGGATGCCGCTGCGCTGGCCAAGGCGGGCACGGTCGCGGTGCTCTTGCCCGGCGCGTTCTACACGATCCACGAAACCCAAGCACCCCCGGTGCAGGCGTTCCGCAACCACGGCGTGCCGATGGCGGTGGCGACCGACTGGAACCCCGGATCATCGCCCCTGGGCTCGCTCTTGCTGGCGATGAACATGGCCTGTACGCTCTTCCGCCTGACCCCGGCCGAGGCGCTGGCAGGCACCACGCGCAACGCAGCCCGCGCGCTGGGGCTGACCGATTGCGGCATGATCGCGCCGGGCATGCGCGCCGATCTGGCGATCTGGGACGTGACCGATCCGGCGGAACTCTCCTATGGCATCGGCATCACGCCCCTGCACAGCCGTATCTTCGGAGGCGTCTCATGACCCATATCCTGACCCCCGGCACAACCACGCTGGCGCAGTTGGAATCGGTGTGGCGCGGCGCTGCACCTGTCACGCTCGACCCCATCGCGCGGGCGAGCATCGACGCCTCTGCCGCGCTGATCGCGCAGGCGGCGCAGGGCGATGCGCCGGTCTACGGCGTCAACACGGGCTTCGGCAAGCTTGCCTCGGTGCGGATCGCGCCCGAGGACACCGAGACCCTGCAGCGCAACCTGATCCTGTCGCATTGCTGCGGCGTGGGGGACGCGCTGGAGCCAGCCACAGTGCGCCTGATGATGGCGCTCAAGCTGCTGTCGCTGGGGCGCGGCGCGTCAGGCGTCCGGTGGGAGATTTGCGCCCTGATCGAAGCGATGCTGGCGCGCGGCGTAATGCCGGTGATCCCGGTGCAGGGATCGGTGGGCGCGTCGGGGGATCTCGCGCCGCTGGCGCATATGGCGGCTGTGATGATCGGCGAGGGCGAAGCGGTGTTTGACGACCAGACGATGCCCGGTGGCGCGGCTTTGGAACAGGCCGGGCTGACGCCAGTGGTGCTTGGCCCCAAGGAGGGCCTTGCGCTGATCAACGGCACGCAGTTTTCCACCGCCTGCGCGTTGACGGGCCTCTTCGAGGCGTGGCGCGCGGCGCGGGCGTCGGTTGTGACCTCTTCGCTCTCCACCGACGCGATCATGGGATCCACCGCGCCGCTCAACCCCGCCATTCACGCCCTGCGCGGTCATCAGGGTCAGATCGACGTGGCGACCGGGATGGCGCATCTCCTGGCAGGCAGCGCGATCCGCGAGAGCCACCGGGACGGCGACACCCGCGTGCAGGACCCCTATTGCATCCGCTGTCAGCCGCAGGTCACCGGTGCCGCCATCGACCTGTTGCGCTTTGCCGGGCGCACGCTCGAGATCGAGGCGAACGCGGTCACCGACAATCCGCTGGTGATCGTCGAGACGGGCGAGATCCTGTCGGGCGGCAATTTCCACGCCGAGCCCGTCGCCTTTGCCGCCGACCAGATCGCGCTGGCCGTGGCCGAGATCGGCGCGATCGCCCAGCGCCGCGTCGCCCTGATGGTGGATCCGACATTGTCGTTTGACTTGCCGCCCTTCCTGACCCCGGAGCCGGGGTTGAATTCGGGCCTGATGATCGCCGAAGTGACAACAGCGGCGCTGATGAGCGAGAACAAGCATCTTGCGAACCCCTGTTCGACCGACAGCACGCCAACCTCGGCCAATCAGGAGGACCATGTGAGCATGGCCGCCCATGGCGCACGGCGGTTGGGGCGGATGAATGCGAACCTGTCGGTGATCCTCGGCATCGAGGCGATGTGCGCCGCGCAAGGCATCGAACAGCGCGCGCCTTTGCTCACATCCGAACCCTTGCAGGCGGTCATGGCCAGCCTGCGTGCCGAGGTGCCCAGTTTGCAGCAGGACCGCTATCTCGCGCCCGACATCCGGCGCGCGGCGGCCTGCGTTGCCGACGATACCTTCGCCACAGCCGCCGGATTGGAGCTGTCGCTGTGAGCGGGATCGAGGTCACACGCGGCGACAGCCCGTTGGTGCTGGGCCTGCCCCACACCGGCACGGACATTCCCGACGACTGCCTTGCCCGGTTGAACGACACCGGGCGGGCCATCGCCGACACCGATTGGCATATCGACCGGCTGTATGACGGGTTGGTCGAGGGCGTGACGACGGTGCGCACGCCGGTGCATCGCTATGTGATCGACGTGAACCGCGACCCATCGGGGCAAAGCCTCTATCCCGGTCAGAACACCACGGGGCTCTGCCCGCTTACGGATTTCGACGGGCGGTCGATCTATCTTGAGGGGCAAGAGCCCGATGCGGTCGAGGTGGACCACCGCCGCAAGACCTACCATGCGCCCTACCATGCGGCGCTGGAGGCCGAACTGGACCGGGTCAGGGCGCTCCACGGGTTTGCGGTGCTCTATGATTGCCATTCGATCCGGTCGCGGATCCCGTTCCTCTTCGACGGCACCCTGCCCGATTTCAACATTGGCACCAATCTCGGCAGAACCTGCGATTTGCAAATCGAAGCAAGCGTTTTGCAAATCTGCAAAGCCGCCAATGGCTACAGCAGTACCCTCAACGGGCGCTTCAAGGGCGGCTGGACCACGCGGCACTACGGTCGACCCGCACAGGGCGTTCACGCGATCCAGATGGAGTTGGCGCAGTCCACGTATCTCGCCTCAGAAACCCCGCCCTGGAGTTATGACGACACCCGCGCCGACCGTCTGCGCGCGCATCTGACCACCATCCTGAACACCCTGTCCGACTGGAGGCCCACATGAGCGACCCCCGCAAGAACACCCGCGATATCTACCCGCCGACAGGTCCGGAGTTGAATGCCAAGAGCTGGCAGACCGAGGCCGCGCTGCGGATGCTGATGAACAACCTGCACCCGGACGTGGCCGAGAACCCGCATGAGCTTGTGGTCTATGGCGGCATTGGGCGGGCGGCGCGGACTTGGGCGGATTTCGACTGCATCGTCGCCAGCCTCAAGGATCTGGAGTTGGACGAGACACTGGTGGTGCAATCGGGAAAACCCATCGCCATCGTCAAGACGCACACAGACGCGCCGCGTGTGCTGATCGCCAATTCCAACCTCGTGCCGCATTGGGCGACCTGGGATCATTTCAACGAGTTGGACCGGAAAGGCCTGGCCATGTACGGCCAGATGACCGCCGGGTCGTGGATCTATATCGGCACGCAGGGCATCGTCCAGGGCACGTTCGAGACCTTTGCCGAGGCGGGCCGCCAGCATTATGACGGCGACCTGACCGGCAAGTGGATTCTGACCGGCGGTCTGGGCGGCATGGGCGGCGCGCAGCCCTTGGCGGCGGTGATGGCAGGGGCCTGTTGCCTTGCCGTCGAATGCAACCCCGACAGCATCGCGTTCCGCCTGCGCACCCGCTACGTCGACGAACAGACCGACGATCTGGACGAGGCACTGGCCATGATTGACCGCTGGACCAAGGCGGGCGAGGCGAAATCCGTGGCGCTACTGGGCAATGCGGCGGACGTGTTTCCGGAACTCTACCGGCGCGGTGTGCGCCCCGACATGGTGACCGACCAGACCAGCGCGCATGATCCGATCAACGGCTACCTGCCGCAGGGCTGGAGCATGGCCGAATGGCGAGAAAAGCGCGAAAGCGACCCCAAGGCGGTGGAAAAGGCGGCGCGGGCCAGCATGAAAACCCATGTGGCCGCGATGGTGGATTTCTGGAATGCCGGTGTGCCGACGCTGGATTACGGCAACAACATCCGACAGGTGGCCCTGGACGAAGGGCTGGAGACTGCCTTTGCCTTTCCGGGCTTCGTGCCCGCGTATATTCGCCCGCTCTTCTGTCGCGGGATCGGGCCGTTCCGCTGGGTCGCGCTCTCGGGTGATCCCGAGGACATCTACAAGACCGACGCCAAGATGAAGGAGCTGTTTCCGGACAATGCCCATCTGCACACATGGCTCGACATGGCGCGCGACCGGATCGCGTTTCAGGGATTGCCCGCACGGATCTGCTGGATCGGGCTGGGCGACCGGCATCGCGCGGGGCTTGCCTTCAACGAGATGGTGGCCAGCGGTGAGTTGAAAGCGCCGGTGGTGATCGGGCGCGACCATCTGGATGCAGGGTCCGTGGCAAGTCCCAACCGCGAGACCGAGGCGATGAAGGACGGATCGGACGCGGTGTCGGACTGGCCGCTGCTCAACGCGCTGGTGAACACGGCCAGCGGGGCCACATGGGTCAGCCTGCACCACGGTGGGGGCGTCGGCATGGGCTTCAGCCAGCATGCGGGCGTCGTGATCTGCGCCGATGGCACGCCCGAGGCGGCAAAGCGGCTGGAGCGGGTTCTGTGGAACGATCCGGCCAGCGGCGTCTGGCGTCATGCGGATGCGGGCTATGACGACGCCATCGCCTGCGCCCGCGAACACGGGCTGCGCCTGCCGCGTATCCTTGGCTGAAAACAGGGTGCGTAGAGGGGTTTGTCAGGAAACCTTCACGGAAAACCTGCACGGCTGACACACTCCACGGATAATCATTCGGATGAATGAATGCTCCAAGGGGGTCTTTTGACCGTGACACCGCTCAAGATCGGCGCTTGCCTGAAATCCACCGAGATCGCGACCCACCGCGACTGGTTGTTCGATTCAGCCCGCGACATCGAAATTCAGGATTTCATGTCCCATGAGGCGCTCTCGACCGAGTTCGAGAACCGGATCGCTGCCGCAAAGGCCGCGTTGGACGGTCACTCCGGGCGCATCGGCATTCACGGCCCGTTCGAGGGGCTGGATATCGACAACAAGGACGCGGAACTGCGCCCGCTGATCACCGCGCGGTTCCTCAAGGCGCTCGAGGCGGCGGACCGCATCGGAGCCCGCCAGATGGTCATGCATTCTCCGTTCACGCTCTGGTATCAGAACAACGTGTTCAGCATGCCGGGCTATGCGGAAACCAAGCTGGCACGCATCCATGACATTCTTGGCCCGGTCGTGAAATCGGCCGAAAACATGGGCATCACGCTGGTGATCGAGAACATCCAGGACGTGCGCCCCGAAACGCGCCGCGCGATGGTGGATCGTTTCGATAGCGATGCCATCGCCCTGTCCATCGACACCGGCCACGCGCAATTGGCACGCCGCATGTCGGGCGCGCCGCCCGTCGCGGATTTCGTGCGCGATGCGGGCAACCAGTTGGCCCATGTGCATGTGCAGGACGTTGACGGGCATGCCGACCGCCATTGGGCGCCCGGCGAAGGCGAAATCGAATGGATCGCCGTGTTCCGTGCGCTGGCCGAGTGCGAAGCGGCACCGCATGTCGTTCTGGAACTGCGTGACAAGAGCCACATTCCGGCGGGGTTTGCCCATCTTCAGGGGCTGGGCCTCGTGGTCTGAACCAGTGATCCGCGTCCGGCGCTACAGCCGGACGGTGTAAGTCACGGCATCCGGCATCCAATGGGGAGGGATCGCGGTGTCGTCGCGCTGCGCGCCGATCCGGCTGGCCAACTTCTGCGACCGGATGTTGTCCGGCTCGATGCGGATGAGCAGGTGATCCGCCCCGGTCGCGTCGGCCGCATGCGCCAGATAGGCTTGTGCCGCCTCGAACGCATGGCCCTGCCCCTCGGCGTCGTCGTGCCAGAGTGTCCATGTCATTTCGGGTGGACCCATATCGTCGATCTGCAACGCGCCGACATGGCCGATGGGTTGGCCATTGGTCTTGAGCGTGATGACGTATCGGCCAAACCCGCGCAGGGTCCAATGCCCGGCCATCGAACAGAGCTTGTCGAACGCCTTCATCGCGTCAAACGGCCCGCCGACGAACTGGCTGCGGTCACTGGCGCAATAGTGACGGTAGGCGGCAAGGTGATCTGCCTGCGGTTTCACGAGCAGAAGCCGGTCGGTTTCGAGTGTCATCTCGGTCCTCGTGTCATTGACCCCTGTTAAAGCATGATCCGGTAGAGCGAGTCAGTCACCCCGCCTAAGGCCTCGGGCGTGGTGAAGGTGCCCAAATATGTGGCCCCGGCCTTTTCCATCACGCGGATCGACGCGATGTTGTCCGGATCGGCGGTCAGGTCGACATGGCGCAACCCGATGCTGCGGGCGATGGGCAGGATTTCCAGCACCGCAGCCGTCGCCAGACCTTCGCCCCGCCGCCACGGAACGACGGCATAACCGATATGCCCGAGGCAGGTCGGCGGCAGGTCTTCGGTTCCGGGCTGCCAGCGAATCCCGATGCTGCCGCAGAACCCGTCGGACCAGATCCAACGACGCAGGCTGGGCAATCGCGTTACGAAGGACCCATCCGGCAGAATGACAGGCACACCCTTGGCATCGCGATCTTCCATCCGCGCGAGGAACAGATCCGCATCCGCCGCGATTTCCGCAAGCTCCTCATTCGCCGCTTCGGGCCGCAGGTTGTTCGGTGACCAGCCCGTCCGCAACGCCTCGCGGTATGACTCCAGATGCTGCTGCGCGGGGCGCACCAGCAGGGTCGTGTTGGAGGGGTCGGCAAGGGACATGGTCAAGACCAGGCATGAAGGGGATCAGGGGCGATACTTTTCGATGAAGGCGTCGATGTCCAGCGCCCGTACGTCCGGCAAGGCCGCCTTGTACGCCTCGCGCGTCCAGTCCCAGACGGCAATCTCCATCAGCGCCTCGGATTGTTCCGGCGTGAACCGACGCTTGATCTCGCGGGCGGGCACGCCGCCGACGACCGTATAGGGGTCCACGTCGCGGGTCACCACGGCCCCTGCCCCGATCACCGCACCTGTCCCGATGGTCACACCGGCGGTGATGGTCACGCCATGCCCGATCCAGACATCGTGTCCGATGGTGACCCAGTCGGCCTTGCGCCATGCAAAGAAATCGGCGTCATCCTCGCCCAGGCCATAAGCCTCGGCACGGTAGACGCTGTGGTGCTGCACTGCCCGCCATGTCGGATGGTTGCCGGGGTTGATCCGCGCACCATTGGCGATGGAGCACATCTTGCCGATGCTGGTCCAGACAACGTGACAGTCCTGCGTGATGTAGGACCAGTCGCCCATGGTGGACGCTCGCATCGACGTGCCGCGTCCTACCTCGGTCCAGGCCCCCAGATCGCAATCGACCACATGGGCATCTGGGTGGATATTGGGTTGTTCCGTCAGTTGTTTTTTCGCGCCTGCACCGCTCATGGCGTTCTCCTTATGCAAAACTGTTGCGCAGGGGCCGTAGACATGCCCCATGCATGATGATGACATCCCGTCCGACCCACACCTCGTGCGCGCGCTGATCGTGGATCAGGTGCCGCATCTGGCGGCTTTGCCGGTCACGCCAGTTGTATCGAGTGGCACCGACAATGCGATGTACCGGCTGGGAGATCGGCTGGCCGTGCGGTTGCCCCGACGCCTTGAGGCCGTGCCGCTGATCGCAAAGGAACAGCGTATCCTGCCGGGCCTGTCCGGTCTGCCACTGGCGGTGCCCTTGCCGCGCCATTGCGGCCAGCCGAGCGCGCGGTTCCCCTATCCGTTCTCGGTGGTGGACTGGATCGAGGGCACGCCTGCGGACCTGGCAGGGCTGTCGGATCCGGTCGCGGCGGCGCAAAGCCTTGCGGCGTTCCTGACTGCGCTGCGGGGCTGCGGCACGCAGGATGGCCCCATCGCAGGGGCGGCGAACCACAATCGCGGCGTGCCATTGTCCGAGATGTGTGCGGTGACGCGCCGCTGCATCGACGCGCTGGCCGACGAGGTCGACGCGCCCCGCGCGCATGAGATGTGGCAGGCAGCCCGCGATGCAGCGCCCCATCAGGGCCCGCCGCAATGGCTGCATGGCGATCTCAAGGACGACAACCTGCTCGCCCGCGACGGGCGGCTGGTTGCGGTCATCGACTGGGGGCTTGCGGCGGTTGGTGATCCTGCGATCGATCTGGCTGTCTTCTGGACCTGGCTGGAGGGAGACAGCGCCGCCGCGTTTCGCACAGCCACCGACCTGCCGCCCGAGGCATGGGACCGGGCGCGGGGATGGGCCCTGTACGGTGCGGTGATCGCGCTGGAATATTACCGCGAGACCGCCGACAGGCCATGCCGGAACGCCGCCTTGTGTGCCATTTCGCGCCGGACCTTGGCGCGGCTCGGACTGCGTCATGTGCATCGGCCCAGTCCCGCGACAAAGGCCTCGACCTCGGACACCGAGCGCAGTCGGTAGCGCATCAGGCCGGTTGCGTCGAAAAACGCGCTTTGTGTGCGCCGCCCGCTGCGCGCGGTGGACAGGATGAACCACAGGAAGTCCGGCAGCATCGACAGTCGTTCCGGGCAGTCGCGGGCCATGTCGGCACGGGTCTGGCCGTTTTGCCGGACGCTGCGCCGGATCACCCGGACGAGCCGCAGCCAAAGCGGAACATCAAGCCAGACCAGCATGTCTGCCCGCGCCTCGCGGAGTGAAAAGCTGCTCGAATTGTTGCCCTCGAACACCCAAGCGTCGAGGGCCACGATCCGTTCGATCTGCCGCCGTTGATCGTCCTTGGCGCGTTCCTGCCAGCCCGGCAGCCAGAACACCTCGCGGTCCATGTGATAGACCGGCAGGCCAAGCGCGGCACCCATCCGCGTGGCCAGCGTGCTCTTGCCGGACCCGGGCCCGCCGATGATCATCACCCGTTTGGGGATCACTTCGCGAGGTCCGTCTTTCCGATCAAACGGGTACGGATCAGGCCCGAGAGCCAGTCGATGACATAGACCATGACAATGATCAGGAAGATGATCGACCACGCCTCGTCCCACCTGTAGGCCGAGATCCGGTCAGCCAGCAGGAACCCGATTCCGCCCGCGCCGACGATGCCAAGGATCGTGCCGGACCGGACGTTGGATTCGAAGTTGTAGAGCAAGATCGACAGGATCACGGGATTGACCTGTGGCATCAGACCGTAGCGGATTTGCTGCAGGCGCGATCCGCCCGACGCCTTGACGCCCTCGATCGGCTTTTCCGACGTATTCTCGATCGCCTCGGAGAACAGCTTGGCAAAGGTTCCGATCTCGCTCACCGCGATGGCGAGGATACCGGGCAGTGGGCCAAGACCGAAGGCGCGGATGAAGATCAGCGCGAGGATCAGCGTCTCGAACGCGCGGATGACATCATAGCCGCGCCGCGTGCCGAGGCGCAGGAAATTCAGCCGGTTGATGTTCTTGGCGCCAAGAAAGGACAGCGGAAAGGCGACGACCGCGCCGAGAACCGTACCCAGGAACGCGATGGCGAGCGTTTCGCCCAGCCCGTCGAGGATCGGCAGAAACTCGGCCCAGCTTGTCCAGACATGCGGCGGGAACATGAACCCGATCACCGAACCAAGTCGCCCAAGTCCGATCCAGATGCGCTGTGGCGTGATGTCGAAATCGTAGAGACACCAGACGAACAACCCCGTGAACAATGCCCAGAGCGCATAGCGGCGCAGGCGCACAGGCAGGGGCGCGCGAAAGGCCAGCGGCACCCGCGCACGCGCGGCATCGATGTCGTGTTGTGTCAGGCTCATGGCCGTGCCTCCAATCCGATGACGCGGTGGCGCAGTTTTTCCGACCCGTAATCGATGACCATGACGGTTACGAAGATGATCACGAAGAGCGCCGACAGATCGGTGTATTCCTGCAAGCTCAGCGCAGTGCGAAATTCCTGCCCCAACCCTCCGGCGCCGACATAGCCCACGATGGAGGACGCGCGCACGTTGATCTCGAACCGCAGGAGCGTGTAGCTGATGATGTTGGGCAACACCTGCGGCACCGCGCCATAGCGGATCTGGTCGAACCATGTCCCGCCGGCGGCTTTCACACCTTCCAGCGGGCGCATGTCGATATTCTCGTTCACCTCGGAATAGAGCTTGCCGAGAGACCCGGACGCGCCGAGCCCGATGGCCAGCACACCCGCCATTGGCCCGATGGAAAAGCAGAAGACGAAGATCAGCGCGAAGACCAGTTCCGGCACCGTGCGGGTGATCTCAAGATAGCGGCGGCAGATATGGTAGATCCACGGGTTGGGCGCGAGATTGCGCGCGGCCGGGAAAGACAGGAGAAACCCGCCGACGACCCCCAGAACCGTGGCCATGAAGGCGATCAGGATGGTCTCGACCAAGAGATCGAGCCAGACGCGCCAGCGCCAGAACCATTCGGCCAGATCGCTGCCCAGGCTGTCCCAGCGCAAGGTGGGGATCGTGTTGACGATGTAGTCACCAAGGCGCGGAATTCCCACCGGGATGATCCAGCGCCAGTCGCGCGATCCATCCGGCAGCGTGACCTGCGTGACCTTGAAGAAATCACCAAGCCATGCGGTGAAGAGGAAGACGACGAAAAAGAGGGCGCTTCCGATCATCCACGCCAAGCGGGCGGTGCGGCGCTGCGCGGCGTACTCGGCCTCGAACCGGGTGATGTCGTCCGATACTTGGGTCGGCGCATCTCGAAAATCTGTCGTCGCGGTCATGATATCCCCGAAGCGTGAAGGGGGCGGACCCGTTCAAGGCCCGCCCCTGTCTGGCGGACGTCCAGTTACGACTTGCGGCGCTGCTCGCGCAGCCAGGCGCGCATGTCGATGATCCACTGGTAGCGGTCATGATCGACGCGCACATATCCGACGGTCGGGTTTTCCTCGGCCGGATCGAAGGAGGTGTAGAAGTTCCAGCCTTCGGGATCAGCGGTCGGGAAGGCTTCGACGGCGGCGGCCACGTCCTGCACCATCGCTTCGGGCAGGTTCTTGCGGGTTGTCAGCGGGCCAGAGGTGATTTCCGGGGATTCCCAAATCTTGCAGACCTGGCCTTCCTCGATCATGCCCTTCAGCTCCATGCGCTGATAGACGCCGTTGATGTCGTTGTCCTGCCATGTGGCGGCGGCATCAAAGGTGCCGTTGACGACACCCGACACACCCGCTTCGTGGCTGCCGGAAAACGGCACAGCCCCGAAGAATTCGGTGGGGGTGTAGCCCTGCGCGACAAGGTTGTAATAGGGCACGGCATAGCCGCTGGTGGAATCCGGGTCGGCAAAGGCCAGCGTCTTGCCCGCCAGATCGTCCACCGATGTCAGACCACTGTCGCAGCGCGTGACGAGGATCGAATAATAGCCAGTTGATCCATCCTTGTTCTGCGATGTCAGAAGCGGCACGACATTGCCGTCTGTCGCGGTGTAGGCTGCGGCATAGGCCGACGAGCCAAGGAAGGCGAATTCGATCTGATCGGCCGCCATCGCCTGGATCACGCCGTCATAGCTTCCGGCGAGGAAAATCTCGACATTGACGCCAAGGGTCTCTTCGAGATGCGCCTTGAGAGGCGCGGTGCGGGTCAGGCGGTCCTGTTCGTTTTCGCCCGACAGGAAGCCGATATTGACGGTCTGGTAGTCGTCCTTCCAGCCTTCGGCAAGCGCCGGGGCTGCAATCAGGGCCGCAAGAGCGGTGGCGGTGATGAAACGCATGTTGGTATCCCCCATGGTTGCGTTGTCAGTGGTTTCAAGCCGGTTCGTTCACGCGGCCCGTGGCCCGCGCGGTGGTCGAGGTGACGGCTTCGTTGAATTCGGCAAAGCCATCGAGCCCGTAGATGTCGCGCACGACATCGTCGGTCAGCTGGTGCGCGGTGCCATCGAACATCACGCGGCCGGCCCGCATCGCGACGATGCGGTCGCAATAGGCGCGCGCGGTGTCGAGCGTGTGCAGGTTGACCAGAACGGTCAGGCCGTCTTCGGTGTTGATCTGTTTGAGCCCGTCCATCACGCGGGTCGCGTTGGCCGGATCAAGGCTGGCGATGGGCTCATCCGCCAGCATGATCTTGGGCTGCTGCACCAGCGCCTTGGCAATCGCCACCCGCTGCTGCTGACCACCGGACAAGGTGCCCGCGCGCTGCAGCGCCTGCGGCACCAGATCAAGCCGGTCGAGGGCCTGAATGGCCATGGCGCGTTCTTCTTCGGTGAACCGCATCGCCATCGAACTGAGAAAGCCATGTTCGGCCAGCCGCCCGATCAGCACGTTGGTCAGCACGTCGAGACGGTCGACAAGGTTGAACTGCTGGAAGATCATCGCGCAGTCACGCCGCCAGGCCCGCAGTGCCTTGCCCTTGAGCGCGGTCACTTCGACCCCGTCAAACGAAACCGACCCCGAACCGGGGTCGATCAGGCGATTGATGAGTCGGAGCAGGGTGGACTTGCCCGCGCCGGAGCGTCCGATCACCCCGACGAACTGCCCCGGCTGGATCGACAGCGACACACGGTCGACAGCCGTGGTTTCTCCGAACTGGCGGGTCACGTTTGAAAGGATCAGGTTTCCGGTCATGGCGATTCATCCGAATGAATGTGTCGCCCCGAGTCGTAGTGATGTTCGGTGACAGGAACCTAACTGATATGTGACATTTCTCTAACGGTTGTCAGGCCGGGACCGCTTGGGGAACCGCGCTCAGCGCAAGCGTGCCGTTGGAATGGATCAGCGCACCGCGCCGCAGGCACAGCGCCACGCGGTCCTGCCCGTCGACGATGACCAGATCCGCCATTTTGCCGACCGATATCTCACCGCGATCCGCAAGGCCCAGCGCCTTGGCCGGATTGCGTGTCGCCAGTCGCGTCGCCCCGGCCAGACCGTCGGGATCATTGCCCGCCAGTGCGCGAATGGCCGGCAGGATCGCCGCCGGGTGATAATCGGCGGCAAGGATCGACAGCAGCCCGGCATCATGCGCCTCGCGGGCGGACAGGTTGCCGGAATAGCTTTGACCGCGCATGGCGTTCGGAGCCCCCATCGCCGTCATCAGACCGCGCTGCACCGCGACCTGCGCCGCCTCCATCGTGACCGGGAATTCGGCGATCACGGCTCCAAGGTCTGCCATCAGGTTGGCCTTGGCGCGGGTGTCGTCGTCATGGCTGGCCAGCGGCACGCCGTGATCGCGGCATTTCTGCGACACCGACTGCATGTTGTTCAGCAGCACTTCCTGCGGCCGCGACCGGATGGCGATGGCATTGCTGACCATCTGGCGCGCTTCGGTTTCGGAGATCCCGTGATGCGCGGCCTTGTTCTTGATGTGGATCTCGAGGTTGCGGTACTGGCCCTGCCCCGGCGTGTGATCCATCAGCGACACCAGATCGACACGGCCTTCATCGAGCAGGTGAGACAAGACTTCGACGGCGTTGTCGAAGGTGATGTCGAACCGGGCGTGGATGCGGTGATCGACCCGCGCGGTCTTGCGTGCCTCGGAGAGTTCACGGATCACCCGGCTGGTGTGGTCGAAGGACCGGCGTTCGCCGTCCCGTACCCCGCGCGAGAACGACACGGACGCATAGGCCGTGGTCACTCCCGCCGCCGCAAGCCGGGTATCCAGCGCGTTCAACGCGACCGACATCGGAAAATCCACGCGCGCGCGCGGCTCAAGCTCTTGTTCGATCATGTCGCCATGCATGTCGATGAAGCCGGGGAACAGCGTATGGCCCCGCCCGTCAACACCTTGCCCGACCGGGCCTTCGACGATCTCGGCGATCCGTCCATCCTCGATGCGGACAGAGCCGCGCGGCAGCACACGGTCCGGCAGGACCAGCGAAAAATCAGACAACCACATCATGACGATCCTCAGTTGCAGGGGCGTTGGGGCTCAGATCGACCACGCGGTCGATCAGGTGTTCCACGTCGCCCGGATGGTGAAAGACGCCGATCATGGCGGTGCCCTGCGCCTTGAGATCGGCCAGGCGCTGCACAAGGGCGGCGCGGGCATTGGCATCGAGCGATGCCGTGGGTTCGTCCAGCAAGAGCAGCTTTTGCGGACGGATCAGCGCGCGGGCCAGATTGACCTTCTGCTGTTCGCCGCCCGAAAACGTTGTCGGGTAGGCGGGCCAGAGGTTTTCCTTGACGCCGAATGTCCTGAGCCAGTGGCGTGCCTCGACCAGCGCCTCTTCGGCAGGCACTCCGGCCACACGCAGCGGTTCGGCCACAAGTGCCTCGGCGCTGACCCGCGGGCGCGCGACAAGGAACTGCGTGACAAACCCGATTTCGGTGCGGCGCAGATGGGTGATGTCCACATCGGCCGCGCGGGCAAGGTCGATCAGACCGTGATCGGACTGGAACAGCACCTGCCCGGCCTGTGGCAGGTAGCTGCGATAAAGCGTGCGCAGAAGCGTGGATTTGCCCGCGCCGTTGGCCCCCTTGAGCAGGACGAATTCCCCGGCCGCCACCGCAAACGAGATGTCATCGAAGGCGGCAAAGCCCTGTCCCAGATGATGCATTGTAAAGCCCTTGGTCAGGCCGCGAATGTCCAGAACTGGGGTCATAGTTTTGCGTGCACCAATTGTTGCGTGTAGGCGTGTTGCGGGTCCTGGAAGATCTGGTCAGCCAGCCCGGCCTCGACCACTTCACCCCGACGCATGACCATGACGCGATCCGCGAGCGTGCGGATCACGCCCAGATCGTGGCTGACGATCACCATGGTGATCTTGCGATCCTGCTGCAGACGTTTCAGCGTGTCCAGCACCAACGCCTGCACGCTGACATCCAGCCCCGTCGTCGGTTCGTCCAGAAGCAACAGCGCCGGTTCCAGCGCGATGGCCTTGGCCAGCTGGACGCGCTGCTGCATGCCACCGGACAGTTCGATCGGCGGTGCGTCCAGACGTTCGAGCGGGAACTCGGACGCGGCCAAGGCATCGGTCGCCTTTTCCCGCAGCACCGCAAAGCGGCGTTCCCCGGCGACCAACAGGCGTTCTGCCACGTTGCCCGAACTCGAATGCTTCATCAACAGGCCCAGATGCGGGTTCTGGTAAACGATGCCGATGCGCGTGGCGCAGAGCATGCGGCGGGCAAAGCGGTCCAGCTCGAACAGGTTGCCATCCACATCCGGCAGATCGAGCGTGTAGCTCCCGCTGTCGGGCGTTTCCTCGAGGTTCATCATCCGAAGAAGCGTGGATTTTCCCGACCCGCTTTCGCCGACAATGCCCAGCACTTCGCCGGGAAAGACCGTGGCGTGAACGTTGCGCAGGGCCACGACAGGTCCGTAGGACTTGTTCACGCCGTGCAGTTCCAGCAGCGGATCGACGGTGACGATGCGCGGAGCGTCGAGCGTCAGGGTCATTTCGTCAACTCCCCGTTTGTGTACCATGTGTCGCCCAGATCGACAGGATCACCCTCGGCGCGGCGAATGGATTTCACGCCATATTCGCTGTCCGACAGCTCGAAGGCGGAGGTTCCGTCATCCTGCGGGACCTCGTTCATGAAGAACCCTTTTGCACCCGACCGCGAACAGGTCAGCCCGGCATGATCCTCGACCCGGTAGGGCACATCGTCAAAGACCAGAGGTTCGACCCGGCAATAGGGCGGCACGGCAAAGATGCGTTTCTCGCGCCCCGCCGACAGGATCGTCAGGTGTTTGGCCATATGCAACTTGGGCACGTCCCAGCGCGGGATCGGGGAGGGCGTCATCACGTGGCGGCCATTGACCATCGAGGGATAACTGGCCCCCTGCATGACGCGGCCAGAGCGCACGATCTGTTCGTAAAGCTGCAACCACATCCGCCCGTAATCGGCATCGCCGTGCATCTGGCGCGCGATGGACATGTTGGGCTGCACGGACCGCAGGGGTTCGGGGTTCGGAACCTGAAGCACCAGCACCTGATCCTCGCGCAGGATTTCCTCGGGGATGCGGTGGCGGGACTGGATCAGATCGGCCTGAAGCGTATCCAGCGTGACCGGCGCACCCGACACGCGCGACAGGAACCGCCGGATCGACGCGGCGTTCACGCTGTCATCGGCGCCTTGGTCGATCACCTTGACGCAGGTTTGCGGATTGATCAGCGTCAGCGACACCTGCAACCCGCCTGTGCCCCAGCCGCGCGCCATCGGCACTTCGCGGCTGGCATAGGGCATCTGGCAGCCCGGCACGCAGACCGCCTTGACCATCTTGCGGCGCAATTCGCGCTTGGCCGAGGCATCGAGGAAGCCGTAGCTCATCGGCGCCCAGGGTTTGGTGAGACTGGCAAGGGTCATTCCGCTGGCTCCTGTTCCGCCGCGCGGGTGGCCTTGGCGTCGCGCATGGCGTCCAGCGATGACTGGAAGGTGACGTAATGGGGGAGTTTGAAGTGGATGCAGAAGCCCGACGCCTCGACCCCTTCGGTATGGTACAGGAAGAATTCCTCTTCCGTCGGTGACCCCTTGGGCGCTCCCTTGCTGTTGAGGTCCAATGTGGCCGCCGAGATGCATTTGACCTCGTTCCAGCCAAGGGTCGCGGCAAAGCCAAGGCCCAGCCGTTCGCCCTTTTTCGACACCACCTCGGCTTGCGAAACCTTGACCCGACCGGCTGAAAACTCGGTCCCGTTGGGGTGCTTGACCACGATCTCGGCCTCGGCCAGCCGCAATTCGTTGACAGTCGGGTGGGCCTGTCCATAGCCGCGCATCGCGGCGTATCCCAAGGCCAGAACGCCACCGGTTTCCGCCCGTGCGAGGCTTTGCAGCGTGTGGGCGCGTTTGGACGGGAACAGGAGCGGTTCGCGGGTCAGGTCCGGGATCGCCTCGCCTGTTGCGGCGTCGGGTTTCGGCAGATCGACCAGATCGTTCGCCGCCTGCCACGCGCTGACCGATGGTTGATGCGCCGGGGCCGGGTCTGCGGCGGGCTCGACCGCGGGTGGATCATAGGGCGTGCCGGTCAGCACGTCTGTTGCCAGCACCCGGTGCGAGTAATCCAGCGTCGGCCCCAGAACCTGACCGCCGGGAATGTCCTTGAACGCGGCCGAGATGCGGCGATGGGTGAACAGGTCGTCCTGTTCGATGGGCGCAGCCACCGTCAGGCGCGGCTGCGTCGTGCGCCATGCCCGCAGGACCAGCACCGCCTCGTAAAGCTCTCCGCCGGTCTGCGCCAGCGCCAGCGCGGCCAGGTCTTCGTCATAGAGCGACGCCTCGCCCATCACGCGATCCACGAGATAGGGCAGCGCCTGTTTCACCTCTGCAACGCGGGCCGCATCGATCTGGCCCAACTCGGCGCGAAACAGACGTTCGGATTGTTCGATGGCGCGTTCACCGCCACGGGTTGCGACATAGGCCATCAGAGCACCTCGACCTTGGTGGAGCGCGGCAGACCGATCAGGCGGTCGCCGTCCAGAAACAGAAGATCGAAGCCCATCGGATAACGAATGAGCCGCGCGCGTTCCTGCCAGAACCCTGCGGGCAGACCGTCAAGCTGCAACTCGACCACCCCGTTCACACCCGGCCCGGTCAGGCGCACGGTCGCCCCCTGCCCGATCCGCGCCCGGATGACGAGCGTGGCCCCGTCGTCCGGATAAAGGTCTGAACCGACACGGCATGCGCGCAAGTATTCCGCGTCAAGCAGCCGTCCGAAAAACACGTGATCCGCCTCTGACAGATCAACCAGCCGCGCGCCGCTTTGCGCCAGCACGGGGATCAGCAAAGGGTCTCCCGCATAGGCGGCGCATTCGCGGTCCAGCAGCGCCTCGATCAACGCGGCTTCGCCCGGTTCGGGCAGGTTGCGCGGCAGTCCGGGGCGGCTGAGCGCCCAGAGGATGGCGTCGAACGTGGCATTGGACCGCGTTTCTGCGGCATCCGGAATGGGAGTGGTCAACATCAGAAGGTCTCCATATCGACGCGGGTCGCCTGAACACAGCGCAGGGTGTCGCGGTCAGCCTGCGCCTGTCGGATCGCCTCGTCCGCGCAGAACGCCTCGCAGCGCGCGGTCTCGATCCCGCAAGCCCGCGCAAGATCGACCAGCGCCATCGCCATCGCCGCCTCCAGATCACGCCCGCGCCGCATGCCGTAGCCATCGATCCCGTCGCGGGTCACATGCGCTTCGCTGACCAGAACTTCGCCAAGGTGAAAGGTGGCACCGCCCGCCGTATCGCGCATCGGCAACATCACCAGCCCGGTGCGGCTTTGCAGCACGTCGATCTCACCCAAGGGGGTGATCAGGGTTTCCGCGAAGGACTTGATGCGCGCGGCATCGGCCCGCGCGAGAACCGTCAGCACGTCGCTGTGTGTGGCCTTGGTCTTCATGCGCCGCTCACCACGCTGAACCGGACCCGCGAGGCGGCCCAGATGATTTCGGAAAAGGAAATCGGCTGCCCGTCCGGCAAGGCGTCAATCGCGCGGATGATCGTGACCGACAGGTCCGGGTGCTGATGCAGCATGCGCGCCTCGTCCGGGCGCGCCTGACGCGAGTAGAAGGTGGTTTCCATGCGGATGTAATCGTCGATCCCGTAGGATCTGTAGGTTTCCGTGATCGACCCGAACACCGCACGCCGTTCCTGGAAACAGGGGAACCGATCGACGGAATGATAGATCGAACCAAACGCAATCGGCAGGCCATCGGCAGAGGTCAGGCGGCGGGAATGATGCACCTGCGCCTGCGCGGCGATGTCGAGCGCCTGGGCGACCCGGTTCGGGGCTGCGACCACCTCGGCCTCGAGCAATTCGCGCGAGATATCGACCGTCTGGTCGGCAAGGTTCTGCCGCAGCCGTGTCCGCTTGCCCAACTCGTAATGCAGCATTTTGGGCGCACTGACGAAGGTGCCGCGCCCCTGCTCGACACTCAGTTTGCCTTGCTTGGCCAAAGCTGCGATGGCACGACGCAGACTGTGACGCCCGACGCCGTACTGCTTTACAAGCTCAGGCTCGGTGGGCATGCGATCGCCCGGTGCAAGATGCCCGTCGAGGATGTCCCTCTCGATGGCGTCCCTTACAAAAGTCCAATCCACGGTTGTCATGCGGCCCTCAATTCATTCGAATGAATCTCTGCTACCGCAGTCACCTCACAGCAATATGACAGGTTTCGGGATCAGTGACCTGACCCGCTCGGCTCAGTCGCCCAGCATGTCCTTGAGAGTCAGGTTCGAGGTATCGCCCACGTCGAAGCGCAGCGCCGAATGAAGCTCGACAAGATGGCTGCGCATCAGTTCCTCGGCCTCGGTCGCATCATTGCGTTCCAGCGCGTCGATCAGCGCGTTGTGGCAGCCCTCGTCGCAGCGCGTGCTCGACCGGGTCCAGTACAGGGCGATGATCAGCGATGACCGGGACACGAGGTTTTCGATGATCTCGGCGATCGTGCGCTGGTTCGCGATCTGGGCGATCATCACGTGAAACCGCCCCGACAGCCGAAGCGCGCGGCCGGATTCGTTGTCGCGCATGGCATCGTGCTCTTCCTGCGCATGCAGGCGCAGCGCCCGCACATCGGCACGCCCCGCGCGCATCGCCGCCTCGCGGGCCGACCGGGGTTCGAGCAGTTCGCGCGCCTCGAACACTTCGCGGGCTTCGCGCGGCGACGGGTTGGCGACACTGGCGCCGCGATTCGGGCGCAAGGTGACCAGATGCGAATGGGCCAGCGCCTGAAGCCCCGTGCGCACGATGGTGCGCGAGACGCCGTAGAATTCCGCCAGATCGGTCTCGGCAAGGCGCATTCCCGGCGGAAGCCGCTGTTCGAGAATGGCGCGCTCAACGCCAGTATAGACAGGGTTCTGCACCATATCCGCCTGAAGCCCGCGGATGAAACTCGCCTCTTGCTGCGTGATGCTCATGTTTGGACTGCTCACGTTTGTATACAGTTTTCGCATGCCCTTTTCCCCTGTTTGGGCCGGAATGTCATCCCCAGTTTCCCCGCTTTCCGCGCGGTCCTCTTTTATGCCTATAAATCAGGCATTTGCGTTGGGAGTGAGTGAAATTCAAGCTATTGTGAACTTTTTTAATTGATAACGTATACAATCTGATACTCACTTGTCGACGTGAGTTGGCGACTTCTCATTCTCACCTTCAAGGACACGGCCGGACTGAGTGGCTTGGTCCAGACGTTCAACAGGAGTAATGAAATGAGGAATACCTTGTACCGATCCTCTGCGATCGCACTGATGACAGCCATGCTGGCTGCAGGTCCGGTCTGGGCCGAAAAGACACTGACCATCGGCATGACTGCTGCGGATATTCCGCGCACGTCCGGCCAGCCGGATCAGGGCTTTGAAGGCAACCGCTTTACCGGCATCCCGATGTACGATGCGCTGACGCATTGGGACCTGTCGTCGGAAACCGAACCGAGCGGCATCGTCCCCGGCCTTGCCACGGCCTGGGCGGTGAACCCGGACGACACGACCAAATGGACCTTCACGCTGCGCGAAGGCGTGACCTTCCATGACGGATCGCCCTTCAACGCCGAAGCCGTGGTCTGGAACGTGCAGAAGGTGATGGACGAGGCCGCACCGCATTTTGCCCCCGATCAGGTGGGCGCCACAAAGTCGCGCATGCCGACGCTGGTCTCGGCCCGCGCCATCGATGATCTGACCGTCGAGCTGACGACCACACAGCCCGACAGCTTCCTGCCGCTCAACATGACGATGCTCTTGATGGCGTCGCCGACCCATTGGCAGTCGCTTTACGATGCCGTCGATGCGGCGGTCACCGACCCCAAGGAACGCGCCGCCGCGGCATGGAGCGCCTTCGCGTTCGATCCGTCGGGCACAGGCCCGTTCGAAGGCGATCTGTTTGTGCCGCGTGAACGGTTCGAGATGGTCAAGAACGAAAACTATTGGGATCCGGCCCGTACCCCGACCATCGACCGCGTGGTTCTTGTGCCGCTGCCCGATTCCAACGCCCGTACCGCAGCCCTGCTGTCGGGTCAGGTCGACTGGATCGAAGCCCCTGCCCCGGACGCGATCCCGCGCATTCAGGCCGAAGGCAACGTGATCTATTCCAACCCGCAGCCGCATGTCTGGCCGTGGCAGCTGTCGTTCCACGAGGGCTCGCCCTGGCTGGACAAGCGGGTGCGCCATGCAGCCAACCTCTGCGTCAACCGCGAAGAACTCCAGGTTCTGCTGGGCGGCTACATGGGCATCCCCAAGGGGTCGGTCGAGCCGGGTCACCCGTGGTGGGGCAACCCGTCCTTCGATATTCGCTACGATCCCGATGCGGCACGTGCGCTGATGACCGAAGCGGGATTCTCGACGGACAACCCCGTCAAGGTCAAGGTCCAGACCTCGGCATCGGGTTCGGGTCAGATGCAGCCGGTCACGATGAACGAATACGTGCAGCAGTCGCTGGCGGATTGCTTCTTCGACGTGGAGCTGGACGTTCTGGAATGGAACACCGTGTTCACCAACTGGCGCAAGGGTGCGGCGGATGAAAGCGCACGGGGCGCCCATGCGATCAACGTGTCCTTCGCCACGATGGACCCGTTCTTTGCGATGGTCCGCTTCGTGTCGACCGAAACCTTCCCACCGGTGTCCAACAACTGGGGCCTTTTCGGGAATGACGAGTTCGATGCCCTGATCGCCGATGCCCGCACGTCCTTTGCGGATGCGGATCGCGACGCGGCATTGGCCCGCCTGCACACCCGGATCGTCGAGGAGGCACCGTTCGTCTGGATCGCCCATGACGTGGGTCCGCGCGCGATGTCGTCCAAGGTCGGCAACGTGACCCAGCCAAAGAACTGGTTCATCGACATCGCCCCGATGACGATCGAAGAGTAAACTACAGCAACCTTTGGGGTCGCCCCGGTTTCGGGACGACCCCTTTTTTGACAGGCCACCCCGCCCATGATTTCGTTCATCCTGCGCCGCATTCTCTATACCGTGCCGATCATGCTTGGCGTGTCGCTGGTGTGTTTCGCGCTGGTCCACATTTCCCCCGGTGATCCGCTCGTGTCGATCCTGCCGCCGGACGCGTCGGTGGAATTGCAGCAGCAGATGATGGCGATCTATGGCTTCGACCGCTCCTATCCCGAACAGTTCCTGCGCTGGCTGGGTCGCGCGGTTCAGGGCGATCTGGGAAATTCAATCGCGACAGGGCGGCCCGTGGCATCCGAAGTGTTCAACGCGGTGGGCAACACGCTTATCCTTGCGGTCACGGCGACAATCATCGGGTTCACGCTAGGCGGGCTCTTCGGCTTTGTCGCGGGGTATTTCCGCGACAGCTGGATCGACAAGCTGGCCACTGCGATCTCGGTGATCGGCGTGTCGGTGCCACATTACTGGCTGGGCATGGTCATGGTCATCATCTTTTCGGTCGAGCTGCGCTGGCTGCCCGCAACAGGCGCCGGCCCCGGTGGATCAAGCCAGTGGATCTGGGATTGGGAGCACATGCAGTACCTGATCCTGCCCGCCATCACGATGTCGGTGATCCCCATGGGCATCGTCGCGCGCACCGTCCGCGCGCTTGTCGCCGACATCCTGCAACAGGAATTCGTGTCCGGCCTGCGCGCCAAGGGCCTGCTGGATCGCGGCGTGCTGGCGCATGTCATCAAGAACGCCGCCCCCACCGCGCTGGCCGTAATGGGGTTGCAACTGGGCTACCTCCTGGGCGGGTCGATCCTGATCGAAACCGTGTTTTCGTGGCCGGGAACAGGGTTCCTGCTGGGACAGGCGATCTTTCAGCGCGACCTGCCACTGCTGCAGGGCACCATCCTCGTACTCGCGATGTTCTTCGTCATCCTCAACCTGCTGGTCGACGTGGCGCAGACCTCGCTCGATCCGCGCTTGCAAAGGGGCTGAGACATGGCTGTCACCGCAGAAACCATCGCGCCTTTGGCCACCATCGAGAAATCACAAGGCTACTGGCGCTCGGTCTGGACACGATTCCTGCGCGACAAGGTGGCGGTCTGCGCTGGACTTGTCGCGGCCGGTCTGGTGCTGATGGCGATCTTCACGCCGTGGATCGCGCCTGCCGATCCGTTGCAAGGCAGCATGATCAAGCGCCTCTCGCCCATCGGAACCGAAGGCTATCCACTGGGGGCCGACGAGTTGGGCCGCGACATGCTGAGCCGTCTGATCTATGGCGCGCGCCTCTCGCTGTTTATGGGGGTCGTGCCGGTGCTGATCGCCTTTGCCATCGGGTCGACCATCGGCATCGCCGCCGGATACCTGGGCGGTTGGGTCAACACGATCACCATGCGCGTTCTCGACGTGCTCTACGCCTTTCCGTCGGTGCTGCTGGCAATCGCGATTTCCGGCGCGCTGGGTGCGGGCATCCTCAACGGGCTCTTGTCGCTGACGGTCGTCTTCATTCCACCCATTGCCCGCGTGGCCGAAAGCGTCACCACATCGGTGCGCAAGCTTGAATATATAGAAGCGGCACAGGCCAGCGGAGCATCGAGCCTGCAGATCGTGCGCGATCATGTGCTGGGCAACGTGCTTGGCCCGATCTTCGTCTATTCCACCAGCCTGATCTCGGTGTCGATGATCCTTGCCGCGGGCCTGTCCTTCCTTGGCCTCGGGGTGAGCCCACCCAATGCGGAATGGGGATTGATGCTGAACACGCTACGCAACGCGATCTATGTCCAGCCCTGGCTGGCCGCCCTGCCCGGCGTGATGATCTTTCTCACCTCGATCTCGTTCAACATGCTGAGCGACGGGTTGCGGTCTGCCATGGATGTCAAGCAATGAGCGCGCCGATCCTGTCCGCCCACAACCTCGTCAAGCATTTCAACGCCGGTGGCTTTGGTGCGGCCCGCAAGGTGGTGCGCGCGGTCGATGACGTGAGTTTCGAACTGGCCCCCGGCGAAACGCTGGGCGTCGTCGGCGAAAGCGGATGTGGCAAGTCCACGACCGCCCGCCTGCTGGTGCAATTGCTGACACCCGACAGCGGCAGCGTCCGCTTCGATGGCAAGGTTGTTGGCCCGGAACTGCCGCTCAAGGCGTTCCGCAGCAAGGTGCAGATGGTGTTTCAGGACAGTTTCGCCTCGTTGAACCCGCGCATGACGATGATCGACGCGGTGGCCTTTGGCCCGATGGTGCATGGCGCTTCACGCGGTGAAGCCACGCGCAAGGCGCAGGACCTGCTCGACAGGGTCGGGCTGGACCCTGCCCGCTTTGGTGGGCGCTATGCGCATGAGCTGTCCGGCGGGCAGCGGCAGCGGGTCAACATCGCCCGCGCGCTGGCCTTTGATCCGCAGGTGATCGTGCTCGACGAGGCTGTGTCTGCGCTGGACAAGTCGGTCGAGGCGCAGGTGCTGAACCTGCTGATGGACCTGCGGCGCGAACGCGGTCTGACCTATGTCTTCATCAGCCACGACCTCAACGTGGTGCGCCATATCTCGGATCGGGTGATGGTCATGTATCTGGGCGAAGTGGCCGAGATCGGACCCGCGGAAAGCCTCTACAGCGCGCCGCGTCACCCCTATACCGAAGCGTTGCTGGCGGCGATGCCCTCGCTTGATCCGGACCGGCGCACGCTGGAGGCACCGCTGGCAGGTGATCCGCCCAATCCGATCGACCCACCGCCGGGATGCCGCTTCCACACCCGCTGCGCCCACGCCTTTGGCCCCTGTTCGACGCAGGTTCCGGTATCCTACAAGGTCGGCAAAAGCCATGTCGCCGCCTGTCATCTCAACACCTCCAAGGAGCAGGTCGCATGACACCGCTTCCGTCGCAGTCCGACACGCCGCTTGTCCGGGTCCATGACCTGTCTGTCCGGTTCGCTGGCACGCCGCCCGTTCATGCGGTGAACAATGTCAGTTTCGATCTGGCGCCAGGCGAGGTTCTGGGCATCCTCGGGGAAAGCGGGTCGGGCAAGAGCGTGACGCTCAAGACCCTGCTGCGCCTTTTGCCTGAACGGAAGACGCGGATCACCGGCACCATCGAGGTGGATGGTCAGGACGTTCTGTCCCTGCAAGGCCGTGCGCTGGCCGATCATCGGGGCGGTGTTGCGTCGATGATCTTTCAGGACCCTTCGCTGGCACTTGATCCGGTCTACACCATCGGTCAGCAGATCGCGGAAACCGTCATCCGCCACGAGGGTGCATCCAAGACCGACGCGATGGCGCGTGCGCTGGAAATGCTGGAACTGGTCCGCATCCCGTCGGCCAGGCGGCGGCTGGACAATTACCCGCACGAGATGTCCGGCGGCATGCGCCAGCGCGCGATGATCGCGCTTGCCCTTGCCTGCCGCCCAAAGCTGCTTCTGGCGGACGAGCCGACAACGGCGCTGGATGCGACAGTCCAGATCCAGATCCTGCTTCTGCTGCGCGACTTGCAGCAGGAACTGGGCATGGGCGTGATCTTTGTCACTCATGACATCGGGGTGGCGGTCGAAGTGTCCGACAGGCTGGCCGTGATGTATGCGGGCAGCTTTGTCGAAACCGGGTCGGTCCGGGACGTGATCCGCGATGCGCGCCATCCCTATTCCAAGGGGCTTCTGGCGGCCAATCTGGTGGGGGCTGTGCCGGGAACGCGGCTCGATGCGGTGCCCGGTGCGCCGCCAGCGCTGAGCGCATTGCCCGAAGGCTGTTCCTTTGCGCCGCGCTGCGCCCATGCCGAGGCGGCCTGCTCTGCAAGCCCCATTCCGGTCTGGACCGGTGGTGACGGGCGTTGGGCCCGCTGTGTTCAGGCAAGCCGCGCCGAGGCGATGGCGGGTGCAGGGGGCCGTTCGTGACCACACGCGCAAAACCGAGGATTGCCATCCTCAACCCCAATTCGACCGAACGGATGACCACCGAAATGGTGACAGTCGCGCACGCTGCTGTGGGTGCACTGGCCGAAGTCGTCGGCATGACCAACCATCGCGGCCCGGCTTCCATCCAGGGCCCCGAGGATGCGGAGCTGTGTCTGGACGGGCTGTTTGCCCTCTTCGACGAGGCGCGCCATCAGGGCGCGGATGCGGTTGTGATCGGGTGCTTTGACGACACGGGCATTGCCACATTGCGCGCAAAAGGCGGCCTGCCGGTGATCGGCCTCGGAGAGGCGGGATGCATCGCGGGCAGCCTTGCCTCGGCACGGTTCGCGGTCATCACCAGCCTCGATGTGTCGGTGCCGGTGATCGCGGAAAACATCCGGGCCATGCGGTTGGATGACCGCTGCGCCGGGGTTCACGCGTCGGGCGTGCCTGTGCTCGAGCTGAACACCGGAGCGGACAGCCTCCGGCGTGTGCAGGTGGCGCTCGATCGGATCGCCGCCATCCATCCCGGCAGCAGCCTTGTTCTGGGGTGCGGCGGCATGACGGCCATGGCCGCGCATTTCACCGCGCCCGAGGGCAGCATCATCGTCGATCCGGTGGCCGCCTCTGCGCATATGTGCCTCGCAGCGCTGTCGTAGTCTCACGCGCTCGGGAGAGCCGTGCGCGCCCAGCGCGACGCGTATCTTTGGATACCCGACGTTTGAAAATAACTTATATATTCTAGAGCTTTACACCTGAATTCCCACGCCAGAACACTCTGACCGACCCCCTCGGGCGTGCCGCCCCCTAAAAGGATGCGGCACCTGTTCGTTAAACCTCGCAACAGGGGTGACGACGAGGGAACCTTGCACAGTGTCCATTCCAACATACGACCTGCCGACCAAAGCCACGATGTCCGAATGCGCGCAGGTTCAGGCATCGCTGCGGCAGATGATCGAAGACCATGACGCAATTGTCGTCACCTGTGGCCAGGTCACGCAGATCGATCTTGCGATGCTTCAACTTCTGATCAGCGCCCGGAAGACCGCAGACCGCGATGCCAAGTCGTTTTCCGTCCTGTCCCAAGGGAATGGCACGTTTGATGCACGGCTCGCGGAGTTCGGTATCTGTTTTTCCCGAAAACCTGACCGGATCTGATCAACAAGGATAACATGACATGGCAAAAACCGTTCTCGTCGTAGACGACTCTCCGTCTGTTCGCATGATGGTCCGAATGACGCTTGAAGCCGCCGGGTATGGCATCATCGAAGCGGTGGACGGTCAGGACGCGCTCGAAAAGGCGACCTCGGTTCATGTCGATGCGGTTCTGACCGACCAGAACATGCCGCGGCTCGACGGTCTGGGCTTTATCCGCAAGTACCGCGAAACGCCGCACTCCGTGGGTGTGCCGGTCGTATTCCTGTCCACGGACAGCGACGCGGCGCTGAAAGCGCAGGCCAAGGAGGCGGGTGCGACGGGATGGATGGTCAAACCGTTCGACCAGACCCAGATCCTTGCCGTTGTGAAAAAGATCGTCGGCGCATGAGCGAAGTTGACGATATCGGGGCCGAGATCTTCAGGCAGGAGGCCACGGAGCTTCTGCACTCCATCGAGAAAGGCCTGATGGATCTTGAAGCCCGGCCCTCGGATACGGAGCTGATCAATTCGATTTTCCGCAGCATGCACACGATCAAGGGATCGGGTGCGATGTTCGGGTTTACCGAGCTTTCGCAGTTCGTGCATGAATTCGAAACGGCCTTTGACGACCTGCGCAATGGGCGCGCGGTGGTGACTTACGACCTGATTGGCCTGTCGCTTCAGGCCTGTGACCAGATCGGCAAGCTGATGCAGAGCACCGAAGGCACCGAGGCGGAAAACCGGCGCATCCTTGCCAACCTTGGCCGTCTGATGCCCACCGTTGAAGCGGATGCTCCTACCGCCACGCAAGACACCGCGCAGAGCCCGCAACCGGTCGAAAACGGCCCCTCTGGCAATGTCATGACGATTGTCCGCTTCTGGCTGGGCACGGATGCCTTGCGACTTGGCACCAACCCCGCCCTGCTGATCGACGAACTGCGCGGGTTCGGCGACACCACCATACGCGCGCTTGAGGACCGGGTTCCGACGCTGGGCGATCTTGACCCGACCGATTGCCATGTCGGGTGGGAGATCGAAATCGCTGCCGATCTGTCCGACGCCGATATCGACATGGTGTTCATCTTCGTGCGCGATGACATGGACCTGACCGTCGAACGCCGTGTTGAACAGCTGTCCTTTGCTCCGGAGGCACCGCAATCCCTGCAAGCCCCGATCGCGGACCCTGGGACCGAGCTGCCCGCACTGCCGAAGGCCCAACCAGCGAGTCCACCGAGTGCGGGCGAAACCATGCGGGTCGCCACCGAACGGCTGGACGAATTGATGGACCGTGTTGGAGAGCTGGTCATCGCCGACGCGCGGTTGCAGGCCCTGACCGAGGCGACAAGCGACCCCGCGATGATGGCCGTGGCCGAAGACATTCAGCGCCTTGTCGCCGGTCTGCGGGATGCCACGATGTCGATGCGCATGGTGCCCATCGGAAGCATTCTGGGACGGTTCCGGCGCCTGATGCGCGATCTGTCGGCGTCGCTGGGCAAACCGCTCGACTTTGTCACGGTTGGTGAAGACACCGAACTGGACAAGACTGTCATCGAACTGCTGGCCGACCCGCTGGTGCATATCCTGCGCAATGCTGTTGATCACGGGCTGGAACGCCCGGAGGAGCGGCGCGCGGCGGGAAAACCGGAAACCGGGATGATCGAACTCGGCGCGCGCTATTCGGGTGCCGAAGTTCTGATCACCGTGCGCGACGATGGCCGCGGTCTGAACCCCGGGAAAATCCGGGAACGGGCGATCAGCCGCGGTCTGATCTCGGCCAAGGACGATCTGAGCGAAAGCGAGATCTTCCGCATGATCTTTCAACCGGGGTTTTCCACGGTGGACAAGGTCACCGAACTGTCGGGGCGCGGTGTCGGGATGGATGTGGTCATGCGCACCATCGGGTCGTTGCGCGGCGAGATCGACCTTGCCTCCGAACCGGGGCAAGGCACGACGCTGACCCTGCGCCTGCCGCTGACCCTTGCGATCATCGACGGCATGCTGATCGACGTGGGCGGCGAACGCTACACCATCCCGCTGGCCGCAGTCGAGGAATGCGTGGAGCTTCCGGCGCAGCATGTGGTGAGCAGTGGCGGATCGTCCTACCTGAACATTCGCGGCGACCTTGTGCCCTTCCTGCGCTTGCGGCACTTGTTCGACATCGACGGTGCACCGCCCGAATTCCAGAAGGTCGTTGTGGTCTCTTCGACCGGGGGACGCGTCGGACTGGTCGTTGATCGCATCATCGGCAATTACCAGACCGTCATCAAACAGCTGTCGCAGTTCCATGCCGGTCTGAAGTTCTTTTCCGGGGCCACGATCCTTGGCGATGGCACGGTCGCGCTGATCCTCGACGCCAACCAGCTTGTCATGCTTGGCCGAGACCTGGAATTGCGCGCCAGACGCGGGGTCGCCGCATGAAACGCGATTGCCAAATCGACATCCTCACCTTTCGGCTTGGCAGCGAGAAGCTGGCCATTCCGGCAGAATACCTGCGCGAAATCCTCGAGATGGTACCGATCACCCGCGTGCCGCAATCGGGCAGTTTTGCCACTGCCCTGATCAATGTGCGCGGTGTGGTGGTTCCGCTGACCGATCTGCGGGTCGCGCTGCGCATTCCCCACAGCGCGGCGACCGAGGACACCCGCGTGCTGGTACTCGATCTGCGCAACGGGGACGAAAAAACGACCGTGGCCGTTCTGGCGGATCAGGTCGAAGAGGTTACGATCATGAACACGGCCGATATCGGCGATGTCCCCCCTGTCGGATCTCCATGGCCACCGGAATTCGTTCTGGGCATCGGCCGGCACAGGGGTGCTTTCGTGATGTTCCCCGACCTCGACATGATTTTCAAAACATACAGTGCCGCAGACGCGGTGAATGAAAAGGTATCCGCGTGATGACACTGCAAACCTCCGCCCCGAAAGGCTTTTTTCGCAGCCTTTCGTCCAAGATCATCGCCCTGCAGGCATTGACCTTTGTCGCCATGATCGTCGTCGGAGTGGCGGGGCTGTTCGGCATGGAGAGAATCCTGGACCGCATGGAGACGATCTTTGCCGATCGCATCGTTCCGGTGCAGCAACTCAAGGAAATCAACGACCTTTACGTCTCCGAGTCCCGCATCATCGTCGACGCGGTCTGGGCCGGCGAGATCAGCTGGCAGGACGCATCGACGATTGTCGATCGCAAGCAGGCCCGCATCGAAGAACTCTGGGGCGCGTACCTCCTGACCTACCTGACACCGGAAGAGGTGATCCTGAAGGATGCCGTTGCCGCCAACAAGGGCGCTGCCGACCGCGCGTTGGAGCAGTTAGCGACCCTCATCGAAACCGAAAACCGGGGTATTGTCCGCGATTACATGCGGGAGTCCTTCTATATCGCCATTGACCCGATCTACCAGTCGCTGGGCGATCTGACCCAGTACCAGCTTGGCGAAGCAGACCGCCAGACCGTTGCGGGCCAGACAATCGCCCGCCAGACGCAGATCGTGATCAGCGTCATCAGCCTGCTCGTGATACTCACCTCGCTTGTGATCGTCTGGGTGTTCACAAACCGCATGAAACGCGCGCTTGCGTCGGCCGTTCGTCTGGCCGAGGGCGTTGCGAATGGCGACCTGGCAAAACCATCGATAAACGAAGCAATGACGAAATCGGCGACTTGCTGTCGGTTCTAAACACCATGGTCCTGCGTTTGCGCGATGTGGTGGCTAACGTATCGACCGCATCGCGCGACGTGGCCTCTGGCGCGGCGGAAATGTCTTCGACCTCCGAAGCGCTCAGCCAGGGTGCCACCGAACAGGCCAGCGCGACCGAAGAAGCCTCTGCGTCGATGGAACAGATGGCCGCCAACATCAAGCAAAGCGCGAAGAACGCCTCTGACACCGAGAAAATGGCGCTCAAATCCGCTGCGGATGCACGCGAGAGCGGAGAAGCGGTGGCCCGTGCCGTCACGGCCATGCAGACCATCGCCGAGAAAATCCTGGTGGTGCAGGAAATCGCGCGCCAGACCGATCTGCTGGCTCTCAACGCGGCGGTCGAAGCAGCCCGCGCCGGTGAACATGGGCGCGGGTTCGCGGTTGTGGCCTCCGAAGTGCGCAAGCTGGCCGAACGCAGCCAATCCGCAGCAGGCGAGATTTCCAACCTCTCGGGCAACACGGTGCGGGCGGCACGCGAAGCGGGCGATATGCTCCAGGACCTGGTGCCCGATATCGAACGCACATCGCATCTCGTGGCCGAGATTTCCCGTGCCAGCCAGGAACAGGATGCCGGCGCCACGCAGGTCAACATCGCCATCCAGCAGCTTGACAAGGTGACCCAGGAAAACACCTCGGCGGCAGACGAGATGTCCACCACCGCCGAAGCGCTGGCCAGCCAGGCCGAACAGCTGCAGGCCGCGATCAAGTTCTTCCTTGTCTCGGACGACGTGCAAACCGAAGCGCCTGCCTTCATGCGTGCCCCGGCCAAGACCGCGATCCGCCTTGTTGCCAGCAAGGACCGGAAGGCTCAGGGCGGGTTCGATTTCGACCTGCGCAACACCGAAGATGATCTGGACAGCAATTTCCGCCCCCGGAGTGCCCGTTGATGTCCACGCTCGGTTCCGTTCTGACACTGGCCTGTGACGACGAGATGTTCGCGCTGCCAGTCGAACGGGTTCAGGAAATCCTCGATCTGCGTCCCATCACCCGGCTGCCGAACGCGCCGCCGCACCTTCTGGGGATGATTGATGTGAGAGGCAGTGGCGTCGCGGTCGCCGATCTGCGGGCAATGTTGGGCATGGCACCAACAGCCGACACCGAGATGTCGCGCATCGTCGTCCTCTGGGTTCAAACCGAAGGGCGTCGCACCGTGGTTTCGTTCCGCGCCGACCGCGTGATCGAGGTCACGGCGCTGGACAATGACGATCTGGAGGAACTCCCGGTCGCCGGGCTCTTCAACTGGCGGGACCGCATGATCGCGGGCATCGGCCGTCGTCACGGCGCCATTGTCACCGTGCTCGACATGGACCGGATCTTTGCCGGTCTGGCCCCCGAGCTCAGTGTGGCATGACCTTATCATGAACCCGACAGCAAACACGAAGGCGCAGCAGGGCTTCGACAGTTTCACGCGCATGGTGCACGACACGATCGGAATCTGCATTCCACAAACCAAGCGCAACATGATCGAGGCGCGGTTGGGCAGCCGTGTGCAGGCACTTGGGCTGCGGGACATTCAGGACTATTTCCGCCACCTTTTCGTGGAGGGCGGGCTGAGATCCGAGATGGTCCATATCGAAGAGACAGTCACGACCAACAAGACCGATTTCTTTCGGGAGAAAGACCATTTTCAATACCTGCGGGACACCATTCTTGGGGGCCGGACGCAGCAAAACGGCACCGCGATGTTCAGGGCATGGAGTGCCGCATCCTCGACCGGGGCAGAACCCTACAGCATGGCTATGCTGTTTGCCGAACACGCGCTGGTCTCGCCCGATTTCAACTGGAGGGTTCTCGGCACGGATATCTCGGGCCGGGTCCTCGAACATGCGCGCCGGGGCATCTACTCCGGAACGGTGATCGACCCGGTGCCGGATGCGTTGCGCGCGCGCTACCTGTTCGAGGGGCAGAAGGAATGGCAGGGCAAGTGGCGCATCGCGCCGCTTCTGCGCAACCGCGTCCATTTCAAGAAGCTGAACCTGATGAACGACGAGTACGAGGTCGACGCCAATCTTGATGTCATCTTCCTGCGCAACGTCCTGATCTATTTCGATCCCGAGGATCAGCTTGCCGTGCTGCGCAAGGTCGCTCGGCATGTTGCGCCGGGCGGGCACCTCTTTGTCGGTAATTCCGAAAGCATGATCGTACGTATGTCACATTTCCGCCAGGTCGCACCGGCGATCTATCGCAAGGAACCATAGATATGACAAAACCCATCAGCGTTCTGATCGTCGATGACAGCGTTGCCGTCAGAACGGCCTTTTCGGCGATCATCAACGCCGATCCCGGCCTGACGCTGTTCGGCACCGCCAGCGATCCGTTCGTCGCCGTCGAGCGCATGCGCGACGATCTGCCGGACGCGATCCTGCTGGACATCGAGATGCCCCGGATGGACGGGCTGACCTTCCTGAAAAAGATCATGGCGCAATGCCCCGTGCCGGTCATCGTCTGCTCCAGCCACTCGCAGACGGGGTCGATCGCCGCGATGACCGCGCTCGACCTTGGCGCGGCCGAGGTTCTGGCAAAGCCCGATCTCACCACAATCGACGCGCGTGCCCGGGCGGGGTTGCGGATCGGTCAGGCGGTGCGCACGGCGGTCGGCGGGAAACCCGGCGTGACACATCGTGGCAACAACACAGATGAGGGCCGCAGCGACGGGCGGCTGTCACCCGACAAAATTCTGACCCGGCAACCGGCCATCCGGAAGGCTGCGCCAACGCCTCTGGTCGTGATCGGATCGTCAACCGGCGGACCGGACGCGCTGCGGCAGGTCCTGACGGGGCTTCCGGAGAACGCTCCGGCCATTGCCATCGTCCAGCACATGCCTGCGGAATTCACCGGTCCGCTGGCCCGGCGGCTCGACGGGCGCAGCAAGATCGACGTGACCGAGGCGCGCTCGGGGGATGTGCTGCAAGCTGGCTGTGCCCTGATCGCGCCAGGCGATCAGCACCTCGTGGTGCACCGCGAGGGCCGTGGCTACGTGGTCGAGGTCGTTGGCGGGCCATACGTGTCGCGCCACCGGCCTTCGGTCGATGTGCTGTTCCGCTCTGCCGCACAGGCCGCTGGCGAGAATGCCATGGGCGTGTTGCTGACCGGCATGGGCGACGATGGTGCGACCTGTCTTGCAGAAATCCAGCAATGTGGCGGCTATACCGTGGCGCAGGACGAGGCAAGCTGCGTGGTCTTCGGCATGCCGCGCTCTGCCATCGAGGCCGGGGTTGTCGACAAGATTGCCCCCCTGTCGGACATGCCCGGAGAAATCATGGGCTGGTTCGGTGGCAAACTTCGCAAGGCGAGCTGATCCGATGAAGGACATGTGGTCCGATCCGCGTCTGACCCCGGGTGGGTCAGCGACCGGCATTGCGGATAGCGCGGCACGTGACCGGGCGGTTGCAGAGCTGTGCCGGAAGACCGAGGACGTGTTCCTTGAAGCAGGTGATCACCTTGTGGCCATCTCGGGTGCCTTGGGTCAGACGCAGAGCGTGCTTGCCCTCTTTGACGAAATGAACGCGAAGGGCACTCTGACCGAACTGCGACAGCACAGCCAGTGGCATGACAGCGAAATGCGGGCGCTGTCGGACGAGGTCTTCAAGGCGCTCGGGATCCTGCCGGCGCTGATGGAGCGTGCGCGCGGTGTTGACGGTCAGGTGCGCGACCTGCGTGACAGCCTCAAGATGATGAACATCGTCGTTCTGAATGCGAGGATCACCGTTGCCACGACTTCGGTCGGACATCGGGACAGCCGGTCCAACCTGACCGGCTTCACCGAGGACGCCACCCGCCTTGTCGCCGAACTGGGAACCATCCTCGGCGGGCTGGACGAGGCGATGCAACGGATCAAGGCAGGCAGCGGAGATGCGCTGGACCATGCACGCCTTCTGGGTGATCTGCTGACCTCCAGCCTCAAGGGCCCGGTCGCATCTCTGAACACCGCGCTTGGCACGTTCGAGTCCCATATCACGAAACTGGGATCAGCCAGCGCGGACATCGCTGACCGCTCCAAGGCGCTGATGGGCGCGTCTGCCATCGCCGTCTCGGGTTTGCAGATCGGCGACACCACGCGGCAGCGGCTGGAACATGTTCAGGTCATTCTCGAACATATCCCCGGCGCACCGGACGAGGCCGACGCGCTGACTGCCTTGGCTGCGCGTCAGATGCAGGACATCGCAGCGGCGCATGTCGATGCGGTGGAGGCTGTCCGCGACGGATCAACGGCGCTGCAGGATGGCATCCTGATGCTGCTGCGCGACCACCTGATGATCTTCGAACAGCGCAACGGGTCGCGCCGACTGAAGTCCGGCCTCGAAGACATCGAGGACAGGATTGGGCAAGCCGTCGGTATACAGGGCGTGCTCATGGAGTTCGCGCGGTCCCTGTCACGGGAATTCGACGCCCTGACCAAGGTCATCGCGGCGGGCGAACTTTTCGAGACGCACATGCGGATGATCGGCATCAACGCCGTGATCGCCTGCGCCCGGCTGGGTCGGCGCGGTCTTGCTTTGCGCGAAATTGCCGGGCAGTTGCAGCAGCTTGCCCGCGACGTCTCGGATCGCCTGCCTGTCGTCAAAACCGAACTCGCCGAAATGACGATTCTGGCAAGCGAGGCGATCGGCCTGCTCGAGGCGGCCTGCCAACGGGCAAACGCACTCCCGCAAGGTGCGGTCCGTCACGTGTCGGACGGTGTCCGCGAGATCGGTGATGCCGCCTACCGGAGTGCCGAAATCGTCTCCGCGATCCGAAAGACACTCGACGGATCGCGCGGATGGCTCGGCCCGGTGACGGATCACGCGCATCTCATCGAAAGAACCGCCCGGCATTTTGCGGTCGATCTTCAGGATGACGGTTTCCCGGAAAAGACGGGCGGCGTCGCGGCCGAGATGTTCAACACGTACACGATGGAGCGCGAGCGCCTGATCCATCGCAAGCTGTTGCGTGCCTCCGTGGAGATCCCAGAGACCGCAGAACCCGGGCCCGAGGACACACAGGCACAGACGGATGGCGAGATCTTGGACGATATCTTCTTCTGAAGCGGCCGCATCCAAACCGATCTTGTCGCAGATCAGGGATGTGCCATGCCCGCAGGCGTGACGTCCGCCTCCAGCATCTGCCGAAAGAACGCGTCCCGCTCCTGCTCTCCATCCGGAAGGTCGATATAACCCGACAGGATCAAGTCAGCCAAACCATGCGCGCGAGTCCAGCAGGCCAGAACAAGGATGCGTTCCTGCGGGTGCTGCATCGGGTCGCAGCCGCGCAGCGCGCCGACCGCCTTGGCAAGATGCAGGAAAGCTCCCAGTGCAGCGGCCTGCAGATCGGACCCGTCCTTCGGCGGTTCGCGCGAGCCGAAGAGCAGCCGGAACATGGCCGAATTGGACAGGGCGAAATCCAGATAGCCCTGCCCGGTGGCAATCAGCTGTTCATAGGGGGCCTCAGCCGTGCGATCCTGCCGCGCCTGCATGCAGTCGATCAGCCGCAGGAATCCTCGTTCTGCCAAGGCATCCAACAGGCCCGCTGTATCACCGAAATGATGCGCAGGGGCCGTATGGCTGACCCCCACGCGGGTCGCGACATGGCGCAGCGAAAACCCAATAACGCCTTTCTCGGACAGTTCCGCCTCACCCGCGTCCAGAATGGCGCGGCGCAAATCGCCGTGGTGATAGGGTTTCGGAGGAACCGGACCGCGCATGTCACAAAACTTTCGTGCAGGTGGGGAAACAAATCTTGACAGTGGAAAGATAGAAACTAAAGATGCCAAGTTGAAAAGTAAAGATTGCCCCAGGGCGAGTAAGGTGTCCGAGACCGTGTTTTCCGCCGCAAATGACGCCCTGCTCGGATCGGTGAAAGCGCCACGCTACGATGGCCGCGTTCTTACCACCTTTTTGCAAGGCCCCATGACGGGTGATTCCAGTGATGAAACGGCCCCTCCCCTGACCTGCGACACCCGATCCGCGACAGGTCTCGCTGAGCCTGTCGCCAATCGTTTCCTGGGCTACGGATGCCACGGGACCATGGCGCATGAGACCCGACGGAACTGCTCTCGAGGTCCCGGGCTGCAGGCTCTGGATCTTTCAGGCACAGACACGGCGGCGGGTGCAATGATCCCCTGACCGCTTCGGAATCCCTGTCCTTGATTGGTTTGTCAGTATGAGTGTGACAGGGAGCCCTGCTCCGCGTAGCAACGCGGGGCAGGGTTTTTTCATCACCGGATCGGCGGTAAGCAACCTCAGTTTGTCGGAGCGTTCGGAAAGAACAACTGCTGATCGGCGACCGTGTATGCGGCGATCGCCTCCTGACCTTCGGCAGACACCAACCAGTCGGCAAGAGTCTGCGCCGCGTCGATATTCACGTTCGGGCATTTTTCCGGGCTGACCGGGATCACACCATACTGGTTGAACAGGTCGTCATCACCCTGAACGCTGATCTGGTAATCCTGCTTGTTGCCAAAGCTGATCCATGTGGCGCGGTCGGTGAGAACATAAGCCCCCATGCCGATCCCCGCGTTCAGCGTGGCACCCATGCCCGATCCGGTCTCGCGATACCACCCACCGCTTGACGCGGTCGGATCGACATCCGTGCTGGCCCAGAGAGACAGCTCTTTCTTGTGCGTGCCGCTATCGTCACCGCGCGACGCGAACATGACACCCTGTTCGGCGATCTGGGTCAATGCAGCCTGCACATCGGTCATTCCGACCACACCCGCCGGATCAGAGGCCGGGCCGACGACAACGAAATCGTTGTACATCAGGTCAATCCGTTCCGTACCGAAGCCGTCGGCGACGAACTTTTCCTCGGACGCCTTGGCATGGACCAGAAGCACGTCGCCATCGCAATTCTCGGCATTCTTGATCGCCTGCCCGGTGCCCACGGCAACCACGTTCACCTGGATGCCGGTTTCCGCCTGAAAGAGCGGCAGAAGGTAGTCATAGAGTCCCGAATTGGCCGTGGAGGTGGTGGATTGCACGATGATCGACGTGTCCTGTGCCGAAGCGGCACCGGCAAGGATCATCGCGATAGCGGTCGCGGCAAAGCGGTTTGAAGACATGGGGGGGTCCTCCTTCATTTATTGGCAAAAGTCAGACGACAATTCTGCCGTTCACGTAATCCCGAGCCGCCGCGCAGCGCGGTTCCGGGAAAAAGTCGGATGCCGGGCTGTGCTCCGCGATGCGGCCCCGGTGCAGGAACACAACATCATCCGCCATGCGCCGCGCCTGTCCCACGTCATGCGTCACCAGAACAACCCGAACGCCGCGCTGCCGAGCGTCGGACATGATCCGTTCGATGGCCAGCACCGATGCGGGATCGAGACTGGCGGTGGGTTCGTCGAGAAACAGAACCTCCGGATCGGTGGCCAGCGCGCGCGCCAGCGCCAGACGCTGTGCCTCGCCGCCCGACAAAAGACGCGCGGGCTGATCCGCCTTGTGCAGCAATCCGACATGCTCCAGCAGCGCGGTGCGCCGTGACCTGTCCTTGCGCCGCGCCTTGAGCACGAAGTCGATATTCGCCGCCACAGAGCGCCGCAAAAGAACCGGCTTCTGAAACACCAGCGCCTGCCGCGACATCACTTCGGACGGGCGGGCGCCACCCCACAGGATGTCGCCCGACCCCGGCGCGATCAATCCGTGCATCAGCTTGAGCAACAGGCTTTTTCCGGCCCCGTTCGGCCCCATGATGACGGTGCACCCACGGGAGCCAAGATCCAGCGACACCCCGTCCAGCACCGTCGCACCGCCAAACCGCAGCACCACGTCCCGCATCGTCAAAGGCAGGATCGGTGACACCTGCGTCGCGCGGCTCTCGGGGGCGGTTCGCATCATCGACGCATCAAACATAGGCTTGCCGCGCGGCCGTCATGCGCACGGATTGCACCGCCGCATTCACACCCAGTGCAATCGCCAGAAGGATCATGCCAAGCGCCAGCGCCAGACCAAGTTCGCCCTTGGATGTCTCGAGCGCAATCGCCGTCGTCATCACCCGCGTCAGATGGTCGATATTGCCGCCCACGATGATCACCGCACCCACCTCTGCCACGGCGCGCCCGAACCCCGCCAGACCCACGGTCAAGAGCGAATAGCGGGCATCCCACAGCAATGCCTGTACCGTCTGCAGCCGCGTCAGGCAAAAGGACCGAAACTGGTCGGCGTATTCGGTGTGCAAATCTTCGAGAACCTGCCGCGACAGGGCCGCAATGATCGGGGCGATCAGGATCGTCTGGGCAATGATCATCGCGGTCGGCGTATAGAGCAGCCCCAGAAATCCAAGCGGCCCGGAGCGCGACAGGTGCAGATAGACCAAAAGCCCCACCACGACGGGCGGCAATCCCATCAGCGCGTTCATCAGGATCAGCACTGCATTGCGTCCGCGAAACCGCCCAATCGCGACAAGCGCGCCAATCGGCAGGCCGATCATGCAGGCAAGCACGGTGGCGGTGAGGCTGACCTGCAACGACAGCAGCACGATTTCCAGCAGGTCGGGATCACCGGACAGCACCAGCGCGACAGCAAGGCCAAGAGCGTCTCCGATGCTTTGCAAGATTTCCCCTGACTTGCAGAATTTACGGTGCCTGCGAAGTTATGCAGTTTGGCCCGAAGAGTTCAAGACCAGCAGGTCATGAAAGATATGTACAAATGATACCCTTGGGGTCAGGGAACATCGCGCCTTGCATCATCTTGGAGAATTTCCCAAATCTGAAGGTACATTCCGCCGGACCGCGCCGCCCTAGGCTGGTCTTCACCCTGCCCTATGCGCGCCTGACCTGATAGGATCGCGCCAAACCCACGGATGAACACAGGAAACCGACCCGATGTACCTTGCCATGAACCGCTTTACCGTCCCGCTTGAAAACGCGTCAGAGTTCGAAAACCTGTGGCTGTCGCGCGAAAGCCGCCTGCAGGAGATGGACGGCTTTGTCTCGTTCAACATGCTCCGGGGACCGGAAGAGGCGGGCAGCGTGCTCTTTGCCTCACACACGATCTGGGCCACCGAAGCGCATTTCCGGGCCTGGACCACAAGCGCGGAATTCCGCGCGTCCCACGCCCGTGCAGGCGACACACGCACGCTCTATGTGGGCACTCCGAAATTCGAAGGGTTCACCTCGATTCAGGAAATCAACGCGCTTCAGGCGACCTGACGCCTGCAAACCCCTCTAAACCTGCGGAAGCAGCACCTTTGACCCCTGCCGGGGTTGCAGGCGACTGCGCCGTTTTGATGTCGCTCTTTTTTCTTGACTAAAAAAGTCGGATAACGATAGTGGGATTATATCCGACTTAATTGCTCGGCTTTATATCACGCGCAAACGCGCACCCATCCCAGCCACCGCCGCGGCAGCCCGGATGTCAGAGAAAGGAGTGACCCATGACGACACCCGAGCCGAAAACCCCGACCGGGCCGGCGCAGCAAAGCGCTCTCGGATGGTGCGACCTGATCCAGTCCAACAGCGACCACGGCACCATCGAAGGCTTCGCGCTTGAACAGCTGATCGACATGCAGCGCGACCGCAGCCTTCGGTCGGGAGAGGCACGATGAGCCTGATGCAGAACCTCCCGCACCCGCGCAACATCGACGATATCGACGGCACCGCCAGTTATGACGCGCGCGACCTGATCGTGAACGGACTCAAGGCGGAAATCGTGCTGGACGGGCAGACCTATACCCTGCGCATCACGCGCGCCGGAAAGCTGATCCTGACCAAATGAAGGATACGCTGGACATAGCAGGCAGCACCGTTGTCGGTCAGCTGACCGATATCGCGCCATGGGAAGCCAAGCTGATCCTGTCGATGCGCCTCTGGATGGACGGGCCCGACGGGCAAGCCGAGGTCTGGGGTCAGTTCGCGCGCTGCTTTGGCACGCGACAGGGCCGGACAGAACTGCGCCAGTTCGAAACCTTCCTTACGCGACTTGTGACCTGCGCCCGCAGACCTCTGGTGCGTCATGGCCTGAGCTGCAGCTGCATCGGATCGGACGAAGCTGTTCTGCGCACATTGGTGAGCGAGGCCGAACGTGGCGACCTTGCCGAAGCCGCCCTGATCGCAAGCCTGATCGCGCCCGCCCATCACGCGGAACCCTTGGCCCTGATGGCCGCGCGCGTAGGTGCTGCAATGAAAGACATCACCCGGCACGTCCCGCAGGTGCCGCGCCAGACCCCCATCTCTTCAAACCGCAGGCTCCACTGACCCTGCCCCAGCCAGACAAAGACAGCCGTCTTTTTTCAAGCGAGGACACCATGGCCAAAGTACCCAGCCCATGCATCGGCGTTTGCAAATTCAAACGCGAAGGCCATTGCATCGGATGTTCGATGACGAAACCACAGAAATCGTCGTTCAAGGCGCTCAAGAAGAATTCGCATCGCGAAGCGTTTGTCGAACTCGTCATTGCGCAACAGACCTGCATGGGCCGTTACAAGCACTGGGAAGACGCCTATGCCAAACGATGCGGCAAGAAGAAAGTGAAGCTCGAACTTCTGAAGGGCGGCAAGGCGGCGTGATCCGGGCCGCAGCCAATCAACCCCCGTCCGACACTCAAAGTCCAAAAGGCACGCAATGACCGCAGCGCAACGCGATATTTCAAAACTCCAGACCAGCGATCCGGGCATCCGCACGGATATAGAGCCTTTTCTGGATCACCTGCGACTCACCGCAAGCGCGGCGCGCTGCAAAAGCTATGTCGATCTCTTTGGTGCCTGCGCGTCGCTGTCCCGCGAGCGCCATGTCGCCTTTCAGGCAGCCTCGGATCTGCTGATGCGGTGCCTGTCGCAGGCACTCGGGCAACGCCCCGTCTGGTTCCGTCCCGGCGAGGCGGAAACATCGTTTGACGAGGACTGGCTGCTGGCCCTTGCCCGCGCCCTCAAGCGCGAGGACCTGTCCAGCGCCACCTTTCTGCTGCACTCGCGGGTGCCCATACATGCCCGGCGTACGCTGATTGCATTGCTGCGCAACGTGGTCGACAATTTTGATTGGATTTAGAAAGATTCTAAAACAACTTGTTGTCCCCGAACCGGGGACTTATCTTGATGGTGCAAGCCAGCCCGCCGCCAGCCAGCACCCGATTCATTCATGCAGGAGGTGAACAATGACACAAACGGCACAATCCCTATCGACCGACGCATCGACGCAGATCGCGGACGCCCTCAACCAGTGTGTGGCGGAAACCGCGGTGACCACGATGCTGGCCCAGAATTTCCATTGGAACGTGACTGGCATGGCCTTTGGCCCGCTGCATGACCTGTTCCAGAAGATTTACGAAGACCATTTCGTCGCGCAGGACGATCTGGCGGAACGGATCAAGGCGCTCGATGCCCATGCCGAAGGCACGCTGGCCGGGATGCTCAAACGCTCCAAGGTGACCGAGACCGACGGCGCACCATCCGCAGAGGACATGATCCGCCTGATGAAAGAAGCTCAGGAAACGCTTGCCGAAACCATCGCGGGTGCGGGCGAACTGGCCGCAAAGCATGGTGACACGCTGACCGAAGACTTGTGCATCGCGCGCGGCCAGACCCACGAGAAATTCGCCTGGATGCTGCGCTCGCATCTTGCGTGATGCATAAGGCCGCGTCCGGTTTTCGGAGGCGGCCTTGTCTGAACGTGGCTGTTCCTGACCGGGTTCAGCGGGAACGACGAAACACCGACCAGCCCGGCCCGGCCACGCCGTCTGACTTGAAGCCCGCTTTTTCCAACACGCGCCGCGATGCCATGTTGCCGTCTTTGACCCGCGCGATAAGCGTGCTCAGGGATGGGTCCTCCACAAAGCTCTGATTGACGAACGCAACGACGGCGGCACCGGCCATGCCCTGCCCCCAATACGCGCGCCCGATCCAGTAGCTGAGTTCCGACAGGCCCGAATCCGTACCACCCGGATCACGGTGCAACCGCACTTGCCCGACAGGCAGATCGTCGTGAAGAACGGCGTAGACCTCATGATGAGGGCCGTCATTCGCGATCTCGATCAGCGTTTCGGCAAGATCCACGGTGAACGGGTCGGGATACGGCTCTGGCAGGGTGTCCCAAAGCACCGCGTCGTCAAGAAGGTCGGTCAGACGCTGCGCGTCGCTGGCCTCCCACGGACGCAGATGCAGGTGAAGTGCAATATCCGGGTGGTCCCGACTGGACCGGGGATGACGCGGATCGATCACCTCTTTCGGATTGAGATCGTCGATCCCGTCGGCCAAAATCCACCCGCTTTGCAGCGGATCAAACGCGACAGGAATGGCTTCCGATTTGCAGTACGCCAATTCCTCGGGGGTCAGGATGCCGTCGGATCGCAACCGGTCCAACCGCAACAGGCGACCGCTTGGCAGGGTGCGTACCTTGTCGGTTGGCGACATCACTTATCCTCCCGATGTTCGGCGGTATGTGGGGACAATTTTCGGAGTTGCAACAAACGCGCCGGTTGGAAAATGTACGTAGTGGCCGTCACAATGTCGCAGACCGTCCGATCTGCACCTCAGCGCATCACGAACGGATTGGCCATCGGCGTGTCCGACGTGCTGATCCAGACCGTCTTGGTGCGGGTGTAATCATGGATCGCCTCGGTGCCCGCCTCGCGCCCGTAGCCCGATTGGTTGAACCCGCCGAAGGGCGCGATGGGCGACACCGCGCGGTACGTGTTGACCCAGCAAATCCCAGCCTTGATCCGGGCCGACACGCGATGCGCGCGGGCGATGTTCTGTGTGAACACGCCCGACCCAAGCCCGAACTCCGTGGCATTGGCCAAGGCGATGGCCTCGTCCTCGGTGTCGAACGGCAAGAGCGACATGACGGGGCCGAACATCTCGACCTTCAGCGTTGCGCTCTCGGCATCGGCGCATTCAACCAGTGTGGGCGCCATGTAGTTGCCCGGCCGGTCGATCCGCGCGCCGCCGAAGCGCAGGCGCGCACCGCCCTCGACAGCGGCGGCCAGAGTGGCCTCGATCCGGCTGACCTGCGCCTCGGTGCATAAAGGGCCGACATGGGTTGTGGCTTCCAAAGGATCACCGATGACGACATGGGTCATCTTTTCCTCGATCCGCGCGATCAATGCCTCCAGCACAGACCGATGCACCAGCCCACGACTGCCCGCGACGCAGCTTTGCCCGGACGCGCCGAAATTACCCGCGATCAATCCGTTCGCGGCACCGTCGAGATCGGCATCCTCGAACACCAGGATCGGGGATTTCCCACCCAATTCCAGCGTCGTCACCGCGAAATTCTCGGCCGAATTGCGGACCACGTGGCGTGCCGTTTCAGGCCCGCCGGTAAAGGCGATCCGGTCCACATCCAGGTGGCGCGTCAGCGGGATGGCGCAGTTCTGGGCGTCGCCGGTGATCACGGACACCACACCCGGCGGAAAGCCCGCCTCTTCGATCAGCCGCGCGAATTCAAGCATCGGTGCGGGGGCGATTTCCGACGCCTTGAGCACCACGCTGCATCCCGCCGCCAACGCCGGTCCCAGCTTGGTGGCCGTCAGGAACATCTGCGCGTTCCACGGCACGATGGCCACGACCACCCCGATCGGTTCGCGGCGGGTGAAGACATGCATGTCCGGCTTGTCGATGGGCAGGACCGCGCCTTCGATCTTGTCGGCGAGCCCCGCGTAATAGCGGTAATAATCCGCGACATAGGCGGTCTGGCTGGCGGTCTCGGCCAAGAGCTTGCCGCTGTCCGTGGTCTCGACCCGGCCGATCCGTTCGGCGTTTTCCTCGATCAGGTCAGCCAGCCGGTAGAGCAGCTTGCCGCGCCGGGTCTGTGTCATGTCCCGCCATTGCGGATCGTCCAGCGCCCGCCGCGCCGCCGTGATCGCACGATCCACGTCAGAGGCATCGGCGCAGGCGAACGTCGCCCAATCCTCGCCCGTCGCCGGGTTCTGCGACGTCATCACCTGCCCGCTGCCCCCTTCGGTCCAGGTGCCGTCAATGAAAAGCGGGTAGTGCGGAAGCTGGGTCATTGGATCACTCACTGAAAGGCCGGCATCACGTCGTCGATGAAGCGCTGCAAGGAGGCGCGCTTGCGGTCGAAACTCATGCCACTGTCGATCCAGAAGGAATATTCATCATAGCCCAGATCGGCATAGCGCCTGATCCGGTCGATCACCTGATCCGCCGTCCCGATGGTCAGGTCTCGCGCCATGTTCTCAGGTGCCATCAACGTGTTCGCCGCCATCTCATCCTCGGTCAGCGGCGCGATCAGGCCTTGCGAAACCGGCCGCTTGTTCTGGAACCATGCCCCGAAATAGCAATAAAAGCGCGACAATTCCTGTGCCGCAACCGCCACGTCAGCCTCATCCGCGCCGACATAGGTGTGATGCAGCAGCATGATCTTGGGGCGCGGCCCGTCATGGCTGGCGCAGGCGTCGTCGAAGCGGCCCATCAGGGTCTCGATCTCGCTCATCCCCATCCAAAGCGGCGTGACCTGAATGTTGAACCCGTTATGGACGCCGAACTCGTGGCTGTTCGGATCGCGTGCCGCAATCCAGATCGGTGGGCCATCGGGCTGCACCGGCTTGGGGGCCGAGGTGGTGGCGGGGAACTGGAAATATTCGCCCTCATGCGCGCAATCCCCTGCCCAGAGCTTGCGCAGAAGCGGCGTGATCTCCCTCATCCGCTGTCCCGCCTCCCAGGCATCCATGCCGGGGCGCAGCCGTTCGTATTCATAGGAATAGGCGCCCCGCGCAATGCCAAGCTCGATCCGCCCGCCAGTCAACAAGTCCGCCGACGCCGCCTCGCCCGCCAGCTTGATCGGGTGCCAGAAGGGCGCAATCACGGTGCCAGTGCCAAGCCGCACATTCTTGGTATGATGTGCGATATTCACCAAGGACATCAGGGGGTTGGGTGCGATGGTGAATTCCATCCCGTGATGCTCGCCGGTCCAGATCGCCCGCATCCCGGCCTCGTCCGCCATCTTGCACAGTGCAATGAACTCTTCGTTCAACTGGTCATGCGGCTGGTCCGGCGTCAGCCGTTCCATGTGCACGAAGAGCGAGAACTCCATGGCTTAGTTCCTTTCCAACAAGAAATCGAAATCACCGTTTGTCTTGGTCACGACAGCACCTCGGCAGCAAAGGCCAGCAGTGCCGCATTGACTGCCTCGGCGTGGGTCATCGGCATCATATGCGCGGCGTCCGGTACGATGATCGCACGCCCGTTCGGAGCCAGCGCCGCCATCGCTTGTGACATGGCTGGTGTCGAATTCGGCTCCTGCGCGCCGGTCATGAACAGCGCCGGGCAGGACAGGTGCTCCAAGTCCGCACGACGCGGCCCCCGATCATGGGCAAAGACGGTATACGCCCCTTTGTAACCTGCGGGCGTCACGGAGCAGAGCCAGTCGCGGCAGGCCTCGCGTTCAGGTGACGCCTCTTTACCGAACCAACGGTCCAAAGCTCCAGTCGGATCAGCGATAGAGACACCGTCCAGCTCCGCTGCACGCCGCTGCACGGCACGCGCCGCGTCGGTGCTGCGTTCGAACACCGCGTTCAGCGCCACGACACCCCGCACGCGGTCAGGCGCGCGCGACGCCAGATCAAGCGCGATCATCGCTCCCATCGAATGACCGACCACCAGCACAGGCTCGGTCAGGTCGGCAAGCACTGCGTCGGCATAGTCGGACACGCAAGTCATCTCCGGGCGCACCGGGCTGCCTCCATGTCCGGGCATGTCAAAGGCCGTCACGTGATACGACCCGGCCAGCGCGTCGATCTGGCGGCTCAACGCCTCGGCCCGCAGCCCGACGCCGTGCAGCAGCACGATCCGCGTGCCTGCGCCTGCCTCTATCGCGGCCAGCCCGGACCGCTCAGACCGCCGCCGGGTTGTCCAGGTCATGCCCAAGGTCCTTGAGATCCTGATACCGGTCCCCGATGCGGTGATGCGGACGGCCCGACATGGCAGCACCCAGCACGACGACGATCTCGTCCGCCCGGGGTGCGTCGGGAATCGCGAACTGGATGGTCAGGTAATGCGACCGCCGACCTGCATCGTTCTTGTCCATCAATGGCACCATGATCGGCGCATTGGCCGGACCGCGCGTGTTGGTGAAGGCGAGATAAGACTTGGCCCCGACCGCCTGTCTGTAGTGATTGCCGAACCGCAGCGTGTGGATCAGTCCAGAGGCGTGTTCCACTTCGCCGTCCAGCCCGACGACGGCCGCCTTGCCATAGGCTTCGATCGCCTCGCCACTTCCGGCCAGCCGCAGCATCCGGTCGGTCAGCATCTCGCCCAGCAGAGGGCCATACGCGCGGATCTCGGGTGTCAGGTCATCGACATAGCGCCCGGCCCACGGGTTGCGCACGACAGCAGCCACCGCGAACATCCGCCACGGGGTTTCGGCCACGCGAAATCCCTCGATCAGAACCTCTTCGTCATAGGTCACGATCTTGCGGATTTCTGGCGTCATGTCGGTCTCCTTTCAGCTGAGCGAGACCGTAGGAACCGACAAAATTTTTGACAAATGAATGTATTTCGGACTCAGGTATTAAAAACAGTAATGGCTGATTTGATCCATGGCGAAATCGCTTCCCCCGCTGACCTGGTTCCGCTCGTTCGAGGCGGCAGCCCGGCATCTGAGCTTCACCGCCGCCGCCGAGGAAATCGGCCTGACGCAATCGGCGGTCAGCCAGCAGGTCAAATCGCTCGAGATGCGAATGGGTGTGCCCCTGTTCGTCCGCCAGGCGCGCGGCTTGGCACTCACAGATGACGGGCGGCGGCTTCTGCCGGAAATCAGCGGCGCGCTGGGATCGCTGGCCGCGGCTGCCAGCCGGTTCGATGCGGGGCCGGTGACAAACATGCTGACCGTCGCCACCTCGGTCAGCGTGGCCCAATGGGTCATCGCGCCCCGCCTGCCCGACTTCACCGCGCGCCATCCCGACATTCGCCTGCGCTTCCTGAGCGCGATCTGGCCCGACGATTTCCAGTCCGCCCGCGCCGATGTCGAGATCCGGTTCGGATCGGTCAGACAGGCCGGTCCCAATGCCGATGCCCTGATCCCCAGCAACCTTGTCGCGATGAAATCCACCGGCCTTGACGGCACACTCGACACGCTGCCCCTGATCGAAGCGGTCGGCACATCAAGCGGCTGGCGCGCCTGGTCGGAAACCCATGGCGGCACGCGCATCCCGCAGCTTTACGCGGACACCTTCGGCATGGCGCTGCAACTCGCTGCCCACGGCAACGGGATTGCCCTTGTCAGCGAAGTGCTGACCGCCCAGGCGATCCAGTCCGGCTTGGTCGAACGGGCACATCCCGCGTCCATTCCAAGCCAGGAAGGCTTCTACCTGTCGATCACCGAACACAGCGAAGCGGCATCGCGTTTCAGGTCATGGCTGCTCGACCAGCTGCCCAAGTGATCATTCTATATCGAAAGGCACATTCAGGACGGCTTGCGCGACCGACATGATCCAACTAACCCTGCGCAATCAACGATCACGATCCGTCCGAAGTCGTTGTTGCTGCGATGCGGTTGATCCTTTGGAGGAATGGCTTGGACGCATTTGATTTCGTGATCGTCGGAGCGGGGTCCAGCGGATCCGTTCTGGCAAACCGGCTGTCCGCATCGGGCAAACACCGGGTGCTTGTTCTGGAGGCGGGCGGGTCCGACAGGTCCCCGTGGATTCACCTTCCCATAGGCTATGGCAAGGTGTTCTACGACGCCGGGGTCAACTGGAAATACGTCACAGAACCCGATCCCAACCTCGACGGTCGCCCGATCTACTGGCCGCGCGGCAAGGTGCTGGGCGGGTCCAGTTCGATCAACGCGATGGTCTATGTGCGCGGCCACCACAACGATTACGCCGAATGGAACGCCGCCGCCCCCGGCTGGGGCTGGAGCGACGTAGAGCCGATCTTTCGCCGGATGGAAGACTGGGACGGACCGGCGCATCCGGGGCGTGGAAAAGGTGGCCCGCTTGCCGTGCACGACGTGTCGAACGATGTCCATCCGCTGACACGGGTCTACCTTGCAGCGGCGGCAGAAGCGGGGTTTCCGACAAACCCCGATTACAATGGCCCCGAGATGGAAGGCGCATCGCTCTACCAGATCACCACCAAGGGCGGGTATCGCGCGTCGGCCGCGCGCTGCTACCTCGCCCCCGCACGACGCCGTGCCAACCTCGAAGTGCGCACCGGCGCGCAGGCCACCCGCATCCTGTTCGAGGGCAGGCGCGCGGTTGGCGTTGAATACCGCCACAAGGGCAGGATCAGGACCGTGCGTGCCCGCGCCGAGGTGATCCTGTCCGGCGGAGCGATCAACTCGCCGCAGCTGTTGCAACTGTCCGGCATCGGGCCGGGCCAGGTCTTGCAGGATCACGGGATCGAAACGCTGCTGGATGCGCCTCAGGTCGGTCGCAACCTGCAGGACCATCTGGGCAGCGACAACCACTATGTGTCGCGGGTGGCCAGCCTGAACCAGCAGCTTGGCCCGCTTCTGGGCAAGGTGAAGGTTGCCCTGAATTACGCGTATAATCGCAAGGGGCCGCTGTCGCTCAGCCTCAACCAGGGGGGCGGTTTCGTCAAACTGTCGGACCAATCGCCCGGCCCGGACCTGCAGCTTTATTTCTCGCCGGTCAGCTATACCCGCGCGCCGGTGGGTGTGCGCCCGCTGATGAGCCCGGACCCCTTTCCGGGCATGCTGATGGGGTTCAACCCGTGCAAGCCGACCAGCGTTGGCCATCTGCAAATCCGCTCGCCCGACCCTTTTGTCGCGCCGGAACTGCACCCCAACTATCTGTCGACCGACCATGACCGCGCCATGATGCTCGCAGGCACGAAACTGATGCGCCGCATCGCGAACACCTCGGCCATGCGCGCGGTCATCGACCAGGAACTGCATCCCGGCCCCGAGATCGACAGCGACGAGGACATCGCGGCCTATGCCCGCAAGACCGGCTGGACGGTGTTTCACCAGTGCTCGACCTGCCGCATGGGCAGCGACCCGGCCAGTTCGGTTGTGGACCCGCGCCTGCGGGTGCGCGGCATCGATGGTTTGCGGGTGGCGGATGCGTCGATCTTTCCGACCATCCCGACCGGGAACACGAATGCCCCCGCGATCATGGTGGGGGAAAAAGCCTCTGACCTCATTCTCGAAGACACCCTTGGCTGAAAGGACAGCGCATGAAGCTGAAATCCATCGAGACCTTCACCAACGAGGCGGTCGGCTTCGTACGTGTCACAGCCGAGGACGGGACGCAGGGATGGGGACAGGTGTCGACCTACCATTCCGACATCACCTGTCAGGTCCTGCACCGGCAGGTGGCCCCGTGGACGCTGGGGCAGGACACCACCGATCTGGATGACCTTCTGGATATCGTCACCGAGCGCGAGCACAAGTTCCCCGGATCCTACCTGCGCCGCGCGATGGCGGGGCTCGACACCGCGATCTGGGATTTGCGCGGCAAGCAGCAGGGCAAGCCGGTTGTCGAACTTCTGGGAGGCACTCCCGGCCTGATCCGGGCCTATGCGTCTTCGATGAAGCGCGACATCACCCCCGCCGATGAGGCCACCCGCCTCAAGCATCTGCGCGACACCCAAGGGTTTGACGCGTTCAAGGTGCGTGCCGGTGCCGAGGTCGGCCGCAACAGGGACGAATGGCCCGGTCGCACAGAAGAGATCATCCCGACCATGCGCCGTGAATTGGGGCCTGATGTCGCGCTGCTGATCGACGCGAACAGCTGCTATTCCCCGGACCGCGCCATCGAAGTCGGCCACATGCTTCAGGATCACGGTTTCTGCCATTTCGAAGAACCCTGCCCCTATTGGGAACTGGAACAGACCAAACACGTCACCGATGCCTTGCTGATCGACGTGACCGGCGGCGAACAGGATTGCGACCTGCCCACCTGGAAACGGATGATCGACATGCGCGCGGTGGACATCGTGCAGCCCGATATCCTCTATCTTGGCGGCATTTGCCGGACCTTGCGCGTCGTCCGCATGGCCGAGGCGGCGGGCCTGCCCGTCACACCCCATTGCGCCAACTGGTCGATGGTGACGCTTTTCACCATGCACCTTCTGCGGGCGATCCCGAATGCGGGCAAGTACCTCGAATTCTCGATCGAAGGCCCGGATTATTACCCGTGGCAATACGGCCTGTTTGTCGAGTCGCCGTACACCATCGAAAACGGGCAGGCCCGTGTCACCGATGCGCCCGGCTGGGGTGTCGAGATCAGGCCCGAATGGCTGGCGCGGTCAAGCTATCAGATCAGCGAGGTCTGACACCCCGCAAAGGCCCTTGCTTTCTCTCGGCCGGCCTGCCGATACTCGCGACAGCCCACAGCGAACCAAGGAGCCTGCAATGACCGCATGGATCGAAATGATCTCGGACGAAGACGCCTCACCTCGTCTGAAGCAACTGCTGGATCAGGCCCGCACCCCGCACGGGACCGTGGATACCGTGATGCGTGTGCATTCGCTGCGCCCCGAAACCATGCACGGGCATGTGGCGCTCTACCGGTCGGTGCTGCACTCGGACGACAATAAGCTGCCGTTCTGGTTTCTCGAAGTGGTGGCGAGCTATACGTCGATCCTGAACGACTGCACCTATTCGCTGACGCATCATTTCATGAACGTGCGCAACCTGCTCAAGGATCAGCCCCGGTCCGACCGCATCTTCACCGCGCTCAAGGCACACCGCCCCGAAGACGAATTCGACGGCAAGGAACTGGCCCTGCTGCGCTATGCGGCCAAACTGACCGTGTCGGTGGGCAAGATGGTCAAGTCGGATTTCGAGGCGCTCAAGATCGCCGGTTGCGATGACGGAGAGATCCTGGAGGTCAATCAGGTCTGTGCGTATTTCAACTATTCCAACCGCTTGCTGAACGGTCTTGGCGCAACGACTGAAGGTGACGTGGTAGGCTATTACAAGGCCTGATCGACGTCCTGAACCACAAGCAATAGCATCTCGCCCCGTTTGACGAAGCCCCGGTTTGTATGCGCAAGGATCATGCCATCCCGTGGAACCGTCAGGCGCACCGACGCCCGCTCGGGTTCCGTGACGTGATGAAACCACCCGGCGAAATCACCGGCTTTCACGTTCTCCCCGGCCCCAAGCGCGCGGTCGAACAGGCCTTCGGATGTTGCATAAAGCGACGCACCGGGATCGCGGATCTCGACCACACGAGGGGCTTTTGCGCGCGTCACATCGCCGTCGATCATGCCCAGATGGCGCAGAATGTTCAGGATGCCCGCTTCGGCCTGATCGGTGATCGCGGGGGCGACGCCACCACCGCCGCCCAGTTCGGTGGCGATCATCGGCACGCCAGCGCGTTCAGCCGCCGCGTTGACAGACCGGTTGTCGTTATGCGCGCCCAGACGCCAGATCAGCGGCAAGCCGAAGACCTGCGCCAGATCCATGTTGCGCGCCGCAAGACCGCCGTCAGCGGTATGCGTCGGCAGCGCACAGGGCTGAAAGAACGACGCCTTGCCGCCGGAATGCAGATCAATCGCCGCATCGCAGCGCGGCAGGATGTCGGACTCGAGGAACTGCGCGATCATCGCGGTCGGGTTGCCGTCCCGATCCCCCGGAAACGCCCGGTTGAGGTTGCCCCCGTCCAGCGGCGACACCCGCGAGGATGCTGCAAATGCAGGCATGTTGAGCGCCGGAAAGGCGATGACCTGCCCGCGCAAACTCGCGGCATCCAACGCTCCGATCACCCGCATGATCGCGGCTGGCCCCTCGAATTCGTCGCCATGCGTGCCGCCCGTCATCAAAAGCACCGGCCCGTCCGCCCCTTTGACGGACACAACTGGGATCGGGTGATACCCCAGCGGATTGGTGTTGTCGGACCAGCGCAGCATGGCGTCCCCCACGTGACGGCCGGGCTGCGACAGGTCGATCGTCAGGGATATTCTGCTGGCCTTGCTCATCTGCGGGTCTTGCCTCTGCCTGTCATACCTCTAACTGCAACGTGAACGAAGCAAACCGCAACACCTCTTGCGCCCTCCAACGTCCAGTTTTGCGGCACTCCCGTCGGGACAGCACATCTCGGCCAAACGAAACAAAACTTTGCCTTGCGCCCACAAGGGCTTTCTTGGTCTGATGGGCGCGACCCAAGGGATGACAGATACATGACTTTTTCGCATGTCGCGTGACAGGCCGATCATCACGTTCGACAATGTCGACAAGTTCTACGGCGATTTTCACGCCTTGAAGAACATTTCGATCCATGTGCGCGAGGGCGAACGCATGGTGGTGTGCGGCCCGTCGGGGTCGGGCAAATCCACACTGATCCGCTGCATCAACGGGCTGGAGTTTCACAATTCCGGTGTTCTGACCGTGGACGGGGTCGAGGTGTACGCGGATTCAAAGCACATCTTCCGGTTGCGGCAGGAGGTCGGGATGGTGTTCCAGCAGTTCAACCTGTTCCCGCACCTGACGGTTCTGGAAAACCTGACCATCGGACCGATCAAGGTGCGCAAGGTGTCCCCCTCCGAGGCCGAACGCACGGCGCGAAAATACCTCGAACGGGTGCGCATCCCGGAACAGGCCGACAAGTACCCCTCTGCCCTGTCCGGCGGCCAGCAGCAGCGCGTGGCGATTGCCCGGTCACTCTGCATGGAAAGCCGGATCATGCTGTTCGACGAGCCGACATCCGCACTCGATCCCGAGATGATCAACGAAGTGCTCGACGTGATGGTCGAACTGGCAGACACCGGCATGACCATGGTCGTGGTCACGCACGAGATGGGCTTTGCCCGCAAGGTCGCCGACACGATGGTGTTCATGGACGAGGGCGAGATCGTCGAGACAGCACCGCCCGAGACCTTTTTCACCAATCCCGCCAGCAGCCGCTGCCGCGCGTTCCTCGACCAGATCCTGGACCACTAGATGAGCGTGGCAGACACCTCTTATACCCCCAAGGGCCGCGCCCTGCCGCAGCGACAGCCGCTGGCCAAGGTGATCGATTCCGTCACGTTTTCGGTGATCGTCTACGCGGTCATCGTGGGCGGCATCGTGTGGCTGTCCTACAGCGGGGCGCAGGCGATGGGCTATAACTGGCAATGGTACCGCATCCCCAAATATTTCTACACCGTGACCGAGGACGGGTTTCAATGGGGTGAAATCAGCATCGGTCTGGTCAAGACGCTGACCCTGTCGTCGCTCGCCTTTGCGCTGGCGGTCATCATGGGGCTGATCGTGGCGTTGCTGCGCCTGTCGGGGCTGGTCATCTGCACCGCCGTGTCGATCGGGTTCCTTGAACTGGTGCGCAACATCCCGCTTCTGGTGCTGCTCTACCTTTTTTACTACGTGCTGGGTCCGATCTTCGGCTTTGACCGCTACTGGGCCAGCATCCTGTGCCTTGCCGTATTCCATTCGGTCCTGATTTCCGAGATTCTCCGCGCCGCGATCAACGCCGTTGCCAAGGGCCAGTGGGAGGCCGCGACCTCGATCGGGATGTCGCGGGGACAGGCCTATCGCTACATCATCCTGCCTCAATCGGTGCGCTTCATGCTGCCGCCGATGACCGGCGAGGCCGTGCACATGGTCAAATCCTCTGCCATCGTCAGCGTGATCGCTGTGGCCGAGCTGACCACGATCGGCAGGAACATCATCTCGGACACCTACATGAGTTTCGAGATCTGGTTCACCATCGCCGCCGTCTACATGGCGGTGACACTGATACTGTCCGTCGGCGTGTCCTTCGTCGAAAAACGCTATGCCGTCGACACTTAACCCGCGTGGCACCCGCCGCGCATTCACTGGAAGAGGGAAATCTCAAATGACCATCACCAGACGATTCGTCGGGGCCGCGCTTGGCCTCGCGCTTGCGGCAACAGCGGGTCTGCCCGCGTTTGCTCAAAACACCGCGCAAGAGGTCGCGCAGGCCAGCGTGATCGAAACCATCAAGGAACGCGGTGTCATCAAGATCGGCCTGTCGCTGTTCAAGCCTTGGTCGATGCGCGACCTGAACGGCGAACTGATCGGTTTTGAACTCGACGTGGGCCGCCAGCTTGCCGAGGACATGGGCGTCGAGGTCGAGTTCGTGCCGACCTCGTGGGACGGCATCATCCCTGCCCTCGTGTCGGGCAATTTCGACACGATCATCAGCGGCATGACGGTCACACCGCAGCGCAACCTGACGGTCAACTTCACCGTGCCTTACGCCTATTCCGGTATGACCATCCTTGCCAACACGGCGATGACCGAAGGCTTCACACTTGAGGATTACAACAGCCCCGATGTGACATTCGCAGCCCGCCGTGGCGCGACACCCGCCACCGTGATCGCAGACATGTTCCCCGAAGCGACCCTTCTGCTGTTCGATGAGGACGGTGCCGCCACGCAGGAAGTTCTGAACGGCAATGCGCACGCCACGATGGCGTCCGAGCCGACCCCGTCAAGCGAAGCGCGCCGCTATCCCGATGTTCTCAGCGTGCCGTTCGACCAAGCGTTCCAGGCCGGCGGCGAAGGCTTTGCAGTACGCAAGGGCGACCCCGATGCGCTCGCGTTCTTCAACAGCTGGATCACCGCCAAGGCCAACACCGGCTGGCTCAAGGAACGTCACGACTACTGGTTCCGCGGTGATGACTGGGCCGATCAGGTTCCGGAATAACAACTGCCCTGCCCCCTGGTGACACACCGGGGGGCAGCCACCTCGAAAGGCTGGCATGTGCTCAAAAGACTGAAAAAACTCCACTGGCTCGACTGGCTTGTGCTGGCCGTTGTTATGGGTTTTTTCGGCTATATCTGGTGGAAGATCGAAGGCACGCTGAACTACAACTGGCGCTGGCATCTGATCCCGAACTACATTTTCCGCTACCACACCGAGCGCGAGGAATGGTTCGCCAACGTGCTCATGCAGGGTCTCATCACCACCATCCGCATTTCCATCTACGCCAGCATCCTTGCCGTGATCCTCGGCACGGTCCTCGGCATCGCGCGCTGTTCCAAGAACCTGACCGTCCGCATGCTGGCGCGCACCTATCTCGAAGTGCTCCGCAACATCCCGCCTGTCGTGGTGATCTTCATCTTCTTTTTCTTCCTGTCGCAGCAATTGATCACCGCGCTCAACATCGAAAGCTGGGCGCGCGAGATCGCCCGCTCCGACAATCGCGCGGTCTGGGAATTCTTCTTCGGCGACATGCGTCGCTTTCCGTCGCTGGTGTCGGGCGTGATCGTGCTGGCGCTGTTCGAAAGCGCCTTCGTGGGCGAGATTGTCCGCGCGGGCATCCAGTCCATCCCCAAGGGCCAGCGCGAGGCGGCGCGGTCCATCGGCATGAACCGGACGCAGGAAATGCGCTACATCGTGCTGCCACAGGCGCTGCAAAAGGTCATGCCGCCGATGGCCAACCAGTTCATCACCCTGATCAAGGACAGCGCGATCATCTCGCTGATCTCGGTTCAGGAACTGACCTTCAAGACAGTCGAACTGGTCGCGTCCACGCGCCTGATCTTCGAGGCATGGATCACCACGGCGGCGTTCTATTTCGTCATCTGTTTCGGGTTGTCGATGCTGTTCCGCAGGCTGGAAAACCGCAAGTCCTAGGGTAAGACCGGAAGGGCGACCGTCGCTGCATGGGCAGCGCACCAGTCCGGCAACCCCACATGTGCATCCGGGTGCGCAAAGATGCGCGCGGCGTCGGGATAGCGCCGCAGCACCGCCTGCCCGCCCTTGAGCCGCGAGGGGTGAAAAACGCCGTTTTCCCACACAGCCACTCCGTCGATCCAGATGGTGGGGTCCAGCACGTTCCACGAAATCTCGCCGGGCGCATAGGCACCACAGGTGTGGAAATGCAGGATGCGCGGATTGCCAAAGGCCGCCCCGCCCCAACGCTCGTAATTGCTGCGCGCCTCCTGCAAATAGCCGCAGCCCGGATGAATGCCCGCATGCCACGAATGCACGCAGTTCCGGTCGATCCCCAAGATCGAGGAAATCCTGTCGTAATGCGCATTCGCCGCCGTCACATCCCGCGCGGCCCCGTCGAACCCGACCAGCCGCCCCTGTTCGAGACAGGCCATCACCGGCCCGTCGAATTCGAGCGTGTAGCCATCGTAATACCGCGATCCCGTGCCGGTCAGGAATCCACACAGGGCCACGCACCCGGAAAAGCTGTGCGCGGGAACCGGTTTGAACACGGACATTGGAAACCGCTGCACCCGCGCGTCACCTTGATCCGCATGGGGCATGTCGGGTCTGCCGCTGAAATCCGTACCATTCGGACAGGTCACCCGTACGCTTGCGGCAGTGGCAAAGGTGTCGGTGATCAGGTCCTTAAGCTCGACAAAAGCGCCATAGGACGTGGTACCGAACCCGGATCCAAGCAAGCCTTCATCCAGCGCGAAGCAGACGATGATGCGCTTGTCCTCGGGCATGTCGCAAAACCGCAACTGGTCGCCCAGCCGTGCGAGAAAGACAACGATGTCGGCCTCGTCGAACCGCTGGCGGAGGTCGTCGGGCAACCGGGTCGCATAAGGACTGAACCCCACGTTCACCGCGCTGATCTGCAGCCCCAGTTCCTGCGCCGTCGCAATGACAGCATTCAGCACATGCGCGTCGAAATACCCGTATTCCGAAGGCTCGTACGCCACCAGCAGACGGTCGCCACGCCGCGCCCCCCCGCAATTCACCAACATGTTCCGAGCACCTGCCAAAGCCGTCATGACCGCGCCTCCTGTTCCCAAAAGGTTATTTTCCGCAGCCGCGTTCCACCAATTGAAAGGAAGCATGAATGGCATTAGTCTGACTAATATGATCCTGAACCTGCCCTTTGCCGCGCTCAGAGCCTTCGAAGCGGTTGCCCGCCATGGCAGCTTTTCCGAAGCGGCAGACGAACTCGGCGTCGGTCAAAGCGCGGTCAGCCAGCATGTCAAATCGCTCGAGGAATGGCTGGGTCATGACCTTATCACCCGCGGGCCGAAACGGTCGCTGCCAACGCGCGACGGATCAAGGCTCGCGCTGAGCATCGCGGACGGGCTGGGGCAGATTTCGGAAGTCTGCGAAGACATCCGCGACAAGCACCGCGACGACAAAACCATCGTGATCAGCTGCGACCCCGGCTTTGCCTTCATCTGGCTGTTCCCCCGGCTTCTGAACTTTGACCAGGCGCATCCCGAATTCGCCATCTCGATCACCACCGATACCGGGTTGCGCGGTGTCGCCCGCGCCGAGGCAGATATCGCCATTCGCTATGGCACCGGCGATTTTCACGGCGTCACGGTTGTGCCGCTGATCCGCGAAACGCTGTCTCCAGTCTGTGCGCCACAACTGCTCAAAGGCCCGAAACCCTTGCGCAGCATCGCGGATCTGGCCTTTCACACCCAGATCCGGGACGATTTCGCCCCCACCACAACCGAACTTCCGACATGGGAATACTGGGCGCGCGAGACCGGCCAGAGCCTGCCGACGCCTGTGCGCATCCGCAGTTTCAGCCAGTCCAACATGGTCGTGCAATCAACCCTTCAAGGCGACGGGATCGCCATGGGGCGCAGCCCGCTGGTGATGGACGCGCTACGGGATGGGCGTCTGGTCCAACCCTTTCCGCAAAACGTGCCGTCACCGCTGAATTACTGGCTGGTCTATCCCGACGATCAACGCCGGGTTCGCAAGATCGCACTGTTTCTGAACTGGATCACGACCGAAGCCCGCCAACAGGCGCGCCAACATGCCCTGACGCAATCGGGCCCACAGGACGATTAGCCTGGGTAATCCGGTCAATCAGTTGTTCTCACTGGTACCTTTGCACGAACCGGTGCAGTCTTGCGCTGGCAGCTTCCGAAGACCGAAAGGCAGCACATGTTCATCAAGAATGCGTGGTACGTGGCAGGGTGGTCGAAAGACTATGGCAGATCGTTGTCTGCCGAAACTTACTTGGGTGAAAACATCGTCATCTACCGCACCGAGGCCGGGGATCCCGTCGCGTTGGAGGATGCCTGCCCGCATCGCAAGCTGCCGCTGTCCGAGGGCAATCTCAAGGGCGACACGGTGGAATGCGGCTATCACGGCCTGACCTTTGACTGTTCCGGGACATGCGTCGATGCCCCGACCCAGCGCGGGCAAATCCCGCGCCGCGCGGTGGTCAGATCCTACCCGGTGGTCGACCGCTACCGCCTGCTCTGGATCTGGATGGGCGATCCCGCCAAGGCCGATCCCGACCTCATCTTTCCGATCGAGAATTTCGACAGTCCCGACTGGGGTTACACCGATGGCGGCGTTCTGGACATCGACTGCCATTACCTGTGGATCTGCGACAACCTGCTCGACCCAAGCCATGTGGCCTGGGTGCACGTGACCTCGTTTGCGGGGGCCGGCACCGATGACGGCTTGCTCGACGTGAGCAAGACCGACACTGGCGTGATCGTCGCGCGCTGGATCTATGGCCAGCCGCCCTCGCCCTATTACGCAAGCCTGGTGAAGTTCGACGGCATCTGCGACCGGCTCCAGCATTACGAGATGTGCCTGCCGGGGATAGCGCTGAACAAGTCGATCTACACTCCTCCGGGCACCGGCGGGCCGGACAGCACACCTGTGGACAAGACCCTGATCAACATTTCCTACAACTTCATGACCCCGATCACCGAGGACAAGACGCGGTATTTCTGGTTCCAGCACCGCAACACCGATCCGCATGACAAGACGGTGTCAGAGCGCATGAACGCAGGCGCGCGCATGGCGTTCGAAGAGGACCGCGCGGTTCTGGAAAAGGTCCATGCGGGCATGAAGAACCCGGCCACGCCCCATATCGACCTTGGGCTGGATGCAGGGGCCAAGCTGTTCCGGCAGATGGTGTCCCGCAGCATTGAGGCAGAACGGACCGCCTGACCTCAGATCAGGATCTGCACCATTCCGTCCACCACCCGCGCCTCGAACATCCGCAGCGGCACGCGGGCAGGTGCCGCCTTGGGCGCCCCGGTACGGACATCGAACAACCCCTGATGCAGTGGGCATTCGATATGAGTGCCATCGAAATGCCCGTCACACAGGTTGGCCGCGCCGTGGGTGCAGCGGGCAAGGCTGACGAAGACACCCTCTGCCGCATCGAATACTGCCAGTTCGCGCGAACCAAGCGTGACAGACGTCGCGTCGCCCGGTTCCAGATCGCAAACGGCGATCACATCCGTCCAGGCCTTGTCCCGCGCCGTCACGCCTTGCGGGCCTCGCCGTCGCTGCGGGGTTTGCGGCCGATCAACTGGCTGACGATATCGACATGCGCGCCAAGATAGCCGCGCTCCTCGACATGGACATAGCCGCGCAATTTCTCGTGCAGCTTGGGCAACGCGTGAAACGGAACCGACGCCGCGTAATGGTGTTCGGCATGGTAGTTCATGTTCCAGCACAAAAACCGCATCGGCGCCGATACCAGCGAGGTGCGGGTGTTTTCGGTCATGTCGTCCACGTTGGGCCTGCCCACATGCTCGGTCAGGCGGATCGCCCGCATCACCGGTTCGCCCAGAAACAGCGGAATGATCCAGTACCAGAGCGGCGCGGTCCAGCCCATCGTCACCGAAACCACCGCCACGGCGGCGTAAAACCCCAGCATCAGCCGCGCTTCGCGGATGATGATCGGCGCTTCGTGTTTGGTCAGGAAGGTACGATCTTCGTCGTTCAACCGCCCCGCCGCGTTGCGCAGGATCTGGGAAAACTTGCTGCGCCAATAGGGCACGGACGAGATGTACCACAGGTATTTCCAGACCGAGATCGGCAATTCGATCAATTCGGGATCCTGCCCCTTGAGCTGCGTGTAGGTGTGGTGATTGCAGTGTTCGTAGCGGAATTGCTGAAATGGCAGGATGATCGCATAACCGCAGAGATTGCCGAAGATATCGTTGAGTTTGCGCGTCTTGAACACGGTGTAATGCACGCATTCATGCTGGAGCGAAAAGAGGTGCACGATCACCACGCCCTGTACGAACATCGCGGGCCAGATCCAGCCGCTGCCCTGCGCGAGCGAGATCAGCCAGGACGTGATGCCCAGCAGAAACGCGAAAGCCGCGACCCTGACAAGGGCCGGACCATCGGACCGGACCATCAACGCCTTGAGTTCGCGGCGCGTCAACGCGCGTTCCTGCATGGCTTGGGTGATCGGGGTGCGCACGTCTGTCATGAATGCTCCAAGGATGAGTGAAGCCAAACTATGCCCCCAAGGCGGGCTTCGCAATTCCCGAAGGTGCCACGCAGGGTCAAAGCCACTTGATCCGCCTTCAAACCGGGCACAGACGCAAAAACGCGCGGCAGAAAACGTCCTGCCGCGCGTCTTGATTGGTCATGAAAAGCAGATCAGACCTTGTCGAGAATCCGGTCAACCGTCTGGCGAACCTCTTCTTTCGACTTGCCCAGCTTCTGCTGCAGCACGCCTTCCATCTGTTCGCGCGACCCTTTCGCTTCTTCCAGATCATTGTCAGTCAATTCGCCATAGCTTTCGCGCAGTTGACCTTTGATTTCGGTCCATTTGCCTTCGATCATGTCACGGTCCATGAGAGCCTCCTGTGGTTTCTTCGATTGGTTTCGTTCAATTCGACGCGGTTTCGTCCTCTCCGGGCGGCTCGACGCCAGATGCCACCACACCGATCAGCAAGGCACCCGCGACGATCTTTTCGAACGTCATGGCGATATCGCCTGTTATCAAAGAGTTAACGAAGACATCGCCAGATTGGTTTCAAACCGCCCTCAGCTGTTGGCCATTTCCTTGCTCAGCAGGGTCTCGATCTCGTCGATCGGATGATTGGTCAGAACCTTGGGCACATCCAGCCGCACGCAGTTTGCTACCTCGGGGTGCATTTCCTTGCGCAATTCGCTCAGGACCGGGCGGCTGGCGATGATGATCAGGTCCTTGAACCGACCCTTGTGCACGTCTTCGTAAAGCTGGTCCGCCAGATCCTTGGCAAAGCGCTCTTTCTCAAGCTCGTGCCAATCCGTGTCATCGACGGCGGATCTCTGTACGAACGGGCCCTTGTTGTAGCGCCCCGGTTTGTTCGCGGCCCATTCCTGCGCCTGCGGGTTGTCCTGTTCTTCCTTGCCGCGGACGACCAGGTTCATGTCCATGTCGTCGCCCTTGTTGACCAGATAGAGTGCTTTTTCGCCATCGGCGATCAGCACCCATGCGTCCTGCGGTACACCTGATTTACGCGTCACTGTCGCTCTCCTCGTCTTCCAGGCTTTGCGTCACCCGCGTCGCACCGGCCGGACGCTCGGTGCTGCGTTTCTCTTCGTCCTTGGTGCCGACGTTGCGCGACAGCCGTCCGCCGCTGCGCCCCTTCTGGCCGATGTCATCGGACGTGCCGAACACGTCTTCGGTTTCGCGGCGTCCGTCTTTCGATCTGTGTCGTTCAGCCATGTGCCACCTCCTGAGAGCTTGCGTGAATGGTCCTTGGCTGCGGGGTGGTCCCGATCAGCGCGCGGATCGTTTGCGTGAGATTTGAAGGCGATACCGGGTGCTCATCAGGCTATGATGTGGCCGGTTTGATCCTTCCTCACATGTGCAAAGGATCAACGTCCGGTCAGCGTGACAGTTCCGTCATTTCCTCGCCGCGTGCAGGGCCGAGGTTGTCCGCCTTGACCGCGCCGCGTTCGCCCATCGGGCGGTCTTCGCCGATGGTGCTGTCACGTTCTGTCTGCGCTTCAAGCTCTGCATCCAGCAATGCGCCCAGCAGCACGATGAAGGCCGAAAGCCACAGCCACGTCAGCAGGATGATCACCCCGCCCAGCGCGCCGAAGGTTTCGTTGTACGAACCGAAGGATTGCACATAGAGGCTGAAGCCGAAGCTGCCCGAGACCCAAAGCGCGCACGCGATGAACGCGCCGGGCGTCAGCCAGCGCCATTTGGCCGACCGCCGGTTCGGCCCCAATCGGTAAAGCACCGCAATTCCGAACGCCCCCATGAGGAACAGGAACGGCCAGCGCAGGAACATCACGAGGTCATCGACCAGCCCGAAATCCCCGAAAATCGCAGCAACCACCGGGATCGCGGCAACGACGATGATCGCGATCAAGAGCCCCATGATCAGAAAGGCGGTCAGCAGGATGGTGAGCGCCTTGACCAGGAAAAAGTTCCGGGTCTCCTTTTCTTCGTAAATGAAATTCAAACCGGCGATGAAGTTGGCCACCGCCTTGGACGCGGAATACAGCGCGATGCCCAGACTGAAGAGCGCGGCAAAACTAAGCGTTGAACTGTCGGCATTGGCGACATCGCGCAGCTGGCCCATGACGATGGTCCGCGCCGCGTCTGGCAACAATGTGGTGATTTCGTCGCTGTTCTCGACCAGCATCTCGGGGTCAAGGAATGTCCCGGCAAAGGCGACGGCTGCCGTTATCCCCGGAAACAGGGACAACAGCCCGTAAAACGCGATGCCCGCCGCGATCAGGCCAAGATTCAGGTGCGCCTGCCGGTGCCACATCCGCACGAGCACATCCAACCCCCCCGTGAGCGGGATACGCGTCGGACGAAGGGCAGACCGTCCGCGGCTCACGCTCCCACCGCGCTGCTGGTGAAAGGCCGCTCCCCACTCGCGAAAACACGCTCCTTTGCGGGGCAAAGAAGCGTTTCAAGCCGCATGACCGGATCGGCCTGTGACGCGTGAAGGGACTCGGAAACAGGAACGAACAGGGCGGTGCCTTTCTGCCGTCCAACGGATCGGCGTTGGATCAGGCGACGTTTTTCTGGTTGCTCACGATGCCGGTGGTGACGAGATCGGTTGCCTCCATGACCTCGTCATCGCTCATCTGGAGCAATTCGACCAGTTGCTTGCGCGCGCGGTTCACGCGGCTCTTGATGGTGCCAACGGCCACGCCACAGGTCTCTGCGGCCTCTTCGTAGGAAAAGCCACCCGCACCGACCAGCACCAGCGCCTCGCGCTGTTCGTCGTTCAACTTGTCAAAGGCACGGTTGAAGTCGCGCATCTGCAAACGGCCGTCATGATCGGGTTTCTGGGCCAGTGACGCAGCCATCTCGCCGTCGACATCCGCGACTTCGCGACGCGCCTTGCGGTGATGCGAATAATACGTGTTGCGCAGGATCGTGAAGAGCCACGCCCGCATGTTGGTGCCTGGCTGGTAGGAATCGATCTTGGTCCACGCTTTGACCAAGGCATCCTGCACCATGTCATCGGCCAACGCGGAATTGCGCGTCAAACTCATGGCAAACGCGCGCATTGCGCTCAGGTGTTCAACGATTTCGTCTTTTGGATCAACCATTGGACGCCTCCGGCGAAGGCTTGTCAGCCTCGCGGAGTTGTTCGAGAAGTTGGGTAAATCGATCCGGCACCTCTTGTCCTGCGACGTCCTCGTAAACGCGCTTGAGGTTGGCTTCGATTTCCTGCTCAAGGCTTGATAGTTTCCGATCCTGTTTCATGTAGCCCTTCAGATCATTTTTCAATTAAGTCGCGCGTTGGCCGGAACCTAACGCAATTTAGGGCGTTCGGTTCCCATAATGTCCAAAAAAAGTGGGAGCTTTTCCATATGTCGACCGACCAACCCCAGGATCTCACCTCGAAGATCGGATCGAACCTGCCGTTCTTGCGCCGATACGCGAGAGCTCTGACCGGGTCGCAGGTCGAAGGCGACAAATACGCGGTCGCCACGCTCGAAGCGATCCTGAGCGACACTTCCATCTTCGATCATGAAGCGTCCAATAAGGTGGCGCTGTTCAAGGTGTTCCACACGATCTGGTCCACATCGGGCGCCACGTTCAGCGCGGGTGAAACCGGTGTTGCAGCAAAAGCACAGAAACACCTGTCGCGCCTCACCTCTGACACGCGCGAGGCGCTGTTGCTGCACACGGTCGAGGAGCTGCCGTTCGAAGACGTGGCAAGCGTGCTCGATATCTCGGCGCATGAGGCGGAAAACCTTGTCGATATCGCTTATACCGAGATGGCCAAGTCGCTTGCCGGCCGGGTGATGATCATCGAAGACGAAGCGATCATCGCCATGGACCTCGAAGCGATCGTGTCGGATATGGGCCACGCAGTGACCGGGATCGCCCGGACGGCTGATGCGGCGGTGCATCTTTACAACACCGAAAAGCCACACCTCATCATGTCGGATATCCAGCTGGCCGATGGATCAAGCGGAGTGGATGCCGTGAACAAGATCGTCGAGGACGATCCGGATATTCCCGTCATCTTCATCACCGCGTTCCCCGAACGGCTGCTGACGGGCGAAGGGCCGGAACCGGCATTTCTTATTTCCAAACCCTATACCGAGGAACAGGTCCGCTCTGCGGTCAGCCAGGCGATGTTCTTTTCATCCACCGAAACGCTGAAAGCCTGACAGGCAGACCCAAGAAACCGGAGCGCCCCCGCTCCGGTTTTCTGTCACGACCGCACCGCCCGCATGATGAGCGTTGCGATGAAAAGAACAAGGAATACCACAAACAGGATTTGTGCGATTCCCGCCGATGCCGACGCGATGCCGCCAAATCCGAACACAGCGGCGATCAGCGCGATCACCAGAAAGATGGCTGCCCAGTAAAGCATATCTAAGTCCTTCCATTGTTGGCTGTAACTGCTTGAACAACCACCATTCCCACCGATGGTTCCGAGGAACTTTGACCCGGTCGCAGCGTTGGGTGTGAGATAGAAGGAGACAAACAATGGCATCAACATCCACAGCCCGTCACTCAAAATCAGACGACAATGCAGGCCTCGAAGGCCGCGCCGCAGAGAAGCTGCGCGACGCTGTTTCATACGCACAGGACAACGTGCAGGACGCGGCAGACAGTGTGCGCGACACCGCCGTCCAAGCCGTTGAACGCACTGCGGATCAGGCGCAGAACATGCAGGGCGAATTCGACAGCGCCGTGCGCCGCAATCCGACCCTCGCGGTTCTGGGAGCCTTGGGTGTGGGAATGGTCCTGGGTCTTGCCCTCACCCGTCGGACCTAGTCCGGCAAGCCAAGACGTGACAGGGCGGCCATGACATCCCGAGTCGAGAAGGGGCGCAGCAAAACGCCCGCCCCTTCCCTCTCGGAGAATTCCTCGGGGCCGTCGATCACGACAAGCGACATCCCGGGCAAATCGATCTCGGCCAGAAATTCGTTGACCTCGTGCAGATGCAAAGACAAGCCGCACATCATCAATCGCAGATTGCCTCCGGCTTCGGTCAGCACCCGCGACGCATCATTCAGATCGCGCGCGTGCATCACCGGACCCAGACCTTGGTCGGTCAACATTTCGGTCAGATCATCCGCTTCGATCATGTTGTTCGAGACGATCAAGGTCTTTGGAACGGATGTCATCATGTCGGTCATGTCGCAAGGCCCCCACAGCGTTTCACCATGTATGACATCCCCCGATTTTTCCTGCATTAATCTATGACATAGCGAGGTGCCATGACAACGATGTGCGAGAAGTGTCCACTTCGGCAGCTCGATCTTTTCGAGGACATGTCGAACGACGAAGTTCAGTTCATGTCGAGGTTCAAAACCGGCGAATTCGTCGCGCAACCGGGCTCCGAAATCCTGGCCGAAGGGGCATCGTCGACGCAGCTCTACACCGCGCTCGAAGGCATGGGCCTGCGCTACAAGACGCTTGAGGACGGACGCCGACAGGTTGTCGGGTTCATTTTGCCGGGTGATTTCATCGGTCTGCAAAGCGGGGTGATGGGCGAGATGAAACATTCCGTCGAGGCTACGACCCGCATGACGATGTGTGTGTTCAACCGCTCCGAGTTGTGGGACCTTTTCAAAAATCACCCGCGCCGGTCCTTCGGCCTCACACATCTGGCCGCCAGCGAGGAATTCCTGCTGGGCGAGATGCTCTCCGCCGTGGGCCAGATGGACGGAATTGCAAAAATCGCTTGGGTGTTGAACCGGTTTTACAAACGCCTGACGGCTCTCGGGCTCAACGAAAACGACCAGGTTCCCATGCCCTATCGGCAGCAGGATATCGCCGATGCCATGGGTCTGTCGCTTGTTCATACCAACAAGACGCTGGCCAAGCTGCGTGTCGAGGGGTTCGCGACCTGGTCGGGTGATACCCTGACGGTACATCGACCCGAAGAACTTGCGGAACTGGGTTATGCCAAGGGCGTGAAGCCGCTGAAACGCCCGCTGATCTGACGATGTGTCCTGAAAAACTTGAGACCACAGATCCGGGCGTATCAATGACATCGCACGTTTCACACTGTCTGATGTCATGCCTGAAAGCACCGAGACTGTTGAGGTAAAGTGGCAACATCCGCCCAAGTGCGGCACCCGAATCCCCATTCGGGAACTCTGTCCCCTCCCGCGCGTTCTATCCACAACCGGGGAGGCCAGAATGCCCATCACATCATCACACACGCTGCAAGATCGTGTGCAGGCCTTGCTCGACCGATTGGTCGATATCGGCCATGGGTATGATCTGATTGTCGACCGGGCGCCCGCGTCGATCCGCAGGCTTGTGGCCGAGATCGCGGAACAGCACCTCAGGGATATCGAAGAACTCGACCGCCTCGCTTCTGACCGGGACATCCCTCTCGATCGGGACTGCACGGATATGATTGCGGGCGACCAGATCGCGGCCCGTCTGCGGGACGTCTTCGCGGACGATGATCGAAACGCGCTCGATGCCATCGTCATCGGCGAAGAGATCGTGGTGAAACGCTACGATGAGGTCATCGCGTGTCTGGCGCCGGACGATGATCTGCACGGCGTCTTGCTGGGCCATCGCGACGGGCTGCGCAACAAGGTCGCTCAGATTTTCGAAGCCGTGTGAACTGTTAATATCAAGGAGGCTGACATGAGCACCAATCCAAAGGCATTGCATGCCGCCAGCGAAAGCTCCCCCGACATGGCGCACGATGCGCGTATGCGGCTTGCAGCGTCGGCCCGCGACCAGGCCGAAACCGCGCGCCAGCGGACCGTAGGTACTGAAGAGGCGGAAACCGCAGGTCAGGACAGCCACCCTGACACGCTTCAGGATGCGGCCCTTGCGCAGCTTGGCGCGCAGATCAACGTCATTGCCGCGCGTTTCCAGGACACTTCCGTTGACGAGATGGTCGATGATGTCGCCGTCTTTGCCCGCAGGAATCCACTGCTCTTCCTCGGTGGCGCGGCGCTTGCCGGATTCGCCGCCGCGCGGTTTCTGAAATCGGGGGGCGGCTCGCAGACATCCGAAGAGGACGCGTTTGACCCGTGGTCCGGACACCTCCAGCCATCCAAGGAGGCGCAGCAGTGACACAGCCGAACCCCGGACCCGGCGATCTGCCCAGCCTGATCGGCAGCATCGTGGCCGAAGCGCGCGCGCTTTTGCGGACGGAATTGCAACTGGCCCGCCGCGAACTCTCCGACAGTGCCAGCCGTGCAGGCTCCGGGCTTCTGTTGTTCGGCCTTGCGGCCCTTGTCGCCTTTGTCGGCCTCAGCGCGCTGGCCGTGGCCGCTGTTCTGAGCGTCGCGGCATTGGGAGTGGACCATCACTGGGCGGCCCTGATCGTGGCCGTGGCCTTTCTCGTCATCGCCCTGATCCTTGCCCTGATCGGCAAATCACATCTGTCGGCAACTTCACTGGCCCCCAAACGAGCGATCAAACAGGTCAAGACCGACATCGACACCATAAAGGAGGCCGCGCGTGCCTGACGCAGAAGAACTCGAACGCAACGCCGAAACACACCGCGCGCAGCTGACCGACCGGATCAGTGCATTGTCGGCGTTGGTCAATCCGCAGGCTGCAGCACAGCGCACCATGGGCCAGACCGCCGATCTTGGCCAGACCCTCACCAAGGCTTTGTTCGACGGGGCCAAAAACGCGCCCTCGGGCTTTGTGCTGGTCGGCATCGGCGCGGCGATGATCGCCCTCAACAGCAGCCGGAACGGCAAAACACCGCCCACAGAACGCGACCAGATGGACGCGCAGCAGGACCGCACTGCCCGTCTGACACGTCCTGTGCAACAAGGTGCCAAGGCACAATCCGCCTCGGTGCTGCGCAAGTCGCTGGACAAGGGGCTGGACAAGCTGCCGCCGGACGCGCGCGCCCGTGTGACCGAGGCGCGGCTCAAGGTGATCGAGGCGCAGGAAAAGCTGGACCGTCAAGCCCGGCGCAGCGCTGAACAGGCGCGCAAGACGCATCAGGGCCAGCCCTTTCTGACCGGGGTGATTGCGGCCGGGATCGGCGCACTGATCGGCGCCCTTCTGCCCTCGACCAAGGCCGAGGCCGACCTGATGGGTGCGGCGCGCGACAGGATGATGCGCGATGCCGAGGCGCTGTTGCAGGCCGAGCTTGCGCAGCTTGAGCGTCAGGGCAAGGACGCCGTCGAAACCGGCCTGCGCAAGGCCAGCGCGGAAATGTCCGAACCGTCCCATGCGGCCAGATGATCACACCCCCTGAAACCCTTGCCCGCGTACAGACCGTCTGCATCGCCCTCGTGGCGCTTGTGACCGTGGTGGCGGCCATGCAGCTGGCCAAGGGGTTGCTTGCCCCGGTGGCGCTTGGCCTAGTCGTGGCGATTATCGCCGCTCCGGGGATGCGCCTGCTGGCCCGTCTGGGTATTCCCCGTGCGGTCAGCGCCAGCATCAGCCTTGTCTGCGTCGGCGCGGTCACAGTGCTGCTGATCGCCGGTCTTGGCCCCATCGTCATGGACCTGATCGCGCAGGTACCCCGGATCGAAGACGAGATCCGCTGGTGGGTGATCGAGGCCAGCCGCGCCATCCGGGGGCTGGAGACCATGCAAACCGAGATCGCGGAGCGTCTGGCCAAGGAAGGCGATGCCGTGGAAGACGCGATGCCGACACTGCTCGACGCGCTTTGGGTGGCGCCAAACTTTGCAGCACAACTGCTCACCTTTGCCGGCACATTCTTCTTTTTCACCCTGACCCAGAACGAGATCTACGGCACCTTCAAAAAACAGTCAGAGGCATTGCGACACGCAGACAAGGCGGTGTCGCATTATTTTTTGACCGTAACCGCGATCAATGGCGGGCTTGGCCTCGCCGTGTTTGCCGCGATGACCCTGATCGGGGTGCCCAACCCGATCCTCTGGGCCACGGCGGCGTTCATTCTGAACTTCGTGCTCTATCTCGGGCCGGTTCTGCTTTTGCTGGCACTTGGCGTTGTCGGCATTTCCGAATTTGGCGGTGCCTATTCGCTTTTGCCGGGCCTGAGCTATCTTTTGTTGAACATGACTGAAGCTCAATTCGTGACGCCGACCCTTGTGGGACAACGGCTGCAACTGAACCCGCTTGTGGTGTTCCTCGCGATCCTGTTCGGCCTGTGGCTCTGGGGGCCGATCGGTGGGATCATCTCTCTGCCAATGCTGGTTTGGCTGATAGCCTACCTTGCGCACCGACCGCAGCCGCAACCGCAACCCGACACCGATTTGGCACCAACACAGGCGTGACATGATCCAGACCAGACCCACCTTTCCTGCCCTGCCGATGGAACAGACCGCAGATGGCGAGGAACGTCTTTGCGGCATCGAGATCGAATTTGCCGGACCGACGGAACTGGAGACCGGCAGCCTGATCGCCAAGGAATTCGGCGGCACCGTAGAGGATCGCGGCGATCACAGCGTCGTGGTCAGCGGCACCCGCTTTGGCGACATCGAGGTGGAACTGGACATATCGCTGCGCAAACGCGACGACCTGCCCTTTCTCAAAGAGGGACTGGACGCCGTGCGCGGCCTGATCCCGGTCGAGGTCGTGACCCCGCCTCTGAGGCGGGAGCAGCTGGAGGAGTTCAACACCATCTGCACAGGGCTGCGGCGCATCGGAGCCATGGGCTCACGCAGCGGCGTCCTGCTGGGTTTTGGCGTGCACCTCAATCCCGAGGTCGTGGCCTCCGACCACCGCTTCACCCTCGACACGATCACCGCCTACGCGCTGCTTGAGCGGTGGCTGCGCGACAAGGAACAGGTCGACACGACCCGCCGGATGATGCCCTTCATCGGAGCATGGCCCAAGGCGATGATCTCGGATCTGGTGAACAACCGCAATGACAGCCTTGCCGACGTGATGCGCATGAGTGCCGTACATATCAAAAGCCGCAATCTGAGCCTTGATCTGCTGCCGCTCTTCAAACATGCGGAACCCGATCTCTTTGCCGACCTGTTCGACATAGACGACAAGACGACCGCGCGGCCGACCTTTCATTTCCGCCTGCCCGACAGCCGCATCGACGAGGCCGACTGGTCGCTGTGGCAACCCTGGCAGCTCTGGCGGCAGGTCGAGCTGGTGGCCGCGAACCGCACCTTGCTGGCCGCTCTGCAGGACGCATGGAAGGCCCATGATGCCGCGTGGTTCGAACGCGGCTCGGTCTGGATCAACACGATCGACACGCTGCTGCAGGACCACGATGCGAGGGCCGATATATGAGCCGTCCGATGATCGCCGTCACGACCTCGTCCCGCAGCGGGTGGCGCGTCTACCCGCTGGTCAACCTGAACCTGTGGATCACCGGCGGGCGCGGTGTCCGCTGGGGTGTCGGGCGCGTTGCCGATCTCGAAGATGTGGACGGGTTGATCATTGGCGGCGGTGACGATATCGGCCCCGATCTCTATGGCGGCAAGCTGGGCATTTCGCTGCGGCTCGACCACGCGCGCGACGACTTGGAACGCGGCTTGGCCGAAGCCGCGCTGGAGCGCAACATCCCCGTGCTGGGCATCTGCCGGGGGTCGCAGATGCTCAACGTGGCGCTTGGCGGTACGCTCGATCAGGACGCTTGGGCAACTTTCGGTGTCGAAGGCAAGATCAAGACCATCCTGCCCAAGCGCGAAATCTGCGTCGAGGACGACACCCACCTGTCGCTGATCAGCGGCGATGAGCCGATGAAGGTCAACGCGCTGCACACACAGGCGGTCGACCGTCTGGGGCAAGGGTTGCGGGTTTCGGCACGGGACACGAGCGGCATGGTGCAGGCGATCGAACGGGTGCGCGATCCCTTTGCACTGGGCGTGCAATGGCACCCCGAACACCTGTTCTACGCGCACCGACAACGCGCCATTTTCCGCGCGCTGGTGAGTGCCGCAAACGCCTATCGCAGCGAACGCAACCAGACCCGCGCCATGCGCGACGAACTGGCCTGAGCGGCGCGGCGCCACCCGACAGAGGACCGGGCTCCCGAAAAGGGGAACCCCTGCCCGATCCATGCGTTAAGCAGATGAACCTGTCATTATTAGAGGTATGGTATGTCCGCTCCATCAACAAACGTCGAAAAACAGAAGAAACGCCATCGCCCAGCCATCTGGGGAATGATCGCGGGCGGTATCTTTGCGGCGGCCCTGTTCCTCGCCTACCTCGCGAATCTCGCCGCCCAAGGCAATGAGCCGGGCGAGGGAACCGCTGATGAACCGGCGGCAGAGGCTGCGACCGACGGGTAAAATGTCTGGGGCCAGGTCGCGCAGATCATCACCGGAACAGCAACGTGACGACAGCGCCGCATCCGGCGCCGCAAGGAGTTCGCCATGGGTATTGAAATCACGGGCGTCGGAGGCCTGATCCTTCTTGTCCTCAACATTTGGGCCTTCGTGTCGATCATCGGCTCGAACAATTCCACCGGATCAAAGGTGCTGTGGTGCCTGCTGGTCCTGTTGCTGCCGATTATCGGCTTCATCATCTGGCTGATCGCGGGCCCCCGCTCGGCCTCGGCCAAGGCCTGAGCCAGACAAGCCAAAGCCCCACGCCAGCGTGCGCGGGGCTTCTTCGTGCATCAGTGCAACGGCCTAGCGCGCGGCCTGAATGCTCTCGATATATTCGACAAGAGCCACCAGCTTGCGCGGCGTCGGTGTCAGGACTCCGTCGCCGGTGTCCAACGGCACCAGATCCCCCTCCAGCAGCGCGCCGAATTCCGGCATGTTCGGCCCCGACAGGCTTGCCTTGGTATAGCCGTCGATGGTCGACAGCACCTCGACCGTGGGAAAGGTGCCGCCATTGCGCTGCGCGATCAGGGTAAGATCAGCCGGTGCCGTTTCCATAACGCGCGCCATCGGGCCGTTGCCCTTGGCATCGGCACCGTGACACACCGCGCAGTTTTCCATGAACAACGCCCGGCCATCGCTGGCCTCGGGCATCTCTTCGGGGGTACAGGCCGCCATCAGACCAACGGCCATGGCACCGATGGTGAGGCTGACTAGGGTTGGGCGCATTCCGGCCTCCTTGCTCGATTGTGCTTAGAGTGCCTGTCTTTGCGCGCCCACGCAACCATCCGAAACGCGCCGCACGGCTGTGGCCGTGACAATCGACCAAACACGGCGCAGTCTGCATGCGAATCGCGTCACAAAAAGGTCCCCCATGCCGATCTATGCCCTGACCATGCTGGCCGCCGGGATCGGCATTCCGCTTCTGGCTGCCCTGAATTCCGCCCTTGGCGTGCGGATCGGATCACCGGCAGCGGCAGCGCTGGTCCTCTTCTGCGTGGCGCTTCTGGCGACCAGCGCGGTGACGCTGATCACCGGGCCAAGGGCGCTTCTGAATATGCATCTGGCGCCCCGGCACCTGTTTCTGGCAGGGCTCTTCGTGGCGTTCTACGTGCTGTCGGTGACCTATATCGCACCGCATTTCGGCGTGGGCAACGCGGTGTTCTTCGTGCTTCTCGGACAGCTCATCTCGGCGGCGCTGATCGATCATTTCGGGCTGTTCGGCGCACGGGTCAGCCCGCTGACCCTGACCCGCAGCACCGGCATCGCGGTGATGGCGCTCGGTGTCTGGATCACGCAGCGGGCCTGAGCGGCAGCGAACCCGTCCTCAGTTGATGTTCAAGTCACTGATCGATGCGCGGATGCTGGTATCCGTGTCATCACTGTCACCCGAAAGCGCGAGGCCCACCAGCGCCGCGCCACCCCCGCCAAACGCATTGGCGTAATCACGCGAAAGGTTGACGTTTTCGTTGGCGTTGCCCGTGCCCGACCCGCGCAGCACGATCGTCCTGCCACGATCGCCCAGATACGGGCTGCCCAGAACGGCACCACGGTCATGCGCGCCGCCCCAGACATAGACCAGCACCCGCGCCGCGTCATTCGTCAGCAATTGCCGCACGCTGGCCCCCTTGAGAGCCTGCGCCTCGGCTGCGGGCAGGAACACGAAATAGAGCGCGAGGTTGCGGTCATCCCCGCCTTTCTGGCGCAGATCGGTGGGCGGCACACCTTCCTCAACGCTCCACGACCATGTCGCCGAGGACGCATCCCAAAAGCTTTCGGGCAAGGGGCGATAGGCCAGCGACACCGATCCGTTCGAGGCCACGCTCACCGATCCGCCATTGAACCCGTAGGTGTTCGACGAGAACAGCGAGAATTTCTGCGTCTTCCAGGTTCCGTCAAACGACACCGGCGCGGCCACAACAGGCGCGCTGGTCAGGCAAAGCAAAGTGGCAGCGGTGGCAATCAAACGCATCATGGGACACCCTTTCCAAGTTTCCCTGTGCCTATCAGCCCCACCTCCTCACCTGCATCAAACGTTCGCGTGATGTGGCTCTGCGTGAGACCGTGATCGTCAGGCGGGCAGGACCCTGCCCTGCTCAAGCCGCACCTGCCGGTCCATGCGCGCGGCAAGCTGCATGTTGTGCGTGGCGATCAACGCCGACATCCCGGTTTCGCGCACCAGCGTCATCAGTGCCTCGAACACCGTGTCCGATGTCGCAGGATCGAGGTTTCCCGTCGGCTCGTCCGCCAACAGCACAGACGGGCTGTTCGCGAGCGCCCGGCAGAACGCAACCCGCTGCTGTTCGCCACCCGACAGCGCGGCAGGACGGTGATGCGCACGCGGCGTGATGCCGACGATCCCCAGAAGATCCCGCGCCCGTGCATCAGCCTGCGCGCGGGGAACCCCGGCGGCCAGCTGCGGCAGCACGATGTTCTCCTGCGCGCTGAACTCGGGCAGCAGGTGGTGAAACTGGTAGACGAACCCCACCTCGTCGCGCCGCATCACCGTGCGCCTGTGGTCGGACGCGCCGGTCATGTCCGCCCCGGCGATCTCGACCCGGCCCCCATCCGGTGTGTCGAGCAGCCCGGCGATGTGCAGCAGCGTGGACTTGCCCGCACCCGATGGGGCCACAAGCGCCACCACTTCGCCCTTGGTCAGCGCAAGGTCGAGCCCGCGCAGCACCTCGACCGCCGCCGGAGTGCCCGCGTTGTAGGTCTTGGTGACCCCGGTCAATCGCAGCGTGACCTCACTCATACCGCAACGCCTCGACGGGGTTCATGCGTGCCGCCCGCCGCGCCGGAAAGATCGTCACGACGAAACTCAGCCCCAGCGACAGGGCCATGGCGCTCAGCACATCGCCCAAGCGCAATTGCGCGGGCAGTTCGTATATCCCGCGCACCGCCGGATCCCAGACGCCGCCCCCCGCGACATAGTTCACGAAGGAAAAGATCGGGTCGATATAGAGCGCGAAGAGACAGCCCAACACCACACCCGCCACCGTGCCGAGGATACCGGTGAACGCGCCGCAGATGAAGAACACCCGCAGCACCGCGCCCTCGGTGAGGCCCATGGTGCGCAGGATGCCGATGTCCCGGCCCTTGTTCTTGACCAGCATGATGAGCCCCGAAACGATGTTCATCGCCGCGATCAGAACGAGGATCGATAGGATGATGAACATCACGTTGTCCTCGATTTCCAAGGCCCGCAAGAACCCGCCACTTGCGTCCTGCCAGGTCCAGACCAGCGCACGCTGGCCCCCGGCCTCCAGGATCGGCACAGTCATGCGCTCCACCCGGTCGGGATCGGCGACCATCACCTCGATCTCGTCGGCAACGCCTTCGCGGTTGAAATACAGCTGTGCCTCGTCAAAGGGCATGTAGACCCGCGTGCGGTCGATATCGTAGCGTCCGGCGGTGAAGACATAGACCACCTCGTAGGCCTTGACCCGCGGGCTGGTGCCAAAGGCGGTGCGCACCCCGTCCGGCGAGATCAGCCTGACGCGATCGCCCAGCGCGACCCCCAGTTCGCGCGCCACGCCGGAGCCGATGGCGATGCCCTCGGAAAAGCGCTCCAGATCACCCTGCGCCGTCTCGGGATCGGCGATGCGCGGGATGGTGGCGAGGTCCTCGGGCGAGATGCCGAACACCTCGACCCCGGCATTGCGGCCGTTGGCCGTGGCCATGACCTGACCTTTGACCAATGGTGCGGCGCGAGTGACGCCGGGAACGGCGGTCAGACTTTTCGCCAGCGTCTCGTAGTCGGGAATGGCGCGCGAGGACCGGCCGGACTCATCAGCCTCCTGGGTGTAATAGACCGTGACATGGGCATTGGAGCCAAGGATCGTGTCGACGAATTCGGCGCGAAACCCAGAGCGCACGGCAAGTGTCGCGATCAGCGCGAAGACGGCAAGGGTGATGCCGATCAGGCTGATCCAGGTCATCACGCTGACTCCGCCCTCGGCACGGCGCGCGCGCAGGTAGCGCCACGCGATCATCCATTCGAACGGGGCAAAGGGTGGTGGGGTATGGGCCATGTCGGTCTCTTGCTGCTCTGGGGGATAAGTGGCCGTTTGACCCCGCAGGGTCAAGCCGCGCGGGGCAGGTCGGGTTGGGGTACGGTGGGTGGGGCGCGGATGATCAGGTCAGGCGGGCTGACCTGCCCTGTCTCGATCAGCTTTGCACGTCACTTGCAATCCCACCGATTTTTTTCACGCAACACATGGTTTCTTAACCCTTTCCCAGAATTTTATGACCGGGGGCAAAGATTTTTCGTACGAAAAATCTGACGACCCTGATTCTTCGTCGGAACAATCTTCGTGGCTTGTCCAAAAGCCGCGCGCTTGGCATAGACAAGGGATGACCGGACCCAGATATCCCGACCTGATCGCCAAGCTGCCCTCCACCGTGCCCTTCGTCGGCCCCGAAGTGCAGGAGCGCCAACGCGGTGCGCCGTTCCGCGCGCGGCTCGGGGCCAATGAAAGCGTCTTTGGCCCCTCACCCTTTGCCGTGGCCGCGATGCAGGATGCCGCGGGCCTCTGCTGGCAATATGCCGATGCCACCAATCACGACCTGATCCGCGCCATCGCCGAGCGCATGGAGGTCCGCCCGGACAACATCATCATCGGCGAAGGCATCGACGGTCTTCTGGGTTATCTTGTGCGCCTTCTGGTTGCCCCCGGCGATCCCGTGGTCACCTCGGACGGCGCGTATCCTACGTTCAACTACCATGTGGTGGGCTTCGGCGGCACTCTGCACAAGGTGCCATTTCACAAGGATCACGAAGACATCGACGCGCTCATGGCCAAGGCGGCCGAGGTTGAGGCAAAGCTGGTCTACCTGTCCAACCCCGACAACCCGATGGGCAGCTGGCACAGTGGCGCCAAGATCGAAAAGGCGCTTGATGCCCTGCCCGACGGCACGCTGCTGCTGCTGGACGAGGCCTATATCGAATTCGCCCCCGAGGGCACCGCGCCCAATATCGACGCGGACGATCCCCGCGTGATCCGCATGCGCACCTTTTCCAAGGCGATGGGCATGGCGGGCGCGCGGGTGGGCTACGGCATCGGCGCGCCCGCGCTGATCAAGAGCTTCGACAAGGTGCGCAACCATTTCGGCATGTCCCGGATCTCGCAGGCTGGTGCCCTGGCCGCGTTCGAGGACACCGCCTGGCTGGACGAGGTCGTCACGCTGGTGGCCGACGCGCGCAGCCGCATCGCCTCGATCGCGCGGGCCAATCGCCTGACGCCCCTGCCTTCGGCCACGAATTTCGTCACCGTGGATTGCGGCCGCGACGGGGATTTCGCCAAGGCGGTGCTCGCAGGCCTGATCGACGAGGGCGTGTTCGTGCGGATGCCGTTTGTCTCGCCCGGAAACCGCGCGATTCGCATCAGCGCAGGCCGACCCGCTGATCTCGACATCCTCGAAGAGGCGCTGCCACGGGCGTTGGAAACGGCGCGCGGTTAGGTGCAGCACCTGCATCTTCACGAAAAATTTGCCGCTTTGCCCCAAATTGACGCTGACTGCATGCCGATCTGCGCTATTCTGCCGCGGATAGGGTACAACACAGGCGTGGAGAGGCAGATGGACGAGCATCACCCCAAACAGGTCGCGGATTACACGATCGCAGCGCTGGTCCTGATCTTCATCAATCTTTTGTGGATTTTCGGGGTGATCTGGGTTCAGTTCGGGCTGGCAGCCGTAATCCTCACCGGCTGGGCGCTGAACCAGGGAATCCACTGGCTGGCCCGGTTCAAGGCCAGCCGCGCGATCCAATGGCCACGGGAATCAGACGCCTGAGATCACCTTGGCCGCGGCACTGGCCCCACCCGCCCGGTGCGGAATGTCCAGCGCACCAAGACCTGCCTCGACCACGCCCAGCAGACCGAGGATCATGTGAACGTTCACATGGCCCATATGCCCGAACCGGAAGAACCCGTCGCTCTTTGGGTCGTCCTCGCTGGCCATGCCCAGCCCGATGCCCAGCGTCACGCCGGCCTCATCGGCGCACCAACGGCGCAGTCGGGTGCCGTTGGGTTTGCCGATGGACATCGCGGTCACCGCATGGCTGCGCACCGCCGGATCGGCGATATTGAGTCGCAGCGGCCCGTCCTGCCCCCAATGCTCCACCGCCGCCCAGATCGCCCGCGCCAGCGTTTCGTGCCGTTGCCAGATCGCCTCCATCCCCTCGGCATGGATGATGTCGAGCGCGGCGCGCAATCCGTAGATGTGATGCGTGGGCGCGGTGCCGCTGAAATACTGGTAGAACGCCTCGGGCGCGGCGCGCTGGGTCCAGTCCCAATAGGTGCTGACATGGCGGAGCCGCCGACGCCCCTCTGCCGCCTTGTCGTTGAAGAACAGGAACGCCAGACCCGGCGGGCACATCAGCCCCTTCTGCGACCCGGTGAGCGCAACGTCGACCCCCCAGCCATCCATCTCGAACCTGTCGCAGCCCATCGCGGCAATACAATCGGCCATCAACAGCGCCGGATGGCCCAGATCGTCGAGGATCTTCCGCAGCGGGGCAAATTCGTTCCGGTTCGAGCTTGACGTATCGACATGCACAGCCATCACCGCCTTGTAGGCATGCCCGTTGTCGGCCCGCAGCGCCGCCTCCGCCCGCTCCAGATCGAACGTCCCGCCATTCGGGAACTCGAGCAGATCGACCTCGATCCCGCGCGCCTCGGCGATGCGGGCCCAGCCGATGGCAAAGTGCCCCGTGGACAGAACCAGCACCTTTTCACCAACCGCCACCGTGTTGGCGAGCGCCGCCTCCCATGCGCCGTGACCATTGCTGATATAGATCGCCACATGCCCGTCGGTGCGCGCCACGCGCTTCAGGTCGGTCACAAGTCCCGGCATCATGTCGGGCAATTCGCCCTCGTAGATGTTGGGCGACGCGCGGTGCATGGCCCGCAGAACGGCGTCCGGAACCACGGAGGGACCGGGAATGGCAAGATAGGTGCGACCATTGGCAAGCGACATGAGCAACCTCGGCAGGATGGGGAACGCCTGCCGAACCGACAGGTCGGCGCACTCTAGCCTGCCCAGCCGCACCGTCAATGACCCACGGTGCTTGCCACCGCGGCCTGCAGTCTCTACATCCGCGCCTGACGCGAAAGGGACCGGATGCTGGGACGACTTTGGACAAAGATCGAAGATGCAGAACGCAAGCTGCGTCGGTCCTTTGGCAAGGACATCACCGATCCGCAGGCGCGGCGCTGGTCGTCCTTTCACTACCACGTGTTCGACCACGCGTTCCTGCGCACCTTCTGGACCAATTTCTTTGAAATCGCACCGGGCGTCTACCGATCGAACCAGCCGACCCATGCGCGGTTCGAGAAATACAAGGCGATGGGCATCAAGACCGTCGTGAACCTGCGCGGTGAAGACAAGTACGCACATTACCTCTTCGAGGTGGAAACCTGCGAGGCCTTGGGCCTGCAGCTCCTGAACGCCAAGCTGCAAGCGCGCAACGCGGTCAGCCGCAAGAAGATCGAGCACGTGATCGACACGCTCCGAATGGCCGAAAAGCCCTTTGTCTTCCATTGCAAATCCGGCGCGGATCGGGCCGGCTTCGTCGCGGCTCTCTACCTGATGGTGTTCGAGAACCAGCCGGTCGAAGTGGCGCGCAAGCAATTGTCGCTGAAATACATCCATCTCGATTTCACCGCGACCGGCGTGCAGGACTACATCCTCGCGGTCTATGCCGCGCGCAATGCCCGCCAGCCCATCGGGTTCGAGGACTGGATCCGCACCGAATACGACGCCACCGCCATTCAGGCGGGGTTTGACGGCAAGACACCCGCCGACAGGCTGACCCTGCCCGCGGCGCTTGTGACGTGACCGAAGCCGCGGTCAATCCGCGGGGCCTGCTGATCTGGGTCTGGCGCGGTTATCTTGCCAAGCACTGGCGGCTGCTGGTCGTGGCAATGGTTTTCATGGCGCTCGAGGGCGGCATGTTCGGTGCGCTGTCCTACATGATGAAGCCGATGTTCGACAATGTGTTCGTCGGCGGCGATGCGGACGCGATTGTCTGGGTCGGGCTGGTGTTTCTGGGCATTTTCGTGACCCGCGCCGTGGCCAGCATTGTGCAGAAAGTGCTTCTGACCCGCATTTCGCAACTGTCGGTGGCCGATATCCGACAGGATCTGCTGGCTCATCTGATGGTGCTCGACACGGCCTATCACCAGACTCATTCTCCGGGCTACCTGATGCAGCGCGTCGAAGGCGATGTGGACGCGATTTCAAAGGTCTGGCGCACGATCATCACGGGCGCTGGACGTGACGTGATCGCGCTGATCTCGCTGTTCGCAGTGGCGATTTCCGTCGATTGGCGCTGGACGGCCATCGCGCTTCTGGGTGCGCCGATCCTGATTGCGCCCTCGCTGTTCCTGCAACGCTATGTCCGCAAGGAAGCCCGCCGCGCCCGTGACGTGGCCGCGAAACTGTCGGTCCGCCTCAACGAGGCATTCCACGGCATCGTTCCGGTCAAGCTCAACGCGCTCGAACGCTACCAATCCGACCGCTATCGGACGCTGACCGAAGAACGCGTGAGCGTTGAAACCCGCAGCGCGCTGGGTCAGGCGACGATTCCGGGGCTGATCGACATCATGGCCGGTCTCGGCTTCATGGGAGTGCTGTTCTACGGCGGCAACGAAATCCTGTCGGGCGAGAAAACAGTGGGCGATTTCATGGCCTTCTTCACCGCTCTTGGCCTGGCCTTCGAACCGCTGCGGCGACTGGGCAACGTCGCGGGCGTCTGGCAGGTGGCGGCTGCCGGGATCGAACGCATCCGGCAGATCCTCGATACCGAACCCGCCCTGCGCAGCCCTGCACAGCCAAAGCCCGCGCCCGCCGATGTGCCTCGGATCGTGCTTGAGAATGTGTCACTAACCTACGGTGATACAGATATTTTGAACGGGTGCAGCTTTACCGCCGAGGCTGGGCAGACCACGGCATTGGTCGGGCCGTCCGGTGCGGGAAAATCCACGATTTTCAACGTCCTGACCCGCCTTGTTGATCCATCACATGGACAAGTCGCCATAGGGGGCGTGCCTGTTACGGAAATGGCGCTTGGCGATCTGCGCGGGCTCTTTTCCGTCGTGTCGCAGGAGGCGCTGCTGTTCGATGACACGGTGCTGGAAAACATCCTGCTCGGTCAGGCCGATGTCTCCAAAGCCGATCTGAACCGCGCGCTCGACGCGGCGCATGTGTCGGATTTCCTGCCTCAACTTTCGGACGGGCTGAACACACCCGTTGGCCCGCGCGGATCGGCCCTGTCGGGGGGCCAGCGGCAACGCGTGGCGATTGCCCGCGCGCTGCTGCGCAACCGGCCCATCCTGCTGCTGGACGAGGCGACCTCCGCGCTCGACACCGGGTCCGAGGCCAAGGTGCAGGCCGCGCTGGAAGAATTGTCCAAGGGCCGCACCACGCTCGTGATCGCGCACCGCCTGTCTACCATTCGCGATGCCCACAAGATCGTCGTGATGGACCGGGGCCGCGTGATCGAAGAGGGCACCCATGACGCATTGCTGGCGCGTTCGGGCACCTATGCCGCGCTGCACCAGATGCAGATGCGCGACTAGGCCGACAGCGCTGCCTGCGTATCCGCACCCCAGCCCAGGTAAAGCGCCTCACCATCCGCGATCAGCGGGCGTTTCATCAGCTTGGGATGTGCGATCAGCAGCGCCTTGGGGTCATTTTCCCGCTCTGCCGCATCCAGACCGCGCCATGTCGTGGACTTGGTGTTGAGGATTTTGTCACCAAACTGCGCCAATGCGCGGTCCAGCACGGCATCCGGCACCGGCGTGACCGACACATCCACCAATTCAACGTTTGGTAACGCTTTCAAGGCCTTGCGGCACGTATCGCAGTTTTTCAGTCCATAGAGGATCATATCGTCTTTCCTTTGCCAGCGTGCCGCGTCCCCGGCCATCGCCCTAAAATATACACCACAGACTTGTCTTTGGGTTCGGAAGGTCAATCTTTTATTGTCTGGACGGGTGTTGCAGATCGCACCCCCGGCCACACCTGAAGCGGCCCGCAGAGGCCATACATGACGACAGAAGGAGACACGGGATCATGCCGAACGGTACCGTGAAATGGTTCAACGCCACCAAGGGTTATGGTTTCATTTCCCCCGAAGACGGCGGCAAGGATGTGTTCGTTCACATTTCTGCCGTGCAGCAATCCGGGATGGACAGCCTCAGCGACAACCAGAAGGTCAGTTTCGACATGACCGAAGGGCGCGATGGCCGGATGATGGCATCGAACATCACCGCTCAATAGCCGCTCAGGCCGATTGCAGCCGCTGCGCCTCTTGCCGCGCCAGCCGGATCAATTCGGCAACGAAAGGCTTCTCTGTGTCCACTGTGCGCGTGGCGGCATAAAGCCGTCGCGTCACGCCTGACGCGGTCAACGGTCGGGTCACGTAGTCCGAACTGTACTTGACCTCGCGCACCACCCAGTCGGGCAGGACCGAGACGCCCCGGTTGGACGCGACCAGAAGCAGGATCACTGCCGTCAGTTCCACCTGCCGGACAGCAGCCGGCTCGACCTTGGCCGGGATCAGCAACTGGCTGAACACATCCAGCCGCGACCGTTCCACCGGGTAGGTGATCAGCGTCTGCCCCCGGAAATCCTCGGCATCCACATAGGGTTTTCCGGCCAGAGGATGCGCCGCAGAAGCGACGAAAACCGCATTGTAATCAAAGAGCTCCGTGAAAGTGACGCCGGGAATATCCTCGGGGTCGGACGACACGACCAGATCCACATCTTCCTTCTGCAGCGCGGGAAGCGCGTCAAAGGCCAGACCGGGACGGATATCCACGTCCACATCCGGCCATGTCTTGCGGAATGCCTCCAGCACCGGAAAAAGCCATTCGAAACAGGCGTGGCATTCAATGGCGATGTGCATCCGCCCGGTCGATCCGCCGCGCAGCCCCTCGAATTCCGCCGCCAGCGCCTCGACCTGCGGCAGCACCTGATTGGCCAGCCGCAAGAGCCGCATCCCCGCCGCCGACAGCCGCATCGGCTTTGACCGCCGCACAAACAGCTCGACCCCCGCCTGATCCTCCAGCGCCTTGATCTGGTGGCTGAGCGCGGATTGCGTGATGTTCAACTGATCCGCAGCCTTGGCCACGCCGCCGTAGTCATGGATGGCCTTGACGGTCCGAAGGTGACGAAACTCGATGTGCATTATCAACTGGTCTCATGTTGAAGATTAGATTTATGAGTTTGTCTCACAATGCATCACATGCGACAAGAGGTTCAACGCCATCAAGGATCATGACGATGACAACTCCGTCCGTATCATTCGAATTCTTTCCGCCCCAGTCGCTCGAGGCCTCGTTCCGCCTGTGGGACACCGTTCAGGTGCTTGCCCCGCTTCAGCCGCGTTTCGTGTCGGTGACCTACGGCGCAGGCGGCACAACCCGCGACCTGACCCGCGAGGCGGTGGCGACATTGCACAAATCCTCCGGCCTGCCGGTCGCGGCGCATCTGACCTGCGTGAACGCCACCCGCGCGGAAACCCTTGCCATCGCACAGGATTTCGCTGCTGCAGGCGTGACCGACATCGTGGCCCTGCGCGGTGATCCGCCCAAGGGATCGAACGGCTTCGTGCCCCACGCGGATGGTTTTGCGTCAAGCGTCGACCTGATCGAAGGGCTGCGCGAGGCGGGCGATTTCAACATCCGCGTCGGTGCCTATCCCGACACCCATCCCGAGGCAGCGGATGCAACGGCCGATGTGTCCTACCTCAAACGCAAGTTCGATGCAGGCGCGTCCGAAGCGCTGACGCAGTTCTTCTTCGAGGCCGACACGTTCTTCCGCTTCCGCGATGCCTGTGAAAAGGCCGGGATCGACAAGCCGGTCACACCGGGCATCCTGCCGATCGAAAACTGGAAAGGTGCGGCGCGGTTCGCAAAGAAATGCGGCACACAAATCCCGTCCTGGGTGGTCGATGCCTTCGAAAAGGCCGAGCGTGACGGCCGCGAAGACCTGCTCGCCACCGCGATCTGCGCCGAGCTCTGCTCTGACCTGATCGACGGCGGGGTCGATACGCTGCATTTCTACACGCTCAACCGCCCCGAACTGACGCGCGACGTGTGCCATGCGCTTGGCGTCACGCCCAAGCTGAAGCTCAAGAACGTCGCTTAACGCGGCGCTCCCCCCAAGGCGGCGGTCAGTTTGGCCGCCGTATCCCTCACTGCGGCTCCCAGACCCTCGATCCGGTCATCTGGAATGCGCGCAGACGGCCCCGAGATCGACACACCCGCGATGGGTTCGCCATGCATGTCGAACACGGCCGCCGCGATGCAGCGCATCCCGTCGTTTTTCTCTTCGGCATCAAAAGCATATCCCCGCGTCCGGGTCGCCTCCAGATCGGCGGCGAGCGCCTCGGGCGTGACCAGCGTGTGATCGGTAAAGGCGGTCAGCTTGTGCTTGCGGATGATTGCCCCGACTTCCTTGTCGTCCATCTGCGCCAACAGCGCCTTGCCGATCCCCGACGAGTGCATCGGAGACATGGTGCCCGGCGGGAAAAACGCGCGGATGTTGTGATGGGTCTCGACCTGGCTCAGGAACAGAACCAGCCCGTCACGCGACACGCCCAGGTTGGCGGTTTCTTCGGTCTGTTGCATCAAGGACCGCAGGAACGGCCGGGCGCGTTCGACCAGCGATGTGCGCCGCAGGAAGCGCGAGCCGATGTGAAACGCCCCTGCACCGATATGCCAGGTCTGCGCCACGGGATCGAAATCCACCATGCCGCGCCCCTCGAACGTGGACAGCACCCGGTACACCGTCGCGGGCGATTGCTTGAGGTCTTCGGACAGATCGGTCAGGGTAGCTCCGCCCCACTCGCTGAGCCGTTCAAGTATGACGAGCGCGCGATCAAGCGATTTGATCTTGTTCTGCTCGGTTGTATCGCCCCATGAGCGAGGCCGTCCCCGTGCCCGCCGCTCTGGCCCCGTCTCTGCGTTCATGGCTGTTCCCGCGCCCTTTATTGTCTCGATACAAAAAACATTTTTACAATGTGAAAAAATCAGAGTTGAAATGCAAGCGATAACGCTCAGGTTTGGCGTGAACGGATAAAGGACAGTCTCATGCGCATCGTCATCCACGGGTTTGGGCGGATCGGCCGCGTCATCCTGCGGCAGATCCTCACCAATCCGGCCCATACGGATATCGATGTGGTGGCGGTCAATGACCTCGCCCAGCCGGACACCTGCGCGTATCTGTTCAAATATGACAGCGTGTTCGGCCCTCTGCCCGGCGGTGTGACGCTGGAAAACGGACGCCTGCATGCCGGGGGCCGGTCTATTCCGCTGCTGACCGGGGTCAAGATGGCGGAGCTGCCGCTGGACGGCGTCGATCTGCTGCTCGACTGCACCGGTGCCACCAAGGACCGCGCCACAGCCGAGACCGCTCTGACCGCAGGCGCGCGGGCAGTCCTAATCTCGGGTCCTTCCGACATCGCCGACATCACCATCGTCAAGGGGGCCAACGAAGACCGGATCGACGATCATCGCATCGTGTCCAACGCCTCCTGTACCACCAACGCGCTGGCGCCGCTGCTGCGCGATCTGGACGCGAGATACGGACTGATCCAGGGCCACATGACCACGATCCATTGCTACACCGGCAGCCAGCCGATGGTGGACGCACCGCGCGGGCCGGACCTTGCCCGCAACCGCGCGGGCGCCGTCAGCATGGTGCCCACCACCACCAGTGCTGCCAAGCTGATCGACCGCGTCCTGCCCGATCTGGCCGGTCGCGTCACCGGGGCCGCCGTGCGCGTGCCCGCCATCAGCGTGTCGGCGGTGGACCTTGTCGTGCGCCTGACCACGCCACCCAAGGATGCCGCAAACGCGTTGCGCCGCCTGGCGGACGAAAATCCGGTGCTGGGTCTGGTCGAAGACCCCTGCGTGTCTGTGGATCTGCGGGCGCGCACGGAATCGCTGGTGATCGCGCCGAACGAGACGCTGGAAACAGGTGACCAGATCCGCATTTTCGGCTGGTACGACAACGAATGGGGCTTTTCCGCCCGCATGCTGGATGTCGCGCGAATGATGCACAAACGCGGCATGTGACGCGGAATTCTTGCCAGATCGCCGCGTTTGGCCTCTAATGCCCTGCAAAGAACAGGCAGACATGCCGACCCGAGGCCATCGGAGCAGCAGATGGGCGCAGAGACCGACATAACCGTCAGCGACGGCGTTTCGCAGATCGCGCTGACAGCCGGACCATCGGCGCGGCTCACCGTTGCGATGCTGATCGCCATAGGCGCAGCGCTGGATCAACTCGCCCAGGACGACGCGGTTGAGATCATTGTCCTGCGCGGCAAGAGCAATGTCTTTCCCTCGGGCATCACGGTTCCCCGAGGCGGCGGTGACGACCGCGACAACATGCTGACGGACCTCTGCCGCCGGATCGAGAACTATCCCAAACCCGTGATCATCGTCCTGACCGGGGCCGTGGTCGGCGCTGGGGTGGAGCTGGCGCTGGCAGCGCATTACCGGCTGATCCACCGCCTGACCCGGATCGGCTTTCCCAACGCGCGCCTTGGCCTTGTCCCCAGCGCCGGAGCCACGCAGCGCCTTCCCCGCCTGATCGGCGCCCAGGTGGCGCTTGATCTGCTGATCGGTGGCGCGCTCATGCCGGTATCAGCGCCCAGACTCGCCCCGCTGGCGGACATGCTCTTTGACGACGCGCCCAACGACGCGCTCAACCGCTTTGTCACCGACCTGCGCAGCACCGATGCCAGGCCCAGACCCACCGCCGATCTGCGCACAGGCTTTGCCGACGCCAGCGCCTATCAGGCCACCATCCACCGCATGCGCACAGCCATCGACGCCTCCCCCGAAATCGCGCCGCGCAAAATCCTTGCGGCGATCGAGGCGGCCATCCTCCTGCCCATCGACGCCGGGCTCGCCTTCGAAGCGGCCGCCGCCGAGGATTGCGCCGATACTGAACAATCCAAGGCGCTGTCCCACCTCTTTCACGCCGAACAACAGGTCACCGCGCAGATACGGCGCAACGACCTGCCCGACATCTCGGCCATCGGCGTTCTGGGCGGCAGCGCAATCGCCAGCCAGATCGTGCTGGCAGCGATCGAAGCCGGAGTGGCGGTGCGGTGGTTCATCAAGGATCCGGCACAGCAGCGCGATGCGGTGGGCCATGTACGCAGCGTGCTGCAACAGGCGGTCCAGACCGGGCGGATGAACAGCGAACGCGCCCAGCGCGGTCTTCAGACCCTGCGCCACGGCGACGCGCCGGATGTGCTGGAGGATGTGCAGATTGTCCTGCGGGCAACACGGGGCCAACGCGGCGCGCCGGTGCCCGAGGGCATCACCGTGGCGCATTGCCTGCCCGACGCCGATCCGCGCCTGTCGCTGCAATTCGCGGCCCCCGCCGCCACGTCCCGGCTGGTCGAGGTGATCCTCGGCCCGGAGGCCACAGAGGATCACCGGCGCCTCGGCCTAGCCCTTGCCCGGAAGCTGAACAAGCTGGCCGTGGTGCAGACTACCCCCGGCACGGGGCTGCACGACCGGCTGCTCCAGACGCTCTGGCGCGCGGCCGATGCGCTGGTCGATCTGGGGCAATCGCCCTACACCATCGACACCGCCCTGCGAGACTGGGGCATGGTCCACCCGCCGTTTGAACTGGCCGACATGGCCGGTCTCGACGTGGTCTCGCGCCATGCCCGTGCCGACGGTGCGCAGAACTGGTCCGGGCTGCTCTTGCAACTGGGGCGGCAAGGCCGGGCCACCGGGCGCGGGTTCTACCACCACGCAGGCACTGACCCCACGCGCGATGCCGAGATCGAACACAAGATCAACGAACGCCGCGCCCCGCAATCGACTCTTCCCGCGGCTCAGGTCGCACGGCTGGTGATCGGCGCACTGGCCAACGAAGGTGCCAAGGCGCTGCGCGACGGCGTTGTGCCCCGCGCTGCCGAGATCGACGTGCTGTCGGTCTTTGCCCATCTCGTCCCCAACTGGCGCGGCGGCGTGATGCACGCAGCAGCCAAAGGCGGTCTGCTAGGCACCACCCGCGCCATGCACGCGCTGGAGCACCCCGATCACGATCTCTGGACACCGGATCCGGTCTTTGCCGAACTGATCAAATACGGGCGGACATTCGACGATCTGTAGGCTCAGCCGAGGAAGATCCCCACGATCACCAGCATCAGCCCCAGCACCGACACGAAGAGCGACCCGAGGTTGATCGGCATCACCTTTTTGACCTCGTCCCGCAGCGCCTCGTCGCTCAATCCGGCCTTGCGCGACTTGTTGACCCGAAGGATGCAATAGACCAGCCCGCACAATCCCGCCAAGGACAGGGCTGCGCCCGACCAGATCAGTATGTCCATGATGTGCTCCCGTGATGGTCTTTGCCCAAGGGCGCGGTAATTCATCCCCCGCCCTCTGACAAGCCCTTGAAGGCACGCGCCGCCCTCGCTACGACGACGCACAAACCGGACAGGAGACCCAACATGGACGACAGCGCACTCGAAGCCAACTACCGCGTCACCGCTGATGAGCTGCGCCAGTTCATCGAACGGATCGAACGGCTGGACGCGGAAAAGAAAGACATCGCCGAGCAGCAGAAAGAGGTCATGGCCGAAGCAAAGGGCCGTGGTTACGACACCAAGGTCATGCGCAAGGTCATCGCGCTGCGCAAGCGCGAACCCGATGACATCGCCGAGGAAGAAGCGATTCTGGAGATGTACAAAGAGGCTCTGGGGATGAGCTGAATTTACCCTAACATTCTGATATATAAAAAAATAATTCCGGCATCTTGTGATGCCCGAATTTTCTTTTGTGAAGACCCACGAAAAAACGGTGTCAAAGTCGAACAATCCAGCGCTAAGAAGTTACAAGAGGCAGTGAGCCGTGCTTTCTAGCTCCAAAGGCGCACTGACCAGATAACAAATTGTTATTATTGTATTTTTCTTGATTTCAGACGCGCCTTCTCTATGTCAATGACACGATTTTCCTGATTTTTTATATATGTTTCAATAAGTTATCTAATGTCTCGTCTTGTGCCATCGCGTGTGCCAAGCCGTAATTTTCCGTGCCATGCTTCAGTGTGCAAACAACTTTGTTTTGCACACTGAAGGATGATTCGATGGAACAGATTAAATACTTGATATCATTCAATAAATCTTCCATCGCGCCAACACGCCTTTGCCGAAGGTCAAGGGCGTTTTTAGCGACCATTCACTGTTCATATGATCGTCACCTGCGCGAGATTGCCCGACATGTGCTGGGGTGAAGACGCGCGTCGCGCGTTGCTTCTGAGCCCCGGGTTCCGGAAAATTCGCATCCCGGCGGTCAACGCTGGTACGTTGAGCGTCCTGTGAGCGATCGCATCTTCAAATCAAATCGTAGTATTGCAGCTCAGTCCGTCAGGGGGGTGCCAGGCATGCGTGGCCCTACTCCCGACAAGCGCGACCCCTGCGATAGCAGGCTTTGAAAATTTACAATGTTGTGGTATCATTCGTTCGAACGAATTAGAATCATTGTCCACCAATTTGGTGCCTGCGCCAGCTTCGAGAGACTGTTCATGCAAACCGTCGTGCAACATCGTCGAGACCCGAAGGTTGATTTATTGGACGCAGCCAAGCGTGTTCTTATGGCGGAAGGATACGCCGGACTGTCGACCCGGGCGGTTGCAACTGAAGCCGGCACGCAAATGAGTCAGATCCGCTATCATTTCGGATCCAAGAAAGGGATGGTCCTCGCCCTTTTCGAATACATGAACGATGCGTTGATCGCGCGTCAGGCCGAAACCTTTCACCGGACCGACCTTAGCGTTTCGCAAAAATGGGCGCGTGCCTGCGACTATCTGGAGGAGGATCTGGCCTCTGGCTATGTGCGCGTGTTGCAGGAGTTGATGGCGGTGGGCTGGTCCAACCCGGCGGTCGGCGATGCCGTGCGCCGCGCCATCGCGCAATGGCAGGGGCTGATCCTGGAACTGGTCCGCGACGTGGAACGGCAGACTGGCTCGCTTGGCCCCTTCCGCGCCGAGGAAATCGCCACTCTGATCGGCGCGGCCTTCATCGGGTCTGAATCCCTCATCCTGCTGGGCTTTGACGATGCCCAACATCCCATGCGTGCGGCCCTGCGTCGCGTTGGAGACCTGATCGCCCTTGCGGAGACTCAACAGGAGGATTGAAAGATGCGCGCGGCACAGCCCCAAAAAACAGGCCGGATCGACCGCGACGGGGTCGGGTTGTATTACGAGGTCTACGGCGAGGGCGACCGCACGATCCTTTTCGTGCCGACCTGGGCGATCATCCATTCGCGCTGCTGGAAGGCGCAGGTCCCCTATTTTGCGGAACATTTCCGCGTGATCGTGTTTGATCCGCGTGGCAACGGCAAGTCTGATCGCCCCGACGCGCCCGACGCCTACAGCTTCGATGCGGTGATTGAAGATATCACTGCGGTCATGGATGCAACGGGAACAGATGCTGCGACGCTGGTCGGATTTTCGTTCGGCAGCGCGGTGGCTTTCGCCGCGGCCGCCCTATGGCCAGACCGGGTCGATGCAGTGGTGTCCACGGGGGCCTGGGCACCGATTGTACCGCCCTACCCGGAACGCGGCGCCCATTGGGAGGCCGAGGTGGAGGCTCCCGAGGGTTGGCAGAAATACAACCGCCGCCATTGGCGGCGCAACTATGCCGATTTTCTGCGGTTCTTTTTCGACAAGGTCCACAACGAGCTTCATTCGACCAAGCAACAGGACGACGCGCTGGCTTGGGCGCTTGAAGGCGACGGCGAAATGCTTGCCATGACACTGGACAGTCGAGCAGAAGGCGCAGCCCTTATCGACGAGGCGATGTATGCCCGCGTCCAGTGCCCGAGCCTGATCCTGGTCGGTGATGCCGACGCGATAACACCACCCGAATGCTCATATCGCATTGCGCAAATCACCGGAGGGGAATTGCAAATCCGTTCCGGCGGTGGGCATGCCGTCCACGCGAGGTATCCGGCGTGGTTCAACGTGACGATGCGCGATTTTCTCGCCCGACACCTGGGAACCTACGCGCCCGCGCCGAAACCGCGGCCAAGGCGTCAGAAGCGCGCCCTTTACATGTCGTCCCCTATCGGGCTGGGACATGCCCGTCGCGATCTGGCGGTGACGCGGGAGTTGCGCAAACTGCATCCTGATCTTCAGGTAGACTGGCTGGCGCAAGACCCTGTCACGCCGTTTCTTGCCGCAAATGACGAAGCGCTGCACCCGGCAAGCCGCCTGCTCGCCAATGAATCCGCGCATATCGAGGCTGAAGCCGGCGAGCACGACCTGAACGCCTTTCAGGCGATCCGCAACATGGACGAAATCCTTATCAAGAACTTCATGGTCTTCCAGGATATTCTGGAAGCGGACCGCTACGACCTCGTGATCGCCGACGAGGCCTGGGACGTCGATCACTACTGGCACGAACATCCCGACCTCAAACGCAGCCAGATCGCCTGGTTCACCGATTTCGTAGGCTGGGTGCCGTTCGCCGGGAACGGCCCGCGCGAGGCGTTCCTGACCAGAGACTACAATGCCGAAATGATCGGGCATGTCGAACGGAACCCGCTGGTGCGGGACCGTGCGATCTTCGTGGGTGGGAAGGAAGATATTGCCGATCTGACCTTCGGCGACGGCCTGCCGCACATGCGTGACTGGGTCCCTCGGCACTACGAGTTTTCCGACTACATCATAGGCACGCACCCCGCCGACTTTGGCGCGCGCGCCGACCTGCGCGCCGAGTTCGGCTATGACGATGGCCGCAAGACCTGCATTGTCGCCGTGGGCGGGTCAGGCGTCGGGGCGCAGTTGATCCGGCGGATTCTGGCCGCTTATCCGTTTGCCCGCGCCCGCATCCCCGAGTTGCGCATGATCGTCGTCACCGGCCCCCGGCTCGACCCCGCCGGTTTCGACTGGCCCGAGGGGGTGGAGGCGCGCGCCTTCGTGCCGGACCTCGACCGCCATCTGGCCGCCTGCGACCTCGCACTGGTGCAGGGGGGCTTGACCACCTGCATGGAACTGGCCGCCGCCGGCACCCCGTTCCTCTATTTTCCGCTGCGCAATCACTTCGAACAAAACTTCCATGTCGCCGCCCGGCTCGACCGCTACAACGCTGGCCGTCGCATGAGTTATGCCGAGAGCAGCCCCGAGCGGATTGCCGAGGCGATGCAGGATGAACTGCTCAACCCCCGCATCCCGCACCCGGTCGCGCGGGACGGTGCCGCCCGCGCAGCCTCGATGCTGGGGGAGCTGTTGTGAACTGTCAGGACACTTCCTGCGGCATCGATTTCAGGCTTCTTTCCAGAGCTGAAAACAATGAACAACCCGCGTCAAGCGGGCAAAGAAGACGACACCGACGAAGCATTTCAACATCACAAAATTTAGGAGGAACACGAGATGACACCTTGGGAAATTCACGGTCTGGAACTGGCCAATTGCAACTGCAATTTCGGCTGCCCCTGTCAGTTCGGTGTCCTGCCGAACCGCGGAAATTGCGAGGCGGCCATCGTTTTTGACATCGAGAGCGGCCATCACGGAGACACCGGCCTGGCAGGTCTGCGCGCAGCCGGGATCTATCATTGGCCCGGCGCGATCCACGAGGGCAACGGCCAGATGCAACTGGTGATCGATACCGCCGCGACCGAGGCGCAGGCCGCCGCGCTGGAGCGGATCATGACCGGGCAGGACACCGACGAGATGAAGACGATGTGGTTCGTCTATGCAAAGATGAGCCCGACGAAGTATCCTACCCTGCGAAAGCCCATCGACCTCACACTCGACATGGATGCGCGTACCGGCCGGATCAGGATCGATGGCATCGCCGACATCGATGTGCAGCCCGTTCCCAATATCGTCACCGGCGAACCGCACCGTGCGCTCCTGAAGCTGCCCAATGGGTTCGAGTTCCGCGAGGCTGAAGTCGCCAGCGGGCGCACGACATTGACCGGAGGAGAGATCGCCTTCGACCCCCTTGTGGACACCCACACCCATTTTGCACGCCTGCACATGTCCCAGGCCGGGGTGATCGAAGGCGCGGCCTGATGCAGGGCGGCGGCTGGCTGATTGCAGCACTTCGGCAAGATCGGTGGCTGTTTCTGGGTGGCCTCGCCATGATCGAGCTTGCGGCGGTGATCTACACCGTCGCGGGCATCGGCATGGACATGAGCGCGCTCGACATGACGCGCATGGCACGCCTGCCGGGTCAACCGATGGAGATGGGGCATGCAATGGCATGGACGCTGCCCTATGCCGCGCTGATGTTCCTGATGTGGTGGATCATGATGATCGCCATGATGGTGCCGAGTGCCGCACCGACGATCCTGCTGCACCACAGCCTGACGCGCAGGCCGGAGGCGCCACAAGAACTCCGGTCAACATGGGCTTTCGTCGCCGGTTATCTGGTGGTTTGGGCGTTCTTTTCTGCCCTCACCGCCACCCTGCAATGGGCGATGCAGCCGCTTGGTCTGATTGCACCCGGAATGATGAGCCTGCGGGGTGGCTGGCTTGCCGGCGCCGTCCTGATCCTTGCCGGGCTTTACCAGTTTACACCGCTCAAACGTGCCTGCCTGAGCCACTGTCAGGCTCCCGCGGTCTTTCTGTCAAACCATTGGCAGCCCGGCGCTCGCGGCGCTTGGTCAATGGGGCTGCGGCACGGAGTTTTCTGCCTTGGCTGCTGCTGGGCACTCATGCTGCTGCTTTTCGTGGGTGGTGTGATGAACCTCTACTGGATTGCAGGGCTGGCACTTCTTGTTGCAGCAGAAAAATTGGCAGTCTTCGGGAAAGCGACAGTGGCCGTCACTGGCGGAATGCTGATCCTGTCCGGCATTGCCGTGCTCCTGCCAACATGAGAAACGATCCAAAAAACGCAATGCCTGTCAGCAAGCATGAAGTCCTTGATACGAAATTGGAGATCGCATCACTCTTGCTTCGGCTTTGCGCCGGCTGTTCTGCTAATCCACTCCTGTGATTCCCGCGCCTGTTCCATCAACCAGTCTGCAAACCGCCGCACCTGTGCCGTCATCCGGGTTTCGTTGCGTAGAAACATCCTGAAGGGTGCCACCTCCGATAGGTGCCGGTCAGCCGGATACACGAGAACGACGTTGCCGGCTTCGATATCCTGTCGGGCAAGGCACAGCCCGCAGATGAGGAACCCCACGTTTTCACGCACTGCTGCCAAAGCCTGTCTCAGATGGCGGTAGTTGACGCCCCGGTCAGCACCTTCGCGCCGCATTCCATGCTGTGCGACCCATTCCGGCCATCCCGGCAGGCAGGACTCTTTCTGATCCGGATCGATATGCAACAACGGCAATCCTTCGAGTTCAAAGTCACGATCCCAATCTCCCAAGCGGCGAAGATTGTCGGGCCCCGTGATCGCGACATGCAGATCACGGAACAGGATGTCGCCCTTGGCATCCTCTGAACGGCTTATGCGAATGTCCGGAGCGCCGAGTCGCACCGGGACATCGCCCTCTCCGTTGATGCAAAAACAGATGTAGGGATGCGCTTCCCGGAAGGCAGGCAAGCGTGGCAACAGCCAGAGTTCGGTCCAGTCGGGATCAGCGACCAGGTGGATTTCAGAGATGCGCTGGAAATCCAGGGTCTCGCTGACCCGGTCCAATGCGGCGAAGGCGCTGCGCAGGTCTGGCAGTGCATGTTCGAGCGCGGGCGTCGGATGCAGCCCTGACCGTCCGCGCAGCAACAGGTCAGTTCCCAGATAATCCTCCAACGCGCGAATGCGTTGCCCGGCTGCTGCGGGTGTGATCGCCAATTCCTCGGCCGCACGCCGGATCGAACCGTGACGAACCGCAAGTTCAAGCGCCTGAAGGGCGCGGAGGTGCTGGGTTCCAGCCATTGCTAAAGATTACCTTAAGTCAGCATCAAATTCATCTGTTTTGCGAAGGTCAGGTTTTCCGATGCAAAGAAAATCTCGTTAGGGAATCCGCGATGTGACGCGCAAGCTTGACGGGTCAGTCACAGGAGGAACCAGACATGGCACAGATGAAACGCTTCATGATCGAAAGAAGCATTCCCGGGATCGGCAGCTTTTCGATGACCGAACTTTGCGGTGCGGCCCGCGCCTCGAACCAGGCGCTGGAAACACTTGGCCCGGACATTCAATGGCAACACAGCTATCTGGCAGGCGACAAGTCGTTCTGCGTCTACCTGGCCAAGGACGAGGATGCCGTGAAGAAACACTCCGAACTCAGCGGCATTCCGGTCTCGTCGATCACCGAGATCCCTCAGATCATCGATCCGTTGACCGCGAACAACTGAAATGTTGCCCGCCGGCACACAGCGGGTGCTGGCGGGGCTTCGATCTCGTCGGTGTGCTGCCGGCTGTTTTCGGAAGACAGACAAACCTTTGGCTATGCGCTTTTCGCGAAACACTCCAACGACCGCCGCCTTGCGGTCTGGTCCGAACTTCCTTGTGCGGCGTCGAAGCTTTATTTATTCGGCCGCTGCCCGGTATCTTTGGGGCAGCACCCCCTCCATCTCCGCCTCGGCCCTGAGCCACTGGCGAAATGCGGTGATCCGCGGCTCGTCGGAGCGGGTCTCCAGGCAAGCCACCGAATAGATCGCCATCGGCAAGGTCACGGCCTCAAAGAGCCGTTCCAGCCGGCCCGACGCCAACGTGCCCCGAACCACCGCATCATAGGCGAGCGACACGCCCTGTCCCTGCTCCACCATCGTCGTCGAAAGCTCGCAATTCGGAAAAGTCGGCCCTTGCGGCAGCTGCACCCCGGCAAGGCCGACCGCGTCGAACCACTGCGGCCACGCATCATCGGTTTCATCGTAGCAAAGCGTCAGCCGCAAGAGGTCCTCGGGACGTGTCACGTTCTCGCGCGCCTTGAGCGCGGGCGAGATTACCGGATAGCGCGTCGACGCCATCAACGGCTCGACCAGAAGACCCGGCCTCGGCTGGTCGGCCCACTGGATCACCACGTCAGCGTCGTTCGTTGCGAAATCCAGGGAAGGTGCCCCGTTCGACACGCGCAGCCGGACGTCCTGCGCGAATTCGAGCCGCGAAAGCCTCGGCACAAGCCAACGCGCGGCAAAGCCCGGAGTAGACAAGACGCGCAGGCGTCGCGGCGCTGCATGGATCGCCTCCGTCTCGTCCAGAAAGCTGTCAAGAAGATGGGTCAGTTTGCCTGCATAAGCCTCGCCCGTCAGTGTCAACGCCAGCCGATTTCCGAAGCGCTCGAAAAGTTGGGTGTCGAGAAACCCCTCAAGTGCCTTGATCTGGTGACTGACGGCCGACGGTGTCAGGCAAAGCTCATCAGCCGCGGCCTTGACCGACATGTGCCGTGCTGCCGCTTCAAAAGCGCGGACGGCTGCGAAGGGGGGTAACTTTCGTCCCATGTCTCTGCCTGAATTCAGTTCATGCGAGGCTGAAAAGCGATCGTTCGGCGCGTATCCATTCGGATTGTAACATCGGACCACGAAATCTCAAAATCCAACGTCGGAGGGTCCCATGCCCCGCATCCGCATTGCCGTGGCGCTCGCCACGGCCCTTGTCGCTCTTTGTCCATCACAACTGCCTGCAGAAACCGAAATCCGGTTCGACCCTGCGCCACAATGGCGCGCCGCTGCAAACATGTCCGCGCTGGTGGACACGCTTGACGACTGGCTTGACGTCAACAGTGACTGGCAGCGACGGAAGACATCCCCACGCATCCGAGTGGTCAGCGAATGGGTTGCAGCAGAGCGACAAGGCACGACATCAAGCTTTCAGAGAGGTCGCCTTCGTGGCCTATATGATCCCGAGCGGCAGGAAATCCTGTTGGTCCAACCGTGGAACGCCCGATCCGCACAGGACGTGAGCGTTCTGCTGCACGAATTGGTGCATCACCGTCAATCGACGCATCACTGGTATTGTCCCGCAGCGCAGGAACTGCCTGCTTACCGGCTTCAGGACGCCTGGCTCGCTGAACGGGGCCTGGACGCAGAGGTCAACTGGGTGGCTGTCGTTCTCGACGCAGGCTGTACCCCGCGCGACATTCATCCGGACTGATCAGTTGGATCAGTCGATTTGAGAAGGTCGTCTGAATGGCCAGGGTCTTTTGCCTGCGGCACAGGGTGGACAAGTCAGGAGCCGGCCAGTCCAGCCCCGCCAGCTTCAGCAGGCTCGCCACCCGCCCGGCGGTCTGTCGCAAGGGAGGGTTGAACAGCACTTTGGTTGACAGGCAGAACTGGAGGGCCGCATCGGAAAAGCCGGCGGATGTCCGGGCCGGCCGTCACGCGGCGCGCCAGGTCATGTCCTTGTCGACCAAATCAGCCGAGACCCCCGCTTGCGCAGCGATGCGTTGCAACTGGGCCCGTTCGTCATACGATAGCAGGCGGGAGATGGTTTGCTCATGGAGTGCGTCTTACCGCATGGATTCGCGAAGTGACCGCTCCGTCGTCAGACTTTTGCAACAACGCCCGTAATGGGTCATCGACGCGCACCCAGCCCTGTGGATCGAGCTTGAGGCCAAGCGCCTCCGGTTCATGCCGAAGGATACGGGCGAGGGACTTACAGTAGCGGCTCAGTGTACTTGGTTTTTCCCGCCTGTGCTGTTTGGCAACAGCCCTCGTTGCTTCGAGTTCGAATGCAGGCCGTTCACAAGCTTCGTCAACTGAACAAACAGGCAAATTCTCTAAGTATCTGTTTTTGCTTGTAGCGTGGGCTGCGGCAAACCTCAATATCACATGGAGCAGAGGTTCTTGAGATGTACAAGGAAGCGCTCGGCATGAACTGAGCGACCCGGCGGCGCATCGCTTCAGGTGTGCCGCCACTCCAATTCCGGGCCTGGCGTGGGTCCGGCGGTGCCAGATCGCGCTCAGTCGCCCAGCAGCCCGCCGAACACCCCCCCGAACGTGTCGCGCAGGGCGTACAAGACGCCCACGAGCACCACCCCGCCGACAATCATCCCGATTGTCCATGCAAAGAATTGCACCGCCATCGCAAGGCCGCCCAGCGCAATGCCCGACATCGCGGCGCGCTTCTGTTCGTGCCGGACAAACGCGGCAACGCCGATCAGGATGGCGAACCCCGACAGCACACCCACAGCAATCTCCAGATATTTGTCGATGGTCCACGGCACCGCGACCGGTGCAGGTTGCTCCTGCCCCGCCACCGACCGCGCTGCTGCCTTGGCAATGTCGGCCGCAAGCTCCCCCAGCGTGACGCCCGCAGCCTGTTGCGGCGCAAACGGCCCCGCCCAGAAGGTGACAAGCGTCAAGACAAGCGCTGCCGCGCCAACGGCAAAGCCGATCCAGCCAAAGGTTGCGTCTTGTGTCGGTGCCGTTTCAGCCATGTCTGACCCTCCGGTTGCGTCGTCCCCCGGTTAATCCACCTCTTTGGCCTAAGTTGGGCACAAATGTGCAGCCCTGCCCGCGCGGTTCAGGGCGCGATCAGCGTGACGCCGGGAATCCGGCCCAGATCGAACAGGTCTTCCTCGTATTGCTCGGTCAGATCCTGCACCAGATGCGCATCCCAACCGGGCAGATCGAACACGTCATCCACTTTCGACGCATCGGCGTATTTGTCGAGAAACGCCACCATCACGCGTCGGATTTGCACCTCGGTCAGCTCAGGCTTTTCGGCCAGGTAGGCGCGGAACCGGGTCATGCCCTCCTGCGAGGTGATGTCGGCCATGCGGGAATAGGCTCCGATGATCGGATAGGTCGGTTCGACCCCGGCGAATTCGCGGATCAGCTCGCCCCAGATCAGCGGACTGTCCTCGTCACACCACACCGTCACCGGCACACCGGGCAGCGCCGCCGTGATCCGTGCGATCAGGTCCGACCAGCGGATCTGCGCCGGATCAAGCCCGTGCAGAAGCTGCGCGATATCGCCATGCGGCGTCGCCTTGAGAAGCGCCGGCAAAAAACTCGCCGGATTGCGAAGCCCGATGAAGACCTCGAAAGAATCCTGCATGAAAATATTGCGCAGGGTCCGCAGGCGCTGTTCCGCCTTGCGATAGACCGCCCCCCCCTGGAATGCGATCTTTGGCACCGAAAACAGATGCTCATGCGACAGGATCAACCGGTCAACATGCCCCGTCGCATCGTCGAGGATGCTGTCGAGCAGGATCTCCCGCGTGTCGGGCGCAGGCGGCGCATCCCCCAGCGTGTTCAGCATCTCCGAAATCAGCTGCCGGTACTTGCCTGGTCCGGGAATCGCGACCCCCTCACCGCGCAGCGCCTCGCGGTTGCGCAACAATGTCTTGAACAGCCGGTCGCTGTCGGTCTCGTGAAGGCCCGTGTGAAGGACAAGCTGCATGTGTTTTCAATGGTCTCGCTGTCTGGCTGCAGTATACGCCCGCTCCCGCCGATGGAAACCGTGTTTGAGCGCCGGTTGCAATTCGCAAATTTTCCCCAGATTGCCTCTTGCACAGCCGCGCGACACTCAGTAATCACGCCTCCGGAGCCCCTATAGCTCAGCTGGTAGAGCAACTGATTTGTAATCAGTAGGTCCGCGGTTCGAGTCCGTGTGGGGGCACCATTTCTTCAGTTAACCCATTGGTATCACTCCAGCTTTTAGCCACTGCTAGGAGCCGTAGACCATGTCGGAGACCATTTCACGCCCGTTCACTTTCACCAAAGACGGGGTTTTCTACTTCAGCCGACGCATCCCGAAAGAGCTGAAGCACCACTATTCCTCCCCTCGGATCGCATATTCTCTGCGCACCAAATCACCTAAGGTAGCTGAAGCGCGGGCAAGAAAAGCTGCTGAACAGCTCGACGAGTACTGGTATCTGTTGCGTTCCCGTGACGCTGACCCTGACGCCGCAGGATCTTTCGACGGGGTGCAATGAGTGGTCTCGAGGACGTCCGATGACGTGCCTCCAGATTAGGCAACTGCAATTTGAAGCCATCCAACAGGACGTTTACCTTAGGTAAGTCATTTGTCGCTGTGTTATCCTGACCATGCTTTTCAACGCTTCGGAATTTCCCATGCTTTTCAAATTGAATGCTCGTTTTGCCCTTTCGGTCGCAGTCGGCTCTTTGGTCCTGTCTGGCTTTCTCACACCAGTCGCCGCGTTCCCGAACATGCCGATCCTCGAATTCCCCCCGTCAGGCCCGTCGGAAGAGGCCGATGTGACCCGCACATGTTCGGGGGTCACTCAGGTGTGCCCCGAGGAAAGCTGACAGCCGGTTTCTTCGATCTGCTGGTCCGGCATGGCCAGCGGCCCACCTCCTTTATCCCGGCACGGCGTTCTGCCGGGCCTCCCGTTTGAAGAACGCGTAGTAGAACACAGGCGCCGCGACCAGCGTGAGGATCGACGCAAAGGCGAGACCGCCCATGATCGTCACCGCCATCGACCGGAAGAAAGCGTCCCAGATCAGCGGAAGCATCCCGAGGATCGTCGTCGCCGCTGCCAGAACCACCGGGCGCAGACGTGACGTGGACGCCTCCACGATCGACTCGGTCAGCGACTGTTCGGGCTTTTCGGCCCGAACAAGGTCAATCTCCTCGACCAGGACGATCCCGTTCTTGATCAGCATGCCCGACAGCGACAGAAGCCCCAGAAGCGCCGTGAACGTGAACGGAAAGCCCGTGCCCAGCAGCGTAAGGCTCACCCCGTTGACCGACATCGGCACCAGCAGCCAGATGATCAGCGGCTGCCGCAACGCGTTGAACAGCAATACGGAAATCACCACCATGATGATCAGGCTCATCGGCAATTGCCGCCCGAGGCTGGCCTGTGCTTCGGACGAGCTTTCCAGTTCCCCGCCCCATTCCATCTTGTAGCCGCGGGGCAGATCCATCGCCTCGATGGTCTCGGTCACCTCGGCCTGAACCTGTGCAGCGGTCAGCCCCTTGACCACATCCGCGCCCACGGTGATCGTCAGCAGCCTGTCGCGCCGCATCAGCAGCGTGTTCTGGGCCTCGAAGGTCAGGCCGTCCGTGACCTGTTCCAGCGGCACAAAGGCCTGTGCGTTCTGCGAATAGACCACGTGATCGGTCAGCGCCATGTCCGCCTCCGGATCGGCGCGCAGCACGATGGGAATCTGCCGGTCGCCTTCGCGGTACACCCCGGCGTCGATGCCCGTGGTCGCAAAGCGCAGGATCGTCGTGATCTCATCGCGGGTGATCCCCGCCTCCTGCGCGCGGTCGGTGGCATAGACGGGCTTGAGCACGAGTTCCTGTTCCCGCCAGTCGATGCGCGGAGCCACGATATTGTCGGACGCGTCGATCAGCCGTTGCATCGCCTCATCCGCCAGATTCCGCAGCACCTCGGGGTCCGACCCCGAGAACCGCACCTGAATCGGATCACCGCCACCGGGGCCAAAGGCCAGACGCTTGGCGCGGAACTCGCCCTGCGGCAGGGTCTGCGCGGCGAACGCCTCCAACTCGGCGATCAGCGGCGCGATCTCGTCGATGGTGTTTGTCCGAACGATGATGTGCCCATAGCTCGGGTTCGGATCCTCGGCCTGATAGGTCAGCATGAACCGGTCCGCACCGCGCCCGACAAAGGCGGTGGCGGACACCACGTCCTCCTGCCCGGCCAACCAGTCTTCGAACACCACCAGATCGCGCGAGGTTTCCTCGATCGAAGCGCCCTGCTCCAGCTTGTAATGCACAAAGAACAGCGGCGTGTTGCTGTCGGGAAAGAACTGCTGCTTGATCTGCCCGAACAGCATCAGACAGACCACGGTGATCGCCGCCAGACCGACAATCACCAGCCACCACACCCGCAACGCACCGCGCAGGATGCTGCCATACATCCGGAACAGGACCCCGCCATAGGCGTCGTCTTCGCCCCCGGTGCCGCGCTTGAAAAAGTAATGCCCCAGAAGCGGCGTTGCCGTCAGCGCCAGCACCCACGACAACAGCAGCGAGATCCCGATCACCGCAAAGAGCGAAAACAGGAATTCCCCCGTCGCATCCGGGCTGAGCCCGATCCCGGCAAAGGCCATGATGCCGATCACCGTGGCCCCCAACAGCGGGATCTGTGTCTTGCTTGCCGCCTCGTCCGCCGCCGCGCGTGAATCCTTGCCGCGTCGCATGGCGATCTGCATACCCTCGGCCACGACAATGGCGTTGTCCACCAGCATTCCCATGGCGATGATCAACGCGCCCAGGGAAATCCGCTCCATCTCAATGGAAAAGATCGCCATGAAGAACAGCGTGCCCACGACCGTCAGCAGCAGCGTCACCCCCACCACGACAGCCGCACGCCAGCCCATGAACAGCGCCAGCACGATCACCACGATACTGACCGACATGGCAAGGTTGATCAGGAACGCGTTCGACGCTTCCTCGACCACCACGTGCTGCTGGTAGATCGGCTGCAACTCGACCCCCACGGGGATCTGCGACGACAGCTCCGCCAGCTTGGCATCGGCGCGTTTGCCCACATCGACGATGTTTTCCGACCCGATCCCCGCGATGCCGAGCGTGAACGCCTCAACCCCGTTGTGGCGGATGATCAGGTCCGGCGTGTCCTCGCGGGCGCGCCGCACCTCGGCGAAATCGAACAGGTTGAGGATCTCTCCGCCAACCCCCACGGTCAGACCAGCGATCTCCTGCACCGTGTCATAGCCGTCGGGCCCCTGAATGAGCGTGCGCCCGTCCACGTCCTGCAAGGACCCGCCATCCACAACCGAATTGGCGTTCGCCAGCGCGCTCTGGATCGCGGCGGGCGGGATGTTGAGGTTTGTGCTCAGAACAAGGCTCGGCTCGACATAGATCACCTCGTCGGGCACGCCAGACAGCGCCACATCCGCCACGCCCTCCACCGTCAGCAATTCGCGCCGCAGGAAGGTGGACAGCTCGTAGATCTCGGCATCCGAAAATCCCGGCGCGGTCACGGCATAGTAAATACCGTAGACATCGCCGAACCCGTCATTGACAAAGGGACGCCCGACCCCGCCGGGCAGCCGCGCCGCCGTCACACGGTTGCGCAGCTTGGTCCAGATCTCGGGCAGTTCCTCGCCATCATACTGGTCCTTCATGTCGACGGTGATCCGCGACAGGCCGGGCTGGTTGACCGACCGGACCTCCTTGACCTCGGACATCTTCTGGATCTCGGATTCCAGCGGTTCGGACACTTCGCGCGCCACCTGCTGTGCGCTGGCACCGGGATATTCGGTGACCACCACGGCGGTCTTGATGGTAAAGGCCGGGTCTTCCAACCGGCCAAGGCTGAAGAACCCCCAGATGCCGCCCAGCAGGGCCGCCAGCATGATCAGCCATGTGAGGATCGGGCGGTCGATGGACGCTTTTGCGATGTTCATGATGCGCGGCTCAGTTCGAGAAGCCGGTGAACCGCCTGACGCGATCCCCGTCATCAAGCTGGCTGGTGCCGCTGGCGACGATCTCTTCGCCACGCTCCAACCCGTCGGTCACCCGCACGTCGCCACGACTGGTCGGCTCCACCGTCACCGAACGGTGCGCCACCGTGCCCTCGTCCGCGCCGGTAGGGGTAAAGACCATGACGTTCGGACTGCCATCATTGGACGTGCTGACCGCAGAGGCCGGAATCACGATGACCTCGGCCCCGCCGTTCAGCGTCGCGTAGACCGTCACCGACGACCCCGGCAGGATCGTCTGACCCTCGGGCGGAGCCATGCCCAGCGTGATCTGGTAGGTCTGGCCGACCTGTGATGTCTCGGCGTTGAATTCGCGCGGCGTCACCTGATAGCGTGTCTCGTCGGTGGGGAACTGCGCCAAAAGCGCGATATCCGGATCGGTTCCGGCACGCTGGAACAAGACCTCGGGCACCTCGATCTCGATCCGCAATTCGGACATGTCGTGCAACCGCGCCACCGATGTGCCCGCCGAAATGGTCGAGAAATTGGCCACGTTCCGCGACGCGACCAGAGCGTCGAAGGGCGCCAACAGCGTGGCATTCTTCAACTCGCGCGTCGCATTGCGCACCGCGATCTCCGCCAGTTGCAACGCCGTTTCGGCATCGTCCACCGACACCTGGCTCACCGTACTGCCCTGCAATCGCTGCAAGCGTTCCAGAGTGCGTTCCGCCTGATCCTTGCGCACCCGCGCCTGGTCCAGCGCCAATTGGAACGGCTCGAGGTCAAGCTGCGCCACCACCGTGCCTTCGGCGATCCGTTCGCCCTCGATCAACGGCAACTCGACAATCTGGCCGCCCACCTGGAACGCAAGACCCACGGTCTCCTTGGCCACCACATGGCCGAAAAACTGCCGCGTCACGTCGCCATCCGCCGATTGCACCGCAATGATCTTGGCCAGCGGCACGTCCTGCGCAACCACCATCACCGGGGCAAACATCACCAAAAAGACTGCAACAAGACGGCGCATCACGACACTCCACAACTGGCTCCGGGCGGACAGGGGAATCGCCTTCAAAAGACAATCCCCCGCCTGATGCGTGCAATCTAAACTGATCGGTTCAGTTTTCCAGACCAAATCTTGTGCATTTGCACAGACCCCGCTGTGCGGTGCCCGTCAATACAGCCAGAACAACGTGATCGCCGGGAAAAGCACCAGCAAAACAACGCGCACCAGATCGGAGGCCACGAACCAGATCACCGCCTTGTACGTCTCCATCATCGGGGTGTTGCGATCCATCGAGTTGATGATGAACAGGTTCATCCCCACGGGCGGCGTGATCAGCCCCACCTCGACCACGATCAGCACGAGGATGCCGAACCAGATCGCCACCCATTCCGCCTCGATCCGGTTCGCCATGCCCTGCGTCACGCGAATGTCCAGCGCGCGCATCTGGTCGCGGGTCAACTCGATCCCGCTGGCAATCGCGGCCTCGATCGACGCCAGCATGTCTTGCGTCATGCCCTCGGGAATACCCGCCGCCAGCACGGCGCGCGCCGCATCCGCCTGCATCACTGCCAGATCGACAAAGCCGAAATCCATGACCGAGATCACCGGGAAAAAGATCGGGATGGTCAACAGGATCATCGACAGGCTGTCCATCAGGCAGCCGAACACAAGGTAGAAGAGCAGGATCAGCGACAGCACCATGAACGGGCTGAGGCCCATCTCGACCACCCAGTTCGACAATTCCTGCGGCACCTGCGTCAGCGCCAGAAACCCGTTGTAGAACGCCGCCCCCAGCACGATGAAAAAGATCATCGCCGTGCTCACGGCGGTCTGGATGATGCTCTGCTTGAACATGGACCAAGTCAGGTTGCCCGACACCAACGCGATCAACCCGGTGCCCGCTGCACCCACAGCCGCGCCCTCAGTGGGTGTGAACCAACCAAGATAGATGCCGCCCACGACCAGCCCGAAGACCAGAAGCACCGGCCACACGTCGATCAGCGCGCGCACCCGTTCGGCATGGGGCACAGGGTCACGATGCCCCGCCGATTCGGGATAGCGCCGCACGTACAGCGAAATCGTGATCATGTAGCCAATGGCGGCCAAAACGCCCGGAATGAACGCCGCCAGAAACAGCTTGGCGATGTTCTGCTCCGTCAGGATCGCGTAGATCACAAGGATCACCGATGGCGGAATAAGAATGCCCAGCGTGCCGCCCGCCGCCAGGGTCGCTGTCGAAAACCCACCGGAATAGCCCGCGCGCCGCAACTCGGGAAGCGCCACCCGGCTCATCGTCGCTGCGGTGGCCAAGGACGACCCGCAGATCGCCCCGAACCCCGCACAGGCACCCACCGACGCCATGGCAACCCCACCCCGGCGATGGCCCAGACAGGATTCCGCCGCCCGGAACAGCGCCTGCGACATGCCCGACAGGGTCGCGAACTGGCCCATCAGCAGGAAGATCGGAATGATCGACAGGGAATAGCTGGAAAACGTTGAATAGGTCTCGGATTTCAACCGCGCGAGGATCACGTCCGGGCTGCCCAGCGCCAGCCACAGCCCGCCGATCCCACAGAGCATCATCGCAAGCCCGATGGGCGCGCGCAGAAAGATCAGCACCAACAGGACCGGAAAGGACCAGATGCCCAGCTCGAGCATGCTCATGCCGCATCAGCCCCCGGCACCGGAAGGATCGACCGCCCGGTCGCGGCCTGGCCCAGCCGCCCGACCGAGCAGTACAGCGCCGTCACCGACGCCACGAGCGCGGCCACAAAACTGGCCGCATAGGCCCACCAGATCGGGAATTGCAGCAGGAACGATGTCTCGCCATTGGCGAACTTGTCCGTGAGCCCCGCGAACAACCGCCACGTGATCAGCCAGATCACCAGCGTCAGCACCACGTCCCAGAACGCCACCAGCCAGGCATTGGCCCGATCCGACAGGCGCGACGTGAACACATCCACCGTCGCATGACCCGCATAAAGCTGACAGATCGGCAGGAAGGCAAAGATCGCAAAGGCGATGCCTGCCTCCACCAGTTCGAAATCGCCCGTCACCGGCCCCACGCCCGACGCGATCAGCCCGTCGGCCAGGTTTTGCGACAGCCCGGTCAGCCACGCGCTATGGCCGATGGAATTGAGCCCCCGGCCCAGAACCGACACGCAGGTCAGCAGCACAAGCCCGGTCAGGACCAGACCGCCAAGAATGGCCATCGCCCGCGCAAGGCGCTCAATCGCCGTGGTCATGCCGCTCTGCCCCCTGCTCTGGTCGCGCCGCCCGGATCATGACCCGGACGACGCGCCACGCTTTACTGCGTGTTGTGCTTTTCCAAAAGCGCATTCGCGCGCGACAGCAGCGCCGCGCCATCAATGCCGCTGGCATCCATCTCGGCGATCCATTCGGCGGTGGTCGCTTCGGCCGCGACGCGCCACGGTGCGGCATCCGCCTCGGAAATCGTGATCACGTTGTTGCCCATGTCCAGCGCCAGATCGCGCGATGGCCCGTCATCCGCCTGCATCTGGGTGCCCGCCAACCGGCTGAACGCCGCGCCCGACTGCGAATCGATGACCGCCTTGAGGTCATCCGGCAGGCTGTCGTATTTCGCCTTGTTCATCGCGAAGATGAAGGTCGTGGTGTAGATCGCGTTGCCGTCGAACTCGGTGTGGTTCTCGACCAGCTCGGCCACCTTGAGCGCGCCCGTCACCTCCCAGGGGATCACCGCACCGTCCACGACCCCTTTCGACAGCGACTCCGGAATAGCCGGAACCGGCATCCCCACCGTGGTCGCGCCCAGATTGGTGAACAGCTTGTTGGTCACCCGCGTCGGCGCGCGCAGCTTGACCCCGTTCAGGTCCTCCGGCGCAGTGATCGGATCGGCGGAATGGATCACGCCGGGGCCATGCACCCAGACGCCCAGAACCTTGAAATCGGCAAAGTCCTGATCCATCATCTGTTCTTCGACCAGTTCCCAATAGGCGGCCGACATGTCGCCCGCATCGGTCATCAGGAACGGCAGTTCGAACACCTCCGCGCGCGGGAAGCGCCCCGGCGTATAACCCGCCACGGTCCAGATGATATCGGCCACGCCATCAATCGCCTGGTCAATGAGCTGCGGCGGCGTGCCGCCCAGCTGCATCGACGGGAAATGCTGGATCTCGATCCGGCCTCCCGAGGCCTCCATCACCCGCTCCGCCCAGGGGACCAGCACGTTCTTGGGCACATTGGCCTGCGCGGGCAGGAACTGGTGCATCCGCAGCGTGACCTCCTGCGCAAAAGCGCCCGTGGCCAGCGTTGCCGCCAGCGCCGTGGTTCCGGCGAGCTTGAGAAAGGCGCGCTTGATCATGGTAAAATCCTCCCTGATTTTATCCCGCCATAAACGCACAAAGCGCCTGCCGAATCCAAGGAGTTTCTAGCCGCGCCCGATATAGGGCATCGCGCTTGCCATCACCGTCAGGAACTGCACATTCGCATCAAGCGGCAGGCTGGCCATGTGCAGCACCGATGACGCGACATGCGCCACATCCATGACCGGCTCCACCTCTTTGCCCGCCTCTTCGGCCTGCTTGCGCAACCCGTGCACGATCTCGGTTTCCGCATTGCCGATGTCGATCTGACCGCAGGCGATGTTGAACGGCCGCCCGTCCAGAGAGATCGTCCGCGTCAGCCCGGTGACGCCATGTTTCGACGCCGTGTAAGGTGCCGACCCCCAGCGCGGGACATGCGCCGACACCGAGCCATTGTTGATGATGCGCCCGCCCTGCGGGTCCTGTGCCCGCATCCGGGCAAAAGCCGCCTGCGCACAGAGAAAACTGCCCGTCAGGTTCACGTCGATGCAGCGTTTCCAATCCTCCAGCGGGATCTCGTCGATGGTCGCGCCGAACACACCCGCGCCGGCGTTGTTGAACAGCGCATCCAGCCGCCCCCAGCGCTCCATCACCACGCCGAAGGCCGCCGCCACCTGCGCCTCGTCAGTCACATCGCACGGGAGGGGCAGCGCGTTTGCCGACGCCGCCGCAATCTCCTCGAGCGGCGCCGCCCGGCGGCCGATCAGCCCGACGCGCCAGCCCGCGTCCAGAAACGCCTCCGCGCAGGCCTTGCCGATCCCGCTGCCCGCCCCGGTGATGATGATGCTCTGTGTCATGTCGCTGTCCCGTGCTTCTCTGGTTTCCAAATACCGCGGGGGAGTCCGCCGCAGGCGGGCGGGGGCAGAGCCCCCTGGCCCTCTCAATGATTGTCGCGCGGCAAATCCTTGGCGATCCGCCGATACGCCGTCGCCAGTTCCAGACAGCCCCCATCGGCCAATTGTCCGACATGCTGGCGGTACATCTCCTGCCAGGGCGTCTGGTTGACGATCTCGGGCGGCTCCCACGCCGCCTTGCGCGCCTCCCATTCGGCCTCCTCCACCAGCGCGTTCAGGGTCGAGGCATTCAGATCCAGTCGCACCCGGTCACCCGTCCGCAGATAGGCCAGACCGCCGCCAACCACAGCCTCGGGCGACGCGTTCAGGATCGACGGGCTCTCCGACGTGCCCGATTGCCGTCCATCGCCGACGGTGGGCAAATGGTTGATCCCCGCTTTCACCAGCGCATCGGGCGGCTGCATGTTCACCACTTCGGCGGAACCGGGATATCCGACACAGCCCACGTTGCGGATGAACAGCATGCACCCCTCGTCGATCCCCAACTCGGGATCGTTGATCCGGTCGTGATAATCTTCCGGACCTTCAAAGACGATCGCCCGCGCCTCGAACACGCCCTCGGCGCCGGGCGTCGACAGGAACCGCGCCCGGAAATCCGGCGAAATCACCGAGGTTTTCATCAGCGCCGAGTCAAAGAGGTTCCCCGACAACACCTTGAACCCCGCCTTCTCGCGCAGCGGTTCGTCATGGGTGGTGATCACAAACCGGTCAAGGCTCTCCCACGACGCCAGAACATCGCCAAGCGTCTGCCCCGACGCGGTCATCACCCCCTCGTGCAACTTGCGCGCTTTCAGCAATTCGCCCATCACCGCGGGCACCCCACCCGCACGAAAGAAACTCTCGCCCAGGAATTCGCCCGCAGGCTGCATGTTCACCATCAAGGGCACATCGAACCCGATTTTCTCCCAATCGGTCACGTCCAGCTCGACCCCCGCATGCCGCGCGATCGCCTGCAGATGCGGCGGCGCGTTGGTCGATCCGCCAATGGCCGAGTTGACCACAATCGCGTTCTCGAACGCCTCGCGGGTCAGGATGTCCGACGGCTTCAGATCATCGAGCACCATCTGCACGCAGCGCTTGCCGGTCTCATAGGCCATCGCCATGCGTTCGCGGAACGGCGCCGGGATCGCGGCATTGCCCGGCAAGGACATGCCCAGCGCCTCGGCCATGGCGTTCATCGTGCTCGCCGTGCCCATCGTGTTGCAATGCCCCAAGGACGGCGAGGACGCACAGGCGAGCTCCATGAACTCGGCGTACCCGATCTCGCCGCGCGCCATCAGCCGCCGCCCTTCCCAGATCACCGTGCCGGACCCCGCACGCTTGCCCTTGTACCACCCGTCCAGCATCGGCCCGCCATTCAGCGCAATCGCCGGAATATCCACCGTCGCCGCCCCCATGAGCTGCGCCGGCGTGGTCTTGTCACAGCCCGTGGTCAGGACCACCCCGTCGATGGGATAGCCGTGCAGCACCTCGACAAGGCTCAGATAGGCCAGATTTCGGTCCAGCGCCGCCGTCGGCCGCTTGCCGGTCTCCTGGATCGGATGCACCGGAAACTCCATCGGAATGCCCCCGCCATCGCGGATGCCCGCCTTGATCCGGTCCATCAGGAACACGTGGATCTTGTTGCAGGGCGCCAGATCCGACCCGGTATTGGCAATCCCGATGATCGGCTTTTCCGCCTGCAACTCCCCTTGGGTGAAGCTCTGGTTCTGATAGCGCTCAAGATAAAGCGCGGTCATGCCGGGATTGTTCGGGTTGTCGAACCATTCCTGTGACCGGAACCGCTTGTTCGCGCGCGTGTCGGACATCTGATCTCTCCCCTCATCTGTCCCAAGCGTTCTGGACAATCCGCGCGGCAACAGCAAGTGTCAGCGCAAACATTGAACAGGAGAGACCCCATGATCGAACGCCAGGAAACCGCCCAGCGGATGAGCAAGATCGTCAAACACAACGGCACCGTCTATCTCTGCGGTCAGGTCGGCAGCGGCGACACCGTGACCGAACAGACGCAGGATTGCCTCGCCCGTGTCGATGCGCTGCTAAACCAGGCCGGGTCGTCGCGCGACCAGATCCTGCAAGCGATCATCTGGGTCGCAGACATGGCCGATTTCGCCGAGATGAACGCGGTCTGGGATGCCTGGGTGCCCGCAGGCCATGCCCCCGCCCGCGCCTGCGGGGAGGCCAAGCTGGCCCGCCCCGAGCTCAAGGTCGAAGTGATCGTGACCGCCGCCTACGCATAAAGCCCGGCGGTCCGCGCCCGAAGCTGCACCAGCGCCAGCACCGTGTCGATCGTCGGTGTTGGCACATTCACCACGCGGCCCAGCTCCTGCACCGATCCGACCAGCGCGTCGATCTCCATCGGACGGCCCTGATCCAGATCCTGCAACATCGACGTCCGGTGCGCGCCCACGGCCGCACCGCCGTCGATCCGCCGCTCCACGTCGATGGGGAACTTCACGCCCAGCGCCTCGGCAATCTCCTGCGCCTCGAGCATCATGCCGCGTGCCACCGCCCGCGTGCCGGGATCGGTACAAAGCACATCCAGCGTCGCATGGGTCAGCGCCGAGATCGGGTTGAACGACAGGTTCCCCCACAGCTTCACCCAGATCTCGTCCCGCAAGCGCGGCCGAACCGGTGCCTTGAGCCCCGCCGAGGACAAGGCCTGCGACAGCGCCGTGGCGCGCTCCGATTTCGACCCGTCTGGCTCGCCCAAAGAGAAGCGGTTGCCCTCGATATGCTTGACCACACCGGGCGCGATCACCTCCGCCGCCGGATAGACGACGCAGCCCAGCACCCGGTCCGGCCCGAACCCGTCCCATTGCGCATTGCCCGGGTCCACGCTCTCAAGCCGCGTGCCTTCATGCGCGCCACCGATCTTGTGGAAATACCACCACGGCACGCCGTTCACGCCCGACACGATCGTCGTGTTCGGCCCGATCAGCGGCGCCATCTTGTCCACGATGGGCGGCACCGAATGCGCCTTGAGCGTGACGATGATGTAATCCTGCACACCCAGATCCGCTGGATTGTCAGACGCGGTCACCGAAACCACGGTCTCTTCGCCGCCCTCTTCGATCAGCTTCAAACCGTTGGATTTCATCGCCGCCAGATGCGGCCCGCGCGCGACAAGGCTCACATCCGCCCCCGCCTGCGCCAGTTTCACACCCATATAGCCGCCGATGGCGCCCGCTCCGAATACACAGATTTTCATGATGTCTCCCCGATGCGCCCGACCCGGTCAGCGCGCATCCCCTGCTTCTTCTTGTTCCAAATACTCGAAATCGACGGTGCCACCCAAGGCACCGTCGATCATGGGCACCCGCCCGGCGTGCATTTACGCAGGCTCCACCAGCCCCAGCTTTTCAGCCAGACCGATCCGCTGCATCTTGCCGGTCGCCCCTTTGGGGATCTCGTCAAGGATGATCACCTTGCGCGGCACCTTGAAATCGGCCATCCGCGCGGCAGCGAAATCGCGGATCTCGCGCTCGGTCACTTCCGACCCTTCGATCAGGACCACCGCAGCCGCCACTTCCTCGCCCAGCTTGGGATGGGGCACCGCAAAGGTCACCACCTGCGCAATCGCCGGGTGATCCAGAAGCACGCCATCCACCTCGAGCGGCGAGACCTTCTCGCCGCCGCGATTGATGATCTCCTTCAATCGTCCCGTCAGATGCAGGAACCCGTCCTCGTCGAACGCGCCCTGATCGCCGGTCCGGAACCAGCGCTGGCCATCCGCCTCGAAGAAGTTCTTGGCATTGGCCTCCGGGTTGCTCTCGTAGCCCGGTGTCACGTTGGGACCGGAGATGACAACTTCGCCGGTGCCGTCGATCAGGTGGTTCTCGGTCTCATGCGCGATCTTCACGTCCGGTCCTGCCGCGATGCCCACCGCACCCGGCTTCTGCCGGTCGAACGGGTTGCAGCACATCTGGTGCGCGGCTTCGGTCATGCCGTAGGCCTCGATCACCGGGACGTTGAAGGTCTCGCGCAGCGCTTCCATCACCTGCGCGGGCAGCGATGCCGACGAGGATCGCAGGAACCGCAGGGGCACCTCTGTGATCACATCCGCATTGCGCCCGGCCCGGCTCAGGATCGCCTGGTGCATGGTCGGCACGGCGGTGTACCAGGTCGGCTGCGCATCGCGCATCCAGCCAAAGAACCGCAGCGCGTCAAAGCCCGGCGCGCACCAGATCGACGCGCCCACCGACAGCGATGCGGAGACCGCCGCAATCAGGCCATGGATGTGGAACAGCGGCATCACGTTCAGGCAGCGGTCATCCGACGACAGCTTGAGCGACGCGGCGATATTATGCGCCGACGCGGCCACGTTCGATTGCAAGAGCGGCACGATCTTGGGCCGCGACGTGGTCCCCGACGTGTGCAGAATCAGCGCCACGTCGTCGTCCGTCGGATCGCTGGCGGGCAACGCCTCTCCCGTCGCCCCATCAGCGATCAGGGTGAACGATCCCGCAGGCGCGCCCTCGGCCACAACGGTGCGCAGCACCAGAAGCCCAAGCGTGTTGGCAGCCGCCAGCGCGGGGCCGTCATAGCCTTCCGCCAGCACCACCGCCTTGGCCCCCAGATCGTCGAGATAGAACGCGTATTCATCCTCGCGGTAGGCCGGGTTCAGCGGGGCGGTGGTTGCCGCCTGCGCGATCGTGACAAACGCCGCCGCCATTTCCGGACCGTTCGGCAGCACGATGGCCACCCGGTCCGCTGCCCCGATGCCGAAGCCGCGCAAGCTCGCGCTCACCTCGGTCGACAGATCCCGCAGCCCACCATAGCTGAGCCAGTCCCGTCCCGGTGCGCCCAATGCCTGTGCATCCGACGCGTGTCCCTCCAGCAGTGACTTGACGTTTGTAGCCATTGCCCTGTCCCCTTCTTCAGTCAGTGTTGTTCAGTTCATTCCGCCGGAGCGACGCTCCGGGGACCACCCTTGTGCAGATACTTAACCAAAGGGAGGACAAAGAAAAGCGCTGCAATGGCAATAAATGTCTCCGAGAGCGGTCTTTCGACATAGGCAAAGACGTTTCCCTGCTCCGAACTTTGCGTCTGCCCAAGGCTCCGGATCAACACGCCACCCGCCAACAGCAGCATGACCCGCGACAGCCAGACCGCGAACGCACCGCCTCCCGGCCCACCCGTCATGCCGTTCCACCCGATCTGACAGAAGTGCGCGGCGCGCTCGATCATGCACCCACGCTGGTCGAGCGATTCCTGCACCGGCACCAGACGCACCGCGCGATGGTCGACCAGTTCCGCCGCATTGCCGCGCAGACCATGAGTGGCATCCCGTTCTTCTTCCTGCGGGTAGACCGCGCCGGCAACATATCCAAACGCTTCGACGCCACCACCATCACGCTGGCCGAAGAGGGCGGCGCCTGCGCCGTCTGGGACATCCAAGGCGCGTTTCAGGTACCCAGCCCGCTGCTGCCGCAATTCGTCAAAATGCCCGATGACGGGCGCTTCTACACCGTCTCTCGCACCTCCGACCGTCCGTCTTGGGCGCGCGCCTGCAGGACCGCTGCCGTGTCGTCGCCATCGGCTCCGACATCGACCAGGCGCACCTGATCGGCTATGCCCAGCGCTTCAACATGGACGACACCAGCCTGATCGCCCAGATCGGCACAGGGTGCCATGTCTGGCCCGCACCGCCTGCCCGCAACGCGCGCACCAACTCCTGCACGCGACCCTGCCTGTCGACGCCAACCGGCGCGGACAGACACGTTACGAAAGTTGATCACGCGCCGCATGGGCGCGCCCGCCCGACCATGCTAAGCCCGGTCCGACCACCAAAGGACCACCCCAATGCGCCAGATGCCGCTACCCCTGACCCGCGACCTCGTTCTGATCGGCGGCGGCCACACCCACGCGCTGGTGCTGCGCAAATGGGCGATGAACCCGCTGCCCGGCGCGCGCCTGACGCTCATCAACCCCGGCCCGACCGCGCCCTATTCCGGCATGCTGCCCGGCTTTGTCGCCGGACACTACAGCCGCGATCAGCTGGACATCGACCTTGTCCGCCTCGCGCATTCCGCGAATGCCCGCCTCATCATCGGGTCCGCCACCGGCATCGATCCGGACAGCAGCACGATCCAGATCGACACGCACCCGCCCGTGGGTTTCGACATTTGCTCGGTCGATGTCGGCATCACCTCCGACATGCCCGCGCTTCCCGGCTTCACAGACCACGCAGTGCCCGCCAAACCGCTTGGCCCCTTTGCCGCGAAATGGGACGCGTTCCGCAATGGAGGCGGCCCGGCCAGCGTCGCGATCATCGGCGGCGGTGTCGCCGGGGTCGAACTGGCCATGGCGATGTCGCACGCCCTGCAAAAACGCAACCGCCCCGCCACGATCCATCTGATCGACAACGCCACCGCCCTGTCGGCCCTGCCCACCAAAAGCGCACATGCCCTGCGCAAAGCGATGACGGCGCAGAACGTCACCTTGCACGAACAGACCGCGATCACACACCTGAGCGCCAACACGATCCACCTGCAAGACGGCACAACCATAAAGGCCGATTTCATCACCGGGGCTGCAGGCGCGCGGCCCTACCCGTGGCTTGCCGACACGGGCCTCAAAACGCAAGACGGCTTTCTCACGGTCAATGACCATCTTCAAACCAGCGATCCGCGCCTCTTTGCCGTAGGCGATTGCGCGCACATGACCCACGCCCCCCGGCCCAAGGCGGGCGTCTATGCCGTGCGTCAGGCGCCTGTGCTAACCCATAACCTCGTCTCCTCTCTCTCCGGTGGCCCGCTCAAAGCCTACATCCCACAAAAAGATTACCTGAAGCTTATCTCGCTCGGAAAAAAATCCGCCCTCGGGGATCGCTTTGGCCTGACCTTCACCGGCCCCTGGGTCTGGGACTGGAAAGACCGGATCGATCGCAAATTCATGTGGCAATTCAACGATTTGCCCAAGATGCCTGCACCCGCACTGCCCTATCCGCGGGCCAAGGGCGTCACTCAGGCGATGGGCCCCAAGCCGCTTTGCGGTGGCTGCGGCGCGAAACTGGGCCGCGATGCGCTCTCGAACGCGCTCGCCACGCTGAAACCGGCACAACGCACCGACATCACGCCCCTGCCCGGCGACGATGCGGCACTGCTGCACACGGGCGGCGCGCGGCAGGTCTTCACCACCGATCACCTGCGCAGCTTCTGGTCCGATCCCGCGGTCATGGCCCGCATCGCCACCCATCATGCGTTGGGCGACATCTGGGCGATGGGCGCCGATCCGCAGGCCGCGACCCTGTCGATCACCCTGCCCCGCCTGTCGGACCCGCTTGCCCAACGCACCCTGACCGAGATCCTGACCGCCGTCCAAACCATCCTGCAGGATGCTGGTGCGGATATCGTCGGCGGCCACAGCACCCTGGGCGATGAACTGACCATCGGGCTGGCCGTCACCGGCCTTTGCGACCGCGATCCCATCACACTGAACGGTGCCAAACCGGGCAACGCGCTGATCCTCACCAAACCCATCGGCACCGGCGTGATCATGGCAGCGCTCATGTCGGGCAAGGCGCGCGGGGCAGATGTGGCAGGCGCGCTGGACGCGATGCAGCACGGCCAGAAAACCGCAGCCGGACTCCTGCGCGATGCTGCGCAGGCGATGACGGACCTGACCGGCTTCGGCATTGCCGGGCACACGCAGAACATCTGCACCGCCTCGGGTCTCTCGGCCAGCCTGATCCTTGATGCGATCCCGCTGCTGCCCGGCGCGCTGGACCTGTCGGAAAGCGGCCAACATTCTTCGCTTTATGCAAACAATCGGGCCGGATTTTCGCACATCCCCGATACTCCGCAGACGCGTCTGCTCTTCGATCCGCAAACCGGCGGCGGTCTTCTCGCGGCGGTTCCCGCGGACGCGGCGGAACACCTGGTCAAGACCCTCCGCCAGAACGGACATCCGCACTCCGCCATCATCGGCCATCTGCACGCAGGCCCGGTCGGTCAGGTCTCCATCACCTGAAGCGCCGCCTCGATCTGAGCGGCCACCCGCTCCAGATGCGCGGGCGACAGACCATCCGTCTCGACCCGGGCCATCACCTTGGGCGACATCGCCTTCATCGACTTGGCATAGGCTGGATCGTAGTGATCCTCCATCAAGGACCGCGTCAACGCCCGCTTGTCGCCCGCCGCACTCAGGCCAGTCCACCGGGCAACCAACGCCTCACCGCGATGCGCCTTCAACGGAGCCAGCTTGGCCTCAAGCGACGCCGTGTCCGACAGGATGTCACCATAGGCCCGCACAAGATACTCGGTGCGCGCCTCCAACGGGGCACTCACCTCGATCCACGGTGCGACCTTCATCCCTTCCCAAACCGAGGGCGGCACAAGGACCTGCCCGATCTTGCTGCTTTCAGCCTCCACCAGAACCGGCCGCGCGGGATCAAGACGGCACAAAACCCCGGCCACGGCCGTTTCAAACGCCTTTTGCGAGGGCTGCTCCCCCATCGCGCCCAGAAGCGAGCCGCGATGGTTCGCCAACCCCTCGAGGTCGATCACCTGCACACCCCGCGCCGCCAGAAGCGGCAGCACTTCCGTCTTGGCCGTGCCGGTATAGCCGCCCAGTTGCACGAACCGATGGGGCAACGGACGGTCATGCAGCATGTCAACGACCAACCGCCGATAGGTCTTGTACCCGCCCGAGATGACATCAGACCGCCAGCCGATCTCCTTGAGCAGCCAGGCAAACGACCCCGACCTTTGCCCGCCGCGCCAGCAATAGACCAGGGGCCGCCACCCGCCCTCATGATGGGACAAGGAGGTTTCGATATGGTTAGCGGCATTGCGAAACACGAGCGCCGCACCCAGCTTGCGCGCATCGAACGGGCTCACCTGCTTGTAGATCGTGCCCACCCGCGCGCGTTCCTCGTTGTCGAGAACCGGCAGGTTGATCGCTCCCGGCACGTGGTCCTCGGCATATTCCGCCGGGCTGCGCACGTCGATCACGGTATCGAACCCGTGATCCAGAAGGTCGGGCAGCGTGTTCGGACTGATGGGCATAGGGGCTAGCGCAACAGCCCGATCAACGCGTCGGACAGTTCCACCAAGGCGCGGCCCTGCGCCTCTGTCACACCCGCGGCGCTCATTTCGGTGATCGGCACGGAAATGGCGAACCGCTCGACCCGTTCGCGCGGGCGCCCGTCAACCGCGCTGACCGCCACCTGCCCGGTGATGTCGAACACACCCGACGCCTCGGCAAGCATCTTGTCGACGCGCACATCCAGCCGTGCGGTCGGCCCATCCCGCAAGGGCCAGGGCTCTGCCGACACGGTCGCGCTGCTGCGCGCGTCCAGCAATTGCGCCAGCGTGCCGGTGACCGCGCGCTCGGGATCATCCGCCCATTCTGCGTTGCCCAAGGGGCGCAACCCGCCATCCGCCTCGCGCAGGAAAATCGACGTTCCGGACGCATGGGTGGGCAGGGACACGTCGCGCAGTTCGACGGTCTGCACCGACACCCGCGTTTGCGCATCCGCCACTGCGGGCGCGTCGATCAGGTAGCGCGCGCTGTCCGTGCCGCTGCAGGCCGCAAGCGGCAACGCCATTACAAAAGCCGCGCCGCGCCAGTTCAATCCCGTCATCGTCCTTGTCCTTCCTCAGCGCCCGAAGATCAGCGAATTCGGGCTGCGCTCGATCGCGCGCGCCAGTTCCGAGATCGCCTTGGCCGCATTCTGTACATCGCGCAGCGCCGACAGCGTCTGCGTATTGAAATCCGACCGCGCGCCATACGACGTGATCACGGTCTCCGTCTCTGCCACGAGCCGCTCCAGCCGGGCAGTCAGCTGCGGCAGGTCCTCCACCGACTCCGCCACGGATCCGGCGGCATCCGACGCCGATTGCAGAGTCGCGTTCAGGTTCTCGACCACGCCACCCTCGCGCAGTTCGACCAGCGCCAGCCGCATCTCGGTCAGTGCGTCGTTCAGCGTGCCCGGCAGTTCCAGCGTCTCTTCCGACCCCACCAAGGCATCGACCCGGTTGAGCGTGCTGGTCGCACTGTCGACCAGCGCCTGCAACTCCAGGTCCTTCGCCGTGCGCGCCACTGACTCGATCTCGGCCAGCAGCTCCGGAATGTCGGTCTCGGTGATCTGACGCAGGTTCGCGGTCAGCGCGGGCGCATCCTGCGAGGCCACGCTGATATCCGCCATCGCCCGGTCGAGGTTGCGCAGCGACGATCCCAGCGCCTCGACCGCACCCTCCTCGCGCACCTCCGCCACGATCGACCGCACGTCCTCGATCGCCGCGGTCACCGCCGCAGGAATGCCCTGCACCGCCTCCTGCGCGATCAGCGCATCGACGCTGTTGAGCGTTGCCGTGGCGCTCGCCACCAGCTCGTCCAGCTTCAGATCCTGCGCGGTCTGCGCCACCCCCTGCAATTCCGCGAGCACCGCCGGGATGTCTTCCTCGGTCAATCTTGCAAGGTTCCGCGTCAGGGCCGGCGCCGTTTTCGACGCCTCGTTGATTCCCACCATCGCCTCGTCAAGGCTGGCAAGCGCGCTGTTGAGCGAGGCCACCGCACCGCCTTCACGCACCTCGGCCACCAGCGCCGTCAGGTCGTTCACGGCCGTCTCGATCTGCGCCGGAATCGCCTGGATCGCCTCGTTGCCCACCAGCGCGCGGGTGTCCTCCAGCAGCGCCACCGTCGATCCGGGCACGCGCTGCAAATCCTCGTTGCGCGCCAATTGCTCGACCGCGTTCATCAGGTTGATCGCCTGCTGCATCACCTCTTCGATGGGCAGCGCGTTGATCCGTTCCAGCACGCCTTCCGCGGTCGCGGTGAAATCCGACAGGTTCGATTCAACACTCGGCAGACGCGGCGGCTCACCCTCGACCTCGCGCAGCGTTGTCGGAACCGCATCGTCCAGCACCACCAGTTCGACCCGCAGATCGCTGCTCAAAAGGCTTTCCGTGGCCAATCGCGCACGCATCCCGCTCTCGACCGCAAACCGGAAGAATTCGACCGTTTCCTCGGCGCCCGCATCCGTCGGAAGCCCCATGCGCTGCGGGTCGATCGACACGCCGACCAGCAGCAAAAGCTCAGGCCCCGACTGTGTCTCCAAGATTCGTGACCGGATGTCGGTGACCACGCCGACCTCCAGCCCCTGGTAGGTCACGTCATCGCCGGCCTCGAGCCCCTCCACGGATTCAGAGAACTGGATCGTGAACGGCACGCCCTGCGACGGGCCCCGCACGAGGGTGTTGCGACGTGCGACGCTCTCCTCGTCGTAAAGCGTGAAGACATAGCCGGGCGGCAAGGGCTCCCCGTTTTCGTAGACATTGTCGAACGACACGCCCCCGGTGACCAATGACGCAAGCGAGTCGAAATCCACCGAAAATCCCGATGCCCCGAACGAAAGCTCGAATCCCGATGTGTCCCAGAACCGCGTCGCCATGGTCAGCCGCGAGTCATGCGGCGCGTCGATGAACGCATCCACCAGAACGGTCCGGCCATCCGCCGACAGGCGCGGCGTCTCCAGCCGACCCACCTCGACCCCCCGGAACAACACCGGCGATCCATAGGAAATCGTCGTGCCATCATCGGTGGCCAGCGTGATCCGCTGCCCCGGGCGCCCCGGCTGGTTCAGCGGCGGCGTGTCCGACCCGACGAAACTCTGCGCAGGATCGCCCGGCACATTGTCCCATGCGCCTTCGATATAAACGCCCGAAAGCACGGTCGACAGCCCGCTGATCCCGCGCGCCGACACCTCGGGCCGCACCACCCAGAACATCGCCTCGGCGTCGATATAGGGCGCGACATCATTGTCCACACGCACCGCCACGACGACCCGGTTCAAATCCTCGGTAAAGCGTACGTCTTCCACCGTGCCCACGACAACTTCACGGTAGCGCACCGTCGTTTCCCCGGCGACAACACCCGACGCATTCTCGAACGACACCTCGATCAACGCGCCGCGATCCGCAAAGCTTTGCCACGCGATCCCGAGAGACACCGCCAGCGCCAGAAACGGCACAACCCAGACGAAGGACAGGTTGCGCCAGATCGACGTCTTGCGCGGGGTGACTTTCATGTCGCCAGGGGTCGGATCACTCAAACCGGGTTTCCTTCAGGCGCGTCCCAGATCAGCCTGGGGTCAAAGCTATTTGCCGAAATCATGGTGAATGCAACCGAAAGCGCAAAGCTCACGGCGGCGATCCCGGGATTGATCGACGCCACGAAATTCAGCTGCACAAGCGCAGACAGGATCGCCACGACGAACACGTCGATCATCGACCAACGTCCAATGAATTCCACAAATTCATACAGGTGGAAATGGGTCGACGTTCCCGGTTTTCCACGTTGAACCCGCAGGGCAAGATACGCAATCGCGATAAACTTGCTCACCGGGATGATGACAGAGGCCACGAAAACGATCAGAGCGACACCGATCGACCCGTGGTCGACGAGGTCGATCACGCCGCCGACGATCGTGCTTTCCTGTGTCGCCCCGAATGTCGTGGTGCGCAGCATCGGATAGACGTTGGCCGGGATGTAGATGACCATCCCGGCGATCAGCCACGCCCAGACCCGTTGCAGGCTGGCAGAGTCGCGGCTGGCCAGACCGCTGCCGCAGACCGAACAGGTCGGCGTTCCCTTCGGGTGGACGTGACCGCATTCGGCACATCCCACCAGACCGGCCTTGCGGGCGGTCAGGACGGGCTGCGCGCGTTCAGCGTTTGCCATACCGTCACCCGACACATGAAATTATCCTTGAGGACGGTGATGATCACCAATCCCACGAACGCCCAGAATGCCGGGCCCAGCGTCACCTGTGCCAGCCCCGCCACCTTGACCAGGGCCACCGCTACGCCGATGATGAAAATCTCGGCCATCGCCCAGGGCCGGACGGATTCCGCGAGCTTGAACACCGTTTTTGCCCGAGGCGCAGGCGTCCATCCCAGGGCCATCGGCGCGAACACGTAGATCAGCGCGACAAAGCGAAACACCGGCAGCACCACGATCAGTGCCGCCACCGCGACCGAAAGCGGCAACATCAACCCGTCCGAGAACGCGAGCACTGCGTCAAAGACCGAGCTTTTGCGCCCCAGCCCCTGCACGCTCAGTTCCAGGAACGGAAAGAACACTGCCGCCACCATCAGGATCAGCGCCGTGACCGACAGCATCACGATCCGTGTCATCGCCCCGTCCTTGGGTGCCATCAGCACCGTGCCGCAGCGCACACAGCGCGCCTGCGCCCCGATATCCACGTCTGGCACGCGGTGGAGCGCATCGCATTTCGGACACGCGATCAAGTCGGACAGTGAGTCGGTCATCCCGCCGTAATACGCCATCCTCGAGCAAGGTTACAGGAGGTAGCCGCGATACCCCCGCTGCCGCCAGGGAAGCTTCTGAACACCAATCTCCCGATCCTGACCCGAAGCACCGTTCCCCAAACCCGTTGGGCCATAAGGTTGAGGGCACGATGCCTTGCGTAGATGAATAGCCGGAATGGATTAAGAAATCGTTTCGGGTTTCGTTCTACTTTATCGAATGACCTTTATTTTTTATGCTATTTAAAAGAAGGATTGGTGCGCCCGAACTCCCAATGCGCCCTGTACGAATGCCCCGTACGATCCGTACGGCTCAACGCTGCGACGTGGTCCAGTCGGGGTGAATCCACGGCTCCCGATTGTCCGACGCCAACGGCGCCTTGCCCAGAATGTGGTCCGACGCCTTTTCCCCTACCAGAATCGACGGCGCATTCAGGTTGCCATTGGTGATGCGCGGAAAGATCGAACTGTCCGCAACCCTCAGATTTTGCACACCAATTACCCGTGTTTCCGGGTCCACAACCGCCATCGGATCCTCCCTCGATCCCATCTTGCAGGTGCCGCAGGGGTGATACGCGCTCTCGGCGTGCTCGCGGATGAAATTGTCAAGCATTTCATCACTTTGCGCGGTCTCTCCCGGTTGGATTTCATGTTTGAAATAGGGTTTGAACGCGTCCTGCTCAAAGATCTCGCGCACCAGCCGGATGCCTTGCCGAAAGTCGGCCCAGTCTTTCAAGTGGCTCATATAATTGAAGAAAATCCTCGGCTCGTCCTTCGGATCACCCGACCGCAAGGTGATCTGCCCGCGTGACGGCGACCGCATCGGCCCGACATGCGCCTGAAACCCGTGCCCTTCAGCCGCAATCTTCCCATCATACCGCACGGCAATGGGCAGGAAATGGATCTGCAAATCAGGATACTCGACACCCGCCTTTGACCGAATAAATCCAGCACTTTCAAACTGGTTAGACGCTCCAGGCCCGGTTTTCGTGAACAGCCACCGTGCGCCGACATAGGCCTTGCCCAGCAGGTTCCAGTACTTGAACAGGCTCACCTTCTGGCTCGCCGCCGCCTGCACATAGACCTCGAGGTGATCCTGAAGATTTTGCCCCACGCCGGGCCGATCCGCGACCACGTCGATGCCGTTGTCCTGCAGGTGTCTTGCCGGCCCAATCCCGGAAAGCATGAGCAATTTCGGTGAGTTGATGGCCGATGCCGCAAGGATCACTTCAACATCCGCCCGGATCACCTTGATGTCGCCGCCTTGTTCGATCTCAACCCCTTTGGCGCATCCGTCCTCGATCACGACTCTTCGCGCGAACCCCCTGACAAGATTGCAGTTTTCACGCTTGAGTGCCGGGCGCAGATAGGCCTTGGCTGCAGACCAGCGCTCTCCCTGCCAGACTGTCATGTCGAACGGCCCGACCCCTTCCTGCCGGTGTCCGTTGTAGTCGCCGGTCACCCCGTAACCCGCCTGCGCCCCCGCCTCGACAAAGGCGCGGGTCAGCGGGTTCGCACGCGCTCCGCGCGTCACATGCACCGGACCGTCGCCGCCCCGCCACTCCGGATCGCCACCGTGCCCGCCGGAATGCCAGCTCTCAAGCCGCTGAAAATACGGCAAAACATCTGGGTACCCCCAACCGCTGGCGCCCTGATCACGCCAATGGTCATAGTCCCGCGCGTGGCCACGGACGTAGATCATGCCGTTGATAGACGACGACCCACCGATCACCTTGCCGCGCGGACAGGCCAGCCGACGCCCCCCCAGATGTGGTTCCGGTTCGGTGCGAAACCCCCAGTCATAGCGCTTCATGTTCATCGGATAGCTGAGCGCACCGGGCATCTGGATGAACGGCCCCGCATCGGAGCCGCCATGTTCGATGACGATCACCGACCGCCCGGCCTCAGACAAACGATAGGCCATCGCGCAGCCCGCAGAGCCTGCGCCCACTATGACATAATCAGCTTTCATAACAGTGCCTTAGTACGGAGCCTCGACATCGCCCATGCGAACGAAGACGGATTTCAATTCGCTGTAGTGATGGATGGCTTCCCTGGAGTTTTCGCGCCCGACACCCGACATTTTCGTGCCGCCGAACGGGGCTTCTACAGGCGCGTCATTGTAGGAATTGATGTAGCACGACCCTGCCTCGAGCTGCGCGATGACGCGGTGCGCGCGCGACAGGTCGCGGGTAAACACACCGGCGGACAGGCCAAATTCGGTGGCATTGGCGCGGGTTATCGCTTCATCTTCATCCTCGAAATCAAGAACCGCCATGACGGGGCCGAAGATCTCTTCTCGCGCGATGGTCATGTCGTCGGTAACGTCTGCGAAAACAGTAGGTTGCAGGTAGAAGCCATCCCGATCAAGACGCGCGCCGCCCGCCACCAGACGCGCGCCTTCAGCCTTGCCTTTTTCGATATACTCAAGAACGATCTTCATCTGGTTTTCGGACACCATCGGCCCGAAATTGGTGGCCTCGTCCAGCGGATCGCCAATCACCGCGTTTGAAAGTCGTTCAGCGAGGCGAGAAAGAAACTTTTCCTTAATCCCTTTCTGCACAAATACCCGTGTCCCGTTCGAACACACCTGACCAGAGGAGTAGAAATTACCCAGGATGGCGCCACCCACAGCATTGTCCAGATCGGCATCTTCAAAGATCAGAAGCGGAGATTTTCCACCCAACTCCATCGTGACGTGCTTCATCTGCGCTGCCGCTGCCGCGTAGACTTTCTTTCCGGTCGGGACTGACCCGGTGAGCGACACCTTTGCCACCCGGGGATCGGTGACAAGCGAGGCACCGACCTCGCCCATACCCTGCACCACGTTGTAAACCCCGGCAGGCAAGCCCGCCTCGTGCAGGATTTCGGCAACTTTCAGGGCACAAAGCGGTGTTGTCTCGGATGGTTTGAAGACCATGGAATTGCCACAGGCCAAAGCAGGCGCGCCTTTCCAGCAGGCGATCTGGGTCGGGTAGTTCCACGCGCCGATTCCGACACAGACGCCCAAGGGTTCGCGACGGGTATAGACCCAGTTCTCGCCCAGCTGGATATGTTCTCCGGTCAGGCTGCCGGCGAGACCGCCGAAATATTCCAGCGCATCCGCGCCGCTGGTGGCATCGACCGCGATGGTCTCCTGGTACGGCTTGCCGGTGTCATGGGTTTCGAGAATTGACAGGTCATGATTGCGCTCGCGCATGATGTCGGCGGCACGGCGCAGGATGCGTCCGCGTTCCGTGCCGGACATGGCGGCCCATTGCTTTTGCGCGCGCTGCGCGGCGGCAAGCGCCTTGTCCACAATCGCAGGGGTCGCAGCATGGACCGTTGCGATCCGTTCACCGGTGGCAGGATAGATCACCGGGATCGGCACGCCAGCGGTGTCTTCGACATAGGCACCGTCGATGAAATGGCTGGCTTTCGGCTGGGTGTCGTAGCTCATGATTTCGGCTCCCTGTCGGCAAATCTGAGTTCATGGTCGAGCATCGTCAGCACCTTGAGCGTGGCCCCCTCGCCTGAGGGTGCGCCCCTGCTCAGGGCTTCGCGCAGATAAAGCCCGTCGATGAGGCCCGCAATGCGCAGCGCGACGTCGACCGCCTGTCCCCCGATCAAGGGGCGAAGATTGTAAACGAGGTTCGAATGCAAACGGCGCTGATACACCGCCAGAAGGCGCCGCGCCTGATCGTCGGACTGGGCAAGAACATAGAAGTTCAGCCATGATGCAACGACTTCGCGGCGGAAGTTCGAGTTGGTGAACCCCGCGCGGATAATCGCCTCGGTTCGCTCGCGCGGTCTCTTGGCCATGGCAAGTGCGCCGCGCACCTCGGCGCCGTAAAGGCTGAGCGTATGGCGCATCGCGGCGAGAAACATCTGATCCTTGCCGCCGAAATAGTGGTGCGCCAGCGCCGACGACATGCCCGCCCGCCGCGCGATCTGCGCCACGGTCACGTCGAGCGACCCGGTTTGACCGATCTCGGCAATCGTCGCTTTTACCAGCGCCTCGCGGCGTATAGGCTCCATCCCGAGTTTCGGCACGATCAACCCCGAAGAAATAAGTGTTTGACGTACGGGACCGTATGGCGTTTTTAATTGACTCGTCAATCAACAAAAACAAACGACCTCTGTCAGGGAGACTTGAGACATGATGAAATCTTCACTTTCCATCCTCGCGATCTGTGCCGCAGGTGCGGCCGCAGCCGATTGCGAAACAATCGTCTTTTCCGATGTGGGCTGGACCGACATCACCGCGACCACGGCGGCGACCACCGTCGTTCTGGATGCTCTGGGATATGACACCGACATCAAGGTGCTGTCGGTTCCGGTGACCTATACCGCGCTGGCGGGCGGCGATGTGGACGTGTTCCTCGGAAACTGGATGCCGACGATGGAAGCCGACATCGCCCCCTACCGCGATGCGGGCACGGTCGACACGGTGCGCGCGAACCTCGAAGGCGCGAAATATACGCTGGCCACCAACAAGGCCGGCGCCGATCTGGGCATCACCAGCTTTGAGGCCATTGCCGCGCAGCGCGATGCGCTGGACGGCGAAATCTACGGGATCGAGCCGGGCAATGACGGCAACCGCCTGATCATCGACATGATTGCTGCCAATGCGTTCGACCTTGAGGGCTTCGACGTGGTCGAAAGCTCGGAACAGGGGATGCTGGCACAGGTGGCGCGCGCAGACGAGCGTGGCGAACCGGTTGTGTTCCTTGGCTGGGAACCGCACCCGATGAACGCGAATTTCGACATGACATACCTGACCGGCGGCGATGACTGGTTCGGCCCTAACCTTGGCGGTGCAACGGTCTACACCAACACCACCGCCGGGTTTGTCGAAGCCTGCCCGAATGTCGGCACGCTGTTGACCAACCTCGAATTCACGCTGGCCATGGAAAACGAGATCATGGGCGCGATCCTGAACGACGGCACCGAGGCGCGCGATGCTGCGACCGCTTGGCTTCAGGCCAACCCCGACGCCTATGTGGCATGGCTTGACGGCGTGACCACCAAGGATGGCGGCGATGCCGTCGCGGCGGTCAAGGCCGCGCTTCAGTAACCGGATCAGGGCGGCATCAGGCCGCCCTTCCTTTTTGATCACAGGACCTTTTCATGGACTGGTTGACAGAGAACAAGATCCCGGTGGGACAGGTTGCCGGGACAGCGATGTCGTGGCTCGAACGCAATGGCGCGTTCTTTTTCGATGGCGTCGCAGATGCGTTGGAAGCCATGATCGACGGCTTTTTGTGGCTGCTGCAAACGCCGCATCCGCTGGTGATCGTGGGGCTGTTCGTGGCGCTGACCTGGTACCTGCAACGCAGTTGGAAGGTCGCACTGTTCGTTGTGCTGGGGTTCTTGTTCATCATCAACCAGGGCTATTGGGAGGAAACGACCGAGAGCCTGACGCTTGTCCTGTCGGCCTGCGTGGTCTGCATGGGCGTCGGTGTGCCCATCGGCATCGCGGTGGCGCACCGGCCCAGGCTTTACGCGTGGATGCGGCCGGTTCTGGACCTCATGCAGACCTTGCCAACCTTCGTCTACCTTATTCCGGCGATCGTGTTTTTCGGCATCGGCATGGTGCCGGGGTTGATCGCCACGGTGATCTTCGTGCTGCCTGCGCCGATCCGGCTGACCCATCTGGGAGTCAGTTCGACCCCCCTGCACCTGATCGAAGCGGCCGAAGCGTTCGGGGCCACGAAATCGCAATTGCTGTGGAAGGTCGAGCTGCCCTCGGCCCTGCCGCAGATCATGACCGGGCTGAACCAGACGATCATGCTGTCGCTGTCGATGGTGGTGATCGCGGCGCTGGTTGGGGCCGACGGTTTGGGCGTGCCCGTGGTCCGCGCGCTCAACCAAGTGAACACCGCACGCGGGTTCGAAAGCGGGTTTGTGATCGTCGTGGTGGCGATCATTCTTGACCGGATGCTGCGGATGGAGCGGAGCAAATGAGCAACACGCGCGTAGAGTTCGACAATGTGTCCATCGTGTTCGGCGACAAACCCAAGGCCGCCCTGCCGCTGATGGATGGCGGACAGGATCGAGGCCAGATCCAGCGCGACACCGGGCAGGTTCTGGGCGTGCATGATTGTTCGCTGACCGTGGCCGAAGGCGAGATCCTCGTTTTGATGGGGCTTTCCGGGTCCGGCAAATCAACCTTGTTGCGGGCGGTGAACGGGCTGAACCCGGTCGTGCGCGGCTGTGTGCGGGTGCATGACGGCACCGGGATGGTCGATGTCACGCATGCCAGCGCCGAGGTTCTGCGCACCTTGCGGCTGCGGCACGTGGCGATGGTGTTCCAGCAATTCGGCCTGTTGCCCTGGCGGTCCGTGCGCGAGAACGTGGGGCTGGGCCTTGAGCTTGGCGGTCAGTCAAAGGCCGAGCGCAACGGACAGGTTGAAAAACAGCTTGCCCTTGTCGGGCTGACCGATTGGGCCGACCGCAAGGTGGGCGAACTGTCGGGCGGAATGCAGCAACGGGTCGGGCTGGCCCGTGCCTTTGCCACGGATGCGCCGATCCTGCTGATGGACGAGCCGTTCTCGGCGCTTGATCCGCTCATTCGCACAAAGTTGCAGGACGAGTTGCTGGAGTTGCAGCAACGGCTGAAACGAACGATCATCTTCGTGAGCCACGATCTCGACGAGGCGTTCAAGATTGGCAACCGCATCGCCATCATGGAAGGCGGCCGGATCGTGCAATGTGGGACACCACAGGAGATCTTCCGCAACCCCTCGAACGATTACGTGGCTGATTTCGTCAAGCATATGAACCCCTTGGGTGTGTTGCGCGCCCGCGACGTGATGCGCGTGGGCACCCCCGTTGACGGCGCCCTGCCGGTGGATGCGGATGCGCGGGTGCAAGAGGTGATGACGACTCTGGTCAGCAGCGACGCCGACCTGGCGGTGGTCGATGGCGGCACGGCGATCGGGGTGATCGGCAAAAACGATGTGCTGGCTTATCTGTCCAACCCGTCTGGCGGCGCTGTTGCCCCACAGGCCTAGGACCGGCTGCCGCCGAAAACTTGCGTGTGCCATGCGTTTTTTCGCGGCACCCCCTTGCTACGTATTCAGCTTTCTTTATATGTTTGGCAAGACAAGGAGGGCCGCGACATGACACCCAACGTCACTGGTTTTTTCGACGACGCCACCAACACGATCTCTTACGTGGTGCAAGACCCCGAGGGCAGCGCCTGCGCGATTGTAGATAGCGTGCTGGATTTCGACTACGCCTCGGGTCGCACCGACACCAAATCAGCCGACGCGATCATTGATTTCGTCAAGGCCAATGGCCTCGAGGTTCAATGGCTGCTGGAGACCCATGTGCATGCCGACCACCTGAGCGCCGCACCCTATCTGCAGGATGCGCTTGGCGGCAAGGTGGGCATCGGCGACCGCATACAGGTCGTGCAGGACACGTTCGGCAAGGTGTTCAACGAAGGCACCGAGTTTCAGCGCGATGGCAGCCAGTTCGACCAGCTGTTCGACGAAGGCGACAGTTTCCATATCGGCCAGATGCGCGCCGATGTGCTGCACACGCCGGGGCACACGCCCGCCTGCCTGACCTACGTGATCGGCGACGCGGCCTTTGTGGGCGACACGCTCTTCATGCCCGATTTCGGCACTGCGCGCTGCGACTTTCCCGGCGGATCCTCCGAGGTGCTGTACGACTCGGTGCAGAAAATCCTTGCCCTGCCCGAAGCCACCCGCATTTTCGTGGGTCACGATTACAAGGCGCCGGGGCGCGAGGACTATGCTTGGGAAACCACCGTGGGCGAACAGAAAGCACGAAACGTGCATGTCGGCGGCGGTGCCACCAAGGACAGCTTTGTCGAGATGCGCAACGCGCGCGATGCCACGCTGGCCATGCCCAAACTCATTATCCCGTCGCTGCAGGTCAACATGCGCGCCGGGCAAATGCCGCCCGCGGACAAGGACGGCAAGGTCTTCCTCAAGGTCCCAGTGAACGGATTGTAAGAACATGAACCCGGATTGGATTTACGGACTGGTCGGCGGCATGCTGATCGGCACTGGCGGCGCGGTGTACCTGCTTGCCAATGGCCGCATCATGGGTGCGAGCGGCATCATCGGCGGGCTGGTCGATGGCAGCGGGCGCAACACGATGTGGGAACGCCTCAGCTTTCTCGCCGGGCTCACGCTGATCCCGGTGGCGCTGCTGGTCGTCCTTGGCCCCAAGGACACCCATGCCACGAGCAATTTTGCCCTGCTGGTTGCGGCAGGCTTGCTTGTCGGGATCGGCACACGGCTGGCCAATGGCTGTACCTCGGGGCACGGGGTCTGCGGTATTTCACGGATGTCTCTGCGCGGCATGGTTGCCACCGTGTTCTACATCCTCGCCGGCGGTCTGACCGTCGTGCTGTTCCGTCACCTGCTGGGGATCATCTGATGCGCAATCTGTTCGCTTTCGTGGCCGGCGGCCTGTTCGGTGCCGGGCTGTTCATTTCGGGCATGACCGACACCCGCAAGGTGCAGGGCTGGCTGGACATCTTCGGCGATTGGGATCCGACGCTGGCCTTTGTCATGGGCGGTGCGATTCTGCCGATGGCGATTGCCTGGCGCATCGCGGAAAAGCGCCGCTTTGCCCTGACCGGCGACGCCATGCCGCCGCGTCCCGAAGCACGCCTTGGCAAGAACCTTGTCGTGGGCTCTGTGCTCTTCGGCATGGGCTGGGGGCTGGTCGGGCTGTGCCCCGGGCCTGCGATTGCCTCGCTCAGCTATGGCGGGATCGAGGGGTTGGTCTTCCTTGGCGCAATGGTCGCCGGAATGAGCGCCATGCCAAGCCTGCGGGCGTGGCTGGACAGACCCGCAACCGCGCAGTAGGTCTTGATCATGGATATTCGCACCATCACCGACCGCTACAGCGTGTCCCCGCAAATCGACCCCGAAGACGCCGCAGCCATCAAGGCAGCGGGGATCACCACCGTGATCTGCAACCGCCCGGATGCCGAAGTGCCGCCATCGCACCAGGCCGACACGATACGCGCCGCGATCGAGGCTCAAGGCCTGCGGTTCGAGGTGTTGCCGATCACGCATCAGACCCTGACACCAGACCGGATCGCGCAGCAGGCCGCGCTGGTCGACGCGTCGGATGGTCCGGTTCTGGCCTATTGCGCCTCTGGCACGCGCAGTTCGATCCTCTGGGCGCTCGGCCAGGCGGGTCAGCAAAGCGCGGATGACATCCTCGGGGCTGTGGCGCGGGCGGGCTATGACCTGTCGGGCCTGCGTCCGACGCTGGAAGCGGCCGCAGAGGCGCAGGGCTAAAGTTCGAACGCGTCAGAGACGACCGGAAGACTGGCAGAAATGTCACTCAACGCCATCTCCAGCGATCCGCCATGGTCAAACGCCGATTTGCCGGACGGGATAGGCACCAGTGCCGTGGACGATTGCGGCGGTTCGGGCTGTGCCGCGCGCTGATCCGGTGTGTGCAGCGCGGTGTCCCCTGCCCCGACGCGAATGGCCCGAAAGCCGTTCATCTGCCCCAGCTTTCCGCGCGCGACGACATGGCCCCCCGACAGAACAAGCGAGGCCGACGATGCCGCCCGCGATGAAATCGGGAGCACGTCACCGGGACGGAGGGCTTGTGCGCGGTCCAGCGAGATGTGGATGCGCGCCAGAACCGCCTGCATCCGGACCGGGGCGAGTTTGAGCACGGCCTCGTGCCTGCCAGGCAGCGCCGCCTTGCCCGTGTCTGTCGCGCGGGATGGTTCGGGAAACAGGAACAGGACGCGCCCGCTGCGCATGTCCTGCGCAAGGCTCACATCAAGCGCGGTGAGGTGATAGGTTTCGGCGTCGAGCGCAAGGCTGGCGGCCTGAGCACCCTCGACCAGCGCGCCGAACCTGTAGTTCTGCAGATGCGCCATGTCCGGCTGGGCCGACAGCATCGACGCGAAGCGGGGCAAGGCCGCATCGACAAGGGGGGCGGTCATGGCGGCATCGGTTGGCGTGTAGGCGCGGGCGTCGCTGGGAAACCGCGTCACCCGTCCCAGCGTCTGCACGTCGATCAGCCCCGTCAGGATCTCCCGGTCAAACGCCACCAACCCACGCGGCCCGCTGTCATGTTCGAGGATCACCAGAAGCCGGTCGCCCCCGATGCGACTGGCCGCCCGTTCCGCCGACAGGGTTTCATCGTCGGTTGTCCGCGCCACCAGCGTCAGGCCCCAGAGCGCATCCGCCGCGATCGACAAGGCCCGGCCCAGCGCGCGAGGCAGTGACCATGCGCCACCGCCCAGCGCCCTGCGCTGCGCATGTGCCTTGCGCTGCAATACCGTTTCTGTCGCGTCCTCGGTCATGTCTGCGCGGCTGCCCCCTTGGCCGTTTGTCCGGTTATCGCCGGAATTGGTTACCAAGGGTTTAGCGAAATCGCCCTTACCGCTTTATTGCGCGGCCATCGCGGTGCGATAGGGCAGAACCACGCGGAAAGTCGCGCCGCGTGCGGCGGGCAGGTAATCGACAGACCCGCCCAGCCGCGTCATCACCTGCCGACAGATCGCGAGGCCAAGTCCGGCCCCACCAGCCTTCTGGTCGCTGACCCGGGCGAATTTCTCGAAGATCATGTCAACCGCGTCGGGTGCAATTCCCGACCCGTTGTCTTGAAAATCAATCACCACGCGGTCGGCTTCCTGCATCACGCGAATGACAAGGCGGGGGGCCTTGGCATCGCAATATTTGCGCGCATTGGCGATCAGGTTGATGAACACCTGGCTCAACCGGTCAAGATCGGTGTGCAGCACGATCCCCTCCCTGGACGGATCGCGGTCGATGTCCAACAGCACCCCGTCTTCGCCGATGCCCGCCGACGACACCGCACGATCCAGCGCGTCACGCAGCGTGCCGTCGCGCAGGTTGAGGTTCACCTGCCCGTTTTCCACCACGCTCAGATCCAGAAGATCATCCAGAAGGCGCGTCAGGCGTTGCGCCTCGTCATGGATGATGGAGGCATAGCGCGACTGCTCTGCAGGCGTCATCTGGTCGGTATCGCGCAGGATTTCCGAAAACGCCCGGATCGAGGTCATGGGCGTGCGCAGCTCGTGGCTGATCTGGCTCAGAAACGCGTCCTTCTGGATCGAAAGGCGCGTCAGCTTCTGGTTGGCGTTGCGCAATTCCAGTGCGGTGCGGCTCAACTCCTGAGACTGTTCCTTGAGCCGGGCCGAGTATTCGAGCATCTGCGCGGTTTCATCCGCCACCGCCATCAGGTCTTCGACCGAGATCGCCATGCCCCCGGTGATCTGCCCCACCATCGCATGCGCCGTTGCAGCGCCCACGGAACTGCCCAGCTCGCGCTCCAGCGCTTCGAGGAAATCCGGTGTCGGCGCAGGCAGGTTGCCGCGCGCGCCCTGCCGCCTTGCGTGACGCAGAAACAGCGCCTGCGCTTCTCCGGCGCCCAGGATCCGCTGCGCCATGACCATCAGGTCTTCGGTCTGTGCCGTACCCCCCGACCAGCTGCGGGCGCTGGTGGAATGGTCGAAAATGTTGACGAATTGCGCCGCCTGAAGCCGTTCCAGCGGCGAGGGGAATGTCACCAGCGACACGCTGACAAAGCAGACGACGTTGAACAGCATGCTCCAGAGCAGGGCGTGCATGAGCTGGTCCAGACCGGTGATGCCGAAAAGCGCGTCGGGCTTCAGCCAGGCCCAACCGAACAGCCCGTTGTCGATGATCGACATGGGCAGGATCGTGCCCACCCCAAAGCTGGGCAGATAGAGCGTATAGAGCCAGATCACGAACCCGGCGGTCAGCCCGGCAAACGCGCCCAGCCGTGTGGCTCCGCGCCAGAACATGCCGCCCAGCATCGCGGGCAGCACCTGCGCCAGACCGCAGAAGGCCACCAGACCGATCGAGGCCAGCGCCGCGCCACCGCTCGACATGCGGAAATAGAGATAGCCCAGCATGACCACCGCGACGATGGAGATGCGCCGCGCCATCAAGACCGCCGCGCGCACATCGCCCGACACGCTGGCCCCGCTTGGGCTCAAGTGCAGCCAGATCGGCATGACGATGTGGTTCGACACCATTGTCGACAGCGCAATCGCCGCCACGATCACCATTGATGTGGCGGAACTGAACCCGCCAAGAAAGGACAGCATCGCCAGCCCGTTCTCGCCCAGCGCCAGCGGCACCGTCAGAACGAAGAGATCCGGGTTCGACCCTTCCGGCATGATGTCGAGCCCGACCACCGCGATGGGTACGACGAAAAGGCTGATGAGGCACAGATAGAGCGGAAAGGCCCAGCTGGCCGTGCGCAGATGGCTTTCGTCATCGTTCTCGACCACCAGCACCTGAAAGGTGCGCGGCAGACACAGGAACGCCGCCGCCGACAGAAAGATCAGCCCTGCCCAGCGGCTGCGGTCGGTGTGCCATTCGCCAAATTCAGAGGCGTCGATCCGGTGCAGCGCTTCGGTCAGACCACCGGACACGCCCCAAACGACGAAGATGCCGACTGACAAAAGGGCGACCAGCTTGACCACCGCCTCCACCGCGATGGCCATGACGACGCCGTCATGCCGTTCCTTTGCGTCAAGGTTCCGGGTGCCGAACAACACCGTGAACAGCGCCAGACCCAGCGACAGCCACAGCGCCACCTGCGCCTGATCCTGCGCCGCCAGCCCGTCGGATTGCGCGGCAAAGACCGAAAAGGACAGGGTCACGGATTGCAGTTGCAGCGCGATATAGGGCGTCGTGCCGATCACCGCGAGGATCGTCACACCCGCCGCCAGCAGGCTGGACTTGCCGTAGCGCGACGAGATCAGGTCGGCGATGGAGGTGATCTTCTGCGTGCGCCCGATGCGGATGAGCTTGCGCAACAGCCACCACCAGCTGACCATGACGAGCGTCGGGCCGAGATAGATCGTCAGGTATTCGAACCCGTTGCGCGCCGCCGATCCGACTGCGCCGTAGAAGGTCCAGGCGGTGCAGTAGATCGACAGCGACAGCGTGTAGATCAGCGGTGACCGCAGCCATGCCCTCTTGCCCTGCAGGGCCAGCCGGTCGGCCGCGAAGGCGACGAAGAACAGGAAGAACACGTAGGCCGTGCAGACCGCGACCAGCAGGTTGAGCGTGCTCATGACTCGTCATCCGACGGCTCGTCCGCCTCATCGGCCAGCAGGCGCGACAGCCCCCATGTCAACAGGATCACCCCCGCCCAGACCGCGAAGATGTAGATCAGTGCGGTTGCGCTGCTGACGGTGCCTTCGCCGGTCTGCGGCCAGACCATCGGCAGCGCCCACAGGATCAAGGCCAACCCGGGGGCGACCCGCGCGGCATCCATGACGCGTCGGCGGCGGTAGGTGCGTCGTTCGTGAAAGACGGTTGGCGATCCGGGCCTGTCCGTCGTGCGTTTCATTTCGCGGCAAGGGCTCGCACGGTTTCGAGCACATCCGCATTGGAAAACGGTTTGGTCATGAATGCGTCACAGCCCGCACGTTCCGCGATCTCGCGATCCTTGGTCTGACCCCGCGCGGTGAGCATCAGGACCGGCAATCCGTTGATGTCCGGGTCGTCCCGCAATTCCCGCAGGATATCATAGCCGCTTTTCCCCGGCAGCATCACGTCAAGGATCAGCACGTCGGGTCTTCGTTCTTTCACCATTTCCACGGCATCGGCCCCGTTGGAATGGGTTTTGACGCTCCAACCGTCCCGCGACAGGATAAAGCTGATTGCCTCGATGATATTGGGTTCGTCTTCGATCAACAGAACCTGTTTGGACATGCGCGCCTCCCCCGTGCCGCAAGGTGCTGGTCGGCTTTTTGCCGTTATTTTGGGCCAGCGTGGATGAACTATTACGAAGTGCAGGCAGTGTGTCAAAGCTTCCTAGGGGCCGAGGCCACCATGATCGACGGTTCGCGTCGCGCATCGCAATCGGGATGCGGGCAAATCCGGCAGGTCAACCCGACCCGGCGGACAGTTTCCGAGGTGTCGCGCTTGGGTTCGGGCACGATCAGCATGTGGCTTTCAAACAGCACATCCTCTCCTGCAACAGCCTGTCCGATGGGTTGCGAAATGGCAAATCCCCGGTGTCGCGCGGCGGCACGGGCCGACTGTTGCATCACGGCAACATGCACCATCATCGGCCGCGCCAGCGCCCGGTAGAGCGGCCAGAGCGCACAGCCCGCCCCAAGGCGCGGCAAGGGAAATTCCGGCAGCGGCTTGCGGAAGGTCGTCACGCCGGACCCGTCGCAGATGGCCAGCCCGACCGGATCGGGCAGAATGTCCTCTGGCAGATGCGCAAGCCGGCGCATGGCACTGGCCAGATCGCAACCGAACCGCGCGGCCAGCGCAAACGGATCGCTGCCCGATGCGGCCACCGCATCGGCGCAGTCCGACAGCGGCATCCGTCGGGCATCGGTGCGATAGCGCACCAACGTGCGCTGCAAGAGCCACTTGGCGGCTTGCGACAACCCCTGCCCCAGATCTGCCGCCACTGTATCGACATCGGCCTGCGGCGTTTCCAGAGCGGGCAGATGAAACCCCACCTTCTGGAACACCGCATCCAGTTCATCCTGCGGCGCATTGGTTTCGGAGGCTTCGGAGTCCGACTCCTCGAGATATTGCGCAAGGCTGCGGCTGGTGTCGGCGAGGCGGGCGCTGTCTTCGTAGATGTTGCGATTGAAGCGCCGCTGCCATTCCGGTTCGATAACGCCAGGTTCGGCAAGGATCGACGCGGCCGAGCGGATCGCGGTCACGGTGGACAGCATCTCGTGCAGCGATGCTGCAAGATGAGGGTCATGGGTCAGGCGGTCGGTCAGAGCCTCGACGCTGTGCTGCAGCGTTTCGATCTTGCGCTGGCTGTCGGCCAGAAGCCCGGCCCATCCCGGGAACCGGCCTGCGAATTCCTCGACCCGCGCCAGTTCGGCCTCTGGCATCTCGGCACTGGTTGCGGCCTCGCGCAGATTGGCCAGCAGAGCGGTCTCGGCCCCTTCGGTCAGGGAACCCGGTTCGACCCCCAGCGCATGGGCGATATCGACCAGCAGTTTCCCGCCGATTCTGCGGCGGTTGTGTTCGATCAGATTGAGGTAGGAAGGCGAAATATCGGCCCGTTTTGCCAGTTCGGACTGCTTGAGCCCGGTCATGACCCTGCGCTCGCGGATGCGGCTTCCTGTCAGTGTGTCGCGGGGCATCTGGAATTCCCGTGCTGAATCAATCCGTTTCTGCAGTGCCGAAAAAATTAATTTACAGATTTCTGCACTGCATTGTTCATTTATTGACAGAAAAAGCGTTTAACTCAAAGCGCTTATTGCTATGTTTTCCATGCATAGCCGATAATCAATTTGCACATATGTGCGGTCTTGGCGGGTGGAGGAACCCGTCGAACCCTATAAAGACATTGGGAGGATTATATGTCCAAAGGCAACCTGACACGTCGCGGCGTGCTCAAGACCGGTGCTGTGGCAGGCGCAGGCCTTGCTCTGCCCACCTATCTCTCGGCACAAGACAGTGGCTTCACGAACGCGCCGTCAGGCGCGACCGTCACCCTGGGTTTCAACGTACCCCAGTCCGGCCCCTACGCTGACGAGGGCGCGGACGAACTGCGCGCGTACGAACTTGCCGTCGACCATCTGAACGGGACCGGTGCCGACAACGGCATGCTGGAAACCTTCAAGTATGCCGATGGCTCGGGCACCGTGCTGAAAGGCAGCGGCGTTCTTGGCAAGAAGGTCGAATTCGTCACCGGCGACACGCAGACGAAATCCGACGCCGCACGCGCATCGGCCAAGTCGATGATCGAAAAAGACGGCGCGATCATGATCACCGGTGGTTCGTCCTCGGGTGTGGCCGTTGCTGTCCAGGCCCTGTGCCAGGAAGCGGGCGTCATCTTCATGGCTGGCCTGACCCATGCCAATGACACGACCGGCAAGGACAAGCGGGCCAATGGTTTCCGCCACTTCTTCAACTCGTACATGTCTGGTGCGGCGCTCGCGCCGATCCTGGCGGCGCAATACGGGTCCGACCGCAAGGCCTATCACCTGACCGCCGACTACAACTGGGGCTACACCACAGAAGAAGCGATCCGGTCCTCTACCGAAGCGATGGGCTGGGAAACTGTCGGCACGGTTCTGACACCGCTGACACAGACCGACTTCTCGTCCTACATCACGCCGGTTCTGCAATCCGACGCAGACGTGCTGGTTCTGAACCATTACGGCGGAAACATGGTGAACTCGCTGACCAACGCGGTGCAGTTCGGCCTGCGCGACCGTATGGTCAATGGCAAGAAATTCGAGATCGTCGTGCCGCTTTACTCCGAGCTGATGGCACGCGGCGCGGGTTCGAACATCGCGGGCATCCTCGGTTCGCAGAACTGGGACTGGAAACTCGAAAACCAGCTCGGCGCGAAGTATTCGGGCACCAACGCCTTCGTGCAGTCCTTCGGCACCAAATACGGCTTCCCGCCGTCCCAGGCGGCGCATACTTGCTACGTGCAGACGCTGCTTTATGCGGACGCGGTCGAGCGGGCGGGATCGTTTGCCCCCTGCGCCGTGGTCGATGCGCTCGAAGGCTTCTCGTTCGATGGTATGGGCAATGGTCCGACGCTGTATCGCGGCGAAGACCATCAGTGCTTCAAGGACGTCATCGTGGTGCGCGGCAAGGAAAACCCCGAAAACGAATTCGATCTCGTGGAGATCGTCGAGGTTACGCCTGTCGAGCAAGTCACCTATGCGCCCGATCACCCGCAGTTCGCCGGTGGCGCGCTGGGGTCCTGCAACAACGGCGCTTAAGCCCTTGTTTCTTGAGGTGGGCCACACGGCCCACCTCATCTCTTCTCCAGCCCGTTGCTGTTACGGGCTGTCTGCACTTCCACACTTCTGACCGCAAAGGGTGGGGCAATGGACGCCATAATCCTGCAAATTCTCAACGGGCTCGACAAGGGCTCGGCCTACGCGCTGATCGCGTTGGGCCTGACACTCATCTTCGGCACGCTTGGCGTGGTGAACTTTGCGCATGGCGCTCTGTTCATGATCGGGGCGTTCTGCGCCGTGACGCTGTCGCGCCTGCTCAGCCTGAGCCACGAAGTCGCGGTTCCCGGATCCGTCGACTTTCTCGGCAATCCCCAGATGCGGGACGTGCCTTACATCTACGAAATCTTCGGCGAAAGCCTTGGGGCGGGGATCATCGATTGGGCGGTGCCGCTGTCGATCCTGTTCGCCATCCCGGTGATGATCGCGATTGGCGTGATCATGGAGCGCGGGCTGATCAAGCACTTCTACAAGCGCCCGCATGCCGACCAGATCCTCGTGACCTTCGGTTTGGCCATCGTGCTGCAAGAGATCATCAAGTACTACTACGGTGCCAACCCGATCCCGACACCGGCCCCTTCGGCCTTTATCGGATCGTTCGATTTCGGCGCGCTGATCGGGTTTGAGGCCGGACAGATCATCTATCCCTACTGGCGCCTAGTCTACTTTGCCTTTGCCGCGGTCATCATCGGTGCGGTGTTCGCCTTCCTGCAATTCACCACCTTCGGTATGGTGGTGCGCGCTGGCATGGCCGACCGCGAGACTGTGGGTCTGCTGGGCATCAACATCGACAAGCGGTTCACCATCATGTTCGGTCTGGCCGCGGCGGTCGCGGGTCTGGCAGGTGTGATGTACACCCCGATCAATTCGCCCAACTACCACATGGGCATGGACTTTCTGGTCCTGAGCTTCGTGGTGGTGGTTGTCGGCGGCATGGGATCGCTGCCGGGTGCGGTGCTTGCCGGGTTCCTTCTGGGTATCCTGGAAAGCTTTGCCTCGATGCGCGAAGTCATCGCCATAATCCCCGGCATCAACCAGGTGATCATCTACCTTGTTGCCATCATAATTCTGTTGACGCGTCCGCGTGGCCTGATGGGTCGCAAGGGCGTGATGGAGGACTGATCCATGTTCGGACTGGACAAAAAAGACGCATCCCTCCTGCTGATCGTGGCAGTGCTGGTGGCCTTTGCCCCCTTCTTCCTGAACCCCTTCCCCGAGGGCTCGGCGATGGCGCAGTTCAACGCGGGTTATCCCGACCTGATGCAGCGCTTCGTGATCTTCGGGATCTTCGCCATCGGCTTCAACATCCTGTTCGGCCTGACCGGCTATCTCAGCTTTGGTCACGCCGCCTTCCTCGGGGTGGGGTCCTACGCCGCGGTCTGGATGTTCAAGCTGCTCAGCATGAACGTGATCCCGGCCATCATCCTGGCTGTCATTGTCGCGGGCATCTTTGCCCTGATCATCGGCTATGTCAGCCTGCGGCGATCAGGCATCTACTTCTCGATCCTGACACTGGCCTTTGCGCAGATGTCCTTTGCGCTGGCCTACTCGGTTCTGACCCCGATCACGGGTGGTGAAACCGGCCTGCAACTGGCGCTGAACGACCCGCGCATCCTGAGCGCGGCAACCACCGGAGGCAACATTCCGGTGCCGGCCCTGTTCGGGTTCGAGATGCGGTCCAGCACGCAATGGGCGGTGGGCGACTGGCTGTTCACCTTCAACGTCGGCTACTATTTTGCCGCGATCATCATGCTGTGCTCGTTCTACCTGTCGATCCGCATCTTCCGCTCGCCGTTCGGCATGATGCTGCGAGCCATCAAGTCGAACCAGCAACGCCTGAACTACACCGGCCTGAACTCGCGCCCCTACACGCTGGCGGCCTTCGTGATCTCAGGCATGTATGCCGGTCTTGCCGGTGGCCTGATGGCGTCGATGGATCCGCTGGCCGGTGCCGAACGCATGTTCTGGACCGCATCGGGAGAAGTGGTCCTGATGACCATTCTCGGTGGTGTCGGCACGCTGATCGGCCCGGTTCTGGGCGCCGGTCTGATCAAATACATGGAAAACATCATTTCCAAGATCAACTCGGACATCCTGCACACCTGGTTCGCCTTCCTGCCCGACGGGCTGGAGGATGTGGTCGTCACCCTGATCTACCCGTTCATCGGCAAGGGCTGGCACCTGACGCTGGGCATCGTGTTCATGCTGGTGGTGATCTTCCTGCCGGGTGGCCTTGTCGAAGGTGGGCAACGCGTGTCCCGACTGTTTGGCCGCAAGAAGAAGGCGCACGACCCGAAGAACGCAACCACCGAACCTGCGGAATAAGGAGACGGACAGATGGGAATTCTCGAAGTCAAAGATGTCAACAAACGGTTCGGCGGCCTGCAGGCCCTTGGAAACGTGAACCTCAGCGTGGCGGAAAACACCTGCCACGCGATCATCGGGCCCAATGGCGCGGGCAAGTCCACGCTCCTCAATTGCCTCGTCGGCAAGCTGATCCCGGATACCGGGTCGGTCATGTTCGACGGGCAATCGGTGCTGGGTCGCACCCCGTTCGAAATCAACCAGATGGGCATTTCCCGCGTGTTCCAGACCCCCGAGATTTTCGGCGATCTGACCGTGATGGAAAACATGCTGATCCCCTGCTTCGCAAAACGGGACGGCTCATTCGCCCTGCACGGCATCCGGTCGGTGTTCAGCGAGACGGGACTGCGCGAGCAGGCAGAGCAGATGCTGGAGGAAGTCAACATGCTCGACAAGCGGCACATGCATGCCGCCTCCATGTCGCGCGGGGACAAGCGGCGTCTGGAAATGGCGATGTGTCTTGTTCAGAAGCCCAAGCTGCTGCTGCTGGACGAACCGACAGCGGGAATGGCGCGGGCGGACACGAACAACACCATCGACCTGCTCAAGGAGATCAAGGAAAAGCGCAACATCACGATCGCGATCATCGAGCATGACATGCACGTGGTGTTCTCTCTGGCCGAGCGGATCACCGTTCTGGCGCAGGGCACACCCTTGGTCGAGGATACGCCAGAGAACATCAAGGGGCATCCGAAGGTCAAGGAAGCCTATCTCGGCGAAGCCGCGTAACTTCATTCGGCGGGGGTTTCCCTGCCGCCCCTCCCACAGCGAGGACAGACATATGAACGTCAAACCCGACTTTTCAAAACACGCCAATCAGGCGCAAACAGCCCCTGCCTTCCTCTCCGTCTGGGACATGCACTCCTATTACGGCGAAAGCTATATCGTGCAGGGCATCTCCTTCAACGTCCACGAAGGCGAGATCCTCGCGCTTCTGGGGCGCAACGGCGCGGGCAAGACCACGACGCTCCGCTCCATCGCACGCATGGATAACCCGCAGGTCAATCACGGTGAAATCTGGCTCGACCACCAGCCCTTGCACAAGATGACCTCCTACGAGGCGGCGACGGTCGGTCTGGGACTCGTGCCCGAAGACCGCCGGATCATCCCTGGCCTTACCGTCGAGGAGAACCTGCAACTGGCCCAGATCGCCCCGCCCATCGGCTGGTCGATCGAACGTCTGTACGATCTGTTCCCGCGTCTGGGCGAACGCCGCAATCAGGATGGCGTGACCCTTTCGGGAGGTGAGCAGCAAATGCTGTCGATCGCGCGGGCCCTGGCCCGCGACCTCAAGGTGCTGCTGCTGGACGAACCCTACGAAGGCTTGGCGCCGGTGATCGTGGACGAGATCGAAAAGACCCTCCGCGTGATCAAGGAACAGGGGATGACGACAATCATTGTCGAACAGAACGCGGTACGCGCGCTGCAACTGGCCGATCGCGCGATCATCCTCGACACCGGCTCCATCGTATTCGATGGCTCGGCGGCAGAAGTTCTGGAAAACGCCACGCTGCGGGCAGAATACCTCGCGATCTGAAGCGGTATTTTTGCGTTTTGCGATGGAAACCGCCCTTGCCATTTCCCGGCGGGGCGGTTTTCTTTTGAACAAAGAGGAGGACTCCCATGACTGACACGACCTATCCCCCTTCCGAGGATCTGGCGAAGACCGCCCATATCGACGCGGCGCGGTACGAGGAGATGTATGCGCGGTCTGTGTCCGATCCGGAGGGGTTCTGGGCGGAGGCGGCGCAGCGTCTGGACTGGATGACCGCACCGACGCAGATCAAGGACGTGGATTTCACCCTTGGCCGGGTCAAGATCAACTGGTACGCCGATGGCACGCTGAACGTCGCCGCCAACTGTGTCGACCGGCATCTGGCGACGCGGGCTGACCAGACGGCCATCATCTTCGAGCCGGACGATCCCGATGAGCCGGCCAAGCACATCACCTACCGCGACCTGCACCGCAGCGTCTGCCGGATGGCCAACATCCTGGAAACGCTCGGCGTGCGGCGCGGTGACCGCGTGGTGATCTACATGCCGATGATCCCCGAGGCCGCCTATGCCATGCTGGCCTGCGCGCGCATCGGGGCCATCCACTCCATCGTCTTCGCGGGCTTTTCCCCCGACGCGCTGTCGGCCCGCA
>NZ_BMFC01000009.1 GCF_014637725.1 Marivita lacus | reverse complement strand
GCCGACGGCGAACGCCATCGGCGGCAGAGAGAACTTCAATTTGAGGTCGGTGGATGAAATCGGACATAAGGTCGGACTTATCATCGGATCGTAGCCAAAGTCAGACGGCCCTCACCGTAGCCTTACCATCAAGGTGCCCATTGCCGCGCCAATTGCACAAGGTCTTGGTCTCGACCTGATGCATTTCGGGATTGTGACGGTGATCGCCGTTGAGATCGGACTACTTACGCCACCCTTCGGCATATCCGTCTTTACGGTCCACAACACGCTCAACGATCCAAACGTGTCGGTCGAACAAATCTTCGCCGCGACATTGCCGTTCATCGCTGTCATGCTCGTCGTGCTGGTGATCGTGGCACTCGTTCCTGTTACGGCAACTGTTTTCCTGTAGATTTCAACATGTAACTCAGGCAGATTTCTGTGGCTCTGGTGACGGCATTGATGCCCCCTCCCGTCGGCATCGAGTAGGCAATAGAAGACCTGAACCGCCATCATTTATGCGTGATGCTTCGGAAATTCACTCGCCTTCAAAATGCGGCTTGGTTTCGAAAATTTATGAAATTGGTGTACCAACAGTTGGACTGATACTGCGACCAAAGATGCCCGGCGCGAACGCCGGGCAGAGATTGAGCATTTTTCGTGCAATCACTCGGTTGGCATCAGAACTGCATCAATGACGTGGATCACGCCATTTGTGCAGTCGACGTCTGCCGCCACAACTGTGGCGCCGTTGACGGTCACGCCCGAGGTCGCGTCGACATGGAGAGCCTGACCGTTGACGGTAGCGGGCTCCAGTTTCTTGCCTGCGATATCGGCCGCCATGACTTTTCCTGCCATTACATGGTAGGTCAGGATCGCTGTCAGCTTGGCTTTATTCTCAGGCTTTACGAGATCTTCGACCGTCCCGGCCGGCAATTTTGCAAAAGCATCGTCGTTGGGCGCGAAAACAGTGAACGGGCCTTCGCCTTTCAGCGTCGCACCAAGGTCAGCAGCGGTCACAGCTGCAACCAAAGTATTGAACGTGCCTGCGGCCACGGCCGTGTCGACGATGTCGTGAAGAGTATTTGACATTAGAATGGCTTCCTATTTTGAAAAAAACGCAAAAGGACAATCGTTCGCGGGCTCAAAACCGATGAGAGCCGCGTATACAATGATCCGAATGCGAAGAGACCAAGCCGGGTTTAACCTGTAAAAGCGCCCATCCTCAAAGGACAGATAGCCTTGCATTGTATCAATGCAACTGGTTGATCTGTCGGGCGGAAGAAAAATTTTTGGTGCCTGCCGCAAGATCGAAAATCCTCGCGGACAAGAAGGATGAAGCCGCCGATAATGTGCATGTGGACGTCGGCAACATCGTCCTGTTTCAGACGTTCTACGCCGGTCTGCTTTTGTCCCGCCAAGCCAGAGATTGATGGCTCAGCACACCAAGGTCTGTCTTGATTGACCGACGATAATTTTCCGTTGGGGTCGAACTGCTTGGCGGTCACCTCCCTGATGTGGGTGCATCGCCTCAATTTTGAAACGATGCACGTTCACCTCTCCTCGAAGACAGCCCATCACTGCTCTGCAACACAGTCCGCGAAATATTCCATCTGACCTGTTTCGGTTTCCTGCTGTACCAAACCATGAATATCGATTTCGAATCCCGGGCATTCGCGCGCGAAGGTTCGGTTGAATTGAAGGTACTCGACGATTTTCTTGTTGAACACCTCACCGGGGATAAGCAATGGAATTCCGGGCGGATAGGGTGTGACAAGGCTTGTGGTGATCCGGCCTTCTAGGTCGTCGATAGGCACGCGTTCCGTTTTTCGCGCCGCAATGCTGGCGAAGGCATCGGACGGCTTCATCGCGGGCGTCAGGTCGCTGAGATACATCTCGGTCGACAGGATGGCGATGTCGAACTGCCGGTAAAATGAATGCACGTGCTGGCACAGGTCGCGCAGGCCGAACTTTTCATATTGCGGTTGCTTGGCGCAGAATTCAGGCATGGACCGCCACAAGGGTTGGTTCTTGTCGTAATCATCCTTGAACTGCTGCAATTCGGTCAAAAGCGAATTCCAGCGTCCCTTTGTGATCCCGATGGTGAACATCACGAAAAAGCTGTAAAGCCCGGTCTTCTCAACGACCACGCCATGCTCGGCCAGGAATCGTGTCACGATAGATGCGGGGATGCCGGTATCTTCGAAACGGCCATCCATGTTCAGGCCCGGGGTCAGGATCGTGGCCTTGATCGGGTCCAGCATGTTGAAGCCGCGTGCCATGTCGCCAAAGCCGTGCCAGCTGTCTTTGCCGTCCGCTTCCTGAACCGCTTCCGCGTCGGTCCGGCGCAGGACCCAGTTCTTGGGATGGTCGACGCCTTCGTCATCCAGCTCTTCAGGGCCCCAGACCTCGAACCACCATTCGTCCGGACCGAACTCTTCGTCCACCTTGCGCATGGCACGGCGGAAATCGAGTGACTCCAGAATGCTTTCTTCGACCAACGCCCGCCCGCCCGGCGGCTCCATCATTGCCGCGGCCACGTCACAGCTTGCGATGATGCTGTATTGCGGACTGGTCGAGGTGTGCATGAGGTAGGCTTCATTGAACAGGTGGCGGTCCAGCTTGGTCTCTTGGCTGTCCTGCACCAGCACTTGGCTTGCCTGCGAAATCCCGGCGAGCAGCTTGTGAATGGATTGCGTCGCATAGGTCACCGATTGGCGTGGCCTTTCGCGCTTGCGGCCCATTGAATGGAAATTGCCGTAGAAGGGATGGAACGCGGCATGCGGCAACCAGGCTTCGTCGAAATGCAGGTTTTCCACGTAGCCGTCCAGCAGTTCCTTGATCGTTTCGGTGTTGTAGAGCACGCCGTCATAGGTCGATTGCGTCAGGGTGACGATGCGCGGCTTGACCGTATCGGCGTCGACATGGGTCAGCAGGGGATTGGCCCTGATCTTTTCCTTGATCGCGTCGATCTCGAATTCGGCCTTCTGAATGGGGCCGATGATCCCGTAGTGATTGCGGGTCGGCTTCAGGAACACCGGGATGGCGCCGGTCATGATGATGCTGTGCAGGATGGATTTGTGGCAGTTGCGATCCACCACGACCACATCGCCTGGGGCAACCGTGTGGTGCCAGACCATCTTGTTGGATGTACTGGTGCCGTTGGTCACGAAAAAGCAGTGGTCGGCATTGAAAATCCGCGCGGCATTCCGCTCGGATGCGCCGATTGCGCCGTCGTGGTCCAGCAACTGCCCCAATTCCTCGACCGAGTTGCAGACATCCGCTCGCAGCATGTTTTCGCCGTAAAACTGGTGGTACATCTGGCCAATGGGGCTTTTGAGAAACGCGACACCGCCGGAATGGCCGGGGCAATGCCACGAATACGAGCCGTCCTCGGCATAATCCAATAACGCCTTGAAGAACGGGGGCTGGATCGCCTCAAGATAGGCCTTGGCATCCCGAACGATATGACGTGCCACGAAGTCGGGCGTATCCTCGAACATGTGGATGAACCCATGCAATTCGCGCAGGATATCGTTCGGAAGGTGCCGGCTGGTCTTGGTTTCACCGTAGATGTAGATCGGAACGTGCTCGTTCTTCCAACGCACTTCCTCAATGAAATTCCTCAAGTTGAGGACGGCCGGATCAAGGTCGGGTCCGGGCGTGAATTCCTCGTCGTCTATCGACAGGACGAAGGCGCTGGCGCGGGATTGCTGCTGCGCGAATTTCGACAGGTCGCCATAGCTGGTCGTCCCCAAAACCTCGAAGCCCTGATCCATGATCGCATCGGCGACAGCGCGGATTCCCAAGCCGGAAGAATTTTCCGACTGGTAGTCTTCGTCGATGATGACGATCGGAAAGCGAAATTTCATAGGTAGCTCCAATAGGATGGTCTGCTGATGCGCTCGAGATCCGAGGGTATCGGGGCGCAGATCGGGTCAAAAACGCATACCTGTTTCAACGATGCAGTTATGCAAAGGTTCCTTTTTCCTTAGTGTCACCTTCGGGGTCGGGGTACATCTCTTTTCTGGCTTTCCGTTCCGGTCACTGCTTCTGGTAACCTTCTGAAGGAGCATGGGTTTTTGACGCCTTCATGTGCCAGTCTGAACCGTGTTTCGACCGATGGGTGACAGCACCCAGTTGCCTGCCAGCCCTTGTTTGGGGTTGTAGTGCATTTCGTCATGGTCGAACACGTCATTCGGTGATTCTTTGCGACTGCAAAAGGTTCGTTTCCAGATACTCCCCTGCTTGAGCAGGGTGAAGAAGTTCCGTGATCACGTCGCTCGGATCTCACGCAGCCACCCAAGGCTGGCATCTGTATCGCCCCCGGTTCTGTATTCAGCGCCAAGCGGGCGGGACCACCCGGTTGCCACGATCTTATCGAAAACGAAGCGATATTCGACTTCGCCATGGTCAGGCGCACCCCGATCCGGGACCGAGGCGAACTGGACGTGGCCGATCAGCGGCAAGAGCGCGGTAAACCGGGTGACGATATCCCCTTCGGTGCGTCCGACGTGGTAGCAATCGAACATCAGCTTCACCCCGGGCAGGCCAAGGTGATCCAATATCTCGGCAGCCTGATTGGTTGTTTTCAGGAAATATCCCGGCGCATCGTGGCGGTTCAGGGGTTCGATCAACAACATGATGTCGTCTGGGCAGGCGCCGCGCGCATAGCGCAGGTTTTCCAGAAAAGTCGAACGGGCGTCCGGACCCTCGGCACGACCCGCCATGACATGGATCGCCTGTGCGCCGATGGCCGAGGCATAGGCAATCGCCTGGTCAATCGCCGCGCGGGCTTCGACCTCTCGACCGGGCAGCCCGCAAAGGCCGTTTTCACCGGATTGGCCACGTACCGTGTTCAGCCCGAGCATCGGCAATCCGGTTGCGTCAAGCGCTGCCGTGATATCGGAGACGGGCGTGTCATACGGCCAGTGACATTCGACAGCGTCAAACCCTGCGCGATGTGCGGCAAGAATGGCGTCGGGCAAGGCGCGGTCGTTCCAGAGGTAACCAAGATTGGCAGAGAATTTCATGTGGTCCACTCCAGATCGAGCTCAGCCGCGATGCCCCGCCCGTCGGCGTTGGTCGGGGTTGCGATCTATGGACCCTAGGACATCGTGATCGGACGCGCCAACACCGGTTGAAGGCGAGTGCGTAAATCCGATTTCGTTCATGGGATCAGGCTGCTAAAAGCCATGCCATACCTGAGCAATCCTATCGGAAATCAGGCATCAGCGACGCATGAGAAAAGACTGGGATATGGCAGACACTTCACTGAGCCTCAAACCTCAAACCGCGTCCTGGTCGGGACGGCTGGCTTGGATCTTTGCCGGTCTCGCAGCCGCAATCTGCGTGTTGCCGCATATCAGCGTTCTGGTCGCGGCGTTCCTGGGATCGACCGAAACTTTGCAGTCTTTGGCCGAGACGGTCCTCGGCAGATATACCCGCACGACATTGGTGCTTCTGGTCTCTGTCGTCATCATGAGCACGATCATCGGGACGATCACGGCCTGGCTTGTCACGACTACCGAATTCCGGGGGCGCAGAGTTCTGGAAGTCGCGCTCGTCCTGCCATTGGCCTTTCCTGCCTATGTTCTGGCCTACGCCTACACCCATGTGCTCGACCATCCGGGGATTGTTCAGACGACGCTGCGTGCTGTCATGGGGTGGGGGCCACGGGACTACTGGTTCCCGGAGATCAGGTCGCTGGGAGGAGCGGCGGCGATGCTCACGCTTGTTCTGTATCCCTATGTCTATCTTCTGGCGCGCGCCGCTTTCGCCTCTCAGAGCGCGACAACATTCTATGCCGCGCAGTCACTGGGGCAGACACGGCTTGGCGCCTTCTGGCGTGTGTCGCTTCCCATGGCGCGTCCCGCGATCGCGTCGGGTGCCATGTTGGTGGGAATGGAAACCATCGCGGATTTCGGTACAGTTTCGTATTTCGGCGTGCAAACCTTTGCAGTCGGGATCTATTCGAGCTGGTTCTCCTTTGCCGACCGGGCGGCCGCGGCGCAGCTTTCGCTGGGTCTATTGGCCTTTGCCCTGCTGCTGGCGATCCTCGAAAGGATCAACCGAGGCGAAGCGCGCTATGCCTTTGGCCGCAAGTTCGAACAGATGCCGCGGCTCGTTCTGAGCGGATGGCGGAATTATCTTGCGATGCTTGCATGTCTCCTGCCCGCGTTCTTTGGATGTGTCCTGCCGGTCATGATGCTGTCCGAAATGGCGGCCGGGTCAGAGCAGAGTCTTCTGAGCCCGCGCTATCTGAGATTTGCGCAGAATTCCGTCACCTTGGGTGTCTGCGCGGCCGTGATCACGGTGGCGGTTGCGCTGCTCTTTGGCAGTCTTGCCCGGAACCGGCAGTCATGGGTCGCGACTGCCGTTCTCTATATCGGTCGCATGGGCTATGCCGTACCCGGCGGCGTCATCGCGGTCGGGTTGCTGGTGCCATTTGCATTTTTTGACAACACGCTTGATGCCTATATGCGCGAGACCTTCAACATTTCGACCGGGTTGCTGTTCACCGGGTCGATCTGGCTGCTGGTCTGCGCCTACATGATCCGCTTTCTTGCTGCCGCCATCGGGGCCTATGAGGGCGGTGTCGCAGTAATCAACCCGAACATGGACGCCGCCGCACGGGTGCTTGGGCAAAACGAATGGGGGCTGCTGCGGCGGGTGCATTTCCCGCTCCTTCGGCCCAGCCTGTTCACCGCGCTGCTGATCGTTTTCGTCGACGTGATGAAAGAACTGCCGGCCACGCTGATCATGCGGCCCTTCAATTTTGACACCTTGGCCGTTCAGGCGCATCGCCTTGCTGCCGATGAACGCCTGTCCGGTGCGGCGGTGCCCAGCCTTGTGATCGTTGTCATAGGGACCCTGCCGGTGATCCTGCTGTGTCGTCGTATCCGGAACGAGCAGGGGCAAAAAAAAGAGGGCGCCTGAGCGCCCTCTTTCGAGTGCTGTGTCGTTCGGCTTATTTCCAGCCGACCTGATTGAAGATTTCCTGGGCTGTGCCAAGGTTCTGCGCAACTTCGGACAGGTCGACATCGTCAGACCGGAACATGCCCAAAGTAGCGACCGACTCGGACAGGCCAACGCCGGGGACAGCCGGGTATTCGTCATTGCCCGCAGAGAAATACTGCTGCGCCTGATCCGACGACAGGTATTCGAGGAAGGCAATTGCGTTCTCACGGTTCGGGGCATTTGCTGCAACACCCCCACCCGACAGGTTCATATGCGCGCCCTCGGCGTTCTGAGCCGGGAACACCCAGCCGATATCCGCCCGATCCTCTGCAGACAGGCCGTCCACTTCGGTGCGCACGGCGCGGGCAAAGTAGTACGTGTTGGAAATCGAGATGTCGCACTCGCCCGATACAAGAGCACGCAGCTGGTCTGTGTCGCCGCCCTGAGGCTCACGGGCGAAATTGTCGACCACGCCTTGTGCCCAGGCCTTTGCGGCCTCTTCGCCGTGGTTTTCGATCACCGAGGCCAGAAGGGTCTGCGAATACACGTTCGTGGAGGAGCGGTGGCAGACCTGGCCCTTGTACTGCGGTTCTGCAAGCGAAACGTAGTCAAGCGGCGGGTTGCTGACATCGTTCCTGTCGTAGAAGATGATCCGCGCACGCTGGCTGAAACCAAACCACTGGTTTTCATCATCCTGCAGGCTGTCGGGAATGCGCGCCTCGAGGACATCGCTTTCAATGGCTTGCAGGACACCCATGTCCTTGGCGCGTTCGAGCCGCGAGGTGTCCACTGTCAGCAGGACGTCCGCCGGGGAATTTGCCCCTTCGGCCTCCATGCGGGCGATCAGTTCGTCGGCATTGCCTTCGATGCGGTTGATCGTGATGCCGGTCGCTTCGGTGAAGTCCGAGTAGAGGCGCTCGTCGGTGTCGTAGTGCCGCGATGAATAGAGGTTCACTTCACCCTGTGCATAGGCTGCGGTGCTGATTGCTGTGCTGGCGACAAGCGCCAAAGTCGATGTTGTCCATAGGACGCGCATGAGACTCTCCGTTGATGCGAATTTCTTACAGAAAGAGTCAGTTACATGATTCGAATCCACGATCAATACATTCCGAGTAAATCTGTCGGAAATTTTTTGCGGGCGGTTTGTCGTGAGCAACCTCATGCAAAGCACCAGGTTTGGCGTGGAAAGCCCGTGTCGCCGAGCGTCAGATCACGTCCAAATCCGTCTGGATACCGACCAGGGGCATCAGGAAAGACCCGTTTTCAGGGTCCAACGCAGCTACATGAATATCTTCGATCAGAGCCGAAGCCGCCTCGAAAGATGCCGCGCTGCCGTCGAACAGGTCCATCACTTGCAAAGCTGCATCCAGATCCGACAATCCGCGATCCAATGCGAATTGCGCGCCCAGCTCGGTCTTCATCTCAAGGTAGCTGCGGTCAGCGGCCTGCCGCGCCACAAGGCTTGCATCGGCAGTGTGAGGAAGGTCGGCCTTCGCGCCGTTCAGAAGCTCTAGGATGAACCGATCACGGCTGACGGTCCCGGCGTCCAAGGCGGTTTCCCAGAACACGACGCCTTCGAGGTCCGGCGCACGCCCCAGCACATTCTGGTAAATTTCGGAAATGAAGCGCAGATTGCTCAGGTCTTCGGGATAGAGCGCGGCTGTTTCCGCTTGTCCGGCAAAAAGCGCGGCGATGTCCTCAAGCGATGTTCCATTGGCATAAGCCGTGCCCCAGAAGCCAAGCCCAACCGCATCCGGTGCGCGGTTGAAATACGCGATATAGATTTCGACAAAGGCATTCAGGGCGACGGGATCGAGGTCTCTGTGTCCAGCAAAGAGCCGTAGGTCCATCGCGCCGTTGAAGAGCGGGTCGGCAAATTCGAAGTCGATCTGTTCGACATTGTCGAGAATGAGCGTTCCGATTCCGTCGGCGGTTCGGTCGGTCACTGTCAGCCCGGTCTCCTGAAGCGTGACAGTATAGCTGGACTGGCTGCCCGTGAAACGGACAATGTCGACACCTGCGCCCCCGTCAATGCGATCATGAAACGCGGTCGCAATCAGGTCGTCGTCTCCCACCGTTCCGTCGAGCAAAATCCCGAGAGCCGATGTTTCGGTCGCGCCCAGTACGGTTCGGGGGCCATCGTCGGTCGTGTCATCCTCAGGGGCAACCAACACGACATGCGCGGATGTCAAAGGTGTTCCGCTTCGGGACGAGTGGAACACATCAACGGTCGTTCCGTCATCCAGCGTGATGCGTGACATGTTGCTGAAGGGCTTGGTGATGGCCTCGATGGCTTCAGCAGCCGAGGTAAAGCCGCTGTTGACCAGATGGATCCTGTCTTCGCCAAGATTGAAATCCGACAGCCGATTGCTGCCGTCGCCGGGTGCGATGACAAAAACGTCCCGACCATCCCCACCGAAAGCGACGTCGGCACCGGGTCCGCCGTGCAATATGTCGTCCCCCGCACCCCCGTCCAGGTAGTCATCACCGTGTCCACCCAAAAGTGTGTCATTGCCATTCTGACCGAACAGATCGTCCTGTCCCGCGCTTCCTCTGAGCTGGTCATCTCCGTCCGCACCCTGAAGCGTGTCGTTGCCATCCAGCCCGTCGATGATATCGCCAAGGTCGGTTCCGAAAACCCGTTCCGCACCCGCGCTCGCAATCGCAGGCGTACTGCCCTGCCGCTCGAAACCAACAACTTGGTACCCGATATCCGCAAGGAGCGCTTTGTCGAAGGCGCTGAGGGACACCCGTGTTCCGGTGATCAGAACAGGATCAAGCAATACGCTGTCATCGGCAAAGCCGTCTTTGACATGCGCGTGATCCTCTTCGACCGGGATCGGCTGGCCATTGTTGACGCGGATCGCATTGGGACCGGCGAAGTGATCGTCAATGATCCAGCGATCAAACGCGCCGGACGACCCAATCCCGAGGATGTGTCCGATCTCATGAACCGCCACAGACAGGAAATCGTTTTGCCCGGCAACCGGACCCGCGATGTCGAAGGACCAGTTCGATCCAAGATCAAAGGTGATCGATCCCGCCCAGGGTTCGAAATCGGTGACCGGCCCTGTCCCGCGAAAGTCCGGACTGATCCGCGCCGCGTAGATGTCGCCCGATGCATCGCCCCCATCGGGCCCGGCGATGGCAAGGATGGAGGAATTGAAATGCGTGGCACCGACAAAGATGACGATGTCATCGACCGGTTGATCCAGTGTGACGGTCTCTACAACGGAGGTGGTGGGATTGCGGATGCTGAACACGGTTCCCGTGGGCACTTCGGCAAAGTCGTCCTGAATGATCGCTTCCCACTCTGCGCCAGCCGCCTCGAGTGCTGCGCGTCGGTCGGGATCATCAAAGAACCCGGTGCTGTCGAACCGGTAGTCGAAGTGAAGCGCGAATGACACGTGCCGAAACCCTTTGCCTCATGCGCATGACACCGGCCCACGACCTGTCCGATTGCGCGTCCAATCCTGCAACTGGCGGTCAAGCTGACCGGAAACTTCGGCGATTTCGTGATCGCAATAAGGCGCTAACCCAAGAAGAATACGAAGATTTTAGCTGAATTTTCGGGGCCGACCCGTTGCCAACTGCGGCCAATCGCGATGGCCTTGCAGTGTAAACCCTACTTGACGCCGGGTTGGCGGCGGGTGCAGAAAGAGGCGTTTACGGTCCGGATGTGTCACAGCATTTGGTGAAAAGGGAACGCGGTGCTTCGTCAGAAAAATCCGCGACTGCCCCCGCAACTGTGAGCGGAGAGCGACGCTGAACGTGCCACTGGTGCCCCGATCGGGGCTCTGGGAAGGCCAGCAGAGCAGAGACCCGCAAGTCAGGAGACCTGCCGTGAACCAACACCCAGTCCGATCGCGGGGCGCGATGGGGCGGCGGCATCGTCCGTAGTGGTGTCTATCACCGTCTGCGGATGCCTTGGCATTCCAGATTACCTCTATCAATCCGACGCCTGGCGTCGGGCAAAGTTGGAATTCATGACATGACACGACTCACGTCCAGACTTCTCCTGTGTTCCACCCTCGTCGCACCGTCCATGGTGGCGGCGCAGGATTTGGGCGGCACGGTAATCACACTTGAAGACATCGTCGTTTTCGGCGGCTTGCTTCCGACAGACCTCGAAACCACGGGTGCCACCATCGACGTGGTCGATGCCGAAGACATCCAGCGCGACGGGATCGCCGCAACGGCGGCGCTCGCGGACGTGCCCGGCGTGACCGTCAGTGGCAATGGCGGTCTTGGCGGCACTGCCACTGTCCGGATTCGCGGGCTGAGCGGACCTTACGTGGGCGTTCGCATCGACGGGATCGACGTGGCTGACCCGTCGGCACCGCAAACGTCCTTCAACTTCGGCACGCTGACCACCGGATCGCTTGACCGCATTGCCGTGGTCAAGGGCACGCAGTCTGCGGTTTACGGGTCAGATGCAATCGCCGGTGTCGTCGAGATCGAAAGCTGGCGTCCCGAAGTGTCCGGCGTGTCCGGCAAGGCGCAGCTTGAAGTGGGCAGCTTCGAGACACGGGCCGCAAACCTGAGCTTTGGCTATCTCGATGACCGTGCCGAACTGGCGGTCAGCGTTGGACGCGTGACCAGCGAAGGATATCCGGTGCGCGACACGGATGACGAAGATGACGGCTTCGAACAGAACACCCTGAACCTCTTTGCTGCCTATCAGGTCAGCGATACCATCCGCCTTGGCGTCAGCGGTCTTTGGGCCGACGGGACTGCCGAGTTCGACCGCTCCGCCACCGCTTCCAGCGGTGAGATCGATGAGACCCGACGTGGCTTGCGGCTGTTCGGCGAGGTTCAGACCGGCGCATGGCTGCATGAATTGTCGTTCAGCCGCTTCGAGACCGACCGTTTCGACGCGGAGGGTTTCACCCGCGAATTCCTGGGGGCACGGGACACGGTCGAATACCTGGCGACCGGTGATCTGACATCGACCATGTCGCTTGCCCTTGGGGCCGACTGGACGGAAGAGCGCGCTGAACTTGATGGTGATGACTATGACGCATCGAATGCGGCGGTGTTCGCCGAGTTGAAAGCCACTCCGGTTGAGGCGCTCGAACTGTCGCTGACCCTGCGCTACGATGACTACTCGGATTTCGATGGTCAGCTTTCGGGTCGTGCCGCGCTGTCCTACCAGTTGAACGATGCAACGCTTGTGCGCGCCTCGCTGGGCACCGGGTATCGGGCGCCATCGCTTTACGAACGGTTCGGGCCCTATGCCGGGTCGACGCCGCTGGACCCCGAGGACAGCCTGAGCTTCGATCTGGGGGTTGAACACAGTTATGGCGACCGCGGGTCGGTCAAGGCGACCCTGTTCTGGGCCGAGATCGACAACCTGATCGGGTTCGGAACCGGACCCAACTGTCTGTCGTCGCAGGCGTTTGGCTGCTACATCCAGACCGATGGCACCACCGAGACGAGCGGCATCGAGCTGAGCGGATCCTACGCGATCACCGACCGCCTGCGTCTGTCGGGCGCGTACACGCTGACCAATACCGAAAACAACGGTGACCGCGTTGTGCGTGTTCCGCGCCACGATTTCGCACTGGCGCTCGAGGCGGATGTGACGGACCGGCTTCAGGTCGGGGTCAACATGACCCGTGTCGCAGATGCGCTGGACGGGTTCGGCACGCTCACGCCGCTCGACGATTACACGGTCTGGGATGTCACTGCCCGGTACGACATCACCGACGCGGCCAGCGTGTACGGCGCCATCGACAACATTGGCGACGAGTCCTACCAGACGGTTCGCGGGTTCAACGCGCCAGAGCGGACCATCCGTTTCGGCATTGAAACCACGTTCTGAACGATGTGGCGTCTCCTGACGCTGATGATCCTTGCGTTGGCCCCCGTCGGGGCCAGCGCGTCCGACTTGCCGCGTGTGGTCTCGGTCAATGTCTGCACCGATCAGCTTGTCATGCTGCTTGCTGACCCCGAACAGATCGTGTCGCTCAGCGCGCTGTCCGATGATCCGCGCAGCTCTGTCATGTCGGCAGAGGCGGGGCGGTATGCCAAGAACAACACCCAAGCCGAAGTGATTGCGGTTCAGAACCCGGATATCGTGGTTGCCGGAGCGTATAGCGATCCGTCGATGATTGCGCTTTTGCGGTCGATAGGCATCGAGGTGACACAGTTTTCGATCACGCGATCCTTGCGCGACATTCCGCAGGAGATCCGGCTCATGGGCGAGGTGCTGGAACAAGAGGCGAGGGCCGAGGCACTGGCCACTGAATTGGAACAGGATTTGGCCAACCTGCCCAAACCCGGCCAAGACGCGCCGCTTGCCGCGTTCTTTCTGCCCAACGGCTATTCCCTCGGCGCAGGCACGCTCAGCCATGATATCCTGATGGCCGGTGGCGCGCGCAACCTGTCGGTTGAGCTTGGCTTTCAGGGCAACGGCACGCTCTCGCTGGAACAGGTGATCCTCAACCAGCCCGACCTGCTGATCGGATCGCAACCGTTTTCCGGGTTCTCGCTGTCCGAAGAGGTTGTGACCCATCCCGCGCTGACGGATTTTCCCGTTCTGAACACCTCGGTCGATTGGGTCTGTGGCACGCCCTTTGTCATGCAGGCCATTGCTTCGGTGCGGCATCAGATCGACCGTCTGACGGGGACTGGCCGCAACTGACGTTCAGATGCGTTCCGCCAGCTGCCAAGCCAGACGAACCGCGCCGTCAAGTGCGGTGCCTTCAGGCTCAGCAATCCGCGACTGGTAACGCGCGTCAAGCCATGGGGCATAGCGCCGACCAAGCCCCCCGCTCATGCAGAGGACATCGTCGCCTTTAAGGTCTGCGGTTCCAAGGCACAGGTTCAGATAGGCCACACCTTCGGCAGCCAAGCCGCAGGCATTCGGATCATCACTGTACGCAGCGTCAAAGATGAGCGGAGCAAGCTGCGCGTATTCTGCCGGGGACGCGATGCGGGCAAACGCAATCATCTGCCCAGCGTCATCGCCGAACCGTGCAAGCAGCTTTGCAACAAGCGGTGAGGTCGGTGCAAGGCCGTCTGCAACAAGGGCACAGCGTTGCAACGCGGTGCGCCCGAGCCATGCGCCTGACGCCTGATCCCCCAGTTGCAAGCCCCAGCCGCCAAGGGTGCGGATCGTGTCACCGCGCTTGATTGCAACAAACGATCCCGTGCCCACAGCGATCAATGCGCCATCCCGCGCACCAAGCGCGCCGATGGTGGACGTGATCTGATCGTCACTGACGCGGCAGCGTGTCAAAGGCAGACGGGCGGCAAGCGACTTTGCATCATCCGGAGTCACGATCCCGGCGAGGCCCAGATGTGTGGGCATGTCGAACAGCGTCGCCAGATCAAGACCTGCGCTCTCTGCTGCATCGGACAGCGTGTCCAGTATATGTCTGACAGTTGTATCCGGATCGCTCGTGTAGTTGGCAGCACCGCCGGTTGCCGTGGCGACGACGCTCCGATCCGCCGTGCCGATCACCACCACGCGACACCCGGTGCCTCCGCCGTCCACGCCAATCACGAAGTCTGATCTATGTGTCATGCCGGCCGATGTAGCATGATGTGACGGGTCAGGAACCGGCAAAAACCGCCGGGCATGATTTCCCGGCGGTTCTGATCTTCCAGCGCTTATCCCAGCACGGTCTTGACTGCACGCAACGTGCCTTCGACGACCTGATCGGCTTCGGCGCGGGACAGGCAGAAGGGCGGGGCAAAACCAAGGATATCCCCCTGCGGCATGGCACGGGCGATGATCTTGTCCTGCTCGAGCAGCTTGCCGGAAATCTGCGCGCCGATCTTGTCGGCGGGATCAAAGAAGACGCGGTTGTCCTTGTCCTTGACGAACTCCACCGCGCAGATCATGCCCTCGCCGCGCACTTCGCCGACATGGGGGTGATCGGCAAGCGCATCGCGCAGTGCGCCGTTGAGGTAGGCACCGACCTCGCCCGCGTTGGAAATCAGGTTCAGGTCATCAAGAAGTTGCAGATTGGCCACACCGGCTGCCGCCCCGATCGGGTGCGCGGAATAGGTCCAGCCATGGCCGATGGGTCCGTTCTCGTCCGTGCCACGTTCGAGCACGGCCCAGACCTTGTCGGACACGATGGACCCGGACAGCGGCGCGTAGGCCGAGGTGAGACCCTTGGCGATGGTGATGATGTCGGGTGTGATGCCGTAATGTTCGGACCCGAACATGGTGCCCAACCGCCCGAACCCCGTGACCACCTCGTCGGCGATCAGCAGGATGTCGTGTTTTTGCAACACTTCCTGGATCGCCGCCCAATACCCGGCGGGTGGCGGCACGATGCCTCCGGTGCCCAGCATCGGTTCACCAATGAAGGCGGCAATGGTGTCGGCCCCTTCGCGGTCGATCAGCGCTTCGAGATCGGCGACGCACTGGTCCACGAACTGCGCCTCGGTCTGATCGAGGTTTTCGCGGCGGTAGTAATAGGGGGCGGTCGTGTGGATCACCTGCTCGACCGGCAGATCGAACTTCTTGTGAAACAGCTCGAGCCCGGTCAGTGATCCTGTGACAATGCCTGACCCGTGATAGCCACGCCAGCGCGATATGATCTTTTTCTTCTGTGGGCGGCCAAGGATGTTGTTGAAATACCAGACCAGCTTGACGTTGGTCTCGTTTGCATCCGAACCGCCCAGCCCGAAATAAACCTTGGACATATGCGACGGCGCGCGGTCGAGGATCATCTTGGACAGCGTAATCGACGCCTCGGTGCCGTGCCCGACATAGGAATGATAATAGGCCAGTTCATGAGCCTGGGCTGCAATGGCGTCGGCGATTTCGGTGCGCCCGTAGCCGACATTCACGCAATAGAGGCCCGCAAAGGCATCCAGCAGGCGATTGCCGTCCCGGTCCTCGATATGGACACCCGACGCGGTCTTGATCACGCGGCTCGGGCTTTCACCCCGCGCGTGTTGGGCAAGGTGGGTGGATGGGTGGAAGAAGTTGTCTCGATCCCACTGATCCAGTTGGTCATTCCGCAGCATGTCGTTTTCCAGTCATTTCGTGTGACAAATCGTTGTGCACATCAGGCGGGGATTCCTGATCATGTCAAGAAAAGTAACCCCGATTCTGTGCATCCTTCGGCAATCTGATTACCGAGTTGTGTACATCCTTACGTGAATTTGTGCCGAGGACCAACCATGCCCGACGGAAAAGCCCCGTTTAGCCGCTTTGAATATGATCGACGGATCGCGCTGACGCGCTCTGCCATGGACGTGGCGGGACTGGATGCCCTTTTTGTCACGGACCCGTCGAACCAGGCGTGGCTGACCGGATATGACGGCTGGTCCTTTTACGTGCACCAAGGAGTGCTTCTGAGGCTGGACGGTGAACCGATCTGGTGGGGCCGCTTCATGGATTCGATGGGGGCACTGCGCACCTGCTGGATGTCGGCCGACAACATCTTCGGCTATGCCGACAGTTATGTGCAGTCCACTCTGCGGCACCCGATGCAAGAGCTCGCCCTGCGTCTGCGAGACATGGGCCTTGGCGCGGCGACCATCGGCGTCGAGATGGAAAACTACTATTATTCGGCCAAGGCGCATGAGGTGCTGGTGACCGAAATGCCCGAGGCGCGGTTCGCCGATGCCACGGCGCTCGTCAACTGGCAGCGGCTGATCAAGTCACATGAAGAGATCGCGTTCATCCGCAAGGCGGCGCGGATTTCGGAACGGGTGATCGAGACAGCCATCGACCGTGCCGCGCCGGGTGTGCGCAAGAATGACGTGGTCGCCGATATCATGCATGCCGGGATCACCGGGGTGGACGATATCTGGGGGGATTATCCCGCCATCGTGCCGCTGACCCCGTCCGGTCTGGATGCGACCGCAGCCCACCTGACTTGGAACGGTGATCCGATGCGCCACGGCGAGGCGACGTTCTTCGAACTCTCGGGCTGTTATCGTCGGTATCATGCGCCGCTGTGCCGAACGGTGTTTCTGGGCACGCCGCCGAAAGAGATGCTCGATGCCGAAGCCGCGCAGCTTGAAGGGATCGAAGCCGCGCTTGATATCGCGCGGGCGGGCAACCGGACCAGCGATATTGCACAGGTGCTGTTCGATGTGTTGCAAAGCCATGGCATTTACCGCGAAGGGCGCTGCGGCTATCCGGTCGGGCTCAGCTATCCTCCGGACTGGGGCGAACGGACGGCATCGCTGCGGGTCGAGGACGAGACGATCCTGCAACCGGGGATGGTCTTTCACTTCATGCCCGCGCTCTGGATGGACACCTGGGGGCTTGAGACGACAGAAACCATCCTGATCACCGAAAACGGTCCGGCAGAGGCGCTGTGCAACATCGAGCGCAAGCTGTTCGTCAAGGATTAGAGCCGTGGATCACCTGCAGCGCACAACCGAGATCCTTGCAGAGCTGATCGGCTATCCGACGATTTCGGCGGACAGCAATTTCGACATGATCCTGCACATGGCGGGGCTTTTGGAAGACGTGGGCGCGCGCTGCGAGGTGATGTCCTCGCCCTGCGGGACCAAGGCCAACCTGTTCGCCACGCTGGGGCCGGACCGCAATGGTGGTATCCTGTTGTCGGGTCACAGCGATGTGGTGCCCGTGGCCGATCAGGCCTGGACCCGCGATCCGTTCCGTATGGAGGCCGCAGAAGGGTGCCTTTACGGTCGCGGAACCTGCGACATGAAGGGGTTTATCGCCGCGACTCTGGCGATGGCCCCGCATCTTGCAGAGCGGGTGCGTGACAGGCCGCTTCATTTCGCCTTCACCTATGACGAAGAGGTTGGATGTCTGGGCGCGCGCAACCTGGCCGACACCCTGTCGGAACGCGGTTTGACTCCGGGTGTGGCCATCATCGGCGAGCCGACGGAGATGCGTATCATCGACGGTCACAAGGGCTGCAACGAATACACCACGCGGTTCAATGGACTGGCGGGACATGGGTCATTGCCGGATCACGGGGTCAACGCGGTCGAATACGCGGTGCGTTATGTGACTCACCTCCTGGGTCTCAAGGACGCCTTGCGCGCCCGTGCGCCGGGTAATTCGCCTTTCGATCCGCCATGGACGAGTGTGAATGTCGGCGCTTTGGTGGGCGGTGTGGCGCACAATGTCATTGCGCCATCCGCTCAGGTCGATTGGGAAATGCGCCCGGTTCAGCCGGGCGATGTGCAATTCGTCAAGGACAGCCTGCACCATTATTGCGAGACAGAGCTTCTGCCACGGATGCGCGCGGTTCATCCCGGTGCCTTCATCACCACCGAAGTGATTGGTGAAGTGGTGGGCCTGATCCCGACGGATGAAAACGAAGCCCGCCGGATCGTGTCGGAACTGACCGGAGCCAACAAAAGCGACGTGGTGGCCTTTGGAACCGAGGCCGGGTTGTTTCAGGCGCTGGGCATGGATGTCGTGGTCTGTGGTCCCGGGTCGATCGAACAGGCGCACAAGGCCGACGAGTTCATCGCGATCGACCAGTTGGCGCAATGTCTGGGCATGCTCGAACGGCTTGGGGAAAGGCTGGATGGCTGATGCCGACTCGGGCCTGACGGTCAAGGATCGTCACGCGGCTGTCTATGCCGAACTTCGGCAACGGATCTGCCTGCTGGATTATCCACCGAGGGCGCAATTGTCCGAGATCGCCTTGGCCGGTGAATTCGGCACAAGCCGCACGCCGATGCGCCGTGTTCTTGCGCGGCTTGAGGAGGAAGGGCTTGTACAATCGGTTCACGGTGTCGGAACGTTTGTGACCGATGCCGACATCACCGAACTGGAACAGGCCTACAGGCTGCGCGTCGAATTGACCGGGCTGACCGGGCAGCTTGATCCGGTGACACCGGACACTGTGTTCCTGATGGAGTTGCAGCGACTTATTACCCGCGCGGCACAGATGATCGTGTCTGGCACGCCCCGCAGCTTTACCGAACTCGATATGGACGTGTTTCAGGCGCTTTTGCACCTGACGGCGAACGAACCGCTGCGGCGGGTTCTGGAACGCCTGTACTATCAGACCAAGCGGCTCTGGCTGGTCAAGGCGATCAAGGCGGAACTGGATTTGCAGGAGGAGTACGGGATTTTCCTGCACGAACTTCAGGCGATCCGGATTGCGCTGGAGTCGGGCGATCTGATGGCTGTCGCGCAGATCCAGCGCGCGCATATCTCGATGAGCTTCAACCGGCTGCGCAAGCAATCCGCGATCTGATCAGGGCCGAGGTCCGCCTTCAGATCGCAGTTTTGCTGACGGCGATCCCCGGGAGCAGATTATTTGACTTTGCTCCCGCCAACACCTGCGTCCGTATCACGTTGTCAGCCGCTGTTCGTCAGCCGTGTCGATACCGGATTGCGAACAGGGGCAACAAAGCCCCCAGAATGACCAGTCGAAAGACGTGATGCGCCGCCACCAGAGCCGGTTCCAACCCGGTTTCGATGGCAAGCGCGGCCATCACCTCGACCCCACCCGGAGCGAAGGCCAGGAACAGCGCGGCAGGCGGCATTCCGATCAACTTGGCCGCAAGATACGCCCCTGCAGCCGCAATCACACAGCCTGCCAGCGTGCTCAGCAATCCGGCAAGAAACGCGTTCTTTAGCAAGGACCGGTCAATCCCGCTGAACCGTGTGCCGATCAAGGCACCCATGCAGACAAAGGACGCGATGGTCAGCCAGGCTGGGGCGATCCCTGTCACGAAACCGCTTCCGTGGGTCAGCGCCGAAACCGCCATCGCCCCGATCAGCAAGGGAGCGGGAACGGTCAACCGTTTCAGGCCCAGCCCCGCCGCCAGCGCCAGCAGCAGCACCAGACCCAGATCAAAGGCTGAACTGGTGCCGTGATCCGCAAAGGTCGCCGTTCCGGTGACACCCCAGAACGAAATCAGCACCGGTACCAGAAGCGTCAGCAGGAACACCCGCACCGTCTGGATCAGCACGACCTGTGGCACATCTGCCCGCAAATCTGCGGAAAGACCCAGCACAAAGGTCAGGTGACCGGGGGCAGCCGACAGAAATGCTGTGACCCGACTGTGGCCGAAAAGCACCCGCAGGCTGATCGGGACAATCAGCATGATGGCGATCAGCGTCAGCGTCAAAATCAGCAGCGACACCGGCCAGCTCAGTGCTGCGGCGATCACGTCAGGTGTGACCGTGCTGCCGATCTGCGCGCCAATGATCAGAAAAATGATGTCGCAGAGGCGTGGGGGGATCTCGGTGCGCAGACCCATCAGGGTTGCAGCTGCAACAGCTGTGGCTGGTCCCGTGACCGCAGCGGCGGGAAACCCGATGAGATGAAACAGAAGCGCACCCGCTGCGGCGATCAGAAGGGTCGGCAGAACAGGCGGCAGCGTCAAGTCAGTTGCCCTCATAGGTCCATCGGTAGGACGGCGGGGTCGGGCCTTTGTTCCGACCACCCTGTTCCGTCTGCTCCCACGCATGGGCGAGGATACCGACAGAGCGCGACAAGCCGAAAAACCCGCGCGCCAAGGGGGGCGGACAGCCCAGTTCGGCGAAGATCACGGCGGTCGCACCGTCGATGTTCATCGGAACCGGCTTGCCACGCTCTTCGGCCAGCCGGGCCTCTATGGTGCGGCCTATCGTGGCATAGGCTCCGGACACAGCACCTGTCTTTGCGGCTTCGTCAACGAGGCCAAGCAGTCGCGGGGCACGCGGATCGACCGGTTTGTGAAACCTGTGTCCAAAGCCGGGAACGAAGCGACCGTGCTTTTCGCGCCACGCATCCAGACACGGAACCAAACCGTCCGGTCCGGCCTGTTCGATCTGACGGTAGAGCGTGACCGCCTGTTCGCCCGCGCCGCCATGCACGTCGCCCAGCATGTTCAGGCCCGTGGCCATCGCCGATTGCAAGCCGATGCCGCAGGTCGACGCCATCCGCGCGGCAGCGATGGAGGGGGCCTGCGGGCCATGATCGACCGCCGAGACCAAGGCCGCTTCGAACAGATCGGCGCGCGGGCCAGAAATGTCTTCGCCCACCACCATCAGCCAGATCATCCGGGCGAACCCCGTATTGCCGATCAGATCCTGCACAGGGTGCCCGCGCAGGTGAATGCGGCCCGGTTCCATGTCGATGATCCGGGTGCGCCACCAGTCGGCGACGTCATTGGCTCCGGTCAAATCACGCCCTCCTTGCGCAGCGTTTCGATCGTTTCGGCACTGTAGCCCATGCTTTCCAGAATATGTGTCGAGTCCTGACCCAGTTCCGGGGGCGGTGTCTTGACCGTCGGTCGTTTGCCATTGAATAGCGCGCCTACCGAGACAATGTCGACGGGCCTGTCAACGCCCGGCACGGTTTCGAACCGTTTGATGAAATCCCGACCCGTGATCTGCGGATGCTTCAGCGCGTCGGGCACCGACATCACGGCACCGGCGGGCACACCGATTGCATTGAGCTCTTCGGCCCAATCCCGCGCAGGGCGCGTGGTCAGCACGGTTTCGAGTTCCGCTTTCAGACGCAGCCGGTGCGCCTTTCGGTCCTCGCGGGTGGCGTATTCCGTTTGTCCGAGCAGGTCCGCACGTCCCAGATGGTGCGCCAGTAGCGTCCATTGCTCGTCCTTGTTGGCGGCGATGTTGATCAACCCGTCGGCGCACTGGAACGCCCCCGACGGCGCCGAGGTCGGGTTTTCATTGCCTTGCGCGGAAGGTGCAACGCCCCCGACAAGGTGGTTGGACACGACCCATCCCATGGTCGCCAACACGGATTCAAGCATCGACACGTCGATGAACGCGCCGTTCTCTTCGGCGTTCAGAGCGGCGCAGATCGTCATTGCGGCAGTCAGCCCGCCGACCGTATCCGCCAGCGGATAGCCGACCCGCAGAGGTGCGCTTTGGCTGTCGCCGGTGATCGACATGACACCGGACGCGCCTTGAATGATCTGGTCATAGGCGGGGCGGTCTGCCCATGGCCCGGTTTGCCCAAAGCCCGAGATCGCGCAGTAGATCAGCTTCGGATTGGTTTGCCGCAGTGTTTCGTAGCCAAGGCCCAAACGGTCCATCACGCCTGGACGGTAGTTCTCGACCAGAACGTCAGACCCCTGCACGAGCGTCTTGAGCACATCCTTGCCGCGCGGATCCTTGAGGTTCAGCGTCAGGGATGCCTTGCCTGCATTCTGCGCCAGAAAGCTGATCCCCATGCCCGCCGCCGACAGATCGGGATCGGCACCAAGGTTGCGCGCCAGATCGCCCCGTCCCACGGCCTCTACCTTGATGACCTCGGCCCCGAGATGGGCAAGCTGTTGGCAGGCGAACGGGCCTGCCAACACATTCGTCAGGTCAAGAACCCGGACCCCGCCAAGAGGTCCGGAGACTGTTTCAGTCGCCATCTGCAATGCCTTGCGCCCGCTTTCTGGCACGGTAGCCGCGATAGCTTGGCAGGACGACAAGAAGCATCGCCAGCACCAGGAGGCCCAATGTCATCGGGCGTTCAAGAATGAAGTCGAAGCCGCGATAGAGTTGCATTGCGCGCGCAAAGTTGTTCTCGAGCATGGTGCCGAGGATGAACCCGATCAGCAGCGGTGCCAGCGGGTAATCCGCAAAGCGCAGGATCGTGGCGATCACACCGAACCCGACAAGGATCAGCAGTTCCGTCGCATTGTTCTGACCCAGGTAACTGCCCATGAGGGTGAAGAACAGGATGAACGGGATCAGGAATGTGCGTGGGATCGTCAGTATCTTGGCGATGTAGGGGATCAGTGGCAAGTTGAGGATCAAGAGCACGAGGTTGCCCAGGTACATCGAGATGATGACAGCCCAGAACACCTCGGGCGTGTCGGTCATCAGCCGCGGTCCCGGTGTGACGTTCAACGCCAGCAAGGCCCCCAGAAGGATCGCAGTGGTGCCCGAACCCGGAATGCCCAGCGTCAAAAGGGGCACGAAAGACCCGGTACAGGCGGCGTTGTTGGCCGTTTCCGGAGCGGCCAGCCCCTTGATCGATCCTTTGCCGAACTCTTCCTGTTCTGCCCCCTTGGCGATGTTGCGTTCAACGGCGTAGCCGAGGAAAGAGGCAATCGTGGCCCCCGCGCCGGGCAGGACACCGATGAAGAAGCCCTGCAGGGATTGCCGACCGATCACGGGTGCGATGCTGCGGGCTTCGGCGCGGGTGATGCGCATGCCGGTGATCTTGCCGCTTTCGGCGCCAGACCCACTCGCCGCGCGGGCCGGGTTCATGACCAGAAACAACGCTTCGGGCAGGGCGAACATGGCCATGGCCAGAGTGATGAACGAGAAGCCGGATTGCAGATCCATCATTCCGAAGGTGAAGCGGGGCGTGTTCGACAGCGCGCCTTCGCCGACGGTGCCCAGCATCAGGCCCAGCAGCGTCATCATCAGCGCCTTGGCCACCTGTCCGGTGCCTGCAAACGCGGCGATGGCTGACAGGCCCACCACCATCAGGGCGAAATATTCCGCCGAATGGAACAACAGAGCGACCGAGGACAGCGCAGGGGCAAAGATCATCAACAGGATCGCGCCGATGGTGCCGCCGGCAAAGCTGGCGATGGCCGCGATGGTCAGCGCCTTTCCGGCCTGTCCCTTGCGGGCCATCGGGTAGCCGTCAAAGCTGGTGGCGACGGTGCCCGCGACCCCCGGCGCATTGAGCAGGATGGACGAGGTCGATCCACCGAAGATCGCGCCGTAATAGACCCCGGACAACAGGATCAGCGCCGCTGTCGGATCGCCGATGCCAATGGCTACGGGGATCATGATGGCGATGATCGACATTGGCCCAAGGCCGGGCAACATCCCGATCAGGGTTCCGATAACGCAGCCCATGACCACCATCATCAGGTTGAACGGTGTGACGGCCGCTGACAGTCCGATGAGAATTCCTTCGATCATGTCTAGGCCCCCCTACATGAACATGCCTGGCCACGGGCGCAGGAAGATCCCCAGCACCTCCTGGACCAGATACCAAATCGACCCGGCAGCAATGACAGCCACAGGGATCAGGATATGAAAACGACGTTCTCCGAGAATGATCGCCCCGAGCACGAGAAAGCAGACCGTCGATCCGACGAAGCCCAGCGGGCGCAGGGTCAACGCATAGGCGACCATCAGCACCAGCAAACCCAGCGCCTGCCCGACATGGTAGTCTCCGAGGCGGGTCAGATCGATCACGCCGTCCTTGGGCGCGCCGCCATCTGCGGGGGCTTTCTTGGTGAACAGGACAATCAGTCCGACCACTATTCCCATCACGGTCAGGATTTTCGGAAACGTCGACGGCCAGACCGGGTTGCGTTGCAGGATGGGCGGCAATTCACCATCCATGGTGAAGAACGCTGCATAGCCGTAGATGCAACACAAGGCGATAAAGGCCAAAGCGATCCAACGATCGAGCGCCATCTCTCAACCCTCCAAGCGATTTTTGTGAAGTCATGTGCGGCGGATACCCTGCGCCAGCCGTTCTGGCCGGGCATCCGCCTTGAAAAAGTCTCGACCCGAATGGATCGTGACGAGGATCAGAGGAAACCGAGTTCCCGCATCAGATCGCCGATCTGCTTTTCCTGCGCTTCGAGGAAGGCTCCGAACTCGTCACCGGGACGGAAAATGTTCACGAGGCCCATACGCCCGCGCACCTCTTCCCACTCGGGGGTTTCCATCATTGCCGCCAGCATGTCCTGATAGGCAGTCAGCTTTTCCTCGGGAAGACCGGGGGCTGCGAAGAAGCCGCGCCAGTTGACGAACTGCGCATCGATGCCCTGCTCGGCAAAGCTCGGGGCCTCGTCGAAGGCAGGCACGCGTTCCGGCGCGGTCACGCCAAGAATGCGGATCTCGCCTTGTTCGGCAAGGGCAACGGCTTCGGAGAAACCTGTCGACAGAGCGTCGATCTCACCGGAGAGCAACCCAGCCATCGCTTCACCGCCCGCATCATAGCCGATATAGTTGAACGCAGTCGGGTCTTCGCCCGCGGCCTGCATCACGATTGCTGCAACGAGGTGATCCATGCCACCCGGAACTGATCCACCGCCGATGGCGAAAGCGTTCGGGTCTTCACGGTACATCGCCAGCGCATCTTCCATGGAGTTGATCGGGCTGTCCGCAGTCACGACGAGTGCCGCATAGTCACCGACAGTGCCGGCCACCAGCGTCAGGTCGCGGAAGCTTTGCGAGATCTCGCCTGTCAGCGCCCGGATCACGATCGGGGTTGAATTGACCATCAGCGTGCCTTCGCTGCTGGCCGCGTTTTCGATCAGGTTGCCGATGGCCACACCGCCGCCGCCGCCGGACATGTTTTCATAGGTCGCCGTTCCGACAAGACCGGCATTCATGAGCGCTTCGCCCGTGCCGCGTGCCGTGCCATCCCAGCCGCCACCGGCGCCGCCGGGAATCAGGAAATGCACCGAGTCCATCTTCTGATGTCCACCGGCATACGCAATGCCGGAAACGGCAACAGTTGCAGTGGCCGCAGCAATAAGCGCACGGCGTGACCACTCAAGAGTGTTCATTGGTTATCCTCCCATTTGACAGACGGTCCTCCGCCGCCCATGGTCTTACATCACCACACAAAGCTGACAGAAGCCTGACACGGGGCCACGAGGGAGAGACGGGGTGCGCTATCTTCTGGTCGAGGACAACCAAGAACTGGCCGAAGCCGTCGTCAATCGGCTGGCGCTGGATGGACATGCGGTGGACCATGCCGCCAGTCTGGCCGAGGCCGAAGACTGTCTGGCTGTCGCGCAATACGACCTCATCCTGCTGGATGTGATGCTGCCCGATGGCGACGGCCGCGATTTCCTTGCCCGCAGCCGCGCGCATCTGGAAACGCCGGTCATCGTTCTGACCGCCCGGTCACAAGTGTCGGATCGCGTTGGTGCGCTGGATCAGGGCGCGGATGACTACATCACCAAACCCTTTGACTTTTCCGAGCTCGAAGCGCGATGTCGCGCCGTTCTGCGCCGCCGGGGCGGAGAGGCGCGGAACGAGATCCATCTGGGCGATGCCGTGTTCGATCCCTTGGCCGGCAACTTGCGATTTGGTGCTGAAACGATCGACCTGCGCAATCGCGAGATCAGATTGCTCGAGGTGTTCGCGCGCCACAAAGGGCAGATCCTGTCCAAGAGCCAATTGATGGACCGGCTTTTTTCCTATGATGCCGAGGTCACCGAGAACGCCATCGAAGTCTATGTCGGCAGGTTGCGCCGCCGGATCGACGGCATGGGCGTGCGCATCGAGACCGTGCGCGGCTTGGGCTACCGAATGGAGACCACGGAGGCGTGACCGGCACGGCCTCTATCGGGCGGCGGCTGACGCTGCTGCTGGCCGGGGTCGCCGCGCTTCTGTCGGTGCTCAGCTGGTGGATGGTGACCGGCCTTGCCCGGCAAGCGGCGGAACGCACGCAGGACAATGTCCTTGCGGCATCGGTGACCACCATCGCGGAAACTCTGCGCAGCGAACAGGGCGAGGTGCGGCTCGAGCTGCCCTATTCTGCTTTCTCGATGCTGGGCGCGATCAGCGAGGACCGGGTGTTCTACCGGGTCGCAACCGGCGACACCTTTCTGACGGGGTACGACGATTTGCCGGTTCCGACCGAGCAGATCTCCTCCGGGGGGCGCGTCATCTTCGATACCGGCGTCTACAGCGGCGAAGAGGTTCGGATGGCCACGGTCTCGCGCTTGGTTCTGGCGGGAACGCAGCCGGTCTCTGTCAAGGTTACGGTGGCCCAGACGCGGGGTGGTGTCGCGTCGATCTCTGCAGAGCTGTCTCAACTCGCCGCGTTCCTGTCGGTGGCGTTCTTTCTGGTTGCGGTGTCCCTGTCGGCCTTTGCGGCGCGCACATCGCTCAAGCCGCTGAACGAGATCGCCGCAGCCGTGTCGCGCCGGGGGCCGTCCGACTTGCGGCCCTTGCGCCGCGCGGCCCCGACCGAGCTTGCACCGCTGATGACATCGCTCAACCGGTTGATGGACCGGCTTGGTCAATCCATTCGCAGCGCCGAGGATTTCATTGCCGAGGCTGCGCATCGCATTCGCACGCCGTTGGCCACGGTCCGGGCGCAGGCCGAAATCGCGCTTCGGTCGGCAAAGGATGAGGACCAGAAACAGCGCCTGCGCCAGATGATCCGCGCAGTGGACGAAAGTTCGCGCTCGGCGGGGCAGTTGCTGGACCATGCCACAGTTGTCTACCGGTCCGACGATCTTGTGCGCACCCCGATCACCCTGTCGGATTTGGTGCGGCAGACTGTTGCCGGGCTGGAGCCGACCGCCGCCATGAAGGATATCCGCCTGCAGGTCGAGATGATGGAGGGCAAGGTGCAGGTCGATCCCGTTCTGATGGACAATGCCCTGCGCAACGTTCTGGACAATGCGATCAAGTATTCACCACCGGAAACCGATGTCACGATTGCCGTGTCCGCAGGGGACAGCGAAATCCGCATCGCCGTGTCTGATCAGGGGGCGGGACTTGGTGATGGCCCTGTCGACATGTTAACCCAGCGTTTTCAGCGCGGCACCAATACCCAAGGCGTTGTCGGGTCCGGACTTGGGCTGACCATCGCCAAGGATGTGCTGGTCGCGCATGGTGGCCGACTTGAGCTTGAAACCCTTGAAGGGAATAAGGGAACATGCGCCACACTTGTCTTGCCGTCCTCCTGAGCTGTCTTGCGACGTTCGTATCCGCGCTCGAAATCGAGGATTACCGCCTGTTCCCCGGAACCGGGGATCGTGTCTTGCGGGTCATCTCTACCGGCGATCTCGAGGTGTTCGAGCCCTACCTGCTGGCGTTTCAGGCACGCCAGCCCAGCTTGTCCATCGATTATACCGTCGTGTCCTCAGCGCAGCTTTATCAGGCCATCCGGGGTGGCGCTGTATTCGATCTTGCCTTGTCCTCGGCCATGGATCTGCAATTCCAACTTGCAAATGATGGATTTGCACAAAGCCACAGGTCGGAAACCACCACATCGCTTCCCGACTGGGCCAGATGGCGTGACCTGATCTTTGCCTTCACGGCTGAACCCGCGGTGGTCGTGTTGTCGACGCAACGTTTCGAGGGGCTGGACTTGCCAACGACCCGGCAGGAACTGGTCACCTTGCTGCGCGAATACCCGGATCGGTTTGATGGCGCGGTGGGCACGTATGACGTGCGCGACAGTGGTCTGGGATACCTGTTCGCAACCCAGGAGGCCCGGTCAACGGACGCCTATTGGCGCTTGTCCGAAGTCATGGGGCGATTGAACCCGCAACTTTACTGCTGTTCTGGCCAGATGATCGATGATGTGGCCGAAGGCAGGCTGGCATTCGCTTATAATGTGCTGGGCAGCTACGCCGCGGACCGGCTTGCACGGGATTCCGGTGGGAGGGTCCAGATCCTCGGGATGCAGGATTTCACGAATGTGATCCTGCGCACCGCGATCGTTCCGACCACAGCACGGGAAACCGCCGCTGCCGGGGCACTGATCGACATGCTTGCGGACTTGGGACAACGCGAAGCGCCCGGAGACTGGCCCCTGCCGCCGCTTGGCCAGACAGGCACCGACAACCTTGTCGAGTTCGGGCCGATCCGGCTTGGCCCCGCGTTGATGGTCTATCTCGATCCACTGAACCGTAGGGCGTTTCTGACGGAATGGGAAAACGCGATGGAACAGCGGTAGGGGCTGGTCATCCAAGCCAGCGGGCCGCCCGTTTCAATGTCCCGGACGTGGTGGCCTTCCGTCGTCAAGATGCACGAACGGCATGCAGTTATCGGCATTCCCGGCCCTTCCAGCCCTCTGAAACCGGGAAACATTTTGAAAACCCGCCCATGCCATGGTTCTTTAGGATATGGGAAAAGACGTTTTGAACAAAGAAAAAACCCCGGCACTCAGCCGTGCCCTCGCGGTCAAGGTCCACGAGATTTACCCTGACATCGATGCCGATATTCTTGCCTCCAAGGTGATCGACACGTTCTGGCCCGACGGCACGCATCGGCGGAAACGCGGGCGCAAGCCGGGCAATGCGCTCTGGTCGCAGCGCGATGCGTTGCTGATAACCTATGGCAATTCCATCGTCGATGGTGCGCACAAACCGCTGGACCTTCTGAATGACTTCCTGCGCCGCTACCTCAGGGGGGTCGTGAACGGGGTGCACATCCTGCCGTTCTTTCCGTTCACATCAGATGATGGTTTCGCAGTGACCGACTACATGGCCGTGAACCCGCAACTGGGCGACTGGCCGGACATCAACCGCATCGCGAGCGAATTCAAGCTCATGTCCGATCTGGTGCTGAACCATGTGTCGAGCCAGGGCACATGGTTCAATGCCTATCGGCAGGGTCAGCCGCCCTATGACCGCTTCTTTTTCGAGGCTGACCCCTCGCTCGATCTGAGCATGGTCGTGCGCCCCCGGACAACGCCGCTCTTGCAGGTGGTCGAGACAAAGACTGGCCCGCGCCATGTCTGGTGCACGTTCAGCCATGACCAGATCGACCTCGATTTCCGCAATCCGGAAGTGTTGCTTGAATTCCTGCGGATCATCCGGACCCATATCGACAACGGGGTTCAGATCATCCGGCTCGATGCGGTGGCCTTTCTGTGGAAAGAGGCGGGCTCGCCCTCCATCCACTTGCGGCAGACCCATGCCATCGTGAAGCTGATCCGCCTGCTCTGCGATTACGCCGTCGAACCGATCGTGCTGTTGACCGAAACCAACGTGCCCAAGGCCGAGAACCTGAGTTACTTCGGCAAGCGCGACGAGGCGCATGTGATCTACAACTTTCCGCTGCCGCCACTGATCCTGCACGCGCTGTTGTCGGGCAGTGCATCCAAGCTCGACAAGTGGCAACGCTCCATGCCACCTGCCCCGTTGGGCTGTGCCTATCTGAACTTCACCGCCAGCCATGACGGCATCGGAATGCGCCCCGCAGAGGGGCTTTTGACGGCCGAAGATCAGATCGCCATGATCAGGGCCGTCGAAGCTGCCGGCGGACTGGTGTCAATGCGCGCGCTGCCCGATGGCGGCGAGGCGCCCTACGAATTGAACACCACGTATTTCGAGGCACTTGGCCAGACTTTCGACGGGCCGGACGCTTATCATCTGGACCGGTTCCTGTGTTCGCAGACCATCGTGATGTCGCTCGAAGGAATACCGGCCTTCTACATCCACTCCATGCTTGCCACACCAAACGACATCGAAGCGGTGGAGCGGCGGGGTATGAACCGGGCGATCAACCGTCACCGCTGGGACTACGGGGCATTGCAAGCGCTTCTGGCAGAGGACACTTCGGTTCACGCGCAGGTGCTGAGCGGATTGAAGCGGCGTTTGAAGATCCGGCAAGAGCAATCGGCCTTCCACCCGAACGCGACGCAGTTCACTGTGAACACCGGGGATACACGGGTCTTCGGCATCTGGCGGCAGAGCCTTGACCGGCAGCAATCCATCTTTGCGCTGCACAATGTCAGCAAGGACACCGTGGCGCTTCCGGTCAGTACGCTGAATATCATCGCCGATGAGGATTGGCGCGATCTGCTTTCAGGCGAGGTGATCCCCGACGCGGATATTATCCTTGGGCCTTACCAGTGCCGCTGGATCAGCAATTCCGGTCACGTGTAGTCCTGCGCGTCTGCTGCTGCTGCCGCCTGCATGTCCCGCAGAAAGGTGGGGTCGGCGGCATGAACCCGGTTCCAGGTTGCGATGAACGGGGTCTCGTGCGGGTTGTCGAGAAAGGTCTGACCCGCGCGCATGATGTTTTCGGCGAAAAGTTCGATAGAGGCTTCTTCGGCATGTCGATCCACTGACAGCCCGTTCATCTGCGCATCGCTGTAATAGGCATCGAGGAGATCCAGCGCGCTGCGGTAATAGGTGGCCTTGAGGGTCCGGAACACGTTGGTGGTAAAGATCGTGCCATCGGCGGCCAGCTTGCGGAAAATCGCCTTGCAGATATCGGTCGACATTCGGTTGAGGCCGGTCTCTGCGTCCTCGGGGCTGAGCGCCTGATGCTTGTGATCATAGGCATCCGCGATTTCGACCTGGCACACGGCCTTGGGCGCGAGGTTGCGCCAAGCTTCGGACAAAACGCCGATCTCGAGCCCCCAATCCGACGGGATGCGCAGATCCGGCAGGATATTCGTCCGCATCGCGAATTCGCCCGACAGCGGATAGCGAAAGCTCCGCAGGTAATCGAGATAATCACGGTCGCCCACAACCCGCTTCAGCGCGATCAGGAGTGGGCTGACCAGAAGCCGGGTCACCCGCCCGTTCAGTTTTTCGCCGCCGATCCGTGCGTAATACCCCTTGGCGACCTGGTAGGGGAAGGTCGGGTTGGCCACGGGATAGATCAGCCGCGCCAGCAATTCGTTGGTGTAGGTGAGGATATCGCAATCGTGGATCGCCATGACCGCGCTGTCCTGACATCCGATCAGGTAGCCGATGGAGGTCCAGACATTCTTGCCCTTGCCCTGCTCGGCCGGTGCAAGACCCATCTCCTCGAGCCGGTTGTCAAGCGCGATCATGCGCGGGCTGTCATTCCAGATCACGATATGGTTCTGGTTCAGGCCTTCGAAGAACTGTTTGGCATGGCGAAACTGGTCCGCATCGGCCCGGTCAAGACCGATGATCACCCGGTGCAGATAGGTGACCTTGGCCAGCTCCGACAGGATGTTCGGCATCGCGTCGGTTTCCAGTTCGGAATAGAGACAGGGCAGGATCAGCGACATCTTCCGCGTCTGCGCAAAGGTCTCGAGCTCGTAGGTCATTTCCTCCAGAGAACGGGTCCGCAGGTTGTGCAGTGTCGCGATGTTTCCGTTCTGATGAAAATCAACCATTCCGCCTGTGTCCTTCTGCTGAACCGAGTGTATCGAGAAAGGCCATCACGGCGGCGTTCCAGCCAACTGGGCCCGCGTCCTGCGTGCGTGTGATCCGTCCCGCCTTTTCACCTACAAGCGAGGGCAGAGGCGGCCGGTGTGGATTCGCGACGATCACGCCCATATCGGCCTTTTCAAGCATGGTTCGGTCATTCGGCGCGTCCCCGAGTGCAAGCGTCAGGTCCGGGCAAAGCGCATTGATCACCGCGTCCATCGCATCCGCCTTTGTCCCGCCGAACGACACTGTCAGGAACCGCCCGCCGTGCTGGGCTGTCATGCCGCCTGCGGATAAAACTGCGATGAAACGATCAAGTTCCGTGTCGCTGCCCGACCAGATGCCCGGTTCGGAATAGCCCCGCGCCTGGGCAAGCCGGGCCATGTCAGGTGGAAGGCCGGTCACCTTGGTCAATTCTGCAACCGTCATGTCTCCGAACCCCCGAAAGCTGTGCCTGAGTGCGGGTGCGATCCGGTCCAACGCCTCGCGCAGGGCAGCGTATGTCTCGGCCTTGTCGATCCCCGGCACACCGATCACCCCGGCGCCGTTTTCGACAATCGCGGGCCGTCCGCTCAGCCCCATTTGTTCTTGCAGGATTTCGATCTCCCGCGCGGTCTTGCTACTTGCCAGCACAACCGGAATATCGCGTTCTGCTAGTCGATCCAAAGCAGGTTTCGCGGCGTCCCAGCTGTAGGTGTCATGATCCAGAAGAGTGCCGTCGAGATCCGAAAAAACAACAAGCTTGCGAAGATTCTGCATGCCCCAGTGTCGGCCGCTCCTTCCCTTGGCTCAAGTCCAAAAGGGCCGCTTGCGAAAGCCGAAGGTATCTTGCCGAAAAAACAGGCAGTTTTGGTGAGGTGGTCTAGGGTGCCGTGATGCGAGGTGGCGGTCGTAGTTTTCCGGAAACGGCCTTCCTGACTCGCCCGAGGCGCTTTTGCCGACAGACTTGTGACAGCACGAGATCCGAGGATGATCTGCGAGGATCGCTAAAGGAAATCCCTGACAACTGCCTGGAAGAGCGTGGATTTTTCCAGATGCGCCGCGTGCGCCGTTCCCGGGATCACGGCCAGCTTGCTGTCGGGCAAGCCGCGCCAGAGCGCCTCGACCTGGGGCCAGCGATAGGACTGATCGCCATCACCCCAAAGGACCAAGCTCGGCATTGAAATGCGCGCCAGCGCTGCGCGTCCGTCCCAGTGGCTCATGGCGTCCAGTCCGGCTTGCGCCGCTGGTTCTTTGGCCTGCGCGCCCAAGGACGCGACGAGATTGAACCCGGGGGCTGCATCCCCGTCCCGGAACCATGTCGCGCCGATGCGACGGATCGTACAGGCAACGCCATCCTCTGCCAAACGGCGCCGCGACACGTCCAGCGGTTCGAACCGATCCGGCATGAGGCCCAGCGGGCCCGTTCCGTACAGGATCAGCTTTTCGACCCGATCAGAAAACTGCGCCGCAAATTCCTGCGCGATCATTCCACCCATCGAGTGGCCCAGCAGGCAAAATCGCTCTATCCCCAACTCATCCACAAGCCCGGCCAGATGATGGGCAAAGCCTTCGATCCGGTCGATGCATCCAGCTGCGGCCGCATTCCCGTAACCGGGCAAATCGGGAGCGATGACATCAAAGCTGTCGGACAACCGCTCGAACTCGTTCTGCCACTGCGCCGCCCCGCCAAGATACCCGTGTACCAACACCAGGGCCGGGCCTGTCCCGGCGCGACGATAGGTCGAGCCATCGGCCCGCGTCACTTCATCTGTTCGGGCAACCACAGGGCGGTCTCCGGTATCAGGATCAGGACGAAGATGAGGACAACCAAAGCCGCAATGAACGGCAGGCAGCCGGTGATGACTTCCCCGATCGTGACCTGCCCGCGGCTGATGCCCTGGATCACGTAGAGGTTCAGCCCGACGGGTGGCGTCAGCACCGCGATCTCCATCGTGATCGTGTAGACCACGCCGAACCAGATCAGGTCGAAGCCGGCTGCGGCCATCAATGGAAAGATTGTGGGCAGCGTGATGAAGGTCATCGACACCGGTTCAAGGAACATCCCCAGAAGGATGTAGAACAGCAGAACGATGGTCAGCACCACGTATGGTGACAGGTCGAAGGCGAGGAAGAACTGCGTGAATTCATAAGGCACGCGGTAATAGGTCAAAACGAAGCCGAAGAGCGTACCGGCCGACAGAAGCAGGCCCAGATAGCCCATCGTTCGCATCGTCGACAGCGCGGCATCCCGAAACCCGTCCCATCGCAATCCTCCGACGCCAAAGGCCAGGATGACCGTCAGCAAAGCGGCGACCGCTGCGGCCTCGGTCGGGGTGGCGATGCCAGCATATATCGCGACGGTGATCACGAGGCCGATCAATGCGATGGGTCCCACGGTGGCGGCGATCTGGAACAGACCCATGCGCACGGCGTGTTCCTGTGCCGGGATGTCGTCCGGGCGCAGAATGCCCCAGATCATCACCACGATGCAGAACATCGTCACAAGGATCAGACCCGGAATGACACCTGCAATGAACAGATCGCCAATGCTCTGGTCGGTCACGATCCCGTAGAACAGAAGGATCAGACTCGGCGGCAGCAGCACGGACAACGTGCCCCCTGCTGCAAGCACGCCAGAGGACAATTTCTTGCCATAGCCCAGCCGCAGCATTTCGGGCAGCGCCACGCCACCAATGGTCAGCGACCCCACCATCGACGACCCGCACACCGCGCCGAACCCCGCGCAGGCCCCGATCGAGCCATAAGCGGCGGACCCGCGCAGTCGGAACCCCTGATGCAGGAACTGGTAGAGATTGGGTCCGATGTTTGATTTTCCAATCAATTCACCCAGGAAAACGAACAGCGGCACCGCCAGCAGGATATAATCGATCCATACGCCCCAGAGTTTCAGCTGCGAGGACACAAGCGATGTCTCAAAGGTCTGGATTTGCCACAGAAACGGCAGGGATGCCGCAGCCAGGGCGAAGGGGATGGGCAGACCGATGCCGATCAGCAGCATCAGGAGCCCCAGCAGGCCAAGCCCGACCTCGTACCATTCCATGTCTCAGACCTCCTGTGCAGGGGTACGGATCAAGCGCGCGAGAAGCAGAACCGCGTAGAGCGAGAAAACGATCAGTGAAACGGCGCCCGGTGCCCAGAACATCCAGCGGGGCCAGAGAAGGATTTCCGAGGATGCGCCGGAATTGAACGCGCTTTGGGTTGCGCGGATACCGGCCAACGAAAAGAACAGACCCACACCCGCCATGATCGACAGGTTGAGGATCCCTACAAGCTTGCGCCCCATTGGCGGCATCCGGTCTGTCAGCATCGTGACCTTGGGATAGGCATCTTCGCGCATCGCATAGGCCAAGCCGGCGAATGCGACCGGGAACAACAGGAGCGCGGTGGCTTCGGTCACCATTCGGTCAGGCGCGTTCAATGCGTAGCGTGTAAAGACACCGTAGCTGATCCAGACCATCTGGATCACAATGATCAGCGCCCCACCGGCAGCCAACCAGACGACACTCCGTTCCATCACGGCGATGGCGCGATCCAGTCCCGTTTGCATGTCACATTTCCTTGCACGTCAAACCCTCCGCCCGGCACAACGCAGGGCGAAGGGTATAGCCATCGTGATCAGGGCGCGTTTTCGGCGAACAGCGCCAGCACCGAATTTGCAAGATCAGCACCGCAGGCTTCCTGAACGGTCTCGTTCCAGGTGCCTTGAACGCTGTCGATCAACTCCATCCGCTTGTCTTCGCTGATGGCAACAGCAGCACCGCCACCCTTCATCACGGCATTGCCGACCCGCTGATCGACCCAGTCTTCATAACGCGGCTTGAGCCATTCCTCGGTCTCGCGGGCAGCAGCCGTCACGGCAGCCTGCTCATCCGGGGTCAAGCTGTCGAACTTGGACTTGTTCATCATGTACTGGATGTTGCCGTAAAACAGGCTTGCATTGACCATGTAGGGCATGACTGTCCAAAGCTGCCAGCTTGAATAGGTGGCCACACCCATGTTGATCCCGTCGACTACGCCGCGTTCGGCAGACTGGAACACTTCCTTCGGAGCGACGAAGACCGGTGCGCCGCCCCAGGTTTCGATCATCATGCTGACCAGAGGTCCGATCGACCGCACCTGTTTGCCCTGCAGATCGCCCAGATCGGCAATCGGTTCCTCGAACCACCATTCCTGATCGTAGGAATAGTTCGAATTGAACAACGGCACGAGGCCCACATTGGCCGACTCGTCGCGGATCAGGTCGGCATAGGCGGCATCCATTTCGACCTGGTTGTCCAGATTGATGGCAACGGGGTAAAGCGATGTGACGCGGTAGCAGGGCAGCCGTTCATCCGCCGAGATCCAGCTGATGTCGGATACGCCGCCTTGCAGCGCATCGACGCCTTCGGACCAGCCATGCAATGTGGAGGACGGGAAGATCTGCACTTCGACGCTGCCCCCGGTCTTTTCCTCGACCAGTTTGGCAAAATGCACAAAGCCATCATACCGGATGTCGGACTCGTTCACATAGGTGGACAGGCGGATCGTGGTATCGGCAGCCTGTGCCGCAACAGTGGCCGCCGCAATCGCGCCGGCGGCCGAAAGAACGGTTTTCCAGGAAAAATTCATCTCAAACTCCTTGTCGTTGGGATCGCGAGGCCGCGTGCCGACCTTCTTGCATCTGTTTTTCGGACCTGTGCCGATTCGGCGCCATGCCGTGGCAGGGAACACGAGGATGATAGGGCCGGGTTTCGGAATGAGACCAATTCAAATGGAACATCAAACTATTCTGATATTGCATGGTTGGTGAGCGCCGCCTAGCGTGGGACTGAAAGGGGGCTGGTGTGGACATCAATTGGCTGGGCGATTTCGTCTGCCTCGGGCGGACTCTGAATTTCACCCGCGCGGCGGAAGAGCGGAACATCACCCAATCCGCTTTCAGTCGCCGTATCCGGTCCTTGGAAAACTGGATCGGGGTGCCGTTGATCGACCGCGCGACCTACCCTGTGCAACTTTCCGAAGCGGGACGGCACTTCCTCCCGATCGCGCAACAGACCGTGGCACAGCTGACCGACACACGCCAAGCCATCCGCGAAGCGGAACGCGGCAATGCGTCATTCCAGCGGATTGCTGCCCTGCACGCCATTTCTGTGAATTACCTGCAACCGCGTTTGGCGGAGTTCGAAACCCGTCACCCAGAGTTGCGCACGCGCGTGCTGTCCGACACTTTGACCGCCTGCTGCCAGCTCTTGTCAGAAGGCGCGTGCGAGTTCCTGCTCTACTACCGGCATCAGGACGTGGCACCGATCCTCGACGAAACACGTTTCGTGCGGAAGGATATCTGCACCGAACTGTTGATCCCCGTGGCGCTGCACGATGCGGCGTCCCATCACGGGTGGCGATTGCTGGGCGACGGCAGTATCGCGGTGCCGTACCTGAGCTATGATCCCAACACGTTCCTTGGCACGGTGGTTGATCGGACCATCGGCAATCGCGGGACCGCGCTGTCGATCAGGTACATGGACGCGCTCGCCGAAGCTCTGAAGCGGCGCACTCTGGCCGGCGCGGGCGTTGCCTGGCTGCCGGAATTCTCGATAAAGAACGAATTGGAGGATGGCACGCTTGTGCGCATGGGCGGCGAGACGTGGACCGCCAGATTGACCATCTCGCTCTTTTGTTCGATCGAACGGCTGGACGACATGGGCAAGATGATCTGGGATGAGTTCTAGATTGGAATGGTCGGAATGGAAAAGGCTGCTGCCAGTTCGCAGTCACTGTGACCTTGTACAGTCCGGATATGTGGACCGACCCCAAGGTCAACGCACGGGGTCGGTCCAAGGTGCATCGGGTCAGTCCTGCTGCAACTCGTAGAGATACGCCAGAAGGTTCTTCCGGTCCTCCGCGTTGCGCAAACCGGCGTAGGACATCGAGGTCCCGGGCGCATATTCGCGCGGGTCTTCCAGCCAGGCATCAAGCTCTTCCGGCGTCCATTCCTGCCCTTGAAGATCCTTCAACGCATTGGAGTAGCGAAAGCCCTCGATCGAAGCCACGTCACGACCAATGATCTCGACGAGATGCGGACCAACACGGTTCTGTGTCTCATCCGCCACATGGCACGCCGAACATTGGCGCCAGACACGCTCACCGGCATCGGGGTCGCCATCAAGAAACGCGACTTGTTCCGCGCTCCACTGGTTGCCTGACGCCCCTTCGGAGGCTGTTGTTTCCGCGTCACTTACCGCGGCTGTGGTGGCAGTGGCATTTTCATCACTCGCTGCGGTTTCAGCTTCGTCGGAACCTGCTGTTTCCGTGCTTTCACTCGCATCGGTTTCCGCTGTGGAAGCACTGGTGTCCTCGTCCGATACCTCCGCAGTCGTGTTGCTTGCCTCATCAGTTGCTGCGTCGCTTGAAGGCGCCTCGCCCGAAGTTTCCTCGGACGTGTCTTCCATCGTGTCCGTCGTGGTCTCCTCGGTCATTTCGGCCATCTCCGCCGGAGGCTCCGACACGTCTGGCGAAGGATCCTCTACCGTATCTGCCGCCGCCATCTCGGTGTCGTCCTCGGCGGGCATCATGTCTTCCGTGCTCGCCTCGGAGGTCGTATCGGTCTCCGCGCTTTCTTGTGCGTTGGCTTCCTGCCGATTGTCTTGGCCCATATCCAGTGCGGCTAGAAAAAGGATGATCACAAGACCTGCAATGGCCACCCCTTTGACGGCCTTTTCGCCGTCGATATTCGAGTAATTCATTGTCCTGAAGCTCCCATTCTTCACGAGGATCAAAGTGGGGCAACGCGCTTGTATGCCAACAGTTGCACACCGCGACGAATTGGCCCCCTACCTCAATCCGCGCCGATAACCACCTGTGAATGCTGAACCACCGACCATTCCTCATGCGCCTTGCGGCGGTAGACAGAGGTGCACGCTGCCTTGAAGCGCTTTTCGCCCTTTTCGGCGATGATACGATAGCCGACGACGATCAACCCTTCTTCCGGCCTTGAGATCGTTTTCTCGGAGAAGCTCACACTCTCCCATTCCGGCGTGCCGCTGACGGCTTTCACTGCGTCATCACCGCTGTAGAGATAAGGAGCGTGGCTCAGCGCCATCACGCATTCGGCATCGACCTGCTCATGGTAGTGATCTTCCGAAGCCCTCCAAAGGCTCTCTTCAAAACGCCAGACCCTGTCATCATTCATCTTGTCTATCCCCTTGTAATTCTGACGGCTAACCAAGGCGCTGCTTTTCAGTTCCAAGATTTCGGACGCATGGATCCCAAGACAGGGAGCCCAATGGCTGATTTTGAAAAGGCCTTTTCCGGTTTCAACCGGAGGTAAGTTCTGCGGGGTGGGTTTGAGTCTTCGACCAACCAAGACGCGTTGGTGAATTTTCACATCGAGAAACGAATATGGCTCAGCTGCTCGAAATATCGAGTGAAAGCCGATCAACGCCTGTGCAATCGGTGCTTTCAGCTATTTTGATGGTCATAAATGGTGCCCGGGGGCGGAATCGAACCACCGACACGAGGATTTTCAATCCCAGATTGTGGATGGAAGATCAGGCGGTTACGGGCGAAATTTCTGTCAAACCCACCACGGGAAATCAGGCACTTACGGGCCGATTGTCAAACCATTTGCAGGCCCGGAAAGAGGCTTTGGGCGGATGGTGCGACGGCGTTTTCCGTTCTGTCAAGCGGTATGATCCGTCGCCGCCAAGGGGTCGCTGCGCCCCCTTCCCGGGGGGCCGCGCATGAGCTGGAAGATTGCCAATCTCTGCGCCGACCGGATCTTCGGCAGCGCCGCGCGCAAGCAGATCATCATGTTCCTGGCCGACAAGGCGAGCGATGACGGATCGGGCATCTGGTGTTCCAAGGGCACGATCCAACGGCACACCGAATTGGGCGAAAGCACCGTGAAGCGGACCATCACCGACTTCCTGCGCGAGGGCATCCTGATCGAGACCGGGCGGCGGACCTGCAAGAACGGTTTCACCGTGATCTACCGGATCGTGCTCGACCGCGTGATGGCCTTGGAAAGCTCCGCCGAACCCGACGAAGGAACGGGGTCCACAGTGGACCCCGTCCAGCATGACCCCAGTAGGGGGTCCAGGGTGGACGGGGTACCGGGTCCACGGTGGACCCCAAACCACCCTGAAACCATCCATAAACCACCTACGCGCAGGCGCGCGGAGGCGGCGGTGGATGAAAGGGTTGAGAAGATCTGGTCGGCCTACCCCAAGGACCGGCAGCGCGGGAGGGCTGCGTGCTTTGCCCAGATCGGAGAGGCACTAAAGGAAGGGATCGACCCCGACGACCTGCTGCGCGCCGTGCAGGCCTATGCGGCAGAAAGCGCGGGTTTCACCCGGTCGAAGGTCTGTTTCTCCGACAACTGGTTCGCCACCCGCCGCTGGCAGCGCTTCCTCGAAGTGGCGGCCGAGGAACGGCAGGCGCGGACAACGCTGGCCGCCGATCATCACGCGCGGCTGGCGGCCTGGGTGCGCGACCGCAGCCCGATGTGCAAACACATCACCGCCCCGCAGGTGACAGCACTGGTGGCGGCGGGGCTGGTCACTGATGGGCAATTGCGCGCGGCGGGGTTGGCGGGATGAGCGGTGTGTTCTCCGCAACATGCACCGTGCATCGCGTCCCGTGCATCGCGCTTTCCGGAGCGTGTGCCGTGTCCCGTCTCCATTGCGCCGCGCCTTCCGCATCGCGCATCGCGTCCTTTGCGCCGCGTTTCCTGCCTCGTGCTGTGCGCATCGCGTTTCCCGCATCGCGTCCCCTGCACCCCGTCCAACCAAGCAAACCCACCGAAACGGACTCCAAGCCCCTGATCCGCCTCCGCTGACGCTGGGAGGCGGGGGGCTTGGAGGAAGTTGGCAAGAAATAGGAACGTAAACTTCACATGCGCCACCATCGCAAACTGACCGACGACGAACGCCGCCAGATCATCGAAGCCCGCGCCGAGGGCACCCCTGCGGCCCTGCTGGCCCGCCGCTTTGGCGTCTCGACCCGGACGATCTACAACACGCTGAGCCGGGCCAAAGGCGCACGCTCTGCTTCGACAACAACGATCAGCACCCGCCTGAGCGCGCGCCAGTTGGCAGGGCTTCAGGCCGCACTGGCACGTCGCGGCATCACCGACCAACCCGCCGCCCTGCGCCGTCTGATGGAGGCGGCCGACATCCTGCTGCGCCCAGCCGATCCGGTCGTCCTCGACCACCTGCAAGCTTGGGGCGCGCAGGTCGCCACCGAGGGTGCAGCGGTCAACCACATCGCCCGCAAACTGAACGAGGCCAAGCTTCGCGGCCGCCCGCTGCCCTTCACCGATGACGACATGACCACGATCCGCACCTTCGCCGGGGGCCTAGTCGAATTCGCCGAGGCGTTCCGCATCCTTTGGGAAGCACAGCTGGCCGCGAAGACGCGCGAGGTCGACAAGGCGCTGGAGGGGTTGGGGGCGCAGTCAGAAGCATTCGCCGACGCCAGCCAACCCAATTTGTCTCGCAAGTAAAACAGAAAATTGATTTTTGTATCATTTACAAAACAAAAACCGACTGAAGACATAGGGTGGGGGTTGCAACGGGGGGTTGGTTCATCATATCTTTGGTATCACAAGTAAGACAAATAAAACCTTTCTGACCGAGATGCGGGACAATGACTACCAGCACCGACAAAGCAGCACGCACCAAGGGGAGCGCGGTTCATCCCTCGATCGCCCGCGGTATCGCGCGGCTTGGGCAGGACATCTCCCGCGCACGCCGGGCACGCCGGATATCTACAACCGACATGGCGGCGCGCATGGGCGTTGGACGCAGCACGCTGCACCGCCTGGAACAGGGCGATCCGGGCGTCTCGCTGAACACACTGGCGATGGCCTTGTCGGTTCTGGGGCTTTTCGACCGGCTGGCCGACCTCGTCGATCCGGCATCGGATGAGCTCGGATTGATGCTGGCGGAGAAGACGCTGCCCAGGAACATCTCCCGTCGAAGGAGGTCACCGTCGGAGAAGAGCCAAGGTCCGGCTGCGCAAGCCGCTGACGACGCGCCGGAGGGGTGGTGATGCCGACACGACGTATCGATGTACGGATCGGCGACCGGGCGGTTCCGGTGGGCGAATTGATCTTCGAGGCGGACGGGACCCGCGAAACTGCGGCCTTCACCTACCATGAAAGCTGGCTCGCGCTTAAACGGGCCTTTCCGATTTCGCCGGACATGCCGCTCGGGGCCGCACCCTTCTACGGCCGCCGGGACGGTGAACGCTTTGCCCTTCCATTGTCGATGACGGACACCGCGCCCGACAGCTGGGGGCGCAAAATCATCGAATTGCTGCGCGGTACGCAGTATCTTACCGAACTCGACTACCTGCTTGAGTCCGACGATCGCCTGAGGATCGGGGCCTTGCGCTATTTCGACGGTCCAGGGGCGGAGGCCACTGCGCTTGCCCCACCGCGCGCGGATGGCGTGAACGTGCCACGCTTGCACGACCTTGACGAAGTCATCCGCCAGGCGCGCGCCTTCGAGGAAGATCCCGCCGGTTATGCCCGACGTCGCGCCGAGCTTGTTGGCGGTGATCTTCTGGCCGAAGCGGTCGGCTCTCTGGGCGGTGCCCGGCCCAAGGTGAATGCGCGCGACCGCGAAGGTGCGCTCTGGATCGTCAAGCTGCCCAAGATCGACGACGACTATGCAGTCGCCCGCGCCGAGGTCATGACGCTTAGACTTGCGGGTGAGGTGGGCATAGACGCCTGCGTCGCGGATATCCTGAACACCTCGCAACGGTTCCCGGCCGCTCTCATCCGCCGCTTTGACAGGGTCGGGGCCGATCATTCGGACCGGGTCCCGTTCATCTCGGCCCAGACCTTTCTGGGATTGAGCGGAACAGCCGCAAGCAGCTACGAGGACCTTGCGATGGCGATGCGCCGCCATTGCGTGGATCCTGCCGGGCAGATCACTGAGCTGTATCGCCGGATGGTCTTCGGCATCCTGATCCGGAATACCGACGATCATCTGCGCAATCATGGCTTCTTGCGCGCGCCCGGCGGCTGGCGGCTGTCACCGGCATTCGACATCAACCCCGAACACCGTCCGGGCGGCCGGATGCAGACCGCGATCTCCGAAATCCATGGCAACCTGCCCTCGATCGACGCGGCGCTCGATGCCTCCGCCTTTTTCGACATCGACAGGCGGACTGCGGAGCAGATGACCGGTGACATGGCGCGCCACATCGCAGGGGCCTGGCGCCGCATCGGTGGCCAGCTTGGCATGGATGCCCGCGATTTCAGCGCTGTCGGCGCGGCAATCGAGACCGAGGATCTGGCGAAGGCCTGCCGCCTCTAGATCGGACTTAGCAGGTCCCCCATCTGCGCCGCCCGCTGGATCGCATCGCTTGCGATCGGCTCGCTGACCGCCGCCGGGACCTGTTCACCCACCGCCAGAAGCGTCCGCTCCAGCGCAGGGCCCAGCCGATCGGTCATGTCCTGCAACAGCTCCAAGGCGCGGCCCTTCGGCAGACCCGCCGCGCGCCCTTCGGCCTCGAAGTGACGCGGCACGATCTCGTCGATGCCGTAATGGCCATCGATCGACATGGCGAGGCGGTAGCGCTTTCGCTGCAGCCGTCCGGCGCGGACGACCGGGGCGATACTCAGGATGTCATAGAGGGGCGCAAGCGTGAACCGCGCCCGGCGCCCCAGACGCAGGCTGAAGTTCTTGGCGTGCCCGTCCGAGGCCCCGATCAGGAAGAAGAAAATCTGCGCCCGGAAGAACATCTCCCGATCCTCGATGGGCGTGTCGGATTCCCGCAGAAGCTCCATGATCTGCGCGACACCGGGGCCGCCCAGCCTCTGGTACTTCATGGCAGAAGGATAACCCAGCGACTGGCAGATATCCTCTTGCGGCAGGCGTTTCAGGGTGTCGCCGTGCCAGACGCGATCGAACCGCTCGACCGACAGAACGACCTGCCCGGAAAGGGTGAGCTTTTCGACATGCGCGACGGGCAGACCGATTTCGCGCGCCAAGGTCATGCAGAACAACTCGTTCTCGACGCTGTCGCTCAGGTCGATCTGCTCGGGGCCGGGAATGATGCCCATGGGCGTCTTGAAGATATGGCTGGTCGGCGTGATGCCCCGCGGCTTGGCCCACTGCCCGTCGATACGCAGATAGGCCGTCTTCTCCTGCGCGCCTGCGATGGAAATCCGGAAATCCTCGTCTTCACCCTGGGCGAGCGGCGCGGCGGCGAGGTTCTTCAGGTCGGCGACCATCTCCTCTTCCGAAATGACGCGATACTGCATGTCCTGTTCGGACGGGGCCTCTTCCACCGGCAGAAATTGCAGCGCGCCGACACAGTCGCGCCCCAGCACGGACAGCAGCGAGAACACATCCTTGCCCTTTGCGCCTACACGCGCAGCGATCTTCTCGCGCAGCTCGCCTTCGGCATCGGGCAAGAGGTTGTCGAAGGCGGCGACAACGGGATCACCCTGCCATTTGAGCTTGGTCAGCGGAAGGGCACTGGCAACCGGAAAAGCACCCTCAGATGCGAGCCAGCCAGGATCATAGGTGAACGCGATGGCCCCATCCGTTGCGCGGGTTAGCGTGCCCACCCTCGCCCTTTCGTACCAGACGGCTGTCTTGCTTTGGCGTGTGCGGCGACCAGCACGGGCGATGCGTGCCATCTCAGGGCTGCCCCGGATCCGCTATACGATCCGTCGCGGACAATTCCGCACCCAGGGCCTCCAAGAGGCGCAGGTAGACATCGAGGCTGACGGAAACGACACCGTTCTCGATGTCGGAAATGGTGGATTGTGCCGTTCCCGTCATCTCGCCCAGCTGCTTCTGGCTCATCTTCCTTGCCGCGCGCCGCGCCTTGAGCACGGCCCCGGCTTGGCGCAGGCTTCGGATGGGATATGCAGGCAGCGTGTCCATGGCATTTTGATAGCTCAAGGACGATATTGTGTCAATATAGCGCGAGAGCTATAAGCGTCGCATATAGCCCATGGGCTAATTCTCAATCTCTGTGCGTAGGGGAAATTCATGCCGACCGACATCAAGAAGCCATGCCATACACGGTCGACGATCCACCACCACTTGCTCGGCAGAAGGCGAAGACGAACGCAGATGGAAAATGTCTTTGGGATCATAAATCGTAATTATCACCCACAGAACATATTGATTCAATATGATCCTCCGATCATCTTCCCCGGGAAAGGATCACCCGGATGGATCAGATCGCCCGCACCACCAAGGACCTCGGCCAGACCCTGCGCGCCGCCCGCAAAGCCAAGGGCATTACGCAGGCCGAGCTTGCCGCCCGCGCGGGCGTCTGGCAGCGCACGGTGTCCAACATCGAGACCGGCGCCAGCGGAGCCAAGGTGGACACGATCTTCGACCTGCTGGCAGCGCTCGACCTCGAACTGCGGATCGTGCCGCGCAGCAAGATGACGCAGCGTGATCTCGAGGACATCTTCTGATGGGGCGCAAGCGCGCCTATGAGCCGATCGACGTCTACATGAACGGCCGCCGCGTGGGGCAGTATTTCCGCGCGCCGGACGGGGCCTTCGCCTTCACCTATGCGCCGGAATGGCTGGCCTGGGAGAACACGCTGCCCATCTCGCGCGCCCTGCCCCTGCGGCCCGAGCGCTACACCGGCCCGCCCGTGATCGCGGTTTTCGAAAACCTGTTGCCCGACAGCGACCTGATCCGCCGCCGTGTGGCCGAACGGGTGGGGGCGGATGGTGTGGACGCCTACAGCCTGCTTGCGCGGATCGGGCGCGATTGCGTGGGCGCGCTGCAATTCCTGCCCGAGGGCGAGGTGCCCGGCGACGCCCGCGCGCTGACCGGTGAGCCGTTGAGCGACGCCCAGATCGGCGCCATGCTGCGGGATCTGGCGCAGACCCCGCTTGGCATCCGGGCCGAGCAGGATTTCCGTATCTCCGTCGCCGGTGCGCAGGAGAAAACGGCGCTTTTGTTCCATGACGGCCGATGGGTGCTGCCCACCGGCACAACGCCGACGACCCACATCCTGAAGCCTGCCATCGGCCGCCTGCCCAATGGCATGGACCTGATCGACAGCATCGAGAACGAACACTTTTGCCTGCGCTTGCTTGCAGGCTTTGGCCTGCCCGTGGCACGGACCGAGATCGCGGATTTCGCTGAGACGCGCGCGCTGGTCATCGAACGGTTCGACCGATTGCGCGCCCACGACGGCCGCCTGATCCGCCTGCCGCAGGAGGATTGCTGCCAGGCCCTGTCCGTGCCCCCGACCCGCAAGTACCAGAACGAGGGCGGCCCGGGCATCGTGGAGATCTGTGATCTGCTGACCGGCAGCGACGAGCCGCAGCGCGACCGGGCGGATTTCCTGAAGGCCGTGGTCCTGTTCTGGCTGATCGGGGCGACGGACGGGCACGCCAAGAACTTCAGCATCGCCCTGATGCCCGGCGGGCGCTTCCGCATGACGCCGCTTTACGACGTGCTGACGGTGCAGCCCTCGCTGGATGCGGGGACGTTGCAGATCAAGGACATGAAGCTCGCCATGTGCGCAGGCAAGGGGCGACATTACCTGGTCGCGGACATTCACGGGCGACACTTCGTGGAGACGGCACTGGCGGCAGGGTTCTCACGTGAACAGGTGTGGGGGTGTTCGAGGATATTCGGGAGCGGGCGAAGCGGGCATTTGACAGGGCACAAGCAGAGATGCCGCCGGGGTTTCCCGAGGGGCTGGTGGCCGCAGTCAGGCAGGGGTTCGAGAAGAGGGCGGCGCGGCTGGTCGCGGGGAACGGCGGATGACGTGCGGGCGGAAAGCGGCCGTTCCCTTCAGCGGCCTTTTCGACACGGTAGTGGTTGGGAAGCGGACATTAGATCTCCGCAAACTTAAGAGGCGATTAAGCTATTGGTTGCGTCGTCAGTGTTCCCAAATGTCGTGTGCTGAATTATACAGAGCTACAAATTATTGTGTGGCGGTGTAGCTATGGCCATCTTCGATATTGAAAAGGATGACCTACTTCGGTTGTCCGATGAACGACTGGAAGAGTTGATAGCGCGCCTTTCAGAGGCGGAGGTCGCGGCACACGGCCATAGCCCTGCGAGTGTAAGTTGGTCAGGCTCGATCAAGGCACCAGATGAAGGTATCGACATTCATGTGGAAGTGGATACCTCCGAACTGGAAACGGGCTTCCTGAGCCGTCCGAATACTGTTCTCCAGTCCAAGAAGGACTCTATGCCAAAGTTTGCAATCGCGGCGGAGATGCTGAAGGATGGAGAACTAAATCCAACCATCGCAAACCAAGCCCAGATTGGCGGCAGCTACATCATCGTGAGCCTCGCCGACGATTGTTCACCACCGATGAAGAAGGATCGCCTCGAAGCCATGCGGGCAGCGTTGGCCAATGACCCAAACAAGGACAACATCCACCTCGATTTCTTCGACCGTTCAAAGCTGGTCCAATGGGTGCGGCAGCATCCGTCCGTGTTGCTGTGGCTGAAGGGTAAGCTTGGTCAGGGTTATTCAGGATGGCAACCTTATGGAGCCTGGAGCAACCCGCCCAAAGGATCACCTGACACCCTTATCTCTGCTCCAGGCGTGACTGTTCACGTGCCGACTGAGCGAGGTCAGGAGTTATCAATCGAAGACGCCATAGAACCTATGCGTCGGCTGATACGCACATCAAACAAAGCGATCCGCATCACGGGGCTTTCTGGAGTTGGTAAGACACGCATTGTGCAAGCGCTCTTTGATGAAACTGTCGGTACCGACCCGCTCGATAGAACTATCGCGGTCTACGTTGATACAGGACAAGACCCTGATCCTTCCGCATCTGCTATGCTGGACCGTCTAATTGCCGAAGGCCGTCGTGCGGTGATGATCCTCGACAACTGCCCCTCCGATCTGCATTCGGCACTAGCAGCCAAGGTGTCTGCCGGAAGTGGTGATGTCAGTCTGATCACGGTTGAATACGATATCAGAGACGACAAGCCGCAAACTACCGAAGTGATCCACATCGAAGCGAATGGACCGGACGTAGCCGAAGAACTTCTGATGCGCCGTTTTCCCGAAATTGGACAGGGTAACGCAAGGCGGGTCGCCGAGTTTGCCGATGGCAATTCCAGGGTTGCCTTGGCGATTGCAGAAAGAGTTGAACAGGGTGAGAGTCTAGCCCAACTGTCGAACGCCGAGTTGTTTGACCGTCTTTTCCAACAGCGGAAAGGAGTCGATGGTGATCTTCGTGAACAGGCCGAGGCTCTGTCTTTGGTGTATTCGTTCTCGGTTTCTGACCCAGAGGTCGGTAATAACGAATTAGAAGTCCTTGGCTCGATTTCAGGGCATTCAAGGGCCCAATTGTTCAAGGCCGCCAAGAAACTAGCAGACCGACATGTCGTGCAAAGGAGAGCCCATTGGAGGGCGATATTGCCTCATGCAGTCGCAAACAGGTTGGCAGGCTCTGCGCTAGAGAGCGTCCCTGTAGAGACCCTAAGATCAACGTTTGAGGCACCTGGAAATAGCAGGCTTCTAATGTCGTTCGCACATAGGCTTGGCTTGTTGCATGATCACCCTGTCGCCAAAGAGATCGTCGAGGCATGGCTGCAAGCTGATGGTCTGCTAGGCCGTATTTCCGACCTCGATGAGAACGGATCGAGAATCCTAGACTACATTGGACCTGTGGCACCAGAAGCGCTGCTTGATCGGATCGAAGCCGAACTCACCGCTCCCGACTTTCAGGGTATGGAGCCGAAGCATAATCCCCGCAGGACCACGATCCTCAACCTGCTGCAGTCCTTGGCTTACGAGGCCCATGCCTTTGAACGCTGCATGGCACTGCTGATCCGCGTTGCGGACCATGAAGATGAAAACAACAATTATGATGCGGTAAGGGATAAGATTTCGAGGTTCTTTCAGCCCTATCTTTCAGGCACTCATGCTTCCCTGGCGCAACGCCTCGTCATCGTAGAGAGTTGTCTGAGCTCCGAGGGTGCGGGACGGCGTTCCTTGGGTCTGAAGCTTCTTTCAACGGCACTCGATGGACCGCCATGGACGGGCTTCGGTCTTAACGAGTTTGGGGCAAGGCCGAGAGATTATGGATACCGCCCCAACCATGAGCAACTCGTGGAATGGCGCACTACCTTCATTGATCTGGTAACTCGGCTGGCAAATTCTGACGATGATGACATCAAGGGCAGTGCACGGCGGGTCCTAGCGAATGAGTTTCGCGGTCTTTGGCATCAGGAAGCAATGCGGGATAGGCTTGTCGAAGTAGCGCGGGCGATCAATGATCACGAGCCGTGGGGAGCAGGCTGGAAGGCCGTTCGTTCGATCATCTATTTCGACCACACAAAGGACAAAAATGAACCTGAACCAGAGCCGCTTCCCCAGGAACTTGCTGATCTAGATCGCGATCTAGAACCACGCGACCTGATTGCGAAGATCAAAACATACGTGCTTGGTAGCGGGCATGACTACTGGGCACTTGACGACGAGTTCGATGACAGCAGCGACGACAAGTATCGTGCGGCTGAAGATCGGTTGGCTGCAAAGGCAACAGACTTGGGTGAGAGCTTTGCAGCTTCAGACCATACCCTCGATGAGTTAGGGGATAACTTGTTCTCAAACGACTGGATGCCCTATCGCAGAGCGTTCGGTGTCGGCCTTGCGAAGGGGGTCCACAACTATCGTGAAGGTTGGCAAGGCTTGCTGGAACACCTCGCTAATTCATCCGGTTCGAACCACGACTTTGCGGTGATAGGTGGCTTCATCGAAGAGGTCGCAGCAAACGATTACGGACTTTCAAGAGAACTCTTGGATGAATGCGCAAAACACCCACAACTTCAGAAAGTCCTCGTGGGCCTGCATCCGTGGAACGATTTCACGGAGGCCGATCTTGATCGGTGCATAGCCTTGCTCGATCAGGAAGAGACACGAACCTGGATGTTCGGGCCTATCCTTTGGCGAGACAACTACGCGCATCTACCTGCTGAACGATTGTTGGAGCTTGCACGGAAGCTGGTGATGAAGTCGGGCGGCGACGACACGTTGCTCGAGGCACTCAGTATGAAGCTTCACAGTAAAGACCCTGTGGTCGATACGCTAGGACCCGAACTGAGGAAACTTGGGTTGAAGGCGGCAACCAAGTCCCTGCTGGCCGATCACAGCGACCCTGGTGGCAGCAAGGATTATCGCATGGAAACCGTTGTCCGTGCCGCACTCAGCTTCGATGGTAATGAAGCTGAGAAGACTGAGTGGGTAGATACGATCTTTTCCGTCGTGGACGAGCGTTACGGTTTTATTCATTCGTTTGAGAAAGCGATTGAAACAACGGCAGGGCTTATGCCCAAGGAATTTCTGAACCGCGTGTTCCAGGGGACCGAAGATCAACAGCATCGACGTTCATACTTCATTCGACACGGTGGCATACGTCGCTGCCCTCTCTCCAAGGTCGATGTGGTCGACTTGATAGAGTGGTGTCAGCAAGGGAACGAGCCTGATGTCTGGGGTTTGGTCGCGTCAGGCATCAAGCTTTGGGAGAAAGGCGATGGTCACAGGGACGGCTCTTCCATTACGGCATCTGCTGTTGAGTTCCTTGAAGCCGCACCAGAGCCAGAACCAGTTCTTCACGCTTATGCAGATCGTGTCACCCCATCGTCGTGGTCTGGAAGCCGTGCAGACGTCATGCAGCCACGGGCTGATGCCATTGCGGAACTGATACAGCATGAGCGGGAAGACATAGCTCAGGCCGCAAAGTCGGTGTCAGGTCAACTGGCCAAGGAAATCGAACGAGAACGTGTGCGTGACAGACATAGAGATGAGGAACGCGAACAGCGCTTTGAGTGAAATCGCGCAACAAGCACGACCGCTGTGATTTCGCAGTGGCAGCGAATGTCCGGTCTGGCGGGCCGCACCGCAGCGGCGGGTCGTGGCCAACGTCGGCAAGGGCCGCTTGAGCCAATGAATTGGCCGCCGCACCACTACCAGACGCCCACGGCGTCACTGCCGGGCTTCAAAGATCACCGCCACGCGGCTCAAGATGTCCACGGGCTCCCCTTCGGACAGTACCCGGCACGCCGCAATCAGATCATCCATCCGAGCGCGGACGGCATCGCGAACGTCGGCGGGTTGCGCGCAAAAAGCCGTGTAGATCGCGTCAATTCCAAGGTAATCGGGGATTTCGCCGCCCGATGCGCTGCGCTGGCTTACGGCTTCCTTGGCCTCGATCCAGAAGACATCCAGTTCGTGCGCCCAGGCTTCGGCCAGTTTTTCGAGCGCCGGCAGGGTCAGATCTCCAAACTGCCTCTGGCCGCCATCTGTCACTGTACGGCCGGTCAAGAAGCCTGCCAGGGAAGCCAGCAGGGAAACCGTGCGTGCCGGGCGGATATCCCAGTGTGTCAGTTGGCCGAGTGTGCCGCGCAAACGGTCTAAGGTTGCGGTCAACTGTGAAAATTCAGGGCGAACGTCATGAAGGCCGAGGCGGCGCGTTTCCGCATAGGCATCCGAGAGAAGTCGAGCGGCTTCTGTCTGATCTCCGATGATCTCTGCTCGCCCACCATCTTCGCGCACAGCCAGAAGGCGGGGAGGCAAGACGGTTGGGTCTTGAGGGCTGCCAGTACGCCCTCCAAGTAGGAGGATCGTCACGGGTTGCCGTGATGCAAGCAGGGACAGTTCTGCACCCCACAGGCCGCGCGGATTGGCGCTTTGCACACGTTCGAACACCTCGCGCGGCACCGATCGGCGCAGCCCCTCGATCTGATCGAAATAGTTTCCAGACCGCAAAATCCTTGGCTTCTTGATCTGATCAAGAACCAGATCAGTCAGATCTCCGGCAGCAAACTCGACCAGTTCCGAGGGCAGGTCATCCGCACCGACCCCAGACAGTAGGGCGATGCTGGCAACACGGGCGCGTGCCTTGTGATCGGACGACAGAACAAGGCCCGGCAGATCAAAGGTGTGGTAGTGGATGCGCGGGTTTGGGCTGTCGATCCTGTCGATCCGACCCAAGCCTTGGATCAGGCTTTTCACGTCTGACGTCACCCCGATAATCCCAAGTGCTGGCGCAAGTTGGAGGTTGATCCCCTCCGCCATCTGAAAGGTCAGGAACATGGCCCGCGGCTTCATGGTATCGACATGCTTCCCGTCGATTCCGAAGTATTCCTGCGCTTCGGCCCCGGATCGGATGTGATGCATCTTTTTGCCCGGTTTGATCCGGGCACCTGGGGCGACCACATAGACCTCGGGGCCCCGGCCTCGATGCCCCGCCAAAAGGCGCGCATACACCTCGAGCACGCCGACGCGTTCGGCGAGGAAGATCGCGTGACCGTGCTTACGCAGAATACCGCGCATCACCTCGGCACGTGCCTCGTCGATGCTATCGAGGCTCGCATGGTTCAAAAGGCGCGTGATCCTGTCGCAAATCGGTGTCTGGGATTCTTCGACCTCGGACGACATTTCCTCCGGCAGAACACCTTCAGGCACCGCCAGTCGGCGCATGTTTTGCCTTTCGGCGCGTCGCAGGTTCTCGCCGATTGAGGCGCGTCCTCGTTGGTCGGCTTCGCTGTCGCGTTCTCGCGCCCATTCTTCGCGTGCGAAGATGATTGATGCGCGGAGCAGTGCTAAGAAATTACGTATGTGAATTCGTGACTTATCGTGAAACTTGATCTCTGTCTGGCCTGCGCGTTGCGGATCTGCGGAGACAAGGGTGATCCCAGTCGTGATGCATTCGGCCAGGGTCTTGATCCGCGCAATGATCTGGCGCTGCTGGTCGGTGAGCGCCGTATCTTCGCGATGGCTGCGGGTAAGCGGGTAAACAAATGCACCGCTTTTTCTGTTGGCACTTTCCCCTATGCAAGCGCGCTGGCGGCGCACCACATAGGGCGCGAGGGCATCCGCCAGGCCTTCCTGCAACGCGCTGATTTGCAGGCCGTCTGCTTCAAGCTGGCGTTCAATGCCAGCGACATCTTCCCTCAGACTCTCTGCGCTGTGGAATAGGTCTTCCTGCACATTCTGCGCTTCGATGCGACGATTGACCTGATCCAGCTGCCGAACAAGTTCCCCCCGTGCGCGCACCTTGGCCATATGCTGATTGATCTGATCTGTGATCACCGGCGGCACATAGATGGACGCTCGCTTTTCATGGAAAGCGAGCAAACCATCGAGCCCCTGGTTGCCCATCAACGTGGCTGAAAGGCAGGCCGTCCAAATGGCCGGGCTTCGTTCAAACACCAGCGAGCGCGCAGAAGGCGCAAGATAACGCGAGCTTAGCCTGTGGCTTTCATCCACGATCATCGACGCAGACGAGCGGACGGCGCGGTTGATTTCATCCAACTCGGCGGCCTCGTCCTTTTTCTGGCGAGACAAGTGGCTGTGCTTGATTGGCTTGAAATTTGCGGGGGCATTCGTCGTCCAGTTTTTCAGAACGCTGGCGGGGATCAAGGCGAGCGAACCGAGGCGTTGCTGATCTGCCCGCTCACCCCATGAAAAGACGGTCTGCGCATGGCTGACCGGCAGCACGGTTGCCAGGTGCTTTCCGATGTCCGTTTTTCCTGCCCCAGTCGGGGCCTCGACGAAAGCAAAGCCGTGTTCGTAAACTGTTCCCGCGGCCTCATAGACCAGGTCTGCTTGAAATGGTTGAGGCGGGCGACCTGCACTCGTGTTTCCAGCCACGCGCCAAGGTGTGAAGGTCGTGGCTTCGTGAACGGTCCGCGCGACCGCCTCCTCGGGTGTAACCAGCCGGATGAGCGAGCGCAGGATCTCCAACGCTGTTTCAGTCCAGGCGCGGCCCATCTCCCAGTATTGCTCTGCGGCAGCGCGCCTTGCATTGGCGACGTCCGGCCAGGCATGGGCATCGTCAATGAATTCGAGGTTGCGGCGCAGACCATTGATTGAAAAATTCGCGCTGCCCGACAGTGCAGAGCCTTCGCCAATAATCAGCTTTGCATGCAGCATAGGCGGTCTGCGACCCAGCTGTGCCTCTGCAAGGGCTGGATCGAAAGCGCGAAACTGGATGATGCCACGCTCGATCGCATCCATCGCGAGAACGGCGCGAAGGTCAGCCAAGTCGACAACTGACAGGCCCCGAGCACCGAGAAAATACTGGCGGGCTTCCTGCGCGACTGACCGCCCGCCACCCCCAAAATGTCGGCGGCCGTCCGTGTTCGATCCGAAAACGATACGGATGCTGCCCTCTGGCCGTTCTGCAAGATCATGGACGGCATCAAGCACGATTGTCAGGGAAGACAGGAAATCTTGGTACCCGGTAACAATCAGGCAGCGCGGTTCCTGCAGCACGGATTTGACCAGGGTATGGACCGGGCGAGTCGCGTTGTCGCCCCATGCGTCGCGGCCCTCCGAAGGTGGGCCCTCTGACGCGTTCTCTTGCCGGTCGCCATCGCCGGTCCGAGAGAAGAAGCGCGAGATCAGCCCCTGCCGCTCCATCTTTTCCCTTATGGCCATTTATCGATCGCCGTGCCGGCGACGGCTTGCGCTGCTAAACTCTGGCGATCAATCATTATCTGGAATTCCAAGCTCTGCCCAAAGTTCGCGCGGGGCGGGAACCGGTAAATCCCAGGTCACTTCGATCGGTTTCTCCCCTTTCCAGTCGACAAACTTCGGCTCCCCGCAATAGATGAACGGGTTGACCTTTCCGCTCACCTTGTTCCCGCGGCGGATGAACAGGTGCACTTCGTGGCCTTCCTCGCCGCTGATGATCCGGCCATGTTTGTCGCTCTGTCTTGTCCGGTTCTGGCTGAACCATTTCAGCCGTGACGCGCTAAGGAATGCATTTTCGTAGGTCAGGTCCTGGGTCGAGACATTGGCGAGAAGGATCATGATCTTCTTTTCGGACAGCGCCTTCATCCCGGTGCGCCAGACGTTTTGCTTGTACTCTTCCCCAAAGAACTCAGCGATGTCCGGCACATAGTAGCGCTGCCAAAGCGCCAGCTCTTTCGGTTTGCCGACATATGTTGGAGACGCCGGGGCAGAGGCCCCTTGCCGTATTGGCGTTTCCGCCAAGCGCCATTCGACCAACTCGCGCACAAGCGACTCCAGCGCGCCGGAGGCGTCAGGTCGCACCAGCCGAAAACCGTCGCTGCCCTGCGCAAGGTGCGGGTTGAAGGCGAGCTCTGACGCGCCATCGCTCGGCTGCCGTCCGGCTACGACGTCGCGCAATCCGGTCAAGGCGGATCGGGACAGACCCTTGGGACGCTCCATCTCGCGGAGCAGCCGGCCGTGAGTGGCGAAAGGACGTTCGGGCAAGGCATCGCCCATGTCGCGCACGAAATCGAACCAGCCGCCATGGCCGGAAGCGCGGGGATCGAAGCCGTTGCGGAAGACTTCGACAGCCGTGGGGCGGGTGCCGTTCCGGTCCCGGAAGTCGACATAAAAGGCTTCGAGTTCTGCCGCGCCCTCCTTCGGGCGAAGGAGATTGCGCAGGATGTCGATGACCTGCAGCTCATAAGTGATCTCGCAGCCTTTCGGTATCTGGAACTCACCGGCCTGAAGCGCCTCTAACTTGGTCGAGATCGAGCGATCCCCCGCGCCAGCCTGCAACAGGGTGGCGACCTTCGTCAGGAAGCTGCGATGGTTGCCGATATAGTCGATCACCTGCAGCACCTTGCCTTCGACGCGGCGCAGACCGCGGCCAAGCTGCTGCAGCCAGATGATCGCGCTTTCGGTAGGGCGCAGCATCAGCACGGTCCCGATCTCGGGCACGTCGACGCCTTCGTTGAACATGTCGACCGCGAACAGGATATCGATCTCGCCCCTACCTAGCGCAGCCAGGGAGCTTGCTCGCGGGGCGGAGCTTTGGCCCGAGTGGACGGCCACAGCCACCAGCCTGGCGGCGCGGAAATAATCCGCCATGTAGTCGGCATGGCGCATCGAGCAGCAAAAGCCGATCGCCGGCCCACTTGCGCGCTTGCGATATTGTTCCAGCGCATTCAGCGCCCGCGCCTCGGTCGCCAAGGCGGCGTCGAGAGCGGTTGGGTCGAATTGGCCAGATCGCCAGGGGATCTGCGCGTAGTCGACATCGTCGGGCACACCGAAATAATGAAACGGTGACAGATGCCCCGCATCGATCCCGCGAAACAGGTCGCATTGGTAAACCAGGTTTTCGCCGCATAGCCCCAGCAAGTCAGCCCCATCCGTCCGGTCGGGCGTCGCGGTCAGACCCAGCAGGAACCGGGGCGTGAAATGGGAGATCAGCTTCTGGTAGGTGCTGGCGGCGGCGTGGTGGAATTCATCAACAACGATGTAGTCGAAATGGTCGCGGTCGAATTGGCGCAGATGACCGATACGGCCCAACGTCTGGACCGAGGCAAAGAGGATTTCCGCATCGGCCTCTTTCTCGGTACCGGTGTACCGGCCCAGCTTGGCATCTGGTCTTACCTTGCGAAAGGCCGCCATAGCCTGGGTCAGGATTTCGTCGCGATGGGCCACGAAAAGGATGCGGCCCGCCTTGGCGCGGATCGTGTCGAAGGCGGCCAACCAAGTTTTTCCAAGGCCCGTCGCCAGCACGACTAAACCGGCGCGGTGGCCGTTCGATCGGCTCAGCGATAGGGCCTCCAGCGCCTCTTGCTGAATGGAGTGCGGCTCTGGCGGTGGCCCTTCCTCTGCCACCACGCGGGCGGTGAACTCGGGCATCGGCCGCGTTCTGCGGCGTTTGGCATAAGCATCGATCCAGGCGGCGGTGAGGGGTTTTACCTCTGGGCGTTCCACCAGCTCTTCGAAAGCTGCGGCGACGCTGTCAGCTGCATCTTCGGAATGCAGGTTCCACTCTACGCCTTCGGTCAGCGCCGACTGCGATAGGTTCGAGCTGCCGACAATCGCCGCCCCCCGCGCATCCGCGGCGCGGAACAGCCAGGCTTTAGGGTGGAAACTGAGACCGCCTGTTTCGAACACGAACAGTTCGGCCTCTTCTAGGTCCAAAAGGCGGGCCAAGGCGGTTGGGTCGGTCGTGTCAAGGTAATCGCCGACCACTATCCTCAGCCGACCACCCCGCGCCAGCAACTCGCGGAACCAAGGCTCGAGCAGTGCCACACCGCTGTCCATAGCAAAGGCAATGGCGAGGTCTACGGACTGCGCCGTGTCCAGTCGTTCGGCGAGCAAGGGCAAAAGCGGGTCGCGCCCCCCAGTTGTCAGACGCGATCCGGACGCTTCCCTCAGGTGGAAATGGTCATAGGCTGACGAAGCGACAAAGCCAGAGGTTCCGCGCCCGAGTGCTGCGCCCACCTCGGCCAGCATCGCCATCTGTTCAGGCCCGTTCAGTTCATCCCATTTCGCCACATGACGCGGCGCCGGGATCAACCCCGCCTCTCGGCGCAAACAGATCGGGCAAGACAGGCGCGGGTCAGACACAGAAATCCTTGGGATACAAAGCTACAGAAGCATTGGACGGCATTGAACGACACTTGTCCAGGCACTTGGTTTGGTTGAAGAAATGGGTTGGTGCATCCGGATCAGCCAGAGATCCGCGCCAACCGCCCCCGCAGATACCGCTCTACCCCGACCGCCAACACAAAGGCCGGAGCGACCAGCACCAGCACAGACGCAGACATCGCTGCCACGGCCACCATAGCCCCGGCAGCAGCCCCAAGCACCATCACCACCGCCCAGCTCGCCAGATAGGCCACCCCGCACAGCCCCACCACGCGGATCACCGGATGGGTATAGCGCGCCATATCCCGCTGCATCCGCTCCATCGTCGCCAGCTCTTGCCGCTTCCACGCGTCGCTCTTCTCGATCTTCATCATCACTCTCTCAACAATTCGATCCATGTGTGGACATCATCCATGGGAATTTCCTTCCCCTCCAGGAACGACCGGTACCAGCGCGCGACGATCGCACCGCGTTTCTCGCTTTTCAGTCGGATGCCGGTCGCGCCGAGGTGGCGGTCCAGCGCCGTCTCGAACCCTTCCAGCGCCGCCAGATCATGGCCCGGACGCACGGCCTCCACCCCCAGCAGGATCCAGTTGAGGTCCACGCCGAACTGGCGGTGCATGTCGACCAATGCCTCGACCGGCATCGAGCGTTTTCCGGTCTCGTAGCTCTGATAGGCGCGCTGCGACATGCCAAGCGCCTCGGCCATCCGGGCCTGCGACAGGCCAAGCTCGTTGCGTGCAATCGCCATGCGCGCGCCGAGGCCGCCGAGGTAGGTTTCCGGACGATTCACCATTCTTGCCATCAATCAGCTTGCTATGACGCATGAACGCATATAAGCGTACGTTTGTGCGTTAACGCCAGCGTTCCACCATCGAACCACGGCCCGGCACCGCATTCAATGCGCTTTCGTCCATTTGCAGGAAAGGAGAGGGGTTTGTCACAGGAAAAGCTGCTGTCGCCCAAGGAACTTGGTGCCCTTGTGGGGCTCAGCACGGCGCAGATTCGTGCCTTGATGAACGACGGGCGGCTCGAATTCGTCGAGATCACACCCAAGACCCGCCTCCTGACCATGACGGGTTGGGAGCGGTTCCAGAAGCGCGCCACCAAGCTGCGCGGGGACGAGAGGGAGAGGGATGGTTCGGTGTCGAGTGTGAATTGATCAGGGGGAGAGCCGATGGGCACGACCAATCTCAACATCAGCGTGATCGACAAGCGCATGCTGAAGCAATCCGAGGCAGCCAGCTACACCGGTCTCGCCATAAAGCATTTCAAGGCAAGCTGCCCGGTGCGGCCTGTCGAGCTGGCGCGCGGCACGCTGCTGTGGGACCGGCGCGACATCGATCGCTGGATCGACACGATGAAGGCCGACCATGTCGAGATGACGCGCGACGACATCCTGGACCGGCTCTGATGACCCATGTGCGCGTCAAGGGATTCAAGATATTCAAGGATCGCCACGGCCGGATGCGCTGCTACCACCGCGCGACGGGCCACAAGATCGATCTGACCGAGGCACCGCTGGGGTCGGCCGAATTTCTGGCGCAATGCGAGACGATCCGGGCCATCGCCGTGGCGCAGAAGGAAAAGGGCCCTCGTGCGGGTACTTTGGGCGGGCTGATCAAGGGCTATTTCGAGACCGGGCATTTCGCCAACCTCGCCGAGGCCACGCGCCGCGATTACCGCTAATGCGCGGATTTCCTGGCCCCAATCCGCGACACGCCAGTGCATGTGATCGACACGCCGCTGATCGCAGGCATCCACGACAAGGCCGCGAAAAAGATCGGCTGGCGGCGGGCCAACATGGTGCGCACCCTGCTGAGCGAGGTGTTCCGCCATGCCATCCCCCAAGGTCTGATCGCGGCGAATTACGCCAAGGACGTGATCCCCAAGCGCCGCCCGCGCGACCGGGCTTATGCCAACCGGCCCTGGACCATCGAGGAGCGCGACATCGTCCTGTCCCGCGCCAAGCCGCATGTGCGGGTGGCGCTGGCGCTGATGATGAATACCGGGCTCGACCCGTCGGACGCGTTGAAGCTGCGCAAGGACCAGATTGACGGTGACACGATCTGGGGCGTGCGCGGCAAGACCGGCGAAGAGGTGGCGATTCCTGTCAGCCCGACCTTGCAGGCGGCCCTCGACAGCATCCCCGGGCATGAGGCAGCCACGGTGCTGGCCAGTTCGCAGGGCGGGCCTTGGACCTACAACGGCTTTTCGACCGTCTGGCACCGTTTCAAGACCGGGTTGGAAGAGGAAGGGCTGATCGCGCCCGGCCTCACGCTCAAGGGCCTGCGCCATACTGTTGCGACGACGCTGCGCGAGGCGGGGCTGGATGAGCGGCGCATCGCGGACCTCTTGGGGCAGAAAACACCGTCCATGGCGCGGCACTATTCACGGTCCGCGAACCTTGCCGACAAGAACCGCGAGACGATGGCGACGCTGGAAAAAGAGAACGCAAGACGTGCGAAGATTGTCAAACCTTCCGCCGAAAAGCGTCAAACCCGACCCTGACGAGGACCAGACATGAGCACAAAACCCAACCATTTCAGCTTTTCAAGTGGTGCCCGGGGGCGGAATCGAACCACCGACACGAGGATTTTCAATTGGCCTGTTGATCCGCGCGCGCTGTCTCAGGATCGCTCAACCCGTAACGTAGTCGATTGAAAACCTTAACCTTTGCGCTTGGCAGATCGTTTCGACCCGTCTCACGCCGGAGCGTTCAAGCACACCGCTTCTGCTACCCCAGTGATACCCGAGGACGCCGAAGACCACACGGGTATCACGGTCCAGCGCAGACCGATCCAAAACCCTGCAAACCCTCTAGGGTTGTCCCTGACGCGGTTCATCCGCCCATCTTATCATGGGCTTATGAAACGCAAGCTCACCACCAAGTTCATCGAAGGCCAGAGGCCCAACCCGTCAAAACGTCTCGATTTCCGCGACGAGTTGATGCCGGGTCTGGTCCTGCGCATCAGCGCGTCCGGCACCAAGACATTCTGCCTGCACAAGCGCATCAACGGCAAGATGCGCCGCCTGACCATCGGGAGGTTCGGCGTCGTGTCGCTGGCCGAGGCGCGCGAACGGGTGCGACAGGTTCTCTACGAAATCGAGACGGGCCGGTTCGAGGATCGGACGGGCGTCGAAGTCGAGACCAAGCCAACGCTGGGTGACGTGATCCCCGATTACATCGAGAAGCACGCCAAGGTTCACAATCGCGACTGGAAGCGCAAGGAAGCCCTGCTGGCGAAGTTCACCACCCTGCATGGCAAACGGATCGACGAGATCAAGCGCGCCGATGTCGTGAAAGCCTGCGACGTGATCCACAAATCCGCGCCGGTCAGCGCGAACCGCGCGCTGGCCCACCTCAAGCACCTCATGGGCTGGTGTGTCGAGCGCGGCATGATCGACGCCTCCCCTATCGCCGGGATGAAACCTTTGTCCAAGGAACGGTCGCGCGAGCGCGTGTTGACAGACGACGAGCTGGGCGCGCTGTGGACGGCCTGTGACGCCGAAGGCTATCCTTTCGGGGATTGCATGAAGCTGCTGATGCTCAGCGGCCAGAGACGCGCCGAGGTCGCCGAGATGCGCTGGTCGGAACTCGACCTCGAAAAACGCCTGTGGACCCTGCCTTCGCAGCGCGCCAAGAACGGCAGGCAGCACACCGTGCCGATCACCGACGCGATGCTGGACGTGCTGCGCAGGGTTCCGAGGTTCCTCGGGTCTGACTACGTGTTCACGACCACCGGCAAATCGCCCGTGTCGGGGTTCGGTCGACTGAAAGACCGGCTCGACAAGGCGCTGCCCGAAGGCACGGACCCGTGGATCATCCACGACCTGCGCCGCACGATGTCCACCAACATGGCGATGCTGGGCGTCCCTCAGCCCGTCACCGAGGCGCTGTTGAACCACAAAACGGGTGTGGTCTCGGGCGTGGCCGCTATCTACAATGTCTATTCATACGCGGACGAGAAGCGCGAAGCCCTCGGCGCATGGTCGCAACACGTGATGAAACTGGTCAGGTCAAGCAATGACGCCACCGAAACCGAAATTGCGCAAGCGTCATGTTGACCTACTGCTTCTCAGTATCATTCGCGCCTACGAACATCCCGATAGGAAAAGCGAGGCCGAACGTCTGGCAATCGTGCGCGAGGCCCTATTCGGCGAAAAGCGTGGGCGTGGTCGAACGGCTGCATTCGATGATCTGGCGCTATTCAAGGTCATTGACGAGGTGCGCAAGCGCGAACTTGATGGTCTTCGACGCGCCATCGCGAAGAAGGACGAAAAGCTTCAAACGCCCGAATGGGAAACTGAAATCGCGCGTGACCCCATGAAGGTTCGCGAGGCCGCGCGGCGTTTCGCAGAACTGGCCGGAAAGAGCGACAACGTGAGCGATGACGCTGTTGAGCATCGCCTGCGCAGAAAAGCCGGTGCCCAGTTGACCACAGGGGAAATGGCCGAGATCGAGTCTCTGTTCGATCCCGACGCGCCCCATACCCGAACGATGATTGCCGTTCTCGAATTGCTCGAAAACCTCGGCGTTCAGTCTGATGCGATCTGGGACGAAAACACCTGATTTGTGTCCCGCGCATCGGCGCATCGCCCCTGCTAATCTTCGACTGCATGCACCCTTTGGGGTCGACCCCTTCATCTAACCGATGGAGGACCATCATGAATATAACCGACGGTCGTAAGACCTTGGCCACGCGCGCTGACCTCAAGCGACTTGGCATCAACGTGAGCAACACGACCCTGCTGCGCTGGGAGGCCCGTGGGCGCTTCCCTCGGCGTATCAGGATGGCCGGGACCAGCGTCGCGTGGTTCCTGTCCGAGATCGAGGACTGGCTCGCTGAACGCGCCGCCGAGCGCGCCCGCACATACTACGCCGAATACTGACCGGCGATCCCCCAAAAACCCACCACTGACGTGCAACGCGCTTTGGCGCGCGCCTCATGGTGTGCCTTCTCGAAAGACAAGACAATGGAAAAGCACAAGAAAAAGACTGAATACCCTGCCCTGATGGCCGAAGGCGCAACAGAACGCGCCGTTCTGCAAGGCCAATACGATTTCCTCTGCGATCTGTGGTACGACCCGGCGTTTCTCGCACCCGATGCTTTCGGAAACCTGTGTTTCCGCCGAAGGGGCACCACGAAGATGATCGACAAATTCGTTCCCTTACGAGGAAAAATCAGGATCGACCGCCTTCTCCGTCGCTATGATCGCCATCGTTTCGATCAGTACTTCAGCCCTAATGTCTATGCGCGCCCGAGCCGGAAGGTCAGTTGCGTCCAGATCACGCGGCTGGGCTGGTGCGACGTGGACGATGCCGACCCGTTCGCCTTCGATCCGAAGCCGTCCGTGGTTTGGGAAACCTCGCCGGGACGCACGCAGGCACTGTGGTTTTGGGATAGGCCACACACGCCCGTGCAGGCGTCGGCCTTCTCGAAGGCGCTCACGTATCGTCATGGCGGCGACAAGGGCGGAAGCGCGCCGAACAAGCTGCTTCGGTTGCCGGGGTCGTTCAACCACAAGCCCGACTACGACAGACCGTTCATTCCACTGGTGCATTTCGATCCAAGCCCGATCACGGCCCGCCCCAAGCTGCTGACGGATCGATACGGCGTCGGCGCGGCGGAACCCGAGTCGCTGGACATGAACCCCCATGCGCATGACCCGCTCGCTGTCCTGAGGAAATACCGTTCGAAGCTCACGGCCTCGACGCGGTCACTGATCCGGCACAACCGCGTGATGGCACCAAACCGTTCCAGCCGGATCTTCGCGATGGTCGCTGGCCTGCACGAGGCCGAGGCGTCGCTCGACGAGATCGCCAGCGTGATCTGGTCCAGCCCATATTTCCGCGACAAGTACGGCGAAGACCAGAACGCGCTGGAAACGGAGGTATCGCGCATCATCGCGCGAGTGGGAGGGGCGCAATGACCAAGCGGCATTTCCCGAAAGGCAATAGACGCCAAAACCCGAAGACCACACCGCGCCCACCGAAACGGAACAATCGCACCGCGAAGTTCGCACCAATGTCCGCGACGGGTGAAGCGATTACGACAATTACGGCCAACGCCCTTCAATCCAAGGAGTTCCCACCCCTTCGATATGCCGTGGACGGCTATCTTGCCGAGGGCGTGACCCTGCTGGCTGGCAAGCCGAAGATCGGAAAGTCGTGGATGGCGCTTGACTTCGCAATGGCCGTCGCCACCGGGGACTTGGCGCTGGGAAGCGTCAGATGTCGCCAAGGCGCGGTCCTGTATTGCGCGCTGGAGGACAACCATCGCCGTTTGAAAAGGCGCATGAGCCAACTCTACGGCGATGTCGAGCACTGGCCACCAGGCCTGCACTTCGCCACGCAGGTCAGGCGTTTGGGCGACGGGCTGGTTGACGACTTGCGCGACTGGATCGAGGCACACCGCCCGAAACTCGTCATCATCGACACCTTCGCTGGCGTTCGCCCGCAGTCGCGGCGCGAGGGCTACGACGCCGATTATGCGGCCCTGTCACCCTTGCAGGAAATGGCCGGTCAGATGGGCGTGGCGATCCTCGTAATCCATCATCTTCGGAAAATGTTGGGTGATGACCCGTTCGACATGATTTCCGGCACAACCGGGCTAACGGGCGCGGTCGATACCGCCTTCGTTTTGCATCGTGGCAAGCAGGGGGTCACGCTCTACGGTCGAGGCCGGGAAATCGAAGAGATGGAACAAGCTGTCGAGTTCGTCGGCGGCATGTGGAAGGTGCTGGGTGATGCTGCCGAGGTTCGGCGGTCGGAAGAACGCAGCGCAATCCTCGAAGTTCTGGAAGCGGCTGACGAGCCGATGGGGCCGAAGGAAATCGCCGACGCCTTGGGCTGGAAGACGGACAACGTCAAGCAACTGCTGTTCAAGATGCACAAGGACGGTGAACTCAAGAAACAGGGGCGCGGTCGGTATTGCGTCGCTGACGAAACATGACGAACACGGTAACCTCGGTAACCTGATAACCAACGGCCATGCCCAAGGTTATCGCGTTACCGAAGTTATCGATGGTTGCCGGTTTCACGGCTAGGGGCCGAAAATCTTGGCAGTACGCATGACCCCTTGTCCGCCAACGGGGCGCGCGCCGATAAAAAAACGCCTCCCCCCATCCCCCCTGTGGTCGCCCTTCGACAGCGCGGCGCGGACCGCCTCGGAGCGACCCGTTGATCATGAATCAGTCTGTCGGACGCCAGCCGGACCCGAATTGCCGAGTCTTTTCATACGGTCCGCATCCACTCTGAGTTTCGACATCGCGCGCCGGGTTCCACTCGGGTGGCAAACTGCTCGGGCGGTCACTCTTGCACCCACCCTTTGCGATGGTAATGCCGCAGCACGATGGCGCGGTTGAATAGGGGGAAGCCGATCCACAGGCCATTCAAGGTGAAGAACGACAAGATCGCCCATAGGAACATGCCCTTGAACAGGTAGTAGAACGGGCCGAACAGCAGGCACCACAACCGGTGCCAGTTTCCCAAGATGATTTTCGTCTGGCCATTGAAGGCCCATGTCGCGCGTATCGTCATGTCGATTTCCTCGCTGGCTGGTTTCGATGCGATTGCAATAAGATCGAGGACCGTCGCCCGTCAGGGTAATTCCCGCGCCGTCGAGGGTGACCATATGCGCAGCCATGCCGATGCACCGTGTCCGTGCAGATACCATGCGCCGCCAGCATGATCGGCGTGAGCGCCGCACACAGCGCGCCAGCCGGGATTGCGACGGGATCACCACGTCCGAGGCGCCCCCCGGCGCTCCTGGCTCAATACAACGCCGCCGCGCGCGCGTTTGGCTCTCGGTCCTCGGGGTTTGTTGCAGGTCATGTCAGCTTCGCCCAAGCGCGCGGCGCAGGTCGCTCAGCGTCGATCTGAACGGATGCGCTGACATGCTCAGGTTGAGCGGCAAGGGTGGGCCGTTCCTGATCAGCGTTTCCTCAAGGGACCACGGTTCGTCATGCTGCACGACCGAGATCGCCGCGTGCTTGGCGATCCATTCTGACAGCCTGTCCTCGTAGTGGCGGTCCATGCGAACTCGGTTTCGCTTGTCGCGCCAGAATGCCAGTTCAAGCTCCTGTTCGAGAAGGGCCGCAAGGGAATGCCTCAAGGTCGAGGAGCGCACGGTCCCGCGTAGATGGTTTCTCCAAAGTCGGCTTTTCACAGGCGTTGGCCCACCTCGGCGCACTGACCGGTCTTTCGGGGGGGCAATGCCAATGTAGAGCAGGTGTTTCCCGTCACGCTCGATGCATCCCTCCCTCGGCACCAGAGGCAGGCGGTTGTCGAACCACCAGCCATAGACGCCGTGCGTGACCGCGTGCCGGTCGATGAAATCCAAGACATGATCGGGCAGCAGAAGGGCCTCGGGCGACAGGACGGCCCTCGCCTCCTCAGATAGACTATGAGTCAACCACGAGGGCGCACGTCCCCCTGCCTCTTCCTGCATTCCTGAATGTCGCCAGTGACTTCGGGCCTTCCGTGAGCCTAAGTCGAATATGACTTATAGTCTATGGTCGAAGACATGACCGCCATGCGCCATGCCGCGCATGTCAATTCAATCGCGCGTTTCGAGAAATATCCAGAGGATCAGGAGGGAGAAGGGCCTTTCGCAAGAAGAGGTCGCCCATCGCGCGGACATTCACCAGACCTACCTGAGCGGCGTCGAAACCGGGAAGCGCAACCCGTCGATCTTGGTGGTCGAGCGCATCGCCAAGGCCCTCGGCGTGGACGTCTCGGAAATCTTCAAGCCGAACTAGGGTTATCCCTGACACGCTCTGACCTTGCGTCTTATCGACCTGCATCAGCAACTTAGGAGATCGACATGACCGATATCGTAACGCTCAAGGCCATCTGCGACGAACTCAAGATCGACCCGCGCGAGGCCCGCGAACGGCTGCGCGCCGCCGCAAGCGCCGCCAAGGCGAACCCCGAACTGGCGAAGGCACGTAAGCCACGCACCCCGTGGCAGTGGGTGAAGGGGTCGAAGGCGCTTGAAGAAGCAAAGCGCGCACTGAGGCCGACAAAAGCCCAGTAGACGCGGTAACAGCTCCGGCCGAAAAACTGATCAGGGGCGTACAAGGCGCCCTTGTTTTTTATTCACGAACCCGGACACTGCCATCCACCCAACAAGTACTTTCAACTGTTCAATGCTTGAACGAAAAATTCAGTAAACACAGGGTTTCACTCTGTCCCGCCGGATATATCCGACGGTGGATTCTCCAAAAAGGTGAGGCCCCACGTAGACAAAGAAGTAAATCTTTTCCAGAAATCTCAAAAGAAATACATGGTAAGAAGCTCAAATCGCAAGGAAAAGAGATCAAAGTAAACTCTCTGAACCAATCTTAACCCAACGTTCCTTCCCATCACTGTCTTCAAGTTCAAACACAAGCGCCTTTAGTCGGTTTTCGGCAGAAATCCGACTCGCAAGCACAAGTCTTTGGTCTACCTCTCTCGCAACAATAAATCCGCGAACGATTTGGCCGATCTCTGCTTCGTTCATCATGCTGCCCATATACCGGGCTATTTGACCGAACACCTTGTCAGAAGCGCGGCCCTTTTTCAGTTCAATGACAACCAAATCCCCATTCGCTGCCACCCCCAACAGGTCCAATGGACCCGTCGCAGTCTGGTACTGCCTCGATTTGAATACCAGACCTGGCTCAATTAACTCCATATTCCTTGCCAAAAACTGCTCAAGGTCCCTCTCAAGAAACTGTTCTTTCTCAAAGTCTTCAACACTTTGTCCAGCCCGAAACTCATCGGGAAGCTTCTTGAATGCTCGAACAGCATTTTCCACATCAGAAACATCCACATAGTGCTCAAGTTCTTCCAGCGGCGTCTTCGTTTCTGGTTCGCTGGCGATAAACTCAACGTAGTCTTTTTCTGTTTCAAAATGATACAGGGGGGCACGTTGCTTGAATAGTTCGAGCCTGCGTTCGAGCGACGCTACGTTCGCATGCCTGACGGAAAGAGTCTGACCGCCCTTGCTTATAGCGAGATCACAGTTGTGGAATGCAAACGCATATGATCTATTTCTTTCAATTGTTTGAAGAACTGTACCAGACAATCGATTTCTTATCGTTTTTCTCTCATTTTCTTTGAGACCCCTCCACTCTGCGATACGTTCAACAGACTTCTCCACATCCTCTGGCTTCATTGATCTTGCAACGAACAATGCGTATTCTTCTGCGCTGATCTCAAGCATGCCTCGCAAAAGAACTTCGACCAAAAATGGATGGGGATGAAGCGCAATGCCGTGTGTGACATCGCTGTCATTGACTGGTGTCGGCAATTGATATCGCCAAATAGAACGATCCAAAACTCTACTCGGTCCGCTATCTTCATCCAAGAACTGCTTTCCAATGTTCGTAATTCTAATTGGCTGGTCGCTTTCTACAATGCAAAGCCCCATAACCTCAAATACTCGCTTGATCATTCGTGGCAGAGCGGCCCCAGCAGAAGAGAGTCCCTCGCTTCGCAGTTCTCGCAGAATCTCTCCATGAAGATCAGGGCGCCAAATCATACCCTCAAAAAGATCGAAAACCCGGAATTTTTCCCTGAATTGATCCGTGTCTACCGTCGAACCCTTAGGAAAAAACCAATAAACTTCGCTGCTAGAATACTCTTCGACAAATGCATCCCAAAATCCGCCTGCCGCCATGACTACACCGATCTTGCGCCCAGCTTCAGCTCAAACTCGATAAGATGAACCTTTGTATCATGGGCATCCCTTGCCGCTTTCAGTTTTTCGTCAATTGATCGCGCTACAATCACGCCATGGACGTCTTGTCCAGGTGAAGCAAGGTTTCGTCGTATCCAACCCATGTAACGTGAGCACTGGCCAAAGACCTTATCCGCTGACCGGCCTTTTTTTAACTCCAAAACAACGTAGTCTCCTGTCTTCCGATCTTTTGCTAGAAGATCAATTGGACCAACAGGAGTGCTGTATTGTCTTCCAACAAGTTCAAGGTTGCTTTTGACGCGATCTCCGACAGCATTCAGGTTATGCTCCAAATAATCTTCAAGAGCTTTCTCTGAAACGATCATGTCCTCAAATTCATCAAAATCAGCCTTGCTCTTCGATTGCTTTTTCTTTGTGGCTTTAGCTTGTTCGATCTTGCCTCGCTTTACATAGTACTCAAGGGCACTAGACTGATTGGGCATCTCAGCAGTTCCGCCGTAAAATGCGATCCAGTCTTCTTCATTATCGAACTGAATGTATTCCCCGGATGCGTTGTATGAGTTCAGGAGCCTCCTGGCATTCAAGTGCTGACCCGAAGAAAGCACAATTTTTCCATCATCGCCGATCTCAAATAGCTCGGATAAAGAAAAGAATTTCAATGCATACGAACGATTTAGCCGGATGGTGTTAAGCATACTTGTCCGGCGCACACCTGCCAATTTATAGCGCTCGCATTGGTCAATTATCGCCTTCTGCTGGCCTTCGCCGAGTTGCCGAAAGCGGTGAATGCGATCAACTACTGCCTCGAAATCGCCATATTTTTTTGCCCGTGATAGAAACAGCACATATTCAATTGGTGAAATGAATCTATCATCGGTATTACGAAGGGCTTCGACAATGAACGGCACCGGATGAACATTAACGGCATGGTGGACTGACGCGTTGACGCTTGGGTTGGTGAACTGATATCGGAAGACTTGCCGGGACAACACTTTCTCAGGCTCAGAAGAGTTCAGAAATTCATTTCCAACATCGGTGAGTTCGATCAAATCAGAAGGTTGAACCCAAGCGAGTCCAAGCATTGCAAATACTTGCTTAAGCATTCGCGCCAGGGGAGCACCCCCACCGTCCCATTCGGCGCGTGCTGATGATATACCTTGATTGTTCAACGCCTCAACAAAATCATGCTGGACGTCGCGCCATGGATTTGTGTTCTCGAACTGTTTCAGAACTCTTAGGCGATGCTTGATAGCATCAACGCTGACGGCCAGCCCTTTAGGCACATACCAGTAATGCTGCTCTTTACCGTATTCGTTGACGAACTTCCGCCACTCTTTAGGGACGGCAACCTTCCCCTTCGCCATCCGTAAACTCCAGTTTGTCTAGAACAGATTAAGCTGATCCGTTTCTTTTATCGGCACAGTGCGACCGTATGTCTTGCGCTTATGCTTGGCTTCGGCTTGTTTTCCCTTACTCCCAGCATCCGACTGCGCAATTTCCAAAAGCTCCTCTTTTCCGGGGTATTTGGCGCGACCGACGAGGAGAAGGGGGTCAAAAGGTGGGGCGTTTGCGATCTTTTGCTCAGCAAGCGCAATATACTTTTCGTTGATGTCGATCCCAATGAACCGTCGACCCATGGACTTTGCAACAGCACAAGTAGTTCCTGTTCCAACGAACGGATCCAAAACTATTTCTCCGTCGAAGTTGCCCACTGCACCGTAGGTATATAGTCTGACCAAGCGTGCAGGGAGCTTCGAAGGGAAAGGGGCCGGATGGTCGCCATCGCGCTTTACATCTTCAGGATACATGAACCAAACCTGCTGTGCGAGATCGATCCATTCAGTACGCGTCAACCTATTGGCTTCTTTAACCTCAGGTTCGAATTTTGGCGGCTTGCCGGGCTTCACGTAGACATTGATGAACTCAACAGTATTATTCTCGATAATGTTTCCGGGATATGGGTAGCTCCCAAACATCATCTTTGATGTTTGTTTTTGCCAAACAAATAGGCTGTACCGCTCTAGGTCGGTACGTTCCAAAATCATGTGTTCCAAGTCGAATGCAATATTTTTCAAGTGCCGCGTATGTTGTTCAATCACCGCCTTTGGAACTGGCATGATTGGGGCATTGATGCAGAGTTTTCCGTTAGGCCGTAGTACTCGGGCACACTGTGCCCAAACGCGCATCATCTCCTCTAGGTACTCGTCATAGCTTGCCCAAGACGCCCTACCTTGGTCATATTCGACAGCGTCCCAGTATGGAGGCGATGTTACAATTAGGTCGACGCTACCGTCAGGCAGCTCCTTCATGATTTCTGCAGAGTTTCCAACCAGTAAGCTGTCGATCATTCTCAATCCTTTGGCGCCATTTGCTCTTAGGGACGACTCGCGGCTGCCTTCTTCATTGACGCTACAAGATATGGTGTGTGCGAGCAACGTCGCACCCTATCTAAGTGATACTCCATTGCCTACCGCCAGCAAGCTAGCCAACTGGGGGTCAAAACAACCTCTGCTGATCTGGGGGGTGCATCCTTACCGTTAGACAACTGGTCGCAACCTAGCTGTTTTTTGCTACCCGAATGATACCCAAGGCGCAGTCGACGCAGCTAGCGAGTCTTCGGCGCTTGATTAAGATATTGTTTTAATTTGTTTTTGTGGTGCCCGGGGGCGGAATCGAACCACCGACACGAGGATTTTCAATCCACTGCTCTACCCCTGAGCTACCCGGGCACGGGAGAACGATATACGTTCGGGTGGCGGCGTTCTAGGTCACGGTTTGGGGCGTGTCCAGTGGGTATTCCACCTAAATCGCAAAAACACATACGCGGCGCCAAACCGGGCGATGGATGATACGAAAACGCCCGCCGTGCCTTGCCTTTGCGGGCGGGTTGGTCAAGTTGGGGGCATGGGACCAAGCTTTGATGTTGAAGACGGTTTGCGGATGCGGGGCGTCATGCGGATCGCCGGTGTGGACGAGGCGGGCAGGGGGCCTTTGGCCGGGCCGGTTGTTGCGGCTGCGGTGATCCTTGATCCCGCAAGGGTGCCCATCGGCCTCAATGATTCCAAGATGTTGACGGCCAAGAAACGGAACGCGCTACTGGACCTCATTCTGGCGCAGGCCGAGGTGGGCGTCGGGCTGGCCAGTGTCGAAGAAATCGACGAGATCAACATCCTGCGCGCCAGTCATCTCGCCATGTGCCGGGCGGTCGCGGCACTAAGCGCATCCCCCGATCACGTGCTGATCGATGGCAATCTTGTCCCGCGTGATCTGACCCTGTCGGCGACGCCAATCGTGAAGGGAGACAGCCTGTCGCTGAGCATCGCCGCGGCGTCAATCATGGCGAAAACACGGCGTGACGCGATCATGTGGGATTTGGCGCAACAGTTTCCCGGCTACGGCTGGGAGCGAAATCAGGGATACCCCACGAAATGTCACAAAGAAGCCCTTCGAAATCTTGGTGCAACCCCACACCATAGACGTTCGTTTCGGCCGGTGCACAATATCTTGTGACAAGTCAATTTCATAACCAATTGATTCAAAAAAGAAATTGACCGCGAATCGCCTTTGACTCATCTTTCTGGGCAACCACAGAGCGCAACAACTGCGCCGGGATGATAGGCAGAGAATGACAAAGATGACCAAGCCGAACAGCGCGGATGCGTTGCCGATCAACACGATCCTTGCAGGTGACTGCATCGAGATCATGAATGGATTGCCCGCCGCGTCGGTCGATCTGATCTTTGCGGATCCGCCCTACAACCTGCAGCTCAAGGGTGATCTGCATCGCCCCGACAACTCCCTCGTCGATGCGGTGGATGACGATTGGGACCAGTTTTCCAGCTTCAAGGTTTATGATGAGTTCACGCGCGCCTGGCTCAAGGCGGCGCGCAGGCTGCTCAAACCCGATGGGGCCATTTGGGTCATCGGCTCATATCACAACATCTTCCGCGTCGGGTCCGCCCTGCAAGACGAAGGCTACTGGATCCTGAACGACGTGGTCTGGCGCAAGTCCAACCCGATGCCGAACTTCCGGGGCAAGCGGTTCACCAATGCGCATGAGACCATGATCTGGGCGTCGAAATCGGAAGGCGCGAAATACACCTTCAACTACGAAGCGCTCAAATCGCTCAACGAAGGCATTCAGATGCGGTCCGATTGGGTTTTGCCGATCTGCAACGGCGGTGAGCGGCTCAAGGATGCGGCGGGCGACAAGGCGCATCCGACGCAGAAACCGCAGGCGCTTTTGCACCGTGTGCTGGTCGGTTCGACCAAGCCGGGTGACATCGTGCTTGACCCGTTTTTCGGTACGGGCACAACCGGTGCTGTGGCCAAGATGCTCGGGCGTGACTGGATCGGCATCGAACGCGAGGCGAAATACCGCGAGGTCGCACAGCAACGCATCGCCTCGGTGCGCCGTCTGGACAAGGCCGCGCTCGAAACCTCGATCAGCAAGCGCGCCGAACCTCGGGTGCCCTTCGGCCAACTGGTCGAGCGCGGCATGTTGCGGCCCGGAGAAGAGCTTCTGAGCATGAACGGACGCCACAAGGCCAAGGTTCGCGCAGATGGCACTTTGATCGGCAATGACATCAAGGGCTCGATCCATCAGGTCGGTGCCCATCTCGAAGGCGCACCAAGCTGCAATGGCTGGACCTATTGGTGCTTCAAGCGCGATGGCAAGACGGTCCCGATCGACGTGCTGCGGCAGCAGATCCGCGCGGAAATGATCTGACATTTACCGAACACCGCCGGTGCCTGCGGCCATGATCCGCGCGGCACTACACCTTGCCCCGTCGTTCTTCGGCGGGGTTTTTTCAAAATCGGAGCCGTGACGGGCTTATGGCTGCGGATGTCGAATTCCGTGGAACCTCCTGAAAGGCGACTTATAAGACCGTGAACCTGCGGTTTTCCGAGACCGCACAGACCATGCCAGCGGGAGGACAGATCATGAAATGGGCCAGGGGAGCCGTCGCCGGAAGCGACGCAATGACAGGGGTCATTGAAGACGGGATGTTTCATCCGCGCGCGGGTCTCGGATCGGACATTGCAGCGGGCGACCCCGTACCGGTATCAGATGTAACGCTGCTGCCTCCGGTGGTTCCGGGCAAATTCATCGGGCTCTGGAACAATTTCAAGGCGGCTGCCGAAAAGGGCGGGCACGAACATCCGACACACCCGCTGTGGTTCTTCAAGGCCGACACGTCTCTGTCCGGTCCGGGGGCAGAGGTGGAACTGCCGGACTCCGCCGGTCGCGTGATTTTCGAGGGTGAGCTGGGCATCGTCATCGGACAAACCTGCAAGACTGTGTCGCCCGAAGAGGCACAGCAGGCCATCTTCGGCTACACCTGCATCAATGACATGACCTCTCTCGATATCCTCAACGCCGATCCGTCCTTTCCGCAATGGACCCGCTCCAAGAGCTTTGATGGTTTCGGGGTTGTCGGTCCGGTGATCGAAACCGATCTGGAGTGGCAAGACGTGACCGTCACTGTTCTGGTCAATGGCCGCGAACGCCAATCCTATCCGGCGTCCGACATGATCCTGCCGCCTGCGCACATCGTCAGCCTGTTGTCGCAGGACATGACCCTCAATCCCGGTGATCTGATCGCCTGCGGCACATCGCTGGGCGCGCGCCCGGTGAAGGCCGGGATGGAGGTCGAAGTGGTGATCGAAGGCATAGGCGGTCTGAGTGTGATGCTGGTTGCCCCTTCAGAGGCATGACCATTGATTGTGGCCTGTCCGCTGCGATAACCCGAGACGCGAGCGACTGTGTTGCACAACCGCACAAATGTCTGTGCAAGCGTCAATTTTCATTTGAAACCGGGATGAATTTGGCGGTTTCAATACATACCTGAAATCTTGCATATTGTGGGCCCTGCATCTTTGCAGACCCAACACGTTTGAAAGGCTGCCCATGTTCACCAGACGCCAGATGATCGTCACTCTCACCACCCTGGCCGCGCCCGCCCTTGTCGGACCGGCGTTTGCCGCCCCAAGAGACTGGGATGGATGGGACACGCAGATCACGCCTGCGAATTTCGATCTGGGCACTACCAATCCATGGGATCTGCACCCGCGATACCTGCCTCAGCGCGTTCAGGCCAATCCTGGGCTGACGCCGGGTGACATCCATGTCGATGCGGTGGCCCGCTATCTCTACCACATTGAGGCCGGCGGGACCGCGATGCGGTACGGCGTGGCCATCGGGCGTGACGGGCTGTACGAGCCGGGGGTGTACACGATCCGGCGCAAGGCAAAATGGCCGAATTGGACACCGACCCCCGCGATGATCGAACGCGAACCGGAGGTCTACGAGCGCTGGGCCGAGGGGATGCCTCCCGGACCTGACAACGCGTTGGGATCGCGGGCGCTTTATCTCTATGTCGGCAACCGCGACACGTATCTCCGCATCCACGGTACACCGGCACCGCGCTCCATCGGAACGCGCGCAAGCTCGGGCTGCGTGCGCATGGTCATGGCGCACATCAATGCGCTCTACGATCAGGTCGACACCGGGGTCACCGCCTATCTCTACCCGACAGACGGTGGCCCTCTCTGACGCAGTAGGGGTCAGCCCGCCGGACGCACACAGATCGGATTGCCGTTGCTGGTCCGCAAGGGCAGTTCGGTCGTCTCGACCGGGCCGCGATGGGTGTACCAGTAACACCCATCGTCTTCCCGCACCCGTGCCGTTGTGAGGTCTTGATGGGACGCCGCAATGGACGACACCGCCTCGGGCACTGTGACACGGCCCGCACCGCCCGGTCCACCTGAGGTAGGCACCGGTTCGCAGGCCGCAAGGATCAGCAATGTCAGGGGGGCCGCGAGGAAAGCCTTGGCTCTGGTCATGTCGCACTCATTCATTTGTGGTCGGTCATCTGTGACCGTTACACCAGTCTGGTAGCGCCGCAAGCCTGTGCGCATGCAAGCATTTCCATTCATGGCAAGGATGCCGCAACTTTGTTGCGCATCTCTCGAAACAGGGGCGGGCACCTTCGACGCGCCTAGGTGTATTGCATTGCAGACATTGCAGTTTCCGCCGCGCGATGTGTAGATGTGCCACGGTACCGCCCCTGACTGCGTCCGCAGCACAAAATCCCCGACCGGAGGACCTCTTGGACATACGCGCAATCCTGATGGGGCTGGCTTTTGCCGTCATGTGGTCTTCAGCCTTTACATCCGCCCGCATCATTGTTGCCGATGCGCCTCCTTTGATGGCGCTTGCGCTTCGGTTTGCCATTTCGGGGGCACTGGCGGTCCTGATCGCCCTCTGGATGGGCCAAAGCTGGCGGCTGACGCCACTGCAATGGCGCGCGACGATCATTTTCGGCATTTGCCAGAACGCGCTTTATCTCGGGCTGAATTTTGTCGCCATGCAAAGGATCGAGGCATCCTTGGCAGCCATCATCGCCTCGTCCATGCCGCTGCTCGTGGGGGTTGCGGGTTGGCTTTTCGCCGGACAGCGCATGTCGCCCATCGGTGTCGTCGGTCTGATCGCGGGCTTCTGCGGGGTGGTGATCATCATGGGCGCGCGCCTTGGTGCAGGGGCGGATTTGTACGGCGTCGGCCTGTGCCTGATCGGTGTGCTGTCCCTGACGGTCGCCACGCTGGCGCTGCGCAATGCAAGCTCAGGCGGCAATTTCATGATGATCGTTGGGCTGCAAATGCTGATCGGCAGTGCGGTGCTCTGGCCCGCGGGCCTGCTGCTCGAAACGGTCGAAGTCACGCTGTCCACAAAGCTGGTTCTGGCGTTCGTCTATACCACGCTGGTGCCTGGGCTGGCCGCCACGCTGGTCTGGTTCTGGCTGGTCAACCGCATCGGCGCGGTCAAGGCCGCGACCTTCCACTTCCTCAACCCGTTTCTGGGAGTCGCCATCGCCGCGCTGGTCCTGTCCGAAACCCTCGGAGCGACCGACATCATCGGTGTTGTCATCATCACCTTCGGCATCCTTGCGGTGCAATTGTCGCGGCAGACCGTGAAAGCCTGACCCGCAGGCTACCCGATCTTGCCCCGGTTCTCGCCCACCTGGCCCCGGTGCAGCAGCATGTGGTCAAGGATCACGCACGCCATCATTGCCTCTCCGACCGGCACCGCACGGATGCCCACGCACGGGTCGTGTCGACCCTTTGTGATGATCTCTGTTTCTTCCCCGGACTTGGTGATCGTCCGTCGAGTCGAGAGGATCGAGGAGGTCGGTTTGACGGCGAACCGCACGACGATGTCCTGCCCGGTCGAGATCCCGCCCAGAACGCCGCCCGCATGGTTTGAGCTGTATTCCGGCCCGTTCGGACCCATGAAGATCTCGTCGGCGTTCAACGTGCCGGTCAACATGGCCGAGGACATGCCCTCACCGATCTCCACACCCTTGACCGCGTTGATGCTCATCATCGCGGCGGCAAGATCGGTGTCCAGCTTGCCGTAAACGGGCGCACCCAGACCCGCAGGCACGCCGCGCGCCACAACCTCGATGATCGCGCCGACGCTTTCGCCCGACTTGCGCAGCCCGTCGAGATAGTCGGCCCAATCCGTCGCCGCCTGCGCGTCCGGCACCCAGAACGGGTTGTTCTCGATCTCGTCCCAGTCGAACCTGTCCCGGTCGATCTTGTGCGGACCCATCTGTGTCATGTAGCCGGTGATCTGCACACCGGGCAGCAACGCCCGGATCGCCTCGCGCGCGAGACCACCCGCCGCCACGCGCGACGCCGTTTCCCGCGCCGAGGACCGCCCGCCGCCGCGATAGTCGCGGATGCCGTATTTCTGCCAATAGGTTATATCGGCATGACCGGGGCGGAATTTCTCCATGATGTCCGAGTAATCCTTGGACCTCTGGTCAGTGTTCTCGATCATCAACTGCACCGGGGTGCCCGTGGTCTGGCCTTCGAAGACACCCGACAGGATCTTCACCTCGTCAGCTTCACGACGCTGGGTCGTGTACTTGTTCTGCCCCGGTTTGCGCCGGTCGAGCCAGTGCTGGATCATGCCTTCGTCGATCGGAACGCCCGGTGGGCAGCCATCGACGGTCACCCCCAAGGCAGGCCCGTGGCTTTCGCCCCAAGTGGTCACGCGGAAAAGATGTCCGAAAGTGTTCAGGCTCATGGCGGTCTCCTTGGCTCAGACGTGTCCTAGGACAGGGCGGGTCTGGTCTCAAGGTGTTTCGAATGGGCTGCGCCCATCCGATCCGTGGGGGGCTCTGCCCCCCAAACCCCCCGGAGGTATTTGGAACAAGAAGAAGCGGGCAGAGGTTTCGGCTTGAAGTGTCCTGCGCGCAAGGCTACCTCTGCGCGTACCTCGGGGTGCCAGGCAACTGGCTGAGATGCGTGATGCGAACCCGTTGAACCTGAACCGGTTAACACCGGCGGAGGGAAGGTCTGGATACGCTCCTGCTTTGCCCTCTCGTCGCAAAACAGGAGGATGCCATGAAACCGGCCCTTACATTTGCTGCGGGACTCCTTGCGTCGACCACGATGGTGGCGGCACAAGATACACCCGTTCTGACCGTCTATGCAGGCGATTACATCGTCTCGGAATGGGGTCCCGGCCCACGGATCGAAGAGATGTTCGAGGCGCAATGCGCCTGCGATCTGCAGTTCAAGCCGGGCGATCTCTTGCCCCGCATCCTGCTGGAAGGGGACCAGACCGATGCGGATATCGTGTTCGGCCTGAACACCGACGTCACCCGGCGCGCCCGCGAAAGCGGGTTGTTCGCGCCGCACGGGCAGGACACCTCTAGCCTGACCCTGCCGGTGGTTTGGACCGACGACGTGTTCCTGCCTTACAATTACGGGCATACCGCGTTCGTCTATAACGAAGAGCGGGTGTCGGATGTGCCCGAAAGCTTCGACGCGCTGCTCAATGCGCCGGATGACCTCAAGATCGTGATCCAGGATCCGCGCTCGTCGATCTCGGGGCTTGCGCTCGTGCTCTGGGTCAAGGCGATCTATAGCGATGAGGCGGAAGCGGTCTGGGAACGGCTGGCGCCCAAAATCCTGACCGTGACCAAGGGTTGGTCGGAAAGTTATGGCCTCTTCACCGATGGTGAGGCGGACATGGTGCTCAGCTACACCACCTCGCCTGCCTATCACATCATCGCCGAGGATGACCGCACAAAGAAGGCAGTGATCTTCCCCGAAGGTCATTACTTCATGGTGGAGTTGTCGGCCAAGGTCGCGGGCACCGATGTGCCCGAGCTTGCGGACCAGTTTCTCGAATTCCAGCTGTCCGAAGAGTTCCAGACCATGATCGCCACCGGCAACTGGTCCTTCCCGGCCAAGCTTGATCCGAGCAAGTGGCCGGACGGGTTCAAGGAACTGAACCTGCCCGAAAAAGTGCTGTTCTACACGGAAAAAGAGGCTGCAGCCTTGCGGGATGAAACGGTCGAGGAATGGCGTCGCGCCCTCTCTCAGTAGCGCCCGCACTGATTGCGGGACTGACCGTGGCCGGTCTTGTGATCGGCCCGGTCACGGCGGTGATCCTGCGGGCGGAGGCGTTCAGCGGCTTTCGTCCGGCGGATTGGCAGGCGTTGCGGTTCACGCTGTTGCAGGCCACGCTATCTGCAGCGCTGAGCGTGCTGTTCGCGATCCCCTTGGCGCGGGCACTGGCACGACGCACCTTTCTCGGGCGCGGGCTGTTGGTGGCGCTTCTGGGAGCACCGTTCATCCTGCCGGTGATCGTGGCGGTGCTGGGCCTGCTGGCGGTGTTCGGGCAATCGGGATTGCTCAACCGCATCCTGTCCCCGCTGGGCCTGCCGGAGCTGCAAATCTACGGTCTTCATGGTGTGGTGCTGGCACATGTGTTCTTCAACCTGCCCTTGGCGACGCGGTTGATCCTGCAAGGCTGGCTGGCTATTCCCGCAGAGCAATTTCGCCTCGCGGCAACATTGGGCATGGGCCGCGGGGCGATGTGGCGAGCGATTGAAATACCGATGCTGCTGCGGATCGCTCCAGGAGCCTTTGCGGTGATTTTCGTGATCTGCCTGTCGTCCTTCGCGGTGGCCCTGACACTGGGCGGTGGGCCGCGCGCAACGACGCTGGAGCTGGCGATCTATCAATCCATGCGGTTCGATTTCGATCTGGCGCGCGCCGCCGTGCTTGGGCTTGTACAGTTGGCGCTTGCGTTGACTGCGGGGTTGATTGCGCTGCGGGTCACCACCCTCCCGGTCGCGTCCAAGGGGCTCGACCGGCGCGTGCCGCGCTGGGACCGTACGGATCGCCTGTCCATCTGTACGGATGCGGTCTGGATCACCCTTGCCGCCCTGTTCCTGCTGACACCACTTGCGATGGTCACGTGGAACGGCTTGGCCGGGATCACCACCCTGGGCGCATCGGTCTGGCAGGCGGCCGGGCATTCGGTGATGGTCGCGCTGGGTTCGACTGTGCTCTGCCTGCTCTGGGCGCTGCCGCTGGCAACGCGCTGGGGTGAATGGCTGGGCCTTGCCGGGATTGCCCTGTCGCCGCTGGTGCTGGGCATCGGTCTTTTCCTGATCGTGCGCCCCTTCGCCAATCCGTTCGACCTGGCACTCTACGTCACGGCCACGGTCAATGCCTTCGTGAGCCTGCCCTTCGCCCTGCGTATCCTGCGCCCCGAAGCCGAAACCATCCGTGCCGATTACAGCCGCCTGCGGCAGGCGCTGGGGTTGTCGGGTTGGGCGTGGCTGCGCTGGGTTCTGGTGCCGCGTCTGCAGCGGCCCCTCGGGTTTGCGTCGGGGCTGACCGCGGCGCTGTCGATGGGTGATCTTGGGGTGATCGCGCTGTTTGCCAATCCGGATCACGCTACCTTGCCGTTGAAGGTGTATCAGCTGATGGGTGCCTATCGTATGGAGCAGGCCGCAGGTGGTGCTTTGCTGTTGCTCCTGTTGAGCCTGGGCCTGTTCTGGATGTTCGACCAGGGAGGGCGCGTTGGCTCTGCATCTTGACCATGTGCATGCCCGATCCGGGACGTTTGAGCTGACCGCTGACCTGACGGTCGAGACAGGCCAACGGGTGGCGATCATCGGCGCGTCGGGATCGGGCAAGTCCACGCTGCTGGACGTGATCGCGGGGTTTCTCGTGCCGCTGTCCGGAACCGTGCGCTGGGACGCTGAGGACATCACGCGGCGGTCGCCGTCGAACCGGCCCATCAGCATCCTGTTTCAGGACACCAACCTGTTTCCACATCTGACGATTGCGCAGAACCTTGCGCTGGCTCTCAATCCGATGACAGGACGTCTGCGCCCCGGCAACAAGGAACGGATCGACGCGGACCTGACGCGGGTGGGTCTCTCGGGGTTCGCTGATCGCCGTTTGTCCGAAATGTCCGGTGGTCAACAAAGCCGTGCCGCGCTTGCACGGGTTCTGGTACAGGCGCGACCGGTGCTGTTGCTGGATGAGCCTTTTGCGGCGCTTGGTCCGGCCTTGAAGGACGAGATGCTCGATCTCGTGGCAGAGGTGGCCGAGGCCGAGAGTCTGACGGTGCTGCTGGTGTCGCACGATCCCAAGGATGCCCGCAGGTTCGCGCGCCAGAGTATCCTTGTCGAGGCCGGACAGGTTTCACCGCCGCAGGACACGCAGGCGTTGCTGGAAGATCCACCACCCGCGTTGCGCGCTTACCTCGGAGGGGGGTAGGCGACCCCGAACCAGCTTGCCCCAACGAAAAAGCCCCGCCGGGTTGGCGGGGCTTTTCACTGTCTTGATCGCGAAGGCTACTCTTTTGCGCGGGCCTTGACCGGCGCCCAGAGGCGTTTGTTGGTCAGGTAGAGCAGGACCGACAGCACGGTGAGGAAGACGACGCCGACAAACCCAGCCTGCTTGCGGGCCATCAGCTTGGGTTCCGCCGCCCACATCAGGAACGCCGCCACGTCTTGGGACTGCTGTTCGATGGTGGCTTCAGTGCCGTCCGCGAAATCCACGTCATCCCCGTAAAGCGGCGGTCCCATCGAGATCCATCCACCGGGGAACGCTTCGTTCTCGTACAGGATCGTACCCGCTTCTTCTTTTTCTTCACCGGTGTAGCCGGCCAGCAGAGAGGCGATGTATTCCGGTCCGCCCATGCCTTTGAAGAACTGGTTGATACCAAGACCGTACGGGCCGTGGAAACCAGCACGGGCCTTGGCCATCATGCTGAGGTCCGGTGCGCCCGCGGCATTGTTTGCAGGGAAGTTGTCGGTCGGACGGGCCGGACGGAAGTCATCCAGTTCGTCGTCATAGACTTCGAAGAACTGCTCCGCATAGGCGCGGACCTGATCTTCGGGCATGCCGGGACCATCTTCGGCAGACAATGTGCGCAGTGGCACGTATTGCATACCGTGGCAAGCCGAGCACACCTGGGTGTAGACCTGAAGACCACGCTGCAATTGCGCCTGGTCAAAGGTGCCGAACGGGCCTTCGAACGAAAAGTCGTAATTCTCGACGTGACCCGAGGCTCCGGCGGCAAATGCGCCGGAGACTGGGGCCAAGGCCAATGTGGCCGCGAGGGCAAGTTTCTTAAGCATTGGTCGCTTGTCCTTTCTTACTCGGCCGGGGTCGCTGCAGGAGCGCCCGCATTGGTCGAGGACTTGCCATAGTTCGTCTTGTAATCGTCCTCGATCGTGTCGGGCTGCGGCAGCGGCTTTTCAAGCACGCCCAGCAACGGCAGGATCACGAGGAAATAGGCGAACCAATAGGTGGACCCGATCAGGGCGATGTAGGGGTAGATGCCTTCTGCCGGCATCGCGCCAACCCACATCAGAACGAAGAAGTTCACCACGAAGAGCCAGAACCACCACTTGAACATCGGACGGTACCGGCCCGAGCGCACCGACGATGTGTCGAGCCACGGCGCCAGCGCCATCACGGCAATCGACCCGAACATGGCCAGAACACCGAAGAACTTCGCATCGACGATACCGCCGGTCAGGAAGTTCGCAGCGATCACGACCCAGACTTCCGAGTCGAACGCGCGCAGAATGGCGTAGAACGGCAGGAAGTACCATTCCGGCACGATGTGTGCGGGTGTCACCAGCGGGTTCGCTTCGATGTAGTTGTCCGGGTGACCGAGGTAGTTGGGCATGAAGCCGACAACGGCGAAGAACACCACCAGAATGACCGCGAGGGCGAACAGATCCTTGATCACGAAATACGGCCAGAAGGGCAGCGTGTCCTTTTCAGCATCCGCTTTCGAGGTGCGGCGCACTTCGACACCGGTCGGGTTGTTGTTGCCCGTGGTGTGGAACGCCCAGATGTGCACGATCACGAGGCCGGCAATGATGAACGGCATCAGATAGTGCAGCGAGAAGAAGCGGTTCAGCGTGGCATTGTCCACCGCCGGTCCGCCCAGAAGCCAGGTCTGGATCGATTCACCGACAAACGGGATCGCACCGAAAAGGCCGGTGATCACGGTTGCACCCCAGAAGGACATCTGACCCCAGGGCAGAACGTAGCCCATGAAGGCGGTGCCCATCATCAGAAGGTAGATCAGCATGCCGATGATCCACGTGATCTCGCGCGGAGCCTTGTAGGACCCGTAGTAGAGGCCGCGGAAGATATGCGCGTAGACCGCGACAAAGAACAGAGACGCGCCGTTCATGTGCAGGTAGCGCAGCATCGCGCCGCCATTCACGTTGCGCATGATGTGTTCGATGCTGGCAAACGCCTGATCGACATGCGGCGTGTAGTGCATCGCCAAGACGACACCGGTGATGATCTGCAGCGCAAGGCAGAACGTCAGCACGATGCCCCAGATCCACATCCAGTTCAGGTTCTTGGGTGTGGGGAGCATCAGGGTGTCGTACATCAGACCGACAATCGGCAGCCGCTTGTGCAGCCACTTTTCGCCGCCGGTCGACGGCTCGTAATGGTCGTGTGGAATTCCAGACATTCGCGCGTCTCCTTATCCCAGCAGGATGGTTGTTTCGTCGACGAATTCAGCCGGCGGAACCGGCAGGTTCTCGGGGGCCGGTCCTTTGCGGATGCGGCCAGACGTATCGTAGTGCGACCCGTGGCACGGGCAGAACCAGCCGCCAACGCCGCTATCGACCGTGTAATCTCCCGCGTTGCCCAGGGGAACGCAGCCAAGATGCGTGCACACACCCATCTGAACCAGCCATTCGCCGGTTTCATCGAGGGCGCGGTTTTCGTCAGTCGCGTCGGCGCTCTCTTCGATATTCGCGTTGCGAGCGACTTGGTCAGGAAGGTCGGACAGGTCGACATTGCGGGCGGCTTCGATCTCGACCGGCGTGCGGCGACGGATAAAGACCGGCTTGCCGAGCCATTTGACCGTGATCTGAGAGCCTTCCGATACGCCCGACACGTCGACGCGAATCGAGGACAATGCCAGGACGTCGGCCGACGGGTTCATCTGATTGACCAGAGGCCAGACTGCGGCACCGGTCGCAACCGCGCCTGCGCCGGCTGTTGCGTAGTACAGGAAGTCCCTCCGGGTGCCTTCGTGGTGTTCTGCGTTGGACACGAGGTTATCTCCAATTAACGGCCGATCGTCTGGCCACAATACGGTTTGGGCCGCACCAAGCGGCGCTCCGAAAGGCTATTTAGCGGGCTACCCCCTAGTCGTCCACCTCCAGAACACCTAGGTTACGGATAAGCGCCGAAGTGTCGCGGTAAATGGCACTGACCTTGCAAGTTTGCCGTGTTACTCACGCGAAATATTTGAATTGGACGGCTCCTCATGCAGAAAACGATTCTGTCAGGTCTACTTACGCTCAGCTCCCTGACCATCGCCTCACCCGCGCTGGCAGAGATGGAGGTGTCGATCTATTCAGGATGGCAGACGTCGCCCCACAGCCGTGTCTATGGTGATTATCCGGGCACCGGAGCCGACATCGACGCGCTGATCGGCTGGGAAGGCCGGTCCTTCGAGATGCCGCCCTATTACGGTGTGCGCGGCACATGGTGGAAAAACGAACAGCTCGGCTTTGGGCTCGAATTCACCCACACCAAAGCGTATGCACCGGATGATGAAAAGGCGGCCATCGGCTTTTCCGATCTGGAATTCACCGATGGTCTGAACATATTGACCGTCAACGCCTACCGTCGGTGGCCAGGCCTCTGGGCCGAAGGCGCTGTGACCCCCTATGTGGGCGGCGGTGTCGGCATCGCGGTTCCCCATGTCGATATCGACACGACAACCGGGATCGAGGAATACGGGTTTCAGTACACCGGACCGGCAGCGCGTGTTACGGCAGGTGTCAGTTATGACCTGAACGATCGTTTTGCGGTCTTCGGCGAATACCAGTTCACCTACTCCAGCAATTCGGTCGATTTGCCCGAAAACGGATCGCTGGAGACCGACATCAAGACCAACGCCCTGAACGTCGGCCTCACGCTCAAGTTCTAATCGGGGGCTTGGGTGTCTGTCTTGGCCTGCGCGAGGGCGCGGCGCGATGATGGCAACATCCACACAACCGCGCAGATATAGGTAATGCTCAGCACCACCAGGGCGACCCATGTATAGATCGCCACGGCCGCGCCGATCGCGGCAAAGCCGACAAGGAACACCTTGACCCGGCGTTGGCTGATCCGCGTGGTCTTGAACGACCAGACCGGGAAGCGCCCGATCATCAGCATCCCGACCAGCGCGATGTAGATCGCCAGCAGCACATCCGGAATGATCTGCGGGCTGTTGAAGGCAAAGGATGCGTACATCGGCAGCATCACCAGAATCGCCCCCGCAGGCGAGGGGATGCCGATGAAATACGCGTTCTCCGCCGATCCGTTCTCGGACTTGCGCGCCACGTTGAACCGGGCAAGCCGGGTGACAGCGCAGACCGCGTAGACCAGCACCGCCAGCCAGCCCAGTTGCCGCGTGTCCTGCAAGGCCCAAACGTACAACAGAACGCCCGGCGCGACCCCGAAATTCAGGAAATCCGCGAGCGAATCCAGCTCCGCCCCCATTTTGCTGTCGCCGCCAAGCGCGCGGGCCAGTCGCCCGTCCAGCCCATCAAGGATCGCAGCCAGCAGGATCAACTGCACGGCCAGTTCGTAATTTCCCTGCAACCCGAACCGGATCGCCGTCATGCCTGCACAAATGGCAGTGACGGTCAGCATGTTCGGCAAAAGCTGAACCAGCGTCAGTTTCTCACCATTGCGGTCCCCGGTCATGGGTTCAGGTCCGCAATCACCGTTTCACCCGCCACCATTGTCTGGCCGATCATCACCAACGGCTCCACACCCTCGGGGAGATAGATGTCCAGCCGCGAGCCAAAGCGGATCAGCCCGAACCGTTCACCCCGGTCCAGAACCGCGCCTTCCTGCGTGAAGCTGACGATCCGCCGCGCCACCAGCCCGGCGATCTGCGTCACGGTCAGGATGCGGTCATCCTCCATGCGGATCACAAGCGAATTGCGCTCGTTGTCCTCGCTCGCCTTGTCCAGCGACGCGTTCAGGAACTTGCCCGGACGATAGGCGATCTTTTCGATCTTCCCGGCCACGGGCGCGCGGTTCACATGGCAGTTGAACACCGACATGAATACGCTGACCCGCGTCAACGGCACCTCGGGCAGGCCAAGCTCGCGCGGCGGGACCGCCGGTTCGATCAGCGATACGATCCCGTCCGCCGGGCTGATCACCAGCCCCGGCCTGTCGGGCGTGACCCGTTCGGGATCGCGGAAGAAATAGTAGCACCAGACCGTCAGGCCGACGCCGATCCAGCCCAGCACGTCCTCCATCGCGAACAGGACAAGGGTGATCGCGGCAAAGATCGCGACGAACTTGCGTCCCTCGGGATGCATCGGCTTGATGAATGTGTCGGTCATCCGCATCGCGGCAGGTTCCTTTCAAAGCGTTGCGTGTCGGTAAACCCGCGACACGCAACGTGCAAGGCATCCTGTGGTGACGTGCCGTCGCGGGTCACGGTTCGGGATGGGTCGCCACCATGCTGTCCCGCTTGGCAAAATCCTCGAACCACGCGGCCAGACCATCGCGCCCGGTACGCCACGACCGCGCGTCATGGCGCAGGTCAAGATACCCCAAAGCACAGCCCACGGCGATATGGCCCATGTCCATGCGCCCGTTCAGATGGCTCATCCAGCGCGTGTTCAACGCATCCAGCGCGCGCGAGACCTTGCCCCACTGGCCCTCGACCCATTCCATCATGACCTTTTCTTCAGGCCGAAAGCGCGTCTCGTAGATCATCAGCACCGACGCATCAAGAATACCATCCGCAGTCGCCTCAAGCGTCAGCGTGTCCCAAATCCGGGATTCGGGATACAACCCGGCACCCGCCCGCGCATCCAGAAACCGGCAGATCACCCGGCTGTCATAGAGCGTTGGCCCATCCGGACGCACCAGTGCCGGGATCTTGCCCACGGGGTTCGCCGCGACCAACTTGGCATCCGGGACAAGCGGCGATGTGGCCACATCCACATGTTCGACATCGTCGTACTGGCCGGTTTCATGCAATGTCACGACGACTTTGCGGACAAATGGTGATGGACCGGTGCGCAGAAGCTGCATGTCTGACCTCCCTCTTGGCGACGCCCCACGCTAAGGCAGCGCGGGACGATTGCAAAGATGCTAAAGCGCCGGAGGATCGGTCATCAACGCGGACAGCGCCGCAAGCTCGGCCCCCATGCCGCCAGCCACCTGTGCCGCAGCACTTGTGCGCACCGCGGCGTCCTTGTTCTGGCCAAGCTTCCATGTCGCCGCGATATCCCCGACCTGCATCCGGCAGGGCACGATCATGCGCATCATCCTGTCCAGCACATCGGGTGTCATCTTGTCGGTGGTCCAGGGCGTCTTGGGCGCAAGGCGGGTCTCGTAATGCGCTGACTGGATGTCCAGTATTTCCCGCATGTCATCTTGTGGCAAAAGTTCCAGAACACCCGTGATCTGCACCGCCACGTAGTTCCAGGTCGGCACTTGATCCGCGACCCCGTACCAGTCCGGAGAGACATAGCCATCCGGCCCCATCACCGTGATCCGCGCAGGCGCCGGCGCCGTCAGCGCCCGTGCGATCGGATTTGACCGCACCAGATGGATCAGCACGGCGCGCCCGTCCTCGGACAACAGGATCGGCACATGCGCCGCCAGAGGCACCGGATCGCCGTTCATCATCAACGTGCCAAAGCCGCGGTCACGCACAAAGGCGATGTCCTTGGCGTGGTCCTGGCTGTGGAAGATCGGGTTGGGATGCATGGCAAAACCTTCAAGGTACTGGAACTGTCCAATCAGTTGCACGATCCTGTGCGGAAATCCCGAGTTTGATTGTATCCGAAACAATCATCCCGCCTTGGGATGGGTCGCCTCGTAAACCTTCATCAGGTGGACGGTATCGACCGAGGTGTACGCCTGCGTCGTCGACAGGGACGCGTGGCCCAGCAATTCCTGGATCGTGCGCAAATCGCCCCCCGCCGACAGAAGATGCGTTGCAAAGCTGTGCCGCATCGCATGCGGCGTGGCCGTGGCGGGCAGGCCCAGTTGAAGGCGCGCCTGTTCCGTGACCTTCTGCACCAGACGCGCATTCAGCGCACCGCCGCGCGCGCCCCGAAACACCGGCGCGTTCGGCTCAATGTCGAACGGGCAAAGTTTCACATAGGTGGCCACCGCCTGCCGCGCGATGGGCAGGACAGGCACCACCCGTTCCTTGCCACCCTTGCCGAGGATCCGCATCGCCTCGCCCAAGGGCAGGTCGCGGCCCATCAGGCCAAGCGCTTCGGAAATCCGCAATCCGCAGCCATAAAGCAGCGTGACCACCGCCATGTCCCGCGCACCGACCCAGTGCTTTTGCGATTGCAGGCCCACCGTGTCGATCATCGCCCGCGCCGCGTCCTCGTTCAGGGGGCGGGGCAGTTTCTTCTGAAACTTGGGCGCACGGGCCGACAGCACGGCGGTCGGCTCGAACCCCTCGCGTTCCGCCAGCCAGCGGTAGAAGGACTTGACGGCCGACAGCTTGCGCGCGAGCGACCGTGCGCTGGCCCCGCCGCCGCGGATATGCGCCATCCAGGCCCGCATGTCGGGCACCGTGATCCGCGCCAGGGGGGCAAGCCCCTGCGCCTCGCCTTTGTATTCGGTCAGGAAAGCGATGAAATCGACCACGTCGCCCCGATAGGCGGTCAGCGTGTTCTCGGCCGTGCCGTTCAGCGCGCGGCTGCTGGCCAGCCATCCCTCCAGCGCGTCCCGCGCCGCCGGAGAGATCATCAGCGTCACGACAGCCAGCGCCGCATCTGGCGCTCGAACACACCGGTGAAAAAGGTCAGCAGATCGCTGCCTTGTTGCGGTGTGAACTGATGCGGGTCTTCGGCACCCATCACCAGCAGGCCGGGCAACCGACCGGGGCCGAAATCAAGCTTGAGACAGGCCTCGGAGCGGATCCAGTCGGCCTTGTCGCCGTAAATCTCGCGCGTGGCGATGTCGATCTGGCGCAATGTCACTTGTCGCGGCGGAGCATTGCGCCCTGTACTCAGATAGGCGTCGATAAAGCCGGGCGCCGCAACCGAAAGGACTGACCCCAGCCGCTTGATCGCCGGGTCTTCGTCGTTCTGCACCGATTCCAGCACCAGCTTGATCACGTCGACGCGCAGTATCTCGGCCACGTCACCGCCCAGATCGCGCAGGAAGGATTCGAATTCTACCGGGTCCAGCATCCGCAGGATCGCGCGGTGTATCTGGTTGGTGCCGGCAAGGTTCTCGTAGGCCGCGGCAATAACAGAGCGATGCGTGTCCTCGAGCCGGTCAAGACGCGCCTCGAGCCGGTCCATCGCGATGCCGCGCAGATCCACGATATTGCCGCCCATGGCGCGTTCATTCGCGGCGATCAGTGCGCGCATCAGGTCCTGATCCTCGAGAATCACGTCAGGGCGCGTCATGATGGTTTCGCGCAAATCGTCATCGATCCGGGGGCTGTTCATGCCGTCCTCGTGGTGAAGTATTTTTCGGGGATCCTATCAGTCACATCAAAAAGATGCCCGCATTTTTTCAATAAAATGCGGGCGATGTGCTGAGCTGTGGCAGAACGGACTGTCACCGAGCCTCAGAGAATCTTGATTTTTGCCTCTGCTGCGTCCTTGACGAACTGGTCCAGACCCTTGTCGGTCAGGATGTGGTTCGCCATCGCCTTGATCACGGCGGGCGGGGCGGTCGCGACATCTGCACCGATCTTGGCGCATTCGCTCATGTGGTTGGCAGTACGGATCGACGCGGCAAGGATGTTCGTCTCGAACCCGTAATTGTCATAGATCTCGCGGATATCCGCGATCAGATCGAGCCCGTCCATGTTCAGGTCGTCCAGACGGCCGATGAATGGGGAAATGAACGTCGCACCGGCCTTGGCCGCCAGAAGCGCCTGATTGGCGGAAAAGCACAGCGTGACGTTGACCATCTTGCCCTCGTCGCTGAGCACCTTGCACGCCTTCAGACCGTCCCATGTCAGCGGCACCTTGACGGCGATGTTCTCGGCAATCTCGGCCAGCTTGCGGCCCTCGGCGATCATGTCCTCGGCCTTGAGCGCGATAACCTCGGCAGAGACCGGCCCGTCGACCATGTCACAGATCTCCTTTGTGACTTCGAGGATGTCACGACCGGATTTCTTGATCAGCGATGGGTTGGTGGTCACGCCATCGACCATCCCCAGATCATTGAGTTCCGCGATTGCGTCGATATCGGCTGTGTCGACAAAGAATTTCATGGCTGTCACTCCTGTGATGGGTTGGCCTTTGCTACCGGTGGCTTTACCCCATGACAATGACGACGGAAACCCCGAAGCGATGGCGCTAACACCCAGCTATTTCGATGAGGGCATGCTGATCGGCGTGCTGACCACCCAGCCCTTGGACCGGGTGCTGGATTACCGTGCGCCCGAAGGCGGGTGCCATCTGGGGGCCTTCGTGGAAGTGCCGCTTGGGCCGCGCAAGGTGCTGGGTGTGGTCTGGGGGGCCGGGCAGGGCGATTACGACATCTCCAAGGTGCGGTCGGTGATCCGCGTTCTGGATGCTGCACCGATGCGCGAGGAACTGATGGCCTTCCTCACCCGTGCAGGGGATTACACGCTCACACCCATGCCCGCGATGCTGCGGCTGGCCACCCGCGCGCCGGGGCTGGGCGATCCGCCGTCGATGCGCAAGATCTACCGTCTTGGCGACACCACACCTGACCGCATGACCGACGCCCGGACCCGCGTTCTCGACGTGCTCCGGGACATGGGCGGTCTGTCGCTCACGCTCAAGGAACTGGCCGAGGCGGCGGGTGTGACGACCTCCGTGGTCAAGGGACTCGCCAAACAGGGCGTGGTCCGAGAGGAAGACAGCCCGCGCGACACACCGTTTCCGACGCTCGACCCGAGCTATTCGGGCAAGGCGCTGACCGAGGACCAGACCTCCGCCTCCGCCACCCTGCGCGCCGCCGTTGCCACGCGAGCCTATGGCACGACCCTGCTCAAGGGCGTCACGGGGTCGGGCAAGACCGAGGTCTATCTCGAAGCGGTGGCCGAATGCCTGAGCCAAGGCCGTCAGGCGTTGGTGCTCCTGCCCGAGATTGCGCTGACCGCCGAATTCCTCACCCGCGTCGATGCGCGGTTTGGTGCGAAACCCGCCGAATGGCACTCCGGCGTCACCATCACCGAACGTCGCCGCGTCTGGAAGATGGTCGCCCAGGGCGGTGCGCAACTGGTCGTGGGCGCGCGCTCCTCGCTGTTCTTGCCGTTCCGCGATCTGGGTCTGATCGTGGTCGATGAAGAACACGACACCTCCTACAAGCAAGAGGACGGCGTGCTCTACAACGCCCGTGACATGGCGGTGCTACGCGCCTCTATCTGCGGCGCACAGGTAATCCTTGCCTCCGCCACGCCAAGCCTTGAATCCTGGGCCAATGCCGATGCGGGGAAATATGCCAAGATCGAACTGACCTCGCGCTTTGGTGCTGCCGTCATGCCCGACATGCGCGCCATCGACATGCGGACCGAACAGCTTGCCGGATCAAGCTGGATCTCCCCCACCCTGCAACGCGCCGTGCAGAAAAGGCTCGACAACAAGGAACAGGCGCTTCTGTTCATCAACCGGCGCGGCTATGCGCCCGTCACCATCTGCCGCGCCTGCGGGCACCAGATCGGCTGTGACCATTGCGATGCACGCATGGTCGAACATCGGTTCCTGAAGCGCCTTGTCTGCCACCAGTGCGGCGAGACGAAACCCTTGCCGAACGTCTGCCCGCATTGCGCGGCCGAAGACAAGCTGGCCGCCGTAGGTCCCGGTGTCGAACGTCTGGCCGAAGAGGCACAAAGCCTGTTCCCCGATGCCCGTCTTGCCGTGCTGTCGTCGGACATGTTCGGCTCCGCCCGCGCGATCAAGGCCGAGATCGAAACGATTGCCAGCGGGGGCGCGGACCTGATCATCGGCACGCAGCTGGTCGCCAAGGGGCACAACTTTCCGCTGCTGACACTAGTGGGCGTGATCGACGCTGATCTGGGCCTGCAAGGGTCGGACCTGCGCGCGGCGGAACGCACGTTCCAGCTGATGCGGCAGGTGTCGGGCCGGGCCGGGCGTGCCGACAAACCCGGTCAGGCACTGATGCAGACCTACCAGCCTGAACATCCGGTGATCCGCGCGATCCTGTCCGGCGACGAACAGGATTTCTGGGCCGCCGAGGCCGGGGAACGCCGCGCCGCCGGTGTGCCCCCCTATGGCCGCCTTGCCGGGATCATCCTGTCTTCCACGGATGTGCAGGAGGTGTTCGACCTCGGCAATGCGCTGGCCCGCAATGACGGACCGCTGCGGCGTGTCGGCGCGCAGGTGTTCGGCCCGGCTCCGGCCCCCATCGCCCGCGTCAGAGGGCGGCATAGGGTGCGCCTGCTGGTCAAAGCCCCCAAGGGCACCGCGCTGCAATCCGCGCTGGCGGAATGGGTCGCGCCCTTCAGGCTCAAAGGCGAGTTGCGCATGGCCATCGACATCGACCCGCAGAGTTTTTACTGACCGCTGCCACCCGGCGCCGTTTCGGTTGACCGAAACCTCTGGATGCGTTGACGCATCCACCGCCGTGGCAGCTGACACCGCACCAGCCCGGCATCGATCTGTTAAAAAATGGTAAATGGGTCCGGTCCGGCCTTAATGTTTCGCGCGCGAAACACTGGGTCAGTCTGCGTTCCGATAGCCGACGCGTTTCGGGATCCTCAGGTCGGCCATATTTCACCCCATGCCTTGTATGCCTAGCACCCACATTCTACATCATCCGACATGAAGCGCTTTATCCCATTCATGAAATCCGACCCCACGGTCGCAGTGGTCCGGATGCAAGGCACGATCGCGGCAGGGTCACGTGGCACCCTGAGCGACGCAAGCCTGAGGCCCCTTCTGGAAAAGGCGTTTCGCAAGGGCAAACCCTCTGCCGTGGCGCTCGAGATCAATTCTCCCGGTGGCTCTCCGGTTCAAAGCTCGCTGATCGGCGCGCGCATCCGCCGCCTGTCCGACGAGACCGAAGTTCCGGTCTATGCCTTTGTCGAGGACGTTGCTGCGTCGGGTGGCTACTGGATCGCCAGCGCCGCCGACGAAATCTACACCGACCCGGCGTCGATCCTCGGATCCATCGGCGTCATCTCTGCAGGGTTTGGCGCGCATGTTTTCCTGCAGCGGCAGGGCATCGAACGGCGCGTCTACACCGCTGGCAAATCCAAATCGATGCTGGACCCGTTCCGCCCCGAAAACGAAGAGGACGTGGCGCGCCTGAACAAGCTGCTCGGTCAGTTGCACGACACCTTCATAAACCAGATCAAGACCAGCCGGGGCGCCAAGCTGGCTGACAACCCCGACCTCTTCACCGGCGAGATCTGGGTCGGTCAGGGCGCGGTTGATGTCGGTCTGGCCGATCACGTCGGCCACCTGGTTCCGGCGATGAAGGATCGCTTTGGCGACAAGGTTAAATTCCGCCGCTACGAACAGCGACGCCCCTTCCTCAGCCATTTCGGTGCGACACTCACCAGCGATGCGCTCAGCGCCATCGAAGAGCGCGCCGAGTTCGCGCGGTACGGCCTTTGATGTGATCAGCAAGATCGTAATTCTCTTCCTCGTGTTCATTGCCGTGCTCGCCATGTTCGGCAAGCTCCGCATCCCCGGTGCGAAGCGCCTGGCCAGTGCAAAGTGCAAGAATTGTGGCCGCTACCGGATCGGTAAAGGTCCATGTCCCTGTAGCGGAAAGGGTAAGTGACATGTTGATGATCTGGGGGGGCGTCGCCATCGGTCTGGTGATCCTGCTGCTGGCAGGGGATGCGCTGGTCAAGGGCGCGGTGAACCTGTCGCTGCGTGTGGGCATCCCGGCCCTGATCGTCAGCCTGACCATCGTGGCCTTCGGTACATCGGCGCCGGAATTGCTGATCTCGGTCAACGCTGCGCTGGACAATGTGCCGGGTATCGCACTTGGCAACGTGGTTGGATCGAACACCGCCAACATCCTGCTTGTTCTGGGTATCCCGGCGCTGCTGGCTGTCATGCACACCAGCGAATGCGACACGCGCAAAAGCTATGTCATCATGGTGGGAGCCTCGGTGCTGTTCATCGCGCTGGCGTTCCGGGGCATTTTCGATCCTCTGGCGGGGATCATCCTTTTGGCGGCACTTGTCCTGATCCTCGGCGACTCCTTTCGGGATGTGCTGGTGCATCGTCGCGCCGGGCAAGCCGCCCCGGAGGAGGAAGAGCCCGAAGGCGCAGATCCCGACATGCCGTGGTGGAAGATCGTGCTCTACCTCGCACTTGGCCTGATCGGTCTGCCGATCGGTGCGGACATGCTTGTCGACAGCTCTGTCGAACTGGCAACCATGTTCGGCGTGAGCGACACGGTCATCGGTCTGACGCTCGTGGCGCTGGGCACCTCGCTGCCGGAGCTCGCAACCACCGTGATGGCGGCGTTGCGGCGTCAGGCGGATGTGGCGCTGGGCAATGTCATCGGGTCGAACATGTTCAACCTGCTGGCCATCATCGGCATTGCATCCCTGATTGCGCCGATCCCGGTCGATCCCGAATTCCTGCGCTTCGACCTATGGGTGATGCTGGGTGCATCCCTGCTGATTTTCCCGTTGGTTTTCATGGGCCGCGACCTGACCCGCATCTGGGGTGTGGTCTTGTCGGCGCTGTATCTGGGCTACATTGCGCTTGTCATCCTATAGGCGCGAGGCATTCCGATGAGCAGGGCATTGATCACAGGCGCGGGCAAACGGCTGGGACGCGCGATGGCGCTTTACCTGGCGGACCGTGGCTTTGACGTGGCGGTCCATTACGCCAGTTCCGCAGAGGCCGCCGAAGAGGTTGCCGACTTGATCCGCGCCAAGGGCCGGGCCGCCTGCACCGTGCAGGCGGATCTGTTGAACGAGGACGCGACGCAAGGTCTGGTTGACGCGGCGGTTGCCGGGATCGGCGGACCGCTGACCGTGCTGATCAACAACGCGTCGATCTTCGAGTATGACAACATCGCCACCGCCACCCGCGAAAGCTGGGACCGGCATCTGGAAAGCAACCTGCGCGCGCCTTTCGTTCTGACCCAGCATTTCGCGGCGCAACTGCCCGAGCCGACAATAGACGACATGGAGGAGCCTGTCGCGTCCGGGCTGGTCATCAACATGATCGACCAGCGCGTGCGCAAGCTGACTCCCGAGTTCATGACCTACACGATCGCCAAGATGGGGCTCTGGGCCTTCACGCAGACGGCGGCGCAGGCGCTTGCCCCCAAGTGTCGGGTGAATGCCATCGGCCCCGGACCCACCCTGCGCGGCGGTCGCCAGAGCGAATCGCATTTCGCCAAGCAGCGTTCGGCCACCATCCTCGAACGGGGTGCCAACACGGGCGATATCACCGGGGCGCTGGGCTACTTTCTGGATGCTCCGGGGGTCACCGGGCAGCTTCTTTGCGTGGATGGCGGGCAGCATCTTGGGTGGCAGACACCCGATGTCATCGGTGTCGAATAACGCGAGCCGCAACGAGTTTTGCACCGTTCACGCGAGCGTTACAAAACTGTTAACAAAGTGCTAAAGATATCAATGACTTGTCTTTGGGTGTAAAAATAACCAAATAAAATCAGCCAGTTATTGTCGTGATTAAAATTTAGGCAAATCAGCGAAGCTACCGAAACACAAAGGAAAATACTGGCTGTCTATATTTTTTCCGCAGACTTATCCACAGAAACAGTGGATGCCTTAAAGCTTGCATAAGCAGGTTCGATCAGGCAGCGGATTGCCCAGAATCGAAGACGCAGCGAAGGTTTCAAAACAGACTGACATGGTCGAGCAAACCAACACCGAAACTCTGACAGGCCACGCCTGTATCCAGGGCTATCTCAGGACGCTCGACTCGAGCCCCGGTGTCTACCGGATGCTCGATGCGCAGGCGCGGGTGCTGTATGTCGGCAAGGCGCGCAACCTCAAGGCGCGGGTGTCGAACTATGCGCGGCCTTCGCCGCAGCATTCCGGCCGCATCGCGCGGATGATCTCGGAAACCGCGTCGATGATGTTCCTGACGACGCGCACCGAAACCGAAGCGCTGCTGCTCGAACAGAACCTCATCAAGCAGCTCAAGCCGCGCTACAACGTGCTGCTGCGGGACGACAAATCCTTTCCGAACATCCATGTCACCAACCACGCCTACCCGATGATCCACAAGCATCGCGGCGCGAAAAAGGACAAGGGCGCCTACTACGGTCCCTTTGCCAGCGCGGGCGCGGTGAACCGGACGCTCAACCAGCTGCAACGGGTCTTCCTGCTGCGCAATTGCACCGATGCGATGTTCGACAGCCGGACACGCCCGTGCCTGCTGCACCAGATCAAACGCTGCTCCGCGCCTTGCGTCGGCAAGATATCGGAAAAGGAGTATGCCGAGAGCGTGCGCGATGCCGAACGGTTTCTTTCGGGCAAATCGACCAACATTCAGGAAACGCTGGCCAAGGAAATGGCACAGGCCTCCGAAGAGATGGAGTTCGAACGGGCCGCCGCCTTGCGCGACCGGATTCGCGCCTTGACGCAGGTGCAGACGGCGCAGGGGATCAACCCGCGCGGCGTGACCGAGGCGGATGTGGTCGCGCTGCATCTGGAAAAGGGACAGGCCTGCGTGCAGGTGTTCTTCATCCGCGCGAACCAGAACTGGGGCAACCGTGATTTCTATCCGCGTGTCGGCCCCGATGTCGAAGAGGCCGAGGTGCTGGAAGCCTTCCTGGGCCAGTTCTACGACACCAAGGAACCGCCGCGCCTGATCCTGCTGTCGCACGCGATCGAAAACGAAGACCTGATGACCGAGGCGCTGTCGGACAAGCTGGGCCGCAAGGTCGAGATCGCTGTGCCACTTCGCGGGGAAAAGTCGGAACTGTTGGACGGCGCGCTGCGCAATGCGCGTGAATCCCTGGGGCGTCGGATGGCGGAAACCGCGACGCAGACAAAGCTGCTGAGCGGTCTGGCCGAGGCGTTCGATCTGGATGCACCGCCCCAGCGGATCGAGGTCTATGACAACAGCCACATTCAGGGGACCAATGCGGTGGGTGCGATGATCGTTGCGGGGCCGGATGGATTTCTCAAGAGCCAGTACCGCAAGTTCAACATCAGGGGGGAGGAACTGACCCCCGGCGACGATTTCGGCATGATGAAAGAGGTGCTGACCCGCCGCTTCAAGCGCTTGCTCAAGGAAGACCCCGACCGCGACAAGGGGCTTTGGCCCGATCTGCTGCTGATTGATGGCGGTGCCGGGCAGGTGTCAGCCGTGCGCGAGATCATGAAGGAACACGGGGTTGAGGATGTTCCGATGGTCGGTGTCGCCAAGGGTGTGGACCGCGATGCCGGCAAGGAAGAGTTTCACCGGACCGGCACACGGCCGTTCGCGCTGCGCCACAACGACCCGGTTCTCTACTTCGTGCAGCGCCTGCGCGACGAGGCGCACCGCTTTGCCATCGGCACCCACAGGGCCAAACGGGCGAAATCGCAGATGGCCAACCCGCTCGATGAAATCGCTGGGGTGGGCGGTGCACGCAAGCGGGCGCTTCTGGCGCATTTCGGCTCTGCCAAGGCGGTGAGCCGGGCGAACCTTGCCGATTTGAAAGCGGTGGACGGCGTCAGCGAGGCGCTGGCCGAACGGATCTACGCGTTCTTTCACGAGAAGGGATAGGTGTGATCCGATTGTGTGTGCTGCGCACACGCATGTTTGTTGATGTGCGTCCGGCGGAGGTATGTGTTGCCCAAATAAGCCGGGGTCAGGTCAGTTGTTCAAGAATCCTGCGGATCGGCTCTTCCAAGGGGGTCGGGCGGGTTTGCTGGTCGACATGGACCTGCGTGAAGAACCCTTCGGCCCCGGCGATATCGCTGCCGCCTGCGAACAGCGCGATCTCGTAGCGGAATGAGGACGACCCGATATGGGCAATGCGGATGCCTGCGGTCAGGATGTCGGGAAAGCCCAGTTCCGCGTGATAGCGGCAGCCGCTTTCGACGACGAGGAACCGGATGGCGTCAGCGCCGCGGATCTCGATTCCCTGCTCCATCTGCCAAAGGCTGACCGCAGTGTCGAACAGCGCGTAATAGGTCGCGTTGTTCAGATGGCCGTATTCGTCATTGTCCTGCCAGCGGGTGGGCAGGATGCGGAAGGCGCGGTAGTCGGCGCGGGTTCCGGGTGGTGTGCGCGGCATCAGCCGGACCGGATCAGTCGGAACGCGGCAGAGGCGCCCCAACCCGCAAAGATCGCGATGGCCAGCGACAGCAGTCCATAGACCAGTGGTTGCTCGCGCGACAGGTTGAACAGCCAGCGCTCGATACCAACCTTTCGCACGTCGATGCTGGTCTCGTATATCGACACCACCCTGCCACCTCGGGTCAGAAAAACGCGCGTTGCGTATTCGCCCTCGGTCAGGTTCGCGGGCATGTGGATCGCGGCATTGAACAGGGTGGATTCGCGCAGGTTGACCGCGCCCTCGTCCAGCACGTAAAGCCCGTTTTTCTTGCGGATGCGTACGAGACCGTCGATGAAGTCCTGTGGCTTGGCAACCTGTGACCACGCGCCGATGGACCGGATCGCCCGTGGAATGGAAATTGTGTGCCTCAGGTCTTCGGACTCGTTGATGACCTCGTCCCAAGGGGCGGATGTGGCAATGGCGTAAAAGCTTGGGGCTGCGGACACCTCCAGCGCATCTGTGTTGACCCAGATGCCGAGAACGCGGTCCTTGCGCCAGACGGTGATCGGTTCCTGCGGGCCTGCGATGGTGACGATGACCTGCAAAGGTTCGTCTTGCGGAATGGGCGTTTCGCGTTTGATTCCGCCATAAATGATGATCTCGGACCCGTCGAAATTGGTCGAGATCGATACCTGGTCCTGGCTAAGGCCAAGCACCACCTCCTCGGCCCGCAACGGCGTGGCAAGAAGCATGAGGATCAGAAGCAGCCCGCGCATCAATGACCTCCTGCCGTGCCGACCGAGAACAGCTCGGCGGGCTGGATCAGCAGGTCGAGCGCCAGCTTGCCGCAGACGGCAAGGACCATGATGGCCAGCAGGATGCGCAGCTGCTCGGCCTTGAGTCTGGCTCCGATCACCGTGCCGATCTGCGCGCCGATGACACCGCCGATCAGAAGCAGCACGGCCAGCACCATGTCCACGGTGTAGTTCGTCGTCGCGTGCAGCAGGGTCGTGAAGCCGGTCACGAAGATGATCTGAAACAGGGAGGTGCCGACAACGACCTTGGTGGGCATGCCCAGCAGGTAGATCATCGCGGGGACCATGATGAACCCGCCACCGACGCCCATGATCGCGGCAAGGATACCGACCAGAACCCCGACGATCACCGGCGGGATGACGGAGATATAAAGCCCCGAGGTCCGGAACCGCATCTTGAAGGGCAGGCCGTGAATCCAGTTGTGCTTTCTGCGCTTGGGCTTCGCGCCAGACCGGGTCTTGCGGATCGCGTTCAGGCTTTCGATGAACATCAGGGCGCCGATGACGCCAAGGAACACGACGTAGCAGAGTTTGACCAGCAGATCGACCTGACCCATGCTCTTGAGATAGTTGAAGACCGCAACGCCCAAGGCGGCACCGATCAAACCTCCGATGAGCAGAACCGTCCCCATCCTGAGATCGACGGTTTTTCGCCTGAGATGCGCGAGAACACCGGAAAAGGACGAGGCGACAATCTGGTTCGCTTCGGTCGCCACTGCAACTGCCGGGGGGATGCCGATGAAGAACAGAAGCGGCGTCATCAGGAAGCCGCCACCGACACCGAACATGCCCGAAAGCACGCCCACCATCCCGCCAAGGCCCAGCAAGAGGTAGGCATTGACCGATACTTCGGCGATGGGCAGGTAGATTTGCATGTTTGTGCATAGACCCAACCTTTGCCCCGTTTCAAGCGGTCCGGTGCCGCAGGTGCAAAAAGGACTTACGGATCGGGGTCAACTGGACCTAGGCCAAGGGTGGTGATGCGTTGACGCATCACCATGTTTCCGTTCACGGAAACTCCCGCTTAACCTGATCGTCAGCGTTCCTTGACGTAGGGCTCTCCACCTGCGCGGGGGGGAATCGCCTTGCCGACGAAACCGGCAAGGATCACCACCGTCAGGATGTAGGGCAGGGCGTCCATGAACTGCACCGGCACCACGAAGACACCAAGGTCGATGTTCTGATACCGCAGGGCCACGGCCTGCAGCAGACCGAACAGCAGGCAGGCGTAAAGTGCGTACCAGGGCCGCCACTTGGCAAAGATCAGCGCCGCCAGTGCGATGAAGCCGCGACCGGCGGTCATGTCCTTGACGAAGCCAGCCTGCAGAGCGGTGGCAAGGTACGCCCCGGCAAGGCCGCAGAGGACACCGCAGATGCCCACGGCCACGAAGCGAAGTCCGACCACCGAGATCCCTGCCGTATCAACCGCTTCGGGTGCTTCGCCCACGGCACGCAGGCGCAACCCGAAGCGCGTGCGGTAGAGCAGCCACCACGTGAGAGGCACCATCGCGAAGGCGACATAGACGAGGATGGAGTGGCCCGAAATCAGCTCTGCATAGATCGGACCCAAGAGCGGTACGCCCGCCAATGCCTCTGCCCCCGGCAGGACGATGGGTTCGAACCGCCCCGCGCCGATCAGCGAAGGCGTGCGTCCACCCTGGCTGAACCAGTCCTGCGCGATCAGCACTGTCAGACCGGCAGCGAGGAAGTTGATGGCGACGCCGGAAATGAGCTGGTTGCCTCGGAAGGTGATCGAGGCCAACCCGTGCAGAAGGGACAGCGCCAGCGATGCCGCGATACCCGCGCCCAGACCGATCCACACATCCCGGGTGATCGACGCGATCGCAGCGGAAAAGAATGCAGCGGCGAGCATCTTGCCCTCGAGGCCGATGTCGAAAATGCCAGCGCGTTCGGAAAAGAGGCCTGCCAGACAGGCGAGCAACAACGGTGTGGCCAGCCGCACGGTGCTGTCGAGCACCTGCAGAAGGGTTGCGAGATCCATCAGGCTTTCCTCCGGGTTGCGAGGAAGAGCTTTTCGAGCGGCATCCGCACCATGTTGTCGAGCGCGCCGGTGAAGAGGATCACAAGCGCCTGGATCACCACGATCAGTTCACGCGGGATATTCGTCCAGAGCGCCAGTTCCGCACCGCCCTGGTACAGAAAGCCAAAGAGCAGGGCTGCCAGCAGCACGCCCAGAGGGTGTGAGCGGCCCATCAGCGCAACGGCGATCCCGATGAAGCCAGCGCCTTCGGTGGCGTTCATCACCAGCCGTTCCGCTTCGCCCATCGTGGTGTTGAGCGCCATCATCCCCGCCAGACCACCCGAGATCAGCATGGCGACCACCGTGATCTTGACCGGGCTGATCCCTGCATATCTGGCGGCGGATTCGCTTTCGCCAAACGCGCGGATCTCGTAGCCCAGTTTGGTGCGCCAGATCAGAACCCAGACAGCAAGGCACATGAAGAGCGCGAGGAAGAAGGTGACATTGGCAGGGGCGCCCCGGAACATCGGTTCCGCAGCCGTCGAGAACATCTCCTGAAAGGTCGGCAGATGCGTGGGTTCGGGAAAGCGCGCCGTTGCCGGGTCCATCGCGCCTTGCGGGCGCAGCAGGTTGACCAGAACGTAGTTCAGAACAGCCGCCGCGATGAAGTTGAACATGATCGTGGTGATCACGATATGGCTGCCACGCTTGGCTTGCAGATAGGCCGGGATCAGCGCCCAGAGCGCGCCGAACAGCGCCGCCGACACTGTCGCCCCGACAAGCGCCACGTACCAGTTCGGCCAAGGGATGTAGAGACAGGCCAGCGCCACGCCCAGGCCGCCGATCATCGCCTGACCTTCGCCGCCGATGTTGAACAGGCGGGCGTGAAAGGCGATGGCCACGGCAAGGCCGGTGAAGATGAAGTTGGTCGCGTAATAAAGCGTATAGCCCCATCCCGACGACCGCATCAGCGCGCCTTCGACCATGAGGTTGAACGCTGCAATCGGATCTTCGCCGATGCCGATGATCACCAGCGCCGACAGGATCGCCGCGAGGATGAGCGAAATCAGCGGGACAAGGACCGCGTCGGCCCAGCCGGGCATCTTATCCATCTTTGTCGCTCTCCTCGGAGTCTTGCTTGGTTTCCGGCTTTGCAACCGGCTTGGGCTCTGGTGTCTTGGGCCGTTGCGGTGCGGATTGGGTGATCGTCGCGCTGAGGCTGCCAAGGCTGATCGACTCAGTTACCTTTGGCGGTGCTTCGACGCTGACCGGAGCGGTGGACACTTCGATCGAGGGCGCGACGGGTGCCGGAGGCGCGGGCTGTGGGGCCTCGGGGGCCTTTTCGGTTGCGATCTCGGTCTTGGTTTCGGATTTGTCGGGAACGTCGAACGGTTTGGCCTCTGGTACGGGAAGCTCAACCACGTCCGCGCTCTCGGCACTCTCTGGCTTTTTGGCCGCCGCGTCCGTTTCCTCGTTGACGGGTGTTTCGTCAGCGGGTGCCGTTTCAGCCTCAGCCTCAGCCTCAGCCTCAGCCTCAGCCTCAGCAGCCTTTTGTAACTCTTCTTCGGTCATCGCCATGGGCGCGGCTGGCATGTGGGCATGTGCCGTGTCGGTGATCCCGGCCATCAGCAACCCAAGCTCCTGTTCGCTGGTCTCGTCCGGCAGGCGTTCACCCATGATCTGGCCGTCGAACATCACCGCGATGCGGTCGGACAGGGAAAAGATCTCGTCGAGCTCAACGGAGACCAGCAGGATCGCCTTGCCCTCGTCACGCAGGCGGATGATCTGCTGGTGGATGAATTCGATCGCGCCGATATCGACGCCGCGGGTCGGCTGGCCGATCAGCAGGATATCGGGGTTGCGTTCGATCTCGCGGGCCAGAACGATCTTTTGCTGGTTGCCGCCAGAAAAGTTGCGCGCCGAAAGATTGGGGTTTGGCGGGCGCACGTCGAACCGCTCCATCTTGGCGGCGGCCTCGGCCTTGATCCCGGCATTGTTCATCAAGGGACCGGTCTGGATTTTCGGATCGCGATGATAGCCGAAGATGGTGTTTTCCCATGCGCTGAAGGACATGATCAGCCCTGCGCGGTGCCTGTCCTCGGGCACATGGCCGATGCCGCGCGCCCGGCGCGACTGGCCGTCCGAGCCTGCGCCGCTGAGCGGGAGCGGCTGGCCGTTGACCCGGACCGTTCCGGTGGCCTCCGCATAGCCGCCCAGCACTTCGAGCAGTTCGGACTGGCCATTGCCCGCCACCCCGGCAATGCCGAGTATTTCGCCAGCCCGCACCTCGAGCGATATGCCCTTGAGCCGTTCGACACCCTTGTCGTCGGTCAGGCGCAGATTTTCCACTTCGAGCACCGGTTGCGCGGGTTTGGCCGGGGTCTTGTCGACCCGCAACAGAACCTTGCGCCCCACCATCATCTCGGCCAGCCGTTCGGGGCTGGTTTCCGAGGTCTGGACCGTCGCCGTCATCTCGCCACGTCGCATCACCGACACGGTGTCGGTCACATTCATGATCTCGCGCAGCTTGTGGGTGATCAGGATGATCGTCTTGCCCTCCTTGCGCAGGTTGTCGAGGATGCGGAACAGGTGGTCCGCCTCGGCGGGCGTCAGCACGCCGGTGGGTTCGTCTAGGATCAGGATATCCGCCTGCCGGTACAGCGCCTTGAGGATCTCGACACGCTGCTGGTGGCCGACGCTCAGGTTTTCGATCACCGCGTCGGGATCGACGTTCAATTCGTATTCCTGCGCCAATTGCTTCAACACGCCGCGCGCCTTGTTCAGCGACGGACGGAGCAACGGGCCATCCTCGGCCCCGAGGATCACGTTTTCGAGGACGGTGAAATTCTGCACCAGCTTGAAATGCTGGAAGACCATGCCGATGCCCGCCTTGATCGCGGCCTGGCTGTCGGGGATCTGGGTTTCCTGGCCGTTGACGAAAATCTGGCCGCTGTCGGCTTTGTAAAAGCCGTATAGGATCGACATGAGGGTCGATTTGCCCGCGCCGTTCTCGCCGATGATGCCGTGAATGGTGCCGGGTTTGACGCTGATCGAGATGTTCTTGTTGGCCTGAACCGGGCCGAACGCCTTGGAAATGCCCTTGAGCTGGATCGCAGGCGGAACAGGCGCAAGAAGCGGGTCCGTTTCGGGGGCGGCTACAGCGGTATTCATGAACTATCCCTGCATCAGTCTTCGGGTCTGGTGCCCGATACATGGCGGAGCGGCCGTGACCGGCCGCTCCGTAACTCTAAGCGGGTCTTTTACGGATCAGAAGCTGAGCGCCGGGCAGCTGTCGTCGGACATGTAATCATGCACCTGAAGTTCACCGCTCGCGATCTTGGCCGACGCTTCATCAACTGCGGCCTGCATCTCGGCGCTGACCAGCTCTGCATTGTTCTCATCAAGCGCATAGCCCACGCCACCGTTCGAGATTCCCATGACGTTGATGCCGGTCTCCAGATCGGTGCCCGCCATCATCGCGTCATAGACCGCGTTGTCCACGCGTTTCATCATCGAGGTCAGAACCTGACCGGGGTGCAGGTAGTTCTGGTTGCTGTCGACGCCGATGGACAGGATGCCTTCGTCCGCCGCCGTCTGCAGAACACCAACGCCGGTGCCGCCTGCGGCCGCATAGACCACGTCAGCGCCCTGGCTGATCTGCGCCTTTGTCAGTTCGGAGCCTTTGACCGGGTCGTTCCAGGCGGCAGGTGTCGTGCCTGTCATGTTGGCCACAACCGTCGCGTCCGGGTTCACCGCCTTGACGCCCTGCGCATAGCCGCAGGCGAACTTGCGGATCAGCGGAATGTCCATGCCGCCGATGAAGCCGACAGTCCCGGATTCGGACGCCATCGCCGCCATCATGCCCACGAGATAGCTGCCTTCATGTTCGTTGAACACGACCGAGCGCACGTTGGGCTGATCGACCACCATGTCGATGATCGCGAACTTGGTGTCCGGGTAATCGGGGGCCACTTCGGACAGCACGTTGCCGAAGGCAAAGCCGGTCATCACGATCGGGTTGTTGCCGTTCTCGGCAAAGCGGCGCAGCGCCTGCTCGCGCTGGGCTTCGGACTGAAGCTCGATCTCTCGGAACGTCTCGCCGGTTTCCTCGGCCCAACGGACCGCACCGTTGAACGCGGCCTCGTTGAAGGATTTGTCGAACTTGCCGCCCAGATCGAAGATCAGGGCCGGTTCGGCAACCGCCGCGCCAGCGGTGAGCGCCAACGCAGCGGCGGCACCGTAAAGTTTGGTCATAAGGGTCATTTGCAGCTCCCAGGTGTTGGACTGCGACGACTTGATTGCGTCGCTGGAAAAGATCGGTTGATCGGATGCAATTAACGGTTAGGGACGCCAGAGGGTCAACCGCTTTTTGTGCTTGCGCCATGTGACGTTGGCGCAGGATCGGCTTCAACATGCCCAATGGCAAGCGAAAGCAGCAGGGCATCATCCTTTGTGCCGTCGCGCAAGGTGTAATAGGCGGGACGTGTGCCGATCCGGGCGAATCCCCTCGCGTCGTAGAACGACCGGGCCGCGTGGTTCCGGCCGGCCACTTCGAGCAGGATTTGGGAACATCCGGTGGCCCCGGCAAGGCTGACAATCTCTGCAAGGAGCGCGGAAGCGACCCCCTTGCGTTGCGCGTCCGGGTCGGTGGCGATGGCCAGTATCTCGCACTCACCAGCGACCACCTGCGCGATCAGTCCACCGCTCTCGCGGGTCAGGAAATGCACATGCGGACTGGCGAGCGTATCGGCGATGTCCTGTGCCGACCATGGCCGCATCTGGACATAGGCCCGGTCCATGATCGTCGCAAAGGCGTCGGGTGTCACGGCAGCATCACCGGCGCGGTGTCCCGTGCCGGGGCCGCATCGGCGGGTTTGATATAGAGCGGTTTGGGCCGTGCTGCGGTGTCGGCGTCTGCATCTGCCGCCACCTCGGCCATCGCGCCGATCAGCGCGTGCGGATCGTCGGCATAGACCGCTTGGGGCGCATCTTTGGCCGCGATGAGCGCGGGCAGGCTGCCGGGGCTTTGGGCATAGATCATGTCGCGCGGCGCGGTCACGGCGGTGGTTGCGTCTGGGTGCAGATGCTGCAGCGCGTCCAGTGTCGAGACGCCGATTGCCGGAACATCCAGTCCCAGAGCCAGACCGCGTGCTGCAGAGACAGAGATGCGAATGCCCGTGAAGTTACCGGGGCCAACGCCGACGGCAAGTCGCGTCAGGTCCGACCACGTCTTGCCGTGTTCCGCCAGAAAGGCCTCGAGCATCGGCATCAGGTGTTCAGCCTGTCCGCGCGCCATGTCGTCGACATGGGTGGCCACAACACGGGTGCCGCAAAACAAAGCGGCTGCGCAATGCGCAGCCGATGTGTCGAAGGCCAGAAGTGTCGTGTCAGACGGCAACCGGGCGCACCTCGGTCACTTCGGGAATGTAATGGCGCAGCAGGTTCTCGATCCCCATCTTGAGCGTCAGGGTCGAGGACGGGCAGCCTGCGCAGGCGCCCTGCATGTGCAGATAGACCACGCCGCGATCAAACCCGTGGAAGGTGATGTCGCCGCCATCCTGAGCCACCGCAGGACGCACGCGGCTGTCGAGCAGTTCCTTGATCTGGCCCACGATCTCGCCATCTTCGCCGGAATGTTCGGCATGGCCCGACGGGGCCTTGGCATCGCCCGCCATGACCGGATCACCGGACTGGAAATGCTCCATGATCGCGCCCAGCAGCGCGGGCTTCAGGTGGTCCCAATCGGTGTCGTCTTCCTTGGTTACGGTGACGAAGTCATGGCCAAAGAACACGCCCTTGACGCCCGAGACCGCGAAGAGCCGCGTTGCCAATGGCGAAACGGACGCACCATCCGCTGTCGGGAAATCAGCCGTGCCCATGTCCAGCACGGTCTGGCCGGGCAGAAACTTGAGGGTAGCGGGGTTGGGCGTTGATTCAGTCTGGATAAACATGGCGGCACCTCCTGATGCATTCGTCATATATGCGGTGCCGAACGCGATGCGTCAAGGTTTAGAACCGTTCTAAAACAGGTGATCCCTGTGTTGACCCTGTCACGTGATCGCTTCGAGCCGTTCCTTGGACAATTCGCCAGGTACGATGGTGATCGGGATCGGCAGGCTGCCTGCATTCTTGGTCAGCGCCGTGACCAAGGGGCCGGGGCCTTTCTTGCCGGTGTTCGCACCCAGCACGAGCACGCCGATCTCGGGATCGTCCTGCAGCTGCGCGATGATCTCGGTCACGGCCTCGCCTTCGCGGATCACCAGTTCGGGGTCGACGCCCTGCTTGTCGCGCATCCACTTGGCGAACACCTCGAAATGCGCGTGAATGCGCTCCCGCGCTTCTTCGCGCATGACCTCTCCGACGCCGATCCAGTGGTTGAATTCGTCGGCCGGGATGACCGACAGCACCTCTACCCCGCCGCCGGTTTTGGCCGCGCGCATGGCCGCAAAGCGCATGGCGTTCAGACATTCGCGGCTGTCATCCAGCACCACAAGGAATTTACGCATTTATGTTCTCCCGCCGGGGATCATGACGCAGGAAACGACCCCGCGCAATAGAACTCGGTTCCGTGTCAGCGCTCTGGTTCATTGGCTGGACTGCGCCCAATCCCAATACATCTCGCGGACTCGGCGGGTGATTGGGCCAACCTGGTACGAAACGTCCTCGAAGCCCACAACGGGTGTGACCTTGTTCATGTTGCCCGAAAGGAACACCTCGTCCGCCGCTTCGAAATCGGCAAAGCTGAGCACGGTCTCGTGCACGGGTGTGCCATCGGCGCGCAGGTTGGTCATGTGCCGCGATCGGGTGATCCCGGCAAGGAAAGTGCCGTTTGGGATCGGGGTGAACACCTCGCCATCCTTGACCATGAAGACGTTGGCGGTGGCGCTTTCCGCGACATTGCCCATCGCATCGGTCACAAGCGCATTCTGGAACCCGCGCGCGCGCACCTCGCGCAGCATGCGGGCATTGTTCGGATAGAGGCACCCAGCCTTGGCATTCACCACTGCGCTCTCCAGAACGGGACGGCGGAACTGTGTCTTGCCCAGCGACACGCTGGCGGTCTGCGGGGCCATCGGGATCTCCTCAAGACAGATCGCAAACCCGGTCTTGTCGGCCAGGGGCACGATGGCTGTCAGGTCGCCGTCGATGGCCCAGTACATCGGGCGGATGTAGACCGCGCTGTCCTTGGGATAGGCCTGCAGACCGTCCCAGACGATCTGGACCATGTCTTCGGCGCTGACGGTGGGCGTCACCATGAGAGCTTCGGCGGAGCGGTTCACGCGCTGGCAATGGGCGAGCAGATCAGGCGCCACGCCGTTCACGTAGCGCGCGCCGTCGAACACGCCGCTGCCCAGCCATGCGCCATGATCGGCGGCATTGATCACCGGCACATCGCCCTTGTGCCAGGTGCCGTTGAAATATGTATGGATGTTTGTTCCGGTTGCCATGGCGACCTCCTTTTTGCGGCGCAGGTTAGGGGCGCGTTTGGGGAAGGTCCAGAGCGTGTCGGAGCGAAGGGGACGTTGCGGCGTCAGGTCAACTCGCGCAAAAGCGCGTCGAGGTCCAATGGCGCGTTTACCATGTCCAGCCGACCCTGCGCATCGCGTGGCCATTCTGCCTCGGGACGGTCGCGGTAGATCTCGATCCCGTTGCCATCCGGGTCGCTGAAATAGATCGCCTCGCTCACGCCATGATCCGCTGCACCTTCGATCTCGACAGCGGCGTCCAGCACGGACTTGAACGCTTGCGCCAAGGCGGCGCGGTCGGGATAAAGAAAGGCGACGTGAAACAGCCCTGCGCTGCGCTGAGGGGCGGGCGGGCCATCCTTGCTGAACCATGTGTTCAGGCCGATATGGTGATGGTAGCCACCGGCAGACAGGAACGCGGCCTGGTCGCCGTATTTCTGGGTCACGTCCAGCCCCATCACATCGCGGTAAAAGGCGATTGAGCGGTAAAGGTCGGAAACCTTGAGGTGGACATGTCCGATGGTCATGCCGGGATGTGCCTTGGTCATGGTCTGTCCTTTCGACCGTTTTGACCAAGATAATCCTGCGCGTTTGTGCGGAAAAGACCTCGGAACGCGCAGGATGCGTGCGCGAGTGCGCCGTTACGACACCATTCCGATGATCTCGTAGGTCTGCTTGAGGATCGGCGCGGCGATGGCGCGAGCCCGTTCGGAGCCTTTTGCGAGGATCGCGTCGATCTCGTCGGGTTGCTGCATCAGCCGCGCCATCTCGGTCGAGATCGGCGCCAGCCTGTCCACCGCCAGATCCGACAGCATCGGCTTGAATTCCGAGAACGGCTTGCCGCCGACATCGCGCAGCACAGCGTCGACAGTCTGGTCGGACAGGGCGGCGTAGATGTTGACGAGGTTGCGGGCCTCGGGGCGATTCTCAAGGCCTTCAACTTCGGATGGCAGCGCGTCGGGATCGGTCTTGGCCTTGCGGATTTTCTGCGCGATCGTGTCCGCATCATCCGTCAGGTTGATCCGGCTGGCATCGGACGCGTCGGATTTCGACATCTTCTTGGATCCGTCCCGCAGTGACATCACCCGCGTGCCCGCGCCTTCGATCACCGGCTCGGTGACCGGGAAAAACTCGACGCCATAGTCATGGTTGAACTTGATCGCGATGTCGCGGGTCAGCTCGAGATGCTGTTTCTGGTCCTCGCCCACCGGCACATGGGTCGCATGGTAGACAAGGATATCCGCCGCCATCAGCGCGGGATAGGCAAAGAGACCCAGCGACGCGTTCTGCTGGTTCTTGCCCGCCTTGTCCTTCCACTGGGTCATGCGTTGCATCCAGCCCATGCGGGTGATGCAGTTGAAAATCCACGCCAATTGCGTGTGTTCGGCGACCTGGCTCTGGTTGAAGAGGATGGATTTCGCCGGGTCGAGGCCCGAGGCGATGTAGCCCGCCGTCAATTCGCGGGTCTGGCGGCGCAGCACGTCGGGTTCGAACAGGGTCGCGGTGATCGCGTGCAGATCGACGATGCAGTAGATCGTTTCATAGTCCTCGTCCTGCTTTTCGACGAAGCGCTTGATCGCACCGAGATAGTTGCCCAATGTCAGCCCCCCCGAGGGCTGAATCCCCGAGAAAACACGGGGCGTGAACGCGGGAGAGGTTTGGAGCCCCTCGGTCGGTGCCGCAGTCATGGCAAAACTCCATCTGGCAAATCTGCTGCTGGTGCCTTACCCATGACCCCAAGTGCCGTCAAGCAAGGGGCCAGAGCAGTGACCCATCCGCACAATGAATCCCCGTTGAACCCGCTGCCACCGGTGGTGATCGCGCTTTTTCTGGTCATCGTCGGGCTGGAGGTCGCGTTCACGCTTGGTGCGCGGGGTCTGGTCGGTGGGCCGGAGGCAGTCGGCTGGCGTCTGGGCACGCTCGAGCGGTTTGCCTTTTCGTCCGAGATCTTTGCGTGGATGCGCGAGACCGGGCGTTGGCCTGTCGAGCATGTTCTGCGGTTCCTGTCCTACCCGTTTGTTCATGCGAGCTTTACCCACGCGCTGTTTGCCGGTGTCATGTTGCTGGCGCTCGGCAAGATGGTGGGTGAGGCGATGGGCAGCCTCGCGGTGGTCGTTATCTTCTTTGCCTCGGCTGCGGGTGGCGCGCTGATCTATGCGCTGACCGTGGGCGGCACATTGCCGCTGATCGGGGCGTTCCCGCCGGTTTACGGGCTGATCGGAGGATTCACCTACCTGCTGTGGCTGCGGCTGGGACAGATGGGCGAAAACCAGGTGCGCGCCTTTACCCTGATCGGGTTTCTTCTGGGCATCCAGTTGATTTTCGGGCTTCTTTTCGGCCCATCGGCAGAATGGGTGGCGGACCTCGGGGGCTTTGCCATCGGGTTCATGCTGTCCACGGTTCTCGTGCCCGGCGGATGGGGAAAGCTGGTTCAGCGGCTACGCCAGCGCAGCTAGCGCCCGCGCCGGAACGCATCGCGGAATTCGCGCAGGGAGAACGCGCCGATGGCTTGGCCGATCAGCGCATAACTGACCATTCCCAGTGCGATCAGGGCAACAAGCGCGATGAAGCGGATGCCTGCCACGCCGAGGAATGGCCCCAGCAAAAGCGTGCCGCCCCAGAGCACCACGCCCATTGCCACAGAAGCAAGGCACACCCGCCAGATGCGACGGCGGAACCGGTCGTCGAACCGAGCGACATCCCCCAAGGTGCGACCGCCCCGCGCCAGCATCCAGACCATGACCCAACCTGCAAGCGTGGTGGCGATGGCAGGGGCGATCCAGCCGATGACAGGGGCCAATCCGATGGCCACCGCCGCGTTGACCACCATGGCCCAAACGGCAAAGTGGAACGGGGATTTGGTGTCCTCTCGGGCAAAGAACAGCGGCTGCAGAACCTTCTGCAGGACAAAGGCAGGAAGCCCCAAACCATAGACCGCAACCGCTGCAGCAATCGCTGCGGAATCGTCCGACCCCGTGGCGCCGCGTTCGAACAGGACAGACACCAGCGGCAGAGGGATCACGACAAGCGCGACGGCAGCGGGAATGGTCAGTGCAAGCGACAATTCCCCGGCGCGGGAAAACGCGTGTTTGGCGCCAGCGTCATCCTGTGCGCCAAGGCGTCGGGAGAGGTCCGGCAGCAGGACGATGCCCACGGCGATCCCAACCACGCCAAGCGGCAATTGGTAGAGCCTGTCGGCGGCATAGAGCCAGCCCACGGCCTTGTCGAAATGCGATGCAACCTGTTGACCCACCAGCAGATTGATCTGCATGACCCCACCCGCCAGCGCGGCGGGAATGGCGACGGCGACCAGCCGCTTCATCTCGGGGGTCCAGCGCGGACGCGAGGGGCGCAGCTTGATACCGGCGCGGTCGGCGGCGACCCAGACAAGGGCGAGTTGGGCGACACCCGCGACGGGCACTGTCCAGATCAGCCAGCGGATCACCTCGCCACCGGAATAGGCCGCCCAAGCCATTGAGATACATACGAAAATATTGAGGAACACCGGTGCGGCGGCAGCTGCGGCAAAGCGGCCCGTGGCGTTCAGCACACCCGAGAACAGCGCCGTCAGCGAGATCAGCAGGATGTAGGGAAAGACGATGCGGCCATAGTCCACGGTCAGATCGAACCGCGCGTCACCGACAAACCCACCGGCTGTCAGCCACACGAGGCCGGGCATGAAGACCATGGCGACTGCGCTCAGGATGAGCAGCGCGAAAGCCAGTCCGGACAGCGCCTGAGTGGCGAAGCCGATGGGGTTGTCATCGGTCTCCAACCGCTTGGAAAACATGGGAACAAAGGAGGCGTTGAACGCGCCTTCGGCAAAGAAACGGCGGAACATGTTGGGCAGGCGGAACGCGGCGACGAAGGCATCCATCACCGGGCCGGGACCGATGAAGGCGAGGATCATGACCTCGCGGAGAACGCCCAGGATGCGGCTCATCAGGGTCCAGAAGCCGACGGTGAGAACACCGGAAATGAGGCGGATGGGTTTCATGCGGGCTCCTTGCGCGTGCCCCGTGGCGTAGAGCAGAAATCGACCGGCGAAAAGTGCCTCTTGTCCGGTTCGAGCGTACGACCTGTACGGCTCAGACGGCAAAAAGCGCCGATTTCGGGGATTTGGGGGCGGTTTTGCCCTGCGCCGTTGCCAAGCGTACGGTTGGTACGGCGGAACCTGACGGTTGCGTTGCGAGGAGGGCGCTGCAGCGGTTCTGTGCAACGCGCAGGACGCTTACGATTTGTGAACGTTTTGGTGGCAGGGTTGTTGCATGTCAGACCAAGGGGCCGGCGCGTGTATATCTACAACCTGTCAGAGATCAACGACATCAGCACCGACTGGCTGCGCAGCCATCTGCGGCAGGTTCTGGACGAGGTGAGTTTTCATGGCACGCGCTATGCCGTGTTGCGACGGGGCAAGCCGATCGCGGGGATCGTGCCTGTCAGCGAGGCGCGCGCACTTTACGAGGCATCGCGCGTGGATCGCAGGTACCGGGACATCGAACGGGATTTGCGCCGGCAGGATGAGGACCGGTTGCGGCACGCCGTGGCCGAGATGGGTGAGCAGGCCCTGCGCAAGGTGGCTGGGCTGCGATGATCCCTTTTGTTGCCTGGCTCTTGAGGCAGATCATCGGCTGGCCTGGTCTAGGCGATCTCGGCAAAGGGGGTGTCGATCACGCCCACAACGGGCATCAGCAGGTCGGTGCTGCCCGCTTCGGCGGTGGCAAGGCTGGCATCCGACAGCGCTTGCGCAGTGGCGAGGCTTTGCGCACTGCCGTTGAACGCGTCCATCACGCTGTTGGCCGCATTCAGGTTGTTCTGCCCCTGGATGACCGCGAAATAAAGGCCCAGATCGGTCTTGCCTTCGATATAGGCGACATCGGCGGGCGATCCGGTCGCGGCGCGCGCACCGGCCAGCAGATCAAGGATGAAGCCGCTTTCCGTGACGTTGCCGTTGGCCAATTGGCCGGACCAGAAGTCAAACCCGGCCTGATCGGGGTCGCGGCCCAGCACGTTGTTGTAAACGGCGGTGACGAAATCGCCATCGCTGAACTCGGAATAAAGCGCGACGGTTTCAGGCTGGGTGAAGAAGAGGTCTGCAATCGCGTCGAACGAAAACCCGTTCGTCTGGAACGCGGTGGCCCAGAAGGACAGGCCCAACGCGTCGGGGGCACGATCGAAATAGGCGATGTAGAGCTCGGTCAGTGTGGTCAGATCAGCCGCCGAAATCAGGCCGATCCCGTCATGTTGGTCGAGGTTGAGCTGGACGCCGCCCGCGGTTTCGATGGTTTCCACCCGCAAGAGCGTGGCGCTGCCTTGGGTATTCGTGCGGTCGGTGACGGTGGTAACCGATCCGTTGAAGGTCAGCGTCATGTCGCCCTGTGCAGAAGGATCCAAGCGGACAAGATCGCGCCCGTCGCCGCCGTCGATGCTGTCGTCACCCAGCAGATCGGACAGGAAGAGGTCGTCACCTTCGTACAGCCGGACCAGCTGTGCCCCGGCACCGTCGGAAACCACGTCATTCAGATCGGTGGCAAAGAGCACGGTCAATTCGGGTGCGGTGCTGAAGGTGATGGTTTCGACGTTGCCGAACCCGTCATTGGCAACCACGCCGGTTGCGAAATCCAGTTCAAGCCCGGCGGTGACATCGCTGAAGAGGAAATCGAGGATCGGCAGGCCCGCACCGGCATCGACGGTGTAGACATCCGCGCCAGGGCCGCCGATCAAAGCCGCCACTTGGCCGGTTGTCAGACGGATGATGTAGGTGTCCGCCCCGCTTGTGCCCTTGAGGCCAAGATATTGTCCGAGCGCCGCATCGACATTCTGCAGGGTGTCGACAAAGCCCGCGGAACTGATCGTGCCGGTATTGGTGACACCGTCGATGTCGAAGGTCACCGGTGCGCCGATCGAGTCGTAATCGAGGAAAAATCCGGGGCCATCCGTGCCCGGTGGCACATCGAAGAGGATCGTGTCATCGCCGGTGCTGCCGACGATGCGGTCCCCGTCTTCGCTGCTGGCGCCAGTGCTGATGGTGTCATCGCCCGAACTGCCTTCGACGGAATCGTCGAACTGCGATCCGACAATGCTGATGGGCGAGGTGATGAGGAGCAGGAGGGCGGCCCAGGCGTCTTCCTGGTCGAAACCGGTCAATGCGCCGCTGGCATCAATGGAGATCTGCGGCGAATCGTTGAAAAGCGCCGCAAGTGTGGTGAAATCGGAGCTGTTGCCGATGTCGATCAGCGCGTCCTGAAACGCGTCGGCAGGCCAGTTTATACCGGTGATCGTTGCCTGTTCGATGTTCAGCCCGTTGAAGGTCATCGACGTGATGACGCCCGAGACAGCGTTCCCCTGATCATCCGCCGAAAGCCCCTGACCGCGCAGGACCACGTTGACGTTTGCCTGCGTGAACACCGTGTGGGTCAGCACGGCCTCGGTTGGCGAAATCGAGGTCAGCGCGATACTCAACGCACCGGTGCCGTCGTAGAACGACTGTTCGAGAAAACGGGAATTGTTGCCGGTAAATGTGAACTGCATGGACCTGTCCTGAAATGTGATTTGGGGCGCTATTCCTTGGCCCGCGCAGCGCCTTCGGAAATGGCGGTGCGCAGTTTGGTTTCAAGGGCTTTCTGTTTGCTTTCGGAATGGAATTTGAGGCCAAACATGTCTTTTACGTAGAACGTGTCGACCACCTGTTCGCCATAGGTCGCGATGAGGGCGGAGGAGATGTAGACATTGGCGTTGGCCAGCGTCCGGGTCAGGTCGAACAGAAGGCCCGGGCGGTCGCGGGTGTCGACCTCGATGATGGTGTAGATTTCCGAGCCTTCGTTGTCGAAGGTGATCGAGGTGGGCACCCTGAAGGCGCGTTCGCGTTTCTTGATCTTGTCGCGGGGTTTCATTGCCTCGCGCGGGACGATGTCGCCGCGCAGGGTTTTCGAGATCATGTCGCGCAGACGCGGGATGCGCACGTCCTCGTAAGGCGATCCGTCGCCATCCTGGATCCAGAAGGCGGCGGTGGCAAAGCCGTCTTTCGACGTGAAGGTGCGGGCATCCACGACATTGGCACCCACGAGCGCCAGCGCGCCGGCGAGGCGCGAGAAGATGCCGGGATGATCGGAGAGCGCGAAGCAGACGCGGGTCGCGTCGCGGTCTTCGTCGGGGTGGATGTCGATGCGGATTTCGTTGTTGCCGATATTGCGCAAGAGCTCGGCAAAGACCTTGTGGGCGGTGACATGCAGGCCCTGCCAATAGGGCGGGTAGTGGCGGCTGGTCTCGATGCGCAGGTCCTTGGCATCCCAGTCGGCGAGCGCGTCGCGCAGAGCCTTCTTGGCCTCGGTGCCGCGATTTTCGCGGTTGAGCGCCTCCATCCCGTCTTCGAGCGCGCGGCGGGTCTGGCGGTAGAGCGCGCGGATCAGCACCGCTTTCCAGTTGTTCCAGGTGCCCGGACCCACGCCGCGGATGTCGCAGACGGTCAGCACGCAAAGCAGGTCGAGCCGTTCGCGGGTCTGCACCGCCTTGGCGAAATCGCGCACGGTGCGGGGGTCGGCGATGTCGCGTTTCTGGGCCATGTCGGACATCAAGAGGTGGTAGCGGACCAGCCATTCGACCGTTGCGCATTCCTGCTTGTTCAGGCCCAGCCGGGGCGCGACCTTGCGGGCGATCTTGGCACCCAGGACCGAATGATCCTCGTCCCGACCCTTGCCGATGTCATGCAGCAAGAGCGCGATATAGAGCACCTTGCGGTTCACGCCGTTCTTGAGGATGGAACTGGCGACGGGCAGGTCTTCCTCAAGCTGGCCGTTTTCGATCTCGCTGAGGTGCCAGATGCATTGGATCGTGTGTTCGTCCACGGTGTAGTGGTGGTACATGTTGAACTGCATCATCGCCACGATCGGTTCGAACTCGGGGATGAAGGCGGCGAGCACGCCGAGTTCGTTCATGCGCCGCAGCGCGCGTTCCGGGTTGCCATGCTTGAGCAGCAGGTCGAGGAAGATGCGCTGGGCCTCTTTGTCCTCGCGCATGTCGCGGTCGATGAGGTGCAGGTTGGCGCTGATCAGGCGCATCGCGTTCGCGTGGATCAGCAGGCCGGTGCGCAGCGCCTCTTCGAAGATGCGCAGCAGGTTCATCTTGTCGGAAAGAAAGGTCGGGTCGTCGGCAATGGCGAGGCGGTTGTTCACCACCTCGTAGCCGTCGCGCGTCTTGGGAACGCGCTTGAAAAGCCGCATCAGCAGCGGCGGTTCCTTTTGCTGCGTCGCCTCGAGCGAGGTGAGGAAGATGCGGGTCAGGTCGCCGACCGAGGTGGCGTGGCGGAAGAAATCCTGCATGAAGATCTCGACCCCTCGGCGGCCTCCCTTGTCAACATAGCCCATGCGATCGGCGACATCGACCTGCATGTCGAAGGTGAGCTGTTCGGTGGCGCGACCGGAGGCGAGGTGCAGGTGACAGCGGACGGCCCAGAGAAAGTTCTCGGCCTTCACGAAGGTGGCGAACTCCTCGGCGCGGAACACGCCGGTGCGGACCAGCTTGCTCAGATCGTCGGTGTGGTGGATGTACTTGGCGATCCAGAACAGCGATTGCAGGTCACGCAGCCCGCCCTTGCCCTCCTTGACGTTCGGCTCGACCATGTAGCGCTGGCCCTGCTTGATGTGGCGGGCGTCGCGTTCGGCCAGTTTCGCCTCGACGAATTCGACCTCTGTGCCCTTGAAGAGCGTGTTCCAGAGCTTGCTGTCCAGCTCGTCGGCCAGAGGTTCGTAGCCGACCAGGAAGCGGTGTTCGAGCATGGCGGTGCGGATGGTGAAATCATCGGCTCCAAGGCGCAGGCAGTCTTTGACGGTGCGCGAGGAATGCCCGACCTTCAGTTTGAGATCCCACAGGATGTAGAGCATGGATTCGATCACGCTCTCGGCCCAGGCAGTGATCTTGTAGGGGGTCAGGAACAGCAGGTCGACATCCGAAAACGGGGCCATCTCGCCGCGCCCGTAGCCGCCGACCGCGAGCACGGACAGGCGTTCGCCCTCGGTCGGGTTGGGGTTGCGGTGGATGCGTTCGGTGACGGCCTCGAAGGTGAGGCTGATCACCTGGTCGGTGAGCCAGGTGTAGCCGGTGGTCACGGGCAGGGCATTCCGGGGCCGCGCGTGCAGTCGCGCCGCCACGGCGTCGCGGCCGGTTGTCTGCGCTTCCTTGAGCACCGAGACAACAGCGCTGCGCACATCGCGTTCGTCGCGCATGTCACCGATGGCCGCCCACATCGCGTCACGCAGGGGCGGCACATCGAGGATGTCTGAAAACGAGTCGGAGACCACCTGGGTCTCCGACGGGTTGGTCAGGCTCAGGGATTTAGAAGCCTGCGCCGCCGAAGCCGGATGGGGCTGGGTCAAGGATGGTCACCTGGTTGTTGCGCACGGTCGCCACGGCGAGGCCGCGCTCATTGGTTCCGTCGGGTCGCAGGCGGAACACGCCGTTCGCCCCCTGAAAACCCGAGCTTTGTGTCAGCGCCCGTGCGCTGAGGGCATCGGACCGCCCCTGGCGCACCAAGGCTCCGATGGCGGCGATGCCGTCGAAGGCGAGACCGGCCAAGGGGTGCGGTTCCTGACCGAACTGCGCGCGGTAGCGGCTGTTGAAGGCCGATTGCGCCGCCGTGTCGGGCAGGGTGAAGTAGCCCCCCTGCGCGCCCGGCATCGACAGGATCTGCGCAGGCACGTCCCAGCGCGCAAGGCCCATGTACTGGGTTGCGGAGGGGCTGATCCCGGCTTCGGGCAGCAATTGCAGCAGGATCGGCAGGGCTCCTGCGGCGTTGGACGTCAGGAAGAGCGAATCCGCCCCGGTGCTTTCGACAGAGTCCCGGATGCGCGGGACAGCCGAGGCCACACCTTCCTGCGAGAAGGCGAAGGATTCGATGGCGGCGACGCGCACGCCGCTCTCGCTTGCCGCGGCCTGGATCGCGGCCTTGCCGAATTCACCCTCGACGTTCTGCGGGTGCACGATGACCACGGAGGTACGGCCCTGGCGAGAGGCGTAGCCGAGCAGGCGGTTGGCCGTGTTGCGGAAGGTCGGCCCGAGCACGTAGACATTGCCGCCGGCGATCGAGGGGTTGTTCGAGAAGCTGAGCACGTTGACGCCGTTGTCGGCCACGGCGACGCCTGCGGCATTTGCCGCCTCGCCGAAAAGCGGGCCAAGGATGATCTGCGCGCCCTCGGCGACGGCGGTTTCGGCCTGAAGCGCGGCGCGCTGGGCATCGCCTCCGGTGTCGTAGACGCGCAGGTCGATCTGCACGCCGTCGAGCGAGGCCACTGCGAGGCGGGCTGCGTTTTCGAGGCTTGCGGCCACGGCACCTGCGCTGGGGTCGCTGCGCGGGATCAGGAGCGCCACCGGCACGGGGGCGCTGGTGTTGACGCTGGGTCCGGTCCCGCCAGCGGGGGCCGTCATGAGGGCCGGGTCACAGGCCGTAAGACCCATGAACGCGGCCACCGCCACGGCTTTGCGCAACAGCTTGCGGGGGGTGGACAAAACAGCCAACATAAAAGGTACTCCCTTGTCGCGCGCGGAACATCCGGCGCAAACTTTCGATTGGGGCTGATAATAAACAACGACAAAGGCGGGTCCAGACATGAAATGGCAGACACGCGAGATCGCGCCGGGCCTGTACCTTGTGGCGACCCCATTGGGCAATGCACGCGACATCACGCTGCGGGCGCTCGACCTGCTGGCGGGGGCGGATGTGCTGGCGGCCGAGGACACGCGGTCGCTGCGACGGTTGATGGAGATCCACGGCGTGGCCCTGGGGGACCGTCCGCTGGTGGCCTATCACGACCACAACGGCGAACGCGCGAGGCCGCGGCTGATGGCGGCGCTGGAGGCGGGACAATCGGTGGTCTATGCCTCGGAAGCGGGAACGCCGCTGATTTCCGATCCGGGATTCGACCTGATGCGGGCGGCCTTGCAGGCGGGCCTGCCCTGCACCACGGCACCGGGGCCGACCGCGGTGGTGGCCGCGCTGACCCTGTCGGGCCTGCCGTCGGACCGCTTCATGTTCGCGGGGTTCCTGCCCAACACCGCGAGCAAGCGGAAAACCGCGCTGGCCGAGTTCATCGCTGTGCCCGCGACGCTGATCTTCTACGAATCGCCCAAGCGGCTGGGTGCGATGTTGCGCGACGCGGCAGAGGTTCTGGGCGCGGATCGCGAAGCGGTGGTGTGCCGCGAGTTAACCAAGAAATTCGAAGAGCGTTGCGCGGGGAGTCTGGCGGATTTATCCTCGAAATATGCGGAGGAGACCCCGAAAGGCGAGATTGTCGTGCTCATCGATCGTGGTGTTGGGGCGGTGACAGACCAGGCCACGCTGGACGAGGCGTTGCAGGATGCCTTGACGCGGATGTCGGTCAAGGATGCGGCCAGCGAGGTGTCGAAGGTCTTCGGCGTGCCGCGGCGGGAGGCCTATCAACGGGCGATGGCGTTAGGGGAACGTTAGATGTTTTGCGGTTAGGGTGATGGGGAAAGGGGATGTGACATGCCATTCGATTTTCTGGGTGATCTTGACGCTGGTGGCCCGCGCCATGAACCTCAGGCTGCAGGCGATCTGCGGCGGACGAATTATCACGCCGGGCTAAGTGCAGAACTGCCAGTTGCGCGTCATTACCTCGACCGCGGTGCGCAGCTGCGCGAAACACGCTGGCGCGGCCGTTGCGGGGAGATCGACCTGATCCTGTCCGAAGGCGACAGGGTGGTCTTTGTCGAGGTCAAGAAAAGCCGGACCCATGCGGCGGCGGTGCAGCGCATCACCGCGCGGCAGCTTGGCCGTATCCTGCGCAGTGCCGAGGATTATCTCGGGCACTGTCCGAAAGGGGCCTTGACGGAGGCGCGGCTGGACGTGGCGCTGGTGGATGCGCAGGGGGTGATCGAAATCATCCCGAATGCCAGCATGGGCCTCTGACGCCGCGATCTTGCACCGCTGGATGGCTTGCGCCATTAGGAGGGCAGAGGTTGCAAGGGACAGCACATGAAAATCGCGTTTCAGATGGACCCGATCCAGTCGGTCAACATCACTGCCGACAGCTCTTTCCGGCTTGCCGAAGAGGCGCAGGCGCGGGGGCATGAGCTGTTTTTCTACAGTCCGGACAAGCTGGCCTTTGACGAGGGGCGCATTCTTGCCATCGGGCAGAGCTTTACCGTGCAACGGGTGCAGGGCGATCACGTGGCGCTCGGGCCGGAAGAGCAGGTCGATCTGGCGGAGTTCGACGTGGTCTGGCTGCGGCAGGACCCGCCGTTCGACATGCATTACATCACATCGACGCATCTGCTGGACCGTTTGCGCGGCAAGGCGCTTGTGGTGAACGATCCGTTCTGGGTGCGGAACTATCCGGAAAAACTGCTGGTGCTCGATTTCCCGGATCTCACGCCGCCGACGATGATCGCGCGGGATCTTGCGACGATCAAGGCGTTCAAGGCGCGGCACGGGGATGTCATTCTCAAGCCATTGTACGGCAATGGCGGGGCGGGCGTGTTCCGGCTGGATGCAAATGACCGAAACCTGACGTCGCTGCACGAGCTGTTCACCGGGTTTTCGCGAGAGCCGCTGATCGTGCAGAAATTCCTGCCGGATGTGTCGGCAGGAGACAAGCGCGTGATCCTTGTGGATGGCGAGGCGGTGGGCGCGATCAACCGGGTGCCGGCGGAGGGGGAAACGCGATCGAACATGCATGTGGGCGGACGGCCCGAGAAGATCGGGCTGACGGAGCGTGATCTGGAGATTTGCGCGCGGATCGGGCCGCTGTTGCGGGAAAAGGGGCAGGTCTTTGTGGGGATCGACGTGATCGGAACCTACCTGACCGAGATCAACGTGACCTCGCCCACCGGTATCCAGGAGCTCGAGCGGTTCGACGGGATCAACGTGGCCGAGAAGATCTGGCAGGCGATCGAAGCCAAGCTGTAAAGGCCGGTTCATCGCGCCTTGCGGCGCTTTTCACGGGGCGTTTGCAGGAAGTCGGTAGCTCAGGGCTTCGGCAACATGGTCGCGGGTGATGACCTCTGCCGTCTCGAGATCGGCAATGCTGCGGGCGACGCGCAGGACGCGATGATAACCGCGCGCCGAGAGGCCGAAGCGGTCGGCGGCGCTGGTCAAAAGCGTGCGGGCTGCCGTGTCGAGTGCGGTTGCCTGATCGAGGAGATCGCCCTGAAGGTCGGCGTTCTGGCGCATCTCGGGGTGATCCCGAAACCGCACTGTCTGGATGCTGCGGGCGGCGGCGACGCGGCTCGCCAGTTCGGCGCTGCTGGCGCCGGCGCTGGGCAGGTCGAGGTCACGGAACGCGACGGGCGGCACATCGACGCGCAGATCGAACCGGTCCATCAGCGGGCCGGAAATGCGGCCCATGTAATCCTCGCCACAATTCGGCGCGCGGGAACAGGCGCGGGCCGGATCGCTGAGATAGCCGCATTTGCAGGGGTTCGCGGCAGCCACGAGCATGAACCGGCAGGGATAGCGGATATGGGCGTTGGCGCGGGCGATCATCACCTCGCCGGTCTCGATGGGTTGGCGCAGGGTTTCCAGCACGGCGCGGGGGAATTCGGGAAACTCGTCCATGAAGAGCACACCGTTATGGGCGAGGCTGATTTCGCCGGGCTTTGCGGTGCGACCACCGCCGACGATGGCAGGCATGGAGGCGGTGTGATGCGGTTCCCGAAACGGGCGATGCCGCGAGATGCCGCCGGCTTCGATCAGGCCCGACAGCGAATGGACCATCGAGGTCTCAAGCGCCTCGGCCGGGGTGAGCGGAGGCAGGATGCCCGGCAGGCGGGACGCCAGCATGGATTTGCCCGACCCCGGCGTGCCGACCAGCAGGACATGGTGCCGCCCGGCTGCGGCGATTTCGAGCGCGCGCTTGGCGCGTTCCTGGCCTTTGACATCGCGCATGTCGCGGCAGTCGGGGGCGTGGCTGACCTCGCCGGGATCGCAGGGGGCGAGCGGCGTGCGCCCGGTCATGTGCTGGATCACATCCATCAGACCCTTTGCGCCGATCACCTGGCAGCCGCCGACCCAAGCCGCCTCGGCCCCTGAGGCGGCGGGGCAGATCAAGGTGCGGTTTTCCTCGGCGGCGGCCATGGCAGCGGGCAGCGCGCCGATCACCGGGATCAGCGCGCCATCCAGCGACAGCTCGCCAAGTGCCACGGTGTCGGCCACCGCATCCTTGGGCAGGATTTCCAGTTCGGCCAGCAGCGCCAGCGCGATGGGCAGGTCGAAATGCGAGCCTTCCTTGGGCAGGTCGGCGGGCGACAGGTTCACGGTGATGCGTTTCGAAGGCAGTGCGATATGCAGGGTCGAGAGCGCGCCGCGTACCCGGTCGCGGGATTCCGACACTGCCTTGTCCGGCAGGCCCACGACGGCAAAGGCGGGCACGCCGGGAGTGACCGCGCATTGGACCTCGACCATGCGGGCATCCACCCCTTCGAAGGCGACAGTATAGGCATGCGCAACCATGTGATCCGGTCCTCGTGTGCTGTGACCGTGAGGGGATCTTGGTTGCGAAATGGTTAACGGACTTTGGAAATCGGTGTCGTACCGGGGGTTTGTTCAGGCCGGTTCGGGCCAGGGCCGCGTGTCGAAGGGTTTGGCGTACCAGGGCAGGGTGTCGCCGATGGTCAGCGCCATGTCCCGCCACTCGCGGAACCAGGGATCGGCGAGATGCGTGTCGACATAGCGCTGCGCGCTGTCCGACAACGCCACGTCATAGCCCGCGAACCGTGCGGCGACCGGGGCAAAGGCGATGTCTGCAATGGAGTAGCGGCCCAGAAGCCATGGGCCCAGATCGGCGTAGCGGTCGCGCGCATGGGTCCAGAGGGTTTCGATGCGGGCGATGTCGGATTGCGTGGCGTCGGACAAGCGCACGTCGCGATAGGCGGTGCGCAGGTTCATCGGACATTCGCTGCGCAGCGCGGCAAAGCCGGAATGCATTTCGGCGGCGAGCGCCCGGCCCAGACCGCGCGCTGCCGGATCATCGGGCCAGAGCGCGCCTTCGGGATGACGGCTGTGCAGTTCTTCCGCCATTGCGAGCGAATCCCAGATCACCGTGCCTTCGGCGGTGCGCATCGCGGGTACGGTGCGGGCGGGCGCGATCCCGACGAGTTGGTCTGCCACACTGGTCTGGTTGAAATCGACAAGGTGAATCTTCGGCAAGATGTTGAGAGCGCGGAACAGCAGCCAGCCGCGCAGCGACCAGCTGGAATAGGCGTAATCGCCGATGAAAAGCTCATAACTCATGCAGGTGCGTCCCGTGTTGCATTGGTTCTGTGCAATGGTATCGTAGAGCTTGCCAAAAGCCCAATTTCGAATTGTGCGCGGCCTCATCACCGGAACGCATGAATGTGTCGGGGCGTTGTGACGGTATTGAAACTTTCTCGATGAATCTTTGATCCATGCGCGGGTGATCCCCGTAACACTTACAAGACATAAGATCAGGGGGCACCAATGGCACTGGACTCGTTTAACGACCAAACCCTGTCTCGCCGTGCGATGAAGGCAGAATTGCTGGACGCGGAGACGGAACTCAAGCTGGCCTATGCGTGGCGCGATCAGCGCGACGAAGTGGCACTTCACCGGTTGATCACCGCATACATGCGACTGGCCATTTCGATGGCGTCGAAGTTCAAGCGCTACGGCGCGCCAATGAACGACCTGATCCAGGAGGCGGGTCTGGGCCTGATGAAGGCCGCAGACAAGTTCGACCCCGATCGTGGCGTGCGGTTCTCGACCTACGCGGTCTGGTGGATCAAGGCGTCGATCCAGGATTACGTGATGCGCAACTGGTCCATCGTGCGGACCGGGTCGACCTCGTCGCAGAAATCGCTGTTTTTCAACATGCGCCGGGTTCAGGCGCGTCTGGAGCGCGAGGCGGCGGCAGAGGGCAAGACACTCGAGGCTCACGAGATGCGCCGGATGGTTGCCAAGGAAATCGGTGTTCCACTCCATGACGTCGAGATGATGGAAGGCCGGTTGTCGGGCTCAGATTATTCGCTGAACGCGACGCAATCGACCGAGGACGAGGGTCGTGAGTGGATCGACGCGCTGGAGGACGAAAGCGCGCAGGCGGATGAGCGGGTCGAAGAAGACATGGACCTTGCGCAGTTGCGCCAGTGGCTGATGATGGCGATGAACCAGCTCAACGAGCGGGAACGGTTCATCGTGCGCGAACGCAAGCTGCGCGAAGATGCGCGGACGCTGGAGAGCCTTGGGAACGAGCTGGGTCTGTCCAAGGAACGGGTACGCCAGCTGGAGGCGGCGGCGTTTGCGAAGATCCGCAAATCGCTTGAGGCGCAGAGCCCCGAGGTGCAACACTTCCTTTCATGAGACATGCGCTTGGTTTCCTGATTTTCGCCCCCACGGCCTTGGCTGCTGGGGGCGTTTTCGATGGGGCCGATGTGGTGTTTCTCGGAGAGTTGCATGACAACCCGGAGCATCACCTGCGACAGGCGGCGTATGTGACCGAGATCGGACCGACTGCGTTGGTGTTCGAGATGTTGACGCAGGCGCAGGCGGATCTGGTGACGCCGGATCTGGTTACGGATGAGGCGGCGTTGGAAGCCGCACTTGGCTGGAACGACAGCGGCTGGCCGGATTTCTCGATCTATTATCCGATCTTTGCGGCGGCACCCGAGGCCGACTATTTCGGCGCAGCGATCCCGCGTGACGTGGCGCGGCAGGCGATGGCCGAGGGCATGGCGGAGGCGTTTCGCGGTGATGCGGAAGCATACGGATTGACCGCGCCTTTGCCGGATGCCCAGCAGGCAGAGCGCGAGGCGCTGCAACTGGCGGCACATTGCGACGCGATGCCGGAAGAGATGTTGCCAGTGATGGTGAGCATTCAGCGGCTGCGCGATGCGGAACTGGCCTATTCGGCGGTGCAGGCGGTCGAGGCGCATGGCGGGCCGGTGGTGGTGATCACCGGCAACGGGCATGCACGGATGGATTGGGGTGCGCCGGTCTACCTGATGGCGGCCGAACCGGACTTGCGCGTGGCGGCCTTGGGTCAGGGTGAAGAGGGTGCAGCGCCGTCGGGGGTGTTCGATGTGGTCGAAACGTCGCCCCCGGTCGATCGGGGCGATCCCTGCGACGCGTTCCGCTGATTGAGTTTTGCCGGGCGGCCCCGTAACAAAGACACGGAACCCTGTCAGGACTGTGCCTTATGTTGAGCGGCAAACGTATCCTTCTGATCATCGGCGGTGGAATCGCGGCGTATAAAAGCCTCGACCTGATCCGCCGCTTGCGCGAACGCGGTGCTGTGGTGACGCCGGTCATGACGCGGGCTGCGGCGGAGTTTGTTACGCCCTTGTCCGTCGCTGCATTGGCCGGGGAAAAGGTCTATACCGACCTCTTCGACCTGACGGACGAGGCCGAGATGGGGCATATCCAGCTGTCGCGCGTGGCGGATCTGGTGCTGGTGGCCCCGGCGACGGCGGATCTGATGGCGAAGATGGCGCAGGGATTGGCGGGCGATCTGGCGACGACGCTTTTGCTGGCCACGGACACGCCTGTGATGATCGCGCCCGCGATGAACGTGCGCATGTGGGATCATCCGGCGACGCGGCGCAACCTTGCAGTGCTGCGGGGGGATGGCGTGGCGCTGGTTGGGCCGAACGAGGGCGATATGGCCTGCGGGGAATTCGGCCCCGGTCGGATGGCCGAACCTCTGGAGATTGTCGACGCGGTTGTCGGCGCTTTGGCGGATGGGCCACTGACGGGCAAGCGGATCATTGTCACCTCCGGGCCGACGCATGAGCCCATTGATCCGGTGCGCTATATCGCGAACCGGTCCTCGGGCGCGCAGGGGACTGCGATTGCGGCAGCGTTGCGGGCTTTGGGGGCGGAGGTTGTCTTTGTCACCGGCCCGGCATCGGTTGCACCGCCTTACGGCGTCGATCTGGTGCCCGTGGAAACGGCGCGCGAGATGCGGGCGGCAGTGCTGGCCGCTCTTCCAGCCGACGCGGCTGTCTTCGCGGCCGCCGTGGCGGATTGGCGGGTGGTCGGTGCGTCCGACAGCAAGATCAAGAAGGTCGCCGGGGCGTTGCCCGTGATGGAATTCGCGGAAAACCCCGACATCCTTGCCGAGGTGTCGCAAATGGCTCACGGACGGCCCGCATTGGTGGTGGGCTTTGCGGCCGAGACCGATGACGTGATCCGGAACGCCACCGCCAAGCGGGCGCGCAAGGGCTGCGACTGGATCGTGGCGAATGACGTGTCACCTGCGACGGGCATCATGGGTGGATCGGAAAACGCGGTGACGCTGATTTCCGACAGCGGGGCGGAGTCCTGGCCGCGCATGGGCAAGGATGCGGTGGCGCGTCAATTGGCAGCACGGATTGCCGACGCGCTGGTCTGACGGCGCGGTCGGGCCAGTTTGCATATTTGGAAAAAGAAGAAGGGCAAAACGTGGTCGCGATAGAATTGACGTGGGACGAGGGGGCGGACAGGTCTTTGGGTCTGCCGACCTATGCCAGTGCCGGCGCGGCGGGGGCGGACCTGCGGGCGAATTTCCCGGATCGCGGTGCAATGACTTTGGAGCCGGGAGCGCGGGCACTGGTGCCGACGGGGCTGCGACTGGCGATCCCCGTGGGGTTCGAAGTGCAGATCCGGCCGCGTTCCGGTCTGGCGTTGAAGCATGGGATCACATTGCCCAATGCGCCGGGGACCATCGACAGCGATTATCGCGGCGTGCTGGGGGTGATCGTGATGAATGCCGGGCAGGAGGCGTTCGAGATCGCCCATGGTGACCGTATCGCGCAGATGGTGGTGGCGCCGGTCCTGCGGGCCTCGTTTGTCGAGGTCGACGCGTTGAGCGACACGGCGCGGGGTGCTGGCGGCTTCGGATCGACAGGGGTGTCGCAATGATCGTCGTTTTTGCCATGGCTGCCGGCCTTTGGGGGTTGGGGGCGCTGATGAAGATGCCCCGCAAGGCGCGGCTTTACATGATCGGGCTTTTGTATGTGGGCGTTCTGTTTATCCAGATCGCGCTGCCGCTGGGGCATCCGTTGCGGATGGCGACCGGGGAAAGTGCCGCGCTCTGGATCCTGCTGGGCGTCTTTGCGGCGCTTGCCGTGCTCTACGGCAAGGTCGTCCAGGGGCTGAAGACCAGGGCGCTGGTGAAGGAACAGGCCGATGTCCCGGTCGTGCCGCGCGGCGAGCGATTTTCGGGTTCGGAACTGGAGCGTTACGCGCGCCATATCGTGCTGCGCGAGATCGGTGGGCCGGGGCAGAAGGCGTTGCGGGATGCCAAGGTTCTTGTGATCGGCGCCGGGGGGCTGGGGGCGCCCGCGTTGCAATACCTTGCGGCGGCAGGTGTGGGCACCATCGGGGTGATCGACGATGACGTGGTCGAGAATGCCAACCTTCAGCGGCAGGTGATCCACCGCGATCAGGATATCGGGATCCCCAAGGTGTTTTCCGCGCAATCGGCGATGGTGGCACAGAATCCTTATGTCGAGGTTCTGCCCTATCATCGACGGCTGACCGACGCGATGGCGGTGGATCTGGTGGCGGAGTACGATCTGGTGCTGGACGGGACCGACAATTTCGAGACGCGGTATCTGGTCAATCGCGTGGCCGTGGAGGCGGGCAAGCCGTTGATCTCCGGTGCCTTGTCGCAATGGGAAGGGCAGATCTCGGTCTTTGATCCGGCGTCGGGCGCGCCCTGCTACCAGTGCATTTTTCCCGAGGCTCCGGCGGACGGGTTGGCACCATCCTGTGCCGAGGCGGGGGTCATCGGGCCGTTGCCCGGTGTGATCGGATCGATGATGGCGGTCGAGGCGATCAAGGTGATCACCGGGGCTGGGCAGGCGTTGAGGGGCGAGATGCTGATTTACGACGCGCTCTGGGGTGAGACCCGCAAGATCGCGTTGAAGCCGCGCGCGGAGTGTCCGGTCTGCGGTGCCGGAGCGACGAACACGGCGGCTCTGGCGCGCTGATTGCCGGTGATCGCGTTGCGTTGGCCATTGTTGTTCGGCGCGCGGAGACCTAGGTTTTGATCAAACAATTCTGGAGTGTCCGATGACCAATCCGTTGCTTGAAACCTGGGAAACGCCGTTTGGCCTGCCGCCCTTTGACCGGATCGAGGATGCGCATTTCGCACCTGCGATCGAGGCCGCGATGGTGGAAGGGCTGGCCGAGGTCGAGTTGATAGCGATCAACCCGGAGCCGCCCACGTTCGAGAACACCATCGAAGGTCTGATGCGCACGGGGGCCAGTTTGGACCGGGTGCTTGGGGTGTTCTACAATCTTGCCGGGGCCGACAGCACCGATGCGCGCGAAGAGATCATGCGGGAGTTTTCCCCGAAGCTTGCGGCGCATTCGGCGGCGATCTACGGCAATCAGGCGCTGTTTTCGCGGATCGAACAGGTGTGGCTGGCGCGCGATGCGCTGGACCTGACACCCGAGAAGGCGCGTGTGCTGATGCTCACCCATCGCGGGTTCGTGCGTGCGGGCGCGGCGCTCATGGGCGGGGACGCGGCGCGGATGAAGGAGATCAAGGGGCGGTTGGCCACCTTGGGCACGCAGTTCGGTCAGAACCTGCTGGCGGATGAGCGGGATTGGCAGCGTGCGCTGTCGGAGGACGAGCTTGAGGGATTGCCCGGCTTTGTCATCAACGCGGTGCGCGCGGCGGGCAAGGAGCGTGGTGCGGGTGGTCCGGTGCTGACCCTGTCGCGGTCTGTGATTGTGCCATTCCTGCAGTTCTGTCCGAACCGGGCCTTGCGCGAAGAGGCGTGGCGCGCCTGGGTTGCGCGGGGTGAGAACGGTGGCAAGACGGACAACCGGGACGTTGCGGCCGAGATCCTCGGGTTGCGGCATGAGCGGGCGCAGTTGCTCGGCTATGACGATTTCGCATCCTACAAGCTCGAGACCGAGATGGCGAAAACGCCCGACGCGGTGCGCGGCTTGCTCATGGAGGTGTGGGAGCCTGCGAAAGCCCGCGCGCTGGAGGATGCGGCGCTGCTCGAAGAGCGGATGCGCGCGGATGGTGTGAACGGTCCGTTGCAGGCCTGGGACTGGCGATATTATTCCGAGGCCCGGCGGCGCGAGGAGTTCGCGCTGAACGAGGCGGAGTTGAAGCCCTATCTGCAGCTGGAGCGGATGATCGAGGCGGCGTTTTCCTGTGCTCACCGGCTGTTCGGGTTGGCGTTCAAGCCGCTGGACGTGCCGCTCTACCACGGGGATGCGCGCGCGTGGGAGGTCACGCGCGACGGGCAGCATGTGGCGGTGTTTGTCGGGGATTATTTCGCGCGTGCGTCGAAACGGTCGGGCGCGTGGTGTTCGACGATGCGGTCGCAGCGCAAGTTTCCGGATGTGCAGGGGCCGATCGTGGTCAATATCTGCAACTTCGCCAAAGGTGATCCGGCGCTGTTGTCTTATGACGATGCGCGGACATTGTTTCACGAGTTCGGACACGCGCTGCACCAGATGCTGTCGGATGTGAGTTACGAGATGATCTCGGGCACTTCCGTGGCGCGGGACTTTGTGGAGTTGCCGAGCCAGTTGTACGAGCATTGGCTGGAGGTGCCGGAGGTGTTGCAGGAATTCGCGACCCATGCGGACACCGGAGAGCCGATGCCACGCGAGATGCTGGACAAGGTGCTGGCGGCGGCGACCTATGACATGGGGTTCCAGACGGTGGAATATGTCGCTTCGGCGCTTGTCGATCTGGCGTTCCACGAGGGTGAGCCACCCGCGGATCCGATGTCGGAACAGACGCGGGTGCTGACGGATCTGGGACTGCCCCAGGCGATTGTCATGCGCCACGCGACGCCGCATTTCGCGCATGTGTTCACCGGTGACGGCTATTCGTCGGGGTATTACAGCTACATGTGGTCCGAGGTGATGGACGCGGATGCGTTCGAGGCGTTCGAGGAAGCGGGCGGCGCCTTTGATGCAGAGATGGCCGAAAAGCTGGAGCGGTTCATCCTGTCGGCAGGCGGCTCCGAAGAGGCGGATGTGCTTTACACCAAGTTCCGGGGTCGGATGCCGGGGGTCGAGGCATTGCTCAAGGGGCGCGGGCTGGCTGCATGAATGGGCGACACTCCGTTAACGGAGTGTCGCAAACGCCTTGATGCGTTTGTGCTCAGCTGTCCGAGGTCAGGTTTTCGGTCTGCAGGAAGCGCTCGAACGCGTCGAGATTGATCGCCTCGAACTGACCGAAGGCCTGCATCCAGACGCTTGCGTCTTTGAGAGCGTCCGGCTCCAGTTTGCACCATTTCACCCGGCCGCGTTTTTCCTGGCTGATCAGACCGGCATTGGCGAGGATCATGAGATGTTTGGAAATCGCGGCCAGCGACATCTCGAACGGTTCGGCCACGTCGGTCACGGCCATGTCATCCTCGAGCAGCATCGTCAGGATCTGACGGCGTGTCGGGTCTGCCAAAGCGGCGAAGACGGTGTCGAGACTTGGGGCCATGGCGCGCAGTAGACGAAGCTGCGGGAAAAACTCAACCGGAAAGTTGAATATGCCGTTTTGGGCAAATGCGGGAGATCCGGGCCTGTGACCGTTTGGCCGTGTTCCGTGCTCGGCCGATATTTTTGATGTTTATCAGGGGCTTGATGTGTCAGAAGCCCGCCTCAACAGCGCCTTGACTCAGGCCATGCTGCACCGTAGCACAGGCCCAACGTTCCAACCGAGGTGGAGTGGTGTCCGAAGACGATCCAAAGCAGCGGCTGAAAGCGCTTGAAGCGCGGATTGCGGCGGCCAAGGGGGCCAGCGAGGACAAGCCACATCAGGAGGAGCATTACAGCCAGGCGCAACATGCGTGGCGCATGGTGATCGAGCTGGTGTCCGGTCTAGGGATCGGATTTGGCATCGGATACGGGTTTGATGCGGTCTTCGGAACGCAACCTTGGTTGATGGTGCTGTTTACATTGTTGGGCTTTGCCGCGGGGGTCAACGTGATGATCCGCACCGCGAAGGAGCTTCAAACCAAGAAGCTGGCCGATCTGGCCGAGACGAACGAGAGGGATCGACATGGCGACGGAAGCTGACGGTCAGAGCGCAGGCGGGCTGGTGTTTCACCCGATGGACCAGTTCATCGTCAAGCCGCTTTTCGGCGACGGTGCGGTGGGCATGTTCACGTTCACCAATGTCGCGCTGTGGCTGCTTCTGGCGGTTGCCGCAGTTGCGGCGCTGATGGTGCTCGGCACGGCCAAGCGCGCGACGGTTCCGACACGGTCGCAATCCGTTGCCGAACTGGCTTACGGTTTTGTCTACAAGATGGTCGAGGATGTGACCGGTAAGGACGGGCTCAAGTACTTCCCGTACATCTTCACGATCTTCCTCTTCATCCTGTTCTCCAACTTCCTCGCGCTGATCCCGACATCGTTCTCGCCGACATCGCATATCGCGATCACCGCCGTGCTGGGCTTTGGCGTGTTCATCGCGATCACGGCGCTCGGCTTCATCAAGAATGGCGTGTCATTCCTTGGCCTGTTCTGGGTTACATCCGCGCCGCTGGCCATTCGCCCGGTGCTCGCGATCATCGAGATCATCTCGTATTTCGTGCGTCCGGTGAGCCACTCCATCCGTCTTGCGGGCAACCTGACCGCCGGTCACGCGGTTCTCAAGGTGTTCGCGGGCTTTGGACAGATTGCGGCAGTCTCGCCTTTCGCGGTCCTTGGCGTGGTTGCGATCTTCGGGCTTGAAGTGCTCGTGGCGGCCATTCAGGCCTACGTCTTTACCATCCTCACATGCGTCTACCTGAAGGACGCGTTGCACCCACATCACTAAGTCGGACATCCCGGCTTGGTCCTTAATCTGAACTTCCAATCGTAAGGAGAATACACTCATGGAAGGTGATATCGGAAACCTCGGTCAATACATCGGCGCTGGTCTTGCTGCTATGGGCTCCGGCCTCGCGGCTCTCGGGGTCGGTAATGTTGCTGGCAACTTCCTTGCCGGCGCGCTGCGCAACCCGTCGGCTGCTGCATCGCAGACCGCCACGCTCTTCATCGGTATCGCGTTTGCAGAAGCTCTGGGGATCTTCTCGTTCCTCGTCGCTCTGCTGCTGATGTTCGCCGTCTAAGCTTCGGACTTTATATCCTTACGCGCGGGCGGTGCCGTGATCACGCGGCCCGCCCGATGTAACGACAAGTTCCGACGGAGGACGACATGGCGACCGAAACCACTGGTACAGCCAGCGCATGTGTGGGTCCGGATGGCAGCGCCATCGGTATGCCGCAGCTGTGCGTCGACTGGATGCCGAACCAGATTTTCTGGCTTCTGATCGCGCTCGTCGCGATTTACTTTGTCCTGTCCCGGATCGCTCTGCCGCGCATTGCGACGGTTCTGGCGGAACGACAAGGCACGATCACGAACGACCTCGCGGCTGCTGAAGATCTCAAGCAGAAAGCCGTGGAGGCCGAAGAGGCCTACAACAAGGCCCTCGCAGATGCCCGCGCGCAGGCGCAGGAGATCATTGCACGGAACAAGGCCGAAATGCAGGTCGAACTGGAAAAGGCGATTGCCAAGGCAGATGCCGAGATCGCCGCCAAGGCCGCGGAATCCGAGAAGGCGATTTCGGACATCCGTGCATCGGCCGTGGAAAGCGTCGAAGCCGTGGCGAAAGATACGGCGGGCGCCATCGTGGCAGCCCTTGGTGGACAGGCGGATGACGCCACTGTCGCCGCTGCCGTAGACGCACAGATCAAGGGGTGAGCGATATGCAACGTATCATGACCATTGCCGCCGCAACCCTGATGGCCAGCCCCGCGCTGGCCGCAACGGGCAAGCCGTTCTTCTCGTTGGCGAATACCGATTTCATCGTGACCATCGGCTTCGTTCTGTTCATCGGTATCCTGGTGTATTTCAAGGTGCCGTCGTTGCTGATGGGCATGCTGGACAAGCGCGCCGAAGGCATCCGCAACGATCTGGACGAAGCCAAGGCATTGCGCGACGAGGCGCAGGCGCTGCTGGCCACCTATGAGCGTCGTCAGCGCGAAGTTCAGGAGCAGGCGGACCGGATCGTCGCTCATGCCAAGGACGAAGCTGTCCTGGCCGGGGAGCAGGCAAAAGCGGACCTGGAGAAATCCATCGCCCGTCGCATCGCCGCTGCTGAAGACCAGATCGCATCTGCGCAGGCCGGCGCCATCAAGGAAGTGCGCGACCGTGCGATCGCCGTGGCCATCGAGGCGGCGCGTGACGTTATCGCCAAGCAGATGACCGACAAGGACGCCGCAAAGAGCATCGACGATGCGATTGCAGAAGTCGGGCAGAAGCTGCACTAGTCTCGCGCTGAATGGCGAGTTCAAAGGCCCCGGTTTTTCCGGGGCTTTTTTTTGGTGAATTTGAATGCGTCAACGCATTCATGTTTTTCGCTGACGGAAAACGTGCGCGTCACTCCGCAGGCGGAACGCGTGCCCCGAAGAGGGCAGACCCAACGCGGATATGGGTGGCCCCAAAGGCAATGGCCTGCTCGAAATCATCGCTCATTCCCATGGACAGTTGCGACAGCCCGTTCCGCTCGGCCATCTTTTGCAACAGAGCGAAGTGCAGGGAGGGAGTCTCGTCTACGGGCGGAATGCACATCAGCCCCGTCACAGGCAGATCGAGCGACCGGCATTCCGCGACAAAGGCGTCGGTCTCGGCTGGCGTGATCCCGGCCTTCTGCGGCTCTTCGCCTGTGTTCACCTGAATGAAGAGTTGTGGGCAGGAGCCCATTTCCTGCGCCAGTCGGGCAAAGGTCTGCGCCAGCTTGGGGCGGTCCAGCGTGTGGATCATATCGAAGAGCTCGAACGCCTGACGGGACTTGTTGCTTTGCAGCGGGCCGATCAGGTGCAGATCAATGCCGTCATAGGTCTCGCGGAATGTGGGCCATTTGCCTGCGGCCTCCTGCACGCGGTTTTCCCCGAAACAGCGATGCCCTTCCTTGAGAACAGCCTCAACCCGTTCGTTGGGTTGCACCTTGGAGACGGCGATGAGCGCGATCTCTGAGGGGTCACGGTCGGCAGCCTTGGCGGCCTTGGCGATGCGGGTGGTGATGTCGGTCAATCCCATGGTGTGTCTCCCCAGGCGTCGATGAAGGGCTGCAGATCGCTCTCGTAGCGACGCCATGCAGCAGCAGAGCTTTGGTAAATCGGTTGGCGCACTTGATGCAGGCTGAGGGTTTTGACCGTTCCGCCCTTTTCGTGGAACTTAAGGCACTGATCCTCCCAGTCGAGGCCAGCGGCTGCAATGAGGTGCCGCGACTGTGTTTCGGGATCGGCCACGAGATCTTCGTAGCGCAGTTCGACAAACCGGTCGGGCAGGATTGCGCGCCAATGGGCAATGATCCGGCGGAAGGATTTGATCACCTCGGCGATGGCGGCAAGGTCGTTGGCATAGCGATGGGTGCCACCGTTGAAATGGTTCTTGTAGATCGACAGCGCGATGTCGCGCGGGTCGCGGTGGACGACGATGAACCTTGCGTTGGGCAGGGTCGCATGTAGCAGGCCGTAAATCAGGAAAGCCATGATGGATTTGTCGGTGAGAACCGGCTTTGCAGGGTTTGCAAAAGGGTGCAGGGCCGACATCAGACGGTTTGCAAACTCGGACAGGGTGCCCTGCGGTTCCTGTGCAAGGGGCCGCATGTCGGCCCCTGATCCAAAGAGGGCATAGGCGGTCCGGAGGGCGGTGGCCATTTCACCACCTGCCTGCACCTTGCTGTGGCTTGCGATGATCTGCTCGACCAGCGTGGTACCCGAGCGCGGAAGGCCCGTCACGAAGACAAGGGCAGGATCGGTGCCGGTGCTCGACGTGACCGGGCTCAGGCCGTCCTGAGCAGCAACGACGCCATTCCATTCCGTATTCCGGGCTGCGGCATCGTCGGGCCAAAGCGCAGCCTGTGCCGCGTTGGCCAGATGCAGATGCGGGAACACCTTGGCCGTGGTCCTGGTGTCCTCCATCGCCTTGGCGAGCGCGAAATTGACATGCATGCGCCCGGCGGTGGACAGGCGGGGATGGTTGGCCAGCCGCCGCATCGCCCCGATCATCGGATCGTTGGGTTGAATGCGGATCGTGGTTGCCAGCATGCGGTAGAGTTCGGCCTCGTGCGGGTGTTTCTTCTGAAGCTTGCGCAACAGCTTTTCCGAGGCGTCGAACTGTCCGGCGGTCTGCAGGTAGAGCGCTTTTTCCGCCTGCGGTTTGATGGCCGTCGGATCAAGCGCGATGAGCCGGTCATAGAGCGACAGCACCGTGTCGTGCCGGGCTGCGGCGGAATGCGCGGCAACCGCTTCGGTCAGCAGGGTGGGGTCTGCGGGCCTCAGATCGACGGCGCGGTCAATGGATGACAGGCGCTTGTCCTGATCGCCAAGACGGGCCGCGATGCGGGCGCGCTGGTAGTGGATTTCGGGCAGGGTGGGCGCCTGAAGCGCAAGACCGTCGAGAAGACCTGCCGCTTGCGACAGATCCCCCTGTCGGGCCAAGGCCAGAGCCTTGTCATAGGTTGTCTTGATCGCGTGAACCGGGTTGGTCTGCATCTGAGCCTTCGCCTTTTGCCCTTAGCTACTTGGCAGTGGCACAAAAGAAAAGAGCGGGCACAAGGCCCGCTCTTTCCCTAACCAAATCTGGTTATGAGCTATTAGAAGCTCATCGACAGACCGAGGGAGAACGTGTCCTCGTAGTCTGCTGCGCCGTCGATGTCGCCACCGCCGTAACCCAGCTGTGCGGAGAGACCGCCACCCAGATCGTAGTTGGCTGCGAGGCCGTAACCGCTGCGGTCAGCTGCGAATGCATCGTCGAAATCATACTCACCGTAGTTCACGCCGATCGTCAGGGCGTTCATGGTGTAGCCAAGGCCAAGGCCGTAATGGCTGCCATCGTCTGCACCGCCGGTGGTGTCATCGGACAAGTGTGTGTAGTTCACGATGGCTGTGATGCCATTGGCGAACGTTGTCGATGCGCTCAGGCCGACGCGTGTGTCGTACAAAGAAGCGGCTTCGTCGACTTTCTGGTAGCCGAAGCCCAGACCGAGGTCGAGACCTGCCAGTTCGAGGTTGTACGATGCACCCAGGGCGTATGCCATGTCGAAGTCGGTGGCGTTACGGTCGGGGGACACGGAGATCGAGCCGGTGAAGGCGTCGAACGAGTAATCCATACGGATTTCCTGGCCGCCGTAGATTTCGTCCAGGCCGGAGTTGCCGTTGTAGCCCGGGTGCACGGTGTGATCGTCGTTGATCGCGCCGCCGATGGCGGTTTCGGTCAGACGAGCGTCAAACGCGGAATCGGTGTCACCAACGGTCAAACGTGCCGGGCCAAATGCCAGGAAGATGAACGAGTCGGGCAGGCGAGCGGCGTCTTGCAGGTCGCCATCAGTTGCGCCGCCAGAGTTGGCCACTTCGTCCAGATCGATGGACGCACCGAACGACAGGCCGTTGTCGGCTTCGCCGGTCATCGCGAATGTCACGTCGATGTCGGAGAAGACGCGGACTTTGCTCAGATCGCCGGAAGAGCCATCGCCCGAACCGTTTTCGTTCTGAAAGATACCCAGTTCAGCGGTACCAAGGATTCTGACTTCGGCTGCGGCCAGGCCAGCAGTTGCAACCAGAGCTGTGGAAGCAAGAAGAAGAGTTTTCATGTTTTTCCCTCATGTGTTCGTAAGGCGCGTACCAAACCGGGTGGTCCGGATTAGCTGGAAACTCTATGCTCTTTGGGGGGGCGGGTTTGCAAGCAACGCGACCGGCCCTCTGGCAACTTCGCCTTCTGTGATGCTGATTTGCCACAAGCCTTTTGGGCGGCCTTTCCCGTTGAAAGATCACGGCCTTATTGCATTGGGATCAAGTTCGGCTTGTCGTGATTGGGATCGGCTTGTATGCACATCACAAGGCAAACAGGCAATTGAGGGCAGTCTTCTATGGACCTTACACGTTTCAGGACCGTTTCAGGCATTGTTCTTATGGCTGCGTTTGTGTCGGGATGCGGTTTTTTCGGGGCGCGCGCCGATCGAGACCCGGTCGAGACACCGCCCGCCGCCGACATTGTCGAAGAGACCGTGTATCAGAACCGGAACCGGCGCGCTCCGACCTCGACGCTGGCTGATCTTTTCCGGTCGCGCGGCGATGCGGGCGAATTGGGTGCGGTCAACAAGTACATCTGGAACGCCGCTCTCGAAACGCTAGATTTCCTGCCGGTCGAGTCGGTCGATCCCTTTACCGGTGTGATCACAACCGGTTTTGGCACGCCTCCGGGCGGTGGTCAGGCCTACCGTGCGACGATTCTGGTAAACGACCCGGCGCTTGATGCGCGGTCTTTGAACCTTGCGTTGATGACGCGGTCGGGTCCGGCCAGTGGGGCAACGGTGCGGGCGGTCGAGGATGCGATCCTCACGCGGGCCCGCCAGTTGCGCCAGCAGGACAGCCGGCTCTGAACTCAGGTTCGATAACCGAACGAAGGTCAGTCTCTGGGGTGTCTGACCGGGTAGGCTGCAGACAAATCGTCCACCCATTTGAGTTGTCGCGGCAGGCAGACCCGTTTGAGGTCGTATCGTTCGCGTGCGAATCGACGCGCATTCGACCCGAGGAAGTCCCGCCGTTCAGGTGAGTCGAGCAGGGCGCAGGTTTCCGCAATCAGGTTTTCCTGATCGAAGAAATCGACCAGCACGCCGGTCTGGCCGCTGATGATCGCTTCTCGCACCGGTGCCGTGTCGGAGGCGACGATGGCGCATTTCGCGCTCATCGCCTCGATCAGGGACCACGAGAGCACGAAAGGGTAGGTCAGGTAGACATGCACCGTGCTGACCTGGATCATCGACAGGAATGTCGGGTAGGGGACGCGACCAAGGAAATGCACGCGGGCCCAGTCGGCATCGGGAATCTGGCCGCGCACCTCGTCGATGAAGATCTGCTTCCATGTCTGGCCTGCGGGGGGCTTTGCGCCATAGCTGGTTTCGTCGCCTCCCAGCAGCACCACCTGCGCATTCGGGCGGCGTCGCAGCAGTTCCGGCAGGGCGCGCATGAAGCGGTGATAACCGCGATAGGGTTCGAGGTTGCGATTGATGAAGGTGATCACCTCGTCCCTGCGGGTGAGCGTCCTGCCGTCCGGCAGGGTCAGCACCGCCTCGGGATTGGCGTTGATCGCGTCGGTGTCGACACCGTCATGGCAGATCGTGATGCGCGACTGGTAGCTGTCGGGATAGGTGCCCGCCTGAAACTGCGTCGGGCTGATTCCGGCATCCATCACCTCTTCGTGCAGGCGGTTGTTGATGTTCTTCAACCGCAGGCGCAGCGGGTCGCGGCCGGGCGTCGCGCTTGGAAATTCGGGGTCGAAGCCGGTCTCGGCCTTGCCGGAGCGGTGGTAGAGTTCGCAGTAGAGGCCAAGCCGCGCGTCGGGCCAGACATCCTTGAGAAACAGGCTTTCCCCCCAGCCGTGATGCGCGAGGATCACGTCGGGATCAAAGCGCCGCTCTTTCAGCGCCAGCGCCGCGTCGTGACAGCTTGTGCCGCGCAGCAGCTTGGTCTCGAAATCCGCCAACCAAGGATGGATGCCCTGAGTCGTTGATCCCTTGACGGCATAGGGCAGGACGGTGATGCCCTTCCACTTGGTCGTTTCCTTGACCTTGGGAGTCAGTACGACGACCTGATCGCCGCGGTCCGCAAGCGCGGGGCCGAGATGCTTGAATTGTGCGGGAAAGTTCTGGTGGATCAGGAGTATCTTCATCAGCCCGCACGTCTTGCCGTTGGTTTTCATGGGTATGACCGCAAAAATCCGGCATCACAATGGCGCAGATGGGGGCAGGACTGGACGATCCTGCGGCATCGGCCTATCACCCTGCCAACACACACTGCACACCCGAAGGACACATTTCATGTCGCGTTATGACCCCTCTGTCATCGAACCCAAATGGCAGGCCGTCTGGGAAGAGAATGAAACGTTCCGCGCCGTGCGGTCGGACGACAAGCCGAAATACTACGTGCTGGAAATGTTCCCCTACCCGTCGGGGCGCATCCATATCGGCCATGTGCGCAACTACACGATGGGCGACGTGATCGCGCGCTACAAGCAGTCGACCGGGCATAATGTGCTGCACCCGATGGGGTTCGATGCCTTCGGAATGCCGGCAGAAAACGCGGCGATGGCGTCGGGTGGGCACCCCAAGGACTGGACCTATTCCAACATTGACACGATGGTCAGCCAGATGAAACCGCTGGGATTCGGCCTCGACTGGTCACGCATGTTCGCGACCTGCGATCCGGAATATTACGGCCAGCAGCAGGCGCTGTTTCTCGACATGCTCAAGGCCGGTCTGGTCTACCGCAAGAACGCGGTGGTGAACTGGGATCCGGTCGACATGACCGTTCTGGCGAATGAGCAGGTGATCGACGGCAAGGGCTGGCGGTCGGGCGCCGAGGTGGAACGGCGCGAGCTGACGCAGTGGTTCTTCAAGATCTCCGACATGTCGGAAGAACTGCTTGATGCGCTGGACGGGCTGGATGACTGGCCCGCCAAGGTCAAGCTGATGCAGGCCAACTGGATCGGCAAGTCGCGCGGACTGCAATTCGGGTTCTCGACGATTGACGGGCCCGAGGGCCATGACCGGATCGAGGTCTATACAACCCGTCCCGACACGCTGATGGGTGCCTCGTTTGTCGGGATCTCGCCGGATCATCCGCTGGCGAAGCATCTGGAAAAGGACAATGCCGAACTGGCCGCGTTCAACGCTGAATGCCGCAAGGGGGGCACCACCGAAGAGGCGCTGGAGAAGGCCGAGAAACGCGGCTACGACACCGGCCTGCGGGTGCGCCATCCGTTTGATACGGCGTGGGAGTTGCCGGTGTATGTGGCCAATTTCATCCTGATGGATTACGGCACCGGCGCGATCTTCGGATGCCCGGCGCATGACCAGCGCGATCTGGATTTCGCGCGCAAATACGACCTGCCGGTGAAGAGCACCTTTGTCCCCGCGATGGGCGAGGAAGGCACCTTTATTCCGCCCGAAGACGGTGGCCCGGCCTATGTGCCGCCCAAGCCGGAAACCGTGCGTTACATCAACGGCTTTGCCGGCGAGGAAGCGCAGACCGGGAACGCGGCGATCGATGCGGCCATCGACTTTTGCGAGACCAACGGCGTTGGCCACGGCGTGACCAAGTTCCGCCTGCGCGACTGGGGCCTGTCGCGCCAGCGCTATTGGGGCTGCCCGATCCCGGTGGTGCATTGCGACGCCTGCGGCGTTGTGCCGGAGAAACAGGAAAACCTGCCCATCGCTCTGCCCTATGACGAGGATGGCACGCCGATTGATTTCGGTGTTCCGGGCAATCCGCTGGACCGTCACCCGTCGTGGCGCAACTGCCAGTGCCCGTCCTGCGGTCAGCCTGCCAAGCGCGAGACCGACACGATGGACACCTTTGTCGACTCAAGCTGGTACTTTGCCCGCTTCACCGCGCCACGTGCCGACACGCCGACGGATATGGCGGATGCGGAGTACTGGATGAATGTCGACCAGTATATCGGCGGTATCGAACACGCGATCCTGCACCTGCTCTATTCGCGGTTCTTTGCGCGGGCGATGCACATCACCGGGCACCTGCCGGAAAAGTGCAAGGAGCCGTTCAATGCGCTGTTTACGCAGGGCATGGTCACGCACGCGATCTACCAGACCAAGGGTGCGGATGGCCGTCCGGTCTATCACTACCCGGAGGATGTGGAGCTGCGCGAGGGCAAGGGTTTCCTGAAAGACGGAACCGAGGTCGCGATCATCCCCTCGGCCAAGATGTCGAAATCCAAGAACAACGTGGTCGATCCGGTTGCCATCATCCAGCAATACGGCGCCGACACCGCGCGCTGGTTCGTGCTGTCCGACTCGCCCCCCGAGCGGGACGTGGAATGGACCGCCTCTGGTGCCGAAGCTGCGGCGCGCCATCTGGGCCGGGTCTACCGCATCGCGGCCGAGGTGGCTGAAGCTGAAAACGCCCCAACCGGGGACGATGAAGCGCTCCTGCGCGAGATGCACAAGGCGATCCATGATGTGACGCTGGGGGTTGAAAGCTTTGGCTTCAACGCGTCGATTGCGCGGCTTTACGCCTTTACCAACGCCCTGTCGAAATCCAAGGCCGGGTCCGATGCGAAACGGCAGGCGGCAAAGACGCTGGCACAGCTGATGTCCCCGATGACCCCGCATTTGTCCGAGGAAATCTGGGCGCTTCTGGGGGGCGAAGGCCTTGTCGCCAACGCGCCCTGGCCGGTGGCCGATCCCGCGATGATGGTCGAGGATACCGTGACCCTGCCCATTCAGGTGAACGGCAAGCGCCGCGACGAGATCACCGTGCCCAAGGATATGGACAAGGCCGAGGTTGAAAAGCTGGCGCTGGCGACCGATGGTGTGAAACGCGCGCTGGATGGCGCTGCCCCCAAGAAGGTGATCGTGGTGCCGGGTCGGATCGTGAATGTGGTTGCATAGACGCAGAATGCTTCTTGCGCTGTCGGCGCTTCTCGCGGGCTCGGCCTGCGGGTTCACGCCCGCTTTCGGGCCAGAGGGCGGTGCGTCGGTCTTGCAGGACAATTTGCGCGTGGTCGCCCCTGACCGGCGGGACGGGTTCCTGATCGCGCAGCGGCTCGAGGACCGGTTCGGGCGCAATGACGGTGGCCGCTACGTGCTGACGGTGACACCCACGATCCAGCGGCAGGGGCTTGCCACCTCGGTCGAGGGCACGACCAACCGGTTCCAGGTCACGGGCGTTGCGGATTTCGCCCTGCGCGATACCCAGAGCGATACCGTCGTGAGGCAGGGGCGCGTGAGCGATTTCACCGGCTTCTCTGCAACCGGATCGACAGTTGCGACCCTGGCGGCTGAACGCGATGCCACGGCGCGTCTGATGGTGATTCTCGCGGATCAGATCGTCGACCGGCTGGTCATTTCGGCCTCTGGCCTGCCCGCATGAAGCTGCCTCCGCGCGACGCTTCGGGCTATTTCGCCCGGCCCGACAGGGACAGGACCGGCGTCCTGATCTATGGCGAAGACGCGATGCGCGTCGCGCTCAAGCGGCAGGAACTGATCGCGGCGTTGATCGGGCCCGAAGGCGAGGGCGAGATGAGACTGACGCGGATTCCGGCGGCGGACCTGCGCAAGGAGCCAGCGCTGCTGGGCGATGCGATCAAGTCTGTGGGATTCTTTCCCGGCCCCCGCGTGGCCTTTGTCGAGGATGCAAACGATACGGTGATCAAGCCGATCACGGCGGCGGTCGAGGATTGGCAGAAGGGCGATGCGCAGATCGTCGTCACGGCGGGGCAATTGCCCGCCAAGTCTGCCCTGCGCAAGCTGTTCGAGGGACACTCCAACGCCTATGCGGCGGCCTTGTACAACGACCCGCCCAGTCGCGCCGAGATCGAGACGGAACTGACGCGGGCGGGCCTGGCCCGGCCTGATGGCGCCGCGATGGAGATGTTGACCGCCCTGTCGCGCGAGATCGATCCGGGGGATTTCCGCCAGGCGCTCGAGAAGATCGCGCTGTACAAGCTGGGGGATGCCGCACCTCTGACACCGGAGGAGGTGTCGCTTTGCGCGCCGGGATCGACCGAGGCCGATCTGGACGATGTGCTCAACATCGTGGCTGAGGGCCGCATCGGAGAGATCGGTCCGGTGATGGCGCGGCTTGAAGCGCAGGGGACGGCTGCGGTGACACTGCTGATCATGGCGACCCGACATTTCCGGGCGCTGCACACGGCAGCGTCAGACCCCGGCGGTGTCGGGCAGGGCATGGGGCGGTTGCGCCCGCCGGTCTTTGGCCCGCGCCGGGATCGGATGTCGCGGCAAGCGTCGGGTTGGGGCATGTACCGGTTGGAACAGGGGTTGCAGATGCTGCTGGAGACCGACCTGTCGCTGCGATCTGCCGGGCAGCACGGACCTGCGCTGGCGATCGTGGAACGGGCGTTCATCCGGCTGGCGATGCTGGGGCGGCGATAGGGTTTGCCGGGCAGGTGCCCGGTTTTGGGAGGACGGACATGTACAAACTTGTGGGCAATCGGGCGACGCGGGCCTTTCGGCCCTTGTGGTTGCTGGAAGAGCTGGGTGTGCCGTATCAGCATGTGCCCGCCGCGCCGCGATCCGAAGACGTGCGCGCGTTCAGCCCGGCGGGCAAGGTGCCGGTGCTGGTGGACGGGGAGGATGTGATTTCCGATTCGACGGCGATCCTGACCTATCTCGCGGACAAGCATGGGGCATTCACACGGCCTGCGGGAACGGTGGCCCGCGCGTGGCAGGACGCATGGACATTCCGGGTGCTGGACGAGGTGGACGCGATCCTGTGGACTGCGGCGCGGCACAGCTTCATCCTGCCCGAAGACCAGCGCGTTCCTGCGGTGAAGGACAGCCTCAAGGCCGAGTTCGCAAGAAACCTTGACCGGATCGCGGCGGATCTGTCGTCGGATTGTCTCGCGGGCGATGACCTGACGGTGCCGGACTTCCTGCTGGCACATTGCCTGGGCTGGGCGCGGAACGCGGGCTTCCCGGATGCGCCGGAGGCGCTGGTGGAGTACCTGCGGCGGTTGCGGACCCGTCCCGCCTTTGAACGCGCGGCGGCGCTGTAAGGGCGCGGGCTGTCGAAAGCCCCTTTGCAAGCCATGTCGAAATGGCTTGCACCGCCCTTGTCGGAGAGAATTGTTCGCATCGGAAACGGCACAGCCGCAAATCCGCGCCAAACTGTCGGGATTGTTGATCCACGACAGGCCCGAATTGCGGTTAGAGTGACCGCGACAAGGGAGACCGCCATGACTGACACGATCCGCTTTACTCTGGACGGCACAGAGGTTGAGGCCCAACCGGGCGAGACCATCTGGGAGGTCGCAAACGGCCGTGGTCTGGTGATCCCGCATCTGTGCCACAAGCCCGCGCCCGGCTATCGCCCCGATGGTAATTGCCGCGCCTGCATGGTCGAGGTCGAAGGCGAGCGGGTGCTGGTGGCATCCTGCATCCGCGAACCCGCGCCGGGCATGGTGGTCACGACCGATTCCACCCGCGCGACATCCGCGCGCAAGATGGTGGTCGAGATGCTGCTTGCCGATCAGCCCGAGCGTGAGGCTTCGCATGACAAATCCTCGCATCTCTGGGACATGGCCGATGCGAACGGCATCACGGAAAGCCGTCTGCCGACGCTTGAGGTCGAACGCATTCCGCTGCTCGATGACAGCCATGTCGCGATGCGCGTCAACCTCGATGCCTGCATCCAGTGCGGCCTGTGCGTGCGCGCCTGCCGCGAGGTTCAGGTGAACGACGTGATCGGCATGGCCGGGCGCGGGCATGATGCCTACCCGGTGTTCGATTTCGACGACCCGATGGGGGTCTCGACCTGCGTGGCCTGTGGTGAATGCGTGCAGGCCTGCCCGACGGGCGCGCTGATGCCGGCGACCGTGCTGGACGACCAGCAGCAGGGCGACAGCAAGGATTACGACAGCGAGGTCGAAAGCGTCTGCCCGTTCTGCGGCGTGGGCTGCCAGGTGTCGCTCAAGGTCAAGGACAACCGGGTTGTCTATGTCGAGGGGATCAACGGGCCGGCCAACGAAGGGCGGCTCTGCGTCAAGGGCCGGTTCGGGTTCGACTATATCCACCACGATCACCGCCTGACGAAGCCGCTGATCCGGCGCGAGGATGCGCCTGCCAAGGGGCTGAACGTCGATCCGGACAACTGGCAAGAGGTGTTCCGCGAGGCGTCCTGGGACGAGGCGCTGGATTTCGCCGCCAAGGGGCTCAAGGGCCGGGGGCGCGAGGTCGCGGGCTTCGGGTCCGCCAAGTGCACCAATGAAGAGGCGTATCTCTTCCAGAAATTCATCCGTCAGGGCTTTGGCCACAACAACGTGGATCACTGCACCCGGCTGTGCCATGCGTCTTCGGTTGCGGCCTTGCTGGAAAACGTCGGATCGGGTGCCGTGACGGCCACGTTCAACCAGATCGAGCATGCCGATGTGGCCATCGTGATCGGTGCGAACCCGGTCGAGAACCATCCCGTGGCGGCGACCTATTTCAAGCAATTCGCCAAGCGCGGTGGCAAGCTGATCGTGATGGATCCACGCGGTCAGGCGCTCAAACGCCACGCGACGCATATGCTGCAATTCCGCCCCGGTGCGGATGTGTCGATGCTCAACGCGATCATGCATGTGATCGTCGAGGAAGAGCTCTACGACCGTCAGTATATCGAGGCCTATACCGAGAACTGGGAGGCGGAGAAGGCGCATCTTGCGGATTTCCCGCCCGAAAAGATGGCCGATATTTGCGGCATCGACGCCGAGACCTTGCGCGCCGTGGCCCGCGATTTCGCAACCGCGCAGGCGGGGATGATCTTTTGGGGGATGGGTGTCAGCCAGCACATTCACGGCACCGACAATTCGCGCTGCCTGATCTCATTGGCGCTGATGACCGGCCATGTGGGTCGTCCCGGTGCCGGGCTCCACCCGCTGCGCGGACAGAACAACGTGCAGGGCGCGTCGGATGCCGGTCTCGTTCCGATGTTCCTGCCCGATTACCAGTCGGTGATGGATGACGGCGTGCGATCCGCCTTTACCGAGGTCTGGGGGTCCGAGGATTTCTCGAACCAGAAGGGTCTGACCGTGACCGAGATCATGGATGCGGTCCATGACGGTCACATCAAGGCGATGTATATCCTGGGCGAAAATCCCGCCATGTCGGACCCCGATGTCGAACATGCCCGCGATGCGCTGGCCAAGCTGGACATGCTGGTGGTGCAGGACATCTTCCTGACCGAGACCGCGAATTATGCCGACTTGATCCTGCCCGCCAGCGCCTTTGCGGAAAAGTCGGGCACGGTGACCAACACCAACCGGCAGGTGCAGATGGGCCGTCCCGCCGTGACACCTCCGGGCGAGGCGCGCGAGGATTGGGCGATCACGACCGAACTGGCGCGGCGGTGTGGTATGGACTGGGAGTATGACAGCCCGGCTGATGTGTTTGCCGAGATGAAGCTGAACATGCGATCGCTTGCCAACATCACCTGGGACCGGCTGGCGCGCGAAAACGCTGTGACCTACCCGTCGCTGTCGCCCGAGGACCCGGGCCAGCCGATCGTGTTCGGCGATGGCTTCCCCCGTCCGCACGGGCGGGCGCGGTTCACGCCTGCCTCGGTGATTGCGCCCGATGATGTGCCGGACGCGGAATACCCGATGATCCTGACAACGGGTCGGCAGTTGGAACACTGGCATACCGGGTCGATGACGCGGAGGTCCATGGTGCTCGATGCGGTGGAGCCGGAGGCGAATTGTTCGCTGCATCCGTCGACCCTGCGCAGGCTGGGTGTGGAACCGGGCGGCCATGTACGCCTGACCACCAAGCGCGGATCGGTTGTCGTGATGGCGCGCGCCGACCGCGCGGTCGCGCTCGACATGGTGTTCCTGCCCTTCGCCTTCGTCGAGGCGGCGGCGAACATCCTGACCAACTCCGCGCTGGACCCGTATGGCAAGATCCCCGAGTTCAAATTCTCGGCGGTGCGGGTCGAGGCGGCGGATGTGGAAGCAGTGGCCGCAGAGTAACATCGGAACCACATTGCGGGTTTGGTTGTTTTCCGGGCGAACCATTCGGGAGACACGCCATGACACGATTGATCACATGCGCCGCGCTGCTGTGCGCAGGACCGCTTTTTGCGCAGGATGCCGAAGAGGGTGCAGCGGGGCCGGTGGAGACCCGCGACGCCACTTATCTGCAATCTGTCGAGGGAACCGAGTTGCGGAACACCGATGACGAAATGATCGGTGAGGTCAGGGAGATCCTGATCGACGCCGATGGCGAACCGGCCGGTTTCCTGTTGGAAATCGGAGGGTTTCTGGACTTTGGCGATTCGGACGTGAGCGTGCCCTTGGAGGCGCTGACATGGACCGGCTCGTATTACGTGAGCAAGATGACCGAGGCGCAGCTTGAAGCGTTGCAGCCCTTCGACGAATAGACCTGTGGATTGCCGACCTATGAAAAGAATGAGCGCGCCCCTTGCGGGACGCGCTCTTTTTTTCTCGGCGTCGGGCTTGCGCCCTTTGGCCGACACGCGTTTGCTGCGGTGACGCGCAATCGGATGCCGAGCCTTTGGGTGATGTCGCGTTTGCATATTTGGAAAAAGAAGAAGGACTGACATCATGCTGCCCATCCGGCCTGACCGTTTTCTGGCGGACCTTCATGCGTTGCGGAGCTTCGGGGCCGCAGGGGTCGGCAAGGGCGTGGTGCGCCCGGCCTATTCCGAGCCCGATATCGCAGCGCGCGAGTGGTTGGCAGGGCGGATGCGGGACGCGGGGCTGTCGGTGCATGTCGATCCGGTGGGATCGGTGTTCGGTCTGGCCGAAGGGCGATCCCTGCTCATGGGATCGCATACGGACAGCCAGCCAGAGGGCGGCTGGCTTGACGGGGCGCTGGGTGTGATCGCGGCTTTGGAAGTGGCGCGGGCCTCGGTCGAGGCAGGTGGGCCGCCGGTGTCGGTGGTGTCGTTTCAGGACGAAGAAGGGCGGTTCGGCGTGACCACCGGAAGCGCCGTGTGGTCGGGAAATCTGTCGCTGGACAAGGCGGACGGGCTGAGCGACCGGGACGGCCTGAGCTTTGCCGAGGCGCGGGCGCGGATGCCGGGGCGGTCGGAGGGTTTTGTCGAGCCCGGCCGCTTCAGCGGGTTCCTGGAGATGCATATCGAGCAGGGGCCGGTTCTGGACCGTGAACGCGAGGCCATCGGGGTGGTCGACGCCATTGTCGGCATCCGGGACATGAAGATCACGCTTGTCGGTGAGCAGAACCACGCGGGCACCACGCCGATGCAGGGGCGGCGTGATGCGTTCCAGGCGCTGTCGCGGTTCAACGCCTTGATCGCGGAACGGTTCGCCAATGTGGTGACGCCCTCGACCGTCTGGACCATCGGGCATGTGACGCTGCATCCGAATGCCTCGTCCATCGTGCCGGGACGGGTGAAATTTTCGATGCAGTGGCGCGATGGCGATGCGGACCGGCTGGGGCGGATGGAGCGGATCATCCTTGAGACGGCGGAAGAGGTGGCGTCCTCTGGCGGTTTCGATCTGGATTTCGGGCCGATGCTGGGGCTGGAGCCTGTGCAGATGGACATGCGGCTGCGCGGCGCGCTTGAAGGCGCGGCAGAGTCAGAGGTGCCGGGTCGTTGGCGCGTGATGCCGTCGGGCGCGCTGCATGATGCGACCAACCTGTCGAAGCTGATGCCGGTGGCGATGCTCTTTGTGCCGTCGATCAATGGGATCAGCCATGCCTTCGGCGAAGACACGGACGAGGCCGATCTGGTGACCGGGCTGAGGGTTCTGGCGGGGGCGGTTGAGGCTTTGGGCTGACGGCTTTGCCGTGCTAGGCTGATCCCGACGAACGGAGGGGCGCAGCATGGATTTCACGGCGATGGCGTTTTATGCGCTGGTCTGCGGCGGGCTGGGCCTTGTCAGCCCGCGCTTCCCGAAACCCTTGGCGCGGTTTGCCATCGCGGCGCTTGTCGGGGTCGTTGCGGCGGCCGTTTTGCCGATCATGCGCTCGGCATTGGGCTTATGAGTCAGCTCCAGGTCACTTCGCCCAGAAAGATATAGCCCGCGCCGTAGATCGTCTTGATCAGGCGGGGGTTCTTGGGATCTTCGCGCAGCTTGGTGCGCAGGCGCGAAATGCGGACGTCCATCGCGCGGTCGAAACTGTCCCCTGCCGCACCGCCCAGCGTGTCCTGCATGTAGTGGCGGGTGATCAAGCGATTGGGGCTTTCAAGGAAGAGCCGCAGCACCTCGCCCTCGGCATGGGAGAACGGGGTTTCGCTGCCAGTCTCATCCTGCAGCGAGTAGCGGTCGAAATGGGCGGTCCAGCCGTTGAAGCGCGCGGTCTGGCCGGTGGGCGCGGGCGCGCTTCGGGTGCGCAGGCGGGCGCGGACTCGGGCCACCACCTCGGCGGGATCGAAGGGTTTGATGATGTAGTCATCCGCCCCAAGCTCCAACCCGGTGATCTTGTCCTGCACCTGCGCGCGGCCCGAGATGATGATGACCACAGCCCCCTGTTCCAGCGCCAGACGGTGCACGAGGCTCAGCCCGTCGCGGTCGGGCAGACCCAGATCGACAAGGCAGACATCGGGCGTCGTGCGGCGCAGGGCGGTTTCGAATTCTGCGGCGCGGGCAAAGCACTGGGTGTCGTAGCCTGCGTCTTCGAGCGCTTCGGACAACATGGTGCGGATCGCGGGTTCGTCGTCGAGAATGGTGATCAGGGGTCTGGTCATGTCAGCGCGTCCTCGTGGCCCAGAAACGCGGCCAGATCGGAATTGGTAAAGGGTTTCGGCAGGACGGCGGTTTTCGATGCGGCGTCCCGGTGACGTGGGTCGGAGACGGGCAGGGAGGTCATCAGGTAGACGGGTTTCCTGGGCAGAGCGGTCACCAGTTCGGTGCCCAAGGCCGGTCCTTCGAGCGAGATGTCCGACAGCACGAAGGCGATGTCCGGCACACCTTGTGCCAGCGCCAGTGCTTCGTCGACCGAGGTGGCCTCGATCACACTGTGGCCAAGGCTGGTGAGCATGTCGCGGATCGTGGTACGCAGATCCGGGCTGTCCTCGACCAGCAGCACAAGCTCGTTGCTCAGGTGCTTTGCCGCATGGCGCAGGGGCAGGCGCAGGGTGACCTTGGCGCCGGTTCCGGTATTGCCGATGCGCAGCTGCCCGCCTGCCAGTTTCGCCGTGTCATAGACCATCGACAGGCCAAGCCCCGAGCCGCCATCGCCCTTGGTGGTGAAGAACGGATCAAGCGCGTGTTTCAGCGCGTCGTCGGAAAATCCCGCGCCCGTATCCTCTACGGTGAAGTCGATCCAGGTGTCGCGCAATTCTGTCGCGGTCAGGCGGATGATGCCTTGGTCGCCGCAGGCATCGCGGGCATTCAGGATGAGGTTGAGCAGGCTGTCCTGAAGCTGGCCGGAATCAAGCAGGGCGCGTTGGGTGATGGTGGTCTCGACGCGCAGGTTGATGCTGTCGGGCAGCGAGGGCGCCGCCAGCGTGTGCAGGTCGGACAGGAACGCGCCCAGATCGAGCGGTTCGGGTCGCCATGCGCGGTGCGCGGTGATGTCGGCGATCCGGTTTAGCAGGTCACCACCGCGCCGGGCGGCTTGCAACGTGGCGGTGATCAGGGGGTCGGCGTCGGGCGGCAGGTCCATGCGCGCAAGCTTTGACTGCATGCCAAGGATGATGGTCAGCAGGTTCGAGAAATCATGCGCGAGGCCCGAGGTCAGTTGCGCTGCCATCTCGCGGCGGCGGGTTTGCTGGAGCGCGGCACGTGCCTGGGTTTCCTCGGTCACGTCCATCGACAGGATATACACGCCCTTCTCAGACTCGTCGGGGGTGAAGGCCACGCGGATTCGCCGCGAGCTGTGCACATCGGTGAATTCAAACGTCGAAGGATCCCCCGCCAGAGCCATTTGAAGGTGCGGCAAGACGCGGGCATAGGCATCGTCTCCCAACGCCTCCGAGATGTGCAGGCCGACGATCCTGGATGGACGCCCCGGCATCACGTTGGACAGGCGGCGGTTGGAAAACGTGTAGCACCCGGCGCTGTCCACGTGGGCGATATGGGCCGGCATCATTTCGGTGGTCAGCCGCGTGCGGGCTTCCATCTCGGTCAGTTCGCGCTGCGCCTCCTCGAGCGCGGACACGGTGGCGGCCAGCTTGCGGTTGGTGGCCGCGAGTTCCTCGGACCGGGCCAGCACCTCTTCGGACAGCAGTTCCGACCGGGTGCGCAAGAGCTGTTCCTGCGATTTGACCGCGGTGATGTCGGTATAGACGGTGACCCAGCCGCCTTGGGGCAGCGGCGCGCCTTCGACGCTGATCGTACGGCCATTGGCGCGGGTGCGCTCCATGTAATGCGGCTGGAACGCGCTGGCCTGTTCGACACGCGTGGCGATGAAGCTTTCGACATCGTCGATCTCGCCATACTCGCCCCGGTCTACCAGATGGCGGATGGTGGCTTCGAAATCTGCGCCGGGACGGGTCAGGGCCCGGGGCAGGTCGAACATCTCGGCAAAGCGGGCATTGCAGGCGGCCAGCCGCAGATCGCTGTCATAGATCGACAGCGCCTGTCCGATCAGGTTGAGCCCGGCCTGGATGAGTGCGTCGGTCTGCATGAAACGGGTCCGAAAATGGGTCTGCCTTGTTCTGGCTAGCACCGGATCCGCGCGACGCAAAGACCGTGCGGTCCGCTGTTACAATTCGTTGGGATTGAGAAAACTTCAGGAAAAAGTTGACCCCCACCCTGCCATCTGTCCAATCTTGAGACAGAGTCGCGCAAAGCGATCCGTTCGGGGAAGACCCGGGCAACGGGAGGAAAAGTTTTGGCACACATGACCAAGGGCGCAGAAGGTCTGCGCTCGGTTCCAGCGCTGTTGGCGCGCAATGTATCGCAATATGGCCGTTCGCCTGCCTATCGCGAAAAGGAATACGGCATTTGGCAAAGCTGGTCCTGGGCCGAAACGTCCAAGGAGATCGAAGCTTTGGCGCTGGGTCTTTTGAACCTGGGCGTGAACGAGGGCGATTTCATTGCCATCATCGGACGCAACCGGCCCTATCTCTATTGGTCGATGGTTGCCGCGCAGTCCGTGGGCGCGATCCCGGTGCCGCTTTATCAGGACGCTGTTGCCGAAGAGATGGAATACGTGCTCGATCATTGCGGTGCGCGTTTTGCCATCGTCAGCGACCAGGAACAGGTCGACAAGGTGATCGAGGTGCAGGACCGCCTGCATCAGTTCGAGCACATGATCTACCTCGACGCCCGGGGTTTGCGGAAATACGATCACACCCGGCTGCACGAGTTCAGCAATGTGCAGAAACAAGGTCGCACCGCCCGTGACGAGTTCTCCAAGGAACTGAAGGCGCGCACCGCCAAGCTTGATTATGACAGCACCTGCGTGATGCTTTACACCTCCGGCACGACCGGCAAGCCCAAGGGCGTGGTCCTGTCGAACCGCAACATCATCGAGACCGCCAAGGCGTCGTCCGAGTTCGATCACCTCAAGGTCGATGACGAGGTTCTGGCCTATCTGCCGATGGCCTGGGTCGGCGATTTCATCTTTTCCATCGGGCAGGCCTATTGGTCGGGCTTTTGCGTGAATTGCCCCGAAAGCCCCGAGACCATGATGACCGACCTGCGCGAGATCGCGCCGTCCTATTATTTCGCCCCGCCGCGCGTGTTCGAGACGCAGCTGACGCAGATCATGATCCGGATGGAGGATGCGGGCGCGTTCAAGAAAAAGACGTTTGATTATTTCATGGCGCATGCCCGCAAGGTCGGTCCGGCCATTCTGGACGGGCACGATGTGGGGCTGCTGGACCGGCTGAAATACCGCGTGGGCGAGATCATGGTCTACGGTCCTCTCAAGAACGCGCTGGGCTTTTCGAAAGTGCGCGTCGGCTACACGGCGGGCGAGGCGATCGGGCCGGAAATCTTTGATTTCTATCGCTCTTTGGGCATCAATCTGAAGCAGCTTTACGGCCAGACCGAAGCGTCGGTGTTCATCACCCAGCAACCCGATGGCGAGGTCCGGTCGGATACGGTGGGTGTGCCGTCACCCGGCGTCGAAATCCGCATCTCGGACAGCGGCGAGGTGTATTACCGGTCACCGGGCGTGTTTGTGGAGTATTACAAGAACGCCGACTCGACCGCCGATACCAAGGATGCCGAGGGCTGGGTCGCCACGGGGGACGCGGGCTTCATCGAGGAGTCGACCGGCCATCTGCGCATCATCGACCGCGCCAAGGATGTGGGAGCGATGGCAAATGGCGCGATGTTCGCGCCGAAATATGTCGAGAACAAGCTCAAGTTCTATCCCAACATCCTCGAGGCCGTGGTGTTCGGCTCCGGGCGCGACCGCTGCTGTGCCTTCATCAATATCGACCTTGCCGCGGTGGGCAATTGGGCGGAACGCAACAACATCGCCTATGCGTCCTACCAGGAACTGGCCGGGCACAAGCAGGTGCTCGACACGATCCAGGCGCATATCGAAGAGGTCAACGCGAGCATCGCGCAGGACGAGATGTTGTCGGGCTGCCAGGTGCATCGCTTCCTCGTGTTGCACAAGGAGTTGGACGCGGATGATGGCGAATTGACCCGCACCCGCAAGGTGCGCCGCAAGATCATCGGCGAGAAGTTCGAGGATTTGGTCAACGCGCTCTATGACGGGTCGGACACGGTCTACACGGAAACCGAAGTGACCTACGAAGACGGGCGCAAGGGCAAGATCAAGGCGACGCTGGAGATTCGCGATGCCAAGGTGGTGCCGGTGACCCCGCAGAAGCTGGCAGCGGAGTGATGGGATTGGTCATGTCACTGACGGTCGCTCCCAGAATTTTATGGGCAACGCCAAGAATCTTCGTACGAAGATTCTCGCAAACCCTTAAGAAATCATGGAGCCCAGTGGCATTTGCCAAGGGAGCAGTGCAATGAAAGACACCGAAGGATACGTCACCGCCGACGGGCGTCAGATCGGCGGCACCCTCATGGAGATGCGCAACATCACCTTGCGCTTCGGCGGCGTGGTGGCGATTCAGGACATCTCGTTCGACATTCACGAAGGCGAGGTGCGCGCGATCATCGGGCCGAACGGCGCGGGCAAGTCCTCGATGCTCAACGTCATTTCCGGCTTCTACACGCCCTCCGAGGGTGAGGTCTGGTACCAGGGTGCCAAGCGCCCGCCGATGAAACCCTACGAGGTGGCCCGGCAGGGTGTCGCGCGGACCTTCCAGAACATCGCGCTCTTCGAAGGGATGACGGTGCTCGACAATGTCATGACCGGTCGCCTGACCCACATGAACGCGGGCGTCGTCAGCCAGGCGCTCTGGTGGGGCAAGGCGCGCAACGAGGAAATGGAGAACCGCGAAAAGGTCGAGCGGGTGATCGACTTTCTCGAGATCCAGAACATCCGCAAGACCCCGGTGGGGCGTCTGCCCTACGGTCTGAAAAAGCGGGTCGAACTGGCGCGGGCGCTGGCGGCCGAGCCGTCACTGCTCCTGCTGGACGAACCGATGGCGGGCATGAACGTCGAGGAAAAAGAGGACATGAGCCGCTTCATCCTCGATGTGAACGACGAATTCGGAACAACGATCTGCCTGATCGAACATGACATGGGGGTCGTGATGGACCTGAGCGACCGCGTGGTCGTCATGGATTACGGCAAGAAGATCGGCGACGGCACCCCGGACGAGGTGCGCAACAATCAGGATGTGATCGACGCCTATCTGGGCGTCCCACATTGAAGGAGCAGGCATGCTGAACGACATCTTCATCGCGCCATTCGTGGACATGGTCGAGGCCCCGGATTTCCTGATGCAGGTGCTGTGGGAAGGGCTGGTTTCGGGCATCCTCTATGCGCTCATCGCGCTGGGATTCGTGCTGATCTTCCGGTCCTCGCGCATCTTCAACTTCGCCCAGGGCATCATGGTGGTGTTCGCCGCTCTGACGCTGGTGGGCCTGTTCGCCATGGGTGTGCCGGCATGGCTCAGCGTCGGGTTGACGCTGGTCGTCATGTTCGTGTTGGCGGTGGTCATCGAACGCGTGGTGCTGCGGCCTCTTGTCGGGCAGCCTGACATCATCCTCTTCATGGCCACCATCGGGATCACGCTGTTCCTGATCGGTTTGGGCGAGACCATTTTCGGCGGTGAAAACAAGGTGATGATCACCGAGGAACTGGGCATCCCCACAGGTGACACTGTGCTCGAGCCGTTCGGCGGTCTGCTGATCCTGCAGCATCTCGACATCACCGTGGTGATCGTGGCGACCCTGCTGGTGCTCGCGCTGCTGGCCTTCCTCAACTACACGCAGATGGGCCGGGCGATCCGGGCGCTGGGCGACGATCATCAGGCGGCGCTGTCGGTGGGCATCAGCCTCCAGACGATCTGGGTGCTGGTCTGGTTCATCGCGGGCATCATCGCTTTGGTCACGGGCATTGCCTGGGGTGCACGCGCGGGGGTGAGCTTTGCGCTCGAGGTGATCGCGTACAAGGCGCTGCCGGTGCTGATGCTGGGCGGGCTGGAATCGATCACCGGGGCCATCGTCGGCGGGCTCATGATCGGCATCCTGGAAAAGCTGTTCGAGATCTACTGGGGGCAGCCGCTTCTGGGGGGAAACACCGAGACATGGTTCGCCTTCGTGCTGGCGCTGATCGTGCTCCTGTTCCGTCCGCAGGGTCTGTTCGGTGAGCGGATCATCGAAAGGGTCTAGGGCGGCGCGGGGCGCGCTGTTCACAAGGGGTGCCGGGCAATCGCCCGGTCTACGAAAAGATCGAAGGTAAATTCACATGGCCAAACTGATCGCAGTTCTGAACGTCATCGCCTGGTCCGGCTTCTGGGCCTTCGGCTATCTCGCGCTGGCGAGCGGGGCCGGGGCGGGCAACCAGACCGTCATAGCGATCCTGCTGGCCGCTGCCGGAGGCGCTGCCGGGTTCTGGGCCTATTTCTGGCTGATCCGCCACTCGGAGGTCACCGGATACGCCAAGCCGCGCAACCGTGCGGTGATCATTGAAGAGGAGACCGCCTGATGCTGTACCGCACGGCTGGCCAGTTCAAGACGAGTTACATCGCCGATCAGGCCCTGTTCCCGGTTCGGCAGGATGCGTTTCTGCTGGGCATCATCCTGATCTTCGGTTGGGTGATCTTTCCGATGACGGCGTCGGAATTCACCGTCCAGACCCTGCTGATCCCGATCCTGATCTATGCGCTGGCGGCGATGGGGCTGAACATCCTGACGGGCTTTGCCGGTCAGTTGAGCCTTGGCACCGGGGCCTTCATGGGGGTCGGCGCCTATGCGTGCTACAAGATCATAACCATCTTCCCCGAGCTGAACCCGGTCATCGCCATTCTGCTGTCGGGCTTCTTCAGCGCGGGCATTGGGGTCGCATTCGGTATCCCGTCGCTGCGCATCAAGGGCTTCTATCTCGCCATTGCAACGCTGGCGGCGCAGTTCTTTCTCGCATGGCTGTTCGAGAAGTGGTCGTGGCTTTACAATTACAACGCGTCCGGGGCGATCCAAGTGCCGAACTCCGAGGCTTTCGGCATCTTTGTGATGGGTCCGCAGGCGGCCTCCATTACCGAATACTACATCGTCCTGTTCGTCGTGACGCTGCTGACAGTGCTCTGCATCAACCTGACACGCGGCAACCTCGGCCGAACCTGGAAGGCCACCCGCGATATGGACATCGCGGCGGAACTCATCGGGATCAACCTGCTTAAGTCGAAGCTGACAGCCTTTGCGGTGTCATCCTATATCGTGGGCGTTGCGGGGGCGCTGTATGTCTTCATGTGGAAAGGCGCTGCGGAACCGAACGTCTTCTACATCCAATTGTCTTTCCAGGTGTTGTTCATCGCGATCATCGGCGGTCTGGGGTCCATCATGGGCAACTACCTCGGCGCGATCCTGATCGTCGGCCTGCCTGTCGTGCTGAACGTCGTGGCTGGCACGCAGGTGTTCGAGATGTCCACAGGATCGGCCATTCTGCTGATCGTGCTGATTGCGGTGGCGACCTTCCTTTTCGGGGTCGCGCGCAACCTCTGGGGCATGGGAGCGGCGATTGGCTTTGGCGCAGTGACGCTGATCTATGGCTATGCACAGTTGCACGGCTTCCGCATCGAATCCGCGATGATCGAGCACATCAATGTCATGATCATCGGGGCGCTGATCATCTTCTTCCTGATCATCGAGCCGCACGGGTTGAACCAGCTTTGGCGTCTGATCCGTGAAAAACTCATCATCTGGCCCTTCCCGCACTGAGGCGGGGGGCGGCCCAAGACCAAGAACCGAAAAACATGAACGTTCCAATGGGAGGACAACCATGAAACACTTTACCAAACTGGCAGTAGCAGCAGCGCTTGGCACCGTGATTGGCACGGCGGCCGTTGCACAAGAGCTCTATACGCCGAACCTCGCGTACCGGACCGGGCCCTTTGCGGCCACAGGGATTCCCCTGATGAACGGTCAGGCGGATTACATGACCATGCTCAATCAGCGCGATGGCGGCATTGGTGGCGCAACGATCGACTTCGAGGAATGCGAGACCGGCTATTCCACTGAAAAGGGCGTGGAATGCTATGAAAAGACCAAGGGCGAGGCCATCGTGACGCAACCCTGGTCCACCGGCATCACGCTTCAGGTTCTGCCCAAGACCAACGTCGACGAGATTCCGATCCTGGCTCCCGGTTATGGTTTCTCGCCGATGGCCGATGGCACCGTGTTCCAGTGGGCGTTCAACATGCCTGCCGGTTACTGGGATGGTGCCGACATGATCATCCAGCACCTCGAAGCGGAAGGATCGCTCGAGGGCAAGAAGATCGCGTTCCTTCACCTTGACCACCCCTTCGGCAAGGAACCCCTGCCGGTGATGGAAATGCACGCCGAGAACAAGGGCTTTGAATTGCTGCCGATCCCGGTCGGTCTCAACGAGATGCAGAACCAGTCCGCTCAGTGGCTGCAAATCCGCCGTGAACGTCCCGACTACGTCGTGATGTGGGGCTGGGGTGCGATGAACGCCGGTGCCATCACCGAAGCGGTCAAGACCAAGTTCCCGATGGAAAACTTTGTCGGCGTCTGGTGGGCTGGTCACGATGCGGACCTGAAGCTCGTCGGTGAGGACGGCAAGGGCTACAAGTCGATTTCCTGGTCCTTCCCGAACCTCGACGCGCCTTTGATGAAAGAGATCAAGGAGCATGTCATCGACGCGGGTCTGAGCCAGACCAACGAAGAAGAGATGCAGGGCGTGTTCTACGGCCGGGGTCTCGTGATGTCGGCGATCCTCGCCGAAGGCATCAAGAACGCGCAGGAAAACTTCGGCACGGCTGACATCGACGCGACGCAGCTGCGCTGGGGTCTGGAAAACATCAACCTCACCCAGGAGCGGATCGTGGAGCTCGGCATGGAAGGCATGGTGCCGCCGTTCTCGACCTCCTGCGCCAACCACACCGGTCATTCGGGTGGCTGGATGCTCGAATGGGACGGCGCCAAGTTCGTCAAGGCGTCTGATCTCATCATGCCGAATGTCGATGCCTATGCAGACCTGATCCAGAACGCGGCCGAGGAATATGCGACCTCGAACGCGCCTTGGGACAGAAACGAAGAGTGCTCGGTCAGCAACTAAGACCGCACCGTACTCCCGGCGGCGCAGCCCGTCGCCGGGGGCTTCCCTGAAATTTTATCAATTGGTAAAATCATGCTGGATGCCACACGCACGAACGAGACCCTGCTTGAGGTCAACAATATCGAGGTGATCTACAATCACGTGATCCTCGTTCTGAAAGGTGTGAGCCTGACCGTGAAGAAAGGCGGCATCACAGCCCTTCTCGGGGGCAATGGCGCAGGCAAGACCACGACGCTCAAGGCCATCTCCAACCTGTTGCACTCCGAACGCGGTGAGGTCACCAAGGGGTCGATCCTCTATCAGGGCGAACGTGTGCAGGATCTGGACCCGGCCGCGCTGGTCAAGCGCGGGGTGATCCAGGTGATGGAGGGCCGGCACTGTTTCGGCCACCTCACGGTCGAGGAGAACCTGCTGACCGGAGCCTACACGCGCAAGGATGGCAAGGCGGCGATCCAGAACGACCTTGAACTGGTCTATTCGTATTTTCCACGCCTCAAGGAACGCCGCAAATCGCAGGCTGGCTATACCTCCGGCGGTGAACAACAGATGACCGCGATCGGGCGCGCGCTGATGTCGCGGCCCCAGACGATCCTGCTGGACGAGCCGTCGATGGGACTTGCGCCGCAGCTGGTCGAACAGATCTTCGAGATCGTGAAATCGGTGAACGAGAATGAAGGCGTGTCCTTCCTTCTGGCCGAACAGAACACCAATGTCGCCCTGCGCTATGCCCACGAGGGGTACATCCTTGAAAACGGGCGCGTCGTGATGGACGGCCCCGCCTCCGAATTGCGCGAGAACCAGGACGTCAAGGAATTCTATCTGGGAGTGTCCGACGAAGGCCGCAAATCCTTCCGCAACGTGCGCAGCTATCGCCGACGCAAGCGCTGGCTGGCGTAACCCAACGTCCCAATCTGAACCGATCACACAAGGCCGAATGCCATGACTTCCCATTTCGACGATCTGGAAACCCGAAGCGCCGACCAACGCGCGGCAGATCAGCTTGCGACGCTCAACGCGCTCTTGCCCGCGCATGGCATTGATCCGCTGTCGGACCTGTCCGATCTTGCCGCGCTGCCGGTGCTGCGCAAGTCCGACCTGAGCCAGCGGCAAAAGGACAATCCGCCCTTTGGCGGGCTTCCAGTGTCGAACCTCGCGCATATCTTCCAGTCGCCGGGTCCGATCTATGAACCCGGCGGTGTGACCCGCGACTGGTGGCGCATGGGACGCTTCCTGCACGCGGCAGGCTTTGGCACCACCGACATCGTGCAGAACTGCTTTGGCTACCATCTGACGCCTGCGGGCATGATCTTTGAAAACGGCGCGCGCACCGTGGGCGCGGTCGTGCTGCCTGCGGGCACCGGACAGACCGAGTTGCAGGTGCAGGCGGCGCATGATGTGGGTGTCACTGCCTATGCGGGCACGCCGGATTACCTCAAGGTGATCTTGGAAAAGGCCGACGAGATGGGTGTCACGCTTGGCATCGTCAAGGCGGCGGTTTCGGGTGGAGCTTTGTTCCCGTCATTGCGCGAGTGGTACAAAGATCGCGGCATTTCCTGCCTGCAATGCTATGCGACCGCCGATGTGGGCCACATCGCCTACGAGACCCCAGCCATGGAAGGCATGGTGATCGACGAAGGCGTGATCGTGGAAATCGTCACGCCCGGCACGGGCGATCCGGTCGCGATGGGCGAGGTGGGCGAAGTGCTGGTTACGTCGCTCAACCCCGACTACCCGCTGGTGCGCTTTGCCACCGGGGATCTCAGCGCGATGATGCCCGGCCAAAGTCCTTGCGGACGGACCAACCTGCGCATCAAGGGCTGGATGGGCCGCGCCGACCAGACCACCAAGATCAAGGGCATGTTCGTGCGCCCCGAACAGGTGGCGGCGCTTGTCGCCAAACATGCCGAGATCGACCGTGCCCGCGTCGTGGCCAGCCGCGATGGCGAGATGGACGTGATGACCGTGCGGATCGAAACCGCAACAGACGACGCCGCGCGGTTCGAGCCAAGCATCGTCGAGACACTCAAGCTCAAGGGCCGGGTCGAACTGGTGCCGCCGGGGGCCCTGCCGCGCGACGGTTTGGTGATCGAGGACGCGCGCGTCTACGACTGATTTACCCGTTATTGGATAACTTCGGCGTTTCGTGCGTTACTCCCCAGTATAATGGAGGATTAACCTATGAAACGCTTGGCACTGTCCACGACTATGGCAATGGCTTTAACTGGTCCGGTCTGGGCCAACAGCGATCTGCTGATCATCGGAAACGGCGATCCGAGCCTGCTGCAGCGCCTGACACGGATCACCGACCTGTCTGACGTGACCGCCGCCTTCGAGGCGCGCGGGGCCGAGGTCAGTCTTGCCACCACCGCCGATGCCGCCGGGATGCGAGATGCCTTGCGCAGTTTCATGGACGGTCTGGACGCGACCACCGATGATGTCGGGATCGTCCTGACCGGGCAAATCGTGTCGACAGTCGCAGGCAGTTACCTGTTGCCGAGCGATAGAACCGGGCCCTTGACCCTGAGCGGCGTATTGACCGAAGGCTTCGCGCTTGATGCGGTCTATGCCGTTGCGGCGGCCTATCCCGGTCGTGCCCTGATCGTCCTGGGGGAGGTCGAGATCGAAACCGATGTGGCCGCAGGGCTGTCGGTGAGCTTGCCGCCAAGCGACATACCCCAAGGGGTCACCGTGGCCATCGGGCCGGTCGAGACCGCCGGGCGCTTTGTCAGTCAACTTTCTGACGCGACCGGGGGCGATGTGCTGCCGGTCGCGCGCGCAGCCGGGCTGAGCCTGCTGGGCTATGTCCCGCGAGAATTACCGCTCTTTCAGGGCACCGATGTCGAGTTGCCCCAGATCGACGAGACCCCAGAGACAGATGACAGGAGCGCTGCCGATACCGCCGCATGGCAAGAGGCAGCGGCAGCGGACACCGAAGCCGCCTACGAGACCTATCTCACGGCATTTCCCGACGGCCAGAACGCCAGTGACGCCCAAGAGCGCCTGACAGCGATCCAATCCGAACCGTTCTACCGTGAAAAGCAGGCCGAAGAAGATCTGGCCCTGTCGCGCGATGCGCGTCGCGAAATCCAGCGTGATTTGTCGCTGCTCGGGTACAACACGCGCGGTATTGACGGCATCTTCGGTCGTGGCACGCGCGGAGCCGTCACTGCGTGGCAGGACGAGAACGGACAGGGCGCGTCGGGGTATTTGACCTCTGACCAGATCGCACGGCTGGATGCGCAGGCCGAGCGCCGTGCCGCAGAGCTTGAGGAGGAAGCCCGCGAACGACAGGCGCAGCTGGAACGGCAGGACCGCACGTTCTGGTCCGAGACCGGCGCACAGGGCGACGAGGCCGGATTCCGCGCCTATCTCAATCGGTTTCCGGACGGGATTTACGCCGAAGAGGCGCAAGGTCAGCTTGACGCCATTGAAGAGCAGCGCCGCGCACAGGCCGAAGGCGAGGACCGCCGCCGCTGGCAGGAAGCTCGGGATACGGACACCGAGGCAGGCTATCGCGCCTATCTCGCGGAACGTCCAAACGGGGCATTTGTGGAAGAGGCGCGCGCCCGGATCGAGTATTTCAACAACAATTCCGAACAGATTGCCGTGCAACCCCAGGCACAGGCAGAAGAGGCGGCACTTGGGTTGAACGAGGCAGCGCGACGGTTGACTGAAACCCGTCTGGACGAACTGGGGCTGAAACCCGGCGCGGTGGACGGCACCTTTGACGAAGAGACCCGCCGCGCCATCCGGCGATATCAGGATGCGCGCAAGCTGCGCGTGTCGGGGTATCTCGATCAGGCCACCGTGGTGCGGCTGATGGCGGATGCGATCCTGCGCTGACGCTCAGTCGAGGTCGGTCCAGGGCCAGGGCTTCACGTTGCTGGCCGCAGTCTGGTAGCGGGCGGCCTTGGCGATCCAGATGCCAAGGTCGGTGCCGAATTCCGCGAGCCGCTCGTTCGGAGCCTTGTTGTTGACCAGCATGATGACGAACTGAATGACTGTCATCACCCCGAGGACCGTCTGCGCCACCGAGATCATGATCGCGATCAGGATCATGTAGATCAGCCGTTCGAGCAGGTTATCGGCCTTGTCTGGTTCGTGCTGTTCGCCGTTTAGCCGGCCTGACACCTTGTCTTCTTCGGAATGCGTCATGTCACTGTCCTTGACTGATCCATGCAGGTGACCAAAACCTACGGGATTCGTCGTCAGGACGCCAATGTCACTTGTGCCGGGAGCCAAAAACAAAAAAGCCGCCCTGAAGGGCGGCTTTCCTGCAAAATCTGCGATTTCCGCTCAGCCCTGACGGGCCTTGTACCGGCGCTGCGTCTTGTTGATGACGTAGACGCGGCCTTTACGGCGCACAACGCGGCAGTCGCGATGGCGGTTCTTCAGCGAACGAAGCGAGTTCTTGACCTTCATGTGGTCTCTCCTCTTATCGCGGCGCGCGAGCGCCCTCTTGGTTGCGGATGCCCCGAGCCGAAGCCCGAGACTGCGAATTCAATGGTGGGCGATACAAGGTTCGAACTTGTGACCCCTTCGATGTCAACGAAGTGCTCTACCACTGAGCTAATCGCCCTTTGACCCGGTTTGATTCACGTGCCCCAAATAAAAGGGGCGCGTCAAGCCGCGCCGGTGGAGCGGTCTATAAAAGGAGTCGGAACCGGGATCAAGGGCTTTGGTCACAGAAAAAATCAGTCTATGTATGGGACATACGGAGCGCCCATGCCAAAAGTTGCATACCACCTTGTCCAGCCTGAAGCCCACACCTCGCGGGTGGTGTTCGCGTCGCCGCATTCCGGCCGCGACTACAGTTGGAACTTCATGCGCTTCACCACTCTGGACGAGGTGACGATCCGGTCCTCCGAGGATGCATTCGTCGACCGGCTGTTCGATTGCGCCCCCCAATTCGGCGCACCGTTCATCAAGGCGGGCGCACCCCGCGCCTATATCGACCTGAACCGCTCTGCCGAGGAACTGGACCCCGCCCTCATCGAAGGTGTGCGCCGCCAGACCCACAATCCGCGCGTCGCGTCCGGGTTGGGCGTGGTGCCGCGCGTGGTGGCGAATGGCCGTCCGATCTATCAGGGCAAGCTGCCGCTGGCCGAGGCGGAACGCCGGATCGCGCAGTTCTGGCATCCCTATCACAGCCAGCTGCGCAAGCTGATCCAGCAGGCGCATGATCGCTTTGGCGAAGCGGTGCTGGTCGATTGCCATTCCATGCCGCACGAGGCGCTCGACGGTGTTGCGAAATCCACCGCGCGGCGTCCGCAGATCGTTCTGGGCGACCGCTTTGGTGCGTCTGCCAGTCAGGCGATTGTCGATCAGATCGAGGCCGCCTTCAGCGATGCCGGTCTGATCGTGGCACGCAACACGCCGTTTGCCGGGGCCTATATCACGCAGGCTTACGGGCGACCGTCGCGCAATCAGCACGCCGTCCAGATCGAGATCGACCGGTCGATCTACATGGATGAACGTACGATCCGGCCCAACGCCAATTTCCACAATTTCCGCAAGCTTCTGCGCAGCGTGATCGCCGAGATCGCCGCCACCGGGCAGGCCGAGGACATGCCGCTCGCGGCGGAATGATCGGTCAGTCGAACAGCTTGTGCAGAGCCTCTTTCAGCACAGTGTCATCCGACAGGCTCAGCCGCACGGGCAGGGTCAGCACCTTCATCCGGTAGCTTTGCGGCAGTCGCACCGCGTCCTTTTCCGTGGTCACCAGCTGCGCACGGGCGGCCTTCGCGTCTTTTTCCAGCCGCGTCAAAAGCGTGGGGGTCAGCGGTTGGTGATCCTCCAGCGCGCGGGTCTCGACGATCTCTGCCCTGAGGTCGCGCAGGGTGCGAAAGAATTTCTCCGGATGGCCGATTCCTGCGAAGGCAAGACAGCGCAGCCCTTTCCAATCCATCCCGGTCTGCAAGGGCAACAGCTGCCCTGTCAGATGAGGCAGGGGGATGTGATCGCGCCACATGCCCGCGAACTGCGCCTGCGCCTCACCCGAACCGATGGACAGCACAAGATCGGCACGCGCCATTGCCGCGCCCACCGGTTCGCGCAGCGGACCTGCCGGGATGCACCTGCCATTGCCGAAACCGCGCGCCGCATCGACCACGATCAGCGACAGATCCTTGGCAAGGCTCGGGTTCTGCAACCCGTCATCGAGGAGAATCGCCTCAGCGCCCGCCGCTTTGGCTGCCCTTGCACCCTGCGCCCTGTCCTTTGCGACCCAGACCGTGCCGAATGCCGCAAGAAGCAGCGGCTCGTCCCCGACCTGGTCGGCCGTATGACGGCGGGGATCGACCTGCAGCGGGCCTGCCAGAGACCCGCCATAACCGCGAGACACCACATGCGCCGCCTTGCCCATGTCCGACAGCATTTGCATCAACGCGATCACCGTGGGCGTCTTGCCGGTGCCGCCCGCGTTCACATTGCCGACGCAGAGCACCGGAACGCCCACGCGCATCGGCTTGCCCTGCCGCAACCGCCGCGCGGTCAGGGCTGCATAGACCGCGCCCAGAGGCGACAGCAACCGCGCCCGCAGACCCGGCGCATCCGGCGGGGCATCCCAGAAGACCGGGGGCCTCATCGCGTGGTCTCCAGCGAATCGAGCCATTCGTTGACCTGGCCAAGCACCAGATCGGCGGTTTCTGCCCCGGCAGAGACCACGTTCCATCCTGCATGCGCCATTGCCGCCGCACGGTCCGGCGCGATCAGGTGCGACACCGCGGCGCTGAGCGAGTCCATGTCCTTGACGATCCGGGCAGCCCCCGCCGCGACAAGCCGCGAATAGGCTTCAAGATGCCGCCCCACGTTCGGCCCGTAGAGAATCGCGGACCCAAGCGCCGCCGCCATCATCGGGGATTGCCCCCCGGTCTTGCCCGCCAGCGATCCACCCAGGAAACACAGCGGCGCCACGCGATACCACAGGCCCAGTTCGCTGTCGTCACCTGCCAGCAGAACCTGCGTGTTCTCGTCTGGCATCTCGCCATTCTCCCATCGGGCCAGTCTCAACCCGACCTCCAGACATTGCTCCGCGATGAACGGCTCGTCTTCCGGTTCGGCGGGAACGATCACCAGCAGCAGGCGATGCGCCAGCCGTGCCGCCCGACGGTGCGCGCGCAGAATAGCGTCTGCCTCGTCCCGTTGGACATTTGCGCCCAGCCAGACGGGCCGCCCGGCAAGGATCGCGGTCAGTTCCTCGTGCAGGCCATTGTGGCTCGACAGGGGAAACACCTCGGGTTCGAGCGGCGAGGCGACCTCGATCCGGTCATCCGGCACGCCGAGCCGTCGCATGCGGATTGCGGATTTCTTGTCCTGTGCAACGATCATGTGAAACAGGCTCAGCGCACCCGCCGAGGCATCGGGCAGAAACCGGCTTGACGGCTGCCGCCACGGCGCATCTGCGGCATCGGCCAAAAGCAGATGCGTGCCCGCCATTGCGGCCTCGTGGATCAGCGCGGGTCGCAACCCGTTGCCCGCCCAGACAAGAATGTCGGGCCGCCAATGATTCAGAAACCGGTGCACATCGCTCAGGGTTTCGGCAGGCGGTGCGCTGACTTTGTGGCCATCGAGCTCCAGCCCGTCGGACGGGATCGAATCGCAGGTCAGCAGCAACGTGAAGTCGTCGCGCTGACCCCGCAGGCGTTTGATAAGTGTCAGAAGGGTCTCGATCCGCGCCCGCGTGTCGCCATGCAGCCACAGGATCGGTCCCGACGGGCGGGAAGGCCATTGCGCGGCCTCGGCAGTCAGGCGGTCAGAGCCCCGTGCCAGCGCCAGATAGGCGGTCAGACTGAAGGGCCTGCGCACCAAATGGTCAGCCCTGTGCTTCCGGGTCCGACGTGCTCGCATCCATCAACTGCTGCAAATCCCCCACGAAATAACGCATATGGGCGTTGTCCACCGTGCGCTGTGCCTCGGTCTTCCATGCGTCATAGGCGGATTTGCGATCCGGGAAGATCCCGACGATATGGATGTTTTCCGGGTCCTTGAACACGTTCTCCGAGGGCGTCACCAGTTCTCCGCCGAAGACGATATGCAGATGCTGGGCCATGGGGCGCTCCTTCCTTGCTGCGGTGCGGCCAACCTAAGAAGCCGCCGTGTCGGGTCAAGGTGATTAGGTCAAACTCTGTGCAATCAGTCCCTTGATGGCGCGGGTATGCTCGGCGGTTGCGCCGCAGACATCTTCGGTCAGTGCGCGGGCACGGTCCATCAGGTCGTCAGGTTCCACGACCTCGTCGATCAGTCCCCAAGTAAGCGCCGCGTCGGTTTCGATCTTCTGCCCCGCCATCAGGATCATCTTGGCGCGAGACGGCCCGACAAGGGCCGCCAAGCGCGCCGGGTCCGATGGCTGCGGCAGAAAGCCCAGTTTCATCACCGGGTAGAACACCTTTGTGCCGGGCACCGCGATGCGCAGGTCGCAGGCCAACACCATCCCCATCGCACCCCCGGCGGCCGTCCCGTTCAAGGCGGCGATGGTCAGGCCGGGATGCCGGGCGATGGCACCGGACAACCGTTCCCAAAGCGGGCTGGTCGCAAGTCCCGCCCGCGCGGCCTCGAGATCGGCCCCGGCGGAAAACACCTTGCCCCTGCCGGTCAGGATCAGCGCCCGGCTGCTGCGCGCCTCCTCGACACCGACGCACAGCGCCTCAATCATGTCGGCGGTCAGCGAATTGGCCTTGTCCGTCCGGTCGATGGTCAGCACACAGAGCGCGCCATCGCTCTGAACCTCGATCACAGCAGACCCACCTTTTGGCGGATCGCCTCGTCCCTGAGCGAGATTTCCTCACCCAGATAGCCATCCGCGTCGGGGCTGCACATCCACAGCAGCGCCTTGGCGGGCCAATCGGCGGGGATGTGATCGGACCAGTCAAGCTGGCTCACCGGATTGATCCCGCTCGCCTTGATCTCGCGCTGCATCTGGGTGGCGACGGTGCCCGGAGACAGACCCATCGCGCGGATGCCCTTGTCGGCCATTTCCTTGTGCAGGCACTTGGTCAGCATCGCGGCCCCGGCCTTGGAGGCACAGTAATGCGACCACGCCTCGACCGGGCCATGCGCCGCACCCGAACTGACGGTCAGGATCGTGCCCCCGCCCGCCTCCTCCATCACCGGAAGCGCCGCGCGCATTCCGTGGAACACGCCCTTGAGATTGATGTCGATCACCTGCCCCCAACCATCGGGGTCGGCATCTTCCATCCGGGCGATGGGTTCGATCACACCTGCATTGTTGATCAGGATATCGAGCCCGCCGAACGCGGTGACGCAGTTCTCGACCGCCTGCGCCATTTCCCAATAGCGGCTGATGTCGCAGGGAATGGCCACCGCCCGTTCCCCGATCTCGCCCGCGAGATCCGCGATGCCGTCGGCCGTGCGCGCGATCAGCGCGACATTCGCACCTGCGTCGGCGAAAACCCGCGCGGACTCGGCGCCGATGCCACGGCTGGCCCCGGTGATGAGAACGGTACGTCCAGATAGATCGGTCATGCGATGCCCTCCGTTATGGTCACAGCAGTGCTACTTCGGACGTGACGCGGGGTCCACCCACTTGACCCTGCCGAACAGGAGGTTGAAGCTGGGATCGGGAATTTGACCTCAAGGAAATAATCATGCGCCGCATTACACGTCTGTCTTCCTGTTCCGCGCTGGCCCTTGCACTGGCCGGCGGACCCGCCTTTGCCGATCTCACCGCCGAGCAGGTCTGGGACGGTCTTGAATCCGCCATGCAGGGCTTTGGCTATTCCGTCGCCGCCACCGAAACCGCGACCAGCAGCGGTCTGGATGTGACCGATGTGGTGCTGCGGATCGTCGCGCCCGAAGAGAATTCGACGGTCGAAGTCACGATGGAGTCCATCGCGCTTGTCGAAAGGGGTGACGGTTCGGTGTCCATGACCTTTCCCGCAACCGTGCCGATCACCATCGACGCCGCGCCCGAAGGTGAAGAGGCTGTCAACATGGCCCTGACCTATACAAATGACGGCCTCGAAGTGGTCGTGTCCGGTGACCCGGGCAACATGACCTACGCCTACAACGCCAACCAGCTTGCCATCTCGCTGGCCGAGCTGACGGTCGACGGAACGGCGATTGGCCGCGAAGAGGCGCGGTTCGATTTCGTGATGGACGATGTGACCGGCACGACGATCACCGCCACGGCTCAAGGCACGCAGATCACCCAGAATGTGCAGGCGGCTGCGGCCAGCTATGACATGGCCTTCAACGATCCCGAGACCGATGAGGCGGGGCTGGTGTCGGGCGGAATGTCGGCGCTCTTTGTCTCCAGCGCGGCAAATCTTCCCGAAGGGTTCGATCCGAACGATCCGCAGAGCCTTGCCGCGGGTGGGTTTTCTGCCACCGGTGCGATGGGCTACGACAACGGCGAAATGCAGTTCGCGGCCACCGACAGCGCGGGGACGTCATCGGGCACCACCCAAAGCGGAACGGTGCGCCTTGAATTCGCGATGGATGGCAGCGCGCTGCGCTATGACGTGGCCGCGACCGATCAGGCGTTCAGCCTGTCGGGGCCCGAAGTGCCGTTGCCCATCAATGTGAGCATGGCCGAGAGCGCGTTCAAAATGACCGCTCCGATTTCCCGATCCGACGCGCCGCAGGATATGGCGCTGGGACTGACGCTGCGCGGGTTCGAAATGTCCGATCTTCTGTGGAACGTCTTTGATCCCGGTGCCGCTCTTCCACGTGATCCCGCGACGATCGCGCTGGACCTGACGGGTCAGGTGACACCTTTCGTCAACCTCTTTGACCCCGAGGCGATGGCCCGCCTCGACTCCACCGGGGACGTGCCCGGGCAACTGAACGCGCTGACGCTCAACGATCTGACCATCGAAGCGGCAGGTGCGAAACTTGGCGGCAGCGGGTCGTTCACCTTTGACAATGACGACCTGCAGACCTTCGGCGGCTTCCCGCGCCCCAATGGCGAGGTGAACCTGACGCTGGAGGGCGCGAACACGCTGATCGACAAGCTGATCGCGATGGGCCTGCTGACCAGCGAAGACGCCATGGGCGCCCGCATGATGATGAGCATGTTCGCCGTGCCGGGGGACAGCCCGGACAGCCTCAAGTCGTCGCTCACGGTCAACGAAGAGGGGCATGTGCTGGCCAACGGTATGCGGATTCAGTGACGGCTTTGGGTGGGTCTTTGACCCGCCCGCCTTACCCCGCCATCAAGTCCGGCAGCTCTCCGTTCAACCCGGCGGCTTCACGGATGAAGGTCCGCCGCGCCGCCGGGATCGCGTTGAGCGCAGCCATGCCAAGGTCACGCCCTGCACGCAGGATGGGGTTGTCGTTCGAAAACAGCCGGTTGAACGTATCCGTTGCGGTCAGCAGCGTGGCGGTGTCGAACCGCCGCCATTGCTCATAGCGCGCCAGAACCAGCGGGCTTGCGAAATCCTCGCCGCGCCGCACCGCGTGGCCGATCACATGCGCCAGCGCCGCGACATCGCGCAGCCCGGCGTTCAGCCCTTGCCCGGCAATCGGGTGCATCCCGTGCGCCGCGTCTCCCACCAGCGCCGTCCGATCCGCGATGAAGCGGTTCGCCATGGTCAGGCCCAGCGGATAGGTGAACCGTTCACCGGCAAGTGAAATCTCGCCGAGGAAATCCCCGAAGCGTGGCCGCAGCACGGTCAGGTACTGATCCTCCGGCAGGGCGTTGATCTCTTCGGCCAATCCCTTGCGCTCGCTCCAGACAATCGACGACCGGTTGCCGGTCAGCGGCAGGATCGCCAGCGGCCCGGCAGGCATGAAAAGCTGATGCGCCACGCCGCCATGCGGTTTCTCATGGGCAATCGCGCAGACCAGCGCGGTTTGCGGGTAATCCCACGCGGTGCGCCGGATGCCCGCGCGCTGACCGGTGCCGCTTTGCCGGCCATCCGCCCCGACGATCAGCTTGCCGCCAAGCACCTCGCCCGAGGCCAGTGTCACCGACGCGCCCGAGGCGCTGACCGCCTGATTCACCACCGATTCCCCGGCCAGATGCGTCACCAGAGGCTCCGCCGCCATCGCCTCCAGCAGCGCCCGGCGCAGATACCGGTCTTCGAGCATATGGCCCATCGGCCCTTCCTCGATCTCGGCGCTGTTGAAATGCAGGCCCAGAAACACCTCGGCATCGCCCGCGCGCCCGTCGCTGACCTTGATCTCGTTCATCGGCTGCGCGTTTGCCTTGAGCCCGTCCCACAGCCCCAAAGCGGTCAGCATCCGTACGGAGGCCAGTGCCAAAGCGTAAGACCGCCCGTCGAAATTGTCGCTGCGCCGCGCGCCTTCGGGGCGGGCGTCGATCACGGTGCTGGACAGGCCCGCGCGGGCGGCAGCAAGGGCCAGCATCGGGCCGTTCAGCCCCCCGCCGACGATCAGGATATCAGACGATGTGTTCATGGACCGAAATATGGAATTGCATGCGGGATTGTCCATGCGCTTCTGTGCCGCTACCGTCCGGCGAAACGACAGTGCAGGGAGACAGCACATGAGCGACTGGCAGGGCATGACAGCCGCCGATCTGGGGCGCAGTATCGACAAGGGCGAGATTGATCCGGTCGAGCTGACACAGGTCTTCCTCGATGCCGTCGAGGCGCATGAGCACGGCGACCGCATCTATGCCCGGATGACGCCAGATCGCGCGATTGCCGAGGCCACTGCCGCGCAGGAGCGTGCGCGTCTCAAGCTGCGCCGCTCTCCGCTGGACGGTGTGCCGATCAGCTGGAAAGACCTGTTCGACACCGCGGGCATTGCGACCGAAAGCGGATCGAAGCTGCTTGAGGGCCGCACACCCGATACGGATGCCGAAGTGCTGCAGGCGGCCACGCATCAGGGGCTTGTCTGCCTTGGCAAGACGCATCAGAGCGAACTGGCCTTTTCGGGTCTCGGCCTGAACCCCAAAACCGCCACGCCGCCGAATGTCCACAACCCCGACAATGCGCCGGGGGGGTCATCCTCGGGTGCGGCGGCCTCGGTTGCCTTCGGCCTGGCCCCCGCGGCCATCGGGTCAGACACCGGCGGGTCTGTCCGCGTGCCGTCCGGATGGAACGATCTGGTCGGCCTCAAGACCACCACGGGTGTGCTCAGCCTTCAGGGGACAGTGCCCCTGGCCGCGAGATTCGACACCGTTGGCCCCCTGTGCCAGTCGGTCGAGGATGCCGCGCTGCTGTTCGCCATCATGAAGGGCGAACCGGCGATCGACCTTGCGCCTTCATCCTTGCGCGGCACGCGGCTTGCCGTGCTGACCACCGTGGCGCTGGACGATCTGCGCGATGACCCGCGCAAGGGGTTCGACCATGCGGTGCAGCGCTTTCGCGAGGCTGGTGCCGAGATCGTGGACATCGCCATCCCCGAGGTGGCAGACGCGATCACGCTTGCCCCCATCCTCTACAGCTCCGAAGCCTACGGCACCTGGAAGGACGAGATCGAGGCTAATCCCGACGCCATGTTCGCCGAGATCCTCGCACGCTTCCGGTCGGGCAAGGATTTCACCGCTGCCGATTACGTCGCCGCGTGGCACAAGCTCGACGCATACCGCGTCACATATCTGCGCGCGACCGCCGGGTTCGACGCGGTGCTGTGTCCGACCTGCCCGATCCTGCCGCCAAACGTGGACCGGTTGATGACGGATAGTGACTATTATGTCACGGAAAACCTGCTGACTTTGCGCAACACCCGGATTGGAAACATGATGGGCCTGTGCGCCCTGACGCTGCCCACGGGCGTTCCCGCGTGCGGAGTGTCGCTCATGGCGGCCCCGCGCGACGAAAAAAGGCTGTTGCGGCTGGGTCTGGCGGCGGAAAAGGCGCTGTCCTGAGCATTGGCCTGAAAGCCACAACGCTCTGAACTCTACGCTGTTTTTCTGGACGCGCATCCCCTGCCTATGTAATTTGGCGTCAATGAGGGCGCGAACGACCCTCCATCTGAGGCAGTACTGGCATGTTTCCCGAGCGGTTCTCGAACCTTCCGGCTTATGCGTTCCCGCGTCTGCGCGCCCTGTTGGACGTGCACGAACCGGGCGGGCCGGTGATACACATGACGATCGGAGAGCCAAAACACGCCTTTCCGGCGTGGATCTCCGAGATCCTCCTGCAGAACATGGCCGGGTTCAACAAGTACCCTCCGAACGAGGGCACGCCCGAGTTGCGCGCCGCGATCCGCGACTGGGTGCAGCGGCGCTATGGTGTCAGCCTCGATGCCGACACGCAGATCATGGCGCTGAACGGCACGCGCGAGGGGCTGTACAATGTCGGCATGGCGCTGTGCCCCGAGACCAAGAATGGCGCGAAACCTGCTGTTCTGATGCCCAACCCGTTCTATCAGGTCTACCTGATCTCGGCCATTTCCGTGGCGGCAGAGCCGGTTTTCGTGAACGCCACCGAAGCGACCGGCCATTTGCCGGATTTCGAGGGCCTGTCCGAAGACGTGCTGAACCGCACCGCGTTGGCCTATATCTGTTCGCCTGCCAATCCGCAGGGCGCGGTGGCCGATCGTGACTATTGGGAACGCCTGATCGCGCTGGCCGAAAAGCACGATTTCCAGATCCTCGCAGACGAATGCTATTCCGAGATCTACCGCGACACGCCGCCCGTCGGCGCGTTGCAGGTGGCGCATGAGATGGGTGCCGATCCAGAACGCGTGGTGATCTTCCATTCGCTGTCCAAACGCTCCAACCTGCCGGGGCTGCGGTCGGGCTTCGTGGCCGGTGGGCCGGATTCGATGAAACGCATCCTGCAACTGCGCAACTACGCGGGCACGCCTTTGCCCCTGCCGCTTCAGGCGGTGGCCCAAGCGGTCTGGAACGACGAGGCGCATGTCGAGGAAAACCGCGCGCTTTATGCAGAGAAATACGCACTGGCTGACCGCATCCTGGGCAATGTGCCGGGCTACCGGTCACCCGAAGCGGGGTTCTTCCTGTGGCTGCCGGTCGAGGACGGCGAAGCGGCGGCGCTGAAGCTCTGGAAAGAAACCGGTGTCCGGGTGCTTCCGGGGGCGTACCTGTCGCGCGACACCGAAACGGGAAACCCCGGCCAGAACTATATCCGGGTCGCCATGGTGGCTCCGAAAGACGAAACAGAGCATGGCCTGACGCAGATCAGGGACTGCCTTTACGGCGGTGAAGACCAATAAAGAGGCGAAGGATGGCATATCAGGCGCGGGGGCGTGACCCCCTATTCGACAGCAACATGCAGGCTGCACTCGAGAAGCGGGGCAAGGAGCTCGGTGGCTTCGTGCTCATGGCGCTGGGGGCGATGGCCGCCGCGATGATCTATTCCTACTCGCCGCAAGACCCAAGCTGGCTGTCCGCCACCGATGCCCCCGTTCAGAACTGGTTGGGCCGGGCAGGGGCGTCGATTGCCGCACCGCTCTTCATGATCGTCGGCTGGGCAAGCTGGGGTCTGGCGCTGGTGCTCCTCGTCTGGGGCGCGCGTCTGGCGCTGCACCGGGGCGAAGAGCGCGCGCTGTCCTGCCTGATCTTCGCGCCGATCTGGGTGGCGCTTGCCGCCGTCTATGCCGCAGGCGTGCCCGAAACCACCGCGTGGACCCACAGCTTTGGTCTTGGCGGCCTGTTCGGGGACATGATGATGGGGTCGATCCTGACGATCCTGCCGCTGGGCACCACCTTCGGGCTCAAGCTGATGATGCTGCTTCTGGGCGGTGTCGTTCTGGTCATGGGCACTTTCGTTCTGGGCTTCACCAAGGTGGAGCTGAAGCGCCTTGCGCGGTTCCTGATCGTTGGCGTGATCATGGTTTATGCCACGCTGCTCTCGCTTTTGGGCAAGGGTGCGTCCGGCGCGTTGATCGCGGCCCGTGACCTGCAGGCCAAGACTGCCGAACGCCGCGCCCTGCGTGCGCAGGAAGAGGCCGAGGCCGCCGAGTGGGCCGCAGCGCAGGCGGCCGTGAAGGCGGAACCGCGTGTGACCCGCATCGCGCCCAAGGCGCCGCCCGCCTATCACGACGAAGACAGCCTTATCGACGATCCCTATGCCGCACCTGTACACGCGCCGCAGAAAACCGGGTTCCTGTCCAAGATGCCGTCGCTCATGCGTCGCGCCGATCCCGAACCCGAATTGGTCGAGACCTTTCCCCATGGCGATCTGCCCGACTCGCTGCCCGGTGATGACCGCGTGCGCGCAAAGATCGCGGATGCCATCAAGTCGCGCGTGCGCCAGAACCCGGCTTTGACTTCGGCCTTTGCCGCGCCGCTGACGAAGGGCCGGGGCCGCGGCCCCGATCCGCTGATCTTCAAGCCGACCGCATCCCTGCCACCGGAACCGCCCGTCACCGCCCGCGCCGCAGCTCCGCTGCGCGCAGAGCCGCCTGTCACCGCGCCAAGGGCCCCTACCTACCAGCCGCAGCCGCAGCCGCAGATTCAGCCACAGGTCCAACCGCTTTCGCAGGCACCGGCCTACGAGGATGATCCGGACAACATTTTCGACGACATGACCGATTGGGACGATTACGACGATGCGGCGCAGGCCTATGCGCCCGCGACATCCGCATCGATCCCCGTGCCCGAAGCCCGCAAGGTCGTCCAGCAGCCGCAACGCAAACCGCTCCAGCCCTCCAAGCGCGCACAGGAAGAAGCCCAACCGCGTCTGCGATTCGAGGAAAAGCAGGTGGATTACGACCTGCCGCCGCTCGGCCTGCTCATGGACCCGGTTAACATCGAACGCCACCACCTGAGCGACGAGGCGCTCGAAGAGAACGCCCGCATGCTCGAAGCGGTGCTGGACGATTACGGTGTGAAGGGCGAGATCGTGTCGGTTCGCCCCGGCCCGGTCGTGACCATGTACGAACTTGAACCCGCGCCGGGCCTCAAGGCGTCCCGTGTGATCGGTCTGGCCGACGACATCGCGCGCTCCATGTCCGCTCTGTCCGCGCGTGTCTCAACCGTGCCGGGGCGCAGCGTGATCGGCATCGAACTGCCGAACGAAAAGCGCGAGATGGTCAGCTTCCGCGAGATTCTCTCGACCCGCGATTACGGCGACGGCACGCAGAAACTGCCGCTGGCGCTGGGCAAGGACATCGGCGGCGATCCGGTGGTCGCCAACCTCGCCAAGATGCCCCACCTGCTGATCGCGGGAACGACCGGGTCCGGGAAATCCGTGGCGATCAACACCATGATCCTGTCGCTGCTCTACAAGCTGACGCCTGCCGATCTGCGCCTTGTGATGATCGACCCCAAGATGCTCGAACTTTCCGTCTATGACGGCATCCCGCACCTTCTGTCGCCCGTCGTGACCGACCCGAAAAAGGCGGTTGTCGCCCTCAAATGGGTCGTGGGCGAGATGGAAGACCGCTACCGCAAGATGTCCAAGATGGGTGTGCGCAACATCGACGGCTACAATGGCCGCGTCGCCGACGCGCTGTCGCGCGGTGAAATGTTCGAACGCACCGTGCAGACCGGCTTTGACGATGAAACCGGAGAACCGATTTTCGAATCCGAGGAACTGCAGCCGGTCAAGATGCCCTATATCGTCGTCATCGTCGACGAGATGGCCGACCTCATGATGGTCGCGGGCAAGGAAATCGAAGCCTGCATTCAGCGCCTCGCCCAGATGGCCCGTGCGAGCGGAATCCACCTGATCATGGCCACGCAGCGCCCGTCGGTGGATGTCATCACCGGCACGATCAAGGCGAACTTCCCCACGCGCATCAGCTTCCAGGTCACGTCGAAGATCGACAGCCGCACCATCCTTGGCGAAATGGGGGCCGAACAACTGCTGGGGCAGGGCGACATGCTCTACATGGCAGGCGGCTCCAAGATCATCCGTTGCCACGGCCCGTTCGTGTCTGATGAAGAAGTCGAGGAAATCGTCACCCATCTCAAGGCATACGGCCCGCCCGAATATGTCGGGGGTGTCGTGCAAGGACCGGATGACGAAAAGGCCGACAATATCGACGCGGTGCTTGGCCTCAACACCGGCGGCAACACCGACGGCGAAGACGCGCTGTACGATCAGGCCGTGGGCATCGTGGTCCGCGACCGCAAATGCTCCACCTCCTATATCCAGCGCAAGCTGGCCATCGGCTACAACAAGGCCGCGCGTCTGGTCGAGCAGATGGAAGAGGAAGGCGTCGTCAGCTCCGCCAACCATGTCGGCAAACGCGAGATCCTCGTGCCGGAGCAATAAGGCCGGATGGGTGCCGGGCAGTCGCCCGGCCTGCGCGGCGGCTGTCGGCGGGGCGACTGCCCGGCACGCCGCATCGGCAAAAATCCCCGCTGCTATCGCATAACACCGTGCGGCTTGCCATATAGGGTCAAAGACGACCCGAGCAGACAGGATCTTGCCCCATGCGATTCATCGCCATGTTGACCGCCCTCATGCTGACGGCCCTTCCGGCCGCAGCCCAGCAGCTTTCGCTGAACACGCTGTCCAACTACCTCAACCAGCTGACCAGTGCCGAATCCGCCTTCACCCAGATCAACGCCGATGGCACGATCTCGACCGGCACGCTCTACATGCGCCGCCCCGGCAAGATGCGCTTCGAATACAACCCGCCGGAACAGGCGCTGGTGATGGCCAACAATGGTGGGGTGTTCGTGTTTGATCGCAAACTGGGCGGCGAGCCCGAAACCTATCCGCTCAACCGCACTCCGCTGGGGCTGATCCTTGCGCGCAACGTGGACCTGAGCCGCGCCAACATGGTGGTGGCGCATGGCTTTGACGGCACCGCGACCACGGTGACCGCGCAGGACCCCGAAAATCCCGAATACGGCAGCATCGAGCTCAAGTTCACCAGTGATCCCGTAGAGCTGCGCCAATGGGTCATCACCGATGACAGCGGCGGGCAGACGACGGTGGTTCTGGGCGCGCTGGAGCGCAAGCAACTGGCCAACAGCCTGTTCAACGTCGAAATCGAACGCACTGCGAACCGTTAGGGAAGCGATGGATCGCCGACATCTCCTGACCACCGCTGCTGCTGCCGTCACGGTTGCTGCCAGCGCTCCCCACAGTGCACATGCGCAATCCCTGCCAGCCTTGACCGGGTATCTGCGCACCAACTGGAGCCGCGATCCCTTCAGCCATGGTGCCTATTCCTACATCGCGCGCGGCGCATCCCGAGCCGATGTGCTAGAACTGGGCCGACCCGTCGACAGCCTTCTGTTCTTTGCGGGCGAGGCCACGCATCCAGCCTACAACAGCACCGTGCATGCCGCCTACGAGAGCGGTCTCGACACGGCTGACGCGGTCGCGGAAACCGGGGCCAGAGCGGTTGCCATCATCGGCGCAGGCATCAGCGGCCTGACCGCCGCGCGCCGCCTTGCCGAAGCAGGGATCAGCGTGACCCTTTTTGAGGCGCGGGATCGAATCGGAGGACGCATCTGGACCGATCACAGCCTTGGCCTGCCGCTTGATCTGGGTGCGAGCTGGCTGCACGGGGATGAGGACAATCCGCTGGTGGCACTGGCCGCAAGCCGGGGCATGCGCAGCGTGGTCACCGACGACGATTACATCGCACGCGGGGCAGGGGGCCGCCGGCTGCGGGACCGCGATCTGCCGGACTGGTTCGAGGACGTGATGACAATCCAACAGGACTACGGCGCCAGCGAAAACCAGATCAACTGGTCCGCCTATGAGGATGACAGCGATTACGACGGCGACGACCGGCTCTTTCCCGGTGGTTATACCCGGATTCTCGGATCGGCGGACCCTGCCATTGATCTCCGGCTGGGCACAGAGGTGCGGTCTGTTCGCGCCCACGACGGATCGGTGCAGCTTGCCTCTGGGGCGGGATCTCTGGGTCGGTTCGATGCGGTGATCGTCACCGTCCCGCTGGGTGTGCTCAAACAGCAGCGCATCGCGTTCTCGCCGCCCTTGCCCGAGGCCAAGCAGATCGCGATCGACCGGCTGGGCTATGGGCTGCTCGACAAGCTGTACATGCAGTTCGACGAGGTGTTCTGGGACGCTGGGGCCACCTGGATCCTGACGCCAGAGACGGGCTTGCCACGGGGTCAGTTCAACCAGTGGCTCAATCTGGCGCCTGTGCTGGACGCGCCCGTCCTTGTTGGTTTCAACGGCGCACAGCCCGCACGCGATCTTGCCGGACTGTCAGACGAGGATATCCTGTCCCGCGCAATGCAGGTTCTGAGCGGCGCTTATCCTTCGCCCTGACGCGAATTTCGCAAATATTAACAAAACCTTAAAGGGTCAGTGCCCCTGTCCGAATGTTTCGCGCGCGAAACAATGGGGCCGGTCCGGACCTATGCCCGGACGCGGCAGCTTGCCAATTGCCGCTGGTACAGCACCGACCGGGCGGCAACCTCGTCGGCAACGCGCAGGAGCCAGGCCTTGCTGTTGTAGCTGCCGCGCGAAAACCCGGTGCGGCCTTCGTGATAGGCAAGGTACTGGTTGCGGGCATCCGCCAGTGAAATTCCAAGGCTGCGATTCGACTCGGCCATGTACCACCCCATGAAATCCGCGGCATCGCTGATGTCGTTGCGCCGCGCCCGGAACTTGCGCTGGTTGGTCTGGTATTCCTCCCACGTGCCGTTCAGCGCCTGGCTGTAACCATAGGCCGAGCTTTGGCGCCCTATCGGGATCACGCCCAGCGTATAACGGAACGGGGTTTGGATGTCGGACTGGAACTTGCTTTCCTGGTACATCGAGGCCATCTGCACATGCACCGGAACACCCCATTTGCGCTCGGCCGCACGGAACGCCCGCAGGTATCCGGGGCGCTGCTGCAGGATGGAACAGGCATCGTCGAGGTTACGGGGCGCCGATGTGCCGCTGCCGCCTCCACAAGAGGCCACCAACAGGACAATCACAAGGGCGCGAAAGAATCTGCTCATGGGCCTCTCGCTCTTTTGGTCGAAGCCGGTTATCCCGACTTTGGAATTTTTTGCAGTCTAGCGCAAAGGTGGCTTGGTGGAAATCACAATTGCTCGGGCTGGCAAGTCCCTGCCATGCCACGAAAAAACCTTGTGTCGAAATGCATCACAGACTGTTTCCCAAAAAAACGCCGCTACAATTGGACAATTTGTCCAAAATCAGGCAGGTATATGGCAACGGACAGGACTCATGATCAGACAACGCGCAAAATACAACATCGGCCAGGTCGTTCGCCACCGCAGACACCCGTTTCGGGGGGTGGTTTTCGACGTGGACCCTGAATTCAACAACACCGAGGAATGGTACGAGGCTATTCCCGAAGACAGTCGGCCCGCGAAAAAGCAGCCGTTCTATCATCTGCTCGCAGAGAACGAACAAAGCTTTTACGTCGCCTATGTCTCGGAACAGAACCTCATCGCCGATTACTCGGGTGAACCCGTCGAACATCCCGATGTGCCGGACCTGTTCGGCGCGTTCGAGGATGGCAGCTACGAGCTTCAGTTCCAGTACAACTGAACGATCTCTCTCGCTCCTGGTTTTGCAAAATTTAACGAGTCAGGGCTCCCGATCGGGAGCCCTTTTTTCATGCGGTGGTCAGCAGCGAAACAAAGCGGTCGATCTCGGCATCGGGGATCGACCAGTCGCAGACCAGACGCCCGCGCAGCAGCACGTCGGCATCGCCATTCAGCCCGCCGGACACATGATACTTCGCACCTGCCGCCTGCAAGGTCTGGTGCAGGGCACGGGGGGCGTTGAAAAAGATCATGTTGGCGGTGACATCGTTCACGATCTGCACATCGTTGCGCTTGCGGATCCCATCATGCAGATGCGCGGCCTTGTCATTGGCCCGCTGCGCCAGATCGTGCCACAGGTCGCCTCGCAGATAGGCCGCCATCTGTGCCGACAGGTATCGGTGCTTTGAAAAAAGATGCCCGCCGCGCTTGCGGCGCAGCTCGAATTCCCAGGCCTTGGTGGGATCAAAGAACACAACCGCCTCGACGCCCATGAGCCCGTTCTTGGTGCCGCCGAACACAGCGACATCGACACCCAGCTTCCAGGTCATCTCGGCCGGGCTGCACCCCAGCGAAACGGCGGCGTTGGCAAACCGCGCGCCATCCAGATGCACCGGCAGGCCATAGGATTTCGACACGTCGCACAGCGCCTTCAACTCGGGCAGCGTGTAGACATTGCCCATCTCGGTCACCTGCGTGATCGACACCGCGCCGCGCCGTGGCCCATGCACACCGCGGTTGCCCTGGCTTTCGATGGCGCGGGTCAGGGCATCGGGTGTCATCCGGTCGGCCCCTTCGACCAGCGTCAGCTTGGCGCCTCCGGTATAGAATTCGGGCGCGTTGCACTCGTCTTCCTCGATATGGGCCATTGGCGTGCAGAACACCGTGTCGAAAGGCTCGATCAGTGTCGCCAGCGCCAGAGCGTTCGCCGCCGTGCCTGTCGCCGCGAGATGGACCGCTGCCTCGGGCGCCTCGAACAGGTCGCGGATGCGCAGGCGCACCTCGTCCATCAGGGGATCGGCCCCGTAGCCCATCATGTGCCCGGTATTGGCTTCCGCCATGACGTCAAGCACGGCCTGCGGCACGGGTCCGCTGTTGTCGGAGGCAAAAAACATCAGGTGGGCTCCTCGATGATGTGGTCTTCCCAATCGTCCTCATGGACTTCGAATTCGGGCACAGTCGCGTTTCGCATCGAAACACCGGCGTCATGCACGGTTTCCGGCGTGCCCGAGATCAGCGGATGCCAGCTGTAGAGCGGCTTGCCCTCCCACAGCAGGCGGTACGCGCAGGTCTTGGGCATCCAGTAGGCGTGTTCGTCGATATTCGACGGCTTGAGCACGATGCATTCCGGCACGAACTGATGCCGGATCTCGTATTGCGCGCAGCGGCAGGTGCTGTCGTCGAACAACCGGCACGCCACGCGGGTCAGTTCCACTTGGCCGGTGTTTTCGTCTTCGAGCTTGTTCAGGCAGCACTTGCCGCAGCCGTCGCACAGGGCTTCCCATTCCTGCGGGTTCAGATCGGTCAGCGCCTTGCGTTCCCAGAACCGGGGGGCCAGACCTGTGCGCTTGATCGGATCGTTGCTCATAGCGCGGTCAGGATCGCGCGGGCTTGCAGGCAATCGGCCTCCATCTGGGTGATCAGCGCCTCGAGGCTGTCGAATTTCATTTCCGGGCGCAGGAAATCGACCAGCGCGACCGACACGGTGGCACCGTAGAGATCGCCGGTGAAATCGAACAAAAAGGTTTCCAGATTGGCGCGGTTTTCCCCGAACATCGGGCGCACGCCAATAGAGGACGCGCCGTGGTACGATCCGGCATTCGGGCCATCGAGCACATCGACCAGTACGGCATAGACGCCGAATTTCGGCGGGTGCAGCCCGTCGATCGACATGTTCGCGGTGGGATAGCCCAATTCGCGGCCACGCTGTTCGCCGCCGATCACCTCGCCTTCGATGCGGTGCCAATGGCTCAGCATGTCCGCCGCCAGACGCGGATTGCCGTCCGACAATGCGGCGCGGATCGCGGTCGAGGACACGGCCCCGGAGGTTCCGGTCACAAGCTCGGCCACGGTGACGCCAAAACCCATCCGTGCCCCGAACCGTTCGAGATCCGGGACAGTTCCCTTGCGACCCTTGCCGAAACAGAAATCCGCGCCGACCACGACATGGCGCAGACCCAGCCCGCCCACGATCACGTTCGCTGCGAACTCTTCGGGTGTCAGGTCGGCCAGTTGGGTATTGAAATTCAGCTCGTAAAGCACGTCGACACCCAGCTTTTTCAAACGGGTGGCGCGGGCATTGGCGCTCATCAACCGGAACGGCGGCGCGTCGGGCGCGAAATATTCGCGGGGATGCGGCTCGAAGGTGAGGACGCCCAGAGGCGCGTCCGGCAGCGCATCCCGCGCAAGCGCGATCACGGCCTGATGACCGGAATGCACGCCGTCGAAATTGCCGATGGCAACAGTCGCGCCCTTGTCGGCGTCAGCGACGAATTGATAGTCCCGCACGATCTTCATGGGCAGAGGGTTAGCGGGGGCGTGGGGGGGTTGCAATCCCCGGTCCGGCTTGGCGCGGGTGATTTTCCACCAATGGAAAATCGAGGATGCGTCGACGCATCCGCGCCGGTGACAGGCTCAGTCGAACTTGCGCGAGGGCGCGAGCACCTTGGCTTCGCCGATCAGCACCTTCTTGCCATCGACCGAGCAATGACAGTCGAGCGTCACGCGCCGCTTTGCGATGTCGATGTCGACCACCTTGACCTCGGCATACACCATGTCGCCGGGGCGCACGGGGGCCAGAAACTTGAGCGTCTGGCCCATGTAGACCGTGCCATGACCGGGAAGCTGTTCGCCGATCACGGCAGAGATCAGACCTGCGGTCAGCATCCCGTGGGCGATGCGGCCTTCGAATATGGTGTCCTGCGCGTAGTCGTCATCGAGGTGCACCGGGTTCCGGTCGGTGGAGATCTGCGCGAACATCTCGATATCCTGATCGGTCACCTGTTTGCGCAGGTGACGCGACATGCCCATTTCGATGTCTTCGATGCAGATCGTTCCGCGTGGCAGATTATCCAACATTTCGCACTCCAGTCCGGGGCTGCGGGTAATAAAAAACCACCGAACACGCCCAATCTGGCAACTTTATTACTTTGCTGACGCAGAAAAGCAAGCGGAATCTGCGTCAGCGCAGTTGTCCGATGGTATAGGTCGGGGACGCGTTTTCCCGCGCCAGGTAGGCGTTCAGCGCGTCGGCATCGGGTTGGTGCGACGTTAGTGTCTCTGCCGACGCCAGCCCGCCCGAAATGAAAAGGGAATCGATATCCTCGCCCATCGCGCCGTCGATATCTGTATGAACCCCGTCCCCGATGGCCAGCATCCGCGTTGGATCGGCTTCGATGTCCAAAGCGGCGATGCGTCTGCGGACAAGGTCGTAGATCGGCGGGTGCGGTTTGCCGAAATAGAGGCTTTCGCCCCCCATCTCTGTATAGAGCGCGGCCAGAGCGCCGGCACACCATTCGCGGACCTCGCCGCGATCGACCACGATGTCGGGATTGGCGCAGAGCAGCTTGAGGCCCTTGTGCTTGGCATACAGAAACTGAGGGCGGTTCACCGCCGGGTCGGCCAGGGGATCAAACGGCCCGCAGCACACGATGCCTTCCGCGTCTTCCAGATCGACGCGCTGGATGTTCACCGGATCGCCAATCAACTCCATCGGGTCGAAAAACGGCTCGTCAAAGGGCTGGCCCATGAACCAGACCTTCTCTCCTACCGCGCCCTGAAACATCGCTGCGCGGGCGCTGTCGCCGCTGGTGGCGATGCTGTCATAGCAGTCCTCGGGCACGTTCATGCGGACAAGCTGCTTGGCCACCTCCTGACGCGAGCGCGGCGCATTCGTGACCAGAACCACCGTCCCGCCACCCTGCCTGAAGCCCCGCAACGCCGCGACTGCCTCTGGATAGGCGGTGACGCCGTTGTGCACGCAGCCCCAAAGATCGACGAGCAGCACGTCATAACGATTGGCGATGTCGGCGAGGGAAGAGATGATCTGGGTCATGGCTGGTCTTTCCGGGAAAATATCGTGTCGGGGCACATGAAAAAGGGGATGCCGTCCAGCACCCCCTCATGATGGCTCAGGTTGCGCGCAAGATCAAAGCTTGAGGTTCGGGATGATCTGCTTCTTGCGGCTCATGATGCCGGGAAGGACCACGGTGTCGCCGGTGACGGTCGCGCCGAAGCTTTTCTCGGCCACCGTCCTTGTCAGATCGTTGGGGATCAGCATCGTCGCTTCCTCGTTCAGGATGTCGACCACGAAGAGCAGCACCTGATGCACGCCGTCCTCGGTTGCCACCTCGGGCATGGAGGCCATCAGGCTGTCCTTGCGGTCGAGCACCATCTTGGGGGAGGTGGTTTCGAGAACCGACACGCGGAACTTGGTGCCTTCGATCTCGTATTCCTTGCTGTCCATGCGCAGCAGTTCGGCGTCCGAGAAGGCCGAGACATTGGATTTCGCGGCGAACATTTGTGCGGCGAAGTCGGGGATCGACACACCCAGATCCTCTGCAAGGCTGTAGGCGATGGCCTTGTCTTCCTGCGTCGTGGTGGGCGAGCGGAATTCCAGCGTGTCGGACAGGATGCAGGACAGCATCGCGCCCTTGATCCCCGTGGGGGCCTGGGCCAGATCGTCGCCGATCATCTTCCACATGATGGTGGCGGTGCAGGCGACGGGTTCGATGCGGATCTCGATGGGGCCCTTGGTTTCAAGGCCGCCGACCAGCTTGTGGTGGTCGATGATCGCGCGGATGTCTGCGCTGTTGATCGCGGTGGGCAGTTCGGCGGGGTTGTTTGTGTCGACGATGACGACGGGCTGATCGGCGGCGACGTCCGAGATGATCTCGGGCTTGTCGAGCTTCCAGTGGTCGAGCATGAACGCCGCTTCGGTGTTGGGTTCGCCGAGCAGGACGGGCTTGGCGTCCTCGCCCTTGATCTGGTTGAGATACCACGCCCAGATGATCGGGCTGCCGGTGCTGTCTGTGTCGGGGGACTTGTGTCCGAAAACGAGGGTGGTCATTGGGGCCTCTGCTCTGCCAAAATCGGGTCGCGCGCCTTATAGGACGCGCGATCCGCATTGTCACCCGTGTCCTTCGCACCTGCAGCAAACTGGGGTCTTTGCCCTAGTTGGCGACCTGCTCTCTGAGGATGGAGGCGGTGAGGGAGATGAGCAGGTAGATGCCCGAGAAGACGAGGAAGGTGAGGAGGGTGTTCTCGAAGGCGCGGGGGTAGCTGGGGTCCTGGGAGGGCAGGGGGTAGACCGAGGTTGTGAGGTAGCGGGCCTGGCTGTCGGCGTCGCGGCGGGCCTGGTCGAGGCGTTCGAGGGCGGCGGCCAGCATCATGTCGCGGGTGGCCAGATCGGCCTCGGCGAGCTGGATCTGCACGGCGGTTTCGG
>NZ_BMFC01000008.1 GCF_014637725.1 Marivita lacus | reverse complement strand
CGACATCATCGCCCGCATCTCCGATATGCCGGTCTCGCGCCTGCACGAGTTGCTGCCGTGGGAATGGGACGGGGCCACGCCCCTGGTCAAGGTCGCTTGACCGCGGCCTCCAGCGAATGCTTACAATTGAAGCGATGGAATTTCGCCTTAGCGCTTCACCAGCGCGTCAAGATTCCTGAGCGCTACAGCCCTGCGGCTTTGGTCAGGTTCACCCTGAACCTGTCGCGCCTCCGCTGATAGCGCCGGGTCATCTCGGCGCTTGCATGACCAAGTTGCTTTTGAACATAGCGCTCATCAACCTCTGCCGACGAGGCGAGTCCGGCGCGTAAGGAATGGCCAGAGAACATTGCCAGCCGTTTGGCTTCCGGCAGATCGGATCTGACGCCGCTCTTCAGAACGGTTGCCTTGATCAGCCGTGCGACGTGCTTGTCGGAGAGGCGGGCCTCGAGAGTGCGTGTGCCATCGCGCGAGGTGCGCACGAAGACCGGCCCAAAGCCGATGCGTCCGAAGTGTAGCCATTGCTCAAGCGCGTGAACGGGGCAGGTCTGTTCGCTTGAGCCACGCCCGACCTCGACCTCGCGCCACCCGGTCTTGGCATTGAGCGTGAGCAGCGCGCCTTTGTCGAAGATCTCGAGCCAGCCGCCGGAGTCCGGTGTGTCATCCTTATGCACATCGAGGCAGACCACCTCCGACCGGCGCAAGCCGCCTGCATAGCCCAAAAGCAAGATCGCCCTGTCTCTGAGCCCGCGGAGATCGTAGGGAAGGGTGGCCACCATGGCCTGGATGTCGTCAGGCAGGATCGCTTCCTTCTGGACCGACGGACGCGCATGCTTGCGTTTGATCCCTGCCAGAACGGTGGCGATGTGCCGGTTCTGGCGATCAAGAGTGAACCCGCGCTGCCTGTAGGTCCAGACAAGCCCCGAGAGACGACGCTCGATCGTGGAGACCGAAAGGGCAGAGGCCTTTCCGGCCGGTGCAGCAAGATCAGCCAAATAAAGTCCAACCATCTCGGGCGAGGGGGGCAGAGCTTCCGTGCCTTTCAGTCGGCACCAGCGGGTGAAGTGTTTCCAGTCGGCAGCGTAGGCCCTGTTCGTGTTCCCAGCCGTCGAGGCCTCGGCGTAGTCCCGGGCGGTATTGATCAGCCGGTCAAGCGCGCCGGAGCTGGCCATATGGGCGGGCAGAGCGATTGAGGCTCCGTCCCTAGAGGTTCTCTCGTCGCGCTCGTCACTGTTCGGCGCGGTATGGGGTGCTGAGCTTGAAATCTCAGACTCAAACCCTGTCGAACCCTCAACTTTGGTACTATTATTTGTGCGACTACCCTGTCGGTCTGCCGGAATTTCTGAGACTGTGTTCCATTTATTTTCAATAGCTTGCCTGTGTCGCATTTCTGAAACCGATTCAGGGTATGTGAGACTGGACGCCGATTTGAGTCACCATTGGTGAGACTATCCGGCATCCGTCCGTTGAGTAAGTTATGTCCGATAAATTTCTTGCTGACAAGGATTGGGAAGAAGCGGAGTTTCGCGCGAAGGTGATCGCGGAGCTGCCGACCCAGCTCACGCAGGGCAATGTCGACTGGGCCATGTGTCAGTTGAATGTCAGCCGATCCACGCTCTTTCGTCTGGTGAAGCAGTTCCGCGAGGACGGGCGGACCAGTGCTCTACTGCCGGACACCCGGGGCCCCAAACCTGGCATGCAGCCGCTGAGCCCGGCGGTGGAAGAGATCGTGTCCCACCATTTCAAGGGGTTTTTTGCCACCCGCCGCAAACCCACCAGGACGCGGTTTTGGCGGGAGGTCGCGGCTGATTGTCGGGCGAAAGGGTTGGCCCCGCCCTCGATCCGGCGTTTGGGCCGCTGGCTGGAGGGCCACGACCAAGCAAAGCTGATGGCCCGGCGTGAAGGCAAGGACAAGGCCGAGCGACGCCATCTGGCCACGCCGGGAGGCCTCACCGCAGACAGCCCTCTCGACATCGTCCAGATCGACCACACCAAGGCAGATGTGACTGTGGTCGACCCGGTGACGCGTCGACCGCTCGGGCGCCCGACGCTGACGGTCGCGATCGACGTGAACACCCGCATGGTTCTGGGGTTTCACCTGTCGCTGGAGCCGCCATCGCTGCTGGCTGTCGCACTGTGTCTGACCCATGCTGTTATGGACAAATCCCACTGGCTAGTGGCGCGCGGCATCAGCACGGATTGGTCTGCACAGGGTATCCCGAACGCGATTTACGTGGACAATGGCGCGGAGTTCCACGCGCGCGCCTTCGAGTGGGCCTGTTCCGAATATCAGATCGACCTGCAGCACCGACCACCGAGAACGCCGCGCTATGGCGGCCATATCGAGCGGCTGATCGGCACGATGATGGGCGCAATTCACCTGCTGCCGGGCTCGCATTTCTCCAACATATTCGAGCGCAGTGATCTCAACGCCGAAGCCGAGGCGGTCATGACTCTTGGAGAGCTAGAAACTTGGCTCGCCCTCGAGATTACCGGTTCCTATCATGCGCGGGTCCACAGCGCGCTGGAAACCACACCTTCTGCAGCCTGGGCGGCCAAGGTAGATGGGGCGCGGTTGCGCATGCCGGCCGATCTCAGGCAGTTCTTGGTCGATTTTCTGCCCTCAGAGCAGCGCGTTTTGCAGCGCGATGGCTTTCATCTCTTCCATATTCGCTACTGGTCGGACGAGCTGCGCTGGCTGATGGGCCGGGAAAGCCGCAAGTTCACGCTCAAATACGACCCGCGCGATCTTTCGCGCCTCTTCGTGCTGACAGAGAACGGGATCATCGAAGCCCGACCGGCGGATCTGACACGGCCTGCGATCACGCTCTGGGAGCACCGCGCGGCGCGACGGGCTTTGCGTGAGGCCGGGCGCCAGTCGGTAGATGAGGAGCTTATTTTTAGGGCGATCGAGGCGCAGCGCAACCTCGTCGACAGCGCCGAGCGACAGACCAAGGCGATACGGCGCCATCAGGCGCGGCGGTCGCATCTCACCCCTCTGCCGATGATCGATGTGACACCGGATATCGCTGCGCGAGAAGCCCTGCCTGGGCCGGAAGGGGAGGGGAGCCCGTTCCTCAGCCATCCCGGCTTCAAGGTCGAGGAGTGGTACGACGATGACTGAGTTTCCGCATCTCTATCCGGGGGCTGGCAAGATCGCCGCGCTCAGCGCCGAGGAGCGCATTCACCGGATCCGCGCCGACCGCTGGGTCTCCTATCCCAGGGCCGAGGCCGCCTTGGAGAAGCTGGAAACGCTGATGTCGTTTCCTGAGCGCGCCCGCATGCCGAACCTGCTCATTGTCGGTGACAGCGGCATGGGCAAGACGATGATCATCGAGAAGTTCACCCGCGATCACGCTGCCAGCTTCGATGAGGTGAGCGGACGGCTGCATATGCCGGTCGTCGCCGTGCAGATGGTGTCTGGGCCTGACGAGTCGCGTTTCTACCGCCGGATCCTGGCGGCGATTGGTGCCCCGGAGCCACCGAGGGCAACACTTTCTGTGCTGGAAAGCCTGGCCTTGCGCCTGCTCGCCGAATTGCGCCCGGGGACGCTGGTCATCGACGAGATCCACAGCCTGCAGGCGGGGACGATCCGCGAACAGGCGCGATTCCTGAACATGCTGCGCTTTCTGGGCAACGAGCTGCGCATCCCGCTGGTCTGTGTTGGTACAGCGCAGGCTCGCAACGCACTGCGCACCGATGATCAGCTGGTACGCCGTTTCGAGGCCTTCGCATTGCCGCCCTGGCGGGAAGGCGATGATTTGAATGGGTTGATGAGCACGCTCACGCGCACGCTGCCGCTTCGACGCGAAAGCCAGATCGACGAGAAGGCGCTGACGCGATTGATCAAGGTGACCGGCGGTATCACCTCTGGTATCTTTTCGATCCTGTCGCAGCTGGCGATCGCCGCCATCAAAAGCGGCGAAGAACGCATCCTTCCGCGCGATATTCTGGGCGGCGACCGGTTGCAGGCGGTCCTGGGAGAGCCGGTGTGACGGGGTTTGGGCGCCTGCCGGTTGTTTACCCCCCCGAGGTCGACGAACGACTGTCTTCCTGGGCCGCGCGCATGGCCCCGTTCTACGCCATGACGGTTTCGGAATTCGTCGCAGCACTTGGCCTGCAGGGGCAGGACGTGTTCGACCTGGAATGGCGGCTTTCAGAAGGGCAGGGGGCCCTGATCGCGGCTCGGACCGGCCTTTTGCCCGAAGCGGTGCAGGCCATGACCTTCCGGGAGTTGGGGCCGCAGGCACGCATGATGATCGCGCGGAAGAACCGGCTTCCGTGCCCGCACTGTCCCGAAGACCTGCACCGCAAAGCCGCCGCTCTACCGTGGCGATTTCGCTGTCCGGTGCATGGTATGGAATTTCATGATGCCACCGGCGAGACCCTGTCCGCCCGGTTCGGAAGCGATCACTTCAAGAAACTCGAAGAATATGCCGGAGCCGGAGCCACGCATCTCGATGCCTGGGTGCGCGGCGCGGGGCAGGGGGACCTAGGGGTGCCCGAAGTGCTCCAGGTTCTGACGGCGCGGCATCGCCGGGCTTCGCCGCCGAACGTCGACGAGCAGCCGCGAATGTCTTTGAAAGACCGACGGGACTATCATGATTTTCTGACCACGCCGATCATCCGACAAGCGCTGACGGTCGTCGTTCCTGAATACGATCAGGTGGCGCCAGTGCTTACCAAGCCGGTGCGACCCGGTCTCCACGCCCTGACGCAGGGCTCGCTATTGCAGTGTTTCTCGCTGACGGCTGGCATCGGCCGGATCGTCGAAGATCCCGTGGCCCGAGCAATTGACGTGCTGCTCGCAAGTGACATGAACGGACAAGAGCGGGTCCGGGAGGCGCTCCGCTCATGGCCTCTCTCGTTGAGGCGAAGCATCTCGGCCCGGTTCTGGCGCGCTGAGCGCGACGAGAAAGCACACCAGACTGCCGAAAAAACCGCGAGACAACGCCAGTCTCACAAATATCGACTCATCCAGTCTCATAAATACCGGTACAGAATCTCATGAACCCCGACTCGTTTTTCAGGGAAGTGCTTGAATCTCATGATTTCCGGTCATCCGACAAAACTAAAACGACATGCCCATGTTTTTGAGAATATCTCGTCACGTCCGATAATGCAAACTTATCGGACGTAATGAACGGCGACAAGGCAGGGCGGTTTGTACGTTTCATTCTGGCAAAAAGCGCCGCTTCGGTGTACGCTCCAAACATGACATTTGCCCGGCACGATCCCATCGACACCCTCGAAAGGATAGCCAAGAAACCCTCTTGGATCACCTCTGCGCGAGGTGATACCCTTGAAGATGTGGCGTTTTTGTCGGGTGCGGCGTTGAACCACCTGCATGTTGTGCTGGGACATCATGCGGTACCCCAAGCCTTGTCGCGGAATCGGCTTGCGTTGCGCGCGGCCGAGGCCTGTGTCGCGTTTTCGGGTCGTCCGGAACGGGCAGGGGAGTTGCGCGACGCGGTACACCTGTTGCGACCCGGCGACCTGCCCGGCCCGGCTGGGGAGGCATATCTGGCGTGGCGTCGCGCCACTGACCGGCCGGTGTCGGTCAAGGCGCTGGGTCGAGCCTTGCCGACCCTGGAGCCAAGTCAGATCGGCACGTGGCTCGATGCGGGAAAAGGGGAACCGGTGACCCGCGCGGCGATGGTGCTGGAGGCTGTCCTGATGGAGGCACCCCGTGCAGAAGTCCCGGCGCTGATCCTCGCGGACGCGGCCCTTGCGCAGGCGCTCGGGTGGGATCACCTCGTGCCGCTGCTGGCGGCGGGAGTGAAACGCGCCGACCTGCGCAAGCGAGGCGACGACCTTCGCCTGGCCTGTCATCGCGCTGTGACCGCATCCGCGGTCGACGCCGTGCGTCTCGCCGGCGACCTCGCGCGCCGGGCTGCGCTTTTGAAAGGGGTTGCACCAAAGCTTCGGGCCAAGGGGGCCGGGGAGGCGGTCGAGATATTCCTGACACAGGACGCGGTGGCACCTGGTGCCTTGCCCTTGCCGGACCGCGCCGCGCGGCGGCTCTGTGACCGATTGGTTGATCTCGACGCGGTGCGAGAACTGACAGGTCGCGATAGTTTTCGCCTTTACGGGGTGTGAGCGTGACCAAGGATCGCCCAGAGCCCGAGCTTGACCTTGAGTTGGCGGACCTGCCGCCGGAGTTGCGCTGGCGGGAATGGATGCGTCGGGTCGAGGCGGTGCTGTTTGCCTCCGCCTCGCCTGTACCGCGCGAGGACCTGGCGCGCGTGGTGGGGCAGGCGGCCTCGGTTGATCTGCTGGTCGAGGATCTGGCCGCCGATCTGCAAGGCCGAGCGTTCGAGATTGCCCAAGTCGCCGGGGGGTGGATGTTCCGGACGCGGACCGCTTACGCGCCTGCGATCCGCATTGCGGCAGATGTCGGCGACCAGCTGTTGGACCTGAACGAGTTCGACGTCGCGGTGCTGGCCGCCATCGCCTATCACCAGCCGATCACCCGCGATGGGCTGAAGGACATCTTCGGTAAGGAGATCAGCCGTGACCTGGTCGGGCGGCTGCATGCTCACGGTCTGATTGCAACCGGACCGCGCGCCCCGCGTCGTGGTGCCCCCTATACCTTTGTGACCACAGACGCGTTCCTTGCGGCCTTCGGGATCGAGAGTTTGCGCGACCTGCCCGATCGGGAGCAACTGGGTGACGCCGGGCTGGCCGCGCGCCCTTGAAACCCGTCAAACCTTCAAAGCGCCAGCCGCTTCTGATGGAGCCGCGCTGCCGCCTGTGCGAGGTCTGCCAAATGCGGACTTGTAGAGGCGGAGCACGGCCTGGGTATGGGCCGATGCAGGGTGGTATCGGTGAATGATATCGCCAGTCCGCTCCAATTTGGTGCAGTCTACCTCACAAATCCGGCACCTGATCAAACGCAAAGGCTGTCTCAGCAGAGACGGCATGCTGAACATGATGTTCAAGCTCGGGCAATGCGGGGAAAAAAGCTGGCGCAAGCTGCGCGGTTTTGCCCATCTCGCCGACGTCATCCAAGGCGTCGATTTCGTCAACGGCATCAAGCCTTAAACCAAGATCAAGCCGTTGCGTGAGGATCGCTTGGACAGCAGACTCGACAATAGCTCTGAGGTGACAGGGCAGCGGCGGTTTCGAATGTGGCGTATTGTAATCTAGGTTGGGACTGTTCGCGCCTGCCGTCGCATACGCCTGTCTACAACACTGCTATCCATGCGCCCGTCGTCAATTCACGCAAGCATCCCCTCCTGACTGCATCGCCGAAACAATGCGTTCGCGAAGGTCATCTGAATAGGTTTTTTGTAATCCATGCTGGCCTCCATCACCACTATGGATTCTGAATTACATCAAGGACCGAAGGCGAATCCCTTTTCGATTCAGACAAAATCTGGGAGGCTCCAGGTCGTCCTCGATCTGGAACCCCAAAACTTTTCAATTCCCACGCGACAACAGACGCTTGCACCGTTGCTACATCCATCACGCCCTTTGCAAACGCAAGTTCACGCCATCCGGGAGAGTGGTTTTGGTGTCTTCCGGGATACGCGACCGGCTCGATGACTGCCGCGCGGTAAGGCGGGTCACCCTTCGCGGGGCGTGCTCATCACGCAAAGCATCTCGAAGAGGATCGACATGCCGAGAAACGCTGTGTTTCCCGATGCGTCGAAGGGGGGTGAGACTTCCACGAGATCAGCGCCGATAATGTTCACACCACCAAGAAGCCGCGCCACCTGCAAGGCCTGAAATGCGGTTGGTCCGCCAACCTCCGGTGTGCCCGTGCCAGGCGCGAAGGCCGGATCGACGAAGTCGATATCGTAAGAGACATAGGTGGCTTCGGTGCCGACGATCTCGCGCGCCTCACGCATGACGTCCTCGACACCGCGCGCGAAAAACTCTTCGATGGGGACAATTCGGATACCCACCGACGCGGCAAAATCGCGGTCTTCCATGTCATAGGTGGTGCCGCGAATGCCGATCTGGATCACCCGTTTCGGGTCCAGCAGCCCTTCCTCGACTGCGCGGCGGAACGGGGTGCCATGCGTGTATTTCGTGCCGTTGAAATAGCTGTGGAAGAGATCCGTGTGACTGTCGAAATGGATCATGCCCAGTGGCGCGTTCTTTGCCAGGGCCCGCAGGATGGGCAGTGAAGACAAGTGATCGCCCCCCGCCGTCAGCGGCGTGATGCCGGCAGCCATGACACGGTTATAAAAACCCGTAATCCGTTCCATGGAATCAAGGAGGTCGGCTGGGTTTGGCGGCACATCGCCCAGATCGGCACAATTGACCCTTTCGAACGGACGCACGCCGGTCGCGCCGTTCTGCGCGCGGATCATGGTGGAGGCATCGCGCAACTGGCGCGGCCCATGGCGCGGGCCGGGCCGGTTCGTGGTCCCGCTGTCCCAGGGCACGCCAATGAGTCCGATCTGAACCTCAGAAAGGCGTGGATGATCGAGATCCACATGGGGCAGGCGCATGAAAGTCGGCACCCCGGCAAAGCGCGGCAGATCGAAGCCAGAGACCGGGTGAAAGAAAGGATCACTCATTCGGCGATATCCTCGGCCCAAAGTTCCGGTTTTTCCTCGATGAAGCGTTTCATCAACGCCACGCAATCAGGGTCTTCCGCAATCACCACCTCGACGCCGCGTGACCGCAGGAACTCCTCGTTGCCACCGAAATTGGTCGCATCCCCGATCACCACGCGGGGAATACCGAACTGCACGATCGTGCCAGAGCACATCATGCAGGGGCTGAGCGATGTGTAGAGCACCGCGTCGCGGTAGGTCTTTTGCCGACCTGCCTTGCGCAGCGCGTCCATCTCGCCATGGGCAATCGGATCGCCGCCTTGCACCCGCTGGTTCCGGCCCCGGCTCACCACTTCGCCGCCGCGCGCAAGCACCGAGCCAATCGGGCATCCGCCCTCGTCAAATCCCGCCTTGGCCTCGTCATAGGCGATCCGAAGCAGGCGCTTGTCGTCTTCTGTCATCATGGGAAAACCTCAGGTTTGTGCCGGGGGCATGTCGAAATAGGGAAGACGCTCGATACTGGGCGACCATGCACCTGTTGCGACCAGAGTGTCCATATGATCGGCGATCCCGCCAAGCGTTGTAAACCACACGTCCTTGGTCTCCAGCGTGCTTTCGATCCACTGCTCCACCAGCCGCCAGCGGGCGAGGCGCCCGGTCAGGAACGGATGCACAATCAGCATGAAGAAGCCCCCTGCCTCATATTGCGCGTCAAACTCTTGCCAGAACCCCGCAAGCCCCTCGGAGGGGGACTTCACCGGCATCAGGTAGCCGATCTCGTCGTAATGGGCGAAGGGCGGCCAGTCATCAGTGCCCCAATGTACGGGCATCTCGTAAAGCTGTCCTCTGGCGTTTTGCAACGCGTGCGGGATATCGTCTCCCATCAGCGAGCTGTCATAGCGCATCCCATGCTCCAGCATCAGGTCCACCACCTCGTCGGTGATATTGTAGACCGGGGCGCGATATCCTGCCGGGATCTTGCCGCAGATGCTCTTATGGGCGTCGAGCGCCCGCTCGAAGGGCTCGCGCTGACTGCCATAGGTGGCAATCGGATCCTCGTGGATCCATCCGTGATGGCCGATCTCGTGCCCGCCTTTGAGGATCGCCTCCACGGCTGCCGGGTAGTGCTCAAGGCACCAGCCGGGAATGAAGAAGGACTGTTTCAGACCGAGGCGCGCGTAGGTGTCCAGAATGCGCGGGATCGCGACATTCGGCCCGTAGCGCCCCATCGAGGTCGGATAGAGACGGCGGTGGCTGTCCTCGGGCCGCGCGATATGGATGAGGCTGTCGGCATCCATGTCGAAGGTAATCGCCACGGCGCATTTCGCGCCGTTCGGCCATGGGATTGGATTGCGGATCATCTCAATTATCCTCCAGGATATTGGCGTTTTCGGCCTCCCAGCTGAGCCAGACGGCACTGCCCGGTTCCAGATCGAGCTCCAGAAGCGCGCGTTCCTGCATCTGCACCTTGAACTCCAACCTGTCCGCGCCCTCGAAGAACAATGTGACCACGGAGCCAATGAATTCCTCCGAGATCAGCGTGGCCTGTACCTTGTTCACTGCCTCGGGCTCGGTGAGCGAGAGCGTGACCAGATCAGCCGAAACGGTAAAGCTGACCTCTGCGCCTTGCGCGGGCACGGTCTCGGGCATGTGGGCAACAAAGCGCCCCTGTGGGGTGTCGATGTGCAATCCATTGCCACCGGTCTCGCCAACCGTGCCGCTGAGGATATTGTTGCGCCCGACAAACTCCGCCACGAAGCGGTTCGCCGGGGCGCGGTAGATGTCCTTGGGCGAGCCGATCTGCGCGATATCGCCCTGGCTCATGATCACCACCCGGTCGGCCATGGCAAAGGCTTCAGACTGGGAATGCGTCACGTAGACAAAGGTGATCCCCAACTCGCGTTGCAACCGCGTCAGAACACCCTGCATCCGGATCACGAGGTTGGCATCGAGCGCAGAAAGCGGCTCATCGAGCAGAAGCATCCGCGGCTCCATCACCAGACTGCGGGCCAGCGCGACACGCTGTTTCTGCCCTCCCGAGAGCGTGGCCACGTTGCGTTCGGCAAACGCCTCTATCTGCATCCGCTCCAACCAGTCGAGGGCGCGCCGCTTGCGCTCGGCCGCTGCCATGCCGCGCATCTTCAACCCGAATTCGACGTTCTCCCGCGCGGTCAGGAAGGGAAACAAGGCCAGCGATTGCCAGACAAGCGGTGTATCTCGCTCATGGGGTTTGACATCATTCATCAGCCGCCCGCCGATCCGGATCTCCCCGGATGTGGGTGCCTCCAACCCAGCAAGCATCCGCAGGGTTGTGGTCTTGCCACAGCCTGACGAGCCCATGATCGCGAGGAATTCTCCTTCATGGATGTCGAGGGACATGTCCCGGACAGCAACGAAATCGTCGAAGCGTTTTTCGACATTGCGGAAAGTGACAAGTGGCTCGCTCATGAGTGGCTCTTTATCTGGCGGCCGATGAAGATCACTTGTGCAAGGATCACCAGCGTCATGGAAGTCAGGAACACGAAGGTTCCGATGGCGTTCACGGTAGGGTCGATATTGCCCTGCACAATTTCGAGGATCACGATGGGCACGGTCTTGTTGAGGCCCGAGACAAACCAGGACACGGCAAACTCGTCGAAGGATATGGCCGCGGTGAGGCAGAGCGCCGAGACGATGGCCGGGGCGCAGAATGGCACGATCACATGGCGCATCGCCTGCCACTCGCTTCCTCCGAGATTCCACGCGGCAGCCTCCAGATCGGGGTCCATCTGATGCAGGCGCAGGCGGATTAGCGCCATGGCGAAGGGCGCTGTCAGCACCGAATGCGCCAGGATGATCGACCAGAGCTGCCCCGACAGCCCGATGCGCGACAGCCATGCCAGCATCGCAAGCGCCATGATGATGAGCGGGATCGTCGGCGGCAGCAGGATGAGCGCGAGATAGGGGCCCTTGAACCGGAAATTGTAGCGAAAATCGGAATAGGCCGTGCAGAAGCCGAGGAAAGTGGCGAGCACCGCGGTGCTGCTCGACACGATCACAGAGTTGCGCACCGCCTGCCAGACATCCTCATCGTTCCAGATCTGCACATACCATTCGAGGGTGAACTCGCCGAGCGGGATCGTCGGAAACCGCTGGGAGTTCAACGAGAAGACAAGGCTGAAGAGAATTGGCGCGAAGACGAAGGCGAAGATGAGGCCGACATAAAGGCCAAGAAAGATGTTCAGCCCGCGCCCCATCATGCCCGTGCCCCCTTTGGTTTGCGATACGCCAGCGCGATGGCGGTAAAGGCGATGGTAAAGAGCGTGAGCATCATCATGATCGCAACCACGGCAGCGCGCGGCCATTGTTGCCCGGACTTGGTCGTGTCGAGGATCAGGATCGGCAGGGTCGGCTCCTGCGAGCCACCGAGGTAGAAGGGCGCGACGAAATCCCCGAAGGCAAGGATGAAGCAGAACAACGCCGCCACGATGAACCCGGTTTTCGACAGCGGCAGCACCACCCGCCAGATTGTCGCCAGTGGCTTGCATCCGAGGTTCCGCGCGGCCTCGACCAGCGTCTTGTCGATATTCGCCATGCTCACGGTCTGCAGGATCACCACCAGCGGCAGAGTCAGAGTCAGGTAGCCGACGATTGTTCCGAAATGGGTGTTGAGCATCCGGAACGGACCAAGGCCGATATAGCCAAGCATCGCGTTCAAAACCCCGCTTTCGGCAAGGATCACGTACCAGGAGAAGGTCCGCACGAGATACGAGGTGAAAAAAGGGATCACGAGCAGGAAAATCGCCCATCGCCGCACCGACTCCGAGGCGCGGAACGCCAGCGCCCATGCTGCCGGGAAGGCCACGCACATGGCGATGGTTGCACTGAGGGACGCAACGAAGAGCGTGTACCAGTAGCTGTCCCAGAAAAAGCCGCGGGTGAGCATCCGCTCCCAGTTGGCGAATTCAAAGGCTTCCATCATGCGGTAATTGCGCACGACGAAAAAGGACATCGCGACCATGAACACGACAGGGCCAACGAAAAAGACCAGTTGCCAAAGGATGATCGGCAACCGCCATGTCAGTGCGTAGAGGTCGAGGCGTCTGTTCACAATGTTCACCAAAAAACCTGGCCCCGACCCTGATCCGGGACCCCGTGCCTGTGAAGCGCGAGGCCCCGGGTCAGGACCGGGACGCGATGTGGCCTGTATCAGGCGTTCTTGTATTCCGACCAGAAGTCGTTCCAGTCCTCCAGCGTCTGCTGCTTGGGAATGTCGCGATAGTGGATGCGGCCTTCGTTGATGAGCGCGATCGGATCGTTCGGCATCCCGTCCATCTGGTGGCTGCGCTTGGCTTCGGCAGGATCGACCTCCTGCAGGAGCGCCCGGCCGGCCTTGGTCACGCAGAAGCCGGGATAGGCGAGCATCTGGGCCGATTTGACCTGCCCCTCGGGAGACATCATGTACTGGATGAAGCTCTTGACGAGATCCGCCTTGCTGCTGTTCTTGCCGATGCAATAGCTTTCGGTGAACTGGATGCCGCCCTCTTTCGGAATCACCGAGGCGACCGGCGCGCCGTCGCGTTCCAGAACACCCGTGATCCAATCGCCGATGCCGCACATGGCGAGCATTTCACCGTTCTTGAGGCTGTTGAACGTGCCGCCATAGTCGAAGAAGCCACCGACCTGCGGGCGCAGCGTCATCGTCACGTCCTGAACAGCCTGCCACTGATCGTCCGTCAGATCCCAAAGGCCAGCACCGTTGCCGTTCTTGAGGCTCATCATGCCAAGGCTCGGCAGGTGCCAGTCGAAATGGCCGACCTTGCCAGCAAGCTCCGGCTTCCAGAAGCCCTCGTAGCTCGCTGCCTCTTCGGCACTCATCGCGGTGGTGTTGTAGGAAACCCCGAGATGCCCGCCGCGCAGGATCATCGAGTAGAGCGTGTCGCCCTCCCAGTGACCGGGGAACTTGGTGAAATCCTCATGCAGCATGTCGTCGAACGGATAGTCATTCGCGTCCAGCTCTTCGATGTAGCCAGCGGCGTTGAGCTGCTGGACGAACTCGCCGTCGGAGAGGATGATGTCATAGGTGCCGGGAGGCGATTGCGCGATGAGTGCCAACATATTGTCCCCACCTGCATAATATTTGGGCACAAACTTGACGTTGTTGGCCTCCTCAAACGCCCCCACCATGTCCGGCTCGCCATGCCCGTACCACGCCAGCATGTTGATCTCGGTGGTCTGCGCCCATGCCCTTCCGACAAAGGGAGCAGACAGCGCGACACCCCCGCCAAGCCTCAGAACATCTCGTCTAACGTAATGTTTTATCGTTGTTTTGTCCTTGATAGCCATCTTCCATACTCCACTGCTGTTTGTTGTTCGTCATGCCTTGGAAAGAGGTCGTTCAAAGCCTCCAAGTGCAGTCGAGAGAAGGTTAGTAAGAATCAGGGAGGGGAGGAAATTTATCGCGCATATAAATGCATTAACGTTTGTTATCTCAGGCACGCAGTTTTGCGTCGATTTGCAGGGTCGTTTCGATTGCTTCGGTCAGCGTCTCCGCGACCAGGTTGCCCCAACTGCCAAACCGGGTCTGCCGGTAGAACAGACCGATACGGATCGGCTCCAGCGCTGGCAGACCTTCGCTGGGCGAAACGCGCCGCATTCCCTCCAGCGTGGTGGGTGAGGTCAGGCTGGTGAAGCCAAGACCATCGCGCACGGCTTGCTGTACCGCATCGATGTCAGGGCTAGAGAAAACGACATTCCAGTTGCGCTCCACAGAGCTCAGCGCGTCCGTCATGCGTTGCCGGTAAACGCATCCCGTCGGGTGAGCGACAAGCGGCAACGCGTCGAACGCGTCCAGCTGTAGCGCATCCGCGCCAACCCAAACCGGCTGCTCTTCCCAACTCTGCACGAGAAACTGCGGATCGCCCCCTTGATAGAGCGCGACGATCATGTCGAGTTCGTCGCGCAAGAGTGCTTCCTGCAAGCTCCGAGATAGGTCGCAGCGAACCGTAAGGCGCAACGCCGGATGCGCATGAATCACCCCTGTGACCGCCCGTTGCAAATGCCGGACGCCGTAATCCAGTGGCAGGCCGATCCGCAGAAGGCTGTCCGCGTGCTTTCGCTCGAAGAGTCCGATCGCGAGGTCGTTCAGACGCAGGATTTGCCGTGCATGCATCGCAAGCGCCTCGCCTTTCTCGCTGACATGCATTATGCGCCCCTTCTGCCGGATAAGCTTGTATCCAACCATGTCTTCCAGTCGCTTGATCTGAAGGCTGACGGCGGGCTGCGACCGGTTGAGCAACTCGGCAGCCTTGGTGTGACTTCGAACCTCGATCACGGTGATGAAGGTCCGCAAAAGGTCGGTGGGCAAGTTGACAATGCGCATGATTGAGATTTCAAATCCTTATTGAACAATTGCAACTATAAATTTCATCAATCCGCGATCCAAGATTAATCATGTTCCCATGAACCGATCTGACTTTCACAAATATTTCAAAGCGCCAGGACCTGTGGTCCTGCCTGTCCTGCATGTGCTCGACACACCCCGGACCTTGCGAAACCTGCGCCACGTGATCGCGGCGGGCGCGCCGGGCTGTTTTCTGATCAACCACGATTTCGAGCCCGAGCGCTTTCTTCCGATCATCCGCAATGTGCGCGCCGCCTACCCATCCCTGTGGCTCGGCGTGAATTTTCTCGCGGTGACCGGGAAGAATGCCTTTCCGATGCTCGGCGCCCTGGCCGAAGACGGCGTGACCGTCGATGCCTATTGGGCTGATGACGCATGCATCGACGAGCATGGGCAAAACGCAGAGGCGCGCGAGATCGCGCAGGTCTACGAGCAGAACGGCTGGCGGGGGCTCTATTTTGGCGGCACCTGCTTCAAGAAGCAACGCGAGATCGCCCCAGAGCACCATGGCGCCGCCGCCCGCGAGGCCTGTGCCTTCATGGATGTTGTCACGACCTCCGGCGTGGCCACCGGACAAGAGGCCGACCTGGGCAAGATCGAAACCTTCCGCGCGGCCATCGGGGACAAACCCCTCGCGCTGGCCTCCGGCATCACACCTGAAAATGCGGCGAGCTATGCGGATGTGGACTGTTTCATGGTCGCAACCGGCATCAACATTCCAGGCAATTTCTACGACATCGACCCGGAACGGCTCGCCGCGCTGATGCGCGTCACCCGAACCCTAGGACAGGAACCGTTGACATGACCGAGCACGACAAAGGCCCCCGCGACGACCGTTGGTATCTGAACATCATGGCACCCAACACAAAGGGCGACAAATTCGCATGGCTCGATCCGACCTCGATTTACATCAACCAAAAGGCATTCACGCATCTTCTCGATGACCTGATGGCGGACCTCGAGAAGGTCGAATACGACGTTGTCGCCGGGCTTGACGCGATGGGCTTCGTGCTTGCTGCGGCGCTCGCGGCCCGCTCCGACGTTGGTTTCCTGCCGATCCGCAAGGCTGGCAAGCTGTGCGTGGACACCGACAGGGTCTCCTTCGGCAATTATTCGGGCCGCACACAGGACATGGAAATGCGCCTTCCCGCCTTTGCGGCGGGCACCCGCGTCTTGCTGGTCGATCAATGGGTGGAAACCGGCGGGACCATGGATGGTGCAATCCACCTCGTTGAACGGCAGAAGGGTGTGGTTGCCGGCCTTGTGGCGGTTGCGATCGAGGAAAATGAGCGCACCGATCACTACCGCGCGACCTATCCCTGCATCTCGGCCGTCCTACCTGGCTCCCGTTGGCAAACCGAATGCAACGCGCAAACTCTCTCGAGCTTTGAGGCCTACCGTCCCGAGCTCGCGTTCCCGGCCTGATCTACCACGTCGAATTGCAGGATATCCGGCGCGGCATTCTCGCCATTCACCGGCGTGAGATCCTGCGGACAGGCAGACATCACGGCGATGGCGTCATCCTCGGCGCGCAGGACCACCCGGTCGCCGGGTTTTGACACCGGGGGCGCGAACCGGGTGCTGCCATCGGCAGCGACTGGGACATTCATCCAGATATTGAAGGGCGCCGGGACCAGTGGCGCCTCCAATCCGATGGCGCAGAGCGCCATGCAGAGGTTGTCGGCGCAATTGTCGTGATATTGCGTACAGCCCAGTTCGCGGTACCGCGCCGCATCGCAAGAGGCGATGATCGTGTCATGTACGCCCGGAGAGGTGTCTTCCGTCAGCGTGAACAACGCCCGCCGCCGAGTGGTGACCAGCTTGTCACCGACCTTTGGAAAGATCGAGCCGAGGGACGTGTGCAGATGCGCCATGGACAGGTACTCGGTCAGATCACCTGCTGCAAAGGCCCAGAAATCGCAGACTTGATGTCCGCTTGGATTGAAGATGCGCAGCAGCTGCACCTTTTGCAGCCGCACCGCGACCCCGCTGCGTGCCTCAATGGTGTAGAGCTGTCCCGGCGCGGCGCTCCCATCTGGTGAAATCGCCAGATCAAGCGTCCGGTTGGTGCCTTCCGAGATCATGGAGTTCGGCCTTCCCTCGCGAATATTCATCACAGGATTTATAGGTGAAGTCGCCGGATGTCGCGTAGATCTTTATTGGGCTCTGCCTCAATTTGTGTGGCGGAATGGTAGCATTCTCGCGCGCAACAATTCTGGACCGGCCCGGCCGTAAATAGCGCGTTTGAGGGGTTTCAGGCGGTTGATCTGACCTTTCGCCAGGCCGTTGCTCCAAGGCACCTCGATGGCGTTTTTTGACCGCATCGAAGTCCCGGTTCAAGATTCCATGAGCGGTGGATCGCGACCGGCGCTCTGGCAGAGTGGGGTTGCTCAGGCACCCACCTGTACAGGAGACAGACAGCCATGAAAAAGCCTTGTACTGCAATCATCACGTCGGCCGCGATCCACACTGATCTTGGCGCGACTTTTGTCTCGTTGGAACTCAGCCGATCGCGGACCTGATACTCGATCTGGTCGTCCGACAGGTTGTAGAGCGCGCCAAGAAACATCGTCTTGAACATCACCACGGCGTCCTTCGGCTTGCGCCGGGCACGCGACTTGCGCTTCGCCTCGGGCTTGCGTCAGACCTCGTCAAGTGTCGGGCGGAATTCCTCCCACGGGACCACCGCGTCGATCTCGACCAGAGGGTTGCGCTTGGCACCAAGGCTTGCGTAGCAGTCGGAAAGATCACAGAACCCCATCTGCGCCATCGTTATACCCCAGCCGTCTCTCCTCCGCTTTCTGTCCCAGCGGGGTGGTCAGGGCAATTTTTAGAGATGCCCTGAAGAATGTTCTCGACTGTTATAGTATAGATGGTTTCCTCCGATACCCAGGCGTCGGTCATCTGCGCCTTGATCCAGCGGCGGCACAAGATTAGACAGACTCCTTTAAAATCCGACCCTGCATATTTCAGGATCGCTCCTTGGATGACGAGTGTTCATTTGATAGACAATGGACGTTCCGTTGGAAATTCACGGTTAAAATTTGCTTTACCCAATTCAGCCTTAGTGGCTCGGGTACGCTTGAAAATAAAAACTGCGCTCAGGCTGCCGTTAGGTCTTTCTGCTCGACAGCATTCGTCTGCTTTTTCGCCGAACACGCTCAAAGATAGGGCAGTGTGACCGCGCATTCGCGACGCATCGCGCAGACACCTTTATGCCATTGCAAAATCTTCCCGTGACAAGCGTCCGACACAGTATTTCACACCAAACGGCGTTGAAGGATACGCGCTCGAAAGCCAATATCGCCGCCTTCGACGATATGTCCCGCCTATTGCCATGGATCGAGCGCGATCCGGCTTGATTGATGGTTCAAGGTATCTTCGCCGTTGTCTGACGGGACAAAGAGATCATCGCGCGCTCAAAGCGCAAAATGGATCTCTCATGATCTCTGATTTTGATTCACAGTTTTGTCGAGCCACGCTGCCATTTCCTTTAACCGGATTTCCGCCTCTGGACAGTACTCCATCGCGCGCAGATATCCGTGGATGAGGCCCTCGCCCGGCTCGATCGTGACTGGGACACCGGCGTTTTTCATGGCCTCGGCATAGGCATTGCCAGAATCGCGTAGCGGGTCATTCTGGGCCACGGCCACATAGGCAGGCGGCAGGCCTGCATGGGTTTGCGCGGCCAAGGGCGCGATGCGGGGATCGGTGTTGAGTTGCGCGACATCGGCACAATAGAGCGCGTTTGTTGCCGCCATCCCGGCAACCTTCAGCAGCGGGCCCTCGGCGTTTTCGGTGTAGGAGGGACGTGACCGGTCAAAGTCGCAAGCCGGGTAAATCAGGAGCTGCCCGGCCATGGGAATCCCTTCATCGCGGGCTGTCAGCGCGACGGCGGCGGCCAGATTGCCGCCGGCACTGTCACCGCCGATCGCGATGCGGGTGCGATCAATGCCCAGTTCGGCGGCCTTTTCATGGGCCCAGCGGGCTACTGCAAGGACTTGCAAGTAGCCTGCTGGGAACGGGTGTTCCGGAGCCAGCGCATAGTCGACTGAAATCACCGTCTGCTTGTTCCAGGCAGCGATCCGTGCGGTGATGTCCCAATGCGTCTCGGGGCTGCCTTGCATCCATGCGCCGCCGTGCATGTAGATCAGCGCGGGCTGGCTGCCGCCCGAGGCATGGCGGAAGATGCGCACGCGCACGGGACCGCCGTCACTATCGATCCAATGTTCCTCATCTGTTTCGACATCCGGTGGGGTGGGCAGGCGCATGTCACGCGCGATGCTTTCGAAATGCACTCGGCGATCGGCGGCTGTGGCCTCGGGTGTCAGAGTGGCCCATTTTGCGTCCCACACCTCCAGGAACCGGAAAATATCTGGATTGATCATGCGTGCTTCCTCTCTTGCGCGGGGCATGTCGGTTTCGGCGGACAGGCCCGGTTTCATTGCGATACCCAGGATCATGTCGCCAACCTGTCGGCGTAGCTTTTGCTGGCCGCGTTCCGTGAAAATGTCGTCTCCGAAAATGTGCGAGAACGTCGCGCGGTTGGAGACGTTGAAGACCGAGGCCGCCGAAATATGCCAATGCAATTCAAGCGCCGAGAGTCCGCGACGGAACAGCCCCATTTCGACCCCGCGCTGGTAGATGTCTTCCAGCAACGCGATGGCCGAACTGTTTTGCCCCGAGATCGACTTGATCCGGGACATATGCTCTCCCTCATGGATGTTCTCGATCATCACCAAACGCACGAAGTCGGTGTCGTGGCGGTGGTGTTCGAATGTGAATTCGGCCAATTCACGAAGGGCCGCGACAGGATGAAGCTTGCCCAAATCCAGCGCGTCTTCTTCACGGCGCATGCGCGTGTAGGCATCTTCCAGGACGGCTTGATAGAGTGTCTCCTTGTCGGAAAAGTAGTAATAGATCATCCGTTTTGACGTGCGGGTGCGCCGGGCGATTTCGTCGATGCGAGCGCCCGAGAGGCCGTGACGGGCGAAGACTTCTCGGGCCGCATGAAGGATGTTGTCACGCACCGCGTCCGGGTTCTGCTTCCACCCCCCGCGTTGCTGTTCCCCGCTCTCGCCCGTCTCTCCCATGTCTTGCGCCCCCTCTCGCCCGGTTCTACCCGCTTGTAACCTATTGGCCTACCTGCAGGAAACCAAGGCAATCCTCATGTGCTGCGGGATCTTTTTTAACCGTAGCGAACATAGTGTTGACTGAATTAACCACCTAGTCCATTGTCTCGTCAAGGGATGCGGCGTCTGGGAGGAGAACCGCAGTGAACAGCACAATCGCGGCGCAGGCAGGCGAAAGCCCGGCCCGCGCCTTGAAGATCGGACTTCTTGGAAGTGGCATCGCCGGGACGCGGACGCCGCGCATGCATATGGCGGCAGCCACGTCGGCAGGGGTTTCTTACGACTATTATCTGGTCGATTCCCAAGTGCGCAGCCTTCCCGAGGACCCCGCCGAGATTCTGGCGTTGCTGGAGGCCGAGGGTTTCGATGGTCTGAACGTTACCTATCCTTACAAGCGTGCGGTGCTGCCGCTCATGGACGAACTCTCGCAAGCGGCGCGCAATGTGGGCGCTGTGAATACAGTCGTTTTCCGCGACGGGCGCCGTTCGGGGCATAACACTGATCACTGGGGGTTCAGCGAGAGCCTGCGCCAAGGGCTGCCCGGTGCTCCGCGCGACCGCGTGCTCTTGTTGGGCGCCGGCGGGGCAGGTGGTGCTGTCGCACATGCGTTGCTGGATGCGGGTGTCGCACGCTTGGCGATACGTGATGTGAATGATCAGGTCGCAATCGAGCTCGTGGCGCTGTTGACTGAACATTACGGTCCACACCGGGCTGAGGTCGCCACCGACGTATACGAGGCTGCCGATCAGGCTCAGGGCATTGTCAACGCGAGCCCCGTGGGGATGGATAAGCTACCGGGAATGCCGCTGCCAGAAGAGGCGATCCGCCCCGATCACTGGGTTGCTGACATCGTCTATTTCCCATTGGAGACGGATCTGTTGTCCACCGCGCGTGCCAAGGGTTGCGCGGTGCTGCCTGGGTCGGGGATGGCGCTTTATCAGGCTGTTCGGGCCTTCGAGCTTTTCACGGGCTGTGAACCAGACGTGGATCGGATGCGCGAAGCATTCGACTCCTTCACTTGAGGACGGTTCGCCATCCTCGTTCAATGCGTCATAGGGAGGAAATCATGACCATTTCAACCAAAGGAACCGCAAGCGCGCTGGTTCTCGCCCTGGTTGCCGGAATGAGCGCCAGTGCCGTCTCTGCCGACACGGTCGAGATCATCTATTCGGATACCGTGCAGGAAGGTGACCGCCGCTCCACCTTGCTGAGAGAACACTTCGGCGACTGTCTGGGTGAGGGATTTCAGTTCACACCTTATTTTGGTGCGACCCTGTTCAAGCAGGGGACCGAGCTCACAGCAATGCAACGGGCTAACCTGGACATGGCCAACCTGGCGATCTTTGATTTCTACAACCAGGTGCCCGCGACGTCGATCCTCGGCACGGCCTACCTGTGGCGTGACTACGAGCACATGCGCGCGACGTTCAACAGCGACGTGCTTGACGGCTTGATCGACACGATGGAGGAGGCCACCGGAATCAAGGTGCTTGCCTGGCCCTATATCGGCACACGCCATGTCAACATTCGCGGCGAACGCAAAGTCATGAGGCCCGCCGATCTCAACGGTGTCAAGCTGCGCATGCCCGGCGGCGAAGGCTGGCAATTCGTTGGCGAGGCTCTTGGTGCAAACCCGACGCCGCTGGCTTTCACCGAAGTCTATACCGCGCTGCAGACAGGCGCCATCGACGGCCAGGACAATCCGCTTACCGCAAACAAGCAGATGAAATTTCATGAAGTGACGGACCAGATCATCCTGACAGGTCACCTGATCGCCTCAAACGTGTTCTCAATGTCCGGGTCCAAGTGGGACAGCCTGGACGAGGCACAGCAGGCCAGGGTGCAGGACTGCGCGATTTCGTTTCAGGATGCGATGGATGCCGACACGATCAGCCAGGAAGCCGAGTTGGTCGATTTCTTCAAAAGCGAAGGCCTTGAGGTCTACGAGCCCGACAAGGAAGCTTTCCGCACCCATGTGCTGCAGGTCTTCCAGAGCTCGCGTTTCTCCGAGTCTTGGCCGGATGGTGTGCTTGACGGAATCAATGGTCTTTAAGTCGTGCAGCAAGGCTTCCGGCGGGACAATACCGCCGAGCCTCTGAACAGACACACCGAAAAAGGCAAGGGGAACGGGTTGAGAATGGAGCGTTTGAAAACACTCGCCGGATGGGGTGAACGCGGCGCCGAGGTGATCCTCGGTCTGATCCTCGGATCGCTGTTCGTGAGCTTCCTGATCCAGATCGTGTTCCGTTATCTGCTGAACCTCCCGCTGGGCTGGACGGTCGAGTTCGTCTCGATTGCCTGGCTCTGGGGAATCCTCTTTGGCTATGCCTTCGTGGTGCGCGAAAGCGACGTGATCCGGCTGGACATCATCTATGCGGCGCTGCCCAGCTGGGCGCGTCGCGCGCTCGACGTCATTACCGGGACAATCTGCGCGGGGATCTTCCTTTGGACGCTGCCGCAGGTCTGGGGCTACATCGACTTCATGTCGATCGAGAAGACCTCATACATGAAGATCCGCTTCGATTATGTCTTCGCGATCTACGTTCCCTTCGCACTTTCTGTTGTCATCCGTTGCGGCATGTCCATTTGGCGCGGGCTCACCGGCGCCGGCCCAGCGTTCGAAACGCCCAAAACTGCAGGCACACACGACTATGAGTGATCCCTTTACAGTCTCTATTGTCCTGATCGCCTTTCTTGCCTTCGGCGGCCTGTCGATGGGGCTGGCGATGATCTGCGGGTCTTCCGTCTACCTGATCATGCGGGGTTTCGATCCGTCGATCGCCGCGGAAACCCTGCTGCAAGGCCTGTTCAACAGCTACACGCTGCTGGCGATTCCATTGTTCATCCTGGCCGCTGACATCATGAACATCGGCTCGCTGGCTGACCGCCTGCTGCGGTTCAGCCAAGCCTTGGTCGGACGCTTCAAGGGCGGGCTGGGTCACGTCAATGTCGTATCCTCGCTGATCTTCTCGGGCATGTCCGGGTCTGCCGTGGCCGATGCGGTGGGCATGGGCAAGATCATCATCAACATGATGACCAAGGACGGGAAGTATACCAAGTCCTATGCCGCCGCGATCACCGCGGCTTCGGCGACCATCGGACCCATCATCCCGCCGTCGATCCCCATGGTGCTCTATGCGCTCGTGTCGGACCAATCGGTCGGCTACCTCTTTGCCGCCGGCATGATGCCCGGCCTGCTGATGGGGGTGGTGTTGATCACCATGAACATGATCATCGCCCACAGTCGCGGTTTCGACGTGGACGAGGCCATACCGCTGCGCGACATGCCCGGCGTCACCTTCCGCGCCATCCCCGCATTGCTGCTGCCGGTGATCCTACTGGGTGGAATCTACGGAGGGGTCATGACCCCGACCGAGGCAGCTGCCGTGGCGGCCTTCTATGCGCTCTCAATTTCGGTCGTGTTCTACCGCTCGGTAACTGCCGGGCAATTCTTCGAGACATTGTTGGCGTCAGCCCGCTCCACCGCCACCGTCGGTATCCTGATCGCCGGTGCTCTGACCTTTCAGTATGTCATCACGCGGGAAAACGTGCCGGATCAGCTGGCCGCGTTTCTGGCGCAGTATGATCTGGGGCCAGTGGGTTTCCTGATCGCGATCAACATACTGTTCATCGCCTTGGGCTGCATCCTGGAATCCGGCGCTATCCTGCTGATCATCGTGCCGATCTTCATCCCCACGGCACAGGCCCTTGGCATCGACCTGGTCCACTTTGGTGTTGTCTGTGTGGTAAATGCGATGCTGGGCCTGATCACGCCGCCCTACGGATTGTTGTTGTTCATCGTTTCATCAATCACCAAGGAGCCTCTCGGCCGCATCATTCGCGACCTGATGCCGTTTCTTTTCGCGCTTTTCGTCGCACTCGGAGTGATCACCTTCGTACCGGACTTCGTGCTCTGGCTGCCGCGTTTGCTGGGTTACGGAGGCTAAAGCACCATGAAAACCTCGATTGCCACCGTCTGCATCGCAGGAGACCTTCGGGAAAAGCTCGCCGCCATCGCGGCGGCCGGCTTTGACGGTATTGAAATCTTCGAGCAGGACTTCATCACCTTCGATGCCTCTCCGCGTGAGGTCGGAGCGATGGTGCGGGACCACGGGCTGGAGATCTCTTTGTTTCAGCCGTTCCGCGACTTTGAAGGGCTGCCTGATCCCGAAAGAAGCCGGGCGTTCGAGCGGATGGAGCGCAAGTTCGATCTGATGCAGGAGCTGGGCACCGACCTCATTCTGGTGTGCTCATCCGTGCATCCCAAGGCGCTTGGCGGTATCGATCGCATGTCCCGTGATTTCGCCGAACTGGGAGAGCGTGCCGCCGCCCGCAACCTGCGCGTGGGTTACGAAGCGCTGGCATGGGGACGTCATGTCTGGGACCACCGCGATGCATGGGAGGTGGTGCGCCGCGCCGATCATCCGAACATCGGACTGGTCGTCGACAGTTTCCATACGCTGGGCCGCAAGCTGGACCCGGAGTCGATCCGCGCCATTCCGGGTGACAAGATATTCTTTGTCCAGCTTGCCGATGCACCGATGATCGAGATGGACCTACTTTATTGGTCGCGGCACTTCCGCAACATGCCGGGACAAGGCGATCTGGACGTGACAGGCTTCATGCGCGCCGTGGCCGCCACCGGGTATGCCGGGCCAATCAGCCTTGAGGTCTTCAATGATCAGTTTCGCGGGGGGAGCGCCAAGGCCATCGCGCGGGACGGACACCGATCGCTCATATACCTGATGGATCAGGTCAGACGCGCGGAGCCCGAGTTGCGTCTGGATTCGCTCGATATCCCACCCCGCGTCACGACAGAGGGTGTGGCTTTCGTGGAATTCGCAGCGTCGGAAGCCGAAGCCGAAGGGTTGCGCAAGCTGCTAGGATCACTTGGATTTCATCGCGCGGGCAAGCATATCTCCAAGCAGGTCGAGGTCTGGCAGCAAGGCGAAATCCGCATCGTCCTGAACACCGACCAGGAGGGTTTCGCGCACACTGCCCATATCGCACATGGGTTGAACATTTGCGACGTGGGTTTGCTGGTGGACAGCGCCGAGGATACGGTGACCCGTGCCCGCGCTCTGGGGGCCACGCCCTTCAGCCAGTCTGTCGGACCAGGAGAGATGCAGATCCCTGCCATCCGTGGCGTCGGCTCGGGCCTGCTGCATTTCATCGACCGCAACTCTGATCTTGGCAAGGTCTGGGAGATCGAGTTCGCACCCGCAGAAGGCGGTGCCGCACATGAGGCCGGGCTGACGCGCATCGACCATATCGGTCAGACCATGAACTATGAGGAGATGCTGACCTGGTCGCTTTTCTACCTGTCCCTTTTCGAGACGAAAAAACAGGCCACAGTTGATGTGGTTGATCCCGGCGGGCTGGTGCGCAGCCAGGCAATCGAAAGCCCCGACGCGGCTCTGCGCGTCACTCTGAACGGGGCCGAGACCCATCGTACCTTTGCCGGGCGGTTCATTGCCGACAGCTTCGGGTCTTCCGTGCAGCACGTGGCCTTTGCCACCGATGACATCTTTGCCTGCGTTGCCAAGATGCGCAAATGCGGGTTCGAGCCGCTGCCGATGCCCGAGAACTACTATGACGACCTTGCCGCGCGGTTGTCGCTGTCGCCCGACGTCACGGGCCGGCTCAAGGCCGATCACATCCTTTATGACGAGGACGCCTCCGGATCTTTCTTTCAAGTCTATACCCGGTCTGTCGGAGATGGGATTTTTCTAGAGATCTGCCAGCGCAAGGACGGCTACACTGGTTATGGCGCTGCCAATGCACCCTTCCGCATCGCTGCCCAACGGCGGCTGGCGCGACCGTCCGGAATTCCCCGCATATGACTGGTCCCAAACCCGCCCCGAGGACAAGAACAGGAAACAGGATGTCCGACTGCAAGGTGGAGCTGATCCAGAAAGTGGATGCTCGACTTGGCGAAACGCCCCTATGGGACCTTGCTCGTGGAGTGCTTTGGTGGATTGACATCGAGCAACCAACTCTTTGGCGGCTTGACCCCGAAAGCGGCGTGACCGAGGCCGAGGCGCATCCCTGCACCTATCTGGGCTCCATTGCCATGACACGGTCGGGTGGCCTTTTGGCAGCGCGCGATCTGAAACTGCTTCACCGCGCCCCAAAGACCAGCGACTGGCTGCCTTTCGCGACAACGCCGGATGAAGCGATGCCAGCCACACGGCTGAACGACGGGCGCGTTGATGCCAATGGCAGCCTCTGGATCGGCACTATGGATAACGGGCTGACCCGAGGTCTGGGCGGATTGTATCGTGTCGATCCCGACAGCACGATGACCCGGATGCTCGACGATGTGATCGTCGCCAACGGCATCGCCTTCGCGCCTGACGGGCGCAGCATGTATTTCACGGATACCCGCCGACATGTGACCTGGCGGCTTGGTCTCGATGAGACTGGCCGAGAGATCACCTACCGCGAGGTCCTTGCCGATTACAGCAGCACTGGCATCCGCCCCGACGGGGCATGCGTGGATGCCGATGGCTGTCTTTGGCAGGCCTTCTTCGCGGGCGGTCAAGTGGTGCGCTATGCGCCAGACGGCCGTTTGGACCGGCAGATTGCTCTGCCGGTCACGAATCCCACCTGCCTCTGCTTCGGCGGGCGGGATCTGAAGACACTTTTCGTCACAACTGCCTTCAAGTTCCTCTCCGATGAGGAACTGGCGGCCGAGCCTCTGGCCGGATCCGTCTTCGCCATCGAAGGTGCCGGGCAGGGCGTGGCGGAAAACCTATTTGCACTCTGACGTTTCTCTAGGGAGGAAACCATGCACTACAGAAGTCTACGCAACCTGATCGCTGCCGCCGTGGCAACGATCTCCATCGCTGGAACCGCTTCCGCTCAGGTCGAACTGATCTTTTCGGATGTGAACCCGGCCGAAGTGCCGCGTTCCAAGGCGATGACCGAAATTTTCGCCAAAGAGCTTGGCGATGATTTTTCCTTCCAGCCCTATTTCGGAGCCACGCTGATGAAGCAAGGCACCGAATTGATCGGTCTGCAGCGCGGCAACATCCAGATGGCGGGCCTTCCGCCGTCGGACCTGGCACAGCAGGTGCCTGCCTTCGACATTCTGGGCGCGGCTTACGTCGTGCGGGATCAGGCCCACCTCAAGGCGATCTTTGACAGTGAAGTCGGTGAGCAGCTGAAGGCGCTTGCCCGTGAAGAGCTGGGCGTCGAGATCCTGGGCACATTCTACTACGGCACCCGTCATCTGAACCTCAAGGGAGACGCCCAATTCATGACCCCCGCCGACCTGTCGGGCGTCAAGTTGCGCATGCCGGGCGGCGAAAGTTGGCAGTTCCTGGGCAAGTCCCTGGGCGCCAACCCGGTGCCGATCCCCTATACCGAGCTTTATACCGCGCTGCAGTCTGGTGTGGTGGACGGCCAGGACAACCCTCTGCCAAATAACCGCCAGATGAAGTTCCATGAAGTGACCGATCAAATCGTCCTCACAGGTCACAATGTCGGCTTCGGCATGCTCCTGGTGTCCTCGCAGGTTTGGGATGCGCTAAGCGACGACCAGAAAGCCACAATGCAGGCCGCGGCCGACAAGGCGACCGCATGGTCCGATCAGCAATATCTTGATCAGGAAGCCGAGCTTGTCGCCTTCTTTGAAGGTGAGGGCTTGACGGTCTATGAACCCGATCTGGAGGCCTTCCAATCCTACGCACAAGAGCAGTATCTGAACTCGCCCTTGTCCGAGAGCTGGCCGGAAGGCATGCTGGAAGCGATCAACGGTTTATAATCGAAAATCTGCTTCTGAACATCTTGCTGCGGTCGGACACTCTTTCTGACCGCAGTTCGAATCTGAGTGACCGACCGGCGGCTCGCGCGAGAGAAAGAGCCGCCGGTTCATCCGGCACTTTGTTGGTATGCCAGCCAAGCCAACGCCACAGCGGTCATAGCCGGTCTCCTCAGCAGTGTGGTTGTGCAAAACCACTGTTGAGACCTGAGAGCCGGTTATGGCCACCCGTTGCGCAGTTTAGGGGCTGCGCAGGCGGCCATAACCGACCAACAACCCTTCTTCCCGACGTGCTACGGGGCCGAATACATCAGTGAATTGCTGAGAAAACGGGCAGAGAAACATGGGGTTACGATCCAGCACATCCAACTCGGCCGGCCACTGCAGAACGCTTATGTCGAGCGCTACAACCGGACGGTTAGGCATGAGTGGGTGGATCAATACATCATGCGAAAGTATCGAGGAGGCACAGGATCAGGCCACGCAATGGCTATGGACTTCGGTAACGGGTCCGTCCTAGTCAAGGCTTTTTTCACAAAACTTCAGAGCCCGCACAAGCAGGAGTTTTGTTTTCCGACCTGTCCGCTGCCGTTCTTCACACCAGCCCGTAATTGGGTCCTTGGGGCTCATGCTTCGGTCCGTGGTCAGCGCGCAGGCTGCCAACATGATGCTGGTTCGGTGCAATCCCAATGTGCCAATCTCATAGGCGTGCTTGACTGTTATCAGCCAGCGACTGTCCTGAGCACGACATCATCGGAACCACGTCCCTGCCGGACCTTGGGGCCTGCGATCAAGCGAGCAACGGGTTTGATGTTAATGCGTCGGTGCCGCTTCAAACTGGAATGTTGAGCCGTCGACCCACATGCGATGCAGTATCACTGCGATCCTGCGCGCTAACGCGACCATGGCTCGCTTCCGGCCCCGGCGCTTTGCGAGTTGAGCGCCCCATGTTCTCAGCCATGTCGATCGACCACGGTTCATCATTACGGTTGCGGCCTGGCATAACGCGCGCCTCAAGTTCACGTCGCCGGCCTTGGTTATGCCGCCTGAGACATCGCGTTCGCCAGACTGGTTGCGTGATGGTGTTAGGCCAGCCCAGGGGCCAACGTTCTTCGAAGAGGTGAAGCGCGCAGGGTCGTCGACGGCAGACCGGTAAGTCAGGGCGACGACTGCACCAACTCCCGGCATCGTCATCAGTCGCACACAAACCGGGTCGTCCTGGGCCATCTGCCGAACCAGTTTTTCGAGGCCCGCAAGTTCCTGGCGCAACGACGCTCTTGCACGCAACATGGGAGCTGTCGCTGTATCGAGCATGGCATTGCCCTCAGCGAGTTCTCGAATGCGATGCTCGAACCTTCCTCGGGAAATCGCACCGACTTTCAAACCAAAGTTACGCAAGAGCCCGCGCAGTGACATCTCCAGAGCGATCATGTTCTGCTGGATCGCCTTCCGAGCGCTGAGAATGGCGCGAACTTCCTGTGCTGAAACTGACTTGCAGTGGACGGGGCGGAACCAACCGAGGTGGAGTAGACGGGCAATCCCCTCAGCATCTCTCCGATCTGTCTTGATGGGCATGGCCTTCAAGGCGCCCTTCACCTGTCGTGTCTCCATCAGAACAGCATCCAGCCCGGCATCTGTCAGCCCACGATGTAGCCACTGTGACAAGGGACCAGCCTCAAGGCCCAAGGCGGCAATGGTGCCGTCCAAGGTGTGAAGCCACGCAAGAAGCGGCTCTGGTTCGCTGGCGACCTCAGCTTCCTGAACGATTTTTCCATGCTCGCTAACCACGCATATCGCCGTCTTGGCCAGTGACACATCCAATCCGATAAACAGTCTCATCCCCTTTTCCTCCAATCAGGTTTGATACGGGAATGGCGACAGCGCAGTGGTGATCTTGCAAGCGGTAATGGTGATGCGCAACGCAGGACCCGTTACGGCATCTCATAACAAAGACCGCCCCAACATTGGCATTGGCGGCATCACACGCTCAATGAAACTGAAAATGGCCGTGTAAGTTCTACGGATGCACCCCGTTAAAAAGGGGGGATTACCCATGGAAATCCCGCAGAAAGCCGATGTCCTGCTGGTCCTGACCGATTACTACACCTACGACATGGACCCACCGGCTTTTCCAAGGGATTGGTGGAACGAACCACCCAAAACGCAGTCATCCTGTGTTGAACACCCGGAAACCCTCGAGCCGGTGACCTTCCCCCGGTCGTCCTTCGTTCATAACGAGAGACCTTGGGGGTGATAGTGGTCGGTTTCGGGTTGGGCAAGCGCGCCCGGCGCGGGGTCCTCAGAATGCTCAATCGCCTGGCGCGCTTCAGGATCGCCTTGCTGGTGAACCCGGCGCCACAGTATTGGGCGCATGCCGCTGATCCCGCTCTCGGCCAAAGGTGGCTCACAGACCTAGGGAGAGATCAGACATGTCTTTCGCGATCCCGTGATCCGTCCGGCGGTGCTCGCCAATCACGGCACGATCCGCGTCGGCCCGACCCTGAGGGCAGCGCAATACCTTTCTGAGATCATAGAGGAAACGGCCCATATCGCTTAAGTCCGCGACACTTTGATGGACGCCCGTGGCCATAGCACCGCCGATTTGCCGCGCTACGGCACTGCCGCCGATGCACGCGTCGCCAGATGAGGCGTGCGGCGCGGATCATCTGCCAGCTGAACGCCGAAACCGCCGTGACGGCAGCGCTTTGACCTCCAGCCGGTATTCAGGTCACGTCGTCCAAGGAGTAAATGCGTCGCATGGACGATCAACTTGAAGGCCAGCCGGGCATTTGGTGGTCGGAAGTTTTGGCGGACGCGCAGGTCGTGCAAAACTCTTGCCGTTGGCCATGCGTGCTGGTCTTGTGTGCATCAGGGGCTGTACAGCATACAGCCTCCCGACACGGTAGCGGAGGATACCCATGTTTCATACCCCCTTGCGCAAGGGCGCACTCACGGCCGCGCTCGCGGCAGCATTGGCCATCGGCGGCACGGCGGCAAGCGCCGAAACCCGCGTGACGCTGAAATCGGCGTCCTCTTCAAGTTCGTATTACGTGATGATGGTGCAGCTGGGTGAGATGCTCCAGACGCAGTCAGATGGTGAGATCTTGCCGACTGTCGAGGAAAGCCAGGGCTCAGTGCAGAACGTGACAGAGGCCGGGCGCCGCTCCGGTGCGTTTCTCTTCACCTCGCCGCCGAACCTGATCGCGGATGCGCTGGCTGGTGCCGATCCCTTCACCGGCGGCAATTACGACGGGCTGCGCACGCTCTTTCCAATGCCCTTCATCACCATTCACATGGTTGTTCGCGCCGACAGCGACATCACCACGGTGGCAGATCTTGCCGGGCGCAGCTTCATCTCGGGCGGCACCGGCACCTTCTGCCAGCGACAGGTGGCCTCGATCTTCGAGACACTCGGCATCGCCGACAGCGTGACCGCGCCCGAGATGGAACTCTCCGGTGCCCCCGCAGCCCTGCGCAACAACCAGGTCGATGGCTATGCGACCTGTTCCTCGCACCCCACTCCGCAGGTTCAGGAACTGGCCGCGACCTTGCCCGTGCGGATCTTGTCCTTCACGCCCGAGGAACAGGCCGCGATCATCGCCGCCAACCCGAGCGCGGGCGCGGTCAGCATCGCGGGCGGCACCTATGCGGGCATCGACGCGGCCATCGACACCATGGCCGTCCCCGTCGGCGCCTTCGCGGTGAACATGGACGATGACACCGCGCTCGCCATCGTCGCGGCCTTCTGGGAGCAGCGCGAGGACATGGCTGAAACCAACCCCTGGTGGGCGGGCGTGTCGCCCGAGCTGGTGCCGCAACTGGGCGCGCCGCTTCATGAAGGCGTCACGGCTTTCTACGCCGAACGCGGCGTGACGTTGCCCTGAACGAAGCCTGGAACAGTGACTAGGGGAGGGGGGCTTTGTGCCTCCCTTCCTGCCTTTGGGGCTGATGACAACATGAACGAAACCCGGAATACGGCTGAGGGCGAGTCACAAAGCTGGCTCTCGGTCGAGATGGACGGTCAGCGCTACGGCGCCGTGGCCATTGCTCTGGCGCTGCTGCTGGTGGGGTTTCATATGTGGAACGCCTTTGCCGGGCTGATCCCCAACCTCATCACCCGACCCGCGCATCTGGCCCTCGCCCTGCCCTGGATCTTCGTCCTTGGCGCGGCGGCACAGGCTGGCCGCAGCGCGCGGCTCACGGGCTGGTTCTTCCTCGCCATGGGGCTCAGCGTTTGTGGCTGGATCATGCTCAACCGCCGCGATCTGGTGCTGCAATACGGCGCGCTTGATGGAACGGTACAGATCGTGCTCGCGCTGACGCTGATCGTGGTGGTGCTGGAAATGGCGCGCCGCGCGATCAAGATCGTGTTGCCGACCGTTGCCGCGCTGGTGTTGGCCTATGCCTTCCTGGGCGATCAGATCCCGGGGCGCTTCGGTCATGGAGGAATGCCGGTCGATTACCTCCTTGGCACTCTGACCATCACCGAGGGCGGGCTTTGGGGGACGCTGACAGGCACCTCGGTCGATACCATCGCCATGTTCGTGATCCTCGGCGGATTCATTTCGGCAGGCCAGGCGGGCACGGGCTTCATGGCCTTTGCCACGCAACTGGCCGGGCGCACGCGGGCGGGCGCGGCCAAGGTGGCCATCCTGTCCTCGGCCTTCTATGGGTCGATCTCGGGTGTTGCCGCGGCCAACACCGCAACGACCGGCATGATCACCATTCCCGCGATGAAGCGCCTTGGCTACCCGCCGCAACTGGCCGCCGCGACCGAGGCCGTGGCGTCGACCGGTGGCCAGATCCTGCCGCCCGTCATGGGCGCGGGTATCTTCGTCATGGCCGAACTGGTGCGCATGCCTTACACCGATATCATGGTTGCGGCCTTGCTGCCCGCGATCCTGTTCTTCCTTGCGGCGTGGTTCGGGGTACATGTCTATGCATTGCGCATCGATCTTCCCGCTCTGCCTCGCAGTGCCATGCCCGGCTGGGCAGCTGTGTCGCGCTCGGTGCCCTTCTTCCTGCTGCCCTTCTCGATCCTGGTCGGCACGCTTGCCTTCACCAGTTACACCCTGGCCTATGCGGCGGTATTCGCGACGGTGGTCACCTGGGCTACCCTGATCTTCGAGCCCGACGGGCGGCTGTCGCTTGCGGGCTGGTATCGCCGCACGCTGGTGGCGATCATCACCGCCGCGCAACAGGTCTCCATCATTGCTGCCGTGATCATCTGCGCGGGCATCGTGGTGGGTGTGTTCAACATGACCGGCCTTGGCGTCAAGCTCACCTCGCTGATCCTCTCGGCCAGCGGCGGGCATCTGTGGATGGCGCTGCTTCTTACTGCACTCGCGGCCCTTGTGCTGGGGATGGAGCTGCCGACGACTGCGGCCTACGTGATCTGCGCCTCGGTTGCGGTGCCGGCCCTTGTGGGTCTTGGCGTACCCGATCTGTATGCGCATCTCTTCGTCTTCTGGTACGCTCTTTTGTGCACGATTACGCCACCTGTCTGCGGCAATGTCTTCATTGCCGCCGCCATCGCGCAGACGCCGTGGTTGCCTGTGGCAGGCAACTCCATGCGGCTGGGGGTGGGTCTTTTCGTTGTGCCGCTGGGTTTCATCGCGAACCCCGCCTTGTTGCAACTGGCGACCGAACCCTTGGCTGCGCTGGCCACGATGGCGCAAATCGCACTGGGCCTCTGGCTCATCAGCTTCGCGGTGATTGGTGGCGCGCGGGTGCGCCTGTGGGAGCTACTCCGCGTGCCGGCCTTGCCCGTCGGTCTGGGGGTGATCTTCTTGCTGTGAGACCTGTGACGCAAAAGACGAAACGGGCGATGCTCTTGTCAGATCCGTCATTCTGATCCTCAAGTTGATGTTTGGTCACTGGCGGAATGTCGGTGCTTTTGGCCTCGGCCTCGCCCGGCTTCCGCCTGCGGTCCCGGGCGAGGCGTTTCGGGGGCCACATTCACGGATCAGAACCGGAGGAACGCTGCAAGACCACCCGCCGCAGCGCGCCCCGCAGCCCGCGTGCCGTCAGCCCACGGGCGTTTTCATATCCCATCCGCGCCATCGCCTCGCCTTCGTGGGGATGGGCCGGCCCGCGCAGGGACGCCGCCATCAGGCGCACCTTTCCGGAAAGGGTGTGCGAGTGTACCTCGAGTTCCGTCAGCGCAGGCAGCAGCATCCGTTCGATTGTATCGAAATCGGACCCGAACGGAAAATCGGGCAGCAGATCGCGATGCGCGCCCAGCCAGGCAGAGAGCGTTTCCGGAAGGTTGTGACGATGAGCCGGCGCGATCTCATGATCCGAAGGCAATTTGCCTGCGGACTTGGCGCGCTCCGAGAGGTCGTCTTGAAACCGACTGTCCGTGATGTCCAGCAATGCGGCGATGACCTTTGCGTCCGGCAGGCCCCGCAGGTCGGCAATGCCGTATTCGGTAACGACGATATCGCGCAGGTGGCGCGGCACGGTGACACTCGGCACATCCCACACAATATTGCTTTCCACTGTGCCCCCATTGATCCGGGTCGCAGGCAGCGTGATGATCGCCCGAGCGCCTTCAAGCGCAAAGGCCTGATCGACGAAGTTGAACTGACCACCCACGCCACTGACAACCTGACCGTCCTCGACACTGTCTGACATCACGTCCCCCAGCGCAGAGACCTTCATCGCCCCATTGACGAAACGTGCATCCGTCCGGGCCGCGCGTTTTGCCGGCTCATCGCCGTAAAGCGTGTTGGTAAAGCTGACCGGCACCATCGCGATCTTCCTGCGGCGTTCGTCAGGCAAGCCGCGCAACCGGGAATAGACCGCTCGTGTTTCGACGAAAAATCCCGCGTGAACTGCGACGCCCTCCACCTCGCGCCGTATCACACCTGCCTCGAACAGTTCCAGAACGCCCCCCACCAGCATCTCGGTCACGCAATAGATGCCGGTCTGGAACGCACCTTCCTCGTTCGGTTCGACAGGAAATGGGCAATCGGCATGGATCTGCGCGGCCTTGCCCTGCTCGCGCAAGATGAGGGAATGCGCCACGGTATCGCCGAGAGTTCCGATACCGATCTGCAGGGTTCCCCCGTCCCGGATCAGGCGCGATACATGCAGACCGATCGCATGGTCACTCAGGGCCAGTGGACGGCGCGGCGCGGAGAACAGCTCGAACGGATCTTGCGGATCGTGAACCAGATCCACACTTTCCTGACCCAAGATCGCGCCGGGTCCTTCCAGAAAAGGCAACTCGGGATTGGTCTCGAACACGGCGATGAAATCCGCCTGTCCCGCGTCGCGGGCGCGGAACAGGTCTGTCGAGATATCGGTGTTGCAAGACAGGCTGAAACGGCCATTCTCTTCAGACACAAGCTGCATCAGCACATTGGGCCGCCGTGCAAGCAACATGTCGCGGGCATGGGTGTAATTGGCCGAGATATAGCTCTGTTGCGCGGCGTCCACGCCCAACCAACGTCCCGCCATCAAAAAAAATTCGTGCACCATGATGTTGGAGGGCAGCTTTCCGTCGCGGATCAGCTTGGCATAGAGAATTTCGGGATAAGCCCCAAAAAGCCGGTCCAAGGCGGGTTCGAGAAACCTGCGCTTGACCTCGGAAGATGTGCTGGGTCGCTCCAGCGTCAACGCGGTGAAGATCGTCAACCGGATGGCGGGATCGGTGCAGGCCGCCTCGACCAGCGCGTTGACCAAGGAAACCGGCTTTCCCAGACCCAAAGGGAGGGCGAGGCGGATATCACCTTGGGTCCGGATCACGATTTCGCGGATGATGGCGTCTACATCCTGGCTCCGCTGCATGGCTTACAGGTCCTGCCAGCCGGGGTCCGGAACAAAGCGGTCCCCGTGGCGATCCTGCAAATCGTCTAGCCGTTGGAGAATGGCATCGACGCCGCGTGTGCGGGCATAATGCATCGGACCACCTCGGAACGGGGCAAAGCCAGTGGCGAAGATCATCGCGGCATCCGTTTCGTCAACCGAGCCCACGACGTTCTGGCGCAGACATTCAACGCAGGCATTCAGCATGGGAAGGATCATGCGATCTGTCAGATCATCCGGCCCGCCTGCCGCGTCCGGGTGAGGAGTGCCCTTGGACCAGTCATAAAAGCCCCGCCCCGCCTTCTTGCCAGTGTCGCCGGCCTCGACTTTTTCGCGAAGGCGATCGGAAATTGCGGGCATGGACTTGTCGAGGTGCGACGTCAGGCTCTCGGCGACATGCAGGCAGATATCCAGTCCAACCTGATCACTGAGCGTAACTGGCCCCATCGGCATACCGAAGGCAATGGCTGCGGCATCGATCTTTTCCTTTTCTACGCCCTCGTCCATGAGAACCATTGCCTCCATCAGGTACGGCGTCAGCGCCCGGTTCACCAAGAAGCCGGGATAATCGGTCACACGCACCGGGAGCCGGTCGATGGCTCCACAGAACCTGGCCAGTCGGTCGACCACCTCGTCTTCGGTGCCGTCGTGGCGCACCACTTCGACCAGCTTCATCTTGCTGACAGGGTTGAAGAAATGAAGACCTGCGAAACGGCCAGCATCGGGTGCGGCACCGCGCAAATCCTTCAGGCGCAGGCTTGACGTGTTCGACGCAAGGATCGCCCCCTCTTTCATCTTGTCCGACAAGGCGGAGTAGATCTTTTCCTTCAGATCCGCCGTCTCGGGGGCGGCCTCCACGATCAGATCAGCTTGCGCGATGCCATAGCCCTTCGGATCCGGCATCAGTCGATCAAGGGCGTTACGCGTCTCGATGCTGCTCAGATGTTGATCCTTGCAGATTTTGCGCGCCAAGCTGACGGTCTTGCCGAGGGGTTCGAGTTCGACATCCCCCAAGGTCACGCTCTTGCCCTTGAGCGCGGCCCATGCGGCGATTTCGGCTCCCATGGCCCCGGCACCGATGACATGGACCTGCCTGATCCCATCCTCCTCGCGTCCGTCGTTTTTCAGGTCCTGCTGCAGAAAGAAGACGCGACGCAGGTTCTTGGAGGTTTCGGTGTCCAGCAGTGCCGCGAAACTCTCGATTTCGGCGGATTGCATCGCTGCTGGATCATCACCGTGCTTTTCCCAAAGGTCGATCAAGGCATGTGGAGCGGGATAATGATCCTTCGGGGCCTTTTTTTGAGTTTCCGAACGCATCCGCTGCGCTGCCAATGTGCGGGCCGATGCGAGGTTGAACGCGCGTGCCTTCAACCCCGGCTGGTCTCGGTCGATCTTATCCGCCACGATGGCCTCGATCGCGGCGCGAACGTGGCGCTCTTGGGTGATGACATCCGCCAGCCCCAGCTTTTCGGCTTTGTCCGTATGGGCTGTCTTGCCAGTCAGCATCAGTGTCATCGCTTCGGTCGGATCGATCAGCGCGGGCAATCGGAAGGTGCCACCGAGCCCGGGATGCAGGCCAAGCTTTACCTCGGGGAATCCGAATGACGCACCCTGCACTGCGATCCGCCAATCGCAGGCCAGCGCAATCTCCAACCCGGCCCCGAGGGCAGCACCGTGTACGACACAGATCGTCGGACACTCGAGCGCTGCGAGGCGATCCAGCACCTCGTGCCCCTGTCGGAGCAGATCGGACATTTGATCCCGGCTCATGTCGTTGAAACCCTTGATATCGGCCCCTGCGGCGAACCCGGCGGGCTTGCCCGACCGGATCACCAGCGCCCGTGGGGGATCGCGTTCAAGTTTGTCCACTTCGGCTGCCAGAGCTTGGATCACATCACGTGATACCTTGTTGATAGACGTGTCTGCTTGGTCCAGCACCAACCAGACGATGTCGTCATCGCGGCCTTGGTGCCACGCTGTATCCCCTGCGCCCGGGCGCACCGGACCGCATTCAAGTCTGGTCTCGCCGAGATTGCGCAGGACCGGTCCCGTGTTTGATCCGAACATCACGCCGCCTCCAGTAATAATGCGCCACCCTGGCCTCCGCCGATGCATTCGGTGGCGATGCCACGGACCTTGCCCCGTCTTTTCAACGCGTTCGCCAAGTGCAACACGATGCGGTTGCCGCTTGTGCCGACAGGATGGCCCAGCGAGATCGCGCCGCCATCGATGTTCAGTCGATCACGGTCAATCCGCCCGAAGGCGCCGTCGAGCTCCAGAACATCCCGGCAGAATGCGTCGTCTTCCCACGCCGCGAGACAGGCCAGCACCTGCGCGGCAAAGGCCTCGTTGATTTCCCACAGGTCGATATCGTCCAGACCCAGATCGTGACGGGCCACGATCGGCGTCGATGCCAGAACGGGACCGAGGCCCATCACAGATGGATCAAGAGCCGCCCACTGGCTGTCCACGATCCGGGCGAGCGGTGTCAGACCGTATTTTTCTACCGCCGCCTCGGACGCCACGATCACCCAGGAAGCTCCATCGGTGATCTGGCTGGAATTGCCGGCCGTGACCTTGCCATAGGGCGGCTCGAAGGCTGGTTTCGGTTTGGCCAGCCCGTCAAGATCGCTGTCGGGGCGCACTCCGTCATCGTGCTCGTGCACCGTGCCATCCTTTGAGAAAGCCGGCATCACCTCGTCGTCCAGCCAATTCTTCTTCTGGGCCTGTGCCAGGCGATGATGGCTTTGCATCGCGTAGGTGTCGGCGGCCGTGCGGTCGATCCCGAACCGATGTGCCAGAATTTCGGCGGTCTGACCCATGTTCAAGGTGGTGATCGGATCGGTCAGGCCACGTTCCAGGCCCAGTATCGGTTTGAAAAATTCAGGGCGCAGGCCAGTCAAGGCTTTGGCCTTGTCCATTATATCCTTGGCTTGCGCCATTTCCCCGAACCATTCGACCGCCGATTGTCGCAGCACGAGGGGTGCATGGCTCAACGCTTCGGTTCCGCCGGCAAGGATCATGTCGTGGCTGCCGTCGCGGACATAGCGGTATGCGGTGTCGATCGACTGCATGCCTGACCCACAGTTGATCTGCATGGTAAAGGCGACCATGTCCGCCCCCAATCCCAGCCGCAGTGCGGCGACCCTCGCCGGGTTCATCTCGTCCTGAAGGACATTGACACAGCCAAGGATCACCAAGTCCAACGCGCGGCGGTCGAAGGGCTGACGTGTCAGCAGGGGTCGCCCGCATTCTACCGCCAGATCGACAGGCGTGAAGGGTCCCGGCGTTCCCCTTGCCTTGAGAAACGGCGTTCTTGCGCCATCCACCAGATAAACGGGACGGGTCATTCGGCGGCCTCCATTCGATTGCGGTCTGCGGTCAGACCGGGATAGAGACGGCCAAGCTCCTCGGGAGTGAAATCGTCGACTGCGACCACCTCGGCCACCAATTCATGCATTTCGGCAATAAGGTCGCGCTCGTCGCGCGTGATGGTCCCCGCGTCCAGACCGGCATCGGGATCCTCATCTGCCTCGCGCAGCCGTTTCATCACCGGCGCGCATGCGATGACCTTGTCGTAACAGTCGTTCAGCAGCGCCACGCCGTCGCGATTGCACCCACCATAAATCCGCCCGACAATCCTGTCCCGCGCCTCCGACGGGTCATAGATCAGATCGGAGCAGGCCTTGGTGATCTCGTCGTCGCGTCCCGATGCGCGACCACCCGGACGCATTATGGCGCGCAACAGCCGCGCGGACCAGCGGTTCGGGAAGTTGTCCAGAACCTCGTTAAGGGACAGTTGGATGCGCGCCAGGGCACGATCCGCAGCGTACCGCACAACCGGCAGGTCGGCCTGTTGTCGCCCTTCGTCTTCCCATCGCTTCAGCGTGGCGCTGAGAATGTACATTTCCGACAGGATGTCGCCCATACGTCCCGAAATCATCTCCTTGCGCTTGAGCGCGCCACCCATGGTCAGAAAGGCCATGTCGGCCGTGAGCGCATAGGCGGCGGACCAGCGCGACATCTGGCGATAGATATCTGTAAGGGGACCGGCGGCAGGCGCGGGACCGATGCGTCCACCGCTCCAGCCGCGAACGAAAGCTCGGGTCGTCGTGCGCAAGGTATGCCCGACATGCGCCCAGAAGTGCTGATCGAAGGCCTCGAGACTCTCGGATTGATCCTCGATGCCCAAGGCTTTCATTTCGTCGAGAATATGTGGGTGTGCGCGAATGGCGCCTTGGCCGAAGATGATCAGCGACCGGGTGACGATGTTTGCCCCTTCGACTGTGATCCCGATGGGAACGGCACGATAGAGTGCCTGAAGATAGTTCGAGGGTCCGTCGATAACTGCCTTGCCGGAATGCACATCCATCGCATCATTCACCGCCTCGCGCATCCGGAAGGTGGCGTGCGCCTTCATGATCGCCGAAATGACGGACAAGGATTTCCCCTCGTCCAGACCCGCACAGGTCAGTCGCCGTGCGGCATCCATCGCATAGCTGTCGGCTGCAAGCCTGCCGAGCCGCTCCTGGATTCCGCCGAATTTGCCGATGGGCAATCCGAACTGCTGGCGAATGCGCGAGTAGGCGCCGGCAGTGTGTGCAGACAATGCGATTGCGGCGCAGCCCATTGAAGGCAGCGAAATCCCCCGTCCTGCGGCAAGCGCGCTCATCAGCATCATCCAGCCGCGCCCCGCATATTCCGGTCCGCCGATAATGTGATCAAGGGGAATGAAGACGTCAGTCCCGGTGGTCGGTCCGTTCAGGAACATGGTGGCAGAGGGTATATGGCGGCGTCCGGTTTCGACGCCAGGCAGGTCGGACGGAACAAGCGCGCAGGTGATCCCGATATCCTGCTTGTCTCCCAGAAGTCCGTCGGGATCGCGCAGCTTGAATGCAAGTCCAAGGATCGTGCATGCTGGGGAGAGCGTAATGTAGCGCTTGGACCAGTTCAGTCGAATGCCCAGAACCTCTTCACCGTTCCACGTGCCTTTTTCTATGACACCCTCATCCGTCATTGCGCTGGCGTCTGATCCGGCCTTGTCACTGGTTAGCCCGAACGCCGGCAGTTCCTCACCGCGCGCCAGACGCGGCAGCCAGTGATCCTGTTGTTCCTGCGTGCCGAACATGTGAAGCAATTCACCTGGGCCCAAGGAATTCGGGACCATGACCGTGACAGCCGCCGCCACCGAGCGGGTGGCGATGAAGCGCACGATCTCGGAGTGGGCATATGCTGAGAAGTCCAGTCCGCCGTGCTTTTCCGGGATGATCATCCCAAAGAACTTGTTCTTGCGAAGAAACGCCCAGACCTCGGGGGACAGATCGGCGTCGGTCTGGTTGATCGACCAATCATCGAGCAACGTGCACAGCTCCGTACATGGTCCGTCCAGAAAGGCTTGTTCCCTTTCGCTGAGGGCCGGCGCGCGAATGTTGCGGAGTTTCGACCAGTCGGGATTGCCCGAAAACAACTCGGCCTCCCACCAGACCTCGCCGGCTTCCATGGCCTCACTTTCGGTTTCCGACAACCGAGGCAATGCCCGCTGTGCCCACTTGTGTATCGGCTTGGTCAACAGCCGGGCGCGTGAGTTCGTCATGTTTCACTCTCCTGCGCACCCAACGTGGGCAGGGACGGAGTGGTTCCTCAATCGTCAGCACGCCACCGAGGCCGACGTGCCATGCTTTACCAAGCCGCGTGGTCAGACCGCGATGCAACGGGCTAGAACCGCGACCGGAGAACGGTTCACTATATGCGCAGTTTCTGTCCCATTGAAATGTTTGGTCCTGGCCAGCTGACCGGTTTCCGAGGAGTTGGTTTGTGAACTCATCAAGGGGTCACTGGAAAGCTCACGTCTTCCGATTTGGCGGCGTAGCCCCAAGGGGTCAGGGCATCGATGTCTTTGTCGAGATGGCCGCTTTGGTAAACAGGTCGACGAGGTAGGCGAATGGCTCGACGGCATTCATTCGGCAGGTTCCGATTAGGCTGGCACAGGAGCCCGGCTACGAGCCCCATCATCGTGTCCGGCAAAAGCAGGTTTCGGCGTCTCATGGCCAGGCTTATGATCGCGTTCTCGACGAGGGTGGACTCCATGTCGACATGGCCATTGCCCCTCAGTTCGTCGACGAGTTCTGCCCACGCTCCTGCGAAATCACTGCCCGCGGTGACGCGAAACGCGCACGGACGCTCGGCCAGCGAGAGCCATGAACGCGGCGGTCCGTGAGTATTTTCCGGTCCTTGAGAGAGAGTTTAGGGGAATGTTACTTTTGAAAGCCCGATGCATATTGTCTTGCACGGCTTGCAGGATCAGGAGCGGCTTGAATGGCTCAGTCACCAAGATCGATCAGTTGCCGATTGTTTGCCCTCAAAGCATGTGCAGGCTGGTGGTACAGGGCGGCGCAAAAATGCCGGGAGAGGTTATGAAGATAACATCTGCATCCTTGGGTTATGCGCCATGTTCAAGTGCGAGCTTTCAAGTGAGCGTTTCGAATGACTTGATTTCCAGACATGCTACGTTTCACCGAGACGCACTGATGGCGTATCAACGCGCAGAGGATGGTCCAAAAAAGGATACTGCTAGACTGCAATTGAGCATTGCCGGTACTTCTGCGATGCGCGGGCATGAGGTGGACTTTCTCTTGGCCATTCATCGTGCAATGCGCGCATTGGAATACACGAAAGCAGAATGAACTGCTTTGGCGCGCGAACCGCATCCTCAAGGAGGACAGGGACGTCTTATAAAAGCGTCCCGGCGCGCCGACCGCCTGTGCGCGGTAGAAAAAGCCTGTGCTATCATCTCGAGTTGAGTTCAGTTGCCGATCGCTTCTTGGAGAGACTGACCCCGTTAAAAGATGTGGCATATGGGCTGATGCGCACGTGAGAGTGGTGACACCGCCTTGGCGGTGATCCCGGTTGGGAAGATGACGGACTTGCATGACCCACGCCCTGTCGACTGCATGCAGGATATGCCATGGCAAAGACGTCGACCGGCGACCACACGGATGTGCAGTTGGTCAATCCTGCCGCGGCGGCCATCGATACCGGATCGACGATGCACATGGCTGCGGTGATCCCGACAGCACGGATACCCCTGTGCGCGCGTTTGGCACGTTCACGTGCGATCTGCATGCACTGGCGGTGCGGTTCCGGTCCTGTGGCGTGACCAGTGTCACGATGGCGTCGACTGGCGTCTGCTGGATACCGACCTTCGAGACTCTCGAGCAACACGGGTTCAACGTGGTCCTCGCGAATGCGCGCTGTGCCAATAACGTGCCGGGCCGGCAGACGGATGTCTGCGCCTCAGTTCGATGAGGCTTCCGCGTCCATCGTGACCGTGTCCTTGCGGCGCATGTCGCGCTGTCGCTCCTGCGTGCTCACCCGCGGTGCCCGTGAACCCGATGTCCGATCGTCCTGGGCGAAAACCTGGCTCAGTGTTGCCCTGCTGCGGCTGACCCGGCTTTTGATCGTGCCAATGGTGCAGCCGCAGGCATCGGCAGCTTCCAGTTGGGAGAACCCGTAAGCGCCCATGAGCACCAGCGGTTGACGTTGAGCGCGGGGCAGGTCTGCTATGGCAGCGATCAGTTCCTTGAGCGCGAGCGCGTCTTCCTGGCGCGGCAGCTCGGCAAGCGCATGTGCCCAGACCTCATCCACATCCTCCACCTCGCGGCGAAGCTTGCGCAGCTCCGAGAAGAACGTGTTGCGCATGATTGTAAAAAGCCACGCGCGCAGATTGGTCTCCGGGCTGTAGCTTGCGCGACTGGTCCAAGCCTTCAGCAGGGTTGTCTGAACCAGATCATGCGCGCGATGCTCGTTGGATGTCAGCGAAAGGGCACGTCGTCGCAGCGGCGCAAACTGACGCGGCAAGAGGTCGTGGAACGGGTGGTTGTCATCGTTCATGGAAAACACGCCTTGAGTTGAACACGGACCAGAGGGGACACCGGCATGACACCGCTGGATCCATTTAGGGTAAGAGAGGAGGTCTTGTTTTGGCCGGCCTTGAGTCGACCAGCCCGGCCACCGAGGGTGGCGCCACCCGGTGGTTCTCGGTGGGGGTCGCACCATCCGGACGCGTCGCAGGTCAGGCCGTGGCTTCGGCGTTCAGACGCGTCTCGGCCAGTTTCGTCAGAGTCTTGTCGGCGCCGTATTCCTGATCGAGTGTCTTCTTGAGCAAGGTGGCGGCTTCCGGATGTCCGAGCTGCGTGGCCCAGGCCACGAGGGTGCCGTAGCGGGCAATCTCGTAATGCTCGACAGCCTGAGCAAGCGAAATGAGGGCCGCGTCCATGGTTTCCTTGTCGTCGATCTCGTCCATCAGGCCTTCGGCTTCCTCGACAAGACCGATCATCGCATCGCATTTCGCGCCCCGGGCAGGCTTGCCCAGAATCTCGAACACCTCTTCCAGGCGCGTGACATGGTCCTCTGTTTCGTCCTTGTGCGACGACAGGGCCGTTTTCAACTTTGAGTCTGTCGCCTTGCGCGCCATTTTCGGCAACGTCTTGAGAATTTGGCGTTCGGCGTAGAGTATGTCCTTCAGGGTATGAAGGAACAAATCGTCAAGGGTTTCGATGGTCATTGGGCAGCTCCTGCGATTGGTGGGTCTGCAGCCTCGTCACTTGTTTGCATGGATGAGGCAGGATTGGCGAATAGGGCGGTACCGTACATGTGTGATGGGATCGCCGTCTTCAGAGGTGTCAGCCACTCCACTGCGCAAGAGGCGTGGACATGATGTGCAGGCAATCAGGTGGCTGTGTCTCGCCCATTGCGGTGTCGGGAGCCGGTGCGCAAAACTGCTTGAACCGCTTGGCGTGCGTTTTGACATTTCGGGAGAAATCGGACTTTGCAACCAGTCGGTGCGCGTCCAGTTCTTCTATCAGAATGCGTATGAAGAGGTCGGCTTGGGTCTGCTTGGGCATGGTGAGTTTTTCCCTTGGAAGTCACGCGGCTTTGTCTTGAGTTTGGGGCTTGATCAGAGCAGCACGGCAATGATGATCACGACCAGAAGGGGGGCTCCGAGAAGCCAGGCGAAGAGTGCGGGCATGGGTCTGTCCTTTTCGGCAGGTGAAGAGGGCGTTGCGTCAATTCCGTGCAATCAGCACATCCAGTCCGAGGCCTTTATCCCTGTGATGCCCACCGGCGGTTGCGGAAAAGAACGCGGCGAGGGCACCGATCAACAGCGTTGCTGCAGCGATGAAGCCAAAGACGACAGCGGCCACGCGGGCCTTTTCGACAACGTCGAGCGCTGCCCCACGGGCGTCGGCAATCTCGGTGTTGATCTCTTCGACGCGGGCACGTGCGGCGTCAGGGGTCATGTCGGTATTGGCGGCGACGAGCTGTGCGAGATAGGTGCTGTCCCTGTCCGCCATGTCACCGGTTGACAGGCTGCGTGCGATGATGCTGGCGACCTGTTGCTGTATGTCGGGGTCGATGCCCGGGAGATCCGTGTTGCCGCCTGCGTTGGACTGCGGCGTTGCTCCACCTCTATTGGCCGTGTTCGTGGTGTCATCGGTCGCATCACCAGCAATTGGGCTGCTGTCGGTGCCCTCGGTGTCGCCGACGGCAGGCGTATCGTCGGCCTCGGTCGTGCTGGTTTCAGCCTGTCCATTGCCTCGCAGCATCAGGTTGGCAAAATAGTCCGACGAGGCCGCCTCTGATGCGACATCGGTGACAGTGTCGGCGGCCGAACCGACAGCAGATGCGCCCGCACCCAGCATTCCGCCAACACCAGCAGTGGCAAGAACCGCGCTGACGAGTGCGCTGATCGCCCAGACCATCAGCCCATGGGCGCCATCGCGCACTTCGACTTCGTCTGCGGTCGCGTCACCGACCCGGCGGCGCATGCGGCCGGCAAGATAGCCACCCGCCCCGAAGCCCGTGACCATGACCCACACGAACCAGATGCCGGAGGCGATGGTCAACCAGGCTGCGGATACGCCTTCGCCGCGATACGGAGAGGTCAGAGACAGTCCGAGACTGGCGCCAAAACTGATCAACAGGAACGAAATCGCAAGCGCAAGGACACCGCCTGCAATGATGGCGGACCAATCAAGATAGGACCCGTCGACCGTGATGGCTCCGACTTTGTCCGAAGTGTTCTGTCGCGGTGGCACGTTTTGAGATATCATCGCAGGTCTTCCTTCAATGGGGACATGTCTTCAGGCGAGGCCGACAAAGCTGAGCACGGCCACGACGATGACAACGGCGCCGACGATATAAACGATCTGATTCATGAGTTTCTCTTTCGGTTGAACATGACAATCCCGTCGCCGAGCCACGGGAATGGTTGAACGTTTCGATAAAGACAAAAAGAGTGCAGACTGTAGACTTCACATGTCGGCACTCGGCGTTTTTGAGAATTGACTGGGTGTCTCATGCGAATTTGCGCAAGAAATGCCGTTGGGGCGGCCGCGATTCGACAATATACGACGCGTCGAATTGCTCACCCAGCCATTCACGAGGGATAGTTAAAAGGGTTTACTCTGTACTTACGGTTCGAAGGGATTAGGGTCACTTCGAATTAGTAGATTACGGCTCCGGCTGGGATGCTGGTAGACTCGGAATCTACTCACTTTGGGAGAATACTTGGTTTTTGGTGAGATGCTTTGCACAGGGAATCCCCTATGTGCAGGCGCACCGGGATATGTTAATCACGAGACTGTAATTACCCGCAGGGTGACCAAACGAGATGCCGGATACGTGTTCTGGCCCGGGTTTTGGGCTTGGCGGTTTTCCCTGAAGGAGCAGCCAGTGTCGAAAGGCCAGTCAAGCACGCACCTGCCGGTCGTCGCCATCGGGGCGTCTGCCGGGGGCCTTGAGGCGTGTCGCGCCTTGCTTGGCCACATGCCCGACGATCTGCCTGCCGCGGTTGTCCTGATCCTGCATCTCGACCCGACCCATGACAGCATGATGGTCGATCTGCTTGGCCGTCGCTCAGGGCTGAAGGTGGTCCAGGCTGCCGACGGCATGGCATTGCGGGCCGGGGTCCTCCATGTCATTCCGCCCGGTGTCTTTTTGACTATCAGCAAGCGGGCCATCCATCTGTCCGAACCCGAGGACGGCAAGGCCGTGCGCCTTCCGTTTGATGTGTTGCTGCGGTCGCTGGCCAAGGACGCAGGCGCGTCATCGGCCTGTATCGTGTTGTCGGGCACCGGATCGGACGGGACCCTGGGCATTGCGGACATCCATGCCGCCGGAGGTCTTGTGATCGCGCAGGAGCCTAAGGAAGCAGGGTATCCCGGCATGCCCGAAAGCGCCATGGCAACCGGCCTGGTGTCCCGGGTTCTGAGCACCGATCAGATGGTCCCAGCGATCGAAAAATTTGTTTCTGACGCCACTGTCTGTGCCAAACCCGACGCTGACGCCGCGACGGCGCCGGACGACACGCAGTCTCCCTCCGAGCCGACGACGCAGGCCCCTCAAAGCTATGACGATGTCTTGTCGTTCATGCGGGATTATACCGAACAGAACCTCACGCTCTACAAGCGGGGCACCCTCGAGCGCCGCATCGCCCGGCGGATGGCGCTGGTCGGCCTTGGACAGGACGACGTCGACCGCTACCTCGACCTGCTGCGGTCCGATCGAGCGGAACGCGACCATCTGGCAGCTGATCTGCTGATCCATGTCACCAGCTTTTTCCGCGATGAGCGTGTTTTCGAGGCTCTTTCCGCCAAGGTCATTCCGGACCTGGTCAAGACGCTTCCGTCGGATCGCTCGTTGCGCGTCTGGGTGGCGGGATGCAGCACGGGCGAAGAGGCCTACAGTCTGGCGATGCTCTGCCTCGATGCCATGGAGGGGACCGGTGTCCGGTTGCAGATCCTGGCCTCCGACGTCGATCCAGAAGCCATCGCGACGGCGCGCGCGGGATTCTATTCCGGGGACATCGCCGCTGCGATACCGCCCGAGCAATTGGCGCGCTTCTTCGTTCCCGAGGACGAGGGCTGGAGAGCCACCGCGGCCTTGCGCGACGTCATCGTCTTTACAGTCGCCGATCTTCTGTCGGACCCGCCGTTTTCCAAGATCGACCTCGTGTCTTGCCGCAATGTGTTGATCTACCTGGGGCCGGAGGCGCAGAAACGCGTCATCGCGCGCTGCTGTTTTGCCTTGCGACCGGGGGGATTGCTGTTGCTTGGCGCAGCCGAAATGCCGGGGGCGAGCGACGGGTGCTTCGCCGTCGAAGACAAGGAGTTGCGGCTTTGGCGCCGGGTCGGCAAAAGCCTGCCCGCCGATCTGCACTTCGGGACGGAAAAGCGCGAAGAGCCAACCGTGCCGACCGAAGACGCGCCGGTCCGTCGCAGTGCACTGGCCGATCTGTGCCGCCGCATCGTGATGGAGCACTATGCCCCGGCGGCGGTGTTGCTGAACACCCGTCTTGAGGTTCTCTACCTTCTGGGGCCAACCGAGAAATACCTGACGATCACTCAAGGGCACCCCGATCCCGGCATCATCGGGATGCTGCCCAAGGTCCTGCGGGCGCGGGTGCGCAGCGCGGCGGCAGAATGCGGTCCGCAAAAGCCGTTGGTCACCGTTTCGGGGGGACGTATCCATGGGGCTGTCGGCTTTGACATCGCCCTGCATAACGTCAGCGCCGGACCCGACCCGTTGCTGCTGGCGTGCTTCATTGACACCCAGCGCCCGGTGCCACGAACGAGCGAGTCCGAAGCCGCCGCCGATCAGGCGCGCCACACCGGCGATCTGGAGGCCGATCTGGAGGCCACCCGCAATGATCTGTCCGATGCGCTGCGCGATCTGGAGCAGGAGGTCGAAGCCCATGGCGCGGACGCGGCGGAAGCCTTGTCGGTCAATGAGGAATTCCAGTCCACAAATGAGGAATTGCTGGCCTCGAAAGAGGAACTGCAATCGCTGAACGAAGAACTGACCGCGCTCAACAGCCAGTTGCAGGAAACCCTTGAACGGCACCGCACCACTGCCGATGACCTGCAGAACGTGCTCTACAGCACCGATGTCGCCACGTTGTTTCTCGATCTTGATCTCAACATCCGCTTCTTCACGCCGGCGGCGCGCCAGATCTTCCGCGTGATCCAGACCGATGTGGGCCGTCCCCTGTCCGATCTTGCCTCGGTGTCACGGGACGACGACCTCGAAGCCGATTGCCGTGAGGTGCTGGCCTCTTCGGAGGTTGCCGAGCGCGAGATCGAAAGCCAGGGGGATCTGAGGTTCCTGCGGCGGGCGCAGCCCTATCGTGCCGAAGGTGGCCGGGTGGAAGGCGTTGTCATCACCTATGTCGATGTCACCGAACGCCACCGCATCAACGCGGAACTCATGGCCGCCATGACCGAGGCAGACAGGGCAACCCGCGCCAAGTCACGGTTTCTGGCTGCGGCCAGCCATGATCTGCGTCAGCCGTTGCAATCCATGGCGTTGCTGCACAGCCTTCTGTCCCGCAACAAGCGGTCGACCGAGGGCGCACGGCTGTCGGCGCTGATGGATCTGACGCTCACCTCGATGACTGCGATGTTGGACTCGATGCTGGATGTGAACCGCATCGAAACCGGCATCGTCCGGCCGGACATGAGGCCGGTCCAGATCGGTCCGGTGATGCAGGCCCTTGCGGATGAGTTTCGGACTGCCTGTGAATTGAAGGGTCTGAAACTTCGGGTCGTGGCGAGCACGGCCTGGGTCAGGACGGACCCGCAGCTCTTGACGCAGATGCTGCGCAATCTTCTGTCCAACGCGTTGAAATATACCCCGAGCGGGGGCATCCTGATTGGCTGCCAACGACGCAACGGGTATTTGGCGATCCGCGTATGCGACACCGGCATCGGTCTGGCGGCATCCGAAACCGATCAGATCTTCGACGCCTACCACCAGGGCAAGAAGGCCGCCGCATTGGCCGGGCCGGGGCTCGGGCTCGGGCTTTCGATCGTCAAGCGGCTTGCCGAGTTGATGGAGCACCCGATCACCGTGCTGTCGAACCCCGGTAAGGGATCGTCCTTCATGATCACCATGCCGATGATCGAACCAGCGCCCACGCGCACCGACAAGATGCAGCACGCTGCTCCGCTGGCCGATGCCGTGCGCCAGACCGGCACGATCCTGATGGTCGAGGATGAAGAGCCGCTTCGGGGGCTTCTGGTCGAAGTGCTTGAAAACGAAGGGCACACGGTCATCGCCATGCGCAATGCGAAGGATGCGCTGGACTGGGCCAGCGGCGACCACGCGGCGCCCGATCTTCTCTTGACGGATTTCGACCTGCATGGCGAGATCAACGGCCTGAAGCTTGCCCAGGACATGCCGAACATTCTGGGCGATCCAGTGCCAACCGTCATTCTGACCGGGGACATCACGAAAGAGACGCTCAAGAGCATTGCCGCGTCGCCGTGTCATCAGATCACCAAACCGGTGATGCCCGAAGTCCTGCTGGCGACGATATCCGATCTCATCCTCAAGGCCAGGGCTGCAAGGGCGCGAAACGAGCAAACCCACCGCATGTCTACAGCGACCATTCATGTCATCGACGACGATCCGATGATCCGGGAATCCATGCGGCGTTTGTTCGAGGCCGAGGGCTACAGTGTGGTGACCTATGCCTCGGCAGAAGAATTCCTGGCGGCGCCAAGACCCGATGACCCTGCCTGCCTTCTGGTCGATAACCTCTTGCCGAACATGGATGGCGTGACCTTGATCGATCGGCTGCGCGCAAAGAAGACACGTCTGCCAATCGTCATGCTGACGGGCCACGGGGATGCTGCCATTGCCGTGGCCGCGATGAAGGCGGGGGCCGCGGACCTGATCGAGAAACCGGCAAGTGCCTCCGATCTTCTGGCCAGTGTTCGGCAGGCCCTCAAATCGGGCAAGGCAGACACGGAGGGTGGCGCCCCGACCGAGAACCACAGGGCCGCGCGTCTCAAGTTAGACGGTCTTACCAAGCGCGAACGCGAGGTCATGGCAAAGGTTCTTGAAGGCATGCCAAACAAGATCATCGCCGCCGATCTGGGGATCAATCAACGCACGGTCGAGAACCATCGCGCCTCAGTGATGCGCAAGACGGGAGCGCCCTCCTTGCCCGCGCTGGTGCGGTTGGCGCTTTTGGCAAACGTCCACGACATGTGACACCGTCATTGGTGCCGCGCCCTGATTGGCAGGTCTGTCGCAACGAAAACCCGACGGGCGCGTTCTCAGGAAATAGCGTCTGCCGCCCGCTTTCTTTGCGTGGCGTGGTCAGACGCGCCCTTCATTTTGATGCGAAAACCAAGGCCACGCTCCTTTCTGGCCACCTTGCGCCGGGCCGCTCGCCCGAAGAAACCGGCCAAACCGGCCATGGCTGTCCGATCCCTGCACAATGCGGTCACCGGTCTGACGATCGCCTGCGGGTTTGCGCCCCTTGCCGCCTTCACGTCAAAGACAGCCAAGGCGCGCAAACCCGCAGGCCAGCCTGCTGGCCTCATCGTGATGCTGCACGGCTGCAACCAGACCCCGGATGATTTCGCGACCGGAATGCACATGAACGCGTTTGTCAAAAAAACACGGTCTTGCGGTTGCCCGTCCGGCCCAAACGCGACGGCAGAACGCGGCATCCTGCTGGAACTGGTTCAAACCTGGGCACCAGAGCCGTTGTGTGGGCGAACCGGCCATTCTTGCCGCGCTCATGCGCAAGCTGATGCGGGAGTTCGGACTTGCTCGGAACGCGGTCTTCGTGGCGGGGCTGTCATCGGGCGGCGCCATGGCGGCGATGCACAGCGGTGCCTCCGAGATCTCGGGGTCGGTCGGCCCCACGCACAAGCGACCGGTCCGCTGGATCATCTTTCAGGGGACCGATGACAGTACGGTGCACCCGTCCAATGCCGCAGCGCTTCTCGCGGCGGTGGTTGGCGACGACGCAGTGTCGACCAGGTGCACCACGTTCGGTCAAGGGACGTGACTATGCGCGCAACGAGTATGCCGGATCCGACGGGGGCGACGCTTGTCGAGAACTGGATGATCGTGAAATCCGACCACGCTTGGTCTGGCGGGCGTGCGTGTGGTTCCTATACCGACCCCAAGGGGCCAGATGCGTCGACACAGATGATCCGCGTCTTCCTGACGAAATCCGCCTGACGGTTCAGATCGCCGGAACGCCAGTTGCAACTGCGCGTTTTCATCAAGTGGCTGATCGGGAGTCGACTAGGCCAACCCTGCCACAAGGGACCGGACGACCGACGAACATCCACGATGCGTCACGACCCTGCAGGGGGCCCCTGTTGCCAGAAATCCCGACTGACGGGATCAAGGAGACTGCAATGACAGATCATGCAACCACGACCCACGCAACAGGCACAGGCAATGCCTACGGTTTCGCACGAGATGGCTATGCCAAAGAAAACATGCACGACATAACCACCGCAGATGTCGAGAACGCCAAGGTCTACGGCCGGGACGACGAGACCATCGGGTCGATCCATTCCCTCAAGGTCGGCACGGATGGCAAGATCACGGATGCCGTAATCGACGTCGGGGGATTCCTCGGCATCGCGGCGCATTCCGTGGTGATGCCGTTCGACCAGCTGACGGTCCTGCGCGAGACCGATGGCGCCGATCTGCGGGTCCATCTCGACACGACCAAGGAAAAGCTCAAGGCGATGCCGCATCACGACGCGTGATCCGAACAGCCTTGTTCTCCCGACAGACAAGAGGCCGCACAATCATATTGTGCGGCCTCTTTTGCATCGTCAGCGTCAATTTGAACGTGTCCGACCTGGTTCAGCGGGTCGGAGGCCGGATCTTCGGAGGTGTCAGTTAGATGCCTGGTACTGCGGCAGGTTCTGGATCTGGTCCCGGGTGGCATCCACATAGAGACGCACGTCGCCGAAACCTTCAGTCGACAGGATGGTCAGCTCTTCGAATGACAGCGACGCCTGGCTGCTGCCGATCCCGAGGAAGCCGCCGAAATCGATGATCACGTTTGAGACTTCTCCGTCGGCGTTAACAATGATGTCGGTCACTTCTCCGACATCGTTGTCGTCGACATCATAAACCGATTTTCCGATCAGCATGTCGGTCGAGACATCCGTGACTTCAACCCGATCGTAGCCGTCCCGCTCCATCTGAGGCGCCGAGAAACCGGTCCTGTCTGAACGGGTTTCCTGGGTCGTCTGTTGCTGGTCGCCAGCCGGAGCCATCGCCATGCGATCATAAGACGGGGATTCTTTCAACATTTCGGCACGGGTGTTGAGCACGACATAGGTCTCGGACCGGTCTTCCGGGTCGGATGCAAAGGTGATCTGGTCCATGGCCACCGCGACGTCATGTTCGCCCATGCCGAGAAAGCCACCCGCGGCGATCACCAGCGCGCGGACCTCACCGTCGTTGGACAGCACGATCTCTGTGATTTCACCGATGTTGTCCATGTCCTCGAGATCATCCCGGTTCATCGTCGCCATTGTTTCTGTGTCATCCGGCTGCGGAGTGCCTGCGGTCGCATTGGCATCAGTCTGGGACTGCGTTTCGTCGGACATGGTTCGGCGTGCGTAGACCTCCTTGCCCATCAGTTCCGACGCGAAGAGGTCGGATTGGCTGCGCTGGTCGAGAAAGGCGGACATGCCTGTGGTGTCATTCTGATTTGCCGCGTCGGCGGCAGGTGCCTCGGTTTGTGCGAAGGTCAGGGACGGCACGCCAAGCGCGATGACCAGCGCGGTCGTTGAAAGCAGCGTATTCATGCGAAAAATCCTCCGGGGGAGAGGGGCGGATCGAAAACCGATCGCTTGCTCTCCCAACATCAGGACAACTCGGGCCTGCCAAGTCCGTTCCCTTTCCGGGGCGCAGCAGCGCTGCCCGCAAGGGTGCAGGCAGTCGCGCCATCGGCGGATCTGTGCCGCGGTTTGCATGCGTGCCGCGCAATGACACGGACCGGGAACCCGGACGGAACGTTCCGGTGACTGGGCGGTTGTTTCAAGTGGTGCGTCGCGTCGACGGCATGGACATGTTGTCTGCGGCTGGTTCTGGAAGGATCTATGCATGGAATGGGATAAAATCGCGAACAACTGGGCCAGGATGACCTTGCGTCTGCGCAACGACGGGCAAAAAGGTGAACCCAGTCTGGGGGCCCGCCCGATGCAGGCCGTACCGAACGGTTCCGGGGCGTCGACACGACCCCACAGCGCCCCGGGCATCAGATTGCCTCCAACCACCTCGGTGAAGACGACCGACAATGGTCATGACCTGACGCCACACAGGTGACGCTGCAGGATCGCCGGGGTCGAAGACTTATCACGCATGGCGTTTTGTCGGCACGGGCCTGGTTCAATGCGCTTCGACATCCTGCACCCCCCTGGAACGATGGCGCGGTGATCCGGGCCGGTCTTTTCGGGGCCGAGCGGCTGGAATACCACGCCATCTCGCTGGCGCAGGCCCAACCGGTCATCGGCCGTGCGGCGCGGGTGCCCCCATTGAGCAAGCGCGTCCAAGAGAACGCGACCGTTCTGCTGTCGGCCCATCGCTCCTGCACGCAGGCGTCGCAGGCCGGCCTGACCGTCACCCCCGCGACAGAGTGGCTGCTCGACAACTACCACCTTGTCGAAAAGCAGCTGCGGCAGATCAAGCGCGATCTGCCGTCCGGGTATTATCGCCAGTTGCCGAAGCTCTCTACCGGACCCTTCACGGGGTATCCGCGCGTTCTGGGCATTGCCTGGGCCTTCGTGGCGCATACCGACAGCCTGATGAACGGGTCGGTCTTTGCCCGTTTCGTGCGCGCCTATCAGACCGTCGATCCGTTGACGATCGGCGAGCTTTGGGCCCTGGCCATCACCCTGCGCATCGTGCTGATCGAGAACATGCGCCGGGTGACGGACCAGATCGTGGCAGAGCAAAACAACCGTCAGGCTGCTGATGATCTGGTGGACCGGGTGATGGGCCAGGCCGGGGCCGGAAGTGCCACCGTTGCGCCCGATCCCACGTTTCGTGCTCTTGCCGAAGCTACGCAGGCTTTGGAGGGGGGGCCTTTGCCGGATGCCTTTGCTGCCCGCATCGCCCAGCGGCTGCGCGGTTTCGATGCGGTCGAAACACCCTTGCACGGCTGGCTGACCGAATGCCTGATCGCGCAGGGCCTGACGGTGGACGATGTCGTTCTGCTTGCCCAAAGTGAGCAGGGCGCGTCGAACGTCACGATGCGGAACATCGTGACCAGCATGCGGCTGATTTCCGAGATGGACTGGCCCGACGTCTTCGAGGAAGTCAGCGCGGTTGACGCGCAGCTGCGTGCAAGCTCGGAGTTCGCAGCGATGGATTTCGCGTCGCGCAACCAGTACCGCACGGCGATCGAGACGCTGGCGCGGGGTTCGGGGATGACCGAAGGCGCGGTGACGGACGCAGCAATGGCTTTCGTGGCGGACGGTGCGACAGCTGCAGCGCGTGACCCCGGATATGGGCTGATCGGGCCGGGTCGGCGGGCGCTGGAAGCCGACATCGGATACCACGCGTCATTGCGCCTCCAGCTGCCCCGGACCCTCGTGCGCATGGGTCTTCGCGGCTACCTCGCCGTGCTATGGGCTGTGGCGCTTGGCATTCTCGGGCTGGCGCTGGTGCAATCGGGAGCGCAGGGCTGGCTTGTGGTGCCGCTTGCCCTCGCGGGCCTTGCCCCTGCCTTCGAGGTGGGCAGCGCAATCGTCAACCTGGCGATCACGCGGATCGTTCCGCCACGAAAGTTGCCGGGTTTGGAGCTTGCGCATGGCATCCCGTCCGACATGCGCTGCCTCGTCGCGGTGCCCGTGCTGCTGAACACGGTCGAGGATGTCGCCGCCTGCATCGAACGGCTGGAGGTGCATCACCTGTCCAGCACCGAAGGGGCAGTCCACTATGCGATCCTGTCCGATGGACCGGATGCCACCACCGAGAACCTGCCGCAGGATGCCGATCTGATCGCCCATGCCCACAGCGCCGTTGCCCGGTTGAACAAGGCCTATCCGTCCCCCGGGGAGGACCGGTTCCTGTTTCTGCAGCGCCGCCGTCTGTGGAACCCAGCAATGGGCGTCTGGATGGGATGGGAGCGCAAGCGCGGCAAGCTGACCGAGTTGAACCGTCTGCTGCGCGGCGCGACGGACACCAGCTTTGTCGCCCCCTGCGCGGTGCCGCAAGACGTACGTTTCGTGATCACGCTCGATGCCGACACTCGGCTGCTGCGCGATACGGTGCGCCGGTTGATCGGCAAGATGGCCCATCCGCTGAATGCGCCGCATGTCGATGCCGCGGCCGGGCGGGTGACGCGGGGCAACGGTATCCTGCAACCGCGTGTGACGCCCGGCTTGCCGGTCGAAGACGAGGGAACGCGCTACCAGCAGCTCAACGCGAGTCACGGCGGCATCGACGCCTATGCCGCTGCGATCTCGGATGTGTATCAGGATCTGTTCGGTGAAGGGTCCTTCACCGGCAAGGGCATCTATGATGTCGATGCGTTCGAGGCCGCGCTGGTCGGTCGGGTGCCCGACAACACCATGCTCAGCCATGACCTGTTCGAGGGCGATCTTGCGCGGGCGGCGCTGGTGTCCGACATCGAACTGGTCGAGGATTTCCCCGTACGCCATGACATTGCCGCGCGCCGGCAACATCGCTGGGTGCGGGGTGACTGGCAGCTTCTGCCCTGGCTGACCGGGCTGGCCGTGGCGGGGCGTGGACCGATCTCGGCGCTGGGGCGCTGGAAGATCATCGACAATCTGCGCCGCTCGCTCACCGCACCGCTGTCGCTGGCAGCCCTCGGCATTGGCTGGTTGATGCCTGTGCCCGCCGCTGTGACGTGGACAGCTCTTGTGCTGGGCATGCTGGCGCTACGCTTCCTGCTTCCTTTGCCCTTGGCACTGCTGCCGGGGCGGGCCGGCATCACGGCGTCCAGTCATGTTGGTGCCCTGGGCGACGACGCGCGAATGGCGGCAGAGCGCATCGCGCTTGAGATCGCCTTGCTGCCCGACACCGCCGCACGCATGGCAGATGCCATCCTGCGCACCGGATGGCGGCTTTGCGTCAGCCGGCGCAACCTGCTCGAATGGATGACGGCTGCCAATGCTTCTCAGCGGGGTCGTCTTGGCCTGTTGGACCAATACAAGGACATGGCGGCTGGTGTCGTGCTCGGGCTTGTTGTGGTGGGCGGGGCGATTGCCCTGAACCCGGTCGTCTGGCCGCTGGTCGCGCCCATCGCGCTGCTTTGGGTGTTGAGCCCCTTGATCGCCTTGCGAGTGAGCCGACCAAGTCTGCCGGCCAAGACAGCCCTGCTGTCGGATGCCGACAGGCGGGATCTGCGCTTGGTCGCCCGACGCACATGGCGCTTTTTCGAGACCTACGTGACGGCTGCTGACAACGACCTGCCGCCCGACAACTTTCAAGAGACCCCGCATCCCCTGCTGGCGCGGCGCACCTCGCCCACCAATATCGGGCTTTACATGCTGGCCACGACGGCGGCGCATGATCTGGGTTGGATCGGACGCGCGGAGGCAACCGCGCGCCTGCAACGGACCTTGGCCACGATCCAGCGGATGCCGACCTTTCGCGGTCATCTCTACAACTGGTATGCCACGGAAGACCTGAGCGTGCTGGAACCCGCTTATGTCTCCTCGGTGGACAGCGGCAACCTGGCAGGACACTTGATCGCCGTGGCGCAAGCTTGCGTGGAATGGCAACGAACCCCGCTGTCCGAGACCGACTGGCGCGCTGGACTGGCCGACATCTTGCTCTTGGCCAGCCGCGCCCTGGAGGATGCGCCGGCCGCGGATGCCGCGTGGACCAACATATGGGCAGAGCTTTCGGATGCCGCTGCGCAACACGCTCCGCTCGACCGGCTTCTTGACCTGAGTTCTGCCGCCGTCACACGGTTTCGTGCCATGAAGGTAGCCGACCCCGAGACCGAGTTCTGGGTCGTGGCCGTGCGCGACTGCCTCGCAAGCCACGCCGCCGACCGCAATCTGTCCCATGGACTGCGCCTCACGGTTGTCGAACATCTGGCCCGCGAGTTCGCGACCGGCATGGAGTTCGGGTTCCTTCTGGACGAAGAGAAGAAGCTCCTGTCGATCGGCTTTTCGACCACTACCAACCAGCTCGACCCGAGCTGCTATGACCTGCTGGCCTCCGAGGCGCGGTTGGCCAGCCTGTTTGCAATCGCCAAGGGCGATGTCGCGACCCGGCACTGGTTTCAACTTGGCCGCGCCGCGTTGCCGATGGGCGCGGGGTCTGCCCTGATCTCGTGGTCGGGCAGCATGTTCGAATACCTGATGCCGTCGCTGGTGATGCGCGCGCCCGAAGGATCATTGCTGTCCGAGACCAACCGCCGCATCGTCGGGCGCCATCAGGCGCATGGCGCCGCTTTCGGTATTCCATGGGGCATATCGGAATCCGCCTACAACGCCCGCGATCTCAATATGAATTACCAATATTCCAATTTTGGTGTACCGGGCCTCGCGCTCAAGAGGGGTTTGAGCGAGAACCGCGTCGTGGCACCCTATGCCACCGGACTGGCCGCTATGATGGCGCCCGCGGCCGCGATGCGCAATTTCGACAGGCTCGCTGGGCTTGGGGCCGAGGGGCAGTTCGGCTTTTACGAGGCGCTGGACTACACCGGTTCGCGCCTGCCCGCCGATACAGAATACGCCATCATCCGCAGCTACATGGCGCACCATCAGGGCATGACCATCACCGCCATCGCCAACGTCGTGCAGGGAGGGCGCCTGCGCGCCCGGTTCCATGCCGAGCCGATGATCATGGCGGTGGAGTTGTTGTTGCAGGAACGCGTGCCGCGTGACGTGGCCGGAGCACCGCCCCGGGCCGAGGAGGCGACGGTCACCAATCCCGAGCCAAACCGCACACCGGTGGTCCGCCAGTTCCTGTCGCCAGCCACGGCCGACCCGACCGCGCATCTGCTGTCAAACGGATCTTACGGCATCATGCTGACGCCCACCGGCGCCGGGTACAGCCGCTGGCGTGGGCTTGCCGTGACCCGTTGGCGCGACGATCCGACGACCGCGCCACACGGTGCGTTCATCCTTGCGCGCGACCGGCTGTCGGGGGCACGCTGGTCGACGGCTGTGCAACCGAGCGATGGGGAGCAAGACCGGCACGAGGCCGTGTTCAGCGAGCATGAGGCTGTATTTACGCATAAGGCCGCCTCGCTCAAGACGCTGACCGAAATCGTCGTCTCGGCCGAAGACGATGCCGAGGCGCGGCGCGTGACCCTGACGAACACCGGTCGCAAGCCGCGCGAGATCGACCTGACCTCCTACGCCGAGCTTGTGCTGGCGCCGATGGCGTCAGATGTGGCGCACCCGGCCTTTTCCAAGCTCTTTGTCGTCACTGATTTCCTGCCTGATCTTGGCGTTCTCATTGCCACGCGCCGCAGCCGCGCACCGGGCGACCCCGAAATCTGGGCGGCGCATATCGCGGTGGTCGAGGGGACGGAAGTCGCCCCGATCCAGTTTGAAACCGACCGGGCCCGGTTCATCGGTCAGGGCGGTCGCATCGGACGGGCGGCAATGGACGGTACCGACCTGTCGCAGACGACGGGCACCGTGCTTGACCCGGTGTTCTCGATCAGGCGATCGGTCCTCGTACCTGCGGGGGGGCGGACATCTGTCACCTTCTGGACGATGGTTGCGGATGATCCCGAGAAACTGCTGGACCTGGTGGACCGCCATCGCGACAGCTCTGCCTTTGGCCGCGCGGCCACGCTGTCTTGGACGCAGGCGCAGGTACGGTTGCGCCATTCAGGGATCACCCCGACCGCAGCCGCCGATTTCCAGCGGTTGGGGGGAATGCTGCTGCGCGCCGATGCGCGCCTTCGGGCGCCAGCGCCAACCATCGTGAGCGATGCCGGACCGCAATCGGCGCTCTGGCCCTACGGCATATCGGGTGACCTGCCGATCGTGCTGTTTCGGATCGAGGACGTGCAGGATGCGCCTCGCCTTCGCGAGGTGCTGGCCGCGTATGAATACCTGTGGATGCGGGGTTGCGCCTTTGACGTGGTGATCCTGAACGACCGTGCGGCGTCTTATGTGCAGGACCTGCAGTCCCTGATCGAAGGAGCCGTGCTCTCTGCCGGGGCGCGCTCGCATCCCGATTCCTCCACGGGCAGACTGTTGGGCAAGGTGCATGTTCTGCGCAGCGATCTGCTGCCCGAGGTGAGGGACATGCTGCTGGCGATGGCCAGCGTCGTGCTCGTCGCCGCACGCGGCAGCATGGGCCATCAGATGGACGCCGTGTCCCGACCTTTGGTTCCGGGGGCCTTGGCACAAAGCGCGCGACCGACGCAGCCGATCTCTGCGCCTCAACCCGATCCCTTCGACACCTCTGAATTGGAGTTTTTCAACGGTACCGGTGGGTTTGCCGAGGATGGCCGCGAATACGTCATCGTGCTCCGGGACGGTCAGACCACGCCTGCGCCGTGGATCAACGTGATCGCCAATCCGCGCTTCGGGTTCCAGGTCTCGGCCTTGGGCAGTGGTCATGTCTGGTCGGAAAACAGCCGCGAAAACCAGCTGACGCCATGGTCGAACGACCCGGTCACTGACCCGGCGGGTGAGGCGATCTGGCTGCATGACCTTGATACCGGCGATACATGGACCCCAACCGCCCAGCCGATCCGGGATGGCGGGCTCTACGTCGCGCGTCACGGCTTCGGCTACAGCCGCTTCGCGCACAGCGCCCACGGCATCGATGCCGCGCTGGTCCAGTTCGTGCCGATGGACGATCCCCTGCGCATTTCGCGCCTGACGCTGTGCAACAGGTCGAACCGGGCGCGGCGGCTGTCGGTGACAGCCTACGCAGAGTGGGTTCTGGGGGCATCGCGCGGCGCGACCCTTCGCCATGTCACCACCAGCCTTGACCCGGACACCGGCGCGATCTTTGCGCGCAATCCTTTTTCGACCGCCTTTCAGGGCCGCACGGCCTTTGCCGACCTGGGTCCCGAGACCACCAGCCAAAGCGGCGACCGGGCGGAAGTTTTGGGGATCGGCGGCAGCATGGCGCGGCCCAAAGGCATAGGGGCCGGGGCGCTCTCTGGGCGGACAGGGCCTGCGCTTGATCCTTGCGCGGCGTTGCAACGGTGTGTGACGCTCGCGCCCGGCGAAACGGTCGAAATACTTGTGCTTCTGGGGCAGGCCGAGAGCGACGACGCCGCGCGAGCGCTGATCCTGCGCCACCGCGACGCCGATCCCGACGCAACGCTGGACCTGGTGAAACGGCATTGGGCCGATTTGCTTGAAACCGTGCAGGTGACGACGCCGGATCGTGCCACCGACATCCTGCTGAACGGCTGGCTGCTGTATCAGACGGTGGTCTGCCGGATTTGGGCGCGGGCCGGCTTCTACCAGGCCAGCGGTGCCTACGGGTTCCGCGACCAGTTGCAGGACGGGATGGCGCTTGCGGCGTTGCGTCCAGAGATGACGCGCGCGCATCTGCTGCGTGCCGCCGCGCGCCAGTTTCCGGAAGGCGATGTGCAACATTGGTGGCTGCCACATTCTGGGCAGGGCGTGCGGACGCGGATTTCGGATGACCGGGTTTGGCTGGGGTATGCCACGGCGCATTATGTTGCCGTCTCGGGAGATGCGCTTGTTCTGGACGAGATGGTGCCGTTCCTGAACGGTCCCGAAGTGCCACCCGGAGCGCATGACGACTTCTTCCTGCCAACCATGTCGGACGAGACGGCCAGCCTGTTCGAACATTGCGCGCGCGGTCTTGATCAGGCCATCGCCCTGACCGGTGCCAATGGCATGCCGCTCATCGGTACGGGCGACTGGAACGACGGCATGAACCGCGTGGGCGAAGCAGGGCAGGGCACGTCGGTCTGGCTGGGCTGGCTGCTGATCGCGACGATCAACGCCATGGCGCCCCATGCCGACAGCCGCGATCCGGATCGCGCGCGGCGCTGGCGCGATCATGCGGCGGCGGTGCGACAGGCCATCGAGCGGGATGGCTGGGACGGCGCGTGGTATCGGCGCGGGACCTATGACGACGGGGCGCTGCTCGGGTCTTCGAGCTCGGACGAATGCCGGATCGACAGCATCGCGCAATCCTGGGCCGTCCTATCGGGTGCCGCCGATCCCGAGCGCGCCCGCATGGCGATGGCCGCCATGGCAGACCACCTGATCCGTCCGGATCCCGGCCTTGCGCTGCTCTTTACGCCTCCCTTCGATGCGTCGTCGCAGGATCCCGGCTATATCAAGGGCTATCCGCCCGGTCTGCGCGAGAATGGCGGGCAGTACAGCCATGCGGCGATGTGGGCGATCCTTGCCCATGCAAAAGGGGGTGACGGGGACGCGGCAGGTTCTCTGTTTGCTCTGCTGAATCCAATCAACCATGCGCTGACCCCGCAGGACGCGGACCGCTACAAGGTCGAACCCTACGTGGTGGCGGCCGACGTCTATTCGACAGCGCCGCATGAGGGGCGGGGCGGCTGGAGTTGGTACACGGGGTCTGCCGCTTGGATGTACCGCGCCGGGATCGAAGGTCTGATCGGGTTGACGCGAGCGGGTGACACGCTGATCGTCGATCCTTGCTTTCCAAAACACTGGCCGCAGGTCAAGGCACAGATCAGGATCGGAGGGGCGCGTCTGTCGATCACCATCGACAACCCCAACCGCTCGGGTCGTGGCATTGCGTCTGTGACACTGGACGGTCTGGCCATACCGCAGGAGGACGGGATCGTGCGTGTGCCTCTTGCCGTGCAGGGGGGCGGGCAGTCGCAAGCCCTTTGCGTCACGCTTGGGTGAGTGTTGCTTGGGATATCGCGATGGGTATGGCTTCTATTGCCCGAAGCGAAACAGACTGGACGATGGGTTCAGCATGACCTTTGCAGAACCCTTCCCGCTCCAACTCCGAGGCGCGTCGCATGTTCGCCCGGTACCAAATTGCCCTCTCGATCACCGATGACTTGGCGACCATTTGGGCTCAGACCTCTTTTGCGGAGGTGTCGGGGACGACGCCATCCACATCGTCGACGCGGGTTTCATCCCACTCCGGGTCTTGCCGCTTGATGCGGCGAGAGACGAGATAGCTGGCGGGCCAACTCAGCAGAAAGCCGACTGCGGCAGCCCCGCCGATGGCAAGCCACGAATACCAGCCGAGGGACAAGACAGTGATCACGAGCCCGCCCGTGATGACCGAGCCCACGACGAGTGTTAGAATGATGCTGAGACGGTCCATGTCTAATCCTTTTTGACTTCGGTAGGGGAACGTCTGAAGCGCGGATGTCGTTCCGCACCTTAAACACCTGTCGGCTTGGCTGGTGCTTTCGCCAACGGTCGGCCTGTGCCGGATCCGCCTGCCTTTTTCCCAGATATCCGCGACACCGCGTCAGGACCAGGGCCACCAGCCGGTTCGGCGCTCGGGGTCGAGAAGATCGTTTTCCTTCAGGACCATGTCTGTGACATCGCTGAAATCCGGTGGCTCGAACGGCACCAGGGAGCGCCCATCGCCTCGCAAGGCTTCGATCGCGCCGATCAGCGATCCGTTGGCGGCAGTGATGGCCTGCTCGACGGTGTGCGGCGCCACATCCAGGTGCTCGGCCAGCAGTTCGGTGCGAAGGTCCGATATCTTTGACCTCAGATCTGTCTCGTCCGGCTTCGCCTCGACCGACAGGTCGCATTCGGTGTCGAACCCCATCGAGCGATTGTTGAGATTGGATGAACCCACCCGCATCAGCGTGTCGTCCATGATGACGATCTTTGCGTGCACGTAGATATCCGTGCCGCCCTTTGACACGGGTGTATAGAGTCGAAACCGGCCGTGCCTGTCGGCCTGCCGTACCAAGTCCAGCAACTGCGCACGTGCGGCTCCCATCGCCTTTTCCTCGAGCCATCCCTTGACCGAGTGCGGGTTGACCACGACGAATTCAGGACCATCCGGCTCTTTCAGCCGCACGGCGATCGCCTCGGCCAGCGTGCGCGAGGCGAAATACTGGCTTTCGATATAGAGCGCGTGTTTCGCGGTCGCGATCGCGGCTAGGTAGAGTGCTTCGATCTCGTGAACCGCCTCGCGCGTTGCGTAGGCTGCCGCCGTTCGGGAAATCGCCACCTCTGCCTGTGTTAGCATCGGCTCGAGCGCCTCTGGCCAGATCGGCGCTACGGCGGGCGGTGGCGGGATCGTTTCGCCCGTGGCATGGGACCACCGCGTCCGTACCAATTCCCCCAGTGCGCGCGCCACGTCACCATCCACCATGATCGACGCATCGTGCCAAGGCTGGTAGGGACGCTTCGACGTGGGCCTGACGCGCAACGGGTTGTCATCGACATGTTCGGACGTGTCCCAGCGTTCGGCCGTGGCGTCGATGCCGCCGCAAAATGCCAGCGCGTCGTCGATGACGATGATCTTCTGATGATGCGCCGCCCCGCTGGCATGCGCATGGTCCAGCTTCAGGCGGATGCGTCGGCCGATCAGCCAGTCGGTGAGCCTGAGCGGCGTGGAGCCCCGTCCGAGCGTCGATAACAGCCCAACGTCCCATTGCAGCAGATAGATCCTGAGGTCGGGGCGGCGTCGCACAAGCCAGTTGAGAAACTTTCCGAGTTTGAAAGGCGCATCCATACGGGTCTTGCGTGGATCAAGAGAGACCCGCGTGTCGAATTCCCAGCCGACCATGATGACGCTGTGCTGCGCTTTCTGCATGACCTCGTGCAGGATGCCGAAGTAATCGGCCGCATCGACGATGACGGACAAACGGTCAGCCGTCTCAATCCGACAACAGGTGTCACCCTGCCGGAGGACGGAAGATGTGGTTTCCAAGAGCGTTCTATCGGAATCGATTGGTTTCGAGCCACCTTTTGTCTGGATTTTGTCTGGAGGGCATGTTGCACCAAGGATGGAGCGACGTTTCTGGAATTGCTGCGCCGATACAGCGGATGGCACATAACGGCACGCCACCCGCTGTCCTGAAATGGCCAATGCCGCTTATTTTCCCTTGGCTTTGTCCTTTGCGCTGCCGAGCGCGTTCTGGGCCTTGCCTTCAGCTTGGTCGGCCTTGCCCTCTGCCTGGGTCTTCTTGTCGCCGGTGGCTTTTCCGAACGCTTCCTTGATCTTGCCGGCCACGGTCTTTGCCGAGCCTTTTACTCTGTCCTTGTCGAGTGACATGGGAACCCTCCTCGAACAGCGCCACAGCGGTCCGTTTGCGGGGTTGCTTCGGACACTCTGCGCACTGCATCACACCAACGCCTGACGGCCGCGCGGCGTTCCTCGGGATCGGAGGGGATTTCAAGTTGGAGCCCTTTTGCAATCGCATCTCGCCGTTTGCGGCCGAGCAGAATTCTGGTCAGCGTGGGCAGGGTGCCATGAACATCACAGGACCGAGCGCAAAGCACGACGGTCAAGGAGCCATTCGTTTGCAGAATGACCGATCCGATCTCGGAGATGTCGGTCTTTCCGACATAGCGACCGTCGTGCGCCCGAAGCATGGGCTCGGACATGATCTGACATTCCCCGGATCCAGCGCGGCGGAGCGCGGCATCATGAATTTTGTGATGAGACCCGCGGCAAAGCCTGGATCAATTGTCCAGATACTGCACGTTCTACGCGCGCCCCCTGTCTGCGGGGATGGTCACAGAGACAATCCGCAGACCTTGGGGGCGTTCCATCGGGACGGCCGGGGCGGGTTCTTGGTGTCGGCCGCCCGTCAGGAGAGGTGGTGCTGAAGGAAGAACCGCAGCATTTCGCGCGATGCCTCCGGCCCCTTGGGGTCGGTGTAGCTGCCCCCCGATTGCCCCCCGGACCAGGCGTGGCCTGCGCCTTCGATTTCCCAAAGCTCCGCGACGCTGCGCCCCTCGGCATCGTCATGGCGGGTTTGGCGGAAACTGCGCCCGCCCCCCGACGTGCCCGATACCAGACCGCGCGTCAGACCGGTTTTGTCCCGCAGGGCTTGCGCCAGCACCGCATCGCCGTTGCCGGGGTGCACGGTTGTGTCGGCTGATCCGTGAAACACGATGGTCGGAACCGCCACGTACCGCCCCCCGCCAATGGCACCGCTGCGCATGGCGGCAAAGGCCGATGGCATATCCCGCGCACTGCCGACCGGCAGGCCGGAATGCACGCCGACCGCTGCAAAGATTTCGGGGTAGACCGCGCCAAGGATGGCCGCCGCAGCCCCGCCCGCAGACAGGCCGGCGGCGTAGACACGGGCGTCATCGGCTGGATGCTCGCGCAGGATGTCGCGCACGATCCCCGCGATCAGCGCCGGTTCGCCACGGTCACGTCCCTGATCCTCGGGCCGGAACCAGTTCCAGCATTTCTGCGCGTTCGCCCCGCTTGGTTGTGCGGGCCATGCGACGAGGCAGCCGACCTCTTCGGCCAACGCGTTCATGCCGGTGCCGATGGCGAAATCCTCGGGCGTCTGGGTACAACCATGCAGCATCACGATCAGCGGCATGGGCCCCTCTGGCTTCGTGGCCGGAACGTATAGGCGGTAATCCCGGCTGCCTTGTGGGCCGGAATGCGTCAGCGACAGGAATTGCGCCCCGTCGGGAAGCGCGACCGCTGTCGAGGCCCACGCATCGCGGAGCGGCATGCCACCCGCCGCGAGCCCCCGCAGCGTGTCGCCCAGCCCCTTGCGGGCCTTGCCCGTAGCGGTCCTTGCGGTGGAGGATGCCGGGGGTTCCTTGGGCGGCGCGGGGTCTGCGTCGTCCAGACGGGTGAACGTGCCCTCGATGGCGGTGTCGTCGCCCGTCGTCGTGGGATGCTCAGGTGTGGCGTTCGGCATCAGGAGCGACTGGATCAACGCCGTTGCCTCATCAAGCTTGCCGGCACGGGTCAGGTCGGTGGCGCGGGCCATACCGCGGGTGAAGGGATTGGTCATTGGCTACTTTCAGGGGTTCGGGTGTCAGGTGATGCGGTCGGCAAGCGCTGCTTTGACCGCCTCGGAGGCATGCAGCGTGCCCAGAACGGACAGGCCGGCAATCGTGTCCTTGGCCAAATCGGCGCTGACATCCTGCGCGATGACGACAAGGCCAAGGACGCGGATGTCCAGCATCTGGCCGGCCGACTGTGCAGTTGCCAGTTCGTCTCGCGTGATATGGCGCAGGCCCAGATCGACGCTCTTGCGCACGACGATCTGGCGGACCGTGTCCGCGTGCCGGTCGATCTGGTTGCGGATCGCGGTGCGGATGAAATCGGTGCGGTTGGAATAGAACCCTTCTCGCACCAGCAACTCGATATGACCAAGATCGACATGACCCAGGTTGATGGTGATCTTTTCGGACTCGGGTGCCTTTGCGGGCACTGCGCCTGTTTGTGTCATGACTGCCAAAATCCTTTTGACCATCCATGGGGATGGTATATGGCAGGTATCGAGTGTTAATCAAGTCAGACGCCTGCTCGGTCGAACCGACGAACTGGCAATGAACGAAGGCATTGGACAGAAAGTCCATGGCGCTGGGAGTGTCGGCAAGGCTGTGCGTGCCGGGCAGAACGGCGACGGTGTCGAACGGTACCGACGGCGCACCGGCGATCTGGTCCGTCGACGCGTGCAGGTTGTCGTTGCTGCACGACACACCACCGCTATGCGGAGCGACGAAGCGCATCACTCCGCCTTCGTCCAATGTCGGACATCATCGCGCCGGTGGATTTCGGGGTTTCCGTGGTGGTTATGGTGCGGTCGTCACGGGTTGCGTGTTGGGGTTGCCTTCGCTGACGAAGGTTTCGGCCTGTTTCCCGCATTCCCTTGTTTCAACTGCAGAGGGTGCGCCCGGTGATCTGCCCCAATCGTCCCCCGGCCGGTCGCCTGAGTAGATTCCGGCCCTGCACAGAATATCCGGCGTGGCATAGCATCTTTGAAAGCCGTTTTGCCGGGGAACGGATGATTGAACGACGGGCCACGCAGGTCAAGCCGCGTTCTTGGCGATGACAGTCCCGGTGACTGCCGTTCGGGCGTGAGCCATCCGATAGGCAATGCAAGTGGATCTCGAGATGAACCAGGACAAGTCAGTGCGACCTGACCGGATGTCGGACCGAGCAGGGCTTTTGGACTCCGCCGGGCGACAGGCGTTTCGGACATTGCGCGACCCGGGTGGTCAGTCCGCCATGGTCATTGCACATGTACAGCGTTTCGTGTTTGCCGATCTTCTTGGCGCGCTGCGCCGCGTGCGGACCGAGGTTGCGCACCACTCCTCCAACCCGCGCAAACGCGCGCCGCCGGCCTCGGCCAAGAAACATCTTGGCGACGGGGCCGTATCGGTTACCGGTCCGCGCTTGGACCGTCCGTTGTGTAAACGGACAGGGGGATGAGGAGGGTTCTCTACAGCATTGCAGGCGTGGCGCTTGCCGGGGTTCTCGGCTTTGCCATCCTCGCCTGGCGGAGCGAGATTGCGCCGCTGCCCGCAGGTTCGCCGACCGAGGCCCCGGGCGATCCGGACCGGATCGCGGCAGGCGCGCGACTTGCCCTGCTGGGCAATTGCGCAAGTTGTCATACGGTGGAAGGCAGCGACGCGCTGACCGGCGGGCTGCCCATCGACACACCCTTTGGCGTCATCCACAGTACAAACATCACCCCCGATCGTGCCACCGGCATTGGCGATTGGTCGCTTGAGGCCTATGTCCGCGCCATGCGCGAAGGCGTGGACCGGGAAGGGCGACATCTCTATCCGGCCTTTCCTTACGAATATTTCGCACGCGTCAGCGATGCTGATCTGGCCGATCTCTATGCTTGGAACATGGCGCAAACCGCCAGTGCCGCCCGGACACCGCCGAATGACCTGACCTTTCCGGCCAACCTGCGTCTGCTTCTTGCCGGGTGGAAATTGTTGTTCCATTCCGACACGCGCTTCGCCGCTGACAGGTCGCACTCCGAGCAATGGAATGACGGGGCCTACCTGACGCTGGGGCTTGGCCATTGCGGGGCGTGCCATCTGCCGCGCAATCTGCTGGGTGGCGCTGCGGAAAATCGGGCCGATCAGGGAGGCGAGGCCCATGATTGGTGGGCACCGCCGCTGACGGCGGCCAATCCCGCACCGAACGTCTGGACCGAGATGTCGCTAGCCGCGTATTTCGAGACGGGGCGTGCGTCCGGCCAAGGGGTCGCCGCAGGACCGATGGGATCCGTGGTGCATGACAGTCTGGCGCTGGCCCCCGAGGCGGACCGCGCAGCACTTGCGCATTACCTTGCGGACCAGATGGCGCGTTCCTCCCAGTCACCGACGACGCAAGTCGCAGGTCAAGGCCTCGCCCGCGCTGCATTGGACACAGACCGCCCGCCGATGGGCAGCACGGTTTTCGAGGACGGCGCGCAGCTTTTTTCTGCCAATTGCGCAAGTTGTCACCACAAGGGTGGTCCATCCCGTGGCAGGGATTTTCCCGACCTGTCGGAAATCACGACCATTGCGGGTCCGGACCCGCGCAATCTCGTTCAGGTGGTCCTGTGGGGGATCGGACCGGACGCGGGATCTCTGAAAGGTTACATGCCGCGGTTCTCCGAGGTGCTGAGCGACGCGCAGATTGCCGCCATTGCCGCCCACCTGCGCAACGACACTGTGACCCTCGACACCGTTGCACGGCTCCGGGCCAGCGGGCCGGTGGCCGGGGCAGGGGCCGGTCCGCTATCGGGGTTCGCATCACCCGTCACGGGTGCGATGCCCCCAGATCCCGGAGCAACACAATGACACACACGCCCAATCGCCGCATCGTTCTGGGTGGAATGATCGCGCTTCAGGCTCTGGCACTGGCGCGGATCGCGCAGGCTCAGCCAGCGCTGCCATCCCGAACGGGACCGATCGCACCGGAGGATTTCATGGCCCTGTCGCAACATCTCACCGGGCACGATGCCCTGTCACTGACGCTGGGCGGCCGAATTTTCGCCGTGCTTGCAGACACAGGCCAGTCACAGGCACTGCAAGCCCTTTACGACACGGCCTCCGACGCCACGCCCGATGTGACGGCGGATCAGGATGACCTTCTTCGGCGTATCCTGCACGGCTGGTATCTGGGGCGGATCGAGATCGACGGTCGTACGCACCTGACCGGGTATGAACACACCCTGATGGGCCGGGTCACGACAGACATCCTTCCGCTGCGCAGCTTTTGTGGCGGCACGATGGGCTTTTGGGCATCCCCGCCCGATGTCGGCCCGCTGCCGCTTCGCGAGGCGCGGCCATGAGCGACCATGACACGGATGTTCTTGTCGTCGGGTCCGGTTTGTCGGGCAACCTGATCGCCCACCGGCTTGCGCAGGCGGGTCTATCGGTCACCATCCTCGAAGCCGGGCCGCGCATCGAGAGACATCACTTGGTCGAAGCCTACCGCAACGCCACCAACAAGGGCGATTTCATGGCGCCCTATGTCGCCGCGACCCATGCGCCACAAGGTCAGGCAGGCAGCGATTACATCGTGCAGGACGGTGATGACCCTTACAACGTGCAGTATATCCGCGCGGTGGGCGGAACGACATGGCATTGGGCCGCGGCGACTTGGCGCTTTTTGCCCAATGATTTCCGGCTGTTCAGCCTCTATGGCGTCGGTCGTGACTGGCCTTTGTCCTACGAGGTTCTGGAGCCATGGTATGCGCAGGCAGAGGTCGAGCTCGGTGTCTCCGGCCCCGATCCGTCGGAGGAGGACCTGGGATCTCCGCGGTCTGGCGCCTACCCGATGGCGGCCTTGCCGCTCAGCTACATGGACCGCGAATTCGCCGAGCGGTTGAACGGCAGTGGCGAGTTTCGGGTGGTCACCGAACCCGTCGCGCGCAACTCGACCCCCTATGACGGGCGGGCGGCATGTTGCGGCAACAACAACTGCATGCCGATCTGTCCTATCGCGGCGCAATACTCCGGTAATGTGCACGCCCTCAAGGCCGAACACGCAGGCGCACGCCTTATCCCGGATGCCGTGGCCTTTGCGGTGGAAACCGATGCCGATGGCCTGATGGTCACCGCTGTACATTACCTTCACCCCGACGGATCGCGACACCGCATGACGGCACGACGCATCGTGCTGGCGGCCAACGGGATCGAGACGCCGAAACTGATGCTGATGTCGACCTCGGAGGCGCTGCCGAACGGGCTTGCGAACCGCTCAGACCAGGTCGGGCGCAACCTGATGGACCATCCAGGCATCTCCGTCTCCTTCCTGTGGGACAAGCCGGTGTTTCCCGGCCGGGGGCCGCAGGAAATGACCTCGGTCGTCAGCCTGCGCGACGGCGATTTCCGGGGCGAGATGGCGGGTCGCAAGCTGCATCTGGGCAACATGTCCGATCTTGACGGCATCACCGAACGACTGATCGACCAAGGGCTGCGCGGGTCCGAACTTGACGCCGAGATCCGCGCCCGCGTCGTGCGCAAGGTCGGGATCAATTGTTTCCTCGAACAACTGCCCGAGGCGCACAACCGCGTGCGCCCGCACCCCGATCAGGTGGATGCGATGGGCCTGCCCAAGCCGCTGCTGACCTACCAGATCGAACCCTATGTCGCGCGCGCCGCCGCGGCGACACTGGAAAACTATGCCCGCATCGCGGAACTTCTGGGCGGCACGGAGGTTGAGGTGAATGACGAATACGGAGGCAACAACCACATCATGGGCACGACGATCATGGGAACGGATCCGGCCAACTCTGTCGTGGATGCCGAGTGCCGCAGCCATGACCACCCCAATCTCTACATCGGAGGCCCGTCGGTGTTCTGCACTGGCGGTACGGTCAATTCCGGGCTGACCATCGCAGCACTGGCCCTGCGGCTGGCCGAGACCCTGATCGCCGAGACATGATCGCGCCTGTCACTGCCTATTGCGGGACGCCTGCGATCCCGGCAGAGGTCTGGACAAGCTGGAACCTCGATCCGGTGGTGATGCTGGCCTTGTGTGCCTTGGCGGTGACACTTCGGGTGCACACTGTCGGAGACGCCCAACGGTCCGGCTATGTTGCTGTGGGACTGCTCGGGGTGGTCTTTCTCTCGCCCCTTTGCGCGCTCAGCGCGGCGTTGTTCTCGGCCCGTGTTGTGCATCATGTCCTTTTGATCGCAGGCGTGGCGCCGCTGCTGGCGCTGGCGTTTCCGTCGCGGCGGGCGCTGCCCTTGAGCGTTCTGGTCGCGATCAACGTGATCGTGCTGTGGCTCTGGCATGTGCCGGGGATCTACACTTGGGCCATCGGTTCGATTGCAGGATATTGGCTGATGCAGGTCAGCCTGCTGGGTGCGGCTCTGGCCCTGTGGCGCGAGGTGTTGCGGCGGAATTCCGATCCAGGTGCGGGCATTGCCGCCTTGCTTGCAATGGTTGCGCAGATGGGGATGTTGGGGGCACTGATCGCCTTTGCCCCCCAAGCACTCTACCCCACGCATTTCTACACAACCGAGATCTGGGGTTTCAGCCCGCTCGAGGATCAGCAGCTTGCCGGGTTGATCATGTGGGTACCTGCGATCCTGCCTTATCTCGGCGCGGCACTGGTGATGGTCATGCGCCGCCTGTTTGCAACCGAGCTCGCGCGATGATCTGGATGATGAAGCTGCTGCATCTGACCATGATCTCGATCTGGTTGGGCGGTCTTGTCGCCTTGCCGTTCCTGCTGTTCCAGCGGCGTTCCCTGACGGGCGAAGATCTTCACCGCCTGCACCGGCTGGTGCGGGCACTTTACGTGTCGATCCTGTCGCCTGCTGCATTCGTGGCGATCGCCAGCGGTACGGCGCTTGTCTTCCTGCGTGGCACCTTCGTGGAATGGTTCAGCATCAAGCTGGTCATCGTGGGCGTTCTGGCGGCCCTGCATGTCCGCCTGGGGCTTCTGGTCTTGCAGGTGTTCGATGCCGATGGGCACTTCGGCAAGGCAGGCGCGATGTCCCTGACCATGGCGACGCTTGCTGCCGTGGCAGGGGTGCTGCTGGTGGTCCTGTGGAAGCCACAGATCGACGCGCTGGCGCTGGCTCCTGACCTGTTTCATCCTGGCGGGCTCTCTGAGGTTCTGGCCCCGGTCATCTCTTGGGCGCAGCCATGACGCTGACACCATGATCCAGCACCAACTTGCCCCCATGCCAGCCAGCAAAGACTGCAAACAGCACGCCAAGACCGGAAAGCGCCAGGCCGTGCGGCAAGACCTCTCCCCCGGTCAGGCGAAAGCCCCAGTTTGTGCCGAGGATCGAAATGAGCATCATCGCCGCCGTGGCATGGGTCCAGCTTGCCACCCGGATGCGGATGCCTTTGACGAGCAGCAGTTCTGCCGTGCCTGCGATAGCAGCAGCGATGCCTCCCAGAAACGCAAATCCCGACGCCCAGAGCCCGGCGCGCACCCAGAACGCATCTCCGGTGAACCACCACCACACATCCGCGCCCAGGCTGCCGACGACAAAGGCGATGGGAAAATGCACCAGCATGGCGTGCACCGGGTGGCCGACCAGTGCTGCGGCGGACCCGGTTGCGTGCAGCGCCACGGCGTCAAGTACGGGCGTTTGCGCGCTGTGATCGGGGGTGGCTGCGGAGGGGTCTTTCTCGGCGCGCATGGCAAGTCTTTCGGAGCAGATCTGAACAAAATGTGGCGCTATGCAGGTTTGGCGGCCGTGGCACTGACACTTGGTGCCTGCGACGGCCCGCTTTCCACCTTACAACCCGCAGGCCCCGTCGCACGTTCCCTCGCCCAGCTTGGATGGACCATGATCGTGGGCAGTGGCGTGTTGTTGGCGTTGATCACCGGACTGTTCGCGCTGGTGATCCTGCGACCGGACCGGGCCGCGCGGATGTCCGGGCGAACCTGGATCATCTGGGGGGGGCTGGTCTTGCCCGCGCTGGTCTTGCCACCGCTGGTCTTGGTGTCCCTGATCGCCGGAGAGCGTCTGTCGCCATCGGACCCGGTGCCAAGGATCGAGGCCGAGGCGCGACAGTGGTCCTGGACCTTCCACTACCCCGACCACGGCGGGGCGCAGACCGAGGATATCCTGCACCTGCCAAGCGGACAGGCCGTGGATATCGTCATCACAAGCCGCGATGTGATCCATTCCTTCTGGGTGCCACGCCTTGCGGGGAAAATGGATGCGGTGCCGGGACGCGAGAATGTCTTGCGGCTGATCGGAGGCGCGCCCGGAGTCATGGAGGGGCTCTGCGCCGAGTTCTGCGGCCTGGATCACACCCACATGCGCTTTGACGTGCAGGTACATGACCCCGAAGGTTTGGCCGCGGCCCTGTCAACGCCCGTCTTCGCGCCCGAGCCATGACTGCGCCGCGGCCCGATATCGACCCCATCCGCCTGCACAAGGCGTTGACCCGCATCTGGGCCACTGGTCCGGGCTGGCAGCGGCTGGCTGCGGTAAACCATTCGGTGGTGGGTGTGCGATTCATGGTCACCGCGGCGGTGTTCTTTGGGATCGGCGGCATGCTGGCCATGCTGATCCGTGCCCAGCTTGCCACGCCGGAATCGGCGTTCCTTGGGCCCGAGATCTACAACCAGATCTTCACCATGCATGGTACGATCATGATGTTTTTGTTCGCGATTCCGATGCTCGAGGGGCTGGCACTCTACATGCTGCCCAAGATGCTCGGCGCGCGCGATCTGGCCTTCCCGCGCCTGAGCGCATATGGCTACTGGTGTTTTCTGTTTGGCGGCATGATCCTGATCGGGGCACTTTTCGCAGGCGTTGCACCGCAGAGCGGATGGTTCATGTACACGCCGCTGTCATCGGATGTGTATTCGCCGGGCATCAACGCCGATGTCTGGCTTTTGGGGGTCACCTTCGTCGAAATCTCGGCCTTGACGATGGCGGTGGAACTGACCGTCTCCATCCTCAAGCTGCGCGCACCGGGAATGACGCTGGCGAGGATGCCGATCTTCGCATGGTACATACTTGTGACCGCGCTGATGATGGTCCTGGGGTTTCCGCCTCTGATCCTCGGCTCGGTCCTGCTCGAGATGGAGCGCGCCTTTGGCCTGCCGTTCTTCGACCCTGAACGCGGCGGAGATCCGCTTTTGTGGCAGCACCTGTTCTGGCTCTTCGGTCACCCGGAGGTTTACATCATCTTCCTGCCCGCCGCAGGGGCCCTTTCGACGATGATCCCGACCTTCGCGCAACGCCCGCTTATCGGGTACCGCGCTGTGGTGGCCTCGATCATCGTAATGGCATTCGTCAGTTTCGGCATCTGGGTGCATCACATGTTCACGACCGGAATTCCGCATATGGCGCTGGCGTTCTTTTCTCTGGGCTCGGCCATCGTGGCGGTGCCAACGGCGGTGCAGATGTTCGCATGGCTGGCGACGCTGGCCCATGGACGCCCCCGCTGGGACGTGCCGATGCTCTACATCTTCGGATTCATCGTCATCTTTGTCTGCGGCGGACTGACGGGGGTGATGCTGGCGATGGTCCCGTTCAACTGGCAGGCCCATGACAGCTACTTCGTGATCGCGCATTTCCACTATGTTCTGGTCGGTGGATTCGTCTTTCCGATCCTTGCGGCGCTCTATTACTGGATGCCCCATGTCACCGGGCGTCTGTCGGTGCACCGGCTGTCGGTTCCTGCCTTCTGGCTGATCTTCGCGGGCTTCAACCTGACCTTTCTGACGATGCATCTGACCGGCCTTCTAGGTATGCCTCGGCGGGTCTATACCTACCTTGGCCATGAAGGTTGGACCGCGCTCAACCTGCTGTCATCGGTCGGCAGCTTTGTGCTGGCGATGGGGTTTGCGCTGATTGCCATTGATGTCCTGCTACAGGCCCGCTTCGGGCCGCGGTTCCGGCGTGATCCGTGGCGGGCCGGAACGCTTGAATGGGCCACGCCAACGCCACCGGCGGCCTATGGGTTTGCCTCCTTGCCGCGGATCTCCGAACGGGCCGACAGGTTGTCACCCGGCGAAATCGGCAGGACACTGGCGGCTGGCGAGGGCTATCTCGGCTTTGCACGCAATGGCTGGCAAGAGACATTGGGCGTGAACATCACGACCGGAGAACCCGATCAGATCGTGATCCTGCCCCGCCCGACATATCTGCCACTGGTTTTGGCACTGACCACCGGACTCGTGGTGCTGTCGATGCTGTTCAAGAACTACGCCCTCGCTGTCTTCGCCAGCATCGTGGTGGCCTGCCTGTTTGTCTGGGGTGCCCGATCGGCAGGCCAGCCAAGGGATCACGGACCGTTGCCCATCGGTCTTGGCCTGTCCGTTCCGCCGCATCCAGAGGCCGCGACATCGCCTGCCGTGCTGGCGATGGGCGTGACCCTGATCGCGGATGGTGCGTTTTTCATCTCGCTCATCTTTGGCGTCGTGTATCTTTGGCTGGTAGCCCCCAACTGGCCCCCGGTCGAGGTGATCGAGGCCGGTTTGACCTTGCCGCTTGTCGTGGTGACCTGCCTGTTCGCAGGACCCATCGCGGCTCGCGCAGCAACTGTCGCGCTCCGCAGGCAGGGCGCGGTGATGCCGTGGCTAGGTGTGCAGGCCGTGGCCTTGCTGACAGCCCTTGCCGCTGTGGTTGCACTGATCTCGGGCGCTTTACCCGATCCGCAAAGCCATGGCTATGCGGCGGCCAGCTTTGCGCTTCTGGCCTATGTCTGTTTGCATCTTGGGGTGGCGGCTCTGTTCGTGTTGAGCAACGCAACCCGCCTGCGCGCCGGCTTTATCGGCCCGCGCCGCAACCACGATCTGCGCCTGACAACGGCCTGGCAGGATTTCACCGCGATCAGCGGCGTCGTCGCAGTGGGTGTTGTCCTGATCCTGCCACGGATGATGACCGGTTGAACAACTGCCTTCAACAGAGTGATGACGCCTCCGCTGGGTGGATCACCGCGACGCGACCATCTGAACTGGTCATGGCGCCTTCTGGCAAAGCAATCCGACCACCACGCGACAGGCCGCCGGCACATGGAAGACGCCGAAACGACCACTGTTGAAGATGCCGGTACCGAAGATGATGAGACGACGGCTGCCGATGACAGTGTCACCGCGATCGAATACCCGGCAATCCTTGGCGATGTCGCCGGGAGTCCATGTGGGATGCCTGGCGATTTCCGCCCTTCACCTGCTGCCGGGTGCTTGTGCTTCTATCGTGACCCGATCGCGCCACCACCAGCCGGGGTGTTCGATACGCACGAAATTCACCAGTTCCTCGCGCAGTCGCATCTCGACCAACCAGGCTGTCCAGGGGTCCGGCGCCATTGCGTAGAATTCGACAGTCATCCCCTGCGCCGAATGGTCGGTTATTGCGGTACACAGCTTGTCATGCTCGACAACATCGGGATCGGCCTTGGCGGCGGCACTGAATTTGTCGCGCAGGACCGTCACCTCGGCCATCGGATCGAGGACAAGCCGGACGGTGATGAGCATGCGTTCATCGATGACCGACCAGTTCTTGAAGGGATAGGAGAGGAAATACTTGACAGGCACGATAAGCCGCCTGTCATCCCATGTGCGCAGCTGGATGAAGGTGAAGTAGATCGCTTCGACGATGCACCAGCCACCTTCGTAGTGAATGTTGTCGCCGATGCGCACAGGCTTCGCAATCGCGATCTGCAGGGACGCTACCATGTTGCCAAGCGTGACCTGCCCCGCGATGCCGAGGATCACCGTCAGGACACCGGCGGAGGCAAGCAAGGTCAGGCCCATGTCGGCGAAGATGTCGAACTGCATCAGCACGAAAACGATCGCGAAGCCGACCGTGACCACCAGGATGATCCGTCGCAGAGCATACATCGACGTGTAGAACTCGCGTTCGGACGAGGTCGGTGTGTCGTAGGTGTCACCCAGATGCCGACGGGTCACATGGTCCAGCAGGGCGTCAACGGCGCGCAGGGCGGCAAGACTGAGACCGCCAACGGCCAGCATCACCAGCGCAGGTGTGATGATGGCGTTGGCAGGCCCCGACAGCGACACGATGATTCCCAGAAGCGCGTGCGCCGCGCCCGCAGCAGCCACGAGCGACAGGGGCAGCGCCGCGCGATCGAATGTGCGACGCGCCACGCGATTGTCGGAGATATACCTGCCCAGCCGGACCAATCTTGACGTCAGCTTGCCAACAAGGACCAGAACCCCAATCACCAAGGGCAAGGCGATCCATTCCCAAAGCTGTAACCAGCCCACCCTGACCTTCATCCCGTCCGGGATATGGGCCTCGAAGGCGCGTGGACCGAATGCGTCGTAAAGGACATCGATATTGTCGACCGTGTCACGCGAGAAGAGCCAGACAGGGTCGGCAGCTTCGTCGACCGCTGTTTCCTCGGCGTAGCGGGTGAGACGAATGGCATAGATCTGACCGTCCACGTCGAACTCTTCGAGGAGGTAGTCCCGCTGACGCACCGAGCCCTCCTCGTCGTTCACGCTTACCGTGGTCCGGGCATCCTGTTCGGCAGGAAGGCCCGCCCAGTCGATCCGTAGTTTGCGGTCGATGACCGACGCCAGTCTGGCCGCGAGTTCCGATCCACGCGCCCTCTGTTCGTCTTGCGGCAGTTGCGAAAGATTCAGGACATGCGCGGCGGTGCAATGATCGCCCGCTTCGGCAAGATTGACAAAGCTTCTGAGTGTCGCGCGTGGCGAACTCCGGTCGATTTCGCTTGGCGGCGTGTCGAGGCCAGGGTTGATCGCCTCCACCTCGTACCAGAGCGCCGGTTCATCCTGTGCCGAGACTTGGATGCTGATCGCAAATAAGGCGGCAAGGCACACAGCGACGAGCAAGATACCGCGCTTGACCCGCTTGTAGAAAGCGCTCATTGAACCTGACCGAATTGGCAGACGATGACAGCTTGCGTCATTAATGTTTTTTCCCACCTGTTCTGCCGTTCGGTTCGCCCCATGGTAAATCCTCGATGAGGGGTCCGGACGCGCGCTCCTCCCGGTAGGGCGCCTTCTTCACGAAACCCATGGCCTGCCTCCTGTGCGCGGCCTCGTCGATTGTGAAATCTTGCGTGGCAATCGGTGCCTGTCATGTGCCACCGGTGTCGCCAAAGCGCTGCGACCCCGACCGGAGTTGTATCAGTTGTCATGTAACGCCTGCCGATCGCGGGAGTTCCTCCGCTTTTCCGGTGTTCCGGTCGGTATAAAGTTGCCGCGGGCCTTGGGCGACGTCGAACATCTCGCCCGGCGCGGTTTCCCCGCAAAATGCGCGATCTAGCGCGCAAAGGAGACCCGGAACGCCCGATCGTTCTGCGCGTTCACAAAGGGTGTAACAAAGGAGACGTTTCAATGCCCAGTGACACCACGCCAGCACCGATGACCCGCGAAGCGACTGCGCACAAGGCGCTGGTCGCCAGCATGCGCGACACCCACGCGCTTGAAAAACAGCAGATCCAGGTTCTCGAGGCGCATCTGGACCTCTTCCAGGACTACCCTGACCTTCACGCGCGGGTCACAGAACACATCGTGTCGACCAGAGATCAGGCACGACGGCTCGAGGCCGGGCTGGAAGCGTGCAGCGACTCTGCGTCGATGGTCAAGGACGCTATGATGAGTGCGATGGGGCTGGGGCAATCCTCAGTTCAGAGCTTTGGCGATCAGGCCGAGCTGAAGGCCGTGACGGCCGATCTCATGCAGGAACATCTGGAAATCGCGACGTACCGCGTCTTGCTCGTGCTGGCCGACGAGGCGGGCAAGCCCGATCTTCGTCATCGACTGGAAGAGACCTTGCAGGAAGAGGAGGCGATGGCAGCGTGGTTCGAAGACAACCTCGAGGCGATCACGCGGCGGTTCGTCGAACTGAAGGCGACGGAGGGTCGTGAGGCGGCCGTCGAGAAAGAAAGGGTCAAACAGGCGGAAAACGATGTGTCCCCGACCGCGGACAGTCAAATGTCAGGAACCCTGTGGCAGCAACTCGATACAGGCAACAAACCCGGCACCGATTCGACGTCCACGGCACACAAGAGCCGAGACAAGGATGCCCCCGCCGCGACGATCCAGCGCTCGGACACCATGCGTCCCACCCCGACGGATGTGCCGGCAAGTGCCGCCGCCGCCTCCCTCCGACCTGATCGAACCTGACTGTGGGTCGTTGCCAAAGAGACCTAAATGCAGCGCTGCGAGACGGCCTGTGCGTTCATTGAAACCCACGCGTTGGCACCAATCAGCATTGGGACCAGGAAAGTGTCCGTATTTCGGTGCGCTTCCTGAAGGGAGGAGCATGCTATGAATTCGAAAAATGGACCAACGGACGCGCAAGAGCAAAAAAACGCCAGGATCGAAAGGCTCCATCGAAAGTTCGATCCGGCCGAAAAGTTTCCGGTCGATCCCGACGATGCCGGCCCCAAACGATCGCAAAAGCAACCTGGACAAGAGCCGCGCGACCCACAAACGGATGACGAAAATCCTGAATGAACCTAAACTCGCGAGGGAAAATCACGCCGATCCAGATCTTGGGGAAAACCACGATGCCGACCAGGGCGGATCGGCACACGACTTCGAAGCGTTGGACGTCATCGAACCAAAAAAGCTGGTTTTGGCTGGTAAAATCCGACCGTGCCCCGAAATGAAACAATCGTACGCGTGTAAGCCCGCCTTCATGCAAGAGTATTCAGGATGACGACATGGCGGGATGCCTCAGCATAAGGGCGGTGCCTGTCTTGCCGTCTTCCATGAACGTGGTGAACGGCGACGTCCACCCAGCTGTGAAATAGAGCAAAATCAGATCGGCGGAAAACTGGCCCTGAGAGAGGCAATGTTCCATCCATCAGGCCTGCGATGCGCAGTCAGATGCCCCAGAGCAAGGACTGTTGCCCGCCGAGCTTGGAATTTCCAAGCGTTCCGTATTCGTCGACAAAACTCCTTATTTGCGGCGCGTAGAACAGCGAAAGATAGGCCTCTGCCCAAGCGAGTTCAAAGCTGCGCAGTTCATCGTCGCCGTTGAAATAGGTCTGCACGGACCCGCTGATGTCTTCCACGAGGGTCGGATCATTGAACGCGTTGACGACGAAATAAACCGTTCGGTGAATCGCCATGTCGCAAGCGCGGAACAGGTCGTGATCGCGATCTTCGAGCAATGCCGCAGCCACCACGAGGGGCGTGACGGCATGGATCTGATAGTGCAGCGCTCTTTCCTTTCGGGTCATTTCGAATGGCAGGCTGCCGTCGGGGTTTGCCTGGCAGGCGACCAGCTGGACCGTATCACCGGCCCAATCCGTCATGGTTGCATCGTCAACCGTGATCCCGATACGGGCGACGGCAAGGCCAGCCCACGCGCGCAAGTTGTTCTGGCTGGCCATCGTCGGCGCGTCTTCGTCGAAATACGTCATGGTCTGGCGTGCCCGGTCGGACAGCCAGCGTTCGACCAATGCGGTTTCCTCGGACTCGGGCAGGTACGGTCTGACCTGCGCATAGGCAAAGGCGAGGCCTCCGATCCGGGCCGGGGCAGAGAGGTTGGCATTCATCGTGGCAAGATCGCTGAGCGCGTCGGCGCGGGCCCAGACGGCCAGAGCCGACACCACACATTCCGCGGCGACCGGCCGATCGGCCGGGGTTGAGATTGCGCGGTTTGACACACCGACCAGATCGCTGATGAAGGTGTCGACCGGTTCCAGTTGCGCGTTCACATCGGCGTTCGAGGTTTGATCGAATTCTGACCGGCTCTTGTCGGCGTCGACATAGCGGCTGCCGTGATCGAGGGCGACCACGGGTTCTGGCGGGGCGACACAGGCAAACAGGTCTGTTGCGGTATCCTGTGCCCGGGCGGTGGATGCGGCTGCAAGCGTGCATGCGCAGAGTGTCATTGAGAGATGTTTCATCAATTTGTTCCAGTGTCGAAGGTGAAGAGTTTGACCATGTCAATGGCCGCCGGATCGCCGGCCTCGGCTGCCTTGATGAGCCAGTCCCGCGCTCTTTCATTGGACGCAGGAACGCCCACGCCCATCGCGTAAGACTGCGCAAGCATGACCATTGCAGGCACGTCGCCGTTGTTCGAGGCCTTGACCAACCAATCTGTCGACGTTTCGATTTCCGCGCGGCTGACAGCGCTGCCGCGCAACCGTCGGGCATGTTCGCGCATGGCGGCAGGATTGCCGGCTGCCGCTGCATCGGCATAAAGCTGATCGATATCCAGCCGCGCTTCTATGGCGCGGCGCAGGGGCGCGTCCTTGCCGGCGATCTGGCTGAGCACCGCGGGGATCTCGTTGGCCGTGCTGCGCGACACGAGATCGCCGTACAGCGACACGATCCGGTCCTGATCATATGCAGGCTGCTTGGGGTCGCCATGGACGCGCAGCAGGCGATACACAGAGGTCCGGTCTCCAAGCTCAAAGGCTTTTTCGTAGAGCGCCAGAGCCTGAGCATCGCTGTCGTCATCCGAAAGCGTACGGTAGCCGTCGCCCAGCTTGACGATCTGCCAGCCGACATCGGCGGCCAGATGTTCGGCAATCGCCAACCAACCTCGTGCCGCGTCCCTGTCGTCCGCTTTTCGCATGACATGGGCAAAGGCCAAGGCTTCGGAAAAGGTGCAACTCATCACAGCGATGGCCCGTTTGTGATAGACGTCGCGGGTGGTGGCATCGGGCAGGAAAGGCATGGCCAGCATCAGCGCCATGAAATCGCCGCGCGTGTCGATCTGACCAGAGAAGGCCTCGAACACCGCGCGGGGGTTTGGATAGGTCGCCGGATCGGCATCCGGCAAAAGTGCCATCGCCTCGCCGTTGCCTTGCCGGGCAAGCGTGACAAGAAGCGTCGCTGCTTCGGTCATCGCTGCTTCGACAGGGTCCGTCAGCAGCGCCTTGGACAATTTCAGCGCAGCGCCTTTATCGCCTGCAGCGAAGGCGGCCCGGAACTGGTCAAGCGCGGCCTCGCGGGCAGCCGGAGTTGCCGCATCGGCCAGGGCAAGCTCTGCGCGTGCGGTGGCCACGGGAGGGGACTGCTCGGCAAGTGCTGTCCAGAACGCGATCTCCGAAGCCGGTGAGCCGTCACGTTCCAACACCGCCAGAAGGTTTGCCAACGGCGTCGCCCGCCCATAGAGCGCTTGTGTCTGCAAGGCGGCCATTTCAAGCGGATCAGGGTTCTCGGCCATTTCTTTCAGGGCCACATCGGTGAATTCGAAAGACAACGATCCGATCGCCGCTTCTGCCTTGGCCCAATAGGAAGCCTGATCCAGCAAAGGAGCATCTGGAGCCTTGCAGACAAAGGCGGCCTGCAAATTGGCGGTTGGTGCTGCATCGCCTTCGGCGATGACCGCTTGGATCAGGATATCGATGACCTCGTAAAATTCCCCTTCGGTGCGTGCGTCAGCCATGTCCAACCGTGCGAGCATGAAAGTTGCTGCCGGATCGCCCATGGCGGCGCCGCGTTCCAGAAGCGGACGTGCCTCAGTTTGGCCGCTCCATCGACCTTGCTCATCCAGAATGAGCGCGGCCCGTTTTGCAAAGACCCAAGGCGGCGGGTTTTCAAGATTTTCCAGCCGAACCAGCGTGTCCATGAACGTGGATTTCAGTGTGGGTCGCCGGGGCAGTTGCGCCTCGAGGAAGCCTGAAAGCCGGATCAGGCCGGCCCTGTCACCCGCATCAGCTGCAGCCTCGTACAGGTTCTGGGCACGCTCCAGATCGACGCCAAGCAATGCGCCTGCTTCATAAACGCGACCCAGCGCCACTTGTGCATAGGGCAGTTGCCCGTCGGATGCCTTTTTCAGGTAGGTCAGAAGAAGGTCGTTGTCCTTGGTCACAAGTTCGGATTGCAGTTCGTATTCCGCCACCCGCCATGCCGAGATTGGATCGCCCAGATCGGCGGCGAACCGATACCACCGGACGGCCATGTCGTGATCGACACTGACCACCCCTCCGTTGGAAAACTCGCGCGCAATGCGTGCAATCCGGTCGCAGATCAGCGGGTCGATCTGGCCAACAAGAGAGCCGAAAGCCATCGTGACAGCCAGTTCTGGATGAACATCCCACCCGTCTGGCGCGTTTCCGGCTACGGCGAGATGCGACAGCGTGAGCAGGGCATTCGCGTTGCCACCATACCCTGCCGACATGAGCAACTCGGTACCGAGAGCCCGGTCACGGTCGATCCCGATCCCTTCGGTCAAGAATTCGGAAAGAGCACTCAACATGCGAGGTGAATTTTCCTCACCCCGGTCCAGGAGTTGCTGAACCAGCCCGGTTGCTCTCAGTTCCTGGAGTTGCCCAAGTTCGATCATCTGGTTGATCTGAGCCAGAAGCACGTTGTCTTCGGTGAAACTGGGCGAGAAGTCAGGCAGCAGTTCTATGATCCTCTGGATCGTCGGGTCCCACGCCACCGGGTCGATTTCGGCAAGGCGGCGCAGATCGCGGTTGATCAACCCGATGTCACGGTCAGGCAAGGCCTTGCCGTCCCATGCCCCCCATTCGGCAAGCAGTTCGGAATCCGGCACCCGTGCAACGCAGATTGGCGTGACGACCATGTCAGGGGGCGCAAAGTCGAGCGTGACGGATTGCGCACGCAGTCCGGCAGAGCCTGCGAGAAGCAAGGCAAGGGCTGTGACAGCTGTGACGCCGGGTCGGGTATTGGTCATGGAACGGGCCTTTCGCGGGTCAGTTGAAATACAGGTTCTCGGTGCTGAAGGCGGTGTAATCACCGGACACGCCACTGAAGACGACGGTGACACCGGCGCGGCGGCGCATCCTGACCGCCGGCAGGGTCGCGAGAACCGCGTCACCCTCGCGCACCTCGAAATCGAGAGTCAGTGGTGCCTTGAGCGCCACCTGACGCGAGGTGTGCTGCGCAACATTGTCCAGAGCCATCGCCCCCACGCGGGGCACGAACAAATCCACCGATGACAGGTCGGACAGGTTGTAGAACACCAGATCCGCCTTGGCCGGACTGTTCTCGATGTTGTCCCGCAAAAGGTGCAGGGTTCCATCGTTTCCTTCGACGAACGTGAAGAACGAGGTTGGCGGGATCTCTCCGTCGCCTACCATGTTGCCCAACGCGACGGAAATCGTCCCCTTGGTCGTCATCACGTAGGGCGTGACACCTCCAACCACGTTTTCGAAGGTTTCATTTCCCACAACTGCAACGGTTTCCCCCGGTGCCACAACGCGGACAAAGGACGCATTCGGATCGGCGGGTTCTTCGTAAAGCTGGTTGTCCTGCGCAGCTGCGGGCGCAGCGCACACCGCCAGAGCAAGGACGATGGAGCGGGCGTGACATTTCATGACATTTCTTCCTTTCAGGGAGAGAGACAAAGGGTGAGGGTTGAGGCATCGCTGACGGGTCTGTCGAAGGTCACGGTCAGGGTGACCGGATCGGGGTGCCAGATGCTGCCCAATGGTTTGAAGAATCGCCCCGAAGCCAGCATCCTGTCGCTGCGCCGCATCAGCGCGCTGCGAGTGATGCCGGAGGCCATGGAGAGCGTGAACGCCGCGCTTCGCGGACCCTCGGCCCCAAGATCGGCAAGGAACACGTCGTTTTGCCCAATCTGAACGCCGGTCAGGTCGGCCTCAATGCTGTTGCTGCTGGTCTGCGAGGCGTTCAGCGGCACAGTACAGGTCTGACCGGCCGCCGCGACAAGCTCTTGCATCGGATCGGGGCCATACTGGGCCAGATTGCTGTAAATCGGGTTTTCCCAGATCAGGAAGCGCGGTGGATTGTCGGCAAAATCGCGCGATGTGAGGTACGATGTCATCGCTCCGAACTGGTTGCCACCGGTGATGGCATAATTGACGACATCAAGACTGGAATATTCCGACAGAAAACCTGCAAAATTGCTTAGCGGTGCGTCCGAAAAGGACGTGCCCACCAGCACCACCTGCTCCGGATCATCGCCGTCGGCAAAGATGTCGGACACTTTTTCGTCCTGTCCGGCGACCATTTCGGTCTTGTAGGCGACGGCTTCGACCCGAGGCAGTTCATTGATGCAATATGCCTGCAGGGCCCGCCGCATCGTCGAAAAGGCCGATGTCTGGGCAAGCTCGGTCGTGCGATATTCGGAGACGATCAGATCGTCATAGAATGGCTGGGCCATCATCATCGCGCCCGTTGCCTTGGCCGCGAGGCGGGCACCTTCCGGGGTCCAGTGGAAATCGGCCTTGAAAAACGGCAAACTGCCGGGCTCTGGGTCAGACAGCGCGGCAAGAATGTCGGGTGCCAAAACCCCTTGGGCCGTCAGGCGCGTGATGATGTCCTCGTAGACCAGCGTCGCCGTCGTGCTGTCAAAGGTGTAGTCGGCGGCAGAGGGCGGCAAGAATTGCGGCATTGCCTGGCTCTTGGTCGGGACTGTCACATAGATCAGCGTCGTGCCTTCGGCCGCAAGGGTGTCGGACAGGACACCCATCTGTTCCACCACTGCGTCTTCCATCGGATGGCGCATGCGCAGATCGGCCAGAATGCGATAGAACACCCCGTCATGACCTTCGATTGACGCCAAGGCGGCAGCGGCATCCAGATTGCGACACTGGTATTCAGTTGTTGCAGCCAGTGTCGGGCTGGCGGACAGCGCCACAAGGACGGCGACAGGACAGAGGAAGCGCGGGGTCATTGTGTCACCTCGGTTTGGAAAATGGACGTCGTGTCAAGCAGGCGCAGCAGGTTTTCCGCGGTGACGCGCACCGACAGATCGTCGGTCGATGCGGCCAGCATCAGGGCAGAGCGGGCTCCCGGATGTCCATCGGACGCATCGTCGGGATCAGACATCATGGCAACGGCCAGTTGCAGGATCGCACGAGGCTTGGGCCCGTCCGGGCTCTCGGTGAGATAGGTTTGCGCCAACGCCAGATCCTGACCGAACGGCACACCATCGGCATACATCTGTCCCAAAAGCACCGCGGCATCCGTATTGCCGCTGAGCGCCTGCACCTTCATGGCATTGAGAGCATGTCTCAGACGGGAGGCGCTGTATCCTGTGCCGTCAGATTTCAGCAGGCGTACCAGTGGACGGACTGCAAAGTCCCGTCCGGTATAGGCGGCTATCGCGTAGTAATGCGCGATTGCCCCGGTCGGATCGGGTGTGTCCCGTTCCTGCAGCGCCTTGGCATAGCGAAAGGCCGCCAGACCGTCACCCGCATCCGCGAGGGCGCGCAGCTTGTCCAGACTGATGTATCCGCCGCCCAGCATCTGGCGCCGGGCAGACCTGAGCGCGGCCGTGGGGAGATTGTTGGTCTTTCGGACCCTGTTTTCGAAGACAAAATCGACGACGACCACATCTGTTTGCGACATGGTTTCCGGCCCTTCCGGATTGAGCGGGACCGGCTGCGCCGATAGCCCGGTGGCCATGCTTATGGCGAGGATCGCAGGAAGGACGGCATTACCCATCAGCAGGCTCCTTTGTTGAGAGTGCCACAAGCTCTGACGCGGGCTCGGAAGCTGCCGGCCAGAGTGTTTCATCTGTCAGGTAGCGGATCGGAATTTCCCAGATCACGACGGCAGGGGGCGTATTGCGGAAGTCGGGCCCTTCCAGATAATCACGCATCGGCTGCAATGGCCCCAGACCCTGCTGCGCCACGTTGACGACATCGCGGCCGAGGGTCCGCATCAGCGCATCGGCAAAGCCCCAGTCGTCATTGGCGCTATAGCTTGTTCCGACCAGAACGATGTCGTGATCCGCATCTCCGAAGATGTCGGAGCCAGCATCGACCGGCGTCTGAACCCGCTGAACGATGGTTTCCGGAGGCAGTCCGATACGGGGGGCAAAATCATTGCTGGTGACAAATCTGATTAGATCGCCGGTCAGCGCCTTGGCATCCCGTCGAACGAGGTCATACTCCAGTGCGCCGCGGTCGATTGTGCCGGAGGCCGCGACCGCCGTCGCCACCAGCTTGGCGCCATGCGGCGTCCAGTGGGTATCGGTGGCAAAGAACACCGGCGCTGCCGGATTGGTGAGCGCGTCGCGGGCATCCACCACCCCAACGCTTTGCACGGCAAGTTGGTCGCTAAACCGGGCATACAATGTCTCAAGCGCCTGTCCGAACACGCGATCAGGGCTTTTGTCGCGGTAAATGTCGATCTTGGCTGGAAGGGGTACGACCACCAGATCTGTGCCCTGCGCCCGCAACTGCGTCGCAATGTCCCGCACGGTACTGACGACCCCGTCCAGTTGCGGCTCAGAGGGCTGTGGACGCAGTTCTTCGGCGGTGAAGAGCCAGCCGCCTTGCCCCACGATCGCGCCCTGCCGCGCCTCGCCCAGCACCGTATAGCGCGCGGCTCCGATCAGGTTGAAAGACAGGTCTCTATGAGGCAGGTCCGACTTGTAGAGGCTGTCGAGGTCGCGGGTCAGTCCGCCGGACAGCAACTCGCCCTCAGGTAAATCCACAGCCGGGTTTTGCCCCGTCGCCAGAGACAGATTGGCCAAAAGCGCATAGCCGAAGAACAGGGTCGGCAGGGCCATGCGGGCGGCGTGCAGGAATTTGGGCATCAAGCCTCCTAGAACTGGAAGTACAGGAACGGAGAAAAGCTCTGTTCCGCGAGTTTCATGACCGTGAAGGTGCCCAGGCCGAGCATCAGCATCGACGGCACCATGGTGTTGAGCGCTGTCAGACTGCCGTTCGGCATCGGTCGCAGCGTGGTTGCGGCTGCCCGGTTCAGGCGCGGCTCTGCGGCAGCGACGGCGATTCCCAGCATCAGGAAGAACAAGGCTTCGTTGGTGATCGCCAGCGCCACGTCGGGCGCGGTTGTAACCCCGTTCAGTCCAATCATCCCGGCATAGACGCCGAATGCGTCCGGGACGGACGCGGCACGGAACATGACCCAGCCCAGCAGCACGATCATCAGGGTTGATCCGACTGCCAAGAGGTGCGTGCCCTTGTCCCGCCCGGTGGCACGCTCCAGCGCCAGCCAACTGCCGTGCCAAAAACCCCAGAGAACAAAGGTCCAGTTGGCCCCGTGCCAGAGCCCACCGAGACACATGACCAGCATCAGGTTCACATAGGTCCGCGCCGTGCCGCGCCGGTTGCCGCCCAGCGGGATGTACAGGTAGTCGCGCAGCCAGACGGACAGGCTGACGTGCCAGCGCCGCCAGAATTCGGTGATCGACGCGCTGATATAGGGCGTGTCGAAATTGCGGATGAAGTGGAATCCCATCATCAGGCCAAGACCGATGGCCATGTCGCTGTAGCCCGAAAAATCGAAATAGAGCTGGATCATGTAGGCAACGGCCCCGACCCAGGCCAGCAGCAACGTCGGGTCCGGCGTGTCGAACGCCAGGTTGGCAAGGGGCGCGACCGTGTCGGCCAGAAGCACCTTTTTTGCAAGACCGAGGGCGAACACCGTCAGACCGGCAAGGAACAGGTCGAGCGAATGGGTCCGATCGGCAAACTGTCCGGTCAGATCCTTGAATCGCAGGATCGGCCCCGCGATCAGTTGCGGGAACAGGGCGATAAAGGCGGCAAAGTCGAAAAACCGGGCCGTTGCGACCGCGTCCTTGCGATAGACATCAACCAGATAGCTGACCGCCTGAAAGACGTAGAACGACACGCCGATCGGCAGGATCAGCCGCCAATGTACGCCCAGCCCGTCAGCATCGGTACCCCAGAGCGTAGCAAGGCTGTCGATGAAGAAGTTCAGGTACTTGAACACTCCCAGCACGGCCAGACACCCGGCAAGCCCGAGGATCAGATAGGTTCTCGCGGCGCGCCGGTTGGTGGCGGCCCCGATGCGGCGACCAAAGAAATAGGTCCAGAGCGTCGTCAGGAACAGCAGGCCCAGAAAGTCGATCCGCCACCAACCGTAAAAGGCATAGGACCCGATCAGGATCGTGACTGACCGGAACCGCGCAGGCGTCAGGTAATACAGCGCGAGGAACAGCGGCAGGAACATAAACAGGAAGGTTTCGGAGGAAAATACCATCAGCCGTTTCCTTGCGGAGCGCAGCCTGCGCGTGTTGGGGATTGGACCGATACGGGAGTCGCGTGGCGGCGGTTTCGCAGCCAGTTCACGTTCAGTGCAGCAAGATCACCTGCAAAGACGCGCGGCATTTGCCGCTCGAGATCGTTTCCTTGCAGCAAGACATTGCCCGGCGTTGCGCCGCGCAAGCCGTCACGGTTGGCCATCAGGACATTGCCGCTCAGTTGGACCAGAGCGTTGGTCACCTGGTCGCGTACCAGGACGCCTGACCCGTGGTTGAACAGGATGGCATTGTTTGCGGCGATGATCTCGTCGGAGGCCTTCAGGCTGATCCCGGCGCCGCTGTTTCCTGCCACGAGGTTGTCAGTGAGCAGGATGCAGCGCGCCCCGTCCACACTGACGCCGGTGAACTCACTGCCGGTGACAAGGTTGCCGGAGATGGTGACGTCGTAACTGTCGGGGTCGACCAAGATGCCCATGCGGGAGGCGCCGGACAGCAGGTTGCTGCGGACCCGTACATCCGATGATCCTGCGGTGATCCGGATGGCCTGTGGCCCGGTCAGTGCGATCAGGTGGTTGTCGGAAACGAAGCTTCCTTGCGCGTTGGAGATCAGGATGGCCGCGGCGGTCGAGTTGGATATGCGGTTGCCGAACACCGCAGCATCGGTCGTGCCGATCAGCGCCAAGGTCGCCACGTCATCCACTGAGCTGTCTGCGATGATCGAGGAAACCTCTGGCACCACAAGACCATTGTTCACCACGGTGATGCCGCCGAAGACCGGCGATTTGCCAAAGCCAAGATGGCGGAACCGGGCCTTTTTCGCCGTGAACCCACCCCGACCAGCGGTCAGTACGAACGGCCGGAATCCCGGTTCGCCAATGTTTTCTCCAGTGTTGCCGGAGATCGTGCCACCTTGCACGTCAAGCCGGCCTAGATTGGCGACAAAGCTGCCGCTTGCCTGATCCAGAACCAGATGATCTTTGGCATCAAGCGACAGCCCGGCATCCGACCAGATGGCCAGCGGACGCGTGAGGCGAATTCCTTCAGGTGTTTCGATGACGAAATCCTGCGCCGGGGTGTCCCGTGACAGGCGGAAAAGCTCAGGCAGCGCGACAGCGCCTCCACGAAGCAGGATAACGTTGCGTTCGCGCTCGCCTTGTGCTCGTAAAAGCGCGTGATGGTCGCGCGCACCCGCCTGAATCGCGATCTGCGTCAGCAGCAGGCGGATATCCACCAACTCGATCACCGCGCCCGCTTCGGGTTCAAAGCTCCTGTCGGGGCTGTCGGCCGGAATTGCTGCGCTCCATGCCAGTCCGAGCGTTGCCATGATCGCATCTGCGTCTACCGCCAGGTCATCCGCGGTCTGCGGGTCGGACAGTCGCGCGACCGCGTTTTCCATCCTCTGATGGGCCAGGTAGTCGAACTGTTGAGCGCCCGCGCCGATGGGCAACAGCGTCAGTATGGAAAGGCTCAGGATCGGGATCGACTTATCCATGGGCAAGCGCGCGCCGCAGCGGTGCGGCCTCTTCGGTCTCGAAGGAATCCTGCATGGTTTCGGTCGTGGTCGAGAGCAGGAAGGCCCGCATGTCACCCTTGGCCGTGTTCGTCAGGCTGACCTCGGTGTCACGGTCGATGGTCAGCATGCTGCCAAGCGCAAGGTCCCGAGGTTCCTCTGTTCGTTCATCGGTATAGCTTCCCTGCCCGGACACGACAGACAGGAAGCTTGACCCAAGCCCGTGCCCATTGATCTCCATCGTCGAGCCGGGGCGCAGCAGGATCATGTCGAGCCGATATCCCGGTTCTGTCGCGAGCGCCTCGATCACGCCCCAGACCTGCTTGCGGAATGGATGGCTGACGACTTCGGCTCGGCTGCCGGACTTGAGTTTTTCCACGACCGTTTTGACATGTTGGGCATGTTTGCGGTTCGTCACGAGAAGCGCGTCCGTGGTATCGACGAGGATCAGATCGTCCATTCCGATTACCACGACGAGCCGTCCATCGCTGCGGATCAGCGAATTGGTGGTGTCCAGCGTCATCACGTCGCCGTTGGTGACATTGCCGTCTGTGCACTTGGTGTTGACGTCATAGACCGAGGACCACGCCCCGACGTCATCCCACTTCACGTCGAGCATCGCGAGCGCGATCGCCGGGGTCTTTTCAAAGATCGCGCGTTCCGTCGGTTCATCCCGGGCTTGGCGGAATTCCGGCTCGTTCAGGGTGATGCCCGTGCGCGTCTTTTTCGCAGCTGTCACCGATCCGCTTACGGCTGCGTGGGTCTGCGGATCGAGACGTTGGAATTCCGCACTGATCACATCGGCGCGAAACATGCTGATGCCTGACGCCCAATAGGCGGTGCCTTGGTGGATCAGATCCTCCGCGACATCGACCGGCGGCTTCTCGATAAAGCGTGCGACGGAATGCAAACCGTCATGACCCGCGACTGCGCCGCCGTCGATAATGTAGCCATAACCCGTCTCGGCATAGAGGGGTGCGATGCCAAAGACGATGATCTGGCCTTTGGCAGCAGCAGCGCGCATGGTGCCGACAGTCGTGTTCAGATCGCCGACAATGATGTGGTCAGACGGCAGAACAAGAAGGACTGCGTCGGGATCATCCTGCAGGATCGACAGTGCCGCGGCTAGGACCGCCGGACCGGTGTTCCGTCCGACAGGTTCACCGATGATGCGGCCCGAAACCTGGATCTCGCTCAGTTGCTGCGTGACCAGTTCGGCCTGCGCGGCGTTCGTCACGATGATCGGATCGTGGAACAACGCGCCGCGATGCCGTTGCACGGTTGTCTGAAAATAGGTCAGGCTGTCTGGACCATCGGTCGGTTGAAACTGCTTTGGTTGGTCAATGCGTGACATCGGCCACAGGCGTGACCCCATGCCTCCACACAGAATGAGCGGATAAATTGACACCATTATTTCAAACCCCCTGGAAAAAATTTGCAAGTTGCATGCTGGCAGCTTTGGCCCATCCCGCGAGATGGCTGGGTATGGCGTGTGCCCACGCCGTCAGACGGCGACCGGTGGTCTCGGCGAACTGCCCCAAAGCTCCCGTATCCCGCAGGATGCGCACCTCGACCGGGTCGCCGAGGCGGTCCGACCCGAGCGGTGCATCCGGTCTCAGGTATACTGTGTTTGCCTGGGTTTCATTGATGGCGCGCCGGAGCGGGTCGATGGTGGCAGATGCTGTTTCCCCGTTCGGCAGGGTCAGCGTGATCCGGTCCGCACCGGCAAGGTCGAACAGCATCTCGGGAGGAATGTCCGCCGCGACCAGACGCATGTCGCTCTCTTGTGCAAGTCGCAACACGGCTTCGCCCATCAGAACCGTGGACCCTTCGCGCAGTCCATCCGATGTCACGCTGCACTCACAGGGCAGGATCAGGCTTTGCACGTCACCGGACGCGGATTGTATGGCGATGGCAACGTCGCCTTGACCGGCGGTCAGGTCGAGAAAGACGACCTGACCGGTTGTCGTGGCGCGCAACGTTTCGGCCGTTGAGACAACCGTGCCAGGGGTGGGCAGCAGCGTGACATAGGCCCGCTGGTAGATCAGCGTCCCTGCCACAGCGATCAAGCCCAGCGACAACAGGCCGACGCCCAGACCTCCGGCCATGCGCCGCAGCGACAGGCGGCTTTCCCGCGCCGTATCGGCTTTCGGCCCCTTGGCGGCGGCAGTTCCGGCCACGCTGATCGTCTGGCCCAATCCGATGAGATCGCCCGCGATAAAGGCATTCAGGATATGCCGGAGCTGTGGCAGGTGCGGCCCGGTGGGATGGACGAAGATCAGTTCGGCTTCGCCGGAGTCAAAGGCGTTTTCGCGCACCTCGGCATCCACCACCAGCGTCACGGTAAACCCGTCGAACTGAAAGGTCAGCCGCACCATCCGTATCTGGTTCAGCGCCGATGGGTCCATCAATCCTGCGACAAAGGCCGCGACCAGCGACAGGCCTCGCCCATGAAACTGCCGGCCGTCGATCGAAGCGGTAAATGGCAGAGCCAAGATCGGGTGATCGTTTCCAGACGACAGGCCGATTGGGACGCGATTCGCAGAAGAAAGATATGCGGATTCCATGTAGATTGCCTTTCTGGAAAGCGGTCAGACCAAGCCCGCAACGAAGAGCACACCGAGCGTGAGCCAACCGAGCGTCAGGACGTGGACGTAGGAGGAGAGGATGTTGCCCAAGCGCGCCGCAGCAGGGCGTGGTCCGGAGCTTGACGATTGCCGGGTCCAGCGCTGCCGGTCGAGGCGAAACATGATGAAACTTTTCACTGCGGCCCCGACGATCTGGCCGAAATACAGCAGGAACGGGTAGCTGATCGGAAAGCCTCCGCCGCGAAACAGCGACAGAGCGATGCAGAACACGTATCGCGTTGCCATCAGCCAGGCGAGGTAGGCGGGGAGGATCACCGGATTGACCAGAACAGCCGTCAGCAGGACACCGAGGGGGCCAGCAAGCGTTGTCCAGACGGAGACCCTCTGGTCCAGCAGCGACCACCAGGTGAAGGCCCCGATCCGCGATGCCGGCAGGGCCAGCGCGCGTCCGTTGGTGCGCATCATGTTGCCGAACCAGCGCACCATCAGCGTGACGGCAGAATCGACGAAGCCGGGCAGAGGCTGGCGTTCCATCGACACCGTGCGGACATCGGGCAGATACAGCATCTGGTAGCCGTTCTTGAGCAGCCAGAACCATGTTGATTTGTCGTCACCTGTCAGGAAGTCGATACGTCCGAGGCGCCAGTGGTCCAGATAGTCGCTCTGCACTTGCCGGATGAAGCCGGGATCGGTTGCCAGATCGGCGCGGAACACCGACATCCGGCCCGTCAGCGTCAGCACGCGCCGGCTGAGCCCCATCGACGACATCATCATCTGCCGCTGGGTAAAGCGCAGCGCGAACCAGTCGCGGAACATCGGTGCGTCGTCGATCTCGACAGTTTCATCCGTGGTCAGCGCACCCACGGCCGGATCGCAGAAGAAAGGCGCCGAGCGGGAGACGATGTCGACGGGCACACAGCTGTCGCCATCGACAAAGATCACGATGTCGCGCCATGACGGTGCATGCCTCGTGATGATGCGCAGGGACTTGGCCAACGCGTCCCGCTTGCCGGTGCCGGGCACCTGATCGACGATCAGGTGCACACGCGCCATGTCCGATTTCATCAATGCGAAAACCGACCGCACCAACCTAAGGTCCGCGCCATCCACGACCGAGGCGACCACGGTGGCGCCACCCGCGGATTGCGCCGCTGCGGCAAAGATCGACTGGTAGACCCGCGTCGTGATCTCGGGATCGATCTTGTAGCTGGTGGCAAGGAAATAGGCATGCGCTGGGGCAGGACGGCCTGCATAGGCCGTTTCTGCTGTGCGGCGGAGGCGGGGATAGACGAAAGCCTGATACCAGGCACCGCGGGCAAAGTTGATTGCCGCCCAGGAATACCGCCACAGCCCGATCGCGCCCAGGACGAGGATTGCGCCTTCGGCACCGCGCAGCCCGCCCGCAGGAAAGCTGGCGACCAGTATGCCGAGCACCAGTAGATACAGAGTATGACCGAGGATCTGCATCTTACCAGCAAATGCCCTGATAGCCGTCGCCAGAGACAAGCCCTGGGCGCAGGCGCGCCAGATCGACGATGGTCTGATGCTTCATGGCGTCGTTCAGGGGTTCGACAATCTCGTCATACCTGTTGCCAACGAGGATCATGTCCGATGTTCCAATCAGCGCCTCGATCGTGGGAACCATCCTGTCACGCAGATCGGGCACGACATCATTGCCCCGGCCTGCTTGAGCCAGATCACGGGCAAATCCGGTGCTCACATTGGGGTCATAGACCTTGACGTCATGTCCGCTGGCGATCAGGCGCGATGCAAGCTCTGCAAGGGGGCTTTCGCGCAGGTCATCCGTGCCGGGTTTGAAGCTGATACCGACCATGCCCACCACCTTCTTGCCCGATCCGGTCACCATCTGGGCGGCACGTTCGATCTGGGCATCATTGGCCGAAAGGACCGCCGCCAACAGCGGCGCTTTGACATCCCGCGCCTTGGCGAGTTGCTGAAGCGCGCGCACATCCTTTGGCAGGCAAGATCCGCCAAAGGCGAATCCCGGTCGCATAAAATACGGCGACATGTTCACCTTGTCGTCCGAACACAGCAGCTGCATCACCAGTTGTCCGTCCAGCCCGCAGGCCTTGGCGATATTGCCGATCTCGTTGGCAAAGGTCACCTTGAGCGCGCGCCAACTGTTCGAGGTGTACTTGACCATCTCCGCGGTGCGCAGGCCGACCTCGTGAATGTCGCAGGGCATGTCCTTGTTGAGCAGGTTCAGGATCGCGAAGGTCTGTTTGTCCAACGCACCAAAGACGATCATGCCGGGATTGTCGTAATCCTCGATCGCCGTGCTTTCGCGGAGAAATTCGGGATAATACCCAACCCCGAAATCCAGCCCCGCGGTCAGCCCGGATGCCGCTTCGAGCGCGGGGATGCACACCGACTCCATCGTGCCGGGCACGATGGTTGAGCGGATGATGACGGAGTGAAATCCCGTTTTCCGCGCGATCGCGGCCCCGATGATGCTGCACACTTGCTTTATGTGGGCCAAGCCGACAGACCCATCCGGGTTGCTGGGCGTCCCGACGCAGACAAGGCTTGCGGAGGTGTCTTCGACTGCCCTTTCCGCATCGAGGGTGGCAGTCAGAAGACCGCGCGACACGGTGTCGGCGATCACCTCGTCCAGCCCGTTTTCCACGATGGGCGAACGTCCCGCATTCAAGATATCGACGCGATCGGGTGATATATCGACAGCGATTACGGAATGCCCGTCCCTTGCAAGACAAGCCGCCGAAACGACACCCACATAACCTATTCCAAAGACCGATATATTGGCCATACAGACTTCTCCAATTTTCAAACCCATGACTTCCAGGAATCAGAAGCCCAATGTTTCAATTTTGTGTAGTATCAGCTTATGCAGCTGCAGCATTGTCAGGAAAACTGGAAATCATGTCAGGAAAATTGGAAGTTTCAGCATCAAAACGCTTAATCTGGGCATCAAATAATTGAGAATTGACGAAGCCCTGATCTTAGTTCAGCCAGCCAGATTTTATGGCATATTTGACGATGTCAGTTTTGGATCTCAGATTCAGTTTTCTGTTGGCTCTATTTTTATAGGTATCAACAGTCTTCGTGCTGATTTTCAGCAGTGCCGCGATTTCCTTCATCGAACATCCGAGTGCAACATGCCTCAGAACGTCGATTTCCCGGTCGGTCAGGCCTGAATGAATTTCCTGAGATTTTTCAGTTTTTGCATCAAGTTCTACGGGATAAATCGCATAGCTTTCGTGCAGATAGACGCCGCCGAAGGCAACCGCACAAACGATTCGCACAAGTTCCTCGCCTGAAACGGTTTTGGGCAAGATTGCTCGAAATCCTGCAAGACTGAGTGTACGTGCATCCTCTGCAGAGATTTCAGGGCAATAGCCGATCACGGAAGTTTTCGACGTCAGACAGAAAAACGTCTTGGATATGAGATCTTGAGAATAAATGTATTGCCACGGATCCAGAATCAAGATGTCTGGCGATATCGTTTGCAATCTTTGCAAATCGCAGGATGTGTCCGAAATAATGACATACTCAGACAAATGGGAATCCCTGAGGAATATTTGACGGATACTTTCGGACAGTACCGGATTGGTGTCAGATATTGCAATCGTCTGCCGAAACGACGTTCGAACGCCACAATTTTCGGGGGCGTTTTTCAATTCAAACTGCATAACGTCCAAGGATTCACTCCGCCGCAAATTTCACGATTTGATCATGGGACTTTCAAAACAGTGGTAGGTCCCGCCCCAGATAGGAGCCAGCATTTCAGCCGTGCGTCATGTCATTCGCCCATAACGCTTCGATCCTCATACTGGATTTTCAGACATGCCAGCGAAAGCATCGGAATATACGTATAATCTATCTAAATATGAGAGAAAAGTATCGGAATATACTCATGTTGTCGGCACGCTCCTGTTGCGACGGTGCGGACACGTCCACGTCATGAACGTGAACGCCGCAGCACCCTCGGTGAACAGCTTCGTTCTGATGCATAATCTGTGCGTGATCGTATTTTTCGTTTTTTTTCGACCATCGATCGCGGCTTGGATTGCCCATATGGCTAGGCCATCACGGCGAGTGGTCTTGCAGGCATCATCGGTGCACTGTGTCCAAGGAGGTCACACGCTGGCAGTCGGTCATCGTTACCCGGGTCTTCAAGTGGCGCACGGGGACACGGCAAAAGATGGGAAGGACAATGACTCTAAATCCTCATAGGCGCAGACAGCACAGCAGGTCTCGGCAAAAAAGCGCCTTTTTGCGGCGCGACTGGCCATTCGCTGATGATCAACGCTCGCGCGCTCGATCCATTGCCTTCATGCTCACATAGTCGGAGCAACGACCGGGCGATGCCAAATCTACTCGGTTCCCGTTCAGATTGGAATATTTCAAGAGGGAGACGTGACGGATCCAGAGCATGGACAACAATCAAACCTGTCCCCGACACCCCGGTTTTTGTGGATAGCAAACCGGCCCCGACAAAACGTCAACAGGTGACAGAGGTTTAAGTTCCATAGAAAGTTCGAACGCAATCCAGTCATTGCGTCCGAAGCAGACAAGCCTTTTTGTGTACGGTCTGGCGGCTCGGGGCAAAATCCTTGTGATCGCTAGGTTTGATGCCCAAGGGCATGCCCACAAGTATCCAGTCAAATCAAAGTATGGAAATCCGCAGAACGGGCAATTGCCCGAGGAAAACATCATGTCCAATTACAGTCTGCAACTCTCCACGACCAATGTCTGGAAAAATGGCTTCATCATGGAGCTGACCCTGACGAACGCAGGGCCCGAGACGGTAATCGCCCCGTTCGTCGACCTTGTCGGCACTGCGCGGATCGTGGACCTGTGGGGCGGTGACGCGACCGAACTCGACAACGGCATGTACCGTATCAACTTTGCTGACCAAGAGATTTTGCCCGGGGAAACAGCGCGCATTTCGTTCAAGGGTGAGGGAAAACCGGACCTGAACCTCGCCGAAGTCACGGCAGAACCCAACCCGGTCGCGCCCACACCTGACGAGACGGAGCCTGTTGAACAAGACCCGACCGACCCGGCTCCGACACAGCCGGCTCTGGACGGTCCAACCGTTTCGGTACACACAGATATTTCTGCACAGGCGCTCGAGGCAATGATCCGCAATGTCGATGCCGGCACTGTCTTTCAACTCGAAGCTGGTACCTATCGCTTTGACGCAACGATCGACATCGACCGCAGCGATGTCGCCCTGATCGGCGCAGGCTCGGGTCAGACCCGGATCGAGCTGCCCTCCAACCTGAATAAGGAGGCGTTCGACATCGGCGACGGCGCCAGAACCGGCGACTTCACCCTCGCGTCCAACGTGGTACAAGGCTACAAAATCCTTGAACTGAACGCCGCTCACAGCTTTGTTGCCGGTGATTTCATCTATCTCGCACGGGAAAGCACGGAAGCGTTCTACGATTCTATTGGCGACGAGACGTGGCGAAACACCGATGTCGCCTTACGCACGTCGATCGCCGAGGTGAGCTCAGTGACCGGCAACACCGTGACGCTCAAGGACGGCGTGCATTTCGATTTCACGACGTCCGAGACGCGCGTCCAGGAAATCGACATGGCGCAAAATGTGACCCTTGGCGGGTTCGAGATCGACTATGGCCTGGGCCATGCCGATCCATCCGCCTTTGACAACAGGCTTTCGGGTTACAACCGCGATGCGGTCATTCAGGTGGAAGGCACCTCGCAATTGAACCTCTTCGACATCGTGGCAAAGGACATTCCGTCGCTGGGTGTGAACGTTGCTCTCAGCACATATGTGGCCGCCGATGGACTGACCATGACGGGGGCCCATAACAAGGGGAGCGGCGGTAATGGCTACGCGCTGCAGATCCGCGATGTCTATGACAGCTCCTTCGTCAACCTCTGGGATATGGACATGCGCCATTCGGTCGTATTCGCCTCGTGGCGCTCGGCGGCGGACAATCTTGTGCATGTGACGCGGACGGATCGTGACATCAACTTCCACGGCGGGCGTGACCACGGCAACACCGTGTGGGTTGACGAATCCGTTCGAGACGCGAATTCCGACATCATCGCGCCAACCCTGTTCCTAAATGAGTTTGGAACACATTACGGCTCTGTTACCGATGCCGATGCAAATCAAACGCGCTTCGGCAAGGTTATCGGGACCCGGCTGGGCGACGAGGTGCAGGGCTACGACAATGGCTCCTGGCTTGATGGCCGGGGCGGGAACGACACTCTGACGGGTGGTTCGAGCAACGACGTGCTGATCGGTGGTGATGGGCGTGATCTTCTGACCGGAGGCGCGGGTGAAGACATGGCAATTTACACTGGCAACTTCTCGGATTTCCGGATCACCGATCTGGGAGGCGGCTTGATCCAACTGGACGACCGCGCCGGGTCCCAGTCCCGTGACGCAGTCGACGTGGAGTGGGCCGTTTTTGACGATGGCGCCTTGCGGATGTCCGACATGGCGTTCCTCGATCTGTCCGCGGTCGAGGGGCTCTTTGGAGGGGCTGGGGTTTACGTACCGGCGGCCGGGACGTCTGCGGTGGCAGAACCCAAACCCGCTGATGTCGAGGACCAGCCGGACACCGTGCTGGTACCGGACCAGAGTGACGAGTCCCCTGCGAACGCCCCGGTGCTGCACGGAACTGATGGTAAGGATACCTTCGAAGTATCCGTCGCCAACACCATCGTGCACGGTGGGAAAAACTGGGATGTTGTTAAGTCGTCGGTTGATTTCACCATGCTCGACGATGTCGAGAAACTTGAACTCATGGGCACCGGGGAGATCGACGCGATCGGAAGCGGATCAGCGGATCTCATCCTTGGGAACGATGCGGACAATGTCATTCGCGGAAACGAAGGTGAGGACCGCATCTGGGCCCGCGACGGCGATGACGTGATCGTCGGAGGCGGTGGCGCCGACGACCTTAACGGCGGCAATGGAGCGGATATCTTCCGATTTGAACATGTCACGGACAGCACCGTTCAGGCGTCGGATTCCATCTCGGATTTTGTCAGCGGAACCGACACCGTCGAGCTGTCGCTGATCGACGCTGACAGCAGCCGAGACGGTCATCAGGCATTTCAGTGGAATGGTGTCGGCGCGGCGGCCCTCTGGCAGAGCGACGGGTTCTTGCTCGGTGATATCAACGGCGATGGCTCAGCCGATATGTCGATCAACCTGCTTGGCGTGATGATCGTGGCGCAGGACCTGATGCTCTGAAGGCTATGAAAACTCGCACCGACTTTCGAGAGGCCGTACTAAGCGATCGTGCGGCCTCTTTTTGGGCAGAGTTTTCGAATCCATTCGGCTGACGTATCGTGCTGCGGCATCGCTTTCAGCCTTTCCTTGGTCATGTCGACATGGACCCGCAGATCGGCGGATGCGGCTCTCTCCGGCGAGATCAGCCTCAACCATGGCGGCTCAGAGTTGGGCTGCATAATCTTGGCCTTCTTCGGTTCCGGCCATGTGTGGAGCGAGTGCGGCGGTTGCCAACACCGAAAGCGTGCCTGCGATCACTGTTCTTTTCATGTCCAAGTCATCCTCCTATAGTTCCTACTCAAAGCATGGGACGCGCCATTGTCGCAGCCCTTGCTGCAAGCTTACCAAAACTTTTTCTCGCTGGGTGACGCCTTGGCCAATCTGGAGTGGGGTGTACACCATCAGCGGCGCTGCACATGGCAGCTCAAATGAACCAGGCATGCAACGTACATGCACCGCAACCTGCGTCTAACCCATCAAGACGGGTTGGACAGATCAAGAAACAGGTAGCTGGCGGAAAACCCGATCCGATCGGGACGTTCCACTCATTGAGACCCATAATATCCCTGATGATCGAAAGCTGTCCCAAGCTGTGGCCGCCGCATCTGAATGTTTGGCACTATGGGCGAGACCAATCCGGCAGCGTTCCGTGAAGGCGGCAGCGCCCGCGGCCAGATGAAATAGCCGTGCAGGATCCTGCGAAACGCGCATGCATTGCAGATGTTTTACTGAATTCCGACAGACCCCCTGATGTCGGTCACCGGGATGACTGCCGCATGGGGCCGTGATGTCGGGGTCCGGGACTTCGAGAACAAGGAAGAGCGAGTGCAAGACACTCGCCCTGATGTGGTTCACTTCGCTTTCTTGGCACCCAGGGAAACGGGTTTGAGTGCACCGGAATTCGCCGTGGCCAGAACCTTCGGCTTTTCCTGCTTTGGTTTCTTCGCTTCCTTGTTGCCGCGCTTGTTGTCGCCTTTACCCATCATGTTCTCGCAGGTTGAAATCCCCGCCCGCGACATGCGAGAAGGGCCGTTCCTCGCTGAAATCAAGGTTGCCTGACATGTGTCAGGGCGGTGATCGCGGGGGTATGCAAAGCGCCTCGTTGGTCACTCTGCATTTTTCACAGCATATGATTGTGCCCACATTCCTGCAAGCGATGCCACCCTCGCGTCGTGCAATAAATCCGCGGCTTGCGCAGCCTTCGACGTCAGAGACCTCAGCTTGGCGGCGCCATCGTGAACGGCAATCCGACGATGTCGCTCTGTCCCTTGTTCAGATCGCGCATCTCGATGTCGAGCTGATAGGTTCCGGCAGGAAGACCCTCGAGATCGACGCTGGCCATGAACATGATTTCTCTATTCCTGACACGGCTCTCGAGCGCGATCGCCCCGAAATCATATTGCTCGAAGACAAGCTCGCCCGCCGCGTCAAAGATGAACAGGTCCAGGGCCACGTCGACGGTCCAGTAATCGCCTTTGTCGCCATAGCCAAAAGCGCGCGGTTCGAGATAGACCAGAAGCGTCTCGCCGGAGACGAACACGTCGTTGTCGCGGGGTGTATAAGCGCCGTATTGCATCGCCGGTTCCGTCACGAACAGGGCTTCGATGAAATGCAGATCGGCGTCGTCCCAGACGGCCGCCATTGCGTTTTCGGCGGCATCCACTTGCGCTTGCGCCGAGACATAGCTGTAGGAGGCACACATCTCTTCGGCCGCTTGCGGTCTGTCCTGCGTTGTGAAGACCGCGATGGTGACTTCGCCGGCGGTGGGTCCGTCCCAGGCCGCCACGAATGTCACGTCCCCCTTGCCGCACCAGGCATTGCCATTGGTGAAAACCGGGTCCGACGCCACTTCGGCCCGGTACAGATCTGCCGGTACCGACTTGCCGCCGACCTGTATGCTGTGTGCCTCAAGATCGGCAAAGTTGAAAACTGTGCCATCCTCGAAGGCGAGCGCCTCCTCGGACAGCTCGACATTGCCGGTGATCGCCATCGCGGTGGCACTGGAGCCCTTGAGTACCTCAGCCGCTGCGGGCGCGGGGGACATCCCAAGCGCGAGGATCGAAAGGGCGGGTCCGAAAAGATGTCTGAACATGGATCAACCTTGGGGAAGAAGAGCGCGATCGGGCGATGCGGTTTGCCGGACATGAGTGCCCATAAACCCCATACCCCGGGCGATCAGACATTCCTCGAAGGGGCGCTGTTCACCGCCACTCTTGCCAAGACTGACGGCAATATCAAGCGGCTTCAAATAGAGCGCAGCAGGCCAGTATTCCTTCTGTGGAAGCCGTCTGTCAGAATCCCGGTGCCGATGATGATTTCGACCAAAAGTTCAGACCCGCGCTGGTCGTTCTGCCGGACTTGTCCGCGGAAGTGCGTGTTGGCCTGACCAAACTTGGTGGCGGCAAGGCAGTGCAGGCAAACTGCACCCGCTGACGCGACTTCCGCACGAAAGCATGTCTGTCGGCAAGGTTCTTGATTTGCGAGCGTCTAACAGGGTGGTAAAGAACAGGACCGTCGCGCCACAAGTTTCGAACACACGGCCACATCCGACCGATCGATCCTATTTCCCATGCTGAAGACACAGCCCAAGACAAGAACTGGTCGATGACTTGGCCTTGTTCGTCCACCCTGCGATCAAACGGTACGCAACTTTGGGAATGTTGGATTAAACGCATCGAGCAACCGCCGCATCAGCCGCTTCGTGCAAACTCAACCGAGATAAGAACAAGATACATAACAACCAGATATCGCACCGCTTGTCGCTGCAACACGTTCGCCTGATGGGCGTCTCTGCAAAGGGCCCGAACCCGAACCCGATCCATGTTAGTCATTATCACGTTGGAGCTTTGAACAGAAATTGCTAACCTCAGCTCATGAATACGCTCAGGCCCAATATTGAGACCATCGAGAAGACGCTCTTTCTGGTGACGTCCTATATTTTTTCGCGTCTGTTTCGCCGCGATCTCCAAGGTGAGCTGGAGCGCCTGCAATGTCAGTCAAAGCGCCGAAGCTTCGCTGAAATCGCCCTGACTATGGCGGCCATTTTCGGACTGGCCCTCTTCGCGGCAAGCTTTGGATGGCTGGGTCTCGGGGTTTATTTCTTTGCGGTGATTGTGCTGTTCCACTAGAGCGTGCGTCAGCTTGACACAGCATGTCCAAGCTTATGAATTAACCGAGCTTTTCCCGGCATACCTTTGCATACTATTGAAATTGCAAGACAATTTCGATCCACTAGGCACCTCCCAGCGTATCAGAACCATAAGCAGCAACATAGACACTAATGGAGTTTGATATGGGAACGTTAATGACAGTGCTCGCCTTTGGAACACTCGGGTTTGTCACGGTCTTCGCCTACATTGCAGCCCGCGCAACTGAAAAGCTGAAGGAAGACCCGTCGCACAAGCGGTCAACGCTTTGCGCGAGAAGCAATCACTGGGCCAAGGCGCAAAAGCAAGGCTGAGCGGAAAACGAAGCGCACTATCTCGATTTAAAAATTACCCGCCCGGGTTCGTGCCGTCGTCATGCATGACGTGGCTAAGCTGCCTCCCGGGCGGAAGTGTCGTGTGCGGGGATTCAGAGCGGAGTTGCCAACCAAGCAGCCCGCGAACCGCTGGTTTCCAAAACCATCAAAGTGACCTCCGGCGCCGTGAGCCTGGTCAGTTGTCAGAATGAGGGTTGCGATCTTCTTTGCAACGAGCAGGGCGTCACCCATTCGCCAATTTCGGCGTCCAGCAACAGGGCCCCCGGTGCAGGTGTCAGAATGAACTCTGCTGCGTCGATGTCGCCAACAATTTGCTCATTCGCAGGCGCGCGCGAATGAGTCGCGTACCGTCCCAATATCAACGAGATACCGATAAAGCGCTTGGGCATCATGTTCTGCCAGGTCGGCTGTCACGTCGATCATGCCGCGCATTTCCACGGTCGCGGAAAAGCGGGTGTCGTTCTCAAGACATTCCTCTGTCCAGCGCTCGTCGACTTTCAGAACGAAAGAAAACGGGTCGGTGCCAGCGTCGGTCAGGATTGCGGCCGCGTGCAAGGCCTGGGCCAGCTGGCGTCCGGCGTCAAGCAGACGTTCATGGAGATAGAGGTAGCGCGACCCGTCGTGATCACAGTGCAGGTCAAGCACGATGTCCGCCTTGCTCGCGAGCGCAAGACGCGTTGACTTCAGTCGTTGGTTGGCAGGCTGGGTTGTGTTCTCCTCGGCGCCGACTGGGGAAAGGCGCGGTTGAAATTCTGTCGGCCACCAAATCGAACTGGCTTATCTACCAAAGAAAGCGACATCGCCGTGACGCATTCCGTCTGTGGGGTGCGCCGTCCATGGTGCGCGTCGAAAGGAGTCGTTGGAGTTTGCTTTTCTGGCGGTCCGCGACCGCGTCCCTTCGAGCAAACTTTTCGGATGAGGGTTCCCATCCAGCAGTGGAGCGGGACCCTCATGGCATCGGTGACACGGGGCGTGCTGGCCCGAAAGCATTTTCCGCAAATGCTGCGGGATAGAAAAGCGCGTTCGGCAAATGCATGTGCGGCGACCGGATGGAACGCCGGCGCCCCTCTCCGGCGATCGCGAGATGGTGCTCGCCGCCGGGACCGTCGGAGAAGCTGACGTCGTAGGCTGGCGACAAGCTCCAACTGCCCTCAGCGTCCATCAGGAAGGAATGGTTCTTCAGATGATCATCCCGGTTGTGGGTGAGGACGTTGAAGGTCATCCTGCGGAACATTTCGTCTTGGTCTTCAGCGTGCCGGGTGGTCCAGCGCACCAGCTTCAGGAGGTTCTCGTTGTCGATGGACGGTTGGCGGAAGTCGAGGTCGAGCAGGTGTGCGGCAGTGTGCATATGCACCCGTTCTGCGCCGCGGCGGTCGAATCGCTCAACGGCAAAGAAAGTATCGCCGCGCCTGGAGCGCAGTACCATGGCCCAGGGCATGGCAATACCGGCCGCCCGCGCCATCCTCGCGTAGGCTTCTTCCTCTTGCCATTGCGTGAATGACTGGTTTCAACGCTCCATGCGCGGGATTGTTTCACTTGACAGGCTCGGATCGACCAGATGCGCGGTTATAGGTGGTCTTCTCTGTTTGCCTCGGTTTGAACAGGCCGCCTTGGAGAAAGCATTTTGCCTCTGACCAAGAGATGAAACGGCCTTGGTTACGGTTCGCTAATTGACCGTCGAGCCTAGCCAAAGGGTGATCGCAGGAAACGCAACCAGCAATGCAAGCCGCACGACGTCGACTGTGATGAACGGCACCAAGCCCTTGAAGATCCGGATCACTGGCACGTCAGGCAGAACGGCCTTCAACACAAACACGTTCATACCCACAGGAGGTGTCACCAGCGCAATCTCGGTCACGACGATCACGATGATGCCGAACCAGACCAGATCGAACCCCTGCGCAACAACGATGGGGGCAAAGAGGGGTACGAAGATCAGGATGATCGCCATCGAATCCATGACGCAGCCGAGCACCAGAAACACCAGCATGATCGCAAAGATCAGGGCATAGCCCTCAAGGCCGGTGGCTTGCACCAGCGCCAGAACCCCTGTCGCAAGCCCCGACAGCGTCAGCAGCTTGGACAGCATCAGTGCGCCGAACAGAACCGAGTAAAGGGAAATGGAGGTATAAGCTGTGTCGATGATCACGCTGCGCAAGCCTTTCCAGGTCAGGCGCCCGTGGAGCGTCGCGATCAGGATCGCAAGGCCCGCACCCATTCCCGCCGCTTCGGTCGGAGTAAAGAGCTTGGCATAGAGCCCTCCGATGATCAGTCCAAAGAGCAGCACGAAGGGCCAGATGCCTGACAGCGCTTTCACCCGTTCGGGCCACGCCGTCAGCTCTCCTTTCGGCGCATGTTCGGGTTTTCGGGTCGCGATGATACGGATCGCAATCATGTAAAAGGCAAGGCCCAAAAGGCCCGGAATGACTCCCGCAATGAAAAGATCGCCGATATTCGTCTGGTTCAGGATGCCGTAGACCACCATGATGATCGACGGCGGGATCAGTATCCCAAGCGTACCGCCCGCCGCGATGGTCCCCGACGCCAGTTCGTCGGAGTAGTTGTATTTCTTCATGCTGGGATAGGCGACCTTGGCCATTGTCGCGGCTGTGGCGTAGCTCGATCCGCAGACCGCCGAAAAGCCGGAACAGGCCACCATCGTGGACAGTGCCAACCCGCCCCGGACATGGCCGACAAACGCATAGGCCGCGCGGAAAAGATCATGCGCGATTCCGGTCTTGGAAATCACGTTACCCATCAGGATGAACATCGGCACCACGGCCAGATCATAGGACAGCACCGCATCGGAAATCGTCAGCGGCAACAGTTGCAATGCGATGTTCCAGTTGATCGCGAACCCGATGCCTGCAACCGAGACGGCCAGCAGCGAAAAGGCCAGCGGGACGCGCAGAAAGGCCAGTAGAATTGCCGAAATCATGGCGATTGACCCGACGATCATAGCGCTTCCTCCTCGTGGGTGTCTTCGGGGTCGATCATCGGGCCGGTGAGGGTGACGATCAGGGCCGCCAGTGCCGACAGGGCACAGCTCAGCGCCATGACGAAATAAAGGGGGGCGCGGGGCAGGCGAAGCGCCTGGCTCACCTCTGAAATCCGCGACGCGTTCAACCCGTGTTTGATGAACAGCCACGCTATGACGGCCAGAACCAGGGTTACCAGAACCGAAGCCAAAACCCGCCACCACGCCATCCATGGCTGGCTCACCAGCTTGTCCAGCAGGTCGATGGTCAGATGTGCTCCTGCGGCCGTGACCAGCGGTAGACCGGCAAAGACCACAAGGGCCATGAGGTGTTCTGTGATGTCATTTGCGCCGTAGATCGGCTTTCCAACCAGACGCCGTCCGATGACGTCTGCAAATGTCAGCGCCACCATGGCAAGCAGGAACAGTGCCATCACCGTTTCCACGCCACGGCGGATTTTCCATGCCAAAGGCAGCATTATGGGTCTCCTCCCCTGAAACTGCGGGGGCCAGATGCTGACCCCCGCAAAGCTGCTTACTGAGACACGGGTGCAGCGGATTGCGCAGCAAGCGTCCGGTAGGTTTCGCCGTAGAAGTCGAGCATGGCCTGCGGGTCTGCGACGCCCGCCGCCTTGGCCGCGTCGATCCAGTCGCCCACCATGTCGCCATAGATGACATCGACGGCCACGATCAATTCGGGCGAGGCTTCGACGATCTCGTGACCGGCAGCGCTAAGTCTTTCGACGGCAGCCGGGTTTTGCGCATCGAAGTTGCGGCCCCAAGCGGCTGACAGGGCCTCACCGCTGATGCTTTCGATCGCGGCCTGATCCTCGTCGCTCAGGCTATCCCACTTGGCTCCATTCATCACCACGAAGAAGGTCGCGTCGTAGAAGCCGTTCGGGAAAATCGTGTGATGCTTCAGGCTCTCTTCGAGACGGAAGTTGACCACCGACTCCATCGTATGGAGCGATCCGTCGATGACGCCGCTTTCCAGCATCTCGTAAGCCTTGGTGGCAGGAGCCGCGACTGGAACCGCGCCGAGCGACGAAAGCAGTTTTTCCTGGATCGGGCCGCCCATGCGGAACTTGGTGTTGGCCATGTCCTCGGGTGTGGTGACGGCTTTGGACCCGTGATGCAGCTGGCCACCGCCAAACATGCCGACGCCCAGCATCTTGACGCCCTCAAAGGCTGCGTTGTTCGCGAGATAGGTGTCAAAGGTCTGCCGCAGTGCCACGCTTTGTGCCTCGGCATGGGTGCCAGCGTTGGGGAATTCGGCGAACCAAAGCGACACGAAACGCTCGGGCTCATAGGTGAAGTTGCCCCATGTGATGTCGGCCACGCCATTGCGCGCCAGTTCCCAATGCTGGGGCGGGCTGGCAAGCGGGGCGGGAAGGATGGTGACGGTCACGCGGCCTTCGGTGACCTCGGCAACCTTTTCGGTGAACGGGACAAGGAAATCTGTGTGCAAGAAATGGGTTGGCGGAACCCAGGACGACAGGGTCAGCATCTCGGCGCTGGCAAGCTGGGCAGAGGCGGCGATCAGGGCGCTGGCGGCAACGGCGCCTCTGAGTGCTGTGGTGGAACAGAACGACATGGGTATCCTCCCTTGGATGATGTCTGAAGTCAGGTCAGGTGATGAGCATTGAGCGCGCGGCTCGTGCGGTGCTTTGCCAGATCGGCAAAGATGGCGGCTCCGACCGGGATGATGTCCGTGTCGAAGACGAATTCAGGGTGATGCGGGGCAGGGCCATCCTGCCCGATGAAGAAATAGGCGCCCGGCACGCGGGCCGAGAGTTCCGCGAAATCCTCGGACGCCATCAGGCTGCGGGCGTTTTCGGTCACGCGGTCTGAACCGACAACACGTGTGGCGGCAGATACGGTGGCGGTGACGCAGGCCGGATCGTTCAGCGTGACAGGCGCGACTTTCTCGATGTCGATGTCGATCAGCACGCCGAAGAGCAGTTCGCTGGCGCGTGCCGCGTCCTGCAACAGGTTGGTCAGCCGGTCATGCACTGTGTTGGCAGTTGTCCGCATCGTGCCTTCGATCCGTACGGTGTCGGGCAGGATGTTGCGCGCGGTTCCGCCATGCAGAAGGCCAAAGGAAATCACCCCGGCGTCGCGTGCATCGACCAGCCGTGAGGCGGCTTGCTGCACGGATGTGATCAGGTGCGCCGCAGCGACGACGGCATCCTCGCCCGTGTGGGGCATGGATCCATGTGCGCCATTGGCGCGAATGGTGATGTCGATGTTGTCGGCTGAAGACAGCGCGGTGGTTGATGGTACGCCAACCTGACCGGTCGGCAGGTCGGGGGAAGTGTGCAGGGCATAAATCTCGTCGCAGGGGAAGCGGTCGAACAGGCCATCGGCCAGCATGGCGCGCGCTCCGGTCAGCAGCTCTTCGGCGGGCTGAAAGACGAACCGGACCGTGCCGTCGAAATCGCGGTGGTCCGCCAGATACGCGGCCGCGGTCAGCGCGGTCACCATGTGCCCGTCATGCCCGCAGCCGTGAAACCGCGTCGCGTCCTTCGAGGCATAGGGCAGCGTGGTCGCCTCTTGCATCGGCAGCGCATCGAGTTCGGCGCGAAATGCGACAATGCGGCCCGGGGCGTTCCTGGATGCGGCGGGACCGTGCAGCGTGCCGATGACACCCGTGCCACCGATTCCGGTTGCCACGTCGTACCCGAACCCGGTCAGCCGTTCGGCGACAAAGGCGGCGGTGCGGGTTTCTTCGAAACCGATCTCCGGATGCCGGTGCAGAGAGTGCAGCCAGGCATGGGACGTCATGCGATGTGAATTGTACCATTTGGCAAACATTCCGGTAACATCCCATTTAGTTGTATTGTAAGATTATCTTGGTTTGATGCTTGTACCTCGGAATGGTTGTTTGTTAAGACTGTTTCTTGCCAGGATTTAGGTAACAGGTGATACCTTTTCGGTATGGGCCTTCCCGAACATGACGAGGAGCAGATGGACAAAACCTTCAAGAACGAGCGGTTGACCTACAAGCTCAACATCGTGGCGCAGCAGGCGATCACCGTGAATGACGCAATCTTCTTTCGGGAAACAGGGTGCCACATCCGGGACCTGCGCGTTTTGCGCCTGATCGACGACACGCCGGGGACAACCTTTGCAGAAATAGCGAAAATAACTGGTTTTGAACGCAGTTTGACGTCGCGAATTCTTCAGAACCTGATCGGGTCTGGGCTGATCACCCGCGAAAACTCTACCGAGGATGCGCGGGTGTTCCTGCTCTTCACAACCGCGAGGGGCAAGGAGGTGCGCCAGGTGGCGCGGCGTTTGTCGGACAGGCTGGAGGTCATCCTGACCGATCCACTATCGGCGCAGGAACTAAGGGCTTTCAACGAAATTCTGGAGCGTCTGGGCAGTTGGGTCACGTCGGAAGACTACAAACAGGCTCTTGATCAAGAAGCGAATAAAGATGCACACTAAAATAGTCTTGACGTGAGATTGAAATCTTCATAGCCCTTTAGGCAGCCTACCCAGTTGACACAGGAGAGGCCGATCATCTCGGCGCCGAAGGAGCAACCCCCCGGAACCTCTCAGGCAAAAGGACTGTGACCAGCGCGGCGATCTGAAGTGCACTGCGGACCCGGTTCGAAGTTCGCGACAGAGGGGATTGGTCCTGTCATCCGGCAGGACGAAACCTTGGGTCGCGGGAGGATACCATGACCAGAATTGCCGTACTCGGCGCCGGAATCACCGACGTGACCACTGCGTCTAGCTTGATGGATCGGGGCTATGACGTCACTTTGTTCGACCGCAACCGTTATGCAGCGATGCAGACATCCTTTGCCAATGGCGGGCAATTGTCCGCGTCCAATGCCGAAACGTGGAACCGCTGGGCCACGGTGTTCAAAGGCATGAAGTGGATGATGACACGGGGCGCGCCCTTGCTCGTCAATCCCAAGCCAAGCTGGCATAAATACAGCTGGATGGCCGAATTCGTGGCGTCGATCCCGCAATACCGCGCAAACACCATCGAGACAACGCGCATGGCCATCGCCGCGCGCGGTCTGCTGCGCGAAAAGGCGGAACGGCACGGGTTTGATTTCGACTGCGAGAACCGGGGCATCCTGCATATCCATACCAACAAGGCCGAGTTCGATCACGCCACCGAGGTCAACGCTCTCTTGAAAGAAGGTGGGTTGCACCGCCGCGCCGTGTCCCCAGATGAGGTGCGCGCGATCGAACCTGCGCTGCGGGGGAAGTTTTACGGTGGGTACTACACCGAAAGCGATTTCACTGGCGACATTCACCGCTACACAACGGGGCTTGCCAAATCCATTGAAGCTGGAGGCGCTATCTTGCGTTTCGGAACGGATGTCGAGGCGCTCCGCGTCGATCAGGACGGTTTGCGCATCACGTGGAGCCGCAACAACGAATGCCAGATCGAGACCTTTGACGCGATTGTCGTTTGTGCAGGTGTGGAAAGCCGCCGGATCGGCGCGCAGCTGGGTGACCGGGTGAATGTCTATCCGGTCAAGGGCTATTCGATCACGGTGCGCCTCGACGACGAAGTCAGCCAACGCGCCGCCCCCTGGATCAGCCTGCTGGATGACGAGGCCAAAGTTGTGACAAGCCGTCTTGGCAAGGACCGGTTCCGCATCGCGGGCATGGCGGAATTCAATGGCTACAACCTCGACATTCGCGATGACCGGATCCGTCCGCTGGTCAAATGGTGCGAACGGTTCTTCCCCGATGTCAGCACAGAACATGCGATCCCGTGGGCCGGACTGCGCCCGATGATGCCGAATATGATGCCCAAGGTCGGGCAGGGGGTACGGGACCGCGTGTTCTACAACACCGGACACGGGCATCTGGGCTGGACCCTTTCTGCGGTGACGGCCGAGATGGTGAGCGACACCGTCACCGCGTCGCATGTGGTGAACGGGGGAGCTGTGCACCCGATGCCCAAACCTTCGGAGATGCGCGCAGCAAAGGCTGCATAACCCTGAAAACAGGATTTTACCGCTTGGCAAAAAAGGCGTCGCAGCTCGCGGCGCCTTTTTCTTTGTCAGGCGACACCGGTGGTGCGTCGTCAGGGTATCACCCAAGACCTGGGCCATCATCGACAGGAACTGCTTCCAACGGGCAGTCTGCATCTCAACGAAATTGCAAGATGTGGAACAGCCCCGTGACCAAGATCGACCAGATCGAAACCATGATCCTCGATATTCCGACCATCCGGGGACATGTGCTCTCCATGGCGACAATGCGGACGCAAACTGCCGTGCTGGTCATCGTCCGGTTTTCCGACGGCTCGGACGGCATTGGCGAGGGCACGACAATCGGCGGTCTGAGCTATGGGCCGGAAAGCCCCGAAGGCATCAAGTCTGCCATCGACACCTATATCGCGCCTGCTCTGGTGGGCCGGGACGCGGACAATCTGAACGGTGCGATCCAGCTGATCGACAAGCTGGTCAAGGGAAACCGCATCGCCAAGACCGCCGTCGAAATCGCACTTTGGGACGGGTTGGGCAAGCGGCTGGGCGTGTCCGTGGCACATCTGTTCGGCGGTGCCGTGCATGACAAGCTGCCGGTTGCGTGGACACTGGCGTCTGGCAACTCCGAAACCGACATCGCCGAAGCGCAGCAGATGATCGACATCCGCCGCCACAACATCTTCAAACTGAAGATCGGCAAGCGGTCGGTGCGCGATGACGTGGCGCATGTCGCCCGGATCAAGCAGGCCGTAGGCGATGCCGCCAGCGTGCGGGTCGATGTGAATACCGCCTGGTCGCTGCAGGAGGCGCGCTGGGGTCTGAAAGGGCTTCAGGACGCTGGATGCGAGCTGGTCGAACAGCCGGTTCCGGCGCGCTATCGCCGGGCGATGGCGGAATTGACCAGCGGCTACGAAATTGCCGTGATGGCTGACGAAGCACTGAACGGCCCGGAAGATGCGCTGGCCGTGACCAAGGCCCGCGCTGCAGATGTGTTCGCCGTGAAAGTGGCACAATCGGGCGGCCTCAAGCGGGCGTCTGAGGTTGTCGCCATCGCCGAAGCCGCCGGGTTGGGCCTCTATGGGGGCACAATGCTCGAAACCGGGCTTGGCACGGCTGCGGCGCTGCAACTTTTCGCAACTGTCGAGACACTCGACTGGGGCACAGAGTTCTTTGGCCCATTGCTGCTGACCGAAGACATTCTGGCGGAGCCGATCACCTATCACGATTTCTGTGTTCAGATCCCCAAAGGCGTTGGCATCGGTGCGGCGCTCGACCCCGACAAGATCGCATTCTTTCGCCGTGACACCGGCAGAACCATCACAGCCGTCGCTGGCGAATAACCCGCGACACGACATCAAACCAAGCCGTGACGCAAAGTTGCGGTAGTCAGGAGGAGGACGACCGATGTTCACCCAATCCCATCTCGACGCAGTCGAGGCCCGCGTCGACGGCGCCATTCAGGACGATCCCGAAAACGGTGTGTTCCGGTGCCGCCGGGACATCTTTACCGATGAAGAACTGTTCGAGCTCGAGATCAAGCACGTGTTCGAAGGCAACTGGATCTACATGGCGCATGAAAGCCAGATCCCAAACCCAGGCGATTACTTCACTCTGACCATGGGTCGCACACCTGTTGTCATCACACGCGACAAGGATGGTGAACTGAACGCGCTGGTCAACGCCTGTTCGCACCGCGGCGCGCAGCTCTGCCGCTTCAAGCGACGCAACCAGAAGACCTTTACCTGCCCGTTCCACGGCTGGACGTTTTCCAACACCGGCAAGCTGCTCAAGGTGAAGGACCCCAAAGGTGCGGGGTATCCCGAGCAGTTCAACAAGGACGGCAGCCACGACCTGACCAAGGTTGCCAAGTTCGAGAATTACCGTGGGTTTCTGTTCGGATCGCTGAGCGCCGATGTGAAGCCGCTGGAGGAGTATCTGGGCGAGGCGAAGCACATGATCGACATGATCGTCGATCAGGCTGACGAGGGGCTGGAAGTGCTGCGCGGATCGTCCACCTACACCTATGACGGCAACTGGAAGCTCCAGGCCGAGAATGGCGCGGATGGCTACCACGTGTCCGCCGTGCACTGGAACTACGTCGCCACCACGGCGCACCGGACCGATGATGGCAAGGAAGACGACATCAAGGCGACGGATGCCTCAAAATGGGCCAAGCAGCGTGGTGGCTTCCATGCCTATGATAACGGTCACATCCTGCTCTGGACCGAATGGGCCGACCCGACCAACCGCCCGAACTATCCACGCCTTGCGGAATGGACCGAGCAGCACGGCAAGACCAAAGCCGATTGGATGGTCGGTGTTCTGCGCAACCTCTGCCTTTACCCCAACGTGTTCCTGATGGACCAGTTCTCGAGCCAGATCCGCGTGTTCCGTCCGATCAGCGTCGATCAGACCGAAGTGACGATCTACTGCATTGCCCCCAAAGGCGAGAGCCAGGAAGCCCGCGCGCGCCGCATCCGCCAGTACGAGGATTTCTTCAACGCCTCCGGCATGGCGACGCCGGACGACACCGAGGAATTCCGGGCAACCCAGCGCGGCTATGCAGGGGCGGCGCACGTCAAATGGAATGACCTGACACGGGGTGCGACCCAGTGGATTGAAGGTCCGGACGAGGATGCCAAGGCGCTGGGGATCAACCCGGTTCTGTCCGGTGCCCGCACCGAGGATGAAGGCCTGTTCGTCATCCAGCACACCAACTGGTCCGAGCGCATGGCTGCCGCCATCGCCAAAGAACGCGAAACGGCCCCGAATGCCGCTGTCGCGGCCGAATGAGGAGGAACAAAAATGACCATTGCAACGCTTGAACGCCCCGAAACCGCAACCACGATGGGCTTCGAACAACTACAGGCCTTCCTCTTCGCCGAGGCCCGCGCATTGGATGATCGTGACTGGGACACGTGGCTGACCTTCTATCACAAGGACTGCCCGTTCTGGATGCCGGCCTGGGACGATTACGACACCCTGACCGAAGACCCGCAGAACGAGATGTCCCTGATGTTCTACCCGAACAAGCAGGGGATCGAGGATCGCGTGTTCCGCATCAAGACCGACCGGTCTTCGGCCACGTCGTTGCCGGAACCGCGCACCAATCACTATCTGTCGGGTATCGAAGTGCTGAGCCGTGACGGCCACGAGATCAAGCTGCGCTTCAACTGGCAGACGCTGAGCTATCGCTATGCCAAGACCGACCAGCATTGGGGCACGTCGTTCTACACGATCGACACAAGCGGTCCGAAGCCGCTGATCACCGACAAGAAGGTGGTTCTCAAGAACGATCACATTCACCACGTGATCGACGTCTACCACATCTGATCCCAGGACAAGGGACCAAAGAAACCTCCACGCACCGGGTCAGGTGCGCGGCCAAGGGAGGAGCATGCCATGACGACCTACAATATCGCCCTGAATTTCGAAGATGGCGTCACCCGCGTCATCCAGTGTGATGACGACGAGAAGGTGACAGATGCCGCCTTCCGCCAGAAGATCAACCTCCCGATGGATTGCCGCGATGGCGTCTGCGGCACCTGCAAGTGTTTCGCCGAGAAAGGCGCATACGAGCTGGAATTCTACATGGACGAGTCCATGAGCGATGAGGAAGCCGAACAGGGCTATGTCCTCACTTGCCAGATGATCCCCGAAAGCGACTGCGTGCTGCGGGTTCCGGCATCTTCGGCGGTCTGCAAGACGGCACCGGAGGCAATTGACGGTGCAGTTCTGGGTGTGGATCGTCTGTCTGGGACATCCTTCGGCCTGCGCGTGAGGCTCTCCAAGCCAATGGGCTTTCTGCCCGGGCAGTATGTGAACGTCACCGTTCCGGGCACCGGCGCGCATCGCTCTTATTCGTTTTCCTCGGCGCCGGGTACTGACGAGGCGACTTTCCTCATCCGCAACCTGCCCGGCGGCGTGATGAGCAGCTACCTCGGTGACCGGGCGCAACCGGGCGACGCGGTGACGCTCACCGGCCCGATGGGTGCGTTCTACCTGCGCCCCATAGAGCGCCCGCAGCTTTGGCTCGCCGGGGGCACGGGCCTTGCCCCGTTCCTGTCGATGCTGGAACAGGTGACCAAGCAGGGGTCGGATCATCCGATCACGCTTTACTATGCCGTGACCCGCGCCGCTGATCTTGTGGAATTGGACCGCGTGAACGCGATGGCTGAAAAGATCGGCAATGTCACGGTCATCACCATCCTTGCCGCCGAAGACGACGCGCATGACCGCAAGGGCTTTGTCACCGATCACGTCACCGCCGAAGACCTGAACGACGGCGATTGCGATGTCTATCTGTGCGGCCCGCCGCCGATGGTGGACGCGGTGCGCGTGCATTTCGCCAAGCTGGGCGTTGAGCCTGCGAATTTCCACTACGAGAAATTCAACCCGACAGAAGAAAAGGCCGAAGCCGCATGACCCGCCGCTTCGAAAACAAGGTGATGGTGGTGACCGGTGCCGCGCAGGGTATCGGACGTCGCGTGGCCGAACGCGCCGCGTCCGAAGGCGCAAAGGTGCTGATCGTGGATCGCTCTGATGCCCGGGAAGAGGTTGTCGGTGCCATTCGCGCGACGGGTGGTGTGGCTGACGCGCTGTCTGTCGACCTTGAAACCTGGGATGGCTGCGAAGCTGCGATGAAGACGGCCGTTGATATGTGGGGCTGCATCGACATCTTGATCAACAACGTCGGTGGCACGATCTGGGCCAAACCGTTCGAGCATTACGAGCCGAAGCAGATCGACGCTGAGGTGCGCCGGTCGCTCTTTCCGACGCTCTATTGCTGTCGGGCTGCCATCGAACGGATGCTGCCGCGCCAAAGCGGCGTGATCGTCAACGTGTCCTCCATCGCCACGCGGGGCCTGAACCGGGTGCCTTACGCGGCGGCCAAGGGCGGTGTGAACGCGATCACGGCAAGTCTGGCGTGGGAAGTGGCCGAACGCGGCATTCGCGTGGTCGCCACAGCCCCCGGCGGCACCGAGGCCCCGCCGCGTGTCACACCGCGCAACCCCAATGCGGCCGAAGAACAACGCCAAGACTGGTACCAGACCATCGTCGACCAGACGATCCAGTCCTCGCTCATGAAACGTTACGGAACGCTCGACGAGCAGGCACGACCGATCCTGTTCCTTGCGTCGGACGAAGCCTCCTACATCACCGGCGTGACCGTGCCGGTGGGTGGGGGCGATCTAGGCTAGGCCCTGAGGAGGGGTCATCAACCAACTGGAGGAGATCCAAACATGAAACGCGCAATCCTGGCGGCCCTCGGGCTCGCCACCAGCTTTGCCATGCCTGCCGCTGCCGAAGACATCAAAGTCGGTTTGCTGCTTCCGTTCTCGGGCGTCTATGCTGCCCTTGGCAACGAGATCGAGGCGGGCTTCAACCTCGCCCTTGAACAGTTCGCCGGTGAGACCGACGCCACCTTTGAAATCATCCGCGAAGACACCGAGGTCAAACCGCCGGTCGCTCTTGGCAAGGCCAAGAAGCTGATCCTTCAAGATGACGTCGATGTCATCGCCGGTATCGTCAGTTCTGGCGTGCTTGGCGCGGTGCGCGACATGGTACATGATGCAGGCGTGCCGCTGATCGTGGCCAATGCCGGCAATGACGAAGCGACCGGAGCTGATTGTTCGCCCTTCATTACGCGCATGTCCTTCTCGAACAGCCAGGTCAACCGCCCGATGGGCAGCTGGATGCACGAGCAGGGCATTGGCAAGGTCTACACGCTTGCCCCTGATTATGCTGCTGGTCGCCAAATGATTGACGCCTTCACTGCAAGCTTTACCGCTGCCGGTGGCGAAGTGGTTGGACAGGAGTTCACCCCCTTCCAGAAAACGAAGGATTTTGGTCCGTACCTTGCGCAAGCCAAGGCAAGCGGCGCGGATGCGGTCTACGTCTTCTACGCGGGGGGCGAAGCGATTTCCTTCGTCAAGCAATATGACAGCTTTGGCCTGAAGGCTGACTTGCCGCTCTATGGCTCCGGTTTCCTGACATCGCAGCTTTATGTGAATGCTCAAGGCCCAGCCGCGGAAGGTGTGATCACCGCGCTGCATTACGTCCCGACCATCGACACCCCGGCCAACGCCACCTTTACTGAAGCCTTTACGGCGGCAAACGGTCGTGTGCCTTCGGAATTTGCGGTTCAGGGGTATGATGCAGCCCGTGCATTGATCGAAGCGACGAAGACCGGTGCTTCGGATCGCGCATCGCTGGCAACCGCGCTGCGGGAGGTCAAGTTCGAAGGTCCGCGCGGCACGCTGTCGATCGACCCGGCGACGAACAACGTCGTGCAGCCAATCTATGTCTACGAGACCGTTGCGGGCGAAAACAGCTTGACGCAGACGGTTCTGGCCCAGCTTCCTGCCGAAGCTGATCCGGTCAATGGTTGCGAAATGGCGCCTGTCTCCAACTGATCCTGCTGACCCGGCCCCCTCTGGGGGCCGGGTTTTCATTCCGAGGAGGACTACCCATGGCACATGATCTTGGCTTCTGGACACTTCAGGCATTGAACGCGCTGCAATTGTCCATGCTTCTGTTTCTTCTTTCCATCGGCCTGACGGTCATCTTCGGGCTGATGCATTTCGTCAATCTTGCACATGGGTCGCTCTATGCGCTCGGTGCGTATTTCGCAGCCTCCCTGGCGGCAGTCGGCGGTTACTGGATGGGCTTCTTTCTGGCGCCTGTCGCAGTGGCTGGGGTCGGCATCCTGCTCTATTCCGGCCTCATCAAGCGGATGCGCAAATCCGGCCCGATGGCGCAGGTTCTGGTCACCTTCGGGCTGATCTTCGTGATGCTTGACCTGACACGCATCTTCTGGGGCGATCTTGCGCTGGCCATCGAAGTGCCCGCGCTGCTGGAGGGCCGACTGGCGTTTCTGGGCGTCGAATACCCGACGTACCGACTGTTCATCATCGCGTTGGGTCTTATGATCCTTGCTGCGCTGGCCTTCGTGCTCGGCCGCACCCAGATCGGCGCGATGATCCGTGCCGGCGTCGACAATGATGCGATGGCGGCGTGCCTTGGCATCAATGTCGAACGACTTTTCTTCGTCGTCTTCTGTGTCGGCTGCGCGCTTGCAGGTCTCGCGGGGGCAGTTGCCGCGCCGCTTCTGAGCGTGACGCCGGATATGGGACTGCAAATCCTGATCCCGACCCTGATCGTCATCGTGATCGGCGGGCTTGGATCTCTCAAGGGGGCTGTCGCTGGATCGCTGATCTATGGCGTCGTGCAGACCTTCGGCGCGGTGCTGGCCCCGCAACTGGCCTCGGTTCTCATCTATGCCTTGCTGGCTGTGGTCCTCGTGATCAAGCCCGTGGGCCTTTTCCCGGCGAAAGGATAAGCGCATGTTTCGTCATACCGCACTTCGCTATACCGTTCTGGTTCTGCTGGCCTCGGCCGCGCTGTTCCAGGCGTTCACTGCCGAGTATTTCGGGCTGGAAATCCTGACCGAGATCCTGATCCTTGCCATGCTTGTTCTGGCGCTCGATATCGTTGCAGGCTTTGGCGGCATGGTGTCGCTCTGCCATGGCGCGCTGATGGGGGTGGGCGCCTATACCTATGCGATGCTGTCGACCAAAGTGGGCATCGCGCCATCCGTGGCCATGCTGGGCGCCATTGCATTGACCGGGGCCGCGTCATGGGTCATCGGCGCGATCTGTTCGCGCAGCCACGGCATCTATTTCATCATGGCGACCTTGGCCTTTGGGCAGATGGCCTATTCCTATGTGTTCGAGGCGCCGGCCTTCGGCGGGGATGACGGGTTGGGCGGCATTTCGCGCCTTGATCTGAGCATCATCGGCGTAGACCTGAATGACAGCCGGAGCTTTGCGCTGTTCTGCCTTGCCATTCTGGGCGCGGTCTATGGCGCGTCGGTCCTGATCCTGCGGTCCGGTCTGGGACGGTCCTTGTCAGGTGTCATGCATAACGAACAGCGGATGCGCGCGCTTGGTCTGACAGTGTGGCGCGTCAAGGCAGATGTGTTCGGTCTGTCCGGCATGATCGCGGGTCTGGCGGGCGCTTTGGCGGCGCAGCACATCCTTTACATCTCGCCGGGATTGCTGAGCTGGACTGTATCCGGTGAGGCGCTTGTCGTCGTCATCCTTGGCGGTCTGGGTACGCTTGTCGGCCCGCTGGTGGGGGCTGCGGCCTTTGTCATGCTGAAACACGAATTGAGCGCGGTCACAACCTATTGGCACCTTGTCGTGGGCGTCATCCTGATCGCCGTCGTCATGAGCCGCGCCAACGGGATCTTTGGCTGGTGTGAGGCCCGCTGGGGCGCGCGGATCGACCGTCGTCTTGCCGATGCCACAGGCAAACACCAACCTAAGGAGGTAATGACCGATGCTTGAGACCCGCAATCTGGACAAGAGCTTTGGCGCCGTCCACGTCACGCGCAACGTGTCGCTGAAGCTCGAGCGCGGCGAACGTAGGGTCATCCTTGGGCCGAACGGGGCGGGCAAGACGACGCTGTTCAACCTGCTCGTCGGAGAACTGACACCGAACAGCGGATCGGTGCATCTGGCAGGCGCCGACGTCACCGCGCTGCCGGTCGCCAAACGCGCCCGCTGCGGGTTGTCGCGCAGCTACCAGAAGAACACGCTGTTCGATGGTCTGACGGTCGAGGAAAACCTTGGACTGGCTGCTGCCGTTCACACCGGCAACGCGACCAAGCTTTGGTCCGACAGCCTTGTCAAACCCGAAGTGCGCGAGATCGTGGACGAGGTGGCCGAGCAGGTGAACCTGATGCCTTACATCCACGCGAAAGTGTCCGAAATCAGCTACGGCGTGCGGCGTCAGCTGGAGGTTGGTGTTGCCTTGGCCACACGGCCTTTGGTGCTGCTGATGGACGAACCGACCAGCGGGGTCGGGCCGGAAATGTCCAAGGGGTTTCACGACCTTCTGAACAACCTGCCACGTGATCTGACCATGCTGATCATCGAGCATGACATGGATCTGGCCTTTGACGTGGCCGACACGATCACTGTCCTGAACTACGGCGAAGTGGTCTTCGATGGCCTGCCGGACGCGGCACGCGGATCGAAGCTGCTCAAGGAAATCTATCTGGGGAGCTGGGAAGATGCTTGAACTGAATGCAATCGAATCCGGCTATGGCGAAACGCAGGTGCTATATGGCCTGTCGCTCGAGGCACAGGCGGGCCGGGTGCTGGCCATCCTTGGCCGCAACGGCGCAGGCAAATCGACGACGCTCAAGACGATCATGGGGCTTTTGCCGCTCAAATCCGGTGAAATCCTGTTCGAGGGCAAACGGATTGCCGCACAGCCCTTTGATATCGCCAAAAGCGGCATCGCCTATGTGCCGGAAACGCGGGACGTCTTTCCGTCGCTGACCGTACGCGAGAACCTTGAAATCGCGGCGAAACGGTTTTCCCGCGATGGGGCCGACTGGACGATGGAGCGGGTGCTTGATCTCTTCCCGCGTCTGGGGGAACGCATGGACAATGGCGGCACGCAATTGTCGGGCGGCGAACAGCAGATGCTGGCCATAGCGCGGGGCTTGTTGATGAATCCCAAGCTGCTGATCCTGGATGAACCGACCGAGGGGCTTGCCCCGATCATCGTCAAGTTGATCCATGACAAGTTGCAGGACCTCAAGGAAGCAGGCCTGTCGATGATCATTGTCGAACAGAATTTCGGCTTTGCCACGTCGCTTGCCGATGACGTGGTGGTGGTCGGCAAGGGTCAGGTCGTCTGGACCGGCAGCGCCGATGACATCAAAGCCGACGAGGACGCGCAGCACACCTGGCTTGGCGTGTGACGGATCGGCCCGGACTCCGGGTCGATCCACCTAGAACATCTTGCGTGCCACCTTCTGGGCGATGGTGACAAAGTTCTTCACATGCACGCCTTGCTCATCAAGGCGGTAATTCAGTGACAGCTCTGTCCGGGCGATTTCCGGGTCGATCTTGAGAAACTTCATGCCTTTGCGCGGCGCGTTGGCGACGGATTCAGGCACGATGCACACCCCTTCACCAACAGCCACCAGACTGAGCGCCGTTTGCAAATCCATGCACCAGATGCGAAGCGGCGCCTCGAAACCAGCATCATGGACTGCCTTGAGAACCATGTCCGCAAAGCTGGGTCTGGGTCGCTCTGGATAGAGGATGAGGTTGTGCGTCATCAGCCGTTCCAGTTTGGCAACGGTGCGCCCGCCGGTGTCGACGATATCGGGCAGGGCGAGAATGAGTTTCTCCTCAACCAGATGTTTTGACAGGAATTCCGGATCCTTGAGTGTCGGGCGGGCGAAGACCACATCCAGCTCTCGCGACACCAGGGCCCGGTGCAGGTCAGCATTGTTCATTGGAATGAGGCTAAGGTTCACCTCCGGGTAATTTGCGCGGTACGACCGGATGATGTTGGGCAGGATTCCGAATGTGGCCGAGCCCACGAAGCCGACCCGCAGGCGTCCTTCTGCACCCTGGCCCAGGCGGCGCAACTCCAGACGTGTATCCTCAAGTTGCGACAGGATTGTTTTACCCCGCTCCAGCAACCGTTCCCCCGCTTGCGTCAGTGTGATCGCATTGCGCCCACGATTGAACAGCGTTGCGCCAAGTTCCTCCTCGAGCTGCTTGATCTGGCGGCTGAGCGGCGGTTGCGCCATGTCGAGCCGTTCGGCCGCGCGGCCGAAGTGCATTTCTTCCGCAACGGCAATGAAATAGGTCAATTGTCTGAAATTCATCTTTAACCCTTCCACCGGTAGCTCAGGCTAGGGGATCGCGCGACACAAAAAAAGCCCCCCAAAAGAGGGGGGCCAGTCATCAGGGAGGTCGTAGAGGGTCACTCGGCCGCGACAGCCTGAACTGCGGCTTGCGCCTTGAGTGTGAAGTCGAACTCGAAATGCAGGTCGGTGCCCAGATCGGCGGCTGCCGGTTTGAACTTGCCGATCAGGCTTTCCTTGACGGCGAACACGCTGTCCTCTTCAAGCCATGCGCTGTCGGCGTCATAAATCTGGCTGATCAGCGGACGGTAGCCGTCCTTGGAGATGATGAAGTGCATGTGGCCCGGACGGTTCGGGTGATGACCCATGAAGCGCAGCAGCTCGCCTGCGGTTTCATCGTCGGGGATAGGGTAGGGCACGGGGCGCACGGCGACGAAGGCATAATGGCCGTTCTCGTCGGTCTCGAACCGGCCGCGAAGATTGTATTCCGGCTGATCTGGATCGAGATTCTCGTAGATGCCGTTCGGCGCGTCTTCCCACACATCCAGTATCACACCGGCGATGCCACGGCCAGCATCGTCCTTGATGTAGCCTTCGAAATAAGCGGTTTCCTCGTTGTCGAAATGCTTCTGGATGGTCGAGGCCCCCTTGGGCAGAACCGGCGGGTTCTCGCGGTAGAATGGGCCAAGCACGGTGGATTCGCTCTCGTTGCCTTCAATCGGGTTGGTCATCATGTCGACCAGAACTTCGACGCCGAGAATGTCTCCAAGCAGGATGAACTCTTGGCGGTTCTCATTGCAGAGCTTGCCGGCCCGCGCGAGGTAGGTGCAGGCGGCCAGAAATTCGCTGTGCTGAAGTTTCACGTCTTTGATGAAAGCGTGCAGGTGCGTGATCAGGCCGGTTGCGATTTCGCGCTCGCGGTTGGTGATGTCACCGTGCTTGCCGAGGCTCGCGATCACGACGTCGGTGATGTTATCTTGGTTGACGATGCCCATGGGTAAATCCTCCTCCTGGCAGTCTGTGGTTGTTGCAAGGGGCGCTCCACCGTCCCCCATCGACCGCCAGACTTCCTCGAAACTGTCGCTCAGCCCAATGCCTCGAGCGGTATCGGGTGATACCATGTCCTCTCTTCACGGGGTTTGACTTTAAAACATGCGGGCCGCGTGCGGTCAGGATTGCTGCATCACGCCAAGAGTATTGCCTCATACCAAAGGTGGCATAGCCCAGGCACGGACACTCATGGCAGCAGGGAGATATCACAGTAATGCAGGGGAGGCTCGTGTGATCGAGACATTCAAGCACATCCAATTCACACTGGAATCGACACCGCATTTGTTGCGGCTTGGCCGCCTGTTTGCGGAAACGGTTCTGATCCAAGTGGATCGCCATGAATATTACCTGACCTTCGACAAAGGCCACCTTGTCAACCTTGCTGAAGGACCCAGTCGCAAGATCCCCTGGCGGTTTGCCCTGCGCACGGATGCCGAGGCGCTCGAGAAATTCTGGCAGGCACGACCCGAGCCGGGGTTCCACGACATTTTTGGACTGGTGAAAATCGGGCGCGGCCGGATCGACGGGGACATCCTGAGCCTCGTCAAGAACCTGAGGTTCTTCAAAGAGGTCATGGGACTTGCCCGCGCAAATGAGGAGGTAGCCGCATGAGCATCGAACCGATCACGGGTCGCTACCTGACCGTCACAGTCCAAGGCACCCCGCGCCGCGTCTATTTCGAGGAAGCAGGCCAAGGGCGTCCGGTCCTCTGCCTGCACACTGCTGGCGCCGACACGCGTCAGTGGCGGCACCTTCTGAATGACGCCGAGATCACCGCCTCGAACCGCCTGATTGCCTTTGACATGCCGTGGCACGGCAAATCCCTGCCGCCCGAAGGGTTCGAGACCGAAGAATATCTGTTGACCACCGAGGCCTATATCGAGACCGTTCTGGCGGTCATCGACGGGCTTGGACTGGATCGTCCCGTTTTGGCGGGGTGCTCCATGGGCGGGCGGATCGCGCTGCAACTCGCGGCGCTGCATGGCCACAAGTTCAGCGGCTTCATCGCCATCGAGGCATCTGATTTTCAGCCCGCGTGGTACGATATCGACTGGTTCCACCGCCCCGACGCCCATGGCGGAGAGATGGGGGCGGCGCTGGTTTCGGCCAATATCTCGCCCTATGCGCCAAATGCCGAGCGTTGGAACACCCTGTGGATGTTCATGCAAAGCGGCCCCGGCGTGTTCCGGGGCGATCTGAGTTTCTACACCAAGGACGACAGCCTGATCGCGCGGTTGCCAAACATCGACACAAGCAAGACACCGGTGCACATCATAGTCGGGGCCTATGATCTGACCTGTACGCCTGAAGACGCGAAACGGACGGCTGATGCCATTCCCGGTGCCACGCTTGCCGTGATGGACGAGCTTGGCCATTTCCCGATGAGCGAACATCCCGACGGCTTCCGGCCTTTCTTTGCAGACGCGTTGGCGCGGATGCCCGTCACCGCAGCAAAGGCCGCATGACCATGACCACTCCTTGCATCATCTGCGTGGCGATCACCGGAAGTCTTCCTAGAAAAGAGAACAATCCGGCAGTTCCGATCACTATTTCAGAACAGATCGAGTCCACCCACGAAGCCTTTGAAGCGGGTGCCAGCATCGTGCACGCCCATGTGCGCAATGACGATGAGACCCCGTCTTCGGACTTCGAAAAATTCGCGGCGCTGAAAAAAGGGATCGAAAAACACTGCCCCGGCATGATCCTCCAGTTCTCGACCGGGGGGCGTTCCGGCGCGGGCGAGACGCGCGGCGGGATGCTGCCGCTGCGGCCGGACATGGCATCGCTTTCGGTGGGGTCGAACAACTTTCCGACCCGTGTCTACGAGAATCCGCCCGATCTGGTGGATTGGCTGGCTTCGGAAATGCTGACCTACAACATCAAGCCCGAGATCGAGGCGTTCGACCTGAGCCACATCCTCAAGGCCAAGGACATGGCCGACAAGGGCCAGTTGGTGGGCACGCCGTATATCCAGTTCGTGATGGGGGTGAAGAACGCGATGCCCGTCGACCGGGACGTGTTCGATTACTACATCCACACGGTAAAGCGCCTGTTCGGTGAGGACGCCCCATGGTGTGCGGCGGGCATCGGATCGAACCAGCTGACGCTGAACGAATGGGCCATTGCCGCCGGAGGCCACGCGCGCACGGGGCTTGAGGACAATGTCCGTCTTGACCGTGACAGGCTGGCCCCCAGCAACGCCGCGCTGGTGCGCCGTACTGTCGACATCTGTGAACAGAACAACCGTTCGGTCGCAACCTGGCAAGAGGCACGCCGTATCCTTGGGCTGCGAATGCCAGAGACCTCGACAAAAGGACAAGCCGCATGAAAAAGGGTTCTGCCTCAATCCGTGTGGCAGAGAGACAGCATTCGGGCCCTGAGCAGCTCCGGACCGGCTCACCATACATCGTGCGCTTGAGGGTCTTCAGCCGGTTGACCTGTATCTCGGCCTGGCCATTGCTCCAGGGCAGTTTGATGGCATTGTTCAGCGTTCGGACAAAGCGCATCATCGGGAGGGTGTTCGATACGTACCGTTGTCGATCAATTCGTCCAGCGGGTCAGACTGTCGCCCGCTCAGGATGCCCTTGAAGCGCATCGCGAGGCTCCGCATCGTGGCAAAGCCGGGTGATCCGGTCTTCAACGTGTCTACCTTTCGGCCCGGGTCTGATGTCAGTGCAACTCGTGGTTTGATACAGCGAGCCGCCGTTATGACGGGCGATATGGTATGGCCCGTTTGCGGATTCCGCACGGGCTCGAGTCTGACAGAAGCGCGCAGCCGGCTGCGCGGCCATGCAGGTTCATCTGTTCTTCGATGGCATGTCGCAGATCTTGCACAAGACGGACCCTGTCAGCGGCTTGCAGAGCCTGCGGCGCGCCTTCGTGAGCGGCCTTTGCATAAAGGCCGCAACGGTCCCTGCTGACCAACTGAAAACGTCCGGTGCGGGCAAGCGGACACCAACATTGGCAGCGGCAAACCTGGAGTGCCACTGTCACACCGTCTCCATGCGCGGGAAAATCCTGCAGCCGCCGATGCCACCATCGGTGACGGCTTGGAGAATGCAACCGACAGTCCGGGCAGATGCGCTCTTTGTCAGAGCGCGTGATACAAGCCACCCGCCGGTATCGCTTGCTCAACGCTTTGAGCTGAAACATGGCTCCCGGGCGCGCGGTGCTTCTTCGAATGCACGGCTAGCCCGCCTGAATTTTCCAGTTTCAGGATAGGTGCGCCCTACAGGTTGAGGCAAATCCCGAAAAGATGAGCACATTTGATTGCATGCTGTATCATCAAACGGAAACGGCGCACCATACCGCGCGCCGCTCCTTTATATTTCTTGCGGTCAGTTTCAGTTGGCGGAAGCAAGTTCCTTGGGCAGTCGGAAAGTCCAGAGCAATCCACCCTGGTTCAGGTAGCTGACCTTCTTGGCCACTTCACCACCCCAGAGCGGGACCGCTCCACCCCAGCCCGAGATGACCGAGACATACTGCTCGCCATCCTGATCCCACGTGATCGGCTGGCCCACGATGCCCGATCCGGTCTGGAACGACCAGAGAACCTCGCCGGTCTCGTCATCCAGCGCAAGGAACTCACCTTCGGGCGTGCCGAAAAACACAAGTCCACCTGCCGTGGTCATGACACCTGACCAGAGTGGGGCTTCGTTCTTGTATTCCCACTTCCATTCACCAGTGTCGGGGTCGATCGCCTTGAGTGACCCGATATGGTCCTCGTAGTTTGGCTTTATCGTAAAGCCGGACCCGAGGTACGCAGCACCTTTCTTGTAGGTGATCGGCTCGTTCCAGATGTCCATGCCCCATTCGTTGGACGGCACGTAGAAATTGCCGGTCCGCTGCGAAAACGCCATTGGCATCCAGTTCTTGCCACCAAGGAAGCCGGGTGATGAGAACACCACATCACCTTTCTTGCCATCCGTAGAGGCTGTAGGATCACCGGGGCGGTTCTCTTCGACAAAGATCGGTCGCCCATTGTCGTCGATATCAGACGCCCAGGAGATGTCCTTGACGAACGGGTAGGCATCGACGAACGCTCCGTCTTCACGGTTCAGAACATAGAAGAAGCCGTTGCGATCAGCCGTGGCGTAACGCATGTTGCCAGCCCGGTCGGTATAGGAGACCACTTCGTTGACGCCGTCATAATCCCAGCCTTCGCGCGGCGTGGTTTGGTAGTGCCACTTGATCTCTCCAGTGGCCGGGTCGATGCCGATACGGCTTGCGGCATAAAGGTTGTCGCCGGTATTGCCCTCAGTCGGGGCGCCCGCATTGCGCAGGTGGCTGTTCCACGGCGCCGGATTGCCGGTGCCGAAGACCAGCGTGTCGGTGTCCGCGTCATATGATCCGCCCAGCCAAGTGGCTCCGCCGCCGGTCTTCCACATGTCGCCCGGCCAAGTTGCGTTCAGCGTGCCGGTCATGGTGCTTTCTTCGCCATTGAGCATGCCCATGTGGCCTTCGATCACCGGGCGTTCCCAGACAAGATCACCGTTGTCGACATTGCGTGCCTGCACCGTGCCGACGATCCCGAATTCACCACCCGAATTGCCGGTAATGACCAGATCGCCCACGACCAGCGGCGCCGCCGTGTAGGAATATCCCGCTTTGTAATCGTCGATCTGGTCACGCCAGACAACATCCCCGGTCTTGGCGTCAAGAGCCACGATCCGCGCGTCCAGCGTGCCGAAAATTACCTTGTCGCCTGCCAGGGCGGCGCCACGGTTGATCACGTCACAGCACGGCAGGATGCCTTCTGGCAGACGGGCGTCGTACTGCCAAAGCTCTCTACCGGTGTTTACGTCCAGCGCGTAGAGCCGCGAATACGACCCGGTGATATACATGATCCCGTCATAAATCAGCGGCTGGGTCTCTTGCCCACGCTGCTTCTCTCCGCCAAGGCTGAATGCCCAGGCCGGAACGAGATTCTTGACGTTGTCCTTGTTTACGATGTCCAGCGGCGAATAGCGCTGCAAATGCCGCCCCATTCCGTTGGTGACAACCTGATGGGTCATCGTCTGGTCATTGGCCAGCATCTCCTCGGTCACACCTTGGGCAAACGCGCCTGTCGCGGCGAGTATGCTGGCTGTGACGGTGGCAACAAATCTGTTCATCCGTATTCCTCCCATGAACTTCAGTTGCAGAACTCCAGTTGCACACCGGCGCAAATGGAAATTACCGAGCAGTATAGGCATGACGAAATTTTGTTGTACGAGACTTGGGTCGTAAGACCTTTGGGAGGTTGACAGCTGCTCATTATGCTCAAAGCACCACCGATTCGCATATGATGGGCAACGGCTTGCCCTTGTGCAGGAGACCCGAGCCCGGTTCGGCCTTACGCGTCGACTTCCCTGTTGCCTATGTGATGCTCGATCCCTTCGACATCACCGACTCGTCCTGCGTGGGCATCGACGCGAGTTGGGCGGGACCAAAGTCCTGGACCGTTCGGTCCTCGATGCCGACTTGGCGTATCTTGGTGCCGGGCATGAACCCGTCATTATCCACCATCCACGCGCACAAGGCTGCCGGCGCCCAGACGACGACCGATGCTTCCAAGGCGATGGAACAGTCTTAGGTCTCGTATGTTCCCGTCCTGAGACCGACGACGTTCTCAAGCGGCGGATCGTATGAGGCATCCGTCGCCTCCACTGCATGACAGCGTCGGCACGCGGTCTCGAACAGGGCTTGTCCTGCTTCGATTTTGACCTTCTGGAACATGGTGGTGCTGGCAATGGCGGGAACGGCGCGGAACCTGACTGCGGCAATCAGGGCAAAGCGTGTCATGAGGAACGTCTCCTGCAAATGAACACCAACTTAGGAACGCGACAGACCCGCCAATTGGCTCCACATCAACACATACGACCAATGGCCACATCCTTTGGTCGTATTTTCGCAAGAAAAGCCGCTGTTACTGTGAGGACAGCCATTCTGGGAGGACATGATGAGCTTTATCTCCACCATCCGTGCGGCCTCTGCGGCGCTGCTGGTCTGCGCCGGTGCAGCCAGTGCCGAGACCCCTGTGCTGCGAGCTGCCGTGCTTCAGACGGGGACCGTGAACTGGGAACTGGACACGCTCAAACACAACGGCTTCGACACGGCAAACGGCTTTGAACTGTCTTTGCTGGGGGTGGCTAGTGGCTCTGCTGCGCAAGTTGCGTTCCAGGGCGAAGAGGTCGATGTCATCGTCTCCGACTGGCTCTGGGTCGCCCGCCAACGGGCCGAGGGCAGAGATTATATCTTCATCCCCTATTCCAAGGCCGTGGGCGCACTTCTTGTCCCTGAAGGCAGCACTGCCAAATCGTTGGCCGACCTCAGGGGCGGCAAGATCGGCATTGCCGGAGGTCCGCTCGACAAGAGCTGGCTGATCCTGCGCGCCTATGCTGAAAAGATGCACGGTCTGGATCTCGTGACCGAGACCGAACAGATCTTCGGCGCGCCGCCCCTGATCTACAAGACCGGGCTTCAGGGGGAATTGGACGGCGCGATCAACTTCTGGCATTTCCTCGCCAAGATGGAAGCGGGCGGCATGACACCCCTCATCACCGTGGATGACGCTGCACGTGAACTGGGCCTAGATCCCGAAACGCCGCTACTGGGTTACGTGCTGCGTGGTGAAATGCTGCGCGATCACCCTGATCTGGTGAAGGGCCTGGCCGCAGCCAGCCGCGCCACCAAAGACCTGCTGGCCAGTTCGGATGCGGCATGGGACCGCTTGCGTCCCATCATGAACGCCAATTCCGACGCCGAGTTCGTGGCTCTGAAGGCCGGCTTCATCGAAGGTATTCCCGCCGATCAACCCGTCGATATCGATGCAGCTGCGCGCATGTTGGCCTTGATGGCCGATCTTGGTGGGAAAGATCTGATCGGCGCGGCGACGACACTGCCCGACGGTGTGTTTGTCCAACCTGGAAGTTGATGTGACAGCGACACCGAAACTCAAATTGGTGAGCGCTGAGATCACGCGAGAACCGGCGGTGGGTCTGCCGGTTCTCACTGTCTCGCTGGACGCGATGCACTTTGGTGACAAGACGGTGCTCGGGGCGATCGACCTGAAGCTGGCGCCGCGCGAAACCGTCGCTATCACCGGCCCGTCAGGTGTCGGAAAGACCACCCTGATGCGCATCATCGCCGGTTTGGAGCATCGCTTTCTTGGCCATGTGCGGCGCCCAGAAAAGTTGGCAATGGTGTTTCAGGAACCCACGCTCATGCGATGGCGCACCGTTGCCGAAAATCTTGCCATAACTCTTGGCCTCACCTTGCCACAGATCGAGATCGCGCTCGAGGAGGTGGGCCTTGTCGGCCGAGGCAGCGCCTTTCCCGATCAACTCTCGCTGGGCCAACAACGCCGCCTGTCCCTGGCCCGTGCCTTTGCTGGAAAACCTCAACTGCTGTTGATGGACGAACCCTTCGTCAGCCTCGACGCCCAACTCAGCGACGAGATGATGACCCTTTTTGAGCGCCTTCGCGATAATCACCCCGTCGCCACGCTCATGGTCACCCACGCCATCCCCGAGGCCGAGCGTCTTGCCACACGTATCCTTGAATTGTCGGGCCAGCCCGCGCAACTCAAACCGCGCGGTTCCTAGAACACCGGCGCGTATTTCCAGTTGTCGGCATCAGGGGTGACCTCGTCGAGATCATAGTCCGCGCCCTGCAAGCGCTTGGCCACGGGCAAGCCTTCGGCGGCAGCCTCATCGACATATCGGCGGCCCAAAGCCTCGTCCTTGGCAATGCCATGCCCGCGCATCAGGTTCAGACCGTGGTTGAACTTGCCGACCCGGTCACCAAGCTCGGCAGCCTGTTGATCCCATGCCGCACTTGCGTCGGGGTCGTATTCGCCGCCAAGCCCGTTGTTGTCCAATTGGCTCATCCAGGTCATCGCCCCGGTATAGCCTGCCTCGGCGCAATTCTTGAACAACGCCCGTGCCGTTGCATGATCACCCGACTTGGTCATCATGTAGCCGGTGGAACACAGCACCATTCCGGTCTCGCCTTTTTCGGCCCGGTCCAGCATGGATTGCCAGGTCATCTCGTCGGGATTCAGCACGCCTCCGGGATCATCATCTTCCGGTTCGGCCCACAGGGCGGTGGCGTTCAGCGCAACAGCGCAGCTTAAGGGGATCAGAAAATGTCTCATCCCACAGGCGTACCGCAAAACGCGCGGCAAATCACCCTTGCTATGGTCGTAGATCACCCCTTGCGCGTCATCATCCCGCGTGCCGGGTCGTATCCCCAAACAGCGAACCCCATGAACACCAGTGTTGCGAGGCCCGTCCAGACCAGCGCCGTGCCATTGAAATCGACGTATAGCGCAAAGCGGATCAACTCGACCGCATGGGTGAACGGATTGGCCGCACAAATGTCGTGCAAGAGCTCCGAGCTTTCCGCCATTTTCCACAATGGGTAGAGTGCGGAGGACAGGAAAAACATCGGGAAGATGACGAAATTCATGACGCCGGCAAAATTTTCCAACTGCTTGATGAAACTCGACAACGCCAACCCCAACGCCCCCAGCATCAACCCCGCAAGCACCAGAGCGGGTAGGGCGGCAACGTAGCCCAGTGGCGGCAAGGTGATATCGAACAGCCATGCCACCAGCAAGAACGCGTAGACCTGAAAGATCGAAATGATCGTGCTGCCCAGAAGCTTGCTGAACAAGAGCCACGCCCGTGACAGGGGTGCTGTCAACAACAAGCGCATCGATCCCATCTCGCGGTCATAGACCAGGCTGAGCGACGATTGCATTCCGTTGAACAGCAGGATCATCCCGCACAGCCCGGGCACGATATACGTCTCGTAGGTGATGTAGGTCTGGTAGGGCGGAGTGATCGACAGACCCAATGCGGCCCGGAATCCCGCGGCAAAGACCAAAAGCCAAACAAGCGGGCGCACCAACGCTGCAATGAACCGCTCGCGTTGATGCACAAAGCGCAAGGCTTCTCGGGTGACGATGGCGCGCATTGCGATCAGCGCGTGGCCAAGGCCACTCATTCCGAAACCCCCGTCATCTGCGCGAAATACTCCGACAAGGAAGCTGAGCCCCGAAGGTCCCCACAGCGCCCATCCGCCAGAAGGCGTCCACGATGCAGCAGGATCACCTGATCCGCGTCTGACACCTCGTCCGTCAGATGTGTGGCCCACAACACCGTCACACCGGTTTCAAGACACAGGTCATGAATGTGCCGCGTCAGCCCTGTGCGCGTCACCGCATCCAACCCCACTGTAGGCTCGTCCAGCAACAAGACCTTGGGTTCATGCAACAAAGCCCGTGCGATCTCGGTCCTCCGCTTGTGTCCGCCATTCAACCCGCGCGCCTTTTCTCCTGCGCGCTCGGCCATTCCAAGCCGATCCAACGCCACGTCGATCCGCCTGTCCGCCGCGCGTCCAGAAATCCCGTGCAAAGCCGCAAAATAGCGCAAGTTTTGCTGTACCGTCAGGTCCAGATCGAGAGTCGTCTGCTGAAACACCACCCCCAGATCCGCCATCGCCGCCAGAGGGGCGACCCGAAGATCATGCCCGGCGATCGAAATCGACCCACCCTGTGTTCCGAAAAGACGTGTCATCAGCGAAAACAAGGTTGATTTGCCCGCTCCATTTGGACCAAGGAGCGCCGCAAACCGGCCGCGCTCCACGCCGAAGGATACGCGCTCCAGCGCCGTCTTCGCCCCGTAGGAAAACGACAAATCAGTGACCTGCAAACTCATCCGCGCTGTTCTGCCTGCTTCTCTGGTTCAAACTCATCTCGCGGAGGCGCCAATAGCGCGGCGGCAGCGCGCCCAGGTTTTTGGTTACCGGTAAATCAACGATGCGTCGACGCATCGTGGCTGCACGGCAACAAGCAACTGGCTATTCAATGATGATCTCTATCCGCTGCGTCTCGCCGCTCGAGCCCGGGATGCGCAGGAAATATGCACCCGGCTTGATCGCCACGAAGCCGATCTCCATCGTCCCGGCGTCATCGAACTCGATCGAGTTCAAACCGAGAGGCCGGATTTCCAGATCGTTCACCACGATTTCGTCAATCCAGATGGCGCGAAAGAACTCCGATCCCTCCAGCGCCAGTTCCGCCGAGCCGTCACCTTCGATCTCGAATTCGTAATACGTGCCCGAGGTAAGAACCCAAGGGGCTTCCGCCAAAGGCATGCCAGAGCTGAGGGTGATTGGCGGCAACTCGGCCTTGTTGGCCGAGGACAGGATTCCGGCGCGTCCCCAGTCTTCGCGGGGTGCGCCATCGGCAAGCGCAAGCGTGGGGGACAGCAGGGCAAAGGCAATTGCGGTCACAGTTTTTTTCATCGAAAACTCCATTATTTGGAAAACCTGATTAAGGGAACCGCGTGAGAGGCGGGTATACCCTGAGGGTCAGTCCGTGGGCCGGAATGCGGCCCCCCACGGAAAGCGGCCCACCTTGATGCTCTTGATCGCCTTGCGGCTGGCCACATCGATCACGGTGACATCGCCGGACACTCCGTTCGTGGTGAAAAGCAGCGTCCGATCCCGGTTGAAATCCATGTGCCAGACCCGGCGACCGACAAGGATGTACTCCTCGACCTCATAGGTCTCGGCATTCACCACCGCCACATGGTTCGACGGCCCCAGCGCCACGAAGGCATGGCGGTCGCCAGTGGTGAACTCGAAGCCCACGGGTTGCACCCTGTCTGGATGGATATTGGGCAACTCGAAGTCGATCTTTGTCTTTTCGGTCTGGGTTGCCACGTCAAATACGGAAATCGTGCCGCCAATTTCGGCGCTGACCCAAAGCTCGGTACCCTCCTTGATGAACTCGGCATGCCGCGGGCGCGAGTCGACCAGCGTGTTGGCGAAGAGCTGCTGGGTTTCGGTGTCGATCCAATGCGCCATGTTGGTGGTCTCGGACGTGGTGATGGCGATTTTGCCATCGGGCGAGACCGCCATGCCCTCGGGTTCAATCCCCACATCGATCTGGGCCACCACGGTACGGGTTTCGGTATCCACCACGGTGGTGATCGCATCGTCCTCGTTGGCGATGTAGAGATGCCGGTTGTCCGGATGCAGCACGAACTGTTCGGGGTCTTCACCCGACGGAAGATCATGGAGGATCTCGCCGGTGTTCGGGTCCATGACCTGCACCGCATCGCTGTCGGAGGCGCAGATATAAACCACCGAGAAATCCTTGGAGAAGGTGATCCCGCGGGGGCGCTCCCCTGTCTCGATCGTGCGGATGACGTCCAGCGTTTCAACGTCGATCACGCTGATCGTATCGTCTTTTTCATTGGTCACCCAGATCTCGTCTGCCAGTGCCGTGGTCGACAACAAGGCGGCAGTCAGGGCGGTGAGGATCGGCAGTTTCATCGATGTCGGTCCTTTCTGGTGGAATTGGAACGGGGGGCGCTGCTCTGGTTCACAGGATGCATACGGAGCAAGATGAAGGTCAGTTATCGAAGGCTGTACAACGGCTCTCAGGCTGATCGAGGCCAAGCGTGTCCAACTCGGTGCGCTGGTGCAGGAAGCCTTCAAGTGGTGCCTGTGCCACCAGCGCGCGTTCGTGGACAATCGGGATCGGTTGGCGCAGTTGGCCGTTCCATGTTCGGAATGTGAGGGGCGCGCCCTTGAAGCCGGCCAGTTCGAACTCTTGCGACAACATGAAGGCCCGCAGCGTTTCGGCATCCGCGGCACCGGTGCGGGTCACCGCTTCGCCGATCGCGCGCACCGCTGCCCAAGCGGCATAGTCGCGGTCCTGCATAGGGCGGTCGGCCAGCGTATCGAAACGCGACTGAAGCTGTGCCGCGCCCCATTGTTCTACCACGCGGTGCCACGTCACCGGGCGCAACCCTGCAGAGCCGGCCACCGGGCGCGGTCGCCACGTGTTGTACGGAATGTAGCGCGCGAAATCATCCGCAGCGTCGGCCACAAGAAGCACGTCGTAATCGCCAAGCTCCTGAGTGAAAAGCGGTACTTCCTGGGACGCGTTGCGTCGCATGTCGGCATCAAAGACCCATGTCTTGCGCGCACCGAATTTCAGCCCGAACTTGCGCGCCGAGTTTTCCAGCGTATCCGCCCAGGCCTGGTCATCGGGGCGCTCTCCGGCGATCAATGCGATGTCTTCCCAGCGCCGTTGCACGAAGAACTGCATCAGCGCATCCGCCTTCATTGCGTAGGAGGGCAAGGTGTGTAGCAAATTTGCCCGACACGCATCGCTGCGCAGCGCGACATCGGCTGCACGCGTGTTGAACAAAAGCGCGCCTGCCGTTTCGGGCATATCGGCTGCCATCAGAACCTGCTCTTGCGGTGCATCCAGCACGAGCAAGTCGCTGCTGCTCAAGGCAGAGCGTACGGCTTCTGCGAAATCCCCACCCACGTCAACTTCGGTCACGGTCAGGCTGTAGGTTTGCCCGAGGAACCGCCCGGTCGTGGCGTTGTCCTGCAGACCCAGTTCGGCGCCGTGCGTTCCAAGGTCTTCGGGGATAGGGTCGAGATTGGACAGGGTTGGCGGAGCGTCAACAAGCTGCTTGATGTACTGAATGTCGATCTCGATCTGCGCGTTGGCGCTGGTTGTGAGACCAAAAGCGACCACGGACGCAAAAACACACACAAAACGCACTGATCTCATTGACTCGATCCTCCCATGGGTACGGTAGTCGCAGTGCGAAAGATCGGAAAATACGACCATTGTCCCGTATCGAACGGCCTCAAAACGTCGCTCCGCTACACGAAAGTCCAATACCCGCACCCCCTCGCCTGCCGGTACACATATGGCGAGACACGGATTGTGCCTGAGGAGGACCCCATGACTGCGACATTTATCAAATCTACATGTGCCGCGCTGGCGCTCACTGCCGCTGCAAGCCTTGTATACGCGCATGGCGATGTTGCCCCGCAAGCGGTAGACACCACCGGGTTGCCTGCAGTTGGTGATGAATGGTTGACCGAGAATCCGTATCGCGCCGAACTCGTCGGTGAAGAGGTCTGGGCGCGCGCGGTCGAAATCGGCGCTTCGGGGTACAACCAGAACTGTGCGCGCTGCCACGGGCTCGAGGCGATTTCGGGTGGTCTGGCGCCCGATGTACGCTTCCTCGAAGCCGAAGAATACGGTGATGAATGGTACATGGAACGCTTCCGGTTCGGCTACACCCAGAACGGCATCACCAAGATGCCGGAATTCGGCGATTTGCTGGGGCAGGAAGCCGCCTGGGCGATCCGCACCTATATCGAAACCCGCCCCGATGACGCCTCGTTGGAAGAAGTGGCTGAGGAACTCAAAGAGCTGCGGGATCAGATCGTGGGCTATGCCGGGGACCCTTCTGCGGCTGATGCCGATGCGCTCAAGTCCCGCCTGTCCGAGATTGCCGCCGGTATCGAGACGGTGTCAGGTGCACCGGTTGCCGACAGCGCAGCCTATCGCGCCGCCAATCTGATCGATGGCACGCAAGAGGCCTATGCCCGTGCCGCCGAGGCCCTGACGATCGGTCTGTCTGCTGCAAACTGAGCCCAATGATGCATGTTCGTGCGACCCTCATCGTTCTCGCGCTGGCCGGCTCCAGTCCTGTGCTGGCCAGCGATCCTTGCGCCGATTTCATTCCGCAACCCAAACCGCAGAACGCGAGCCGGGATATTGTCGGGCAGGATATCGACCAGATCATGGACCGGGGATTCATGACCTTTGCGGTCTATGACGATTATCCGCCTTACAGTTGGACAGAGGCAGGAAAACCGCGGGGCATCGATATAGACATCGCACGGATCATCGCCGAAGACATCGGCGTTGAGGCGCGGTTCAAGTTCGTCAATGCGGGCGAAAATCTTGAAGCGGATTTGCGCAACAACATCTGGCAGGGGCCGGTGATCGGCGGTGCGGTTTCGAACGTCATGATGCGCGTGCCCTATGACAGCGCCTTCAGCTGTCGCGTTGAACAGGTTGTGTTCACGGGTCAATACATGACCGAAAGCATCGCTATCGCATATGTTCAGGACACGTATCCCGATGGCGGTCCGGTCCCGGCCTATTTCCGTTTTGACACGGTTGCCGTCGAAAATGACTCGATTGCCGATTTCTACCTGACCAGTTTTGCAGGAGGTCAGCTGTCGGCTGGCATCCGTCGGTATCCGAGCATGCAGGCTGCAATGGAGGCGCTTGCAAGCGGAGACGTGATGGCTGCGATGGGACCTTTGGCCCAGCTTGAATTCGGTGCGGCTGAAGGGATCGCCGTGCATCAACCGCCGTTGCCCGGCTTTGCCAAATCGAAATGGACCCTTGGTACCGGCAGCCATTACGCCTATCGCGGCTTAAGTTACACGGTGGACGATGCCATCTTTGCTGCCCTGTCCGACGGCCGGATCGAGGCGATTTTTGAAAGCTACGGGCTGACCCATCACAACCCGGAAAGATAGCCTTTGCTCAGGCTCCCGGTCGCATAGTTCCTCAATATCTTTCAGGACATGATCGAGTGTCCTGAACAGAACCAAGGTGACCCCGCCGATGCGCCAAGGCCAAAGATGGCCAGGCGCAAAACTCCGGTCTTGGAAACGGGATTGCTGGTCTGTACATGGTCCTCGCGCATACCTTTTTTCGAGTTGGTGATGATGGCAGCACCCTGTCGGACCTGTCTTGAGCATGAGGACAATCAGATGGACCTGATGTTCCCATACGCATCGACCACGGTGATGCGGTGCAGATGCGCCGCGTTTTTCAGCTGCTCAAGTGCGTCGCGGTCCATGAAAACCGCCGCCGTTGACAAGGCATCCGCCATCGTGGCTGACTGCGCCTCGATGCTGACAGTAGACCAGATCGGCATTTCCCCGCGCGGGCCAAGGATGTGGGTTTGATTGCCCAACACCATCGCCGCAGGGCTGGAGGTGGCAATTGCCATATCGCGCAGTTGGCGGCTTCCAAGATGGCCGAGGGTCGGGTCTTCGAACCCAAGTGTGAACGGTCCACCGATCGCCACCTGTTCTCCGATGTTCAACAGCGCTTGTGTGGCTCCATGCCGAACAAGCATTTCGCGCATCGCGTCCGTTGCGAACCCTTGGGCGATGCCGTTGAAGGTGAGCGCCTGATCCTTTTGCAATTCGATCATCCGGTTCGACCAGCGCAGCCTGTGCCAGCCCATTGCTCTGCGTGCAGGCTCCGGATCACGTTCAAGGGCCAAAGCGCGCCACAGTGGCTGGATCGTGGGATCAAAGAGCCCGTTCGACAGGCGATGCGCGATCTCCACCTGCGCCATCAGGTTCAGCATCAGCGCATTCGGTGTGCGAAGCCTCCCCGTGCGGTTCAGCAGTGACAGATCAGAGGTATCTCGAAACAGGCTGAATGTTTGCTCCACCTTGTCCAGCACCTTTGGCACATCCAGCAAGGCGGGCTCCGTCAACTCTCGCGGGCCATAAAGAGTGACCGTCACATCCGCTCCCAGCGCCTGGCCCGACCATGTGTCGGCACGCGCAAAGGCAGGGGCACAGGCAAAGGCGGCAGACAGGGTCAGGAAGCGGCGTCGGTTCATTCGGCAGGCACCGTGTTTGGGTGACCCAGTTCGCGTGGTGCGCGCCGTCCGGCGCGCGCCTTGAGGATAAGCGGTACGCATTGATCCGCATCGTCATGAATGGTCACGCAATCAAGGCATTGAAAGCATTCGGAATACTGGATCGCACCTTTATTTGTGATCGCTCCATAACTGCAATTGACCTTGCAAAGCTGGCAGGGCGATCCGCATTCTATCCGGCGTGGAATCCACCTCCGCAGGCGCAGCGCGCCGCCAATCGCCATCAGCGCTCCCAAGGGACAGAGGTAGCGACAGAAGCCCTTGAAGACAACCATACCAAGCACCAGCCAAAGCGCGGCATAGGCAGCATAGTACCATTCCCGCACGAAAAACGTGGTGATCGCGGTCTTGAACGGTTCGATCTCGGCGGCCTTGTCCATGTAGGATGGGGCAAAGATAGTCACCGCAACCAGCCCGGCGAGCGCCACGTATTTCAGCGATTTCAGCTGGGCATCCCAGCGCGCGCTTGGCTCGATCTTGGGCAATCGCAAGAGCCGCCCCAGGTGATGCGCAAATTCCTGCATCGCGCCGAACGGGCAGAGCCAACCACAGAAGAGGCCGCGCCCCCACAGCACGAAGCCAAGGAGCGCCACACCCCAGATCAGCAGGGAGAAGGGATCGTAGAGCAGGAACGCAAATGACCCGCCCGCCATTGCCGTCTGGAGCCCGGCCAGAGGCGTGACGATGGAGAGCTGCCCCTGTCCCCACCAGCCGATGAATCCCAGCACCACGGCAAGTATGCCCAGCCGCACCGGCGTGAATGCGGCGAGCCCGGCCAGCCGGCTCTGCGCGCCCCAAAGCACCGCCACGAGCACCGTCAGAAATACCGCCAGCACGGTGAGATCGTTTTGCCGGTTGTAGATCGCCTCTTTCCAGGGGGGCAGCTTCTCCACCTTCACCGGCCGAGCAAAGAACCTTTCGTCCGTCACATGGGTTGCGGCCAATTGCACTGACCCGATCTCCGGCTGGAACATGCCATGCTCGCGAACCGCCTCGACGATCAAGGTCCACTCGCGTGTCGGATCGAAGCCCAGCCGTCGGTCGGTGCGCAGGATCATTGCCACCCCGTGATGCAGAGCGTCCGGCACCGTGTCGCTCAATTCAACAAAGAGATCCGCATCGCGCAGGGCAACAGGGAACCCTCCCTGTTCTGCCCCGATCCAGTCGGGCGCAGTGTTGCGCACGAACGTCTCCGACACCAACCCGTGTCTACCGCTGTCGATCACGAGGATCGGCTCATCGAAGGTCGAGATCGACATGAACCTGTCCAGTTCCTCGATCGTGTCCTCGTCCAAGAGCACGCGCGCGATCGACTTTGGCCCGACATCTGCGATCCACAGGTCAAGATAGGGCGCATCAGGATCATCCAACGCGTCGGCGTCGTCATCCTCCCAAACGGTGCCCGCGAACAGTGCCTGCACTTCGGCATTGCTTGCCACGCGCCGTGTGATCAAGCCCTGTGTCACCAGATCATCCCAGGTCAGCACTTCGGTATAGGCAGGATCCGGGTAGGCCGGTGGCCCAGACGCGATCCCCTGCATCTTTTCGCGCGCCACCTGCAACGCCGCCGCCAGCACCGACTCGTGCGCGATCCGCACCGAGGCCGTCGCCTTGGTCACCCCGTCGAGATAGATCAGCTGCCCACCGCCATCTGCCGCACCATATGGCGAGCCGACGACGAGGGAATCACTGATCGAATGCCCACGATACTGCTCGAAGAATGCGTGGAACGGCGCCTGACCCAGCCCCGACACGAAGATCGGCTCGTTATGATCGAGCAGCTGCACATCGAGGAACCGACCGTCCAGATCCAGCACCACCAACACATTCACCGGTGCGCCGGAAAAGCCGGGCAGAGGGGCCATCGGCTCAGTCTGGAATACGTAACCGGCATGCGCCCCGCCCGAATTCAGCAGCTCATAAACCCCGTTCTCGGAAATCAACTCCCCCAGGCTCATCGGCGCGAAAATCCGGGCTGCGAGCTCCTCCTCGGCTAAAACCTCCCCCACTGCGCTAACTGCGCTCACACACCACAAAACCGCGGCGAAAATGAAACGAAGACCTGCCATGACTGCGATAGTAAAAGCACCACCCGCGCCGCCCTATTGGACCTTCGTCCAAGAGCCACGCAGGCCCGACATCCCCTATGGTGCAACCATGCGCGCACCGCCCCATGTCACCCTGATCTCGCTTGCTCTGCTGATCGCCGCCTGGACGCTCGGTGCCTGGGTCATGCAGGATGCGGACATCCTGCCCACGCCGCTTGCCGTCTGGCACGAGATCGCCGAAGAAAGTGCGTCAGGCGCACTCTGGTATCACATGGCCAGCACCCTGCGCCGCGTGGCACTGGCCTTCACCCTTGCGATGACCGTGGGCACGACCCTCGGCATCCTCATGGGCCGGTCCGAGCGGCTCAACATGTGGCTCGACCCTTGGGTCACGGTCTTTCTGAACCTGCCCGCGCTGGTGATCATCGTGCTCTGCTACCTCTGGATCGGGCTGAACGAGGTCGCGGCCATAATCGCCGTTGCACTCAACAAGACCGCCATGGTCACCGTCACGATCCGCGAAGGCGTCCGCACGCTGGACCGGAGCGTCCGCGACATGGCACAGGTCTATAGGCTCAGTCCGATGACCCGCCTTCGCCACGTGATCTGGCCACAGCTTGGGCCATTCGTGGCCACCAGCACCCGCAACGGGCTTGCCGTGATCTGGAAAATTGTGCTGGTGGTCGAGTTTCTAGGGCGCTCCAATGGCGTTGGCTTCCAGATCCACCTCTATTTCCAGCTTTTCGACACTGCGAGTGTCATGGCCTACGCGCTGGCCTTCACCGGCGTGATGCTCAGCATCGAGTACGGGCTTGTGCAACGGTGGGAGAGGCGGTCCTGCGCATGGCGGCGGGCGTGATCCGAGACCTCGCAGAATGAAGCCCCCTAATTCTGTGCGTAAACGCGACTGCCGTTGGGAAAAGGCTGCTCTTGGCAGGTTCAAGCCCCTTACCGAATGTCTTGTAGAACCACGCATGACCCGAGCGAAAGACGGCGCTCAATAGGCGAACGCCCTTGCAGAAATCTGCGGGGGCGGTTTCGTCACCGAAAAGTCAGCTGTGCGAACCTTCCTGTCGTTGGCCGCACAAGCTCGGTTTCCGAGGTGATCACGGATGTGATCCGGAGGGATCATATTTTGTTCTCTGATCTGTCAATGCGCTTTTCCAATTGCTGTCGATGTCTGAGGTTGCCTTCGTTCTCTTTGATCTCGGGGGCTTAGGATGGGGTCGGCTGGCGATGGGTCGGCAAGGTTGAAACCGCAACTGGCCGAAGCCGCTGCTACAGAATACACGCCGTGTCCTGCGCCCTCCCTCGGGCATCGGTCCCGCTGGGAACCGGTGTTTGGAATCCTCGCTTTGAACTTTGCAATTTCAGCCCGCTTTGAAGTTCGTCTGGTCTCGCATGATGGCATGAAGAATGATTGCGGGACGTCTGGCCAAAGCCACGCGCGCCTTTCGCATCGTAGACCGGGCAGCGATTGCCAGCGCCCATGATTTCACCGAGAGCGGCGCGGCACATCTGGTCAGCATGACATTTGCTGCCTCGCAATGGAGCGTCCGAACTTTGACATCACCTCGTTTCGAGATTCTCCCAGTGTAGTCGATCTCGCCAGATTGATGTCGTTATGGCACCAGCCCGAGAGAGGCCGCCACATCGCGAGATTTTCAAAATCGATGCGGATCATCAATTGCTGCGGCAAAGGCCAATGCCGTGATCGGACCGGCGCCAGGTATTGTCATCAGGCGCTGACAGACTTTGGATCTCGGGGTCATCTTCTTGATATCACCATCAATTGCAGCAACGGCCGCCAGAATGGCTTCACGTGCTGCAAACAACCCACAAAGTGCGGCATGGAGGGCGGATCGAGCGACATTTGATTCATCGTCTGATCATATTGATATGGATCAATGCGCATATGCGTCGGAACGCATAGCAAGTCTTATATGCAGAATATCCTGACCGCCCTTTGCGACCCGACCCGCCGCGCAGCTCTCGCCCTTCTTTGGGACGGGGGTGAGCATTGCGTTTGCGAATTGATGGCACGGCTTGACGCCAGCCAAAGCAGAATGTCGCGGCACATGAAAATCCTGTCGCAGGCCGGGCTGGTGGTTGCACGGCGGGACGCACAATGGGTGCGCTATCGCCAGAACACTGATCTTGCACCCGAATATGCCGCCGTCATCGACGCGGTTCTGGCCGCCGAATACCGAGCTCGAGAGGAAGTCGCATGACGGTTCAAACTCATGATCCCGTCCCACATCGCGATACACCCGACTGGGCTTGGTATATCGGCGTGCCCGCCATGGGTGCGGTCCTCTACCTCCTGTATGGTCAGCTGATCCCGATCTCGGAATGGGTGACGGCGCTGTTTCCGGTGGCACGCGACAGCCATACCGGTGAGGCGATCGCCTTTTTCGTCTATGACGTGCCCAAGGTGCTGCTGCTTTTGACCGGAATTGTCTTTGTCACCGGCGTGTTGCGCAGCTGGTTCAGCCCGGAGAAGACCCGCGCGATGCTGGCGGGCAAGAACCAGATCTGGGGCTACCCTCTGGCCTCGCTTCTGGGTGTGCTGACACCGTTCTGCTCGTGCTCCTCGGTGCCGCTCTTCATCGGCTTCGTCTCGGCGGGCATCCCGCTGGGCGTCACGTTTTCCTTTCTGATTGCCGGGCCGATGGTGGGGCCGGTGGGGCTCGGCCTGCTCTACGGGCTCGTTGGCTGGCAGATCGCCACGATCTACCTCGTCTTTGGTTTCACAATCGCCACGGTTGCGGGATTTGTCCTCGGACGCATGGGGCTGGAGCGGTATTTGCAGGACTGGGTGCGCGAACTGAACGCTGGCCCCGTGGGCGATCTGCCGGAGGAACGGCAGACCCTTGTCGACCGGCTGAAGATCGGCGCGGAACAGGTGCGCGAGATCGTCGGCAAGATCTGGATCTGGGTGCTCGTCGGCATCGGTATCGGTGCGCTGATCCACGGCTACGTCCCAGAAGAGATGATGCTGCGGATCATGGGCGGCGAGGCGTGGTGGTCGGTCCCGGCAGCGGTCGTTGTGGGCGTGCCGATGTACACCAATGCGGCAGGCGTGATCCCGATCGTCGAAGCGCTGCTGGGCAAAGGGGCGGCGCTTGGCACGACGCTGGCCTTCATGATGTCGGTGATCGCGCTGTCGCTGCCCGAGATGATCATCCTCAAGCAGGTGCTGACAGGACGGCTGATCGCGATCTTCATCGGGGTCGTCGCCGGGGGCATCCTCGCCACCGGGTTTCTGTTCAATGCCATTTTGTGATCCTGAAAGGTTCTGAATCATGTCCAGCAACCAACATTGGGATCGGGCCTATACCGCCCGCGATGCAACCGCACTGACGTGGTTCGAAGCAACGCCCGAAGCCTCGATCCGGCTTGTGCGTCAGTGCATGCATGCAGGCGGGGCGCTGGTCGATATCGGCGGGGGATCTTCTGCATTGGTTGACCATTGCCTTGACGAGGGGATCGGGCCGGTCACCGTTCTGGATCTGTCCGCAGAGGCACTGGCCATCACCCGCGCTCGGCTGGGCAATCGCGCGGACAGCGCAAACCTGATCGTGGGCGATGTGCGCGATTGGACGCCAGACCGATCCTATGATCTGTGGCACGACCGCGCCGCATTCCATTTCCTGACAGATATGGAAGATCGCCAGCGCTATCTGCATACGCTTGATGCGGCGCTGCGCGCCGGCGGCGTGGCGATCATTGCCACCTTCGCTTCAACGGGCCCCAGCACCTGCTCGGGCCTGCAAGTGCAACGCTATGCACCGTCTGAACTGGCGGACACCTTGGAAGAGCTTGCCCCTGGCCTGCTGGCACCAGTGCAGTCCGAACTGCTGGCGCACCAAACGCCGAAAGGGGCGGTGCAGGATTTCCAGATCTCGGTTTTCAGAAAGAAGGAACAGACATCATGAAAAACGTCAAGGTCTACGGCCCCGGCTGTGCGCGCTGCGCCACCACCGAACAAATGGTCAAGGACGCCGCAACCAGGCTGGGTGTCGAGGTAACCGTTGAAAAGATCACCGACGCAAAATCCATTGCCATGGCGGGTGTCATGTCGACGCCGGGCATCTCGGTGGACGGCAAGCTGGTGCACACGGGTGGCTTGCCTGATGCGGCAAAGCTTGAGGCTTGGATCACCACATGATCCGCGCGGGTATTGCAGCGGTGTTGATGGTGGTGCCAGTGCTTGCGCAGGCGCAAATGCTGGAGGTTCAGCCGGTGACAGACAATGTCTGGGCCATCGTTGGCGAGACCGAGCAACGCAGCGAGGCCAATCTGGCCAACAACGCCACGTTCGGTCTGGTCGTCACGCCCGAGGGCGCGGTGCTGATGGACCCGGGCGGATCGTACAAGGGCGCCGAGATGCTGCATGACGCGGTGCGCACGGTCACCGATCAGCCGGTGGTCTATGTGATCAATACCGGTGGGCAGGATCATCGCTGGCTCGGTAACGGCTACTGGCAGGCGCAGGGCGCTGTGGTGATCGCAAGCGAGGCTGCCGTGACGGATCACAGGGACCGCGCATCCCAGCACATGAGCGCGCTTGCGCAGTTTCTGGGCGGTGGGCTGGACGGAACCGAACCCGCTTATGCACACGTGACCTTTGCAACGGATCATACGCTCGACTTCGGGGGCTTCAGTTTCGAGATCATGCACCGCGGCCCGGCCCACACGCCCGGCGACAGCTTTGTCTGGCTGGAGGAGCGCGATGTAATGTTCACCGGCGATATCGTCTATGTCGACCGCATTCTGGGCAACGGCCCCGCGCGCAATGTCAAAAGCTGGATCGCGGTGTTCTCGGAAATGGCTGCCTTTGAGCCCACACATATCGTGCCGGGCCACGGCCGCGCCACCGATCTGGCCACAGCCACGCGCGACACACACGACTACCTTGTCAACCTGCGCACGCAGATCGGCGCGCTGATCGACGAGGGTGGAGACATCATGGATGCCCCCGCGATTGACCAATCGGCCTGGAGCTATCTGGAACAGTTCGACAGCCTTGCAGGCCGCAACGCACAGGCGGCCTATGAAGAAATGGAATGGGAGTGATGCTGGAATACCATGTCACCGCCCGTCGCATCGACAGCCATGGATCAGAGGCCAGTGCCAAGGCGGCGAGGATCGTTCTGAACACCGATGAAACCGACCAACGACTTGACCTGCTGCACCGCAACCTCCGCAAATACGGCACGATTTCGAACACACTCACTGATGGACCTGTCGCGTAATTGTGCCGCCCCAAGTGCTCGTTTAAGCCACTTTCCGTTCGAAGGCGACCGGGCTTTTCCAGCCGCTCGGCGAGCAGCGGCAAGAGCGGATCTCGACCGCCAGTTGTCAGACGTGCGCCACAGGCTTCCCGCAGGCGGAAATGGCCGTGATCGGATGAGGCAACGAAACCAGCCGTGCCACGACCCAATGCAGCGCTCACTTCGGCCAACATCGTCATCTGTTCCGGGCCGGTCAGGTCATCCCACGTGGACACATGCCGAGGGGAGGGGATCAATCCGGCCTCACGTGCATGCAGATCGGGCAGGTGAGGCGCGGGTCAGTCACACTCTTTCAGATTGATCCATTTTATAGAGACCATAGGTAAGGATCGCCGCTGGCATGTTCAGGCACCGGGGCGATGCGTCACCGAAGCAAGCGGTGCTTTCCGGCCTCAATCCCCTCCGGAAAAGTGGGACCCAAATCCGAAAAAATCCAATAAACATGGTGAAAGAAAAAAGTCCCACCGCCTCGTAGATTATTACAACAAAAACAAAAAGGTGTGCCGCAGGGGTAACGTTTTGGGGCTGGTCCACCGATCAGACATACTTGCCGCACTGATCCACCTGGGATGAAGCTCAACCTTCCCCTCATCGCCCGGGGCTCTGCGCCAGCGAAAATAACATCACGAACTGGCAGAAAACGGTCTGAGTTCCTGAAAGTTTGCAAGGCGAGCCGGCGTCTCGTGGCAGCAACCGTCACGCCGCAAGGTGCATCGAAAAACGTTCAGGAAAGCAACCATTCGCCGCACAAGGCACGAATGGCTGCTGTGTTGTCAGTTGGTTTGCTTCAGGTCGCTGTAACTGCCCCGCACTTGCAAAGTCACGGTGATGTCCGTGCCGTCGCGGTTGCGCCAGAACCAGCCGTGTTCACCCGCGAAAGGCGCCTCGATCAGGCCCTCTCCGTCGGTTGCCCCGCGGCCCCGGTCGCAGTCGATTGACTGGCCGTCACCATGGGCGTGCAGGTCAAAGTTGATCCGGCCGCCTGACGCGACCCACATGTATTCCGCGACATCCCCCTCAGCCATCACCAGCTTGATCTCGGCCGAGGCGTCGGGGGCCAGAGTGAATGTCACGGTATCGGTCCAGACGCCTTGCGCGTTGGCCATGCCGACGAAGAGGCCAAAGATATCGTCGATGACGCTCGACGATCCCTCTGCGTGGATCTCGGCATCGTGTGCGGCTTCTTCGGCCAGTTCGCGCTTGATCTCGCCCATCTCGGTCAAGCCCAGAACGCGACCCACGCCCGTCGGGTCGATCGCGTGTTCGGCGGGCAGGTAGGCAGTGACGAGGATCACCGCGGCGCCAATGGCCGCAAGGATGGAGGAGCGGAAGAGTTGCGCCTTGCTGGGCAGGTCTTCGAGGCGGGGGTCGGGGGCATTATGCATTTGTTTTTCTCCGAGATGTCATGTCGAGGCGATGTAACCGGCGATTTGCTGTCCAGTCAGGATAACGCCGAGGACGATCATGATGATGTTGGCGACGGTGGCCTGCCGCATGAAGTTGGGGCTGCGCCGCCAATAGCCCATCACGATCAGGATGACCGAAAGGGCGAGAAGCTGGCCGATCTCGACACCGACGTTGAAAGCCAGCAAGTTGGCAAGCAACCCGTCTTCGGCGATCTGGTATTCGAGAATCTTGGTGGCCAGACCCGTGCCATGGAACAGTCCGAAGATCAGCGTCGCAGCCTTGGTATCAGGCTGAAACCCGAACCATTTCTGATAGGCCCCAAGGTTGTCCAGCGCCTTGTAAACCACCGACAGGCCGATGATCGCGTCAATGATATAGGCGTTGATGCCCCAGCCATACCAGACGCCCAGCAGCATCGTGACCGAATGTCCGATGGCGAAGATGCTGACATAAACGGCCACATCCTTCATCCGGTAAAGGAAGAAGACGACGCCAAAGAGGAACAGGATGTGGTCGTAGCCCGTCACCATGTGCTTGGCGCCGAGATAAATGAAGGGAATGATATGCACTCCCCATATTTCCTGAATGTAGCCCGCGTCACCCGGGGTAACGTTGTGGGCCAGCGCTTGCGCCACGCTTGAGGCATAAAGGGCAAGCACCGTGAGTGTCAGGGCCGTCGCGCGGCGTGATGCCAGCGCGTTCAAGCCCCGTGAGATCGAGGTCATGGATGGTCTCCGTTATGTGCAATTGGAAGATCGGTGAGGCCACTCAGGGGTGTGGCACCGGTCACGCACGTGGAGGTCGGTCGATCCTGAAGCTCTGGGCGGGACCGCCGAGCGACACCCACAACCGCCACGAAGACCGCTCGATGGTCGCGGCATCCGAACCAGAGTCAGTGGCGAGGAAAGGCTGATTGTGATCGTGATCGGCCGAGTCGTGGCTGTGGCCGTGCAACACCCATGCCAGATCCTCTGCAAAACCATGCGAATGGCCATGCACGACGATCACCTCGAGATGATCCTCGATCGTCTCCAGGACTGCTGGAGCATGGGTCGCGGCTGGCAGAACCGACCAGACGATCAGCGACAGGCAGAGCAGGGTCGCAAACGCCTGCCGTCCAAATGTCGCCAAGGCTTTCATCATTCTTGCCTGCCCGTTCCTGCGATCCAAAGCGAGGTCGTCTTGCTTTATCCCCCAGGGGAGGATACCGTTGTTCTATGACAAAACCGCATATCCACGCAAGCCATCCGGCTTTGGTTGCTCGGCTGAAACGGGCCGACGGGCACCTGCGCTCTGTCATCGCCATGATCGAGGACGGCAAGCCCTGCCTGCAGATCGCGCAGCAACTCTATGCGGTCGAAAAGGCCGTGGTCAACGCCAAGCGCGCCCTGATTCACGACCACATGGATCACTGTCTCGATACAGAACATGTGCCCGAGGATCGGTCCGACCTCAAGAGCATCGCCCGTTACCTATAGGGTCTGACATGCTTAGCATTCTCGCCGACCGTACCTATCGCCACCTGTTCCTCGCACAGGTCGTGGCCCTGCTGGGCACGGGGCTTGCAACCGTTGCGCTCGGGCTTCTGGCTTATGATCTGGCGGGTGACGATGCGGGGATGGTGCTTGGCACTGTCTTCACCATCAAGATGGTTGCCTATGTCGGCATCGCGCCGATCGCCGGCGCCTTCGCTCTGCGCGTGAACCGACGCGCATTTCTGGTGGGGCTGGATGTCGTTCGGGCGGGGGCAGCGCTCTGCCTGCCGTTTGTCACCGAGATATGGCAGGTCTATGTGCTGATCTTCTTGCTCCAATCAGCCTCGGCCGCCTTCACGCCGACCTTTCAGGCAACCATTCCGGATATCCTGCCCGAGGAGGCCCGCTATACCCGCGCACTCTCTCTGTCACGACTGGCCTATGATCTGGAGAATATCGTCAGCCCGACCCTTGCCGCGCTGTTTCTGGCGGTGATGAGCTACCAGTCTCTGTTTCTCGGGACAGTTGTGGGCTTCGCGGCCTCAGCGCTTCTGGTCGTGTCCGTGTTGCTGCCAAGCCCCAAGGCCTCCGCACCACGCGGCATATATGACCGGACCACGCGGGGCATCCGCATTTATCTCGCCACGCCGCGCCTGCGCGGGCTTCTGGCACTGAACCTTGCCGCCGCGGCGGCCGGTGCGATGGTGCTGGTCAACTCGGTTGTGCTGGTGCGTGGCACGCTGGGACTGAATGAGGCCGCACTTGCCTGGACCATGTTCGCCTTCGGCGCAGGCTCGATGCTGGCGGCGCTGGTGCTGCCGAAAGTGCTTGACCGCATGGCCGATCGACCGGTCATGGTTGCAGGTGCGGCGCTCATGGTGATTGTTCTGTTGGCGCTGGCCGCAGAGATTGCCATGCTCGGTCTGGACTGGTTGTTCCTTCTGGGCGCATGGCTTCTGGTGGGTTTGGGCTATTCAGCAGTGCTGACACCGTCTGGTCGCCTCCTGCGCCGCTCTGCCCATGTCGAGGACCGACCTGCGCTGTTTGCCGCCCAGTTCGCGCTCTCCCATGCCTGCTGGCTTGCGACCTATCCGCTCTCGGGCTGGCTGATGACCCGGTTTGGCCCTGTGATGGCCCTCGGTGTGCTGGCGGCGCTGGCTTGCTTCGGGGCGCTGACGGCCCTGCGACTTTGGCCAAAAGAAGACCCGGAGGTTCTCGAGCACACCCACGAAAACCTGCCGCTCGATCACCCGCATCTCAAGGGCGAGCGGCATCATGCGCACGCTTTCGTCGTGGATGACGAACACCCCCGATGGGCGTCACAGCTCTAAAGAGCCATCCGGCATCTCGGTAGAAGGCCCGGCACAGACGGCAGAATCTGTCTGAAACAAATTTGGAATATACGCCATCATCTTGTCTTGGGTGAAAAAAACGCCGTGAGGTTCCGAGCGGAACAGCCAATGTCGAACAAGCGAGAGCGGGATCAGCCAGGTCTTGGAGCGTTCAAAGTCCTTTATGCATGCAAAGATATCAGGCGACTTCGAACCAGCCCATCATTCCTGATTTCTGGTGGGACAGCATGTGGCAATGGAGCATCCAGACGCCTGGATTGTCGGCAACGAAAGCGATCTCGATGGTTTCGTCAGCTCCGATCACGACTGTATCACGAACATCACCTCTTCGGTTCAATGTGCCGCTGCGCGTCAGAACTTCGAAATGATGACCATGCAGATGAATGGCATGCGGAAACATCGAGTGGTTGGACATTTCCAGATGCACCGTCCGGCCAAGATCGGTGCGGAACATCGGGCTGTCCATCTTGTGGGCAACCCCATTGAAGGCCCAGACCATTCCGTTCGAGGCCAGTTCCCGGAAGTCCATGGTTCGGCCTTTGAAAACGGCCTCACTCATGCCACGCATTGCGCCGCCATCCATCACCAATGTTTCGCGTTGTGGATCCAAGAGCTCTGGTGCCTTCAACGAGTTCCAAGCCGGCAGTGGTCGCACGTCTGGTCCTGATGCGGTCATGGGCTCTCCGGAATGGACGAATGCGGCAATTTCCACCCATTCCCGATTGCCGGGATCCAGCAGCAGGCTGGCGCGTTTTTCGCCGTCCAGCTGCCCGTCGATCACCACGTCCGCCCTCTGCGCCGGGCCAAGAACGAGTGTTTCAATTTCGCGAGGGGCCACTGGGTGGCCGTCCAGTGCAATCAGTCGCGACGACATGCCCGGCAGTGCAATTGGCATGATCCGGTCGGTTGCAACGTTGATGATCCGCAAGCGCACGCGTTCGCCGGGTCGGATATCGAGATCGGGATAGGCTGAACCGTTCACCGTGACACTGTTGCCCATGCGACCGCCATGGGAAGCCGCGTGCAGATCGTCCCATCTTCCTTCGACAAGGGCCGCATCGGCATTCAGCAGCCAGTCGTCAAGAACGAGCACCATCTCACGCGTCGCAGCCCCGTCTTCACCAAGCCAAGGCTCTCGATCTTCCACGATCAGCGGGCCAGCGAGACCACGCGCGACCTGTTCCCAGCTCCTGTTGTGAGAATGATACCAATAGGTGCCGGGATCAGGGGCGACGAAATCATAGTCAAAGCTCTCGCCAGGCGGCACAACGGCCTGAGTCAGAGGGGCGGCACCATCCATCGCATTTTCAATCCGGATGCCGTGCCAGTGAACGGCGGTTGGTTGCGGCAGGTCGTTCACAAATCGATAGCGGACACGCTCTCCGGCGGTGAGCCGGATTTCAGGGCCGGGCACGGTGCCGGCCTTGTCGGTTGAATAGGCCCAGACGGGTGTCGCAGGGTACCCCAAAGGCGCGAGTTGGGCCGAGGCGGGAGACGCTCGCAAGACCGGGAAGCTCTGATCGCCAAAAACAGGTGGTGCCACAAAGGCCGAACCTCCGAGAGCCACTGCCCCCTTCAAAACAGAACGTCGGGACAATGCGCGCATGATTGCTTTCCTCTTCACGGGGTTTCCGAAGGTGTGGTGGTGGGTGTCCACAAAGCACATGCCATGAGACTATGCATTATGGCCCTTATTTCAAAGTGGATCGCGTGCGGCAGACAGCGCGCGGTGGCGAGCGGATTGAAGGGTAGAGTTGGAGCGACCCTGCATTTGTGATACGCGGCGGAGGTCATCGCCGAGGTGAAAGTCATTAACAGCATTCGCATCGGTACGCGCTAGGGTGCGCTGACGGTGCTGAGCGCTGCCGTGACCATCAGAACAGCGGCAATCAGTCCAGCCTCAATCTGCAACGAGACACGCATCTGTGCTGCCGCTGCGGGCGCGCCGCTATGCAATGCAGGTGTCAGTCGCAGCTTGTTCCATGCCGCAAATCCCAGGATGCCAGCGACCAGCGCAAGTTTGAAGGCGAAGAACTGGGAGTAAGCCGAGGAGAGCAGCGCAACACCCCACCCAGTGAGAACCAAAAGGGTTACAACCCCCGCCAAGACCAATACGGGCACGACCAACAGCGCCTTGCGTCCAAATTCTGCAGCAAAAGCGCCAGTGGCCTGCGGACTGGAGTACCAAGAAAGACGCAGAAGCGCCAAGACCGCTCCGAGCCAGAAGGCCAGCCCTAGCATGTGAACGGTCACCAACACCCCAAGAAGAAACCGGGGGTCTTCCAGGGCATGGCCGCGCATGGCAAAGGACGCAGCGACGAAAATCGTTCCGAGCGCTGCGGAATTCCGCCCAAACCGGTTGCGCGACACGATTCCGAGGATCAGGCCCAGTCCGACGAGACGTAGTGCGACGGCGGTGCCCAAAGGGCTTTCCAAGACAATGCCGAAGATCATTGGGTCCAGAGCACCAGCCCATGTACCACCCATAAGGAAACTTGCCCTGATGGGCAGCCGTAGAACCGAAAAAACGGCCGAAGCGATGGCCATCAGAACCGCGATACGCCTCAGACGCCGATCTTCATCCTCTGGAAGCGTCCGCACGGAAAGCAAAATCAATACCAAGCCTGCAGCCAGCAGCGTGGTCGCATAGACCATCGCCTTGATACAGATGGACAGCCAAGTGACTGCATCTGCTGATGCCAGCGCTGCCATCATGGCCGCTTAGTCAGTCACTTCAAAAGAAAACGTTCCCTGCATCGGATGTCCATCCTCAGCCAACCCGCGCCACTGAACCTTGTATTTTCCGCCAGCAAGGACTGGCGGCTTTGCATCGAACACCGTTACCGGCTGCATATTGTCTTGCCGCGTCAACCCGTGTTCTGCGCCGTCCTGATCCGTGAGCGAGATCATCGTGACGCGCATGGGCATGTCGAAGGTCATGCCGATGGTTTCGGGTGATGTGGACAGGACTTCGCCATCGGGCGGAGTTGTGCCTTCTTTTGTCGAATGTGCAACTGCTGCTTGCGACACCAGTGCAATGGCAAAAAAAGCTGCGAGGAATGTGCGGTGAGAAAGAGCCATGACGACTTCCTGTTGAGACTGCTTCAGTTGATACCGTTGGACCGTTGCAACGCGCGAACATAGTCCACGATCATATCCACGTCGCCTGTTGTCAGACCGTCAACAGGGGGCATGTTGCCGTATGGCCAGTGATGACTTCGCACACCATTCATGACGGCAAGGTGAAAAGACTGATCACCATGGTGGCTGGGCTCGTAAATGATGTGCACAAGGGGCGGGCCAATGCCATAGCGCCCAGCCGCGTTGACACCGTGACACGTGGCACAATTGGTCTCGAATGCCCGGGCACCGATTTGTTGCTTGCCAGTCAAGGCGTCAGGGAGAGAGACGGCAACCAATGCGTCACCGATGCCACCTGTCGTTGCGGCCCGTTGTTCGGGCGCTTCAATGAACGCGTTCCATCCGAGGGCCAACAGAACGGCAAGGCCAAGCGCGCCAAGTATGAAGCTCTTTCGCAAGAATTTTCCTTCCCTTCGTCAGTCACAGGCAAAGTCTGGATGACATTGCCTGTGATGCGTTTTTCATCGAGCCAGATCACTCGGGCATCATCGCGCCGATCATGTACATGCCGTCATCACCCTTGATCAGCATCAGGGTAACGCTGTCACCCGCAGAGACCTCACCCATCATCTGTGCCTCCGGAGCCAGAGCGAGGTCCATGGTCATGGCCGGCCAACCGATTTCCGGGATCGGATCATGGCTGACGTTGGCAGTACCGTCCGCAATAGAATTCACGACGGCCTTGGTATGCACCGCACCTTCCATCTGTGCGCCTGTCATCGGCATGTTGGAATGGTCCATGTTGCCATGGTTCATTTGGGCAAACGCCGCAGGTGCCGTGAGCAAGACTGCAGCTGTGATCAAAGTCAGGTGGTTCATGTGTTGCCTTTCTGGTTGAGGTAAAGCTTTCGAAGTCATTCCGCGGGAACCGCGCTGGGAGGAGATGGCGGCCTCGTGATGGCGGACTGTTGCAATTCACGATTGACTCGTTTCAACGCGAGCCGTTTCCAGATCACGAAGATCGAGGGGATCACGAAAAGGGTCAGAAGGGTCGCTGTGGCCATGCCACCGACCATTGGGGCTGCAATACGCTGCATGATTTCCGATCCAGTACCTGTGCCATACATGATCGGGATCAGACCGGCGAAGATCGTTGCGACGGTCATCACCTTGGGCCGCACCCGGAGCAGAGCGCCCTCGAACACGACGTCCTCCACATCCTGGGATGTCATCTTGCGTGCCTCTGCGATTACCAGCTTCTTTCGTTTCTCCCAGGCGAGGTTGAGGTAGAGCAGCATCACGATGGCGGTCTCCACCGCCACGCCAGCCAGAGCGATGAATCCGACCAGGACCGCGACAGAAATGTCAAAGTTCAGATACCACAGAAACCAGACGCCGCCTGCCAAAGCCACCGGCAGGGCGGCAAGGATGATGCCCACCTCGATCACTCGATTGAAGGCCATGAAGAGCATCAGCGTAATGATCAGCAAGGTTGCGGGAGCGACGAGCTTTAGTCGCTCCTGCATGCGCTCGATGTATTCGTACTGCCCAGACCACGCGATGGAGTATCCGGGTGGAAGGGTCACTTCGCGGGCGACGACCTCGCGTGCTTCCGTGACGTATCCACCCAGATCGCGTCCAGAAATGTCGATGAATACGAACCCCGTGCGACGTGCGTTTTCCGACCGGATCATTCCCGGACCGTCAACCACCTTGATCTCTGCCATCGCTCCCAGAGGGATATGAGCACCCGATGGCGTCACCACGGGCAGATCGCGCAAGCGCTCCGGACTGTTGCGCCATTCCTGAGGATAACGCAGGTTGATCGGGAAACGCTCCAACCCCTCAACCGACTCCGAGACCTGCATGCCTCCGATGGCGGTCTGTACCACGTCCTGCACGTCGCGCACGGTCATCATGTAACGGGCGGCGGCATCGCGGTTGACGTCGATTTCGACAAAGCGACCCCCAATGGGGCGCTCCGCATAAGCCGACGATGTGCCCTCGATGCCCGCCACGACACGCTCGACCTCGATCCCGATTTGCTCGATCACGCTCAAATCCGCACCCGATATCTTGACGCCCACGGGGGTCTTGATGCCGGTCGCCAGCATGTCGATGCGGTTCTTGATCGGCTGGATCCAGACGTTCGTCACACCAGGGATCTGCACGACACGGTCCAGTTCGTTGCGGATCATCTCCATGGTCATGCCGTCGCGCCATTCCTCTTCTGGGCGCAACTGGATGGTCGTCTCGATCATGGTCAGTGGTGCCGGGTCGGTGGCAGTCTCCGCACGACCAAGCTTGCCATGGACGGTCAACACCTCCGGTACTGTCGCGATCAGCCTGTCGGATTGCTGCAGGACTTCGCGCGCCTTGCCGATGGACACACCGGGATAGAGGGTCGGCATATAGAGGAAATCACCCTCGTTGAGTTCGGGCATGAACTCCGTTCCGATGCGCTGCAGAGGCCACCACATGGAGGCCACGAGGACACCAGCCAGCAGGGTGGTCGCCCAAGGCCAGGCGACGGCGGCATCCAGGAACGGACGGTAAATCCAGATCACGATCCGGTTCAGCGGGTTCTTCCGTTCCGGCAGGATTCGTCCCCGCACGAAATATCCCATCAGGACCGGCACAAGTGTGATCGACAGCATGGCGGCCGCTGCCATCGCGTATGTCTTGGTAAAGGCCAGCGGCTTGAAAAGGCGCCCTTCCTGGCTTTCCAGCACGAAGACGGGCAGGAAGCTGACCGTGATGATCGCCAGCGAAAAGAACAGCGCAGGTCCGACCTCTGTTGCGCATTCGGTGACGATGCGCCACCGGTTCTCATTGTTCAGTTTTTCCTCTTCCAACCGTCGGTGCATCGCTTCGATCATCACGATAGCCGCATCCACCATCGCCCCGATCGCGATGGCAATGCCGCCCAAGGACATGATGTTGGCATTCACGCCTTGGAATTTCATGATGATGAAGGCTGCAAAGATGCCCAAGGGAAGCGACAGCAGGATCACCAGGGAAGACCGGATGTGTAGAAGAAAAGCCGCGCAGACCAGGATGACAACGATGAATTCCTCGGTCAGTTTCTTCTGCAGGTTCTCGATTGCGCGCTCGATCACTCCCGCACGATTATAGGTGGTGACGATCTCGACGCCCTCGGGAAGAGATGCGCGCAATTCCTCGATCCGGGTCTCGACCGCCTGGATGGTTGCCAATGCATTGCCACCCCAACGCAGGATCACGACGCCTCCAACGGCGTCACCCTCGCCATTCAATTCCCCAACGCCGCGCCGCATCTCGGGACCAAGACGGATGTCGGCCACATCTCCCAGCGTCAGTGCCGCGCCCCGCTGGTTCACCATGAGGGGCGCCTTGGCCAGATCGGCAAGATCGTTGACATAGCCGGTGGAGCGGACCATGAATTCAGCCTCGCCCATCTCGATCACCGATCCGCCGGTTTCGCGGTTGGCATTCTGGATGGCAGTCCGGATCTGCGCCAGGGTCACGTCAAAGGCGCGCAGCTTGTTCGGATCGACGACCACCTGGTACTGCTTGACCATGCCGCCGATGGTGGCGACTTCGGACACGCCGTCGACGGTCTGCAATTCATATTTCAGGAACCAGTCCTGTAGCGTGCGCAGCTGCGCCAGATCATGACCGCCGGTGCGGTCGATCAGGGCGTATTGATAGATCCAGCCCACACCCGTGGCATCCGGCCCAAGCTGGGGCGACACACCTTCCGGCAGGTTTGCCGTGATCTGGCCGAGATATTCCAAGACACGCGTCCGGGCCCAGTAGAGATCCGTGCCGTCCTCGAACACGACATAAACGTAGCTGTCGCCAAAAAACGAGAACCCGCGGACATCGCTGGCACCGGGAACGGCCAGCATGGCGGTTGCGATAGGATAGGTTACCTGGTCTTCGACCACCTGGGGTGCTTGGCCTGCAAAAGGTGTGCGAACGATCACCTGCACGTCGGACAAATCCGGGATCGCATCCACGGGAGTTTCTCGGATCGCCCAGATACCGACAACGCCCATCATGATTGCCAGCGCAACGACGATGACCCGGTTGGCGATGGAAGCGCGAATGATGGCAGGGATCATTGAATGACCTCCTGTGCGCGTGTGCCGACCAGCGTCATCGAGAAGTCCGCGTTGCGATGCAGCTGAAGCACGATCTCGTTCCCCACGGGAAGGGAACCGGGATCAAGTGCAGCATCGAGGGCAAAGTCCATGGTCATGCCGGGCATCCCGATCTCGGTCATCGGGCCGTGACTGATGTTGGCCATGCCCGTGTCAAGATCGACAGCGTTGATGGTACCACGGACTTCCATCGGGGCCGCCATCGGTTCAGCCTGCCGGAGGATCATGGTCATCCCGTCTGGTCGTGCAAAAGTCATTTCGACCTCGATACCGATAGGCAGTGCCGTCGGGTCGAGCGCCTCGTCGATGGCAAAGTCCATGGTCATTCCAGGCATTCCGATCTCGACAATCGGACCATGGCTGATGGTCGCCTGGCGGACCTCCGCATCAATCGCATCGATCGTTCCCGACACGACAATCGGCGGAGCGACAGGTTCAGCTGCTGCGAGGACCATCGTCATCCCGTCAGGACGAGCGAAGGTCAGCATGGTTTCAGAACCAACAGGAAGGGCCGACAGGTCCACCGTGTCCGCGATTGCAAAGTCCATGGTCATGCCGGGCATCCCGATCTCGGAAATCGGACCATGCGAAATGGTTGCTGTGCCCGCAGTCTGGTTCAGCACATCGATGATGCCCGATACCATGATCGGTGGCGCTTCGGTGGCCATCGATGCCACCTCTGCCCCCGCCTCTGCTGTCGTCATTCCGTCGGCGCGGACGGCAACAATGGTAAAGAGACCATCGTCACCCTTGCTGAGGTCGAATTCGACAGGAGCATCCAGCGGCACTGTGGACGGATCGAACCCAATGACGGGCATATCCATCTGCATCGCGGGCCAACCCAGTTCCGGGATTGGGTCGTGTGTCAGTGTCAGCGTGCCATCTGCCGTGACCGCCAAGATTTTCCCGTTGCCGGTCGCTGCAATGCCATCATCGCTCCCGAGATCCAGCAAGCCAAGTAGCCCATCCGCTCCACGCGCTGCGCGAAAAGCGACCTGCATGCCCGGCGCAATGCGATCCAGCGACACATCTGAACGAACCGGAAAGCGAGACGTCATGGCAGGCCAATCGAGACTCTCGAGCTCGCCATGCTGAATGGTCGCCATACGTGCCGAGTGGTCCAAAGCAATAAGTTCGCCGGTGCCGCGCGCAGGCGCTTCATCGGTTGGAGCCATGCGCATCAGTCCGGCGCTGAGCGCGCTTTCGCTGTCGATCAGGAATTGGGCCGAGGCAACCACCTCCTCACCCGGCGCGAGTCCCTGGACCACTTCCGTGCGCCCACCTTCACCAAAATTGTCGCGCAGTCCGGTTGTGATCAGGCGCGGCATGAACGTGCCTTCGCCGCTTTTCAGGATCACGCGTTCCGCTGTCCCCGTACGGATGATCGCTTCTGTCGGCACGGTGAGAGCGGTCCGGGAGTGGCCCGGAACAAGACTGACGGTGCCGAACATGTTGGGCCTCAAGAGACCTTCCGTGTTGTCGAAACTCAGGCGCACCGGGAGTGTTCGGGTCTGCGGGTCAAGCTCGGGATAAACATAATCGATCTCACCTTCAAAGGTCCGCCCCGGCAAATGCTCGAACCGTGCGATGGCGCGCATGTCGTCTGTCATGCGAGCAATGTCGCGTTCAAACACATCGACGATCAGCCAAACTTCGCTGAGGTCGGTGATCGAGACAGCTTGAGTGCCTGGCTGCAGAAACATGCCGTCCGCTGCAGCAAGGCCGATCACCACGCCATCGCGCGGAGCTTCGACACGGATGCGCCGCGCCATTTCACCGGTCTCCTCGATCTCTGCGATCTGACTGTCCGTCGCACCATGGCTGCGCAATTTGTTGCGCGCCGCTTCGAGGGAAATGCCGATCCCTTCTTTGCTGGCTCGAAGGAAGTCAAAACTTGCAATGCCGAACTCGGGAGAGAACAATTCGAAAAGCACGTCGCCCTTGCGGACCTGGTCGCCCACCGCACGTACGTTCAGGACTTCGATCCACCCATCGACACGGGTGTGGACGTGACTGGTCAGATGTTCGTCGTAGCCTACAAACCCAACCGTCTCGATGCGGTGTGAAATCTCCGAAACCTGCGCCAGGGCCGTGCGGACTCCGATGGCGTTGATCTCGGCGGCTGACAGCGTCACCTCGGCGGGATCCCCAGAGGGTTCCTGCCCCGCATAGACCGGGATCAGATCCATCCCCATTGGAGATTTTCCCGGACCGGGTTGGCGGAAATTCGGATCCATCGGAGCCACCCAGTAGAGCACCTCTGGCCCGTCATCGTCGGACATGTCTTCCGGGTTCAAATACAATCGTTCCAAGTAGATGCCCCCAGCAACACCTGCGGCTAGCGCAAGAATGCTCAGGGCTGAATATCGTCCACGCATGGTATGCCTCGGTCTGGACCAGCGCAAAGGCGGGTCATTTCCAAACGGTCAAAGCGGGCTGAAGCAGAGGTGCAACAGCTCATCGAAGAACGATCAGACGAGGCGGGGAGGGCGGTCTTGGGGACTGGAGGGGCGCGATTTCAAGGCGCGTTCGTCTTCGAAGCGGAGGCTTTGAGCCGTCAGAACTCCGTGGAAGTCTATTTTTGTCAAACCGCCGGTGATTTGCAAACACCATTGTGTGACAGAGCAATGTCCAGATGCAAAATGATCTGGGCATTGATCGACAAGCGCTGAAGCGATCATGTCTTGTGCCGCCATCGGGCACTCGATCGGGTGATCAGCCAATGCATGATCTTGTTCGTGATGCTGTTCCTGCGTCAGCAGATCAGCAGGACCGGACGCATAACTCAGCGACTGAAACGCGAAAGCAGTGAGCAGGAGCAGTGCCCCCACAATGCGTATCGTCGCCAAAGAGGCGAATCGTGCTTTCCGACCGATCATCAGAAAGAATTAGCGGGGAAATTTGGGAACAAATATCAAATACGTGTGATTCGCATCAAAACGAGCCGCGGTAGCGGTGTGTGTGTTTCTGGCGCCTCATATGAGACGTCCAGCTTTGAGTTGGGCAGCCAAGTCTACCGCTGTCATGGCATCTAGAAGCCCGTGGCCTGCACCCGACGGAGGATTCCGATCTAACGGCCAGCCGTGTCAGTGTCGGGGCATGAGACGCCAGGAGATCCGCCTTTACCTGAGCCTCGCTGACCGAGCCGATCTCCAGACCCGCATCGCCGACCGAAAACCCTGCGCAAGCTTGCCTGGCGGAGGCAGGAACATTCCTCGACGATGTGAGCAGAAGTCGATCTGCGCCTGATCCAAGATGGACATGAACATGCCATCTGCCTGCACCTTCAGGTTAGGCTCAATACCGTCATCAGCACCACCGTCGCGCCACGGGCGAGATCGGCATGGATGGTCGGTCCATCGTACCGTGCCGCGGCGCGCCATACACCGATTACCGCAACGACATTGTAGGGGAGTGAAACCCCATACCCGACGAGCAACGCGGCCCATGCCAGATCCTGCGTGATCAGGAACAGGAAGAGTACGCTCGTCACGACGTTGACCAGAAGGCCCACGGTGAGTGCCCATGTCCAGAAGGCGTCGGAAAGGGCGTAATCGCCCCGCCAGAGGGTTCTTAGCTGCAACATGCTCGGGAAATAGGCGTTTCATTGAAAGACTTCGAGAGCAAACCGTGAAGCAATCTCCATGACTGTCATCATTTGCTGGGGAACGGGAACCGCCCGAACGGTCTTTCTGTCTGGTAAACCGACCCCCCTTAACAGTCACGCAGCGATGCACGGGCTATTGGGGCTCCAGGTCCTCGAGGTCAAAACGGGATCGGATTGCGGACTGTCCCGAAATCGTCACAGCTTGGATGCGTCACGCGGCAACCGCGCAAGCGGTCCGGGCAGGTTCACATGCGGATAGCCAAGCACCATCTGACTGGTCGTTACCAGAAGCGGCAGGGCTGTGATCAGGGACGATCCGGGCGGCAACGGCAGCAAGGTGAGCAACGAAAAGACCACGATCGTCCAGCCAAAAGATGCCTCGCCGAGCGCAGTCAAAAGGTTGCCGAGGATCAGCGTCCCGGCCCTGTGCTGGTTTCGGGATGTCCGAAGGATGGGCAACGACAGCGAAGGTCTTCGCCTTTTTGCGGTCTCGCGTTGCATCTGATCCTCTTGCGTTGCGCGCCGTGGATATCAGATCGACGGAGGGTCATTGCAATCGCAGGTCCTGCAAACCGGTGAAATTTTCAAAACAGAAACGCAATTCAGTACCGGCTGTTCCTTTTCGCGATAGGTCGCACTATCTGCCAGCGGCGGCTGTGCATTTGCGGCTGGAACTTTTGGACAGGAACAAGAATGCATCATGATCTCCTCCTCGTGGCCGCAGGCCTCGTTTTGCTGTTCCTCGGCGGTGAGGGGCTGGTGCGAGGTTCCGTTGCGATCGCCGAGCGCCTCGGCATATCGAAGCTTCTGATCGGGCTGGTCATCGTCGGTTTCGGTACCTCGACGCCCGAGCTGCTCGTCTCGGTCAACGCGGCGCTCGACGGCGCGCCTGAAATCGCCCTAGGCAACGTCGTTGGCTCCAACATCGCAAATATCCTGCTGATTGTCGGTGTGGCTGCCATCATCGCGCCGATCCTCGGATGGGACCGCACTGCTGTGCGAGAGGCGCTTGTTGCGACGCTCGTATCTCTCGCGGCTTTCGCGCTGGTGCAGGGCGAGATCATCACGCGTATCGAGGGCATCGCGATGCTCGTGGTCCTTACGGGGTACCTCTTCTCCAGCTACTGGTTGGAAAAACGCGATCGCGACGCGAAAACGTTCCAGCACGAAGCGGAGGAGTTCAAGGACATTCCCCTGCCGCGACCCTGGCTCGCACCGGTTCTCGCACTCGGCGGCACCGCAGCCCTGGTGTTCGGGGCTGACATGCTGGTCGAGGGGGCGGTGAACATCGCCCGCGATTTCGGTGTGCCAGATGCCGTGATTGGCCTGTCGCTCGTGGCCATTGGCACCTCGCTGCCCGAGCTTGCCACCGCCATCGTCGCCGCCATCCGGCGTCACTCGGATGTGGTCCTCGGCAACGTGATCGGCTCGAATATCTTCAACATCCTCGCGATCCTCGGCGTGACGGTGGTGATCCAGCCGATCGAGGTCAGCGCACGCTTCCGCGCGATCGACACGCCGGTCATGCTCGGTGCGGCGCTCCTGCTGCTCGCCTTGCTGTTCGCGTCGAAGAAGATCGGGCGCGCTTGGGGCGCTCTCATGCTGACCTTCTATGCAGGTTACATGACCTTCCTGTTCACGAACGGGATGTAGAGAGGCTGCCGCCCCTCGGTTTTCGTCACTTGCTGAAATCAGGGGCGCAGCATCCGCAGAAAGGCTAAGGCGGCGTCCGACAGATCGGCGAGCCGAGCCAACAAATGTTCGCGGGCGATTTCGGTGCCTGGTGCCTTTGCCGCATCGATCCGCGCAAGGAGCCGCAAAAGGCGCCGTTGATGAATGCCCAGAGCGGCCTGGAAAGGGTCGGCAATGATGCCGGCAAACGTTGTCACGACCGACGCAGACACAAGAAGAAGCACGCCGACACCCGCCATGTACCAGGCCGATAAGTCCACTGGAAACAAGCCGTACCAGGCATGCCCCAAAGTCTCGCCGAGCGGAAACCGGGCGACTGCGGTGTGCAAGGCAGTCCGGTCGGACACGAACGGCGCAAGCGACAGCACGCCGGGCGTGGCCGCCCGGAAGGCGATCAAACCCACGCCAAGCACCAGTACAGTCGTCGCGATCTCGGCAACAGCATTTCGGATGCCGACATAGTCCTGGACCACCTGCGCCCAGTTGGCGGTGTCATGATTGCCTTGGGGTGACCGCTGGCGCAGAAGCTCATCCATGACGGCACGCTCGATCACGCACGCCGCATCGGAGCGCAGAAGGATGCGGCGCGCCGCCAGCCAACGGCCGGCCCGTCGAAGACGCAACCCCATCAGCACCAGCGCCATGAGCCTGACGATCAGAAAGACCGGCGCGAGGGCCAAGTTTACGGGCGCGCGCAGCAGGTCGAGCCCCAGAGAGGCGCGATGCAACCGCAAGGTGCCAGGCCAGGTGAAGTGCCTTTCAACGAACGCATGCACCAGGGCCGCGTCCCGGTCATTGCTCTCGAAGGGCTCGCTTCGTTTGGCCGTATCAGACATGTCGCTTGCCTCGCTCGTGAACTTGAAAGCTGCCTGAGCCGCGAGCCCGGGTTGCCATCTACAGATGGGGCGCGCCTGTCACTTGCTCAAGACGGCGCTGTGGCACGATACGTGCGCGGAAATCAGCCCTATCATCACTGCGGTCACGGCTGAACCAAAAATACTTTCGCTCGAGGTCTCGCTTCCAGAATTGCGTTGCCAAGATGGCTGCAATAGCTGGAGGCCATGAGCTTCCAGTGCAACTCCACCCTTGGCCCAATCCTGATTCTCGACACTGTCGTGGATCAGAAGTTGCATCTGTCCGCCCTCTTCATCGCCGCGAGAAGAGAGGCCGTTGCGCCCGTCGAACTGCCGGATGGCAAGGTCGACCCGGTGCGGCTGGCCGATTACAACGATGCGACCGTCTGGCGCGCGCGGTTCACGCTCCCGGCTGACCGTCCGTCGGAATATCGCTGGAACGGCACGACCTACGAGGTCATGGGTGACCTCACGGGCGATCTGCGGTTGGCCTACGTATCCTGCAATGGTGAGGAAGTGGGGGATATGGACCGCGAGGAGGCCGAGCGGAACGCCATGTGGGAACGGTTGCGGGGCGAACACCGACGGCGGCCCTTCGCGCTGATGCTGCACGGCGGCGACCAAGTCTATGCAGACGAGGTGACGGAGGGAAACGACCTCAGCCATGACTGGCCCGAGCGCATCCCGCGCGATCCATCGCGCGCGGCGCTGGACGATCTTCGCCATCACCTGCGCGAGCGCTTCCTCGAACGCTACGCTGCTCTCTACGCTGCGCCGCAATTCGCGTGGCTCGGCGCGCGGGTGCCCTCACTGATGCAGTGGGACGATCACGACATCTGTGACGGCTGGGGTTCTCTGCGCCGATCGCGCACCTATTCCCCGGTCGGTCAAACGCTGTTCGAAGTCGCGCGTGAAAGCTTCCTGGTCTTTCAACAGGCGACAACCCATGGCGATCTACCAGCGCGTTTCGCCGATCCAACTGGGCAGCATCTGGGTTGGGTCATCCACGCTCCCGACCTGCGTATTCTTGCCCCCGATCTGCGGTCCGAGCGGACACGTCGCCAGATCATGGGGTTGGGTGGTTGGGCAATGATGGAGGCCGAGACGCAGAGGCAGGTGCGGGGCCACACCCTGCTGATGTCCAGCGTACCGTTGCTCGGCCCCCGGCTGTCGCTGTTGGAAGCGCTCATGGTCGTGATACCGCGGATGCAGAAATACGAGGACGACCTGCGCGACCAATGGCAAAGCCGCGCACACCGCGACGAGTGGCGGCGGATGCTGCGGCTGGTCCGGGACCTTGCGCGTCGGGACGGGCACGACATAACGGCGGTCTCGGGCGAAATCCACCTGGCAACCCGCGCGGTCATGGATCTCGGTGGTGGTCTGCACCTCAACCAGCTTGTAGCCTCTGGCATCGCGCATCGAGCTCCGCCCAGGGCATGGGCGCGTTTCCTTGGCGCACTGTCCTGGCTGGGCGAGGATCCTGTGCCCGAACATCCTATCCGCGTGGCGCGACTGCCAGGGCAAGCCGACAGGTACATCGCCGAGCGGAACTACCTTATCCTCCAGCGGGACGACAAGGACTGGACGGCTCGGTGGGATTTGGAAACGAGCGGCATGACCAAAGCGTTGGATTTGTGACGAGCGACTGAAAAAGAAAACCTACTTCCGGGACGTCATCGATCCTGCTCGCGCCGATGATCCCAAAGATGTCTTTTGACGGGTTTCTTCATCCGTTTGCGGTCAGAGCCGACCCATTGAGCAAATATGGGTGCTTCTAAAGGTTCGGACCATTTCGTGGATTCAGTCAGGGCGCGACGGGCTGCGCGCGTGCAGTCGTGTCTGCAAACCCATCTGAAGCAAAGTCCCGCACCCTACGAGCTCGAGACCAGCGCTGTGAACATCGGTCAAGCCAGGTTTGGAAAAAAGCCATAAATGTCTGCGCGGCGAAGGCTTTCTTGAATCACCGCGCGTGCCATGAATGGTGGATTCTCCAAAGAGGCGATCAGAACAGAAAGATGAGCAGATCTAAGATCAGCTACTGGCCGAAGTCTGCACGGTAACCGCTGGGCGTCCTGCCGACAGCTCGGCTGAATGTGCGCGCAAAATGAGCCTGATCTGCATATCCAGCGATGAAGGCAATCTCTGCGAGCGCCGGGCCATTTGCCTTGCAAAGATGGCTTGCCGCGACTTCGACCCGCGCGTCCGTGACAAGGCGGGAAAACGACAGCGATCTTTCGGTCAGGCGACGTTGCAATGTCCGGGACGAAGTGCTGCATTCGGCGGCCAGGTGTGCAACCGTCCAGCGGCGCACCGGGTCAGCGACAAGCCGGTTCCGCAGACCCGAAACCGGGTCAGAAACCAGATTTGCATCATGCAACTCAGCCGTTCCGCGCACCGTTGCTGTCGTAAGGACGACGCTGGCAATGCTGCTTGACGGGCCCGGGATGTGCCATTTCCCATGACGACGCCAGACCTCGCCCGCTGCAGTTTTCAATGTCACATCCGTCGATCCGGTCATCTCGGCCAGGATCGTGAGGAGCCCCAGCACCAGGAGGCTTTCAACGAAGGATGGCGGCGGTCGCGCGTCGCGCGCGCGGTGATTCAGGCGAAAACTGTCCGGGCCAAGCTGCTCCACCGCGATTGTATGTCGTCCATGGCTGAAGCGTTCCAAGCGATGCCCCCGGTTCATGAGGTCAGGGATGTCCTTCGCACAAGTGAGGGCCTGCACGACAGGCTCTGGTGCCATCTACCGTGCGGCGTCTGCGATGGACAGGATGGCCAACGGGCCATGGTGTGCCAGAACATCACCGAGCACATCACGCTTGGCCATGCGTGAAACATGCGCGGTCGCGGATGTCGGCACCGGGATGGAGATACGTTGCCGGGACAGCCCCGCCGCGACAAGGCGCATCATCGCGGTCGAAGCAAAATCGGTTTCGTCTGATGTTCTCGTCATGTGCTCGGCTCCTTGCGGAAAACAGCATAGGCTGAAGCTGGCGGAATATTCAAAGAAACGTAGGTTCGGCGCTGCATGACCAGACCGAGACGGAGCGTCTTCATGCCCTCAGATCCTCGGCCCGAACTGGAAAGCGCGTGGTGCGCTGACCTGTCGCCGCACGGATCGCATTGGCGATGGCGCCGGGACCGGCGACCATTGCAGTCTCTCCTGCCCCTTGCGGCGGACGGTCGCTCTGGATCAGATCCACGGTGATGGCTGGAACATCGGTCATGCGCGGGATCGGGGCATCGCAAAAGCTCTGTGCCGTGACATGCCCGACTGCCGTGGGCAGATTGTCGGTCAGCACCATGCCAAGGCTCCAGACCAGATTGCCTTCGCATTGGGCGCGGACCTGATCGGGGTTGAGGACGATCCCGCAGTCATGCACACACCACAGCCGCGTGACACGCACCCGCCCTTGGCTGTCGACGGCCACATCGGCCACGGCGGCCGCATGGCTTGTGTCTTTGTAAGTGCCGCAAGCGATACCGCGCCCCAGCCGCAGGCCATCGACGGGCGAAGGCGGTCGGCCCCAAGATGCAATCTCCCTCAGGGCGACAAAACCCGGCACCGCGCGCGGCATCCAGTTTCCAGCGCAAGGGACGGGTCTGTCCCTCGACAGAGGTGGGGGCCCGCAGCACGCGACCGTAAAGCATGCGAGGCAGGCGCACATCGGCGGCGTAAAGCGGCGCGCCGGTGACGATCCCTCGCCCTTGGACGATTGCAGGGCTGGACCCGATCAGGCCAGCGGTGCGAAGGCTGCGCAACTCCAAAGGAGGACGGGGGTGACGCGGACCTGACCCGCGATCTGTCCCGCTGCCAAGGCATCGCGCAGGGCGGCGCAGGCCTGTGCCAGGGGCTCGGAGAAAAGCATTGCCGATTCACTGCCAACCGTCGCCTTGACGCGCGGCATGTCGGTTGCGTGCAGCACCACATCAACCACGTCCCAGTGGGCCCCGAGCTCGGTGCAGGCGACCTGTTTGGGGGAGGACCTTAAGACACTGGCTGGCCGCGCGGGACTGGCGGTCGGGTCCTTGTCGATCTTCCTGTTGGCGATGATTGCCGTGCCGTATTCGAGATCGCTTGCAATAGCGCTTTTGCTGGTTGGGCTTGCACTTCACACGGCGTTTGCCCTGATCGTGATCTACATTCTTCGTGGTGGACAACCCGAGGGTATGCAGCCTACGCCTTCCTGGCATGTGACATTCGTTGGGTTTATCATGGCAGCGACACCGGCCGCAGCGCTGGACATGACGGGTCTTGCGCGGGGGCTTTTCGTTGCGATGGTTCCCGTGGCTGTCGCGATCTGGGTGCTATCTGCCAGGCAGCTCAGACGCGCGACGTTGCCCCCGTCATTGCGACCGCTATTGGCGATGCACCTTGCGCCAGCCGCGCTCTTTGCGATCGTTGCGGCGGCGACAGGGCTGCAGGTGTTCGCCACCGGCTTTGCAGTTCTGACCTTGGCGCTCCTGACGAGTTTTCTCATTGCTGGCCCTTGGCTTACTGCAACCGGTTTTTCACCACTCTGGAGCGCCTTCACGTTTCCGTTGGCGGCGAGCGCATCGGCACTGCTGGTGCAGGACGGACGCAAGATTTTTGAGATCGCGGGCTTGGGGGTGCTGATCGGGGCAACCCTGGTAATACCGCTCATCCTCGTCCTGGTGTTCCGGCAGTGGATAACGGGACAGCTGGCCCCCATTTCGAACGACAAGTCAGCCTAGGGCCGATGATTTCGATGGCGACGGTCGCGATTTCGCGGCATGGGTTGATCTCGTGCCCCGACAATTCAGCACCGGCGGTCGCACCATTTTCGGCAGGATCACCAAACGCGGCAGCCGCTATCTGAGGATGTTGTTCGTGCGGCTGTACGTCCTAGCACAGCGGTTGAACGGGGACGATTACATGTGAGAGACCAAACCGGTTTTCGGTGGTGCCTCAAACGCATTCGGCACGTGATGTCCCGAATTGTCACAAAGGCCAGACAAGCAGCAGCAACGGCACGCTGACGACAACCACAATCACTTCCAACGGCAGGCCGAGCTTCCAGTAATCGCCAAAGCGGAACCCGCCCGGCCCCAGGATCAGGGTGTTGTTCTGATGGCCGATTGGCGTGAGAAAGGCACAGGACGCCCCGATTGCAACAGCCATCAGGAAACTGTCGGGGTTGACGCCCAGTGTTGAGGAGATGCCAAGCGCGATCGGGCACAGAACCGCTGCGGTGGCCGCGTTGTTCATTACGTCAGACAGGAACATGGTTGTGACCAGAACCACGACGAGCGCCGCGACCGCATTGCCCTGAGCAACGGTGTCGACCAGGAACCGCGCCAGCATTTCGGCGGCGCCGGTACTTTGCATCGCGCCTGCGACCGGGATCAGCGCCGCCAGCAAGACGATCACCGGCCAGTCGATGGATGTATATACCTGTTGCAGAGGCACCGTGCACAACACCATCGACATCAGAACGCCAAGCGCAAACGCAACAGCGGCCGGAAGCAAGCCCAGTGTCACCAGACCAATCGCGCCCAGCATGATCGCGGCGGCGATAATGGCCATACGCTTGTCGGGGATACGCAATTCGCGCGCGCCCAAGGGGACGCAGCCTGTGTCATTGATGAACTCGGTCACAGCATCCACAGGACCCTGAACGAGAAGTAGGTCGCCAGAGTTCAGTTTTATTTTTCTCAATCCGGATCGGGGCGGATGCCCTTCCCGCGACACGGCAAGCAGGTTCAGGCCATAGCGCGCGCGCAGATGCATCTCGTGGGCCGAACGCCCGACGAGGCTTGACCCCGGAAGCACCGCAAGTTCACGCAGCACGATATCGCTCTTGGTCTTTTGCTCGGTGTCCTCCTCGCCATCGGCGTCATCCTCTGCGTCGACTTGGGCATCATCAGCTCCGGTGTCATCAACCTGATCGGGCGCAACGATGGATTGTTCGAGCTTTATGTCGAAAACGGAAAGCGCCTCTGCCAGTGCATCCACATCCGCCTCGAGCACAAGGACATCGTCAGCGCGGATGCGTCGCCCCCCGTGTGGTGCGGTCAGGCGAACGTCATTACGAACAAGACCTACGATCTGAACATCGCTGTTTTCTATCTCGCGCTCGAAGGCGCGCAAGGTCAGACCGACGGCCTTGCTGGATTCAGGAACGCGCAGTTCCGTGAAATAGGCGCCTGTATCAAAACCATCCGCCATTACCGATTTGCGCACCGGCACCAGCGTCCAGCCGATCGCTGCCACGAAAAGCACCCCGACAATCGCGACAGCCGCACCGACAGGTGCAAAATCGAAGATCGCAAAATGGCCAAACCCCGCCTCGGCCCGAAAGCCCGAAACAATCAGGTTTGGAGGGGTGCCGATCAGCGTTGTCATTCCCCCCAGAATGGTGCCAAACGCCAGTGGCATCAGCACTTGTCCCGGTGTCAGGTCCAATCGGTCCGACAGTTGCACCGCGATTGGCATCAACAGTGCCATAGCGCCGACATTGTTCATGAACCCTGACAGTACCGCACCCAACCCCATCAGCGCGACCATGCTTGTCACTCGTCCAGCATCACGCGGTAAGACACTGCGCGCGAGCCAGTCAACGGCACCGGTATTCTGCAAGCCCTGGCTCAGGATGAGAACGCAAGCCACGGTGATGACCGCCGGATGACCGAACCCCAGAAAGGCATCGGCTGCCGGGATCAGACCCGCGATCACGCATGCAATAAGGGCTGCCAAGGCCACGACATCGTGTCGAAACCGCGCCCAAAGAAACAGCCCCATCGTCGCGACCAAAATACAGAAAATCAAAAGCTGGTCGGTGGTCATCGCTCTCCAACCTGTGGACTGAAACATGTCGCGCTTGTCAAACACGCTATACACAAGAACAAGCACTAATTTATTGTCCCAGCGAATGTCCCATGCGTACCTGCGGTCATCAAGCCCGTGAAAACGCTGCGCAAGGCTCGAACGGCCGGTTACGTGAATGCTGCGCTGATGCACACGCCCTGCACCGTTGGGCAAGACGAGATTTGGATCGTTCCCCAGAGCCTCTGAGCGCCACGCTGAAGTGTTTCCTGCACGATGGGTGCCCTCGGAAATACCTTGCCGGGCAGACCCGGGTCATTCAAGAGGCCAGCTTCGACAGCGACTGGTCAATCTGCACCCATGCTCTGGCGCCATGCGACCGCCGCGCCTTCGGCGGCGAGAGCCGAGCCGACGTCGATGACCGGATGAACAACGAACTCAAAGACCGCGAAGGTCGAGGTCATTTGGTGCAGTGCCTCTAAATCGTCAGTTTCGATGACTGCGAAGCCACCGTACTCCCCGACCCTGACAAGGAAATGGTGTATGGCGACCGTCTCTGGTGCCTGCCAGAGCTGCATTATCTCAAGTACGCGTTCCTGCGCGGCCTCGGCATCCGCGGCGCTTCCATAGGGGCGCTCGCGCCAGATGAGTACGTATTTCATTTCCTATCGTTCTCCTGATCTTGGTGAGGAGAGTATGCGCAGCAGCAGATTGACCGAAATCACCCGTTCGGGTGATGATGGACATGTTTTGAGACCTTGGCAGGGGTGCGATGGAGGAAGCGCAACTTCACACCGCGATCGGAGAGATCTACGCCCGCGTTCTCGATCCGGCCCGTGCGGCTATCGCAGGACAAGTCATTGAAGAGGCGCTCGGGATCGGAAGCTCCATTCATTTCGTCTCGGAAGCGCACGGTGGAAAGATGACCCGTCTGCTATCGGCTTCGGAAAACTTCGACGATGACGCGCGGCGTGATTATGCCGATTATTACCACGCCCGTAACGTCTGGTTCGAGCGTGCGCTTCCGCAACCCCCACCTATCGTCCGGCTCGGTGAGGAGCTGATCGACCCGGAGGACTTCCTCAAGACCGAGTTCTGCGCCGATTGGTGTTCGCGGGTCGAAATCTTCCACATGATCGGCTGCACCTACCCGCTGGGGCACGGTCTCGTTGGCGGCAGTGGGGTTCACCGCTCTCGCCGACAGGGGTCTTTCTCTGATGGGGACAAGCGCCTCTACGCACTTCTCATGGAGCACTTCGCGCGGGCGGTGGGCGTGTCGATGGACCTGGGCCTTCACGCCACGGCGTCCACCATTAGTGCCGACATCGTGGAGGCGCTGAACCTTGGCGTGATCCTTGTGACGGAGGATCGCAAGATAATTCAGGCAAATGCGGTCGCAGCGCGCATTCTGGGACTTCGTCGCTGGCTTACCGTCGTGGGCGGCCGGTTGCGTACGGTTCATTACGGCAGCCTCGGCGTCCTCTCGTGGCGGATCGCGGCCGCGGCGAGGACGGGTGCTGGGCGCGGGCTCGATACGGGAACAGTGCTGCGCCTCCGGGACATTGAAGGCGCCGTCCTACCAATCCTGATCTCGCCGTTCCGGAACCACGATGAGGCTTGGGGCAACAGCCATCCGACGGCGGCCATCTTGTTTCACGACCCGGCCAGACAGAACAGTGCACCGGAAAACATGATCTCTGCCGCCTATGGTCTGAGCCCCGCCGAGGGACGCCTTGCCCGCATTCTCGCCGAGGGTAAAACCCTGACCCAAGCCGCAGCCGAGGTCGGCGTCAGTGTCAACACGGCCAAGACCCAGCTTGCCTCGATCTTCTCCCGGACCGGCTTCAGCCGACAGGTGGACTTGGTCGCGGAGATCAGGGCCAACCCGCTTCTTCGTATCGTGACCCGATGATCCATTGTGCGCGTCTTCTTGGAGTAACTTTGCGATGACGGGTCCTGGCTGACGAGATCAAAACCAGCTCGACAAGGGACGCCTCGACAGCAAACACACTGGCTATCAGGGCGTCAGGTCCATTGCCTCTCCCACTCGGATATAGGGGAGCTCCGCCGTATCATTCAGCCGCCGAACCTGCTCGGCGTCCTTGCCTTCAAAAAGGTAGATATACCGGCCGTCCTCAGGCGCGAATGTGGATCGTAAATTTCTTATCTGGTCACTTCCGCCCGATGTGCCTGTCGCAGGACAACGCGCATCAATGGGTTGATGGCGCGCTTCTTTCTCCACGGCATATTTGAGCTGCCGGGCTGCGGTTCCCTGCTGACGCGGGAGCCTCTGAAGTCATAAGACAAGGTGGTATGAAGGGTGTTCGCCTTTCCGGTCCACACTGAACTGATAACAGACTCAGGGCGGGGCTTGCACGCACCACGGACGCTCATCGCGCACATAACTCCACCGGCGCGCTGTTTACGCCTTGCCTTTGGCCTGCATCTTGACGGGCGTGTCATCGGCGAACAGGGCTGACCCTGCCCGGACCAGTTTGCCGATACGAGCCGTCAGTTGTTCTAGAAGTGCCGTTGATCGTCCCACCCAATCGGTCAGCATGGAACGGTGCAGGTCGACCTTTTCAGGGGCATAGATTTCGGACTGACGATAGCGCGGAAGGTGATCACGGCTCGGCCTGACGGACGCTACCCGCCATCGTTGCCGCCGAAAGCATCCAGATAGCGAACAGTGCCATCAGAACTGGAAGCGGCTACGACACTGTTTCGGCAAGAGCCTTGCGGAGTTCAGCAACATCGAATGGCTTGTTCAACACATGATCCGGTTTGCTCTTTGCAATGCGACCCAATGTGTCCGACGTCGTCGCCGCCGTGACGAAGATGACAACCATATCGGGTCGGAGTTCCCGGAGCCTCAAGACCGCCTCCACGCCGTCAGATCCATCGGCCAGTTCCATGTCGGAGATCACCACGTCCGGACGCAGGTCGGAGAACTTCTCCCAAGCCTTGCTGGCCGTCGCGGCAAACCCTGCCACCTGAAGACCCGCTTCCATGCAGATGGATTCAAGTTCGAGCGCAATGATGGGCTCGTCTTCAATGATGGCGACAGTTTTGGCGTTCATTTCGAAAGTCATCCTCTGGTAGTCAACCAAGCATGACCCGCCCTTGTTCCCTTGCATGCCCCAATGTGTTCACGGCTCCTGCATGACCAGATTCGTCAGTATGATCGGCGTCACGCGGACTTGGTTCACGTCGCTGCCTTTCATGAAAAGGGGCCGCTTCTTGCATATTCGACATGAGGCGTGCACCATAGAGATGGAAATAGCCGATGGAGTTGCATTATGCCGTTGGACCTCGGTGGTCTCTACCGTCTTCTGCGAACGTCACATGTTCAGGCACAGGGCGTGCTGGATACAATCCCGGTCCCCCTTCTGGTGCTCGACAGCGATCTCACCATCGTCGATGCCAACCTCGCTTTTTTCACGACATTCAAGACCAGTCGGGACGACACCATCGACCGACCGTTTCATGAGTTGGGTGATGGGCAGTGGAATATCGATGACCTGCGTCATCTTTTTGAACAGGTGATCCCGAGGGCCGCCTCGGTCAGTGACTACGAGATCACGGCGGACTTTCCCGTGATCGGACACCGGACCATGCTGCTCAACGCGCAGCGCATTCTGCAACCCGACAGTGGGAGCCGCTTGTTGGTGCTGACAATCGCGGATGCAACTGAACGATGTCAGGAGTCGGACAGGAAGGATGTCCTGATTGGCGAGCTTGACCATCGCATCAAGAACATCCTGGCTGTTGCGCAATCACTGGCCAGGCAAACCAAGACCGAAGGTCGCACGGCGAAAGAATACCGCGATGATCTTCTCGCGCGCCTCAATGCACTTGGCAAAGCCTTGGAAGTGACGACCAACGAAGAAAAAGCGGAGTTGCCCGCGCTGGTGCACAAGGTGCTGGAGCCCTACATCGGGGATGACGGACCGGTGGTTCTTGAAAAGGGACCGATGGTATCGCTGTCGACCAGCCAGGCTATGGGCCTTGGCATGATGCTGCACGAACTTGCGACGAACGCTGTCAAATACGGCGCTCTGTCGGTACCTGATGGGCGGGTCACAATTGTCTGGACCATCGACGATGAAGGGCGCGGAACTTCAACAGTGAACCTGCGCTGGCGGGAAAGCAACGGACCCGAAGTCACCCCATCAGCCGCGAATGGCTTCGGCACGCGTCTGATTAAGTTCACGGTTGAGCAGGAACTTGGCGGTCGCTTGGAGCAAGATTACAAGCCCGATGGCTTGGTCGTGACACTGAGCTTTCCGCACGAATAACGGGACCCATGAAGCCGTTTTGGAAGAACGCTCGAAGACGCAGCTGCCGATCTTTGATTCTCGATAATTCTAACGCTGTCAGTCGTTTGAGACAATCTTGGTTTCCTACGTCAGCCAATTTGGGGAATGTCGGTTAAACTTTACCTTTGCGTTTACTTGTTTCCGTTCCAAATTGATCGAAACTCATCGAGCCGGATGTGACTCCTACAGATCTCACCGGTGTCAACAAAGAAAGTGTGCTGAAAATGGCTTTGAATGGCGATCTTGATTGGACCAAGGTTGGTGCGATCGTGACTGATACAGTCTCGCGTGCGAAAGTTGCGGATGCCTTTCAATTGATGTTTGGACCGCCGACGAAGGAGTTGCTCCCAAAGGGCATGAAGCTTTACAAATTCAACAGCTATGCGAAATTGATGCCGGATAGTGGTATCCCACCAGTGGATTTGCCGATGAGCCCATGGTGGACACCTTCGCTTCCCTACAAGCACGATGGCGGCCTGATCCAAAAGCTGAAGATCGCCAAGGCCAACGGAGTATCTGCCCGCGAATGGGGGCGACTGACCTCCGTCATAAAGGAAGAGTGGAACTCGCTTGCTTTCATCCTCGAGATTGAGCTGTCCTGCGAGGTCTATGGATGGTTCGGCGGTTTCAAGGGGATGAGTCGCTCAAGCGGAGGGCCGAGCAAACGAGACGTTGCTGTCGAGGCGAGTGGCAGTACGAAGCTTCCGGGCGGTGGGACGCAGTTCTATATCCCGAACCTGACCTTCGGACACGTCGCTACCTACTCGATCAAGCCGCTCTGACCGATTCCGGTGAGCATAACACACCGAAACACCCGTCGATGAACCTTGGATTTGTGGGATTGTCTGTGATGAACGTCGATGCGGGAGCCGGATGATGAAGACCATGACCGCTGTCGAGGCGAAGAACTCCTTCGGACAGGTTCTTGAGGCTGCGCTTCGCGAGCCAGTGGCCGTTACCATGAACCGACCCGAAGTCGCAGCGAGTTTCTCCATTGAGGATGTCGGCTAGACACACAAGTATATGACGACGAACAAGCGCTACAGGCCGGGCATCGACGCATGTACGGGCTTTTCGAGGGCAGGGCAGGCTTGGAAAGACCGATCGCGGTTGTCGAAGCTCTACATGGGCGTGTTTGTTTTGAGCTCCCTCATGACGAAGCCCCGAGATCGCAGCCTGGGATGCTCACAGGGCTCTTGCTGAGCATTCAAGACAGTTTTGCCCAAATCCCCTTCTGAATGAGATACGCACGGTCGCTGTGTCACGCCCGGATTGCGATCAGGCGATCCAGCTCGCGACATGCAGAGCGGGCGTCATCGAAAACCAGGTCGATGTCCACAAGGTTGCGGAGGTGTTTGGGGTCGACGTCTGATGCCGGGGCAACACCGATGATCGCGTGTGGCACCATGATGCGCATGGCGACAACCAGTCTGACCAAAGCCTCGAGGCGCTGCTCGGTGCTGAGCGACAGACCGATGATTTGTGGCTCAGTATTTTCAACACGGGCAACAAGGCGGTCGTGATTGGTTCCCACCTGCAAGTCTATTTCCCAGCCTTCATCCCTGAACATGTCGGCTGCAATAGTGATGCCTATGCCGTGATCTTCGCCTGGAACCGTTGCGAAGAGGGCGTAGCGGCGCCGGTCGAAGGCGCCGGTGGATGGAAGGTCTTCGGCTCGCAGGGCCCGCATAAGGGCATAGAGATGGCCTGTGCCAATCGCTACCTGGGCGAGAGAAAGGTGATTTGCGTCCCAACTGGCGCCAAGCTGACGTGCGGCGCCGGTGATGTAGCCGAGGTATACACCGTGGCGCGTCACGCCCTCGGCGCGGCGGTCCTCGATGAAGCGCAGGGCAGCTTCTGGCTTTGTCTGGACCAAGACGTCACAAAAGTCGGCGATGCTGTCTTCGCTGATATCGGCGGCGTCAAATCTGGGCCCGGACGCTCTCCTGCCCGAAAGCCGTTGCACGATGTCACTTGCAAGAGCTTCGACGGCACCCGTGGCAAGGGCATTGCGTTTCGATGCGAATAGCGTTGCAGTGCGTGAAAATATCTCCGGGTCGAACGAAACGTGCAGTCTATCCATCGATTTGGTCCCCCTGACGCAAAGAATGCTACTGCATACCGTTTAGTCAAGGGTGTCGGTGTTCTGGGGTGGTGACATCGACATCCGGCCCCCGGTGGTGTCAAACGCCGCCGTGAGCGCCGTTGATACTCTTGGTTGCAACTCTCTCCCCCAGTAAATGTTGATCAACGCGCTCAGCGGGAGGCTGTGGGCGTCTCCGGGCATAGCCATGTAGGGGTGGTGTGCGGGTCATCGACGCAGCCACCTCTGACGAGGGGGCGAGCACAGAGCCACCGGACGTCCTGCGGTCGTGCATGGAAATGAGCGTCACCGGGAGACCTGCGTCCTCGAAGGGTCGTGTAGACCCGGCGCTCTGGCCCATACACGGATGGGCTTGGCTGGCTGCGACGTTTGCCCTTGCCCAGCCCCGCGCAAAACCAAACTTGCAGGGTCGTGGCAGTGCCAGACGGCAGATTTCTTCAGTCGCCATGCTGCCCGTCGTGCAAGGTCCTTTAACAATTTAACAACAATATGAAACACGAAACCCGGTTTTTCGGGATTTTCTACACGTATTACGGTAACTTGAGTTCTGCGGGTCGATCCCCAAAGGCTGAAATGCAAACCACAGCGACTTGGTGTCTGTCCAAGCGGCGTCTGATCGCATACCGGACCTGACCAGACGCGCTCACGGCATATGCCTCACACAGGGTCCCTCAGGGGGCCAAACGGAAAAGGATGATATCATGGGTCTGTTCCGGGCCATCTACAGTTCGCGCCCATTCGGCTTTGACGCGGGGATGCTGAACGGCATTCTCATGGATGCCCGTCGCGCAAATCTCAGGGACGACATCACCGGCGCCCTGATCTGTCGTGCCGACATCTACCTGCAGTGGCTCGAAGGTCCGGAGGCGCAGGTCGGGAACACCCTTGCCCGCATTTCGCGCGACGACCGCCATGTGGAGGTGACACTGCACGTGGCAGAGCCCGCGACAGAACGCGTGTTCGCGCATTGGGCCATGCTTCACGATCCCGCCGCGACCTGGATCTGGTCACGGGACGAGGTTGCCGCACATGCGGTCGAGCGCGCGACGGCACAAGAGGTCACGGCGTTTTTCACACAGCTCCGCACAGCCAGCAACGCGCCCGACCCTGAATGACATCTCCCTTGCTCCGCAGCGAGCTTTTGTCAAAACGCAAGATGCCCCGGTTCGCGATCACGTGCCCAAGAGCGCGCAGGACCCGCAAGGCCCGGGGCAGGCCGTGGCTGTGATCGACGCCGACTACCAGCAGGCTCTTAACCAGGACAGTGGCGAATTCCTGATGCGGCTTATCGGGGTTATGGACAACACGCGCGGATTTTGGCGCGTTTCATGGATTTCCAACGTTTCGCGATGATGCATCCGGAGGCACCTCGCTCCAGATACGTCCGACCCAGCCGGGAGAGCCTGCAAGCTGATCAAAGGCAGGATTTTTGGAAATCAGCGGACAAGCAAGCTTTACCGCCGTCGCTGCGATCATCCGGTCGAACAGGTGCTTGTGGGACCAGTCCATCTCACCGGACAGGGCGGCCATTTCCAAGGTGTATGGTGCCCCGACGCCAAGCCCACTCCCGTTTCCCCGAGATCCGCATTTCTGCGAAATACCATCGAGCAAAGCCACAAGACCCAGAAAGAGATCGCCCGGGACGCGGGCCTGGCCCACCCGAATGTGCTGTCGATGATGAAAACCGGCGAATGCAAGGTTCCGATCGCGCGCATTCCGGCCCTTGCATAGACTCTTGGGATCGAGCCGGAGCCCTTTCTGAAGGTCGCGCTGCGAGAGTTCCATGCAAAGACCCGGATGGTGATCGAAGAGCTTATGCGTCCCAAGGCGAATTCGATCCACAACGATCCTTTACGCCTATGAATACGCCTGTGAAGACGGGCCAATCCGGTGGAGCAGGAGGCTACGTGAGGCTCTGGCAGGGGTGTATTCGCGGTCGCCGGGAGGGGCCGCATGTTTGGGTTCAGGGTTGGGTGGATCGAAGTGGTCTGCGTGGTTGTTGCCGGAGCCAGCCGTGTCGTGAGGGACCGTCGAAGGCACGACTTCACTTTATGTTGTCAACCGCGACAAGGATCCATTTCCCATCTCACGTGGTTGTATTTGTATCGAGCCGTGTGCTTGTGCCTGAAAGGCGCGTGGCACTCGGACAGGATGACAGATCACGATGAGATCAACCCGGAGCCGAAGTTGCGCACATTAGAACCTGACTGCCCGACCCCCGTTCAATGGAAACGGAAAGTGCTTATTCCGGCGCACTTAAGGCGCTTGGAATTACTCTTTATTCATTCACCCCTCACGAACGGAGAATTCTGATGTCCAGAACGAACACCCGACCCATCTCCAATATGCCGACCGTACTTCCTTCGTGGCGCGTCCCGGGCGCGGCAGCTCCGATGTTGACTCGCCGCCATGCCCTGATCCTTGGCGCGTCGGCGCTGGGTCTAGGGATGGCGGATGCGGGTGCGGCTCATGAGCGCGACGTCGCACCGCCTGAGACCCTGCCTTTACCGATGGAGCCCAGACTCGTGCCAATGGATGTGGAAGTGCCGCCAGGCGAGATCCATGTCGTCCCAGACCGTTTCGAGCTTTACTGGACACTGCCGGGTGCGCAGGCTTGGCTGTACAAGATTCGCGTCGGCCGGGAAGGACTTTATGAATCCGGTAGATTTTACATTGGGGCAAAGAAGGAATGGCCGTCCTGGACCCCGACCCCGGACATGATTGCGCGCGAGCCGGAAAAGTATGAACAGCACAAGGACGGGATGGAAGGCGGCCTGAACAATCCGCTCGGCGCGCGGGCCCTCTATCTGTTTCAGGAGGGAAGGGGCGACACCTTCCTCAGGATCCACGGTACGAACGACCCCGCGACCATCGGGCGCGCCGTGTCAAACGGTTGCGCAGGTCTGACCAACGACCATATCCGTCATCTCTATGACCGCGTTCCAATGGACTCCACGGTTTTCCTTTATCCCAAGACGGCTGCTGACACCTATACTCAAGGCTAGCGGCGCGGTGGCTCTCATCTTTCGATCCGGACGGGGGTGATGACGCCGGAACGCCTGTTTTGGCCAATCTTCCGTAACGCTTGGGCCCATCCGCGCTTCCGAGAAACGGCAAGAAGCGCTCAAATAGACATGCGGCTTTACAAAACGAAACCCGGCTTCGATGTCATCTGCAACCCACTTCATGCTTGCACTGGCAGCGCAGGCCCAGAATCTTCCCTCTTTGCCAAAAGCTCCGAAAGCGACGACCGTTGCGTTCATGGGGTCCAAAGACGCGCATGACGGCTTACGTGGCAATCCGATGGATGGCAGGTTCGAAATGGACCCGGATGTGATCGTGGTCGGGGAGCAGGATGTTCACTGGTCACCTTTTTGAGCTGTCGTGAATTTCTTGGCCGATTGAGCTTTGACGATATTTGACCAAGATTGTTGATGGCAGGGATGCCATCTCCTTCCGTGATGTCTGCAACACACATCGACCTTGGGACAGTGCGCTGCTCTCTCGAAAGGAGTATCCACGCCATCAATAAATCATCAACCGTGCCCTCGCGTTGAGGAATGAAATCCCCCTGAACGTCAGTCGGAACAATTCGCAATCACGTGCGTTTATCGTTCTACAGAACTTGAACAGAGCGGCATTGCAAAACTCTTTTCCCGATATCTTGGTATTTTTAGCCGCCGCCCAACGTCCCGATTGGAATACCTATGTTGACTGAGCTGAGCCCGCTCACGCGCAAGCTCTCGGCGTTCGTCGCCTTGTCCGACGCTGACGTCGCAACACTGACTCGCTTTGACCTACGCCGCCGGAGCTTTACGCCGGGGCATCAAATGATCCATGAAGGCCAGTCAGGCTCATCGGCCTTCGTACTTGCAAAAGGCTGGGCCTTTTCCTACAAACTGCTCCCCGACGGCGAGCGACAGATCGTGGGGTTCCATCTCCCCGGCGATTTCCTCGGCTTGCGCAGTGTTCTTTTCCGCACCTCCGACCACAGTATTGAGGCGATAACCCGCATCGAGGCTTCCGAGGTGCTGACCTCGGACATTCTCAAGTCCTTTGCGCAGGCGCCGCGTCTCGCGACAGCTGTCCTTTGGGCGGCTTCGCGAGATGAGGCCATGGTGGTAGAGCATCTGGTCAATCTCGGCTGCCGCTCAGCCGAGGAACGTGTGGCTCATTGCCTGCTGGAACTCGGCGCACGACTAGCCCATTTGGAGTTGGGCGACAGGACGGGATACGATTGTCCGTTGACTCAGTATCACCTCGCCGATGCTCTTGGATTGAGCGCGGTTCATGTGAACCGGGTCTTGCGCCATCTGCGCGAAGAGAGGCTGGTCACCTTCCAGAAGGGGCGCGTTTGCTTCGAAAATTTCAGACGACTCACGGAGCTCGCGCAATTCGACGAAGCCTATCTCGATCAGGACGGACCGCTCCTGCGCTGAGGTCATTCAAGGCACCATCTGCCGTAGAAGAGATTGCTCACCCGTTTACGTCCATCGCAGAGATGACCATTTGCGGGTCATCCAAAAGACGCCCCCCATGAACCAAATCATCTACCTTGTCGGACTCGTTGTCATCGTCCTCTTCGGTCTTGGATATTTCGGTCTGCGTTAAGCGGTCCATTGCAGTCTGATGGCCGGATTAGGGTTTAGGGAACATTCCGTGCTGTTGTCGTTCAGCGCGCTGACCGATCTACGCGAAGCCGAAGGAACCGACCTGCGTGTGCATCTTGAAGCCAGAAAATAAATATGCGAGGCGATGCTGCATCACAAAGTGATCAAGACAGATTGCCCGCAACAGAAGGCTGTAGAATCACTTCTGCAGCCTGTTGTTGCGGATCTCGTTTCGGGTGGTGACGGGCATGTCGATGCTGCGGCGCGGAAATGTTCATGCCGAAACTGCCCTGACTTCATTTCAACGGCATGTAGCGCGGCAGTTTCTGGATCTGTTCCTTTGACGCATCAACATAGATGCGCAAATCCGCGTAATCCCCGGTCGCCAAAATCGGAGTTATGGCTGAATCTGGTGTCTGGGCGGTTTGAATGACGGCGGTGCATCTGGTTGGTTTGTTGTTGCGACACAAGCCACCATCCAAAGGAGCACCACCATCATGGACGACGCTACCATCATTGATTTTGCGGGTCGAGACGCCATCACGGACCCGCTGACAGACCTTCTGCGAAAAGGAGCCCGGGAATTGCTTCAGGCCGCTGTTGAAGCTGAGAGAGACGCCTTTCTCGCCGCGTTTGCTGAACGCCGGACAGCAGAAGGCCGTGCTGCGGTTGTTCGCAGCGGATATCATCCAGAGCGCGCGGTGCAGACGGGGATCGGGCCGGTCGCGGTGAAAGTGCCGAAGGTACGGGCGAAGGACGGCAAGCCCGTGACATTCCGCTCGGCGCTTGTGCCGCCCTACGTCCGAAAGGCCAAAACTATCGAAGCCGCGCTGCCCTGGCTCTATCTCAAGGGTATCTCGACAGGCGAAATGGGCGCGGCTCTGAAGATGCTCTTGGGCCCGGAGGCAACCGGTTTCTCTGCCAAGACAATTTCACGTTTGAAAGGCCAGTGGGCGGCGGAATACAATGATTGGCGCAAGGCCGATCTGAGCCGTGACGAGTGGGTCTATATCTGGGCGGACGGCATCTACAGCGGGCTCCGTGACACTGATGATCGGCTCTGCGTGCTCGTTGTGATCGGGGTCAACGCCCGTGGCGAGAAGCACTTTCTGGCCATTGAAGATGGCGTCCGGGAAAGCACGCAAAGCTGGCGCGAGGTGCTTCTCGGCCTCAAAGCCCGTGGGCTCGCTGCTCCGAAGCTGGCCACCGGTGACGGGGCCATGGGGTTCTGGGCGGCATTGGAAGAGGTTCTTCCAACCACGCGCCAACAGCGCTGCTGGATGCATAAAACGGGCAATGTGCTCAATTACCTCCCCAAGCGCACCCAGCCCAAGGCTAAGAAGATGCTTCACGACATCTGGCAGGCCGAGACCCGCGAGGATGCCCATGCTGCGTTCGATCTGTTCATCGAAACCTTCGAGGCGAAATATCCGAAGGCGACCGAATGCCTGATCAAGGATCGGGATGAACTGCTGACATTCTACGACTTCCCAGCCCAGCATTGGCAGAGCATCCGGACGTCAAACCCGATCGAAAGCGCGTTCGCCACGATCCGGCACCGGACCAAGCGCACCAAAGGCTGTCTCAGCCGGGACGGCATGCTTCACATGATGTTCAAACTCGGACAATGCGCTGAGCAAAGCTGGCGCAAGCTGCGCGGCTTCGTTCATCTCGCCGACGTCATCCAGGGCGTCGATTTCGTCAACGGCATCAAGCCAATAAACCAGCAGCTAACCGCCGCATGATGATCGCTTGGACACCAGATTTGACAATAACTCCAAAATGTCAGTTCCTCGTATTCGAGCGAAGCTGGGTTGCTGCCAACTCCGAGGAAGCAATCAAAATCGATGATGACATCCGTGATCTGGCCATCCCCATCGAGCAGAATGTCCGTGACCGTACCGACGTCACTGTTTTTCGTGTCGTGGACAGTTTTTCCCATCAGGATCTCGGTCGACACATCTGTCATTTTGACCCTGTTGTAGCCTTCACGCTCCATCTCGGGGGCTGCAAAGGTCCTGCGGTTCTCGGCAAGGGTTTCAACACTGACTGCAGCCGATGTACGGCCCGCACCGAAGCAACCAACGCTCCGGAGGCTGGGCTCGGACAGCGTGAGATGGTGATGATCAACCGAGTCGATCTGGAACAGATGGACAACATTGGCCAGATCAAAGAGATCGTGTTGTCCGGTGACGGGCAGGCCCGTGCGCTCGTGATCGGCGTCTTCGGTTTCCTGGGCATGGGCGAACAGGACGTCGACGACCGGTCGCAGATGTTCGTTATATTGAACGGTTCGCCGGAGATGCTGAGGGATGCACCCGCCTATGACCGCATGCCTGCAACGAACCCTCCAGCAACCCGATGGCCGGAAAACGCATTTGAACCGCGCCGCATGATGTGACGGCCCTCCGATGGAACCTGTTACCGGGAGATTAATCAGCGTCTGGCTGGGCATCCCTTGGCGGGCAACGCGGTCCTACGGACCATGCTCTGTCCAAGGAGATGTGAAGCGGTCGATCAGGATGCTCGTCGCCCCATGGATCAGGGCGGACGCGAAAATGGTGTAGGCGACCAACGCCCATATCTGCTCTTCGTTGACAAACTCCATGTGTCCCGACGCATAGCCGACGTAATAGATCGAACCGATCCCGCGCACGCCGAAAAATCCAACGATCAGTCGGTCGCGTGACGTCATCCCGGTGCGCAGCAGCGACAGCCAGCCGACCAGCGGCCGAATGACCAAAAGCAGCCCGAAGCCGATCAGCGTGTGCTTCCAGTCCAGTACGGGCCACAGAGCAGGCAGGACGCCGCCCAACAGCACCAACAGGATCGCCGTAAGTGCATGCTCGACAGCTTCGCTGAAGGCATGCAGGCGCTTGTGGAAGTGGTGCGTCTCCTGCACACGGCGGCAGATGAGGCCGGCGGTAAACGCGCCGATGAAGCCGTAGCCTTCGGCAAGCTCCACCATACCGTAGCACAGAAGAACCGCCCCGAGGGCGATGACGCCGGGTCCGCTCTTCTCGATCGCGCTGCTGCCCCACGTGGAAAAAAGGCTGCGACCGAGGAGCCAGCCGATAAGCGCACCGACTGCCGCGCCAACCGCGATACGGTATAGAACGTCGCGCAGCACCCATTCGACAAGCCAGGCAGATGGATCGGTCCCCTGCGCGGCTATGATCAGACCGAGGTAGACGAAAGGAAAGGCAAGGCCGTCGTTCAGCCCAGCCTCTGCAGTCAGCGTAAAGCGGACGGGATGTTCGTTTCCCTCAAGCGGTGGTCCGACCTGCACGTCCCCGGCCAAAACTGGATCAGTGGGCGACAGCACTGCGCCCAGAAGGATCGCGCCGGCGATCGTCATGCCTGCCAAGGCCCAGCTCAGAAGCGCAAGTGCTGCAATCGTCAGCGGCATCGCGATCAGCAGCAAGCGCACTGTGGGACGCCAACGGCTCCAGCTGCTGACATCGTCGATCCTGAGGCCGGTGGCGAACAACACCACGATCACAGCGATCTCACTCGTGATCTCCCAGATGCGCGGTGAAGTCGTCGGGTCGAGTGCCGCCGGCATCCCCGGAACAAAGGCGAAGGTCAACAAGCCGAGGATCATGAGGATTGCCGAAGAAGATGTCGCGCGCAGGATGGCAAACCTTGGCAAGAGATAGGCGATGAACACCGCTCCGCCGATCGCGGCCATCAGAACATGTGTCGGGGACAACCCGAAGAATGGCTCGGCTTCAGACATCGTGACCTCTCTCTATGGTCATGGAATGGAGCCATCGACCTAGTTTTGCGTTCGAACAACCAGAACTCGTTAATCAGCGGCTGCAGATCTGGCGGCCGCCTCGATACATTTGAAATGTGCAATCGAAGGCTGGAGCCAATCGACATAACTGAGAACACGGCCTGATTTTGCACTGAGCCGGTACTGACGATGTGATCGCTGCTGGCTTCGTCGCTGCGCGGACTATGGCACTTTCGGCATCCGCGCGCTGTGAAGCCTCCATCAAGGTATCCCAGATGTCCACCGGGATTCTGCGACTGGGGCTGTCAGGCATGGGAGTGATAGCGACCAATGCAAACCAAGGGGTGGTCGCAGGCAGCACGTCGCGCTCGGTCTCGCGACGACCTGGCGGAGCGCCTGCGCGACGACCTCGTCTGAAGTCGGCTGCCTCGGGAGATGACCGCCGCACCTCCAGTACAGCCGCGGGTACCACGCGCTGGTGTGCGGTGGTCCCTGATCAGGCATTGTTCCAGCTGGGTCGAACGGGGATTTGAGATCGCCTTGCAATGCAAAGCCAGTCTGTTCCTTCTTGATCAGACAAGACTGCATTGCCTTGTATCGAGGGCATAACCCAAGGAATGCCACCGACGACAGCGCATCAAACGGTCTGACCCCTCAGCAATTCTTGAAGCGCTTTCCGATCAAAACTCAATGACGCGTTGTGCTCGCTCGCGATGAGCACCTGTTCGGTCAGCGTCAGCATGGCGTCACGCGCAGCGGGCGGAAATGATCGGCTCAACTTGCCCATTGTGTCGACCAGCCGCGTGACGACATCGACATCGGAGGTGCCATAGCGGGCGATCGACGAAAAGGCGCTTCGTGCCAGTTCCTCGATGACGAGGACTTCAGTCAGAATGCGCAACTGCCCTTTCTCGTCGTAGCGGATGGGCGATGGGAGTTCCCGGCCGGACAATCGACCGAACACCTCTCCCAGCCGGTCGATGCAGTAAAGTGCGGTTGTGGGGTCGTTCAGGCCAGGCGACAAGGATCGCTGTGCCAGTTCGACAATCCGCCGGATCGCAAACTCGAGATCCTGATTGACTGACCGATCTCGGCCGATAACGAGCGCGCCGCGCAGGCTGTCGGCAATCTCGTCCGACACCCGGTCACGCGGATAGGCCGTGATCACGCATTCCCCTGCGGTGACAAAACGACCGGGTGGGGTCTCGATCCGCAAGACGACATCATGTCTTTTGGCAATTCGCATCAGAGCTTCAATACCGACATTCTGCACGTATCCGCTCGCATCGGCACTGACCCGCTTGGAGCCTGCCTCAAAGTCATTTGGGAGCCAATGCGCAGCAGGTTTGTCCTTGCAATGCAAGGGACCAAGGTCGAGGTCGAGCCGCTCCGGAAAGAGCCGATCGACGGAGGTGCATCCGTCGGCAGCCAGTTGCGCGAGCAGCGTTTCGATGCGGATTGAAGTGGCGATATGATGGATGAAATAGATAAGAACCGCGACACCCACAGCGGCGAGAACCACCGCAAATGCGACCGTCAGATGTGGAACGAAGATGGAATCCTCCGTACCCCTAACCGCACGCAGAACGACCAGGCAATACAGGAACGTTGAGACGAAAGTTCCAAGCACGATCTGGTTGCTGCGGTCACGCATGAAGTTTTCAAGAACCCGCGGCCCGAACTGGGAGGAGGCGAGTTGTAGTGAAAGCATCGTGATAGAGAAGATCAGGCTTGCCACCGTGATCATCGAACTCGCGATGACCGACAGGATTGCCCGGGCACCTTCAGGTCCGAACGTATAGAGCAAGCCGAAATCGCTCACAGTCCCGACGCCAAGCCGGGTATCAACCTCGATCAGCAGGAACGATAGGCCGACTGCAACCGCGCACATCATGGTGGGCACAAACCAGAAACTCGAGTTCAGGCGTCCCCAGGACGCGGAAACGCGCGTGATAGAAATTGACTTCGCCAAATATTGCTCCATTCCGTCACAAGCAGTCCGGGGCTTGCAAAAAGTTTCCATTCGGCGACGATGCCAGTTGCGAATGCAAAGGCGGCATCGCGCAGATTGTCGCCACTGCCGTGCCAACCCATGCCTCCCGTTTCGCAGAGAGTCCGAGATGCGCACGGAGCGCGACCACTCAAACCGGTGTTGCGCGCGTCAATCCCGACCCGATCACTTGACCATGGCGGGCAGGGTGCCCCTGTGAGGATGAACACACCCAGAGCACCGCCCGGGTCGCCAGAGACCACCGAGCCAGAAGGCCATCCCCATCAAACCAAGCACGGCTAAAATGAAACACAGAAAGCTGCGGCGCAGGGCATCTGGAACCGATCCCCGGCAAGCATGGGAATATGACCCTCTTCGTTCCTTTTTCGAGCGCCAGTGCCACCCGGACGCCATTGCGAAAACCGGTCCTACGCAGCGCTTGTCTCGGCGCGCAATCAGCTAGGCCGGTTTGTCCAAGGCTGGCTTTGGCATTCTGATCAATGGTGGTCGATCTGCATGCAAAGGTGTCTTCCTTCTATTGCGGAATCTCTTGCAGGCATCTCTGCTGCGCGATGCCAGGATACTGCAAAAAGGCGGGGCCGGCGTTTACCGGCCCGTCGCAATCTGAACGCTGCAGCTCGCGATCAGAACCAACGCCCGCGGCCATACCAACCGCCTCCGCCGAGCAGGGCAACGACAAGAACTATGATGAGGATTGTGGTCACATCCATGAAAGTCTCCAATAAGTGCTTTCGCGGCAACCGCAGCTCGGGATGAGCAATGCGTCTCGCACGATCGACACTTGCCTCACATTGCGCCCGAATACACACGCGCGCCCTAACCTGGAGCAGCCCAGAAACCTTTAATTTGCCTTGGGCCGCGAAAGTGTTGGGGAGCCTGTTCTTGGCACCCCCCTTCGTCTGAGGGGAGCCAGCGGGAGCAGGGGTATCTTTACAAGATTCCGCCCGACTGCGTCAGGAAGCTGCAGCCGTTTGCTGATCTGCCCGGTGCGCTGAGCCGGACCGCGTCAAACCCCAGAAATCCGCGATATGGCGGGTGGAGGAGATGCCAACCTCCAGCATGTACTCGCCTGCTTGACCCAAGCCCTCGTCGCCCTCGGCACTGATCGGCGTGCCGTGGCCCATCTCACTGATGATATACTGCTCGATCACCACCTGCCCGTCAGGGTTGCACCAGACTTCCCGAGGGACGCCGTCAACCATCTCGACACGTGTCGGCGGCCCTTCGACCTTGTGGATCTTCTGCCACTGCCGGACGATCGAGCTGGCGTTGGAATTGTCGACGGTTGTATCTCTGTCGCCATGCCAGACCGAGATTGTCGGCCATGGACCCGAGAATTTGGAGGCTCCACGCACAAGCGCGTCGAGTTGGCTGTCCGAAGGACTGCCATAGCCGTTCATCCGTATGATCGCCTCCATCATGTTGTCCGCGCTGCGATAGGGCAGCCCCGCGATGATCGCCCCTCCTGCAAACACGTCCGGATAGGTCGCCAGCATCACGGATGTCATGGCACCACCCGAGGACATCCCCGTGATGAAGACTTGCGACGGGTCGATTGCGTGATCGTCAACGACCCGTGTGATCATCTGCCGAATAGAGAGCGGTTCGCCGCCGCCACGTTGGCTGTCGCCGGTCTGGAACCAGTTGAAGCTCCCGATGAGATTGTTGGCCTTCTTCTGTCCCGGGAACAGGAGTGCAATCCCGCATTCGTCAGCAAGAGTGGACCAGCCTGATCCGGTGTCGTAGCTCTCTGCCGATTGGGTGCTGCCATGCAGCACGACGACAAGAGGGCCGTTCTTCGGGAAATTCTCCGGAATATAGATGTCCGCGCTCAGCGACCCGGGGTCAGTCCCGAATTCCTCCAGAGCGGAGAGACGATTGGCGATAGTTGAAAATGCTGGCATATTAACCTTTTTGAGTGAGCCGGTACTGGCCACGTAAGACGCTCAGACCCGAATTTCCGGGCCGGGCGCGATATGACTGTCCACGGTTCAAGGTGGACACGAAGAGACTTCTGTCGGCCGCGGCAGACGAGATCCATCATGCGGATGCGCCAAAAGTCTCGGTGATCAGGCTGCATCTTGCAGGCTTTCCGGTCCACTTGCACCGATGCAGGTTAGTCCCGGCACCCATAAATGCAGGACCTTTCATGTGCAGCCAGACACCTGACGGTTGCAACCATCGTATCTTTACCCTTCCTGCACAGGAAAAAATGACCAAACATCGCTTCACGCGTGACCGATCCTCCTTGCCCAGGACGGCCAGTCCCACGACGGGGACAGGTTCTGACAATTCTCGATTATCGAGCATCACTGCCGGCAATCCTGCCGTGGATCAGTTCACAGCACGCGCGATGTGCGACAGTTGTGATCAAGTTCTCCGGGACTGAACATGCCTCGGCCACAACCAGAAAGAAACACTCCATGACAACGCAAATACCTGTAAATCCAGTGACTTTGGGAACACCGCCTGGAGCAGAAGTGACGGCGGTCGCCGCGCTCACAATCTGCGAATCTCTTTTGCTCGCTCTAAATGATCGAGACATCTTGCCCGAGCACCAGATCGTCGGTGTCCTGCGCGATGCAGCGGCGGCTCATTCAAACGATCCGGGCGAAGACGGGCAGAGGGAGCTGCATTCGGCGGTCGCCGACCTGATCAACCGGATCATCGATGGTGGCAATTCGGTACGACGACCATAAAGCTTGACCAGCCGATGGTACCCGAACGCGGGTAGCGTCCCCTTGATCTCGCCGTTTCGTTCTGAACCCGGTCCTCTCTGTAAGGCTACGGTGGGGGCCGTCTGACTTTGGCTACGATCCGATGATAAGTCCGACCTTATGTCCGATTTCATCCACCGACCTCAAATCGAAGTTCTCTCTGCCGCCGATGGCGTTCGCCGTCGGCA
>NZ_BMFC01000007.1 GCF_014637725.1 Marivita lacus | reverse complement strand
GGATCTGATCCGTCAGTGGCGACTGCGGTGCTTGTTGGGCAGCGCCTTTCATAGCAAATGGTGTTGCCACCGGGGGTTTGAAACCACAAATGCTGCTTTGCAGCATTTGTGACGCAACGTTCGGAAGAAGGGACCGGAGGACAAGCCTTTCAGCTGTGCATGGCTCTGGTGATGACCAGGACCGAGGCGAAAATGGTGTAGTCGCGCAAGCCGCCCAGCGGCACCGAGGCGATGGCTATTCTTGGCCAGTGGCTGCGCGAGGCGGCGCCAGAACTCAAGGAACATTGGTATGAGACCTATGGGCGCGTCGCGAAAACGGGAGAGCCCATGCGTTTCGAGCAGCACTCGGAGACGTTGGGGCGGTGGTTCAATGTTTACGCCTTCCGGATCGGGTCGTCGGAGAACCATCGCGTAGCAGTGCTGTTCAGCGATATTTCCGAACTCAAGAGGAGAGAGGAACGGGCCAGGCTCTTGATGCTGGAGGCCAATCATCGGTCCAAAAACATGCTGGGCCTCGTTCTTGCGATGGTACGCCACACGGCCTCGTCTGGCGCGGATGATTTCACGACACGGTTCGACGAGCGGGTCAAGTCGCTCGCGGCCCGCCAAAACCTGCTCTTCCGAAACGCGTGGAAGACGATATCCGTTGCCGACCTTGTCCAGTCCCAACTTGCGCATTTATACGACTTGATCGGCGGGCGGATTGTCATCGCTGGACCACCCTTGGCGCTCTCGCCGGATGCTACGCAAGCGCTGGGAATGGCGCTTCACGAGCTTACCACCCATGCAACCAAGTACGGTGCGCTCTCAAACGAGACCGGCCGCATTGAGATTAGGTGGTGTTCAGAGCGACGTGCATCAACCGAAAATCGTTTCAGGCTGTCACGGCTGGAGAGTGGCGGGCCTGCCGTGGCAAAGCCAAGACAGTCAGGCTTCGGCTCCAAGGTGACGACCGGCACCCCATCCATCGATCTCGACAGCCTCACTGTCAACGGAATTCAAGAGGGGCTTTGCGCCTCGGCGAAAAGGGCGCTGAGCCGGGCGGCGTCGAGTTCCTGAAGGCGGCGTTGTTCCTCCGGATCCACTGTGGGGGCCAATGGACCCGAAAGGGGTGGTACTGGAACCGGCTGGCCGCGATCTTGCGTCCCAAGGATGGGCGGCTATACCTTCAGGCGCGGCAGTGCAACTTCACCAGACTGGCGATAACCTGTCGGCGAGCGTGATCTCGCGCCTGACAGGTGATTGGCAGCAGGACTATGGTCGCTGGCAGCGCCGTGACCTCTCGGCCCGTCGGAGCCCATGGTAAAAACTGATCTGGGCGAGATCTGGAAGGCTGAAACCCGCGCCGCGGCAGAAACCGCCACGGACTCCTTCGCCGAGAAATACGGCGCCAAGTACGATAAGGCGGTGACCTGCCTCACCAAGTGCCGCAAGGTACTGCTCGCCTTCTACGACTTCCCAGGTGAACACAGAAAGCACCTGCGTGCGGGCAACCCGATCGAGAGCGTTTTCGCCACCGTCCGGCATCGAACCGTGCGCAGCAAGGCAGCGCTGTCGCGGAAGACGGCGAAGCTGATGGTCTTCAAGCTCGCACAGGCCGCCGCCAAGACTTGGCGTAGCTTGAAGGGCGCACCCAGTTGCCATTTGTCATCGAAGGCGTCTCATTCACTGATGGTGTCGCCGTGAACGCCACCGAAAACCTCGCCGCCTGATCTGGCCACGTGACCCAAAATGCCGGATAGCTCAGATGCTTGGACTGAACAATGAGCGCCCGCCTTATTGCGCGGCCCTCGGAAACCCGCCAACGACGTCGCACAGCCAGTCGCGGAGGTCAGGGATCAAGACCTCCAACTGGGGCAGATCATTGACGCAGACGAATTTCACATTGGGCTGAATGGCGTTTTGCAGTTTCGCCCATGTTTCATCCGGGTGGCTTTCATTGCCATGTCCACTTTTGATGTGAAGATGATCATGCGCGGACTGAACGACCGCTGTCTTAGCCGCAATGCAGGCGTGGTTGTGCAAACCCTGTGGCAGGAATTGATTGAGATCCCTGAAGCGGTACTTGATGTTTTCGACAAATGCATCGGCATGCTGATCAAAGAGTTGAGCCATAACCGATCGCCGCAGCGGGTGGACAACATGCGCGGAGGCGAACATCTTGCTGGCCTCGAAACCAGCCATCTCTGCGGCATTGATCTGCATGAAATGATGAAACTTCGCCGGATCCTGTCGTGTCTCCGGTGCGTCGCGCACCGCACTGTAATCGACCCATCGGCCGCGGAGAACAGGGTTTAGACCCTGAAATACATCCTCAGGTTCAAGTGGCCCCGACAAAAACACGTCGTCGTTGAAATACATGAACCGCTCACTAAGCCCCTCAATACGCCACATCATGCTTTCGATGGATAGCGAATTGAAGGTCGGAAGAACCCCGCTAAACTCGCGAAAGATATCGCGATGATCCACAAAGCTGACCTTTGCGCACAATGCGTCAGACAGGAGCGACAAATTGGGATGATCGCTGTCGAGCACAATCCAAATCTTCCGAGTCCAGGGGGCGAAATTCTCTATGGCTTGAAGGCAATAGAGGATTTCGTCGTCACTGTTCCAGCGATGCGGATTGGTCGCGTTCTCTATCAGGGGCTCAATCGCGTCAGCCATGTATTGGGCACGTTTGCGGCGATGCTTCTCTGTATTCCCGTTGACCCAAGTGATCACGGCATCAATGGGGACGGCTTCAGTCTCGGGGATGTAGATCGATGTCACGGCAAGCCCTTGGTTTGTTTGGCGGGACATAGCTCAACGTCCCACGTCTGGTAGGTGCGCACCGCAGCCGACATTTCCTAGGAATAATGCGGTCTGACGTCAAGCGCGTCTGATGCCGCCCGTTGGGCAAGCATTTTCCGCCCCCAGCCGTTTCTGTGGTCGCACAGACATCTGAAACTGGGCGGATTGCGTCGAGGGACTGCAGCGTCCTTGTCTGGTGCGGGCGTGTACCAGCGCAGCGGACAGAGCTATCGAGCTCTTTCGTTCAGTTTGGGCGTGGATCGCAGTCATGCGCATAGCGGTTGCGTTCCCAGTCGTCGGATGGCGGTGAGGATCGTGACCACCATCGGCCCGGTTACGGCGACCTCGGCCAACTGGAAGGTGATGGCGCGGGCGTGGCGGACGAAGCGGCCGCCACGCTTGATCAGCTTCAGCTAAAGGCTGTTCAGCGATCAGTGAGCCATTTCCTCGGACAGTTCGATGTATCGCAAGAAGCTGGCCAGGCGATAGGCCAGGGCGTGCAGTTGCCGCCCGACCTCGTTGCCGCGGAACCGCCTGCACGACAGCCGCGTCCAGTGGAAAGCGTATTTGCCTTCCTTGATGTGCTGCGCGGCGGTGCCGCGCGGCTTGTCCCAGGATGCGGCCTGATACTGGAAATCCTCGAAGAAGCGCTTCACCTTGGTCTGCAAAAGCCGCCCCGCAGGCCGTGTGAGCAGATGCGCGATCTTCTCGCGCAAGACGTTGTTGGCAGGCAGAAGGATGACGTAGAAGTAATCCGCCTCTTCAAGGCGTTCATACAGGGCCGGGATCGCATGAGCGGCATCGGCCCGAAAGAACCACATTATGTCGCGCTCCGCATACCGGGCGATGACAGGATCGAGGACATCCCGCCAGCCATCGGCGTTGTGGACGTTGCCATGGCGCAGGACGCAGCGTTCCAGCATACCGAACCGGTTGAACAGAAAATTCGGGTGATAGCAGGTGCAGTCGAAGTGCCCGTTCCAGGCGGCACCTTCCTGATCGCCGTGTGTCGGGCTGACGGAACTGTCCGTGTCGAGCACGATATACGGCAACTCGTTGCGGTCATGGAACCGATCGATCTATTGATTTGTTACGCCCATTCGATACCGGACATCGCGGAACTCTGCCCAAGCGACTTGCGGAAGTCTGTTTGCTGCACCAGCGTCAAGACAAATCCGTGAATGGTCCAAGAGCTTATCGGCACGTGCCGCAAAAATTTCGGCGGTTACCTGCTTTTCACCGCGGGTGTATCGCCGTGTATGACAGCCCAATCGCGCTTTGGGGCCCATCCACCCTGCCAATGTAGAAAGGGCTCCCTGTTCCATGCCCGATGATTGTTCCCGACCGCAGCCTGCCGAGGTTCCGCGAGAAAGTCGAAGGCCTCGTGTTCTGGATGCGGTCGATGTTGTAGACCCGACGCACGGGAAACAGGTCGTTCGATCCGTCGATTGGCACGGTAACGATGGGTGATGGGATGATGGCATAGGTCAGCACGGACTTGAGTCTCCCTAGCGTTTGAAACACTGATCCACATGCTTCAATATTTGGATCAAACCAAATCAATCCTGAGGTCGCGCACCAATTGATCGCTCGGCTGCGGGCTTCACCAAAATCACCGACGGGCCGGATGGGGCGGGCTCATCTACCCGGTCGAGCGTATCTTAGGTGTTCAGTCCCGGCACCAGGATGACGCCGATGTGCAGAAATCCATCCATGCGATGCGCCCGTAGGCGGCGGCAATAAAGATCATCACCGCGCTACTCGCAAATCAATAAGCTGACGCCAATCGGGTGCCTTGTCCCTGCGGCTCAGGTTTCCATCCGCGCCCCTACGCTCACAAGGTGACGGCGCATCGCGTCCTCTGCGCCTTCAAGTGCCCGCGCGGCGATGGCGGCGACAATTGCGTCATGTTCGGCAAAGCTGGGGTGTGTGTCTTGCGGTTTTTGCCCCACACGTTTGGTCTTGCCCCAAGAGACCATGCCACGCAGGGTGTTCAGTTGGTCGAAAAGCGTCAATAGCGTGGGCGAGGCTGCGGCCTCGGCCACGGCGCGATGAAATTCGGCATCCAGCATCTCGTATTCGCGCCAGGTTGCGGCACGACGGGTGCGTGCGGCGACAAGTTCGAGATGTGCAATAGCCTCTGCTGAGGCGTATAAAGCAGCCTCGCGAGCGATTGAAGGTTCAAAAGCGGCGCGGGCCCGCATTGCATCGGCGGGGCTTATTTTGCGCGCAAGGGCGCTCATGCTGTCCTGATCGATATGATCCTGGTCAACGGCCAGAAACGTTCCCTTGCCGACATGGCGCCATAAAACACCCTCTGCGACGAGCAACTCCAATGCCTTGCGAAGCGACGACCGGCGCAGGCCCAGTTCGGGTCCAAGCTGCCGTTCGGGCGGCAGGCGATCTCCCGCCGCAAAGCCACGATCCTGAATATAGGCGCGGATCTGCGAGAGTGCAGCCGCGTCAGATACTTCATGCAGTGCTCCGTCCACAGCAATCTCCTGTGAGGTTGCGCGAAAACGTTTGTTCAATGTTGAGTCCTCGGCGCATCCATACAAAGGGTATAGCAGGCAATTCAATCGATCAATGCCGGTTGATCGTAGAGGGATCATGTGACGCGCTCAGGTCAAGGCACTACGTCCTGCACCCAACATAATGGTGACTGACCACTGGCACCAGTTCCCGGGCGGCAAGACGCAGACAGGTGTTTCAGCGGGTTTGAGCCTGCAATGACTGTGGTTGAGGCAGCCGCATCTTTCCGGGATACGCATTTCGAAAAAAATAATTAAAAACAATAATTTGCTTCGGCATTTGGCGCGCCACACCCGACTTGGCTGCCCGGCACTTTCGTTTGACGCAGTGAACGACACGCGTGGTGTGCGCCGACAAAGACACCGGCGGTAGTCAACGGCGAGACGCTTGCGCTTCCGGCATAGAATCTTTTCCCGGACGCGCAAGCGACTACGAAATATGTGCAAGGTGGCTCTTGATTATGGATCAATTTGGATCAATATCGGCCAAAGGGAGAACAACAATGGTCATTTCGAGCCGGCTTGGCCTTCACGACTTGCGCGTCTTTGCTTTGTGGGAAGAGAGCCATGACGGCCCCACGATCGCTCAGCCTTGCCACTTGGGATCATGACAGGGTCATGCAGGTGCAAGGCGGGCGGGTCTCGGTTCCCAAGGCGGCAGTCGACTCGCACATCCTGCCCACCGGCACGTTGTTGCCCTTGACGGCTCAGGACGCACGGTTTGACGTGGCAGGCCTGTCTCGGTCCAGTCATATCTTTCACCTGGCTTGGGGAACGGATGCCTATGCGGCGTTCCCTGCCTTCGTCAGCCGCGCGTTTCGGCATAATGACTTTTCTAGGCGGGCTGGCGGCGGCACCCAGTCACCTACCGTTTTCGCGGGTCGCACTATTGCTGTGCTGGAACACCATATGACGGCTGCCCTGTGAAAGCGTGGCATCATGGCTGATGACCACGGTGTTGGTCCGACGCAGGTGCATTGGGACACCCGCGCTCTGGATCACGGGGTGAGGCGCGAGCGTCTCGCGCTGGACCCTCAAACAGATTTGCGGATCACCCCGATTGCGGACGGCGAGACGCAGCAGGACCGCGTTATCGCCATGGACCGATTGCGTGACGTCTGGTTGGGCTTAGCCCGCCTTGCCGAAATGAATCTATGGAACGGACCCGCGCCGCCATGGGAGCCGATTACTGGCCCTAATGGATTTAGACATGCTCAACTCAAGATTGCGGCCTTGTGCCGCTATTCCGTCGATCAGTTCCAAGCGTCGCGCCTTGTCGCGCCAGAAGAGCTTTTCGAGACGTCCCTGCTCAAGACCTGAGGGCAGAACAGGGATCGCCAACTGACCATAACTTCAACGGGAGGACTGCAATGTTTAGACGAACCTTTACCCTTGGATCCGCAGCGCTGTGCGCGAGCCTGTACGCCGGGCTGGCTGCTGCCCAAGACATGCGCGCGCCTACGGGGCCTATTGAATTCACCGTGGGCTCGGGCGCAGGCGGTTCGCCCGATGTCATCATGCGCACCTTCGCGCAGATCCTGAGCGAGCAGGGCCTCGTCGAGAACCCCATCGTGGTGCAAAACCGCTCGGGCGCCGGTCATTCCAACGCCTATAACCACGTTCTGGGCCTGTCGGGTGATGAGAACACGCTTCTCACTCTGGCCTCACCGGTGTTCACCACGCCCATCGTTCAGGGCACGCCATCGGTGATCGACCAGATCACGCCTATCGCCTTGCTGGCTGAATCCGAACTGATCGTGCTGACAACACCGGACAGCGCCTTCAACTCATTGCAGGATGTCGTGGCAGCGGCCACCGAAGCACCGGGCCGCGTTCGTGTTGCGGGCGGGTCGTCGGGCGGCAACGATCACATTCTGACCGGTCTGTTGGAAACCGCGACCGGAACGACGATCACGTACATCCCTCATGAAAGTGGCAGCGCCGGGCGCGCGACCTTCCTGGGTGGCAATGTCGAGCTGCACTTTGCCACGCTGTCCGAGGCGCTGGAACTGGTCCAGTCGGGCTCGGGCAAGCCGTTGGCCATTTTTTCGGCTGAGCGTCGCCCCGAAGAGGTCTTTGCGAATGTGGCCACAGCTCAAGAGCAGGGCGTTGATGTTGTCTACACCCAGTTCTGGGGTGTCGGCGGTCCGGCGAACCTGGACCCCGCAGTCGCAGCCTGGTGGGCCGAAAAGTTCAAGGCCGCAACGGAAACTGCGCAGTTCCAGACCTGGCTTGGGGAAAACCTGTACCGGGCCAACCCCCTGACGCTGGCCGATGCAGGGGCATATTTCGCCGAAGGTCAACAGACGTTCCGCGATGTGCTGACCCAGATCGGCCTGGCCAAGTAAGGCCAAGTCGTTCTGCGGAATACGAAAGAGATAGGGAGGGGATATCATGCGCCTGGTCGAGTGTGTGCCGGCAGCATTCATGCTGGTTCTGGCCTGTGGCATAGCCATCGGGACAAGTGGCCTGAACCTATGGGATGGCCCGACGCCGGGCGCGCGGTTCTTTCCCATTATCCTTGCCATCGCCGCAACGGCGGTGGCGCTTGCCTTGCTGTTTGCACAATGGCGCGGGTTCGAGAAGGTCGAGTTGGATTTCCCAACCCGGCTTGGCGCGGCCCGCGTCGGGGCCACGATATTGGCGTTGATCGCACTTGCGGCCGGTATACCCTTGGTTGGCTTTGTGCCAATGGTCGCGGCATTCGTGGCGCTCATGCTGATCTTGGTTCTACGACAGCGCATCGCAATTTCGCTGATGGCCACCGCGATTGTCGCGGGTTTCATCCACTTTGTCTTTGTCCGCTGGCTGTCGGTGCCTTTGCCGATGCCGTTCGGCATCTGATCGCTTCGGGAGGGACTAGAAAATGCTCGACCAGCTATTCATCGGATTTGCCACGGCGCTTGAGCCGAACAATCTGCTGTTCATCTTTCTGGGCGTCCTGATCGGCCAGATCGTGGGGGCGTTACCCGGGCTTGGCCCTTCGGCGGGCATGGCGTTGCTGCTGCCGTTGACCTTTGGGCTGGAACCTGTGACGGCGGTGATGATGCTGGCCGGGATCATGTACGGTGCGCAATACGGCGGCACACTGACTTCGGTGCTGATCGCGGTTCCGGGAGAAGCGTCTGGGGTGATGACTGCCGTGGATGGCAACGCCATGGCGCGCAAGGGCAGGGCGGGCGCGGCGCTGTCGATTTCGGCCATCGGGTCGTTCATTGCGGGGATCGGGTCGGTTATGGCGGTGGCCCTTTTGGCCCCGCCCTTGGCCAGTTTTGGACTGAAATTCAATGCGCCGGAATACTTCCTGTTGGCGCTTTTGGGAATTCTCGCCATCGGCAGCCTGGGTGGCTCGCCACTCAAATCCTTGGGAGCGGCGCTGATTGGTCTGATGATCGCGCTGATCGGGGTTGATCCGCTGACCGGTACGCCCCGGTTGAGTTTCGATCAGCCAACTCTCATGAAGGGCATTGATTTCATCCCGGTGGTGATCGGGGTTTTTGGTATCGCTGAAGTGCTGGCCTCGCTTGAACGGATCGAGTCGGTTCAACCCATTCGCACCCGTCTGCGCGACATGTGGCTGACAAAGGCCGATTGGATGAAATGCCGGTTCTCGATCGTGCGGGGCGGGGCCATCGGGCTTTTCGTGGGCATCATGCCGGGGGCGGGTGCGTCGATCGCGTCGTTGCTGGCCTATCTGACCGAGCGCAAGTTCAGCAGTACACCCGAGGATTTTGGCAAAGGTGCAATCGACGGTGTTGCGGCTGCCGAAGCGGCTAACAATGCGGCGTCACACGGTGCTGCCATCCCGATGCTGTCGCTGGGCATTCCCGGCTCGGCCTCGACCGCGATTTTGCTGGCCGCGCTGATCCTACATGGAATCCGGCCCGGCCCTCAGCTTATGATGCAGGAATCAGTGCTGGTCTGGGGCCTGATCGCCAGCATGTTTGTCGGCAACCTGTTCCTGCTGATTCTGAACTTGCCACTGGCCCCAGTGTTTGCGGCACTTTTGCGCATCCCTTACGTCTATCTGGCACCGGCGATCTTGGGTGTTTCACTGGTCGGAGCCTATGCCGCGACTTTGGACATCACCACAGTCTGGATGTCGCTGTTCTTTGGTGTGCTGGGTTATCTGATGATCAAGTTCGACGTCCCGCGCCCACCGCTGGTTCTGGCGCTGGTTCTGGCATCACTGATGGAGATGTCGCTTCGCCAGGCGCTTTTGTTGTCCTTCGGCAGCCCGATGATCTTTGTCGAGCGGCCGATCTCTTTGATCCTGCTGACGGCGGTGATTGCCGCACTTCTGCTGCCGGTGTTTGCGGCGGTGCGGCGCAGGCGCGATGCACTGCGGGCCGGGGTGGGTACCGGGCGCTGACCCTTGGCACCTGCCAAGGCGGTTCTTCCCAACTCCGGTTTCGTCCACCAGCCCGGATAATAGGCAATGGCCCGTGGGTCGTGGCGACTCCTGCGGGTCAGCACCCAACGGTCGAACCCGTTTTCTTGTGATGTCCCCAATGGCAGGCAAGCCCAATCATAGAGGCGCGGCCCCTTTGCGCCTTCCCCGGCGGCACAGGACTGCCAGGCTTCGGCATCAAGTTCTGCAAAAAGCGTGTACGGATCGGTCCGGATCAGCATCTGCTCCTTGAAAATGCCGGGCCGATAAACTCTTTCAGCTCCTCAAGGGCGACCCGCCAATCGACAAGCGTTCCCGTCCAATCTGCTACAGACATGATGACCAATCCCCGCAACATACTGTCGTTGGAAAGGAATCAGACATACGAGAAAAATCCAAATGTAGTAGTAAATCGGGCTGAATATCACGGTCGATGCGCTATCCGGGGTCTTGCCGCCCGAGCCTTGCCTCGCCCCGCTTGGGTGGGTGTTTATCTCCGTTACGGTCTGTGACTGCCCGTATCAAAGCATCTCGAGCAATTTGCGCGCGGCCTCTCCGGATGGTGCCTTTCGATCTGTTTCTGTTTCAAGCGGTCAGCTTGATGACGCGCTTGCCGAAAGCCTCGCCATTGAGCAATCCGACAAAGGCCGCTGGGGCGCGTTCCAGCCCCTCGATCATTTCCTCACGGTATTGGACCTTTCCAGCCTTGACCCACGTGCCCATCTGCTTGGCGAATTCGGGATAAAGGTGACCGAAGTCGTCAAAGACGATGAAACCGCGCAGGGTCATCCGCTTGCGCAGGATCGTGCCCAGCAACAGGTTCAGCCGGTCCGGGCCATCCGGCAGTGCGGTCGCGTTGTATTGCGAGATCAGGCCGCAAACCGGGATGCGGGCTTTTGGGTTCAGCAGCGGCAGAACCGCATCGAAGACCGCGCCGCCGACATTCTCGAAATAGATGTCGATGCCGTCCGGCACCGCCGCTTTTAGCGCGGTCGGAAAACCGTCAGCCTTGTAGTCGATGCACGCATCGAATCCCAGAGTGTCGACCACATGGGCGCATTTCGCAGCCCCGCCCGCGATCCCGACAACATGCAGTCCCAGGATCTTGCCAACCTGACCGACGGTGGCCCCCACCGGACCGCTGGCCCCGGCGACGACCAGTGTCTCGCCCTTTTTCGGCTGGCCGATCTGTGTCAGGCCCGCCCAGGCGGTCAAACCCGGCATCCCCAGCACACCGAGCGCCCAAGAGGGGTTTTCGGGCGATGTGCCCATATTGATGACGCCGGTGCCGTCGGACAGGGCATAATCCTGCCAGCCGCCGAATGCCTGTACCCAGTCGCCCGCCACAAAGCCCGCCACGCCGGATGACACGACCTGCGCGACGGTGCCGCCGACCATGACCGCGCCGATCTCGACCGGGGCGGCATAGGAGGGCGCATCGCTCATCCGGCCCCGCATGTAAGGGTCCAGCGAGAGATATGCGTTGCGCAGCAGCATCTGACCCTTGCCGGGGCTCGGCACCTCATCGGTTTCCAGCCTTAGGGTGCTGTCGTCCGGCGCGCCCTTGGGACGCTTGGCAAGGACAAACTTGCGGTTCACGCTGTCGGATTGCGTCATGGTTCGATACCTCGTCTGGAAAACCGCGTTGCCGAAAATTTTAGGATGTTCGAAAGCCTAGACATGTTGCAGGGAACGTCCGGCGGACTGCATAAGGTGCACCATTCCGTCTAAACTGCCTGACATCGCGGCCTCGGCCAGAACGTGAGCCACGTCCGCACGCGAGGCTTGTGCCGAGATGTCCACCTCGTCGCCGAGGGTCACCCTGACACTGCGGCCGTCGTTGTTCAACGCCACAGGGCGAAGGATAAAATAGGTCATGCCAGAGGCCTTGAGGTGTTCATCTGCTTCGTGCTTGGCCTTCAGGTAATGCGCCATTTCGCCCGTGGGGTCTGACTGGTCCGCCCCGACCGAGCTGAGCATCACGAAGCGTTTCACCCCTGCGTCAGCGGCCAGATCGATCAGGCGTTTGGCGCCGTCCCGATCCACCTTATCGGTCATCTCCGGGCCGGTAGACCCGCCGGAGCCTGCCGCGAAGATCACGGCGTCCATCCCGTCGCAGACGCCATCTTGCAAGTTTGTCAGATCGCCTTTGCGCAGGTCAACGCCTTGTGGAAGCGCGCTGGTGTCGGAGCTTTCGCGGACCAGCGCTGTCGGCTTGTGGCCCTGATCGACTAACTCCTGAACAAGATGCAGGCCGGTTTTGCCGGTTGCGCCGGCGACGAGGATGTTCATGTTCATTGGCTGGTCCTTCGTGGATATTGAGTTGAGTGAAAGCCTTGGATCAGGCGTGATCACGGCAGAAAGATCGATTTCACGTTGACGAATTCCTTCATGCCGAAGCCGCCATGCTCGCGTCCGTAGCCGGAATCCTTGACCCCACCAAAGGGCATGTTCGGATCGGCGGCCCCGAACGAGTTGATGCGGATCATGCCAGTGTCGAAGTGATCGCGGGCGAGCTTGAGGGCGCGGTCCTCGTCCTTGGAAAAGATCCCGCCGCCCAGACCATATCGGCTTTCATTGGCCAGACGCATGGCGTCGGCGTCATCCTTGGCGCGGATGACCGACGCTACAGGACCGAAAATCTCATCATCATAGGCGGGCATGCCGGGCGCAAGATCGGCCAGCACCGTGGATGGATAGTAGGCTCCGATGCGATCTGGTGCCTCTCCGCCGCACAGAACCGTTGCGCCCTTGGCAACGCTGTCGTCGACTTGCGTCTTGACCGTGTCGAACTGGTCCTGGCTCGACAGCGGGCCAAGCTGGCTGTCCGCATCCGTGGGATCGCCCAGACGGATACCCTTCATCTCCGCCACGAACGCATCGACGAATACGTCGTAAACCTTGTCGGTTACGATGAAACGCTTGGCCGAGATGCAGGTCTCGCCGTTGTTGTAGAGCCGCCCCATGACCGAGAACTTGACCGCCGTCTCGATGTCGGCGTCCTCGAGCACGAGGTAGGCATCGTTCGATCCCAGTTCGAGCACGGTTTTCTTCAGCGCTTTGGCGGCGACGGCACCCACGTGGCGCCCGGCCCCGTCACTGCCGGTGAGCGTGACGCCGCGGACTTTTGGGTGCGCGATCAATTTGTCGCTGGTGTCGTGATCGATGATGACGACCTGAAACAGATCCTTGGGCAAGCCCGCCTCGATGCACAGCTCGCGCAGACGCAGACCAGACCCGGTGCAGATGCTGGCGTGCTTCAGCACGCAGCCGTTGCCCGCCATCAGGTTGGCGGCCAGCACGCGGATCGGCTGGTAGAGGGGAAAGTTCCACGGCTGGATCGAATAGATGACGCCGATCGGCTGGTAGCTGACGACGCCGCGCTTCTGATCAGCACCGTGCGTGCGGTCTTCATCGGCCAGCACCTCGGGACCGTACTGGGCGGTGTAGTCACAGATCGCCGCGCAGATCTCGACTTCGGCTTGGCCGTCTTTCAGAAGCTTACCAGTCTCGGCCGTCATCAAGGCGGCCAGTTCGTCGGCGTGCTCGCGCAGCGTCTGGCCGATCTTGGTCAGGTACGGCGCGCGTTCGTGATGCGTCAGTTTGCGCCACTCCTGAAACCCGGCGTGGCAGGCCTCGATCCGGCCCGTCGCCTCCTGTTCGGTCATGAGGGTGTAGCTCTGGATTTCTTGCTCGGTCGCGGGATTGATTGTGGAAATTGTCGTCATGCGGGCCCCTTTACAATTCCATAGGCAACGCTTGGCGTCGCCACGCGTTCCTTCCCCGTGACGGCAGTGATGCAGTCAGGCGCCACATGAAGTCTAAGTCAGCCGGGCCGCCGGTGTGCTAATCCAGATCAGCAGGCTGGGCTTCATCATGGATGAGGTTCTGTTTCGGCAATGCGCCGGGTCTGAGGCGGCCCTGCGGCCGGTTCGACCCTCGTCGAGAACGCTGCCGGAGCGAATGCGCGCAAGGCGTCATGATCGAAATCAGTGTCACGCCTCCGCCACGTGCTACCCTGAGAGTGCACCGAACAGGAGATACCTATGGCCGCGCTGCCCTTTAACGATACCCGGATCGAAGAACTGGTACTGCGGTTCAACGCCGTCATGGCGAAGGAAGGGACGGATATCTCCGACCTTGGCGGGAATGCCACGGACGACGAGGTGACCGCGACCCTGCAGGAAACCGAGGGCGATCTGAGCCGCAACGAGATCACCCAAGAAATCGAAAGCATGAACGACGAACAGCAGGACGCGCTCGTCGCGCTGTTCTGGATCGGCCGCGGCGATGCGGAACCCGCGGCCTGGGAGCAGACCAAAGCCCTCGCGCGACAACAGCACGATGGGCTGGTGAGCCGTTATCTCCTCGGCAGGCCAATGGTGGGAGAGTACCTCACCGAAGGTCTGGAAAAGATGCTGAAATATGGTGTCGACTGATGTGCGGATGGATGCCTGTGGTCACGTGACGGTCGACGTCGTCCGCCGAAGCCACCTGGTCTTTTTTGAAAGCGGGCAGCCGTGAACACCATGTCGCAATCCTGCCGGTTCTGACGGCCATCTTAAGTTCGGTCAATTTCCGATTGGCGTTCTTGCCGGACACTGATGGCCTGCTCGTGATGGCGCTTGACGCTTCGCTGGGTGCCATCGGTGCCAAGGCGGCGATGCCGGCAATTTGTGTACGGTGGCCCCGATCGCGCCGATGAGACGCCCCGGATCAGGCAGGATCATCCCGTTGGGAAATTGCAGGGTAAAGGCCGCAGACACCTGCTTTGCGCCAGACTGGACAATTATCAGATCAACGATACGCCTGATTTGGGCACGCGCGCTGAAGGCTCCGGCGAGAGGAAGGCTTGCGACGGGTCGATGGCGTGATCGTCAACGACCCGTGTGATCATCTGCCGAATAGAGAGCGGTTCGCCGCCGCCACGTTGGCTGTTGCCGGTCTGGAACCAGTTGAAGCTCCCGATGAGATTGTTGGCCACGACAAGAAGCATAACCTGCTCCCCCCCCGCTGCCCGAGGGACCGGCATCGAGGGTATGCTAAGCGACTACACCGTGATGCTGCAACAGGCGCGCCTGTGTTCTTGTCCCCTGATCAGAAGCGGAGTCCCAGCTTCAAGGTCATGCGGCAGCGTAGCTGGTGAAAACTTCGATCGATCCGTCGCGCCGCATGAGGAACACGTCATAGGCGTCGCGCGCGCTTTCCGGCCCCATGCCGGGCGATCCGTAGGGCATGCCGGGCACTGCGAGGCCAACCGCGTCGGGGCGTTCCACCAGCAGACGGTGAATGTCGGCAACAGGGACGTGGCCCTCTATCATGTAGCCGTCCACGCGACCCGTATGGCAGGAGACCATCTCCCGCGGGATGCCGTTGTCCAGCTTGTAGCGCATCAGAAGCGTTCCGGCGCTCGCCTCGGTCGTGACTGCGAAGCCGTCATTCGCGAGGATATCGATCCAGGCCGAGCAGCAGCCACAGTTTGGGTCCTTCATCACGTGGATCGACGGACCCACGCCTTGCGCCAACGTCCGAAGGGGCAAGGTGGCCACGAGCGAGGTCGCTCCGACCAGGATCGCGCGGCGAGAAATCATTTCATGGGTCATATGGTTTTCCTTTCTGATTGGTGTGGTGTGCCGGCAGGTCAGAGATCGACCCGCCTCAGCCGCAGAGCGTTGGAAATCACCGAGACCGAGGACAGGCTCATGGCCGCCGCCGCGATCATAGGCGAGAGCAGAAGGCCGGTAACAGGGTAAAGCAGTCCTGCCGCGATGGGGACGCCAAGGGTGTTGTAGGCGAAGGCGAAGAACAGGTTCTGCTTGATGTTGCGCAGTGTGGCGCGCGCGAGCTTGCGCGCGCGCACGATACCCATGAGGTCGCCGCCCAGCAGTGTGATCCCAGCGCTTTCCATCGCCACATCCGCGCCCGTTCCCATGGCGATACCCACATCGGCGGCGGCCAGTGCCGGCGCATCGTTCACACTGTCGCCTGCCATCGCGATCTTGTGTCCGTCGCGGCGCAGCTGCTCGATCAGGTCCTTCTTACCCTCGGGCAGGATACCCGCACGCACTTCGTCGATCCCCAGCTTGCGCGCCACCGCCTGCGCCGTGCGTTCGTTGTCGCCCGTCGCCATGATGACGCGCAGCCCTTGTGCATGAAGTTCCTTGATCGCCTGTCCGGTGCTGTCCTTGATCGGGTCCGCTACTGCAACGATACCGGATAGCACACCATCGACGGCGACGAACATGGCCGTCTTGCCTTCGGCGCGCAGGGTGTCGGCCTGCGCCTCGGCGCCTTCGACGATAGCTTCGGCCAGCGGGTGTTCCGACCCGCGCTCCAGGGCTGCGGCGAGCGACAACAGATCCGTTTCTGCCAGATCGCCGAGTGCGATCGTATCGGTCAGTTTCGGCTTGCCCAAGGTCAGCGTGCCGGTCTTGTCCACGATCAGCGTATCGACACCTGCCATGCGCTCCAGCGCCTCGGCGTCCTTGATCAGCACGCCCGCCTGCGCGCCACGTCCCGCCGCCGTGGTAATCGAGATTGGCGTGGCTAGACCCAGCGCGCACGGACAGGCGATGATCAACACCGACACAGCAGAGGCGATGGCGAAGACCAGCGCGGGCTCTGGGCCGAAGATCAGCCAGACGATGAAGGCGACAATGGCGATGGCGACGACCGTCGGCACGAAGACTGCCGACACCCGGTCCGCCAGCCCCTGGATCGGCGCGCGGGAGCGGCGGGCGTTCGACACCATGACCACGATCTGTGCAAGCACCGTATCCGCGCCAACCTTGCCCGCCTCGATGACGAGACTGCCGTTCTTGTTGATCGTGGCCCCGGTCACCGCATCGCCCGGGCCCTTCTCCACCGGCATCGACTCGCCAGTCAGCATGCTTTCATCGAGCGAAGACCGGCCCTCGATTACAACTCCGTCCACCGGCACCGCATCGCCCGGGCGCACCCTCAGCCGGTCGCCTTCCATGATGTTTTCAAGCGGCGCGTCATATTCGCTGCCGTCCGGCAGGATGCGCCGCGCGGTCTTGGGTGCCAGATCCAGGAGCGCACGGATCGCGTCGCCTGTGCGTTCGCGCGCGCGCAGTTCAAGAACCTGGCCCACGAAGACCAAAGTGACGATCACCACGGCCGCCTCGAAATAGGTGCCGACGCCCGCGCCCATCCGGTACTGTTCGGGGAAAACGCCCGGAAGGAAAGTGGCGACGATCGAATACAGGTACGCCGCCGCCACGCCGAGGCTGATCAGCGTCCACATGTTGGGGGATCGGTTCACAACCGAGTCCCAGCCACGCCGGAAGAACGGCAAGGCGGCCCAGAGGATGATCGGCGTGGCCAACACGAATTCGAGATAGCTCGCGGTCTGGTGCCCGATCCAGTCTCGTACCGGCAAGGCGACGAGTTCGCCCATTGTCAGGATGACAAGCGGCACCGCCGCGGCGGCGGAAATCCACATCCGCCGCGTGAAGTCGGTCAATTCCTCGCTGGGCTCGTCCGACGGCACCATGGGCTCCAGCGCCATGCCGCAGATCGGGCAGGACCCGGGCGCATCGCGGACGATCTCCGGATGCATCGGACAGGTGTACTGGACGTTGGCCGGTGCCGCCTTTTTCTGCCCGGACGCCCGGCCCGAGGCGTAGAACCACGGATCCGCCTTGAACTTCGACTGGCACTTCTCCGAGCAGAAATGGAAGGTCTCGCCCTGGAACTCGGCGTGACGCCCGTCAGGCTTGACCGTGACCGTCATCCCGCAGACCGGGTCCTTTGCCGTTTCGGACCCAGCCGGGATGTCGGGCGCCGCGTGATGATGGTCATGCTCCATGGTCTGCCAGCCTTTCGATGGTTTTTGCTTGCCGCGTCCAGCCGTTGGAAGCTCAAGCCCTTTTCAAGGTCGGTGGTGCGCAGCTTTTTCGGGCCTTCTCCGCAGCGCCACCCAGAGAAGCGGTAAGCCTGTCACAAGCCCAAGTCCGAACACCGCCCATGTCGCGCGCCCGAGGTCTCCGCTCACCGCCTCACCGCCGAAATGAGCGAGCAGGAAGCTTGCCGGTATGATCCCCGCCAGTGTTGCGATGGCGAAACGCCAGGCGTGCAATCGGCTCAGCCCGGCGGCGTAGCTGATCATGTCGAAGGACAAAAAGGGCATCAGGCGGCTGGCGAAAACCATCGCCGTCAACGCGTTCTGCGAGCCGAGGAGGCCCGCATCAACCTTGTTTCCGAAAACCCGCCGAAGGGCATCATGCCCCAGAATCCGTGCAAGACCAAAGGCGATCAGAGCCCCAAGTTCCGCGCCGATCACAACCATCACAGTGCCCCAGACGTGCCCGTAGGCAGCCCCCGCCGCCAGCGCGATGGGCGCGCTCGGGATTGGACTGGCCACGACCGCGAGTGTCATGAGCGTGACGATAACAACGGGCCCCCAGAGACCCGCGCGCGCCACCAGTATTTTCACGCGCTCTGGCTCCAGAAGGTCGCGCGCCTCGGTGAACACCGAAGGCGCGAATACCCAGACAGCGAGCAGTCCGATCCCGAGGATCGCAAGGCCCGCGAGAATGGTGGCGCGCAGGCTCATCTCAGATCGCCTCGATCGCCTTGGCCAGAAGGTCGCGGACGTCGCTCGCCACGGCTGTCAGTTCGGCGTTCTCGATCGCCTGCATCGACGCCACCGGGTCGATGGCGCTGACCTCAATGCCGTCCTCGACTTCGCGCAGGATGACGTTGCAGGGGAGCATCGCACCAACACGCGGCTCAATCCCGATGGCCTGATGCGCCATCTTTGGATTGCAGGCGCCAAGGATGCGGTAGGCCGGCATCTCGACATCGAGTTTCTTCTTCATGGTCGCCTTGACGTCGATCTCGGTCAGGACACCGAAGCCATGATCCGCCAGCGCCTTGCGGGAGCGGGTGTCGACATCATCGATACCGGTGTCCGGGATCATGCGATTGATCGTGTAAGTCATTGAGACGTCCTTTCTCTCACTTTCGAAGATATTTGAGCAGCGCCGCTATGGCCAAAACCACCAGCATGATGATCAGCAGGTCGAAGAGCCAGCCACCCCATTCCGAAACCCATTCCGTTCCAGTTCATCATCTTGTGCTCCTTGGTTTCATCTGTAGGTTTGCGCCTTTTTGCTGGCACTCACGACAACATGGGGCAGGACAGCATAGGATTGCTGCCGGGAGGGTCGCCCTATCCGGGCGCTCCGGCCCGGATCATGCCTATGCCGTGACGGCGAACTCGGTCATCATGCCGGTCGCGAGGTGCGGCATGTGGTGACAATGCAGCATCCAACGGGCGGCCTCGCCCGCATAGAGGGCGACATCAACCATGGACATCGGTGGAACGTGAACCGTGTCGCGCAGTGCACCGGCAATACGCCGCCCGTTCAGGCCGACGACCTGAAACACATGACCGTGAAGATGCATCGGGTGAGCCATCATCGACATGTTGTGGAACGACAGCACGACCCGTTCGCCGCTGCGCGCGGTGATCGGCTGGTGCTGGCCCCAGACGGCCCCGTTGATCGTCCAGACATAGGGCTGCATCGAACCGCCAAGCATCAGCATATGTCTGCGGCCGACCGGGCGTTCAGGCAGGGCATCGCGGGCAATGAGGCGCGACTCCTGCGCCAGATCGGTGTCGAACGCGGAAGCCTCGGCTTCCGCCATGGCATCGATGCGCCGGACCTCGGCACCCTGTGTGGCAAGGATCAGCCCGGTGCGCTCTCGCGCGCCTTCGCGCAGCGCAAGGATCGGCCAGGCGCCGCCTTCGTTCGGCAGGTCGATGTCGAGATCCAGCCGCTGCCCCATCGCCAGCCCGAACCGTGTGCCCGCGACAGGCTGGACGGCATGTCCGTCCGTCGCGACAAGTCGCGCCTCGGCACCGCCGGTGTCGATCCAGAACACCGTGGCAGCCGCGGCATTGATGACCCGCAGCCGGATGCGCCCGCCACGCTCAACCTGCACCAATTCGGGGTCCGACAGGGTCCGGTCGTTGGCAAGATAAGCATCCCAGTCGTAATCGTTCAGGTCCATGGCCATGCCGCTCATCTGGCCGCCCATGCCCATCATCCCGCCCATTCCGGGCATGTTGCGCATCTGCATGCCGTCCGTGGCGCCATGGCCCATGGCCCCGTGATCCATGCCCTGAATTCCACCCATGCCTTCCATTGGCATGCCTTGCGCGGTCGGCGCACCGAAATCCGCGCCATGGCCTGCGCCGTGTCCGCCGCCATGGCCGCCACTGATCTCCGCCAGAACCTCCTCGGGGGTCTTGAAGGAGAAATCATGCAGGAACATCACGACCTCCTGCCGGTCGGCGGTCAAATCTTCCTGCGAGCGCACGATCAGCGGCGCGGCGAGCAGTTGCATCTCCTGCACCGGCACATGGCTGTGCATCCAGTGGGTGCCTGGCTGCGCCTCGAAGTCGTAGGAGCGGGTCTCGCCCGGGGCGAGAAGGGGCATCGGCATGTCCGGCACGCCGTCCTGCACATTGGGCGGGACCTGACCGTGCCAGTGGATGATGGTGCCGACATCGAGATCGTTCGTCAGGTCGACCCGGAACCTCTGGCCGGGGTCGAGGATCAGTCCCTGACCGCCGGGGCCGACAAGGCCAAAGACCGTTGCCGCGCGCCCGTCGATATCGAGCGTCCGGGTTGCAGCCTTAAGGCTGATCGGTGCCATTGTCTGCGCCAAGGCAACATGGGGCATCTGTGCCGCGCCAATGGCGGCGGCACTTGCGGCAAGAAAGCCGCGTCGTGAAAGCGTGTTCATGGTTGTCTCCTCGGGACATCCCGTCCCGTTCATAAATCCCGGTGGATGCGCTGCGGACCTTGGCCCATGCGCGTTCAGAGGAGACGGAGTTTGGGAGGTCGTTCGTTCATTCCTGGCGCGCGGCTGACGTGGATTGCCTCGGACGGTGCATCATGACTGGTAGTGCCGTGGACGTGCCCGGCTTCGCCGCCTGCCGACGTCAGGAAGGGCGCGAGGCCTGCGCAGACGAATTCGCACATCTCGGCATCGACCGGTCCACAGTGCTCTCCAGCGTCACAGCCGACGTCCGCGATCACCGGCGCGTGCGTCATGTCGGCGACATGCATCGCGTGATCCGCACCGGAATTCATGCCCATGCGCGCCGCATGCGCGGTGGTCACCGTCGTCACCACGGTGATCGCGAGTATGGCCAGCATGGTGACGAGACGTGCGCATATTCTTTAGAAATAGGTAATCCTCACGAGAATGTCCATTGTCGTAGGCGCCTCGCCGCTGGCAGAATTTGGGCGCTGCCAAACGCGAATGATATTTTTCAGCGATCCGGGACGGACGTCTTGGAAGAAACTCTTCGAAATACTGACGGGATCGGTCTGATCGTCGGAGGACGTCATCGCCAAAGGACGCCAGGCCCATGCAGATCACTGCGCCGCCTGCCACGGTGCGGATCTCCAGAGCCTGCCCGACTGGCGCACGCTGCTTGCATCCGGCCGAGTGCCGCACCGCCGCCGTCGTCGCTGGCGGATACGAGAGCGACATGTCCGGCTTCGCAGACGTACTGAGCGATGCGGAGATCCGTGTCGTGCTTGACTATATCAAGACCACATGGCCGGAGCGCGAGCGCAGCTATCAGTTGGAGGTCTCGCGCTCCAAATGAGGGCCTCCCCACGAAACGGAGACCACAAACGGTATCCTTGTCATCTGGTTTCATCAGGGCGGTTTCAACAGCACCGGCAGAGAGGCCGTTCACTGCCAGGCGGGCGCGCCGCGACACACACGTCACGTCATCCATTGCGTGGGGTGGCTGAAGCCCGCGATTCAAGCCAGTTCATTCCTGGATTGCTACAGCGATTGATTATTTGTTCGGCGGCGCGAAAGCTCGCGATAGAGCGCCTCCCGAGTGACACCCAATTCCGCGGCCATCTCCTGCCAACGGCCTTTCTCAGGCAGGGCGTTCCCTTCTGCGAGCCATGCGTCAAGACGGTCCGCAACCCTTGGCAACGACCGTATCTCCGACCTGAGCCGTGCAGCCTGAACGCTGCGGGCCAGTAGCGCGGACCAGCTTTCCGCCAGTGCTGGCTCGTCGGCGAGCGCGGACAAGAAGCGCGCCTTCGGCAGACCTGCGACCACGCTTTCCTCAGCGGCGACGGCATCGCAGTGGTACCGGGTCGAATAGGCGGATGCTTCGGCGATCACCGCGCCCGGGAGGGCGTTCTGCAGGACCATCTGCGCACCATGCGTCGTGTGACGTTGCAGATGCACCCTGCCAGAGCGCACCATGTAAATGTCAGTGACGGATTTGCCCGCTGCAAACAGCACCTGACCAGAGGCAAGCCTGGTGTCGCGTGCATCTTGAAAAAGCAAGGAAATCGACGGCTGCATGATCATGATCATATGGCTGGTGGCATTCCTCTGCAACAAGGGGTTATGCACCCAATGGAGGCTCCATGATCCGTCTTATTTTTGTCGTCGCTTTTCTTTCCGTTCCCGGCGTGGCGTTGGCGCAGAGTGCGACCGCACAACATGGGGGCATGCAGCACGGGCAGCACATGACAGGCATGTCCCACGAGGGTCATGGGATGAACACGGACGCTGTTCCCGCAGAGCTCATGGAGGGTGGCCAATCTGCCTTCGCCGCCATTCAGGAGATTGTCGCGCAGCTGATGTCGGATCCGACGACGGACTGGGGCCGCGTCGATATCGAAGCGCTACGTCAGCATCTGATCGACATGGACAACGTGACGCTCCGCGCCCGCGTCAACGTCGAGGAGATCGAAGGCGGTGCCCGCTTCGAGGCCACGTCGGAGGACGCGGCCGTCACCAGTTCGATCCGCGCCATGGTTCCGGCCCACGCAGAGACCATGGATGGTGCCGAGGGCTGGACAATGCAGGCGTCGGAGATCCCAGGTGGCGCGGCCTTGGTCGTGACAGGCACCGACCCTGACCGCATCAGGGCCCTCGGGTTCATCGGCGTATTGACGGTTGGGATGCATCACCAAGCTCATCACCTTGCCTTGGCGTCCGGGCATAATCCCCACGCGCATTGAGTTTGAGAAGGACACCCAGGGTTCAGGGTTCGCTTTAAACTGGTGCGACTTCGGTGGGCGCGGGATCATTGACGGGTAATCTCCCCCGAAAGTAAGGGGCTGCAAAAGTAGAATTTTCTCGGCAAGATGAACGAGGAGATTTCGAATGAAGACAAGCAGATACACTGAAGCGCAGATCATCGCGATCCTGCGTCAAGCCGAAGGCGGTGTTCCGGTGGCTCGTCTGTGTCGACTTCTTTCAACTTTGGGGAACTTGTCGAAAGCAGGCCTTCGATGGGAACTCGGGAAGGACGTTAAAACCTGTCCTTGAGCCTCTGCAGGGCATCCATTTTCTCGTGCAGGACGGCGATGATAATCGGGAGGTCAATGATCATCCAGAAGATGTAGTGATGTTGGCACCGATGGATGCAGACCTCGTCAGGCAATTGCGGCAATGATCTTCACGCCGCTCGTCTGCTCGCGATCGCGTCGAAGCAGTCCCCGAGCTGATCCAGGTACTTGTCCGCTTGTTCGGGTCCCCAGGTTTCTAAACCCCTGCGCGACTGCGCTCTTCGCGGCGGATCTCGTCAAGGGACTTACCTGAAAGCTGGCCGCGCCGCGCCTGCTCGATCCTCGGCTCCAGGAAGTTGGCCAGTGCCATGAAAGCCTGGTCCTCGCTCTTGCCGTCGAGGGCAGGGGCGTCGCCAAGCGCTCGGCCCAAAACATAGTCCTTGATGCTCTGCCCCTTGAGAGCAGCGATGGCTTTGAGCTTCTGGTGGTCTTCCGGCGAGATGTCGATCGAGAGTCTGGGCATGCCAAAAGGATAGTCGATCATGTCCCACATTACAACATTTGTTGAAGCTGAAGGGTTCAGCAATGCCTCGCCGAACACCTCCGTCGCACCCCAAGCAGCTGATCGCGCCATTGCTTGATCTCGTTTGGATGCACGTGTTTTTCCAATCGCATCCGACCGTTCAGTCGACAGGTATCATGGTACGGGAAGTTTGACTCTTTTCGGACACTGCGGACACACGTGCTTTGAGCTTCAGCCGCTGCGGTTCTCCCTCCTTGGGTATTCGCATAGGTCCACCCAGCAACTTGAGACATGCATTTCGATCACCGAGTTCGTAGTGATGTCCCATCGAGTGCGTCACTGCTACGCGCTCACCAGGGCGGGGGTTCAGTCCAGGCCGTGTTGGGCCAAGGCCCGCCTTGATGTGGTGTGCGATGTCCCACTCCAGAATCTCACCCTGATATCTGGTCGCAACCCAGCAATGTCCGTCGTCGGTCATGCCGCCTCGTTCCTGGGGGAAGAAGTAACCATAAAGATATGCCGCCTCGTACCCGGCCGCCCGGAGGCTGGCGACAAGATACGTGTTGATGTCGACGCAGGAACCGGGGGTCAGTCCGCAGGACAAATACGGGACGGCGTCCAAACCGTCGGTAAACCTGTTCTTTGGGTGCCCGTATTCGAAACGGGCTTCGGCCTCGGCAACCAGCGCTTCGATCCCCGCGCGACCTCCGCCCGCCTCCTGCATGATCGCGCGGCTCGCATTGGTCAGCGCCACCGCCGCACGGGTATGGCGAGTGTCGCGAGGGCGAAAGGCGGCTTCGGGATACCCATAGGCATGGGCACTATCCGCGACGGCATAGTGCAGCCGGACTGGTCCGTGTCCATCGGGTGCGATCAAAACCGCACCCAAGCCGAGATCAGCTTCTGTTGCCACTGCCGTGATTTGCCCGCCGGTCACCGTCAACTGCGTGACCGCCTGATATCGGGTCGACGTGCCCGTGGGGGCAAGGATCAACTCATCGACCGGCTCTGTGATATCAAATTCAAGCGTTCTCATACCATCACCCAGAATTGGAACAGCAGTCCGGATGCGAAAGCTCCGGTCAGCGACAAACCGATATAGAGCGCAAAGACCTGCGGTTTCGCGAGTGCCCAAACCGCCATCGCTGCCGGGATCGATGTCACTCCGCCTGCCACGAGGAAGGCCATACCCGCGCCGGGTGCCATGCCTTGTTCGATCAGTCCGCCGACCAGTGGAAGCGCCGCGTAGCCATTGAGATAGGCGGGCACACCCACAAGCGTGGCGATCACGATGGGCATGAGCCCTTCGCCCCCGAGCGCCCCGGTGACGGTTTCCGCCGGGATCCATGCCAGCATCAGGCTTTCAAGGATGAACGCCAGTGTCAGCCATTTTGCGAGGAAAAGCGTGGTGGTGAGTGCAGTCTTGCCGAACTTAGCGCGGCGTTCGGCATCTTGCCAGAAGCGCCAGATTACAGGCTTGGGAGCGCGGATCTTCGCACCGCCGCAGCCGCCATTGCCAATCCCTTCGCGCAGCGGATCAGTAAAGGCACCGCCCTTCATCATCAGATGAACCACTGAGCCACCGAACACACCCAGTCCGATCGCAGCCATCGTCTTTGCCACGGCAAATTCAAGGTCAAGCACCCCGGCTGTCAGCACAAACATCGATGGGTCCATGATTGGTGAGGCAAGCCAGAAGGCCATGACAGCAGAGAGCGGCACCCCCATGGCGAGCAGCGCCGCAATGAGCGGTATCACACCGCAGGAGCAGAAGGGCGAGATGCCGCCAGCCAACGCACCTAACCCGATCATGAGAACCGGCGCGCCGGTGAAGGCTTTTGCAATAAGGTTGTCGGCCCCTGTCGCGTTGGCCCAAGCGGCGATCGCGATGGACAGGATAAGAAACGGCGCAGTATTCATCAGCGCTGTCCCGGCAAAAACTGCACTGTCTTTCGCTTGAGGGGCGTCAAAAAATGCAAGGGCTGCGAGGATTATTGCAGAAGCCAGCCAGACCCGCTGATCCTGCCAAAGGTGGCGCAGGGCTGACCTTAAGCCTGGCGTTATGAGGGTTGTATCTGCCATCACTAAATCTCCGGAATTACGGTTGTTTTTGGAAAAGAAAAAGATCGGATCAAGATCACGCCGCGTCCTCCGAAGACAGCACCGAAACACCGGAGCAGCATTCAGAGGTCAGAAAACCCACAACCCGATGCATCGCCGGAAAATCGACCCGGTTGAACACTTCGCGGCCCTGTTTGTCTTGAAGGACAAGTCCGGCATCTACGAGCGTAGACAGATGGTGTGCAAGCGTCGACGGAGCGAGCCGAAGGTGGTCACCAATGTCACCGACCCGAAGGCCTTCGTCGCCTGCCTTCACCAGAAGGCGAAAGATCGACAAACGGGCATCGTGGCCAAGTGCGGCAAGGGCGCGGGCGTTGGGGCTGGTCATTGTCATGCAGTTAAAATAACCACAATTCTAGTTTTGTAAAGGATTCGATGAGAGGAAAATCTTTGCAGGCCGCAGCATGCCCTGCAGATTCCTTTCGAAACGGCACAAAGGCACCGCGCGTCCTGTCGCTATTCCCATTCCATTTGCTGAAAGGCTGCCTGCGCGTTGCGGCCTGCCAGTGCCTCGAACTGCTCGAGATAGGCGAAACCGGACTGACCTACTTGCGGTGCAGCCATAATGTCGCCGCCATCGGAGCCATTGCGCGTGCGGGCTGTCAAACACGAGACAGGTTTCGCGCAGAACCTTCATGTGCCGCGACATCCGGCTCTGGCTGGCTCCAAGGCTCACCATCAGTTCGCAAAGTAGACCACGGGCGGCACGGCGCGTCGTATCGGAAACCGCTGTCAGTCACTCTTGCATGACGGTCGTCTAGGCTCCGTCGCGCATATGCGCCTTGATTTCTATAAATTGGGATGACGGTGCGGCAAGTTGTAGATGTTTGAGGTGCTGTCAGAACGAGCGCAAGACCACGCGTTTCCGACAGCAGAGAAACAAGGTGCAGATCAGGGCTATCCCAAAGCATACCCGGCACCGCGCACGGTGCGCAGAGGATCGATGCCCCCGGCCATGGTCAGCGATTTGCGCAGGCGGCCGATATGCACGTCCACCGTCCGCGTATCGACATAGATGTCACGGCCCCAGACGCGGTCCAGAAGCTGCTCGCGCGACCAGACGCGGCCCGGTTTTTCCATAAGCGTGGACAGCAGCCGGAACTCGGTCGGGCCCAACTTGACCTCGGCCCCGTTGCGGGTAACACGGTGGGTCTCTGAATCCAGAATGATATCATCAAATTCGAGGCGCAGACCTGCCGCGCCGGGACGTGTGCGCCGCAATTGAGCGCGCACCCGCGCCATCAACTCGACCACCGAATAGGGCTTGATCACGTAATCATCCGCGCCGGTTTCCAGTCCGCGCACGCGGTCCACCTCTTCGGAGCGGGCCGAGAGCATGATGATCGGCACATTGCGCGTGTCGGCGCGCGTCTTGAGTTGACGACAAACCTCGATCCCGGACACGTTGGGCAGCATCCAGTCCAGCACGATGATGTCGGGCTGCTCCTCGTCGACGAGGAGCAACGCCTCTTCGCCGTTCTCGGCCTTGGCGACGCGAAAGCCCTCGGCCTCGAGGTTGTAGCCCAGAACTTCGCGTTGCGCAGGTTCGTCTTCGACGACCAGAACTGTGGGCTGGACGCTGCTCATATGTTAGACCCCTCGGCCTTGCATCGAAGACAGACCAAGATCAGTCGAAGTGTTGTCCTCTTTCTGGCGCGGCTCCTCGGGCTTTTCGCCGGTGACGAGGAACACCACCTGTTCAGCGATCGAGGTCACATGATCGCCCATGCGTTCGATGTTCTTGGCGATGAAATGCAGATGCATGCAGGGGGTGATGTTGCGCGGGTCTTCCAGCATGAAGGTCAGGAATTCGCGGAACAGCGTATTATACATCTGGTCGATGTCTACGTCGCGTTCGATCACGTCGCGAGCCAGCGCCTCGTCACGCTGGATATACGCATCAAGCGCATCCTTGAGCATGATCTGAACATCGCGGGACATGCGCCGCAATTGCGAAGTGGAGCCGCTGATCGCGGGCATGGACATCAGAACGGCATTGCGCTTGGCCAGGTTCTTGGCCAGGTCACCGATCCGTTCGAGATTGGCACTCATGCGCATCACCGACAGGATGACCCGCAGGTCGACGGCGGTGGGTGCGCGCAGGGCGATGACGCGGGCGGCTTCCTCGTTCAGAAGCTCCTCAAGGTCGTCGATCACGCGGTCATTTGCCCTGACCTGATCGGCCAGTTCCTGATCGCGTGTTTCAAGCGCCTGGGCGGCATCGAGGATCGCCTGTTCCACCAGGCCACCCATCTTCATGATGCGGGCCTGGATGCCTTCAAGATCGCGGTCGAACGCGCTTGAGATATGGTCTTGCATGGGGGGCACGATATTATCCAATCCGTCCGGTGATGTAGCTTTCGGTGCGGCTGTCTTCGGGGTTCGTGAAAATCTTGGTGGTGTCGTCGTATTCGACAAGGTTGCCCAAGTGGAAGAACGCGGTCTTCTGGCTGACCCGTGCGGCCTGTTGCATCGAGTGGGTCACGATCACAACTGCGTAGTTCTGGCGCAGTTCGTCGATCAGTTCCTCGACCTGGGCGGTCGCGATGGGGTCAAGCGCCGAGCAGGGCTCGTCCATCAGAAGCACTTCGGGTTCGGTCGCCACGGCGCGCGCGATGCACAGGCGCTGTTGCTGGCCACCCGACAGGCCGGTGCCCGGCGATTGCAGACGGTCCTTGACCTCGTCCCAGATGGCACCGCGGCGCAGGGCGCGTTCGACGATGTCATCCAGTTCGGCTTTGTTTCTGGCCATGCCGTGGATCTTGGGCCCGTAAGCGACATTGTCGTAGATCGACTTGGGAAACGGGTTCGGCTTCTGGAACACCATGCCGACCTTGGCGCGCAACTGCACCGGATCGACGCGCTTGTCATAGATGTCGTCGCCGTCGATGCGGATATCGCCTTCGACGCGGCAGATGTCGATCGTGTCGTTCATCCGGTTGATGCAGCGCAGGAACGTGGACTTGCCGCAGCCCGACGGGCCAATGAAAGCGGTGACGGTGTTGCTTTCGATCTCGACATTCACGTCCTTGATGGCGTGCGTGTCACCGTAATAAACCTGCACATTGCGCGCGGTGATCTTGACATCTGTCACAGCTACCTCGTTTCTTCCGTGGGGTACGTCGTACATGGTATTCACCTTTTTCACCACTTCCGCTCGAACCTGCTGCGCAGGTAGATCGCAATGGCATTCATGAAGATCAGGAATGTCAGCAGCACGAGTATGGCCGCGGACGTCCGGCTGACAAATCCACGTTCTGGACTGTCGGCCCAGATGAAAATCTGGGTGGGCAGGGCGGTTGCGCTGTCAAAGGGCCCAGACGGAGCAGATGTTATGAAGGCATTCATCCCGATCAGCAGAAGCGGGGCAGTTTCTCCGAGTGCCTGTGCCATACCAATGATCGTACCCGTCAGGATGCCTGGCATTGCCAGTGGCAGAACATGATGGAAAACGACCTGCTGTTTTGAGGCGCCAACCCCCAGAGCCGCTTCGCGGATTGACGGGGGTACGGCCTTGAGCGCGGCGCGCGTGGCAATAATAATCGTTGGCAAGGTCATGAGCGCGAGTGTCAGTCCACCCACGATCGGAGCCGATCGGGGCATGCCGAACCAGTTCAGGAAAACAGCCAGAGCCAACAGGCCGAAGACAACTGAAGGGACGGCAGCCAGGTTGTTGATATTGATTTCGATAATATCGCTCAGACGGTTTTTCGGCGCAAATTCTTCGAGGTAGATCGCTGCACCGATACCGAGCGGGAACGAGATCACAAAGCAAACCAGAAGTGCCCAGAACGATCCGACCAACGCGCCTTTGAGGCCTGCAAGTTCGGGAAAGCGCGAGTCAGCACTGGTGATGAGCGTGGTGTTGAGGGGGGCAGATATTACACCGGCTGCGTCAAGCGTGTCGAAATTTGCGATTGCTGCATCGTTAAGACGACGATTCTCTTCTGGTGTATCGCGCTTGATAAGCCCTTTGTTGAGTTGATCGAAATTATCGGATGCAGGAACCTTGATGGTGATGGTTTCGCCAATCAAAGACGGGTCAGCCAACACGCGATCGCGCAACTTAAGCTGGGCACCGCTGGACAAGACCTGCGTCACCTCTCGTGAGGCGATGCGGCTGGACATGTCGACGTCAGGGAAATACGCGCCGAGAGAAGCAGCAATCATGTCGTCGTAGTTGCCACGCGACAGATTCTCCGTGTCGACTTCTTCAGGGTCAACGAACACTTCCAGCTCGACATGGGTCTGCGTGAAAGCCGGATAGCCAGTGCTGATCAGCGATCCAACAAGAATGACCAGCATGGACAAGGCAAAGAAGATCGCTGCGATGCCAAAGCCCTGCAGAACTTTCTGTTTGCGATTGCGTCGGGCAAGGCTCTGGCGAACGAGTTCTGTAGAGGACCGGGAACGGTTGGACCCAGTTTGTTCTGGTGTGATATCGGTCATCTTGGCCCTCAGTCGTAGATTTCGCGGTATTTGCGGACGATCCGCAGCGCGAAGATGTTGATGATCAGCGTGGCAAGAAACAGCATCATGCCAAGAGCGAAAGCGGACAGGGTCTTGGGGTTGTCGAATGCCGTGTCCCCGATCAGAAGCGTGACGATCTGAACTGTTACTGCGGTGACGCTGTCGAGTGGGTTGATTGTCATCTTGGCGATCAGACCTGCCGCCATGACCACGATCATCGTTTCACCGATGGCGCGGCTGACAGCGAGCAGTACTCCGCCCACGATGCCGGGGATTGCTGCGGGAAAGAGAACGTTCAGCATCATCTCACCCCGCGTCGCGCCAAGAGCCAGCGCACCATCGCGCAGGCTACGCGGCACGGCCGAAAGCGCATCGTCGGCAAAAGACGAGATGAAAGGTATCAACATGATCCCCATGACCCCACCAGCAGCAAGCGCCGTGTTCGGAGCAACGTCGACACCAATCGATGCTGCGAATTGTCGAATGGCAGGCGCAACCGTGAGAACCGCGAAGAAGCCATAGACGACCGTGGGCACGCCGGCGAGAATCTCCAGAACCGGCTTCACCGATTTTCGGACACGCTGCGGAGCGAATTCGTTGAGGTAGATCGCTGTCATCAGGCCGACAGGAACCGCGACGAAAAGTGCCACGGCCGAGATGACGATCGTGCCGAGGAACACCGGAATAGCGCCGAATGCGCCCTCCGCGGCCACCTGATCTTCGCGGATCGGAATTTGTGGCTCCCAGCTTGTTCCGAACAGGAATTCGGTGATCGGTACGATCTGGAAGAACTTGATGGTCTCAAATGTCAGGGCAAACACGATGCCGATGGTGACGAAAATTGCGACGGTGGCGCAGAAGATCATCAGACCCAGCACGATGCGTTCCGCACCCTGACGTGCACGAAACTGTTCCACGACACTGCGCCGTGCGACCCAAAGCAGGATCGCGGCCGTGATCGCCACGAGCGCCACTAGGAGCCAGTCTGCGATCCGGTGATATCGTACCAGCCGTTCTGCTGCCTCGATCTTCCATGCCTCGGGCGTGCCGAACACCCTGCCACCCGCGATGGACTTGATTTCGGCGACGATAAGTTGCGACGCTCCGCTGTCGAGACCGTCGAATGTCCCTGCTGGAAGGCCCCTGAGCATGAACAAGTCGACAACTGCGCCTTCCAGCACGAGCCAAAACAGGATCCCCACAAACACAGGAACAAGGACTGATAAGGCTGCGAAAAGTCCGTGAAAGGATTCAAGCGAATGGAGCCGCGCGCCACCCGCGCGCATCGAGAGAGCGGCCCGCCTGTTCACGAAGTAAGCCAGCATTGTAGCGCCAAACAGGAGCAGAAAGGCGAATAAGACCATGACGGGACCATCAGACAGAAGTGCAAAATCCCGCCCGGACTGATTCCGGGCGGGATGGGTTCAACAGCTCGCGCTTACTTCGCAGGCATGTTCACGGCATTCGCCGCTTCTTCACGCTCTTCGGTACGCTTCGAGTCACCAAGCGGAACCATGCCGCGTTCGGCAAGGTAGCCGCCCGGGCCCATCGACTCTTCCGAGGTGTACTCTTCGACGAATTCCTGCAGGCCGGGGATCACGCCACGGTGTGCGTTCTTGACGTAGAAGAACAGCGGGCGCGAGATGCCGTATTCACCGGACTCAATGGTGTCGAAGCTGGGTGTGACGCCTTCGATGTCCACAGCCTTCAGCGTGTCGCTGTTCTCGAACAGGAACGAATAGCCGAAGATACCGACTGCGTTGGCATCGGACTGCAGGCGCTGCACGATCAGGTTGTCGTTTTCACCGGCTTCGATGAACGGTCCGTCCGAACGCAGGCGCGCGCAGTTGTCTTCGGCCCAATCTCCGCCCATGGCTTCGATCATCGGGATTTCCATGCAGCCTTCGACGATGGCCAGTTCGACAAACGCGTCGCGCGTGCCGGATGTCGGCGGGGGGCCGTAGGCGAGGATGTCCGCGTCAGGCAGGCTGGCGTCGATGTCGGACCATTTCATGTAGGGGTTGGCGACCATTGCGCCATCGACCGGCACTTCGGCAGCAAGGGCGAGATAGACTTGCGTTTTGGTCAGGTCCCACTCGAATGCACTGTCGCGAGACACGGCGATCGACAGACCGTCGGATCCGATCTGGACTTCGGTGATGTCGGTCACGCCATTCCCGGCGCACAGTTCGTATTCGGATGTCTTCATGGCGCGCGACGCGCCGGTAATGTCAGCATGGGCTTCGCCGATGCCACCGCAGAAAATCTGCATGCCGCCACCGGTGCCGGTGGATTCGACGATCGGGGCCGGGAAGTCGGACACGTTGCCGAACTGCTCGGCCGCGGCCTGCGAGTACGGGAACACGGTCGACGAACCGACGACGCGGATTTCGTCACGTGCAGCTGCGGCTGTTGCGGACACGGCGGCGATCGCCAGTGCGGAAACGGAAAGTTTGGTGAACGTCATGAGAACTCCTGATTCATGAATTCGGCCGGAGCATTCGACCTTGTGTGCTCGCTAGTCCGATTCCATGATCCTTATGCAACAGATTTGTGACAGTTTTGTAACAAGAGGAGAGACACCTTTTTCGGCTGCACGTTTTTTGCGTCGTGTGCGTCCAGTTGCAGAACGACACAAGCCAAGGGTCAAACAGACGGATATATGAGCCATGCGCGCAATCGTCTTTGGCACATCGTCCCTGTCTTGAGAGGCTCGGCCGAACTGAACAAATGGCTTGAGGACCGCTGTGAGCTTTATGGGTTAAAACGCCGCACACGGCTTTGCCTGGGTCCCTCGCCGTGTTGCGCCTGATCTCACGTGAGATTGTGCTGGGCGATGGCAGAAGACTCAAATTCCGCTCGTTGCGGTTTTCACCGTGTCACGCGCGATACGAGAAGAAGTCAGGGCGCGGAGCGGCTCAGGTTAGGGGTCTATCGCTGGCGTTGGGCGCAGGCACGTTCGATAGCGGCGCCTTGGCTGGCGCGCAGGGCATAGCCGCGACGGGGAAATGTCTCGATCATGTTGCTGGCTTCCGGGGTGACGCGGGCGAACTTGCTCCGGATGCGGCAGATATGGATGTCGACCGCCTTGTCGAACGGCTGGTACTCCGACAGGCCGTAGAGCAATTCGAAGATGGCGGTGCGCGGCATAACACGCCCCTGGTTGGAGGCGAGAAGGCAGAGCACCGCGTTTTCCTTGGCTGACAGCTTGACCGGCAGTGACTGAAACTCTGGATCGCGCCCGTCGAGATACACCACCAGGTCACCGATCGTGATGTCGTTGCGGGCCAGATTGTTGCGGCGCCTGAACGTGGTTCTCAAACGGGCGGCGATCTCGCGGTCGTGAAACGGGGCTGCGAGGATGTCACAGGCACCGGCGTCGAGCAGGGCTGCATCCCTTTCGGGTGCGCGATGGTCAACGAGGATGAGGATGGGGTTCTCGCATCCTGACCGACGCAGCGCGATCACCTGATCGAGCGTGCTGTCCTGCTGCCCCAACACAAGGGGTATGGACCGCGCGGCCTCCGTGCTCAGGCCCGCCAGTCCCCGCAAGGCTGCGGTCGACGGGATCAGTTCGTGTTGGATCGCGCCGCTCGACAGAGCGGTGACGAATCTTTGCTGCCGAACCGCATCTGGATCATGCATGAATATCTTCATCGACCTGCCGTCTCCTGAAGCGGATTTGCGAAAAACAATTTTTCCACGTATACATCTGAACGAGATCGGATCAACAGGGTTAATTCGCGTCTGTCGAGTTCAGGATGAGATGCGCTTGGCTCCTTGCGAAAACAGAATGCTTCAAGGTAAACTGAAGAAAGTTCGAAGATCTGCCGCCTCGTCGGGCGGCTTCTCCTCAGGTTTTCGTGCCAATTGGCCAATGCCTTTTGGGCCGCCAGGACAGGCCGGGGCAGATTTGCTGCGAAGCGGGGCGATCATCGGCGGGGACAAAATCAAGCCTCCGATCGCAATTTGCGAAAAATGAAACCTTCCTGAAACGTCAGTCACCCTTCTTCATGTCAGCACCGCCTAGGCATTGCTGGCCCGGAGAAACCGGGTTGAACCTAAGAACGTAGGAACTGATCCAATGACATCACTCATCACCAACTCCTCCGCCATGAACGCCCTGAGCGCACTGCGTCAGGTCAACAACAACCTTTCGCAGGTCCAGGGCCGAATCTCCTCGGGCCTGCAGATCACCTCGGCCAAGGACAACGCCGCCTACTTCCAGATTTCCGAGACCATGAAGGGCGATTCCGGCTCGATCTCGGCGATCAACGAAGGCCTGACGCTGACCAAGAACTCCATCGCCACGGCCCGCCTTGGTGCAGAAACCTTCCAGGACCTCGCGAACCAATTCGTCGAGCGTGTGGCCTTCGCGCAGGGCGCAAAGGGCGGTTATGCCGAGATCGAGAAAGACCTAGGCGAGATCGTCAAGCAGATGGAAGTCACCATCAAGCAGTCGACATTCAACGGCGACGACATGGTCAATGCCGCCACCGCAGGTACGGTCGCCGCCAACCTCACCGTGGATGCCACGGACGGCTCAATTGCGACGCCAACCGTCGAGACGACTTCGAATCGTAACGTCGTTACCGGAATCAGCCGCGACTCAACTGGCATCTCGGTGACGACGACTGCCGTGGCCACCGTGGACCTGTCGGCCATGCTGGGCGACTTCAAGGGTCTGGCAAACGCATTTTCAACCCGCGCAGTCGATGCGACTGTAACCGGCGGCGCCGATGCCGACGTCCTCACACTCGGCGACAACTCGACACAGGGCGCAGATTATCTCGCGGGCAACCTGAAGAGCGCCGAAGCCCTGCTCAACAGAGCTACCGAAGCGGCCACTTCCCTCGGTCTGTCGGAGAAGACCATCGAGGTGCAGCAGGACTTCCTCACCCGACTGTCCGACAACATCGACACGGGCGTCGGCTCGATGATCGACGCGAACATGGAAGAGGAAGCTGCCCGCCTGCAGGCGCTGCAGACCCAGCAGCAGCTTGCGACCCAGGCGCTCTCGATCGCCAACCAGGGCCCGTCGAGCATCATGGCGCTCTTCCGCTGATGAACCGGCGGGCCAAGCCCGCCACCATCGCATCAGGCCCCGGATCCCCCGGGGCCTGCCTCCCATCATGCATCGCCAGAAGGTGAAAGCACATGAGCCTGTCCGCATATAAACGCACCCTCAAGGATACCGAAACCCCCCGCCAGATCGAACGGCGCATCCTGGTTCGCATTACGTCAGACATCGCCACTTATGCCGACCGCTACGACGCAGCAGAAACCCGGTCCGAGCGCCTTGGCGTGCTCGCTGATGGATTGCGCGATGCGCTTTTCGACAATGTCCGCCTCTGGTCCACGCTCAAGACCGATGTCCTGAGCCCTGGCAACCAGTTGCCAAACGATCTTCGTGGCAGCCTCGCCAATCTGGCCACCTTCGTCGAACGGCATACCGCCGCCGTCCTTGGTGGAGAGGGGCGGGTCACCGCGCTTCTCGAGGTCAATCGTCCCATCGTCGCCGGTCTTTCCGGCCAAGTCGCGGAGGCCGCGTGATGGGACTGCGCATCAGACTGAAATCCGGCGAGCGGGTCATCCTGAATGGCTGCGTCATCCGCAATGTCGGAGGCAGCCGCATGGACATCGAGGTGGAGAACCGTTCCGACGTCCTGCGGGGCGACGAAATCATCTCCAAGAAAGACGCGTGTACTCCGGTTCGGGGTATCGCCCACGCGATCCAGCATGCCCTTGCGAGCCGGGACCATCGCGAAGAGCTTCTGCCGCATATCTCCAGCAGCCTGAACGCAATCGAGGCTGTGCTGAATCCGGTGGTTGCGCCTGCGATTGAGGCTGTGCGCGACTGCATCAACAAGGAAGACTATTACGGCGCGTTGAAATCCCTCGGGCCTTTGCTTGCCAGAGAGGCGCAGCTTCTGAGGCTTGCAGCCCCGTCGGGGGCAGCACCGGGGGTCGCGGCATGATTTCCACGGGTGGTCTGTCGCCAATCCTTGCCATTGGACTGATCGCGAGGAATCGCGATCAGTTCGAGACGTCGCTTCGCAACGAGCCCGTCGCGAAGCGCGAGATCGAGGCTTTCAAGGAGCGGATCGGCAGCATCGGTTCTGTCGATGAGCTTTTGAAGGATGGCCAGGTTTTTGGCTTCGTGATGAAGGCCTTCGGGCTGGAAAGCGAGATCTTTGCAAAGGCCATGATGAAGAAGATCATGACCTCTGATCCTCTCGACAAGACCTCACTGGTGAACAAGCTTTCCGACAGCCGTTACCGGGAGATCAACAAGGTCATGGGTTTTGACACTGACGGCACTGTCGCCCGCGTTGATTTCGGCTCCGCCGCCTGGACCGATGCGCTTGTGGAGCGGTATGTCGACCAGCGGCTGATCGACGGGCAGATGGACGCCAACCCCAGCGTTGGTATTGCGCTGGATTTCGAACGCAAGGTGCCGACGCTGACAAGCTGGTACAAGGTGCTCGCGGACAAGTCGATGGGCCAGTTTTTCCGCACCGCCTTTGGCTTGCCCGCGTCTGTCGGTCAAGGAGATGTCGACTCACAAGTGCGATTGTTCGAGAAGCGGATGAAGATCGAAGAACTGCAAGACCCCGCCGTGCAGCAGAAGCTTGTCCGCCAATATGCGGCCATCGCTGGCGCTCTCGATCCCGGCCCAAGGCAAGCTGGCATTCTCGATCTCTTTTCGAATACCGGCGGAGCCTGGACACCCATCACGATCAATCTCGAGGCGATCAGCCAGTTCTCGGCCTCAAGCTATCGCCGCGGACTCTGAGGCAGCACCCCCGAGGGGTGATCACTCCAGAAGTTCGTCTTCCTGAGTGGGCAGGCGGATGATTTCCTGACGGGCCAGATCGTTCGCGATGTCGATCAGCGCCGATTGCGCCTCGCGCGTGTCGCGGGCGCGTACGGGTCCCATTTCCTGCATCTCGGTGCGCAGCATTTCCTGCATGCGCAGCGTCAGCGTTTCCATGATACCGTCGCGGATGTTCTTTTTTGCGCCGCGCAACGCAAGTGCGAGGAGTTTGCCATCGGCCATCCGGATGATCCGTTGCAGCGCGTTTGCGTCGAGCCGGATAAGATCGTCGAAGGTGAACATCTTTTGCTTGATGGCGACGAAATCCGTGGGTGCGCGAACTTCGAGTTCTTCGGACAGCCGGTCAAAGACAGCACCGTCCATCTTGTTGAACATGTCGGCCATCCGCTGCTTTGAATCGTGGCTGGTCTTGCGCGAGGCGGCGGCAAGAAGCTCGTTGCGCACCACGTTCTCGAGCGTCTCTGTCACGTGACGCGGCAGCATGTCGATCCGGATCATCCGCGTCGTGATGTCGGCCATCCTCTCGGGTCCGAAAAGAGGCACGACACGCGCGGCGACGTCGGGTTTGACCTTTGTCATGATCGCGGCGATCGTCTGGTCGTGTTCCCCCTTGAGCCAGCTTGCGATGGTCTGTTCGTTGAGGGTGGACAGCGCTTCCCAGACATTGCGGCCACTCGCCGGACCCTTCAACTCTCCCATGATCTCGGCCACCTGATCTTCGGTCATGAAGTTCAGAAGAAGCCGCTCGGCCATCTCGATCGATCCCTGAACACCGGCGGAGCCCGAAACGTTTTCGGAGAACTCTTTCAGCACTGTCTCCACCGTGGCCGCCGGGATCGTGCCAAGCGTCGACATCGCAGAGACCAGCGCCTGAATCTCGGGCGTCGACAATTGGCGCATCAGGTCCGATCCGCGCGACTCGCCGAGGCATATGAACAGGATTGCGGCCTTTTCGATGCCGCGCAGGCGAATGTCGTCAGGGGGGAGTTTCATGGGATGGCCTGCGTGTTCGGGTTCAATAGGACGCGTAAGACTGGATGAGCGAGCCGGCCAGCATGTACCAGCCGTCGATGAGAACAAAGAAGATGACCTTGAAGGGCAGGGAGATCATGACAGGGGACAGCATCATCATGCCCGCCCCCATGAGGATCGACGCGACGATGAGGTCGATGGCGACGAAAGGCAGGTAGATCAGGAAACCAATGGTGAAAGCCCGTCGCAATTCGGAGATCATGAAGGCAGGAACAAGGACCGACCATGAAACATCAGCCCGGTCGCGGGGGCCTTCGGGCGGTTCGGCTGCCATTGCGGAGAACGGAGGTGTGACAAGTGCCTCGCTGCGCCCACCCTCGGAAGCGTACCGTTCGAAAAGCGCGATGTCGATTTCGCGCGTGTTGGCGGCCATGAAGCGGTGGAAGGGCATGGCGATCCGCGATACGGCCTGTTCCTCGGTGATCGAGCCTTCGAGCAATGGCGCGAGGCCCTCATCCCAGCTGGTCTGGAAAACGGGCTGCATGACGAAGAAGGTCAGAAACAGTGCGAGCGAGGTGATGACGAGGTTCGGTGGCGACTGGTTGAGGCCGAGCGCCATGCGCAGCATCGACAACACGATCACGAAGCGCGTGAAGCAGGTCATGACGATCATCAATCCTGGCGCAATCGACAGAACCGTCAGGAGACCGATCAGCTGGACAAGCCGTCCGGACAATTCGCCTCCCCCCTCATCGCCCATGCTCTGAGACAGGTCGCGGAGCAGCGGGCCGATCGACTCCATCGGCGTGCTCTGGGCCACGACGGGACCCGCGCAAAGACCGATCAGACAGGCAAGAGGGAGTGTCCCGCGCATGTGTCAGCCAATCACCGACACATAATCCTTGACGATCTCGGTCAGCGTGATGCCGATCCCGTCCTCACCGACCTTGACCAGGTCACCGCGCGCGACGAGGCGATCGTTGATCATCACGTCCAGAGGTTCGCCGATCTTGCGGTCGATCTCGATCACCGACCCACGGGCGAGTGAAAGAAGCTGCGAAATGGACATGCGCGCCTGGCCAAGGACCACCTGCACGTTCAGCGACACGTTCAGCATCGAATTGATGTTGTGACCGTCGGAGCCCTCTTGGGCGGGGCTGACCTTGGTGAGGTCGTCAAGAAGGTTGGACTCTGTTGGGTTAGGCATCGTTGGGACCTGCTACTGCTTTGGGGGTGGGGGAGATCGCGACATCGGCGACGAGAGCAAGTATCGATCGACACAGTGCCGGGAAGGAATAGCGCGAGCGACCGTTGCGCCAGCTTGCCCTGACCTCTGACGGTTCGAGCGCGGCGTCGGGCACGACCCGAATGGCTGGCCCCTCGCGATCGCTCGGGGATGCAAGGTCGGCGGCAAAGCTGTCTGCGAAAATCGTAGACACGCGGATCTCGAGCGCCGGGCTGCCCACGGCGCGTTTGACGATGCGGGCGATCTCTGCGTCGATCCGTTGGTGCCCAAGTGAGCGGAGGACCTCCGGCAGGATCGTTTCGGACACGTCCCGCATGTAGGCTGCCATCTCGGCTTCAAGACAGGCACGGTGTGTCGCCCGATCTGCGATCAGGGCCGCGATCTCGGGGAGGAGGTGTTCAAGCGCTTCCGCGCGTCGCGCCTCGAGTGCTGCGCCAACTTCCGCGCGCCCATCCTCGATGCCTTGTGCGAGGCCTTGCGCAAACCCTTCCTGTCGCGCCGCCTCGACCGCCGCCGCAAGCTCGTCCGGGCCATAGACCGGGACCACGCATTCAGCGATGTGGCGCTCTGCGTCGATCTCTGCATCGAAGTCGCGGGTGAACAGCAGATTAGCCATCGTCATCAGCGTCAGCCCTTCTGGTTGATCCAGGCGCGGATCGTGCGCATGGAGGCTTCTGGTTCGGTTTCGACCAAGTGGCTGAAGTCATCGACATACTGTCGCATCACGTTTCCCGAGAAGGACGAGAAGGACACGAAGTCACCTTCATTTGGCGCGCCATCGGCAAATCCTGTGCTGTTCGGGACAGAAAAAGCGCTGCCCATCGCCATGGGGCCCGCGACGGCCATAGTCATCGGTTCATCCCCAAAGCCACCAAGCGCCGGCAATCCACTGCTTGCCCCTGCCTCGCGCGGTGCGGAGAGTTGCTTCAGCGCGGGTCGAACCGCGAGGAGCAGGACCAGCGAGACGGCGATCAAGCCGATGAGCGCCCGCAGGATGGTTCCGAGATGCAGCGCGAGCAGTTCGGACAGGCCGCCGCTTTCGCCGTCGAGAAGGGCCAGGTTTTCGGCGAAGCGAAAGCTTTCGACTGTGACAAGATCGCCGCGCGCCTGATCAATCCCGGCAGCGGTCGTCACGAGGGATGCAAGCCGTTCAAGCTCTTGCGGGCTGCGCTCCTGGTAGGTGGTTCCGTCCCAGATGCCGTTGATGACCGCCGCAACGGTCAGCCGCTTGATGCCGCCAGCTTCGGTGACTTGTTCGGACCGGACCGAGCCTATGGAGAACTGGCGTTCCTCTGATTGCCGAGACCGGCTCTCTGAACTGCCGCCGCCGCCTCCCACCGGATTGACGGTGGCGAGGTTGTTGGCGACATCTATGGCTCCGGAATCTGCGTCTTTTGACTGGGATTCTTCACTGGTCGAGGTGATTGTGCGCGGGACCGACGTTTCCGGATCGAAGCTTTCCTGGACAACGACACGACGCGTGGACTCCAGTTCGGCCGTGACGCGCACCCGCACATTTTCGGCGCCGACATGGGCCCCGAGGATGCTCTCGATGTTGCGCCGCAGGCGTTCCTCGATCTCAAGCTGGGCGTCACCGATCCCGATCTCGGTGCCTTCCTCGGCAAGAATGGTCTGACCGCTTGCCGTAAGCACGGTCACGCGGCCGGGAGCAAGATCTGGCACTGCAGCTGCGACGAGGCTTCGGATCGCCAGTGCCTGGCGGCGCTCCAGGACGCGCCCGGGACGGGTGCGCACGATCACGGAAGCCGAAGCTTCCGGTCTTTCCTGAGAAAAGGTTTCACGCTCTGGCAGAACAAGGTGGACACGGGCATCCTCAACAATGTCGAGACTCTTGATCGACCGGGTGAGTTCGCCTTCAAGCGCGCGTAGCCGGTTCACCCGTTGCAAAAAGCTGTTCATCCCGATGGCGGAAACATTGTCGAAGAGCGCCCATCCCGCTGTATCTGCGGGCGGCAGGCCTGCTTCGGCCAGTGCCATGCGGGCCCGGGGGATGTCCGCCTCGGGAAGGCTGATCACCGTGCCGTCGGATGAAATGCGCGGCGCAAGGCCTGCGCGCTCGAGTTCGGCGAAGATCTGTGAGCTTGTCGCTGCAGTCGCATCGGTCACCAAAGGGCGGTAAGTCGGTGCCATGACCACGCTCAGGCCCACTCCGATGGAGAGGAGCACGCCAAGACCGGTCAGCGCCAGAATGATCAGACGGCGGCGGCCGAGTGCTGCTAGATTTTCGATGACGTTTTTCACGGGCCCTCGGAATCTGACCTACCTGCCGACGGAATCATCGAGAGGGTCTTGCGAAAAACGATGTATAACGGATTTTGGGCGATCTCAAGACAATCGTGTTGCAAGGGGTTTTTTGAAGCCTTTCTGCAACGCTTCACGTCCTAAGGATCATGATATATTGGCTAAAACGGGCTTTGACTGTCGAAAGTTTGATGGCAGGGCTTCCCAAGATGATATCGACAGGTTAGTATTTTGCGAAAATCACACTAACCCGGAGTTCGCGTATCATGTCCAGCGCCACGGCGATTCCCGAAGCCCCCGTTTCTCGAAGCAGGATTATCCTCGTCGCCGTTGTCGCAGCGGTTTTCATCGTTGGTGCCGGTGCCGGCATCGGCCTCGGCACCTTCCTGAAAGACGAGGCCGTGCCGGAATATGCGCCTGGCGCGGATATGCCAAAGGAGGAAAGAAGCGAGGGCAATCGGCAGGAGATCGACATCGGACGGATCACTGTCGTCATCCCGGCAGACCGGGCAGGTGGCGGAAAGCTCCATCTGCTGATTGCGCCTCTCGTGGTTGCCTATCCCGAGTCGGCAGCCGGAGATTCCGACAAGGAAGGGACGGCGACGATGCCGACTGCCGAGTTGCGCGATGCCTTCATCGAATATCTTTCGCAACTCAGGGAAAGCGACGTGCGGGGCAGCGCAGGGTTTGCCTTGCTGCGAGAAGAGCTTTTGCGCCGGGCCCGCGCCGTTGCACCGGATCTGAACGCGAAGATGGTCCTGATCCAGGACCTGGTTATCCAGTGAGGGAGAAACCCGGATGGAAGACGCTGCCCCGCAAGAGATCGAAATCGGCCTGATTGTGCCTCAGACCCGGCTTGTCGAGGAAGAGATCATCGCGAAGGCCTCGGCCGGTTTTCAGCCGCTGCCGATGCTGGACGTCATCTTTTCCCGTATGGCCCCCGCAACTGCAGCCTCGTTCCGTGCCCGGGCGAACCTTCTGACCGACATTCGGTTCGACCGCACGACCTATGCCTGTTGGGGTGAAATCGTGAACGGTATGGACCCGCATGCAATCTGCGCGACAGCAGAGGCGCCGGAATGGAACGGGGCAATTGCGCTTTCCATGGACAGCGAATTCGTTTTCGCAGCGATGGAAAAGCTGACAGGGGGGATGCCGGTTCCCGGTGGCGCGCCCGCCCGGGCACCAACAGGGATCGAGCGCGAGACGATGCGCCATCTCTTCCGTCTGATCCTTGAAGACCTTGGCACGAACATGTCGCGGATCGCCGAGGTGCGGCTCAACCTCGAAGCCGTCGAGTCTCCAAAGGAAATCGGCGCGATCCACGGGGTCAACACGCCCTGCGCTGTTGGGCGAATGGAGGTCCGGCTCGACGAATGCGAGGGAAGCTTCAGCGTCATCATCCCGTTGCGGACACTCGATCCGGTGCAGGAGCGGCTGTCCACCATGTTTCTCGGCGACAAGCTGGGTGGTGACACGTCTTGGCGGGACCACATCGAGAACCGGATCACCGGCTCCAGCGTCGTTGTTACGGCGCGGATTCACGAGAAACAGATCCCACTCGCCCAAATCCTGAACTGGAAACGCGGCACGCAGATCGATTTTGGAATTCTGCCTGATCAGGAGGTGACCGTGATGTGTTCCGGCATTCCGATACTCTTTGGGAAGGCTGGCCGTCTCAAGAGCGGCAACATCGCGCTGCGGGTCGAGCGCGAGGCAGGCGATCCGGTAGAGCCCATTTCCCCTGAAACGTTGGAGGCGTTATGACATCAGACATGGACCTTGTTGAGGTCGCTATCCTTGCCCTCCTGCTGGGTGGAATCGCTTACGGCTTTGTCCTGTCGCGGCGGCTGGAAAAGCTGAGCCGCGCCCTTGTCGAATTTGGCCCGGCACTTGCGGCTTTTTCCGCGGCCGTTGACCGGTCGGAACAGTCGGTGAACGACATGCGCGAAGAAAGTGTTCGCCTCAAGTCGGTTGCAGCCAACGCCAACCGGTCCGTGGGTGCCGAGAAGAGCGCCAAGGGCGCGACACCGAACGAAGACCGGGAAATTCTGATCAATTCACTTCTGGAGATCGTTCGGGGGAGGCGTCGGGAATGTTGAAGATCATCAAGATCGGTGCCGTTGCCTTTGTCGGGCTTGTCGGTGCCAAGGCGGCCTCATTGCTGCCTGAAGATGCGCTTGCGCTGATAAAGCCGGCTGACGCCGCCGTGTCGGACGCTGGAATGCGCCCGGATGTGGACGTCGTGTGGGACGGGACAGGCACGATACGGCGGTCGCTTCTTGGTGAACCCGCCGGCCCGGAGGCCGGACCAGGGGATGCGCTGCCCGAACTTCTGGTCGCGATCGCGACCGAACACGATGCGCTGGCCGCGCGTGCGGCCGAGCTTGACCTGCGCGAAGCCGAGATCGAACTGGCGCGGTCGGCTGTTCTGGCGCAGAACCGGCAACTCGACACCTTGCGAGAAGAGTTGAGCCACCTTCTGGAGCAGGCACAGGACAAGAACGGAGCCGACGTCACGCGGCTGGTCAACATTTATGGTGCCATGAAACCGGCAGAAGCGGCGGCGATCATGCAGCAAGCGGACCTTGAGCTTGCCGTGCTGGTCATTTCTGCGATGTCCGAGCGCAACTCCGGACCGATCATGGCCGAAATGGCACCGAACCGCGCCAACGCGATTTCACGGGTCATCTTGGAACGCTCCCGCCTGCCCGGAGACCGCATGCCGGTCATTGTCCAACTTGACTGATCAAAGAGGTCGTTCGGGATTCTGAACACGGGCTGTGTATCGGGAAAATCATCAGGGATCGTTATCGGATATCGAGGAGCGTCGAAACCGGTCTGATCAATAATCGTTGTCGCGCACCGTCTTGGCCTTGCCTGACGGGCCGATCACGGTTCGGGTCGACTTCCACTTGACCACATTTCCGTCGTGCTGTGCCCGGCTCGAGATCACAAGAAGCTTTTCCGGGTCAAGCCGGCAACTGCCGGTAAAATGGACTTCGCTCGTGGGGAGGGCGCAAGCCAGAACCAGTCTCTTGATGTCCTGTAATTCCGCCTCTTCGCCGTCATCCGCCAAAAGATAGCCTCTGACCGCGTCGCCCCGCGCTTCGAGACGCAAGCTGCCGTCCGCGTCTTGGGTGACCGTCCCGATCCCGCCTTCATCATCAAGGAAAAGCCCGAGCTGCTGAAGGACGCTGAAAATGTGAGTCGCATCCCCTCGATTGAAGCCGCTGCAGATCAACAGGTTCCGGGACAGCTGGGCGTCGAGGGGGGAGCTTCTGCTCTGCATTAGAAAAACCTACAGGGATGGAACATGAACGGCCAGTATCTGTGTCAACAGAGCTGTTGGTTTTCACCAAGAGGTCCAAGAAATTTCGGAGCATTTGCCGATTTTTGCGGGGTTTTCTGCTTTCGATGAAGCGCTCTGTCAACATTGGCAGTTCAGGATGTGTAAAAGATAGAGATTAATCTGCGAAAAATTGTTGATATTTTTCGCAAAGATGTACATGTTGATGCAAGAAGCAGGTAAACCATCATCCTGTATGTGTTGCCGGGACATGGCCATTGGTCGCGTTGATACCGTTCAGCGACCGTAGCCTGATAGGCTCCAAGGCAGAAAGAGAAAAGAGCAGATGTCAGTGCTAACCTCCGCGAAAAGCGAAAAAAACAAGCTGGGAACGCCCGACTCTCGCCCAGAGGCCGGAGGTCTCTCCTTCGCGCTTGAGACCATTGCGCCGAAACAAGCCAAAATCTACCTTGCCGCCGCAGAGGCAGGGCGCCGCCCCGATGCTCGGGCGGTTGGCAATTACGCACGCACGATGAAGGCCAAGGCATGGGTTGTGAATGGTCAGCCCGTCATTTTTGACAACAATGGCCACCTGATCGACGGCATCCAGCGCCTGTCGGCCTGCATCGAAGCGGGGGTGCCGTTTTCCACAATCGTGGCGCGCAACGTCAAGGGTGACACGCTCCACACGATCGACCAGCATCGCGCCCGGTCCTATGTGGCAGTGCTCGAAGCGCGTGGAACGTACCGTCGGCCTGCCTCTCTTGTACGGTTGATGGGAAAACTGATCCGCGTCGAAAACGGAATGCTCGGGCTTTCGGCGATCCCGATCAGCTGGTCGCGCTATGACCGCGTTCTCGAAGCCAATCCTGAACTCATTCAGGCTGTCGATCTTGCAGACCGGTACCGCGGTCTGAAGCTGCATTCGCAACCGGTCGCGGTGCTCGCGTTCATGGCCTTGCGCGCGGGGCACGGGAAAGCCTTCCGCGATTTTCTCGTGGCGCTCGACACCGATGATGAAGACGGCGGGTCGGGCTTTGACGGTGCAACGAACCTCCTGTCCACGATCGAAGCGATGCGTGCGGTGGGCGATGTCGACACCGACCAGATGATCGCGCTTGGCATTCTTGCCTTCAACGACTGGATCGAAGAGGGGCGTCGTCGGAAGGTCTACAAATGGTCACCGGACAGGAGACCGCTCAGCGATGACGGGGCTGAAGATGTGGAGGCTGGCACGGAGGATGACGCGCATGCGGTGACCAAGGGCAAGCAGCGGTTTCTGCCCAATCTCGGCTTGCCGACGATGAAGGAGTATCCCGGTCTGCGCGAAGGTCACGTGGGTGACCCATTGCGCGGCGATCAGACCGACAGCCGTCTTGTTGCCGAGTTGCGTGAAACCGCGGCACATGCGCAGGATGGTGTGCAGGTCCGGATGGTAGAGGTCACACCCGAAATTGCGCGACATTGGTTGCGAGAATTCAACGATGGCAACCGGCGGACGCAGCCAACCCAGGTTGACGCCATCGCGCGCGACATCAAGGCGGGTCGTTGGATGGTCAACGCCCAGCCGATCTGCTTTACCGCCGATCCCTTTGCTCCCGGAGCCCGGCGCGGCGACACGCGGCTCTTGAATGGTCAGCACCGGCTTTACGGTGTCATCGAGGCCGATATGTCCATCGAAGTCCCGGTGGCGAGTGGCATCGCCGAAAGCGCCTTTGCGACCTACGATACGCATTCCCGCAGGGCAGTGTTCTCGTCCGGGGGACCGCAGTCGGATCTCCGTGTTCTCGCTGGAGCGGCACGTTTCCAGTGGCGCTTGGACGAAGGGCTCAACCCGAATGACCGAGCCGTGCCCTCTGCCTCCGAGTTGAAGGAAACGCTGGAGCGGCATCCGGGTCTTGCCGACTGGTTCCCCGAGTCGCGCAAGCGGCAAGTGGCCGAGTTCGGATCGTCGGGGGTCATGACGTTTGTGCTGTATCACCTGCGGCGGGAAGATCCCGAGGCAGCTGAGGACTTTTTTAAGGATCTCTTCACCGGCGAGAACCTGACCAAGGAAAACCCGGTGCTCGCTCTTCGCGAACGTATTCGGCGCACCAGAAATCTCGAGGGAGAAAAACGCGGCTCGCGTCGGCAGGTGCTGTCGCTTTTGCTGGAGGCTTGGGAGGGCTATCGGGAGTATCGCGCCAACAGCATCCCCGCACCTAATGTTGCAGACTGACAGGCCGATTCCACCGTTTGTCGAGAGTGTGACCCGGTCATGCTCGATCAGGCGCGCTAGGGTTTGAAGGAAGACTCCGGTCGCCCGTTTCAACCTTTGCATTGCAATGGCGAAAAAAACACACCTCCGCGTTGATCATGCCGAAGTATTGAATTAACTCAGAAAGGATGCTTTTTAGGTTGCATTGGCGACCCAAAAGGGTCGATTAGGTGCAGCGTTCGGGATCTTTTGACACAAGGAACGCTCTGCCGTGCGGCGGATCAGGCTTTCCGGCGTAATTGTCTCATTAAATAGTTTGACCATTTTGTAAGAAGGGAAGTTTTGAGTTAGGAGCTCTTTGCGAATGGAGAGATTTTTGTCCCAACCCCGGATTCTTGCGGTAGACGATGAGCCAGCCATCCGTGATCTCCTGCGAGCTTCGTTGGAACGGGAGGGCATGGAAATACGCTGCGCGTGCTCTATCGCCGAATTCGAGAAAATGGCAGAATCGGCCACAGCAGATGTCTATCTGATCGACCTGACTCTTCCCGATGGCAGTGGCTTGAGCCTTGTGCGATCTTTGCGGGAAAGAGGCGAGAGCGGCATCATCATTCTCTCGGGACGAGGCGAAGAGACCGACAACGTTGTGGGTCTTGAACTGGGCGCTGATGACTACGTGACCAAGCCGTTCCGACCCCGTGAACTGGCGGCGCGCGTGAATGCGGTCATGCGCCGGTACAGGAGTTCTCCGTCAAGCCCAGTTGTCAGCAAACCGGAATCGATGCCCGAGATAGAGACCGATTATCGCTTCGGCGATTACACGGTCAGCACGTCCGCCCGATTGGTCTGGAACGCCGACGGCGCAGAAATTCCGCTCACCACAGCAGAGTTCGAGTTGCTCTGTGCGCTGATCGAGCGGCGGGGACGCGTGGTGAACCGGGATCAACTGATGAATGCGATCAAGGGTCGTGACTGGGATGCCTATGACCGGGCTGTGGATGGGCTTGTGAGCCGGTTGCGAAAGAAACTTCCGGTCGCTCCCGGTCGCGCGCATTACATTCGCACCGTCCACGGCGTCGGCTATTCCTTTTCCGGATAGATGTGTTTCCTCAATGTTTTGAAAGCCTTCAGCGCGAGCGACAATCGTTTCGGATAGGAGTGACAAGTCAAGCCTCGCATGAGATCAGTCATTCGATGCGGCCGCTTTCGAAGGGGTTTCCACCGTCACCAGTTCAATGGTGATGCGCCTGTTGCGGGCATCGCTCGGGTCTTCGGGAATGAGCGGCGTGACTGCGGCGCGCCCGCTGACCCGGGTGAATCTTTCGGGCGAAACCCCGAACGTTTCCAGTGCTCGGCGCGCTGCGTTGGCACGATCAGCCGAGAGTTCCCAATTGCCATAGCCACTGCTCCCGCGGAAAGGGGTCGCATCCGTATGGCCTATGATTTTGATGTTCATGGGAACCGCCGCGATCACGTTGGCCACCTCGCTCAGGACCTGACGCACAACCGCGGTCAATTCGGCGCTGCCCGACTGAAACATCGGGCGTTCGCCGAGATCCAGGATCTCGACAATCACACCATCGGCTGATCTCGAAACCATCAGGTTGCCCGCAAGACTTTCAAGCGGGTTGCCTTTTGCCATCGTGTCCTTGAGCGCAGACAGCATGGCGTCAACCGGATCCTGCGAGTCCCGTGTCTCTGCCGAATTTTCGGATAAGGTCTGTGTGGTTTGCTCCAAAGCGGTCCAAGGATTCGTAGGCGCTTCGTCCGCAGTTTCAGCCTCCGAATCGAGAGGAAACTCGGCGGGCGGGTCCTCCCATAGCGCGCTTTCAGGCATCGGAACCATGTCGTTCTTGTCCCGCACCTTGGCCGCTTCCGGATCGTAGCCGAGGATATCGACAAGCGGGATGCTCGCAGGCGTGAAGTAATCCGCGATCCCCTCAAGCTTTTCCGGTTCGCTGAGCGAAAGAATCCAAAGCATGAGGAAGAACGCCATCAAGGCCGTCATGAAATCGGCATAGGCCACCTTCCAGTTCCCGCCGTGATGGCCTTTGATCACCTTCTTGGGTCGCTTGATGATGACAATGGTTGGGGTGTTCGGAACGTTGGTTGGGTCTGCCATTTTCTCGTCTCCGCAGGGTGCCAGTAGCGTTCAAGCACGTTGTGCGAAAACAAATACAGAAATTCGCATTCAGGTATATCCCTTTCACAACATAATTTGCGAAAAATGTTGTGTTTGTGATTTCGAAGTGCCATTCAATTGCCTGAGCAAAGTGCGGAGACGATGCAGCACGATGAAACACATGCAGAACACGGATTGCGATGGTGCCACTCCAGTTGCGGAGACATTGTCACAAGATCGGGCGGATCAGCGAAAATGGATTTCACGTTGGCAGGCGGATAGAGAGCCTGCCGCCCTCGACAGTTTGCTCCGGGCCCATGCGTCCGTGATTCGTTCGATGGCCCGTGCCTGGACAACGCAAGCCCACCAGTGGGACGATCTGATCTCGGAAGGCAATCTGGCACTCATCTGCTGTATCGACGGTTATGTGCCGCGCGAGGGCGTGCCGTTCTTTGCCTATGCCCGTCCCTTTGTGCGTGCTGCCATGCGCCGGGAGGTTTTCAAGAACGCCGCTGTTGTCGCCATACCCTTGCAGCATCGACGTGCTGCCCGCGAGGGTCGGCTCGGAGATCGAGAACTGGCCACTTTGCGCGGTGCCGCGCACCCGCACAGAATGGGCGATGCAGAAACATGGGAGCTTTGCGCACCCGAAGACCCGGCAGAACTGACCATGATCCGCACCGAAGAGGCCTTTGCACGACAGCGGATCATTGATGCGGCTTTGTCGCGCCTGAGCAATACGGAACGCCTGCTTGTCGAACGATGCCGGAGCGAAAGTGACCTGCCGCTTGCGGCTGTCGCGGCCAGTGTGGGCACCAGTGTGGCCAGGATCCGCCAGATGGAAGCACGTGCTTTCTCGCGCATGAAAGCACAGTTCATCCGGAGTGGCGTCACCTCGGCCCAGGTTGGAGATGAGCCATGATGCAGGCGGTCGTCTTGCTGTCGGCGATGGGTGTCAGCATGCCATCTCGCGGAGCCGGCAACGTCACGGATGCCCAGATGACGTTCGATGGGCTTATCGGTGAGGCTGAAGCCGTGGAGGTGTCGGGGATTTTACCAGATCCGCTGTCGGAGGAGGATCTGGAAGCGGCTGCCGTGCCGAGTGACGCCGAAGACGGTGATTTGGCAGAGCAGGATGTGCTTGATTCATCTGATCTGCCAGTGACTGTGGAGGATGTGCCCGTTCCTATGGACATTCTTCAACCCACGGAACTTGCCCAGCAATTGGGTGATCAAGATTCAACGACGGAGTTTGGGTCTTCGGATGGCTTGATGCCCGGTGGTGGTGAGACGAAGCCGATCCCGTCCGCCTTCGCCACCCCGCCAGTGGTCTCTGCGCGGGACGTCGTGCCTGTTGAGCTAGGCGATGATTTGACCGCTACCAACCAGGTGCCGGTGCATAATGGGAAAAATGGTTCTTTCAGTGACGCATCCAAAATTTCCTTAGACAAAATTGGTGTTGAAAGCGACCCTAGCAAGATCGGAAACGCGCCAATATCCCGCTTACATGAACTACCTGTCCAGACGGACAATGCTGTTGAGGACGGGCAGGGGACGACCGATCCGAGCAGATTGCCGACAGAATCCGACGATGCCTCGGTGCTCTTCACATCCAAATTGCCTGCATCACCTTCGGAAACAGCGGTCGATCCGGTCAAGGACCGAATGCCCGCGGACATGCTTGCTGCCAGATTGCCGACAGAATCCGACGACGCCTCGGTGCTCTTCACATCCAAATTGTCTGCATCACCTTCGGAAACAGCGGTCGATCCGGTCAAGGACGCTATGCCCGCGAACACGCATGCTGTGCCAAGCGAAGCTTCGATGGGCTCCGAGACAATCGCGTCAATGGTCGCGGCTGCGCCCAATGCCGGCTCAGCTGCGGCAAAGCCCGATGCAGGTTTGACCAAAACTGGAACCATCACCGCAAAGCAGACTGACGGGGTTCCGATCTCCGTAGAGAGCGTGCAAACGGCTATCCCATTCGACAATCCTGAAGTTCCTTCCACAAGTGATGTCCCAAAAAATCTGGCGCCTCTTGGTCCTGTGACAACCAACGGCGCCCTTGCTGAAACGCAGCCTTTGGAAGGTCTGCCACTCTCCGGTGACGCCAATGACAAGCAGGTCCAATGGACCATTGATCAGTCGCCTCCCTCTGCTCTCGTCGAAGCCGAGCCCCAGACAGCAGAGGTAGCCTCAGACCGGCCCACCGATCCGGTAAGACCACGCTCGGCAATCGTGCCGAACGTGGTGGAGCGTGTGGCGGCGCTTCCTCGCGAGGTGGGCGAGACTGTCATCCATCTCAAACCCCACGGGATGGGGCTGATCGAGGTCAGCATCCAGCAGGCGCGTGACGGTGGTCTCGACATCGTGCTGCGGATACAGAACCCCATGGTGCTCGAGGCGATGCAAGCCGAACGGCAAGCCGTTGCGCAAGCGATTGGGGGGCAGGGGAGTGCCGCGTCTGGGTCGCTGACGATGGACCTTTTCCAATCCGGTAGCGGGCAGCGCGGCGCGCAAGGCGATGGCTCTGGCGCCACGTCGCGATCCGGCTCCTTACCCACCACCGAAGAGACGCTGGACACTGCCGCAGATCAGGCCGTGACCCGTCAGATCATCCAGTCCGACCGCGTCAACATCATCACCTGAGGACCCCGAGCATGAACCTGACCCCGATCGCCACCGCCCCCGCCACACCGTCCATGGACACGCCCCCGACCATGTCGAATGACTATGAAAGCTTTCTCAGCCTTCTCGTTGCGCAGGTAAGCCACCAAGACCCGCTGAAGCCGATTGACGGGACCGAGTTCGTCTCGCAACTTGCGACGCTCACCGGGGTCGAACAATCGGTGAAGCTCAACGATCAGATGCAATCCCTGCGGACGCAGCTCGCGCTCAGCGCGGCGCTTTCTGAATCGTCGCTGATCGGGCGGACCGTCACCGTGCCGTCCGAGGAAATCGAGCTTGGCCCGGACGGTGCCGATTTCAGCTATGAATTGCAGGGAACGGCGACAAGCGTTACCGCAATCATCCGCGATGCTGCGGGGGTTCCCGTGCGCGAGATCGCCGGGCTGCCGGCGACGGATCGGGGCTTGGTCAATGTTGCGTGGGACGGGGCGGATGCCAATGGCGTTCCATTGCCCCCGGGTCGGTACCAGGTCGCGCTTGCCACGGCGGACGCGACAGGAGGCTACAATACCTATGCCAGTTTCGAGGTCATCTCGCTTAGCTTTGAAAATGGCGAGCAGCGGCTTGATCTGTCGGGTGGCGGCAGCGCCATGAGCACTCAGATCGTCCGCATCGAATAAGGGCATTCTTGGTGAAGCCCGGTCGGCCTGATCCATGCCGACCGGGTTTCAGCCTTTATTCCGTGACAGCAGAGAGATCGAGGCCTGCGAGCCATGGCGCGGTTTCGGATGCCATGGCCATTGTCGAACGTTCGAGCATTGCTATCGTGTCGTCGGCCTGTTGCACGAGCGGAAGAGACGCCGCTTCGGTCAGCAGTCCAAGGATCGCATCGCGCAGCTGCGCCGGGTTTTGCGGGCTCGCGGTTCCGGGTTCGACCAATACCGTGGCCTCAAGGAATGTGAGCTTTGGGTCGTGAACCACGATGGCGAAGCGCCCCGTGTTGTAAGCTTCAGGTGCAGCATTCACTGCCTGCTTTTGAGACGCGGGTGCGATCCCTGCCACGCTCAGGTGCCCCACCCCGAAACCGATTGCGGCGACCGTGACGATCAAGGGCACAAGGAGTTTCGGCTTGAGTTTGCGCGGAACTGGCGCCGGCGCCGGAGTGTCGTCGGCCACGGGCATCTCCTGGTCCATTTCCATCTCAGTAGGGAAGGATGACATCGAGGGCATCCTGTCCGTAGCGGGGTTGCTGGACCTGCGAAATCTGTCCGATCCCGCCATAGGAGATGCGGGCTTCTGCGATCTTGTCGTAGGGAATGGCATTTGACATGTCGACGTCCACCTTTCTGATGATGCCTGCGATGCGCAGTTCGCGCAGTTCGTTGTTGACGCGGACCTCTTGCCGCCCGGCGATGACGAGGTTGTCGCCTTGAAGTTCCTGAAGGACCATGGCCGCGACGCGCAGACTGATGCGTTCGTTTCGCCCGATCGACCCGCTGCCACGAGCGCCGCTGTTGGACGACAGGTTGATCAGCGACCCGCTTGGCAGATCCTCCTCATCGAGGCCCGGAAGGAACCGATCAAGTTTGGTCTCGTATCCAAGGAAGGTGGGTTTCCCGAGATCATTGCTGGCTGTCCGTGACCGTCGAGATTCGTTCTCAAGCTGAGCTTCGTCGTCGATTTCGATCACCACGGTGAGAATATCGCCGACTTGCGCGGCACGTCTGTCGGCGAAGAAGCTGGGCGCGCCATTACTCCAAAGCGACGCGGCTTCGGCCCTGACTGGTGGATTGCGAAGCGGCTGCGCCCTTTGCGGCACACGAACCGACAAGGCTTCGGGTATGGTCCCTTGATCAAGCACCATGCCCGTCAGCTGTGGGTCGCGGTGTTCGGCAATCTGCGCGCAGCCTGCAAGGCTGGCGACCGCGAAGAGCACCGTTAGGCAAAGAGGAGAGTGTGGTCCGTGCATGTGTCTCTCGCGGGTCATTGGACTTTGACAAGGCCGGGGCCGGCTACGGCCGCCGATATGGTCCGGTTGGAGGATAGGTTTACGACCCGCACCACGTCTCCAAGCGCGCCGTCTTCGAGAGCGCGCCCTGTGGCGGAGAGATCGAGACCTTTGTGACTGTAGGAAATCGTGACCTTTTCGCCCCGCAGGACGGCGCGCGGCTCCTGTATCGATCCGCCGGGCACAGGACGGCCGGCGAGGAGGGTGCGGCGCACCTCCTTGCCGACGAGGTCTTCGGTCAGGCGCAGCGTCGATGAGGGCAGCGTGGCGAGAAGGACACTGGCAGGTGCGAGATCCGCGTCGGTCAGGATCTCGCCGGGTTGAAGGCGGCGCACCGGAACAGAAGCGGGAACAGTGACGCTTGCCTGTCCCCGGAATCCCAGCGACTGCCCATCCGTCAGGAGCATCCTCACAGCGAAGATCCCGGCGCGCGGATCAAAGCTGAAGGCCTCGATCGCAAGCGCCGTGTCGGGTACGCCGGACGGAAGAAAGATCTGGACCTCTCCATCGGCGGGAATGCTGAGCGCACCGTCTGACAGCACTGCTTCCTCGATCAGCACAAGACTGGATACACCTTGCCCGGCCATCGTCTGAACGGGACCGGAACCGGAAGTGGCCAGAACGACCAGCGCCGCGAGGAGGATACGGAATTGGCGTATCATCTGATCTGATTCGCGGTTTGCAGCATCTGGTCGGCTGTGGTCAGCGTCTTGGAGTTCATCTCATAGGCGCGCTGTGCTGTGATGAGGTCTGTGATCTGCTTGATAACATCGACATTCGATCGTTCAAGATACCCTTGGCGCAGCACACCCATGCCTTCGACGCCCGGCTCCACGTCGATCGGCGTGCCGGAGGCCGCGCTTTCAAGGAGGAGGTTGTCGCCGATGGGCTTCAGGCCAGCCTCGTTGACAAAGGTGGCGAGCCCGATCTGGCCGATAAGCTGTGGTGCAGCCTCGTTGCTGACATAGGCCATCACCTGACCGTCAACAGAAACCTCGACGCGCGTGGTGTTCTCGGGAATGACGATCGGCGGCTCGAGGCGGTCACCCTGAAGCGAGACAACCTCGCCCTCGGCCGAAAGGTTGAAGGCACCGGAGCGTGTGTAGGCGGCCGAGCCGTCCGGGCGGGTGACCACGAAATAGCCGCGCCCGTCGATGGCGAGGTCGAGCTGGTTGCCGGTTTCGAGCAGTCCGCCCTGAGTGTTGAGGCGGATGATCCCCGCGGTCTGCACGCCAAGCCCGATATCGACACCCACGGGCCGGGCTGTCCCGTCCTCACCGGTGAGTGCGCCTTCGCGCTTCTGGGTCTGGTAGATCAGGTCCTGGAACGCGGCCCGACCAGCCTTGAAGCCGGTCGTGTTGGCGTTTGCGATGTTGTGGGCAACCACGTCGACTTGCGTCTGCTGGGCGAGCATTCCGGTTGCGGCGATGCCGAGAGCGTTCATTTCATGGCGTCCTTTTCATTATTCGCAAAATTGTCAGGTATTGGGGCCAAGCCGGCTCAGCGTCTGCTTGCGCAGGTCATCGCTGATCGTCGCCATGTTCATGGAGCGCTCGTAAGCGCGCTGCTGACTGATCAGCAGGGTCATCTGTTCGATGGGATTGACGTTCGACTGCTCGAGATGTCCTTGCAGGAGGTTCGGCTCCAGCGCGGGCATCAGCTCTACATTCTCGTCTCGAGGGACAAGGAGAGAGCCGCGCAAGTGTTGCCATCCGGCGATTCCAGGTTGTTCAAAAATACCGATCTGGGCCAGCACTGCACCATCATCCGCAGTGATCGTGCCATCCTTGGCGATGGTCAGACCCGCTTCATCCGGCGGAAGGGTGATGGGTGCTCCCCCGAGATCGAGCACCAGATCCCCGCCGGCAGTGACAAGATCGCCTTGGTCGCTGAGCGCGAGTTGCCCGTCGCGGCCAAGGGCGGTCTGACCTTCGGGCGTCAGGTAGGCAAGCCAGCCGTCACCGGGCAAAGCGACGTCGAGCGGATTATCCGTGCGAAAAACACCGCCCGGTGAAAGATTCGACACGGTCGCGGTCTCTATGGAATAGGCCATCGACTTGAGGTCGCCGTCCATCCCGCCGCGGACCATCAGACTTTCGAAGAGCGGTGCAGCAGCGCGGAAGCCTATCGTGTTGGCATTGGCGATATTGTTTGCGGTCACGTCGGTTGCGCGTTCCAGCATTGCTGCCCGTGAGAGCGCCACGTATCCGGTATTCTCCATCGCCTGCCTCCGTTCGAACTGAGCTATTGATCTGATCTGCGAAAATCATTATACGGCTATTTAGTTTTTCGCAAACTGAAAGTGGATGGCATGTTGATCGGGTGCAGCGCAGATGGGCAAGCGGACCGAAAAGGTCGCCTCACGGCGTCCGTCCGTCGTCTTCCTCTTTGGGCAATGACCACTTCAGTCGCGTTTCTTGCGCCAACCCTTTTGGCCGCAAGCCCTCCGGAAAGCAGCTTGCGACCTGTCCCGCGGCCTGTGGAGATTGCTGCAGACCAAATCCAAGTCCTGCCCGACGCCGGAGACTCATCTGCGCCAGTGTCCGATCTGATTGGAGTCGGACCACAGCCAGAGCCATCCACGGAAATTGCGAAAGCTGATTCCTTGGTGGACGTCGCGTCTTTTGTCGTCGCGCAACCACCTGCTGTCTCGAACGCGACGGCACCTGACGACACGCCGCTCCCTTTTTCGGCCCATGTCTCCGCTCGGCCGAACGTGGCCGCGTTTGGCACCACGTCGCAGTTCATTCTGCCTTATGTCGAGGAGCGCGATGCTCTGCTTGCCGCCCTGCAGGCTCCGGATCCGCGTGCGGAAGCTGCATTGCGGCTCGATTACGTTCAGTTCCTCATTGCGCACATGATGGTGGCCGAAGCGCAAAGCATCCTTGCATCGCTCCCGTTGGACGAACCCAATCTCGATGCCGTCAACCGCGACCGCGCGCTTGGCTACGCGGCGATCCTTTCCCGACTGGCGGGCCAACCTCCGGCAGCCCCGGTGCCTCCGATCTGGAACGACGATCCGCTCTGGTCGCTCTTGCTTGCCGCGCCCCAGGACGCCTGGGAACCGGGTGGCGCTGACCTGCGCGCAGCACTGACGGCGCTGTCGCGTCAGAGCCGACGCGTTGCGACTGCAGTTCTGCCCGACCTGTTCGACCATGCTCTGCTTCGCGGCGATGTGGACGTGGCGGCCGAGATCCTTGCCGCTGCACCGGCGGGTACCGATCTTGATGGTTGGGACGTTCTTGAATTCATGCGCGGTCGCCTTGCGCTTGCGCAGGGCGGAGAAGAGATGGCCTTCGATATCTTCGCGCGCGTGTCGGAGGGACATGGCGAGGTCGCCGCATATGCCCGACTTGCGCTTGCGGACATGGCTCTGTCTCGGGATGACCCGACGCTCTTGCCCCAAGTGCGCGACCTGCTGCGCGCAGGCTTGTCCAACTGGCGCGGAGACGACATTGCGCTGCGGCTCCGGGTGCAGCTTGCCCGTGTGGCAGAAGAAATCGGCGATGATGCGACCGCGATCGAGGTCATGGCGATGATCTTCCGGGAACATCCGGGCACCCCCGAAGCAAATCTTGCCGACGAGCGTCTTGGCGTCCTTCTTGATCGTGTCGACGACCAACTCAACAGCGGTGAGATGCCTCTCGACGAAGCGTTGGCGATGGTCCGGCGGCTCGATCCGCTGATGGCGGGGCGTGGCGATTGGGTCTCGGTGCGGGTGCGCCTTGCAGAAAGGTTCCAAGATGCAGGGCTGATGAAGGCGGCGCTGGCGGAACACGGGGACATCGCTGCTTTGCCTGCGACAACCCTGAAAAAGGCGGATGCCCAGGTTCTTGACGAGGCGGTGCATCGGCAGGCGGGCCTTTTGCTGGCGAATGGCGATCCGACAGGCGCGCTGGCCGTGCTTGACCGACGTCTGATTCCGGGGTCTGCGGACCTGCTCATTCCGGCAGCAGGTCTGCGTGTTGCCGCGAACGGAACCGGCGATTTTCCGGCTCCGTTCTTGGCGGCGCTGGACGTCGGGGACCCTGCAGATATCACCGATCCATCGGTGCAGATCGGTCTTGCCAAATCCGCGCAACAGATCGGCGATGTCGCCACCGCACTTGCGGCTTACGACCGATCCATCAACATCGCGAGCCTGCCTGAACGCGTCGATGCTGCGCGCCTTGCGGGCGAGGCGAAAGACAAGGACCGCGCAGGACGCTATGTCGAGCTCCTTTCCGGGGAGCGCGGCCAGCGCCAGGGCGCTTTGGTGACGGGACTTGTGGCCGAAGAGCCAATCGACGGTCCGCTGTCAGTCAGCACCGCAGAATCGATCATCGCCGGTGCACAAGAAGCCGGAACCGCTATCACCGCCCTCTTGGGGCAGGGGGACTGATCATGGTTCGCCATATCCTCCGCAATTTCAGTTTCACCCAGCAATTCTGAAGGGAAACAACCATGTCGATCCTCAACGCAATGCAGGCCGGGGTAAGCGGTCTCAGCGCCAACGCCAAGGCCGTCTCTCTGATCGGTGAGAACATCGCCAATACGGGAACTGTCGGTTTCAAACGCTCCTTCGCGCAGATGGTCACGATCAACTCGGGAGATGCCGCAGGTGTGCGTGCACAGCGCGCGTCCGAGGTCAGTGCCGCAGGCACCAACATCATGACAAGAAGCGCAACGGACCTGGCGATCGGCGGTCAGGGCTTTTTCGTGGTCTCGAAACAGCCCAATGATCCGGTGCTTGCCAACTACATGCTGACCCGGGCCGGATCGTTCTCCGTCGACGCAGACGGCAACCTCAAGAACGCGGCCGGGTACTATCTGTCCGGCTTCAAATACGACGATACTGGAACAATCGGCGCGGTCGACCGCCGCAGCTATGGTTCGCTGGAGACGATCAACCTTGGCGATGTCGAACTGACTGCCGCGGCCTCCACCACGGCCACCATCAGCGGCAACCTCCCGGCAGATGCAACGGGTACAGGTGCTGCAGCAGGTTCATTCGTATCGACAGTCGGCTATTACAACGACCTTGGCGCGGAAGAGCAGCTGACCCTGACTTGGACTCCTGATCCGGCAATCGAGAACCGCTGGACGCTCGATGTCGCCGGGGGCGGTACTGCATACGGCACGGTGGAAGTGGACTTCCACGATTCGGGCGCGACCCCGGCAGCGCCGCTGCTCTATACCGGCCCGGGCGCCCCGCCACTGGCGCTGGACGCGGCCACCGGAGAGATGACCATCACCATCAACAACGCCTTAATTCCTCAAGTCCTGACCATCGCATTGGGTGCGCCGGACACCTACGACGGGATCACCCAATTCGCCGGTGACTACGAACCGCAACGGGTGACGATCGACGGATCGGAAGTCTCGGACATGGCCTCGACCGAGATCGATGAAAGCGGCATCGTCTGGGCGCTGTTCGAGAACGGCGTTCGAAAGGCGCTCTACGAGATTCCCGTCGCCAATGTCGCCAATGTCGAGGGACTTCAGGCAGTGACCGGAAACGCATACCAGCTTACATCCGAATCGGGCGACGTGTTGCTGAACGTGGCGGGCAACCAGCCTGCGGGCAGTATCCTGTCGAACACGCTCGAGAACTCGAATGTCGACCTGGCGCAGGAAATGACCGACCTCATCATGGTTCAGCGGGCCTACCAGTCGAACTCGAAGATCGTGACCACCGCAGACGAGCTTCTCCAGGAAGCCAACAACCTCAAGCGCTGAAGGTAGCTTCGCATGTCACTCAGTACAGCGCTTAACATTGCATCCTCCGGGCTGGGCGCTGCGGCGCTCAAGACAGGCGTTACGTCGCAGAACATCGCGAATGCGGATCGACCGGGCTTTACCCGCAAATCCGTATCGACAATCACCACCGCCTCGGGACAGGTGAGAGCGGGGTCCATCGACCGAAGCGTTGATGCCATGCTCACCCGACTTGACCGCGCGGGAAAGTCGAAACTGGCCGCACATGCAACCGTGGCCGAGGGCATCAGCGCCTATACAAGCCATCTTGGCCAGCCGTCGGATGCAACCTCACCGGCGGCGCATGTCGAAAAGCTTCGCGCCGCGCTTGCGACACTGGCGGGGTTTCCCGATCAGGAGGCCGCACAGCTGCAGGTCGTCTCCATGGCCAAGGCCGCAGCGAGCAATCTGCGTGATCTCTCCGGAACGCTGGATTCGGTCGCACGCGAGGTCGATTTGAACCTGCGCTACGACGTGACGGCGGTGAACGACGCGATGCAGGAACTCGCGCAGCTCAATCGTCGTGTCGGCACCCCCACCGAACCGCTGGACGAAACCCGACGCGCCGACCGGATGGGCGAACTCGTGGATATCGTTTCAGAGTACATGGACATTCAAACCGTCACGACCGGGCAGGGGGTTGTGAATCTCTACACCGCGAGCGGTGTCGAACTTGTCGTGCGGGACAAGGTTTTTGACGTGTCCTATGACGGCACCTCGGGCACGCTTCGGGCCGGCACGGTCGATATCACGCTCGGTGTGCCGGGGCGGGCATTGACGGGTGGGACGCTGGCGGGGCTTATCGAGTTGAACAATCGCATGGTCCCGGCCTTCCGCGACCAGCTTGACGGGATGGCTGCCGCGCTTGTCCAGGGGTTCGAGGCCGCCAACCCGATTGCCCCAGGTGGGCGCGGCCTGTTCACTGACGCAGGTGGGGTCTTTTCGGCAGCGCTCCAGCCCGGTCTCGCCGGGCGCCTCACGGTAAACGCTGCGCTTGATCCGGATTTTGGCGGTAACCCGTCGCTGCTCCAATCGGGCGGTCTTCCCGGAGTTCCGGCCAGCGATGCCTCACGCATCGATGCAATGACCCAGGTTTTCTCGCAGGTTGTCACCGTCGACACGGGCGGGCTGGGCACCACTCTGACGCTTGCCGATCTCGCGCCAACCCTGGTTGGCAACCAGCAGAGGGTGCGTGCAAATGCCGAAGCTGCAGCCACGACCTCCCGCACAGCGTCCGACACGGTCTCGGCCGCGCGGGGGAATTTCGAAGGCGTGAACATCGACGACGAGATGCAGAAGCTGCTTCTCGTCCAGCAGAGCTACGCGGCCAACGCCAAGGTGCTCACCACCGTGACCAACATGCTCGACACCCTGCTCGCAGCGGTTTGACAGGAGGCTTTTCATGACCACGCTCATCAAGATCGCGACATTGCAGCAGTCCATGGGGCTGCGCCAGATCGTTGCACAACAGACCGCCGAGTCCGCGAAACTGACGCAGGAAGTGGCGACCGGCATGAAGAAGGACGTCTTTTCCGACGGTCCCGCAGCCGGGACCCGGTCGCTTTCACTGAGATCACATATGGCAGCGAACGGCGCCTACATGGAGGCCAACGAGGTTCTGCAGGGGCGCCTTCAGACGATGTCGAACGCGCTGGCAGCGATTTCCGAGCAGGCGCGCAGCTTCGAGGCACTGACCCTGTCGGACGCAATGAGAGGCAGCAGCCGCGAGATTTACCGTTTGCAGGCCGAACACACGCTCGAGCAGATCGTCAACTTCACCAATACGACCCATGGCGGGGATCACGTCTTCTCGGGGCTGGGCACCGATCGCAAAACGGTCGAGCTGAATGCCGCGCCGCCCCCCGGATTGGCCGTCAACTATCTGGGTGGTCCAGGGCAATTGTCCGCGCAGATCGACGATGGGACGAACATGGCCTATGGGCTCAGCGCCACAGATCCCGCCTTTACGCGGATCTTCGACACGCTCACCTCGGTCCTGAACGCCGATGTCGGAGCGATGACACCCGCTGCCTTCGACACATTGCGCGAGACGGTTGCAACGACGCTTTCCGAAGGTCTGCAGTTTCTCACGTCGCGGCAGGCGGCGCTTGGCAACAATCAACAGCAGTTGCAAGACAAGATCGACGCGCAATATGCGCTGGATCAACTTTACACGAAGACGGTAACCGGGATCGAGGGTGTCAATGTCGAGGAGACCGCGGTGCGTCTGCAGTCGATGCAGGTCCAGTTGCGCGCAACGTTCGAGGTGACGGCACGGTTGGGTCGGATGACATTGCTCGATTATCTTTGATGGCAGGCGCAGGCGAACGACATCGCCTCAACTTGCACTTCAGCACTTGCGAAAAATGAAATTTCCTGTGATGGAGCAGGGACAGGTTCGGGATTTCAGGCACATGGTCGGGCGGCTTCTTCTCACGATTGCATTCATTCTGGGCGCGGGGTTCGCGACGGCGGAGGTGCGCATCAAGGACATCGTCACTTTCGAGGGCGTGCGGGCCAACCAGTTGGTTGGCTACGGTCTCGTGGTTGGTCTGGATGGCTCGGGGGATTCGCTGCGAAACTCGCCATTTACCCGAAGCTCGATCGAAGGGATGCTGGGCCGCCTCGGCGTCGGCAACCTTTCGGACGAGGAACTGCGCACGCGGAACACCGCTGCAGTGATGGTCACGGCGGACCTGCCGCCCTTCGCGCGTCGCGGCATGCCAGTGGACATCGTCGTCTCGTCGCTTGGTGATGCCCGGTCTCTGCACGGCGGCGTCCTCATCGTGACGCCGCTTGTTGGCGCGGATGGCGAGGTTTACGCTGTCGGCCAGGGCCCGCTTGCGGTCGGAGGCTTTGCCGCGGAAGGCGCGGCGGCGCAGATCGTTTCGGGTGTGCCCACCGTTGCGCGGATCGACAACGGAGCGATCGTCGAGCGTGAGATTGATTTTGCGCTGTCCTCGCTCGGGTCGATCCGCCTCGCGCTGCGCAACCCCGATCTCACCACGGCGTACCGGATCGCCACCGTGATCAATGAAGCGTCGCTTCCCGCCTCGGCGCAGATGCTCGATCCTGGAACCGTCGAAATCGCGTTCTCGGAAAAGTCGCGCATGCCGGATGTGTTGGCGCAGATCGAGAACCTGATGGTCAGCCCGGCCGCGAGCGCGCGGGTCGTGGTGGATTCGAAGTCGGGCACCATCGTGATCGGTGCCGATGTCCGGATCGACGAGGTGGCGATCAGCCAGGGCGGCTTGACGGTCAGTATCAGCGAGAGCGCCAGCGTCAGCCAGCCCGAGCCGTTTTCCATTGGCGAGACAGTGATCATCCCGCAGACTGATATCGCGGTGATGCAGCGCGAGTCCGGTTTTGCCGTCGTGGGAGGGCAAGTCAGCCTGCAAGAGCTTGTGGACGGGTTGAACGCGATTGGTGTGAGCGCCCGCGAAATCATCTCGATCCTGCAGGCGATCAAGGCGGCGGGTGCGCTGCATGCAGACCTGAAGGTGATCTGATGGACCCGTTGCGCTCCTTGCCCGTGATGACGATGCCCGATGCGGGCAGTGCCCCTCTCTCTGATGGTCAGAGCGCCAAGCTTGCCGAAGAGTTCGAAGCGGTCTTCCTTGCAACCATGCTCGAAGGCATGTTGGAGTCCGCCCGGCCAAAGACGATGGGGGGCGGTTCCGGTGAGCAGATGTTCGTGAGCCTCATGGGCGCTGAGATTGCCAAGGAGATCGTCCGGAGCGGCGGTGTGGGTCTGGCCCGGAGCGTCGAGGCGCAGCTCGAGGCCTACCGCCGGTGACGCTGGTTCGCCCACCCGCGATGCTGTCGCGCTTGGCGATGCGTCTGCGCGAGCGCCGCCAGACCGAGACCGAGGAAGGCGATCCGGCGATGACAGCCGAGGATCGCGGCAATATCGAGAGCTTCGAGGAAATCCTGTCCCGAACGCTCACGCTTCTTACTTCCGAGAATGAAGCGCTGGTTGCCGGTGACATCGGCGCGGTGGCGGGCTTCTACGAAGACAAGGCGCATCTTCTGAAGGCGCTCGAACTGCGCCAGCCAGTGATCGAACCGTTCCTGCGCGATGGCTCTGACGCCACCGGCACCCTTCGGGAGCTGATCCGCGCGCTGGCCGAGCAGTTGCAGGTGAACGGGCGACTGCTCAAGGGCATGGCAGAGGCCTCGCAGGCGATCCTTCTCGAGGTGGAGCGGACGCGAAGCCGCGAGAGCCTTCGGGGTCTGTACGACAAGACCGGGCAGTTGCGCGACGAAGCGGGTCGTGGGTCTGCGGGCACGAAAAAGACGCTCTGATCTCAAGGCAGCATTGATAACCAACGCCTCGGTCATGCAGGGCGATTCCGGCTCGATATCTTGCTGGAACTGCAGACGCATCAGCCGTTCACGGTGCAGGCTCTCAGCGCGCATTGACGGATCTAGACCGTATCTTCGTCCTCCGGTTGGCGCAGCCGCGCCCCCTCGGGGGGCTTGCGCCGAATACGCCGACGCAGGTCGAGAACATAGTTCACGAGTTGTGCAACCGCCTGCCAGTGCCGTTCGGGGATGGTGTGCCCCACCTCCGTCGTCGCGTGCAACGCACGGGCCAGATCCGGGCTTTCGATCACCGGAACCTCACTGTCATGCGCCAACTGGCGAATGCGCGCTGCCACGAGATCGGTTCCTTTCGCAACGCAGACCGGCGCGAGATCGACGCCGCGCACATACCGCAGTGCAACGGCATAATGTGTGGGGTTGGCGATCACGAGTGTCGCCGTCGGAACGGCTTGCGAAATCCGTTGTTGACTGCGCTGGCGGCGGATCTGCATGCGCCGCGCTGCAATCTGCGGATCGCCCTCGGTCTCCTTGTGCTCGTCGCGTACCTCCTTGATGGTCATGCGCTGCTTCTTGTTGTGGCTGTACCGCTTCCACAGCAGGTCAAAGATCACGACCGGCACCATCAAGGCGCAGATGAGGCCAAGCATCCGCAGCGTGCTGGTGGCAAGCATGCCCGGAATCCACTCAGGTCCGGCCACAGCACCCGGCAGCAGCGCCTGCATCATCGACCAGACGACATAAAATCCCACCGCACCAATCATCATCAGCTTGAGAAGGCTCTTGAAGAATTCGACAAGATGCTCGGCGGAGGCCAGTTTCTTCGCGCCCTTCATCGGTGAGATCTTGTCAGGCTTCGGCTGGATCCTTTCGCCCGAGACAGCGAACGGGCCTTGCAGGAGACCGGCCAGAAGCCCGCACAGACCGAGGACACCCAGCGCCCCGGCCGTCATCAGAGCCGCTGGCCGCAGCGGATCGAGGATCAGGCCTCCCAGATCGCCGATGCCCGCTTCCCCGCTGCCGATCTCGATCATCGTTGCCTGTGTCAAAAGTTCGCCAAGCGCCTGCGTCGCCTTGAGACCCGGCCCGATCGACAGCAGGAACACGATGCCAAGCAGTCCGGCGAAGCCCATGAGGTGCCCGACATCGCGGCTGATCGGGACATCTCCCTTGTCGCGCGCCTTGCGGAGTTTCCGGTCGGATGGCGCTTCGGTCTTGGAGCTGTCGTCATCATTTTCGGACATCGTTTACATGCTCAGTGCGAGGAGCCAGTCGGACAGGACCACCATCATGTGATCCAGCACGGCGGGCAGAGTGATGACGAAGATCGTCAGGCCAGCGAGGATGAGGCCGGGGGCGGCCACGAAGAAGACCTGCATGGTCGGCATGATCCGGTTCGCGAGGCCAAGCGCGAGGTTGAGAACCACTGCAATAACAAGAAACGGCGTCGCCATGCTGGTCGCAATGTGGAACGCGCCCGCGCCCAGCCGGGCGATCTGGTCTGTCATGTCGCCGACGGGCAGCCGTCCGGGCGGCAGGATCGCGTAGGACCTCAGGATCGCGGAGATCATCAAATGGTGCAGGTCGGTCGCAAAGATCATCGCGATGGCTGCCACCGACAGGAGCGCCGCGAGCGCCGTGGCGCCTTCGGTATTGGCCTGGCTGGGAGCGAACGCATTGCTGAGACCCGAGACCATGCCCACGAGCGCGCCCAGCAGGTGAAGCGCGGCGATGAGGATGCGCGCGCCGGCACCGATGAAGATCCCGATTGCGGCTTCAGCGCCAATCAGGAGCGCGAACGCAGTCACCTGCTGCGGAGGCTCGGGGAGAGGCAGGATCGGCAGAAGCGACAGTGTCAGCACAAGGCCAAGGGCGATGCGGATCCGTGGCGGAATCTGCGCTTCGCCAAAGCCGGGCAAAAGGAGTATGGCCGTTCCGACGCGCGCGAAGGCGACAGCGGCAAGCTGAATCCAGCTGTTGACGATCTCGGGGGCGAGGCTCGGGTCCACCTGTCACGTCCCGATCGTGGCGACGGTCTTGAGGCGAGCTTTGCGATGCACTTCAGAGTGTGAGAGGACCTGCGTCTGACCGCTGACCCGCTCCAGCATGGAGCGCACGATGGGCCGGATATCGGGGTTTACCAGAAGCCCCGGCCATTCGTCGCGGGTTGCGAATTTCTGGATTTCTACCCGTGCCGCGAGGATGAATTCCTGCACCTTGGCAGGCGACATCGTGCAGATGGTCTCGTCGCCTTGCGTCCGGATGTTTGCTGCAAACTCGGTGTCCCACTTGGGGCCGAGCACGATCACAGGCACGTACCCTTCGGTATCCTCGAGGCCATGGCAGATCTGCACGGCCAGCCGTCGGCGGACATGTTCGCCGATCAGCGTGACGTTCTTGGTGACCGCGGCAACCTCGACCACCGCTTCGACGATCATCGGAAGATTGCGGATGGAGAGACGCTCGGCCAGCAGGTTCTGCAGCACATGCTGCAGCAGGATCACCGGGGATTGGTTCGGAATTTCGCTGACCAGCTTCTGGTAGTCCCGATCCAGCCGCTTGATCAGGTCCTGTGTGGCCCCGAATGTCAGAAGGTCGGGAAGATGCTCTCTTATGACCTCGGTCATATGGGTGATGGCCACGCTTTCGGGGTCGACCACGGTAAATCCGGCCGCTTCTGCCTCGTGCTCGACGGACGCATCGATCCAGACCGCGTTGAGGCCGAAGGTCGGCTCCCGGACCCGTTCGCCCGGAATGGAGGTGGCCGCATCGCTTGGATCAATGAGCAGACGCCCGCCAGGACGCAGTTCGTCAGTGGCAACATCGAGACCCTGGATGCTGATGCGGTAGCCATGGGGTTTGAGCCGCGCGTCATCCTTGATCCGTACGGGTGGCAGTATGAAACCGTACTCCGTCATGAAGAAGTTGCGCAGGCTGCGCACCTTGCCGGGCAGCGAGGCGTCGATGTCGTTGACCAGCACCATGAGCGCTGTTCCAAGATCGAGGCAGATGGCGTCGATCCTGAGCGGATCGGCCTGATCCTCGGCGTTTTCGGTTTGCGGACGGCGGGCCTCGGCCTCCTCGTCCGCGCGTTGACGGTCGATGTTGCGTTGAACCGTGAACCCGATCAGTGCGAGGCCACCTGCGAGCGTCAGGAACATCAGGTGCGGGAAGCCCGGAAGCAGACCAAGACCCCCAACCAGCACCGCCGCAAGATGCAGGGCTTTCGGACTTGCACCAAGCTGTGCGGTCACCGCCTCGCTTGCCATGCCTTCATTGGAGCCCTTCGTCACGATCATGCCCGCGGCGATGGAGACGATGAGCGCCGGGATTTGGGTGACCAGCCCGTCACCGATGGTCAGGACGGTGAAGTTGTGCATCGCCTCGCCGATGGGCATGTCGTGGCGCAGGATACCGATCAGAACACCGCCAAGGATGTTGACTATCGTGATGATGATGCCCGCCACCGCATCACCGCGGACGAACTTTGCCGCGCCGTCCATGGCACCGAAGAAGTTGCTCTCGCCTTCGACTTCCTTGCGCCGCCGCCGGGCTTCGTCTTCGTCGATGACACCCGCGCCGAGGTCGGCGTCAATCGCCATCTGTTTGCCCGGCATCGCATCAAGCGAGAACCGCGCGGAGACCTCTGCGATCCGGCTGGAGCCTTTGGTGATCACCATGAAGTTGATGACGATCAGGATGCAAAAAATGACCGCGCCGATCACGAAATCGCCGCCCACGACAAAGCTTGCGATGCCTTCGATGACATGCCCTGCCGCATCGGTTCCTGATTGCCCTTCCGACAGGATCAGCCGGGACGATGCCACGTTCAGCGCCAGCCGGAGCATGGTCACCACCAGAAGCAGCGTCGGAAAGCTGCTGAATTCAAGGGGTTTGTTCACCCATAGCGCCACCATCAACACGAGGATCGACAGCGCGATGGACAGCGCCAGCCCGAGGTCGAGCAGGACCGAGGGCAGCGGCACAAAGAGCACCGCGAGGATCACCGAGATGCCCACCGCGAATGACACGTCGCGGTTGCGCAGAAGCGGTGCGACAAAGTCGAGGACCATGTCGAGGGGCAGAGACGACTTCTGTCGGACTGTGCGGGTCATGGATCAGTTCGCCGGTGGAGAAGATGAGAACAGAGGGCGCGCCGCACCGCCGAATAGCGATGCAGCACCGCCGAGGTCGTCCGACAGCGTTGCTGACCACCCGGCACTGATCTGTTGCTCGGCAGGCGTGGGGGAGGCATCTCGGTTCGAGACCAAGGTCGGAAGTGGCTCCAGAACCCGCACATAGCTCGGGTCCCGAGGTTGCACGTGCCGGATCTGTGCTTTCAGCGGGCGCATCCGCCGCGGCGCCATTGCTGCAACGCTTACGCCTGCTGTTTTGTTGGTGGTCCTGGGAATGTTCGGGGACAGTGGCGTGGCGCGCATCTGCCCGGCCAGCGCATCAAGCTTCACGCTACCTTTCTCGAGCGCCGCGACGTGCCGAGACAGACCTGCGAGGTAGATCGCCTTTCGCTCCGGCGTGGCAGAATGATAATGGCCGGCCGCCTGCCACCAATCGCCGGTCTGCGTCTTGAGATCGCCCAGGAAACGCGCGGCGTAGTCGGCATTCAGGGCAGGTTCAAACCCTGCGCCGGGAGTTGGAAAGGCGTCAGGATGCCAACGCAGATTGATCTGAAGACAGCCGACATCGATCGAGCGAATTCCCTGCGCCAGTTGGCCTTGCACAAACGCTTCGGCCTCGGCGCGGGTGTCAAAACGATGGCCACGTCCTTCGACATTCACCGACCAGGGCCAGATCGTGCGTGCGCCCTGAAAGGTCATGCCAGCTTCCTGCAATCCCAAAGCCATCAACAGGTCGTGGGGAATGCCATGCGCGCGTTCAGCCTCGCGGATCGCTTGAATGCAGATCGCCTGATCCGGCCCTGTTGTCATGGTACGTTGGTCAATCTCGGTCTCCACCGCAGCCTCCGAGGCGCTCTTGCTCGGAAAGTTGAACAGACCGTCAAAAATGCCAGCATCCGAAGCTGATGGCAGAGCAAGGTGGAAGACCAGGATCAGGCACGCGCGCCGCATCAGATCGTGCCCGACTGGATCAGGTCGAATATCCGTTCGCTGAGGCCAAAGAGCGTCGTGTAGATCAGCGGCAAGGTGAGCGCAACGCAGACGAAGATGGCCGCAAGCTTTGGTACGAAGGTGAGCGTCATCTCCTGCACCGAGGTCAGCGCCTGGAGAAGCGCAATTCCCAAGCCCACCGCCATTGCAACGAACAGGGTTGGGCCGGAAGCGATCAGGATCACCCAGATCGACTCGACCACGATCTCGCTGACATCGGCCGGTGACATGTCAGACCGCCATCCTCAGGATTTCCTGATAGGCTTCGACCATCCGATCCCGCACGGCGACCGTAACCTTGACCGCCGATTCCATCGCCATGGTCGCCTCGACCACCTGTTGCATGGGCAGTGAACCGGCAAGCCCGGCAACGGCGGCCTGATCGCCCTGCCGCACGGTTTCGAGTGTCTGGAGCGCGGTCCGTTCCATCACATCGCCAAAGCTTGGCCGCGTCGCGTTTTCACTCTGGGCGGGTGCGGCGGCGGGCAAGGCCTGGCTTGTCTTGTAAGCGCGTGAAACCGCGCCGGTGACAAAGCCGCTCGTGCTTTCGATCATGTCTGTTATCCCAACATGTCAAGCAGCTGGCCGCGCATCTTTCGGCCGGTTTCCATCATGTTGAGGTTGGCCTCATAGGATCTGGCCGCCTCGCGCATGTTGGCCAGTTCAAGCAGCGGATCGACATTGGGCGTCTTCACATAGCCCTCGGCATCCGCGGCGGGGTGGAACGGATCGTGGCGCATCCTGAAGGGTGTTTGATCCTCGATGACAGACCGGACCGACACAAGCGATGCGCCCGAGGAGTCGTCGATCATGTCGCCAAAGGTCACAACCCGGCGCCGATAGGGGTCTGACCCTGCGGTCGACCCCGTCGAATCCGCGTTCGCCATGTTTTCGGCAATGATCTGCAGCCGCTGGGATTGCGCGGTCAGGCCGGAAGAGGCCGTGCGGCCAAGTGCGCTCAGGATATCCATGGTGTTCATCTCCGTCCGGATGCGAGGCCAATCAGGTCATGACCTTTTCTGTAGAGGCGAGAGGCGAGGTGGAACTGCCCGTTGATCTGGCTTGCGAGAATCGTCTGTTCTTCAAGAACCACGGTATTGCCATCCTTGCTGCCGCCCCAGCTACTGGCTGTATCCTCGACCTTGACGGACTCGGTTCCGAAGCGATTTCCTGTCAGGAAATCCTCGAACTTCTGCACGTCGCGCCCAACGTAGCTTGGTGTGTTGGCGTTCGCGATATTCTCGGCGACGACCTTTTGGCGGGCTGAAAGCCACTCCAGCCGCTGGCTCGCCATCTGGAACATGGAGATCTTGTTCACGGTGATGTCTCACTCTTGCGAAAAACGATACTCAGTGCTTTAAGCACAGAAATATCTTCAAAGGAAGCGTGAATGAACGAGCGTACGATTTTCTCCTTGCTCAGGGCTCAGACCCGCCGGATTCCCGAAAGCGAGGTCTTCGGGACGGTCCTGTCGTTGGGGGGGCTTCAGCTCGAGGTTGGGGGGCTGGGTGCCGCGGCGCGGATGGGCGCACATGTCAAAGTGGCGGACAGGATTCGCGGCGAGATCGTCGCGGTTGATCGCGGTGTGGCGACCGTTCTGCCCTTCGGCACATGGGAGGGTGTCGCGCTGGATGACGAGGTGCGTTTGATCGGGGCGGATGGTGACCTCTACCCGGACCAAAGCTGGCTCGGTCGTGTTCTCGATGCCTTCGGGCAGCCGCTTGATGATGCCGTGCTCTGTGACGGTCCGCGAAGCTATCCGCCGCGCGCAGTCCCGCCGGACGCCTTTCAGCGCCGCCCAACGGGACGGAAGCTCGAGACCGGTATCAAGGTGATTGACGCTTTCACACCCATCTGCCGTGGCCAGCGCCTTGGCGTTTTTGCCGGGTCGGGCGTTGGAAAATCCACCCTCATGGCGATGCTGGCACGGCAGGTCGATGCGGATGTGATCGTCATCGGGCTTGTCGGTGAACGTGGCCGCGAGGTGCAGGACTTCATCTCGCGCGACCTTGGTCCGGAAGGTATGGCACGGTCGGTGCTCATCGTTGCGACCTCGGACCAGCCGCCGCTGACACGACGTCAGGCCGCCTGGACCGCGACCGCCATCGCCGAGTACCTGCGCGATCAGGGACTGCACGTCCTTCTGATGATGGACAGCGTGACCCGTTTCGCGATGGCGCAGCGTGAGATTGGCCTTGCTGCTGGCGAACCGCCGACAAGCCGTGGCTATACGCCAACCGTCTTTGCGGAGCTGCCGCGATTGCTTGAACGGTCAGGTCCGGGACGGAACGTCACCGGGCAGGGCGACATCACGGCGATCTACACCGTGTTGGTGGATGGTGACGATCACAACGAGCCGATTGCCGATACTGTCAGGGGCATTCTTGACGGGCATATCATCCTTGCCCGCAAGATTGCCGAGGGTGGGCGTTATCCAGCGATCGATATTGCGAAATCCGTTTCTCGGGCATTGCCGCATTGTCATGCCGCCGCGGAGCGCGCAATCATGAGCACCGCCCGGCGCGCTTTGGCGCTGAACGCAGAGATGGAGGATCTCGTTCGGATCGGTGCCTACCGGGCCGGTGGCGATGCATGGACGGATGCCGCGATCCGGTTTGCCTCCCTTGCCGATGTTTTTCTGCGTCAGGGAACCAGGGACAGCCTCAGTTCCGATGAGACCTTCGCGGCGCTGTATGGACTGTTGGATGAGGCAGGATTACCGCTCAGCCCAGAAGAGCTGAGCGCCGGTTGACAGAGCGGGCGCGGGCGTGATCCACCGTGCCGCGTTCGTCTGCCTCTGATTGTTCCCGTCGCTGGTTGTCTTCGAGGATCCGGGCCAGGATGGTCTCTCTCAGCTGCGCATTGCATCTGAGGTCCCGCCACGCTTCGAGCACGTCTTCCCGCTTTGCCTCCACCGCCTTCTCGACGCCGTCTTTCTCGGCCGTCAGACGGTCACGTTCCTTCCGCAGTGTCAGCAGAAACCGGGCTGTATAATGCATCGCTTCGGTCATCTCGACGGCGGTTTCCTCATGCCTGCGCCGGTCAAGTTCCGCTCGTTGGGCCTCCAGTCCAGACGCCTGATCCTGCAGCGCGGCAAGGTCTGCCGCACACAGGCTAAGCTTCCGGTCGTAAAGGCGGCCCAGCATGGCCAAGGTTGCAAGGCGACGCGTCATGCGGCAATCGAACGCTGCGCGGTCTCGGTATCCTCGAAACTGGGGCGGTGATGCGGTGGGATGGAGCCGCGTCCGATTTCGACACAGATATTGGCCGGATGGTTGTGAAGCATCGCGACCACCACATCCCGGATCACGTAGGAAAAGGCGAGGTCCTGCTCCTCTATGGCCTGCAGACGGGCCACCACCGGAGCGACGATGCAATAGGCCAGGAAAACGCCGAGGAATGTTCCCACAAGGGCACCACCAAGCATCTTGCCAAGAATCGCCGGCGGCTGATCGACCGCAGACATGGTCTTGATGACACCCAAGACGGCGGCGACGATTCCAATCGCGGGCAGCCCGTCGGCCACGACACCAAGCCCATGAACCGGGATCATGTTCTCGTGGTGGATCGCCTCGATTTTCTTGGTCAGCACATCCTCCATCTGATGGGGGTCGTCAAAATTCATGCTGAGCATCCGGAATGCATCCGCGATCAGACTGGTCGCCTCATGATTCTTCAGGATGCGGGGATAGCGCTGAAAGATGCTTGATTCGCCCGGGTTCTCGATATGGCTTTCCAGTGCCACGGCCCCCTTGCTGCGGTGAAGCCGGGCCAGTTCGAACATCAGCCCGAGCAGATCATTGTAATCTTGCGAATTCCACCGTGCTCCGGTGAATGTGCGCTTGAGACTTGTAAGCGTCATTTTCAAGTGTGCGCCGGAATTGGCGATGATGAAGGCCCCGAGCGAGGCACCGACGATCATCATTCCCTCGAAGGGCAAGGCGTACAGCAGCACGTCGAACTTGCCGCCCGACAGGGCAAAACCGCCAAACACCAGCCCGAAGACCAGGACCAGTCCGATGAGGATCATCATGTCGGAAGCCTTCCATAGCCTGACTTTGCGAAAACTACTTTAGGATCTACTGAATGGAAAGAGGGATTGCGAAAATAAAAGAGCTACTGTATGTTTTTCGCAAATCTGACGCTGTACGGAGCCCGCTCTCATGGAACCTGCGACCGCCATCTATGTGCGTTTGTTGCTCGCAGAAGAATTCGTGCCGCCTTCAGGCTGGCCGGAAGATGTCGGTGTTGCCGTTGTGCGAACCACCGGTCCGGAAGTCGAGATTTTCCCTGTCCACCGTCAGGAAGCCCCGGCTGCATTGCTGCGTCGGATCGAGGATTTTTCGGGGATCGCACTTGGAGCCGCGGCGGTCTATCCCCCGGTCGAGGGGCATCCCGAATGTGACCTGCCGGTCAGCACCCTGCGCGATCTTGTCTCCGGGATCGAAAGGTTCCTGGCCTCGTCTCCCGATGTTGTGGAGGAGGCGGAAGACTTCGCCGTGAATTTTGCCTTCGCCGCAGAAGAGGGGATCGATCTCTCCGGCGCTTTCACGCCAACCACGCAGGCCGCACCAGTCGTGTTGCCGGGCTACGTGCCTCTGAGGTCTGATGCTGCGGCTTTGCGGCCGTTTCCTGACGCAGTCCTGCGGATCGCCGCATCGGGTGAGGCGCTTGTCATCCTGAATCCTTCGTTGCCCCCAGGCGTCATCGCAACGCCAGAGATCCTTGTGCGGGATGACGGTGTTGGATTCGCAGTGCGCCGAGAGGCGGTGACGCAAGATCAGCATCAACCCTACGCCTTGCAGCTTGCAAAGGGCAGCTTGCCAAAAGCGCTCGAGCGATTGGCTTGCGACATCCCCCTCGCGTGTTTCGCGCGCGCCGAGCACGTGCTCTTCACCCCCATCCTCGGATTCGCCGTGCAACCGGCGGCTTCGAATACGCCCGTCGGCGGCGCAATCTCGGACGCAAAGCCGTCAAGCTGGAGAATGCAGCGCGCAGTTGGTGCCGTTGCAGGTTTTGCGCTACTTGCGGCGGTGGCCTTGTTTTCGTCAGCCCCCACCCGCGCACTGCCACCGGAGACGCCCGTTGACGCCTTGCGCTCGGGATTGTTCTAGCACACGCCTTGGTTCGGTCGTGCCGTTCCTTTTGAAGAATTCGGTTGCACCCACGGTGTAGGCGGTGCTTTTGGGACGCGCCCGCAGCGCTCTTTCGATGCATTTACGCGCAGCCTCAATCCATAACGTCCCAATTCAGGACCTGTACTGCATCCTCCTGAGATGCCGACCACGCCGAAACGACCACAGGTGACCGCCCGCGATCGTCTGTTTTACAGGCGCTCATCTATCGAGTTTTGGTCTCAATGCCCGCTCGTTTGGCAAAATATCAAGTTTGACAAGATTTTACACAACTTCTGCGAACTCTATCCACAAGTCTCATTTTAAACGGTCACAGAAAATCCTTAGTGTATTCAGGAGATGCGTAAGTGCTGACCAATGATTATCGAAAGATGCTTGAGTGCGGTTCGACGAAGCAGGGTCACACCTTTCCCGTAAGCAACGTGGATCACGTTGTCCCCTTATGGCTCGAGCTTCCCAGAGACGGTGAAGCGCGGCCAACGACCCGGATCGGTGGTGAGGTTCTGACCTCCGATACCGCCAATTGGTGCAAGGGCAAATGGACGCTTCACCTCTTTTCCTTCGTTTCCGAAGCGCAGCAGGCGCAGCAGACGCTGGCAGCCGTCGGTTTATCCAGTGTCTCCGAAGCCGGCGCGCGGGCCTCTGGAGAGGGCATCCTCCTTTTGCAGTTGGACGCAGAGGGCGCATTCGGATGCACAATTGTCGATCGGCGCCGCGTCAAGCAGGCGCCGCCGCCTGTCGGCTCTTGGCAGGTGACCCCCGAGATCGCGAACCTCGCTGCCTTGCATGTCCCCTGTCGTGCCAAACAGCGGGCAGAGGCCCTGTTCCATCAGGTCGAAGCCGAGTTCGATCATCCTGAAGAGCGCGCAAAGGTGCTTGACCGCCTCGGGACCGGACCTCGGCAGCAACCGCTTGCCTGTATTCGTCTCGATGACGTGGTAGAGGCGGCCAACCGACTGCTGGAGCCCATCGGAGCCGAGGTGACATGTTCGGATCGTCGGATCGGCGGTGTTCTCGACTCCCTGGTCACGACACTGAGACCGACTCTCGACGGGCTTGTCGAGCGACTTGCGCATGATCTGGTCGTGGAGCTTGCCGACAGTGGCGGTATCGGCTGAATAAAGCGCCGTGCTTTGGGCGAAATGCTATTCAGCCCGACACCGTCGCCGGAGCAGTCGCCAAATTGCCCGCAACCGCGGTTCAATGTCAGAACAACACAACATTCGGCTTGGGCGGTTCAGCCTGCGGTTTCCGCCCTTCGTCAAAGTCACCCGGGACAATCATCTGGCGGGCCGTGCCGCTGGTGGCGTGGAACAGGACCTTGCGGGCGTTTACCCCCCCAAAGCTCTCCGCAATGCATGCGATTCCTTCCGCCAAAAGGAATTCACGGGTGAACCTTGCGTTGGAGTCGCCGATTGGGCTGAGGCGTTCGGTCATGTTTGCGGCGCCGAAAGCCTTGGCAACAAGCGCCTTGCGGTCTGCACCAAGACGGAGGAGAGCGTTGATGAGCTGCTCCATGGCATGAACGCCGTACCGTTCCGAACGACCGCCAAAGGTATCCTGACCCTGTGGCAAGAGAAAGTGGTTCATGCCACCGACCCGCAGGTTGGGATCGTAGAGGCAGACAGAAACACAAGACCCGAGGATCGTGGACAGCACCACGTCGGGTTCCCGAACGGCGAGGAATTCGCCTTGGGTGATTGTGATTGTGCGACGGATATCGGGGATCATTTGAGGCTGCCAACGTGGCAGGCGTTCAAGACCGCGCTGGCGATGTCGGACAGCGCCAAACGGCTTTCGACTGCTCCCAGGTTCCAGGCGGCCTTCGGCATGCCGTAGACCAGCGATGTCGTCTCGTCCTGACCGATGGTGGTGGCGCCAGCGCGGCGCAAGTCAAGCAATCCCTTCGCCCCATCGCTGCCCATACCGGTGAGGATCACTGCGACGGCGCGGCCTGCCCACGGAACCGCGGATGTGAAAAGCGCATCGACCGAGGGCATGTGCCCGGAAACCGGCATGCCTTGGTGGAGCTGACAGCGAAGCGCGGAGCCAGCAGCGATCCTCAGATGTGCCTCGCCACCAGCGGCGACAGTGACCATGCCGCGGCGCAGTTCCATTCCGTCCCGAGGGGCCACGACCTTGGCGCGACAGCGCTGTGCCAAAAGCTGGATAAGGCTACCGCTGTAGCCTCGACCAGTGTGCTGAACGATAGCCGTCGGGGGGCAGTCCGCGGGGAAGTCACCGAGAATTTGCAGCAGCGCATCAACGCCTCCCGTAGATGCGCCAATAAGGATGAAGCGGTTCGTGGGTTCGGCTTGGCTTTGCTCAGGACCGACGGCTCGGCAGTTCTTGGATGTGATGTCTTCGGAGATGGTCCAGTCGAAGGGAGCCGCCATGACTTCGGAAAGGGCATTTTCGGCCTGGGTCTGCGTCATGCCATGCAAAAGCACGGGCAGGTGACGGCCGTCCCGAACCAGGCCGTCAGCGCCGGCATCGGCGTGGAGACCCGCGATCTCGATCCAACGGCATCGCACGGTGCCGAGCAGGTCACGCAGGTGCCTGGCGTCACCAGAGGTGGCGAAACTCGGGCCGAGAACCGCAAGGTCCGGACGCATCGCTTTGATCATGCTCGTCGCTTCGGCGAAAGTTGTCGCCTCGCCCAGAATTTCGACCCCGGGCAGCGCGGTGAGCAGCCGGAGGATGAGCGATCGAGACAGTGGGCTTTTTGCGACGAGGACGATGCGCGTTGCACTCATGGTCTTCTCCTGAAAAGCGGTGCCTGATGACAGACACCGCGTCGGTGGTCTCGGACCCGCCACCTTGTTCTTAAGGGATCATTGTGTTCCAGGGAGGCGAGATCCGCCTCCCTGTACTGACGGGCGCCAGTGCTCAGAAGTCCTGCCAAACGCCGTGGGGCGTTTCTATGGCCGCGCGGAGCTTGGCAACGACGGGCGTGGTTTCTGCGGATGTTGCCTCAGTTTTGACAGCCCCGAGCGCTTCAGGCGCAGTGACGGGCCGATTGGCCTGACGGACGCCATCTCGTCGAAACTGGAAGTGGCTGACAAGACCCGCGAGATTGGTTGCATCCTGCGCCAGGCCCTGGCTTGCGGCAGTCGATTCCTCGACCATGGCAGCGTTCTGCTGTGTCACCTGGTCGAGCTGGGTCACGCCGATGTTGATCTCGCTCAGGCCCGACGATTGCTCTGCGGCACCGGCGGCAATGCCGGACATCAGTTCAGAGATATGCGTCACGCGGCCGACGATGTTCTCGATGACCTCGCCCGCGCGGTTGACTTGGTCCACACCGGTGCGAACATGTTGGCTGCTCGAGGTGATGAGCGTCTTGATTTCCTTGGCCGCGTCGGAGGATCGCTGCGCAAGCGCACGCACTTCGGAGGCGACGACGGCAAAGCCCTTGCCCGCATCCCCTGCACGTGCCGCCTCGACGCCTGCGTTGAGCGCCAGAAGGTTGGTCTGGAAAGCGATATCCTCGATGGTGCCGCTGATGTTCGAAATCTTTTCGGAAGAGCGTTGGATCTCGGTCATCTTGGAAACGGCAGCCTTGACGACCTTGCCGCTTTCCTCTGCTTCCGAGCGGGTTGTCTTGACGGTGGATTCCACCTCGACCGCGCCGCTCGCATTGGCCTTCACACTGGTGGTCATCGCGTCGAGCGCGGCGGCGGTTTCTTCCAGCGCGGCCGCCTGGTTCTCGGTGCGGCGGGACAGATCGACGGAGGCGTTGCTGATCTCGCTCGACCGGGCACGGATGCTTTCGGCCACTTCGACGACTTGGGAGATGGTGGAGTTCAGTTGTCCGAGGGTCTGGTTGTAATTTTCGCGTAGAACTTCGTATGCCTCTGCGAAGGGGGTATCGATCGAGGTCGAGAGGTTGCCGGAAGCAAGCCGTGTCATGCCGTCGCGCATGCCTTCGACCACACGCTGCAGTTCTTCCTGCTGGCGGGCACGTTCGGCTTCCAGTTCGCGCTGTTCAAGCAACAGGGCGCGCTGGCGTTCGACAGCCTTGGCAATGTCGCCAAGTTCATCGCGCCGGTCGATATCGACCACTTCAGCGTCAAGCGCTCCATCACCGATCCGGTGGATCGCGCCGGTGACACGGCTGAGCGGCTGAGTGATCGACCGCCCGATAAAGAAGCCCAAAAACAGCGTGATGCCAACTGCGGCGAGCGTGACGAAGATCTGCTCGGTCAAAAGGGCGTCCACCTCGGCGAAGATCTCCGAATTGCCCTTCTCGACGACAAGCCCCCAGTGTTCGTCGAACAGATCAATCGGTACGGACACCGCATAGGCGCTGGGATCAGCGTCGGGTGCGTCAGAAACGCTGCGGACATCGGGAATGACAGTGGCCTCATTCGACTCGATGGCGGCGACGGCCTGCTCACTTCGTGGCATGTTGTCCAAGAGGTCGAAAGCCTCGCCTCGGGTCGGCATGGACGCGGCGCTGAAGTCCGAGCCGATGACATAAGCTTCCGTCGCGAGACCGAAGGTATAGCCTTTCATCATGTATTCCTGCAGTTCGTCATGATGCAGGTGGACGGCCAGCACTCCGACTTTTGAACCTTCACCGTTGATGATGGGTGCGCCCACGAAGCTTGAGACCGTTCCGTTGAACGGCGCGTATCCTTGGAAATCTGCGAATTGCGCTTCACCTGCCGATGACGCCATCGCTTCGGTGAACACTTCGGCCAACGCGCTATTGGCCAGCGGGCCATCCAGAAGCCGGGTTCCGGGTGCAACTTCCTGGTCCACAGTCTGCACCACGACCCCCTGAGCGTCGATCACGAAGATATCGTCGGACTCGGCACTTTCAGCAAACGCATTCAGGTATCGGATCAGGTCGCTCTTGTCGTCCGGTGCGCCAACCACCCTCGGCCCAGCCGAAGTGCCGGTGAATGTCGCGGCAGGCTGCACGCTGCGTACGATCAGGGGCGAGGACGCCAGCTGCAGTGAGGTGAGCTTTGCGTTTTCAACCCAGTTGACCACGTTCTGCCTCAATGCCTCGCCTTGAAGCAGGAAACGACTCTCCTGGTTTTCGATCGCCTGATTGCGCATCTCTGAATAACTCAGGACCTGGAGAACGGCGGCCACCACGATGCTGACGCCCCCGATGGCAAGCGGGATCTTTGTCTTGAGCTTCATTCGGGTGGTATCCATGACGTGCCTTCCTTGGGTTTGCGATGCTGCCGGCTGGTTTGCAGGGGATTTGACTCTCATTCGTTGGAACAAGTCTTTGAGGGTGGGCTTGGACTCAGAAGAGTTCGACATTGTTGCCTCCCGTGTCATGCGGGGTTTCGTGAAGCCGCGCTCGTACTGCGCCGAGCCGCAGCGGCGAGGTCAGCCGTTGGGTGTCGGTGAGGATGAGCCCGTCAAGTTCAGGTGTGCGCGCAAGCGTGTCGAGAAGAACCGACAGGTCACCCAGCATCTGGTCAAGAAGATCGATGCTCTGGAAATCACTGTGCCAGTCAGGGGCGGACAGCTTTATGGCCGCACTTTCGACCATGTCGACAAGACGACGGCACCGCTCGATTTCGAGTGCTGCGCGCTGCAGGAATTCGGCGGCAGAGAGGGAAACAAGGGCTGTCATCACAGGCGCTTTCCGATGACCTGCTCGATCGCAGAGCGAAGCTTGGGTGTGTCGAAAGGCTTGGCGACAAGATTGTTGAGACGAAGCGCCTGGCCCTTCTGGATGATGTCCGGTGAGGGTGTGCCGGTGATGACGATGAAACCGATATTGGCCGTTGCAGGCTGACGCCGCAGCGCCTCGAGAAGCTGCAGCCCGTTCATGCCGGGCATGTTCATGTCGCACAGCACAAGGTGCACGGGATTTGCCGACAGCTTGGCGAGCGCGACCTTGGGATCGGCCTCGGCCGAGTAGTGAATGACGCCCATTTCGTCGAGGGCGTTGACGACAAGCGCCCGGCTGACGCCCATGTCGTCGACCACCATGACCCGGATGTTTTCTCGAACACTCATTGCGTCGCTCCTGTGCTGTCGGATGTCTGCCGGTCGCCATCGTGCTGCGGCAGAACGCGATATGCGGTGATGCCGACGTTCTCCAGCCGCGCCTCTGCGGGGCCGGTGATCCGTTCGGAATGACCGATGAAAAGATATGCGCCGGGTCGCGTGATGGCGGCGAACCGCTGCCAGAGGCGCTCCTGAATGGCGGCGCTGAAATAGATCGCGACGTTGCGGCAGAAGATCACGTCGAACGGCCCGCGTATCGGCCAGTCACCGATCAGGTTAAGCGGCGCAAAGGTAACAAGCGCGCGCGCAGCCTCCGATATGCGAAAGCCATCGCCCATGGGCTCGGCTTCGGTGAACCGCGACAGAAGGGGCTCGCTGATGGCAATGCGTTCAGCCGCAGGATAAAGGGCGTCTTTGCCCCGTGCGATCATCTTCGGGTCGATATCCGTGGCGAGAATGCGAATGTCGAGCCGCGCCGCATCGGGGCACAGCGCCAGCAGTGTCAGCGCAAGCGAGTAGGGTTCCTGACCCGAGGAACACCCGGCTGACCAGAGCCTGACCCGGGACCCGCGCCGCGCGGCTTCGATAAGCGGCGGCAACACCAGACTGGAAAGAAGGTCGAAATGGTGCCGCTCCCGGAAGAAATGTGTCACGTTCGTCGTGAGCGCCGATAACATCTCTGTCCGCTCCGGCAGCCCGGCCACGCTCTCGACGTGATCGCAATAGGCTCCGAAATCCGCAAACCCAAGCGAACGGACCCGCCGCAGAAGCCGGGAATAGACAAGGTCCTTTTTCGCCAGTGGCAGCTGGATGCCGTAATCATCCTGAACGCGGTTGGCGATCCGGTTGAAATCAGCCTGGCTCATCGGAATCGCGCCGGTGGCGTCGAGCGCTGGCCCTGCAACCGGGGTTGGTCGGGTTTCGATCATGCGGGCACCGGCATACGCCGCTGGATCAGCGAGGGCAGATCGATCACGCGGCTCATGCCCTCCTGAAGTGGCACCAGACCCGAGATGTGGCTCTGGGCCGACCCACCCAGCATATCCGGGGCGTCCTGGATGTCGGCCCGCGGGAACGAGACGATCTCGGACACCGATTGCACCAAAAGCCCGATGGTCTGCGTTCCGTTCATCGCGATGACGATGACGTTGCGCTCTGAATCGGCCGTGACGCCAAGCGCGAAACAGCGCGCGAGGTCAAAGACCGGGATCACGGCGCCCCGCAGGTTCGTTACGCCAAGCACCTCTTCAGGCGCATGCGGAAGCGGGGTGACCGCGCTTTGCCCACGGATTTCGCGGACATGGCGGATATCGAGTGAAAAGCTTTGTCCTCCCGAAGTGAAGATCACGAATTCGACCTCGCCGCTGTGGTCTGCTGCGTTCTGCATCTTGGGCGTCTCCATCAAGTGGGGGACACGGCGCGCTGGCCGGCCCCGTGGGTCTGTTCGACGATTGCGTCGGGATCGAGGATGAGGGCGATCTGGCCGTCGCCGAGAACGGTCGCAGCCGAAACACCCGGCACGTGGCCGTAGTTGCTTTCGAGCCCCTTGATCACGACCTGTCGCTGGTCGTGGACCCGGTCCACGAGCAAGGCGCAGGTCCCGCGTGCCTCGGTCTCGACAAGCAGGAGCAGCATTGGGGCGTCCGCGTCGATGGCGCGGGCGATGCCAAGATTTGCCGCAAGGTCGATGACCGGAACAAAGCGACCGCGGATCGAGAGAAGCTGCTCATTCGGTCCAACAGGCTGCACTTCGCCAGCCATTGGGCGGATCGTCTCGAGCACGGCAGAAATCGGAACAAGCATGCTGATGTTGCCGACCGAGATCAGCATCCCGTCCAGCACGGCAAGGGTCAGGGGTAGCGCTATGGTAAACTCGGTTCCCTTGCCGGGGCGCGAGACGATGTTGACCCTACCGCCAAGCGACTGGACCGCCGTGCGCACCACGTCCAGTCCGACACCGCGTCCGGAGAGCAGCGAAGTTGCAGAGGCCGTCGAAAACCCCGGCAGGAAGATGAGGTTGTCGATCTCGGTCTCCGACAGGTCGGCGTCTGCCGGTACCAGGCCTTTCTTGACAGCGACGCCCAGAACCTTGTCGCGATCAAGCCCGGCGCCGTCATCGCGGATGGTGATGACCACGCTGCCCGAACGATGCGCTGCTGACAGCCAGATCGTACCCACCGGATCCTTGCCGTTGGCGCTGCGCATTTCGGGCGTTTCAAGGCCGTGGTCCACTGAATTGCGGATCATGTGAGTGAGAGGGTCGGCAAGGCGCTCAATCACGGTCTTGTCGACCTCGGTGCCTTCACCGATCATCACCAGCTGCGCCTGTTTGTCGGTGCCATCAGCCGCTTCGCGCACGATGCGGGACATGCGCTGGAACAGCGGCTTCACTGGCTGCGCACGGATCGCCATTACGGCCTCCTGGATGTCGCGCGCAAGCAGCCGGTAGCTCTCGACATGAACGGTCATGTCCGCGTCGTGGGTAAGCTGCAGGTCGTCGACCCGCTGGGCGATCATCGACTGGTTGATGATCAGCTCGCCCACGGCGTTGAACAGCCGCTCGATCCTGTCGAGATCGACCCGCAGCGTTGGACGCGGTGCATCCGGCATCTTGCTGGCAGCGGCGGCTTCGGTCATGTCGATATCGGCTTGTAGGAGGGGCGGGGCCGCGTCCAGAAGAGCCGTGGTGGTGTCTGCCATGCTCATGCTGGCAGCGCCGTCCTGCGTATTCTGCTCGGGCATGTCATCGTCCTTGGCATCAATGGTGAGATCACAGAGGCCATCGACGAACTCGAAAACCTCCTCGATGGCCTCACGTCCGGCTTCGGTTGCGAGGCGCAGGTTCCATGAAAGCGCGGGCTGAACGATCTCGGGCGCGCTCCAATGCGGCAGTGCTGACAGGTCCACCTCGGCCTCGAGCGTCCCAAGCTCTGCGAGATGCGAAATCAGAAAAGCCGGTTCGTGACTGTTTTCATAAAGCGCAGGATGGGGGCGGAAGCAGATGTCATAGCTTTGCGGGCTGGCCGACATCAGGTCGCCGATGTCGAGGGACAGCGCCGGGAAGTCGAACAAAGGCGCATCAAGGATCGGTGCCTGCTCTGGTGCGTCGGACTCTTCCGTCGAAGAAGCTGCCGTGTCCGCCGCATTTGACCCAAGACACGCATCAAGAGCGGCGAGTGCTGCGTCCGTGACCACCCTGTCAGTGCATTGTTCGGTGCGGGCCGCCTCGACGAGGACAGCAAGATGGTCAGCCGATCTCTGGACGACCCGGAAGAGATCGGGCGTCAATTCAAGCCGGTCGCTGCGCACTTCGTCCAGAACGGTCTCGTAGCGATGCGCAAATCCGACCAGCTCGTCGAGCGCGAAGGCACCGGCGCTGCCCTTGATGGAGTGAACAGCGCGAAAGATCGAATGAACGATCTCGTTGTCCGAGGTCCCGGCGTTCAACCGGACCAGATCATCCGACAGTGATGCCAGAAGATCCTCGGCCTCCTCGAAGAACAGGTTTCGGAAGGATTCGTTGCTCGCCATCTCACGACGCTCCCGTGACGCGGCGAATGACTTGAACCAGCGCCTGATCGTCGAAGGGCTTTCCGATCCATCCGGTGGCACCGGCATCACGGGCACGCGTCTTGAATTCGGTGGCCGTTTCCGTGGTCAGAACAAGGATCGGAATCCTGCGATTGGCGACATCCTTCCGGATCGCCTCGATGACGCCAAAACCGTCCATGTGGGGCATGTTGATGTCGGTGATGACCACGTCGGGGCGCAGCTCTTCGAACCGACGCACACCTTCGACCCCGTCTTCTGCCAGTTCGCAGGAAAACCCCGCCGCAGCGAGTGCCTGACGCACCATGCTGCGGATTGTGCGCGAATCGTCGATCGCCAGAACCATGATGCTCATTGCATGTCCTTCAGGCCGATCATGTCGGGCCGCAGTCCCAGAACGGGCAGAACGGCAGCGACCGCCTTGGGAAGATCCACCACGCTGAAGGAGATATTGCGCTGCTCCCAGTCATTCCGTGCTGCCAGAAGCAGCTGAAGGAGGATTGTATCGGCGCGCCGCATCTGAGTGGCCGAGATCACCACGGCCGCGCCTATATTGTCGGCAAGGAACGCCTGCAGGTGCACAAGGTCATCCTGGTCGGCCGTTTCGGGCAGGTCATAATGCGCGCATCTTTTCGAGCGGAATTCAGGTGGCGGATTGGTGGCGGCCCCGGGGGTCTCCGGCGCGCTGGATGTCTGGACGAGTATGGTCATCGGCAGCCCCTTGCTTTTCACATTTGCGAAAATAACAGTGGTTTACTTTTTCGCAAGGCAATCTTCTGCGTTGGAAGGATCAGCTGTCAAGTTCCGGGAAACAGGGGCGAAAGCGTTCGAAGCCTTGGTTTTTATGCAGAACTTCACATCCTTGCGGACTTATGATTGTGCTTTTTTCGCAACATCACCGCATGCCATCAGTATCGACAGACGCCGAATCGCGCGATAGAACAATATTTGTGAAAAATAAAATAAGCCAGAATCAGGAGGCTCCGCGATGCTCGACGCTGCTCAGGTCCAGGAAGTGGAAGTACCGTTTGGAATTGAAGAGATTTTCTTTTCCCGCACTGACGGGCGCGGCGTCATAGAGGCAGGCAACTCCGTCTTCCAGCGTGTCTCTGGCTACCCTTGGGAGCGGCTGATCAACGCGCCGCACAAGCTGATCCGTCATCCGGAAATGCCCAAGGGGGTCTTTCATCTGTTTTGGGAACGGATCAAGGCAGGCCAGCCGACAGGAGCTTATGTCTGCAACAGTTCGTCGGATGGCCGCTTCTACTGGGTCTTCGCCGTGATCGTTCCACAGGAGAGCGGGTATCTTTCGGTACGGATCAAGCCGACCTCCGAGATGTTGTACAAGGTCAAGGAGGTCTACGCCGAATTGCGTACAGCAGAGACTAAGGGCCGAACACCAGCGGAAAGCGCAGAAAGCCTTGTGCAGCGGCTCGCCGAGCATGGATTTCCAAGCTACGACTCCTTTCAGGCCCGCGCCCTTGCGACGGAAGTGCAGAACAGGGAACGACAGCTTGGTGGTGCAGGGACATCCCGCTCCGAAACGCTTGCTGCGGCGGAAGCTGCCGATCAGATCGAGATTGCGCTCAACGGAATGCAGTCGATGTTCGCCGAAGCACTGCGGATCGCTCTGAACCTTCGTATCGCGGCCTCGCAACTGGGCGAACTCGGGCGGCCGGTCAGCGCGATTTCTGACAATTACGCCCTTCTGGCAAATGACATGGTGGACTGGCTCAACACACGGGCACTGGATGAAACCATCGGTTTTGGCGGCATCGCGCGGTCTGTTTCGGAAAACCTGTTCCTGCTCAACTCTGCGGATCTTTTGTCAGAAATGGCAGAAGCCTTTGCGAAAGATGAGTCATTGGGCGAGGGCGACGCATCTGCGGAACAGGCGCGTCTGAATGCCATGGCTGCGGATTACGGTGAGAAGGCTGAGGAGTGTCAGATCCGCACGATGCGGCAAGCGGCGACCGTGGACAGCCACCTCGCAGAGATGCGCAAGCATGTCACCGCGCTCAATTCCATCCGCATGCTGTGCCGGATCGAAGGTGCCACGCTTCGCCACACCGGCGTCTCGCTGGACGAGATCGGCAGCCAGCTTGACGGGTTCCAGGACGAGATCGGCCGCCGCCTTGTAGGTATCACCTCTTTGGGGCAGCAGGTCCAATGGACCACGTCACATGCCCTGAGCCACCAGAAAAGACGCGCGTGAACCCGGCACGCGCGTCTTTGACAGACTCAAAGATCATCTTGATTTCACAAACGCTCTGTAAGGGTTGATCGGAAGTCAGCTTCATATTTGCGAAAAAAGAATCGCGAGCAGACATCGTCTGCCCGAAGATCACGCCGAGGTAGAGATCGTGCGAACCAATTCATCGGTCGCACGCGCCGCGTAATCTTGCAACGCCTGCCGCCCTGCCAGGGTCACGTCCCTTGGCGACGTGTCCATGAGACAGAAGGAACCCAGACGAATATTCTCGTTGTAGACCAGCGGTGCGCCCGCATAAAACCGGATATGTGGGTCACCAGTCACAGCTGGATACGCGCTGAAGCGGCTATCCTTTCGGGCGTCGGGCACCACGAAGAGCTGGTTTTCCAGGATGGTATAATTGCAAAATGTTACTTCGCGGGGCGTTGTTAGCGAACTGTCACCGAGGCCGGAGCGCACACATTGCACATCCTCTTCGAGCAGAGTGACCAGCGCCATCTCCACACCGAACTTGGCTCTTGCATGAGCACAGAGGTCTTCGAGATGCGGGTTGGGTTCCCCGTCAAGGAGCCCAGTCTCGTAAAGGATCGAAAGACGCTCGTTTTCAAAAGGACTGACGGGGAAGGTCACAGGAGCCTCACTGCTCAATTTTGTTGGCCAGACCATATCCTGCCGGTGGTCGTTTACAATGCGAGAGGTTTGCAAGTTTGTGCAATGCGCTTTCTCGGGGTGCGTTTTGCTGTGCAGGAGCGGTGAGTCTTTGCGGACCACGTGCCAGGGGGATCTGGAAGGAACCTCTCCGCGTTTTTCTCATGGGACAGTCTGTCCACGATTGCATTGGTCGGCTCGCGACCTGATATGCGATGCAGCGATGCGAAAGGGATTTCATGCCGCCAGAGAACGGACAACGACGGCGACCCTCCCTGTCGCTCCCGATCCTGCGCTTATCGCGCAGTCAGCATCTTGCTGGCACCCTGACCCTTGGCAATCTGTTGTCGGCGCTCGGCGAGACATCCTTCGGGTGGGCGATCGTCGTTTTCTCACTGTTCACGCTGCTTCCACTGCCACCGGGATCGTCCCTCATCACCGCTCTCCCTCTATTGCTGACGACAGGTCAGATGATGCTGGGCTACACTCATGTCAGGCTGCCCGGACCGCTGGCCAGATCGCGGCTTGATCCGGTCAAACTGCGGCGGACGATACTGCGCCTGAGACCCGTCACACGGAGATTGGAACGCATTCTGATACCGCGCTACACGCTGCTTTTTGCGCGGCGCAACGAGCGACTTCTGGGCCTGATGCTTTTCGTGATTGCCTTTGCGCTCTTCCTGCCCGTGCCGTTGAGCGGCTGGTTCCCGGCCATTTCGCTGTTCGTGTTCGGCGTCGGGCTTGTCGAGCGGGATGGGCTTGTCGCGACCATCGGCCTTGGCCTTGGAGCGGCGTCGGTGCTCCTGACCGCGACGATCCTGATCTCTCTCGTGGTGGGCGCAGAGGCGATGATTGATTGACTGGTGCGCGCGTCCATGTCCAACCGAAGACGTGTACGCATCCGTCCGTCCGTGCAGCAGACGATGGCTACTGGGGCTCGGCCAGCGCAGCTCCCAACTCCATCGGCTTGCCGTCTCGGAGTACGCGGATCGTGATGTTCGCGCCGGGCGCGTGGGATTCGAGCGCATCGTGCAAGTCTGCCGAAGTTGCAACGTCCCGTTCATCGATACCAATGATGATGTCGCCCGGAACCAGCCGACCCGAAGCTTCCTGACGCGCTGCGCGCAGACCCGCTGCTGAGGCGGGAGATCCCGGCTCGACATCAAGCACGACAACGCCTTCCAGACCCTGCATCGCGGCAAGGCTATTGATCCGGTCGGAATGTCTGATGCCAAGATACGGCGGACGATAACGGCCACCTGCGATCAGTTGAGGGACCACCCTGTTCACAATATCCACCGGTACGGCAAAGCCGATCCCCGCACTTGATCCGGACGGGCTGAAGATCGCCGTGTTTACCCCGATCAGTCGGCCCGCGCTGTCGATCAGCGGTCCTCCGGAATTGCCGGGATTGATCGCGGCATCGGTCTGGACCAAGCCCGCGATTGTTCCGCCATCCTGGGTCGGGATCTCGCGATCGAGGGCCGAGACGATCCCCGTCGTCAGCGTCCAGTCGAGGCCGAAGGGATTGCCGATGGCCAACACGGATTGCCCGACGCGCAGAGTGCCGCTTTCTCCGACCGGCATGGCCGGTGGCGTGTCGAAACCGGCATCGATGCGAAGGACGGCAAGATCGTGCTCTGGTGCGGTTCCAATCAGTTGAGCGCTCAGTTCGCGCCCATCCGCCAGCCGGACCCGCGCGCCAGAAGCGCCCTTGATGACGTGATTGTTGGTGACGATATGGCCCCGATCATCCCAGACAAACCCCGAGCCCGTGCCACGCGGCACATCAACCGCACGGCGCGACCAAGGATTGAGGACGCGCGCTTCGGTCGTGATCGACACCACCGATCCGCGTGTCGCCTCGAACAGGGCAATTGTGGTTTCCTCTTGAGGGGCAAGTTCGCCTCGGGGAGCAATTTGGCGCGGCTCAGGCGCGCGCCACGGGGCTTCGAGGATCAAGAAAGCGCCGAGGCTTGCTGCAAGAAACCCAACGAAAAAGCCGCGCCAGCGATCTGCAAATCTGAACATCCGGATGTCTCTACTTTCTTCCTTTTGACCGCGATGGTTTCAAAAAAGGTAGTCGTGGCTTTTTTTTCAACATGGTCTCAACCCTTCACGCCCACCGAAGTGGGCCTCCAAAAACCTTGGCCACGGCTGGCACAGCCGATTGCGCCTGAGGCGGAACCCTCCAGACGATGTCTCGTTCCTGTTCCGATACGGACATTGATGCATTGGACTCCTTGCTCCTGCATCCGAAAGCACCGCAGAGAGAATGTCTCTGATGCACCCTCGCAGCTTGGCCAACTGGTAGTTGCATTATTGCTGGCGACAGCTCCGTTGACCTCTCCCGGTCGGAACGAACACCAGAAGCCCTGAAGTGGCCCAAAAGACTGCCCGCCAAAAAGGTGTTGGTCAAAATACCTCTACTGCGCGGCCCAACTCTCGGTCGTCAGAATGCGTTCGGACTTCACGACGAGTTGCACATGACGCATGAACGCGCGTGCGGGTTTCGACAGCGGGCGAACGGTCGAGACCGCGAAGGATGCGCGATAGACAAACTCGGGTGCAAAGGGACGGATCGCGAGATCGGGTTCGTGGTGACGCAAAAGCGGAAAGGGGCAGATCACCGCCACACCGACGCCATGTCGGGCCAAAGTGATCGCGCTGACGCCAGTTGCCACTTCGGCCACGATCCGGGGCCTGACACCGGCGCGTGCAAAGACCTGATCAAGCCTCGTGCGAACCATGTGGCGGCGCATCAATGCGATTTGATCCTCTCCATGCAAGATCTCTGGAGTGATGACCTTGTGACGCGCCAGCGGGTGGTCCGAGGCCATGACACAGACCGCAAAAGTTCTGTGAAACGGGATCAGTTCCATCGCAGAATGCGTCAACTCGGCCAGAGTAAAGCCAAGATCTATGGTGTCGTCAACCAGTCGACTGACCAGACCGTTTGAGGTGCAGGTCTCGAGCGAGATCATCTGGCTCGGGTTCTGTTTCATGAACGTCGCCATGGCGCTGGCAAGAAATCGGTGGCCGAGCGTCGGCGGCGCAGCAAGCCTTAGTGGCTGACTGACCGGATCAGACGGATCGGTCCCGTCGAGATAGGCCAGCGCGTCAAACAATCGGTCGAGCCTGCCATTCAACTGCACCGCCTCTGCGGTCGGGCGCAATCGTCCGCCACGCCGCTCGAACAGCATGACGCCGACATTCGATTCCAGTTGAGCCAGAAGGCGGCTGACAGCGGGTTGCGAGATGCCAAGCCGGTGCGCAGCCGATGTCACGGTGCCAGAGGTGATGACAGCTCGTAGAACTTCGTATTCGCGGATCGATGCGCGTGTTCGCATTGGCAACCAGCCTCCCTGACCGAGTTTCCATGCGAAACCGTTATGCATGCATAACACAAAGACATGCAGTTTCCAATTTCCGTTTTCCGGGTTTCGGATACGGTAACGCTCATCACGACAGCAAAAGATGCCTGCTGCCGCCATCGGCGCCAAACCTGGCCCGCCAACAGAGGAGACCACCTGACATGTCCAGCCCAGTTTTCCGCGGCCTGACCGTTGCGGCGCTTGCCGCGCTGCCGGCATTGCCGCTTGCTGCACAGGATCTTAGGATCGGCTTTGCATCCGAACCGTCTTCGGCCGATCCGCATTTCCACAATGTGGGTCCGAACAACCAGTTGCGCCGAAACGTGTTTGAATCGCTGGTTGGCACCGATGAGGCGCAGCAACTTACACCCTTGTTGGCCGAAAGCTGGGAACCGGTCGGAGACACGCGGTGGCAGTTCAATCTGCGGGATGACGTGACGTTTTCGGACGGTTCGCCCTTCGATGCCTATGACGTGGTCTACACCGTTTGCCGCATTCCCGGAGTGCCCGATTCACCGTCGCTGTTCACCACATATACCGGGGGGATCACCGATCTCGAGGTGATCGATCCTCACACCCTGATCGTACACAGTGCCGAACCCTATCCGCTGATGCCAACCGAGTTCTCGACCTTCGGCATTATCTCGGCACGGGCCAATGGCGTTGATGGCGCTGCCATCGAGTTCAGCCCGGAAGGGTGCGGCGATCTGAATTATCCGGCCACGCAGGCCTTCAATGACGGATCGATCGCCATCGGAACCGGACCCTTCCTGTTGGAAAGCTTCCGCAGGGGCGAGGGCATCGAACTGGTGCGCAATCCCGACTACTGGGGTGAGGCCGCGCCTTGGGAGAAGGTGACGATGCTGCCGCTGACCTCTGAAGGCCCGCGGGTGGCTGCCTTGATCGCCGGTGATGTCGATTTGATCGAAAACCCGCCGCTGCAGGATCTTGAACGCCTGCGCGCCGATGACACGATGCGTGTGGTGCAGGGCATCTCGAACCGGGTGATTTACATCCATCTCGATCATGAGCAAGAGCCATCGCCGATGATCACCGGCACCGATGGTGCCAATCCGCTGAAGGACATCCGGGTGCGCGAAGCACTGACCATCGCGGTCAACCGCGATGCCATCGTCGAGCGCATCATGGGTGGAGTGGCCGTGTCCGCAGGTGAATTGCTTCCGCCGGGCATGTTCGGTGCCCACGACGAGGGCGATCTTCCGCCACGCAGCTTTGACGCAGAGCGCGCAACGGCGCTTCTGACCGAGGCGGGCTATCCCGAGGGCTTCGGCATCACAATCGGGACACCGAATGATCGCTACATCAACGACGCGCAGGTGGCCCAGGCCGTGGCGCAAATGTGGGCGCGCATCGGCATCGAGACCGAGATCGACGCCTCGACGGCCTCTACCTTCTTCTCGCGCCGCAATGCGTTCGAATTCTCGGCCTACCTGGCGGGTTGGGGTGCGGGTACGGGCGAGATGTCCTCGCCGCTGCGTGCGTTGCTGGCCACCCGCAATCCTGACCTCGGCCTTGGCGGGACCAACCGGGGGCAGTATTCCAACCCCGAAATGGACGCGGTCCTCGTCGAAGCGCTCCGCACCGTCGATGACACCGCTCGGCAGGAATTGCTGCGCAAGGCATCGCGAATGGCCATGGATGACTATGCCATCATCCCGCTGCACTACGAGGTGACACCTTGGGCGATGCGTGCTGGCCTCGATTACACACCGCGTGCTGACCAGTATACGCTGCCTTACTTGATCCGCCCGGTCGAATAAGGCTTGCCATCTTGCCCTGCGGCCGGCGCCGCGGGGCATCCCCTCTCCTCCGACCTCGGGACGCATAGACGATGCTGGTCTTTCTGCTCCGCCGCCTTGCGCAGTCGGTCTTTGTTTTGATCGCCATGATGATCGTCGTCTTCTTTGGCGTCTACATGATCGGCAATCCTGTCGACATCCTGATCTCGCCCGATGCCACGCCGCTGGAGGTCGAGGAAACCATGGCCCGTTTCGGCTTTGACCAGCCGGTGCATATCCAGTTCCTCAAATTCATCGGCAACGCCTTGCAGGGCGATCTTGGACGCAGTTTCGTGCATGGCGAACCTGCTGTTCAACTGATCCTGTCCTACATGCCAGCGACTTTGGAACTGGCGCTTTTGGGGCTGATCTTCTCTGTGATGATCGGTGTCCCGCTTGGGGTCTATGCGGGCTACAAGGCGGACCGGTGGCAGGGCAGGGCGATCATGACCGGCTCGATCTTCGGCTTCTCGCTGCCGAATTTCTGGGTTGGCATGCTGCTGATCCTCATTTTTGCAGTCGAACTGCGCTGGCTGCCCTCGACCGGGCGCGGCGAAACTGTCGAGGTATTGGGCATGCGCTTGTCGATCTTTTCGGCCGACGGTCTGCAATACATGATCCTGCCCGCGCTCACACTCGCGCTCTACAAGGCCTCGCTTGTAACGCGTCTCGCGCGCGCTGGAACCCAAGAGGCCTTGATGCAGGACTACGTGAAATTCGCCCGCGCCAAAGGCCTCTCGGAAACCCGCATCCTCGTGGTGCATGTTCTCAAGAACATCATGATTCCGATCATCACGGTTCTTGGCCTCGAGTTGGGCTCGATGATCGCGTTCGCCGTTGTGACCGAAACCGTCTTTGCGTGGCCCGGCATGGGCAAGCTGCTGATCGACAGCATTACGACGCTCGACCGACCGGTGATCGTGGCCTACCTGATGCTGACGGTCATCATTTTCATCATCATCAACTTTACGGTCGACGTGATCTACACGTTGCTCGACCCCCGAGTTCGAGTGAGGGGGGAGGCAACATGAGCGCGGTAGAGACCACGCCACCTCCTGTCGATCTGGGCAAACGCTGGCGCATCACCAGTCGCATGGCCGGCGTGGCAGTTGCGGCATCACTGAGCATGCTGCTGTCGGGTGTCGGCCTGCCGCCGTTGGTGTCGCGGATCATCCTGCTCGTCGGGCTGATTGTGCTTGCGGCAGCGCTGCTCAAGGGCAAATACCGCAAGTTCTTTTCCGGCCCCTCGGCCTATGTCGCGACCGCCAGCTTGCTGCTGCTGGTGGTGCTGGCGATCTTCGCTACGGAACTTTCACCGCAGAACCCGTATGACCTGCGCCAGCTTGATATCATGGACGGCCGCCTGCCGCCGGGATCGACCACGTTCGACGGTTCCATGACCTTTCACCTCGGCACCGACGAGCAGGGCCGCGATATCCTGTCGGGAATTCTCTACGGCTTGCGTGTTTCGCTCTCGGTGTCCATCGCCGCGACGCTTGCGGCCATGGCGATCGGAGTGGTCGTCGGCATCTATTCCGCCTGGGCCGGAGGCAGGATCGAGACGATCCTGATGCGGATCGTCGATTTCCAGCTCTCCTTCCCTTCGATCCTTGTTGCGCTGATGCTGATGGCAGCCTTCGGGCGCGGCCTCGACAAGATCGTGATTGCGCTGATCATCGTGCAATGGGCCTATTACGCCCGTACGGTGCGCGGAACCGCCCTGTCGGAGACGCGGAAGGAATATATAGATGCCGCGCGTGGTCTGGGCCTGCCTGATTGGCGGATCGTCTTTGGACACCTGCTGCCCAACTGCATCCCACCGCTGATCGTGATTTCGACCGTGCAGGTTGCCAACACCATCGTGCTGGAAAGCTCGTTGTCCTTTCTTGGCGTCGGCGTGCCCATCACCCAGCCGTCGCTGGGGCTGCTGATCGCAAATGGGTATGGCTACATGCTGTCGGGCCAATACTGGATGAGCATGTATCCTGGCGTCGCACTCCTGGCGATCGTGGCCTCCATCAACATGGTTGGCGACCGGCTGCGCGACACTCTGAACCCGAGGCTGACACGATGAGTGTTCTCGATGTGCGCGATCTGCAGACCCATTTCTTCACCGATGCAGGCGTCGTCAAGGCGGTGGACGGCGTCAGTTTTTCGCTGGACGCGGGCGAAGTGCTGGGCCTTGTCGGTGAAAGCGGCTCTGGCAAGTCAGTCACCGGCTTTTCCATTCTGCGACTTGTGGATGCTCCGGGCCGGGTGGTCGGCGGCCAGATCAACTTCAAAGGTCAGGATCTCGCGACATTGTCGAACCGCGAGATGCGCAGCCTGCGTGGCAACAGGATCGCGATGATCTTTCAGGACCCGATGATGACACTGAACCCGGTTCTGCGGATCGAAACCCAGATGGTCGAGGCAGTCCGTGCGCATCACCGAGTCAGCCACGCTGCCGCGAAAGACCGCGCGATCAGGGTTCTGGCGCGCGTAGGCATCCCTTCGCCCGCCGACAGGCTGGCGGCCTATCCACATCAGTTCTCCGGTGGCATGCGCCAGCGTGTCGCCATCGCGATCGCTCTTCTGAACGGTCCTGACCTGATCGTCGCCGATGAGCCGACCACTGCGCTGGACGTGACGATCCAGAGCCAGATCCTTGCAGAGGTCCAGGAGCTGGCTCGCGAAACCGGCACGGCGCTGATCTGGATCACCCATGATCTGGCCGTTGTTGCGGGGCTGGCGGACAAGGTTTCAGTCATGTACGCGGGCCGCATTGTCGAATCCGGGCCGACGGATGACGTCCTGACCGCACCCGGTCACCCCTATACCGAGGGGCTCTTGGGGTCGATCCCCGGCCACGGACGGCGGGGTGAGCGGCTGACACAGATCCCCGGCATGGCACCGAACATGGCGCGATTGCCTGTCGGGTGCGCCTTCGCCCCGCGCTGTCACCGGGTCGACGAGACCTGTCGTGCAAAAGCCCCGGCCATCACCGATATCGGACCGAAACGCGGTCTGCGCTGCTTTCATCCGATCGTCGAGACGGAGGGCGCCGCATGACCGCGATGCTTGAACTGAACGGCGTATCACGCCGGTTCGAAAAGAAGCTGGACGGTGTCGAACGGCTTGCCCGGCGTTTGGGAGCTGATCTTCGCGAAACATGCGTGAACGCGGTCGATACTGCCAGTTTCACCGTGGCTCGTGGTGAGGTCGTGGGCCTGGTCGGGGAAAGTGGCTGCGGAAAATCCACATTGGGGCGCATGGTGGCCGGGCTCTTGCCGGTCAGTGACGGGGAAATCCGTTTCGAGGGGATCGATATCACCGATGCCCGCAGTGCCCGGGCGCGCGAAAAGCGGTTGCGGATCCAGATGATCTTCCAGGACCCGATGTCCTCTCTCAATCCGCGCATGAAAGTTGCCGACATCATCGGTGAGGCGGCTGTCTATCACGGTCTGACCAATCGGCAGAGCGTCGCGGACTATGTCGATCAGCTCCTCGAAAAGGTCGGGCTCGACCGCGCCTTCGCGCAGCGCTACCCGCACCAGATGTCGGGTGGACAAAGGCAACGCATCGGCATCGCGCGTGCCCTAGCCGTCAAACCCGAGTTCCTGATCTGTGACGAGAGCATCGCGGCTCTGGACGTGTCGATCCAGGCGCAAGTGATCAACCTGTTCCAGGATCTGCGGCGCGACCTCGACCTGACCTATCTTTTCATCAGCCATGATCTTGGCGTTGTGGAACATATCGCCGACCGGGTGGTCGTGATGTACCTCGGCCGGATCGTCGAGGTTGCCCCGACCGAGGCCTTGTTTGATGGCCCTCGTCATCCCTACACGCAGGCGCTTCTGGACCAGGTGCCGCGTCTTGGCGCGGGTCGTCAGGTTTTCAGGACGGTCAAGGGCGAAATCCCATCGCCACTCAATCCACCGCCGGGCTGCCATTTTCACCCGCGCTGTCCCATGGCTGGCCCTCGTTGCCGACGCGACGTGCCGCGCAGGATCACCGAAGGCGATCATAGCACCGCCTGCCACCTGCACGATGGAGGAACCGAATGACCGAAACCATCCCCGGTGTTCTCAGCGTCAAGGGAGCAGAAGGCCAGCGCCTGCCGCTCGTCTTCGACAGCCCTCATTCCGGCACGGACTACCCGGTCGATTTCGACCACGCCGCAGACCCAATAATTCTGCGCAATGCCGAGGATACGCATGTGGCGGATCTCTGGGCAGGGGCCACCGACCTGGGCGCGGTGCTGCTCGAGGCGCATTTCCCCCGCTCCTATGTCGATGCGAACCGCGCCGCCGACGATATGGACCCGGCTCAGATCGAGGGTGCGTACCCCGTGCCCTTGAACCCGACTGTGAAAAGCAGCCTTGGCATCGGCCTCTGCTGGACCAGAGTGCCGCCCGATGGAGGGCCGATGTATGCCCGCCACCTGACGGCGGACGAGGTGGCAGCCCGTGTCGCGCGCTACCACAGCCCATATGTGTCGCGACTGCGCGCGCTTCTTGATCAGGCCCATACCCGTTGGGGTAGGGTCTGGCATGTCAACTGTCATTCGATGCAGGAAGTCGCCTCGGCGATGTCGACGCAGGCTCGCGGTACGCCGCGGCCTGATTTCGTCCTCGGGGATCTGGACGGTACAGCCTGCGAGCCAGAGTTTACCGAAACTGTGCGCGCCTTTCTGACTGAACGCGGCTATTCGGTTGCCATCAACGACCCTTACAAGGGGATGGAGTTGATCCGTGCCAATGGCGCGCCCGCCTTGCACCGCAACTCGATACAGATCGAGGTCAACCGCAAGCTTTACATGGATGAAACCACGCGAGAGCCGAACGCGGGATATGCCGAACTCAAGGCCAGCTTCACGGACCTTGCCGCTCATCTTGCCCAATATGTTGAAACCCGGTTGCAGAGGAACCCCGCAGAATGACTCAACCGCGCAGTGGATCGGCCACCGGCCTGCCCAACCCGTTTCTCGTCGAACTGACCCCACCGGACATAACACCCTATGCAGCGGGCACGGGTGCAATTCCTTACATCTGGACATTCGACAGCGGTCAGCCCGGACCCCATGTCGCGATCACCGCCATCGTGCATGGCAATGAGCCATGCGGCTCTTTGGCATTGGACTGGATGATGCGGCGTGAGACGCGACCCAACCGAGGCAAGCTGTCGCTCGCGTTCATGAATGTCGCGGCGCACGAGGCGTTCGACCCGGATGTGCCTGATGCATCGCGCTGGATCGACGAGGATTTCAACCGCCTCTGGTCGCCCGCCACGCTGGACGACCCTGACCGCAAACTGACCGAGGAACTCCGTCGCGCACGCGAGGTGCGGCCGTGGCTCGACACCGTTGATCTGCTGCTCGACATCCATTCGATGCAGAACAAGGCCAATGCACTGACCATCGCGGGGCTTCGACCCAAGGGACGCGATCTGGCGCGCAGCGTTGGTTACCCTGACCTGGTCATCAATGACCATGGCCATGCCGAAGGCATGCGGATGCGGGATTACGGCGGGTTTTCCGATCCGGCGTCGCCGCGCAACGCCATGCTCGTCGAAGCCGGCCAGCATTGGGAAGCTCCCGCCGAGGGTGTGGCGATCGAAACCGCCATCCGTTTCCTGCGCGCGACCGGGTCTGTGGTTGCGGATTTCGCCGAAGATTGGCTGGCCGATCGTCCCGCCCCCGAACCGATGCAGTTCTTCCAGGTCTCGCGCGCCGTCACGATCGAAACCGACGATTTCCGCTTTGCCGAAGATTGGTCCGGGCTGGAACGCTTGCCCGAGGGCACGCTGATCGGACATGACGGCCCAACCGAGATCCGTGCGCCGCATCCCGAGACAGTTCTTATCATGCCCTCGCGCAGACTATGGCGCGGCAAGACTGCCGTGCGGCTGGCAGAGCCGGTCGAGTGCTGACATAGGTGGTGGAACGGTCAGAGACCAAGCCTAAAAAGATTGCGGGGGCTGAGCGTATCGCCGCTGCCCTCACATCCCGACATGATTAATGCTCGTCTTCGGGGAAGGGCGCATCCAGACCGCAATCGGCAGCGAGCGCGTTCAAATCGCGGCGCAAGGCGGGGTTGAGGGTCAGTCCGTTTTCGCGGCGCGCCTCCGCAGCAGCGCTCTTGCCATCGCCGGGAAGGCGCACCCTGTCATGACCGGGCAGCGGCGCTGAGGCGCGCATTTCAGAGAAGACACGCGCAGCCTCCTCGGCGAAGCCGTCACCGATGCCAAAGGCGGCAGGATCGAGGGCCACTACAAACTGCCCCGTGTTGGTGGGCGATGTAGTGTCCTTGGTGAAATCCACCACCTTCGACCCAAACGCAGCACCGTTCAGAACGCCGGCCATCAGCCCGATGGCGACCGAGAGGCCGAACCCCTTTGGTCCGCCGATGGGCAGCAGAAAACCATCAGAACTCTGTGCCGGATCGGTCAGCGGCGTGCCGTCGCGCCCGACCATCCAGCCTTCGGGCATGTCCTTGCCCTGTTGCAACAGCGTCTTGATCTTGCCCATTGCCGCGACCGTGGTGGCCATGTCAAAGACGAAGGGATCGGGCCCAGTGGCGGGTGCCGAAAAGGCGATGGGATTGGTGCCGATCAGCAGGTCCGTGCCACCATAGGGCGGGACGTGGTTCGCGCTGCCTACAGAGGCGGCCATTCCAAGCAATCCGGCTTCGGCCTGCGGACGCACATAAAGCGCAAGCGGCCCGGCGTGATTGCCGCGCCGGACGCCGACCCAGCCGATCCCGGTGGTCCGTGCCTTCTTGATGGCCAGATCCCGCGCGGCAGCCATGGCCAGATGTCCCAAACCGTTGTCGCCGTCGATCACTGCCGAGGCGACGGTTTCATGTGCAATGGAAAAGCGTGCGGTTGGGTTGCAACCGCCGTCCCTGAGCCGTGCAAGGTATTGTCTCAGGCGGAACACGCCATGCGTGTCATAGCCGTAGATATCGGCATCGACCATGAGGCCTGCAACCTTGCCGGCGTCCGGTTCCGGCACCCCGCAGGTGGTCAATGCATGGGCGACAAAATCGCGCAAGGCATCGACCGCCACTGCAGGGCTGTCAGCCATCGTAAGACCCGACGCTTTCCTTCTGCCAGAACACGACCCGGCGCTGTGTCCATTGTACAAGCAGGTACAACACCAGCCCGACGACGCTGAGATACAGGATCAACGAGAACACACGCGGCGTGTTGAGCTGCGAGGCCGCAACGCGGATCAGTTCGCCAAAGCCCTTGCCACCGCCAAGGAATTCGCCGGTGATCGCACCCGCCATCACGCCCACCGCGCCGATCTTGAGACCGGTGAAGATCTGCGGCAGGCCTGTGGGCAGCTTCATCTTGATGAGCGTCTGCATCCGGCTGGCCCCCATGGTCTTGAACAGCATGCGGGCATTTTCGTCCGCCGCGTGCAGGCCGGCGGCAGTGCCGACCACGATCGGGAAGGTCGCAATGAACGCGGCCAAGGCCACTTTGGATTCAATCCCGAAGCCCAGCCACGCAACAAACAAGGGCGCAAATGCCACTTTCGGCATTGTGTCGATGGCCACGAGGTATGGCATCACCGCCTTTTCGCCGAACGCGGTCTCTCCGACCAGAACGCCAAGCGAGAAGCCAATCGCAATGGCAAGGGCAAAGCCATAGATCACTTCCTGGATCGTGATCCAAAGTGCTGCGAGCATGTAGCCACCTGTCGCAAGGTTTTTTCCGACGAAGATCATGTCCTTCAGGGTTTCCATCGGAGTTGGCAGAATGATCGGTGACACGAGGCCGAAGCTTGTCACCAGTTGCCATGTTCCGACAAAGACAACAAATACGAAGGTCATCGCGATCCAGCGCGGGACAGAGTCGATAAACGACACTTCCTGTTCCCACACGGTGTCCTGCACTGTCTCGGTGTCGGTTGGCGCATTGGTCTGATACTCGGTCACATGTCTTCTCCCTTGTCCAGCATGCCCCGAATGTAGTCGACGATTTCGCCGAATTTCGGCGTTGTCATCATGTCGAGCGTCCGGGGTCGTGGAAGATCGACAGTCACGATCTCGGCAATGCGGCCCGGGCGTGGTTTCATCACCACGATTTCGTCCGAAAGGATGACGGCTTCCTGAATGGAATGGGTGACGAGGAACGCCGTTGCGTCCTGTTCGCGGCAGATCCGCTGAAGCTCCATGTTCATCATGTCGCGCGACAGCTCATCAAGGGCGCTGAATGGCTCGTCCAGCAGCAGAACTGCCGGTTCGGTGATGAGCATCCGGCAGATCGAGGCGCGCTGTGCCATGCCGCCCGACAATTCGTTGGGATAGACGTTCTCAAAACCCTTGAGGCCGACGATGTCGAGCAGCTCATGCGCCTTGTCCATGGCCTTTTTGGCAGCAGCCTTGCCGTCCCGGATCTCGATCGGCAGCACGATGTTTTCCACGGCCGTCTTCCAAGGAAACAGCGTGGCCTGCTGGAACATCATGCCGATGTCGCGACGCGGTCCTTTCACGGGTTGGTTCTGCAGGATCACCCGTCCCTTGCTTGGCGGTATCAGCCCGGCCATGATCTTGAGCAATGTCGACTTCCCGCAGCCGCTGGACCCGATGACCGAGGTAAAGCTGCCTTTGCGCAGGGTGAGGCTGACGTCTTCCAGCGCAACCACACTGTTGCGCGCGTAGGTCTTGCTGACCTGTGTCAATTCGTAGACCGGCGCGCCTAGAGGCGCGCCGGAATAGTCTTGTGCCAAGGCAGTGCTCATCCGCCTGCAGCCTCGCTTCCGATCTGGGCAAACTCGTTGGTCCAGACCGCGCCAAGATCCTCGAGCGGGGCGGCAATGTCGCCGCCTGCAACAAGCGAATCCTGCCATTCCTGCCAGACCTCGGCCGGAAACCAGCCCAGATGCGGGGAGTCATCGGACGGAATGGTCTTGGAGCGGACAGCATCGAAGAGTGCAGACTGGAATTCCTTGTCTTCGCCTTCCTGCGGATTGCCGTCGGCGAGGTGCTTGAGCACCGCGTCCCGGTTGGCGTCGTCCAGCGCAAAGGCATGACCGCGTGTGAAGGCCCGGCTCCATGCCTCAACCAGTGCGCGATCATTCGCGATGGTGTCGGCCATCGTCGCGACACCATTGCCGAAGAAACGGCCGAATTCCGCAGGCGTGATGTCCCGCACGGCCATGCCGCGCTGGTTCAAAATGGCAGTGTCCGCCGTTGACGCGGAATAAGCTGAGATTTCGCCGTTGAGGAACGCCGCGGTTGCCGGACCGCCGTCACCCACTGTCAGGAAGGTATAATCCTCACCTTCCGTCAAACCTGACCCCGCCATCACGTTGCGGGCAAAGCCCACCTCTGCGCCATCCGCCGTGCCGGTGCCGATCACCTTGCCACGCAGGCCCTCGATCCCCTGGATGTCGCTGTCCTGCTGAACCGCGATGCCGAAGTTGCTGCGCGCGGCCACATTATAGATCATCACGGCATCCACGCCACGTGTCTTGGCCGCGATCACGGGGCCGGGACCGGGACGGCCAAAATGGGCTTGCCCTGCGGACAAGGCCTGCAGCACCGCGCCGGAACCGTTGATGGCCTCGACCGTGACGTTCAGACCTTCTTCGGCAAAATATCCTTCGCCGATTGCCACGAAGACAGGAAACGAGTTGATCGCAGACGGGCTTGGCTGAACAAACGTGATGTCCCGCAAGCTTTGCGCGAATGCCGATGTACCCAAGAGGCCCGCAGCCGGAACAGCCGAGAGCAGTGAGGCGGTAAAGGTTCTTCTGTTGATCATGATGGTTCTCCTCCCAATCGTGTCTGACCCTTTTCGCCGCGCCAGAAGGCGGCGGGTCCTTTATACGGAGCGCACAGTGTTGCTGAGCGTCCCGATCCCGGAAATTTCACACACCACCGTGTCGCCATCTTTCAGGAACTGCGGCGGGTCCATCGCATAGCCCACGCCTGACGGGGTTCCCGTCGCGATCATGTCGCCGGGCTCGAGCGTCAGCCCTTCCGACAAGGACGCGATCAGCGTTGGAATGTCGAAGATCATGTCTTTCGTGGCGCCATCCTGGCGCTGTTCGCCGTTCACCTTCAGGCCAATTGACAGCGCATGCGGATCGGTGAAGTCATCGGCCGTCACGATGACCGGCCCGATGGGGCAGGACCCGTCCAGACCCTTGCCCTTGAAATACTGTCCGCCGTGGCGGCGCTGGATGTCGCGAGCGGTGATATCGTTCAGGATCGTGTAGCCGAACACATGAGACATGGCATCGGCCTTGGCGATATTGCGACCGGCCTTGCCGATCACCACCGTCAGCTCCACCTCGTAGTCGATCGATGTCGATACATCGGGAAAAAGCAGGACATCGCCGTCCGGTGCCACAACCGACGTCGGAGGCTTGGTGAAAAAGACCGGATGGTCAGACACACCGGTTTTCTGGTTCTGCGCGCGGTCGCCTTCCGCGATGTGTTCGGCATAGTTGCGTCCGACGCAAAAGATGTTTTTCCGCGGCTGCGGGATCGGCGCCAAAAGCGCGGCACAGCCACCGATCACCTTGTCCTGATGCTGGCCGTCCTCGGCCTCTGCCACGAGCCTGCGCACCGCGTCGAGCGCGGGTGTCCCGCCCTCGATCAGGGCCTGCATCGACACTGCAGCTTGCGAGATGTCCAGCATGCGGCCGTCCGACAAACATGCGACGCAAATTTCTTTGCCATCTGCTGAAATGGTCGCCAATCGCACGTGGCGCTCCTCCCCTATTTGTGTCCTGTGAACTTCGCACGGTCTCGGATGCACGACTCACGGACATGTCTTCCCTTTGCAAGTATGTGTCGTCGACTTAGGGTTGGGGCAATCAACCAATCAGCGAATTGGGTGGAACATGACTTCGACGACCGACTTGGCGCAAAGGCTACGCGATCTGATCGATACCGCAGGATTTCGGCACAACGACCGTGTTCCGCCGGAACGCGAGCTGTGCAAGGCCTTGGGCACAACCCGCAACCAACTGCGCAAGGCACTGGCAGAGCTTGAAGCGCAGGGGCGCATTTGGCGACATGTCGGGCGGGGGACCTTCGTCGGGTCGCGTCCCGTGTTGAACCTGCGCGACGTGACCTATCTCGGCGATCAGATCAAACCCGAGCAGGTGGTGGAAGTGCGCTTCACCATCGAACCGCAGCTCTGCCGACTTGCTGCGCTGCACGCCACGCGGTCAGATCGGGACCAGATGCGGCTCTGTGCGCAAAGGTGCAGAGAGGCTGAAGACTGGCGATCCTATGAGGCGTGGGACAACAACCTGCATCACGCCATTGCACGCGCGACCCGCAACCAATTGTTCTTGTATTTCTTCGAGACCCTGAACTCGGTCCGCCGGTCGATCCTCTGGGGGCAGCCGCGCGTGACGCGCAAACCGGCCGAAGACTATTCGAGCTTTTTTGAACATGATGACATAGTTTCCGCCATCGGGTCGGGTGAGGGGGATTTGGCCGCATCTGCAATGCACGCGCATCTGCAATCGGTCTATTCCCGGATCTTGCCCAACAGCCCAACCCCCGAGCTTGCGCGCCAGTTTACGACCGATGCCGGACATGGGTAAGCTCAAGTACATGATGCAACCCTGCAGACGCGAACAAAAATTGCCAGCCCGCCCAGTAATTTCTGTGAAGCTGGCCAAACAGCAGACAGGCTTCGTTCCGCGATTGCTGAAATTGCGCAGCGTGACCACATCTTGAAGCGCGGTTTTCGGCTTTCCTGCCTCAGGCCGCCACGGCACCTTCCGACAGATCGCCCAGAACCTGGGCCGCGATTTCGAAGGAGCGGATGCGCGCGCTGTGGTCGTGGATCATGCCGGTCACGATCAGCTCGTCCGGCTGATAGGTGTCAATGAGCGCGCGCAGCCCGTCCCGGAGCGTTGCGGCCGAGCCTGTGGCGGAGCAGGACAGGGCTTGCTCCACCTGGGCCATGACCGGTGCCGGTATCTCTTGGTGCAGGTCTCGGGTGGGACGCGGCAGCTTGCCCGGTCTGCCGGTTCTGAGCCGTGCGAAGGCTAGGAGCTGCGAGGAGCGCAGGAACGTCGCCTCTGCATCGGTGGTGGCTGCGCAGACCCCGGCCGCCATCATCACATAGGGTTTTTCCAGACGGTCGGAGGGCTGGAACGTGCTGCGATAGATCGCGAGTGCCTGCTCGAGCATGGCCGGTGCAAAATGCGACGCAAAGGCATAGGGCAAGCCGAGCCAGGCGGCCAGTTGCGCGCCATAAAGGCTTGAGCCCAGAATCCAGACTGGCACATGGGTGCCGGTTCCGGGAATGGCACGCACGGGTGCGGTGTCGGCGCTGTCCTCGAAATAACTGATCAGTTCCTGCACGTCCTGCGGGAAGCTGTCCTCGGGTGACATGTGCCGACGCAGCGCCCTGGCCGTGGCCATGTCGGTGCCGGGAGCCCGGCCCAATCCCAGATCGATCCGACCCGGATAGAGCGTGGCGAGGGTTCCGAACTGTTCGGCGATCACGAGCGGCGCATGGTTGGGCAGCATGATGCCCCCGGCACCGATCCGCATCCGCGATGTGGCCGCAGCGACATGCCCGATCACCAGGGCGGTGGCGGCACTCGCAATGCCGGGCATATTGTGATGCTCGGCCAACCAGTAGCGGTGATACCCGAAGCGTTCCGCAGCTCGAGCGAGCTCGACGGTCGCGGCCAGAGCATCGGCGGCAGTCTTGCCTTCAGGAATGGGCGACAGGTCGAGAAGCGAGAATTTCTGCATGGGAGCCTCCGTTGACCAACAGGTAATCATTCCGGACGGTCAGGCCAAGGTGGTTCTGTTTCGCGGCCATCACTTCACATAGCGGGCCCCCTTCGGCGGGAAGATCAGTATCGCAATCGACAAGCGACTTGCTGTCTCGCTATATGCGGCGTGGCCCACCGCTGACCTCTGCACATCAGCCGATCTGGCCATATGTGAAACGATAGTTCCGCACGCCACAATGAGGAGATAACCTCAGTCCGCCGCCGTCAATGTGATTTGCCGACCGCTCCGCCCGTCGCTCACAGTGGCAAAAACTGCAAATGGGCCATGGATGTCACGTGCGGCGCCTTGAAACACCAGGCTCGTGATCGTTTGTGCGCAGATGCCATCCCTGAACGCGACATCTGCCTCGATTGCGAGTGTTGTAAGCCCATTCGAGACAGTGATCGCGTGCTGCAGCTCGCCGGGGCTGTAACAGGCGCTTGGCGCGTCATAACTCAGTTCATACTCGACCGTCCCAGCCACCCGGGTCCAGCGCAAGGACGCGCCTGCGGCGCGCACTTCCCCCGTGTCGGCGGCTGATTTTGGGCTCTGTGTCACTGGCAGCTCCGCATTGCGGTGCCGCAGCAGGACGGGCGGCACCTCGATTTCAAATGTCACAGCAGGGCAGTGCCATGGAAAAGGGCACCCTGCCCAGACCCGGCATCTTAGCCGAAATGTTCAAAGTCTCCAAATGCCGACACACCGGTGATCGTGGCGGCGGAGCTGTCCATCGCAATGATGTAGGTGCCGCTGTCGGTGTCCAGATCGTAAGCTTCCGCCGAGATATAGGCCCGATCAGAGGTGATTGCGGTGAACTGGATCAGCGCTTCACGATCCCCGGCTGAATCGTCATCGAAAGCCAGCACCTCTCCATTTGCATCATAAAGCACGAGGAACGGGTCATCGATCGGGTTGGTTTCGCCACGCACGAGAGCGAACTGATAGAAGACCCCTGCAGTTAGGTCGACGGCGTACCAGTCAAGGTCACCCGGCTCATCAGTGATGCCTTGGATGATCTGGCCTTCGGACAATGTGGCTGTGGTCGACGGATCGCCCGCCACGTCCAGCGGCGCGCTGAAGGGCGTTGTCAGGCTGAGCGCATAGGTCCCTGTATCCGCCGACAAATCAAAGACTTCCGCTGCGATAAAGACCCGCCCTGTCTGGAATGCGGTAAATTCGATGACGGAGTTCAACCCGTCAAAATCGTCGTTCAGCGTGATGAAATTGCCCTGCCCATCCCACAAGGTCAGGTAAGGGTCTGCAATCGGATTGGCGCCGCTCGGTGTCAGGCCGAATTGGTAGGTCTGACCCGCAACGACGTTGACCCCGTACCAGTCCGTGTCCCCAGGTGCATCGATTGTGCCGATGATGGTTTGTCCCGGAGCGATATTGACCGTGCTCGTTGGATTGCCCGGGACATCCACGCCCGTGTTTCCACTGCCACTGGTGCGGACAGCGCTCAGTGCGTAGTCTCCGGAACTCGCATCGCCAAAGGCGGCCGCCTCCAGATAATAGGTTTGGGTGCTGATTGCAGAATAGCTGAGCAGCGAATTCAGACCGTCACCACCGTCATCATTCGAGGCCACAAGATTGCCCTGGCTGTCATAGAGATAGAGATAGGGATCGCGCAAAGACGTCCCCGAACCACTGCCCTCAAGCCCGAAATCATAGGCGCTGCCTGCCTCGAGATCGACCCGGAACCAGTCCCGGTCGCCCGCGATTTCAAGCGATCCAACGACCTGCCCTGCAACTGCATCGATAAAGCCGGATGTGTCCGGGTTGGCAGAGAAGTCATCGCGGTTTGCGTTCTGCCCGGAGGCCAACAGGGTATATGTGCCGGTTTGGCTCGAGAGAAACGCTTCCGCCGACAGATAGAACGTACCGGTTCGGGCCGCGGTGAATGTCAGACTGGAGTTGAACCCCTCACCCCCATCATCATCAGCCGCCACAACCGCACCGCTGTTGTTGTAAAGGTAGAGATATGGGTCGGACAGGGTATCCCCGATCAGATCGAAGGTGTAGGTTTGACCTGCGATCAGATCGATTGCGAACCAGTCGCGGTCAGCGCCAAATTCAAGCGCGCTTGTCACACTGGAGCCGACATTGAGACGCCCTGCGGTGCTGAACGTATCACCGATCTCGCCGGTATTGCCCTGTCCTGTCTGCACCACCTCGAGCGAGTAAGTCCCCGTTGCAGAGCCGAACGCGCTTGCGTTGATAAAATAGGTGCCACCGGTGCTGACTGTAAATTCGATCAGAGAGTCCAACCCGGTGCCGCCATCGTCGTTTTGTGCAATGAAGGTACCCGATCCGTTCAGAAGCGTGAGGTATGGATCGCTCAAGGTCCCACCACCCGAGGCGGCCCCTTTGAGCGAAATTTCATAATCGCCGGGGGTCAAAGTGACTGCGAAGTAATCTTCATCACTGGCGAAATCGATTTGGCTGCTCACCGGCGTGCCGACCACCACGGTCGCGTCCGTGGAAATCGTGCCGGGAATGTCATTGCCGGCGGGTGGTGGTGTGGACCCGCCGCCGCCGCCGGGAGCTGCACCGGAAAGTGCCAGGATCGCCTCTCCCAAATCGAACATGTCGGCGCGCACATAGGTATTGTTCGTGTTGATAACGCGGTCGTCGGGGGTTTCATCATCAACAAACCGATCACCGGTTTGGATCAGCAGGCTTGCGATCTCGCTTGGGCTCAAGGATCTGCCAAGTTCTTGCTGGGCAAGTTGTTGGGCCAGTGCCACCATGCCTGCCACATGCGGCGCGGCCTGGCTGGTGCCGGACGACGCCGCGGTCCCACCGCCGGGAGCTGCACCGTTGATCTCCGCACCGGGTGCAAAAATCGTCGGTATCACAGACGAGCGCTGCGAAAAGAACGTCACGTCGTCGAGTGTGGCGGACGTCCCTCCGATCGCGCCTATTGCGATCGTGTTGGGATCGCGAGACAGCGAGCTGGCCCCTTCAACCTGAAACTCCGCATAGGCGTTGCCGGCAGCGACAATGGTTGTCACGCCGAGCTGGTTGGCCAGCGCACTCAACTCGTCGCCATAGATCGGGTCGGTTTGGATAAAGTTGCCATTGGAGGAATCCCCCAGCGACATGTTTACCGCGACAATGTTCAGGGCTTCGGCATGTTGCACGACCCACTGCAAGGCTTCCTCGATCCACAGGCTGGTGCCAAAACCGGTTCTGTCGAGCGCTTGCAGGGCGACGATATTGGCACCGGGTGCGACGCCGGGGAATGCAGACGCAGAGGAGGCAACAATGGACGCGACGTTGGTGCCATGCCCTTCTTCATCGTTCGCGGTGCCATCCCGTTCATCCGTAAAATCGCGGCTGAAGATGATGCGATCGGAAATCCCGTTGCCATCCGTGTCGGGCCCGAATGCAGGATGGTTGAGGTCGATCCCGGTATCGATCACGACAACCGTCTGTCCCGACCCGTCAATGCCGGCAAAGCGCGCATCGCTTTGGAAGGCTGAAAGGTTCAGCACAACGCCAGCCTCGAACGTGGAGATGGACAAATCTCCCGAAGAACTCGCCTCCGGTCCCGCAATGCCGAGCTTGTCATCCGTGGAGCCGTCAGTGGTCAGACCCGCACCGGGATCGCCCTTGTCTTCGTTCAAGGTCGCAAAATACAGGTTTGACTGCGTTTGCGACGTAAGGATGGATGCGGGATCGGATGTCACCACGGACAGCGCGGAATTCGCCGATTGCGCGGCGCCTGCGTCGTAGGAAAAATCAGGCAGGTTATTGGCCTGATCCTCCCAATAAAGCGCGCTTGCCACCTTGTTCTGGACCACGGCCAAATCGGGATTGGTTCTCGCCCCTTCGATGATCGCTTCAATCATCTGTCCGGTATCCACACCACCGCTGGTCAGCGCGGTGACCCAGAACTCCAGACCCTCTGCGTCCGGTTCGCGATTGAACAGGTTTTGATAGACGGATGTGATGAACTGCGCCGGTGTCCCGCTGTCCGGGTCCGCGAAATAGGGATAAAGTGCGCGGGTCTCGTCCTGGTCGGCAAAGAAATTGGCGATCTGGAGCGTCGAGACGCCAGCTTCGAAATTCGAGACCCAGAATGCGAAGCCTTCGGGATCGGGGGCTCTGTTGTAATAGCCAACATAATAGCGCGCAATAATCTCTTCGGAGATCAACATGGGGCTTTCCTGAAATTCGTTATATCATGCGGTGCGGGTGCGGAATTTTCGCTTTGGCATGCGCTGTGACACACTTGGGGTTCAAAGAATCGACGTCGAGACGTAGTATTAAAAGTGTTATGCGTGGGCTGCGTATCGGTCAACGATCCTGCAGTCTTTCGGAGCTGCCGCGCCATGCACAGCTTTGACCGGCTCCATCTTTGCCGGGGCCAAGGACGCGCCGCGTATTCGTATCAGGCAAGACCCCGCGTCAGAGGTCTTGCCTGGGTCTCGTGTGTGTGAGCGCGCGTAAAGCAGTGAGAGGTCTGGCTTGGCATGCCAACGTCGCTGACCCTAACGAAAAACGAGGACATTTTGGGAGATCACGTCGACCCGTGACGTGCGGATTGCCCGTGTGCGCCCAATCCGGATGCGTTTTTTGAATTTTCCGCTTCATGATTTTGAACGTCCGGATTTCCCGCGGGATCGGAAAACCGGTATAATTGCTGCCCGGTTTTGGGATCGATGTCCAATCGACGCTTATACGGCGCGTTTGACAGCAATCACCGCAACCGCGTGCAGGTCCGCACGTCGGGCCCCCGAGCGTGCGCGCAGCATGATGCCGCGCGCGACAGCTGCCAGCATGCCGGCCAGTGCCTGAGTTTCAGAGTTCGGCTGTGCGGCGTCCTCATGAGCGAGGCGCTGCGCAATCTTGTTTTCCAGCGCCGAGAAGCGGCGGTCTAGCTCCTGCCGAAAAACGTCATTCGCGCCTGCAACCTCGGCCAGCACGCAGGAAATCAGGCAGCCGGGGGTGCGGCTGTCGCGCGTGGCGAGTGCCACAACTTCGTTGAAGAAATTGGAGAGATCGGCTTTGAGCGTCCCGCATGGACCCAAGGCATCGGTAAGGGGCGCAAGGTGCGTTTTCACGTAATGGGCAATGACGGCCAGAAACAACCCCTCCTTGTCCCCATACATTTGGTACAGGCTGGACCGCGGCATGTGCGTCTCGCGGCAAAGCTGGTCAATGGACGCGGCGTCGTAGCCCTCTGCCCAGAACACACGCATCGCGGCCTCCAGCGCCTGTTCCGGCGCCACATTCCTTGGCCTGCCGCGTGGTCGGGGTGATGGGGTTTGGGCGCTCATGGTCTCATTCGCGTCGGATCGAGTGTTTTGCCCGCGTCGCGGGGGATGTCTCACCGTCAAAGCGCACGGTTGGTGTCTGGGCCAGCAGATCACGCGAGTAGGACGCGGTCGGCGCGGCAAAGAAGGCCTCCGACAGGCCGGTTTCTACCAGCCGGCCATCCTTGAGCACCGCGATATCGTCCGACATCTGGCGCACCACGGCAAGGTTGTGGCTGATGAACAAGGTGGTCAGGCCGAACCGCGCCTGCATGTCCTTGAGCAGGTTCAGGATCTGCGCCTGGATCGACACATCCAGCGCGCTTGTCGGCTCGTCACAAAGCAGCAGTCCGGGGCGGGACAGAAGCGCGCGCGCCACGGCGATACGCTGCCGCTGACCGCCCGAGAACTGGTGCGGGTAGCGGTCTGCCGCCTCGGGCATCAGCCCGACCAAGCCCAGCATCGCCCGCGCCAGACGGTCACGCCGCGCGGCGTCGCGTTCAAGACCGTAGAGCCAGAGCGGCTCGGACAGGATGTCGATCACGCGGTGGCGGGAATTGAGGCTGGAATAGGGATCCTGGAACACCATCTGGACCATCCGCCGCGACGGATCAGAGCGCGCCCGTGACCGCATTGGCGGCAGGCGCGCACCATCCAGACGCATGTCGCCTTTGACAGGCTGCACAAGCGCTGCGATGACCTTGGCCAGCGTTGATTTTCCGGATCCGCTTTCCCCCACCAGCCCCATGACCGTGCCGGGGCGCACCGACAGCGAGACATCTTCAAGCGCCGTGAAATCCTCGCGCGCACCGAAGAGGCCACGCCGCTCGCCGCGGAACCGCACCGTGATCCCGGATATATCAAGCGCGGGTCCAGGTCCTGTGCCCGTGCCAGCCATCAGCCAATCCTCGGCCTCGCGGGCCAGGTCCACCTGTGTGGCAATCTCCGCCTCACCCGCGACACGCGGCAGGCGAAACCGGTCGAGCCGTCGCCCCAGAGGGGGTACGGCAGCCATCAGCGCGGTGGTATAGGCGTGTTCGGGCTGACCGAGCACGCGGGCGGTTTCGCCTTGCTCCATCACCTTGCCACCGCGCAGCACCGTAACGCGGTCCGACACCTGTGCAATCACACCGATGTCGTGGGTTATGAGGATAAACCCCACACCGCGCGTTCTGGCCAAGCGCCGGATCAAATCCAGCACCTGCGCCTGGACCGCAACATCAAGCGCGGTTGTCGGTTCATCCGCGATGATCAGTTCGGGATTGGTACAGAGCGCCAGCGCGATCACCACCCGCTGCCGCATCCCGCCCGAGAATTGATGCGGGTAGGCCCGGATGCGCGTTTCGGCATTTGCAATGCCGATCTCTTCCAGTAGATCAATTGCCCGCCTGCGCGCTGCATCCGTGGAGATGTCCTCATGCGCAAGGATCGTTTCGATCAACTGCGCCTCGATGGTCATCAGCGGGTTGAGACTGGTTTGCGGATCCTGAAAGATCATGGAGATCCGCTTGCCGCGCAGGCGATGCGCTTCGACCGGGCTCAGGCGCCGCAGGTCGGTGTCACCCAGCATCAGCGTGCCCGCGGCAATCTCTCCGGCGGCGGGCAACAGGCCCATGATGGCGGCTCCGATGGTGGATTTGCCAGCACCGGATTCACCCACAAGCCCGTGAATTTCGCCCTGTGCGACATCGAGCGACACATTCTCGACCGCAAGCGATGCGCCACCCCGGTGCTTAAACTGCACGCAAAGACCCTCGACCTTCAACATCAGCGCAGGCTCGGGTTGAAAAGGTTGCGCAGGAAATCACCCAGCAGGTTGATGGCCACGACAAGCACCACGAGGAACAGCGTCGGTATCCAGAGGATCCACCACTCGCCCGAAAGCAGGTACTGCATCCCGATGCGGATCAATGTGCCGAGCGAGGGTGAATCCGCAGGCAGGCCTACGCCAAGAAAGGACAAGGTCGCCTCCAGCAGGATCGCCGAGGCAAGGTCCACCGTGGCAATCACCAGCAGGGGGCCAACGATATTGGGCAGGATATGCCGCAGCATGATGCGCAGCGGATGTTGGCCCATCATGATTGCCGCCTGCACGTAATCCTTGTTGCGTTCGACAAAGACCGAGGCCCGCGCGGTTCGGGCGAAATTGACCCAAAGCGACAGCGCGATGGCCAGAGTGATCACAGCGATGCGCAGATCGTCATGCAGATCGCGGGGCAGTATCCCGCGCGAAATACCGTCGATCAAAAGAGCGGTCAGGATGGCAGGCAGCGCAAGCTGCACATCTGCGATCCGCATGACGATCGCATCGAACCGCCCGCCGAAATAGCCTGCGGCCAGTCCCAGCCCGACACCCAGCACCAAAGCCACCGCCATGGCCATCGCCGCAATCGACAGGGATAGCCGGGCACCATAGAGGATCGACGACAACATATCGCGGCCCTGATCGTCGGTGCCCAGCACGAAGCGCGCGTCTCCACCTGCCTCCCAGACGGGCGGCAGCAAACCGTCGATCAGCGAGAACGAGGCAAGATCATAGGGGTTCGTGGGCGCAATCCATGGTGCGAGCAAGGCACCGAGAACGATCACCAAAGTCACGATGGCAGCAAGGAGTGCGGCTGGGCTTCGCGAGAACAGCCATATCCCTTCGGAACGCTTTAGGCGGGCGAGCATCATGCGCTCTCCCTCACGCGGAGGCGGGGGTCGATCACCACGTAGAGCAGATCGACCAGCAGGTTGATCAGGACAAAGAAGAAGGCGATGACCACGAGGTAGACGCTCATCACCGGAATATCGACAAAGCGGATCGATTCCAGAAACAGCAAACCCATGCCGGGCCATTGAAAAACGCTTTCGGTGACGATGGAAAAGGCGATCACGCCGCCGAATTGCAGCCCGATGATGGTGATGACCGGGATCATCGTGTTGGATAATGCATGGCGGTAACGGATGCTCTGCCACGGCACGCCCCGCGCGATGGCAAAGCGGATGTGGTCCGTGCGCATCACCTCCATCATCTGCGCACGCACCAGCCGCATCGTCAGCGTGAGTTGGAACAGGCCCAGCGTCAGCGCAGGCAGCACGAGTGAGCGCCAGCCCTCCGCGGTAAAGAGCGATGAGCGCCACCAGCCGATCTCGACTGTGCCGCTGCGCCCGAAAGTGGGCAGCCAGCCCAATTGCACGCCAAAGAGGAAGATGAGCAGGATGCCGATGACGAAGGTCGGGATCGACACCCCGATCAGAGTGCTGATCAGGATCGTTTGGCTGACCAAGCCACGTGGACGCAGCGCCGTGTAGATGCCGGCAGGAATGCCCGCGATCAGCGAGATCACGAGAGCGACAGTGCCCAGCTCCAGCGTGGCGGGCAGGCGGGTGAGCAGCATCTCTCCGATAGGTTCACGCGTACGAAAGGAATAGCCAAAATCACCGCGCAGCATGTCACCGATAAAGCGGATGAACTGCACGAAGAACGGATCGTTCAGGCCCAGTTCCTTGCTGAGCCGGGCCTGATCTTCCAGCGATGTCTCGACCCCAGTCATCTGGCTGATCGGGTCGCCGACAAAGGTGAACAGGGAAAAGGCAAGGAAGGCGACGGCCAGCATCACGAAGACGGACTGAACCAGCCGCTTCAAGACATACCCGACCATCACCTTGCCTCCTGTCGCCTCAGTTCACCGAAACCCAGCGCAGCATGAAGAAGTTGTCGGGGCGCTGCACCACGTCGATGCTGTCCTTCATCGCCCAGATCAGTGGCTCGGTGTAAAGCGGCACATAGGCGACATCCTGTTGCAGGATGCCTGCCACTTCATCGATCATGGCCTGACGTGCGGCCTCGTCGATTTCCTGCTGGATGGGCTCAAGCAGTTCGTCGATCCTGGCGCTAGAATAGCCACCGAAGTTCCATGTGCCCAGCCGCTCTGTCGGCGTATGCGCAAGAAAGCGGATCGGGTGCTCGGCGTCAAACGTGCCCGGCGACCAGCCCAGCAGATACATGTCGAAATTGTCAGCACGCAGTTCGTCCCAATAGCCACGCACAGGCATGGCGTTGACATTCGCCGTTACCCCGATGCGGGCCAGCATGGAGGCAACTGCCCGGCACACAGCCTCGTCGTTGATGTAGCGGTCATTGGTGCACATCAGGCCAAAGGAAAACCCATCCGCATATCCCGCTTCAGCCAGAAGGGCCTTTGCGGCTTCCGCATCAAAATCCGGACGGTCTGCATGTTCGTCCGAAAAGCCAGACAGGCCCGCAGGCAAAAGCTGGCTGGCCGGTTCAGCGGCACCGCGCATGATCACCCGGTCGATCGTATCCACCTCGATGGCTTGAGCCACGGCAAGGCGCACGCGCGGATCGAGGAACGGGTTGGTGTCATTGGTCTCATCCGAATATTTGAGCGTGTCATGGTCATGCCCGAAACCGAGCATGATCACCCTTGTCTCAAGACCCGCGAGCACCTTGAACCCGTCGCGGCTTTCGACCTGTTCGACGTCCTGCAACGGGATCGGCGAGATGAAATCGATCTCGCCGGACAGAAGTGCCGCGAGGCCGGTGGCCGGGTTGCCGATCGGCGTAAAGACGGCCTCGGTCACGTTGTGCTGCGCGCTGTCCCACCAACCTGCATGCGGGGTCAGACGGGTCTCGATCCCCGGATCGCGCGAGGACAGCACAAAGGGACCGGTGCCATTGGCATTCCGCGTCGCATGGTTTTCGGCATCGCGTGCAGGCAGATCGGCGCTGTTTGTCGTGGCCCAATCCGCATCGAGGATCATGAAGTTGGCAATCGAGCCGGGGAAAAGCGGGTTTGGCGCGGATGTCAGGAAATCCACTGTGAAATCATCGACGCGGACCACCTCGGTGATCGAGGCAAACCAGGATTTGACGTCCGACGGCTCTGAGATTGCGCGCTCATAGGAAAAGATAACGTCGTCTGCGTTAAATGCCGCTCCGTCATGGAAAGTCACACCTTCACGCAGGGTAAAGCGCCAGCCCGCGCCATCCGGCAGCGCCTCCCAGGATGTTGCGAGGGACGGCTCGATACCCATCTCGGGGCCACGCCGTACGAGGCCTTCGTAGACATTGTTGAGAAAGGACAGGACCGGCGCGGCGTTGACCGCATGCGGATCCATTGTCTGCGGATCGGTTGTACCGGCCCAACGGAAGGTTTCAGCGGCAACGGGCAGGGCGCAAAGCAGGGTTGTGCCAAGCGCCATTGCGGCCGTGGAAAATGTCATTCTGACCATGGGTGACCTCTCTGTGTGCGTGCCTCGTCTGGCGGGCATCCTGACCACAGTTAGGCATATTCGGAACGATCATTCCAGATCTGCTGGTCGCATTGCTTTTGTCCTTCGCAAAACGGGCTCGAACAGGACGCAGCAGCACAGGTGTCGGGTGCGGTTTCCCCGGCTGGTCGACCTGGGAAACCCAAAGTGTAGATGCACGGAGACGCAGGGGCTCTGGAGCCATTCAATGGCAATCATCCCAATGGCCGTCTGGCTGGGATGCCAACACGGCTAAAAACACGTCTAGCCTGTGAAAAACATTCACCGAAACCGAGCAGAGATCAGGCAGTCAGCGGTATTCGCAGCACTCCATCTCCCCTCCTCGGGCATTGTGTGCACCTCACATAATGGCCCGAAGAGGGGGTCTGACAGAACCGGATTTGGTCACCTATTAGGGAAAAAACCGTCTACCTGCCTTGTGCCCCTCTGCGCAGCCATTCATGCACAAAGGCCAGTTTTTTCTGGGCTGCATGGGAAATCATGAATGGATAGACGTCCGCCAGTCCCATGGAGCGATTGATGTGGTTGACCCCGGTAACAACTGAAATCGCGACCTGGATCAAGGATATGGCGTCAGGTTCCGAGTAGGGATCCCAGTCCGGATAGGGCAAGGCCGCCAACGAGAAGCCTGCCGATACGGCGCTGTCGGTGATATCGGTCAGGTGCAACAGATGCGCGGCCGTCTCCGCCCAGTCTTCGTGCGGGTGCGCCGACGCATAGGTTGTCAGGTAATTCTGGTTCCAGTCCTCGGGTGGGCCATTGCTGTAGTGACGTTGCAGCGCGGCTGAATAATCCTCGCGTTCATCGCCGAACACGGCCCGAAATGCCTCGAGGAAATCGGTCCGCAGACTGAGGCGCCACCAGAGCATATGCGCGATTTCGTGGCGCATGTGACCGATCATGGTTCGGTAAGGTTCCTCAAGCGCCTCACGACGCGTTGTGCTGAGGACCGGATCCGCTTCGGCCACGCTGATGGTGACCACGCCGTTTACATGTCCCATGGCGACAGGCGTCGGTCCGTCGGCGAGCATGTGAAAGACTGGAGGCGTTCCCGGGTCCTCGGGGCGGAACCAGTGCCAGCGACCCAGATTGTCGAGTGCCCACCGCTTCGCAGCCTCGGTCTGCGCCCAGTTGGACAGAGCGTTGGGAATGGAGGTGTCCGGTGAAATCGTTGTCATTGCACAGGATCGGCATAGCGCTCCTGGCTCTGGTGCAATCCAGTTGCACCCCAGGAGCTCCCGGTTGGCGCAGAACTGCAAAGTCGGAATGAACGCCCGCGCTTGGGGATCATAGCCGACCGGTGTTCCATCTGCCGTGGCCAGATTGTGAAACCAAAGCGAACCGGCCCCAACCGGATTGGAAAAAACGTACATGCCGGAAAGGCTCCCAAAATCTTTTTGTGCCGATCAATCCATCGTGCTGGAGATCGCATGAGCAAGTTGCAGGCTGCGTTCTCGCAAGCCTTTGGAGCGACGTTACACCTCATTGGTGAGGGCTTGGCAACTCCTGAACGGGCTGAAGTCGTCAAATCGGCTACGAATCGCTGTCATCCGATGACACATGGCAGGGTCTATCATGGGTCTCAGGATCCAATCAGCGCCGTTCTTCAAGTGAATACCTCACCTCGTCTGGCAGCGGCCCTTCACATCCTGAATCTGACCAATTTTAGTTTTATGATCGAACCAATCAGGGAACTGCCTTCTATACGTCGCGGTCAAACATATGAAGCTGAAAAATCATCATGCCAAGCCTATTTTCGGAAAAATATGAACAAGTACGCGATTTTTGCATTCATCATGATGAAGCTGGGAACGCTTACGACTGCCCATAGGTGTGTTTGAAGTATTGAGCATACCTCTATATAATTAGATAGACTAACTAAATAATGAGATACGTTAACTAAATGATAGAACATGTGGGTGTCTGACTGGATCCTCGGCATGTTGCGTATATGACAAAGGAGACCGCGCTATCTCGAAATCATCAGAAGCCCCTCTCGCCAGAGACGTCTCGAACTGGACCGATCCGACTTTGGATTCGGTCAAGGGAACAGAAACGCCCAAAGACCCGAACAAGGGCTATGTCGCCTTGCTCGGCTGGAGCGTCAACGCCATCAAGGCCGCCCAGGCATTTGACCGTCGCTATATCGTGGTCGCCCCCGACTGGGCCGCTGACTTTTGCGAAGCAAACAAGATCCCCTTCATCCAGTGGGATTTTGCGCGACTAAACGATCGCTCGATCGAAATTGCCCAAAGGCTCAAGGAGGAAGGCGTCGATGTGGCCATTCCGCTTTTCGAAGAAACGGTCGAATGGGCCGGTGCCATCAACTCGGTTCTCATGGATCAGCCCCGCATGTACGGGCAATCCGTGCTGTTTCGCGATAAGGCCTTGATGAAACGTCGCGCCCAGTTGGGCGGGATCCGTGTCGGTATCTTTGAGGAAGCCTACGAGAAAGACGATATCGTCCGTTTCATGAAGCGCGTGAACCAGACGCTGCTGAAGCTCGATGGCGACCCCGACGATCCGATCCATGTCAAGGCGTTCGACAAGGCTGGATGCCTCGGACACCGCATGATCCGGGATATCGAAGACATCGACAAGATCCCGGACGAGGAATATCCGCTGTTGATGGAAAGCCATCTTGATGGCTGGGAGTTCGCGGTTGAAGCCTGGGTCCACGACGGCGAGATCAAGTTCCTCAACATCTCGGAATATGTCACGCTTGGCTATTCCGTGTTCGTGCCTGCGACACGGGAACTGGAAAGCTGGCGCGATGCGATCACCAAGCAGATCGAGAAACTGATCAAGACCTTCGACATCAAGTTCGGTCAGATCCACCCGGAATATTTCGTGACGTCCGACGGCGAGATGTACTTTGGTGAGGTTGCCTATCGCCCGCCGGGTTTCAAGGCTTTTGAATTGATCGAACGTGCTTACGGCTTCAACGCCTACCAGGCCAATATCCTGGTGTTTGATCCCAAGAGCACCAAGGAAGAGGTGGATGCCTTTTTCCCGCGCGAGGTCGAAGACGCAAAGGGCTATGCCGGCTGCTTTGGCGTCTACCCGCGCCGTCGTGTCGTCAGCACTCTCGAGATGCCGAAGGAAACTGCGGAACACCCGTATTTTGACTTCCACGAGCTGCTGTCACCCACGCAGGAAACGGTGCCGGATCGGTCTGCCTTCGGTACGCATTGGGGCTTGGTGTTTTTCTTTGGCGACGATCCGATCAAGATGCGCGATCTGCTCAAAGCACAGGAAGAGTTGGACTTTTACGTGTAGCGGGTTTTCGACCGCCCCGGATCGACGTGAACCTGCATCCTCAGATCCTCAGGTTCCAGAAAGGAACTGTACAACAACTGCTCCGGCGTAGATCGCCATCAGGAGGATGCTTTCCATGCCGATCCGGGCGGGACCCTGCCTTTGTCTGAGGATCATGCCGCCGATCATGATACCGGTCATCAGCATCGCCGTAGAGATCCAGTAATAGTCCGTGCTGCCTACCGCATGATAGAGCGAGCCATCGCGGTAAGCGATGTCAGAGGCTGTCAGGAACAAAGTATCGAAGGTGTTGCCGCCGATGATACCCCCAACTGCGAGCTGCAATGCGCCACGGCGTACGGCTGCAATCGTTGTCACCAGTTCTGGCATGGATGTCACAAGTGCGGTGCCAAGTGTGCCCACCATCGTGTCCGAAATACCCGTCCTGTCAGCGAGTTCTGCGGCAATTTTCGCGATCCCGAATCCTGCGATGCCCATGAGAAGCATGAGGCCTCCGAACATCAAAAATAGACGCCCTGTGCTCTGCGTGCGGCTCTCGGCTTCTTCCTCTTCCGGCTGGTCGGGTTTCGTTTCGTCGGTGTCGATCGGTTCCCACATCGGCTCTTTCTTGACGGCCCGTGCGCCAATCAATCCACCCGCGAACACGAGCGGGATGGCAAAAGAAATTGGATGGACCAACCAAATCGTGACCTCAGGCGCGGAAAATGCGAGGAACGGCAGTGTGAGCAAAACCATCAGCACGATGCCCTGAAAGACATTCCCGAGATCGGCGGCGGCGTGTTCGAGATTGATCTTGCGATAGAACATGTCGGCGAAGGTCAGGAACAGCGTTTGAGCCGCGATGCCGCCCACGCTGTTCGACAAAGCAAGCGATGCCCGGCCATCGAGCGCGGCCGTAATCGAGACAATGATGCCACTGAACGAGGTGGCAGCGCCCAGCAGAATTGTCCCGATGATCGCCTCGCCAAGTCCGGTGCGGTCTGCCAGCCGGTCGGCGAGGCCCGTCATTCTCAGACCGGAGAAGAAGATGACAACGCTTGCCGCGAGGAAGGCCCCGACAAGGATCGTCGTTGAGAGGTCGTTCCACATTGTTCACTCCCGTCTGTTCAGCCTCGACTTCGAGAGACGAACGCCGCCGGGCAGCAACAAGTTCAGCGAGGGGTGGTAATCCCCCCCGATCTTAGAGGGATGCGGAAGTAGAATTTTCTCGGCAGGATGACTGAGGAGATTCCGATGAAGAAGACACGTTTCACAGAAGCCCAAATCATGGGTATCTTGCGGCAGATGGAGAATGGCGCGCCCGTTTCCGAGCTGTGCCGGGAACACGGCATGAGCAGCGCCACGGTCTACAAGTGGCGCGCGAAGTATGGCGGCATGGATGCCAGCCTGATCAGCGAGATGAAGGCTATTGCCGAGGAGAATCGGCGGCTGAAGCGCATGTTCGCTGACGTCAGCATGCAGAACGACCTGCTGAAGGAAGCGCTCGGAAAAAAATGATCCGGCCAGCTCAACGCCGAGAGTTGGCCGTGAAAGCGGTGGCGATGAAGGGCGTCAGCATTGCGCTGGCATGCCGGGCATTCGATGTCAGTGAGACATGCTACCGGTACAGCCCGAAGCTGGATGACGAGAATGAGCAGATCGCTGATTTGCTCCTCGGGCTGACGACGGCGAAGAAGACTTGGGGCTTCGGCCTGTGCTTTTTGTATCTGCGCAACGTCCAAGGCCATGGCTGGAATCACAAGCGCGTCTACCGGATATACCGTGAGCTGGAGCTGAACCTGCGGATCAAGCCGCGCAAGCGTCTGAAGCGGGAAAAGCCCGATGAACTGGTCGTGCCGCCTTCGCTACAATCGATCCCCCGGATCGATTGCTTTACGCTTCGGCCCCCGAATGAGGTCTGGTCGATGGACTTTATGGCCGACAGGCTGGGGGATGGACGGCAATTCCGCCTGCTGAACGTTCTGGACGACTTCAACCGCGAGGGACTGGGCATTGAGATCGACTTTTCATTGCCTGCGGAACGGGTAGTTCGAGCCCTGAACCAGATTATCGAATGGCGTGGTGCCCCGGGAACAATTCGAGTCGACAATGGCCCGGAATACGTCAGCGGCACCCTTATGGAATGGGCTGAAAACCAGGGCATAGCCCTGACCTACATTCAGCCCGGCAAACCGCAGCAGAACGCATATGTCGAACGCTACAACCGGACGGTCCGGCATGAATGGCTGAACCTCTACATCTTCGAAAGCATCGAGGAGGTACAGCAGATTGCCACCGAATGGCTCTGGTCTTACAACAACGAACGCCCAAACATGGGCAACGGCGGAATGACGCCCGCCCAAAAACTGAAAATGGTCGCGTAAATTCTACGACCAAGCCCCCGTAAAAACGGGGGGATTACCGGGTCTTCTGCCGGTTTCGGGTTCCAAATGTCCAACGACGATTCCGGTCATCGGCAAAGTTCCGCATGGGGCAAATCTCCCTGACAACTCCGATGGCTGCTGGATCAGTTCTGAGTAACGTCCAACAGACAATCCGCATCGTACGAGCCGTGCGCAGCAAGGTGGAGGAGACTCCCTCCCACGAGTTGCAAGCTGTCGAAAAGGCAACCGGTCTCGACATCGCTGCGAAGATGGTCGAGTTTCCCGCAAAGCATGCGAAACCAGAAAACTAGACGAGAGGCGAGGGCGGATGTCAAAGCGTGCCAATTTCGAGATCGGTGGTGAGTTGATTGCACCCAACACGCGGCGGACCGTGGATCTGCCCGTCAGTTCATTGTCGGATCACACGCCGGTAACAATGTCGGCGCATGTGATCCACGGCAAGGCCGACGGCCCCACTGTCTTTGTCAGTGCGGGTGTTCACGGCGATGAAGTCATCGGGATCGAGATCGTCCGACGCCTTCTCAAGTCTGCTGCGATACGCGGTCTACGCGGCACGCTGATCGTGGTGCCCATCGTGAATTCATTCGGGTTCATCAATAAATCCCGCTACCTTCCCGACCGCCGGGACCTCAATCGTTCCTTCCCGGGGAGCGAAGGCGGCTCTTTGGCCGCGCGCCTTGCAAACCTGTTCCTGACCGAGATCGTCTCGCGTGCGGAAATCGGAATTGATTTGCACTCCGCGGCGATCCATCGCTTCAATTATCCGCAAGTGCGCGTCTCGCCCAAAGATGCGAAAATGCGCGAATTGGCAGATGCGTTCGGGGCGCCGATCATCATGGAATCCCCCATTCGCCATGGGTCTCTGAGGCAGGCCGCAAAGGACCATGGCACCAGCGTTCTGCTGTACGAAGCCGGGGAAGGTCTGCGTTTCGACGAGGTTTCCGTCCGGGTCGGGCAGGTCGGTATCCTCCGGGTTCTCAAGTCGGTCGGGATGATATCCGGCCGAGGCGTCGCATCTGCAACTGCGCGAACGCAGTTTTGCCCCTCAAGCAAGTGGTTGCGGGCTCCGATGGGCGGCCTGTTCCGAGGCTTGAAGGCGGGTGGTGACGCAGTGCGCAGAGGCGAGATTCTGGGTATGGTCTCCGACCCCTTCGGCGAGCACGAAAGTGAAATCGTCGCGCCGTTCGACGGGATCATAGTCGGTCGAGCGGTCATGCCGATCGTCAATGAAGGCGATGCGGTGTTCCACCTTGCGCAAATCCTTTCTGTCGACAAGACCGAGGACGCAATGGGCGATCATTCGTCTCAATTGGCAGGCGATCCCATGTTCGATGAAGACGAGATCATCTGAGTTCGATAACCTCGGGGTAGGGACCTTTTCGAAGCACCCAGCTTTTCGTGTTAGGGGTTTTCTCGACGTTTCATTCGATCGCTGCTGTCACAATAGGAAATCGCTGTGAACTCACGGTGAAGTGCAGTTCTGGATATCTCGTTTTATTCCAGTTGGTTCTGAATTTCCATCATCTTGCTCTCGAAGACTTCTGCCGGTGTTCGAAAGCCGAGGCATTTGCGCGGCGTTGTGTTGAGGCGGTGGCAAATCGACTTCAAATATCGATTTGTCAGCGCCGTCGGTTCGGTCGAGCGGGGCAGGTACTTTCTCAACCTGTTGTTCGTGTTTTCCACGGTGCCCTTTTGATACGGTGCTTGCGGATCACAGAACCACGCATCGGCACCGATCCCGTCCTTGAGACGCTGCCAGGCCGAGAATTCAGTACCGCGATCAAATGTGATGGATTGGCGCGCGTCGGCGGGCAGGGGAGCCAGTCCTTGGATCAGCGACTCCATGATCGGTTTTGACTGACGATCTTCATTGCGCATCACCACGGTAAAACGGCTGACGCGCTCGACCAAGGAGGTCACGTTGACCTTTCCATGCTCCTTGCGAAACATCATCAAATCGCATTCCCAGTGGCCGAACTCCAAGCGCTCTGAGATGCGTTCAGGCCTGTGGGACAGGCTTTGAACGTCGAATATGTGGGTGCGGTTATGCCTACGATAGCCGCGGGGCCTGCGTCGACGACGGTGCTTCGGAAGGTGACGGTAGAACTGTTCTTCGCGACCATCCTTGGAATAGGCAAACCGATAGATCGTCTCGTGACTCACACAGATCGGATGGCGTTCAAGCCGCATACGGCCTGCGATCTGTTCTGGTGACCAACCGGCCTTGAGGCGATCTTCAATGGCAGCCTTTAACTCGGGGTGTACGATCATCTTGCGATGGATGGCCCGACGCTTCTCGTACATGTCCTGAGCGTTCAGCGCATAGTAGCCGTTCAGCTCAGGTAGTTCGGTGTCAGTATAGCGGTTCCGCTTGATATCTCTGTAGATCGTGGAGGGGTCGCGACCCAACCGATCTGCAATCTCCGAAACCGGCATCTTGGCTTCGAGCCACTTTGCGAGTTTGCGGCGTTCTTCCAGTTTCAGGTGACAATAGTGGGTTCCCATTCTTCATACTCCGTGCAACTCTCTGTTTTGATACAGAATTTGCACTTCGTTTGTGAATCCACCCGCGTACACAAGTTTATCTGATAATGATGGTTATGTGTTTTCTGCACGTAATTCTCAGCGATCATCGCGATGGATCACAGCTACGACCCCTTGTGAATCAAGTCTCCCCGAGACAATGGGTCACCTTAACGCGTCACTGGTCTACGCCGAACGCGTTCTCGGCGATGTCGGTGGTCGAGCATACGAGAGAATGCGAGCCTTTATTCTGCTGGCTGTACAGGGTTTGATGCCGATTGCAGTTCCTTGACCAGAAGAGCCTCTTCTTCGGCCTTTGGGCGGGACAGTCGGGCGAGCACCAGGTAGGCCACAGGCGTGAGGTAGAGCGTCGATAGTGTCGCCATCCCGAGCCCACCGACGATGATCCAGCCAAGCGCCTCACGGGCCTCTGCACCCGCCCCCGAAGAATAAATCAATGGGAGCCCGCCAAGCACGGTCGACGTCATTGTCATCATAACTGGTCGCAGGCGGATGGTGGAGGCTTCGTAGATGGCGTCGCGCACGGATTTCCCCTCGTCCCGCAATTGGTTCGCGAATTCAACGATCAGGATACCGTTCTTGGCCATGATCCCGACCAAGAGCACCAAGCCGATCTGGCTGTAGACATTCAGACTGCCGCCCGTCAGTATCAGGGCGAAAATCGCGCAGGCCATCCCGAGAGGCACGGTTGCCATGATGATCAGGGCTGACACAAAGCTTTCGAATTGCGCGGACAAGACCAGGAACACGACCATGATGGCAAAGCCAAAGGTGATCAGAAGTCCGGATGAGGTTTCAGACAATGTCGCCGCCTCGGCGAGCGGCACGATACGCTGCTCCTCGGGCAAAATGTCCGAGGCAATTTTCTGAAGTTCCTGAAATGCGTCGCCCAGCGAAAGCGCGGGCGTCAGGCTGGCAGAAATCTCGACTGCCCGCATCTGCGTCTCTCGGGTCAGTTCGGGTGCAACCGCGCGTTCCTGCAAGCGCACAAAGCTTGAGATCGGAACCATTTCGCCATTGCCAGCTTGCACGAAGATCCGCTCAAGGTCACCGGGATCGTTCACAGGGTCCACCGTCGAGATCATCTTGATCTCGAAACTGCGATCATCAATGAAGACTGTTCCAACAGTGCGCCCATCGAGAACGGCTTGCAGCGCTTCGCCCAATCCGTCGATGTTGACGCCAAGGTCGGACGCCCGGTCCCGATCCACCTCGATGAAAAGCTGCGGCTGTGTGGTTTCGTAACCAAGCGAAACGCGACCAAAGGCCGGGTTCTGCTCCATGCGTTCGATGATCTGGTCTGCCGAGGAGGCGAGCCTGTCATAATTATTCCCGGTCAATGCGACCGTCAGGCCCCGTCCTGCGCCGCGGATGCCCAGAGAATTCGGTTGTATCGCGAAGGCGCGCACACCGATCACCTGGCCAAGCAACCCGTTGATCTGCCCGACGATCTCTTGCTGACTGCGGTCACGATCCTGCCATTCTGCCAAGGTCATGACCATGAAGCCTCGGTTGTCAGAACCGGTTCCCGCGATTGAAAACACGTTGGTGACCTCTCCGGACTGGCGAAGAGGCTCGATCAGGTCTTCGATCTCGCGCATTTTGCGGGCGGTGTAGTCCAAAGACACGCCCTGTGGGGTGGAGACACGCAAGAGCGCGATGGATCGATCCTCGGACGGGGTCAGTTCCTGTCGGATATTGCCAAAACTGAGCGCTGCAACCGTCGCGAAACCCGCAGACAACACGATGATCAGCAGTGGGACAGCAAGACAAAAGCGCAAGGTGAATGCATAGATTGCCGTCAGACGTTCGCCAAGCCAGATCATTGGCCCCCGGGGAGCCTCTTTGCCTGTTTGTCCCTTCAGCAATTTGCTGGCCAGAACCGGACAGAGGCTCAGGGCAACGACCGAGGACAGAAGGACCGATATCGCCAGTGTGAATCCGAACTCTCGGAACAAGCCACCGGTCTGACCGGGCAGGAAGGAGAGCGGGATGAACACGGCCGCCAGGGTTGCCGTTGTCGTGACGACAGCAAAGAAAACCTGCTGCGTGCCGAGAACTGCCGCGGCCCGCGCCCCCATCCCCTCGGAGCGGCGGCGCACGATGTTTTCCAGCACCACGATGGCATCGTCGACAACCATTCCCGTCGCAAGAACCAGCGCCAGCAATGTCAGGATGTTGATGGAAAACCCGACCAGATAGATCGCCGCCAGGGTCCCGATCAATGCAACGGGCAATGTGACGGCCGGAATGATCGTTGCGCGGACATCCCTGAGGAACAGGAAAATGATGCCGATCACGATTGCGATGGCGATGCCCAGCGTGTTGAGTACTTCGCGGATCGACCCGTTGATGAAGACTGCGTCGTCGCTCGTCACGAAGACCTGGACATCTGCTGGCAGGATGGTTTGAAGGTCATCCACAACCGCCCGCACGGACTGCGATATTTCCAGCGTGTTGCTCTGCGCCTGCCGCACGATCCCCAACCCAAGACCGGTCTGGCCATTGGCACGCAGGACGCTTTCGCCGGGGGCCGGGCCCAAGGTAACGGTTGCCACATCCCCAACCGTCACACCATCGCGGATCGACAGTGCTTCGAATTCGGCGGCGGAGGTCACTGTTGCAGTTGTCCGCACCACGATGCTTTGACTGCTGGAGCTGAGCGAACCGGCGGGTGCGTCAAAGGCGACGTTTCTGAGGGTATTTCGTATGTCGGAAAGACTGAGGCCCCGGCTGGCGAGCTGCATCTGGTCGATATCGATGCGGTAGACGGATTCCCGGTCGCCGTAGATCTGCAAATCAGCCACGCCGGGAACCGAAATCAGGCGGTCCTCAATGGTCTCTTCCACATACTGCGTCAGCTCCTGTGCGGAGCGCCGATCTGACGTAACGGCAATTCGCATCACGGCGTCCGCGTTTGCGTCGGCCTTCACGATACGTGGGTCTTCAGCACCGTCTGGCAGTGAATTCTGAATGCGACCGATGGCGTCGCGCATGTCGGTGGCCGCGACATCCAGATCGGCATCGTCACCGAATTCAATCGTGACACGGCTTCTGCCAAATCGGGAATTCGACGAAATCGCTTTGACGCCTGCCACCCGACCGGCGGCCCCTTCGATCTGGGCGGTGATCTCGCGATCGATGGTTTCGGGGGATGCGCCCGAGAAATCGGTCGTGACGGTGATAACGGGCCGGTCGACGTCGGGAAGTTCCCGGATTTCCGCGCCGAACAAGCCTGCCACGCCCGCAAGGACGATCAGCGCTGACAGGACAAAAGCAAGGATCGGTCTGCGCACAAACAGAGCCGTGGTGGACGACTGGACAGACTGAGATGTGACGGCCATGTGGCCTCCTATCCGCGCGAGACAGGCAAGGCAGCCTGCGTCGGGTTTGCTGTGGCTCCAACCTGAAGTTCGACCTCTGCCCCCGGTCTTAGGTTCTGCACACCTTCGGTGACGATCAGGTCACCCACGGCGAGCCCACCCGAGACCAGAACGGAGTCGCTGTTGCGCTGCATGATCATGACCGATGTCCTCTGGGCTTTTCCATCAGCAACCACCCACACGAACGGCCCATCGCTGCCCCACTGGATGGCCAATGGATCAACCGAAGGGAAAGCCTCGCCGGTGAAATCCACAGTGATGCGGAAGGCCATTCCAGCGCGCAGTGTGTCATCGGTGTTGGCGAGCGAAGCCTGTACGCGCAACGTGCGGCTGTCAGGATCGACACGGCTGTCCAGCGCGGTGATCTTGCCGAGCAACTCATCCTGCGGGCGTGCCAACGGGGTTGCCCTGATCGCATCGCCGTCTGTGATCTGGCCAACAAACCGCTCCGGCACCCGAAAATCGACGATGATTTCCGACCGGTCATCGATCTGGGTCAATTCGGTTGCGGGCGAAACCTGGTCGCCGACATTATGTGTGATGATGCCGACCCAGCCAGAAAAGGGCGCGATGATCTGGCGTCGCTCCAGTTCGAATTGTGCTTCCTTGAGATCCAGCTCGGCGGTTTGAAGTGCGAGCTCTGCATTGCTGCGTTGAATCGCAGCGACCGTGCTGCCAAGCGCAGTCACCCGATCCGCAACCGATTGTGCATCCTGCAGAAGGAACTCCGCCCGCTCGACTTCGATCCGCTGGATCTGATCTTCGAGCGATGCAATCACGCTGCCGGCTTCGACATAGCCACCGGATTGGACATTGATCGACGCAAGACGCCCCGAAACTTCCGGCAAGACCATGGTGCTGCGTCTTGCGCGCCCATCGCCGATTGTGACGATCTCGTCAAAGAGGTTGGCACTCTGGACTTCAACAGCGATGACCTTGGCGGCTCCTCGAGAACCGCCTCCCGGCCTGCCGCCACCGCTTTGCGCAGCCGCTTGCTGCTCGGGCACCGTAATCCCGAACGGCTCAAGCAATCCGTAACGGTCGAGGATGGGGAGCAACGCGGGAACATAGGTCACGAGACCCCAGAACCCCGTTGCGAGCACAAGTGCCGTGATCACGATTTGCTTGAACAATGACATTCCAAAATCCCATCTCGGTCGAAACCAAAGCTGCTCCTGTGTCGGTCTTTACGGCATCTTGATGAGAATGCGGTGAAAATTCGCATCGCTCCCACGCCTGAAAGGACCTAGCGCTGTGTAAAGTTTGGAAAAGCTTTTTATGGAAGCATGCTGTGCGAAGCATTCCAATTTTTAGGCCCGCAATGATCCTGGGAGCACCATGTCAAAAAAGGCTTTGGTGACTGGAACAGCGCAGGTGCGTCCGCTTGGTTCTTGTTGCAGTCCTGCAACAACCTACGCACACCGAGTTAAAAACTCCCAAAGCACGCAGCCTGCACACTGTCGTTCAACGCACAGCGCCCACCTGAATTGCGTGCATCGGCTCTTTGGCCGCAGCAGCCTCGGCCGTGAGACCACAGTCAAAAACGACATCCGAGCCAATCGAAAACACGCGCATATCCGGACGGATCGCATCCGAGAGCTTCTCGCTTGGCGAAGACATTGTCAGACCTTGGGGCCCTGCACCAATGAGAAGCGGGGCTACGGCCACCTGTAGTCGGGTAAGAAGCCCGGCCTCGAGGAAGCGGGAAATCGTGATCGAGCCCCCTTCGATAAGAAGGTTCTGCAAACCCTCGTGGCGCAACGCGACAACGATCTGTCGGGGATCGAACTGGTTGTCGCGTACATCAAGCCGAATGACGTTGACACCCGCGGGCCGGGTCCTGTCGACACCCTGGATCACGAACTTTCGTGTGCCATCATCGGCAAAGACGGGCGCATCATCGGGCAGCCGCCCCTGCGGATCGATCACCACGCGTGCAGGGTTTTGTCCGTCACATAGCCTAACCGTCAGCCTTGGTGAGTCGTGAAGCGCCGTTCGAACGCCAATTATGACGCCATCGACAAGTGCGCGGATCCTGTGCAGATGCGCCAACCCGTCCGGTCCCGACACATCCCGCGCGTCGCCGGAGGTGGTTGCCACGCGACCGTCCAGTGACTGGCCGATCTGGCCTATGGTCACCGGCCCAATGTCACGACGTGCCAGTGGACCGTAGAGTTCGAGGGCTGCTTGCTCGCCAGGGGTCCAGCGCCCGCAGCACGGGCAGGCCAGTCCGTTCCTGACGTCCAGCAAGCGCTGCCAAACCCTTGGCGTGACGTCAACGAAGGACATGAGTGCTCTCCTGCAAATTCCCGGTTGGTAACGCCAGAATGTCGATATGCCCAATATGGCAGGTGGTGCGATCCGCGATGGCATGACGGTGACGGCCCCAGGAAGCGGCTTCTCGAGCGCCTGCCTCGTTGGCGGCCTGCGCGATCCCATTTGTCAGTTCGCGCTGCAACGGCGCCTTGTCGGGCCCAAGCAACCAAGTGCTGTCTGCGCTCAGGACCATGAAACCAGCCGCCTCGAAAAGTGCAATTGTCCGATCGGCCGAATTTGGTCCAAGCGCTGGTCCCATGCCCTTGTCGCCTTGCTGATGCTGATTGAAAGCTGCGGTCACTGCGGCATCGTCATCGTGTGCCGGAGCCCACGACATACGCCCGTCATAGTTGAGGGTCGCATAGAACGGGACGTCCAACCGCCGCGCCAAATCCGCCACCCAAGCCTCTGGCATGAGATCGAGCAAAGCGGAAGCTGTGACAAGGGACGCTCCAGCCAAAGGCAATGCGTCCATCTCGCCGAGATCAGCCTCAACAAGTTCAGCATTTTCCCCGGCAACACGGCCCGCTTCGGCCAGCAAGGCGGGTTCGTTGTCAACGAAGCGCCACCGAGCGCCAGTTGGAAGATAGGGTGCAAGCGCGCGCCATGTTGCGCCTGTCCCGCACCCGAAATCGACCACAAGAGGGTTTGGACCTGCCGCCTTGGCAGCCTGCTGTGCGAGCGGCCCATCGCGCGCTGCGCGGTCAGCGGGTTCGCGCAGGGACAACCATTCGGCAGAAAATCCCATGGCTCAGACATCTGCCTCATACCAGGCGCGGGCGATATGGCTCTCGTGAAGCATGATGCGAAGCCTCTTGACGCGCCCCTGGTCGGCGAGCTTGCCTGTGCGGACTTGCTCCGCCAAGGTCTTGAAAATGTGGCCGCACAAGAATTCCGTGGTCGTGAACTTGCCCGCGAATTCCGGCACCTCGTCCAGGTTCTTGTAGCGCAGCGGCGCCAGAGTTTCGGCAAGGGCCTCGGTTGCAAGCCCGATATCCACGACCAGACCATGTTCGTCGATATCGTCGGTGAAAAAGGCCGCATCTACCGTAAACGTCGCGCCGTGCATGCCCTGTGCGGGGCCGAATACGGGCGATGGCAGCGAATGGCCGATCATGATGTGGTCTCGGACTTCTACAGCAAACATGGAACCTCCTCAGGGTGCGTCATAGCGAATGCGGTGGCAGAGCGTGGCAGGGTCGGACAGGATTCTGGCGTAGTGGTCAGGCAACTCGTTGAACGATGTTTCGCCTGAAATAAGCGTGTCGAGAACGGGATCGGCGAGCAACTCCAGAGCCTTGGCCATCCGGCGGCCGTAGCTCCAGCGCGGGGCGCGTAGAGGGGGAATGTGCCCGACCTGCGAGCTGCAGATCCGCAGGCGCCGACTGTGGAACGCGCCCCCGAGCGCAACCGATATCTTTGCATCACCATACCAGCTTCCCTCGACGACGGTAGCCTCCATGCCTGCGCAGTCGATTGCCGTGTCAAGGCCCGCAGCACTGGCCGACAGGTGGAACACGACATCGCACTCCTTCGGCGCATTCCCTGGCAAGGAAAATTGACATCCCAGTGTCTCGGCAAGTGCGGATCGCTCTGCATTCAGGTCGACCAGCGTGACCTCCGCCCCCGGCAGCTGCGCCGCAAGGTAGGCCACAAGCGCGCCGACGACACCAGCGCCAATCACCGCGATCCGGTCTCCTGCGGCGGCCCCACTGTCCCAAAGAAGTGTGAGCGCCGTTTCCATGTTTGCAGCCAGCACGGCGCGGTCAGGCGGGAGGCTCTGCGGCAATGGAACCAAGGCAGCCTCAGGTAAACGAAAGTGCGTCTGGTGGGGATGCAGCGCAAAGACCAGATGTCCCGTCTTCGGACCCTCGGCGATACGTCCGACGACATTGTAGCCATATTTCACCGGAAAGGGGAAAGCCCCCTCCATGGCCGGTCCGCGCATGCGTTCATACTCGGAGGCGGGGACACGCCCCTCGAACACCAGACGCTCGGTGCCCCGGCTGATGCCGGAAAACAGTGTCTCGACCAGCAGGCCGTCGCCCAGACTGCCGGGACGTATCTCGACAGTGCCGACGTCCACACTCCAGAGTGCCAGAGCGCTTTTCACAGCAGATGCCCTGACTTCAGGACCTTGGTCGACAGGTAATGAGCATTCTGTGCGGTCTGACCGACTTTCAGCGGAACGCGCTCTGTCACGTCAATTCCGTGCGCAGCGAGACTTGCCAATTTGGCCGGATTGTTGGTGATCAGCCGAACGCGGGAGATCCCCATATTTTGAAGAATTTGTCCGCCGATCCGAAAATCCCTTTGATCGTCTTCGAAGCCCAGCCAGTGGTTCGCTTCGACCGTATCGAGACCGGCATCCTGAAGCGCATAGGCGCGCATCTTGTTGGCAAGGCCGATCCCGCGCCCTTCCTGATTGAGGTAGACCAGAACTCCGCCACCACCAGACGCCATGGTCGCCATCGCCGCGCGCAGTTGCGGGCCGCAGTCGCATTTGAGGCTGCCCAGCACATCACCGGTAAAACAGGCGGAATGCAGCCTGACGGTGACAGGACAAGACATGTCGGGTTGTCCGATCACGATCGCATAATGTTCAGGACCTCCATTGTCGGGCCGAAAGACATGCACGTGTCCAGCCAATGCAGCGTCCAAGGGCAAGTGCGCCGAACTCACTTGGGACTGCGTACCTGCCTCTTGCAGAGCTATAGTGGCCAGATCCAAAGGCATCGTGGTCAGGCCAAGAGCCGAGATGTCGCTCATGTCGTGGTCGTTCAATGGCACGCACACGATCGCTGGTATGGCTTGAACGGTCTTGGCAAGCCAAATCGCGATTTGATGTATCGGTTTGCCGACAGTCGGGATGGGCAGCCCGCTGCACTGGTTCGCATCATCCAGCCCGGACTGACCAGCGACCATTGCAATCCAGTTCAGATCTCGGTCTGACGGAACCCGAAAACGCAACGTATCGCCCTGATTTGGCTGTTGGATGCCCAAAGCATTGGCGCGACGCCGGGTCAAAACCAACTCGGGATGACCGATTTGTGTCATCGCAATGTAACGCTCGTCGGTCAGGCTTTCGACAAGAGCGACCAATAGATGGCTCTCGCCGTCTTCGAGGATGACTGGAAGTCCCAATCGAAGGTCACCTTGCATGCGCAGCAGGATTTCGATCCCGCGCGGTTCGAGCGGAAGGCGTAACGTGTTTTGTTTGGGTGGGTCAGACCGCCTGATGGCGGCCCCGGATGAGACAAGCGGGCTTGACGGCATTTGTGACCTGTAATTTCGTTCAGGCATCTTAACTTAGGGCTGTTACGGCACAGGCAAGGCCTGTGACTGGACGAACGTGTGGGCGCGCTACCTTTGTGCGGGACATTTCGGAAAGGCTGAAGGTATGCAGCGCTGGCTCGGCCTCGCGAGATCTCTGTTGATTTATCACAACCCTTTGACAATCGGGGCGTGGCGGCGCTTTTACGCGCAAATCCTGCAACCCGGAGACTTGGTGTTCGACGTGGGTGCTCATGTTGGTTCTCGAACGCGGGCGATGCGGCGCGTCGGAGCACGGGTGATCGCGCTCGAGCCGCAGCCGCTCTTTGCGCGGTATCTGCGACTGACGTTGCCCAAAGACGTGATTTTGATAGAGGCGGCCGCAGGTGGGGCCGAGACAATGGCAGAGATGGCGGTTTCCTCGCGCCACCCAACCGTGTCGTCGCTGCAATCGACCTTTGTCGCGGATGCCCATGCTGCGCCTGGTTTTGCTCATGTGCGCTGGGACAAGACGGAAACGGTGAAGATGCTCACGCTTGACAGCCTCATCGCGACGCACGGCCTGCCCACTTATGTCAAAATAGATGTCGAAGGCTTTGAACTCGACGTGCTTTCTGGTCTGTCACAAGCTGTACCGATGCTCTCGGTCGAATATCTTCCCGAGTTCGTGCATCTCACGGAGGCCGTGATCACCCGCATCGAAGAGCTCGGTCCTTACCAGTTCAATCCCGTGATCGGTGAGCGTTCTGGCTTCCTCTGGTCCGATTGGCGCGACGGGGATGGATTGCGCAACTGGCTGGCCTCCCTTCCGGCTGACGCGCCATCAGGCGATCTTTTCGCCCGCCTGCCCTAACCGCGCAGTGTACTGGCAAACTGCGGGAACAAAGCTCTCGTGGCGGTGACAACGGTACCTGTGTCCTCCGGGCGTTCCTCGGCATCCCAACCTTCCACGACCGCGCCTGCTTCGCGCAAGAGCACCAGACCAGCTGCAATATCCCAAAGCTGCAACCGTCGTTCCCAAAACCCATCCAGACGGCCAGAGGCGACATAGGCAAGATCGAGCGCTGCCGCGCCCATGCGGCGCACACCGGCGCATTTCGGCATCAATCTGCTGATATCGCCAGCATGGTCGCCAATATACGCCATGGTGCCGAACGGGATGCCTGTGCCGAACAGCGCTGCGGACAGGTCCGCTGTTTGGGCCACTACGACAGGCTGTCCGTTCAGTTTGGTTCCAGTGCCTTTGCTCGCCGCGAATGTCTCACCTTTGACCGGATCATGCACAACGCCCAGAACCAGGTCTCCATCCACCTCCAGCGCAACGGACACGGCCCAATGCCCGATCCCCCGCAGGAAGTTCGTTGTCCCGTCAAGCGGGTCCACGATCCACCGGCGCCCAGAGCCCGGCGCGGCTCCGGTTTCCTCTCCCAACCAGCCGTCACCGGGGCGCGCGCTTGCAAAACCATCCCGCAGATGCTGCTCGGCTGAACGATCTGCTTCAGACACGAAATCGCCGGCGCGTTTGGTCGCGATGGTCAGCGCTTCACGGGCGGACCAGTATCCCAACAGGATGTCACCAGCCTCCTGCGCAAGCCTTGTGGCAAGCGCCATGTCGTCCTCAGCGGTCATCTTGGGCATTCTTTGCAATGCGGTCGAGCACGTCAGCCACCAAGCGCGAAGTGCCATCCCAATTTTGCAGCGCGACACCGGCAGTTTGCGATGCGGCCACCATCCGGTCTCGTATTTCGGTCTCGTCAAGCACCTGTGCCAGCGCATCGGCAAAGGCGTCGTGATCGTCTGGCGGCACCAGGAGACCTGCTCCCTGTGCGACAGTCTCTGGCACAGCACCTGTTGCGCAGGTGATGATGGGCAGGCCGTAGGCCATCGCCTCATCGAAAACGATGCCATAGCCTTCGTAGCGCGTGGCAAGGGCAAATACGCTGGCCTGCCCATAGAGTCGCGCCAATTCCTCGCCCGAAACACGGCCCGCAAGACGGACCCTGTTCGACAAGCCCAGCTCGTCCACCAGACGCGCGAGAAGCGACGCGTGATCGGCATCCAGAGCAGATCCTGCAATCACTGCCTGCCACGGCCTGTCGACCACTTGAGCCAATGCGCGCAAGAGCACGTCATGGCCCTTGCGCGGGACTTGAATCCCCACCGACAAGATCAGCGGTGGTTGGGTCTTGGCAAGGCGACCAATCGGGCGATCCGTGCCGGGACGTGCAACCGTGATACGATCGGAGGGAACATCGTAATCCGAGCCAAGCAAAGCCGCCGTGTGCGGGCTTGGAACCAGAACATGAGAGGCAAGTGCGAGATTGTCGCGCTCTGTTCGGAACAGTTTGTCACGCTTGTCCCGAGGCAGACCACTTTCATGCGCCAGCGGATGATGGACAAGGGCAATTATGGGCGCGGTCATGCCAGTCAACACGTCATGGTCCATCGCCCCCATGGCCAGCCCGTCGATGATGACCGGTGCTGTCGACGGAACCATGGCAAGCTGTTGAGCTGCGTGGTGCATGTCTTTCTTCGATGGGTCGGGAAAGCTTGCGCCCAGCGGAATATGTGTGATGTCCCACCCAAGACCGCGAAGCCCAGTCAGCAAGCGCAAATCGTAGATATATCCCCCTGTCAAAGTCTGCAGGTCACCTGGAACAGCAAATGCGGCAGTTCGGAGGGGCATGGTCTTCGTGCTCCATGGTCTGGAAAAAATCTACGTCGATCAAGGATATGGGCTGTGTTTACACCGCGTCCAGCAGCAAGGGCGCTTGACGCTAAGGGCTCACTGGTTTGGCGACGGTCGCAAGACCGGCAACAACAACACCCGGAAGCGCCGACAAGAGAACGACAAGGCCAAACGCAACGCTTGCCGCGAAACCCTCGGCCGCCGTGGCACCTGCAAGTGGCAGAAGGACTGCTGTCGCGCCTTCACGCAGGCCCCAGCCACTGACCGTGATCGGGATCAGCATCGTAAACAGGATCAGCGGAACCAAAACCATGGCCGTGGCCGGCGCGAGCATCACGCCGACGGCTGCCGCACAACAGGCAAAAGCCGCGATGTTGAGAACCACGGTGCCAATGCTGAGCAAGACCTGTCGGTGCCGGACTTCACGGGCCCACACTGCCCGCCGGAAGTTCGCCATGAATGCTGCAAGCGCTGTGCTTGTCTTCGTTGGCAGGCTTGGACTCGCGGTTGCTGCGCCAATTCCGGTCAGGATCGCCGCCGCCAGAGTCACAAAAACCGGAAATTGGATCGAAGCTGGCAAGTCGAATCCCCCAGGAACGGCCCATGTGCCAAGAACCGCGGCACCAAAGAGCAGGACAAGTGCAACCTGCCCGACCAGTCGCTCGAAAAGCACGGCTTGGCCGGAAATGACCAATCCCGCCTGCGCGCGTGCGCGAACTGCCCTGCCAACATCGCCGAGCACACCTCCGGGGAGAAGCTGGTTCACGACCTGAGAGAGATAATATTCCCGGACAGCCTGCTGTCTGGTCAGAACGAGGCCCAGTTGCGCTGCGGTCAATTGCCAGCGAAGCGCGGACAGCACGAGCTGTCCAGTCAACGCAACCAAAGCCGCCAAAAGCCAAGCGAGCTCTGCAGTGACAAGATGGTCAACCGCGCTTTGTCCATCCGCCACACGCCAAAGCAGGACCAGCAGCCCAATGGCGACAGCGAACTGAAGGCCAACTCTCAGGACCCGTACCATGCGCTAGCCTCTCCCGTCCTGCGCAGGATCGGTGAAACTCTGCAGAATACGATCCCGCATCTGGTTCATGGGAACCACAGGTGCATTGGTTGACGGAATAAGACCTTTGGTCAGCCCCCAATCCTTGGCTGCTCGGTTGACCAGATCGTCGGGGCCGATGACATGGATCGGCACATCCGACCGTTCGTCGAGGGCAACAAACCCGGCGGCCTGATGATCACCCATCACGATCAGCAAGGGAGGATTTTCAGCATGGAGCGCAGCGTAGGACAGAACGACGCGCAAGGCATAGTCGATGGCCAGGCGGTACTGCGCCCGCACCCGGTCCCGATCACGCCACACGACGTCCGGCGGCTCTCCCGCCAATGCCATTGGATCAAAAATACTGCCTTCGCCAATGTCGTCCCACGCAACAAGGTCCGGCACGGGCACCCAAGGGGCATGCGACGATCCGGTGGCCACCTGTATGAAGAACGGCCTGTCATCAACACGTTCGGTGCGCAAAAGGCGATCCATGGCGGCAAACGTGAACTGGTCGGGCATTGTCACCCAATTGAAACTCAGCCCTCCATATCCGAGGTCCGAAGCTGCAAGAATGGTCTTAAAGCCCATGACCACGCTCTCGGGCCAATCGAGCGTGATTTGAGGCATCACCGCAGCCGTGTGAAAGCCCGCGTCCGCCGCAAAGTGGAACAGCGTCTTGCGGTTTGACGCCAGCACTGCGCCATAGCGGGACTGGTCGTTGACCCAGAGGCCGTTGGCAAGGGTCGCATGTGCCAGCCAGCTTTGCCCGCCTCTGGTTGGCGAGGCCAGAAACCCCGACGCCATGGAAAGCCCACGCGAAGCAAGATCCTCCTGGCCACGTTCGAGCGTTTCGCGATGAAGGTCTGAAAAGAGAGGCGTGTCGAGACTTGTGCGGCCATAGCTCTCGACGAAAACGACGATGACGTCCCGGTCAATTGCATTCAGCATGCCATCGATCCCGACAAACGGATCATTTGCAGCGGCCTTTGAAAATTCCCTCAGGTCGATCAGCGTCGAGCGTACCATCTCAATGCGTTCGATGCCGACCCGCGCGGAAAACGCAGAGCCGGGAATATCGGCAGGCAGGCTCCACCGTCCGAGCGTGTCTCCAATTTCAGCGGCCGCAACGCCAGCTGACAGCAGCGCAGCACTACCGGTCAGGCCTTTGAAGAGCAGTTTTCTTGATCCCATGGCGGCCCAAACACCCGTTGACCACCAAAGCAATGCAGAGACAGCGCAGATCACCACCACCGCAGCAACCAGTGCAACAACAGCGAGGACCGGTCCGACCGTACCCGTCAACAGCCGTGCACCGGCCTCAACCAGCGCGAGGTCTGACACCGGGTTGAATCCCCGGGACAAGGCCGAGAACATCGCGAAATCGGCAGCCTTGAGCACAGCGATCAGAACCAAGACCGTAACCAGTACACCGCGCACCACTTGCCCCGCGCGGCTTGCTCCGAATGCCATCAGACCCAGTAGAATTGCAGGCCACTCCAAAGGGAAGGCAAGCAAGGCGCCCCAGGTCATCGCGTCTGGGTGATTTGGCTGGATCAACACAAGATAAAGGATTGCGGCCGCAACGAGGGGCCGCCAGATCAGGCCGGTCATGGACGCGCCCGCCACAGCCAGCGTACATCCCGCCCAAACGACCAGACAAGCGCGACCGACGCGGTCATGAGGATCGCGGATGCCAACGGACCATCGACAACCGGGGCCTGCAGGATCACCAAGGCCATGATCTGGATCACGCACACAATCTTGCGTCCCAACCTTTCGGGCAGTGGATTTGCAAGCCATGGCCAGATTGCAGAGGCAGCCACGAAGACATACCGAGGCAGACCGAGCAGCAGCACAACCGCACCCACAGCTTCAGACGCCCATGCCAGCAGTGCGAGGACCAATCCCAGCGCTGCATCGACTTCCATGTCGAAGCGTGCGCCAAAATCCGAAACATGGCCGCCAAGACGTGCCAACCATCCGTCTATTCCATCCAGAGCCAAGGCACACAGCGCTATGCCAAGCACAATCCATCCGGAAATCGGCACGACGAGCGCTGCCACAAGAGTGGATGTAAGGGCCAATCTGATAAGCGTAACGAGATTGCAGGGACCGAGATCATAATGCGGATAGCCGCGTCGCATGAGTGCGGTGGCCAGTGCACCGCCCACGCTCATCGCAGCCAGAGCGATCGCGGCATATACCGGGCCGAACAATGCCCCTGTCAGCGCGCCTGTCAGAAGACCCAAACACACCGCAGCAAGCACGAATTGACCAACGGCCCCTCGTGTCCACGACATGAGCGGGGCGTGATCTGAAGTGAAACTGCTGGGCTGCATCTTGCGCATTCGGATGATTGTAGCGTGCAATAGCGCCAGTCAAGCCATTGAGGACCTTCTTGAAGTGCAAAGGTCTGGACCTAGTTCGCTTTAAGGAAGCAAAGGCGGATGGGATGACGCAGTCAAGATATACGGGACCGGCGCGTGGATTGCATTGGCTGATGGCTGTGCTGATCCTTCTCACCATCCCGGCTGGGTTGATCATGGTGCAGCCCGGCCTTGATCGCAGCTTTCAGAATTGGCTGTTCATCTACCACAAGAATGTTGGCGTTCTGTTGCTCCTTCTCATCGTTGTGCGGCTGCTTTGGCGTCTTAGAAATCCGCCGCCGCCCAAGCCCTCAAGCCTCACAGCAATTCAGGTACGTATCGCGGAGCTTACGCACAAGGCTATGTACGCCTTGCTATTCGTTGTTCCAATCGCTGGCTATGTGCGTGTCAAAGCCGGTGGCTTTCCGATCGAGAGCCTTGATGCCCTGAACATTCCGTCGCTAGTGCCGCGATCGGAAGCACTGGCGGAGGTTGCAAAAACGGTGCATTACGGATTCGGGCTCTTGTTGATGGCTTTGATAGCAATGCACATCGGCGCGGCCTTGTTTCATACTATGGTAAAGCAGGATGGCGTTTTTTCTCGCATGTGGCCACCGGTTGGCGGTGGCACTCGCTAATTGGTGCCACAGCTAGACCTGGTCTGCTGCGGCAAGACGCAACCCTGTCTTCCACATCTCCAATCACAAGCTTTTCACCCCAACAAAGGAACCTGACCTAAAAATGTCCGTGGCAGAGATCAATGTGCGCACCAACCTGACCCACTCCGACAAGCTCGAACGCCCCGGAGTTGGATGGCTTTTGGCCCAGTTGGTCCTGACGGTGCTTGGTGCGGCCTGCATTTCCACGATCTTCGCATGGAGCCTTGTGGAATGGACGGGCGCGTCCCTGATCGCTTTGGTGTTGATCGGCCTCGGTGGGATATGGATTTCCGGCGGAGCGGCCACCTCTGTCTTGGGTTTGATGCAACAGCGGACGGCACCCATTTCGCCACCAAGCGATTGGCGACCTGTGGAAAAGACGGCTGTTCTTGTCCTGCTGTGCGGAGAGAATGCGCACCCTTTGGCAAAGTATCTTTCGGGATTGCGTCGTGGCTTGAACGATCAGGGTTTCGGGCAGGCTGCTGAAATCTTCGTGCTGTCCGACACAAGCGACCCTGACCAAATAGCGGCAGAGGAAACAGCGCTGAGCCAACTTATCGAAGACGGCACGGTCACATACCGGCGGCGCGCGCAAAACATTGGTCGCAAGCCCGGCAACATCGCGGACTGGCTCGCGTCACACTCAGGCGGGTATGCCTACATGCTCGTTCTGGATGCTGACAGTCGGATGTCTGAAGCACGGATTATGAGCTTGATCTACCGGCTGGAAAGCAAGCCGCGTCTGGGTCTCTTGCAGGCAGGCATGACACTCCTGCCGGGGCGCAGCCATTTCGGCCGACACCAGAGGGCGGCATCGCGTCTCTTGTCACAGAATTTCGGGCGCGGTCTGGCCGCCTGGTCAGGAGAAGCCGGAAATTACTGGGGCCACAATGCGATCATGCGGATTGCCGCTTTTCGCAGCGCAGCGCAACTTCCAGTCCTGTCAGGACGCGCGCCCTTTGGAGGGCCACCGCTAAGCCATGACTTCATTGAGGCGGCTTGGATGCGGCGCGCAGGATGGGCGATCGAGCTTGATCCAGAGACCTGGGGCAGCGCAGAAGACGGCCCGCAGACCTTGGCAGAATTTCACAAACGTGACCGTCGCTGGTGCCAAGGCAACCTGCAGCATATTCGTCTGATTGCCGAGCCAGGCCTAGACGTTGTCAGCAGACTTCATCTGGCTTCTGGCATCGCAAGCTATCTTGCTGCGCCGGTCTGGCTTGCACTGGTGCTACTGGTTGCCACAGGTGCAGTGCGGGTCGAAGGTGCCCTGCCCTATCTCATGGTCACCGCAATCATCCTGCTGCCGAAGCTCTGCGCGCTTGGCTATTGGTTCGCACGCGCACGGACCTTTTCGCGGCGCAGGCTTTTTCTTCGTGCGAGTATTTTGGAACTGGTCCTCTCCACGTTGATCGCGCCCTTGATGATGCTGCGGCAAAGCGGTTCGGTCCTGTCCGTCCTCGCTGGTCGGGATTGCGGCTGGAAGTCGCCAAGCTTCTCACGCCTGCGAATGTGGCGCGGGGTACCCGAGGTTGCCTTCGGGGCTGCATTGTTGGGAGTGGCATTCCTGACCGAGCCGGCATCATCGGCCCTCTGGCTTTTGCCTGTCGCTCTGCCCATGTTGAACGCACCGATATTGCTTGGCTGGCTTGATCGGGGCGCAAAACCATGAAACGGCGGAGTTTTCTGGCATCCTCAGTCGCCGCTTTGGCCTTGGGGTCGGCGCGGGTTTCGGCGCAAACGACACCTCAAACCCTTCTCGCGGAAGCCCGCGCCCTTGCCACATCCGTCTATGTGCCGCCTGCAAGCGAGCTACCACCGCCTTTCGATGGGTTGAGCTATGATGCCTACAGGGGAATACGTCCGGTGCTTGGGAAGGCTGCGATGTTGCCCCTTGGCCCGGACTACGCCGTCGATTTGCTTCCACCGGGACTATATTTCCAGCACCCGGTAGAAATCGAGTTGCCGACTGAAACCGGTTTCGCGAGGCTGCCAGTGTCTCCAGACCTTTTCACATTCGAGCCACGCTATTTCGACTCCATTCCCGAGACATCGCCAGGAGCAGGTTTTTCCGGACTCCGACTGCGCTACCCCCTGAACAGGGCAGACACGCTGGACGAAGTGCTTGTCGTACAGGGCGCCAGCTATTTCCGCGCCATCGGACAAGCCATGGCCTACGGCCTGTCGGCACGCGCCGTGGCCTTAGGCACAGGTGGTCCGGTGCCCGAGGAATTTCCCCGCTTCACCCGGTTACGCTTGCACGGCGAACAAGACGGCGCCGTTCGAATGGAGGCGGTGATCGACAGCCCGTCTCTCGCAGGGCATCTGGACATGACGCTGCGTCCCGGCACGGACACGGTGATGGACATTGCGGTCACGCTTATGCCGCGCCGCGAGATTGCCGATATCGGTGTTGCCCCGCTGACCTCGATGTATCTCAAGGGTCCGATGCGCTCTGCCGTTTCGGACGATTTCCGCCCACGCGTGCATGACAGTGATGTTCTTGTGATCAAGACAGGTGGCGGCGAGGAGGTCTGGAGACCGATCGCCAATCCGGCACGAGTTGAAACCTCGGCGTTCCTTGACAACGGACCAGAGGCTTTCGGGCTTTGGCAAACCGCGCGCACCTTCGAGGATTTCCAGGACAGCGAGGCGCGGTATCATGATCGCCCTTCCGCCTTGGTCGAACCTCTGGACGACTGGGGGTCCGGTGCCGTCATGTTGGTCGAGATCCCCACCGGGGATGAATTCATGGACAACATCGTCGCCTTCTGGCGACCTTTGGATCCATTGGCCGCAGGAAGCGAACACAGGTTCGCATACCGACTGAGCTGGACACGGGCGGCACCGCCAATCCTCTCACCGTTGCCAATCCGTCAAAGCAGAAGTGGCCGCGAACATGACCGCCCGGGCACACGGCGCTTCGTCGTGGATTTCGCGGGCGCCGCAACAGGGCTTTCGCCGGATCTCTCGGCGACGACGGGCGAAATTTCCGGGAAAAGCCTGTATCTTTTGCCGGATGGTCGCGGGACACGGATGACATTCCTTCTCGCGCCCGGTGACATCGACACCGTCGACTTGCGTCTTGTTCTACGGGACAACAGCGGAGCAGCGGCGAGCCCAGTTTGGCTTTATCGCTGGACACGTGCAAGGGATGGAGACGTGTGAGCGCTCCTCTCATGTTGGAGATGACCCCTTCACTACGGAAGGGCATCCAACGCAGAACGGTGACAGTCCAACTCTTTCGGCACTGCCTTGAGATCATTCCGTCTGAAACGTGGCCGCGAACCTGTCGCGAAGCTCGTTTTTCTGGACCTTTCCCATCGTATTGCGCGGCAAGGCTTCTACCACTTCAATGTGTCGAGGACGCTTGAAGCCCGCCAGATCGCGCTTTGCCACCGCATCCACGTCTGCAAGGTCGAGCGTTGCGCCTGTTTCGGGAACGAGGACAGCGATGACGCTCTCGCCTAAATCCGGGTGTGGCGCGCCGATCACTGCGCTTTCTTTCACGCCTGGCAGTGCATCGAGGAAAAGCTCGATTTCCTTGGGATAAATGTTGAACCCGCCCGAGATAATGAGATCCTTGCCCCGCCCAACGATATGCACATATCCGTCATCATCGATCAGCGAGAGATCCCCGGTGATAAAGAACCCGTCCTCGCGCAGCTCCTCACGGGTCTTTTCGGGCATGTTCCAGTATCCCCTGAAGACGTTGGGCCCGCGTACCCAGAGCACCCCGATCTCTGCGCGCGGAAGTTCGGCGCCGGTCTCGGGATCGCAAACCTTCACTTCTACTCCTGGCAGCGGAAAGCCTACCGTTCCGGCGCGCCGCTCGCCGTCAAACGGGTTCGACGTGTTCATCGAGGTTTCGGTCATGCCGTAACGTTCGAGGATGCGGTGCCCGGTACGCGCCTCGAACTGCCGATGCGTTTCGGCAAGAAGCGGGGCGGAACCGGAGATGAAAAGCCGCATATGCGCGGCAAGATCGCGATTGAAGCGCTGATCGTCCAAAAGCCGGGTATAGAAGGTCGGAACGCCCATCATGGTCGTCGCCTGCGGCAAGCGGTTCAGCACGGTTTCCAGATCGAATTTTGGCAGGAAAATCATTGCCCCGCCACAAAGCAGCATCACGTTCGTCGCCACGAAGAGCCCGTGGCTGTGAAAGATCGGCAACGCGTGAAGCAGCACGTCCCTTTCCGTGAATTGCCAGGCGTTGACCAGCGCCTCGGCGTTCGACAGCAGATTTTTATGCGTGAGCATCGCACCTTTGGAGCGCCCGGTGGTTCCCGACGTGTAGAGCAGCGCCGCCAGATCGTCTTCCGAACGCGGCACCGCGGCAAATGTGGCGCTCTGAGCATTTGCAAGATCGGTCAGGGACCCCTCCCCGCCCAGCCCAAGCGTCTTTTGAATGGCCCCTGCCCCGTCAGCGATGTCGCTCAGCGCCCCTTCCTCAGACGGATCGCAGACAAAGAGCGCTGCACCGCTGTCGGTGACGAAATAGTCCAGCTCACGCGACGTATAGGCCGTATTGAGCGGCAAAAAGACAGCGCCTGCCATGACGCAGGCGGCATACAGAACAAGCGCCTCCGGTGACTTCTGCACATGGACCGCTACGCGATCCCCCGGTCCGATGCCCAACGAGGACAGCGCATTTGCCATCCTGCCGGCCTGCTGCTGAAAGTCGTCGTGAGACAACCTCCGGCCGTCCGCAAGATACAGGAACGGGGTCGTTGTACCTTCATGCGGCGCGAACAGGGCGTCATAAAGCGGGTTCGTCATTGAAGTTGGAATCCGAGGCAGCGAAACGTCAATTCAAGTGGTGATAGGAGGCTGGCGCAGGTGGTGCATCACCCGGTTTCCGCCGTCAGGCCCTGCGCCTCTATGGCCGCGACGGCGCAGGTTTCGTCGTTGTCCGAACTGTCCCCGGTAATGCCGATCGCACCGATCAGGGCTCCGTCCCGCTTGATCAACACACCGCCGGGTACTGGCACGAGTGCGCCACAGTTAAGCGCGTTCATCGCGTCGATGAAATAAGGCTGCTCTTGCGCACGGATGAACAATGCCCGCGACCCCAGTCCCATGGCAACAGCGCCCTTTGCCTTGCCCTGCGCAATCGCGGCGCGCAGGTTGCTTGTGCCATCTTCGCGTTGCAGCGCGACGAGGTGCCCGCCGGCATCAATTACCGCGATTGTCAGCGGCTTGAGACCATGAGCACGGCGATAATCGAGCGCGGTCGCGATCAGGTCATTGGCAAGGTTGAGGTTCATGCGGTGTCTTTCGTTTTTTGAGACGGCCCCGTCAGCACTGCGACGGGGCCGCTTTGTCTCAACCGTAGAAGTAATCCACGAGGAAGAGTGGGATCGCCGGAATGTACGTGCACATCAGCAGCACCGTCAAAAGAACTGCGATGAAGTAGATGTTGACCTTTGTCACGTCCCAGATATTGGCCCGCGCCACTGCGCAGGCAGTGATCAGAACGCTGGCCACGGGCGGCGTCTGCTGCCCAATGGCAAGATTCAGTGTCACCACCAGCCCGAAATGAATCGGGTTGATCCCCACCGCGTCGATCAGAGGGATCACGATCGGAACCACGAGGATGATCGCGGCGGCCGAGTGCAGGAAGAACCCGATCACGAGAAAGAAGAAGTTGAGGATCAGAAGGACCAACCACTTGTTGTCCGTGATGCTCAGGATCGCCTGCGCCAATTCCTGCGGATATTGTGCCCGGGTCAGGAAGCCGCCCATGACCACCGATGCCGCGACGAGGATCATCACCACGGCCGTCTGCATCCCGCCATCCAGCATGGAGCGCTGGAGATGTTTGAGATCGACCTGCCGATACCACAGGCTGATCACGATGGCCGCGAGCACGGCAAGACCCGCCGCCTCTGTCGCAGTGACATAGCCGCCGAAGATGCCACCCAGGATGATGATCGGCAGCGCGAAGGTGGGCAGCGCCTCGACGAACGCGGTCCAAAGCACCCGGCCCGAGAACGCCTCTTCGCGGGGAAGATCGTATTTGACGGCAAAGAAATAGGCCACGCCCATCAGGCCCGCCGCGCCCATAAGCCCCGGGATAATGCCCGCGACGAAGAGCTGTTCCACCGACACGTTAGCAGATGTGGCGTAAAGGATCATCGGGATCGATGGGGGAATGATGATGGCGAGCGAAGCCGAGGAGGACGTGACCGCCGCTGCAAAGGGTGCAGAATAGCCGCGCTTCTTCATCTGCGGGATCAATACAGACCCCATCGCTGCCACGTCTGCAACGGCGGAGCCCGAGATTTCCGCGAAGAACAACGACACACCGATATTGACATGCGCAAGGCCACCCCGGACGAAACCGATGAGGGCGGCGACAAAATTGATGAGACGGTCGGTGATACCACCCGCATTCATGATAGCGCCTGCCAGCACGAACATCGGGATTGCGATGAGCGAGAATTTGGTCGAGCCGCCATACATGTCGAGCGCGACGTTCACGAGCGAGTTCGCCCCCTCGAGCACCAGCAGGCCCAACACCGCCGATACCGCCAGCGCGACACCGATCGGAACATTCAGACAGATCATCGCGACCATGGCGACGAAGATACCCAGCATCAGCATCAGATGTGTCCTGCCTTTTTCATTTCGGTTTCGACCTCTTCCTCGATTTCGGCATGTTCAAGCGACACGCCATTGGCCGTCTTGCGCCAGTAATCCGGCAGGCTGAGCGCTTGGCAGATCAGGAACAGGATCGCGCCAAGAGGAATGACGGACTGGGTAAAGCTGATCGGCACCCATGTGAGTGATGTCAGCGACATGCCGCCCAGGATCGACATGACGACGAAGCCGGCCCAGGCCAGCAGGATGAAGAAGCCCGCGGTGATCGCCTCGGCCAGCCCGACCGCCCACATGCGGGCGGGCATCGGGATCGACAGGAGCACGCTGTCAAACCCGATATGGCGACGGCGCAGCGCTGCCAGCGCGGAGCCGTAATAGGTGATCCAGGCCAGCAGGATCGCCGCGACTTCGTCATACCAGGCCAGGCTCGCACCCATCAGGCGATATATCACCGCCACCACGACGACGGTGGTCAGAATGAGCATCAGGAAAATAACGAAATATTCGAGGACGAATTCGAAGAAGTTGCGCAGTGAAGTGAGCATGAGGGTTCCCCGCCGGGCAGTATCCCGGAGATGTCTGATGACGCTGTTGGTCTGGTGGTCGAAAATGGTGCAGGGGGTCTTGATTGACCCCCTGCACTTTTGCTCAGGAACCCGATGCGAGCTTCCGGATACGCTCAATCAGCTCCGCACCGCCGTCGATGGTATTTGCGAATTCCTCGTAGATGGGTACAGAAGCCGCAACGAAGGCCGCTTGGTCAGCCTCGTTCACCGCAACCCCGGCATCGCGGATCACCTGCAAGAGGTCTTCATCAAGCTTTGCGGCAAGGTCGTACACGAAATCCTGGGTCTCGGATCCGCAAGCCTCGAGATCGGCACGCACATCTTCGGGAAGCGCCTGCCAACGGTTTTCGGACACCAGAACATAGCCTGGGGTATAAACATGGTTGGTAATCGAGAGATATTCCTGCACTTCCTGGAACTTGGCCGAGGCGATCTGAGCGTAGGGGTTTTCCTGCCCGTCGATCACATTCGTTTGAAGAGCGGTGAAGACCTCGGAAAAGGCCATGGGGCTTGGGTTGGCGCCGTAGAGCTGGAACATCTTGACCCGCCATTCACCGTTCGGTGTGCGCAGCTTGATGCCCTTTAGGTCTTCGGGCACATTGATCGGACGGACGTTGTTGGTGATGTGGCGGAAGCCGTTCTCGAAATAGCCGATGATCCGGTAGCCTTCAGCAAGTGCAGCCTCCTGGAACGTGTCACCGACTTCGGCCTGGATGCGGCGCATGTGGTCCCGATCCTGAACGATATAGGGCATTTCGAACACGCCGAATTCAGGCGCAACCGAAGACATCACCGAGGACGGCAACGAGAAATCGACCTGCCCGAGCTTGAGCTTCTGCAGGAGTTCGCGGTCATTGCCCAGCTGACTCGAGCCAAAGGTCTGTACCTCGGCCCGGTCACCCAGCTTGCCATTGGCGCATTCGGCAAAGGCGTTGGCGGAAGCCTCGAACAGCGATCCAGGATTGCCGACATGGCCGAAGCGCAGTGTCAGGTCCGCGGCACTGGCGGCCAACGGCATCACGATGCTGGCCACGCTGGCCAGGATTACAGCTTTGATCTTCATAGGTTTCTCCTCCCTTTATGCCCCCCTCCCGAGGCATTGTTCATTCAGCGGCGAGCCGCTCTTCGGTCGTCTCCTTGAGATGCTCCATCGCGGCCTGAGCGCCGCCGGAGTGATACGGGACACCGGCTTGCGCCAGACCCATTTCGACACCGGACAGCGTGGCCATCAGCATCAGATCGTTGAAATCGCCCAGGTGCCCGATGCGGAACACCTTGTCAGCCACCTTGGACAGGCCATTGCCAAGCGAAATGTCGTAATGCTTGAGCGTGGTTGCGCGGAACGCGTCGGCGGAATGGCCGTACGGCATCAAGACTGCAGTGAGTACACCGGACTCCTGTCCTTGACGCATGCAGAGCGTTTCGAGCCCCCAGGCGCGCACCGCCGCTCGGGTCGCTGCGCCATGACGGGCATGGCGGGCAAACACGTTGTCCAGCCCTTCCTCGTGCAGCATGTCTATGGCCTCGTTCAGGCCGTAAAGCAGGTTGGTGCCGGGGGTGTAGGGGAAATAGCCTGTCTGGTTTGGGACGACCATGTCCTGCCAGTCCCAGTAGCTGCGCGGCATGGTGACCGATTTCGAATGCTCCAGCGCACGCGCGCTCACCGCGTTGAAACTCAGCCCCGGCGGCAGCATCAGGCCCTTCTGCGAGCCCGAGACACAGACATCCACACCCCATTCGTCAAAGCGAAAATCGATGGAGGCGAGACCCGAGATCGAATCAACCATCAACAATGCAGGGTGACCCGCCGCGTCGATGGCCTTTCTCACTTCGGCAATGGGCGACACCGATCCGGTTGAGGTTTCGTTATGCACCACGCAGACTGCCTTGATCTCGTGAGCCTTGTCTTCGCGCAGCCGCGCCTCGATCCTGTCGGGTTCGGCACCACCCCGCCAGTCGCCTTCGAGGAATTCTGGCTCCAATCCGATCCTGCGCGCCATCTTGTTCCACAGAGATGCGAAATGGCCGGTCTCGAACATCAGCAGCTTGTCGCCGGGCGAACAACTGTTGACCAGCGCGGCCTCCCAAGCGCCAGTGCCCGACGACGGGAAGATAAAGACATGCTGCTCTGTCTTGAAGATCGTCTTCATCCCTTCGAGCGCCTTCAGCCCCACTTGGGCAAAATCAGGGCCGCGATGGTCGATGGTCTGCTGACCGATGGCCTTGAGAATACGGTCCGGCACCGCGCTCGGGCCGGGGATTTGCAAGAAGTGTCTGCCAGCTTGGCGCATCGAATCGGTTCCTCCCTTGGGCACCGTGGGTCGGCGCATTTGTTTGTTGTCAAAACGGTAATTATGAATGCATAATGCAGTCAATAAAAAACTTGGGGCCGCACCGTGCGGTCCGGTCCGCGAGGAGGTCTTTCAACTGATGCGTGAGAATACACGTCTTGGCAGCCGTTTACGCGCCGCTGTCTCGGGCGAGGTGATGGGTGATGCCGCCACGCGCGGCCGTTATGCAACCGATGCCTCGATCTACCAGATGATCCCCGAAGTCGTTGTCATCCCGCGCAGCGAAGAAGACGTGCTGGCCGCAATGCAGGTCGCCCGCGAAGAAGAAGTGCCGATCCTGCCGCGAGGTGGTGGCACGTCGCAATGCGGCCAGACGGTGAACCGGGCTGTGGTGCTCGACAACACGCGGCACCTGAACAGCATTCTCGACATCGACACCGAAAACCTGACCGCCAGGGTGCAACCCGGTCTCGTGCTGGACGAGCTCAATCGCGCACTCAAACCGCATGGTCTCTGGTTCCCGGTCGATCCCTCAACCGCATCGCGCTGCACACTGGGAGGGATGGCTGCAAACAATTCCTCCGGTGGGAAATCCCTGCGCTTCGGCATCATGCGTGACAATGTCCGCGCGATCTCGGCGATCCTGCCGGACGGTACCAGGGCGCGGTTCAACGGCGCCGCACCCGAACCGGGGGCTTATGCCGATCTGGTTGCAGACATGCGCGCGTTGGGGCACCGCGAGGCCGACGAGATCGACGCGCGCTTTCCCAAGGTGCAGCGCCGCGTGGGGGGCTACAATATCGACGCGCTGGTGGGCAACGATGTCAATATGGCCCATCTGCTGGTCGGCTCCGAAGGCACGCTGGCCTATTTCACCGAGATCGAGCTGAGCCTTGCCCATCTGCCGGGCGAGAAGGTCACGGGCGTGTGCCATTTTCCGACCTTCTACGCCGCGATGGATGCGGCCCAGCATCTCGTCAAACTGAACCCGCAAGGGGTCGAGTTGATCGACGACACGATGATCGGGCTGGGCCGCGACATTCCCCTGTTTCGCAAGACCATCGAGGCCTTTGTCGAGGGTGATCCGGCGGCGCTCCTGCTGGTGGAGTTCGCCGAAGGCAGCGCGGACGGCAACGCGGCCAAGCTGATCGAGCTGTCGCAGTTGATGGGGGATCTGGGTTTCACCTTTACAGGTACCGGACAAGCCTGGGGCGGCGTTGTGAACGTCATCGACAATGCCCTGCAGGGTGCGATCGCCGAATACCGCAAGTCAGGACTCAATGTGATGATGTCGATGAAGGAGGCGGGCAAGCCCATTTCCTTTGTCGAGGATTGCGCCGTCGCGCTGCCGGATCTGGCAGAGTATACCCAAGGGCTGACAGATATCTTTGCCCGCCACGGCACCAAGGGCACATGGTATGCCCATGCCTCGGTCGGGTGCCTGCATGTGCGCCCAGTGCTGAACATGCGGCAGGACAAGGACGTCCAAACCATGCGCGCGATCGCAGAAGAGGCGTTCGACCTGGTCAAGCACTACAAAGGCTCGCATTCCGGCGAACATGGCGACGGGATTGTCCGCTCCGAGTTTCACGAAAAGATGTTCGGCAAGCGCATCGTTTCGGCCTTCGAGGAGGTCAAGGCACGCTTCGATCCACATGGCGTGATGAACCCTGGCAAGATCGTGCATGCCCCCGCGATGGATGACCGTCGGGTGTTCCGCTATGGCCCCAATTACGAGGTGCCGGAATTCGAGACCGCCCTGGATTGGTCCGCATGGCCTGGCGCTGCGGGTGGTTTTCAGGGCGCGGTCGAGATGTGCAACAACAACGGCGCCTGCCGCAAACTCAAGGGGGGCGTCATGTGCCCCTCCTTCCGCGCCACGCGCAACGAACGCGACGCGACGCGCGGACGAGCCAACACGCTGCGTTTCGCCATCAGCGGCCAGATGCCCGGCGGCCTGACCTCGGACGCGATGGCCGACACAATGAAATACTGCGTGTCGTGCAAGGGGTGTCGCCGCGAATGCCCCACCGGCGTCGACATGGCCCGCATGAAGATCGAAGTGTTGGCGGCGCGGCGGAGGGAAAACGGCCTGACACTGGCCGACAAGCTGGTCGGCTATCTGCCGCGCTATGCGCCGTACGCCGCGAGGGTCGCGAGGCTGATGAATCTGCGCAACCGCATCGGGCCGGTGCGCAAGCTGACCGAAAGCATCACCGGCATCTCGCATCGTCGCGACGTGCCCGTGTGGTCCTCGACCCCGTTCCGTGACGACGAAGCACAGGATGCCGACGCGCAGGTGCTGCTTTTCGCCGATGTCTTCAACCGGTATTTCGAGCCTGAGAACCTGCGCGCCGCACTCCGCGTGCTGCGCGCAGCCGGGCTGCGCGTCGCAGTGGCGAAGGATAACAGCGGCCGGGCGCTTGATTGTGGGCGCACACTGCTCGCCGTCGGCTGCGTCGACGAGGCGCGGGCAGAGGCGCGTCGCGTGATCGGCGCAACACGGGACGCGGTCGCGCGCGGCATTCCGGTCGTGGGTCTGGAGCCCTCATCGATCCTGACCTTCCGTGACGAATTCCTCGCACTATGCCCGGGACCAGAGGCCGACGCGCTGGCAGCAGCGACCCACACTTTTGAGGAGTTCCTCGCAAAACGCGCCGATCTGCCGATGAAATCCCTCGACCAGCTGATCTATGTGCATGGTCATTGCCACCAGAAGGCGCAGGATGCGGTGACGCCGATGCTCGATCTGTTAAAGCGCATTCCGGGGGCGGATGTCACCTTGATCGAAAGCTCCTGCTGCGGCATGGCGGGGGCTTTCGGCTATGCGCCCGAGACCATAGACGTGTCACTCAAGATGGCCAATCTTGACCTTTTCCCAGCGCTTGAGGCGGCCCCCACGGGTGCCATCATCGTCGCCGATGGCACCTCCTGCCGCCACCAGATCGCCGATGGCACGCCGCGGCGCGCGATCCATGTCGCGCGCTTGCTCGACATGGCCCTTTCCGAGTAGGAGGACACTATGCCTCTGACCGAGACCATTCACCGCCCTACCCTGCACGAAGAACTCGTAGAGCGACTGCGCAACCTTGTTATCGAGGACGCGCTGAAGCCCGGCGAGAAAGTGCCCGAGAAATACCTGTGCGAAGCCTTCGGCGTGTCCCGAACGCCGCTCCGCGAGGCGCTCAAGGTGCTGGCCTCCGAAGGGCTGGTCGTGTTGCAGGCAAATCGCGGCGCGCGCGTCGCGACAGTGACGCGCGAGGAACTGGAAAAAACCTTCCCGATCATCGCTGTGCTGGAAGAACTGGCTGGCGAACTGGCCTGTAAGAACCTGTCCGATGCAGAGATCGAAAAGATTGAGAAGCGCCATGCAACCATGATCAAGGCCTATCGGGTCAAGGATCGCAAAGCCTATTTTCAGGCAAATCAGGACATCCACAATGCTCTGATCGAAGGCGCACGCAACGACATCCTTGAAACGCATCATCGCCTTCTTGCGTCCCGCGTACGTCGGGCGCGCTTTATGGCCAACCTGTCGGATGACCGCTGGGCACAGGCCATCCGGGAACACGAGCAGATGATGGAAAAGCTGCGCGTCCGCGATTCCGAGGGTCTGGGCAAATTGATGAAGATACACATGATGAACAAATACGCGGCCCATATCAGGGCGCTCAACGTGGTTTCGGAGGACGCGGCCGAGGATTGAGCGCCAGCGCGGCACCGCGTCCGCGACAGTCACATTATCCAGCATTCGGGAGGAATATCGGGATATGACCAGCGACATCTCGTCGGAGCGGCGGGGCACGACCCTATGGGTGACGTTCAACCGCCCAGAAGCGCGCAACGCCATGACCTTTGCCATGTACACCGAACTGGCCCGGCTTTGCGACGAGATGCCCACCGACGGCTCGATCCGCGCGATGGTCGTTTCCGGTGCCGGCGGCAAGGCGTTTGCGGCGGGCACCGACATGACGCAATTCCGCGCCTTCGAGACCGCGCAGGACGCTCTGGATTACGAAGCCGAGATTGACCGCGTGCTGACCGCCGTCGACCGCTGCCCTGTCCCGACAGTGGCCGCGATCAACGGCGCCTGCACCGGCGGCGGCGCATCTATCGCGGCGGCCTGCGATATCCGCATCGCAAGCGACGCGTTGAAATTCGGTTTTCCGATTGCCCGCACGCTCGGAAATTGCCTGAACGCCCGCAATCTGGCGCGGCTCAGCGAATTGATGGGCGCAGGACGCGTACGTGAAATGATCTTCACGGCGCGATTGATGGGTGCCGATGAGGCCAAGGCAGCAGGTCTGATATCAGAGATCCTGCCGGACGAGGATGCGCTGATGGCGCGCGCCGGGGAACTGGCCGATCAACTTGCGGGCATGGCACCGCTCACGTTACGCGCGACCAAGGAAGCCATGCGCCGCAACCGTGCGATGCTGGCCGTCGAAGACAGCGATCTGATCGCGATGTGCTACATGAGCCGTGATTTCAAACACGGGCTCGAATCCTTCCTCAACAAGACCAAGCCCGAGTGGAGCGGAACATGAGCAACGGTGGCCCCCTGACCGGAATGAAAGTCATCGAACTGGCTCATATCATGGCCGGTCCTGCCTGCGGAATGATGCTGGCGGATATGGGCGCTGATGTCATCAAGGTCGAGAAACCCGATGGCGACGACAGCCGCCGCTTTCTGCCTCCCGACATCGAGGGCGAAAGCGCTGCCTTCATGATGATGAATCGCAACAAGCGCGGCATTGCTCTGAACCTCAAGGATCCAGACGCCGTCGAGATACTGCGAACTCTATTGGACAGCGCCGATGTCGTGGTCGAAAATTACCGCCACGACACGATGGACCGGCTTGGTCTTGGATACGAGACGCTGCGCAAGAGCAATCCAAAGCTGGTCTATTGCGCAATCAGCGGCTTTGGCCGCACCGGACCCTATGCCGAACGTGGCGGGTTCGATCTGATTGCGCAGGGCATGTCGGGTCTCATGTCGATCACAGGCGAAGGGCCTGGTCGTCCTCCGGTCAAACCCGGCGCGCCGATCGCCGATATCACCGCAGGGTTTTTGGCGGCCCTGGGCTGCGTGGCAGCCTATTCCAACGCGCAGGCCACGGGCGAGGGCCAGATGGTCGATACCTCGCTTTTCGAGGCGGGCATTTCCCTGACATATTGGCAATCAGCCATCGCCTTCGCAACCGGCAAAGCACCCGGCGCGCTCGGCTCAGCACATCCACTGAACGCACCGTATCAAACCTTCCGCGCGCGCGACGGCTGGATCAATATCGGCGCAGCCAATCAACGGAACTGGATGCGCCTGCTGGAGGTCATCGGGGCCATTGAGCTTCAGGACGATCCACGTTTCGGCAGCAATGCAGACCGGATTGTGAATCTTGCCGAACTGGTGCCGATCCTCGAGGAACACCTGCAAAAGCGCGACACGCAGGACTGGCTGCGCCTGATGGATGAGGCAGGTCTGCCAGCCGGGCCCGTGATGGACGTATGCGAGATGCACCGTGACAAACAGGCGCTGGCAAGGGAAATGATCGTTGAGACCGACCATCCCATCGCTGGTCCGGTCAAGGCCATCGGGTTACCGTTGAAATTCAGTAGAACACCCGGAGGCGTCACCCGCCCCGCTCCGACGCTCGGCCAGCATGGACGAGAAATCCTGTCTGAATACGGGTTTTCGGAGGATCGCATCGACGAAATGGAGCGATCTGGTGCGGTGGTCATTCGCTAGGTGGCTCCTAGGCAATGGCAGGTCCGGGTGTTAAAGCCCTTGTGCGCGCAATGATCCGGGGACGGTGCGAGATCCCGGATCAGTTTGAAATAGCTCCGCAACTTGTCCGTGATCACGACACGGGGTTCACCAGACCGGTTGGTCAGCCTTGCGAGGAAACGTGTCGCAGCTTTGGCGTTGCGTTGTGGCTGAACGAGACCATCAAGCACGTCACCGTTCGCGTCTACCGCCCGCCAGAGCCAGTGTTTTCTGCCGTTGATCGGGATGACGACCTCATCCAGATGCCATTTGTCGACCGCGGCCGGTCTGTCGCACCTGATACAATCGGAAAAATGGCGGCCAAAACCGTTCACCCATTTCCGGATTGGTTCCCGTCTGACCATCCACCCCGCTCAGCGAGAACGCCCTCGACAGGCGCCGTGCTGAGCGCGAAGCGATGATAGACCCAGACGGGCCTATGCAACGATTTCTCAAGGGAACCCGTAGCCTGTCAGGCGCGGCGTGTATGGAAGCGTCGTAAATCTCGTTGTCGACGACACTCTATTTCTTTTTGTGCTCACCAAGATTGGTCACGAGTTTGCCCTTCGTAAAGTCAGCTGTCGCAATGACCTTTTCCTTCACCTTCTTCGGCTTTTTCACTTCTCGATTGCCACGTTGCTTGTCACCCTTAGACATTTTGATTCCTCCTGGTCCTAAGTTTTTTGCTGACGCAGTGATTGGTATTTATGTGCATCAGCACAGTGGAGTGGCGTCCCAGGGCTCCTGACCATGGGACGCCGCCGTTCACATCATTCCGCCCATGCCGCCCATGCCGGACATTTCGCTTCCGGCACCGGACCTCTCGGGCTTTTGCGCGACCATCGCTTCGGTCGTGATCAATAGCCCGGCAATGGACGCGGCGTTTTCGAGTGCGATCCGGACGACTTTCGTCGGATCGATCACACCGGCCTTCAGCATGTCCACGTAAACCTCGGCTTGCGCGTCAAAACCGAAGGTAGGACTGTCGTTCTCGATAACCTTACCAACGACGACCGATCCGTCGACGCCGGCATTTCCAGCAATCTGGCGCAGCGGTTCCTGGATCGCGCGGCGGATGATCTTGATGCCGGCATCCTGATCATTGTTCTCACCCTTCAGCGTCGCCAGCACCTTACCGGCATGAATGAGGGCCACCCCGCCACCGGGTACGACACCTTCCTGAACCGCAGCGCGGGTGGCATTCAGCGCATCGTCCACGCGGTCCTTGCGCTCCTTCACTTCGCTCTCGGTTGCCCCTCCGACCCGGATCACCGCAATGCCGCCGGCAAGCTTGGCCAGGCGTTCCTGAAGCTTCTCCTTGTCGTAGTCCGAAGTGGTTTCCTCGATCTGCGCCCGGATCTGTGTGACGCGTGCCGCGATCGCGTCCTTGTCGCCGGCACCGTCGATGATCGTTGTGTCATCCTTGGTGATCGCGACCTTCTTCGCCGTGCCGAGCATGTCCATTGTGACATTCTCAAGCTTGATGCCCATCTCTACGGAAATCACTTGGCCGCCCGTAAGGACGGCAAGGTCTTCCATCATCGCCTTGCGGCGATCTCCGAAGCCGGGCGCCTTGACGGCTGCGACCTTCAGCCCGCCGCGGAGCTTGTTGACGACCAGCGTGGCAAGCGCCTCGCCCTCTATGTCCTCGGCCACGATCAGCAGTTGCTTGTCGGCCTGAATCACAGCCTCCAGCAGCGGCACCATGGATGCGAGAGAGGTCAGCTTCTTTTCGTGAAGCAGGATGACACAGTCCTGCAGCTCTACGAGCATCTTCTGAGCATTCGTGATGAAATAGGGGCTCAGATAGCCACGGTCGAACTGCATGCCCTCGACCACTTCGGTTTCGGTCTCCAGTCCCTTGTTTTCCTCGACGGTGATCACGCCTTCATTGCCGACCTTGGCCATCGCATCTGCGATCTGACGACCGATTGCGACCTCTCCATTCGCCGAAATGGCGCCGACCTTGGCAATCTCGTCGCTGTCGCCGACCGGTCGGGACATGGTCTTGATCTCGGCCACTACCGCAGCAACGGCCTTGTCGATCCCACGCTTGAGATCCATTGGGTTCATGCCTGCGGCGACCGATTTCATGCCCTCCTGGACAATCGCGTGGGCGAGTACGGTTGCGGTCGTGGTTCCGTCGCCAGCCTCGTCATTGGTGCGCTGCGCGACCTCCTTGACCATTTGCGCGCCCATGTTCTCGAAAGGATCCGACAGCTCGATTTCCTTGGCGACGGACACGCCGTCCTTTGTGATGCGCGGCGCACCCCAGGATTTGTCAATGATAACGTTCCGGCCCTTGGGGCCGAGGGTGATCTTCACGGCATTGGCCAGCGTGTTGATGCCTTTGAGCATGCGGTCGCGGGCATCGGTACTGAATCGGACGTCTTTGGCGGACATGGTAGGGTGCTCCTGAGAATGAAATTTCGGCGTCGCTGTCGGGGTCAGGTCATGACGCCGAGAATGTCGCTCTCCTTCATGATCATGAGGTCTTCGCCATCCAGTTTGATTTCGGTTCCTGACCATTTTCCGAACAGGATCCGGTCGCCGGCCTTGACGTCCATGGCGATGCGCTCGCCATCCTCGTCCTTGGCACCAGCGCCGACTGCGACGATCTCACCCTCCTGCGGTTTCTCTTTTGCGGTGTCGGGGATGATGAGCCCGCCTGAGGTTTTCGCGTCGCCTTCAATGCGGCGGACGAGAACCCGGTCGTGGAGTGGAGTGAACGACATTTTAGTGCTCCTTCTTCGGATGTCCTAGGGAGCATGGCGATGTTCGGATGTGCTTTGGCACTCGCCATACCGGAGTGCCAATGTTATCGAAATGATGGCTCGAGAGCGGTTCTACAATAGCGTCTCAAAGAATATCTTTTGGCTTTCAATCATGTGACGCCCATAACTGCTCCTGCAGTTCGTCGAAGGTGGACTTCACGAGCGTCGTACCCAGTCACCGCCAACGAAGATCGCGTTGATCAAGCTCGCGACGGCACGGTGCCTTTCCGTTTCGAGTTCGGTGCCGATGGCGTTCTCTCGCGTTGCTGCGGCGTTGCGAAGAACCCCCATGGTCTCGTGCTCCGGCAGCAACCCGCGATCGTTCAAGGCAAGCAGGAGCGCCTCGCAGATGGATAGGGCGGCTTGGCCTGCATGTTCGTTCGCCGTGGACATCGGAGGTTCCTTCCCTGGCATCGTGAACCGGGGAAAGGTCAGGTTCACATGCATCCGTACACTTTCAGGAAGTTTTCTATGTTGAACTGATCCAGAGCAGTGTGGGCCCATTTCCGCTCTTGGGTCACGACGCGCCGGGAGGCCCCATGGCATCAGCTGAACACAGCCCTCTGACGCGCAAGCTCTCTGCCTTCGTCACCCTGTCGGAGGTCGAGCTGGCCGTCCTTGAACAACTGCACCAGCGTCGTCGATCCTTCGTCGCGGGATGCGATATGGTGCATCAAGGCGAGTTCGATCCGGCATATCTGGATCAGATTGAACCACGTCTTAGATGAGAGGGCCGCCCTCCCTTTTCGGCAGACGGCCCCAGTGATCACGTCAGACGCAGAAGGTCACGCGAGGGCGTGGGTCGCCGCATCGAGTTCCTTGTTGGTCTCGGTGTCGTTCTTCGCCGTGTTTGCCTTCTCAGCTGCCTGGTAATGCTTCAGCGCCGAGTCCTTCTTCGGGCCTGAGGGTGCCTTGTCCCAGGCGGCTTTCACTGACGTCATCTTGTCGGCTGTCTTGGTCTGTTGGGGTGTCATTTGGAATGTCCTTTCTGGACGTTCCGAGCAATAAGAAGCACGCTTACATCCTGACCTTTTGGGGTTTGATACGCCCGCATGCTTCGCGGGTACTCGGAAAATTGCCCCACCAGATATTCGGCGGGCACATTTCACCTAGCCGATATCAACGCCCCGGCGCACTGACGCAGGTTAGTCCGGGCGCGTGAGGCAGATCGAATGACGCCGCAGCACTCAGGCCAACATGGTTTACTGGTGAATGGCACATGTTCGACCCGCGCAACAACAAACCGAGGTTTGCGAGAATTCTGATCGCGCGTTACCGCGATACCGCCGATGTGCCTTTGACCCAGACATTCGGGCACAACATTTTGACGGAATTCAAGGTCTGGACCGATGAATTGGCCTAATCGACTTTGGTTTTCTTCGACCTGCGCCGTCGTAAATTGGGGGGCCAGTCCCCATATAGATAGTAGTACTTTTGTCGAGCCTCCCGGTCCACCATGGACGAGGAGTTGACGTCGGCCAATCAAAGGGTCGATGACATGTCCCTCAAGGACCTGACAGCACGGGCTTCGGCGGCAATGAAGCTGAGGCCTGCCGAAGCAGCAAAGACCCCTGCCAAGCAGAACGAGTCCAATGCCGTCGGCAAGGAAGCGCCTGCGACGTCCAAGACATCTTGAGACGTATACAAGCCACGCGCCCCATTCTCAAAAGGGGGTGCGAACCACCCGCAGCAACAACATGGAGGATCACGTCGATGGAAGATCAGACGAGCAAGACCGTTGCGGTTTTCGCCCGACCGTTCACCGTCCCAGGATTTGGCGAGACACTGCCAGCGGGGGAATACGACATCGAAACCGAGCTCGTTTCACCCCCAGATCAAGAGGATCCCGAAGCCTGGAAGGCCTCTGTTCTGGTCAATCTACATCCTCGGGTATCACATCCTGGACTGACCAGGACCCTGACCGTTTCGCTTGCGGACCTGGACCACATACGTGCCAAGGACAAGCTGACGGGCAAGGCGTTATCCGACTTCTTGCTCGAAGAAATGCTGGCAGATCCGATAGTGCGTCTCGTGATGGAGGCTGACGGCGTCTCCGTGGCGCATCTGCGACATCTCTATTCTGGGCTCCGGACGCCACAGTCCGACCTGGATGTGCTGGACCCCAAGCTGGCCTACCAACGAGCACGCGAAAATGCGTCAATCCAGGTTGCCGAAAACGAAGGCATGCCCTCGCGACCGGAAACGTCGCAGCCCTTGCGGATGTGCCTCGCAGCAGAACAGATATGACGGCGAACAGGGCTATGGCTGAAGCGGCAGCGCCGTGCAACGCGCCAGAAAAGGCCTTGGGCGACATACCTCGAGAACGTCCTTGCCTGAGATGCGATAGTGTTTTCTGGAGTGAAGGCTTTGGCGAACGGATCTGTCGGCGCTGCAAGAGCTTGAATGCTTGGCGAAACGCGTTGCCCGTCAGCCCGGGCACATCACGCCGTCGCTGACCGCCATCGGGGGCGCACGCCATCCTCCTGGAACCGTGCACTGCGGCCGGCATCGAAAATCCTTCACATCGGCGGATATGATCAGAAACATGTGCTGTGGTTAGATGTGTGTGTTCACGGTGACAGCGCCGGAAGGTGTTTGATTGGTCCTGATCTCGTTCAGGCGGCGGAGTTCTCTGGTGTGAAACTCTGCCTCGCTTTCACCTTCCAGCGGTCCGCGCGAGAGAGCGCGGGCGAGATCGAAATAGCCTTTGCCGGGCAGATTGTTGTGTCCGCGGCTGACCGCGCGGGCGGCGATGAAAGGGTGATCGGCAGCCGCGTCTTGCCGCATCGTCGTTTCCAGGGCCCGAGTGACCCTGCCGACGGAGCCTGGCGCCCACAAACCGAGCGCACGCGCCAATGCACCGTATGTGATTGGAGCGGAGTTCTCGTTGAGACCTTCCAGATGTGCGCGCACGCGGTTTGTCAAATCGACCTCGTTGCTTGCTGCCGTCTTGATCACGCGCGGGGGCGGGATCTCGCGGGCAGCGCCGGTGGAGTCGATTTCTGCTGCCCAGGCGCGGGTCGAGGTGCGAAGGATGATCCGGGTCTTGCCATTGTCCGTGCCTTCGCCGGTTTCGGTCACGCCAACGACCTCCCCGCGACGCAATCCGGCGCGAAGAGTTTCGGCGGTGATGCCGAGCTTTGGCGCCAGATAGTTGGGGTCCACTGTTATTTGCCCATCCTCCCATCTGATGACGCCTTCGGGGACGGGTCTGTTCAGGAACGGCGAGGGTCCATCGTCACGGGCATAGAACGGGTTGTCCCCTGACGCGTGGTCCGTGACGTCGATGATCCGGTCGATCTGCGGCAAGGCGGCGCGCAGCATGCGTTCCACCCCTTCTCGGAGCGTGACTGCCGATGCAGCACAGCCTTGACAGCCGCCGGACATGCGCAGGTGCACGGTCAACCCTTCGACCTTGTCTACCGAGATATGGCCGCTATGGGCGGCGACCGCCGGATTGACCTGCCGGTCCAGCAAATCCTCGACGGCCTTTCGCAGGCCTTCGTCCGGGCTTGCCGCGACCACGCTTTCCCCGCCAAGTGGCATGTCTGTTTCGTCGAGCACGCGTCGGATCCCTTCGGCAATGCGGGGCTTGAGGTGTGTCCAGTCAGCGTCAGGGCGTTTCTTTACCCAGATTGTGGTGTCGCTCACTTCGACGCGGACGACCCCGTCCAACGCAAAAAGTGCCTGTGCCAGCGGGGCATCGTCTGAGGCTTCGAACCAGACCAACGCACCCTCCTGGATCGGGATGTCCAAGACAAAGCCCATGACATCAGGATCGTTTTCCGATGACTGGGCCCGGATGCGGCGGCGGATGGCGGTGTCAGACATCCTCCAGTTCCGTCCCCGCCATCGTCTGTAATGCCTGAAAGGTGTATATGCCGGTATCGTGGCCGTCGCTGAAGGCCATGCCGAGCGCGTAGTTGCCGACGCTCCAGACTCGGGTCAGGTTGATATTCAGCGACACGTTTTCAGGATTCAGAATCCGCTTGCCGCTCATTTCGTCGCGGCATTGTGCGCATTGGCAGACCAGCCGCAGATCGCGGTCTGTCAGCCGTTGATCTGCACCGTCGGCCCATCGCAAAAGGAGCGCGCCGTCGGCATGATCCAGAGCCGCGAGGCGGTCGGCTGGACCACTTACCAGGGCCTGTACAGGCGCCGGTTTTCCGGTGTCGTCGGTAAGTGTCCACGCAAAGGGCGTCGCGATCCCTACGATGTCGCAGGCGCTTCCGGCCAACCTGGTGGCGATGCTCCGGTACGCGGCGGCTGCAGAACTCTCCGGTGCGGCGAGAACCAACGGCCGTCCGTCGTCGCCACAATCGACCACTGTCGGGTCAAGAGGTACCTTGCCGAGGAATTCCACGCCAAGCTCTCGCGCAATGGCTTCGCCGCCACCCTCGTGGAAAATATGCGTCACCGTCCCGCACTCCGGGCAGGTAAAGCCGCTCATGTTCTCGATCACGCCAAGGATCGGTACCTTGACCTGTTCCATCATGCGCAGGCCTCGCCGCGCAATCTTGAGGCTGACATCCTGTGGAGTACTGACGACCACGGCGCCCGTCAGAGGAAAGGCCTGCGCCAAGGTCAGCTGGATGTCGCCCGTGCCCGGCGGCAGGTCAAGCAACAGGACGTCCAGCGCGCCCCATTCCACCTGACGGATAAACATCTGCAGGTATTTCGTCACCATGGGCCCACGCAGGATCGCCGGGGAGTCATCGTCCGATAACATGGCCATAGACATGACCTTCACCCCATGCGCCTCGGCCGGGATCACCTTCTGTGCGGGCGACATCGCTGGCTTGCCTGCAGGAATCCCCAGCATGCGCGGGATGGATGGCCCGTAGATGTCCGCATCCACCACTCCGACGCGCAAGCCCGCCTCGGCCATGGCAACAGCGATATTTGCTGTGACTGTGGATTTTCCCACTCCACCCTTGCCACTGCTGATGGCGATCATGCGGGGCTCAGCGGGCAGTTCAGTCTGCGCCATTTTGGTCTCCTTGACTCTGTACTGCGCGGGTCGGCCTGTAGCTTGCGCAGAGCTTCGGGATGTCTACGGCCGCCAGTTCTTCGGCCATGCAGGCGCAATAGGCCGTATCGCCGGATGACGCGAAATGGCTGCAATCCTGGCACGTCCCAAACGCAGGAGCGTCCCGATGAATAGCCAATGTTGCGGCCAAACGGGACAATGTTGTCAGGAAGCTGTCGCGCTCGATGGCGGCAAGCCCGTCGATCACGTCAATCAGGTGTCGCAGCGGATCATTGGCAAGCATTGCCTGCCCGCGACCTGTCAGGTCAAAAAACACGCTGCGACGGTCTCGGTCCGAGCGAGTCGCCGTCACCAGCCCCTTGCGCTCCAGCGACTTGATGATCTGCGATGCCGTGCCACGGGTCGTTGCCTGGAAGCTGGCGAACCCCGAAGGAGTACGTGTGCTGCCGTTGGCACGAGCGAAAAAGCGCAGGCAGGTCCACTGGGCGGCCGTCAGGCCGGAGTCTGTATCTTCGCTCCGCGCCGCGCGCCCGACATGAACAAGTAATTCTGCGATCCGGTCTGGCGTTTGTGGTTCATCGATCATGACAAACTAATAGCGAAACGAAATCATTTTGACAATCTCAAGATCCAGGATTCAGTATCGCTTCAAAATTAAATGAGCTTGGCCATGAACAAACCTGTCAGGACTCTCATCCACGGGACCCGGCACGTCCGATCTTCGGGGATGCTATCTGCTGACGAGGAGCGGTCATTGATTTGCGCATGGCAGTCGCATGGCGACCGACGCGCTCGTGATCATCTGATCCGCGCATTCGCTCCATTGGCGGCTTCGATCGCAAAGCGCCTCAAACGAGGGACCGGGGAGGCTGACCCGGATTTGGTGCAACAGGCGCAGATTGGGCTGATCAAAGCCACTGACCGCTTTGACCCGGATCGCAGATTTCGGTTCTCGGCCTATGCCGTTTGGTGGCCACTCACGGTTGGATCACTGACTATTCAGCAGTAGCGCACCAAACCAACGCCTCCTTGCACGAAACTTCACCGCACGTATCTGCTTTTGGCTCACGCTGGCGACCATAATCAATGGCCACTAACCCAGATTAAGGACGCTACCATCGCATGGACGCTAATATTACGCGAGGGAGTCAAGACCAGAGCCCACTTCCCACACATCAGGAAGAAATAGATGAAGCACCCCGACGATGGTACCGCAAAGAGCGCAAAAGATCGCGACTTTTCCATGAGCAACCTCGACGCGCAGTCCATTCTCAACACGATGCGGCAGCCCTTCCTCGTCCTGGATAGCGAACTCGTGGTCAGGGGTGCCAACAAGAGGTTCTACAACACATTCGACGTCAAAGCCGTCGATACAGAGGGATGCATTATCTATGATCTTGGGAACCAACAGTGGGACATTCCAAGGTTGCGCACGCTACTCGAGGACATCCTTCCGAACAGTGAGGTCGTCGAGGATTTCATGGTGGATCATCGCTTCGAGACCATAGGTCGGCGGATCATGATGATAAACGCGCGCCAGATCCCGGAACTCAGTCCCGCGCTGATACTGATGTCGATCGACGACATCACCGCGCAGGAGGATCACCGCCACGAGACCGAACGGCAGAAGCACCTGGCCGAGATCATCATCGACGCCGCGCCGGTATCCTTCCTGGTCCTCGACCAGGATCTGAAGGTGCTCAGGGCAAACGAAACGTTCTTCGACGCATTCGCGGTCGACCGCGAGGAGACGGAGGGCCGGCTTGTGTATGAGCTCGGCAACGGTCAGTGGGACATCCCCAAGCTGCGTGAACTGCTCGAGGACGTTCTGCCCGACAACGACACCTTCAACGGGTTCGAGGTCGAACACGACTTCGATGATATCGGGCATCGTGTCATGATGCTGAACGCGCGCCGCATCAATACCCATCAGCTCATCCTTCTGGCCATCGACGACCTGACAGAGGAGCGGGCAACCGAGCGACAGGAGAATGCACGGGAAGTCCGTCGCGGCTTCATCCTCGACCTCCTCGATCGGCAGCGTGGAGAGGCAAGCCCGGAAAGCCTGATCGACATGACCTGCGAGGCGCTTGGCAAGCAATTGAATGCCGCCTGGGTGCTTTACGCCGACATCGATGACAGCGACGAACACCGGATCTTGCCACGTGTCTGGAGCAATGAACAGGTGACGGTGCAGGTTGGAGGCTACCGCGTCGAGGATTTTGGGCACCGGGTTCTGGACCATCTCGAAGAGGGCCGGACACTCGTCATCGAGAACGTTCTCGAGGATGAGCGTATCGCAGGCAATGACCCGCCTGCCGCTTTCGAAGATCTTGGCATCGGCAGCCTGTTGAAGGTTCCGCTGCTGAAGGAGGGTCGTCTTCGGGCAATCTTGGGGGTCTACTTCTCCAGCCCGCACCCATGGAAGTCCAGCGACGTCACGCTGACGGAAGCAGTCGCGGAGCGGTTGTGGGAGGCCGTCGCGCGGAGCCGCGCCGAGGCTGAGCTCCGTGTCAGCCAAGAGCGCTTTTCCCTTGTGACAAAGGCCACGAACGAGACGATCCGGGACTGGGACATGATCGCCGACACGCAATGGTGGAACGAAAGCCTGCAATCGACTTTCGGTTACGATCCGGCGCAGGTGGAGCCCGGTTCGGACTCCTGGGTCAACCGGATACATCCCGAGGACAAGACGCGGGTTCTGGAAAGTGTTCACGCTGTGATCGCTGGCTCAGCCAACAGCTGGACCGAGGAATACCGCTTCATGCACGCAAACGGACTCCCGCTGATCGTTGTCGATCGCGCCTTCATCATCCGCGATGCCGAAGGCAAGGCAGTTCGCCTGACGGGGAGCATGTCCGATGTCACCGCCAAGCGAGACACCGAGAACCGGTTGCGCCAGTCCCAGAAGCTGGAGGCTGTAGGGCAGTTGACCGGCGGCGTGGCGCATGACTTCAACAATCTGCTGACGATAATATTGGGCAATGCCGAGATTCTCGGCGATGAACTCGGCGAGCCGCAGCGGACGCTTGCAGAGATGATCATCACCGCTGCGGAGCGCGGCGCCGATCTGACCAACCGGCTTCTTGCCTTTTCGCGCAAGCAGCCTCTGAAGCCGCAATTGATGGATGTGAATGACTTGATCCGCGGATCCGAGGGGCTGTTGGGTCGCACGCTGTCGGAAAATATCGATATCCGGCTGAATTGTCCTGATGGTCTTTGGCGGACAGAAATTGACCCGTCACAACTCGATGCTGCAATATTGAACCTGTCACTGAATGCCCGCGACGCGATGCCGGAAGGTGGTCGCCTTACAATCGAGACCGCCAATGCCGCGCTTGACCAGGATTATAGTGCCCGTGGGTACAACGTCATTCCCGGCCAGTATGTGATGATTACCATCACCGACACAGGAGAGGGCATTCCGACGGATGTCCTGTCGCACATCTTCGAGCCGTTTTTCACGACCAAGGAGGTCGGCAAGGGCTCCGGACTGGGACTGAGCATGGTCTACGGCTTCGTCAAGCAATCGGGTGGTTACATCAACGTCTATTCCGAGCCTGGCGAAGGCACGTCGATCAAGCTGTATTTCCCGCGCGCGACTGGAGAGGCCACTCTTGACCAAATTTCAGACACGGGAAAACATCTCGTCGGTGGATCGGAGAGTATCCTCGTGGTCGAGGACGACATGTTGGTGCGCGAGCACCTGATCTCCCAGTTGCTGGGGCTCGGATACAAGGTCGTTGGCGTGGGATCCGGACCCGAAGCGATTGAAACCCTGACGCAGACGCAGTCTTTCGACCTGCTGTTCACCGATATCGTGATGCCAGATGGAATGAACGGTCGCGAGCTCGCCGACATTGCCCTCAAGATGCGTCCAGAAATAAAGGTGCTCTTCACTTCGGGCTACACGGAACAAGCCATCATGCATCAAGGTCGACTCGACCCGGGTGTGCAATTGCTGAGCAAACCCTACCGCCGCAAACAACTTGCCGAGAAGGTGCGTTTGTTGCTCGATCTTCAGTGAGAATGCACACAGCATAATTTTGAATTAAAAGTGAAATCAGGTATATAATATCCTATAATACATATGCACTTTTTTGTGCATATGAGACTCCATGCAGACACCCCGCACAAGCGAGTTGCAGATCAAAAATTACCTTCTACAAATCATATGCTTAAGTGAAATTTCACGATTAGACCTGAACCTTAGACCGGCTCACTTTTTCCCCCATTTTGGCACCCCGGAAAACCGCGGTTTTCCAAGCCTCAAACGCAGAAATTGCAAATCCGGATAGTCCGGATCATGTGGATTTTGATTGGGCACAGCGTAAGAAAACACTAACGAACATCGCTCAACACCAATCGCTGCGCCATAGATGCCAAGCTTGAATCATTCGGGAATGCTTACCTCAAATACTCCTGCGGAGAAAGACTTGCCGTGCTATTGGTACTGACTGGGGGGAAGTCGGTTTTGCATCGCTGTGACAAGGTCTGCCCCGTTGAGCGGGCGGCGTTTTCTACGACCTGCCTCACCTTTCGTGCGGGGCAGGGTCAGATATGCCGCCGTCCACCGAAAGACGGGCACGCCGCGCACCGTGACGGTCTCTTCTTCGACAAGAACCTCGTATTGTCCGGCCGGCAATTCGTGCGGATATCCCGACAGGCTGAAGGGATGTGGGTAAATGACAGTGAGATGGCTCGCGCGCATGTCGGTCTCCGATTCAGGTATGATGTGCAGGTGCGCCGCAGGTCACGTTTGCAGATATCTCAATCGAGCATGAGCAAAAGTGAACAACTTTCGGCTTATACCTCAGATTCGGCAATCCAGTACTGATGCAGGTTAGTCCCGAGCACTTGGCGGCAGACTTTGGCCATTCGTTCGGCGTGAAATCGCTCAGACGGCTCCGCATACTGACCTGTGTAAGGGCAGACGGATCGGCGACCGCGTACGCTTGCGCGATTGAGACCCCCTGTGATCCCCAAGCCAGAACTGGAATGACGATGCGCGGAACCACTATTCTCAACCCTAACCCACCCGAGTTCGAACGATTTCTTTTTGCGTCTGTCGGCGAGGACCGGAACGGGTCAGCGGTGACAGTTCTCTCTGCGCTGGCACGGCTCGAGCTTGATCCCTGGAGCGAGAGCGCCGACCTTGCCATCCTGGGCGACGAGGCCGCACACAAAAGGCTGGGGGAATTGCTTGCCAAATTCAAAGACGTCCCCTCGCTCGGGAATGATCACGGAAAAATGGCCAAGGAACTTAGTCTGCTGCTTCCGGAACAAGCGGCGATACGTAGTTTTAATGGGTCAGCCTCTCTGGCTCTGGTCGGTCGCCGCGGCCCGGGCCGCGCGCTCTGGACGATCCTCACGTTCGTTTTCGTGCTGTTTCAACTTTGGATGTTGGTCGGATCGGGGGTGGCCAAATGAACCTGTCCAACCCTTCAGTGAAGACGCCCGTTCATGCTGCACATAAATCCGGTACACTGCCGCCAAACGAACAACAGATCCTGTGGGACATGGAGGAACAGTTCTGGACCAGTGGAGCAGACAATGCCCGTGCGACGACAGCCACCAACGCCGTCATGATCTTCCCGTATCCACCGGGTATCCTCCAAGGCGATCTGATCTGGAACCACTTACGAGATCGGACCGGATGGCGGTCTGTCTCCATCAGCGAACGGCGTCTGACGTTTCGTGGTACCATCGCCATTCTCACATACCGCGTTTCGGCAGAAAAACCTGACGTGCCGATCTCCAAAGCACTTTGTGCCTCAACCTATTTGCTTGATGACGACAGATGGCAGCGGCTTTCACACCAGCAGACGCCCGTTACATAAGGCATGGGAACAAAGCGACTCGCAGCAAGTATTCGAACCAACCTGCGCCAGTGCAAGAGAACCATGACAACGCTTATGAACGAAATGCCCTACTGAATGTTCAGTGGGGCTTTTTTCGAACATTCAAGAGGCGCACTGACATCCAACACAAATTCTGATCCTCCACTGAATCGTGGGGATTTGCCTGATTTTGGATGACGCGTCCTGATCACGCGATAAGCGGCGCGGTTTTTCAAAGTCGGTGGCAGTGACACCATTGGCGAATGTGACACCTTCAACGAAGGCCCGGCGTATACCGGGCCTCCATTTTCACATTGCCTTGCAGAAGGGCTATGGAACGTCACCGCACGATATATACGACGCGTCGTTGTTCCTTCTCGACCAGAACAGGCAATCCGTTGACATATGCGTAATAATATTCGCTTTCAGGAACTTCCGAAAGCTGCACTGTCTCGGGGATGCCCGCACCCACCACGACTTCGCCATCGAGATAGATCTGGTCGACCGGGTTCGTCCGGACATAGGTCGTCACGCGCTCCTCGGGGGTGGCTGCCGCGCCGAGTCCCATCCCGACACCCAACCCGACCACCGCACCGATCGGGCCAGCAATCAATGCACCAGCAACAGCACCGGCCGCACCTCCACCGACGGTAGCGTCGGGAGCACGTTCATAGGTCACGGTGCCAACCGCCAATTGTTCGCGGTTCGAATAGATCGGTGCCTCGACCATCGCCGTCAGGTATTCGCCGGACGCCCAGCCCTTGAACTCGCCATGGGTAACGCTGCACCAATTCGAGGCATCAAGACAGCCATCAACATCGACCACCTGCGCCGCAGGGATCACATGCAGGATGTCATACGTTGGTCCCGGACCGGCGCGCAAATTCAGATCGGTCCACGCGGTCGCATTGGTTTGCGCGGACACCGATGTTGCCAGAACCAGAGTCGCAATTGTAGCCCCAAGTGTCTTCTTCGTAATCATTGGATATTCCTTTCGGCCGGGTCCGGAACTGCAGGAAAAGGGGTTCGGACAAACTTGGTTTGTCCGTCCTCAAGTCTCTCGTTTCCGGAATTTGGCCAGCATTGCGATCGGATATTCGATCGCGATAACAGACACTAATACAATCTTGAGGTGATCAGGCTGATGTAGATCAGCAACCTTTGACGAATTCCGAAAGCGTTGTTTTTCTCGATTGGAAATTGGCGGCAAGAACACTACCCGCTCCTCACATGAACCGGTTTTCGCGCGTTTCAAGCCAGGCATCAACACGCCTGCTGACCCGGACATCAACGCAGCAGAGGACCGTCCTGGTCAAGATAGCCCGTATCGAAGCCCGACAGCGCCTTGAGTCCTTCAAAATCGTGGAAGACCACACGCGCCTTCTGAAAGGTTACAAGGCCATCTTCACGCAGATTACGCAGCACACGATTGACATGGACAGCACTGAGACCCAGTGCGTCAGCAAGGTGATATTGGGTAAGCGGGCAATCGAACCCATTTTCGTCATCAAGTCCAACCAGTTTCAACCGTGTCCCCAGCTCCAGAAAGAGATGTGCCACGCGTTCTTCCGCCGAGCGCCGACCAAGATTGACAAGGTGTTCCACGACCATAGCCTCGTCGCGTGATGCAGCCCAGAGAATGGCCGTTGCCAGCCGCGGCGCATGCGAAAAAGCATCAAGAATATCGGACGCCAGCACTTCAGAAGCTTCGATGCGGGTGATCGCCTCGATGTTGTGGTCGGATGTCCGAAAGAGAATGCTGCGCAAGCCAAGGAAATCGCCGGGAACCTGGAAATCGACGATCTGTCGTTCTCCGCTGGCGAGCAACTTGTAGGAATAGGCCCAGCCTGAGGCCAAGATAAAGGCCGAGGCATCCTTCTCACCTTGATAGATCATTTCGTGACCGGCAAGAAAGCTTCTGCGGCGCTGGAAGAAACGCGCCAGCGTCTCGATGTCCAGATCGGACAGGGCGACGAAGGTCAGCAGTTTTCGTGTCAGTGCGCTCTGGTGTGGCACGGCGTGAACTCCGAGATAGTGAGGCCGTGTTTCGCTGTCGATGACACGAGGCCGAGAAAGTGTGACCAAGCTGCTGTGGATCAGTTCGAAAAAGCCGACTTGGTTTAGGTTGTCGTTTTGTAGCCTTGGACTTGGAATGGTCCTGTGTAACCCTTATCCGACAGTGACGTCGACCATGAGCGAACCAAAAGACGCCGCCTGAGCCGCAGCGCTGACGATTTGCCAATCCCTGCTCTTCGCCATGATCGACCGCGGCGTGCTGCCCGAACACGAGATTGTTGGCGTGTTGCGGGACGCGGCAGGAGTCTTTCTAAATGCTCCGGGCAGCGATCCGGATGATTGCCACATCACTGTCGTCGCACTGATAAACGCGATGCTATCAAGCGTCGCGGCGCGACCTGCCCGCCAACCTTCGGAACGCGCGCTCACCTGCATCAACCAAGGTTTTCATCACCAAAATAGCAGCCCCGCCGCACGAGGTAAATGGCGACGGGGCCAACGGCGGCGTGATCAATCCTTGTTCAGGACATCCTTCGTTTCGCCGAATGCCTTCCGAAGCGCGCCCTCGGCATGATCGATCTTGCCTTCAGCTTCAAGCGATGCATCGCTCGCAACTTTGCCGATGCATTCCCTGACCTGCTTGAGTGTTCCCTTGATGACGTCCTTGTCCAGTTCGCAACTCTCCTCGAACACCTTGCGCGGGAACTCCCGCGCCTGGGTATCGCAATGAAACCAGTTTTTGCATTTTGGAGCCTTTCGACACTGATCTGGATCAGTACAATCTTGGGATTATTGTGCAGATCAAAGGCGGAACCTGACGCAAAAGAGGCAAGTTCTTTTGATCACCCGCAACAACACCAGAAGGATCACCGCACCGAAAGTGGCATGGACAATTGAACCAGCGATACCTGTCTCAATGTTCCGTCCGATTTCCGACAAGATCAGGCTGGCGACAAACGACCAGATGATCCCCACGACGATATTGCCGGGAAGGCCGTAGCCCTAACCTTTGACGATCAAGCCTGCAAGCAAGCCCGTGATCCCGCCGACCAGAACAATAACCGGTAAGCTCTCAAGTTCCATCTTGAATGGTATCCTTCATGCGCGACATGTGCCGAAAATCGCGACAGAGCAAATCGCGCGCGGGTGCGACCGTCCTCCAGGCAAATGGCGATATCGCGAATAAATCGGAGTAGGGGCTTGAGAGTGCGGGAGGGCAATATTTTGGGGTGCCAGAATGTAGTCCACGACCATGGCCTTCTGTTGGACCTTGCGAAATTGATTCAGCATGTACTGGATGAGCTCGGGTCGGTTCTGAAACGACAGGGCCGCCCGCCATTACTGGGGAGCGGGCCCGGTGTTCGGTCAGGCAACGGGCGTCACGCGAGACCGTGGGTCGCCGCGTCGAGTTCCTTGTTCGTGTCTTCCTCGTTTCTTGCCGTATTCGCCTTTTTGGCCGCCTGGTAATGCTTCAGCGCCGAATCTTTCTTCGGGTCGAAAGGCGCCTTGTCCCAGGCTGCCTTGACGGATTTCATCTTGTCGGCAGTTTTTGTTTGTTCGGTTGACGTAAGAGTGTCCTTTCATGGACGTTCCGAGACTGAGAAGCGCGCCGAAATGCCGAAGCTTTGAGGATCAACACGCCCGCACACTTCTTGGTACTCGGAAAAATACCCCGCCAAATGTTCAGCGAGACATCACTTTTCTAGCCGATGTCGCCCCCCCCTGCCCCCCTGCCGCTTGTAAGCTCAAAAGACTTTTGTAGTCAGTTGCATCAGTATCGGCAGCCGCTGGACCGCAACATTCTCTGGATTGTCCTGAGTGCAGCAGTGTCAATCGACGCGCGGTAGCGCGTCATTGAAGCGTCTGACTGATCTGCGTCAGCCTGTTTAAGCCTCGCGAGGTATAGAGTCCTTGAACCAACCGAATGCGGACGCGATGTCCGGTCGGACACTGGATCGGCTGCACAGTGCGATCCTCCCCAAGGCAATGGAGGCCACGATGTCCGCATCCACGATCCTCAACCCGCATGACCCAGATTTCGAAAAATTTCTTTATGCAACTGTAGGCGATGATCACGGGGGCCGTAGCGTCAGCGTGTTGTCGGTTCTGGCGCGGCTGAAACTTGATCCCTGGGACGAAGCCGCAAGCCTTGGGGCACTTAGCCGTGACGCCGCCGTTCAGAGGCTCAGTCAGCTGCTGGCACGATGCATCGATATCCCATCGCTTCGCCAAGACCACCACGCGATTGCGAAAAAGCTCGCATCCTTGTTGCCGAACCGCCGCCTTTCTCAGGGCGAGTCCATTCAAATCACCCAAAATCGACCTTCTGTGTCTTGGGGCACCGTTCTTGCAATCATTGTGTTCTTGTTCTTTTTGGTTCGGCTTTTCTTCACCGGCGAAGCGGGTTCGGGAGAGTAGTATTCCACGCCAGACATGAGATTCCCGATATGCTTCTGGTTCAACCGGGTTGCTCGGATAAAGGTCCAATTGGCAGGAAGCGTGAGCTTCCTGCCGTTCACCGCATGTGATCGGTTCTCGTTGCAGCCGCGAAGCCTCTTGGTAGCGTTGGCGGAATGTGCGGATTACCGTGCTTTCCAAACGCAGCACCCGTAACTGATGCTCGGACCGACATGCGGCGATCGGCACGCTCTCAAGTTGAATACGATCATTGCCCCGTCTCCGGCAACATAAGGTTTTGTCTGCGCCCTCGGAAAGGAACCGACGTTCAAATATTGTGTCGTGTCTGTTTTGAAAATGACCTGCAATTCTGGAAATATCAGTATGTAGTGCTCTATGATGTTGAACTGAGCAGAAGTGACCCCGGGTCTCGATTGAACATATTGCGGCAAGGCAAGAAAAAGCCGTCTGTCGTAGAGAGGTCCGAAGTCGCCGTAGCGATGTCATCCATCCTCCGATGGACTACCGATGACGAAGTGAAGAATTTTGCCGGACAGCGCGGGATTGGATGATTGCCGCCGATATCGTTTTTCTGCGTCACTCTCACCGTAGGTGTTCCATCAACAAATCGAACACTGCCTGACGATCCGACAACACCAAAAGCAAAGCCAGATCACCCGGTTGCAGCAAGTCGAGAATCATCTTGGCACCGCTGGCCGCAGAGTCGGCGCTCAGGATGGATTCGGGGTCAGTGTTGCCCGCAATGGCAGAGGCCTTGATCAGGCTGGTCGTTTCGCCCAAATCGCGACCACGCAGATAATCTTCGATCTCGGCGGCGACGATGATATCGGGCCGAAATTGAAGGGCGGCATGCGTCACATCCGCGATATCCTGATCGCTGTGGTCCCCGGGCTGACTGAGCATGATGAACCGGCGGTTCGAGGGAATGGATGAAAGGGCGTCGGAAATCGCTGCGATCGAATGGGTATTGTGTGCAAAATCAACGAATACCCGTGCACCTTTGTACTGGAATTCATTGAAGCGGCCGGGGTTGTCCTTGTGATCGGACACGAAGCCCGAAAGCCCTGCCCGGATCGCATGGTCTGATATGCCAAGTGCGGTGCAGACGCAGATGGCCGCCAATACGTTCTGCACGTTGTGCCTCGCGGCGCCTTGAAGGGTGACAGGCACGTCCGCGACAGCGATTGTGAACGTTTCTGCAACGCCGTCATGAAAAGTCAAAACACCGTTCTTGATATAGGAACAGGGGGTACCGCGGCCTTGTGCCTGCCTGATCAGAGGTGCTGCCGGATCATGCGAGAACCACCAAACCGGAGTCGCGATCTTTGCGGCTTCCTCCACAGCAATTGGATCGTTGGCATTCAAGACCAGAACGCCGTCACTCACCAACGCCCGCGCGACGGCGAATTTGACCTCGGCCAGTTCTGCCAGCGTCGTGATGCCATATTCGTCCAAGTGATCCGCGGCGATGTTTGTCACCACAGCCACACGGGCGCGACGTGTCGGCAAACCTCGCCGCAGGATGCCGCCGCGCGCGACTTCCAGACACCCCAGTTCGACACGTGTATCGCGCAGCATCATCCGTCCGCCCCCCGGACCGGAATAATCTCCGCGATCAAGGATATCGCCGCCAACCTGCACCACGTCGGTGGATGTGAGGCCCGCGATCTTTTCGGCAGCGGTGGCAATCGCCGCGCACAAACGGGTGGTGGTGGTCTTGCCGTTTGTCCCTGTCACCAAGGCCACAGGCACGTCATTGATGTCTGACCAGCCGACCTGTGCCGGGGTTGGCAAGTCATCGGCGGGCCACGTCCGCGATCCAATTCCATGCCCCAGCGACACGTTCTCATCATCGCACAGGATATCGACGCCATGTATGGACGCTGCCTCGATCAGCGCGATCAGTGCCGGATTTGCCTCTTGGGCCATGACGCGTTTCAGATCATGGATCATGTCCTCAAATGGCAGGCTTGCGGTATCGGAAAGCGCGGCCGCGCAATAATGCCATGCCGTCTTGACGACGAAAGTCGCCGAATAGAGCTGATCCATTGGCGCGGAAATCGCAAGGCTGACCCCGCCCTGAAAAACGCGATGGATCAGGCCCTGGTCATGCCAACCGACTGCATCCAGCACCTTTCGCGCGTGTTTGTTCCACAACGCGATGAGAACGTCAGGATCGAGATCATCGAAGAAGACATCAGTCACAGCGCCGGGATGAATCCACAAATGACCCGGACCGGTCAGACGTCGGGGGTGATCGACATGAACACGGTCGATTTCGGCCCACCGGATATCAAGGGCGGCCTCGAGCCTTGCGATCCGGTCGATATGGGTGCCCGGTTCAATCCCCATCTTCAACGCGATCTCTGGCCAATCTGACACCACGGCCATCGCGTATGATGGTCAGGTCATTGTCTATCATGTCTTCGAAGGCGACACTGCTGGTCGCCGTTACGGGTTTTGAAGCACCGCCTTCCTTTTTTTCACCTGCATTGAAGTAGATGATCTGTTTCCAGCATCGTGGACTGTTGTCACCGAAGATGACCACCAGATCGCCTGCCCGAGCCATCTTGAGGCTGGTGGCAACCGCGTCTTCCTCGTTCGGGACAACCGAGATTTGATCTTCGGATATGCCGTTCCGGAGAAACTCTGCCTTGAACATTTGAGGGATTTCGTCGTGGCCACGTTTGCGACGATCGTCGTCGGCCTTGCAGATGTAATGGTCGAATTTTCCGGACAGGATCTTCGCGGCCTCGGCCACATCCTGATCGCGACGGTCGCCGGGAACGGACAGGACGACAATACGCTGACCCTTGACCTCGAGCCGCTCGGCCAGACCCGCCATCGCCCCCAATGCGGCGGGGTTATGGCCATAGTCGAGGATCACCTTGAACGGGTGTTCGTCGAAAACGTTCATTCGCCCCGGCGCCTGAAAATAAGTGGTATCGAAGGTCCGAAGGCCGTGGCGGATGTTATCCAGATCAACACCGAAACTATACGCCATCGCAGCTGCAAACATGGCATTCTGAACGTTGTGCACCGCCTTGCCTTCAAGAGTGGCAGGGATCACATGTGACCATAGAACGGGCATGTGCAAACCGTTGTCATAGATTGTGAGCATGTCACCACTCATGCCCTGTTCAAGAACGATTGCCTGTCCGCCGGCCTTGATGTGTTCCTTGACCAAGGTGTGGTTGGGGTTGACGGTGACGTAGAAGATTGAACTGACATCTGCATAGTCCGCCATCTTCAGGCAGTTTATGTCATCGGCGTTCAGCACTGCCGTTTTTGTGGCACTTTCGATGACGATACGCTTTACCACGGCCAGCTGTTCGACGGTGTCGATGCCGCCCAGACCAAGGTGATCGCCCGTCACGTTCAAACAGGCCGCAACGTCGGAATGCCTGAAGCCGAGGCCACTCCGGACAAGGCCGCCGCGGGCCGTTTCCATCACTGCGAAATCGACGGTGGGATCGCGCAAAACCATCTGGGCAGATTTAGGGCCTGTCATGTCACCCTTGACGCTGAGTTTGCCGTCCACATAGACCCCGTCGGTCGACGTCATGCCGACAATCTTGCCGCTGGCCTTCAGGATATGACCCAACATGCGCGAGGTTGTCGTTTTCCCGTTCGTTCCGGTGATCGCCGCGATCGGGATGCGGCTTTCCTGCCCGAGCGGAAACAGCATATCGATGACCGAGCCTGCGACATCCCGCGGCTGCCCTTCGGATGGTGCGACATGCATGCGGAATCCGGGGGCCGCGTTGACTTCGACGATCGCGCCCCCGATCTCCTTGTAGGACCGGGTGATGTCCTCGATCAGGAAGTCGACGCCGCCGACATCCAGACCAACTGCCATGATCGCGCGCTCTGCCATGTCGCGGTTGTCAGGGTGGACGACATCGGTCAGATCAATTGCCGTACCTCCGGTGGACAGGTTCGCGGTGGATCTCAAATAGAACACTTCCCCGGCGGGCAGCACCGTATCAATGGTATGTCCGGCATCGGCTATCAGTCGCTTCGCCTGATTGTCGATCTCGAGCATTGTGAGCACCTTCTGGTGCCCGATACCTCGGCGCGGGTCCTGATTGACCGCCGTCACAAGGTCGCCAATCGTGTGATTGCCGTCGCCGACCACATGGCCGGGCACACGTTTGGCCACGGCAACCAGTTTGTTGTTCACAACCAGCATCCGATGATCGAAGCCAGTCACAAAGCTCTCGACCAGAATGGCCGCACTTTTCGAATGCAGCTCCGCTTCGGTAAATCCTGCGACGACCTCATCTTCTTTCGTCAAATTGATGGACACACCCCGCCCGTGGTTGGCATCAAGCGGTTTGACCACGACCGGCCACCCGATTTTATGGGCAGCCTGAACGGCTTCTGCGGCGCTGTACACGATACGTTGCAATGGTACGGGCAGCCCCAGATCGCTCAGGAGATTGTGAGTGTCCTCCTTGTCGCAGGAAATTTCCACGGCGATGTGGCGTGTCTCGGAGGTGATAGTGGCCTGAATGCGCTGCTGATATTTGCCGTGCCCGAATTGGACCAAAGACCCTTCGTTCAGTCGAAGCCACGGGATGTCACGATCTTGCGCTGCCCGAACCAGCGCACCGGTCGACGGCCCGAACTCCTTGCGTTGGGCATGCAGCACGAAGCTGCGCAATTCCTCCTGCCAGTCAAAGGCGGGATCGAAGGGAAAATCGATACGCTCGCGCAACGACTGCGGCAAGAGATGCATCAGCAGCTTGAGTGCCAGTGCTCCCGCTGCCAATCCCACGTCGCGCTGGCGGTAGGCATAGACCATGTTGTACTGGCCCGTTACGCCTGTTCCCCGCGTCCGCCCGAAGGTGACATCGGTTCCAGCGACATTCTGCACTTCGATGGCACAATGCTCCAGGATATGACCCATCCATGTGCCTTCGTCTTCGCGCAGACGGCGCAGAAATCCGCCTGTTGTGCTGTAGGAACAGCCATGATCGGAAAGTCCGGGCAGGGCCTCGACCAGTCCCTCGACAAACTCCGATCCGATTTTTGCAGAAGGCCAGTCTTCCAATATCCCCAGATCTACGACGTGCCGTATGACCGGAAACACCGCCCAGACGTTCGGGCCGACAAACACATTGGTGGAGACTATCTTCACATATTTTCCTATCTGTTTGACGAAGCTCCGCGTTATTCGGAATTCTTGTCGTTGGCGGTGGGCAAGGCGCCGATCACCGTATGATCTTTGGGCGGATATCCGATACGGGCTTTGAGATCGTAACGGCACCCTTCGCCCAACACGTCGAGCCGCAGGCCCAACAAACTCAGCGCCTGGCCGGGCTTGGCATCCCAGATGGACGAATGGGTCATCTGGCTGGCGTCCACAACGGTGACCGTGCCGCTGCCGACGACTTCCAGAACGTTGTCGGCCCCGATGAACGCGGCGGTGTCTTCATCTATCCCCAATCCGATCAAGAAGGGATTGTAGGACGACGCCGTCAAAAGACGTCCCAAACGATTTCTTTGGGTGAAATGTTGGTCAATGATGACACTGTTGGTAAGGCCGATGCCAGGAGCCAAGGAGACCTTGCCCTCAGCGGGCGGCTCATTGCCCGCGCCCCCGGCCACCATATGCTCTGACATGATCGACGCACCCGCAGAGGTTCCCGCGACTGGAATGCCTTCGGCGTTCCGGCGCCTGATCTTTTGCGCGACAAGAGTGCCCCCGAGGATGGCGGACAGCCGCAACTGGTTGCCGCCAGTCATGAATATGCCAGTCGCATTGTCCAACATTTCCGAGAATTCGGGATTGTTGCAATCGGCCCGACGGGTGATTTGCAGGAAATTAACATTTCCCGCACCAAGCCTGCTGAAGATGCGACGGTAGTTCTGACCGGTCTCGTGCAGCAAGGATGCTGTCGGGATGACCACGATCGACGCGTTCGACCCACCCGAAAGTTCCACGAACCGGCGATGGATCTGCATTTCCTTGATGCGGTCTTCGCCGCCGCCGATCGGGATGATAAACCCGCGGCTGGCACCGTCCGCCACTGGTGCTGGGCACATGTTGGTCTGATGTCCTCTGGGCTGCGCAACAGGCCTTGATGCCAGCAATGTCATCTTATGACGTTAAAAGCGTTGGAGATGCCATGCAAAAGCGAGATGACACCAATAGATCAACACTCGCATTCCACAATCGGGATCTTCCGCACGGTCGAGTATTTTTGCGACCCGTTTGATTGCGGCTCAATACAGGCTACCACGCGCGTGGCGGCGATGGAACCTGGTAGAGCAAAAAAGTCGAAAAACAGACGCGGCCTCTCTAACCTGTTGTCGCTGAAACCCAAAAGCAATTTCGCGCGTCGTCAGGCCAGAGCTTCAGTTTGCACGACCCGTCAGATCGTTCAGTCAACCGGAGCCGCAGGCTCTGGTGCCCCGTCCGTGGGCGCAGCCACCGGAGCCGCGTCTGCTGCCGGCCCAAGGGCGGTTTCGAAATCTATCGAGACATTGCCGCCTGACGGTGCGGACGGCTTCGCAATGATACCATCATCTATGACGAAATAGCCGACCACGACCACGGCAACCACCAAGCCGCCGACGAAAAACCAGATCATGGAGCCGCCGCCCCGGTCGACTGGGTCTCTGCCCGTTTGATTGTCGTACATGTTGATGCAGGCGTTTTTCCACGTCAACTTCATCCAAGGCGCAGCGGTGACCGAGCCACCCCATCGAATGGTGTCAAGGTCCGCAGACTGTGAGTTCAGCTAACCCAAAGTTTCGCACAGGCAGCGAATGGCTGGAAAGCGAGCCGCAGCCGCAGCACCTGAGTTGGCTGCTGGCTGCTGGCTGCTGGATGTTGGCTTGGGGGCCGGAGCAGGAATTATGTTGGGGGCGGCGGCCATTCCGTGGAGTATTGCTGGTCCAGGTTATAAAATTTTCCAACCGCTTTTTGTTTCCGCTCGGCTAACACGATGATTGAAAAACGCTGGCGCGTTTATGTTCCAGTGTCGCCCTCCGTTTCGATTTTCAACGGTTCACCACAATGCTTGCAGTGAATCGCATCCGTTTCGTGGCGGTTCAATCCGCATTCTGGGCATTTATGCTTGATCTTGGAGGGCTGGAAGATGGCGCGGGCCAACTGCACAAAAAGTGCGACGCCCACGACCATGATGAAAACCGCCAACAACTTTCCGCCGGTTGTCGTCATGGTGATGTCGCCAAAGCCCGTCGTCGTGAGCGTAGCCACTGTGAAATAGAGCGCGTCGACATACCCCGTGATGCCAGCGGATTCATCGAAAGTGAGCACAAAAACAAGTGACGTAGTCATGAAGATAAAGACAAACAGATTGACCGCAGCGAGGATCGCGTCTTCGTGGAGGCGGAAGAACAGGCTTTCACGCCGCAGATCACGCAGCAGGTGGTAGGCGTGGATCAGCCGCAGGGCCCGCAGCACGCGAAGGAATGCGAAGCTCTCGGTAATAAACGGTGCCAGGAGCAGGGAGAGCACGACGACCAGATCAGTAAGAGTGTAGATGCGCGTCAGTTCCCGGCGCAGGTTATCGGAGATCCATAAACGGGCCGCGACGTCCAGAAGTATGAGCAGGCCAAGCCCAATGTTCAGCGCTGTCATTGCCGGTGTGGCAGGCAGCGCCGCGGTTGCGATGAAATATGCGATGGTCACAGCATCGAAAACGATCAGCCCATAGCGAAACCGCCGGGCGCGCTGGCTTTGACCGGTGTAGAGCAACCTGACCGTTCGGTGCAGTTCTTCCATTTGCGCAACGTGCCACAAGTTTTCGGTGGGGACCATCTGCCGAAACCATTGTGTGCCCGCGGACAAGCCCGGCTGGGCGCCAAACCGCTTCACAGATTGCCTCAGCATCAACCGCGTCGTTCTTCCCGCGCTTCACGTAAGGTTTGACGCAGCCAGCGCCTCACTGAAGTCGCCCGTCGAAATACCCTTCAGGTACAGCCACGGCAGCAATTCCTCGACCGAATTGGCCTTGCGTAGATACGCCGGGACCAGTGAAGAGCGGAACTTGATCTTGGTGCCATACTCATTGGAGCCACGATCACGGACGCGCGCAACTTGAACAGGCACCGTCCCGATCCCAGTCATCACCTCGCGCGCGGGCAAAAACCGTGGCGGACAAGACGCTGGCAGCCTTCTTCGTCCAGCAAGTGGGCATGATCGGCAATGAACGCCGATACTTCGACTTGAACCGCTGTGCGCAGCAGTTCCTTGGCTCCGGCCTGGATCACCTCGGGCAGCGGATCAGGCGCCCTCAAGGGCCAGGCGGCATCTTTTTTGGCCAGACGTTGTGCCAGGACATTCGGAAAGATCCGCCTTGCGCCACAATAGTACTGAACTCTGCCGCAGTCTTTGCACCGCAGCCTTCGGGTAGTCGGCGGATGGACCTGTCGGCGAAATGGCGCCCTCGTGATCCATGCCAGTACGCTTCTTGAAGGCTTGCGATCTCAATCGCGGCAAGGGCGATCGTGTTCTTGAGCGGCGGGCAGATCCGGCGGAAACCGGGCTCGGCTCCAGACTTTCCTTGCGTCAGCGCTATGCAGGGGCCATCATTTGGGACAGTGACTCGATACATGAGAGTCTATATGCATTTGGATCGCCTCATCGCAATTCTTGAAGTAGTTGCCATTGCCGGCCGCGGGCTGACCGCGGCGGAAGTCCAGAAGGCAACAGGACTGCCGCGGCCCACCTGCTACCGTCTGCTGCAAACCCGGGCGAAACATCGGCTGATCGACGACCTGGGCGGCAGCTCGCATTGTATCGTCGGAGAGCGCCTGATCCGGATCGCTCTGCTGGGAAAATCCGACATTGACGTGCACCGTGCCTGTGCGCCAGCGCTCAAGGTGGCAGCAGCCAAGTTCGAAGACATCGTGTTCCTCGCCCGTTTTCGCAGCCGTCAGGTCGAAATCATCCACGTCGAAACGCCGGACGACCCGTCCGGCGCGCTCGGCGCCTGCACGAAATATACCAAATCCACGAAAGCGTGCCGTGAGGCTGAATTCGAACAGATAGCGAAACAAGGCCATGCCGAATGCCATCAAGAAATTGATATCGGTGTCTCCAGCGTCGCAGAACCGGTGCTCATCGGCCATATCGGCGCATCGTTCAGTGTTGGCGTGGTCGGCCCCGTCCGCCGCTTCGAGGCGGCCTATCGCAATGATCTGGGCGAAGAACTGATACAAATCGCTGAGAGGAGAAGCGCCGCGATCCAGTTGTTCAATGTGGCGCAGATTGAAGAAGCCGACATCCCGCTGCTCAAGCCAGTGCGACAACAAGAAGGCCAATCACGACGTCAACATTAGAGGAGGAATGACATGACAGAAGACAATGGGAGCTGCTGCGCAGGGCCTGGCTATGCCTCGCCGCAAGAAGCGATCAAGGCACCGCGCGAGAAAGTTGTCTACACAATCTGCATCTATACCGGGACCGGGATCGAGAAACCCGACTACCTGGCCACCATCGACGTTGACGAGGAGAGTCCGACCTACGGCGAGGTGATCCATCGGACCGAAATGCCAGTCGTCGGAGACGAGTTGCACCACATGGGCTGGAACGCCTGTTCCTCGTGCAACACCGACGGCAGCATGGAGCGCAAGTACCTGATCATCCCGGGCGTGCGCACCACCAATTTCTACATTGTTGATACTGCCACCGATCCACGCAGGCCAACACTCTTCAAGACCATCGACGGGGAGGACATCAAGGCCAAGACCAACCTGTCCGCCCCGCACACCGTGCATTGTCTCGGTGCCGACATCATCGTGTCGATGCTGGGCGATGCCGACGGCAATGGGCCCGGCGGGTTCCTGCATCTGGACAAGGATTTCAACATCATCGGGCGCTGGGAAAACGACCTCGGCGACATGAAGTACAACTACGACTTCTGGTATCAGCCGCGCCACAACATGATGATCTCCACCGAATGGGCCTCGCCCAACACCTTCATGCCGGGCTTTGACCTCGAAGACGTGGCGCGGGGAAAATACGGCCAGCACATCCATTTCTGGGACTTCAAGAACCGCAAGGTGGAACAATCCATCGACTTGGGCGAGGAAGGGATGATCCCGCTGGAGGCCCGTTTCCACCATAATCCCGAAAGCACCCATGGTTTTGTCGGGGCCGCCCTGGCATCGAACATCTTTCATTACCACAAGGACAACGGCAAAATTGAAATTAACAAGATCATCGACGTGCCGCCCGTGGATGTCGAAGGCTTCCCCGTTCCGATGCCGAGCCTGATCACCGATATTCTGGTGTCGATGGACGACAAGTATCTTTACTTCTCGAACTGGCTGCACGGGGATCTGAGGCAGTATGACATCTCCGACCCAGCCAATCCTCAGTTGACCGGCCAAGTCTGGATCGGCGGGCTTCTGGGCAAGGCGCACGAGGTAAACGGCCGCACCGTTGATGGTGCGCCGCAGATGATCCAGCTGTCGCTTGATGGCAAGCGACTCTATGTCACGACGTCGCTCTTCTCGACTTGGGACAACCAGTTCTACCCGTCGATGAAGGACAAGGGCGGCATCATGCTGATCGTGGATTGCGACAATGAAAATGGCGGCATGACGATCCGCGACAACTTTCTCGTCGATTTCAACGACGAACCGCACGGGCCCGCGCGGGCGCATGAAACGCGTTATCCGGGCGGCGATTGCTCCTCCGATATCTGGGTCTGACCAGCCTCCCCGTTCTTCCCGGACCTTCGGGGCCGGGGGCCATCTACTCGGAGGAGACATGCGCAAACACAAAGTAACGCTCCGAAATCGCGGCGGTTTATCTTTCATGATCGGCGAAGATGAACCGATCATCGACGTCGTCGAAGCGGCGGGCCATGTTCTGCCGATCGCCTGCCGGTACGGCGGCTGCATCACCTGTGCCGCCCGGATGATCTCGGGTTCGGTCAGGCAACCAAATGGTACGGCATTGAACAAACGTCAGTCCGAAGAAGGCTACGTCTTGCTTTGCGTGGCGCGCCCGAAAGAGGACTGCGTTGTCGACGTGGGCGTCGAAAGCCACGACAAGCTGTACGTGAACCCGTTTGCCAGCGCCACGGCCGCCGCCCAATTGGCGCGGGCGCGTGAAAAATGACGTCATGGCCTCACGCCGCGTCGCCGCGCGGCGCAGGTGGGGCACACACGCACTGCTGGTCGGGCTTTTCCTCCTTGGCTCGGCATGATCCTGGCGATGATGCTCCCGGTCCGGTTGCCGCCGGCCCTGTTCTACCTGTCCGGGCTTGCCAAACGGCCCGAGCCAGGCGCACAGGCAACTGCCTCTGCCATGTTGATGAGCACGCTCATCATGATGCTCATCGTGTTAGCGTCTGGCCGCTATCTCTCCTTTGCCATCGGGGCATCCGCATTGATGGGGACGGCTTGATACCTGAGCCCATACCCGCAATCGGATACGGTGCAGCATTCCGTGATTTGATGAAATGAGACATGGCCTATCGTTTTCAGCGGCGTGTCGGACCGTTCATCCATTGGCACGACTCTTTGCGAAGCCCCCTTTGTGGCCGTTGAAAAAGATTGGAGGCCAACCCAGTCAAACGACGGTACATGAACTGGCACCAGCCAATCGCGCATGCAATCTCTGAAAAAAGGCGACCGGCACGTCTGTGTTCGGAGCCAGCTTGCTGCGTTGCGTTGAAGAACTGATATCTGGGGAATTCTGAAAGTCCGCTTATTTCGACTTGAGCAGACTGGCGCACACCTGCGGCGAAAACCCGCTTTCCGCCGACCTGCGGGCGCTGCGCAAGAAAAAAAGAGCGACTGATCGGGTCCGCCTTGGGCTGGCAGCGGCCAAGCGGAGCTGCGCTGAAATTCAGTTTGCGGTCACCCAAGTCGAAAATCGGTTGCTGCCCGAGCCGATACTGACCAATGCGATCCAGATCGAGTTCGCATGTGCGGCGATACGCACCCTTTAGGGACCGGTCCAAAGCGGACCCATGTCTGCCAACTTGTTGTGTCTACGAGCATATTCAGGTCGGGCGGCGACGCCCCCCTTTTTTGGCAACCATGCTGGTCGCAGTTCGGTGTGCCTTGAGGTATGTTGCAGCGATCATCACAGTCTTCGTCTCACCATGTTCCGCAACCGGCCCGACCATCATCAGAGCGAAGATGCCCTTCTCGCTCCAACACTTCCAGCGTCTGTAAAGCGTCGTGTGCGGGCCATAGGCTGCAGGGGATCGCGCCCCTTAACCCATTGCGGTTGTTGAAGATTATCCTGCTCAGAACGCGCTTGTCATCGCCCCGCGGCATTCCGCGCGACTTCGGAAAGAAAGGTTGGAGACGTGCCATTTGCGCGTCGCGAAGCCAAAAAAAGTCACTCATGTCACAGCTCCATTTTTCGGAGCCGTGACTCAGGCATTGCGACCGAAATCAATGCATCCTGACCCAAAAACGACAGGCCCAAGATCACCTCAGGATGGTTGTGCCGTTTGTACCGGTGTTTGCTGGTGCGAAACCCGCAACCACGTGCCGTTATCGTTCAAGTAGGACGAGGTGCAAAAAGCCTCGTAGATCGGATCACCCTCACGCTCGGCCGAGACACGATACGCCAGGATGCCGACACCCTGTTCCCGGTTGAAGCACCGTTCGGAAAATTCGACCGACCGCCACCGCTGAGCCACCAGATTTTCGCGCCAGATCTGGTCGCCCTGCAAAATGCCCACAGGGTATGGGAAGACGAAAACCGCGCCCTTGGCCGTCATCGTCCGCGCGCTGTCCGCGCCTTGCATCCAGAACCGTTCTTCCATCGCCCAAAGCGTGTCTTCGGTTGCCATGATACACTGCCTTTCGTCTCATACGCTACGTTGCGCCGGTCTCGGCCCATGCCCGCAAGGACAGGGTCAGCGGCGCTCGGACAGCTTGCCCAGCGTTGTTGTCAGCAACGCCTTCATCTTGGTCGAAGCACCCTTGGTGGCTTTGTCCAAGGTATCGGACGCATCCTTGGTGATGACGGGCTGCTGCCCTTTCAGCCGCACCTCAAGCGTACATTCTATGTCATCAGGTCCGGACTTGCCGGCGTTCGTGTCCTGAAGATGGACCTCCACGCGCGTTACATGCGCGTCGAAATGTCCAAGCTCGTGCTGGATCGCGGCGGTCAGGTCCGCGATCAGGGCTTCGCTTCCGTTGATCGTGTTGTCCGTGCTGATTTCCACATGCATGTCCGGTCGCCTTTCGATGCGTTGCGCCGCAGATGTCATCCACGACCTGTGAGTGCAGAGTGCCACATTCGTGCCACCCATCTGCTAACCTCGATCATCTGTTTCTAACGAAACAGGAGACCGGACACAAACGGTCAGCCTGTGACCAGACCGTCGCCCACAACGATCTGCCGGGCGCAGAGGCTTGCGATCTTCTCGTCATGGGTCGAGATCAGGAATGTCGTGCCCTCGTCGCGGTTGATTTCGGCGATCAGGTCCATCACCTGCATGGCCGAGTCGCGGTCAAGATTGCCGGTGGGCTCATCCGCAAGTACCAGCTCGGGCCGGTTCATCAGCGCGCGGGCCACGGCGACGCGCTGTTTTTGCCCGCCCGACAGGTTGGCCGACGGGAAATCGACGCGCGCTTCAAGGCCCATCCGCACCAAGAGCTCGCGCCCACGTTCGCGTGCCTGCTCCGTCTCGCGCCCCTCGCGGACGGCGGTCGGGAACACAACGTTTTCCAGCGCGGTGAAATCGGGCAGCAGATTGTGGAACTGGAAGACGAACCCGATATGACGGTTGCGAAATTCGGTCAGCGCACGGTCGTCGGCTGTCACGAGGTCCTGTCCCAGCATGGTATAGCAGCCCGATGTCGGTTTCATCAGCGTGCCGAGAATGGTCAGAAGCGTGCTCTTGCCCGACCCTGATGGGCCAAGAAGGGCTGCCATCTCTCCCACCGCAAGGGTCAGCGACAGGCCGCGCAGAACGCGGGTTTCCGCCTCGCCCGACCCGAAGGTCTTGAAGAGATCCGAAACCTCGAGCAGCGCGGTCATTGCCCGATCGCCGTGACAGGATCGACCCGTGCCGCCGACCGTGCGGGCAGGATCGACGCAAGGATCGCGCCGATCACCGTCAGGGTGATGGCCAGCCCGTAAGACCCCTGGGTGATGTCCATCGGCAGGGTTCCCGCCTCGAACGCGTCGCGCGACGGGAAAGGCAAGAGCGCCAGGTACCCCAGCGCAGCACCCGACAGACCGCCCAGAAGTCCGACCAATGCGCCTTGGGTGACGAAGACGAAGATCACAAAGCCCCGCCCCGCCCCCATCGCCCGCATGATCCCGATCTCTGGGCGGCGGCGATAGGTGGACAGAAGGAGTGCCGAGGCAACACCGATCACGATGGTGATGAGCGCGAAGGTCTTGAGGAAATAGCCTGTCTGCGCCTGCGCATCGAGCGCCTCCATCAACTGTTCGGCCCCGTCGGTCCAGGGCACCGCATCAAGCCCCGTCAGCGCCGCGATCCGCAGCGCCGTGGTATCGGCGGCATTGAGGTCCGAAAGCTTGATCTCGATCCGCGTGACGCCTTGCGGAAGCGCGAAGAGCGTGCGCGCGGTCGGCAGGCTGACATAGACGCTGCTGCCGTCGATCATGCCGTTGCCGGTGTCATAGATGCCCCCCACCGTCAGGACCGCCGACGCCCCCGTCGAGGATTGCAGGCGCAGCGTCTGGCCCAACCGAAGCGACAGGTCGTCGGCCAGTGTCTCGCCCAGAACGACGATGCCGGATCCCAGCCGTTCCGACCCTTCGACGATGTAGCCGCGCAGGTTCAGGATCGCGGATTCGCGCCCCGGTTCCAGCCCGGTGACGCTGACCTGCGCCACCTGCGCGCCGCGTGCCAGAAACCCCGCTCCACCGATCTGGGGCGACACGGCGACGACACCTGGCACGCTCTTGATCAGGGGCAGATAGGTGGCGGCATCGGGCAGGGTCGCGGTGCGTGCGCGGCCGCGTTCGATGGCGGCCAGCACATGACCATCGTCGTCGATCAGAACCGCCGGATCGGGGTCTTCGGCTTGGATCGTGATATGGCTGATGTCACCCACGGTGCGCGACAGGATGAATTCCGCCAGACCGCCGATGAGCGCCGACATGAAGATGAAGATGAACACCCCCACCGCGACACCCAGCACCAGAAGTGCTGTCTGCGCCTTGCTGGCTGTCAGGTAGCGGGTCGCGATCTTGAGTCCGTACAGCATCAGGGCACCGTGACCCGGACCGCCTGCCCGTCCGCCAGACCTGCGGCGTCGGTGATCAGAGCATCCCCCGGCTCCAGCCCCTCGGTCACGATCAGCCGCGCGGCGGGCCAGTCGATCACGGCCACGGGGCGGCGGGTGGCGACCCCATCGGTCACGACGAAAACAGCCTCCCCGTCGATGGCGGCACGCGGCGCGGTGATCGCGGCGGACCTTTCATCGACCACGATATTCGTGCTCACGGTCAGCCCGACAGGTGCGCGCACCACCGCGTCAAGGGACAGCTCCACCGCCAATCCGCCAGTGCCTGCATCGACGCGTCGCGACACGTAGCTGACCCGACCTGGGCGTGTCACAGCCTCGCCCGCCAATTGCAGGACAGCAGGCTGGCCCGCGCGGATCTGCGTCGCATAGGCCTCGTCCACATCGGTCTCGACGATCAGCTGGTCGAGGTTAGCAAGGGTCATCAAAATGGTCGCCGGGTCGATGGTCTGTCCCGGCTCGACATTCAGCGCCAGCACCGTTCCGGCCATCGGCGCGTGCAGCGTATGGTTGTCCAGGTGCACTTGCGCCTGATCGACCTGTGCGGTGGCGCGCGCCACTTCTTGCGCGGCAGTCAAAAGCGCGCGTTCGGCGGCGTCGCGTTCGGTGCGGGCGATGTTCTGCCCCAGCGCCACGGCCCGGTCCAGCGCATCCTGCGCTCGCGCCTCGGACACCAGCGCGGCATCCAGCCCCGCCACCGCCTGCCGCAGGATCGCTTGCTGGTTTGCGGCATCGATGCGGGCCAGGATGTCGCCCTGCCTCACGCTGTCGCCCTCGGCCAGGGGCAGATCGCGTAATGTGCCGCCCGCCAGCGCGCGTATATCAACCGAATGCAGGGCGGCGATGCGGCCATTGACGGCAAGAACCCGCGTAACCGGCGCCAGTTCAACCGTTTCCACGACAACCGCAACAGGCGCATTGGACCAGGGTTGCAGATAGAGCGCGGCAGCCCCCGCGAGAGCAAGACCAAGCGCCACACCCCAAGGCCAGACGCGCCGCCGCACCCGGCCCGGCGCGGCAGAGGATGGTGCCTCCGGACGCAGGGCAGGCAGGCCGGACGTGTCTGATAGCCGAGCGGAAGGGATCGGTGCCTTGGTGTCCCGATCCGAAGAAACCTTCGTCATGTTCTGCTCCAGTTTCGCCGCTCCCATCCCTGAACCGTTTCGCGCTTCGAACCAGATCTGCCAAAGTTGTACGATAGCGACCGCCATCAATCACCAAACTGATCTGCATCATTTGGGACGCGTTTTCGTGGGCGAGTGGTCAACCGGTTCGTAACAAAATAGCCGCTTTAACCGGCACCGAGACTGCTTCGGGGTCCTCGCCATGGTCATGTCACGTATCAGGTTCAAACGGGACTGCTGCGGTAGTCGTCGTTGGACACTCGTGTGTCGAGGCGGCTGGCTGCTTCATGCGACTTGGAACAGCCCAAAGATGAACAGCATTTCGCCTTCGACGCTAGTTTGCTTGTTGTCGCGTTGCCCCTTAATCAGCTCTGCCTCAACCTGTGGGGCGCACCTATCCTGAAATTGGAATATTCGGGCGGGCTAGCCGTGCATTCGAAGAAGCACCGCTCGCCCGGGAGCGATGTTTCCGCTCAAAGCGTTGAGCAAGCGATACCGGCGGGTGGCTTGTATCAGGCCCTCTGACACAGGGGGCATCGGCCCGGACTGTCGGTTGCATTCTCCAAGCCGTCACCGATGGTGGCATCGGCGGCTGCAGGATTTTCCCGCACATGGAGACGGTGTGACAGTGGCACTCCAGGTTTGCCGCCGCCAATGTTGGTGTCCGCTTGCCCGCACCGGACGTTTTCAGTTGGTCAGCAGGGACCGTTGCGGCCTTTATGCAAAGGCCGCTCACGAAGGCGCCCCTCAGGCTCTGCAAGCCGCTGACAGGGTCCGTCTTGTACAAGATCTGCGACAGGCCATCGAAGAACAGATGAACCTGCATGGTCGCGCAGCCTGCCGAGCGCTTCTGCCAGATGCGAGCAACATCAGCACACACATTGACCTGCAGCGGTCATGCTTGGCCCATCGCGGGTCCCGAAAAGAAATCTCCACAACGATAAATGCGCTTCGAGAGGAGCGGCCGTCTTGCAGCGAGATCGAACGACGGACCGGGTTCAAGCGCCGTAGCGTGGCAAAGTGGCTGAAATCGGAAGCGCCACCAGGGCCATGCTCTCGTCGAGGCTGGCAAGCGCGTCTTCTCATCCCTGAACACAGACATGGCGCAGGGGTTTGAAACAATACGCCGGGATCTTGCGCCAGAGGCGGCCACCCTCGCCAGGTTTGATCCGATCATCCTCGACGGCGTCAGCCGAGCGCAGAAGGATCAGGCCGACAGCTGTGCATGCACGATTCGAATTTGAACAGTGTCGGATTGCTCGTTGTTGGTTCAGAACGAGCACCCTGTGCTTCCCAAAAGCGTGGTATACCTTTGGATACAGAAAAATATACGTTTAACAAAGGCTTAAAAACTTAGCAAAAATGAGTGCGCAAGGAAATTTCAATAATTTATTTCTTGACGAAACAATCCTGCGCATAGTTTGACGTGAACAACAGGGACGGCGTTTTAGTCAAATGGCATGTTTCGCCAGATGAGACCGCGGATCTAGAGCGACTTAAAAAGGCAGGAGAGATCTCGGGCGATGTTGAAATCCATTTTGGTCCCGGTGCGCGGTGATGGCATGGTTGCGACTGTGCTTGCTCATGCGGCAGAACTCGCAAAGCAACACCAAGCACAGGTCAATGTCGTACATTGCCGTGCACAAGCCAATGATCTGATCCCGCCGGGCATTGCCCTGAGCGATTTCGCGCGCAAGGTGATGGTTGAGCAGGCAGTTGAGCTTGCGAACCGTCAGGAAGACCATCTCCGGAAAATACTGCACCGTTTGGCGCAGGATTTCGGGCTGGAGGAAAACGCCATTGTAGATGGCACGGCGACGTGCACCTTTGCAGAAGTGCACGGCCGAATGGCCGATGTTGTCAAGCACGCCGGTCGGCTGTCTGATCTTATCGTTCTGCCAAAGCCCCAGCGTGAACGCAACCTCGGTCAAAGCTCTTTGAAGGCCGCGCTTTATGGGGCGGGCCGCCCTGTGCTGATCTGTCCGGGACAGTTGCAGCCTGACGAAACCTTCGCACAGCATGTGGCGGTCGGCTGGAATGGATCACTGCCTGCTGCCCGCGCCGTTGCATCATCTTTGGATATTGTCCACGCGGCCAAGCGCGTCAGTATCTTGACTGGTGGAAAGGTGCAGTCCCACGGACCAACAGTAGAAGAGCTCGTGGATTACTACGCGCTCCGCGGCATCATTGCTGAGGTTGTACGCTTCAAGGGCAAAGACGCCGCGACCGAACTTCTCGAGACAAGCAAAAGTGTTGGGGCCAGCCTGCTCGTTATTGGAGCCTACAGCCACAGCCACGAGACGGAAATGCTCTTCGGGGGCAACACCGAGCGCATCGTGGACAAGACAGAGATGCCCATCTTGATGGCGCACTGAATCATCTCTTTGGCCGCACCAAGGCCGACGACGGGGGCAATCCCCAAATCCGAAGCCCGCACATTACGCGGAAACGACTGGTCCGGGAAACCGGGCATTTTAGGGAGGAGTACACTATGAAACTGACCAAAAGATTTTTCCTGGGAATGGCTGCAGGCACTGCCCTTGCGACACTGCCGATTTCAGCTCTGGCCCAGGAGTGGCAGCCCAAACGCCCCATTGATTTCACGATCATGGCAGGCCCCGGTGGCGGCGCCGATCAGATCGCGCGTTTCGTGCAGTCCGTTGTCGAAGCGAATGACATGATGAGCCGCCCGCTGGTCCCGACCAACCGCGGTGGCGGCTCGGGCGCGGAGTCGCTATTGCACCTTAAAGATGCCCGCGACGCGGACCATACTCTGATGGTCACGCTCAACTCGTTTTACACAACGCCGATCCGTCAAGAAGGTTTGGGCGTCGATATTGAAGCCTTTACACCGATCACCATGATGGGCGTCGATCCTTTCGTGCTTTGGGTCCACAAGGACTCTGGCATCACGACCTTTGAAGAGTTTATCGCGAAGGTCAAGGAAATGGACGGTGAGTACGTCATGGGGGGCACTGGCACCGGTCAGGAAGACTCGATTGTGATCGCTTACATGTCCGGCGCCTTTGGCCTTGATATCAAGTACATTCCGTATGACGGCGGCGGTGCGGTGGCAAAGGACCTCGCTGGCCAGCAGATCATGGCAACTGTGAACAATCCAGCCGAAGCCAAGGGTTTTTACGAGGCGGGCGACTTTGTGCCACTTCTGGTCTTTTCTGACGAGCGTATGGAAACCTTCCCCGACGTGCCAACCATGAAGGAAAAGGGGCATGACTTTTCATACTACAATCAGCGTGCCATCGTTGGTGCGCCAGGCATGTCTGACGAAGCCGCAGCTTATTACCGCGACGTCTTCGGCAAGGTCTATGAAAGTGAGGATTGGCAATCCTATCTGACCTCTGAAAGCCTGTCCCCTCTGCCGATGGATGAAGCGCAAACGCGGGCATATTGGGCAACCCAAGTTGCAAACCATCGCAAGCTTCTGTCCGAAATTGACGGCTAAGCCAAACCTAAGGAAAGGGGGCAGAGATGCGCCAAGGTGAAATATCACTTGCAGGGCTCCTTGCCCTCTTTTCCATGTATCTGATGTGGAAGAGCACCGAGCTTCCCATCGGCTACATCCGTGGCCAAGGCCCTGGTGGCGGATTTTGGCCATTCTGGTTGTCAGTCGGTATGCTTCTGAGCTGTGTTGCCATTGCTTGGAACTGGTGGCGCGGCAAGAGTCCTGCTTCGGTATCGGATGAACCACTGATGGATGATTTTGGATGGCGCTCTGTCATCCTTGTCGGCGGTGGTATTGTGGGCTTCGTTGCATTGATTGCAATCGTGTCGATGTATGGCGCGGTTGGACTGTTCTTGGTCTATTACCTGCGCTTCCTGGGTCGGCATTCTTGGATGTTGACGCTTACGATGGCAGTCACCCTTCCCTTCGCGTTGTTCTTCTTTTTTGAGGGCGCGATGCAGATTTCGATGCCACAAGGTCTGCCCTTCACGCAGCCATTTTTCGATCTGATGTACGACATCATTTACTGACCCAGCTCCGAACCGAGGATCACCATGGAAGTTCTGTCATTTTTGGCCGACGGTATTTTAGTTGCACTTGAACCGATCAATCTGCTTTTGATCTTGATTGGCGTAACGGTCGGTCTTTTCATCGGAGCAATGCCCGGTCTGGGGTCTGTGAACGGCGTAGCAATTCTTTTGCCAATCACGTTTCTGGTTCCGCCGGGCTCCGCCATCATATTTCTTGCTGCAATCTATTATGGCGCCATGTATGGCGGTGCGATTTCATCGATAACCATGGGAATACCCGGCGCATCTACCGCGGTTGCCACAACATTTGACGGACGACCTTTGGCGCTCCAAGGGCGAGCCAGTCTTGCATTGGTGACTGCGGCACTGGCTTCTTTTGTGGGTGGCACGGTTGCAAACATTCTGTTTACGCTCTTTGCCCCGTTGCTTGCCAATATGGCGCTCTCATTCGGGCCTCCAGAGATCTTTGCACTGATGCTTTTGGCTTTTGCGACCTTTGTGGGTCTTGGTGGGGATGATATTCCCAAGACGATCTTCTCGATCTGCCTTGGTCTGGTGCTGGCGACCGTCGGATTTGACACCATCTCTGGCGAACCGCGCCTCGTGCTTTTTGACATCCAGGGCTTTTTGCGTGGGATAGGCTTCATCGTGCTCGCCATCGGGGTCTATGGCATCGGGGAAATGCTTTGGACCATCGAGCAGACGCGTGGGGAGGTTACGACGACAAATCCCAAAATGACAGCAAAAGGCATGCTGTCTGACACCAAGGAAGCAGTCCGAAGAGGCTGGAAAGGAACTTGGATTGGTTCGATTCTTGGTTTCTTTGTCGGTGTTTTGCCGGCCGCAGGTGCCACGCCGGGGTCACTGATGTCCTATGGTGTTGCCAAAATGGTCTCAAAAAACCGTGACGAATATGGCAAAGGGTCGCCCGACGGGGTTGCAGCTCCTGAGGCTGCCAACAACGCCGCGTCTACAGGGTCCATGTTGCCGATGCTCACATTGGGCATCCCGGGATCTCCAACAACGGCGATCTTGCTAGGTGGCATGGTGATCTGGGGTCTGACACCTGGCCCCCGCCTTTTCGTTGATGAGAGCGAATTTGTGTGGGGCTTGATCGGGTCGTTCTACATCTCGAACATTGCGGCGCTTTTCATCAACCTCGCCTTCATCCCCCTCTTCGTCTGGATGCTTCGGATGCCGTTCACCATCCTTGCACCCCTGATTTTCGTCCTCTCCATCGTAGGTGGGTTTGCCGCATCGCGCAGCCTGCATGATCTCTGGCTGATCGTAATTTTTGGGCTTGCTGCATTCTTCTTGCGCAAGTTCGACTATCCGCTTGCACCTGCTGTACTTGCAATCGTGCTTGGCCCGATTGCCGAACCTACAATGCGCCAATCCCTGCTTTTGTCATCGGGCGATCCAATGATCTTTTTCACCAGGCCGATAGCAGGTCCGATTACCGTGATTGCTATCATCTTGATCCTGCTTCCAGCAATTAAGCTTTTGCGCCCAAAGCGGTCGAAAGGTGCAGCATGAAGAGTGACACCACGCAAGACCAACCTTGTGAAAAGAATTACTTGAAGTGATTTGCAGAATTTGAGCAAATCACGAAGAGAGGATAATGGGAAGCATCAGCCTGCAATGCCTAACACTACAGATGCGCATTTAGCCGCGCTTTCCGAGGTCGCTCCTTGTTTTGTAGATCTGAATGGTGAACCCAAGCCTGCGTTGTGAGCGACTGGATCATCAACCTTGACCGTCGTCTTCCCTTACCGGTTGCTTCAGTTTAGGATGGCTTCGGTCCTGGACATGAGCGGTCTCAATCCAATGCACCTTGAATTGGAATTCTGCTGACCCATGCCACCTTGCAAAGTGAAGTGGTGCAGGGTGCGCTGCCCATGCTGACGCGATGCTGCCAGCCATCGGTCGACCTGAGACCCTGTGCGCATTTCGGATGACGCTTATGTCCTGACCAACGGAAATCGACAGTGACTGGCCCAATCAGCAGGGCTCTTGAGCACGCGCGATCGAGCCTTGATCAAGAGAGGAGTAAGCATTCGCTGGAGGCCGCGGTCAAGCGACCTTGACCAGGGGCGTGGCCCCGTCCCATTCCCACGGCAGCAACTCGTGCAGGCGCGAGACCGGCATATCGGAGATGCGGGCGATGATGTCGG
>NZ_BMFC01000006.1 GCF_014637725.1 Marivita lacus | reverse complement strand
CTGATCGCGAAACTCGGCGCATGCTGGACCTGCTGGCCGACGAGGTCAGCGGCACCCTGACACGCAAGAGCCAGATCGCCGATCCTCGCAATCCCGTGGTCGGCACGAGGCTGATCCGAGAATGGAATGGGGTCGAGCACACGATCACGGTCCTGCGGGACGGGTTCGAGTGGCAAGGCCGCCCCTACAAATCCTTGTCCGCGATCGCGCGCGCGATCACCGGGACGCGCTGGAATGGCTACCGCTTCTTCGGGTTGCGCGAACGAAAGCGGGGGAATGATTGATGGATCAGCGCGCAAATCCCATCCGCCGCCAGCGCTGCGCCATCTACACGCGCAAATCCTCCGAGGAAGGGCTGGAGCAAGAGTTCAACAGCCTGCACGCCCAGCGAGAGGCCTGCGAAGCCTACATCGCCAGCCAGCGCTCCGAGGGTTGGGTGCTGGTCCGCGATCAGTATGACGACGGCGGCATCTCAGGTGGGACTCTGGAACGGCCCGGCTTGAAGCGGCTACTGGAGGATATCGAGGACGGGCTGGTCGACGTGGTCGTGGTCTACAAGATCGACCGCCTTTCGCGGTCGCTGATGGACTTCTCGAAGCTGGTCGAGGTCTTCGACCGCAATGGCGTGACCTTCGTGTCGGTCACGCAGTCCTTCAACACCACCACCTCCATGGGGCGGCTGACGCTGAACATCCTGCTCAGCTTCGCTCAGTTCGAGCGCGAGGTCACGGCCGAGCGCATCCGCGACAAGGTCCGCGCTTCCCGCATGAAGGGCATGTGGATGGGCGGATATGTCCCGCTCGGGTACGATGTGAAGGACCGCAAGCTCGTGGTGAACGAGGAAGAGGCCGCCACCGTGCGGGGCATCTTCGAGAGGTTCGTCGAGGTCGGATCAGCGACCGTGCTGGCCCGTGAACTGCGCCGCAAAGGCCTCCGCAACAAGCAGGGCACCTTGGTCGACAAGGGATATCTCTACAGGGTGCTGGTGAACCGCGTCTATCGCGGCGATGCGGTCCACAAGGGCAAGGCCTATCCCGGCGAACATCAGGCCATCATCGACGCGCAGCTGTGGGATCAGGTCCATGCCATCTTGCGACAGAACCCGCGAAAGCGCGCCAACAACACCCGCGCGCAGGCGCCTGCATTGCTCAAGGGCCTGATCTTTACGGCCACGGGCGCCGCCATGACCCCGAGCAGCACGAAGAAGGGCGCGCGGCGATACCGGTACTACGTCTCGATGGACGTCATAAAGAATCGCGAACCCAGCGATGAAGGCATCCCGCGCCGCCTTCCGGCCGACCTCGTGGAAGCGGCCGTGGTGACCGAGTTGCGGCGGGTGATGCGCGCGCCCTCGATCACGGCACAGGTCATCGCCCACTTGGCGCGCGAGGGTCACGCCTTCGCTGAGGCCGACGTGATCTCTGCGCTGCAGACGTTCGAGGACGTCTGGGGCCAACTGTTCCCTGCGGAGCAGACCCGGATCGTGCAGTTATTGGTGCGCCGGGTCACCGTCACGTCCGAGGGGCTGGTCATCGATGTCCGGACCGACGGCGTCTCGGGCGTCATGCGCGACATGATGGCACCACGCAAGAAGGTGGCGGCCGAATGACGAATTTCGACGAGTCCATCCAGATCTTCGTGCCGCTCAAGGTCCGCAAGCAGAACGGGCGGCCGAAGATCATGCCGCCAGCAACCTATTTGCCGAGCGAAGACCGGACGCAGGATCCGCATATCCTGCGCGCCATCGGCCGGGCGTGGGGCTGGCGGCGGCGCATGGAGGCTGGCGAATTCAATACGGTCACCGATCTGGCGAAGGCCGTCGGGCTGGCCGAACGCCATGTCAGCCGACAGCTGCGGCTCGCCTATCTCGCGCCGGGAGTCCTCAAGCGCTTGGTTTACAAGCGTGAGGTGCCCGCCGTGACCCTGTTGAAACTGACCGATGTCGCGGCCCTGCCATGGCACGAACAGCCGGAGCGGGTGTTCGACTGAGGCTCAGTGAAAGCTCGCCTGAAACGTCGTCGCGGTCAGGGAGACATGCGCGTCCAGCGGCGGGTGCAGCTCGAACGCCTTCGGCTCGCGTGAGAAATTCCACAGCCGGAACAGACGCCATTCCGACCGTCGCTCCTCGGCCACGGCCAGTTCGTTGCGGGTGATGTGGAAGGGCGTGCGCTCCCATCCGTTCGTCGTCTTGACCTCGATCAGCCGCGAGAGCCCGTCCGGGGCGAAACTCGCGATGTCGTAGCCCGCGCCATCGCCATCTTCCTCCGACACCCAGCGCACCTTGCGCGCCAGATCGTCCCGTCCCGCCGTCCGCAAGGCCGCCCGCTCATGCGCCAGGACGCGCTCTTCGCCCGCGCGGCCGAGTGCCCGGTTGCGCTCGTCCCGGCCCGCCACGTCGAACTTCCGGGCGATGTGCAGCATCTGGTCCAGCTCCTGCGGCGGCGGCTGGTTCGACAGCGTCGGCGGCGGTCCGATCCAGATCTGCGCCGCCTCGCGTAGGCCAGCGGCGGGTTGCAGCCCCGGTTGGCGCCCGAGCCAGGCGGGGTTCAGCGCCAGCCACCGCGCCACGGCATCCACCAAGGTCATCTGGAAATTGAACGCGGGCTTGTAGCCGGGGACCCAGTCCTCGCCGAGCCCCTTCAGCACCGCGCTGATGTTCTGGTGCTTGAACTCGACGGACCCCTCGGACCGGTTGTTCAGCAGAGGCAGCAGCGCGCGGCGATGCGCGGCCTTGCTGTAGCGGCGCGCGGAGATGTCGTCGGCCAGCATCGCGAAGTAATCCGCGACGATCAGGTCGTTCTCTTCATCCGTCCAGGGCCCGTTCGACATTGCGCTAGGCTATGGGCGCGAAGTCTGTTTGTCATCAGAGACTTCCGGCAGGGTTTTCGCTGGTTTCGTCGACCGTACTCACTGCCGCGCTGAGCTCGTGATCGGCCGCCACGGAACCGTCCTCCCAACCGCCCTGCGCCTTCGTGTCAGTCTCCGTTACCAGATTAGCTTGCGAACGGGACGACCCCATGAACGCGGCAACCCATTGGAAATGCGAGGATGTTTTGCGCCGTCCCGTGGCCGTCGAGGGGCGCTCGAAGAGAGACGCAGGCCATTCGGAGACCCATTCCGCGTCAAGCGCCCAGTCTCCGAAGGGCGGATGGCCCTGCCAACGCCCTTTGAAACAAAAAGAAAAAAGGCCCCAATCGGGGCCCCTGGACGGATTCAGTATCTGAATGTGGCGGAGGCTCAGGGATTCGAACCCTGGGGACGCTCTCACGCCCAACGGTTTTCAAGACCGCCGCATTCGACCACTCTGCCAAACCTCCGGTGAGCGTTGGCATAGCGTCACAATTTCGATTCTGAAAGCGGCCGCGGGGGAAAATCTGCGCAAGGGTGCCGTCAGACTTTTCTTGACGCGATGAAGTCTGTAAGCTTCGCGCAAAACAACGAGCGGCGCGGGGCGACAGGCCCGGACATGCGCGCGCCATGGCATAGCAGAAGGCGAGCAGGCAATGGACATCAGGATCACCAACTCTCCGCTGTGGCACAGCTTAAGGACAACCGCGATGTGCGGTGTCGCATTGATCGCGCTTGCCAGCTGCGACGCCGCGACCATGCCCGCCTTCCTGCAGGGTGGCGGGGGTGCCAACGCGCAGGACGGTACGGCCTCGTCGGGCACACGCTCCACGCGGCTGGTCGAGCGGGATGTCGAAGCGCCCGAAGTTTTCCAGGTGAGCGAGAATGGCCTCTGGGACGGTCGCCCGTCGCTGGGTGGTGTCTGGGCGGCGCATCCGGATGTGTCCGAACCCGAACGCGTGATCATCCGCAACGAGGCCAACGGCAATTTCGTCATCGGCGCGCTGTTCCGCAAGGAACGCGAGACGCCCGGTCCGCGCCTGCAGATTTCATCCGATGCCGCCGCAGCCCTCGGCGTTCTGGCCGGTGCGCCGACACAGCTCAATGTCGTGGCCCTGCGCCGCGAGGAGGTGCCCGACGACGCCACCTCCGCCCCGCCGCAAGATGCGCCGGTGGGCGATGGCACTTTCGCCGCACCGACCGATGTGGCCGAAACCACGCTTGACCCGATTGCGGGCGCGGCAGCTGCCGCACTCGATGCCACACCTGCGGCTGCACCGGCCGCCACACCGGAACCTGCGCCTGCCACATCCACGCTGGACAGGCCCTTCATCCAGATCGGCATCTTCAGCATCGAACAGAACGCCAACAATACCGCAACCGCGATGCGTCAGGCCGGAATGGTGCCCACGGTGCTTGAACAATCCTCAAGCGGCAAGACCTTCTGGCGCGTGCTGGTCGGACCGGCACAGACCCGCGCAGAGCGCAGCGCCCTGCTTGCCAAGATCAAGGATACCGGGTTTACCGACGCCTATGCGGTCACCAACTGACCCCTCACCGCAGGTATGACAGGAGAGCTGCCATGATCCGCGACTACCGCGTCCTTGTTTCCGCCACCCTTGCCGCGCTGCTGTTGTCCAGCGTGTCGGCGTCCGCTTTTGACACGCAGGCCTCTGCGGCCTTTGTGCTGGACGAAAAGACCGGCACCGTTCTGCTTGCAAAAAACGCCGATGTGCCCTTGCCGCCCGCGTCGATGTCCAAGCTGATGACGCTGTACATCGCCTTCGAGGCGGTGCGCGACGGTCGGTTGCGCATGGACGAGGAACTGCTTGTATCGGCGCATGCCAATTCCTTTGGCGGCTCCACGCTCTTCCTGCGACAGGGCGAACGGGTGACGGTCGAAGACCTGATCCGGGGCGTGATCGTCCTGTCCGGCAATGATGCCAGCGTGGTTCTCGCCGAAGCGCTGTCACCCGACGGGACGGAAGCCGGGTTTTCGCGCATGATGACCCAGCGCGCCCAGCAATTGGGCATGAGCAATTCGATCTTCAAGAACTCCAGCGGCTGGCCCGCCGATGGTCACGTGATGTCGATGCGCGACCTGACCCTGCTCGCGCAGCGCATCATCGAGGAATTCCCGGATTTCTACAAGATGTTCGCGGAAACCGAGTTTCTCTTCGACGAGGCGGAATCGTCGAACCGGTTCAACCGCAACCCGCTTCTGCCTCTGAATATCGGGGCCGATGGCCTCAAGACCGGCCACACGCAGGAAGCGGGGTACGGTCTGGTGGGCTCTGCCAAACAGGGTGACCGCCGGGTGATCTTCACAATCACCGGGCTTGATACGGCGCGGGCACGGTCCGAGGAATCGGAAGCCATCGTCAACTGGGCCTTCCGTCAGTTCGCCGAAAAGACCGTCACCCGCGCAGGTGCGGTGATCGCGCAAGCCGATGTCTGGATGGGCGCAAGCGACACGGTTGACCTCATGGCCAAAGAAGACGTGACGCTGCTTTTGCCGAACACGCCGGGTCAGGATGTCACAGCGGAGGTGGTCTATACCGGCCCCATCGAGGCGCCGATTTCTGAGGGTCGGCAACTGGCCGAGCTGATCATCAGCCCCGAAGGCCTGCCTGAACATCGCATCCCGCTGTTCGCAGCCAGTGCAGTGCCCGCAAGCGGGTTCCTGTCGCGCATGATAAGCGTGTCGCAGGCTTTGATGGGTCGTCTGCAAGCCCCTGCCGAGGAAACGATGTGAACCGAGCCGGGCTGTTTCTCAGCTTCGAAGGCATCGACGGTTCAGGCAAATCCACACAGGCGCGTATGCTGGCGGACAGGCTGCGCAACGATGGTGTGGACGTGGTGCACACCCGCGAACCCGGCGGTTCTCCGGGGGCTGAGGAAATCCGCGCTTTGGTCTTGCAGGGTGATCCCGACCGCTGGTCCGCCGAGACCGAGATCCTGCTCTTCACAGCCGCGCGACGGGACCATCTGGAACGCACGATCCAGCCCGCGCTTCACGCGGGCAAGGTGGTCATTTGCGACCGGTTTGCCGACAGCACGCGGATGTATCAGGGCCTGTCGCGTGGCAACCTGCGGGCCAAGGTGGATGCGCTGCACGATCTGATGATCGGGGTCGAGCCTGACCTGACGCTTCTGATCGACATGGACCCCGCGCTTGGCCTCAGCCGCGCGAAAGCCCGCAACACGGTCGAGGAACGATTCGAGGATTTCGGCGCCAGTCTGCAAGAGGCGATGCGCGCAGGCTTTCTGGCTCTGGCGCTGGAATATGCCGACCGATTCCGCGTGATCGACGGCGCGCGCGATGCCGACAGCGTTGCAGAGGATGTCTGGGCTGCGGTAAGCCCGCATCTGACATGAGCGACCCAACACAACCAGAACCCGACCGGATCGAGGGCGCGCCGCATCCGCGCGAGACGCATCTTCTTTATGGTCAGGACGCGGCGCAGGCGGATTTCCTGCAGGCTTTCGGCTCGGACCGGCTGCATCACGGCTGGCTGATCACCGGCCCGCGCGGTGTCGGCAAGGCGACGCTGGCCTGGCAGATCGCGAGATTCCTGCTGGCGACGCCCCTTGTGCGGGAGGATGGCCTCTTTGGCGCACCGCCACCGCCCACCGATCTGCACATTGCGCCCGATCACCCTGTGTCGCGCCGCATGTTGGCCGGGTCGGAGGCGGGGCTCTTTGCGCTGCGCCGCCCCTATGACGACAAGGCCAAGCGCCTGAAGGCGCAGATCACCGTGGACGAGGTGCGCCGCCTCAAGGGGTTCTTTGCGCTCTCCTCCGCCGATGGCGGACGCCGCGTGGTGATCGTCGATACCGCTGACGACATGAACGTCAGCGCCGCCAATGCGATCCTCAAACTGCTCGAAGAACCGCCAGACCGCACGACGCTTCTGCTGGTCAGCCACCAGCCCTCTCGGCTTTTGCCCACGATCCGGTCGCGCTGCCGCGAATTGCGGCTGGCCCCGCTCAATGCCGCCGATATGGCGCAGGCACTGGCCGCGACCGAGATCGAACAAGACGTCTCGAACCCCGCGGCCCTTGCCGCGCTGTCGGGTGGGTCGGTGGGCGAGGCCGTGCGCCTGATGCAGCAGGACGGGCTGAAGCTCTACGCCGATCTGGTCAAGCTGCTCTCGACCCTGCCCGACCTCAGCCGTCCCCATGCCATCGCCTTGGCTGAAAGCGCGGCTGGCCGGGGCAAGGAAGACCGGCTTGACCTGCTCTTGGGTCTTTTCGACCGCGCGCTGACCCGGCTTGCCCGCACCGGCGCGCTTGGGCAGCCGCCAGACCCCGAGGCCGCAACACAAGAAGCCCAGACCTTTCAGCGCCTCTGCCCTTCGCCCGCCGCCGCCCGCACATGGGCGCAGATTGCGCAGGATCAGGGCGAACGCCTGCGCCACGGACGTGCCGTGAATGTCGAGGCGGGATCGCTGGTCCTGTCGAGCTTTCTGGCGTTGCAGGACGGCTGCCCTCGGCCCTGATCCGGGCGCAAGCCACGTCTTGACGCCCCTGCTCGCATCCCCGATACCACCCCCATGTTGACACCACGCATCACCGACAGCCATTGCCATCTGGACTTCCCGGATTTCGACGATGAACGCGCCGAGATCATCGCCCGTGCGCAGGATGCGGGCGTGCGGCGGATGGTGACGATCTGCACCCGGTTGCGGCTGGAACCGCAGGTGCGCGCCATCGCCGAAGCGTTCGACCCGGTGTTCTACGCCGCTGGAACCCACCCGATGAGTGCTGCGGATGAACCGCTGGCCACGGTGGAGGAATTGGTCGCACTGGCGCAACATCCCAAATTCGTCGGCATCGGCGAAACCGGGTTGGATTACCACTATACGTCCGACAGCGCCGAGGTGCAGAAAACCTCGCTCCGCGTGCATATCGAGGCGGCACAGGAAACCGGCCTGCCGCTGATCATCCACGCCCGTGCCGCCGATGACGACATGGCACAAATCCTCACGCAAGGCTTCAAGACCAAGCCCTATACCTGCGTGATGCATTGCTTTTCCTCGTCCGCGGATCTGGCCCGCGCGGCTCTGGACCTTGGCTTCTACCTGTCGATGTCCGGCATCGCCGCCTTTCCCAAAAGCCAGGAGCTGCGCGATATCTTCGCGAGCGCACCGGTGGACCGCGTTCTGGTGGAAACCGACAGCCCCTACCTTGCGCCACCCCCGCATCGCGGCAAGCGCAATGAACCGGCCTACACCGCCCACACCGCCCGCGTCGGGGCGGATCTCTACGGCATGGACTACGCCGACTTTGCCGCCCAGACCGAGGCGAATTTCGACAGGCTGTTCTGGAAAGCCGCGCAATACGAGGCTGCCGCGTGATGGGCGAGATGCGCTTTACCATCCTTGGCTGCGGATCGTCGGGCGGTGTGCCGCGCCTTGGCGGTATCTGGGGCGCCTGTGATCCCGACAACCCCCGCAACACCCGCCGCCGCTGTTCCATGCTGGTCGAACGGGTGACCGATGCGGGCATCACCCGCGTGCTGATCGACACCAGCCCCGACATGCGCGCGCAACTTCTGGGCGCCGGGATCGGCGAACTGGACGCGGTGATCTACACCCACAGCCATGCCGACCATGTGCACGGGCTCGACGATCTGCGCATGATCGTCTTCAACATGCGCAAGCGGCTGGCCGTCTGGGCCGATGGCGACACGCAGAACGACCTTTTCTCGCGCTTCGGCTATGCTTTCGTGCAGCCCTCGGACAGCCCCTATCCGCCGATCCTCGACATGCACACGATCAAGGGACCCGTTCAGATCGACGGTGCCGGAGGAGAGATCACCCTGACGCCGTTCAAGGTGAACCACGGCAGCATCGACGCGCTGGGGTTCCGCATCGGCGATCTGGCCTACCTGCCCGATGTCGCCGAGATACCCGAGGATGTCTGGACCGACCATCTGCAAGACCTCGATGTCTGGATTCTCGATGCGCTGCGCCGCGATCCCCACCCCACCCATGCGCATCTGGCCCTGTCGCTCGAATGGATGGCCCGCGCCAGGCCCCGGCGCGGTGTACTGACCAACATGCATGTCGATCTCGACTACGCCACGGTCGAGGCCGAGACCCCGGACCATATCACACCGGCCTATGACGGCATGGTCATCACGCAGCCACTGGAGTGACGCCAACCGCAGGATACGGCGGGCGAACCGAACGGGACATGACCTGACATGCAGGCGCTGATCGACATCATCCTGCCGGTCTTTCTGGTCATCGGTTTCGGCTACGTCGTGGCGTGGCGCGGGTTGATGAGTGAATCGTCCATCGACGGGCTGATGATCTTTACGCAGAACGTCGCGATCCCCTGCCTGCTGTTCCGCGCGATCTGGAACCTCGACATCGGTGACAGTTTCTCGGTGCCGCTGCTCATCAGCTTCTACACCGGGTCGCTCTCCTGCTTCGTCGTCGGCCTGTTTGGTGCGCGGTACCTCTTCAAGCGCGACTGGGAAGACGCGGTGGTCATCGGGTTCACCTGCCTTTTCGCCAATTCCGTCCTGCTGGGCCTTGCGATCACCGAACGCGCCTTTGGGCCGGACTCGCTCTCGGCCAATTACGCGATCATCGCGCTGCATTCGCCGTTCTGCTACGGGCTGGGCATCACGGTGATGGAGTTCGTGCGCGCCCGCGCCGCCAACAAGCCGAACCGTGATCTGCCCAAGATCGTCGCCAAGGCGATGTTCCGCAATGCGCTGGTGATCGGCATTGCCATCGGCGCTTTGTTCAACCTGCTTGACGTAAGCTTGCCCGCGCCTTTCACCGAAGCGCTGGACATGATGGTGCGCACCGCCCTGCCCGCCGCCTTGTTCGCGATGGGCGGCGTGCTCTACCGCTACCGGCCCGAGGGCGACATGCGGATCATCCTCTTTGTCTGCGCGATCAGCCTGCTCTTGCACCCTGCCATCACCTGGAGTGTCGGCACTGCCTTTGCACTGGAAGACAGCGCCTTCCGCAGCGCAGTCCTGACGGCGGCGATGGCACCGGGGGTGAACTGCTACGTCTTCGCCAACATCTATGGCCGCGCGCGCCGGGTTGCCGCGTCCTCTGTGCTGATGGCCAGCGCCCTGTCGGTGATCACCGCGTGGATCTGGCTGGGCACCCTGCCCTGACGCGTCCCGATCTCCGGGCTGTTCATCTTGTATCCAATCGGATACAAGAGCGACATGTCAGATACCGGGAAATCCACCCACTCCAGCGGTGAAGCCGCCTATGCCAGCCTGATCGAGGCCCTTCGCAGCGGCGAGTTCGCCCCCGGCGACCGGCTGCGCGAAGAGGATGTGGCCAAGCGGCTGGACCTGTCCCGCACCCCCGTGCGCGAGGCGCTGCGGCGGCTTGAGAACAACGGCATCGTCGAACACCGCCCGCGCATCGGCGCGGTGATCCGCAAGCTCAGCCGGACCGAGATCGTCGAGCTTTACGAGATGCGCATCGTGCTGGAACGCACCGCTGCGCGCATGGCGGCACAGCACGGGTCAGAGGCCGAGTTCGACGCGCTCGATCACATGAACGCCCGCATCCTCGATGCGCAGGACACCCCGACGCTGGGCGCCGCGATCAACCACGACTTTCACGAAGCGCTCTACCGCGCGGCGCGCAACCGGTTCCTGCTGGCGTCTGCCGAGGCGATCAACAACACGCTGATCCTGCTGGGCCCGACCACCTATCTTGATCCCGACCGCATCCGCATCGTCGTGTCGCAGCATGGCGATGTGACCACCGCCCTGCGCCAGCGCGACGGCGACCTTGCCGCCGATGCCGCAGAGGCGCATCTGCAAACCTCGCTGCGCTACCGGCTCAAGGGGATGTCGACGTGATCGTCCTGTGGCGCACCTTTGCCATCGCGGGTGTTGGGGTTGCGCTGTTCAAACTGCTGAACCTGCCGCTGCCATGGCTGATGGGTCCGCTTTTTGCCTGCCTTGCGGCGGCACTTGCGGGCATCCCGATGCGCGGAGTGCCGCTGCTCAACGACACGATGCGCACGATCCTTGGCGTTGCCGTCGGCGCGACGCTGACCCCCGCCGTGCTGGCGACCTTTCCGGCGATGTGGCCGACGCTGATGATGGTGCCGATCATGGTCACCGTGATCGGGGTGATCGGCGTGCCCTATTTTCAGCGCTTCTGCGGGTATGATTTCGCCACCTCCTATTACGCGACCATGCCCGGCGGGTTGCAGGACATGATCGTCTTCGGCGAAGAGGCGGGCGCGAATGTCCGCACACTCAGCCTGATCCATGCGACGCGGATGCTGGTCATCGTTGTGGCGCTGCCGTTTCTGCTGATCGGCATATGGGACGCCGACCTGTCGAACCCACCCGGTGCCCCGGCGACCAGCGTGCCGCCGCAGGAACTGCTGCTGATGGCGGTCTGCGCGATCACTGGCTGGCAGCTGGCGCAACGGGTGGGGCTGTTCGGCGCGTCGATCCTCGGGCCGCTGATCGTGACCGCCGCGCTGACCCTTGCGGGCGGGTTGCACAACCGTCCCCCGGCCGAGGCGATCTGGGCGGCCCAGTTCTTTATCGGCATGACCATCGGCACCAAATACGCGGGCATCACCATGGCCGAGATCCGCAAGGATCTGGCTGCCGGTCTGGGGTTTTGCCTGATCCTGATCGTGCTGACGCTGATCTTTGTCGAGGCGATCTACGGGCTGGGCTTTGCGCCGGGGATGGAAACCCTGCTGGCCTTTGCCCCCGGCGGTCAGGCGGAGCTGACGGTTCTGGCGCTGATCGTCGGGGCTGACGTGGCCTTCGTGGTGGCGCATCACATGCTGCGGATCTTCGTGGTGATCATGGGCGCGCCCTTGGCGGCGCGGGTGTTCAAAACGCGGTTTGCAAAGTAGCAAAGCCGGGTTTGCAAACCGAACTGCCCCCTTTTCTCTGGCCTTGGCCACGGGTATCAGGGGCGTCCGACCGAAGCAGAGGACAGCTGACGTGACCCAGACCGCCGACCGCATCGCCCGCACCATCGCCACCGATATCAGCGCCCGCCCCGATCAGGTGACCGCCGCCGTGAGCCTGCTGGATGGCGGTGCAACGGTGCCCTTCGTGGCGCGCTACCGCAAGGAAGCCACCGGTGGGCTGGACGACACGCAGCTGCGCACCTTGGCCGATCGTCTGGTCTACCTGCGCGAGTTGGAAGCCCGCCGCGAGAGCATCCTCGGGTCGATCAAGGATCAGGGCAAGCTGACCGACGCACTGGCCCGCGCCATTGCCGGGGCCGAGACCAAGGCCACACTTGAAGACATCTACCTGCCGTTCAAACCCAAGCGCCGCACCAAGGCAATGATCGCCCGCGAAAACGGGCTCGAGCCGCTGCTGCGCGCCATTCTGGACAATCGGCCCGCCGACCCCGAAACCCTTGGCGCTGCGTATATCACCGAGGCCGTGCCCACGACCAAGGACGCGCTGAACGGTGCGCGCGACATCCTGACCGAGGAACTGAGCGAGAACGCCGACCTGCTGGGCCGCCTGCGGTCCTTCATGCACGAGACCGCGCTGATCACCGCCCGTGTGCACCCCGGCAAGGAAGCGGTGGGTGCCAAGTTCTCGGATTATTTCGATCACCGCGAGAAATGGTCCACGATCCCCTCGCACCGGGCGCTGGCGATCCTGCGTGCCGCCAAGGAAGAGATCGTCACCGTCGATATCGCGCCTGACCCCGAAACCGACGCGCCCCGTGCTGTCGGCATCATCGCGGCATCCATCGGCATTCCCGGCAGTGCGCCGGGGGATGCGTGGCTGCGCGCGGCGGCGGACTGGACATGGCGCGTCAAGCTGAGCCTGACGATGTATGTCGACCTGATGGGCGACCTGCGCAAGCGCGCCCATGACGAGGCCATCGCGGTCTTTGCCCGCAACCTGCGCGACCTGCTGCTGGCCGCCCCTGCGGGGCCGCGCGCGACGCTGGGCCTTGATCCGGGCATCCGCACGGGCGTCAAGGCAGCGGTGGTGGATGCCACCGGCAAGGTGCTCGAGACCGCCACGCTTTATCCGTTCCAGCCGCGCATGGATGCGGCGGGCGCGCAATCCGCGATCGCCGCGATGATCCGCCGTCACGGGATCGAGCTGATCGCCATCGGCAATGGCACGGCCAGCCGCGAAACCGAACGGCTGGTGGCCGAGACGCTCAAGCACCTGCCGCAGGGCAGCGCGCGCCCCGCCAGCGTGATCGTGTCCGAAGCGGGCGCGTCCGTCTATTCGGCGTCGGAACTGGCGGCGCAGGAGTTTCCCGATCTCGACGTGTCGCTGCGCGGGGCCGTGTCGATCGCGCGCCGCCTGCAGGATCCGCTGGCCGAACTGGTGAAGATCACGCCGCAATCCATTGGTGTCGGGCAATATCAGCATGATGTGGACCAGCGCCGCCTGACACAGGCGCTCGACGCGGTGGTCGAGGATGCGGTGAACGCGGTGGGTGTCGATCTGAACATGGCCTCTGCGCCGCTTCTGGCGCGGGTCGCGGGGCTTGGACCTTCGTTGGCGCAGGCCATCGTGACGCATCGCGACGCGCATGGGCGGTTTCCGGCGCGCAAGGCGCTGCTCAAGGTGGCGGGGCTTGGCCCCAAGGCGTTCGAGCAATGCGCGGGCTTTCTGCGGTTGCGCGACAGCACCGAGCCGCTGGACGCCACCTCGGTCCACCCCGAAGCCTATGACGTGGCGCGGCGCATCGTGAAGGCCTGCGGGCGCGATATTCGCGCCATCATGGGTGCCCCCGAGGCGTTGCGCGGATTGCGCGCCGAGGCGTTCGTGGATGACCGCTTCGGCCTGCCCACCGTGCGCGATATCCTGTCCGAGCTGGAAAAACCGGGCCGCGACCCCCGCCCCGATTTCGTCACCGCGCGCTTTGCCGATGGCGTCGACGACATCAAGGATCTGCGTCCCGGCATGTCTCTTGAAGGCACAGTGACCAATGTCGCGGCCTTTGGGGCCTTCGTCGATATCGGCGTGCATCAGGACGGGTTGGTGCATGTCAGCCAACTGGCCGACCGGTTCGTCAAGGACCCGCATGAGGTGGTCAAGGCCGGGGACGTGGTGCGCGTGCGCGTGGTCGAGGTGGATGTCCCGCGCAAGCGCATCGGGTTGACCATGCGCAAGGACAACGCAGACGGAGCGGCCCCGGCGCAGGGCAGGAAAGCACCCGAGAAGACGTCAGAGCAGCCACGGTCGCCCAAACCGCAACGGGGGCCAAAGCCTGCACCGCAGGCCGCATCGCAAGGCGCGCTGGGTGATGCTCTGCGCAATGCGATGCTGGGCAAATCGAAATCCGACTGACCGCAGGCTCCGGCACCTGAAACGGTGTCGGATCGTCTTGTCTTATCCGGCACACATCCTAAGGTCCCTCCAACGTCATCACATTTAACGAGGGAAGCCACTCATGCCTGATGGAAGCAGCACGCCGTCGCGGCGCAGCGTTGTCGTATCCGAGTTCACCAACTCGGTTCTCGATCCCGATGCGCCGATGCTCGGCCCGATCGAGAACGGCGGGACGATCATCGCCAACACGGCACCGGGGTGCTGGGGCCCGATGATCACTCCGCGCCTGCGGGGTGGCCACGAGGTCACAACGCCGGTGTTCGTGCAGGGGGCCGAAGTGGGCGATGCCGTGGCGATCCGCATTCGCGACATCACCGTGACCTCCATTGCAACGGCTTCGGGACATGACAGCTCTCCCGAGGGGTTCTGTCTGGGTGATCCCTATGTCGCCGCGCGCTGCCCGGTTTGCGACACGGTCTGGCCGGAAACCCATGTCGAAGGGATCGGACAGGACGCGGTGAAATGCGACGCCTGCGGCAACGCTGTCACACCGTTTGCAATCGTGCATGGCTACACCGTCACCTTTGACGAGACCCGCAGCGTCGGCCTGACCCTGCCGCAAGAGGCCGCCGAAACCATCGCGCGCAATGCCGATCACTATGCCGCCCTGCCCGATGGCAGCCGCCAGCATTCGATCCTGACCTATGCGCCCTCGGACATGCCGGGCACGCTGGTGCGGATGCGCCCCTTCATGGGTCAACTGGGCACCTGCCCGTCGATGGCGATGCCCGACAGCCACAATGCCGGCGATTTCGGGGCCTTCCTTGTCGGCGCGCCGCATGATTACGCCATCACCGAAGAGCAGCTTGTCCAGCACAAGACCGATGGGCACATGGATATCGACGCCGTGCGCGCCGGTGCGATCCTTGTCTGCCCGGTCAAGGTGCCCGGTGCGGGCGTCTATATGGGCGACATGCATGCCGCCCAGGGGGATGGCGAGATCGCAGGCCACACGATGGATGTGTCGGGCAGCGTCACGCTTCAGGTCGAGGTGATCAAGAATTACCCCATCGACGGACCCGTGCTGTTCCCGCTCGAGGAAGACCTGCCGCCGCTGGCCAAGCCGTTCACCGATGCCGAAAAGGCCAAGGGTCAGAAGCTGGCCACCAAGTGGGGCGTGTCCGAGATCGACGCGCTGGCCCCCATTTCGGTGATCGGAACCGCTTCCAATCTGAACGCCGCCATCGACAATGGCCTTGCCCGTGCGGCGACCTTGCTGGGCATGACAGTCGCCGAAGTGCGCAACCGCGCGACGGTCAACGGTGCCATCGAGATCGGCCGTGCGCCGGGGGTCATCCAGGTGACGTTCCTCGCGCCACTGGCCAAGCTGGATGCGGTGGGCCTTGGCGATTACGCCCGCGAGCAATACGGGCTCTAGGACCCGAGATCGGGGCTGCGGCACAGCGATGTGATCCGCAGCCCCTGCCCCTTTGGTGCCGCAAGGCGTCGCAAAAGGCATAGACGCCGCCGGGGCGACGACCTATCCCGTTGGCATGACCACAGCAACTTCGATCCCCCCCTCCACCGACCGCATCCTTGCCGGTGTCGTTCTGATGCTGGGCTTCTGCGTGACCGCTCCCTTGCTGGACGTGGCGGCCAAGCTGGCGTCGAGCAGCATTCCCGTCGGTCAGATCACCACGGCGCGGTTTGTCGTGCAATGCGCGCTGATGGCGCCTTTCGTGTGGCTCATGGGGCTATCTCTGCGGGTGCCACGGGCGCAATGGGCGGCGCTGCTGTTCCGCTCGGCGCTGCTGTTCGTGTCGACCTTCTGCTTCATCGCCGCGATCCGCGTGATGCCTCTGGCCGATGCGCTGGCCATCGTGTTCGTGGCCCCGTTCATCGTGCTGCTGGTGGGCAAGTTCTACCTTGGCGAGGATGTCGGCCCGCGCCGCGTGGGCGCTGCGATGGTGGGCTTTGTCGGTGTGCTCTTCGTGATCCAGCCCAGTTTCGCGGCCTTTGGCAGCGTGGCGCTGTTTCCGCTCGGCACGGCGGTGGGATTCGCGTTCTACATCCTCGTGACGCGCGGGCTGTCGCGCAAGCTGCATCCGGTGGCGCTGCAATTCCACACCGGGCTGATCGCCAGCGTGTTCTGCCTGCCGGTGATGGTGCTGGCGAACGGCAGCGGATCGGCGCTGCTGGACCCGGTCTGGCCCGAGGGGATTGCATGGCTCTGGCTGTTCGGGGTCGGGTTCTTTGCCACGGTCAGCCACATGATGATGACCTACGCGCTGTCGCTCGCCCCTTCCGCCACGCTGGCACCGCTGCAATACCTGGAGCTGCCGGTGGCGACGTTGCTGGGCTATCTCGTGTTCCGGGATTTCCCCAACGCGCTGACACTGACCGGCATCGCGATCATCATCGGAGCGGGGCTCTACATGATCCACCGCGAACGCGTCACCGCGCGGCAGTTGATCACCGAACGCGCCGCGCCGCCGATCTGACGCAAAACCATCTGCCCCAAGGGGCATCTTTGCTTGCTATTCGAAATTTCGGGAAATTGGTGCGGTCGAGAAGACTCGAACTTCCACGGGTGTTACCCCACAGCGACCTCAACGCTGCGCGTCTACCATTCCGCCACGACCGCACTGTCTTGACTGGTAGGCGGGTGATTACCGAAGGTCGCAATCGGGAGCAAGGGCAAATTTCGAGAAACCTTCGCGCCCCCAGGCGATGGCCGTCGAGGGGGTGACATTGCGGCTTGCGGGCGCCATATCCCGATGATCAAGGAGGCGGGGCCGTTGCCCCGGTAGCGCGCATGGTTGAATGGATCATCTCCGACGGGCTGACCGATTACGACGAGGCCGTGGCCACGATGGAGGCCCGCGCGGCGTCGATTGCCGAAGGGTCGGCAGATGAGCTCGTGTGGCTGTTGGAACATCCGCCGCTTTACACGGCGGGGACGAGTGCCAGGATCGAAGACCTGAAAGACCCCGACCGCTTTCCCGTCTACCCCTCCAAGCGCGGCGGGCAGTACACCTATCACGGTCCGGGGCAGCGGGTGGTCTATGTGATGCTCGATGTCGGCAAGCGAGGGCGCGACGTGCGCTGTTTTGTCCAGGACCTCGAACGGTGGGTCATTGCGACGCTGGGAGAGTTCGGTCTGACCGGCCATATCCGCGACGGGCGGGTGGGCGTCTGGATCGAACGTCCCGACAAGAAACTATTGCAGGATGGAAAAATCGCCGAGGACAAGATCGCGGCGATTGGCATCCGTTTGCGCAAATGGATCAGTTTTCATGGCATCTCGATCAATGTGGAACCGGACCTGACCCATTTTGACGGGATCGTGCCCTGCGGGATCACGCAGTACGGCGTCACGTCCTTGGTCGATCTGGGATTGCCGGTCACGATGGAGGACCTGGATGTGGCGTTGCGTCAGAGTTTCGACGGCGTTTTCGGCGGTGCAGCAAAACTGACACGCAGCTGTCACGAATCTGATACGCGAATCCGGTGAATTGCTGTCGACCGGGGCGGCGCCAGTCGCCGCCGACCGGTATAGGCAATCATCATCGGACATGGATCATGACACCCAAAGATATTCACGACCTTTCTGCAGACGAGTGGGACGAACTGAACGACCCGCGCCCCGAAGGCAATGATTTCGACAAGGTGGTCGAGCGCGCGATTTCCCGCCGCGGCTTCCTTGGCGGTGTTCTGGCATTCGGCTCGGGCGCGGCAGTCATGGGCACGGGGCTGCTCAAGGGCACCACTGCAATGGCGCAGCCCGCGTCGCGCTTCCCCTTCACGCCAATCGCGGCCCAGACCGACGGCACCGTGCACGTGCCAGAAGGCTACAGCTGGAAAACGCTGGTCCGCTGGGGCGATCCGCTGTTCTCGGATGCCGCGAATGCGTATGATCCGAAAGCAGGCGTGTCGGTCGAATTTGCCGACCGCGTGATGGGCGAAAACACCGACGGCATGGAACTGTACAATGTCGACGGGCGCGAGATCCTCGTCGTGAACAGCGAATACACCAACAACAAGGTGAACCTGCCGCACCGCGAAGACGGTCTGCCGGGCAGCCTTGATGACGTGCGTATCCTGCAGCACCTGCAGGGCGTGACAGTCATGGAACTGGCGCAGAACGATGACGGCTGGTCGGTCGTGCTCGACAGCCCCTACAATCGCCGCATCCACCACAACACGCCGATGACCTTCTCGGGTCCGGCAGCCGGTCACGACCTGCTCAAGACCGAAGCCGATCCGACCGGCATGGCGTCGCTTGGCACGATGAACAACTGCGGGTCCGGCCGGACGCCGTGGGGCACCTACCTGACCTGCGAAGAAAACTTCAACGGCTATTTCGGCGCCGCCTCCGAAGTGTCCGCCGACTCCATGGTGATGGATGGCTTCAAGCGGTACGGCGTGTCCACCAAGGTTGATGCTGGCCGCTATAACTACCACGGCTTCGATGCGCGCTTTGACGTCGCAACCAACCCGAACGAGCCGCACCGCGCGGGCTATATCGTGGAAATCGACCCGGCAAACCCGGACATGACCCCGATCAAGCATACCGCTCTGGGCCGCTTCAAGCACGAGAACGCCGCTTACGGCATCGCCGCCGATGGCCGCGTTGTGGTGTACATGGGCGACGACGAGCGTGGCGAGTTCATGTATCGTTGGGTCAGCAATGGCATCTACGTACCCGGCGAGGACACATCCTCCCTGCTGGTCGAGGGCACGCTGTCGGTTGCGGTGTTCGAAGACGACATGAATGGTCGCTGGGTCCCGCTGACACCGGCAACCACCGGAATGGACGCGGCGCATATCGCGGTCTTCACCCGCATGGCGGCCTCCAAGGTCGGCGCGACCACCATGGACCGTCCCGAGTGGATCGCCGTTCACCCGAACGCATCCGAGGCCTATTGCTGCCTGACCAACAACTCGCGTCGCGGTGTGTTGAACGACGATGGCACCGTGCGCACCAATGCCGGTGGCGATCCGATGACGGTCAACGCGGTCAACCCGCGTGACACGAACAAATACGGTCAGATCGTGCGTTGGCGCCCCGAAGGCGGCGACCACGGTGCGGATGGTTTCTCTTGGGATCTCTACGTGATGGCCGGCAACCCGACCGTTCACGCAGACGGCCCGATGGCAGGCTCTGCGAACATCAACGCGGGCAACCTGTTCAACTCGCCCGACGGCATGGTCATCGACTCGACTGGCCTGATCTGGATCCAGACCGACGGCGACGACGACAACGAAGGCGACTTTGCCGGCATGGGCAACAACCAGATGCTGGCAGGCGACCCCGTGACGGGCCGCATCGAGCGCTTCCTGACCGGTCCGAACGGCTGCGAAGTCACAGGCCTGTGCTGGTCGACAGACCGTCGCACGATGTTCGTCGGCATCCAGCACCCGGGCAGCAACTGGCCCGATGGCGAGGGCAACCTGCCGCGGTCTGCCGTGGTTGCCGTCACACGCGACGATGGCGGCCTGGTCGGCTAAGCCGGACCCGTAAACAAAAGAGCCCCGGACACCCGAGCGTGTCCGGGGCTTTTTTCGCTGAGCCGACTTATTATTTCCGATCAAATACTAAAGCTGGATCTTGACCCTTCCGGCACCACCGGATCGCGACCCTGCTGCGACAATAAAGTTTGATCTGCGTCAAATACGTCCGTTGCCGCGACCTGCCTCACATTCTAAAACGTATATGGAACAAATGGCGCCGGAGAATCCCTGCGCCTTTTTATTGGGAACCATCAGGAGGCAGATATGGCAGACGCCGCCATTCACGGCCACGAACATGAAGACCAGCGCGGCTTTTTCACCCGCTGGTTCATGTCCACGAACCACAAGGATATCGGGATTCTCTACCTGATCGCCGCCGGTCTCGCGGGCTTCATCTCCGTGGCATTCACCGTTTACATGCGCATGGAGCTTATGAACCCCGGGGTTCAGTACATGTGTATGGAAGGCGCCCGCCTGACCGCAGCGGCGGTCGGCGATTGTACCCCCAACGGACACCTTTGGAACGTGCTGATCACCGGCCACGGCATCCTGATGATGTTCTTCGTGGTGATTCCGGCGCTGTTCGGCGGTTTCGGCAATTATTTCATGCCCTTGCAGATCGGCGCGCCGGACATGGCGTTCCCGCGTCTGAACAACCTGTCCTTCTGGCTTTTCATTGCAGGCACCACGCTGGCGATCTGTTCGGTCTTCGCACCGGGCGGCAATGGCCAACTTGGGTCTGGTGTGGGCTGGGTTCTGTATCCGCCGCTGTCGACCAATGAGGGCGGCATGTCGATGGATCTGGCGATTTTCGCGGTCCACGTCTCGGGTGCATCGTCGATCCTTGGTGCGATCAACGTGATCACCACCTTCCTGAACATGCGCGCACCGGGCATGACGCTTTTCAAGGTGCCGCTGTTCGCTTGGTCGATCTTCGTCACCGCGTGGCTGATCCTTCTGGCGCTGCCGGTTCTGGCGGGTGCGATCACCATGCTGCTCACCGACCGCAACTTCGGAACGACCTTCTTTGACCCTGCTGGCGGTGGTGACCCGGTTCTCTACCAGCACATCCTGTGGTTCTTTGGCCACCCGGAAGTGTATATCGTGATCCTGCCGGCCTTCGGCATCATCAGCCACGTCATCGCCACCTTCAGCCGCAAGCCGATCTTCGGCTACCTGCCGATGGTCTGGGCGATCATCGCGATCGGCGCACTGGGCTTTGTCGTGTGGGCGCACCACATGTACACCGTGGGCATGTCGCTGACACAGCAGTCCTACTTCATGCTGGCAACGATGGTCATCGCGGTGCCGACCGGGGTCAAGATCTTCTCGTGGATCGCGACCATGTGGGGCGGCTCGATCGAGTTCAAGACACCGATGCTCTGGGCGTTCGGCTTCCTGTTCCTCTTCACCGTTGGTGGTGTGACGGGCATCGTGCTGTCACAGGCCGCCGTGGACCGGGCCTACCATGACACCTACTACGTCGTGGCGCACTTCCACTACGTGATGAGTCTTGGAGCCGTGTTCGGCATCTTCGCGGGGATTTACTTCTACTTCCCCAAGATGACCGGCAAGATGTATCCGGAATGGGCAGGCAAGCTGCACTTCTGGACCTTCTTCATCGGTGCGAACCTGACCTTCTTCCCGCAGCACTTCCTTGGCCGTCAGGGCATGCCGCGCCGCTACATCGACTATCCGGAAGCCTTCGCCTTCTGGAACTACGTGTCGAGCTGGGGTGCCTTCCTGTCCTTCGCATCGTTCCTGTTCTTCATCGGCGTGATCGCATGGAGCCTTGTCAAAGGCCGTGCCGAGACCGCGAAGAACCCGTGGAACGAATATGCGGACACGCTGGAATGGACCCTGCCCTCCCCGCCGCCCGAGCACACGTTCGAGCAGCTTCCAAAGAGGGAAGACTGGGAAAAGACCCACGCACACTAAGCTTGGCGTGATCTGAAACGAAAGGCCCCGGTGGAAACGCCGGGGCCTTTTGCCATGAAACCTACCGTTGTTTGCGGGTAGGTTTTGCGGTATGTCTTGGCACCAAGGAGAGAGCCTCATGCCGCGCAAATCAACCAGCCTCAGCCTCGATGCCGACCTGATCGCCCGCGCCAAGAACGCCGGAGTGAACCTATCCCGTGCCGCCGAGGCGGGGATAAAGGACCAGCTTCGCCAAGCCGAAGCCGACCGCTGGGAAGAGGAAAACAAGGACGCTATCCAGGCCTATAATCGCCGGGTGGAAAACGAAGGCCTGCCCCTCGACGCCTATCGGAAGTGGTAGACATGGCGCAGCAATATGATGTCTATCGCACAGCCAACGACACCTATGTGCTTGTCCTGCAAGCCGACACGTTCGAGAGCCTTGCCACCCGCGTCGTTGCCCGGCTGGTGTCGGACAACTGGCCTGAGCCACCGCTCAAGAACCTGAACCCGAAACTGACCTTGGGTGATGTGACGCTTCGATTGCTAACAACCGAATTGGCGACCTTGACGAAAAAAGAGCTTGGGACACGTCTTGGGTCGGCGTCTCACCAGCGCGATGAGATTGTTCGAGCGACGGATCTTCTGCTGACAGGATACTAAGCCCCCATGCCGTATACATGGACTGACACGTCCCAGGACAATCTGGAATTGCGCCTCTGGCCGCATCAATCGCTGCCCGCCTACGGGTTTGCTGCAACGATCCTCGGCATCTTCACCCTGTCCACGATTCCGCTTTACGGGTTGATCGGGACGGTGCTGCTCTGGGGCATCCTGCCCTTCATGCTGCTGGCGCTCGGTGCCATGTGGTACGCGCTTCGCCGCAACGAGCGCGACCTTCAGATCATCGAGGTCCTCACGCTGACGCCGGACGATCTGCACCTGACACGCCAGACCCGGACAGGTGCGCCGCAGGAATGGCACTGCAATCCCTACTGGACGCAGGTCAACATGCACCAGAAGGGCGGGCCGGTGCCCCATTATGTCACGCTGTCCGGTGCAGGCAGAGAGGTTGAGATCGGCGCGTTTCTGAGCGAAGACGAACGCAAAGAGCTATACGCAGAGCTGAGTGACAAGGTTCGGCGCATCGCGACCCCCTGACCCGAGGCTCCATGGCACAGGTTCCCGCCGTCCCGAAACTCACCCGCGCGCGGCATCTTCTGCGCACGACGCTGTTGGGACGGACCGATCCGACCCCGGACATGGCTCCGTCGGAACGTGCGGCGCTCGCCCTGCGCGCAACCGGGCCAAAACACGCCAAGGCGCGTCAGGTGACGTTTCTGGTGCCGCTGGTCGGACCCGATCAGGTGGGCGATTGGAACGCGGTCGTGGCACGGCTGCACACGACACTTGCTGGCTTCATCGCGCAGGACAATCCCAACTGGACCGCCGCTGTCTGCTGTCAGGTGCGGCCGGACCTGCTGGATGATCCGCGCATCACCTACCTGCCCTTCACCGACCGCACGCCCGGCAATGACAAGTGGCGCAAGCTGCGCGTGCTGTCAGAGGCGTTGCCGGAGCATGCACCGGGGCCGGGCTATGTGATGTCCTTCGACGCGGACGATCTGCTGCGGCAAGGCATCGTGGCCGAAATGCTGAACCGGCAGGAACCGGGCGGCTACCTCGTGCAGTCGGGATATGTCATGGACGTGGCGACGGGGGATATTGGCCTCGCCGACACGCGCAGCGTGGGCGCGCCGATGCGTAAACCGTTCTGGAAGCTCTGCGGCAGCTGTGCCGCCGTCTATCACGACCCGTCAGACCCCGCTTCGACAGCGTTTCTGGCCGAGATGACACAGCACGAGCACAGGATGTTTCCGTACCTCGCCACACTGGCCGGTCGCAGGCTGGCCCCGCTGTCGCGGCCGTCGGTTTTGTACATGCTGAACCACGGCGAGAATTTCGGCGCGCGGCGCGGGCGGGTCGGGTACAAGACACGGTTTGTGCAGAACCACCGGATCGACGATCCCGACACGCTGGCCGGGATCAGGCAGGATTTCACGTTCTGACAGGGTGCTGGACGATGCGGCCACGCATCGCACAGCGGTCAGGCGTTGGACAGCCGGTCCTTCACCATGCCACCCACCACGCCGAAATCCATCTGGCCGGTGTATTTCGCCTTGAGCACGCCCATGACGCGGCCCATGTCGCGGATCGACGACGCTCCGGCCTCGGCCACGGCGGCATCCACGGCAAGTTCCACCTCGTCATCCGTCAGCTTGCGCGGCAGGAATTCCTCGATCACGCCGATTTCCGCCAATTCGCGTTCGGCCAGATCAAGCCGCCCCGCCTCTTCGTAGGTCTTGGCGGTGTCCTTGCGTTGCTTGACCATTTTCCCAAGAATGCCAAGGACTTCATCGTCCCCAACCCCCTCTTCGTTGCCATCCCCACGGGCGGCGATGTCGCGATCCTTGATCGCGGCGTTGATCAGCCTGAGGGTCGAGAGCCGTGCACTGTCCTTGTCGCGCATCGCCTGTTTGATAGACGTGTTGAGCCGGGTGCGAAGGTCCATGAATTCCTATCCCATGGTTGAACGAGCGCGCACCTTAAGCGAGGACAACTTTGGACGCAAGCGCTGACGGTTTCCACTAAGCTATTGAAAAATATGGAAATCACATTTTCCCATCTCCCTTGACCGCAAGGCGGTGCAGCCGTAGGTTCCGGTCGATTTTACCCCTGCGGAGTCGCGCCATGTCCATGCTGTCCACCGACAAACCGACCGCCTGTCTTGCCTTGGCAGATGGCACGATCTTCTATGGTCAGGGCTTTGGCGCCACCGGGACATCGGTGGCGGAACTGTGCTTCAACACGGCGATGACCGGCTATCAGGAAATCATGACCGACCCTTCTTACGCGGGGCAGATCGTGACCTTCACCTTCCCGCATATCGGCAATGTGGGGGTCAACCCCGATGATGACGAAACCGGCGATCCGGTGGCCGAGGGCATGGTTGTCAAGTGGATGCCGACCCAAAGCTCGAGCTGGCGCGCGGTGCAGGAGTTGAGCGGATGGTTGTCTGCCCGCGGACGGATTGCCATCGGCGGCATCGACACCCGCCGCCTGACCCGCGCGATCCGGCAGCTTGGTGCGCCGCACGTGGCGCTTGAGCACAATCCCGAGGGTGTTTTCGACCTTGCCGCCCTTGTTGAAAAGGCGCGGGCCTTTCCCGGTCTCGAAGGGCTGGATCTGGCCAAGGACGTGACCTGCGTGCAATCCTATCGCTGGGACGAGATGCGGTGGGCATGGCCGGAAGGATATGTCCGGCAGACCGCACCCAAGTACAAGGTCGTGGCCATCGATTACGGCGCAAAACGCAATATCCTGCGCTGTCTGGCCAGTGCGGGATGCGATGTGACCGTCCTGCCCGCCTCGGCCACCGCCGAAGAGGTGCTGGCGCACAGCCCCGACGGAGTGTTCCTGTCGAACGGTCCGGGCGATCCCGCCGCGACGGGGGCTTATGCCGTGCCGATGATCCAGCGCATCCTGAACGAAACGGACCTGCCGATGTTCGGCATCTGCCTGGGTCACCAGATGCTGGCGCTCGCCCTGGGCGCCAAGACGGTCAAGATGAACCACGGCCATCACGGCGCCAACCACCCGGTCAAGGACACCGAGACCGGCAAGGTCGAGATCACGTCGATGAACCACGGTTTTGCGGTTGACAGCCAGACCCTGCCGACGGGCGTTCTGGAAACCCATGTGTCGCTCTTTGACGGGTCGAACTGCGGTATCCGCATGGCCGACCGGCCGGTGTTTTCGGTGCAGCAGCATCCAGAGGCAAGCCCCGGCCCGCAGGACAGTTTCTACCTGTTTGAACGGTTCGCGGACTCGATGGCGGTGCGCAAAACCACTGCGAGCTGAGCACGAGTTAACCTGCGCTTAACGGTTTGAACGTTAAGTGTCCCTCGGAATGGTCCGGGGGGCATATGTTCGGCTGGTCGCAATCACGCATCGAAACACCCTTTATGCTGGAACAGGCGCATCGCTCCGGCGGCGCGCTTCTGCCTGCGGTTTCGGGTGACGATGCAGGACGCGTGCTGCACACAGCCCGGCAGCTTGCCACCCGCCAGCGGCGGATCAACCCGGACACCTATCCGCCGGACCCCGATCTTGACCGCCTGCTGCCGCCGGATTTTTGCCTCGAATATCGCGTCCTGCCCTGGGGTCGCGTCGGGGATGCGATCCTGGTCGGCACCATCCCGGGGCGCGACCGCACGCAGTTGCGCGATGTTCTGGAACACGTCCTCGGGCCCGTTCTCTTTGCCGAATTGTCCGAGGAGGATCTGCTTCGGACCATCACCTACCGGCATGGCGACTACCTTGCCGATCTTGCCGAACGGCTTGTGCCAGATGACTACAGCTGCCGCGACATCAACAAGCTGACCCTGTCCCGCGCCCTTGTTGCGTCGCTGTTCTTCGGCATCAGCCTTGCGCTGATCTACGTCTTTCCCAATGCCTTTTTCGCTGGAATCACCGCCGTTGCGGCGGTCAACCTGCTTGCCACTTTGGGCTTCAAGATCGCGATGCTGATGGCGGGGTACAGGAAACCTCCGTCCCGCCCGGTGGATGTGCCGCTGGCGGAAAAACCCGTGGTCAGCCTGATCGTGCCCCTGTTCGACGAGGCCGCGATTGCGCATGCGCTGGTGCTGCGGCTGTCGCGCCTGACCTACCCGAAATCGCTGCTCGACGTGGTGCTGGTGCTGGAAGACAAGGACGAAAAGACCCGCGATATGATCAAGGCGGTGTCCCTGCCCGGCTGGATGCGGGTGCTGCATGTGCCCGACGGGAAGGTGACGACGAAGCCACGGGCACTGAACTACGCGCTGGGGCACACGCGCGGCGACATCATCGGCGTTCTGGATGCCGAGGACGCGCCCGCCACAGACCAGATCGAACGCGTGGTCGAGGCGTTTCATCTCTCCCCGCCCAATGTGGCCTGCGTGCAGGGCATCCTCGATTTCTACAACACGAAATCGAACTGGCTGACGCGCTGTTTCACCATCGAATACGCTGTCTGGTTCCGCATCGTTCTGGCGGGTGCCGCGCGGCTGGGCCTGCCGATCCCGCTGGGCGGCACCACCGTTTATCTGAAGCGCGCGGCGCTCAAGCATGTGGGCGGCTGGGACGCGCACAACGTGACCGAGGACGCGGATCTGGGCATCCGCCTGTCGCGCTTCGGTTATCGCACCATCCTGATCCCCACGGTCACACGGGAAGAGGCGACCAAAGGCCATCGGGCGTGGATCAGGCAGCGGTCTCGCTGGCTCAAGGGATATATCGTCACCTACCTTGTCCACATGAGACGCCCGTTCCGCCTGTTACGGGATCTCGGCCTGCGCAAGTTCATCGGGTTTCAGTTCTTCTTCCTGACCACCATCGTTCAATTCACGCTGGCCCCCGCGCTGTGGACATTCTGGCTGGTTCTTTTCGGCATCGCGGTGCCCTTGTTCGACGTGATCCCCGCCGATTGGGCAAAGGGCCTTCTGGCCCTTTTTCTTTTGGCCGAACTGGTCACTCTGCTGACCGGCTTCGTCGCCGTCGCGCGCACGCAGCACAAGGGCCTCATGCAATGGGTGCCCATGATGTTCTTCTACTTCCCGCTCGGCGTTCTTGCCGTCTACAAGGCGTGGTCCGAACTGGTGTTCAAACCCTTCTACTGGGACAAGACGGCGCATGGCCGGTCCGAACCGGACATCCCCGGCGGGGACATTCATGCAACGATCGCGGATCAGAGGTGATCCTTGGCCTTGGAATCCAGCTTGAGCCGCGTCACGAAGGCGACCGAGATATGATCGCGCAGCGCGCGGTAGGCCGCATCCTCGTTGCGCTGCTGGATGGCATCGACGATCACCTGGTGTTCGGCAAGAGCGATCTCGCCCCTGCCTTGGGCTGCCAGCGACGTGGTCGCCATCAGCGCCATCGACCGGTGAACCAGATCAAGCTGCTGCACGAGGAACCGGTTGTGCGAGGCGAGATGGATCTGCTTGTGAAACCGCCGGTTCGCGCGCGCCAGCGACGAGGGGTCGTCCAGCAGGGCGCGGTCGTCATGCACCATGTCCTGCAAAACCTGCACCTCTTCCTCGGTGGCATGACGCGCCGCCAGACGCGCCGCCAGCCCTTCAAGCTCGGTACGCACGACATAAAGCTCGGCCATCTGATTGTGATCGAGCGAGGCCACGATCAGGGACCGACCATCGCGCGTCAGCAGGGACTGGGTTTCCAGCCGCTGCAGCGCCTCGCGGATCGGCGTGCGCGACATCCCGAACCGTTCGGCCAGATCGCTTTCCACCAGCCGGTCGCCCGGTCGGTAAATACCAACGTCAATCGCCTCGAGGATCGACGAATAGGCGTCCTTCTGGGGCGGCTTCACATCTTTCATAGGGCGTGATCCTTGTTCAGTTCCCGCAAGATAGCGCCGCTTTGGCAAAAGACGCAAGTTGAGCCATTGCCGCGCCCGACCGGCCCGCCTATTCTTCATGACATGGTCAAAAACGCTTTTCATCACGTCCGCCACTGGGTGTTCGATCTCGACAACACGCTCTATTCGCCCGCTGTCCGCCTCTTCGACCAGATCGAGGTGCGGATGACGAAATTCGTCATGGACGCGCTGAGCGTCGACCATGCCGAGGCCAACTCGCTGCGTCTGCACTATTGGAAGACCTACGGCACCACGCTGGCGGGGCTGATGCGCGAACATGAGGTGGACCCGGCGCCCTACATGCACGATGTGCATGACATCGATTTTACCGTGCTGTCCGAAGACCCGTATCTCGCGTCGCTGATCAGCGGTCTGCCGGGGCGCAAGATCGTCTATACTAACGGGTCCGAACCCTATGCCCGCAACGTGCTCAAGGCGCGCGGGCTGGACGACATCTTTGACGCGGTCTACGGCGTCGAACATGCCGATTACCAGCCCAAGCCCGAACGCGGCGCGTTCGAGCGGGTGTTTGGCCGCGACGGCACCGACACGCGCAGCGCCGCCATGTTCGAGGACGATCCGCGCAACCTCGCGGCACCGCATGCGATGGGAATGCGGACCGTGCACGTGGCCCCCGACGCCATCGTGGCCGATCACATCCACCACCACACGGCGGACTTGAACGAATTCCTGGCCCGCCTGACCTGACAGGCGACGCGCTGCATTGCGGCAATTTGCCAGTTTCAACACGCGGCGGGCTGCCTATCTTTCATGCAGACAGAATGAAGGGTCCGACATGTCCAGTTCCGAAACTGCCCCCGCGCCGCGCCGCAACCCGTTCTACGCCATCCCGGTTTTCGGCTGGATCGCCCGCGATCTGAACGAAGGCCCGGAGGACACGATCTATTACCTGCTGGTCGCGTTGGTGACCCTCGTGGTGCTGGCCGTGATGAAATGGGGCATTGTCGCGTTGACAATGGCGGCGCTGGCGATGGTGCCGGTGGTGATGATCATCCTGCTTCTGATCACCGTCGGAAAATAGGGTGCTTACGCATCAATTGCCCTGCCCAGCGTATAAGCCGGGTTCGATATCCAAGCGAAAGGCCACGCCATGACATATGACATCGTTGTCTCCGGGGGCGGCATTGCCGGGCTGGCCGCAGCGGCGGCGTTCGGGGCCGAGGGCCATTCGGTCCTGTGTCTTGATCCTGCGCCACCCGTGACCGACCGCAACGCCGAAGGGGCAGACCTGCGGACCACCGCGTTCCTGCAACCGGCGCAGGCGTTTCTGGACGAGATCGGCCTTTGGGCGCGGCTGGCGGATCACGCGATGCCGCTTCAGGTCATGCGGATCGTCGATGCGGGGGGCGAAGAAGCGAAAGCGCGCGTGACCAAGGAATTCAACGCCTCCGACATTTCGGACAAGCCGTTCGGGTGGAACCTGCCAAACTGGCTCTTGCGCCGGGAGTTCGTCGCGCATCTCGATGCGATGCAGAATGTCACCTTTCGCGCGGGCGTGGGCACGGTATCGCTTTTTACCCGCGAGGCCGAGGCCCGTGTAGGCCTCAGCGACGGGACCAAGGTGCGCTGCAAACTGGTGATCGCTGCGGATGGGCGCAATTCACCGATGCGCAAGGCGGCGGGCATCGACGCACAAACCACCCGGTTCGGCCAAAAGGCGCTGGCCTTCGCGGTGACACATCCGATTCCGCATGGCAACGTGTCGACCGAGATCCATCGCACCGGTGGGCCGTTCACGTTCGTGCCGCTGCCTGATCTCGACGGGCGTCCCTCGTCTGCGATTGTCTGGATGGAGGAAGGGCCGAACGCCGAGGCGCTGCTGGCGCTGGACACGGATGCGTTCGAAGAGGCGATGACCGCGCGGTCCTGCAGCCTGTTCGGGCCCCTGACGCTGGCATCGCGCCGCACGATCTGGCCGATCATCAGCCAGCATGCCGACCGGCTGAGCGGCGAGCGGCTGGCGCTGGTCGCCGAGGCCGCGCACGTGGTGCCGCCCATCGGGGCGCAGGGGCTGAACATGAGCCTCAAGGACATCGGCGCGCTGCGCGATCTTGCGCGTCAGGCGGGGGGCGACATCGGCAATCGCAAGATGCTGGACGCCTACCACCAGAACCGCATCGCGGATATCCGGGCGCGGGTCGCGGGGATCACCCTGCTGAACCGCACCTCTATGCTGAGCGCGCAGCCGCTGCGTGATATTCGGGCAACAGGGCTGGATGCGCTTTATACGCTCAAGCCGGTGCGCAAGACGTTGATGCAATTGGGGTTGGGCGCGCGGGGCGCGTAGAGTTTGCAAACCCGATCCGTCGGTTTGCAAACTCCGAGGCGAAGCGTCAGGCTGCGCGGAAGGTCAGGCTGACGCCGTTGATGCAATGACGCTTGCCGGTCGGCTGGGGGCCATCGTCGAAGATGTGACCCAGATGGCTGCCGCAGCGGCGGCAATGGCATTCTGTGCGCACCACGAAGAGCGATCGATCGGGTTTCGTGCCAATGGCATTGCTCTGGCCCTGCCAGAAGCTGGGCCAGCCCGTGCGGCTGTCGTATTTGTGCTCGGAGGCGTAAAGCGGAAGATCACAGCCCTTGCACAGGAACATGCCATCGCGGTTTTCGTCGTTCAGCGGGGACGAGAAGGCACGCTCGGTGCCCTCTTCGCGCATCACGCGATATTCCAGCGAGGTCAGCATCGCTTTCCACTCGGCCTTGGACCGCGTGATTTCGAACGTGCCTTCGGCAGCGCCCGCGCTTTTCGCCATGGCACCCAGGCCAAGGGCGGCAGCCGCGGTCTGCAGGAAATGTCGTCTCAACATCTGGTCCTCCTTCGTTGGTATAAGAGTGTGCCCCAGCCCGTCAGTCCACAAGACCGGGACACACACTTTTGCGCGATCTCTCACACCCCGCATGGGGGTTGGGGCGCTATTGAGCCGGCAAAAGCACGCGGTCGATCACGTGGATGACGCCGTTCGACTGGCGCACATCGGCAATCGTGACAGTGGCGTCACGCCCGTTCTCGTCCGTAAGGGTGATGCTGGAGCCGTCCATCTTGGCCTGCAGGGTGCAGCCGCCCACGGTCTGAACGGCATGCGCGCCGTTATCATCCGCGATCATGCCCGCGATGGCATCGGACATCGCGTTTGCGGCAACCACGTGACAGGTCAGGATTTGCGTCAGCTGCGCCTTGGCTTCGGGCTGCAGCAGCGCGTTCAGCGACGCATCCGAAATGCGATCAAAGGCTGCATTGGTGGGGGCGAACACGGTGAACGGGCCTTCGCTCATCAATGTGTCCACCAGCCCGGCGGCCTTGACCGCGGCGACCAGCGTGGTGTGATCGGCCGAATTCACCGCGTTCTCGACGATGTTCATCTCGGGGAACATCGCAGCTCCCCCAACCATCGGGTTCCCGGTTGCGGCATGGCTTTCGGCAAAGGCGGCCCCGGCAAGGGTCGTGGCGGCCAGAGCGGCGGTGATCAGTGTCTTGAATGTCATATCGTCCTCCAGTTTACCCCGCCAGGTCTCTGTGCGGGTCGGACAAAGACACGGGCCTCAGACGGCCCGCGTTTCAAGAAACGTGATCACATGATCATCACGAGGACGTGAGCTGCCCTGCGGCGCGCACCGCACCTGTGGGCGCACCTGTCGGTGATCCTCCGGGCGGTTCGTCGGATACTGCCAGAACCGCGCCGGGCATCAGCGCCAGCACCTCCTGCGGCAGGTCGATGATCGTGCTGGTGTCATCCCGAAGCAGGCCCAGCGACACCGGAGCGGCATCCCCGGCGATGAGCCACAGTTCGAAAACCCGGCCCTCGGGTGGCGTGCCTGCCGCGCGGATCACCTGAACGGCTCCGCGCGAGGTGTCGACATCGGCGCGGATCACCAGACCTTCGCCATCGGGCGTGGGCGCCAGTTCAGCCACGAGATCGGCGCGCAGCGCGTCTTCTTCGGGCGTGATGAGCCCGCTGCTGACCGCCAGCCACAAGGCCAGCGCCGCCGCGACACCACCCAACCCGTAGGGCCAGATCTGCTGCCAGAAGGATCGTTTCTCGGGTTTGAAGAGGCGGGTCTGCAACCGTTTGGCCACTTGAGCCGAGGGCGCGACCTCGTCTACCTCGTCAAGGATCACGGTGGCGAATTGTTCGTGCCACGCAATCACTTCGGCGCGCAGGTCGGCATCGCTCGCCATCCGCGCCTCGAAGGCCGTGCGTTCGGTGTCTGGCAAAAGACCCAGCGTGTATTCGGCCGCCAGAACGCGGTCATCGTCATCTTCGGGGTCAATGGGGGGCGTTGTCTGGTCGCTCATCGGCTCAAACACTCTCGAAGGGCCAAGAGGCTGCGGCGCAGCCAGGTGCGAATGGTGTTCAGGTTGACCCCCGTTGCCTCGGAAAGGTCGGCATAGCTGTCGCCGTCGAGATAGGCGCGGCGCACAAGGTGTGCGCGGGCGCGGGGCAGTTCATCCAGACAGGCGGTGATTTGCCGCGCATCGGCAGCGGCGACCGCAGTGGCTTCGGGTCCGGGTTTGCTGTCGGGCAAAAGATCGGCTGTCTCGATGGGAATCGGCGGCAGTCTGAGCGCACGGCGACGGTCCACCGCGCGGTTGCGGGTGATCGTGATCAGCCAGGTCATCGGGGAATACCCGTTGACCCTGTAACTGTCTGCCTTGTTCCACACCGTCACAAACACGTCCTGCAATACCTCTTCCGCTTCTGCGCGATCATTCAAAACACGCAGACAGACGCCAAAGAGTTTCGCCGAGGTCCGATCATAAAGGCGATTGAACGCCGAACGGTCGCCCATCGCTACGCGGGCAATGAGGTTTTCCACCTCTTCGTTGGGCGTCATCACTGAATTCCCCTGCCCTTTCCCTTGCTCCTCCCGCCAATATGTTGCACCACTCACGCAAAACCCAAGCTTAGAAGGATGTCCGCAACATGGCCGACGGGACGATCGACATCAACGCCAAACCGACAGAAGAAATTTCCGTACGCGAGGTGTTTGGCATTGATACGGACATGATTGTCCACGGCTTTCCCGAACGCACGGAGCGCGTGCCCGATGTCGACAGCACCTACAAGTTCGACCCGGACACGACGCTGGCGATTCTCGCGGGGTTTCGCAACAACCGCCGCGTGATGATCCAGGGCTATCACGGCACCGGCAAGTCGACCCATATCGAACAGATCGCGTCGCGGCTCAACTGGCCCTGCGTGCGCGTCAACCTCGACAGCCATATCAGCCGCATCGACCTGATCGGCAAGGACGCGATCAAGCTGGTCGAGGGCAAGCAGGTCACGCAGTTCCAGGAAGGCATCCTGCCCTGGGCGTTGCGCAACCCCACCGCCATCGTGTTCGACGAATATGATGCCGGTCGCGCCGACGTGATGTTCGTGATCCAGCGGGTTCTGGAAACCGACGGCAAGCTGACGCTGCTCGACCAGAACCAGGTCATCACCCCGCACAAGTATTTCCGCATCTTCGCCACCGCCAACACGGTGGGCCTTGGGGACACGACGGGTCTCTACCACGGCACCCAACAGATCAACCAGGGCCAGATGGACCGCTGGTCGCTGGTGGCAACGCTGAACTACCTGTCGATCGATGCCGAGACCTCGATCGTTCTGTCGAAGGCACCGCATTACAACACCGAGAAGGGCCGCAAGATCGTGCGCCAGATGGTCACGGTCGCGGATCTGTCGCGCACCGCGTTCATGTCCGGCGACCTGTCGACGGTGATGAGCCCCCGGACCGTGATCGCCTGGGCGCAGAACGCGGAGATCTTCCGCGATGTGGGCTACGCCTTCCGCGTGTCGTTCCTCAACAAATGCGACGAGCTGGAGCGCCAGACCGTGGCCGAGTTCTACCAGCGCTGCTTTGACGAAGAGCTGCCCGAGAGCGCGGCCTCCCTGAGCTTGGGCTGATGGGTATCGGATCGGCGGGGCCGATCCGACGTGCTGGGGGCTCTGCCCCCAGACCCCCGAGGTATTTGGAAACCGAAGAAGTTCAGGCCTTGCGCGTCAGGTCAAGGCTCGCGGTATTGCACGCCAACAAGCTGCGTGGAAAGGTCAGGCCATGAGCAAACCAACCGACAACCCAGCCGATCCGTTCAAGAAGGCGTTGGCCGAAGCGACCAAGGTCATGGCGCGCGACCCGGATCTGACGGTCAGCTATTCCGTTGACCCTTCGGGGATTTCCGGCGACGCGATGCGTCTGCCGCAGATCAGCCGCCGCCTGACCCGCGACGAGGTGATGCTGGCGCGCGGCACGGCGGATGCGATGGCGATGTATCGCCGCTACCACGACGCGGGCACCCATACGCGCTATGCGCCGCAGGGCGATCTGGCGCGCGAGCTTTACGAGAGCATGGAGACCGCCCGCTGCGAGGCGATGGGCGCGCGCGACATGCCCGGGACCGCAGGCAATATCGACGCCAAGATCGGACATGATGCGCTGCGGCGTGGCTATGACCAGATCAAGGAAGCGTCGGACGCACCGCTGGCCGAGGCGGCGGGCTACCTCGTGCGGCATCTGGCCACCGGGCGCGATCTGCCGCAGGGCGCGCAGAACGTCATGGAATTGTGGCGCGGGTTCATCGAGAACCAGGCGGGCGGCACTCTGGAAAACCTGCAGGACGTGCTGAGCGATCAGGCGGCCTTTGCCCGCTTCACCCGCGCGGTGATCACCGATCTGGGGTATGGCGATCAACTGGGTGATGACCCGGACGAGCTGGACGACGAAGCGCAGGATCAGGCCGAAGAGGGCAGCGACGACGATCAGGAGCCCGACAGCACCGGTCAGGACGAGGACGAGAGCGAGGACAGCGAAGCCAGCCCCGAATCGAGCCAGGACGAGACGCAGGATCCCAGTCAGGCGCAGGTCTCGATGGACGAGATGGCCGACCAAGAGATGAGCGACGAGACCGAGATGCCCGACGGCGAGGCGCCGCTCGAGCCGCCGCCACCTGCCCCGATGTCCGAAGCGGACCCGGATTACAAGGTGTTCGACGCAACCCATGACGAGGAGATCCTCGCCGAGGATCTGGCCGAGCCGGTCGAGCTGGAGCGGTTGCGCGCCTATCTGGATCAACAGCTGGAGCCGTTGAAGGGCGCGGTCAGCCGTCTGGCCAACAAGTTGCAGCGCCGTCTGCAGGCGCAGCAAAACCGGTCCTGGGAATTCGATCTGGAGGAAGGCATTCTTGATGCGGGACGGCTGGCGCGCGTGGTGGCGAACCCGACGACACCACTGTCGTTCAAGGTCGAAAAGGACACCGAGTTCCGCGACACCGTTGTGACGCTGCTGTTGGACAATTCGGGCTCCATGCGCGGACGGCCCATCTCCATCGCCGCGATCTGCGCCGATGTTCTGGCTCGGACCTTGGAGCGGTGTTCGGTCAAGGTTGAGATCCTCGGCTTCACCACCCGCGCATGGAAGGGCGGACAGGCCCGCGAGAAATGGCTCAACGAAGGGCGCGAACAGCAGCCCGGTCGTCTGAACGATCTGCGCCACATCATCTACAAGAGCGCCGACGCGCCATGGCGCCGGACCCGGCCCAACCTCGGGCTGATGATGAAGGAAGGCCTGCTGAAGGAAAACATCGACGGCGAGGCGCTTGAATGGGCACACCGGCGGATGCTGCACCGCTCGGAGGCGCGCAAGATCCTGATGGTGATTTCCGATGGCGCGCCGGTGGATGACAGCACCCTGTCGGTTAACCCGGCCAATTACCTTGAAAAGCACCTGCGCGACGTGATCGCCATGGTCGAGCGGCGGCGTCAGGTGGAGTTGCTGGCCATCGGCATCGGCCATGACGTGACGCGCTATTACGAACGCGCCGTGACGATCACCGATGTGGAGCAACTGGCGGGCGCAATGACCGAGCAGCTGGCGTCGCTGTTCGACAGCGATCCGCGGGCACGGGCGCGGCTCATGGGCATCAAGCGCGCGAGTTGATCCGATTGGATCGGACCGGCGGCGCCGGTCCAACAGGCGCGGCCCTTCGGGCGGCGTTTTGTGCGTATCTTGAAAGAGAGGAAGCCGGACACGTGTTCCGTCACCGGCTGTGCGAGGGGTTGCCTCTTTGCGCGTTTCCGGGTTCGCATGAGCAAAATTGAAAGAAAGACCGCGCCATGTTCCAGAGCTTTTCAGAGACATCCTCGCCCGATCAAGGACCGCCCCGGCTGGAGGCGCTGCGCGCAGAGATGGCGCAGGACGGTCTGGACGGGTTCATCATCCCACGGGCCGACGCGCATCAGGGCGAATACGTGGCCGAGCGGGACAGCCGCTTGGCCTGGCTGACGGGGTTCACCGGCTCGGCGGGGTTCTGCGTGGCGCTTGCCGACAGCGCGGGCGTGTTCATCGACAGCCGCTACCGGGTGCAGGTGCGCGCGCAGGTGGCGGATGTGTTCACGCCGGTGCATTGGCCGGAGGTGACGCTGGAGGACTGGATCACCCGGAACGCCGGGGCACGCGCGGTGATCGGGTTCGATCCGTGGCTGCACACGGTGTCGCAGATCCGCGACCTCGAGACGCGCGTCGGGGATGTCGTGCTGCGGCGGACGGAGAACCTCGTGGATCGCATCTGGGCCGACCAGCCGCCCGCACCCGCGACCCCGGCCTTTGCGCAACCTGTGGAGCTGACCGGCGAGACGCATGAGGCCAAGATCACCCGGCTGGCGGAAACCCTTGGTGCGGCAAGCTGCGCGGTGCTGACCCTGCCCGACAGCATCTGCTGGCTGTTGAACATTCGCGGCGATGACGTGCCGCGCACGCCCTTCGTCCACGGGTTTGCACTTTTGCATGCGGGCGGCAGGGTGACGTTTTTCGTCAACCCGGCCAAGCTTGCCGAGTTGGGCGATCACCTTGGGCCGCAGGTGCGGATCGAGCCGGTCGAGGCGTTCCTGCAGGCGCTTGGCGCTGTGACGGGGCCCGTCCAGATTGATCCCGCAAGCTGCCCGGTGATCGTGGCAGACACGCTGCGCGCGGCGGGGACGCCGATGATCGAGGCGCAGGACCCTTGTGCCTTGCCAAAGGCCTGCAAGACGCCAGCCGAGTTGGAGGGCGCACGGGCGGCGCATCTGCGCGACGGGGCCGCGATGGCACGGTTCCTGTGCTGGCTCGATCAGCAACCGGCGGGCAGCCTGACCGAGATCGACGTGGTCACACGGCTAGAGGCAGAGAGGGCTGCAACCAATGCGCTGCGCGACATCAGCTTCGACACCATATCGGGAGCCGGTCCAAACGGGGCTATCGTGCATTACCGCGTAACCGACAAGACCAACCGCCGGGTCGATGCGGGTCTGTTGCTGGTGGACAGTGGCGGGCAATATTTGGACGGCACCACCGACATCACCCGCACCATCGCCATCGGGACGGTAGGGCAGGAGGAGCGACGCGCCTTCACGCTGGTGCTCAAGGGCATGATCGCGATTTCACGGCTGCGCTGGCCCAAGGGGCTGGCCGGGCGCGACATGGATGCGCTGGCCCGCGTGGCGCTCTGGGACAACGGTCTAGATTACGGGCATGGCACCGGACATGGCGTGGGATCGTATCTGAGCGTGCATGAAGGCCCGCAGCGGCTGGCGCGCACCGGGACGGTGCCGTTCATGCCCGGCATGATCCTGTCGAACGAGCCGGGCTTCTACAAGGAAGGCGCGTTTGGAATCCGCATCGAGAACCTGATCATCGTCGAGGAAGCACCTGCCCTGCCCGGTCAGACCGTGCCCGAGATGTACCGTTTCGAGACCCTGACCCATGCGCCCATCGACACGCGGCTGATCGACACGGGACTTCTGACCGAGGCAGAGCGCGACTGGCTGAACACCTATCATGCCGGGGTTCTGGCCCGGATCAGCCCGTTGGTCGAGAGCGAGGTGTCCACGTGGCTGGCCCGGGCCTGTGCGCCTATCTGAGCATAGACATTTACATTTCCCGGCTAACCCCGGTACACGACACAAAAAGGGGACGGATCATGCAGAAACACATTACAGTCAGACCTGCCGAAGGCACCTGGGTCGTGCGCGCCGGTGGTGCGGTGATCGCGGAAAGCACCAATGCACTGGAACTGACCGAGGGCGACATGCCTTTCGTGATCTATTTCCCGCGCGCTGACGTGGCGACGGCCTTTCTGGACGCATCCGACTACCGCACGACCTGCCCGCACAAGGGCGAGGCCAGCTATTTCGACATCGTGTCGAAAAGCAAGACATACACCAACGCCGTCTGGAGCTACGAAACCCCCAAGGACGAGGTGTTGCAGATCAAAGATAACCTCGCCTTCTGGGTGCAGGACGGTGTTCAGGTCGAGCGGGTGTAACCGTCTGACAGCTTAGTCAGCGACGCCCGGTCAAGGCCCGCACCGTGCGGTAACTGTACCATAGCCCTTCGCCTGTCGCCGGATCGACGACGGCAATTCCGGATCTCTGGAAGGACCAGCTTTGGCTTTCGACGGCGTAGGCCCTCAGGTCTGCCCTCTTGGCCACGGCGGCGCCAAGGGTGTCGGCAAGCTCGGACAGGATCTCTTCGTCGGTTTTCTCGGGTGCCCAGGACAGGAACTCTGCCGACCAGTCATCAGAGGCATCAAGCGCCCGCGCCGACGCTTCCGGATCGTCCTTTGGGTAGGATACCGGCGTGTCCGCGATGGCGCTGCGCTGCAAGTCGAGGGCGATTTCTTCCAACGCGCGCAGAACCTCCCTCTCGGACCGGGCGCTGTCCGCCAGCGTGAAGGCAGCGACTTGCAGCAACGCCTTGCCAATCGCGGTCTTGTCGCTTGCCTTGGTGAGCGTCCGGGAGCCCGAGATGATCCCAACCCCTTCGCGCGTCACAATCGGGGTCATGGCCTGCCGAATGGCCTTGAGGTCCTCGCTCACCAAGGCGGCGTCTGCGCCTGTGTCGAATTCACTGACCGTGCTGGATGTCCGCATTGCCTGTCCCTGCTCCTTTGCTACTACATGTATTGCCCAGCCAAAACACACCAGTGTCGCGACAACGAATACCCGTCTTTGACTTGCGGCCATGACCCTCATCCTGAGATGGTTGGATCATAGGGTGTCGCGGGATCGTCGATCCCTGTTGTCAGTTCTGTCCGGTTGCCGAGGCCGCACTCGTAGACGGCCCGCTCTGCCGCGTGGCACAGCCCGTTGACCGCGCAGACACCACCACCCGGAGGCGCGCCCGGCGCACCTGCGACATGGGCCAGTTCGTGGAGGATCGTGGCCAGCACGCTCCACTTGCCGATGCGGAACGGTTTGGGACCGATCCAGATATCGTTGTTCGAATAGGTATAACCGTAATAGTCGATGGACCCGTCATAGTTGATCCACATGCTGTTGTTGCCCAGCATCGTCGTCAGGTTCACACCGGCGCCCAGACCGGAATAATACTGATCCGCCCGAGGCATGTTCTGCGAAATCCAGATCGCCTTGCGACGCGCCCAACGACATTGGTCGCGGTAGTTTCCTGCGGGAATGGGCGTGAAATTGTCACCATTCTCGCTACCGGCGTGATCGCCGATATTAATCTGTATCATTTTAAAATCCTCGAAAAAATATACTTATCAATAGCGCGAATATCGATTCTCAGCGAATGAAATTACGGTGTGGCCCATAGGGCCTTAGCTGTGCTCTTCCTCGGCTGTTGCCGCCAGCGCGCGGTTATAGGCCTTGAGGGCATCCACGTGGAACAGGGCGCCTTGCAGCACGGGCGTGTCCTCCGGCCCTTCGAGGCGGACCACCGGCAGGAAGGCGACGCCGGATTTATCAAAGAGCGGCAGCGCGGTTTCCAGCGTGGCCTGCGCCTGCACATAGAGCCCTTGTTCGATCATTGTCAGGCAGGCCTCTTCGTCGGCAGCGTTGCTGTCGGTCGGTTTGCGCATCACGCCTTGCACGCGGAACATCGCCAAGAGGTAAGCTTGGGGTCCGGCAGCAAGGTGAACGTTGCGCCGTTCCAGCTGGGTGAGGAAGAACGACCGATCCACCAGACGGGCTGACACGGCGGTGGACATCGACACCGACACCATCACCGCCAGACCTGTCTGCCAGTCACCCGTCAGTTCAAAGACGATCAGCGTGGTCGAAATGGGCGCCCCCAGCACCGCGGCGGCCACAGCACCCATGCCCGCCAGCGCATAAAGCGTTGCAGTGCCAGACTGGTCCGGAAACACCCCCGTGGCGATCAGGCCGAAGGCAAGGCCCGTCAGCGCGCCCAGCATCAGCGAGGGGGAAAACACCCCACCTCCCATGCGCCCGCCCATGGTGATGGCCACGGCAACGACCTTGAGCATGGCAAAAACCACCGCCTCGTGCCAGAGCAGCGCGCCGGTCAGGGCGCGCGACGTGGTCTCGTAGCCGACGCCGATGATATGCGGAAACCAGATCGCCAGCGCGCCCAGCATCACACCCGCCACCGCGGGGCGCAGCAGGTGCGGCAGGCCCATGCGGTTTTGCAGGCGCGAGCCCACGTCATCCGCGAGGAAAACCGCGCGCATCATGGCAACGGCCACCAGTCCGCAGACAAGGCCGAGGATGAAAAAGGCGGGCAGTTCGATGTAGAATTCGACCGTCGTGGTGCCCGGCAGCTTGAATTCGGTCACATCCCCGAACACGAGCCGGTTGATCACCGTGCCTGCCGCGCTGGCCACGACGATCGGGGCAAAGGCATGCACCGCAAAATGGCGCAGGATCACCTCGAGCGCGAAGAGCGCACCCGCGATGGGCGCGTTGAAGCTGGCTGACACAGCAGCGGCCACGGCACAGCCCAGCAGGTCGCGCCCGGTGATCCCGTCGGCGCGGATCGTGTTCGACACCCAGGACGAGATCATCGCGGCGATATGCACGACCGGGCCTTCGCGCCCGGAACTGCCCCCGGTGGACAGGGTGATCCAGCTGCAGATGGCCGATGCTATCCCTGCCTTCTTTTCGACGCGACCGTCGTTCAGCGCGGCGCCTTCGATCACGTCGGCAACCGACCGGACGCGGCCATCCGGGGTGAAGTAGTGGATGATCACCCCCACCACCAAGCCACCGCATGTGGGGATCAAGAGCAGCATCCACCACGGCAGGTTCTCGGCGTAGCTGTGGATGGTCGTGACACTGGGCGTGCCGTAGACGGTGGTTTGCAGCAGGGTGATGGCCAGCCGGAACAGCGTTGCCGCGAGACCGGCGGCAATTCCGATCAGGAGCGCGATCAGCCAGAACTGGAATTGCGACGGTCCCTTGTGGCGCAGCAAATCCCAGCCGCGCGCGAACTGTGACTTCATTGCCTGCAACTGACCACGCAAAGCTGGCGCCATGCCTAGCGGTCCTTTCGGGGAAAGCGAACCACGCCAAAAACCATCTGTTTACCTAGGGTTATTCAATGAGGTTGCGGTGTCCAGCCCTGTTGCGATCACAGTCTGTGACGGTGGGTGTCAGGACACATGTGCCAGAAGCGCCCGCGCGGCGGCGCGGGCCTCCGAGGTGATCGTGTCACCCGACAGCATCCGGGCGATCTCGCCCTCGCGGGCGGGCGCATCCAACGGCACGACGGTCGAGGTGGTCTGCTCGTTGGCGACCCGCTTTTCGACGCGCCAGTGATGCGCGCCAAGCGCTGCGACCTGTGGCGAATGGGTGACGACCAGAACCTGTCCGCCTTCGGCAAGCGCGGCCAGACGACGGCCCACCGCATCGGCGGTCGCGCCGCCGACACCGCGGTCGATCTCGTCGAAGATCATCGTCAGACCGGCATCGCGCTGTTCCGACAGGCAGACCTTGAGCGCCAGCAGGAAGCGGCTGAGTTCGCCGCCCGAGGCGATCTTGCCGATGGGTCCAGCCGGTGCGCCGGGATTCGTTGCGACAGTAAAGGCCACCGCATCGCTGCCGTCTGGTCCGGCAGGCGCGTCGGACATGTCGGTCAAGAACACCGCGCGTTCCATCTTGAGTGGGGCCAGTTCGGCGCAGACGGCTGTGTCCAGCCGCTTTGCCGCCGATGCACGGCTGTCGCGCAAGGCCATGGCCGCCACATCATAGGCCGCCTCGGCGCTGCGCAAGTCGGCCTGAAGATGCGTCATGCGGTCTGCGCCCTGATCCAGAGCTGCGAGTCTGTCGCGCAGGGTGTCGGCCAATCCGGACAGGTCATCCGGGGCAACACCATGTTTGCGGGCCAGCGCGCGCAGCGCAAAAAGCCGCTCTTCGGTAGCCTCAAGCTCGTGCGGATCAAAGTCGAGCGCATCGAGACAGACGCTCACGCCATGCGCCGCATCATCGAGTTCGGCCATCGCACGCGCAAGTGCCGCCAAGGGATCGTCGAGCCGCCCATCGGCAGCGTCGCTTGCCCCTTCGAGCCAGCGCAGCGCGTCCGACAGCGCGCCTTCGGCACCGTCCTGTCCCATGACCTGAGCGGCCCGGCTGATATCGTCCCGGATACGCTCTGCGCCCTGCATCATGCGCCGCCGCGCGTCAAGATCGGCATCCTCGCCCGGTTCGGGGGACAGCTTGTCCAACTCCGCCACGGAATGGCGCAGGAATTCTTCCTCGGCCTGTGCTGCCTTGTACGCGGCTTCCGCTTCGACCAGCGCCTTGCGGGCCTTGGACATGGTGCTCCAGGCGGTTTTCACGGCAGCCAACAGATCATAATGCCCCGCGAATTGATCCAGCAGCGCCCGGTGTCCCTTGGAGTCCAGCAGACCCCGATCATCGTGCTGGCCGTGCAATTCGACCAAAGTGTCTGACAAGGCGCGCAGCATCTCTCCCGTCACGCGCCGGTCATTGACCCAGCCGGTCTTGCGCCCGTCCACCGTGTTCACCCGCCGCAGGATCAACTCGTCCGCGTCTTCGAACCCGGCTTCGGCCAGCACCTCATGCGCAGGATGGCCGCGCGGCAGGTCGAACACCGCCGTGACCTCGCCTTGATCGGCACCGCTTCGCACCAGTTCCGCCCGACCGCGCCAGCCCAGCACGAAGCCCAGAGAATCGAGGAGGATCGACTTGCCCGCGCCGGTTTCGCCGGTCAACACGTTGAGGCCGGGCTGGAACTCAAGCTCCAGCCGGTCAATGATCAGCATGTCCCGTATTTCAAGTGCGCGCAGCATTCTGTGCAACCGGGTGCGTGGTCAGACGCACCGCCCCCCGATCAAAGCCACTGGCCACGAACCATCTGTCGATAGACCTGCGCCAGCCAGTTGTCGCCGGTGGCCTTCAGCTCGAGTCCGCGCCCGGTCAGCAGTTTGAAGCTGTCCTCGTACCAATCGGTGGACTGGAAATTATAGCCCAGAATGGCACCTGCGGTCTGCGCCTCGTCGGTCAGACCCAGCGACAGGTAGGATTCGACCAGACGGTGCAGCGCTTCGGCGGTGTGGGTGGTGGTCTGGAAATCCTCGACCACGACGCGGAACCGGTTGATCGCCGCAGGATAGTGATTGCGCTTGAGATAGAAGCGCCCGATCTCCATTTCCTTGGCCGCCAGATGGTCGAAGGCCAGATCGAACTTGAGCACCGACGACCGCGCATATTCGCTGTCCGGATAGCGTTCGATCACCGTGCGCAACGCCTGCAACGCCTGGAAGGTCAGGCCCTGGTCGCGGCCCACATCCTCGATCTGGTCATAATAGCTGAGCGCAAGGAGATACTGCGCGTAAGCGGCATCTTCGTCGGTTGGAAAAAAGTCGATATACCGCTGCGCGGCGGACCGGCTGTTCTCGTAATCCTTGTTCTGGTGATGCGCAAACGCCTGCATGATCACCGCCCGCTTGGCCAATTCCGAATAGGGGTACAAGCGCTCGACTTCAGAGAAATAGAACGCGGCATCCTCTGGATCACGACGATCCAGCTCGAACTCGCCACGTTCGAAGATTTGCTCTGCGGTAAAATTCTCGATCGGGACGCCGTCGGGGCCGAATCCCGGACGTTCGCCGCCGCCGCAAGCGGCCAGCGTCACCATCAAGAGCCCCGCTCCGATCACAGCTCTTGCGCTTCTGCCCGCTGCCATGCCCGTCACCTTCGTTAAACCGCTGTGGCTATGTGTGCCACTTGTCTGATGTTGGTCCTAGCACATTAAATCGGAAGGCAAAACGCCTTTAGACACACAAGAGTTTCGTGTGTCTGCGCACCCAATGTCCAGATCGTGTTCCGTGAAAGGCGTTGCCCGGTCAGGCAACCGCCGGAATCTCGTGTGCGCCGACACCGGCACCGGGCAGACGTGCCGCAAGCATGGTGTCGCACTCGCGAACGCGGTAGCCGTCGGGCGTCGCGAAAAGCTCACGCAAGAGCATGTTGGTCAGGGTGTGCCCGGCCTTGTGACCCTCGTAATGGCCCAGCAACGGCGCCCCGGCCAGCGCCAGGTCCCCGAGTGCATCCAGCATCTTGTGCCGCACCGCTTCGTCGCTGTGACGCAGGCCACCGGGGCTGAGCACCTTGTCGCCATCGACGACAACGGCGTTTTCCATCGTGCCGCCCAGTGCCTTGCCGACCGCGCGCATCGCTTTGACATCGGAGGCGCGGCAGAAGGTGCGGCTGTCGCACAATTCCCGCACGAAAGCACCGTTGGCAAGGTCCAGGGACTTGCTTTGCCGACCGATCGCCCTGTCGGCGAAGTCGATGTGGAAATCCATCGTCAGGCCCGCGCCCGGTCCAAGCCGTGCCCAGCCCTGCGCGGTGTGCACTTCGACCGTGCTCAAGACCTCGATTACCCGGATCGGGCTGCGCAACTGCTTGACCCCGGCAGACAGGATGCGGCGCACGAAGGGTGCGGCGCTGCCATCGAGAATCGGCGCTTCGGGGCCGTCGATCCTCACCAGCGCATTGTGCACGCCGCAGCCTGCAAGTGCCGCCATGATGTGTTCGATCGTCGAGACCGACACGCCGGAATGATTGACGATCTTCGTGCACAGGGGCGATTGTTCGACACGGTCGAAAAGCGCCGCGATCCGCGCATTGCCCAACCGGATATCGGTGCGCTCGAACACGATGCCATGATCGGCAGGTGCCGGGCAAATGGCCATGTTCACCGGAACCCCGGTGTGCAGGCCAATGCCCGAAAAACGAACGATAGATTGAACGGTTGTCTGCAAAACACCCTCGCACAAATGCGCCCACAGCCCCCTGCGGCGTTTCGAGATGGGTGATACGCCCTGACCTATCCAGTCTCAAATCAAAGATTGTAACGGCTTGAAACACGGGCCTGATACAGATCGGCGGAATCCCGCCATAAGCCTCAAGGCTCTGATTTCAAACGCAAAACGCCCCCAAAATCGGGGGCGTTTCACAAGCGGTTAACCGCGTTTTCAGTTTGCCTGACGCCGCAGAAAGGCCGGAATCTCGATCCGTTCCTGGTCTTCATCCGCCTCTGGGGCGGGTGCACGGGCCGGAGAAGCACCGCTCGACTGCACGGGCGGCGGCGCTGTGCGACGGACTGGAGCCTCGGGCTGCTGGCCTTGACCGGTCATGCGATTGATCAGGGAATTGATGCCGAAACGGGGGCGTTCGCTGTCCGCCGGTTCCGGTTCGACCTGCATGTTCGGACGTGCTCCGGGGGCCGGACGGGCCCGCGATGCCGCCGCCTGCAACCGTGCAAGAGCCTCGGCGCTGGGTGTGCCCGGTGCCGGGGCACGCGGCGCCACGAACTGCTCGGGATCGGCTTCGATGCTGTCTTCGCGCGGATTGAATTCCGCGACCTGCGGACGGTAGGCCGGGGCCGGAAGCCCGTCTTCCTCGATCAGTTGCTGCCGGGTGGCGGTGCGCTGTTCGAAGATGGTTTCCATCTGCTCTTCAGCCGCTTCGCGCTCGGCATCAAAGAGTGACGGCTCCTGCGCCCTGCGGGCTGCAACCGGCTCATGCACCGGCGCGGCCTTCTCAGCCTGCTGCGCGTCTTCCACGCGTGTGGTCTGCGTCAGCGGTGTGGCCAGCGACCGGCGCGGCACCGGCACTTCGGTGTGCACGTCGACCGCGTCGATGCCGGTTGCGACAACGCTCACGCGCATCATGCCCTGCATGCTGTCATCGAGCGTCGAGCCGACGATGATGTTCGCGTCTGCATCGACCTCTTCGCGAATGCGGTTGGCCGCCTCGTCGAGTTCGAACAGGGTCAGGTCGTGACCGCCAGTGATGTTGATGAGAACACCCTTCGCGCCGCGCAGGCTGATTTCGTCCAGAAGCGGGTTCGCGATGGCCTTCTCGGCGGCCTGGATGGCGCGATCTTCGCCCTCGGCCTCGCCGGTGCCCATCATCGCCTTGCCCATCTCGTCCATCACCGCGCGCACGTCAGCGAAGTCGAGGTTGATCAGCCCCGGACGCACCATCAGGTCGGTCACACCCTTCACGCCTTGATAGAGCACATCGTCAGCCATGCTGAACGCTTCGGTGAAGGTGGTCTTTTCGTTGGCCAGACGGAAGAGGTTCTGGTTCGGAATGATGATCAGCGTATCGACGACCTTCTGCAGCGCCTCGATACCCTCATCGGCCTGCTTCATCCGCTTGTTGCCTTCGAACTGGAACGGCTTGGTGACAACTCCCACCGTCAGAACGCCCAGTTCGCGCGCGGCCTGCGCGATGATCGGCGCGGCCCCTGTCCCGGTGCCGCCGCCCATGCCTGCAGTGATGAAGCACATATGCGCGCCGGCAAGGTGATCCACGATCTGCTCGATGCTTTCCTCGGCTGCGGCTGCACCGACGGAGGCCCGTGCGCCTGCACCCAGACCTTCGGTGACCTTCACACCGAGTTGGATCCGGCTTGTCGATCGGCTTTGCTGCAACGCCTGCGCGTCGGTGTTGGCCACCACGAAATCGACGCCATCCAGCGACTTGTCGATCATGTTGTTGACCGCGTTGCCGCCTGCGCCGCCCACACCGAACACGGTGATGCGGGGTTTCAATTCTTCCTGTCCGGGCACCGAAAGGTTCAATGTCATTTGTTTGTCCGCCTGCTGTCTCAGCCCCGTTCGGAGCATTTTTTTCGCCAATTCTACTAAATATTATCGGGCAATCGCCCAAACGTCACGAAAAATCCGTACTTTAGCACAAAATGTGCTGTTAACTGCCGACCCCCTACGCGGGATTTTGCCGAAACGTCAACATCTTGCGATCACCAGTTATCACGGAACCATTTCACCGCGCGCTTCAAGGAACGCGCCGGATAACGGTCCACGGGAATTTCAAAGTCCCACCATTCGTCCTGCGGATTGGCTGCGAACAGGCACAAACCGACCGCACTGGCGAATCCCGGCCCGGTTGCAGCCTGTGGCAACCCGTGGACCCGCATGGGCCGTCCAAGTCGCACCTGCTGGCCGAGAATCTTGGTCGCAAGCCCGTCCAGACCGGGGATCTGGCTGGCCCCACCCGTCAGCACGATCTGCTGGCTGGGCAGATGCTCGAACCCCGCGGCATCGAGACGTTCGCGCGCCTCTTCGAGGATCTCCTCGACACGCGGGCGCATGATCCCGATCAGTTCTGCCCGGCTGACGGTGCGCCGGTCGTGATGCCAGTCGCCGGTATCGCCACCGATTTCGATCATGTCGCGGTCATCCATGCCCGTGGCCACGACACCGCCGTGGAACGTCTTGATCCGCTCGGCCACGGCCATCGGCACCTGCAGCCCCATCGAGATGTCACTGGTCACGTGATCCCCGCCCATGCGCACGGCATCGGCGTAAATCATGTGCTTTTTCATGAAGATGGAGAGCCCGGTTGATCCACCGCCCATGTCGATGCAGGCCGCACCCAACTCTTGTTCGTCCTCGACCAGGGCCGACACGCCCGACACGTAGGACGAGCTGGCGATGCCCGCCAATTCGAGATCGCAGCGCTTCATGCAATGCGCGAGGTTCTGGATCGCCATCGCATCGACGGTGAGCATGTGCATGTCCACCGCAAGGTCCTGCCCGATCTGGCCGCGTGGGTCGATCAACCCACTGCGATGATCCAGCGCAAAGTTCACCGGTTGCGCGTGCAGCACCTCGCGCCCGTGCCCGAAATCGGGAACGTCGCAGGCCGACAACACGCGCGCCACGTCCTGTTCATCGACCGTCGTGCCCGCCACGTCGACCTTGCCCGCGAGGCCATAGCTGCGCGGATCGGCACCGGCGAAACAGGCGATCACGTGATCGACCCGGATCTGCGCCATCTTCTGCGCAGCCTGAACAGCGGTCCGGATGGCGCGCTCGGTCTCGCCCATCGAATCGATCTCACCAAAGCGCACGCCGCGCGAGCGGGTGGTGGCCGCACCGATCACCCGAAAGCCGGACTGACCGGCCAGCGACCCGATACTGTCACTCTCGACCGCGCGATCGGTCCCGTCGAAACGCAGCACGAGGCAGGCGATCTTGGAGCTGCCGATATCGAGTACCGCGATCACCCCTCTCTGCATCGCCGCCTTGCGCATGTTGCGCATCGCCCGCTGTGACTCGTAAAGCTCGATCATTCTTATTGTTCCCCTGCCTCGATCGCCCGGATGCGGATCAATTCCTGCACCGCTCCGTCTGTCATTCTGAGAGTTGGCCGGTTCGGAAGCCGCAGGTCGACCGCGACCAGATCCCGTTCCAGCATGTTCACCGCGTGATCCATCGCGATCACCCGTTCAAGCGCCCGCACCGCCTCGGTTTCAGGCAGCAGGATGCGCTGATCCCGGTCCAGAACAACGTCCCAGCGCCGCTCGCCCATGCGCACCATACCGCGCAAACGCGCGGCAAGCGGCTCTGCAGCCGCCACAAGTTCCAGGGCTTCGGTCACGAGACCATTCGCGCCATCCCCCACGATCAGCGGCAATTCCGGCCAATCCGACCGCAGGAAGGCCGGGCCGACCAACACGCCCTCGTCATCCAGAAGCTGCAGCCCCTGCTCGTTGCGCCACAGCACCACGGGCAGGCGTTCCACCACCTCCACCTGCAGCACATTGCCCTGCCGCACGTAAAGCCGCGCCGATTTCACCGGATCGAGCGAGACCACCGTTTCGCGCATCGCTTCGAGATCCAGATCGAAGGAGCTGATCGGAAAATCCAGCGGCAGAATCTGGCGGATGCCCTCGGCCACTAGATCGCTGGCGCCATCGACGGCCATCATGTTGACCATGAATTCCGGACGGCTTTCCACCTGTGACCGCAGATCGGCATAGGTGTCGATGATCTTCATCCGGTTATCGTCGTAGGACAGCCACCAGGTTGCGATGCTGAACGTCAAAAGGCAGGGCAACCCGAAGCGCAGCAGCAACCGGAAAAGCGGCGTCAGCATGAGCCGCTCCATCCGGTATTTCAGGCGCGACGGCGCGGGATCGGGACGCAGGCTCATCTGTGACATGATGCGTCCTCGATGATCCAGCGGCACAGTGCGCCAAAGCTCATGCCCACATGCGCTGCCTGTTCGGGTGTCAGGGAGGTCGGTGTCATGCCGGGCTGGGTGTTGGTTTCGAGCAGGATCAACCCGTCCAGCCCGCGGCGTTCGTCCCAGCGAAAATCGGTGCGGCTCACGCCCCGGCAGCCCAGCGCTTGATGCGCCCGAACCGCGTAGTCGAGACAGGCCGCCGTGATCTCGTCGGGCACATCCGCAGGCAACACATGCCGCGACCCGCCCGGTTTGTACTTGGCGTCGTAATCGTACCAGCCGTCGGTCAGGATGTCGGTGACGCACAAAGCCCGGTCCCCCACCACGGTCGTGGTCAGTTCGCGTCCCGGTGCAAAGGCTTCGACCATCACGGTCTCGGGCATGTCATCCGACAGGTGCGGCGGGCCGTTGGCGTCCTCGTTCACGAGGTAGACGCCCACTGACGATCCTTCGTTGAAGGGCTTGACCACGTAAGGCGGCAGCATCACGTGACGCGCGCGCACCTCGTCCCGCGAGGCCAGAACGCTGTCCACAACCGGCAGGCCGTGGCGGCGATACACGTCCTTGCTGCGTTCCTTGTCCATCGCCAGCGCCGAGGCCAGAACGCCCGAATGGGTGTAGGGGATGCCCAGCCATTCCAGCAGGCCCTGCACGCAACCATCCTCGCCCCAGCGACCGTGGAGTGCGTTGAAACAGACATCGGGAGAGAGAGCGGTCAATACGGATGCGAGATCACGGCCTGCATCGACCTCGTGAACCTCAAATCCTTCGTCCCGCAAAGCGGCGGCGCATTCACGCCCCGTCGACAGGGACACCTCGCGTTCGGCCGAGGGGCCACCCATCAATACTGCCACTTTCGGGTTTGCCCTGCTCGACATACCCAAAACCGCCTCAATTCATGGGGTTTGCCCCCATTTCTGCCTGGGGCTATGCCCCTTATTATGTTGTGCAACCTGCCCGGCGCACCGCGTTTACCTGCAGGGGTTCGTCCCCTGTCCGGTCGCGTCGTTTGAACCTATGGTTCACCGACCCGTTTGATTTCCCATTCTAACTCTATTCCAGAGTGTTGGAAAACCTTTTTTCTCACCTCTTCGCCCAATCCTTCGAGGTCGGCTGCAGTGGCGGTGCCGGTATTGACCAGGAAGTTGGGATGCTTGGGCGACATCTGAGCCCCCCCGCGCATCGCCCCGCGCAGCCCGGCGTCGTCAATCACCTTCCACGCCTTGAGGTCATGCACGTCATCCGCCTGCCCGGTCGAGGAAAACCCCGCCGGGTTGCGGAACGTGCTGCCCGCCGTGCGGTCCTTGGTGGGCTGTGTCGCGTCGCGCTTGGCCAGTTGGTCTTCCATCCGGGCATGCAGGTCCGACGGATCGCCGGGTTGGCCATCGAACACAGCCTCGACCACCACCGCACCCTCGGGCACCTCGCTGGAGCGGTAGGTCAACCGCAGGTCCGCCGCTGGCAGCGTGACCAGTTGACCCGAGCGCAGCACCGCACGCGCCTCGACCAGATGATCGGCCACGTAAGTGCCATAGCAGCCCGCGTTCATGCAGACCGCTCCACCGATGGCGCCGGGAATGGTGCGCAAAAAGGTCAGGTCAACTCCCGCATCGGCCGCCTTGCGTGCCACATGCGCATCCAGCGCCGCCGCCCCTGCCGTCACGCGCGTGCCGTCGATGGAGATACCGTTGAACCCGCGCCCCAATCGGATCACAACTGCCCTCAATCCGCCATCCCGCACGATCAGGTTCGACCCGACGCCCATCGGAAAAACGGCGACCTCGCTGGACAGCCCCTGCAAAAACTTCTGCAGATCGGCAAGGTCCGCCGGTTGGAACAGCCAGTCGGCCGGCCCGCCCACGCGCAGCCATGTCAGGTCGGACAAGGGTCGGTCGGGCGTCAATGTGCCCCGGACATCAGGAAAGGTGTTCATGCCCCGCGTTTTGCCCAAAGGTCCGCCGCGCGGCAAGTCTCATTCGGTGCGGCGCGTCACCGTTCGCACAATCCACGCAACGAGATAGCGCAACGGCCAGCGGAACACGCTGATCACGGCGACGGTAAAGGCCAGCCCCCAATAGAGCCCGTCGGACAGGTAGACCCAGACAAGGATCGGCGCGCCCACAGCCATCAGCAGATAGGCCCGGCGCCAATGGTTGTCCTTTGACGGGATCGCCGCGAGGATCGCGGCAAGGATGATCCAGCAACAGGCCGCGCTGAGGGAATAGCTCATCATTGGGGGATCTCCACCATTTGCCCGGTCAGGCGCTTCCAGAAATATCGCAACGGGTTGCGAAACATCGACCCGAAGGCCAACAGCGCGCCGAACGCCGCCCAGACCCCGACCGCAAGCGCGATGTGCGAGATCAGCACAGGCGCCACGCACAGCAGCGCCACGCCCGGCACGTAGTGCCACCGCATCGGCAGCAACGCGACAAGGGCCGAGGCGAAGACCCATCCGATACAGAGCCAGAGAAGCATCAACGCGCATCCCGTCTTGTTGCACACCCTGCGCGGGTATGGGTCGTTTCGGGCCAAATCACGACCCCAAATGGGTAAAGCCAAGGAATTTGACCGCCGAGCGCGTGTTTCGGTCACCCGAAACTCTGGATGCGTTGACGCATCCGCACCCCCCTCAACCCCCGTTCAGCACCCAGAGCGCCGCCTCTTCTGCCGCGGCCAGCGCTCCTTCGAGGTAGCCGCCCATCTCGGGGGCCAGTTCGCTCGAGGCAAAGAAGACGCGGCTGTCCGGCGCACCCTGCAACGCGGCGGGGCGTCCATAGACCGGATGATGCCTGAGCGGCGCGTGATCCGCTGCCACCGCCGTGCCGACCTCCTCGGCCCAATCGGTATAGAAGACCGCGACGGGAGATGCGGCACGCGGACCGAACACCCGCTCCAACTGCGCCAGAGATGCGGCGATCACCGCGTCGCGCTGCCCGGCACGGGCGGCCGCGGGCACGCCGAGAAATCCGAACAAAGCACCGCCGGTACCCGCGCTGGCATCGTGGATTTCCACCAGCGGGCCAAGCTGGCTCGACGCATCGCCGGACAGACCGTCCTCGCGCCAGAACGGCTGGTCATAGACCGCGACGAACTTGGCATGGCCTGCCATCCATGTCGGAATACCGCGCAGCGCGGCCTGTACCAAGGGCGGCAAATCCGGTGCAAAGCGCAGATCGGACGCCACGCGCGGTGGCAACGCCAGCACGACGCGGTCGAACTCGCGCTGAACGCCGTCTGCGAACGCGATCACACCTGTACCCGAGACCGACCGAACCGCGCGCCCGGTGACGACGCTGCCCTCCGGCAGACCCGCCGCGAGCGCGTTGACAATCGCGCCCATGCCGCCGCGCAGACGCAAGGAGCCCTGCATGGACGCAAAGCCGCGATCCCGGATGACCTCGCCCTGTGCAGTCTCGTAAAGCTGCGCGCCATCGGCGAATTGCGGGATCACTTCCAACCCCAGCCGTTGCACCAAAGTGGCCATGCGGGGCTGGCCGGGCCAGAACCACGAAGGGCCCAGATCGAACCATTGCGCATCAACGCGCGCGGTGCTGATCCGCCCCCCCAGCCGGTCCCGCGCCTCGAAAAGCCGAAACCCGACACCCGCCGCGCGCAGCGCATCCGCAAGTGCCAGCCCGGTCAGGCCCCCGCCGATAATGGCGACGTTTCGGGTCACGCTGTCACCGCCGCGTGTAGAGCACGTCCAACCGCTTCCAAACCTATTTCGCCAACCGTTCGGGCAGCCCGTTGGCCCAGGCGCTGATCGTCCCGGCCCCAAGGCAGACCACGATATCGCCGGGGCGGGCCTGTTCGCGGACCAGCCGCTCCAGATCGTCCTCGTTCAGAATGGCCCGCGCGTGGCGGTGGCCGTGGCGAATGAGCCCTGCCACCAGATCGTCGCGCGATGCCCCTGCGATGGGATCTTCGCCCGCCGCGAACACCTCGGCAATCGCCACCACATCCGCCTCGTTGAAGCAGGCGCAGAAATCGTCAAAGAGGCTCGACAGGCGGGTGTAGCGGTGCGGTTGGTGCACCGCGATCACGCGACCGTCCGACGCCTGACGCGCGGCCCGCAGGACGGCGGCAATCTCGACCGGGTGATGGCCGTAATCGTCGATGATGGTCACGTCGTTCCATTCGCCGACCTTGGTGAAGCGCCGGTTCACGCCACCAAAGGCTGCCAGAGCTTCGCGGATCTCGGATTTCTTCATCCCCAGATGCCGCGAGACCGCAACCGCTGACAGAGCGTTCGACACGTTGTGATCGCCGGGCATCGGCAGGGTGCAGCCCTCGATCACATCGCCTTCAGCCTGCAGGGCAATGTCGAAATGCGCCACGCCCTTTTCGTAGGTCAGGTTCACCGCCCGCACATCCGCCTGCGCGTTGAAACCATAGGTGACGACCCGCCGGTCCGTGACCTTGCCCACGAGCCGTTGCACCTCTTCGTGGTCGGTGCAGCACACGGCAATGCCGTAGAAGGGGATGTTGGACACGAAGTCCTGAAACCCCTGCCGCAGCCGGTCGAAATCACCCCAATGCTCCATATGCTCGGGGTCGATATTGGTGACGATCCCGATGGTCGCGGGCAGACGGTTGAATGATCCGTCACTTTCGTCGGCCTCGACGACCATCCATTCGCCCTGCCCCATCCGCGCGTTGGAGCCATAAGCATGGATGACGCCGCCATTGATGACGGTCGGATCAAAGCCCCCGGCCACCATCAGTTCGGCCATCATCGTCGTCGTGGTCGTCTTGCCATGGGTGCCCGCGATGGCGATGTTCGACTTGAGCCGCATCAACTCGGCCAGCATGTCGGCGCGGCGCACCACCGGAAGGCCGCGCAGTCGCGCCTCGTCCAGTTCGGGATTGCCCGGTTTGATCGCGGTCGAGACAACGACAACCTCGGCCCCGTCCAGGTTCTCGGCCTTCTGACCCTCGAAGATGCGCGCGCCCAGATCGGCCAGACGGTTGGTGATCTTGCTGGCCTTCAGGTCAGAGCCCTGCACCGTGTAGCCAAGATTCACCAGCACCTCGGCAATGCCCGACATGCCGATACCGCCGATGCCGACGAAATGGATGGCACCGATATCGACGGGCAACTTGGTGGCGGCGTTCATTCGGTCTGTCCTTCTTGGGTCTGGGTCTGGGATGTGTGGCCGGCCAACTTTTCGACCAGCGCGGCGAGGTCCTGCGCGGCATCGGGCTTGGCCTGCGACAAGGCGGCTTGCGACATTTGCAAAGCTCCTTGGGAATCTTGCAAAACTGCAAAGATCTGCTCGGCGAGCGTATCGACGGTCAGCTTGCTTTCGGGAATGCGGATCGCGGCCCCCGCCTCGACCAGCCCTCGCGCATTGGCAGTCTGGTGATCCGCGGTGGCAGCGGCATAGGGCACAAGGATCGACGGACGCCCGATCGCCGAAATATCCGCCACGCTTGACGCGCCCGAGCGCGAGATCACCAGCTGCGCCTCGGTCATGCGGGTCGGCAGATCGGTGAAAAAGGGCTGCACCTCGGCAGTGACACCCTGTTCCTCGTAATAGGCCGCCACCCGTTCGCCGTCTTCGTCGCGCGCCTGATGGCTGACCCGCAAATGTTGCATCGTCTCCAGCGGCAGGGAGGCGATCGCGGGCGGCACCACATCCGACAGGATGCGCGCGCCCTGGCTGCCACCGATCACAAGGATCGACATGGGGTAATCGCCGGGCGGGATATAGGACGCCCCCGCGCGGTCCTTGACCGCCAGCCGCACCGGGTTGCCGACATGCACGCCCTCGACGCCCTCGGGCAGAACGGTTGGCCATGTGCCGCAGGCCACGCACTGCACCCGCTTGGCAAAGATCGCGTTGACCCGGCCCAGCACGCCGTTCTGTTCGTGGATCATCCGCGGCCGCCGCAGCAGCCACGCGGCACCCAGTGCTGGAATCGACGGGTAACCGCCAAAGCCCACGACCACGTCCGGCCGGTCGCGCAGCATGCGGCCGGACATCGACAGCACACCGCCCAGGACCCGCAGCGGCACCAACAGCTTGGAGAGCACCCCACCCCGCGCGAAGGTCGCACTGACCACCTGTTCGATCTCTATCGAATGGGGAAAGCCACCGGTGTAGCGCGCGCCGCGCGCATCGGTGGACAGTTTTACCCGCCAGCCCCGACGCAGCATGACCTCGGCCAGCGCCTGTGCCGGAAACATGTGACCGCCGGTCCCCCCGGCTGCGATGATCAAGTATGGTTTTTGCATTGTCGCCCCGCGCAACGGTTGCAGGACAGAGACCTGTCCCTGCGCCGTTTGTCAACAAAACCGGACGCATTTGCCCCAGATGATGGCTCTAGCGCAGCCGTCCTCGCAAGATATCGCCGATTTCGCCCTGCGGGCGTGTCCGCGTGAAGGCCAGAAGCATGCCCACCGCGATGCCCCCCGCGATCAGGGATGATCCGCCATAACTGACGAAGGGCAAGGTCATGCCTTTTGCGGGCAGAAGCCGCACCGCGACGCCCATGTTGATCATCGCCTGCACGCCGAACATACAGGCCAGACCTGCGCCCGCCAGCCGGATGAACGGATCGCGCTCGCGCATCAGCCGCAGCAGCGACCGCACCACGATGGTGGTGTAGAGCGCGATAATAATGAGCACGAGCACCAGCCCGTATTCCTCGGCGGCGACAGCGATGATGAAATCGGTATGGGCATCGGGCAGCGACCATTTCACCTGCCCCTCACCGACGCCGACACCCAGAAACCCGCCCTCGCGGATGGCGTTGGTGGCATAGCCAAGCTGTGTGGTCGGATCGACCTCGGGGCTGAGAAAGCCGTCGATGCGGCGGGCGAAGTGTTGGGAATTCTGATAGGCGAGAGTGCCCGCAAAGACGACAAGCCCCGCAACGCCGAAGAGCAGCAGCATCGGCGCACCGGCGATGAAATACATCACGCCCCAGCCGAAGAGCACAAGACAGGCCTGACCGAAATCAGGCTGAAGCGCCAGCATCAGGACGATGCTGATGGTGATCGCAAAGGATAGAATCCGTCCGGGAGGGCCACCCAGATCCTGACTTGCGGCCAGAAACCACGCCGTCACGATCACAAAGGTCGGCTTTAGAAATTCGGATGGCTGCACCGACGCAAAGCCCAACGAGTACCAGCGCACGGCTCCCTTGCCGAAATCGGTGCCGAAAAACGGCAACATCGCCAGGGCGATGAAAGCGGCAATGAACCCCAGAACCGCCAATCGGCGCACGACGACCGGGGCCAGCATGGAGACAAACACCATCACGCCCAGCGCCAGCCCGCCGAACACCGCCTGCCGCTGCACGTAATGGAAGGCGGCAAAGCCGTTGCGCTCCGCCAGGGGCGGCGATGCCGCAAGGCCCAGCAGGATGCCGATGCCGAACAGGATCAGGATGCAGGACAAAGACCATTTGTCGATCGTGCGCCACCACTTGGGCAACACAGGTTCGCCTGCGCGGCTGGGGACCGCGCCATAGACCATTTCCGTCATGGGTTCACCGCTATTTCTGCCTCGATCACCCGTGTTTGCCCGGGCCATTTTGGAAACTCTAACCGATATGATTCGAGCGATCCAGTGGAATGATTCTCGCAACCGCCCTTGAACGCGCCCGCATTCCGTGATGGGTGCGCGTCATGCAGGTGGATTCATTGATCTTGGGCGCTGGCGCAGCCGGCATGATGTGCGCGGCGCAGGCCGGGCCATCGACGCTGATCATCGACCATGCCAAGGCACCGGGTGAGAAGATCCGCATCTCGGGTGGCGGGCGGTGCAACTTCACCAACCTTCACACCGATCCGGCGCGCTTTCTTGGGCAGAACGTGCATTTCCACAAATCCGCGCTCAGCCGCTACACCCAGTGGGATTTTCTGGACCTCGTGACCCGTCACAAGATCGCGTGGCACGAAAAGACGCTGGGTCAGCTTTTCTGTGACGACAAGGCGACGCAGATCGTGGACATGCTGCGCGCCGAGATGGCGCAGGCGGGCGCGCAGCTCTGGCTGCAGACCTCGCTTGTGGACCTGAGCCACGATGGCACGCGGTTCACAGCGCAGATCGAACGCGAGGGCAAACGCCACAGCGTCAGTGCCCGCACCCTCGTTCTGGCCACGGGCGGCAAGTCGATCCCCAAGATGGGCGCGACGGGGCTGGCCTATGATATCGCGCGCCAGTTCGGCCATAGCCTCACCGAAACCCGCCCTGCCCTTGTGCCGCTGACCTTTTCCGACCAGCGCTTCGCGGCCATTTCCGGCGTGTCGGCCCCTGTCGTGGCCACGGCCAATGGCACCGCGTTCGAAGAGGCGCTGCTGTTCACCCATCGCGGACTGAGCGGCCCTGCGGTGCTGCAGGTCTCGAGCTACTGGGCCGAAGGCGATCCGATCACGGTTGATCTGCTGCCCGCGCATGATCTGGCCGAAACGCTCAAGACCGCGCGTCAGACCCACGGCAAACGCAATGTCACAACCACCCTGGCCGAGGTGCTGCCGGAACGGCTGGTCGATCACCTGTCGACCGAGCTGTCGCTGGCGGGCAATGTCGGCGACCTGTCGGACAAGCGCATCGACGAGATCACCACCCGCCTGCGCCACTGGACCCTGACCCCGACCGGCAGCGAAGGCTACCGCACCGCCGAGGTGACGCTGGGCGGGATTTCGACCGACCGGATCGACAGCAAGACGATGATGTCCCGCGATGTGCCCGGCCTCTACATGATCGGCGAAGCGGTGGACGTGACCGGCTGGCTGGGCGGCTACAATTTCCAGTGGGCCTGGAGTTCGGGCGTCGCCGCAGGCCGCGCCATTTGCGGCGCCACTTGAAACCGTCATGAATCCGTTACATTTTGTTCGGCATGTCAGATGCCGCCTATCCTGTTCCGAAAGCTCCGTTCGTCCTGCTGCGTGGTGCGCTGCGGGACGCGCTGAACATCGTGATCAAGGGCGGTGCGGCCCCGCGTGCGCAGGAACGGATCTGGATCGACCCGACCCGGCTGACACGTATCTACACCCGCAACCCGGCGCAGACCCCTGATTACAGGCGACGGCATTCCGCCATGGTTCTGGGCGGAGACTGGGACACGCGCACCGAAGCGATCGATGCATCGTGGAAAATCGCCGCCTGCATCGCGCATTTCCGGGACGGGGTGCCGTGGGAGGAGACCGGCATCTATGACCGCATGGCGCAGATGGTCGCAAAGCGGGGTGCCTTCGACAGTTGCCGCAACATGTCCGACATTATCGCGCGATACCGACAGATCGACGCGCTTTATTCGGATATTCGCGATAATGGCTTTCAGGACCGGTCCGTGCGGAAATTCGGCACGCTGCGCCTGCCCGAAGGTGTCTATGTGCACATCGACCGCCACGGCGCGCCGATCTTCGGGGCCATCGGAAATCACCGCATCGGCATCGCCCGCGCCCTCGGCCTGACCCGCATCCCCGCGCAGCTTGGGGTCGTGCATCCCGGTGCCGTTGCGCGGAATGCGCTTGCCACGCTCCGCTCCATCCCGACATGAGCGCCATTGCACGGGCATTTGCCGCCGGGCTTCCGGCGAAGGTGGCTCGTGACGTGGCCAACCGGCTGCGCTTCGGGCCGGATGCGCCCCAAAGTGACGAGCTGATCTGGATCAGCCCCCGCGACGTGACCCATTGGTACAAAGCCGATCCGCAAGTTGGCGCGCCGCGCTTCCGGCGGCGGCATTCCGGGCGTGTGCTCGGTGGAGACTGGGACCTTTCGCGCAAACCCTTTGGCAGCCAGCTCAAGTTGGACAGCATCCGCGACCATTTCGAACGCGGTGTGCCGTGGCAGCAGACCAGCCTGTTCGGCTGGATGGTGAAACAGCTCGACGACAAGGGTTTGGTCGACGAGTGCACCAGCCGCGAGGAGTTGATCGCACGTTATGAACAGCTTGACCGGATCTACGCAGAGGCGCAGCGCACCGGCACCCTGCGCCCACATGGCGCGGTCAACAAGACCCGCCGCGAACATGGCGGCATTCTTGTCCATATCGCGCGCGATGGCACGCCGCTGCGCGATGGCGGCGGGATGCACCGCTTTGCGATCGCCTACATCCTCGATCTTGAAAAGATCCCCGCACAGCTTGGGGTGATCCATAAAGACGCGGTGGCCTCAGGCCTGCTCAGCACGCTCCGCACGCCACCGCAGCACATTCAAAACGCGCTTCAACCGGCCTGAGCCGCCAGCAGATCGGCGACCCGCTCGGCGAAATCCTCGCCGCGTTTCTCGAAACTGTCATACTGGTCGAAACTCGCCGCAGCAGGTGCCAGCAGCACAACGTCGCCCGGTTCGGCCTCTGCCGCAGCGCGGGCCACCGCGACCTCCATCGTGCCGCAGGCTTCGGTCTCGACCCCAGTCAGTTGCACCGCAAAGGCGTCGGCCTCGCGCCCGATGACATAGGCTTTGCGCACATGCTCGAAACCGGGAATCAACCCGTCCAGCCCACCGTCCTTTTGCAACCCGCCGCAAATCCAGCGGATGTTCTGGAACGCCAGCAGCGCCTTGAGCGCGGAATCGACGTTTGTCGCCTTGCTGTCGTTCACGTAAGTGACGCCGCCCTGTTCGGCGATGATCTGGCTGCGATGCGGCAACCCTCCAAAGCTGCGCATCGCCGCTTCGATCTGACGTGGTGCCACGCCCAGCGCGCGGGTCGCGGCATAGGCGGCGCAGGCGTTCTGGTGGTTGTGCGCACCGGGCAGGCCCTTGATCTCGCGCAGGTCGATCGACGCGACCTGCTTGGCCTTGCGCCATTCCGTCAGAAAGCCCTTGCGCGCATAGACCATCCAGCCGGGACCACTCAGCTTCTGCCCCGAGGACACCCGGATCACCCGATCATCGCCCGGTCCTTCGGCCAGCTGGTTGGCGATATAGAGCCCCTCGTTTTCATCCACGCCGATCACCGCGCGGTCCGGCCCGCCTTCTGCGAACAGACGGCGTTTCGCTGCGAAATACCCACCCAATCCCGCGTGCCGGTCAAGGTGATCCGGCGACAGGTTGGTGAAGACCGCCACATCCGGCGTCAGCGCGCGGGCAAGATCGGTCTGATAGCTGGACAGCTCCAGCACCACCACATCGCCCTCGCCCGGCGGGTCGATGTCCAGCACCCCGCGCCCGATATTGCCAGCCAACTGGCTGTTGCGACCCACGGTTTCGAGGATGTGGTGTATCAGCGCCGAGGTGGTGGATTTGCCGTTCGACCCGGTCACGGCAATGACACGCGGCGCGGTGTCGAACTCGTCCCACTCGTCCGTCGCCAGAGAGCGGAAGAAGAGGCCGATGTCGTTGTCCACCGGCACACCGGCGGCCCATGCCTTGGCGATCACCGGATTGGGTGCGGGGTAGAGATGCGGAATGCCGGGGCTGACGATCAGGGTCGCCACCGCCTCGAACGCTCCGTCGCACGACAGGTCGCGGATCTCGAACCCTTCGGCCTCGGCGGTCTCGCGAGCCTTGGGGTTGTCGTCCCAACAGATTGCCGTTGCACCGCCCTCGCGCAGCGCACGCGCCGCCGAAAGGCCCGACCGGCCCAAACCCAACACGGCCACCTGATGGCCTTCAAAACCCTGAACCGGGATCATTGCGCACCTCTTGATAAGTCAACCAATCGCTAGCGCATCTGCACGCCGCTTGAAAGGTCAGCCGTTGAGCTTGCGCAGACGCGCGGTGACGGACAGGCCGTGTGCCTCGAGCGATTCGGACCGCGCCAACGTTTCCGCCGCAGGACCAATCGCGCGCAACGCTTCGGGTGACATGCGGGCAAGCGTCGTGCGCTTGACGAAATCCAGCACCGACAGCCCGGACGAGAATCGCGCAGAGCGGGCGGTAGGCAGAACGTGGTTCGGCCCGCCGACATAGTCGCCGATGGCCTCGGGCGTCCATTGGCCAAGGAAAATCGCCCCGGCATGGGTGATCCGGGCCGACAGCGCCTCGGGGTCGGCCACGCACAGCTCCAGATGCTCCGGGGCAATGCGGTCACACAGCGTCACCGCCTCGTCCAGATCGCGCACGGTGATGATGGCCCCAAAATCGCGCCAGCTTGTCCCGGCAATCGCGCGGCGTTCCAGTGTTTCAAGCCGCTTTTCCACCGCGTCGGCCACCGCCTGCCCGAAGGCAGCATCGGTGGTGATGAGCAGCGATTGCGCGGATTCGTCGTGTTCCGCCTGTGACATGAGATCCAGCGCGATCCAGTCCGGGTCGTTGTCGCCGTCGGCGATCACGAGGATCTCGGACGGTCCCGCGATCATGTCGATGCCGACCTTGCCGAAGACCCGGCGCTTGGCGGCGGCCACAAAAGCGTTGCCCGGCCCGGTGATCTTGTCCACCGGCGCGATGGTTTCCGTGCCATAAGCCAGCGCCGCAATCGCCTGCGCGCCGCCGATGCGGTAGACCTCGTCCACCCCGGCGATGCGGCACGCCATCATCACCAGCGGATTGATGATGCCATCGGGCGTCGGCACCGTCACGGCCAACCGCCCGACCCCGGCCACCTTGGCCGGAAGCGCGTTCATCAGGACAGAGGACGGATAGCTGGCAAGCCCGCCGGGCACGTATAGCCCCGCCGCCGACACCGGCGTCCAGCGCCAGCCCAGCGTCGCGCCCTGTTCGTCGGTCCACATCTCGTCCTGGGGCAATTGCCGCGCATGATAGGCGCGGATGCGCTCGGCGGCGGTTTCCAAAGCGATGCGCTCGGCCTCGGGCACCCTGGCGATCTCGGCGTCGATCTCGGCCTCGGAGACGCGCAATTGCGCCGCGGTCAGGTCCAGCCGGTCGAATTTCGCGGTCAGCTCCAGCACCGCCGCATCGCCGCGTTTGCGCACATCGGCGATGATGCCCGCGACCACGTCATCCACATCCGGGCTGTCCTCGCGCTTGGCGTTCAGGATCGCGGTAAAGCGCGCGTCGAAATCGGCATCTGTCGTGGACAGGAATTGTGGCATCACGCCCTCCGGATCAGCTTTGCCGGGTACTTAGACCGCGATGCCCGAACCCTCAAGCGCCGCGCGTCAGGTCGGTGCCATCCAGCGCCTTGATCATCAGCAGATCGTCGCGCCCCGTCCCCTCGATCAGTACCGCGCGCGGGCGCTTGCCGAAGGCATGAAAGCCCAACGCACGGTAGAGCTTTTGCGCGCCGGTGTTTTCGACATCGACCACCAGTTCGGCCTGCTGCACACCCGCGTCGATCAACTGTTGCAAAACGGCCTCCATCAGCGCGCGGCCAAACCCCCGACCTTGCGCGTCGGCGCGCACATAAAGCGGGCCGATATCGGCCATGTGCCGCATCCGCTGAGGCCCACCGCGCCGGGCCGAGACAAACCCGACCAGCCGTTTCGCATCGTCGAACGCGCCCAGAGTCATGTTGACCTCGAGCCCGCGCTCCACGTCCCGGTTGGGAATCGCGCGAACCTCTTCCGCGCTGAACAGAAACGCCGTTGGTACGCGCATCAGCCCATCGGCCCAGAGCGCGCGAAACGCGGACAGGTCCTTGGGCGTCAATCGCCGGATGATCATGCGGGGTGATCCGGCACCTTGCCCGACACCGCCGCGTAGGGCCGCGTCACGTCACGCAGCGCAACCTCCAGCTCGGACACCGAAAGGCGGATCGCGCCATCTCCCGCCAGCGTCAGCAGAACCGCGCCGCCGCCCGCCTCGTCCGGCTCGTACGTGACCGACAGCACGGACAGGATCGTGTCGGCATCGCCTTGCGTCACGCCCTGGCTGGCAACGCGCTGCACAGTTTCGACCGCCAGCACGCATTGCACCCGTTCCGGTGTTCTCCTGCCCCGGTCCGCGACGGGAATATCCTCCCAGCGGAATCGGTTGAGCAGGATGCCGAAGCGCTGCCTGCCGCGCTGCCATTGCATTTCGCTGGCCGGAAACACCGCGTCCTGACAAAGCGCCGACAGAACTTGCAGGTCTTCGTCGTCCATCGCCACCAACCGCAGGGGCCTGGCCGCGCCGTCTTCGAATGTCGCGTCCTGCGTCACTGTCCCGATACCCTTTCGATCTTGGCCCCAACGCTTTCCAGCTTGCGGACAACGTGTTCATAGCCTCGATCCAGATGGTACACGCGACTGACGATGGTGTCTCCCTCCGCGGCCAGACCGGCAAGGATCAGCGACACCGAGGCGCGCAGGTCGGTCGCCATCACGGGCGCGCCGCGCAGATGATCCACGCCGGTCACCGTCGCCGTGCCGCCATGCACATCGATCTTTGCGCCCATCCGGATCAGTTCGGGCGCATGCATGAAACGATTCTCGAAGATCTTTTCCTCGAGCACGCTGGTGCCTCCGGCAGTACAGAGCAGAGCCATCATCTGCGCCTGCAAATCGGTCGGAAAACCGGGGAAGGGTTCGGTCGTCACATCGACCGCCGACACCCGCCCGTTCTTGCGCGCCACCTTGAGGCCGTTGGGCGTTTCCTCGACCGAGATGCCCGCCGCGTCCAGCTTTTCACAGAACGCCGCCAACAGGTCGATCCGACCGCCAAGGCATTCGACCTCACCGCCGCAGATCGCGGGGGCCAGCATGTAGGTGCCCAATTCGATCCGGTCGGTGACGACGCGGTGTGTCGCACCACCCAAAGTGTCGACGCCCTGAATGGTGATCTCGGACGTGCCTTCGCCGTCGATCTGCGCGCCCATCTTGCGCAGGCACTGCGCCAGATCGACGATCTCGGGCTCGCGTGCGGCGTTCTTCAGCACGGTTGTGCCCTTGGCCAGCGTCGCCGCCATCAGGGCGTTTTCCGTGGCACCCACGGACACGAACGGAAACTCCACGATGCCGCCACGCAGACCACCGGCAGGCGCCTTCGCGTGCACGTAGCCCTCGCGCAGGTCGAGCTCCGCTCCCATCGCCTCGAACGCCTTGAGATGCAGATCGACCGGGCGCGCGCCGATGGCACAGCCACCGGGCAAGGACACCTCGGCATGCCCGAACCGCGCGAGCAAAGGCCCCAGAACAAGGATCGACGCCCGCATCTTGCGCACGATGTCATAGTCCGCGCGCACCGAGGTGAGGTCATGGCTCGACATGGCCAGTACCTGACCGTCCTGCAGTGCCTGCACCTCGGCCCCCAGCGACTGCAACAGCGTCGTCATGGTGCGGATGTCGCTGAGGCGCGGCGCATTGGTCAGCGTCAGCGGTTCCTCGCTCAATAGCGTGGCCGGCATCAGGGTGAGACAGGCGTTCTTTGCGCCCGCGATGGGAATCTGGCCACTCAGAGGGCCGTTCCCCGTTACGATAATCTGGTCCATCGGTGTTAACTGCCCTTGCTCGTACTCTTGTTGTCCTTGGACTCACCCGAATTGTCCCCTGACCGCGCGCGCGCCTGTGCCTTGCGCTTGGCCATATTCGCCTTGAGCGCGGCCTTGAGCCTGTCGTCGCGCGCTGTTTGGGTCGATTTTCCGGATGAGGGTTTCTTCGTCATGAACACTTCCTATCCCAGAGGCAAAAAAGGGTCCAGATTGCGCTTGCACCGATTTCCGTTTGCGTCTAATCACCCGCCACGTCGCGTGTGACACCCCGGCGCTGTGGTAGCTCAGTGGCAGAGCACACCCTTGGTAAGGGTGAGGTCGAGAGTTCAATCCTCTCTCACAGCACCATCCTCCTCCCTGATATCCACGACTTGCCAATTGGCAGTTGGACGGTGCCCTTCAGACCCGCAGGTCTTTCATCTGCGCGACCACTTCGCGCCTGGAGCCCGTCGCCGCCACGTCCAGCCTTGCTGGTGTCATGATGCGCTGTTACCTAAGACTACGGTTTTCCACGGGACCCCGCTTCATGCGCGCAGCCATCGCAACTGGCGAATATCACCTTGGCGGTGAGACCTTCATCAACCGCCACATCGAGCATCTGTTCGGTGGGGATACGGTTGTGGTCTGTGGCCGGTTCCGGGGCGACAACCCGTATGGCAAGCCATACTTTGTCCGCCGCGACGGGCTTTCTGGCCGCGACATCATGGTGGCCCCGTGGTGGCTCTTGAGCAATCGCGTCCGACACGGCACCTCGCGCCTGCCTTTTGGCGAGGCGAAAGACGCGCTGACCCGCTTCCTGCGGGACGAACAGGTCGAGGTGTTCCTGGCCGAGTTCGGCACGCAGGCATTGGCGCTTGCTCCACTGGCGAACACGCTGGGCATTCCGATCTTCACCTATTTCCGCGGCACCGACGCCTCAAAGGCGATCCGCACCGAACGGATGCGCTCGGCCTATCGCAAGATGATGCCGCGGCTGGCCGGGGTGTTCTCGGTCTCGCGCTTCCTGCTCGACAACCTTGCCAAGCACGGCATCTCGCATCCCAACAGCACGGTCATCCCCTCGGGGGTCGACATCCGCCGGTTCGCACCGCAAGCAAAGGCGCCGCACAGCTTCCTTGCTGTTGGCCGATTTGTCGAGAAAAAGGCCCCCATGACCACCCTGCGCGCCTTTGCAGAAGCCACTGCCGACCTGCCCGGCGCGCGGCTGGATTTCATAGGCGACGGCCCGCTGCTCGAGCCGACCCGTGCCCTCGCGCAGGAACTGGGTGTCGCGGACAAGCTGCGCTTTCACGGCGCGCAACCGCATCACACCGTGCGCGACCGCCTGATGAGCACGCAGTTTTTCCTGCAGCACTCCGTCACCGCCCGCGACGGCAACACCGAAGGCCTGCCCACCGCCATCCAGGAGGCGATGGCCTGCGGTTGCATCACGGTCTCGACCCGGCACGCGGGCATCCCCGAGGCCATCGACGAGGGCGAAACCGGCTTTCTGGTGGCGGAACATGACGCGGACGGTTTCGCCAAGGCCATCGCCGCCGCGATCAATGTGCCGGACCTGCCCGCCATGTCGGCCCGCGCGCGGCAGGTCGCGGAACAGCGGTTCGACAACCATGTGCTGCTCAAGCTTCTGGAGCGTCACATCCAGGAGGCGCTGCTGAACGCGTCGCGCGGTGCGGGTGGCCAGCCCGACCATGCCCCCGCCTAGACGTGTGATGCATCTGCACCGGATTCTGTCGTGCTGACGTATCGCCTTCTCGTGACGCTCCTTGCCGGCGCCGAACTGGCCAAGCGGCTCTGGGCGCGGGACGGTCAGGCGCTGCGCGCGCGGCTTGGTCTGCTGAGGCCAGATCACGCGGCGGGTCGCATCTGGCTGCACGCAGCCTCGAACGGTGAACTGGCCTCTGTGCGTCCGGTGATCGACGCGCTTCTGGCCGATGGGCGGCACCTGCTCATCACCGTCAACACCGACAGCGCGCTGCAGATGGCCAATGGCTGGGGTCTGACGAAGACCGACGTGCATCTTGCCCCGGTCGATCTGCCGGGACCGACCCGGCGCACCCTGCGCAACTGGCGGATCACGGCGCATGTCACGCTCGAATCCGATCTCTGGCCGCAGCGCATCCTCGACACACCCGGCCTCGTTCTTGTGCTGGGTGGGCGGTTGACCGCCCGGTCGGCAAAGGGCTGGGCGCGGTTCGACAGCCTGGTGCGCCGCGTGATGGCACGGATCACCTACCTTTCGGCACAGGATGCCGCCTCGGCCAAACGCTTTGTTGAAGCCGGGTTGCCACAATCGGCGCTGGGTCCGGTTTTCGACCTCAAGGCACTTTACGCGCCACCACCGGACCAGCCCGACACCACCCTGACCAAGGCCTTTGACCGCACGGAGACATGGCTCGCCGCCTCGACCCATGAGGGTGAGGACGACATCCTGCTGACCGCGCACAAGACGGCACTGGTGCAGCGTCCCGCGTTGAAACTGATCCTTGCCCCGCGCCACCCCAGACGCGCCGATGACGTGGCGCGGAGGATCGAGGCCCACGGGCTGACCGGCGCCCGGCGCAGCAGCGGCGACGACCCGGCATCGGCGCAAGTCTACCTGGCCGACACGCTGGGCGAGATGCATCTGTGGTACGCTCTGGCCGGTGTCACCTTTGTCGCCGGATCCCTGACCGACCGGGGCGGCCACACGCCCTACGAGCCCGCAGCGTTCAAGTCGGCCATCCTGCACGGCCCCGACACGGGCAATTTCCGCGCCGCCTATGACCGGCTGGCCGAGGCCGACGCAGCCCTCTGCACACCCGACGCCGCAGCGATCGCAGACGCGCTCATCACGCTCGACAAGGCGGAACAACAGGCGAGGCTGGGACAGGCGGCGCAGGACGCGCTGGATCAGGACACCGACCTCAAGGGGCTGATGCGCGACATCACCCGTGCGCTTGGCGCTTGATGTCCCCCGCCAGACGCTTATCTTTCCACAACTTGAAACACGCAGACAGCACAGCATACGTCGCAGGCATCGCAATGATCCACTTCACACTGAAATGCGCCAATGACCACCAGTTCGACAGCTGGTTCCAGTCCGGAACCGCCTATGACACGCTGCACGCGGCGGGCATGGTCGGCTGTTCGGTCTGTGGCAGCACGGATGTGACCAAGGCGATGATGGCCCCCCGCGTCAGCACCACCGACAAGGCCGAGACACCGACCGCCCGACCCAAGCTGACAGAACCTGCGAATCCGGCAGAAAAGGCGCTGGCCGAGTTCAAGAAATATGTCGAGAAGCACTCGGATTACGTCGGCACCAGTTTCGCCGATGAAGCCCGCGCGATCCATTCCGGCGATGCGCCGCAGCGCCCGATCTGGGGCGAGACGCGCGGGGACGAGGCGAAAAAGCTGATCGACGACGGCGTTCCCATCGCACCCCTGCCCTTTACTCCCACGCGAAAGTCGAACTGATGGACATCCTGATCACCGGCGCCAATCGCGGCATCGGAGCCGCCCTTCTGTCGGCGGCCCAAGACCGGGGCGACACAGCGCTTGGCACCAGCCGCAGCGCCGATCACGGCACGCTCCTGCCGCTGGATGTGCGCGATCCTGCAAGTTGTGCAGCTTTGGCGGACCGCCTTGGGGATACATCGCTTGACCTGCTGGTCTGCAATGCCGGTGTCTTTCTGGAACGGGGGATGGCGGCGGATCGGCTGACCGACCCACAACTTTGGGCTGACACTTTTGCCACAAATGTCACCGGGGTCTACCTGACTGTCATGGCATTCCTGCCACATCTCAAGCGCGCCAAGTCACCGAAAATCGCGATCATTTCGTCACAGATGGGGTCGAACACCCGCGCCAAGGGGCAAAGCTATATCTACAGGGCGTCGAAATCCGCAGCCCTGAACCTTGGCCGCAACATGGCGGTCGATCTGAAACCCCAGGGCATTCCCGTGGGCATCTACCATCCCGGCTGGGTCCGCACCGACATGGGCACCGACGCCGCCGATCTCGGCACGGACCAGTCCGCGCGCGGCCTGCTCGCGCGGTTCGACGCGCTGTCGCTCGACACCACGGGCTGTTTCGAGATGTGGAACGGCGACGCGATGCCGTTGTGACGGTCGCCGCCCCCGCGGATTTCCCATTGGCCTTTGCCGAGGCATGGCACAGCCGCGACGGTCATCGCATCGGGGTGCTGTTTGCCGAAGATGCGGATTTCGTGAATGTCACGGGGCTATGGTGGCGCGATCGCGACGCGATCTCCAGGGCACATGATTACGCGCTCAACTCGTTCTTTGCCGACAGCACGCTCAAACCCGGTGTGATCCGCACGCGCATGCTTGGCCCGGATCATGCCAGCGTCCAGTGCCGGTTCACCCTGACCGGCCAGACAGCCCCCGATGGCAGCACCGCTGGTCCTCGCCAGACGATCCTGTCTTTCACGCTCCAACGCACCTCCGAAGGCTGGCAGGCGGTCGCGGCGCAGAACACCGATGTGGTGCCCGGCAAGGAAACCCACCTGAACGACGGAACCCTCACGGCTGTTGACTATCGGGACACGTAAACCAACCGCATCACGCAGCACTCTTGCGCGGCATCGCCACCCAACGTAAAGCACGCGCTGAGTCTGACCCGGGAGGCACATATGCCCGTTCTCGTGATGAAATTCGGCGGAACCTCCGTCGCCACGCTCGACCGCATCCGTCGTGCGGCCAAACGCGTCGGCGTGGAAGTGGCCAAGGGCTATGACGTGATCGTCATCGTGTCCGCCATGTCCGGCGAGACGAACAAGCTTGTGGGCTATGTCAACGAGACCTCGCCTCTGTTCGATGCGCGCGAATACGATGCCGTCGTGTCCTCGGGCGAAAACGTCACCGCCGGGCTGATGGCGCTGACGCTGCAGGAAATGGATATTCCCGCGCGCAGCTGGCAGGGCTGGCAGGTGCCGGTCAAGACCACATCGGCGCATTCCTCGGCCCGGATCGAAGACATCCCGACCGACAACATCAACCGCAAGTTCGGCGAAGGCATGAAGGTGGCCGTGGTCGCGGGGTTCCAGGGCGTCAGCCCAGAGGGCCGCATCACCACGCTGGGCCGTGGCGGATCGGACACCACCGCCGTCGCCTTTGCCGCCGCATTTGCCGCCGAACGCTGCGACATCTACACCGATGTGGACGGCGTCTATACCACCGACCCCCGCATCTGCGACAAGGCCCGCAAGCTGGACAGGATCGCGTTCGAGGAAATGCTCGAACTGGCCTCATTGGGCGCAAAAGTGCTGCAAACCCGGTCGGTCGAACTTGCGATGCGCTACAAGGTGAAACTGCGCGTGCTCAGCAGTTTCGAGGAACAATCGGACGACGCAGGAACATTGGTCTGCGCCGAGGAGGACATCATGGAAAGCAATGTTGTAGCAGGCGTGGCCTATTCCCGCGACGAGGCCAAGATGACCCTCGTTTCCGTCGCCGACCGTCCCGGCATCGCCGCGGCGATCTTCACCCCGCTCTCCGAGGTGGGCGTGAATGTCGACATGATCGTGCAGAACATCTCGGACGAGGGACGCACGGACATGACCTTTTCCTGCCCCACCGACCAGGTGCGGCGCGCCGAAAAGGCCATGGTCGACGCCAAGGCGCGCGGCGACATCAACTTCCACGACATCGTGGCAGATACGGATGTGGCCAAGGTTTCCGTCGTCGGCATCGGCATGCGCAGCCACACCGGTGTTGCTGCCAAGATGTTCCGCGTGCTCGCCAAAGAGGGGATCAACATCCGGGTCATCACAACCTCCGAGATAAAGATTTCCGTTCTGATCGACCGGAAATACATGGAACTTGCCGTGCAGGCGCTGCATGATGCGTTTGAATTGGAAAAGGCCTCCTGACCACGTGACTCGCGCTGTCACGCAGGGCGGCATTCGAGGGGCAAAACATGGTTGAGCGCGCGGAAAGCGAAAGCCGCAAGCTGCTTGGACGGCTGCGCGACACGATGGCCAGCCAGGCCGCAGGACAGGAACGGCTGGATCAGATCACCCATCTGACCGCCGATTCCATGGGCACCGAAGTGTGCTCGATCTACCTCTTCCGCGACGACGAAACGCTCGAGCTTTGCGCGACCCAGGGTCTCAAGCCCGAATCCGTGCACGAAACGCGGATGAAGCTGGGCGAAGGCCTTGTCGGGCGCGTCGCCCGCACCGGCAAGGTGATCAACGCCGCCGACGCGCCCTCGGCCAAGGGCTTCCGCTACATGCCGGAAACCGGCGAGGAGATTTACTCCAGCTTCCTCGGCGTCCCGATCCAGCGGCTGGGCGAAAAGCTGGGCGTGCTGGTGGTACAATCCAAGGAAGCCCGCGAATTCAGCGCTGATGAAATCTATGCGCTCGAAGTTGTGGCGATGGTTCTGGCCGAAATGGCCGAACTGGGAGCCTTTGTCGGCGAAGGCGCAGCCCTGCAAGCGCGCCACACGCAGCCGGTGCTGATCCGGGGTGTGACCGCGCAGGAAGGCACTGCCGAAGGCTATATCTGGCTGCACGAACCGCGTGTGGTCGTCACGAACCTTGTCGGCGATGACCCCGCCAAGGAACACACCCGTCTCACCGAGGCAGTGGAAAACCTGCGCGTCAGCGTCGATCAGCTGATGGCGGTCGCATCCGGCGATACCGAACAGGTGCAGGTGCTCGAAGCCTATCGCATGTTCGCCAACTCCAAGGGCTGGCTGCGCCGGATGGAGGAAAACATCGACCGCGGGCTGAGCGCCGAAGCCGCTGTCGAGAAAGAACAATCCGACGTGCGCGCCCGCATGTTGCAGGCCACCGACGCGTACTTGCGCGAACGGCTGCAGGATCTCGACGACCTGTCGAACCGCCTGCTGCGCATCCTCACCGGGCAAGGCAACCAGACCGGCGCGGAGCTGCCCGAGAACCCGATCCTCGTTGCGCGCAACATCGGTCCCGGCGAACTGCTCGAATATGGTCGCCAATTGCGTGGCATCATCCTCGAGGAAGGGTCCGTCGGCAGCCACGCCGCCATCGTCGCGCGCGCGCTGGCCATCCCGCTGGTGATCAACGCCAAACGCATCCAGAACGAGGCGCTGAACGGCGATCACGTCATGGTTGACGGCGATCAGGGCATCGTTCACCTGCGCCCGGACGACACCGTGGTGGGTGCCTTCCGCGACAAGATGGCGATGCAGGCCAAGGCGCTCGAACGCTACGCCTCGATCCGCGACAAACAGGCGGTCACGCTCTGCGGCAAGATGATCCGCCTCGACATGAACGCGGGCCTGATGGCCGACCTGCCGTCGCTCGAAAACTCGGGCGCCGAAGGCGTGGGCCTCTTCCGCACCGAGTTGCAATTCCTCGTGCGCAGCCAGATGCCCAAGCGCACCGAGCTTGCCGCGCTCTATGCCCGCGTGCTGGATGCCGCAAAGGGCAAGCGCGTGGTCTTTCGCACGCTCGACATCGGATCGGACAAGGTGCTGCCCTACATGAAGGCGCAGGACGAACCGAACCCCGCCTTGGGCTGGCGCGCGATCCGCGTCGGACTGGACAAACCTGGTGTGATGCGGATGCAGTTGCAGGCGCTCCTGCGCGCCGCGAATGGCCGCCCCCTGTCGATCATGTTTCCCTTCGTCGCACAGTACGAGGAATACAGCGCCGCCCGCGCCGAGGTGGACAAGGCCATCGCCCGCGAGAAAAAGCTGGGGCACATTCTGCCCGAGAAACTCGAAATCGGCGCGATGCTGGAAACCCCGTCGCTCGCCTTTGCCTGCAAGAAATTTTACGAAGAGGTCGAATTCCTGTCGATCGGCGGCAATGACCTCAAGCAGTTCTTCTTTGCCGCCGACCGCGAAAACGAGCTGGTCCGCCGGCGCTATGACACGCTGAACGTCAGCTTCCTGACCTTCCTCGAAGACATCGTGAACCGCTGCAAAGCCACGGGCACGCCCCTGTCCTTCTGCGGCGAAGACGCCGGCCGCCCGGTCGAGGCGCTGTGCCTTGCCGCCATCGGCCTGACCTCGCTCTCCATGCGCCCCGCCTCGGTCGGCCCGGTCAAGCACCTGCTGCTGCGCTGCAACCTCGACGATGTGCGCAAGGTGATCCACGACGCCCGAGATGCCGGAGAGCAAAGCGTCCGCCCTGCGGTGATGGAGTACCTGCGCGGGTTGAGTTGAGATTTGAACGCGGTTGTGGAGAATGGGGGTGATGCGGTCTTTACGGCCGTTCGGCGCAGAACTTCCAAAGTCGGCTTTGTTTCTGCGCTATAGTTGCGTCGGCGGCACCAGTGAGAAGGCAGGAATGCAGCATGACCCAGTCTCTTGATCGGCTCGTGGAGAGACAAATCCAGAAAGCCCTCGCAGAGGGCAAGTTACGCGGCCTTGAAGGCGAGGGGAAACCGCTACCCGACCGCTCGGGCGAGGCGTTTACCGACATGGCGACAGCAGTGGCGGTCCGCATAATGGCCGAAGCAGGCACATTGCCCGAGGAATTCAAGATCAAGAAGCTGCTGGAGGCAGCGAAGCAAAGCTACAAGGAAGCAGAGGGCAATGACGCCAAACGCGTTGCAATGGCCCTGATCGCCGACCTTCAGCAACGCTACAACATAGCCGTAGAGGCAAGACGGCGGTTCATGGGAAGTTAGCCGGAAACGGCCACCCGTCTGCTGCGCAGCATCTGACGAAATGGACCCGCAGCCGACATTACCCGCCAAGGAAATGTCCCACACCACCCCAACAGCACGCCCCAGCCATTCTGGCTGATCAAGCCGGGTTTTCCGACCCGCGTGCTGTTGAAATGTGTGCGGGCGAACGGGTGCGCAATGGTCCGGTGCCGGATCATGAATGGATCACGACGCCCCGTCCGCTCTTGCCCCCGGCTTGACCGGGAACGAGATCAGATTGCGCCATTAACGTTAAGATAGAGTGAACCGCTCCGGCGATTTACGCCAAATTCAGACAGTTTTCACTGCGCGGCGCAATTGTTCGACCAGAAGGGTCTCGGAGGTGCCGCTGTCGATCGCCAGCCGCCGCAGCCCGAAATGCACATGCGCCATTTCCTGGTAGTAGCTGGTATAGGCGTAATTGGTCGCCGCCCCCGCTGCGGCCCCCAGAATCGGCACGGTCTGCGCCGCAAGTTTCTGGCCCAGCACGGTCGCCAGCTTCGGGGCAACCGATTTCAGGATGCCATGCACCGCCGCCCCGTTCAGCGTCACCCGTGTCGTCAGGAAAGCCATGTTGGCCCCGTCATCATCCGCCAGTGGCCCCGCGCTGGCAAAGACGGTCAGGCAATCGGACAGCACATCAGGGTCGTTCGGGTCAAAGCCGTATTCCGCCGCGATGCCCTGAATGGCACGCAAAAGCACGGTTGTCGTGACCGGCAATTCCGCGAGGGCCGTCGGCAACCCGCCTGCCCCGCCAACCGCACCCATCGCCGTCGTCATCGCGGTGTTGAGCCAGCCCTTCTGGTCCGGCACCACGCTGCGCGATTGGCGGGCAGCCTGCAAGGCCACCCGCAACGCGCGCTCGGTCGCGCCTTCGAGCGCCTGCTTCACGCTGTCGGGCAGCCGCTCCAGAAGGTTCTCCGCGCGGCCCCCGATCATGTTCAGCACCTGCAAGCCCACGCCTCCGGCAGCCTTGTGGCGACGGGCAAGAGTGGCGATGGCGGTTTGGGTGTCGAGGGTCACAAGGTATGTTCCGGTCATGACGTACAATTGGGGATGTTTACCGTACGGTTCAAGCGTCCCGCTCCACACGCCCCGTCACACCGTCCCACGCACCCGGCGCAAGCTCCAGCCCCAAAACGCGATCCGGGTTGGTCGGCGGCGGCATCTCGACCCCGTCGAGCCGGGCAAATCCGAACCGCTTGTAATAAGGCGCATCGCCCACCAGCAGCACCCGTGCCCAGCCTTCGGCCGTTGCCTGATCCAGACTGTCGCGGATGAGCGCACCGCCCAGACCCTCGCCCTGCGCCGTCGGGTGAACCGCAACCGGGCCAAGCAGCAAAACCCTTTGATCGCAGACCCTTACCGGCCAATAGCGAATCGCACCGCCAAGCATGCCCTGATCGTCCCGCGCCACCCGCGACAGGCTTGCCACAGGTGGCACCCCGTCCCGCAGGCGGTAGGACGACAGCGCCTCGCGACCCGGCGCGAAACACAGGTCATAGAGGGCTTCGACCTCCCACCAATCGTCTTTGGATTCCGGGCTCAGGGTGAACATGACACCGCTCTTCGTTGACGCGTGCACACCCCCGTGCATTTCGCTGAGAAACCGCCTATCACGCATGAAAACATTCGGCAAACACGGAGCCCGCCCCAGATGTTCTACCGCCCCGAAGACGGCCACGGCCTGCCCCACAACCCGTTCAACGCCATCGTGACTCCCCGCCCCATCGGCTGGATCTCGACGCGCGGAAGCGACGGGCAGGACAATCTTGCCCCCTACTCGTTCTTCAACGCCGTGGCCTATGTGCCGCCGCAGGTGATGTTCGCCTCCACCTCGGCCAAGCCAGATCGCGGCGACACCAAGGATTCTGTGGCACAAATCCGCGACAGCGGCGTGTTTGCCGTCAACATCGTCGAATACGCGATGCGCGATGCGATGAACCTGACCTCGGGCGCATGGGACCGCGACGTGGACGAGTTTGCCCATGCCGGCATCGACAAGGCAGAGTGCGACACCATCAACTGCCCCCGCGTGGCAGCCGCCCCGGCCACGCTGGAGTGCAAGGTGACGCAGATCGTGCAACTGCCCGGAGAGGCGAATTTCGCAGTCTTCGGCGAAGTCACCGGCATCCACATGCGCGACGATTGCATCAAGGACGGCGAGTTCGACGTGCTCAGCTTCAACCCGCTCACCCGCATGGGGTATCGCGACTATTCGGTGATCCGCGACAAGTTCAGCCTCAGCCGTCCCGGCGAATAGGTCACCCCTTGCGCCCTGTTGTTTCGCGCGCGAAACATTGGGGCCGTTCCGGTCCTTTAACAAAAGGTTAACGCGCCATGCCCGTCAAACGTCTGCTCACCGAATTCGGCATGGGATCCTCCCTGCGCCGTCAGGATTACACCGAAACGGCGTCGCGCGCGGTCAAGGACGCGCTGTGGCACAATTCGATCAACCTCGCCGAGCTTTACGGCAAGGACAAATCCGACATGCAGATCACGGTCGAAGTGGGCGTTCAGAACCCCGACGCGGTGGACACCGACGCCATCGCGGCGATCTTCCCTTACGGCCAGGTCACCGTTAGCGCCCGCAAAGGTGGCCTCGACGTGCCGCGCGCCGACGGTGGCAAGCCGACGGTGATCGCCAATGTCGCGATCTCGGTAGCGCTCGATCTGGAGGGTGCGGCATGAATGACCAGCGTTTCATCATCGAAATGGGCATGGGCAACGACCAATACGGCATGGATTACACCAAGGCCGCCGCCCGTGCGATCGAGGACGCGATCCGCCATTCCTCGATCCCGCTGTTCGAGGCCACAGGCCTGCCGCATGACCAGATGCGGGTTCAGGTGACCGTCGGTGTGGCCGAGCCCGACAAGGTGGATTGCGCCGAACTCGCCAAGGGACTGCCGCGCGGCCGGGCCACGGTCACGGCGGTAGAAGGTGGCCTGAACGTCACCAACCCCGACAGCGGTGCGACACTGGTTATTGCGACCGCCGCGGTCGAGGCATTCTTGCCACGACAGGTCGGCTAGGCAGATCACCCGTCACTCGGCGCTGCTTTGTTCTGCGGCAAAGGCCAATTCGCGGGCACTGGGGTGCTCTGACGGGCGGAACGGCACATCGCAGACCTCTGCCACCACGGCATGGCCCGAATCTTCGCTGTAGGATTCCGGCAATTCCACCTTCAACGGCGTGCCGATGTCCGACAACGCGGGCGGCACCTGCACCAAGGCGATGTTGACGCCCAGTTCCGGGGACCACCAGGCCGAGGTCACGTAGCCCACCCGCTTGCCGTCCTTGTCCTGCACCAGCCAGAAATCCGGCGCATAATCGATGATCGGCAGCCCGCCCAGCTTGATCCCTGCCAATTTCAGCTTGAACGGAAACTCGCCCTCCTCGATCACCGCGCGTTGGCGCTCGAGCTCGGTCTTGCCGATGTAATCCGCCGGCTTCTTCTTTGGCACCTGGTAGGCCAGGTTGACCTGAAACGGTGAGGTTTCGTTGTCCATGTCCTGCCCCCAGGACAGGATGCCCGCCGCGATCCTGCGGTGGTGCCCCGGCGCGATGATGCGCAGCCCGTAAGGTGCGCCCTTGCCACGGATCGCGTACCAGACCGCCTCGGCGTTTTTCGACGCGTCCCGAACATAGACCTCGTAGCCCTTTTCACCGGAAAACCCGGTCTGGCTGATGACCACCGGCGCGCCGCCGATGGTGGCCTGCATCATGCCGTAATAGGGCAGATCGCGCAGTTCGGGCCCGACGATGTCGACCATGAGGTCTTCCGACAACGGCCCCTGCACCTGCAACGGGGCAACATCGATCTCGTCGATCTCGACCTGCCAATCGCCCCGGATGTTGACCCCGTTGAGCCAGAGCAGCATGTCGGAATCCGAAATCGAGAACCAGAATTCGTCCTCGTCCAGACGCAACAGGACCGGATCGTTCAGGATCCGGCCCTTCTGGTCACACAGGATGCAGTATTTTCCATGCATCGGTTCGATCCGCGTGGCATCGCGGGTGATGACGAAATTCACGAAATCCTCGGCATCCGGACCGCGCACCCGGATCTGACGCTCCACGGCCACATCCCAGAGCGTGACCCGGTGCACGAGGCTGCGGTATTCGGCCATCGTGCCGCCATCCTTGTCCCTGATGTAGCCGCGCGGGTGATACATGCGGTTGTAGACCGTCGCCCGCCACGCGCCTGCCTCGACCGAAAGATGCCAGAACGGCGATTTGCGCACTCGCGTCGAAATCAGCATCTCGACGGGTGTGGGGCCGGTCTGGCGCAGGTTGATCGGCACAAGACGGTCACTCTGGTCGATATCGGGCACATTCGGGTGGCTGTAGCTTTGTGCGGATGGGGTATGTTTCGGCATTTTCTCCTCCTCTGGACGCAGAAAACCAACGCGATACCGCAGGTGGTGTTCCATCCGGGATGGCTTGAAGCGGCGCGCCCCTGCTGCCAGACTGACCCCGGCGGCAAGGACGGAGCAGACATCATGACAAGCCGGAAACTGGGCGTGATCGGCGGGTCGGGGCTTTATGCCGTGGACGGCGTGCAGGACGCCCGATGGCAGAGCGTCGAGACCCCGTGGGGCGCGCCGTCGGATCAGGTCTTTTGCGGAACGCTGGACGGGCTCGAGATCGTGTTCCTGCCCCGCCACGGGCGCGGACATGTGCACAGCCCCTCGGATGTGCCCTACCGCGCCAATATCGACGCGCTGAAGCGGCTGGGCGTGACGGATGTGATCAGCGTCAGCGCCTGCGGGTCGTTTCGGCAAGAGATGGCGCCGGGCGATTTCGTCATCGTGGACCAGTTCATCGACCGCACCTCTGCGCGCCCCAAGAGCTTTTTCGGTTCGGGCTGTGTGGCGCATGTGTCAATGGCCCATCCGGTCTGCGGCGGCTTGGGTGCAGTCTGCGCCGAAGCGGCGCGTGCGGCCGGTGTCACGGTGCATGAGGGTGGCACCTATCTGGCGATGGAAGGGCCGCAATTCTCCAGCTTTGCCGAATCGACGCTTTACCGCGACCAATGGGGCTGTTCGGTGATCGGGATGACCAACATGCCCGAGGCCAAACTCGCACGAGAGGCGGAGCTTTGCTATGCCAGCGTGGCGATGGTCACCGATTACGACTGCTGGCACCCGGCCCATGATGCGGTCGAAGTGACCGACATCCTGCGGGTTCTGACCGGCAATGCCGACGCCGCGCGCCGCATGATCCGCGGCCTTCCCGCGCTGCTGGGACCGGACCGCGCGCCCTGCCCCCAAGGCTGCGACACAGCACTTGAGCACGCAGTGATCACCGCACCTGCGGCCCGCGATGCCGCGCTTGTCAAAAAGCTGGACGCCGTCGCCGGGCGCGTGCTTTCTGGGTCAGCCGACACCCATCCGGGGTGATCGACCCTGGCTCCTCCCACCCCCACGAGGCTTTCATGACCCCGACCAAGACCGTCAAAGACTACATCCGCACCATCGTCGACTTCCCGCACGAAGGGATCATGTTCCGCGATGTGACCACGCTCTTTGCCGATGCGCGGGGGTTTCGCATGGCGATTGACCAGCTGCTGCACCCCTATGCCGGAGTCCGGTTCGACAAGGTTGTGGGGCTGGAAGCGCGCGGCTTCATCCTTGGCGGCGCGATCGCGCATCAACTCTCGGTCGGCTTTGTGCCGGTGCGCAAGAAGGGCAAACTGCCCGGTGCGGTGATCTCGGAAGAATACACGCTGGAATATGGCGAGGCGGTTGTGGAAATTCACGACGACGCCATTCAGGCGGGCGAAAAGGTTCTGCTGGTGGATGATCTGCTGGCCACGGGCGGCACCGCAGAGGCCGGTCTGAAACTGATCGAACGGCTGGGCGGAGAGGTGATCGGCTGCGCCTTCATCATCGACCTGCCCGATCTGGGAGGGCGCACGCGGCTCGAGGCGATGGGCATGGATGTGCATGCGCTCTGCGCGTTCGAGGGACTTTGACCGCGCCCCTGCTTCTTCTTTTTCCAAATATGCCGGGGGTTTGGGGGTGAAACCCCCAAGACATGACCCCCGCCGCGACAGGCTTGGACACAGGACGCATTCCGTCACCGGAATGCACCCGAATTTTCGAAAATTCGACCCCGCCTCAGACGATCGTGGCCTCGGTTGCGGCGCGCAGTTCGTCCTCGGTGACACCATCCGCCGTCTCGACGATCTTCAGACCACCCTCGACCACGTCCAGAACACCCAGATTGGTGATGATCCGGTCCACAACACCCGCACCGGTCAACGGCAGGGTGCATTCCTTGAGCAGCTTGCTCTCACCGTGCTTGTTGGTGTGGTCCATCACCACGATCACGCGGCCCACGCCCGCGACAAGGTCCATCGCGCCGCCCATGCCCTTGATCAGCTTGCCCGGAATCATCCAGTTCGCCAGATCGCCCTTTTCGTCCACTTCCATCGCACCGAGAATGGCCATGGCGATCTTGCCGCCGCGGATCATGCCAAAGGAGGTGGCGCTGTCGAAGTAGCTGGTATGGGCCAGTTCGGTGATGGTCTGCTTGCCCGCGTTGATCAGGTCGGGATCTTCCTCGCCCTCATAGGGGAAAGGGCCCATGCCCAGCATGCCGTTTTCCGACTGGAGGGTCACCGACACACCTTCGGGGATGTAGTTCGACACCAGTGTCGGGATGCCGATGCCCAGGTTGACATACATGCCGTCCTTGAGTTCCTGTCCCGCGCGTGCGGCCATCTGGTTGCGGTCCCATGCCATAATCGTCTTCCCCTCGTTTGTCGTACAGGCCGCGTGCTGCGGCGCTATCTCTTGAAATCCGTAAAACCGACCGGCACGTCGATCATGATCACCGTTCCGGCTGCGCCGCGCACCACGTTGAGCGTGGCATCCAGACCGTCGAGCAGGGTTTCCACAAGACGGCCCCCGACCGACTCGCCGGACGGAAAATTGAGTTTGCGCGGAATGCCCACACCATCATCCGAAATCGTCATGCGCAAGCCGCCCGCAGCCAGCCGGTTGACCCGCAATTCGAGATAGCCCTGATCCAGTCCGTCAAAGGCATGCTGAAACGCGTTCGACACCAATTCGAACGTGATCAGCGCCACCCGGATGGCAGTGTCGAGATTGACCTCGAGCGGTTCGACCAGCGACACGAAGCGTACGCCGGGGCGGCCTTCGTTATGCGCGATCGTGTGGGAAATGCGCGACAGCAGCGATCCGAGGTCGATGCCGTCGCGGTTCCATTGTGCATCAGCCAGCTTCATCTCTTCATAGACGAATTGCAGGCATTCCAGCCGTCCGGGCAGCACGTCGAGCATGCGCAGACGGCGCTTCAACGCGTCGTCCGAAACCGGTGCCGTGCCATCGGTTTCGCCCACCAGCGACGCGACGATCAACCCAAGATCCTGACCGACCCGCGAACAGACCAAATCCAGATGCCGGCGCGTCGTGTCCGAGGACCGATCCTTTTCGTCGTCGCGCAATTCCTTTTGGATGCCCAGGAAATAGATCGGCTTGCCCGTGTCGTCGATGATCGGTGAGATCAGAAGCCGATTCATGAACGCCTCGCCCGTGGCGCGGTAGTTCAGAATGTCGACACTGACGTTTTCGCCCGCCTCGATCGCGCTGCGGATCATCTGGAGCGCGCTCGGGTCGGTGTCGGCCCCTTGCAGGAAACGGCAGTTGCGACCGATCACACGGGACCGCTGATAGCCGGTGATGCGTTCGAACGCGTCGTTGATGTAGACAATCGGGTTGTCATCCGAATTCGGGTTGGTGATCACCATGGCGACGCTCAGCCGGGAAAACCCGGCAAAGGCCTGGCTATCGTCCAGAATGGAGGTCAGTTTCGGTTTCTCGATCGTGCGTTCCACGGCTTTTGGCTCGTTCCCTGTCCCAGGTCCCGTCTCAGGCTGCGGACCTTGGGCGTGTGGTCCGCTGTTCGATGCGCTTTTCATGTGCGCCCTGAATGATCCTGTGCACGTAGATGCCGGGCAGGTGGATATGGTCGGGATCAAGCTCGCCCGGCTGGACGATTTCCTCGACCTCCATGATGCAGACCTTGCCGCACATCGCGGCGGGCGGGTTGAAGTTGCGCGCCGTCTTGCGGAAGATCGCGTTCCCGGTGGTGTCGGCCTTCCATGCCTTCACGATGGAGAGATCGGCAAAGATGCCCTCTTCCATGATATAGGTCTGGCCGTTGAAATCCTTGTGGTCCTTGCCCTCGGCGATCACGGTGCCCACACCGGTCTTGGTGTAAAAACCCGGAATGCCCGCGCCACCAGCGCGCATCCGCTCGGCCAGCGTGCCCTGCGGGTTGAATTCCAGCTCGAGTTCGCCCGACAGATACTGCCGCATGAATTCGGCATTTTCACCCACATAGGAGCTGATCATCTTCTTGACCTGCCGGGTCTGGAGCAGGATGCCGATACCGAAATCGTCAACGCCCGCGTTGTTGGAGGCAAAGGTCAGGTCTTTCACACCGCTGTCGCGGATCGCGGCCAGAAGAAGTTCGGGAATGCCGCTTAGTCCAAAGCCGCCAGCCGCGATCAGCATGCCGTCCTTGATCACGCCCTCAAGCGCTTCGGTTGCCGAACCATAGACCTTCTGCATCGCGATATTCCCCCGTGTTCAACGCTTCGCTGTTTTGGCCCGTCCCAGCCCCCGAGTCAACGCCACGCAATCGCCTCACGGCCTGTGTCACCTGCGCGCATCGTGGGGTACCGCTCCTGGGCTGAGGCGGCCTTTTCCGTCCGACCCGCAGACCAATGTCGGGACGTCCCGGCGTCAGGATTTCTTGGCTGCGGTTTTTTTCTTCGCGGCAGGTTTCTTGGCCGCCGGTTTCTTGGCCGCCGGTTTCTTGGCCGGAGCCTTTTTCTTGGCACCCGTCTTGGTCGATTTCTCGGCGATCAGGGCCAGCGCCATGTCCATCGTGACGGCGTCGGGCTCGACATCCTTGGGCAGGGTCGCATTGACCTTTTCCCACTTCACGTAAGGCCCGTAGCGCCCTTCCATGACAGAAATCGCGCCACCGTCCTGCGGATGATCGCCCAATTCCTTGAGCGCCTTGGCCGCCGTGCCACGTCCCCGGCCGGGATTGGCGCGCTTCTCGGCCAGCAATTCCACCGCGCGGTTCATGCCGATCTCGAAAACGTCGGTGAAGTCCTTGAGGTTGACGTAGACCGGTTTGGCCTCGTCGGGGAGCTGGTGCATGATGAACGGCCCGAACCGACCGAGGTTCGACTTCACGTCGCCGCCCTCGGGGTGCATGCCGACAACGCGCGGCAGGGTCAGCAGCGTGATCGCCTTTTCCAGCGTCACGTCATCGGGTGACCAGCCGGGCAGGAAATCGCCCTTGGCCTTGGGCAGGCTGGCGCGCGGCGGCTTCTTGTTCTCGGGCGTCGGTTCACCGCGCTGAACATAGGGGCCGAAGCGGCCGGATTTCAGCCATATCTCCTCGCCTGCATCCTCGCCCAACAAACGTTCGTCACCTTCCGCACCCTCACCTGCAATGGGGCGGGTGTAGGTGCATTCGGGGTAATTGCCGCAGCCGACAAAGCCGCCGGTGCGCGAGGTCTTGAGGTGCAGCTTGCCCAGCCCGCATTTCGGACAGACGCGCGGATCGCTGCCATCCTCGCGCGGCGGATAAAGCTGCGGGGCCAGCGCCTCGTCCAGCACGTCGAGCACTTCGGTGATGCGCAGATCAGACGTTTCGGCGATCGCGACAGAGAAATCGCGCCAGAACCGGGCCAGCAATTCCTTGTAATCGCCCTCACCCGCGCTGACATGGTCAAGCTCGTCCTCGAGTGCTGCGGTGAAATCATATTCGACGTAGCGCTTGAAGAAATTGAGCAGGAAGATCGTGACGATCCGGCCTTTATCCTCTGGAATCAGACGGTTCTGTTCCTTGCGGACATATTCGCGATCCTGGATCGTGGTGATGATGCTGGCATAGGTCGACGGGCGGCCGATGCCCAGTTCTTCCATCTTCTTGACCAGCGTCGCCTCGGTGTAGCGCGGCGGCGGTTGGGTGAAATGCTGATCGGGCGTGATGCTGCGCTTCTGGGCCTTTTCGCCCTGCATGATCTGCGGCAGGCGGGCATCATCGTCATCGCCACCGGCATCGTCGCGGCCTTCTTCGTAGACCCGCAGGAAGCCGTCGAACAGCACAACCTGACCGTTGGCGCGCAGCACGACCTGACCATCTGCGCTGCCCACATCGACGGTGGTGCGTTCAAGCCGCGCCGATTCCATCTGGCAGGCAAGCGTGCGCTTCCAGATCAGATCGTAAAGCTTGCGCTGGTCCGCATCGCTGATCTTGAGGCTTTGGGCATCCTTGGCCATGTCGGTCGGGCGGATACATTCGTGAGCTTCCTGCGCGTTCTTGGCCTTGTTCTTGTAGATGCGCGGGCTGTTCGGGACGTAATCGTCGCCGAACCGGTCCTTGATCGCGGCGCGGGCCTCCTGCACGGCTTCGGGGGCCATGTCGATGCCGTCGGTCCGCATGTAGGTGATGTGCCCCGCCTCGTAGAGCCGCTGCGCCGCGTTCATCGTCTGGCGCGCACCCATGCCGAACTTGCGGCTGGCTTCCTGCTGGAGCGTCGAGGTCATGAAAGGTGCGGACGGGTTGCGAGATGCCGGTTTCGCCTCGACCGATTGCACGGTCAGGTCGCGGCTGGTGATCGCCTGCACCGCCAGTTCGGCCTGCGTTCCGTTCTCGAGATCGTAGCGATCAAGCTTCTTGCCCGCCAGAACCGTCAGGCGCGCCTCGTATTCCTGCCCGCGCGGCGTCGAGAGCAGCGCCTTGACCGACCAGTATTCGCGGGCCCGGAATGCCTCGATCTCCATCTCGCGCTCGACGATCAGCCGCAGGCAGACCGACTGCACCCGTCCCGCCGACCGCGCGCCCGGCAGCTTGCGCCAGAGCACCGGAGACAGGTTGAACCCCACGAGGTAATCCAGCGCGCGACGCGCCAGGTAGGCTTCGACCAGCGGCGCGTCGATGTCACGCGGATTGGCCATCGCTTCGGTCACGGCGGCCTTGGTGATGGCGTTGAAGGTCACGCGCTTGACATCGGTGCTGGCCTTGATCGACCGGCGCTTGGTCAGCGCCTCTTTCAGGTGCCACGAGATCGCTTCGCCTTCGCGGTCAGGGTCGGTTGCGAGGATCAGCGCATCGTCGGTTTTGAGCGCCTCGGCAATGGCCGCGACATGTTTGCGCGAGTCGGCCGCAATCTCCCATTTCATGTCAAAATCATTGTCCGTGTCGACCGATCCGTCTTTCGGCGGCAGGTCGCGCACGTGGCCGTAAGATGCCAGAACGGTGTAGTTGGATCCCAGGTACTTGTTGATCGTTTTGGCTTTTGCCGGGGATTCGACAACGACAACTGGCATGTAAAAAAGACCTTTCTGACCGTTCCAAGACCATCTTGGGTGTATCGCATATGGCGGCGTCACAGGTGGGGTGCAAGCGGGAATTGTCAATCGGACATACCGTGCACCCCGGTGTGCACTGGGTGCGGCTGGGTGTTGGAGAGGGTCGATCGGGGCGGGCTTTTCCATGAATGGAAAAGGTCAAAAATTCGGAAATTTTTGATCGCTTGTGTCAGCTGACGCGCGAAATGAGCCCGCCGGGTTGCCGGTTGATGCGGCCTTCAAGCTCAAGATCGGTGAGCGCCGGAGACACGATCCTCGAAGGCGCACCCAGATCGCGGATCAACTGGTCCTCGCCCATCGGAGAAGGGCCGAGCCGGTCCAGAATGGACTGGTGCAGCTTGGCGATGTCGGCAAATGGCCTCTCGCCGGTCGGCTCTGCCAGTGGCAGTTGGGGGCTGGGTGGCTCCTTCGTTTCGGCCAGCGGTGCCAGCGCCTCGATCACGTCTTCGGCATGGCGCACCAGCCGGGCGCCATCGCGGAGAAGCATGTTGCAGCCGCTGGCCCGCGCATCGAACGGGTGACCGGGCACCGCCATCACGTCGCGCCCCTGATCAAGGGCCGTGCGTGCCGTAATGAGTGACCCTGACCGCGCGGCAGCTTCGACGACAACAACAGCACGGGACATCCCCGAAATGATCCGGTTGCGGGCGGGGAAGTGGCGCGCCTGTGGTTGCAGACCCATCGGTTGTTCGCTGATGCGTGCGCCACCCTTCGCCACGATATCTTCGGCCAGTCGCGCGTTTTCCGCCGGGTAGAGCACATCCACGCCGCCCCCCAGAACCGCGATCGTCCCGGTATCGAGCGCGGCGACATGAGCCGCCGTGTCGATGCCGCGCGCCATGCCCGAGGTGACAGTAAAGCCAGCCTGCCCCAGACCGGTCGCCAAGGCCCGCGCCATGCGCCCGCCCAGCGACGAGGCATTGCGTGCGCCGACCAGCGCGACCTGCGGTTTCATCAGAATCCCGGTGCTGCCGATCACCCAGAGCATCGGTGGCGCGTCGTCCAGATCGGCAAGGCCGGAAGGATAGGACGCATCCCCCCGGCAGATCATGCTGGCACGTGCCGCCTGGGCCGCTTTCAGCTCGGCGTGAATCACGCCTTCGGGACAAATCTCGTAATTATCGACACCGGCGGCGCGGGCAATATCGGGAAGATGTTGCAACGCCGTTGCAGCATTGCCGTGGTCGCGCAACAGGCGGTAGAAGGTGCTGATCCCCACCCGACGCGAGCGCAAGAGACGAAGCCAGTCAAACCTTTGGTCTTCCGTGGTGGGTGGGAGTAGGGGGTGAGTGGAAGAGTTCTGTTCCAAGGTCATCCTGTCTCCGTCCGCTTGCAGAAACAGGGATAGTCGGTCAGTGGTTAATCAGTCGTGAACAAGGACAGACGGCAGGCAAGAAATTCACCCGCCGCCCCACAAGCCTCTGATTAAGAGGCAATCTTTCTCAGGTTTGCGCCCCGCCGACGGTCAAACCACCGATCATCACGGTGGGTTGCCCGACACCCACAGGCACCCATTGCCCCTGCTTGCCGCAATTGCCCATGCCCGGATCAAGCGACATGTCGTTGCCCAATGCACGAATCTGTTGCAGCGCGGTTGCGCCATCGCCGATCAGCGTGGCGCCCTTGACAGGCGCGCCGACCTTGCCATCCTTCACGCGATAGGCCTCGGTGCAGGAAAAGACGAACTTGCCATTGGTGATGTCCACCTGCCCGCCGCCGAATCCCACGGCCCAGATCCCGTCCTTGAGGTCGGCCACGATATCGCCCGGTGCGACATCGCCGCCCAGCATATAGGTGTTGGTCATGCGCGGCATCGGGATATGGGCATAGCTTTCACGGCGTCCGTTGCCGGTGGGGGCCACCCCCATCAGCCGCGCGTTCTGGCGGTCCTGCATGAAGCCCACCAGTTTGCCGTCCTCGATCAGCACGTTCTTGGCAGAAGGTGTGCCTTCGTCATCGACAGTGATCGACCCGCGCCGGTCGGGGATGGTGCCATCGTCCAGAACGGTGACACCCCTGGCGGCCACCTGTTGGCCCATCAGACCGGCAAAGGCCGAACTGCCCTTTCGGTTGAAATCGCCCTCGAGCCCGTGCCCCACCGCCTCGTGCAGCAGGATACCGGGCCATCCCGGCCCGAGCACGATGTCCATGACACCGGCGGGTGCAGGCACCGCATCGAGATTGACCAACGCGATGCGCAGCGCCTCGCGGGCCTTGTCCTGCCAATCGGACGGATCAAGCAGACCGTCCAGCAGCACGCGCCCTCCGCCCCCGGCGGTTCCGGCTTCGCGGCGGCCGTTTTCCTCGACGATCACGCTCACATTCACGCGGGTCATCGGGCGGGTGTCCGACACAAGCGTGCCTTCGGGGCGCAGGATCGCCACTTCTTGCAACGACGCGGCGATCGTCGCGCTCACCTGCACGACGCGGGGGTCCAGCGCCCGGGCATAGGCGTCGATCTCGCGCAGCGTGTCGACCTTGACCGGAAAGCTGTGTCCGGCAATCGGATCAGCATCGGTGTAAAGCTTGGTATTGGTGCCCGCAGGCTTATCGGCCAGCGTGCCGCCACCCTCGCCCACGGCAAGACGCGCGGTTTCCACCGCCCGCTTGATCGCCGATTCGGAGATGTCGGTGGAATGGGCATAGCCTGCCACCTCGCCGCAGACGGCGCGCAGGCCGAATCCCTCGGAGGCGTCATAGCTGGCGGTCTTGACCCGGCCATCGTCGAAGACCAGCACCTCGGACCGGCGACGTTCGAGGAACAATTCCCCGTCATCCGCCCCAGCCACAGCCTCTTTCAGCAGGGCCAGCGCGCGGTCCTGATCAAGATGTGTGTCGAATGGTTGGAAAGACGTATCGGTCATGAAACCCCCAGGGTGAAAATTGATCCAGATCAAGGAAAGCGCGTTTTTGCCGCAAGCAAGCTTCTTTCACTGCTGCCCAGAATATGGTTTTAACCGCTCCCAAGACAACGGGAGCTTCGGATTGGCTTATGCCACCCTTGGGCTACCTTGCAACATGACCATATACGCAACCGATCAGGGTAAGACATGCAACTCAAATCTTTGCTCCTGGGTCTGGCCACCACCTTCGCCGCCACCCCGACGTTTGCCCAGCAAACGCTCGAGACTATCGGCCGTCCGGTGGACCGGGGTACAGGCTTTCAACCCGCGGCAACCGAACTCGCGCGCGACCTTCAATGGCTCGACGGGATGATCAACATCATCATCATTGCCATCGTTCTGTTCGTGACGGCGCTGCTGGCCTACTGCATCGTGCGCTACAACCGGCGCTCGAACCCCAACCCCTCCAGCTTTACGCACAACACATCGATCGAGATCGCGTGGACCGTCGGTCCGATCCTGATCCTGGTGTTCATCGGTGCCTTCTCGCTCCCGGTGCTGTTCAAGCAGCAGGAAATCCCCGAAGGCGACCTGACCATCAAGGTCACCGGCTACCAGTGGTACTGGGGCTATGAATATGTGGGCGAAGACCTCGCCTATGACGGCTACATGATCGGCTCGCCTTTCACCGGTGGCGACAACCGCATGAGCCCCGACGTCGAGGCGCAGCTGATCGAAGCGGGTTACCAGAAAGAGGATTTCCTTCTGGCCACCGATACCGCCGTGATCGTGCCCGTCGGCAAGACCGTCGTGATGCAGGTCACGGGCGCGGACGTGATCCATTCCTGGACCATCCCGGCCTTCGGTGTGAAGCAGGACGCGATCCCCGGTCGTCTGGCGGAACTGTGGTTCACTGCCGAGAAGGAAGGCGTCTATTTCGGCCAGTGCTCCGAGCTTTGCGGCCAGGCGCATGCCTATATGCCGATCACCGTCAAGGTCGTGAGCGAAGCCACCTATGACGCGTGGCTCGAAGCCTCCAAGGCCGAGGGCGGGTATGTCGATGTCCGCACGCTTCTGACCAACTGACCACGTTTCGGCGCACGCGGAGTGACCGCGTGCGCCCTATCGACAGGCCAACCTGACCCAACGCAGGCAAGACACACGTGACCGATACAAGCATCAACACCACGGTACGCAGCGCCGAGAACGACGCGCAGTTCAGCGATTTCTTTGCGCTTCTCAAGCCGCGCGTGATGACGCTTGTCGTGTTCACGGCTTTTGTCGGACTGCTGGCGGCACCGACCCCGGTGCACCCGTTCATTGCATTCTGCGCGATCCTGTTCATCGCCATCGGAGGCGGCGCATCGGGCGCGCTGAACATGTGGTGGGATGCCGATATCGACGCCGTGATGAAGCGCACCCAGCACCGCCCGATCCCTGCGGGCAAGGTCACGGGCGAAGAAGCCTTTGCCATCGGTATGGCGCTGTCGGTGTTTTCGGTCGTGTTCCTTGGCCTGGCGACCAACTGGGTCGCGGCGGGGCTCCTGGCCTTCACCATCTTCTTCTACGTCGTGATCTACACGATGTGGCTCAAGCGCTGGACACCGCAGAACATCGTCATCGGCGGTGCTGCTGGCGCCTTCCCTCCGATGATCGGCTGGGCTGCGGCAACCGGCGGCGTGAGCGTCGAGTCGGTGCTGATGTTCTGCCTGACCTTCATGTGGACGCCGCCGCATTTCTGGGCACTGGCGCTGTTCATGCGCAAGGACTACGATAATGCCGACGTGCCGATGCTGACCGTGACCCACGGTCGCCGGGCGACGCGCAACCACATTCTGGTCTACACGGTGCTGCTGGCGATCCTTGCCGTGGCGGCAGGCTTCACCTCGATTGGCGGGCCGGTCTACATCGCCACGTCCGTCGTGCTCAACGCGATGTTCCTTCGCGGAGCGCTCCAGATCTGGCGCCGGGACGAGGACATGTCGGAAGAGGACAATTTTCTTGCAGAACGCAAGTTCTTCAAACTGTCGCTTCTCTATCTCTTCGCGCATTTCGGCGCGATCCTGATTGAAGCGGGTCTCGACAAATTCGGGGTATGGGCATGAGCCTGTCAAAACAACATGACCTGCATGAGCGCCGTTTCGGCCGCAACGTAGGTGTCGGTGTGGTCCTTGTGGGCCTGATCGCCATCGTGTTCGGTCTGACGGTTGTCAAAGTCACAAACGGGGATTTCGAAACCCCGGCAACCACAACGGTGAGTGAATGAAGGCGCTTGATCCGAAGAAGAAAACCGCCCTTCAGGGCATTGCCGTCGTTGTCTTCATGGGCGCGCTGGCCTGGGCCTCCGTCCCGCTATACGACTGGTTCTGCCGGGTCACCGGGTTTGGCGGTACCACCAATGTCGCCGAGGCAGGCAGCGTGGAGATTGTGGATCGTACCATCAAGGTCCGGTTCGACGCCTCCAAGGAACGCGGCATGCCGTGGGAATTCAAGCCGATGCAGTACGAGGTCGAACTGCGCCTTGGCGAAGAGGGTCTGGCCTTCTACGAAGCCTACAACCCCACCGACCGCCCGGTTGCGGGCACCGCAAGCTACAACGTCGCGCCCTATGGCGCTGGCCTCTATTTCTCGAAAATCGCGTGTTTCTGCTTTGAAGAGCAGATACTGATGCCGGGCGAACGGGTGGAGATGCCGGTAAGCTTCTTCATCGACCCCGAGATCATGAACGACACCGACGCGAAATTCGCAAAACACATCACCCTGTCCTACACGTTCCACGAGATCGACCTGCCTGAAGCAACGCAGGCGATGCTCGACGCGGAAACGACCGACAGCGGTTCTCTGAACTAACGCCTAGCCACGAGGGACCAAAATGGCGCACGCAAAAGATCATGACTATCACATCCTGAACCCGTCCGTCTGGCCGTTCCTCGGCGCGGTTGCCGGGTTCGTGATGCTGTTCGGAGCCGTCCTGTGGATGCACGGCAGCGGACCGTGGATGTTCCTTATCGGGCTTGTCGGCGTTCTTTACGTCATGTTCGGCTGGTGGGCCGATGTCGTGGCGGAAAGCCATGTGGGCGACCACACACCGGTGGTGCGGATCGGCCTGAAATACGGCTTCATCCTGTTCATCATGTCCGAAGTGATGTTCTTCGCCGCATGGTTCTGGAGCTTCTTCAAGCACGCGCTCTACCCGATGGGACCGGACAGCCCGGCCATAGACGGTGTCTGGCCACCGGTCGGGATCGAGACATTCGACCCCTGGCACCTGCCCCTGATCAACACGCTGATCCTGCTCTGCTCGGGTGCTGCGGCGACATGGGCACACCACGCGCTGGTGCACGAGGACAATCGCGAAGACATGAAGTGGGGCCTGATCCTCGCCATTGCACTTGGCGCGATCTTCACCGTGCTGCAGGTCTACGAATACACCCATGCGGGTTTCGGCTTTGCCGGTAATATCTACGGCGCCAACTTCTTCATGGCGACCGGCTTTCACGGTGCGCACGTCGTGATCGGGACGATCTTCCTGTTCGTCTGCCTGCTGCGCCTGATGCGCGGGCATTTCACTCAGGAAAAACATATCGGTTTCGAAGCAGCGGCCTGGTACTGGCACTTTGTCGACGTGGTGTGGCTGTTCCTTTTTGCCGCCATCTACGTCTGGGGCCAGTAACCTGACGCATCCGGGGCGTTCCGGCTTGAACGGGGCACCCCAACAAGGATAAAGCAAGGCGCGCCGGATCGGCGCGCCTTTGTCACTCTCAGGAGCCTCCCTTTGTCCCGTATCGCCCTGCCTCTTCTGACCGGTCTGATCGGCACTGCCATCCTTGTCTGGCTGGGTGCATGGCAATTGCAGCGGCTGGATTGGAAACAGGGCATCCTGAACCAGATCGAAAGCCGTATCGGCGGCGATCCGGCCCCCCTGCCCGCAATCGGCAATCCCGATGCCGACCGCTATCAGCCTGTGCAGTTGACCGGTACGGTTGAGGCGGACGAGTTGTACGTTCTGGTTTCTCAAAAGCGGATCGGCGCGGGCTACCGGGTGATTTCGCCCTTCGTGACAGACGAAGGCCGCCGCATCCTGCTGGATCGCGGGTTCATACCCGTGGCGGACCGCGACACCGCCCGCGACGGCGGCGAAAAGGACGTGACAGGCAACCTGCACTGGCCAGATGACCGAACCTCGTCGACCCCCGAAAATGACATCGCCGGAAACACATGGTTCGCCCGCGACATCGACCTGATGGCCGAGGCGCTGAACACCGAGCCGCTGTTGGTGATTGCCCGCAACATGTCGCCAGCCGATCCCGGCGTGACGCCTCTGCCAGTGGACACGAGCGGCATTCCGAACGATCACCTGCAATACGCGATCACGTGGTTCTCGCTGGCGGCGGTCTGGCTGATCGGAACCATCGCGCTGGTATGGCGCTTGCGAAAGACGAAGGAAGGCTGAAGCCCGATGCAGTATATCTCGACCCGTGGCAAAGCCCCGGCACTTGGTTTCGAAGACACGATGCTGTCGGGGCTGGCCCGTGATGGCGGGCTTTACGTGCCCGAAACCATCCCGACGCTCAGCACCGCCGACATCCGCGCCATGCACGGGCTGTCCTACGAAGAGATCGCGTTCCGCGTGATGCGCCCGTTCGTGGGAGATGCGTTTACCGATGAGGTCTTCGCGGACCTGATCACCAAGGCCTATGCGGGGTTTGGCCATGATGCCCGCGCACCCTTGGTGCAGCTGGGCAATGGCCATTTCCTGCTGGAACTGTTCCACGGCCCGACGCTGGCGTTCAAGGATTTCGCCATGCAGTTGATCGGCCAGATGTTCCAGGAGGCGCTCAGCCGCAGTGGCAAGCGCGTGACCATCGTGGGCGCGACGTCGGGCGACACCGGGTCCGCCGCGATCGAGGCGTTCCGGGGCCTGGATGCCGTGGATGTGTTCATTCTCTACCCGCATGACCGCATCTCGGAGGTTCAGCGCCGCCAGATGACGACGCCCACCGAGTCGAACGTTCACGCAATGGCGCTGGACGGCGATTTCGACGATTGTCAGGCGCGGCTCAAGGACATGTTCAACGATTTCGACTTCCGCGACGACGTGCGGCTGGCGGGGGTGAATTCAATCAACTGGGGTCGCGTGCTGGCGCAGGTGGTCTACTACTTCTCCTCCGCCGTGAGCCTCGGTGCACCGGATCGCAAGATCAGCTATTCCGTGCCCACCGGCAATTTCGGCGACATCTTCGCGGGCTACATCGCCAAGCGTATGGGCCTGCCGATCGACCGGCTGGTGGTTGCGACCAACCAGAACGACATCCTGCACCGCTGCCTCAGCACCGGAGGCTATGTCACCGATCGGGTGACACCGTCGATCAGCCCGTCGATGGACATTCAGGTGTCGTCGAACTTTGAACGCGCGCTGTTCGACGCCTATGACCGCGACGGCAACGCGGTGGCGCAGCTGATGAACGAGCTCAAGGCGGGCGGCTTTCATGTGAGCCAGGGCGCGATGGACGTGCTGCGCGACCATTATGACAGCGGGCGCGTGAGCGAGGACGAAACGCTGGCGACGATCCGACAAGCGCAAGACCACATGGGCGAATTGCTCTGTCCGCATTCGGCCATCGGTGTCGCCGTCGCCGAAGCGCAGCGCGATCCGAACGTGCCGATGATCACTCTGGCCACGGCACATCCCGCGAAATTCCCCGACGCCGTCGAAAAGGCCAGCGGCCTTCGCCCGCCCCTGCCCGACCGAATGGCAGACCTTTTCACTCGTGAGGAACGCGTGACGCGCGTACCCAACGACCTGACCCAACTTGAAACCTTCATCAAAGATCGGATCGCCTCTTGACCGTCCAGACCGCCACACTCTCCAACGGCTTTCGTATTGTGACCGAGCATATGCCCGGTCTGGAAAGCACAGCCATCGGCATCTGGATCACGGCAGGTGGGCGCCATGAACGACCCGAACAGAACGGCATCGCGCATTTCCTCGAACACATGGCGTTCAAGGGCACGGCCACGCGCAGCGCATTGCAGATCGCCGAGGCGATCGAAGATGTGGGCGGCTACATCAACGCCTATACCTCGCGCGAGGTGACCGCCTATTATGCGCGCGTGTTGCGCAATGACGTCAGCCTCGCACTGGATGTGGTGGCGGATATCCTGCGCAACCCGGTCTTCGACCCCAAGGAGATCGAGGTCGAACGCCACGTGATCCTGCAGGAAATCGGTCAGGCGGCGGACACGCCGGACGACATCATCTTCGACTGGTTGCAGGAAAAGGCCTATCCCGATCAGCCCATCGGCCGCACGATCCTTGGTGAAACCGACCGCGTGTCCGGGTTCACGAAAGACGATCTGGCAACCTTCGTGTCCGAACATTACGGCCCCGATCAGATGATCCTGTCGGCGGCGGGAGCTGTCGATCATGACGCCATCGTGGCACAGGCCGAGGCGCTGTTCGCCGACATGGTGCCCCGCCCGTTCCTGCTGGCGGATGCCGCAAGGTTCCAGGGCGGCGAAAGCCGCAAGGTCAAAGACCTCGAACAGGCGCATCTGGCACTGGCATTCGAGTCGCCGGGTTACCGCGATCCGAATTTCTACACCGCGCAGGTCTATTCCGTGGCGCTGGGTGGCGGCATGTCGAGCCGGCTGTTTCAGGAAATCCGCGAAAAGCGGGGGCTGTGCTATACGATCTTTGCCCAGACCGGTGCCTATTCGGACACCGGGATGACAACGATCTACGCAGGCACCAGCGGCGACGAGATCAAGGACCTGGCCAACCTGACCATCGACGAGATGAAACGCGCCGCAGACGACATGTCCCCCGCCGAGGTGGCCCGCGCCCGTGCACAGATGAAGGCCGGGCTGTTGATGGGGCTGGAAAGCCCGTCCTCGCGGACGGAACGGCTGGCCCGAATGATCCAGATCTGGGGCGAGGTGCCATCGCTGGAAGATACGGTTGCGCGCATCGACAGCGTGACCACAGGCGACGTGCGGACCTTTGGCGAACAGCTGGTGCGCGCGGCCCCGGCAGCGCTGGCGCTTTATGGTCCCGTCGGAGACGCCCCCGACCTGACCGCCCTGTCCCAACGCCGCGTGGCCTGATGCTCAGCCTGCGGCGCAAGCTTCGGCTCGACACCGAGCGGATGGTGCTGCGCCCGCCCATGCACAGCGACTTCACCCCCTGGAGCGCCCTGCGGCGCGACAGCGAGGCGTTCCTTGCCAAATGGGAGCCCAGCTGGGCCGAGGATCACCTGTCGCGCCGGGCCTTCACCAACCGCGTCTACTGGGCCAACCGCGCCATCGGCAACGGATCGGCGGTGCCGCTGTTCCTGCAGCGGCGCGGCGACGACATGCTGCTGGGGGCGATCACGCTCGACAACATCCGGCGCGGGCCTGCACAGGCCGGTACGTTGGGCTATTGGATCGGTCAGCCCTTTGCCCGGCAGGGCTACATGCGCGAGGCGATCGACGCTTTGGTGCATTACGCCTTTGACCGGCTGGACCTGAGCCGCATAGAGGCCGCCTGCCTGCCAGAGAACGCGGCATCGCGGGGTCTTCTGGAAAAAGCAGGCTTCAAGTACGAAGGCGTGGCGCAAAGTTACCTTCAGATCGACGGGCGCTGGCGCACCCATGTGCTCTACGCGGCGCTGCGGCGGGATCGGCGGGGGCGCACCGACGTCGGTTAGGGCAAGACCTTTCTAAAGGTCTTGCCGAAGCGGTTTCCCCGGCGTCACACTTTCACTAGACCGGCCGCCAGACTGCGCTATCTTTGCGTCAGGAGGTAGTTGGTATGCGTTTCAAACCACTCTGGATGGCGCTCGCCGTCGCGATCACGGGCAGCGCCGCGTTTGCGCAGGACAGCCGCAGGTCCAGCCATTGCCTCGCCATCGCCGACGCGACGCCCGGCATCGCCTATGTCCAGAAAGCGTCCTGGACTGCGCCGGTGCCCGAATTTTCGGTACGCATCAACTATGTCGCCCATGCCACCTTCCTGTTGCAGACCCCGGGCGGTCTGGATGTCGCCACGGATTTCACCGGGTTTCTGGGCAACACGCGCCTGATCCCTGACGTGGTGACCATGAACCACGCCCATGACACACATTGGACCGCAAATCCCGATCCGGCGATTCCGCATGTCCTGCCCGGCTGGGGGCCATTCGGCGAAGGCATCGACCATCATCTCGATCTGGGCGAAATGCTGGTGCGCAACGTGTCGACCGATATCCGGTCGCAATTCGGCGGGCAGGAAGACAATGGCAACTCGATCTTCATCTTCGAGGTCGAGGGACTGTGCATCGGACATCTGGGACACCTGCATCACGAACCCAACGATCAGCAATACGCGGCCATCGGCAGGCTCGATGTGGTGATGGTGCCGGTGGATGGCGGCTATACCCTGCCCCGCGAGATGATGGTGCGGATCGTCGACCGGCTCAAATCAAGCATCGTGATCCCGATGCACTGGTTCTCGGGCTTTGCGCTCGAGTCGTTCCTTGAGGAAGTGCAGGACAGTTTCGTGATCGACCGCCGCGACAGTTCTTTTATCGAACTGTCATTGCGCGATCTGCCGTCCCGTCCTACGGTCGTGGTCCTGCGTCCCGAATGGTTGCGTGACGCATCAGAGTAACCTTATCGGAGCCTTGTCATGCCTCGCGATTCTGCCGATAGCGGCTTTATTGATGCGCTGTCGCACCATTTTCCCGCGGATATGTTTGCGCACGCGGAACAATCCTATCTCGAAGAGCCCCGTGGCAGGTTCCAGGGCGCCCGCGGCTTCGTCGCCCGTCCCCGCAGCACCGAAGAGGTCTCGGCACTGGTCAAGGCCTGCGCCGAAGCCGGTGTGGGCATCGTGCCCTATGGCGGCGGCACCGGGCTTGTCGCCGGGCAGATCGCACCCGAGGGTGACGCGGACATGCCGTTGATCCTGTCGCTGGAACGCATGACGACGATCCGCGCGGTCTATCCTCAGGAAAACGTACTGATCGCGGATGCGGGCGTGATCCTCGCCAATATCCAGACGGCAGCGGAAGGGGTGGACAGGCTGTTCCCGCTGTCGCTGGCGTCCGAAGGCTCGGCGCGGATCGGCGGATTGCTGGGCACCAATGCGGGGGGCGTCAATGTCCTGCGCTATGGCAACACCCGCGACCTGTGTCTGGGGCTCGAGGCGGTCATGCCCGACGGGTCGATCTGGCACGGGCTGAAGCGTCTGCGCAAGGACAACACGGGCTATGACCTGCGCAACCTGCTGATCGGCTCCGAAGGCACGCTTGCGGTGATCACAGGCGCGTCGCTCAAGCTGTTCCCGCGTCCGGCCAGCATCGGCACGGCGGTGTTCGTCATCCGCGACGCCGAAGCGGCGCTGGATCTGCTGTCGCTGGCCAAATCCCAGCTGGGCGAAAGCATCAGTGCGTTCGAGTTGATGCACCGCACCGGCCTTGATTTCCTGTCCAAGACCATGCCCGAAGTGCGCAAGCCGTTTGGCGATCACCACCCCGAATGGATGATCCTGATGGATATCGGCCTGCCCAAGGGGCTCGAGCCGCAAGAGGCGCTTGAAACCCTGTTCATGTCCGCAGAGGCCGAGGGGATCGTGTCCGACGCGGTGATCGCCCAATCCGAGGCGCAGCGCACCGAATTCTGGGCGATACGCGAACTGATCCCCGAAGCGAACCGGCGCATCGGCGCTGTCTCCAGCCATGACATATCCGTGCCCTTGGGTGAATTGCCCAGCTTCATCGCACGGGTGCGCCAGTCCATTGCGCAGGTGGGGGATTTCCGGATCAACTGCTTTGGCCATGTCGGCGACGGCAACCTGCATTTCAACGTGTTCCCGCCGGATGGCAAGTCGCGCGACCTGTACCTTGACGAGACCAAGCAGATCAAACGGATGGTCCATGACATCGCCAATGAGCTGGGCGGCACGTTCAGCGCGGAACACGGTGTCGGCCGGGCCAAGAAGGCCGATCTGGCGCGTTATGGCGATCCGGCCAAGCTGGCCGCGATGCGGGCGATCAAGGACGCGCTCGATCCCAAGGGGATCATGAATCCCGGTGCTGTCCTATCGTGACGCGACGCGGAAGACGCATCCGTCGGTGACAAGCTGAGGCGGCGTGAGGCACAGCCCTTTCGCCGTCTGGAACGCCTGCAGCACCTTGGGCACATAGGCGCGGGTTTCGGCATAGTCGGGCACCCCCTTGGCGCGCACCACCGCATTCTCGCCGGCATTGTACCCGGCGAGCACGAGAATGACGTCATTGTCGAACTTCTCCATCAGGAAATCGAGGAACGCGACCCCGCCCTTGATGTTCTGTGTCGGCGACAGACTGTCAGCCACACCAAAGCGCTCGGCCGTGGCGGGCATCAATTGCATCAGCCCCTGCGCCCCCACCGAGCTTTGCGCATCGATGCGGCCCGACGATTCAACCGAGATCACGGCAAGCGCCAGTGCCGGAGACACCCGCGTGCCGACGGTGTGCAGCAGAATGTCCCTGCCGTGTCGTTCGGCGATGGTTTGAAGGTCTTGCAGGCGCGGTCCCGCGATGCCCTGCCCGGAGGGGGGATTGGACAGCCGGATCAATGCGGGCTCAAGCCGCCCCGGCCCCTGCGCGTCGATCGAGGGTGAAATATCGCTCCAGAACCAGGCAAGGGTCTCATCCCCTGGTGCGCGGGGTTGCGGCGCTGCTGCTGGCGGAGCTGCCGGCAGGCGCGGTTCTTGCGGAGCGATCTGGACGGTAATGCGTTTCTGAGCGCCCGAAGAGGGCGGTTTGACCCGCTTGGCCGAGAATTCCGGAAACGGCGGAGGCTCTGCCAAAGCACCACCCGTGCCAAGCCACATGGCGACCAGCGCCAGGACAACATACCGTTTCATGATCAGGCTCCTGCTCGATGCCCGTTTTTCTTAAGATAAGTTATGACACAATCCGGCTATCAATGCCATTTCGTTTCGAATGTGACATCAATTGGCTGGGGCTCTCATGCGAAAATACAGCGTTTTTCAACGAAATTAACTTTTATTGAAAAATTGTTTATAACAAAATCAGTTACTTAAATGATTTTTGATCGCTTTTGATCCAAGCTGCAAAATCGGTCCAATGAGGCCAAACTGCTGCCCCAATCCGGCGGGTATAAGTACTCATCCAAGACGGGATGGAGCGAAAGAGAGAGCGCTCAACATACAGTCCCGAGCTTGGCCAACGTGAGCAAACTAGGACAATGGAGATCAAAATGATCAATTTCATCAAAAACTTCCGTAACGACGAAGACGGTGCCGTGACAGTTGACTGGGTCGTTCTGACCGCCGCTGTTGTTGGCCTTGCGATTGCTGCTTACGGCGCGATCCAGACGAACACCGACGCCGTTCTGACATCCACCGGCGGCGCGGTTCTTGGCGCTCAGGCTTGGCTGCCTGCCGCACCGTAATTTCGGTTACATCCACCCAAAAAGGCGCGCCTCGGCGCGCCTTTTTTTTGTCGAGCCACGGAATGACACTCAATGATGCGGTTTCTCAAGACATTTGCCAAAAGCAACTCAGGCGCCGTTGCGATAGATTGGCTGCTTCTCACAGCGACCGCCGTTGGTCTTGCGATAGGCGCGCTATCGATGATGCAAGCAGACACTCGTACCGCTTCGCGGGACACAGCCGAGACTGTGCTTGAAACGTCCCCAAACCAGGATTGAAGCACCCGCTTCACGGCGCACCCAGCGCCAAAATGCAAACGCGTCCAAACGTGGATCCCGATTGTTTGGACGTATTGCTTTGATCCGCGCACTCACAATCGAGCACGCGCAGACATGACAACGCCTTCTCAATTTCGTCACAATCTGCCCAACAGGCAAACATAATTGTCCGGTATTCCAACATATGAACCATGTTTCCGCACGCGTCCGTGCAATCCCGAAGCATGTAAGGAGGCATTATGCGCATCGTTTTTGGACTTGTCCTTGTCGCGGGCCTGGCTTTGGCCGGTTTCGCTGTTTACATGGCACAGAACTATATCGGCGCCTACCAGACCGCACTTGAACAGGAACGCAACAAGGTCACCGAAAGCGTTCCGGTACAGGACATTTACGTGGCCACGCGGGCGCTGGATTACGGCGAACTCATCACGGATGACGATATCGCTCTGATGCCCTGGCCCAAGGCCACCCTGCCCGAGACTTTCTTTGATGCAACCAAACCGCTGAACGTCGAAGGCGCCGACCTGCGGGTCGCGCTGCGCCCGATCGAAAAGTTCGAAGCCATCATGGAAACCAAGGTCAGCGACCCGGGTGCGGATGCCGGTCTGACCTCGCGCCTCGAACGCGGCCAGCGCGCCTTTGCGATCAAGGTTGACGTGGCTTCGGGGGTATCGGGTTTCCTGCGTCCGACCGACCGGGTCGATGTCTACTGGACAGGCCGGGTCAGAAGCAACAATCCGAACATGCCCAACGGCGAAGTGACCAAGCTGATCGAAACAGGTGTCCGTTTGATCGCCATTGACCAGACCTCCGAGACCGAGACCGCGCAAACCACAATCGCCCGGACCGTGACCGTCGCCGCAAGCCCGCAACAGGTGGCGTCCTTGGCGCAAGCGCAGTCCACGGGACGGCTGTCGCTGTCCCTTTTGGGGCGCAACGATGACACGGTTGCCGAGGTGGTCGAAGTCGATCAACGGTCACTTCTGGGTATCGAAGAACGCGCAGAGGTCGAGATACCACGTTCGATCGAGATTTGTACCATCCGAACGCGCAGGGGTGGCGAAGTGGTCGAAGTGCCCATCCCTTGTACAAACTAAAGGGGTCCACACCCTATTTGGTGTAAAACCGAAAATCCAAATTGGATAAGGCGCAACATTATGTTGCGCCTTATCCACATCAAGCCCCCCTCTGAACTCATTGATTCTTGCAATAAAAGCCGACTTGGCGCAGCTTGTGTGCAATATCGGGCGAAAAGACCCATATCTGAGGCGTGATCGGAAAGGCAGGTCACATGTATACGAGCAGTCCCTTCAAGGCCGTCCTGTTGGGCGCGGTTCTTGCTATTTCTCCGATCGCGCAAACAGCTTTCGCCGAAACATTGCGTGTGATCCGGACCAATACTGAATCGACACTGAACGTTCCCATGAACCGTGCAGTCGTGGTCGAGAGCGAAGTTCCCTTTGCGGAACTCAGCATCGCGAACCCGTCGATCGCCGACATCTCGTCTTTGTCGGACAGGACAATCTACGTGCTGGGCAAAACCCCCGGCACCACGACACTCACCATTCTGGACGGCAACGGCCAGCTGATCACAAATGTGGATGTCCGGGTTGCCCCGGATCTTACCGAATTCAAGGAACGCCTGCGCCAGATCCTTCCGGACGAGAAGATCGAGGTGCGGACAGCGAATGACGGCATCGTGTTGTCGGGCACCGTGTCCAGCACCATCCGGATGCAGCGCGCGCTTGATCTTGCCGCACGCTACGCACCGGAACGGGTGTCGAACCTGATGACCGTCGGTGGCGTGCAGCAGGTGATGCTCAAGGTCCGGTTCGCGGAAATGCAGCGCTCCGTGTCCAAATCGCTCCAAGCCTCGCTGGCGACGGGCGGTTCAGTGCTTGATGGCGATCTGGGGCTAGAACTTGGCACCGGCAACGCATCATCGACGGCGGCCATAGACAGCGTGGCGGAAAAACTTCAGCCGACGGTCGGGCAGCAAGGGGCGATCCTGTTCGGGTTCAACGCCGGCGGGCTCGAGGTGGGCATCCTGCTTGAGGCACTTGAGGCCAAGGGCGTTGTCCGGACCCTTGCCGAACCGAACCTGACCTCGCTTTCGGGCCAGGAAGCGACGTTCCTTGCCGGTGGCGAATACCCTGTTCCGGTTTCCCAGGAAGACGGCGCGATCACCGTCGAGTTCAAACCCTTCGGTGTCGAGCTGAACTTCATTCCGCGCGTTCTGGACGGTGATCTGATCAACCTCGAACTCGAAGCCGCCGTGTCGTCGATCGACCCCAGCAGCGGGATCGATATCGGCGCGATCCGGATTGACGGCTTCACCCGCCGCGAAACCACCACGACGGTCGAGTTGCGCGACGGCGAAAGCTTTGCCATCGCGGGGCTTTTGCAGGATGACTTCCGCGACCTGAACAGCCAGGTTCCGTGGCTGGGCGATATCCCGATTCTGGGTGCCCTGTTCCGCAGCGCCGAATATCAGCGCGAACAGTCGGAACTGGTGATCATCATCACCCCGCATCTGGTGACACCGACCCGCGGCGAAGCGCTTGCTCTGCCGACAGACCGGGTGCGCCCGCCCAGCGAAAAAGACCTGTTCCTGTTCGGTCGCGTCGCCAGCGACTCGCGCAATCTGCGCGGTGCCGCGGGCGAAGTCGCCAAGCAGGATTTCAGCGGCTCCTACGGTTATGTGATGGATTGAGGCGATGACACTTGAAAAGACACTTCGCATCCCACTGGCCCTGACCGGCCTTGCCTTCGTCGCCGCCTGCGCGACCAGCGACCCGGTCTACAGCGCCTTCAACCGCGAGGCCGGGGCGCTTCTGGACACCGGCAATTTCGGCGTCGCGACCATGAACAACGTTCAGATCATGAACGGCGAAAAGCGCTATACTTACGATCTGTCGCAACGCTTTGCGAGCGAGGTCATGACCACGGTGAACTTCGCCTTCAACAGCGCGGTTCTCGACAGCGGCGCGCGGGACACCCTGCGGGAGCAGGCGCATTGGATCCGCCAGTTCCCCGAAGTCACGTTCCGCGTCTATGGCCATACCGACGCCGTGGGCAGCGAAGCCTACAACAAGCGGCTTGGCCTGAACCGGGCACATGCCGTTGTGAACTACCTCGCCACGCAAGGGATCAGCAAGGACCGGCTGGAGGCCGTTGTCTCCTTCGGCGAAACCCAACCGTTGATCGTGACCGAAGGACGCGAAGTTCGCAACCGTCGCACGGTGACCGAGGTTTCGGGCTTTGTCGGCTCGCATCCCTCTGTTCTCGAAGGCAAATATGCCGAGATCATTTACCGCGAATACATCACCAGCGCTGTGCCCAGAACCGGCCTTTCCGGCATCGAAGGCACCGATTTCCAAGCAACACAATAAAGGCACGGCCCCGCAAGGGGCCATGCCATCGGCCTGAAATACCGTACAATTTTGGTAATTCGGCCCCAATGTTGCCAAGTTTTCCAACGACTTTCTGACAGTAGCAGTCCTTCCCGACCGAGTCGGGATTGACGCTCTTGATCCGTGCAAAATGCCGGTCACGGGCGTCGCAAGTCAGAGGAAACGAGGCAAATGACGAGTATCCTTCCAAGCACCCCGCAGCCCGCGCCGCTTGTTGCGTGCACGATCAGTCGGGATGTTCAGGAATTCGATCTGCTGATTGAAGACATGGAAGCCGTTCTGGGCGAAGCCTGGGGCGATCTTGGCTTCGATGAGGCCATGCATTTCTTCACGCAGGTAGAAGGCGCCAATCTGGAATTCGTGGCACTGGCCATCGACGAAGACGACGAAGCGAATGTCGAACACCTGTCCGCCATCATTGCAGCAGCCAAGGCCCGCAACATCAAGGTCGTGCTGATCGCCCATGATGTCACGCCATCGGCGCTGCATCATCTCTTGCGCCAGGGCGCCGACGAATTCGTCCCCTACCCGCTTCCCGAAGGTGAGCTCGAAGCGGCCATCGGGCGGATGCGCGCGCCCGACTCTGCCGCCTCTTCCCGCAACGGGTCCAAGGTCAAGCTGTCCCATGACGGCGACGGCGTGATCATCGCGGTTCAGGGCATGGCCGGCGGATGCGGGGCAAGCACTTTTGCGACCAATCTCGCATGGGAACTGGCCACGGTCTCCAAGACCAAATCGCCCAAGGTCTGCATCATCGACCTCGGCCTGCAATTCGGCTCGGTTTCGACCTATCTCGACGTGCAGCGGCGCGAGGCGGTGCTGGAACTCCTCTCCGACATCGACTCGATGGACGAGGACAGCTTTGGACAGGCGCTTGTGACCTTCGAGGACAAGCTGCACGTCTTCACCTCACCCGCCGATCTGCCACCGCTCGACATCATTGGCCAGACCGAGGTGCAGGCGCTGCTGGACACCGCCGCGCGCCATTTCGACTTTGTCGTGATCGACATGCCACCCAGCCTTGTTCAGTGGTCCGAAACCGTGCTCTGCGCAGCGCAGGTCTATTTCGGCGTGATCGAACTCGACATGCGGTCGGCGCAGAACACCTACCGGCTCAAGCGCGCGCTTCAGGCCGAAGACCTGCCCTTCGACAAGATCCGCTTTGTGCTGAACCGGGGTCCGAAATTCACCGATCTCCAAGGCAAAAGCCGCCTGAAGAGGATGCAGGAAAGCCTTGAAATCTCGGTCGATCTGCATCTGCCGGATGGTGGCCGCGCGGTCTCGGAAGCGGGCGATCACGGTCAGCCACTGGGGCTTCAGCAGCCCAAGAACGCGTTGCGCAAGGAAATCGCAAAGCTGGCCCAGTCACTCTACGAAGTCGGCCGTTCCGATGCTGAAGCTGCCTGAGGAGGACAGACATGTTTTCTCGTTACAAGAAATCGACCGTCGAGGTCGTTCCCGCAGCCAAGGCCCCCGCGGTCAAGGCTGAAACTCCGGCGAATTCGTCCGGCCCGGCCAAGGCACTGCGCAAGGTGCTGCCGCAAAAGGCGGCCGTTGCGGAATCGGCGGACCGTGACAAGAAACGCAAGGAACGTCTGGGCGAGATCAAGCTGGAGCTGCACCGCGCGCTTCTGGACAACCTGAACCTCGCCGCGCTGGATCAGGCGACCGAAGCCCAGCTCAAGGAAGAAATCAACGCGATCACCAACGAAAGCCTGCAGGAAAGAGGCATGGTGCTCAACCGCGAAGAGCGGGTGGCGCTGAACCAGGAACTTTACGACGAGGTCAAGGGTCTCGGCCCGCTCGAGACCTTGCTGAAAGACGAAACCGTCAGCGATATTCTCGTCAACGGCCCGCATCAGATATTCGTCGAACGGTCGGGCAAGCTGCAACTCAGCGACGTGACCTTCAAGGATGAAAAGCACCTGATGCGGATCATCGACAAGATCGTGTCCGCCGTGGGCCGTCGTGTCGATGAATCCAACCCCTATGTGGACGCCCGTCTGCAGGACGGGTCGCGTTTCAACGCCATGGTGCCGCCGATTGCGGTGGACGGGTCACTGGTCTCGATCCGCAAGTTCAAGACCGACAAGCTGAGCATCGACGATCTGGTCAATTTCGGCGCCTTCACCGAGGAAATGGCCGTCTACCTGCAAGCCGCCGTGGCGACGCGTCTCAACATCATCGTGTCCGGCGGTACGGGTTCGGGTAAAACCACCACGCTCAACGCGCTGTCTTCGTTCATCGACGACAGCGAACGCATCCTGACAATCGAGGACACGGCGGAACTTCAGCTGCAACAGTCCCACGTGGGCCGCATGGAAAGCCGCCCGCCCAACGTCGAAGGCAAAGGTGCGGTCACACCGCGCGACTGTCTCAAGAACGCGCTGCGGATGCGCCCCGACCGCATCATCGTCGGGGAAACCCGTGGCGAGGAAGTGATCGACATGCTGCAGGCCATGAACACCGGCCATGACGGGTCGATGACCACGATCCACGCCAACTCTGCCCGCGACGGTGTGAGCCGTCTGGAAAACATGATCGCCATGGCTGGCATCGAAATGCCGCTCAAGGCGATGCGATCGCAGATTTCGTCGGCTGTGAACCTGATCGTGCAGGCCTCGCGCCTGCAGGACGGCTCGCGGCGGATGACGTCGATCACCGAGATCACCGGGATGGAAGGCGAGGTCATCTCGATGCAGGAACTCTTCCGCTTCCAGCGTGTCGGCCTGACCCCGGAGAACAAGATCATCGGCCATTTCACGGCCACGGGCGTGCGGTCCAACTATGCCGAACGCTTCAAGATGTGGGGCTACGACCTGCCCCCGTCGATCTATGAACCCTTCAACGGGAACCACTGACCATGACACTCAGCGCAGAACCCATCGTCTACGGCCTGATCTTCATCGCCGTGCTGGTCCTTGTCGAAGGCGTCTACCTTGTTGCCTTCGGCAAGACGATCAGCCTGAACAAGCGCGTCAATCGCCGCCTCGAGATGCTCGACAAGGGCACCAAGCGCGACGAAGTGCTGGCCAAACTCCGCAAGGAGATGGACCAGCACATGAGTTCGCGCGGTCTGCCGCTCTATTCGATTCTCGCGGACCGGGCCCAGAAGGCGGCAATCGCCTTTACGCCGCAACAACTGATCCTCGTGATGATCGGCGTCAGCGTCGTGGCCTTTGTCGGTCTGACGGTCGGAACCGAGGCGGGCTTTGCCGTGCGTGTCGTGATGGGTCTGGCGATGGGTGTCGGCGGCGTGTTCTTCTGGATCAACAGCAAGGCCAAGAAACGCATCAGCCTGATCGAGGAACAGCTTCCCGATGCCGTGGAACTGATGGTGCGCTCCTTGCGGGTCGGACATCCGTTTTCATCCGCGATTTCGATCGTCTCCAAGGAAATCAAGGACCCTCTTGCGACCGAGTTCGGCCTCATCGCCGACGAATCCAGCTACGGCCGCGATATCGGCGAGGCACTCAAGGCCATGGCCGAACGGCTCGACATGCAGGATTTGCGCTTCCTCGCGGTTGCGGTGGCGATCCAGCAGCAGTCGGGTGGTAACCTTGCCGAGATCCTCGAAGGTCTGGCCAAGGTGATCCGCGCGCGGTTCCGCCTGTTCCGCCGCGTGAAGGCCATCACCGCCGAGGCGCAATGGTCCGGCAAGTTCCTGTCCGGCTTCCCCGTGGGAGCGCTGATCGTCATCCAGGTGACCGATCCCAACTACTACGACGATGTGATCGACCACCCGTGGTTCATCCCTGCGTGTTTCGTTGTGGGTGCCTTCCTGATCGTCAACCTGATCGTGATGCGCGCGCTCGTGAATATCAAAGTCTGAGGTCCGAACCATGCAAGCTTTCAACCAATTCGCCTACAACCTGCTGGGACCCGCCGGTCCGATGATCCTCATCGCCGGTCTGGGCATGCTGTTGCTGGTTCTCGCGATCCCGATGTTCTTCATGTCGCGCGCCAACCCGATGGACCGACTGAACAACCAGTCCGGACGCCAGGAGGTCGATGCCGCCACCCGCGCGGTGCTGCGGGACAAGCAGAAGAACCAGAAGCTCAACAAATACGCGCAATTCCTCGAACCGCAGGACGCCAAGGAACTGTCCGATGTTCGTTTGAAGCTGTTGCAGGCGGGCTACCGGACCAAGGACGCCGTTCAGGTCTACTACTTTGCCCAGTTCGTTCTCGGGATCGGTGGTCTGATCATTGGTGTCGCGTATTTCTACCTCGCCCTTGATCCCACGACCGCGACCACCCAGCAGACCGTGATGTATACGCTTGGGCCGGGCGCTGCGGGCTACATGTTCCCGAAATACTGGATCACCAGCCGGGTGCAGAAACGCCAGGAGGAAATCGAAAGCGGTTTCCCCGACAGCCTCGACATGATGCTGGTCTGCGTCGAAGCCGGTCAGTCGATGGATCAGTCCATCGTGCGGGTCAGCAAGGAACTGCGCGCCTCCTATCCCAGCCTCGCGGATGAATTCGAACTGGTCAGCCACGAAATGAAGGCCGGCAAGGACAAGAGCGTGGTTCTGAACGACATGGGCGAACGCTGCGGCGTTCAGGACGTGATGTCCTTTGTCACCGTTCTGAACCAGAGCCAGAGCTTCGGCACCCCGATTTCCGACGCGCTGCGGGTCTATGCGTCCGAAATGCGCGACAAACGCGTTATGCGTGCCGAAGAGAAGGCAAACAAGTTGCCAACCAAAATGACATTGACCACAATGATGCTGACGGTGCCGCCGCTGTTGATCATCCTCGTTGGTCCTTCGGTCCTCGGCATCCAACAACTCGGCAGTCTCGGGAGTTCGGTGGGGCAATGACTTTAGGCCGATTATGGCCCGCCTTCATTCTGATCGGATTGGCCGCCTGTTCACCAGGCGGCTTTTCCACGTCTGACGACGCGGTGTTCGCGCCCAGCGTCGACCCGCGGGGCGCGGTTGTCGATCAGCTGACCGTGGGCCATCGCCTCATGGCGGCGCGAGAATACGAACTTGCGCTCAGCTCGTTCAGCCTTGCGGCGGCGGAACAGGGGCTGACCCCCGAAGTCCTGCTGTCCATGGGGTCTGCAAACCTTGCCCTCGGGCGGCTCAATCAGGCCGAAGACCTGCTCAGACGCGCCACCAAGGACGATCCCGAAAGCCCCGATGCGTGGAACAATCTTGGCGTTGTGCTGATCGAAACCGGCAAGACAGCCGAAGCCGCGCAGGTGTTTCGCAGGGCCTTCGCGCTCGACAATGGCGAAAGTGTTGCAATTCGGGACAATCTGCGCTTGGCTCTCGCAAAAATGGAAAATTCGCAGTACACTGCGGAAATAGAACAAGAATACAAACTTGTGCGGCGCGGCAGCAGTGATTTCCTAATCCGCCCGACACGGTAATGAGGCAGAGCAGTAAAGGACGCAAAAATGCGCCATCCCTTTATAGTAACCCTGTGTCTAACAGGGGCGGTCGTACTGTCCGGGTGCGAAAAAGGCATTGATACCGAAGCGGTTGACCGTGAATTCCAAGGCGTCAACGTCATCGACGGCACCAATCTGAACGAGGTGATGCTGTCTGTCTCGGACCCCAACGAAGCGGTGTCCTATTTCCAGCGCGCCAGCAGCGGCGACCCGGATCGGATCGACCTTGCGCGCGGTCTGGCCCTGTCGCTGATCCGCGCCAAACGCCACACCGAAGGTGTTGCAGCATGGGCACGTGTCGTAGATAACACAGCATCCACCGCCGATGACCGTGTCGAACTGGCCGATGCCCTGATCCGCAACAATGAATGGGAACGCGCGGAAACGGTCCTGAACGCCATTCCGCCCACCCACGAAACCTACAAGCGCTACCGGCTCGAAGCGATGATCGCCGACAGCAAGCAGCAGTGGGACAAGGCAGACAGCTTCTACGAAACGGCGGTGGGTCTCACGACGACACCGGCCTCGGTGATGAACAACTGGGGCTTCTCCAAGCTGACGCGCGGTGATTTTTCCGGTGCCGAACGGCTTTTCACCGAAGCGATCCGCAACGAGGAATCCCTGTTCACCGCCAAGAACAACCTTGTTCTGGCCCGAGGTTCGCAGGGCAATTACGTGCTGCCGGTCGTGCCCATGACCCAGATCGAACGCGCCGAGTTGTTGCACACGATGGGACTTGCAGCGGTCAAGCGAGGCGACGTGGTGACCGGCCAGGGCCTGCTGCGCGAAGCCATCGAAACCCATCCGCAACATTTCGAAGCTGCGGCCCGGAGCCTGAACGCGCTTGAAACCAATGTCGTGAACTGAGCCGCCGCATGGACATCTCGGCGTTCTCGGCTTTGGTTTTCCTGCCATTCGTTCTTCCGCTTTGCGTCTACGTGGCATTTTCGGACATGCGCGACATGCGCATTCCGAACGTGATCGTCGTGATCCTCTTCGTGATCTTTGCCGTAGTCGGCCTGATCGCCCTGCCCTTCGACGCCTACCTGTGGCGCTACCTGCACCTTGTCGTGGTGCTTGTGGCGGGTATCGCCCTGAACGCGGGTGGCGCGATGGGCGCAGGCGATGCCAAGTTCGCCGCCGCTGCTGCGCCGTTCATCCATGTCGGAGACCTGCGGCTGCTGATGGCGCTTTTCGCGGCCAACATCCTTGCCGCTTTCGTGGCGCACCGCATCGCCAAGCATTCGGCGCTGCGCACCATCGCACCTCATTGGAAAAGCTGGACAAACCCCAAGTTTCCGATGGGGCTGAGCCTTGGCGGCACTTTGGCGCTCTATCTCGCGCTCGGGGTGTGGTTCGGCAGGTAGATCGCCAACAACCTGTCCCGCCCCAGCCCTTGTGTTGCCACATTGGCCTGTCAGGGTCAGCCAGAGACGATAACTGGCTGAACCGATCCGGGGCTGATCATGAACATGCAAACAAGTGCCGTCATGGCGCCTCCTCCGCCCAAGCGGATGGAAGACATGAAGCTGCAGACGGTCATGATGCGCGACATCATGCTCAAGACGATGTTCCGCAAGAACGTCTCCACCGCGACCGCGATTGCCCAAGGCGTCTGCCTGCCCGTGCCGATCACGCAGGAACTCATCGATTATGCGCGCGGTCAATTGCTGCTTGAGGCGACGGGCACGCTGAACGCCAACAACGGCTCGGAAATGGGCTACCAGCTCACCGATGCAGGCAAGGCCCGCGCGCTGGATGCGCTGGCTCAATCGGAATATTACGGCGCGATGCCGGTGCCGCTGGCCGTCTATGCCGAACAGGTCAAGCGGCAGTCGATCCGCAACATCCACATCTCGCGCCAGCAACTGACCGACGCGATGGGCCACCTGATCCTGCCCCCGGACCTGCTGGGCAATCTGGGCCCGGCGGTGGGCGCAGGCCGATCGATCCTGATGTACGGTCCTCCGGGGAACGGGAAATCCTCGATCTCGAACGGCATCCGCGACGCGATGGGCGACAAGATCTACATCCCGCACGCGATCGAATATGCCGGACAGGTCATCACGGTCTACGACCCGATCGTGCACAGCGCCGCGGAATCCGCCGGTGCGTCGAGCGGGCTGCGCATCACCAACCGGTTCGACACGCGCTACGTGCTCTGTGCACGGCCCACGGTGATCACCGGCGGTGAACTGTCGCTCGACATGCTGGATCTGGTCTACAACCCGACCGCCCGCACCTACCAGGCGCCGCTTCAGCTCAAGTCCACCGGCGGCATCTTCATCGTCGACGACCTTGGCCGTCAGGCCGAACCGCCGCAGAAGCTGGTGAACCGCTGGATTGTTCCGCTGGAAGAGGCGCGCGACATTCTCGCGCTGCAATCGGGCGAAAAGTTCGAGGTGCCGTTCGACACGTTGGTGATTTTCTCGACCAACTTCCACCCGAACGAGATTTTCGACCAGGCCGCGCTGCGCCGGATCTTCTTCAAGATCAAGATCGACGGACCCGATCAGCAGAACTTCCTCAAGATTTTCTCGATGGTCGCGAAGAAGAAACAGATGGCGCTCTGTGAAAAGGCGCTGATCCACCTGCTGAAGAACAAGTATCCAACCATCAGGAACGTCTACGCGAACTACCAACCTGTCTTCCTGATCGACCAGATGATCGCGGTCTGCGACTTTGAAGGCTGGCCCTACAAGATGACGCCGGAACTGATCGACCGCGCCTGGGCGAACATGTTCGTGAAGGATGAAAAGATCGTCAAGTAAGCGCGACGGGTGGATTTTCAGTCAACTGAAAATCACGGACGCGTCAACGCGTCCGCACCGGCGCAGAACGGTTCGTCCGGCGCAGGTGTCCACGGCATCCCGCGCGGGGCAAAAAACGCAAGATTTGCCCTTGACGCCACCGGGTCACGCTCGTACTCACGCGACGGTTCGGCGCGGTAGCTCAGTTGGTTAGAGCGAACGACTCATAATCGTTAGGTCGGGGGTTCGAGTCCCCCCCACGCCACCAAATTTCCCTGATTACCGAATGGGTTGCGACGCCATGCTGCGCTCTGGCAGGCGCATGGCATGGCAAGCAAACGGCGGCAGCCGTCAGCCCGAGATCACCAACGAAAAGTCGCTCAGGTGGCGAACACCTCAGCGCCGACGGCACTCGTCTGCCAGAGCATCACTCCAAGGCACAGCAGGGCCGCCCACATTTGCGGCGGTCGAAGCCGTCGGAAATACAACGGCACGTCGCCCGCCCGCGCCGCCCTTGGATCGACAATCGCAAGGCTGAGATAGAGCAGGATCAGCAGGCCAAGACTCAGGCGCGGCGGCAGGACCACCGCGACGATCCCGCCGCAGAAGAGCCAGAGCATCATCGCGATCTGACGCGGCTGTGGCCCGCCCACCGTGCGAAAGCTCAAGCCGCGCCGAACCCCGGCCAGGAAGATCGAGATCGCAGCGGCCCAGAACCGGCCGGCCTCGATTGCCATGCCCGCCCAGTCGGAATGGAAGGCCGCCACCGCACAGACCAGCAGCGGCACCATGGCGATCCAGCCCAGCACGAACCCGTCCAGCGGGATCTCTGGATGTTCGGTGATCTCGAAGCGACGGGGCGGGCGCATGTTCGGATAACCGCAGGGCGCGGACCCGGTTCCGAAGGGGTCCGGTCTGCTCCCACCAGAAACGTGTTACCGAAAAAGAATATGATGCGCATCTACGTAACATCCCCATTGCCGGAAAGCCGGTCTTGGCGTAACGTGCGGCCATCACCCGTCCGCAGTCACCACCGAGGTCCGCATCATGTACGCGCAGATGATCACATCCGAAGCGACGCAGGACGATCCTGAAAAGCTCACCACGTTTCAGGCCCGCATCGACTCGGGCGAAAAGATCGAACCCAAGGACTGGATGCCCGAGGGCTACCGCAAGACGCTGATCCGCCAGATCGGCCAGCACGCCCATTCCGAAATCGTCGGCCAATTGCCCGAGGGCAACTGGATCACCCGCGCGCCGACGCTGGAACGCAAGGCGATCCTGCTGGCCAAGGTGCAGGACGAGGCGGGGCATGGGCTCTACCTCTACGGTGCGGCCGAAACGCTGGGGGTCAGCCGGGACGAACTGACCGAGATGTTGCTGGATGGCCGCATGAAATACAGCTCCATCTTCAACTACCCAACGCTGACATGGGCCGATATGGGCGCGGTCGGATTGCTGGTCGATGGCGCGGCGATCATGAACCAGGTGCCGCTTCAGCGCACCTCCTATGGCCCGTATTCCCGCGCGATGATCCGCATCTGCAAGGAAGAGTCGTTCCACCAGCGGCAGGGCTATCACATCATGATGAAGATGGCCCAAGGCACGACCGCGCAAAAGAAGATGGCACAGGATGCGCTCAACCGCTTCTGGTACCCGTCGCTGATGATGTTCGGCCCGTCCGACAAGGATTCGGTGCATTCGGCGCAGTCGATGGCGTGGAAGATCAAGATGAACACCAATGACGAGTTGCGTCAGAAGTTCGTCGACCAGACCGTACCGCAGGCGGAATTCCTTGGACTGACCGTGCCGGACAAGACCCTGCGCTGGAACGAGGACAAGGGCGGGTACGATTTCGCGGAACCTGACTGGTCCGAGTTTTTCGACGTGATCAAGGGCAATGGCCCCTGCAACACCGAACGGCTGGCTGCGCGCAACAAGGCCTGGGATGACGGCGCCTGGGTGCGCGACGGGCTGATGGCCCATGCGGCAAAGAAACGCGCAGCAAAGCTGGCGGCGGAATAGCGCATCAGCCCTCACGGGCATCTTCGCGAAGAGAGCCACAAGGCTCGACAAGCGCAGGGAGGAAAACACATGTCACAGGAATGGCCCCTCTGGGAGGTCTTCATCCGCGGACAGCACGGGCTGAACCACCGCCATGTCGGCAGCCTGCACGCAGCCGACGCCGAGATGGCGCTCAAGAACGCGCGCGATGTCTACACCCGCCGCAATGAAGGTGTGAGCATCTGGGTGGTCGAGGCCGCGCACATCACCGCCTCGTCCCCCTCGGACAAGGGCCCGCTGTACGAGCCGTCGGAAAGCAAGGTCTACCGCCACCCGACCTTTTTCGACATCCCCGACGATGCGGGTCACATGTGATGACCGACCAAGAGGCGCTCTTTGAATACCTCTTGCGTCTGGGCGACAGCACGCTGATCCTCGGGCACCGGATCAGCGAATGGTGCGGCCACGCGCCGGTGCTGGAAGAGGACATCGCGCTTGCCAACACCGCGCTGGACCTGATCGGACAGACGCAGATGTGGCTTGGCTTGGCCGCAGAGGTCGAAGGTGCCGGACGATCTGCCGATGAACTGGCGATGCTGCGCGATGTGTGGGACTTCCGCAACCTGCTGCTGGTGGAACAGCCCAATGGCGATTTCGGCCAGACGATGATGCGGCAATGCCTGTTCGACGCGTTTCACATCGAACTTCTGACCGCCCTGAGCCAGTCCGACGACAACCGGATTGCCGGGATTTCTGCCAAGGCGCTCAAGGAAGTCACCTATCATCTCGACCGCTCGTCCGAGACCGTGATCGGCCTGGGCGACGGGACAGAGGAGAGCCACCGCAGGATGCAGGCGGCGTTGGATCTGCTTTGGCCCTATGTCGGCGAGATGGTCACGCCCGACGCCGTCGACACGGCGATGCACGCGGCGGGCATCGCGCCCGACCTGACCGCCCTGCGCGCCCGGTTCGACACGCGGATCGACGCCATCCTGACCGACGCGACGCTGGTCAAACCCGACAGCACCTATGCCCAAACCGGCGGCAAGACCGGGTTCCGCCACTCCGAACATCTGGGCCACCTGCTGACCCAGATGCAATGGCTGCAGCGCGCCTATCCGGGCGCTGCGTGGTGACATGATCCCGGACGTGGCCACCATCTGGACCTGGCTCGATCAGGTGCCCGATCCCGAGATCCCCGTGATCTCGGTTGTCGATCTGGGCATCGTGCGGGACGTGGCGTGGCACGGCGACACGCTCGAAGTGGCGGTGACCCCCACCTATTCCGGCTGCCCGGCCACTTCCGTGATCGCGATGGACATCGAAACCGCTCTGTACGATCGGGGTGTGCGAAACGTACGGATCAGGACGCAGATCGCGCCTGCGTGGACCACCGACTGGCTGTCCGACACGGGCCGCGCCAAGCTACTGGCTTATGGAATCGCGCCCCCGTCCCCCGCTGGCGGACCCGAGGCCTGCCCGCAATGCGGCGGCACCGCACTCACGCGGATCAGCCAGTTCGGATCGACCCCCTGCAAGGCCCATTGGCGCTGCGACACCTGCCTTGAGCCGTTCGACTATTTCAAATGCATCTGATCCCAAGGCCCTGACATGGCGCGCTTTTACCCCCTGACCGTCACCGATGTGACCAAGACCACCCGCGATGCCGTGGCGATCACGCTCGAGGCGCGGGATGGTGGCGATTTCACCTTCACCCAAGGGCAGTACCTGACCTTCAAGCGCGATTTCGACGGCACCGAACTGCGCCGATCCTATTCGATCTGTTCGGGCATCCATGACGGCACCCTGCGCGTGGGCATCAAGAAGGTTGCCGATGGCGCGTTTTCCATCTGGGCCAATGACGACCTGACACCCGGCACGGTGATCGACGCGATGGAGCCGATGGGCACGTTCCACACCGCGCTTGAGCCGGACAAGGCCAAGACCTACCTCGCCTTTGCGGGTGGGTCCGGGATCACGCCGGTGCTGTCGATCCTGAAAACCGTACTGGTGGCCGAGCCACATGCACGGGCCACGCTGGTCTACGCCAATCGCAGCGTCAGCACGATCATGTTCCGCGAGGAACTGGAGGATCTCAAGAACCTCTACATGGGGCGCTTCACCATCCTGCATATCCTCGAGACCGATGCGCAGGACATCGACCTCTTTCAGGGACGTATCGACGCTGAGAAATGCGCGGCGCTGTTCACCCACTGGATCGACATTGCCAGCGTCGATACTGCCTTCATTTGCGGGCCTGAACCGATGATGAAAGCCATTGCGCAATCGCTTGGCGATCACGGGCTGACCAAGGATCAGATCAAGTTCGAGCTGTTCGCAAGCGCCCAGACCGGACGGCTGGCGCGGCGCACCAAACCTGTTGCCGTCACCACTCAGGCCAGCATCGCGGCCACGGTCACGCTGGACGGAATGACCCGCAGTTTCGACATGGGCCACGACATGACGGTGCTCGAAGCGGCGCTGGACAATGCGCTGGACGCACCCCATGCCTGCCGCGCCGGTGTCTGTTCCACCTGCAAATGCAAGCTGTTGGAGGGCGAAGTGGACATGGTCGCCAACCACGCGCTCGAGGATTACGAGGTGGAGCAGGGTTACATCCTGTCATGCCAATCCTACCCGGTCAGCCCGCGCATCGTGGTGGATTACGACCAGTAACGGTCAATCCGACCGACGTTTGTCCACAACCCGCACCGCCTTGCCCTGCGACCGTGCGACCGAGCCGGGATCACCGACATCGACCGTGACCGAAATGCCGACATGGTCCTTGATCCGTTCGGTCAGCATCGTGGCTGCCGCCTGCCGGGACAGGTCACTTGCGGCATTCGGCATCGCCTCGACCAGAACCCGCATCGCGTCCATACGACCGGCGCTGTAAAGCTCGATCTGGAAATAAGGTGCCAGCCCGCCGGTGGCCATGACCTCTTCCTCGATCTGGGTCGGAAAGACATTCACACCGCGCAGGATCATCATGTCGTCGCTGCGCCCCGTCACCTTTTCCATCCGCCGCATGCTGCGCGCCGTGCCGGGCATCAGGCGCGTCAGGTCGCGGGTGCGGTAGCGGATGACGGGCATGCCTTCCTTGGTCAGCGTGGTAAAGACCAGCTCGCCCTTTTCTCCATCGGGCAAGACTTCGCCGGTTTCTGGGTCGATGATCTCGGGATAGAAATGATCCTCCCAGATATGCAGCCCGTCCTTGGTCTCCACGCATTCATTGGCGACCCCCGGCCCGATCACCTCGGACAACCCGTAGATATCGACCGCGTGCATGTCGAACGCCTCTTCGATCTCCAGCCGCATCGCGTTGGTCCAGGGTTCGGCCCCGAACACGCCCACCTCCAATGACGAGGCGCGGGGATCAAGCCCCGCCTTGTGGAACGCCTCGAGGATGTTGAGGATGTAGGACGGCGTGACCATTATGCCCTTGGGCTGGAAATCGGTGATCAGGCCGACCTGTTTCTCGGTCTGCCCGCCGCCCATGGGCACCACCGTGCCGCCCAGCTTTTCCACCCCGTAATGCGCGCCCAGACCGCCGGTGAAGAGGCCATAGCCATAGGCCACGTGCACCATGTCGCCCGCCCGCAGACCCGACGCCCGTAGCGACCGCGCCACCACGTCGGCCCACATGTCGATGTCGTTCCTGGTGTAACCTACCACGGTCGGCTTGCCCGTGGTCCCCGAGGATGCATGCACGCGTGCGATCTGTTCGCGGGGCACCGCGAAAAGACCAAACGGGTAATTGTCGCGCAGATCGGACTTCTGGGTAAAGGGAAACTTCGCCAGATCGGACAAGTCGTTCAAGTCGTCCGGATGCACCCCCGCCGCATCAAATTTCGCGCGGTACATTGCGACGTTGTCATAGGCATGCCGCAGCGACCAGCGCAGGCGATCGCGTTGCAGGCTGCGGATCTCGTCGATCGAGGCCAGCTCGATCGGGTCCAGATCGGACGGTTTCGGTGACAGATCCTTCATGCGCGACGCCTCCCCTACGCCTCGTCGAACACGGTGCCCCGGATGGCGCGCGACAGCCCGCGAAACTCGGCGATCAGCACGCCGGATTGATTGGTCACCTGCACATCGGTGATGCCGCTGCGCCCGGTGAGAGAGATCTCGGTGGCCTCGGCGCGCAGCCGATCCCCCAACCGGCCCGAGGCGATATAGGTGATGGTGTTGTGTTGCGCGACAGTCACATGGTTGCGGCTGTTGCAGGCAAAGGCAAAGGCGCTGTCGGCCAGCGTAAAGATCACTCCACCGTGGCACATCCCGTGACCGTTGCAATGGTGTTTCTTCACGGTCAGTTCCATGACCGCCACGCCTTCGGCAATATGCACCAGTTCCATCCCCATCCATTGCGAGGCGTGGTCTTGATGCCACATTTTCTGCGCGGCTGTCTGGGCCCGTTCATCCGGTGTCATGGACGCGACGCTTGCATGAAGTTCGGGCCCGGTCAAATACTTAGGCAGGCAAAGGGGGATGAGAATGACAGTTCGGAACGTGGAGAGTTTCATTGCGGGCGCATGGCTTGCGCCGGACAGCAGCGCGCGCGAGATCCGCGATGCCGTGACGGGGTCGGTGATGGCGCGGGCAGGTCGGTCCAGCGTCGATGCGAGCGCGTTGATCGACCATGCCACCGGGGTCGGCGCGCCCGCCTTGCAGGCCATGACGTTCCACGACCGGGCGCGCATGCTCAAGGCGCTGGCGCTTTATCTGCAAGAGCGCAAAGAGGTGCTGTATGACCTCAGCTTCTCCACCGGGGCGACGCAGAAAGATCACCTGATCGACGTGGATGGGGGGATCGGGACGATGCTCGTGATCGCGTCAAAAGGGCGGCGCGAGATGCCGGACGGCCATGTCTATGTCGATGGCGGGGTGGAGCAATTGTCGCGCAGCGGCAGCTTTGTCGGACAGCATGTGTGCACCCCGTTGCAAGGCGTGGCCGTCCATATCAACGCGTTCAACTTTCCCGTCTGGGGGATGCTCGAGAAACTCGCGCCGACGCTGCTGGCCGGAATGCCCGCCATCGTGAAACCGGCGACGACCACCTGTTACGTCACCGAGGCCTGTGTGCGGATGCTGGTCGAGAGCGGAATCTTACCGGATGGTGCACTCCAACTCGTGACCGGCGGTCTGGGGGACCTGCTGGATCATCTTGGCCCGCAGGACGTGGTGAGTTTCACCGGCTCTGCCGAGACCGCCTTTGGCCTGCGCAGCGCACCGAACCTGCTGCGCAACTCGGTGCGGTTCGTGGCGGAACAGGACAGCCTGAACGCGTCGATCCTCGGGCCTGATGCGGTGGCCGGAACGCCGGAGTTCGATCTCTTCGTCACCGAAGTTCACCGCGAGATGACCACCAAGGCGGGGCAGAAATGCACCGCCATCCGCCGGATCATCGCGCCTCAGGCGCAGGTCGATGCGGTGCTTGCCGCCGTGTCGGACCGGCTGCGTGAAACTGTGATTGGCGATCCGCGCGATCCAGCCACTCGGATGGGTCCGCTGGTGTCGGACGCCCAGCGCCGCGATGTTCTCGACAAATGCGCAACACTTGCAACGGAGGCCGAGCGCGTGTTCGGCGACCCCGATACGTTCGACGTACACGGTGCCGATGCGCGCAACGGCGCCTTCCTGCTACCGATGCTCTACCATTGCGCCGATCCCGACGCAGCCCGTCATGTTCATGAGACCGAAGCGTTCGGTCCCGTCGCCACGGTGATGGGCTACCGCGACCTGAGCCACGCGATTGCACTGGTGAACCGTGGCCTGGGAAGCCTTGTGGCCTCGGTCATCACGCATGACCCGGATGTGGCCCGCGAAATGGTGATGGGTGCGGGTGCCTGTCACGGGCGGCTTTATTTCAACAACCGCGACAGCATGGCCGAGGCGACGGGCCATGGGTCACCCCTGCCCCACATGGTGCATGGCGGACCGGGTCGCGCAGGCGGCGGCGAGGAGCTGGGCGGCGTGCGGGGTGTCTTGCACTACATGCAGCGCACTGCTGTTCAGGGCAGCCCGAACATCCTGAGCGCCGTGACCGGCCAATGGGTGCCCGGGGCCACCACGCGCCAAGGTCCGGCGCATCCGTTCCGGCGCAATTTCGACGACGTCCAGATCGGCGAGACCCTGCACACGGCAGAGCGCGAAGTGACGCTCGAGGATATCGAACATTTCGCCGACTTCACCGGCGACACGTTCTACGCCCATATGGATGACGATGCCGCCAAGCGAAACCCGTTCTTCCCCGGTCGTGTCGCACATGGCTACCTGCTCCTCAGCTTTGCGGCAGGACTGTTTGTCGATCCGGACGAAGGCCCGGTGCTGGCCAATACCGGCCTCGACAGCCTGCGGTTCCAGAAACCGGTCAGCGCCGGAGACCGCATCAAGGTACAATTGACGGTCAGGCAGAAGACCCGCCGCACCGAAAGTTATGGCGAGGTGCGCTGGCACGTGATCCTGCGCAATCAGGACGACGCGCCCGTTGCCGAATACGAGCTGCTGACGATGAACGCCTATGCGGACCCGCGCTGAGGCTTGGCGTTTGAGCGTCAAACCCGTATCGCTTCTGCATGGATGATGTCGCGTTCAACCGTCTTGTGATCCGCGTGCTCGGTCGCTCTGCGCCACGGGTGTGGTCGCTGTTGGTGACGATGTTCGGCGATCTGGCGCTGGCCCCTCAGGCCCGGTTGAGCGGGGCGACGGTGAACGCGATCACTGCCGTCATAGGGATCAAACCCGAAGCGACCCGCGTGGCGCTGCACAGGCTTCGCAAGGAAGACTGGATCGACAGCCACCGCACCGGGCGGCAAACCCGCTACGGCCTGACGCCGCATGGCAGGGCGCAGACCAACGCCGCATGGCCCCGCGTCTATGGCCCGCCGCCCGAGGATGTTGCCGCGTTCCTTGTGGTCGAAGACCCCTCGGCGCCGATTGACCGGGCGATGGATGACACGAGGGCGGCGGTTCAGATCGGACCCAGAACCTTTGTCACGACGGCAGGTGAGGCCGGCGGTGACACTCTGCGGTTGCCGCTGGGTGCCGTGGGGCCACTGCCTCGCTGGGTGGCGGACAAGCTGTGCCCTCCCGAGGTGCAAGAGGCGGCTGGGGATCTGGCTCAGCGGCTCGGCCTGCTGCTGACCGAGGACGGATTGCAGCACCTGAGCCTGCTGCACCGCACCGCCCTGCGCGTGACCGTGGTGCATGAATGGCGGCGGCTGATCCTGCGCACTCCGGGGTTTACCGAACCGCTTGTCGCAGGTCATTGGGCAGGCGCAGAATGCCGCGCCGCGGTCCACGATGTGCTGACGCGGCTGCCGGTTCCCGATCTGGCGCAGCTCGAACAGGATGTCGACGCGGCTTAGGCGCGGGTGGGCAATTTGATGCCATGCCCGGTCGATAAAGCGTTGACAGGCTCGCAACCTCGCAGGTTACCTTAAGTCATGTCCAATTACGGACAACGGAGGATGCCTCATGGCGGCCGGACCTGACCTGCTGGATTTTCAGCAAAACCTTCAGACCACGACGACCGATGTTCAGACCATCCGGTCCGACGCGGAAGACCTGGCAGCGGCGCTGAATGCGGCGGCAACGGCCTCGCAAAGCTACCTGACCTTTCGGTCGATCATCAAGGTCGCGGATGCCGCGTTTTCGGCCGCTCTGACAACGCTGAAGCTGTCGGAAAACGTGGCGCCGCTGCAGGGGCCATCGCGCGCGCTCAAGGACGTGCTCGAAATTCTGCAACCGCGTATCGTGCAGATCAAGGATGCCACGGACCGCGCCAAGGCGATCGAACCGCTCCTGCAAAGGATCACGGACGCCGACCGGGCGGTCGATTTGACCATCATGCCCGCAATCGTGTCCACGGATGAAACGCTGGTCAACCTGCGCGACAGCATAGACGAGATCGTCCGCGCCTTCGACCGCGTGTCGACGCCCGACGGCATTCCAGCGCTGAACCCCGACGCGGGCACCAGCCGTCCGGGACGGAGTGATTTCGAAAACCTGTTCACCTCTGCCGATACTCTGGTCCGTCCGGTCAACGTCGCCTTTGGCCCGGCGCAGGATGCCGCTGATGCCTATGACGATGTCAAAGCACGCTTCAACGAGATCCTCGATGTCTTTGACGTGGCCGGGTTTCCCGACCTCAACGAGATTTTCGGCAACCTTGTCGAATTCGATGCGCTGTTCGACGGGCTCGGGGTGGTGCTGGACATCGTGGAATCCGCGCTGCGCCCCATCCAGCCCCTGCTGGACGCGATCGGGCTGGTGTTCGACCTTGTGGTCGGGCCGGTCATCGACTTTCTGAACGAAGAGCTGGGCGTCGACGCGCTGTTTGAGGAGCTGGCGAACCTGCTTGATCCGCTCTTTCCCGAGATTGACCTTTTCGACGGGTTCATCGGTGTGGTCGGTGATCTGGAAAGCCTGCTGGATCAGCTTGAGTTCAATCTCTTCGATGTGCCCGATTTCACCGAGCTGGCGCTGGAGGCGTTCGACATTTTCGATGTCACCTTCCCGACGCTGGAACTGAACGCGCTGGCCCTGCTGAACGGCCCTGCCCTGCGTCTGGGCGATCCGACCGCCGACACGATGTACGGCACCGGCGCCGACGAGGCGTTCGATCCGGCGGGTGGGGATGACCTCGTTCTGGCGAATGATGGCAATGACATCATCGTGGCCAGCGCAGGCGAGGACACGATCATCGGCGGCGACGGGATCGACCGGGTGGTGTTTGCGGGCGAACTGGCCGAATATGATTTCACCCGCAACGATGCCACGAACGAGCTGATCTTCACCCATACGGACGTGGGCGGGCATGGGTTCAACGAGGGCATCGAGATCATCACCGAGGTCGAGTTCTTCGATTTCGGTACCGAGACCTTTACCAAGGAACAGTTCGAAGCCGCCGTTGTCGGTGTGTCGGTGCTTGATGACATTACGGGCCCCAATGGCGAAGCGACCAGCGACGAAAGCGAGCTGATCTTCCTCACTCCCGGCGGCACGCTGGTCGATGGGCTCGAGATCAACGGTCAGGTCCTGAACGGCATGAACGTGGTCTACGGGCTTGGCGGGGATGACCGCATCCAGGGGACGCTGGGGCGCGATTTCATCTTCGGCGGGCCGGGAAATGACCTGATCATCCCCCGCACCGGCGTGGATGCGATAGATGGCGGACCGGGCAGCGACACGTTCCAGGTGTTCGATCTGGGGCGCAATGCGCCGGTGACCGTTAATCTGGAAACCGGCTTTGCCGGTGCGGATGGCGACATCAACCAGGTCTTCGATGTCGAGAATGTCATCATCCAGAATGGCAGTTCGATGCAGATCTACGGCAATGCCAGCGACAACACACTTTTCTCGGGTCGGGGGCGCGACATGCTGTCGGGGCGCGCGGGCGATGATGCGCTGTTCGGCAATGACGGGCGCGATGTGCTGTGGGGCGGTCAGGGCGTCGATACGCTGCGCGGCGGCGACGGCAACGACTTCTTGGGCGCGCTGAACACGTCGGACAATGGCGGGGCCGAGCTTTATGACGGCGAGGCGGGCATCGACACCCTAAGCTATGCGACTGGGCGCGACGAGATCCGCACTTACCTGTCCAGCGACCAGTTCTTCATGGGGATGCTCAACGTCGCGATGCAGGACAGCGCCACCACCGGACCTGTCGTCATTCGCGCCGCCGAGGGCGAGATCGACCGGCTGAACGGGTCGGGACAGGTGATCGCCACGGATATCGCGCTGAATATCGAGCATTTCATCGGATCGGATTCCGCGGACACGATCTTTGGTGCCGGGACGGCACTGAACCGGATCGACATCGGCGGTGGTGGCGGAAATGACACGCTCTTTTCGTGGGGTGCAGATGACGTCATGGGCGGCGATGGCGATGACCTGCTGATCGCGGAACGTGGCCCTCAGGGCGGTCGGATCGCGGGTAATTTCGATGGCGGGAACGGCTTTAACACGCTTGATCTGCGCCCTGTTGGGGATGCGCGGTTCATCCTTCTGACCAGCAGCGGAAGCGGCAACCTTCGCTTTGTCGCCGCCGACAAGGATTACACCGGCCGTGAAATCGACGCGCGGGGCGACGGTTTCGGCATCGACAATATCGATGAATTCTTGCTGGGCGAAAACAACGACTACGTGACATGGGGCACCGGATCAGACGCGATCATTCGCGGCGCAGGCGGCGATGATCATCTGGAATCCGTCGCCAGCGACGGTACCCAAAGCCCGACCTTCCACGGTGATGCGGGCAATGACATCATCATCATCGGCAATGGCGGCAATGCGTTCGGCGGGATCGGTGACGACCGGATCGAGGTCACCTCGGGCGGGAATGTGACCGCTGATGGGGGTGACGGGAACGACACGTTCTTCATCACCCGCATGAACAACGAACTCTTCGGCGGTGACGGATATGACACACTGATCCTCGCGCCGCGGTTCGGCGAAGGCGTGTCGGTCGACCTTGCCGATGGCACCGCGACATCGGACAGGTCCATCGACCTCGACCGCATCACCGGCATCGAGGCGCTGGTCACATCCGATGCGGCAGACACCGTGATGGGCAGCGCCAACGCCGACCGGATCATCACCCGCGCGGGCAACGACACGATCAACGCCGGAGACGGCGACGATCAGCTGTTCGGCGGCGACGGACGCGACACGATCCGGGGCGAAGGGGACAACGACACGATCAATGGCGGCGCTGGCGATGACATCCTCGACGGGGGCGACGGGACCGATACCGTGGATTACGCCTTTGCCAGCTATGGCGGGGCCGAGGGCGAGATCGTGGCACAGGTCTTTGCGGCCGCCACTGTCGATCTGGCCGGGCAGGCAGGCGGTCGCGGCAGCGAAAGCGACACGCTCATCAGCATCGAGAACGTGTTCGCTACACATCTGAACGATGCCATCACCGGCGACGATCAGGCCAACCTGCTGTCCGGGGGCGCGGGCGTCGACACGATCACCGGAGGTGGCGGCAACGACATCCTGATCGCGGGCGGTCACAACTCGACCACGGCGCAGGACGAGCTTTACGGCGGCAGCGGCAATGACCGCATGGTGATCGGGGCAAGCTCGTTCTTCGCGGATGGGGGTGACGGGGCCGATACGCTCGATTTTTCCGGGGGCACCGACCTTGCCGAAGGGGGTGGCCGCACGCTGTCGCTCGAGATCGACCTGCAGGCGCAATCCCTGACGCGCGAGGTCGAGTTGGGTCGCGTGGTCTGGGCCGATGATGGCAGCACGTCCTCGCGCCAGTTCGACGGGCAATCCATCACGCCGCGTGACGTTCTGCTGTCCAACCCGCTTTACGCCCGCGCCGCATCGGACCTGACGCTGCGCCTGCCCACAGGGGCAGAGCCGGAAGACGACGTTCCAAGCTTTGCCATCGAGATCACGTCTGTCACGCAGTCCAACGGCCAGATTTCAAACGTGTTTTCCAGCATCGAAAACGTGCTGGGCACGAGTGGCACGGACGTGATGCGCGGCACTGCGGCGGCAAACCTGCTCGAAGGGGCGAATGGCGATGACATTCTCGAAGGACGCGGCGGTGACGACGACCTGAACGGCGGCGCGGGCACGGACACGGCGTTCTTCGACGGGGATCAGGCGCATTACACGCTGACGCTCAGCCCGACGTCGGTGACGATCACCGACCGGCGTGAGGGGGGCAACGGGACCGACACGCTGACCGCGATCGAAGCACTGGATTTCGACACGGATTTCACCGGCGCGCCCTTCAGCCTCGAGCAATTCGGCGGTCTGGCGCTCTTGTCGCAAGCCGATCTGGAAACCTTCATCGAGCTTTACATCGCCTATTTCAACCGCGCGCCCGACGCGGTGGGGCTGTCCTTCTGGGGCACCGCCTTTGCGAACGGGGTGACGCTGGAACAATCCGCCAGCTTTTTCATCGACCAGCCCGAGACTCGCGCCACCTACCCGTCGGACCTGAGCAATTCCGATTTCGCCACGGCGGTCTATGACAACGTGCTGGGCCGCATCCCCGATCAGGACGGGTTCGATTTCTGGGTCGAAGCGCTGAACAACGGCAGCGTCGGACGCGACCAGTTCATCCTTGCCATCCTCGGCGGGGCCAAGGCCGCGCCACCCGCCGGAGCCAGCCAGGAGTTCATCGATCAGCAGGCGGCGGACCGGCAATACCTGAGCGACAAGACCGATATCGGCGGTTATTTCGCGGTGACAAACGGGCTGTCAGATGTCGGCGATGCGGCTGCGGTGATGGCGCTGTTCGACGGAACCGAAGGCAGCATCCAGACCGCCATCGACGCAACCGACGCGGTTTATACAGACGCGCTTGCCGCAGCGGGCGGCGGGTTCATCCTGCAGGTGGTCGGAGTGCTGGACGATCCCTTCGCGGTTTGATCCGATCCGCCGCATCAGCCGAAAACCACGCCGTCCATCAACTTGCGCGCGGTGCGCAGAACGGCGGCGGATGTGACCTCGCCCGTGTCGGACACTTGCGCGATGATGCTGGTCTCTCCGATCGGGTGTTCGATGGGCATGCGCTTTTCCGCGCCGCTTGGCACCTGCGCCAGACCTTCGGCCACCGACCCCGGCAACAGGCAGGCGGTGGCGACGCTCACCGCGCCCAGCACCCCGATGGAGGCATGGCAGCGATGCGGAATGAAGGTGCGCGTGGCAATCACGCCACCCTGCCGGGGCGCGCTGACCAGTGTCATTTTGGGCACGGTCTTTTGTGCCACATCACCAAGGTTCATCAGCGGGCCGCAGGCAAGGCGGATCGCCTCGAGCTGTGTCCTGAGCGCATCACGCGCCTCGAGATCCTCGCGGCTTTCGGCGCCGGTGATGCCCAGATCGGACGCGCGAAGAAGAACCACCGGCATGCCGTTGTCGATCATCGTGACATCAACGCCCTGAACCCTGTCGCGCGTGTTGCCCGTCGGCAGCAGCGCACCGCAGGTCGAGCCTGCCGTGCCGACAAACTCCAGCGGCACCGGTGCGGCCGTTCCGGGCACCCCGTCGATGGCGGCGTCGCCGTCATAGCAAGGCACGCCGCCCGGTGTCTGGACCGTCGCAATCGCGGTCTGGCCGGTGTTCTCCATGTAGATCGTCACGCGGGTCTGCCCGTCCTGCGCCGCGACCAAACCACGTTCGATGGCAAAGGGCGCAACCCCGGCAAGAATGTTGCCGCAGTTCTGACCTTCCGAGACCAGCGGCTGATCCACATTCACCTGCAGGAAGAGGTAATCCACATCGACGCCGTCGCGGTCCGACCGTTTCACCACCGCCACCTTGGAGGTCAACGGGTCCGCCCCGCCCATCCCATCGATCTGCCGCGCATCCGGGCTGCCCATGACGCGCAGCAGAAAGGCATCGCGGTCAGCGGGCAAATCCTCGGCCAGGAAATAGCCCCCCTTGGACGTGCCGCCGCGCATCCACATGCAGCGGATGCCGTCAGACATAGCGCAGGCCTTTCTCGGCCAGCCGGTCGCGCATCTGGTACATGTCGAGGCCCAACTCGCCCGACGCGAGCCGCTTGCGTTTCGCCTCTTCGTTGGCGACGCGTGCTAGCGCTTTTTCGAGCACGTCCGCCGCGTTGACCCGCTTGACGACACAGACGCCGTCATCATCCGCCACGATCACGTCACCCGGATCAACCGCGGCGCCTGCACAGACCACGGGCACGTTCACAGACCCGAGCGTTTCCTTGATCGTGCCTTGGGCGCAGATTGCCTTGGACCAGACGGGAAAGCCCATCTTTTCGAGGTCGACCACATCGCGCACCCCTGCGTCGATGATGAGCCCGCGACAGCCGCGCGCCTGCGCCGATGTTGCCAGCAGATCGCCGAAATAGCCTGCGTCCGAGGGTGATGTGGTGGCCAACACCAGCACATCACCCGGCTGGACCTGTTCAATGGCCACATGCAGCATCCAGTTGTCGGCAGGCGGTGCGAGGATCGTCACCGCTGATCCACCGATGGCCGCGCCGCGATAGATCGGACGCATGTAGGAGGCCAGCAGGCCAATGCGCCCCTGCGCCTCGTGCACCGTCGCCACGCCACAGCGGGCCAGACCGTCGATCACCTCCGGGTCGGCCCTTTCGATGCTCTGCACCACAACGCCGATCAAAGCTCGTCCACCGTGCGCGGGAACACAGACTGGAAGCCTTCGGCATATTTCGCGGCACGCCCGCCCGACTGGCCGCCGGAATTGCGGCGAAATTGATTGGCCCGGTTTTCAGCCACGTTGGTGTAGTAGTCCCAGAGGTGATGCTGGCCTTCCATACATTCGATGGCGGCGCGTTTCTGGTCCCAGACCTCGGTGATGTCGAGGAACACATCCGGCTTCCAGCCCATCTGTTCGGTCTGGTGTGGCTCGAAGAGATAAAGTTGCGGCGCGCCCAGGACCTTTTCGCCCGGATTGTGCCCCCATGCCTGCGCGATCATCCGCACGTCCAGCGCCAGCGCGCTCGTGTACATGTGATCGGTGTTGTAGGGGTCGTATTTCGAATGGCTGAGCATGAAGTTGGGCTGCACCGCGCGCACGAGGTCCACCAGCCTCATCTTGGCGTCGAGATCGACCACCAACGGGTAATCCCCGAGATCAAAGCACTGGATGTCATGGACATTCAGCGCCTTGGCGGCATTTTCGGCCTCTTTGCGGCGAATGGATTTCACCTCGTCCAGCGTCTTGCCTTCCTTCCAGAGCTTGGCGCTTTCGCCGCGTTCGCCGAAAGACAGGCAGGCCACCGTCACCTCGTATCCCAGCTTCTGGTGCAGCGCGATGGCGCCGCCACAGCGCCAGACGAAATCGGCCGCATGTGCCGAAATCACCAGCACGGTCTTCTTGTCAGTCATGAACCCCTCCATTGGACGACTTTGCGCGCAGATTGCACAGGCTTGGCGGGGAACGCCACTTGAAACGCTCATGGGAGGCGGGGCGACATCATCCCGACGGATCGGCTGGTGCAGGTCAAGGAAACCGACAGGATCAAAGCGCGCCGGAATTGATCCATTCATCCAGTTTCTGGCGGCTTACCTCGAAATGCATGCTGTCCTCGCGGCCCCAGGACGCGCCCCAGACCCAGCCTTCGCTCTTGAAGAAATCGGCCAGGATTGTGAGGCCCAGCTGCGTCCGCCCATCACCCAGCGTGTCCAGCACACCGTCAATGTTGAGATCGACCGCAAGCCCGAACGCGTGGGTCGAGGCGCGTCCGCGCGTGCCGCGGATCTGGCGCACGCAGAGCGATCCGGCGGTGTCGATGCGGGCATAGAGATCCGGGTCTGTCAGGCGCACCTCTTCAAAGACGCGGCGCAGCGAATCTGCGGCGGGTTTCAACATGCGCACCCGGATCGGGCCGACTTCTTCGAGCACCAGCTTGCTGGCGAGCCTCGGGTTGGTCATCTCTTCGCAATCATCCGACATCACCTCACGCGGCGGGCCGAAGACCCGCGTGAGGTAGGAGGGGCCAGCGATGGTCAGACCTTCGTTCACGTTGCGCCGATCAGCAATCAGCACCACCTGCGCATAGGCATCGATGATTTCATTGGTGCCGTTTTGACGGAACACATCCGCCGCTCCGGCGCCTGAAGAGGGCGGGGCAAGCGTCTGGCCGGGCAAGGGCGCCACCGGAGCGCGCGCGGCGGTGGCTGCCACCTGCGACAATTCCTGTGTCATTTCGTCGATACGGATTTGCAGATCCTCGACCTGCTGGCTCAGCATCTCGATCTCGATCCGGGCACCGGAATCGATTGCCGTCCCGGCAAAGCCCGACTCGTCCCCCGATATCAGCCTGGGCACGAAAATCCAGATGACCGGCACCAGAAGGATCGCCACACTCAGGATAATCGCCGGAAGCAGGCGCATGAAGCAAAATTCCCAAAACCAAAATCTTTCGCCATCTAAACCGGATTCTGCACTCCGATCCAGCCAAACCTGACCATTGGACAGGATCGGCCCAAGGAACCGTCAAACCCATTGCCGGGGGGGGAGAGCTAAGGTAACCTTACGGCATCAATCCTTTTTCATTCGAGGACATGTATTGCTATGTCGAATATTCGAAGTGTTTCCGCCCTTGCCCTTGCGATCACCCTTGCGGTCGGCATTGCCGAAACTTCTTTTGCGCAATCCTCAGATGCCAGCGCGATGAGCGCCGAAGAGATCATGCAGGCCTTTGAAAAGCAAAAGACACGCGGTCTGGTGCTCGTGCCGTCGGACAGCACGGCCCCGGCCGCGACAGCCGAGACCTCGACCACGGTCACGACGGCAGAAACCACCTATACCCAGGTCGACAAGGCCGATCAGGTCAACATCAAGATCAAGTTCGATTTCGACAGCGCCACGCTGCGCGACGACCAGAAGCCTCAATTGGCAACACTGTGCGAGGTCATGAAGGCGGTCGATGTCCAGCTGTTCCAGATCGTCGGCCATACCGACAGTTCCGGATCGGCCTCGTACAACGAGAACCTGTCGCTCCTGCGTGCCAAGGAGGTCAAGCGGCATCTCGTGACCGAATGCGGGATTCCCGAAACCCGGCTTGAGGCGATCGGCATGGGTGAAACCGTGCCCTTCGATGAGGACGATCCGCGCAGCGACGACAATCGACGCGTCGAGTTCCAGGCACTGGGTTGATGACTTCGGTCACCTTCTGAAACCGGAGACATCATGACAGACAGCCGTCCAGGAGACCTGTTTCAGGCTGGCGACCTGGTGAACAACACCTACCGCGTGGAAGCCATTCTGGGCCGCGGTGGCACCTCCGATGTTTACCGGGCCCGTTCTGAAATCTCCGGGCGGCTTGTCGCCCTGAAAGTCCTGAAATCGGAATTCTCGACGAACGAGGATTACTTGCTGCTGCTCACGCGCGAAGAGGCGATGCGCGAGATCCGGCATGACGCCATTGTCCGCTATTCCGAAAACCACCGCACGGCGGATGGCCATGTCTACCTGCTGATCGACTATGTCGACGGCCCCGGCATGGACAAGAAGCTCAAGCAGGGGCCGATGTCGGCGGATGACCTTCTGGTGATCTGCAAACGGGTGGCCGAGGGGCTTCAGGCGGCGCACGAGCGCAACATCTTTCACCGCGACCTGTCGCCCGACAACATCATCCTGCGCGACGGCGATCCGGCGCAGGCGGTCATTATCGATTTTGGCATCGCCAAGGACACCAATCCCGGCGCCGAAACCATCGTCGGCAATGAGTTCGCGGGCAAATACGCCTATGCCGCACCCGAACAACTGGCCGGGAAAACCGATGCGCGCACCGATATCTATTCGCTGGGCGCATCGCTTCTGGCAAATTTTCGGGGAAAGTCGCCAAATATCGGCCGCAACCCGATGGAGGTCTTGCAGAAAAAGGCCGACCCGCTGGATACGGAGGGTGTGCCCGAGCCGTTGAAGTCGATCCTCGACAAGATGACCCAGCCCAATCCCGACGACCGGTTCCAAAGCGCGGTCGCGGTTCTTGACGCGCTGGCTGGTGAGCCTTTTGACGCGGCGAACAATGAGCCGCTGTCCGATGCCACGGTCATTGCGCCGCTGAATGCCGCCGCGAAAGCCGCCGCCGAGGCCAAACCTGTCACCGCCCCGCCCCCGTCGCAGGACGCAGAACCCAAGCGCGCCGCAAAGCCTGCCGCTTCGGAACGTCGCAACGGCGGTCTTGTGATTCCGCTTGTCATAGGCGGCGTGGTTGTCGCCGGGGTGGCAGGCGCATTTGCGATGGGGCTGTTCTCGTCCGAGCCCAGTTTGCCGGTGGCCGACCCCTACCGCCTGTCGATTGCCAAAGCCAGCGACAGCGCGCCGCGTGCCGTGGGCTTCGTGCCCGCAGATGACATCGCCTCGGCGCTGCGCGACCAGATGCAGCAACAGGATGGCACGTTCGATCTGACCCTGGCGAGCGGCGCAATTGCCGAAAGCTGGGGCACCGACATGCTGCGCGTGGTCGATGCCATCGACGAGATGGACAGCTGGCGGGTGTCCCTCTCGGGCAACCTTGCCGAGATCGAAGGCAGCACCACCAGCAGGCCGATCTATGATGCCGTGCTGGCCGCCTTTGATGCCGGGGCCATGGGCGCGCTGAACGGCGCGCCGGACCTGCGGCTGGACGAGATCATCCTTGCGCCAGAGCAGCTTGACCCGATCCTGAACACCTTTGCGGATTGCGGTCGTCTGACCCTCGTCAACCGGCCCATCGCGGGCTATGGGCCGGAAAGCCCGGTTGTTGTCGGCGGAGTGATGTCCAGCGAGGAAAGCCGCGCAGCGCTTTCCAGCGCGCTGTCGGAAGTCGTCGGTTCGCGCTCTGTGCGGGTCGATGTGGACATCCTGAACGCGACGCTGTGCCTGATCGAAAGCGTGTTGCCCAAAGCCCCAAGCAGCGCCATCGACGTGGCCTTCTATCAGGGAGATCAGGACAACAACCCGAACCCGACCGGCGAATTCGTGGTGGGTGAAAACCCCGTGATCGATGTGGAATTGCCAGCCGAGGTCACGGACGGGTTCCTGACGGTGTCGGTGCTCGACGTGTCTGGCAACGTGTTCCACCTCCTGCCGAACCTCAACCGCGAGGACAATTCGGTCGCTGCGCTGCGCGATGGCACCGATGGACCGGTCTCGATCCGCGTCGCCTATTCGATAGAGGAATCGCAGCAGAGTGGCGGTCTTGCGTTCCGGGTGGACGATTCAACTCTCGGCAAATCCAAGATTCTCGTGATCCATTCCAGCGAACCTCTGTTCAACGAAATGCGCCCGACCAGCGAATCCGCGATCAGCTATTCCGAAGCCCTGCTCGAAGAAGATCGGAACATGTCGGCACGGATCTATTCTCTCGACAGCCGCATCCTCGAAACGCTCGCGCGTTGACGGCCGTCAGGTCACGTCGACGACGATCACGGTGATGTTGTCGGCCCCGCCCCCGTCCAGCGCGATCTGGATCAGGCGGTCGACCACCGTTTCCAGCGGCTCGGCGTTCATCACGTCTTCGATCATCTTGAATGTCGCGTATTTGGTCAGGCCGTCCGAGCAGACAAGGAACCGGTCGCCGGGTTCGGCAGTACCCCGCACCTTGTCGAGTTCAAGCGCGTCCCCGACCCCGACCGCGCGAGTGATCGCGTTCGATTGCGGGTGATGTTCGGCTTCGTCCCATGTCATCTGACCAGATTCCACCAGCGACGCCACAAGCGAATGATCTGCGGTCAACATCTGGATCGTGCCATCGCGAACCCGGTAGATGCGGCTGTCTCCGGCCCAGATGCCCACGAAATGCCCGTTCGCCAGCATCAGGCTTGCCACGGTCGCGCCAATCGTGGCCACGCCACGGGCGTCTGCTTCGGCACGGATGACGCTGTGCGCCTTCTGGATCGCATGGCGCAGCGCGTGCATGCGATCCGTCGCGGGCAGGTCCGGTGCGATGGTGGCGATCATGTCGGTGATCAGGCGACTGGCGAAATCCCCTGCCTCGTGCCCGCCCATGCCGTCGGACACGACCCAAATATTGTGTTCGGGCAAGGCGAGGACCGAGTCCTCGTTCACCTTGCGCTTGAGGCCCACATGGCTGCGGGCGTTGAAGCGGACCCGTGGCGTGACAACATTCATGTAATGCCCTCTCTCCAAAGATCCGCGTCCAGATCGAACAAGCCTTGCATGTTCGCCCCCTCCGGTAAACCGTCGCAGACCATCAGGCGGCAATCGCCCTCCATGAGCGTGCTCCAGATCGTCGGAGCCTGAAACGACCTTGCGAGCAGACCGGCTGAAACGCGGTGCAGCATGTCTTGCGGATCGGTGCCCGTACAGGCCAACCCCGTTCCCGGTACGATCCGGCAGGATGCTGTTTTCGTGATGACGGGCGGATCAAGCACCGACAGCTTTTCCCCGAGCGCATCCTTGCCGATGTCTTCATCGAGCACCGACAGTGCGATGGTTTCGAGCGAGTCGAACGTGTCCGCATCCGCAAAATGCACCTGGATAACCGGCGTTTCCTGGGTCACTGGCCCCATCAAAGTCAGGGGAAAGCGACGGCCGACACGGTCGACCGACGGCATGAGTACACCCATGATCGCGTTCGGTCCGGCAATTCCGGCAGACAGGCAGAACCGCCAGATCGGACCGGACATGTACAATTCGTCCCACCGCGCGCCGTAGAAATGCGCGCCTGACAGCAGGCAGCGCTGGAGCCATTCGTCCCAGACCGTCGCGAAGCCCGTGGGCGCGTTGATCCGAAAGAAATCCCCGACCGAGGGGATCTTTCCGAAGGCTCCGAACATCGCGGCGGTCATCAGAACGTTTTCGGGCAGCTGAATTTCGAAAGCGCCGGCAGCGCAAACGGATTCCGGACCGATCCGGCCTGCAGCTGGAAGATCGAAATGCGCCCACCGACGTTGAAGATCACGCGCTTGCGGTCCGACACGTTGGTGCGTCGCACCTCTGCCGCGTCCAGCAGCCGGAACCACGCCCAGGGGCCGTCCTTTTGCAGCACGCTTTCGGCATTCGCCGCAGCCGGCTCGAAGGTGATCCGCGCGAGACCAACCCCGCCCGGCCAATCCAGCGCCACTGGCGTCGGCGCGCCACCCCGATGGGCAAAAGGCACCTGCTTGCCGTGAATTTCGAGCGTCACCGCTTCGGCCTTGGGGTCAAGCGCCTGCGGCATCATCTGGAACTGGATGTTCGGTGCAGCACCGCCTGCCGCAAAGAACGCCTCGCGGATCTCGGCGGCGTGCTGCAATTGCTCCAGAACCGCCGGGCTGATCCCGAGATCGACATCGTTCACCTGTTTCCACGACCAGGGCCGCGTGCGGGTGTCGATATACTGGATCAGGTTTTCGTTGACGAAACTGTCGATCAAGCCGGCGGGGGCGAAAAGCTTCTGGAAATCGGCGATCGCCACATCCGCCTGCGCGCGGCGGTTGAACGGGTAGCGATCGGCAAGGGCCTGCTGACAGAAGGGCAGCACTGCCGATTGCCAGCGCGCGTTGATGCCGGTGCGGGTGTTGTCGGAGGTGATCCCGGACGATCCCGACGTGATCTGGGTCGCCCAGCGTTCCAGCGGGCCGTCCACACGGGCTGCCGCCTCCTGGAACCGCTGGATCGCCGCACCCCCTTCGTTGCTGGAGGACGAGCCGGAAAAGCTCATCTTGTTCAGTTCCTGATAGAGTTCGGTCAGAAGCCCGATCAATTCGTCAAGCTGTGACGGCAATCCCGGTTCCGGCGGTGTGGTCAACTGGTGCAACCAGTTGAAGCGGTCGACCACATAGGCACCGGGAGGCTGCGGTGCCGCTTCGCCGGAGGCCACCGCGGATTGGGACAGGGCCTCGAGCAGCAGTCGGGTGCGCGTGCTGGTCTGGCGCAGCACATCACGCTGGGCAATCCCGCCCACATCCGTGGCGAGGTCTTCGGCGCCACCGCCACCGCTGCGGTCCTCGGTGAGCCGTGTTTCGTCGGCAATCGCTTCGAGGAGGTTCACGATGGGTGAGGTCGGGCCAGACAGGACGTTGGTGACTTCGACCGCGTGGCTGAGCGATTCCAGTGGGATGATATCGACATCGCCAAGGATCGCGTCGTAGCGTGCGATGAAGTCGTTGTAATAGAGATCAAGCACATCCCGGCTCAGCGCGGCCAGCGCCTGTTCGGTCTGCTCGGCCTCTCCGCGCGGGCCAAGAACCCAGCTTTCACGCTGGATCCGCTCAGCCACGCTGAGCGCTTCGCCCAGAAAGACCGAGTTGAACCCGTCATGGGTAAAGATGCCTTCGACCCCGTCGGTCAACGGCTTGCCCGAGGACCGCACCAGCACCCGCGAGACCGCAGGGCCACCGGCATCGCTGACCCGCCATGTCGGCAGGGACACCGCCGCGGGGCTGTTGATGATCCCGTTGTACACGCGTTGTGCCAGCGGCATTTCCGACAGCAGCGTCTGCACCTGTTCGACCAGCGGACCGTTCAATTCGATCTGTTGCATCGGCTGATCCAGCAGCGCGTTCATATGGATCTCGAGATCCTGCCGGAACTCCTCGCGGGCAGGACCGGGATAGGACAGTTCCCAATCCAGCTGCATCCATTCCGCAACGAGGTCCGAGTTCATCGGTCCCTGCAAACCCAGCATCAGGTAGATCTTGAGCGCCTCGTAGAGCAGGTCGGGATTGTTCATGTTGCCGCTCATCTGTTCTTCGAGACGCAGCAGCAAGCGAGGGAGCAGCCGTTGGTTCAGAGCGCGCCGATAGGTTTGCGCCGCCTGCGAGCCGATCACCTCGCCCTGGTAAAGACCGTAGGTCAGGCGGCCGTCCGGTGCCGGGTCCGAGATCGTCGGATTGGCAGGCATGTCGCGCAGCACGTTGAGCGCTTCGACAATGGGCACAAGGTCTGTGTCGCCAATCGGGCTGCCCGGAAGCGTCGCGGCGGAGGCGGAATATTCGGTCACATGGGCATTGGCCTGCGCGATCAGTTCGCTGTTGCCCTGGAACGACCGGACCAGAAGCGCCCCTGCGCCTGCCGCGACCATGATGGTTGCCACGATAGCCGCCCATTTGGTGATCTTGTACCGCCGTTCGACCTTGTCATCGGCAGAGACCAGACCCGCTTCGCGAAAGATCACTCCCTCGAAAAGCCGCGTGAGGAAATAGGACCGGCCCGCGCCCTGCCCCGTTCCGATGGCCTGACGGCCAATGCCAAAGGTGCGGGCCATCGACAACATCAGACGGTCGATCGGCGTGCCTTCCTGCGTGCCGGAGGTGAAATACACACCGCGCAACATCTGGCGGTGCTGGTAGCGGTTTTCCTGAAACACTTCGGTCAGGAACGCCTTCGCGACGCTGCGCATGGAGGCCACCTGCGACGGGAACCCGGCGACAAGCGTGCGGCGCTGCGGGTCGCTTTCCGCCTGCATCCGTTCCAGCGACTGCATGTTGAGCCGTTCCAGCAGCGCCGCGAATTCCGTGTCGAAGCTGGCGACAGGCGATGCCTCTGCCTTGCCCTGTTCGAGCGGCAGAGTGAACCCCCAGACCTGTTCGCGGTCTTCCTTGCCGAGATTGTCGTGAAATTCGGTGAATCCGGCGATCAGATCGGCCTTGGTAAAGAGCACGTAGACCGGAAAGCGGACCCCGAGCTTTTCGCGCAACTCGGTCAGGCGCGCGCGCACGGCGGCGGCATGGCCCCTTTGGGTGATCTCGTCCTGCAGGGCCAGGTCACTGAGGCTGATGGCGATGATCGCGCCGTTGATGGGCTGACGTTTGCGGTACTTCTTGAGCAGGTCCAGAAAGCCGATCCAGCCCGCATTGTCGGCCTGCGCATCGCTTTCTTGCGTCGTATAGCGGCCCGCCGTGTCGATCAGCACAGCGTTGTTGGTGAACCACCAGTCACAGTTGCGCGTGCCGCCGACGCCACCGATGGCGGTCTTGCCCATCTCGTCGGCCAGCGGAAACTGCAGCCCCGAATTGACGATGGCTGTGGTCTTGCCCGCACCCGGCGGGCCGATCATGATGTACCACGGCAATTCGTTCAGATGCTTGCGCCCGTTCTTGGACTTGCGCAGTTCCGACATCGCCGTCTTGAGCTTGTCGCGCAGCTCCGAGATTTCACCGCCGACCAGATCGTCACCCGTGTCCACACTGGCGGCGATTTCCTCGGTCATGCGGGTTTCGCGTTTGCGGCGGCTCAGGAAAATGCCCAGACCGATGCCGCCGAAGATCAGCGCAAACAGCCCGACCATCAAGAGCCGCGTCATCACCGACCCGAACGGGCGGACCTGATCATTCCCGATCAGCGGCCCGAGATACCAGACCAGAAGCGACAGGACGAACGCCGCGAAGAACAGGCCGAAATAGATCGATGTAAAGAACCGCAAGACCTTCATGCCTCGTTCTCCCGTACCAGAACCACTTCGATACGGCGGTTCGTGGCCCTTCCTTCGGCGGTGCCATTATCTGCAATGGGTTCGGCATCGGCGCGGCCCTCGGCGCTCAGCCTTGAATCGTCGTCAATCGCGTCAGCCATCTTGTTCATCACCGATTTCGCCCGTGCGAGGGACAGGTGCATGTTGGAGGGAAACCGCGACGACCGGATCGGCACGTTGTCGGAATGGCCTACCACGATCACCTTGCCCGGCTCGTCGTTCAGCGCCTGCGCGACGCGGTCGATGGAACCACGGAACTTGTCGACCAACGCGTCGGACCCGGACCCGAACATGCCCGACCCGGCAATGCGGATCACCAGCGTGTTGCCCTTGCCGAACACGTTGACCAGACCTTCGTCGATTTCGGGTTTCAGGAAGGTTGCAAATTTTTCAAGCTGAACAGCTTGCGCGTCGACCGGGGGCGGAGGGGGCGGTGGCGGCGCGCGGCGTTCAAGCTCGGCCACTGGACCCGCTTCGATGATCGACAACTGCCCTATCAGGTTTTCCGTCCGGTTCGACAGCACATAGCTGAGACTGGCGAATTCGCTGATCAGCAACAGTCCGGTGACGCCCAGCGCGATCCAGACCGGTTTCCACGCCGACAGGGCGCGGTAGGGTTTTTCCACACCCTTCCAGTTGGGTGACAGGTCCCGCTCCATCGCGCCGCGTTGCGCGCGGATGACCGACGCCAGCCCGGCGCGGATGCGTGTGTGCTTGTCCGGCCCGCCCTGTTCGACACGCAGCCGCCCCTCAAAGCCGAGCGACATGCACATGTACATGAATTCCAGCAGGTCGATATTGTTGGCGGGTTCCTTTTCCAGCCGCGCCAGCAGATCGTAGAAGCGGTCGCCACCGACGGTTTCGCGGTGGAACGTGCCCACCATGGATTGCAGGCCCCAGTTGGACTGCCCGCCCCACGGCGTGTTCAGAACCACGTCATCGAGCGTCGCACACAGCGAATAGCGTGCGGCCTTGACCGTTTGCGCAGCAATCCCCGCCTGAAGCGCGCGGTTCTCGAACGCCCGCACCTCGGAGACCACGGATTGGCGCAGCTTGTCGGCATCCATGTGCTGCGCGCGGTTGCGGATGCGGCTGATCAGGGAAAACAGCGGGGCCGCGCAGGCATTCAGCCGGTTCATGCCGGTCAGAACCGGCTCGACCTCCTGCTGCTGCGCGCGCTGTGCAGTGGCATCTTGCAGGCTTGCGGCGGCGGGAATGCCGAACGTGTCCAGCGGCGCGGCGGGCGGATCGGGCGGCGCGTATTGCGGCGCTGCGGGTTGCGCCTGTGTCGGTTGCGGTGGCACCTGCGCGGCCGTGCGCCGGCCTCCCGGATTGGGCTTGATGACGGTTCTGTCCGTGTCATCCGGTTCGGCAAACGGGTCTTCGTCAGACATCGCAGCAGCCTCTCGTTAACTATTTCGGATCGCCCACAGCTCCATATCAAGTCCGGGGTACTGACCTGACACATGCACGGCGATGCCGCCGGATGTCGTCATCTTGCCCCAATACGGACTGTCGGCGTCGAGTTCAAAATACACTTTTCCTGCCTGATATGGCACCTGGCGCGGGGCCACTGGCAGGGGTCTCAATGTGATGCCCGGCAGGGCGGAGTTGACCAATTGCCGAATTTCTTCGACCGGTCCGATCTTGGACTGGCCCGCGAAATGACGGCGGATGTCCTCGGCCGGAACCTCGGCCTTGACCGCAAGGACAAAGCCCGCAGTGGACAGCAGCTTGCGATCGGCGATGAGACCGACGCTGATGCCGTATTTGCGTTCTTCCAGCGCGATCAGCACCGCCGATTGTTCCAGAACGGCGCTCAGGTATTGGCGCAGGATGCGGAACACCGGGAGGAAGGTCGCCGGTTGGTTGTCGTGCTTGTACGGCGGAAGCTTGGGCGCTTCCTTGTTTTCCGCCATGAAGGAGGCCAGTTCGCCCGCCAGCGTGATGCAGGCGCGGTACACGGTCTCGGGGTGGACGTTTTCGATATGGGTGAAATGCCGGAAAAGCGGCAACGCCTTGTTCACCGTCATCAGGAGAAGGAAATCTGAAATATCCGCCGTGCCGCGTGCGGGCCCGCTTTCCGACAGACGCCCGGCAAGGGCGGTCATGCGATGTGACAGCAGCCCTTCAAGCTCGCTCACGAAGCCCGCAAGCGTCGGGGCAGCGCGGATATCGACGCAACTGGGAATGAAAGCACGGTCGAGCAGGATTTCCTTGTCGGGGCGCACTTCGATGATGCGGGCAATCGGGATCACCAGCATGTCGGCGAGGTCATCCACCTCGAGCGCGAATTGCAGGCGCAGCTTGCCGACGCCGATGGTCACCCCTTTGCCGACTGCGCCGGTCACATCGGTTATCTCGATCTCGGCGGGTTTCAGACGGCTGGCCGAATTGCCGCTTTCGGTCAGATCGACCTCGGTGGCACCCTGACGCCGCTGCGGGATGGTCAGAACGACAACGCAATCCTTGATGTTGTCCGGCACCTCGAGCGAGGGCGGGTGGTTTTCGGCCTGCGGCACACGGAAGACGGTGCCATCCTGCGTCAGCCCGGCACAGGATTTCACGGCGAATTTCCCGATCTTGAGCGCTTCGTCGTCGATCTCGAGCTCGCTGAAGCCCCAGGCATAGGGCGTCACACGGCGCGCCAGCCCTGCAACCAGCGCTTCGGTGTAACGGTCTGCTTGCTGGAAATGGTGCGGCTGCAGAAACAGCCCCTCCGTCCACAGCACCTTGTTGTCCCAGGACACGTTAATTCACTCCCGTCACCTTGGCGCGCGAACGCGCTTATTTTAACTTTTCGAGCTGTTCCTTGTAGGCGCGCGCGAATTCGCGGCTGAACAGTTCGTGAAAATCATTTTCGGCCTGATCGGAAATCTGGGCGTACATCTTTTCGTATACTTCCCAATACCGGGCCTTCTTACCTTTAAACATACTTCCAATCGCGGTGGATGTCTCAATCTGTCCTGCAAGCACTTCGGGATCAAGCTTGGCAAGCACACCCTTGATCGCGGCTTCCATTCCGGTGACCATCGCGATCTCGTGCGCCTTGATGTCACCCAACGCCTGTTCGGTCGCGGTTTCGGAACTCAGGTATCCCTTGGCCTTGGGTTTGACCAAGGCCATGACCGCGTCATCCTCGCTGAGCGAGAACTTGAGCGGGTTGTTTCCGCCAGAGGCGATCATGGTCTGGTCAATGCGGAATTCGGACTTGATCGAGGTCCGGGTCATCAGGATTTCCCGCAGCCCGACGATCATCATGCGCATCACGCGGCCCATGCGCGTCATGCTGCGTTCCAGATCGGCATCGTCGATCACCAGATCCTCGACATCCAGCGCCGCGACAAAGGCGCGGGCGGCGGATTGATCTCCACCTGAACCGGCGGGAGGTGCTTGCGGCACCGGGTCCGAAGGGGGTGTCGGCGCGGGTTCCTGCGTCAGGGGTTCTTCGGGGATGAGCGGCGCGACAGGCTCGGGCGCGGGGGGCGGTGTTTCTTCCTTGGCCGGGATCTCGTCATCGGTCGGGGCAAGGAAATCGTCCCAGTCATCCGGGATCAGGCCGGGGCTGCTTTTGCCGGAGGGGGCGAAACTGTCCGACACCGAGGGGTTGTGCATCGGCAGCGATGCGCCTTCACCTTCACGGCCATCCATGGGTTTCTGGAAGAACGGGTCTTCTTCCTCGCCGAGCGGCGGCAGAAGATCGTCGATCGGGTCGGAGGCCCCGAGGTTCTTTGGCCCGGTTGGTCCGCCTTCTGCGCCCAGCAGATCGTCAAGGAAATCACCGCCCTGCCCGGGATCATCGAGCATCGCCAAAGGATCAGGGGCATTGTCGGCATTGCCGTGGGACAGTCCGGTCTGTTCCTGCTTGCGCGGCATCAGGTCATCCAGATCAGCCAGTTCCTGCCCGATCTCGACCACCAATTCATACCCCCCCGCCGAAAGAACATCCCCATTGTTGAGCGTCGTCGGTGCGCGGCCCAACGGTGCCTTGGAATAATTGAGGAAGGTCCCGTTGGTCGAGAAGTCGACAATCACGATCTTGCCGTTGTGATCTTCGATGACAAAATGGCTTTTCGACAACATGCGGTCCGGATCGGGCAGCACGAGGTCATTGCCCGGACCACGCCCCACGGTCAGGCTGCCACCCTTCATCTGCACCGGACGCCCATCGCCCGGCACCATACCGGAGGATTGAAATTTCAGTGTCACCGTCATCACTGGCGGTCAGCCTCCTACAAGCACGGTAAATTCACCCTTCATGATCACGCCGCCACAAGCAACGCTATCCCCGATCCGGGCTGCGGGCATCTTGCCGATCAGCACGGTGGTCGATCCCTTGATGATCGGATGCGGAAAGGCGGGGTTGGTCATGTCCAGTATCCGAGCCGCCGGAAACTTGCCGACAATAACAGTGACGCAGCACGGCGGAATAATCGGGATACCCGGAACCGGTATCGGGACGGGCGGCGCCGGGGGCGGGCCGGGTGTAAAGCACGCATGAAAATCAAGCAATCTGGCCTGCGGAGGTCCTGGCATCTAGGTGCCCCCTTCCTGTTCCTTGCGCTTCCCGTTGCCACCTCGTCCGATATCGACAGCGCGGTCAATAAGCTCTTGAATATATGCGTCGAAATCGTCCGTTCGCGTCGAAATCGCTTCCACATTCATGGCAAAGGCAGCAATTGACGACCCGCCCGGCGGTGCGGGGAGCTGCGCCATGTCGCCAGTGCCCAGAGTGCCATCGCAATACATGACCGCCATCGCGCAATGGACGGTTACATCGTCTTTGTCGGCATGTTCCATACTGGCAATGGCGCTGTCACGTGCTTCGTCACTAGGGCGGAACACCCATGCTTCGGCAGTCTTCAAGGAAGGGGTTTCGTTCTCCACTCCCAATCCAACGATATCGCGGGCAGCAAGGCACGCCCACCAGACCCGTTCGCGCGGCGGCAAGGCGATGGACAGAAGGCGCAGCAGGTCAACATTGGCCCCTTTGGCATCGAGTTCGATCAGCACAGCTTCGACCGACGCGCTTGCCGGTGCGTCCAATTGGGTTTCCAGCTTCACGTTTCCTTGCGCCAAAAGCTTGGCTGCCGGATCGGTGGGGATTTTGGTCAGCTTGCTGAAACGGCCTGCCATGATGTGTCCCCCTAGTTGATCATCACGACGCCACCCTTGAGCGTCAGCATCATGTCACCACTCACTGTGGTCATCGGGCTTTTCACATCGGCCTTCATGTCGGCCTGAACGGTGATTGTCGGGCTCTTTATCTCGATCGACTGCGGGTCCATCTTGATCGTGGACCCACCGCACTTCAATTCGATGGATTTCATCGCCGTGACGGTGATCTTGCCCATATCGACGTCGATGCTCAGGTCGCCCTGTTCGACCACGGTGCTGTGGTCACCGGTATTGACCGTTTCGGACAGATCCTTGTGCACTGTCGTGCTCAGGCTGCCGGGGCTTTTCTTGTCCAGCCCCACGGTGATCGTGGCGTCGTTGTGGACGATCTGTTCGTAATCCTTTTCCGACTGGAACCGCACAAGCTCTTCGCCCTTCTTGTCCTCGAACATCAGCTCGTTGAACCCGCCGCCGCCCTTGGTGCTGTTGGTCTTGACGCCCGACTGTGTCTTGTTCTCTGGCAAGGTATAAGGCGGCATCGTCTTGTCGTTGTAGAGCATGCCGATGCAGACGGGCCTGTCGGGATCGCCCTCCTCGAAGCTGATGACAACCTCCTGCCCGATCCGGGGAATAGCGATCACCCCCCAGTTCTTGCCGGTCCACGGCATCATGGTGCGGACCCAGCAGGTGGTATTGTCATCCTCCTTGCCGTCGCGATCCCAGTGAAACTGCACCTTGATCCGACCATATTCATCGGTGTGAATTTCCTCTTTCTTCGGACCGGTCACGATGGCGGTGTGGATACCGCCGACCGTGGGCCATGGTGTCCGGAACGGCGCACGGTATTGCGTGTTCGCCGCGTCCATCGCCACGAACCGGACAAGGTGCGGTTCCTTGGTGTCGGGCGACACACCGGTCGCTTCGGCGAGTTTGGCGGCACCATCGAAAAAATCCTCGTGGAACGCCTCGAGTTGCACGATCTCATGCGCGCATTCGAGCAGCAGCACCTCTTTCGGCTCCCCCTTGGTGCGCGGCAGGTCCTCGATCTTGAACAGGCAGCCCACCGCCATGTTGATGGCGTCCGAGACCCCCGACACGGTGTGCTGTGCCACCGCCTCGGCCTCCATGCGGACGCGCGCGCGATGTTCTCCCAATCCGGCCTCGCGGAAATGTCCGGGATAATCGTACCGCTCGTGCGCGTCCTCGAGGTAATGTTTCTTTCGCGTCGTCCGGTTTTCCGAGGTCAGCGTCGCCGTCGAATTCGTGAAGTTGTAATCCTCGAGCACCACCTTGGCGCTGCGCACCTTCTCCTGACCGCTCCAGGAAAAGACAAACGGCTCGGAAGTCTCGTTCGTGGAGCGCATGGAGTAGTCGCGGTATTTGAGCGTGGACGGAGCCGCAATATCGACATGCTTGCCCATGTCGTCGATCAGAACCATCTCTTCGGTGTCCGGCGTATGGTTGAAATAGTAGTAGATGCCCTCTTCCTGCATCAGCCGATCAATGAAATCGAGGTCGGTTTCCCGGTACTGGACGCAATACTCGCGGGTCTCATAGGTGTGCGACAGCTTGAGCTTGAGATTGCCGGAAAAGCCGTACTCCTGAAGGACCGACTGGATGATCTCGACCACTTTCATATTCTGGTAAATCCGCAGGTCCGTGCGCCGGGTCAGGAACCAGAGCCACGGGCGCACCTCGGCCTTGAAGTGGCCGCCCACATCCAGAAGTGCCACAAATTCGGCTGACACGCAGGTTCCGCGGAACCAGCGCTTGCTGGAACCATCCTCGCTGACCGCAAGCAGATGCATGCTCTTGCCGACGATATCCTCCAGCGGCAAATCTTCGTTCTCGCTGTAGAAATGCACCTCGATCGTCGGGATCCGGCTGATCCGTTCGGTCACCTTTGCGGAAATCGGCAGCAGCTTCTTGACCTCGGGCGTCCCTTCGAGACGCAAGGGAAAGTTCGAAGGATCGGGCTTCTTGAACATCTCGGTCGCTCCTTCCGTTCCGTCAAAGCCTAACGCACAAAGCCGGGGCTGGCCAATGGTCTGTCAGAAAGCCCCGGTACTGTGCCACGTGCATCGGCATCAATCGAACGCATAGGTGAACTCACCATCCTTGACGTCGATGGCCACCTTGCTGACGGTCTTGCCTTCCATCATGCGGCGCAGGAATTCGCCAGAAATGTCGGGCAACATCGTGTTCGTGACAATCGCGTCGATCATCCGGCCCCCGGATTCAAGCTCCTGGCAGCGGGACACGATCGTATCGACGACGGCATCGGTGTAGTCGAACGGCACGCCATGCGCCTCGGTCACGCGCTTCTTGATGCGGTTGAGCTGAAGACGGGTGATCTTGCCGATCATGTCAGGGTTCAGCGGATAATAGGGGATCGTCACAAGACGCCCCAAGAGTGCCGCCGGGAAGATCTTGAGCAGCGGATCGCGCAGCGCCTTGGCGATGCCTTCGGGTTCGGGCATCAGGTCGGGATCGGAACACATGTCCATGATCAAGTCCGATCCGGCATTCGAGGTCAGAAGGATCAGCGTGTTCTTGAAATCGATCACCCTGCCCTCGCCGTCTTCCATGACGCCTTTGTCAAAGACCTGGAAAAACACCTCGTGCACATCTGGATGCGCCTTTTCGACCTCGTCCAGAAGGACCACGGAATAGGGCTTGCGCCGCACCGCCTCGGTCAAGACGCCCCCCTCGCCATAACCGACATAGCCCGGAGGCGCGCCTTTCAGGCTGCTGACAGTATGCGATTCCTGGTATTCGGACATGTTGATCGTGATGACATTCTGTTCCCCGCCATAGAGCACCTCGGCCAGTGCCAGCGCGGTTTCGGTCTTGCCGACACCGCTGGTGCCCGCGAGCAGGAAAACCCCGATCGGCTTGTTCGGGTTGTCGAGGGCCGCGCGACTGGTCTGGATGCGCTTGGCGATCATCTCCATCGCGTGATCCTGGCCGATGACACGCTTGGCCAGATGATCCTTGAGGTTCAGCACGGTTTCCAGCTCGTCACTGACCATGCGGCCCACGGGAATGCCGGTCCAGTCACCGACGACGCTGGCCACGGCCTGTGCATCGACAATGGGCAGGATCAACGGGTTTTCGCCCTGCAGGTCGGTCAGTTCCTTGTTCTTGGCCCGCAGCTGCGTCAGCAGTTCGGCCCGTTCCTCGGCGGTCATCGGGCTTTTCTTGGCCGCTTCCTCGCCTGCCGCATCGGGTGTGTCGACGGGTGCACCGCCTTCGCGCAGCTTGGCGCGCAGAGCGAGGATCGTGGTCACGACTGTCTTTTCGGCATCCCAGCGCTTGTCAAGTTCGGCCAGTCGCGCTTCTTCCTCTTCCTTGAGCGCCTGAATGGTCTCGCGGCGGGCGCCGATGTCCATGCCTGCGGTCTCGTCGCGGCCGATGATTTCCAGTTCGGTCGTCAGCGCGTCGATCCGCTTGCGGCTGTCATCCACCTCGGCGGGCACCGCGTGCTGGCTGACGGCAACGCGGGCACAGGCCGTGTCCAGAACGCTGACCGACTTGTCGGGCAATTGCCGCGCCGGGATATAGCGCGCGGACAGCGACACCGCCGCTTCGATGCCTTCGTCGAGCACCTGCACCTTGTGGTGGTTTTCCAGCATCGACGCGATGCCGCGCATCATCATGATCGCCTTGGGGATGCTCGGTTCCTCGACCTGCACCACCTGGAAGCGCCGGGTGAGCGCCGGGTCCTTCTCGATATGTTTCTTGTATTCCGCCCAGGTCGTGGCCCCGATGGTGCGCAAAGTGCCACGCGCCAAGGCGGGCTTGAGCAGGTTGGCCGCATCCCCGGTCCCGGCAGCGCCCCCTGCCCCGACAAGCGTATGTGTTTCATCGACGAACATGATGATCGGCACGGTCGAGGCCTGAACCTCGTCGATCACCTGCCGCAGACGGTTTTCGAACTCGCCTTTCATCGACGCACCCGCCTGCAACAGCCCCACGTCGAGCGCCAGCAACCGCGCCTCGCGCAGCGCGGGCGGCACGTCGCCGCGCGCGATCCGCAGGGCAAAGCCTTCGACCACGGCGGTCTTGCCGACCCCGGCCTCGCCGGTCAGGATCGGGTTGTTCTGGCGCCGGCGCATCAGCACATCGACGATCTGGCGGATTTCCTCGTCCCGGCCCACGATGGGGTCGATCTCGCCGTTGCGGGCCTGTTCGGTCAGGTCGGTGCAGAACTGTTTCAGCGCCTCCTGCTTGCCCATGGCACCCGGCGCCATCGCGCCCGAGGCTTCGCCCGGCACGGCACCGCCGCCGGTTTGCGATCCGTCTTGCGGGCGCAGGCTGTCCTCGACCGAGCCATCCGTGACCTTGTGGAAACTGTCCGACAGGTCATCGGCGCCGATCTTGGCAAACTCCTTGGAAATGTTCATCAGGATCGACCGCAATTCCGGCGTCTTGAGCATCCCGAGGATCAGGTGACCCGTGCGCACCTGATTGGAATTGTAGAGCAGCGATCCATAGACCCACGCCCGCTCCATAGAGTCCTGAAGGTGAGAACTGAGGTCCGAGATCGAGCTTGCCCCGCGCGGCAAGGCATCCAGCGCGCGCGTCATGTCCGCCGACAGCTTGGCCGGGTCGAGATCGTAGTGCTGGATGATCTTCTGCACGTCGGAATTGTCGACCTGAACAAGCTGGGCCAGCCAATGGATGATCTCGACATACGGGTTGCCCCGCATCTTGCAGAACACCGTTGCGCCTTCGACGGCCTGATATCCGACTTTGTTGAGCTTGCCGAACAGGGCAACGCGGCTGATCTCGGTCATAATTCACTCTCCTTCGCATATCGCGAAATGGTTTCTTCTAAGCCGCCAGGGCGTCTTTCAATGGAACGTCTGTCAAAGGTGTCATGTATAAATCTGCAACGTCGTCCGGGTGGTCTTCGGATCCGATCCAGCTGGTCAGACCCAGTTGCGTGCCCGCGCCCAACTGCGCTTGCGGCACATCCTGTCCACGCAGGACAAGGTTCACATCCCAGTCCAGCTGATCGCCCACGTAATTGCGCACAATCGCGCGGAACCGCGCCAGCGCGGGCGTGCCGGGAAGGAACCGTTTGTATTCCTCGAGGCTCAGTGGTCCGACCCGCAGGCGGAACTTGGACGAATGTGACCAGACCCGTTCACCGATGCAGGTGGTATGGCCCAGCCCGCCCTGCCCCCCCAATTGCCAGCGGTCATCCGGTTCCAGCACCAGCCATTCCCCGATGAATTCTTCGAGGCTCACCGGCGCGTCGAAAAACCCCTTGAGGATCGACACCAGCCCTTCGGCATTCTTGGGCGCGGCAGACAAGAGACCGGCGAAATGGCGTTTGGCAAGGTCGGGCATGGCGTCACGGTCGCGCATGTGCTCGCCCATATACCCGCCCAGCGCCGCGATCTTGTTTTCCGTTTCGGTATTGGCGCCGCGGTCGAAGGCCGGTGCAGGCTGGCCCCGGACCCATGCGCGGTACAGCAGTTCCATCAACCGGTGCATCAGCATGTCAGTGAAGGCGACAAGCGTGCCGTCCTTGTGGTTCGACTTGCGACCCCGTGCGTATTCGGTCAGGTGCAGCGGCAAGGGGCCATGCGCGCCGTAGAGCCCGAAAAACAGGTTCCTGAGCTTGGCGGGCGCGGTCGCTGTCTGCGGATCGAACGCATGGATGGTGGTTTTCGGAAAGGCCAGCTGGGGCTCCTGCCCAAAGCGCACCTTCTCCTGCCGGGGCCGACGGGCCGTGCCAAGACGGGGCTGTTCGTCGAAATGCGCCTCGAGGACACGCATCGCGAAGAAGATGTGGTGGGACTTGGGATCGCGGACCAGCTGCTCGTAGTGAGTCAGATCACGCGGTTTGTCCCCATCCTTGGTGACCATCGCGCGATCTCTCCTCTTTGCTGGGTTTTCAGGACCGTTTCCGTGAAACTGTTGATCGTCGAATACTTGCGGAAGAACCGTTCGAGCACCGATCCCATCGTGTAGATCGAACTGCCTTCGAACAGGCTCTCGTCGAGCAGCATGGTGATCTCGAGCCCGCGCACCGCGGTGGACAGGACGCCGTCACTGATGCGCCGCACGATGGGGCGGGTGGTGACCGAAATGATGCCCTCAAGCTGACGTTCCATCGCGCTGTCACCAACCGGCGTATAGAGCCCCACAAGCTCGCGCAGCGCCGCCGCACCGCCACCCGGCGCATCGGTTTCATCCGAGATCGACAGGTAGTTCAGGCTCAGGTGGCTGACAGCACGCCATGCCGCGTCGCCCTGCGCGATGCAGGGACGCGGCTTGGTCGGCCCGATCAGGGTGCGAATGGTGGCGACCGGCCCGCCATCGGGAAGATGGAACACATTGTCCACACCGGTGGGCAGGAGCATCGGCAGATCTCGGTTGCTCACCATGGCTTGCACCGCCAATTGCCCCATGTCGCCGGGATACGGCGCCTGGTTTGCATCGACGACCGACAGGTAGCTTTCGGACCCCAGGTAGTTGGTGCGCACCCCGCGCAAGGCTTCGCTTTCGCTGCGCTGACGCAGGTGCCGCGTGTGGGTGTAATACGCCGACCCACCGCCGCCTGCCGCGGTGAATTCGTCGGATGAATAGAACGCCTTGAGGGGTATGTCGTCCTTGCCCTCCTTGCGGATGCCCACGACACTGGTGATCGCGTAGACCTCGAAATCCTTGGGCGCCGTGCGGTCTGGCACGACGTGGTGTTCGGTCTCGCGACGAGAAACAGGCACCCGGTCGCAGCGTTTGGGAAAGAGGTTGATCGCGGGCACGCAATGCAGCTTGAACGCTTCGGGTGTCACGTTCGGCGCGATCTCGGCCTTGTTGTCACGCAGGAGCAGGTAGAGATCCATGCTGTCCGCGGTCGTGCGCTCCAAAGCAGGGGCCAGACCCGACACCTCGACAAAAAGATTGCGTTCCGGCATCGCGAAATATTCCTGCAACAGGCGGTAGCCGTCAAAGGATGGGCGCGGCGTCGGCAAAAGCGCCTCTGCCGGATCAAGCCCGCGCGGCTGCACGGGCGGATCGAGCGCGACCACCCAATCGTCCCGCCGGTCGACCGACCGCGCCACCGCCATCGCAGGCTTGGCGCAGAGCATTTCGAACAATGTCCAGCTTGTGCTGACCTGCCCGCCCAGAAAGAAAGTCAGATGATCCAGCGGCAGTTCCGCAATCGGCAGGCCACCGTGCCGGGTCAATCGCAACCGGACAGCCGCCCGCGCCTTGGGGTCCCTGGCCACGCCCGCCGCGACCAGCGCGCCCCTGCCGTCGATATATTCCGCCTCGGACACCGTGACCGGCCAGAGGTCCAGGTCGCTGGCGGTGCGGAACTGGCAGGCTTTCTGCGCGCCCGGCACCGGCTTTGACCGCAGCACGGTCAACCGGGGCAAGGTATATCCCGCTGCCAGATCGGCGTTTTCCATATCCGGCGTCAGTTCGGCAACCATCATCGACGGGGTGGGCGCAAGGAAATGCGGGAACACCACGTCCAGCAGGTGATTGGTGAAATTCGGGTATTGCAGTTCAAGTTCAAGCTGCACCCGCGCCGTGAGGAACGCCGTCCCTTCCAGCAGACGCTCGACATACGGATCAAGGATCTCCAGCCCGTCCATGCCGAGGCGTGACGCGATCTTGGGATAGCTCTGGGCAAATTCGGCACCCATCTCGCGCAGGAAGGCAAGTTCGGTTTCGTAATGTCTGAGCAGCCTCGTATCCACAGCCGATCACCCACCGTACTCGAGCGAGACGTGCCCGGTCGTGGTGTCGAACTGACTGCGCAGGTAGAGCTCGGTCGGAACCGGTTCGGCCCACATATCGGCGATGATGTCGAACACGATCACGGATTCGCGCTTTTCGTCCGCAGTCCGGCTGACCACGTTGAGTGTCCCGTTGATCAGACGCGGCTCGAACAGTTCGACCGCGCGGCGGATCGCATCCCGCACGTTGGCGGCGCGCTGCTTGTTGGCGAAATCCCCGGTCGAGTCCGGCACGCCGTAATTCACGACCGAGCGAACAACATTGGGATAGCGTTCCGCGTCCAGCGTCGACTCGAGATTGCCGGTGTTCAACAGCCAGGCCAGATCGCGCTGGATGATTTCTCTGAGTCTGCGAATGTCGATCACGCGGTCTGAGGCATGTTCCGACGTCTTCTCGGGATTGTCATCGGTGAGGCGGTCAAGGATGGACGGCTGCAGCCGCTCTGTCAGTGTTCGGTCAGCCATCTACCCCGACCTCGCCTTCGGTATCGGCCGACACCGGGGCAAACTGGAAATTGCGCGTGTCCATCAACGACACCTCGCTCGTGTCCGTCGCCAGCAGACGTTGCCCCAAACCGGCAAATGTGTCGCTGCCAAGGTCTTCCCATTCGGTGACGCGGGACAGTTTCATGCTGTCATTGCCGCGCTCGGCGGTCCCGGCATAGCGGGTCGGGATCAGCCCGACCAGTTCGCCACCGTTCTTCAAGGTGAGGTTGGCGGCGGTCCAGACCGTGTCGCGCAGATCCTGCGGCGGGTCGAGCCTGAGGCTCGACAACACGTTGAACGGCATCCAGAAATACTTGCCGTTGATGATGATTTCCAGAACCGGACCCAGCCGCATGTCGGCATCGGCGATCCATTCGAAATCCTGTTCATCAAGACTGCCTGACGTTGTCGGCGCCTTGTCGAACGCCTGCGCGCGCAGATCGGCGGCGCGATCGGGGTTGCCCTGCGCCAGCGCCTTGAGACCCTGCGCCAGAAGCGCCACCCAATCCTGCGGTTCGCCAAAGATCAGCGGATCCTTGTCACCGGCAAACACCTTTTCGCGGAACACCTCGCAGATGATGGCCTCGCGGTAGGTCTGGGCCATCGGCAAGGCCGCGGCATCAAGCTGTGCCGACAACTTGAGTTGCGCCACGGCGCGTTTCCAGTCGCCCATGACGCAAAGCAACTGGAACAGGAAAATCCTGAGTTTCGCGTCGTCCGGCTTGGCCCGAACGCTGTCTTGCAAGCTCGCCAATGCGCCGGACAGGTCCCCGGCCTTGAGTAGGTCTGTCGCGGTATTCTGCACAGGCGAGCTCCAGTTTGTGTGATTTCAGGCTGTCGCCGCAGGAAGTCTGCGACGACGTTCGAAGCAAGCGGATCAGCTTTCTGCGTTCGCCTCGATGTTCCAGGGGAATTCCTTGGCTGCCTCGCCGGTGCCGTCGTCCTTCTGTTTCTGGTAGGAATACTTGACTTGCGCGAAATTGAGCGAAATGTTCTCGGTCAACTGCTCTTCACCGCCCGATCCACCGGTCGAGACCGACGTGATCATGACCTTCGTCATTTCGATGACGATGTATTCGAGCGGGGTCTTACCAGCCTTGCGCACGATCAGCTTGGCAGATTCGAAGTGGTCGCCATTAGCACAGTACTTCATCAATTCGGCCGACGCGTTGTCGACCCATTTGGTGACGCTGATATCCTGAAAATTCGCCTTCCCGGCGCCGCCGCCACCACCCGTGTGGAACGTGCCAGACTGACTCAATCCCCAGGACCAGGCAAGCACATCAATGGCATTCGCATGGGTTTTATCCTTTGATTCGCCTTCGATTTCGCCTTCGATAATGAGAAACATGTCAACAGCCATGACGGTCTTCCTTTCTTAATGTTTCGCAGCTTTTGCCGCTTGGGTCAGATAAATGGTCCGCGGCGATGCACCCGCCGCGGCTTATGGATTTACGCCTTCTCAGAAGGCAGCTTGGACACCAGCCGCAGTGATACGGACAGGCCTTCCAGCTGGTAATGCGGTCTGAGGAAAAATTGCGACTTGTAGTACCCAGGGTTTTCCGGGTCCGCCTGAACCTTGACTTCGGCTGCCGCCAACGGTTTTTCGGACTTGGTGCGTTCGCTGGAACTGCCCGGGCTTCCATCGACGTATTGGAGAATCCAGCTGTTCAACCACCGCTCCATGTCGGCGCGCTCTTTGAACGATCCGACTTTGTCACGCACCATGCATTTCAGGTAATGTGCAAAGCGGCATGTGGCGAACAGATACGGAAGCCGGGCGCTCAGGTTGGCGTTCGCCGTCGCATCCGGGTCATCATAGACCGCTGGCTTGTGCAGGGACTGCGCGCCAATGAAGGACGCGTTGTCGGTGTTCTTGCGGTGCAAGAGCGGCATCAGCCCCGCCTTGGCCAGTTCCGCCTCGCGGCGGTCCCCAATCGTGACCTCGGTGGGACACTTCATGTCGACACCGCCGTCATCGGTCGGAAAGGTGTGGGTTGGCAACCCTTCGAGCGTGCCACCCGATTCAACACCCCGGATACGGCTACACCAGCCATATTTCTTGAATGACCGGTTGATGTTGAACGCCATGCCATAGGCGGCGTTCACCCATGCAAACTTGTCGGAATCGCCATTCCCAGTGTCTTCTTCGAAAGCGAATTCCTCGACCGGGTTCGATTTCGCTCCGTATGGTTGACGGCCAAGGAACTTCGGCATTGCAAGACCGATATACTTGCTGTCTTCGCTTTCGCGCAGGCTGCGCCAACCGGCATATTCCGGAGTCTGGAAAATCTTGGTCAGATCGCGCGGATTGGCCAACTCGCTCCAGCTTTCGAAATTCATCAGCGACGGTGCGGCAGCAGCCAGGAAAGGCGCATGTGCAGCGGCACCGATCTTTGCCATTTCCCCCAAAAGCTCGACATCGGGGGGGGTGTGATCGAAGTAATAGTCACCGACCAGGCAGCCATACGGTTCTCCACCGATCTGGTCAAATTCCTCGCCATAGAGCTTTTTGAAGATCGGCGACTGATCCCAGGCGGTGCCTTTGAATTTGCGAACCGTTTTGTGCAAATCCTTTTTGGAGATGTTAAGCACCCGGATCTTCAGCATCTCGTCGGTTTCGGTGTTGTTCACCAGGAAATGCAAGCCTCGCCACGCGCTTTCGAGTTGCTGGTACTCGTCGTGGTGAATGATCTGGTTGATCTGCTCGGACAGCTTTCGGTCGATCTCGGCGACCATCGCCTCGAGCGATTGCAAGACGTCTTCGGAAATCAGGTTCGCGTTCTCGAGCGCCTGCTGTGCAAGCGTCGTGACAGCGGATTCGACCGCGGATTTCGCTGTGTCCGTGCGCGGCTTGAATTCCTTCTGGAGCAGGCTTGCAAAGTCGGAGTCGGAGGTTTCGGTTGCGCCGCCTTCGACTTGTGCTTCTGTTGCTTGTTCAGCCATCTCTTATCCCTCGTCCTTTGCGGCGTCGTCCCCGTCCGTTGGTGCAGCCTGGGCTGCCAGCGACTTGAGAAGAGCCGGATCATTCATCGCCTTGGAAATCAGTTCTTCCGCGCCGGGCTTGCCGTCCATGTAGGTCATGAGGTTGGACAGCTCGTTGCGCGCTTCGAGCAGCTTGCGCAGCGGTTCGACCTGCTTGGCGATCGCACCCGGAGTAAAATCATCCATGCTTTCAAAGGTGACATCGACCGACAGGTTGCCTTCGCCCGTCAGCGTGTTCGGAACCGTGAAGGCCACGCGCGGCTTCATCGACTTCATCCGGTCGTCAAAATTGTCGACATCGATTTCCAGAAACTTCCTGTCCGCGATATTGGGCTGCGGGACTTCCGATTTGCCGGCGAGGTCCGACATCACACCCATCACGAACGGGAGCTGGACCTTCTTTTCCGAGCCATAGAGTTCGACGTCATATTCGATCTGAACCCTTGGGGCGCGGTTTCGTGCAATGAACTTCTGAGAACTGGACATATTATTTCCCCGTCTGTTGTTCGAATTTCAAAATCTTTTCCTCCACGGCCGCGATGCAAAATTCGACGGCGTCTGCCAGTCGACAAGTCAGTCGCTGGTCGCTTCGTCTTCCTCCACTCCCCCGCTGACAAGCTTGACGCTTTCTGCGCCAGATGGGGCCAAGTCGTTGATAATGGTCATGAAACTCGCACCGACCAAACGTTTGGCGCGCTTCAGGATGATCGGCAGCGGGCTCGATGGCTCATGCCGTTTGTAATAGACCATGATGCGGTCCAAAGCCGCGATGACATCCGCTCGCGTCGTGATCTCTCCGGGCACACCAGCGCTTTTTGCAGCCGGGCGCGGATCGCCCTCCGTGGCAGCACCCTCGGCTTCGGCCGTGTCCGCGGGAGCGTCCGCTTCGACATGCGCGGACAGGGCTTTCACGATCCGGGCCAGCATACGCTGCAGGTCATCCAGCGCTGGTCCGAACCCCGGTGTTTTTTCATAGAACACCGCGTCTATGGCGCGCACATCCTCTAGAGCCGAAGTCGCTGAACGGAAATACTCCTCAAGGTCTTCGGTTGGTGTATCGGTAAAGGCCGCGTCGATCTCATTCGTCGATTTCGGCGTTTCGTCCTCTCGTGGCTGCGCCTCGCCATTTGCGATCTCTATGTCGCGCAGGGTGATCCGTCCGACAGCCCGGCTGTTGGTCAGAGGGGCCGCAGTCCGCAGTCCACGCAGGATTGTCGTCCGTCCGCCCAACCCGCTGACCGCGTTGATCCGCATCATCGGATCGTTGTCGTCATCCGCGTCAAGCTGCGGGTGGCAGGTGTCCCAATACTCTTCGAGGCAACCGCGAAGATAAGCCGTGATCTCGGCAAACCCGACCAGTCCCTTGAGACGCAATTCACTGTCCGCAAGGTAGACCGCCGCGCGGAGGTCATGGCTGCGTTCAAGAACGACACGTGCTTTCTTGGCGAGATCCTTGTAGTCGGGATCACTGCCCTCAACGATCTCTTTTCCGGCCTGTCTCTCTTCCTCGGGTTGCCCTGCAAGCTCCATGGCGATGAAATCCGGATCATACTCCAGATTTTCGCCACTGGGCGCAGTTTCACCATGGGGTTTGAGGATGTCTGACAACTTGGCAGCCTTCGAAACAATAAAAATGTTTAAATACGCCCGCGTTCGGGCAACAAAACTATCTAAAGGTTATCAAGTCTTTGTGAAAAATCCAGCACTAGAATGTGACCTAGGGTAAATTTCTTTTTTGAGAGGTCCGCTGCCCGGCGGTTCAGATGAGCGGCTTGAACCGTTCGACATCGTAGCCCGAGTTGCGCGATGCCTCGAGCAGCGGCGTCCAGATGGTTGCGACCCGTTCGTCTTCGGCATGCACCACAGCGACACCGGTCTGTTCGGCCTTGCGCCGCCACCGGTCAGCGTCTTTCTGAGAGGTCTTGGCCAGATAGACTGACCCGGCAACCCGGCCGCAGCCCAAGCCTGCAAACCGCGCTTCAAACCCGACATAGGGCGCGATCAGAACCGTGCCGGGCCGCACCAGTTCGACGATCCTCTGCTCCATTTCGACAAGCTTCTGATCGTCCCGGATCGGCCTGTAGAAATAGATGACATCATAATCGCCATAGCCATCGAATGTCAGCGCATCTGCCTGGAACGCCTTCGCGTCATCGGCCTTGGCCCGTTCGAGCAGACTGCGCGCCGTGTCGACATAGCTGTCTTGGTAATCCAGCCCCTCGGATCGCGTGAAATAGCGCCGCGCCGACAGCACCTTGAGCCCGCCGCCGCATCCGACATCCAGAAACCGCATCGGCTGGGTTCGGCCCTGCGCCAGCACCACCCGGTAGCCCGCGTGCAAATGCTCGTGAAACCGGCTGTTGGGCAGGGCGATATCGGGAAAACACCCGCTTTGGAACGCGTCATCCGACTGGCTTTCCGGGTTGAGGATGGCATGCACCCAGTCGAACACGTCGTCGCTCGCCGATGATTGCGCCACGCCAAGACCCGAGGGTCGCGCCTCGTATAGCGGCACACGTTTTTTCCGCGATGCGACCTGCTTGGCGACAAGCGCTTTCATCAGCGACCACTGGTTCAACTCGACTTGGAACAGGTTGGTTCTCGCATGGGCGATGCCCCATTCCCGGCGCAGGTCGACGACTGCATCGCGGTCTTGGGCCTCGGCCTCCTCGGCGCCGCGCAGTGTGTTGAGCCGCCTGAGAAATCCGGAATAGTCGCGGACCACGAGGTCGATCCGGGCGCAAAGCGTTTCGACAGCCTTTTGGTTCATCTTGTCCCGCAGGACGATTTCTTTCGTCACCTCTGCGACATGCGTCCGGAGCGTCTCGCGGAACACCTGCAACTCGGCAAGCGCGTCGTGCGGACCCTTGACCCGATCAAGCATAAGACCCTCCAATAAAAGTGATCATAACAAAGACTTGGCGTTCAAAATCGAGGCGCGCAGGTGCGCCCGACGACACCCTGCACTGATGTATCCTTCGCACAAACGCACTGCCGGACAAAGATTTTTCGAAACCCGCCGCGGTCGATGAGGCTGTGATCCATCCGTCCTGAATGCGTGCCACAGGGGTGAGCGGGCTTGACCGAAACACCGACTCGGCGTTTCCTTGGCAGGACAGAAGACACTTCCGGGCAGCGGCAACCGCCCTTGCCCACTACGTTTAGTATTTTTGAATCAACGTTTTACGTCAGCACGCTGACACAAACCCAGCAGATTGGAACGCCTGGAAAGAACAGGCGACATTTCAGGAGGTCGATGTGAAGAAAACCCCAAGCAGGCTCTCGGCCGTGGCGCTGTGCCTGATGACATCGGGTGCATGGGCGCAATCCGGTACCTTGTCGGTCGAACTGAACAAGGTCGAACCGGGCGAGCCAAGCGGATGCCAGGCCTATTTCCTGTTTCGCAACGACACAGGCAAGAGTTTCGAAGGCTTCGAGATGAGCCTCGCCATTTTCGACAGCAACGGCGTGATAGACCGCCTGCTGTCCATCGACGCGGCCCCCCTGCCCGTGCAACGCACCACGCTCAAGCTGTTCGCCATTCCCGAGATCGCCTGTTCGGACATTTCCGAGATCGTTCTGCACGACATGCCGGTCTGCAAACCGCAAAACGAAGAGAACACCGACTGCTTCGCCTTCCTCGAACTGGGCAGCAAGACCGACGCCGCACTGGTGAAGTGACGTGCCGGACGCATTTTCCGATATCGGGACCGGCGGGCCGATCATTCTTCTGCTGGCGATCCTGTCGGTGTTTTCGCTGGCCCTGATCGTTTACAAGATCGTGCAATTGTCGCCGGTCACCAAGGGTGAGGCCAACCGGGACGCGGCGCTGGCCAGTTTCGAGGCGGGCAAGATCGACGACGCGCGCCGGGCAGCCGAAAGCGGCCCTGCCCCTGCTGACCGCGTTTTGGCCTTTGCGATCAAGGCGCTTGGCAACGGACGGTCCGGCAGCGCCCTGATGGCCGAACTGATGCGGCGCGGCAACGAGGAACTCAGCCGCATGACCCGGCATATCCGCCTGCTGGAACTGATCGCGATGACCTCGCCCTTGCTGGGGCTTCTGGGCACGGTTCTGGGAATGATACAATCGTTTCAGGAACTTGAAATGGCAGAAGGCGCGGCCAACGCCTCGGTTCTGGCGGGCGGCATCTGGCAGGCGCTGCTGACCACGGCGGCTGGGCTTCTGGTCGCGATCCCCGCAGCGGTTGGCGCATCGCTTCTGGCGGGACGCGCGGAACGCGGCGCGCAGCTGATCGAAGGTGCCATTGCGCAACTCATGCTGATCGCGGATCAGCCGTCAAAATAGGGGCGGAGCATGCAGGACCCCGGCACATTCGGCATCCGGCGACCCGCCCCGTCCAAGGCGCTGATTTCGCTTGTGCCGCTGATCGACGTGATGCTGATCCTGCTGGTCTTTTTCATGGTGACCTCGACCTATCTGAACCTCGACATGATCCCGGCGGTCAAACGGGCGGATGATCCGCTGGACGCAGCACCCGTGACGACACAGGACACCGGCGCGCCCCTGTTGATCCGGATCGGTGCAGACGGTGTGCCCACCCTGCGCGGCGTCGGGATGGACCTGCCAGCGCTCGAGGCGATGTTCCGCGACCGGCTGCAAAACACGCCCGCTTTGCGCGTTCTGGTCCTGCCTTCGGGTGCCGCGGACATGCAGGCGCTCGTTTCGGTCATGGACGCGGCCACCCGTGCGGGCGTGACCGGCCTGCGCGTCGTCCGGCTCGAGGTGGCGCAATGAGACTGGCGCGCCCGGTCACACGGCAACCGCCTGAAACCATCGTCGCGCTGATCGACGTGGTCTTCTTTCTGCTGGTCTTCTTCATGCTGATCGGACGCATGGACGCCACGGCCCCGTTTGACGTCACCCCGCCTACCACGGAAACCGGGGCTGACATGCCGTCGGGCGGGATCACGGTCTCGGTCTCGGCCAGTGGCGATCTGGCGGTGGATGGATTGGTCGTGGACGACGCCGCGCTTGACCAAGCCATCACGGCGCGCCTTGTCACAACATCCGACACGCTGGTCCGGATCAACGCGCATCGCGACACGGAACTGCGCCACGTGCTGCCGCTCGTGAGCCGGATCGAGACGCTGGGTGCGCGGGATGTCGTGCTGGTCGTCACGCCCGAAACCGCACCGCCCGCCCGATGATACGCCCGGCGCTGACATGGGCCCTCGCCCTTGGCGCGTCGGTCAGCGCACATGGTGCCGGGGCCGTTGCGATCTACCTCGCCACCCGTCCAGGTGACATTCCCGACCAGCCCGTTCCCGAAACCCGGCTTGAACTGACCGCCTATCAGGTCGACCGCAGCACGGCGCGGGAAACGGCGCCCGAGCCAGATCAGGCCTTGGCCGGAGACACAAGCGGCTCGGCACTGGGTCAGGGCCAGATCGCCACGTCCCGCGCCACAGCCCTCCGGACCGACGGCATCGATACCTCGACGCGTGCGCCAGAAGGCGAGAGCATCGCGGCCGCGTCACCGCAAGGGTCAGAGGCTACGCTCGTCACGGAGAGCGCAGACGCGCTGCAAGCCGTCACCGCGCCGCAGAGCAGCGCCGCAGTCGCACAACCCGTGGCCGACGCCGCACCGCAAGCGGCGATTGCGGCGCAACCCATCGCAGCGGCATCCCTGCTTGCGGAAGTAACCCAGGCCCGGATCGCTCTGCCAACCACGGCGCTCGGGATCGCCCCGACCGACCAGATCACCACGGTCACCCCTGCCGCTCTGCCCATATCGACCACGCTCGACGCGGAACAACCGACCATGCTGCGCCAGACCGAGACCCGGCCCGCAACACCAACAGCGCAAACACTTGCACCGATGAGCGACGTGGCATCCCCGACAACCCCCGAGACCCTGAGCATCGCCCAGAGGCCGCTCGGCACGGAAACGACACCCCCCCTTCAGCCCAAGGCAGACCGCGCCAAGGCCGCGCTCGCTTTCGAAGGATCGGGCGACGGGTCCATCGACCCGGTATCGCTGTCCGCCTTTCAAAGCTTCATGGAACCGGGCGACCTTGGCGGCGCGGCGGCAGACGTGCGCGATGGCATCACCGGCGCCCTCAGCGCCATTCCCTGCGCGCGCCTGCAGGTTGCGTTCGACCCGACCGACAACACTCTGCAGGTCTCCGGCCACGTGCCGGAACCCGAACTGCGCGCTGATGTCGTTGCGGCCATGCAGGCAAAGATGGGCGCGGATATCCTGGTCCGCGACACCCTTCTGATCCTGCCACGCCCGCAATGCGGCGCGCTGACCGGCATCGCCAATGTCGGCCTGCCGCAATCGACGGACCAGATCACCAATCCTCTGCTCTTGGGCGAAAGCACCCATGCGCGCGAGTTTCGGTACACTGCGGGAAACCCGCTGGTCATGGAGCTGCAAGGCGCGGATTACGACGCCTATGTCTATGTCGATTACTTCGATGCGGACGGCAATGTGGTGCACCTCTTGCCCAACGAATTCACGCCCCTGACGCTGACACCTGCCGAATCTGCGCTGCAGATCGGCTCTGAAACGGCACTGCCTGCGGGCGAGCCCGGCCTTTATATCGAGATCGGGCCGCCGTTCGGTCAGGAGATCGCGGTTGCCTTTGCGTCCTCTGTGCCGCTCTATGACGGTGTGCGCCCCTTGGTCGAACCCGCCGGTCCCTACCTCGACTGGCTGCGGGACCGGGTCAGTGACGCCCGCGCCCGTGATCCCGCATTCAAAGGCGAATGGGTCTACTTCTTCGTGACGACAGCCGCCGAGTGACGCCACGCAGAGCGACCCTCCAAAGCCAAACTTGCTTTGCGACCGATCCCGTCTTACCGTTGCGTCACGTACGATGCCGGGTGCAGGTCGCATATCGAACGGAGACTGCATCCCTGTTTTTCGCCGTTGTTCGAGTTGTCTCAGTATTTTTTCACAGCCCGTTTCCACCAAACCGAAAGTCAGGATCATGATTTCAAGCAAACCCGCCGCCCAGATTATCGGTCTTCCCGTGCTTCTCGGATTGTTGTCGACCCCGATCCACGCCTCGACGCCGGATGTCGGGAGCGCAGACCTCAACACGAACATGACGGTCCGCTCCGTCGAACTGATCTTTCCCCAATATGCTCAGGTCGGCGGGGACAATATCAGCGGCGGGGACAATGAATCATCGGACAGCAATCGCGTGTCGGGAATACCAAGTGGTCCGCCGGTTGCCGCATCAACGCAGCAGACGAACCTGTTCGTGCGCCGTTTGAACGAGAGCGAACAGATCTGCGACGTCATGGACGAGGAATACCGGATTGCCTGTTTTGCCGTCACCTACCGCGAACTGGCCAAAGAGATGCCGGCGAACGGAGATTACGAAGAGGCGCGCGACGTGCTTCTGGATACGGCGCGCAAGCTCGATGATATCGTGCGCAGCAATATCGACCGCCAGAAACCTGCCCTGACCGCCCGGATCAGAAACAACACCGGACAGTCCCAACCGACGCCGCCCATGCGCGCCGTTCAGGCCCCCCGCGTCGCCGAGTTGAACCGTCAAGCCAGTGATGTCCTTGCCGAGGCCGAAACCGTTTTGTTGCGCTCGGCCAGTTCCGACGCGACACGGGCAATCCACTACCAGCGCATCGCCGCCGCTGTCGGATCGAACAAGGTTCTGCTCCGGTCGGCCTGAGCGTTATTCCAGACCATAGGCGGCCCGGATACCCCGCTTGGTACCGGGGCCGATATCACCGTCGATGGACCCGTCGTAGAAGTTGAAGGCCTGCAACTGCGCCTGCAATTCGCGGCGGGTTTCCTCGGCGAACATGGTCGGCCTTTCCAGCAGCAGGTTCAGCACATCCTGGCTGCCGCTGCGCAAGGCCGCGTAGAGATACGACGCCGCATCCTTGGGCCCCTTGTCGGGGATCAGCCCGTCGTCGATCAGGGCGGCAAAGTTGAACTGCGCTTCGGGATGGCGCAGGTCTGCCGCCTGCTCGAACAGCTCCAGCGCCTTTTCGGGATTGGGCCGAAGACCCAGACCGCCCTGGTAGTGCAGGAAGCCCAGATCGTTGATCGCATCCGCGAACCCCTGATCTGCCGCCGCCTGGTACAGCTCGAGAGCACGGGCCTCGTTGACGTCCACGCCGATGCCCTGCTCGTAAAGCTTGGCCAATTCCATCTGCGCTTCGGGTGATCCGCGTTCGACGGCACGTTCCAGAAAGCTGACCGCCTGTGCGGGATCAAAGCGGCTGTCCTCGGGGTTCAGGCGGATATAGGCAAGGCCAAGCATCGACCGCGTGTCGCCCAGATTGGCCAGCGCCAGAAGTTGCGATTCCTGATCGGGGCGCAGCTTCGACCAAGACTTCGTTGGTTCCGACACATCGGCCTCTGCGACACCTTCGGGTGGCCCGGACAGGTAGAACGGCTGGCCGGTCAGGGACCCATAGGTATAAGGCTCCTGCAGGTTCTGCGTTTCGGCCAGAACTGCGTCGCGCACCTGCCGGAACATCAGACTGATCTCGAGCCCGGGCTTGGACATCTTGTCCATCAACGCCCGCGCATAGGGGCTGTTGCCCCGCGTCCCGTCCAGCGCCACCTGCCCGTCCTTGGCGGCAAAGGCCACAAGCGTGCCGCGATCCGGATTGGCCGGCGCAAGACCACCTACCCCGCGCGTCGCCTGATCCGTTGCCTCCAGCGCCGATTGCACCACGGCGTTCGTGTCGATGCTGCCACCCAGCGGATTGTCCCGGCAACTGTCCAGAATGACGATCCGCATGACGCGCGCTTTTTCCACCACGGCCAGCAATTCCTTGAGCGACACCGACTGGTTCTGCACATCGACATTCGACCGCGGCCGCGCGTCCACCGGCAGGAGAAAGTTCTCGCCCTGCACTTCGATCCCGTGACCGGCAAAGTAGATCAGCGCGAGATCCGCCGTTTCCGACCGGAAGGAAAAATCCTTCATGACCGCCCGCAACTCGGCAAGGCTCACGTCGATGACGCGGGTCACGTCGAAGCCGATTTCGGTCAGCGTCTCCGCCAGCGCCTCGGCATCGTTGCGGGTGTTGGTCAGGGGCGTTACGGCCTCGTACTCCGCCATTCCGATGACCAGCGCCACCCGGTCGGGGCTGGCCATGGCAAATGTGACGGTGGACAAGACCAGAAAGACCGGCAGGACAAACAGTCGGACGAGGCAGCTCATGGCTTGGATCCTTTCGCTGAAATTTGCGAGGCTTGCCCCAGCATAGGATCTATAGGCCCGGATTTCACTCAAATCTTTGCGAACTCTGCTGTGTCAGGGTGAGAGCCTACCGCAACGGCAGCACACGGAAACGCTGCGATTAAATGCATCGCATCCCGTCGCGCCTTTGGCTTTGTTCGTTCAGGTCATGCCATGCTTGACTTAAGGTAAGTTTGGGCCGAACACTGACGTATCAGGATGGGCATCATTGCTCCATCGCCGCAAGTCTTGGATCGAGTTTTTAGGCAGTGTGGGGTCTTCTAGTTCTGCTGAGCTTTTTCAGGTCCCGCCCTTCGTTTTCAATCGGCTTTTCAACAGCCTGAATTTTAGCAGACGGATGAAGCGACCATGGAAGAAGATCCAGATTATGCCGGTTTTTTCGAGCCCGGCGCGAATTACGGCGACGCCACTGCGGGAATTCCGTCTCTGGGCGGCTTGGGTTCCTTTGGCGACGATATAGACTGGTTTCAAGTCAACCTTATCGCCGGACATCAGTACGAAATTCAGCTTCGTGGTTCGGAAACTGGCGATGGGACGCTCTTCGATCCTCTGTTTAGAGGTGTCTACGACGACGAAGGCATTTTGTATGAAGGGAGCGGTGATGACGATGGCGGGCAAGGCCTCAATAGTCAGGCGCTTTTTACTGCCGAGTACACTGGCGTTCATTACTTCTCAGTAGGCGACGCGTTTAGTCAGAGTTCCGGCGGTGGTACCTATACGCTTGAATACTTTGACCTCAGCCTACCCGAGGTTTTGAACGAAGGCGACGACATCACGCTGTCGATCTCCACAGAGATTCCTCCAGAAATCTCCAGTATACTGAGCGAGTTGGGTTCAATCGACGATTACACCCTAACCCCGCAGATTTCCGTCTTGGTGACCTCGCAGAATGCCATCGAGGGTGAGGACTTCACGGTCTCTTATTCCTTTGGCGCGACACAATCGTTGAATTTCGCCGCTTTGCTGGATGAGCTTGTCGAAGACGACGAGTCCGTTTCGGTCAACATCCAAGGCACCGTCACTTGGAGCGGCCCGGGCTTGGAAGAGCCGCTGATAGATCCGATCAACTTCACCCGAAACTTCACCATCAACTCAGCCCCTTTCGGTGTTCCCGACCCGATCATCGACTACACGTTCACCGGCCCGGAAATCATCGGCAATGTCCTGACGAACTTCGCAGATGGCAGCGAAGAGACGTTCACCGCGATCCCGTTTTCCTTTGAAAGCCCGACCGTCATCGGCGAATTGCTTGAAAACGGCGACATCTCGATCACGGATTCGACCGCGACTCCGGGTCAGACCGTCATCGTCCGGTTCAGCGTCATCGACGAACGCGGCGCGACCACCGCTTCGGAACAGGAAATCCGGTTCGGCGCACTCGCCGACGACTACCTGCCGGGCGAAACCGCGCTGGAACTTGGCAGCATCTCCATCGGCTTTCCGGAAATCGGCAGCGTCGAACGGGCCGAGGACCGCGACCGGTTTCTTGTCACGCTCGAGGCGGGACAGTTGTATTCGATCGGACTGGCCTCGGCATCGAATGCCAGCGGCACTCTGGCCGATCCCGAGATTTTCGGGATTTACGACAGCCTCAACGTCGCCTTGCCCGGGTCATCCGACAACGACAGCGGGACCGGACGCAATGCCCTGATCGATCCCTTCCTTGTCGAGACAAGCGGCGTATACGAGATCGAGGTCGGCAGCCACACGCCCTTTGGAACCGGAGGCTACGAACTGAGCGTGCTGTCTCTCGGGGCAGCGGATGACTTCTTGCCTGGGCCGTTTGCCGATGACTTCGGCGCAGCCGTCGTGGATGTACCCGCTCTCGGCAGCATCGAACGCGCGGGCGACCGGGACCGTTTCGACATCACGCTGCTGGCCGGGGCGGAATACGACATCTCGCTCGAGGGGCTTCCGACCGGTGGCGGGTCCAACCCGAACCCGGAGATCATCGGTGTCTTCTCAAGCGCCGGGATACTGGTCCCCGGCAGCGCGGACAACAACAGCGGTCTCGACACCAACGCTCTGGTCACGGGCCTGACCGTTCCGACCGATGGCATCTACCAGATCGAAGTTGCAGGCGCGCAGGATCTGAGCATTGGCGATTACACCCTGACCGCGACGTTCACCGGTTTCGTCGATGATTTCCTGCCGGGCATCGCCGCAGGCGTCGGCAACGTGTCCGTTGGCGGTCGAACACCTGGCGAGATCGAAACCATCGGCGACATCGATGCGTTCCGCGTGTCGCTGCAGTCGAACACCACCTACCAGATCAACATCCTCGGGCAGGCGTCGAACAATGGCACGCTCCTTGATCCATCGCTGCTCGGCGTCTTTTCCTCCAGCGCCCTGACCGGCGCGCCGATCAGCTCGGTCCAGACGCTGAACACCCAGTTGATCCAGGATGACAGCATTTCCTATTTCACCCCGCAATCTGCGGGCGACTTCTTCATCGCGGTGCAGGACGGGTTCGACGGCCTTGGCACCTACGCGGTCGAGGTCATCGACATCGGGATACGGGACGATTTTGCGTCCGACATCGACACCACCGGCACCATCGCGCCCGGAAGTACCGCGACGGGCCGTATTGACTTTGCGCAGGATCAGGATTGGTTCGAGGTCAGCCTCGCCGCCAACCGGCTTTACGAAATCAGCCTGGTGCCAGTGGACGGTGACAACGCCTTGGCCGATCCGTTTTTCAACGGGGTCTACGATGCCAACGGCGTGTTGATCCAGAACACCGCGAATGACGATGGCGGACCCGGCACCAGCAGCGCATTGCAATTCGTCACCGACGTTGGCGGCACCTTCTACCTGTCGGCTGGCGGCTTTGCCAACGCCACGGGTCAGTACCGGGTTGAACTGAACGATCTGGGGCCGCTTGATGACGGCCGGTTCGACATCACCGTCGAGTTCACCTCCGACGATATCCCGAACGCCTATGTGTCCGCTTTCGAGGACGCGGTCGAACGCTGGGAAGAGATCATCACCGGCGATCTGCCCTATGCCTTTGTCGAAGGCTACGGCTATGTCGATGACATCCTGATCGAGGTGTCCGTGCAGGACATCGATCTGAGCTTTGAAGGCGTGGAACAGACGATCCTCGCAATCTCCAGCGTTCTCGATCAGCGCGATGGCGCGTCTGCGCTGCCGAGCTATTCGCGCATCGTGATCAATTCCGAAGAGGTCGGTACCCTTCTCAACCTCGATGAATTCGTGGCCAACACCATCGGGCGCGCCCTGGGCTTCGGCGCGCTTTGGGAAGAGTTCGGACTGGTTCGCCTGATCGACGGGGTCGCGACCTATACGGGGCCGAACGGTCTGCGGGAAATCGAGGAGCTCTCGGACGATCTGAACGGTGTGAACGTGCTCGAGACCGGTGCTGACGGCGGTCTTGCCGCCCAATACTGGAGCGAAGCCGTCCTCGACGAGGAACTCATGACATCGCGCGTCGAATTGCGCAGGCTCGAAGCCGGACCACCCAATTTCGGCGTTCCCGACAACCCGATCAGCGCGCTGACCATCGCGGCAATGCAGGACCTTGGGTACCAGGTGGACTATGATGCCGCCGATGGTTTCCGGCTCGACCCGGGTGCATTGTCGCGGCACACAAGCAACCCTGCCGAAAACGGACCCGCCCCGGTTCTTGCGCAAAGCACCGCGCAGAACCGTCTGCTGGTTGACCTGGCCGATACGAGCGGTATCCCCGGCGGCGCGGCCTATATCTACACACGCCCGAATATCCTGTCCGAAAACCCCGGCAGCTTTGCCCTCAATGACGCGAATACCGAACTTGTCGTTATCGCCAACGGTACAAACGTTGTCCTTCTTGAAGGCGTCACCGGGACCAATCTGAACATCGAGCTTACCGGAACCTTCGCGAAGAACGCACCAACCGAGATTTCCCAATTGTCCGGCACGGTCGACGCCATGGAAGTATCGTCACTGGACGGGCAATTGCTGTTCAGCGTCGACTACACGCAGGAGCCAGCCACAATTGCCGAGATCGCGGCGCAATGGCCGAATTACCCGATCGATGGCGAGAACATCATCATCATCGATACGCTGCCGGACACGGTTGCGCGGGTGAACCCGAATGGCGGCGGAGCCACGGACAGCCGTATTTTCACCGGGGCGAGCGACGATTTCGTGCGCGGCGGCGATCAGGCGGAACTGATCAACGGTGGGGCGGACAATGACACGCTCCAAGGTCAGGGCGGCAACGACTCGCTTGTCGGTGAAGGCGGCAATGACGTTCTCGAAGGTGGACGCGGCAACGACCTCGTGAATGGCGGGGCCGGCATCGACACGGCGGTCTACTCGGGGGCGCAAAGCGCCTACACGCTGACTCTGTCCGCAGGTTCCACCGTGATCGAGGATCGGCGCGCCGACGGCAATGGTCTGGACACGCTGATCGGGATCGAACTGCTTGATTTCGATACGGACTTCTTTGAGGGAACCCCGTTCAACCTCCAGCAATTCGGCGGGCCGACCGGTCTGTCGGCATCCGATTTCGAAAGCTTCATCGAGCTTTACATCGCCTATTTCAACCGGGCACCGGACGCGGTGGGCCTCAATTTCTGGGGTACCGCTTTTGCGAATGGCGTGAGCCTTGCGGATTCGGCCAGACTGTTCGTCGATCAGGTTGAAACACGTGCCACATACCCTTCCGACCTCAGTAATTCGGAATTGGTGGCGACGATTTACGACAACGTTCTGGGTCGCATTCCCGATCAGGCCGGGTTCGATTTCTGGGTCAACGCGTTGGACACGGGCGGTATCGGCAGGGACATTGCGATCCTCGGCATACTGGGTGGCGCCAAGGCGGACCCGCCTGCAGATGCGACTCAGGACTTCATCGACCAGCAATTGGCCGACCGTGCCTACCTTGCCACCAAGACCGATATCGGGGCCTATTTCGCGGTTCACAAGGGCATGTCCGATGTCGACAACGCAGCAAATGCGATGGCAGTTTTCAATGGTTCTGCCGAAAGCGTGACGGCCGCCCTCGCGCAAATCGACAGCTTCTACGACGCCGCCTTGAACCCCACATCCGGAGAGTTCCTGATGCCACTTGTCGGGGTGCTGGACGATCCGTTTGCCTGAAATCGGCATCGCACAAAGCGAAAAGGGCACCTGTTTCGCAGGTGCCCTTTATGTTTGTCTGAACGATCCGGCTTTCGCCGACCGGCCTATTCCACCAGCACGGTAAATTCGATCCGGCGGTTGCGCGCGCGGTTCTCCGGCGTATCGTTGTCCACGATCGGCCGCGCCTCGCCATATCCCACCGAAGTCAGGCGATCGCGCGGAATGCCCTTGTCAGTGAGCCAGCTGACCACCGACGCCGCGCGGCGTTCACTGATGCTCTGGTTCTGCTGATCACTGCCGATGGAATCCGTGTGGCCCGCGATTTCAAGACGGAAAGACGGGCAGCGATTCACGATGTCGTAGATGTTTTCCAGAAGCGGCAGGCTCTGGTCGTCCAGCCGCGTGCTGCCGGACGGAAAGAAGATATTGCCGGTCTTGGACAGGATCTCGAAACGACCCAGACAGGCTTCTTCGGTCATGATGCCCTTGTCCTCGAGCGCCACGGCCGCCGGTGTGAACACGGCCTCAGGTAAATCCGGCGGTGTTCCCTGCTGCGCCCGGTCAAACACGAAGTTGAAGCTGACGATACCGACGGGCGTGATGTCGACATTGGCCGCCTCTTCGAGCTTCTTGCGCCCCTCTTCGAGATCAAGCTCTTCGAGCGTAAAGGCAATCGGCGTGATCGACGACACGACCACGCGGTCGTTGTCGATCAGTGTCACCGACACATCGGTCGACCGTTCCAGCGTCACACCGCGCAGGGTGAAGGTGTAGGGCAGGTCGATTTCCTTGCGGCGGGTCAGATGCAGATCGGTCAGCAGTTCCGGCGACAGTTCGGTCGTGATCACCGCTTCGGGGAACCGAAAGGTTTCGAAAAACAGAAAGCGCATCCGCACGTTGCGCAGATCGACCTTTGTATCGACCGAGTCCAGAAGCACCCGCACCTGCGCCTGACCGTCTTCGGTGATCAGGCCGGAAAGCGTTGCAAAAGAGCTTGTTTCGGCAATCTTTGACTTCTTGACTGACAAAAACCTCAATTCGGACGCGTCAGCATCCAGATTCCAACCATACTCGAACGGGTCGGAGCTTTGGGCGGATGCCATCCCGATGGGCAAAAGAACCACAAGGGCGACGGCATGGAATAAATGTTTAAGAATTGGTCTCATGATGGCCTCGCAGATGAATTGCGTACACAGGTGAAGAGATTCAAACTTTATAAAAAGAGAGTTTAGCATAAACCTTGCATGCTTGCCTAGGACACGCGATACATTGTGGACATTGAGCTCAGAAAAACCATTTCAGATTGTACCGACCGGCTACGGCAGGAGGAAACTTTGACCGACTGGCTAAGACGACTGGGAAAATTCCTTGCACATTCAACATTTGCCGCGCTTGTTCTGGCGGCTGGCAGCGTGCCTGCGATGGCACAGGACCGCATCGCGCTGGTGATCGGCAATTCCACCTACGAGACCGTGTCCGCCCTCGACAATCCGACCCGCGACGCGGAACTGATCGCGGCGACGCTGGAACAGATCGATTTTCAGGTCACTCTTCTCATCGACGCCACGCAGACCGAGATGAAGCAGGCGCTGTCGGATTTCGGTCGCAACCTGCGCGATGGCGGGGCTGACACGACGGGTCTCTTCTACTATGCGGGCCACGGCGTTCAAAGCTTCGGCAACAACTACCTTCTGCCCGTCGACGTGGCTCTGAATGACGCGGCCGACCTGGACCTGGAAGGCGTCGAGGCGCAGTCGGTGCTTCGCCAGATGGCATCAGCGCGCAATCGGACGAATTTCGTGATTCTCGATGCCTGCCGCAACAACCCGTTCGAAAGCATGGCCGAATTCGACTCGCCCGGTCTGGCCGAGATGAAGGCGCCCACCGGCACCTTCCTGTCCTACGCCACCTCTCCGGGGGCCGTCGCGCTGGACGGTATTGGACAGAACAGCCCCTTCACCACCGCGCTGGCCCGCGAAATGACGAAACCCGGCGTTCCGGTAGAACAGATGTTCAAGCAGGTCCGCGTGTCGGTGCTCGAAAAGACAAACGGCCAGCAGACCCCTTGGGACACGTCCTCGCTGACCAATGATTTCACCTTCGTGACTGCGCCGATTGAAGACCCCGAAGACCTTGCTGCCCGCCAATTGTGGGAGTCGGTGCAGGCCACCAAGGACCCGGTGCAGATCATGCTCTTCCTGCGCGGCTATCCTGACAGCGCCTATGCTGACGAGGCCCGCGCCCTGCTGTCCGCAGCGATCGAGGCGGAACTGACAAACGGCACGGTTGCGGTCGAACGTCCTGCCCCTGCCGGGCCTTCAGCAGACGAACAGGCGATGTTCGAGGCGGCGCAAGCCAACCCCACCATTGACGCCTATCGCCAATATCTTGACGCCTTCCCGGATGGCACCTTCTCCGAATTCGCCCGCGGCGAGATTGAGGCGCTTCAGGCAGATGCCAGCGTCGATCCTGTCGGTGAAGGCGTGACACAAGTGACCGAAGAGACCGAACTGGCACTGGCCGCCATCGAACAGGAACGATCGAGCGTTCCCAATGTGGTCAAGTTCGATCTGCCACTGGTCGCGCCGGGTTCGGTGATCGACGGGATTGTGCTGTCCGAGATCACGAACCTTTCGCCGCTTTTTCCACCCGTCGAAGGGCTGCCAGACGAGTTCTGGAAAGCAGAGACCTGCACCAACTGCCACGAGTGGAACAAGGAACGGCTTTGCGATCAGGCCAATGTATACCTGACGCTCAGTGGTCAGAAATCACTGGAAAAACCGCATCCGTTCGGTGGCATCTTCAAACGCAACCTGCGTCAATGGGCGGTCGGCGGCTGCGAATGACGCAGACGGAAGACTAGCTCCGCGCCAGCATCTCCAGCCGTCCCGCGGCTTCCTGCACCTGCGGCACCATCGCGATGAGGCTGTCCAGATCATAGCGCTGGCGTGGCGCATGGATCGACAAGGTGGTCAACAGGCGTCCCTCACTGTCCCGAATGGGCACGGCAACCGCCACCATGTTTTCCATGAATTCGCCGTTGTCGGTGGAAAACCCGCGGTTCCGCGTGATCGCAAGTTCCTCAAGCAATTCCGCGACCCCCGTGATGGACCTTTCGGTACTGGGCTCCAGTTCAAGCCATGTCAGCACCCGCTTGAGCTTGTCGATACGGAGCGAAGACAGGTACATCTTGCCGCTTGCCGTGCAATGGAACGGCACCTGCGTTCCCACCGGCAGCTGGATGCGCAGCGGCCAATGCGTTTCGACCCGGTCGAGGTACACCATCCCGTGACGCCCCGGCGCAGCAAGGTTGCAGGTCTCGCCCACCTCGCTTTCGAGGGCCTGCATGATGGTCAACCGTTCGGTGCGCAGCCGTTGCGAGGACAGGGCATTGCCCGCCAGTTTGCGCAGCCGCCTGCCCGGTCCATAGGACCGCCCGTCGATATCGCGCTGCAGAAACCCCTCTTCCTCGGCGGTGGCCAGCAGGCGGTGGATGGTCGGTTTCGGCAGACCCAGCGCATCGGCCAAGGTGGACGGGGCAACCGGCACCCCTGCCCGTGCGACTTCTTCCAGGATCAGAAGAAGCCGCAGATTTGTCGGGATCTGCCCTTTGGTCTCAGAAGCAGAAGCGTCGGGCATGCATTGATCTCACCTGTTCGGCAGTAGGGACAACGCCAGCTGAGGCGTTAGGGCGACAAGAACCCAAACACTGATCAAAGCGACAAGATAGGGCACCGTGTACTTGAGCAGACGGAAATACGGAACACCCGTCACCCCCGACGCCACGTAAAGGTTAAGCCCGTAAGGCGGCGTGATGAACCCGATCGACGCTCCCACCAGGAAGACCACCGAGAAATGGATCGGATCGACACCGACGGTTGCGGCAATCGGCGCAAGAATGGGCGCGAGGATGATCGTCACCGGCAGCGATTCAAGCACCATGCCCGACACGAAGACGATGATCATTGCCGTGAACAGCACCGCGTAATACCCCCCCATCGCGGTCACGAAATCTCCGATCACCTGCTGCGCCCCCAAGAGCGACAGGATCTGCTGCATCACAACGGAAATCGCGATCAGCGGCGCAAGGATGCCGGTGATCTCGGCCGACCGCATGGTGATGCCGGGGATCTGCCACAGGGTGAACCCTTCGACGACCAGCATCTCGCCATAGCTCTTGTCCTCCCAGGTCTTGGCCGGGTCCTGACGCATCAGGCGGCTGACGACCCAGGACACAAGCCCCGCGATGATGCAGAAGCCCACCGTGACCCCCGCCGCCTCGGTCGGGGAAAACTTGCCGGTGTAGATGCCCCAAAGCACCAGCCCGATGGCGAAAAAGCCAAGCCATGCGCCAAATGCGGTTTTCAGAACCCGGTTCAGTTGCAGCGGGATTAGGTAGCCCCAACCGTTCAAACGGCAGATGATCCAGCAGGCGAATTGCATCCCGATCACCATCAGCGCGCCGGGGATGATTCCCGCCACGAAAAGATCGGAGATCGGCAGGTTCATCAGGAACCCGTAGACGATAAAGATGATCGACGGCGGAATGATGATCCCCACCGTGCCGCCCGCCGCCGCGGTCGCTGCCGAGAAGCGTTCGTCATACCCGCCCTTGACCATCTCGGGGTGCAGCATCGACCCGATGGTGGCCGTTGTGGCCGAGTTGGAGCCCGAAATGGCCGCGAACAATCCGCAGGCACCGAGCGACGCCATCGCCAGCCCGCCCCGCATCCAGCCCAGGCAGGCATAGGCGAAATCCGACAATCGTCGTGCGATGCCCGATTTGTTGATCAGGTCGCCCGTCAGAATGAACAGCGGCATCGCCAAGAGGGCAAAGCCCTTGTTGAACACGTTGAGGAGTTCCGCCCCCATGTTGTCGAGCGTCAGCCCCAGCACGAAGGAACACCCGATGACCCAATACGCGATGACCAGAAGGACCGGCACGCCCAGCATGAACAGGAACGTCACGCCCAAGGAGATCAGTGTGATGATGGTTCCGTCGGTCATTATGTGTCTCCCCCGATGACGCCCTGCCGGATCAGTGGTTCGCCCGACCGGAAATTCTTCATGTCATCCTGAATGTTCTCGATGGCACGCGCGGCCATCAGCGTCGCAGCAAAGGGCGCGCTCAGAAGGAACCACCACTGCATTGTGTCGTCGGTTCCCAGAACGATCTGGAAGTTCGAGGCAGACAGGGCAACCACGCGCATCGTGGTCACAAGGAAGATCAGCGCAAACCCGTACCACAGGACAAAATCGAGCCAGAGGCACGCCAGTTGGCCCCCGCGCGGCATGCGGCTGCGGAACTCCGAAAAGCTCAGATGGGTGCGGACGCGAATGTTGTAGGCCGCGCCGAACCACGCCATCACCATGAACAGGAAGGGCGGAATGGTTGTCGACCAGGGTTGTTGGTTGGAAAAGACGAACCGGTCGATCACCCCCCAAAAGATGATCCCGGCGGTTCCGAGATAGCAGATGATCATCACTGAGCGTTCAAAGTACCGCTCGACTATCGGCACGCTGTGATAGACCCAGGACAGGGCCAATCCCGCCAGAAGCAGAAAAATTGCGCTGAACACATACACCGAATTCGGTGCCAAAGCCTGCCGGATCGTCCAGGAATCCTGACTGGCTAGCGCGCTGACCAGTGCGCTGAAATCGGACCAGAGTTCCATCTGTCCCTTCCTCCCAAGTGAAGACTGTGCCGGATTGATCCGGTCTGTGCGTCTTTAGGTGAAACAGCCCCGTCGATGCGGGGCTGTTTCGGTCTCATCCGGCCATGCGGATCAGGTTCTCCACCAACGACGCGGTTCGACGTTTTCGGCCAGCGTGTGCGGGTTGTTGCGCACTTCGGTGTAGATGTCCTGATACGTGTCGATGCCATCGGCCCAGCCGTTGATCCGCTCGCGCCACTGCTCCCAAAGCTGGGGATGGAACTCCGGCGAACACATCTCTTCGGCCTTGCGAATTTCTGCTTCGGGCAGTTTCGCCACGCGCACGTTGTTTTCCGCAAAGATCGTGCCGGGCATCGGTGGATCGGTGAACCCGACGGTGTTGACCAGCGCTGCTTCGTTGGCGGCCTGCACATGCACCTGCGTCAGATACGAGGATTCCATCACCGCGTCCTGCAACTCGCCCGACAGCCCGTCAAAGGTCTCGGACCGCATGGCGGTGTGCTCGGTGCCGCAGAAGAAGCGCAGATCGACGCTCTGGCTGACGACGGGCGACATGTTGGCATAAGCCACGGCGGATGCCCATGTTTCCGCACCGTCGATCAGGCCCTGCTTCAGACCGTCCAGCGTTTCCTCCCAGGCGATCGGAACCGGGTTCAGGTTCAGCGCTTCCATCGCGATCCGGCCAAGCTGCGTGCCCGTCACACGGTTCTTGGTGCCCATCATCTCTTCAAGCGTCGTCACGGTCGGCTTGTCGGCAAAGCTCTGGCCCAACTGGATGCCGCGCAGTTCCGCATGGGTGAAGAGGAACTTCAGACCGTGACGCTTTTCGAACGGATCGCGCAGGATGCGCTGCGATTCAGGCGAATACATGAAGTAATACTGGTCCGCGCGGCTGCGGAACATGTACGCGTAATCCAGAACGTTCAGATAGGGCGCGCCGCCAGCAGAGTTCTGCGTGGACGCCGCGTAGATGTCGATGATGCCCTGCTGGGTTTTCTCGACGCAGGACAGCTGGCTGCAGATCTGGTTGTTGCCGATGAACTCGATGCGGATCTCGCCATCCGTGCGCTCTTCGAGATCGCGCGCGAACTCGAGACAGCCGGCCCGTTCGATCAGCAGGTTCTGCGGGTTGAAACCCGCTGCGCCGAATTTCAGCGTGTGCTTGGCTTCCTTGCCAAAGCGCTTGTTGTAGGTTGATTCCGCCGCTTTTGCGAGGCTGGCTGCGGTCATGACGCCGCCGAATGTGCCCGCCGCCAGAAGCGTTGAACTCATCCCGTAAGTTCCCGCAATTCTGAAGAAATCCCGACGCGAGACTCCCTTGATACGATCTCCGATCTTCATTGCTTATCCTCCCGTTTTAGCAATTATTGAGACTTATGCTTTCAAAAAAGGCTAGACTGGTATTTTCGTTTTGCATAGAGTTTTTTGATCACCTCAAGGAAACCGTCGTGGAAGCAGATTATGTAATCGTTGGCGGAGGCTCGGCCGGATGCGTTCTGGCAAACCGCCTCAGCGCCCGGCCGGACGTCAAGGTGATCCTGCTCGAAGCCGGTGGGCGCGACTGGAATCCGTGGATTCACATCCCCGTCGGCTACTTCAAGACGATGCACAATCCGTCGGTGGACTGGTGTTACCGCACCGAACCCGACCCCGGTCTGAACGGGCGGCAGCTCGACTGGCCGCGCGGCAAGGTTCTGGGGGGATCGTCCTCGCTCAACGGTCTGCTCTACGTGCGCGGACAGCCGCAGGATTACGACCGCTGGGCGCAGATGGGCAATCCGGGCTGGGCTTGGGACGATGTTTTGCCGCTGTTCAAACGCTCGGAAAACCAGGAACGCGGGGCCGATGAGTTTCACGGCGACCAAGGCCCGCTTTCCGTGTCCAACATGCGCCTGCAACGTCCCATTTGCGACGCCTGGGTCGCTGCCGCGCAAGAGGCCGGATACCCGTTCAACCCCGATTACAATGGCGCCTCGCAGGAAGGCGTCGGTTATTTCCAACTGACCACCCGCAACGGGCGGCGATGCTCCAGCGCGGTGGCGTTCCTCAATCCCGCGCGGTCCCGCCCGAACCTCACCATCGTCACACGGGCCGCGGCCAGCCGCATCCTCTTTGACGGCAAACGCGCCACAGGTGTGGCCTATCGCGACGCCGGCGGCATCGAGCACACGGTCAAGGCCCGCGCCGAGGTGATCCTGTCCTCGGGCGCCATCGGATCTCCGCAACTGCTCATGGTCTCGGGCATCGGAGAGGCGGACCACCTGCGCGATCACGGCATCACCGTGCGCCACGATCTGCGCGGTGTTGGCCGGAACATGCAGGACCATCTGCAGGCGCGGCTTGTCTTCAAATGCAAGGACCCAACCCTGAACGACGAGGTGCGCAGCATCGTCGATCAGGCCCGCATCGCGGTGAAATACGCGCTGTTCCGCACCGGGCCGATGGCGATGGCGGCCAGCCTTGCCACGGGCTTCATGCGCAGCGGCGACCATGTCGACACGCCCGACATCCAGTTCCATGTGCAACCGTGGTCCGCCGACAGCCCTGGCGCGGGCGTTCACCCGTTTTCGGCCTTCACCATGTCGGTCTGCCAGTTGCGTCCCGAAAGCCGCGGCACCATCCGGCTCGCCTCATCCGACGCGGCGGTCTATCCGAAAATCCACCCGAATTACCTCTCCACGGACACCGATTGCCGCACGATTGTCGAAGGCATCAGGATTGCTCGCCGCATCGCGCGTCACGCGCCGCTGACACACAAGATCTCCGAGGAATACCGCCCCGACAGCACCCTTGCCCTAGACGACTACGACGGCACGCTGAACTGGGCGCGCAACAATTCGACAACGATCTACCACCCCACGGGCACCTGCAAGATGGGCCCGGGCGGCGATGCCGTGGTCGATGCGCGCCTGCGAGTGCACGGCATCGCCGGGCTGCGGGTGGTCGATTGTTCGATCATGCCGGAAATCGTGTCGGGCAACACCAACGCACCCGCCATCATGATCGGAGAGAAAGCCTCCGACATGATCCTCGAAGACCTCAAGGCGGGCGTCTACGACCGGATCGCGTGACGGCTGGCCTGTAGCCTCAGGCCGGCGCTCGCGCCTGTTCGCGCAGGGCGAATTTCTGGATCTTGCCCGTCGATGTGCGCGGGATCTCGGCAAAGACGAACCGCCCCGGCACCTTGTAATGCGCCAGATGCTCCCGGCACCAATCGCGCAGCGCATCCGCATCCGCCTGCTGGCCCGAGGCCAGCTCGACAAAGGCACAGGGCGTTTCGCCCCAGCGGTCATGCGGCATGGCAACCACCGCCACCACCGCAACAGCGTCATGCCGATACAGCACCTCTTCCACCTCGATAGACGAGATGTTCTCGCCGCCCGAGATGATGATGTCCTTGGACCGATCCTTGAGCTGGATATATCCATCCGGGTGCCGCACCCCCAGATCGCCAGAATGGAACCAGCCCCCGGCAAACGCCTCCTCGGTGGCCTTGGTGTTGCGGAAATACCCCTTCATCACGACGTTGCCGCGAAACATCACCTCGCCCATCGTGCTGCCATCGCGAGGCACCGGTTGCATGGTTTCGGGGTCCAGTACATCGAGCCCTTCGAGTGGCAGATACCGCACACCCTGCCGCGACTTCAGCCGGGCCTGTTCGGCGAGCGGCAGATCGGACCAATCGGCGTGCCAGTCGTTCACAACGGCCGGACCATAGGTTTCGGTCAGCCCGTAGAGATGCGTCACGTCGAACCCTGCGGTTTTCATGTCCGCCAACAGCTTTTCGGGCGGCGGTGCTGCGGCGGTGAAGAACTGTACTGTCTGGTCGAGGTCGCGTTTCACTTCGCCCGGTGCCGAGATCATCAGCGACATCACGATGGGCGCGCCGCACAGATGGGTCACACCCTCGTCCGCCAGTGCCGCCCAGATCGGCTCGGCCCGCACCTGCCGCAGGCAGACATGGGTGCCGATGATCGCCGACAGCGTCCAGGGGAAACACCAGCCGTTGCAATGGAACATCGGCAGCGTCCACAGGTAGACCGCGTGTTTGCGCATCGACGTGGTCAGCGCGTTGCCCTGCGCCAAAAGGTACGCGCCCCGGTGATGCGAGACCACACCCTTGGGATCACCGGTGGTGCCGGAAGTGTAGTTGATCGAGATCGCGTCCCATTCGTCCTCGGGCATCAGCCATGCGAAATCAGGATCGCCCCCGGCGACAAAGGCGTCATAGTCGATGACCTCGCACGCGGGCGTCGGATCGGTGAATTCAGGATCGTCATACTGGATCACCAGCGGTTCCACCGTCGCCAGCGCCAGCGCCTCCTGCATCAGCGGCATGAACTCGCGGTCCACGATGACGATCCTGGCCAGCGCGTGATCCAGCTGGAACGCGATGATCGCAGCGTCCAGACGGGTGTTGATCGAATGCAACACACCGCCGGTCATGGGGACGCCATAGTGACATTCCAGCATCGCGGGTGTGTTGGGCAACATGGCCGACACGGTATCCCCCCGCCCGATCCCGCGTTCCGCCAGTGCCGAGGCCAACTGCCGCGACCGGCTGTAGAACTCGGCATAGTTGCGCCGCAACGCGCCATGCACCATCGCGATGTGGTCGGGAAACACCGTCGCCGCACGTTCGAGAAAGGTCAGCGGGGTCAGCGGCTGATAATTCGCGGGGTTGCGATCAAGACCGGTGTTGTAGGGGTTCTGTTGCGTCAATTCAGGCATCCTGCCATTGGGGCGCGCGCTTTTCGATGAAGGCGCCTATGCCCTCTTCTGCGTCACGCGCCAGCATGTTGTCCACCATCACCTGGCTGGCATAGGCATAAGCCTCGGCCAGCGGCATCTCGCGCTGAGCGTAGAACGCCCGCTTGCCGGTGGCCAGTGTCATGCTGGATTTCGACGCGATCTTTCGGGCCATCTCCATCACCGCATCGCGCAGGTCATCTGTCCCGACGGTGCGGTTGACCAGCCCGATCTCTGCGGCGCGGTCGGCGGGCGTCATGTCACCCGTCAGCAACATCTCCATCGCGTGCTTGTTCGCCACGTTGCGCGACAGCGCCACCATCGGGGTCGAACAGAAGAGCCCGATATGAACCCCCGGCGTGCTGAACCGTGCGGTGTCGGCGGCAATCGCCAGATCGCAGCTTGCCACCAGCTGACACCCCGCCGCCGTGGCCACGCCCGTCACTTCGGCGATCACCGGCTTGGGGCAATTCACGATGCCCTGCATCACGCCGGAACATTGCGTCATGATGCGCGTGAAATAGGCCCACCCGCCGTCTGGCCCGTCGCGACCGGCGGTCATTTCCTTGAGGTCGTGCCCCGCGCAATACGCCGGGCCATTGGCGGCCAGCACGATCACCCGCACCAACGGATCGCGACCCGCCTCGGTAAAGGCCCCGCCCAGCGCGGTCAGCATCGCCTCTGACAAGGCATTGCGCCGCCCCACGTCGTTGAGCGTCAGGCGCAGGATGCCGCTGTCATCAAGCTCCCGCAAAAGGATGTCGCTTTGGGTCATCGGAAAGGCTCCGTCAGGTCAGAGGATGTTGATCTCGACGCTGTCGGCCAGCGTGTTGGCGATGAAGCAATAGCGGTGCGCGCGGTGCTGCATCTTGTCCATTTCACCTTCGTCGGGGGCAAACCCGGTGTCGAACCGCACCACCGGGTGCAGGTCGATGCGCGTGACCGACATCTGGCCCTTGGCGTTCTTGCCCAGATGCGCGACGGCGCGATCGCTATAGCCCACCACCGGCCAACCGGCCTTTGCCGCAAGTGCGAGGAAGGTCATCATGTGGCAGGATGACAGCGCCGAGGCGAGGGCCTGTTCGGGGTTGGTGTTGGACGGATCGCCGCCCCAATCGGGGGCGGCGTCCACGGTCACGTCATACGTATCGTTGAACTGCACTTTATGTGCGTTGGAATACTTGCCGGTCAGCAAGACGGGTTCGGCGCGCTGCCAGTGCAGCTCGATCGACAGGTCGGACATGGGTCAGGTCTTTCTTCGGGCCAGCGTGCTCAGGCAGCGGCAAGCTTTTTCTTGGGATCGTAGAACGGACGTTCGACAACGGTCGCGCGGGTCGGGCCGGAAGGGGTCACAACCTCGACCTCTGCACCGATCACGGCGCAGTCCACCGCCACCATCGCCAGCGCGATGTTGCATTCCAGCCGAGGCGAATAGACCGCCGATGTGACCTTGCCCACATTGGTGCCGTCCTTGTTGATCGCCCAGAAGGTCGTGTTAGGCCCCTTCATCGGGTCACAATCGATGATCAGACCGACCTGCTTGCGGGTGACACCCTCGTCCTTGATCCGGCGCAATGCCGCCTTGCCGATGAATTCGGCGTCCATGTCAAGGTTCACCAGCCGATCAAGGCCCAGCTCGTAGGGGTTGGTGTTGATATCCGCATCCGCATGGTAGGACAGCATGCTACCTTCGATCCGCCGGATCGACGAGGTGTGCCCGGGCTTGAGACCGTAGGCCATGCCGGTCGCCATGATCCGTTCCCACAACACATCGCCCTGTGATCCGTCGCGCAGGTAAAGCTCGTAGCCCAGTTCGCTTGACCAGCCGGTGCGCGACACGATGAGCGGGATCCCGTCCAGATCGACCTCGCGCAGCCAGTAGTATTTCAGGTCCATGATGTCGTCGCCAAACAGCGCGCGCATGATCTCGCCCGATTTCGGACCCTGCAACTGGAGCGGGGAGACGTCGGGTTCGCAGATCGTGACATCCATGCCCGAATGCACGGCGACGCCTTGGGTCCAGAGCAGAATGTCGCTGTCCGCCAGCGAGATCCAGAAATGGTTTTCCGCCAGCCGCAGCAGGATCGGGTCGTTCAGGATGCCACCCTCGGCATTGGTGATGAGCACGTATTTGCACTGGCCGACCGCCATCGTCGACAGATCGCGCGGGGTCAACATCTGCACGAACGCCGCCGCGTCCGGCCCGGTGATTTCCACCTGGCGCTCGACCGCCACGTCACACAGGATGGCGTCATTCACGAGGGTCCAGAAGTTCTGTTCCGGATCGCCGAAATCACGCGGAATATACATGTGGTTGTAGACCGAAAATCCCTTGGCGCCCCAACGCACGGTTGCATCGAAATAAGGTGATTTGCGGATCTGTGTGCCAAAGCCGAAGTCATCTGAGTGCATCGTAATCTCCCCTTTACGCCCCCCGTCGCATCGCGTCCGGATGGATTGAACCTGGCGCTTATCTAGACGCGGAACGTGCAGGTGCGCGGACCAAAAAATATCGTCTGGGAGGTCTGAACAGCCCGATTTTTCGATCCCGCCCGGACCGTTCGGACCGACAGCGCTAACGCACCGATGCGGCGAGCAGCTTGGAGATATTTGGGCGAGTCGATTTGATGCTGCGCGTGACGATATAGGTCATGTAGCGATCGACCCCCAGTTCGGCATCGAGCATCTTCTGCATCAACTCCTGGAACTGGGTCAGGTTCGGGCAGACTGCCTTCAAGACGTAATCCATCCCACCGCCCGTGGCGATGCAGTCGATGATCTCGTCCTGATCGCGGACGAATGTCTCGAACCGGTCGAAATCGGCCTTGCGGTGATGGGTCAGCGACACGGTGACGACCACCTGCGTGAAATCGCAGACCCGTTCCAGCGCAATATCGGCGTGAAAGCTGCGAATGAACCCCGCTGCCTTGAGCCGGTCCAGCCGCACCCAGCAGGGTGTGGCAGAGATGTTGACGATCTCGGCGAGCCGCGTCTTGCTGAGTTGGCCATGCTGCTGCACCGCGCTGAGAATGCGGATATCCGCCGCATCGAGGCCTATCCGTCTCATGCCATTGCCCCCTCGCCTGAACAGATCGCGGGCGGCCAGACACAAACCGCCCCAAAGTCTAGATAGCGTGGATGTGGCGGAAAAAGCGCTGGTTTTGCGACCAGTTCTTGGGCATCGGCGGCAAAAGCGCCGCATTGCTGCGCAGGTCAGGAGGCGATCAGGCGGGATCGGCCTCGGGCGGGATCTGTTCCCAATGCTCGCCAATGGCGACGATGCAGGACCGGCCATCTGCGTAGTTCTGAACCAGCGTCCAGTCGCCGCTGGACGGCGCGATCCACATTTCCAGAAGCGTATTTGGCCCGCGCATCCCGTAGCCCTGCTTCTGCGCACCGTGGATTGTCAAAAGCTGTCGCTCCAGCCGCGCGCTGTCATCGCAGAACAGATCGGAAATCGTCGACGCCTGAGCCTGCGGAGCTAAGGCAAGAGTGCATAAAGCAAGGGCAAGAGCTTGTTTCATGGCTCAAATGTAGCACGCAATTTTCAAATGTAACGGTTTCATGACACATTGTGGATAACTTTTGATGAAGGTGTGTGTCCCCTGCCGCAATCCGGCGTAGCCGCCAGCAAGACGCTTCCTGTTACAAAACAGATTCCTGAACTTCGCAAATCAGATTCAAAACTGTCGTGATGGCGTCGCAGTGACCCCGTATCCGCCCCCTCAAAGAGCACTGGGGGTTACGATGCTTGAGCTGAAGTCACTGACAAAACGGTTTGGCGACAAGACTGCTGTTGATGCCGCGACGTTCACCGTGGACCGGCCCATGATGATCGGGATCATCGGTCGGTCTGGTGCGGGCAAATCAACCCTTCTGCGTATGCTCAACCGCCTCAGCGATGCCAGCGAAGGCGAAATCCTGTTCGAAGGGCGCGAAATCTCGTCCCTCAAGGGTGCCGCGCGCCGGGAATGGCAATCGCGCTGCGCGATGATCTTCCAGCAGTTCAACCTTGTTCCGCGCATGGACGTGGTGTCGAACGTGCTGCACGGCACGCTGAACCGTCGCTCCACCTTCGCGACGATGTTCAACCTCTATCCGCAGGATGACATCCACAAGGCGATCGAGATCCTCGACCGTCTGGGCATTGCCGAACAGGCCCCAAAACGCGCCGAGGCGCTTTCGGGTGGCCAGCAGCAGCGCGTCGCCATTGCGCGCGCACTGATGCAGGACCCCAGCATCATCCTTGCCGATGAACCGATTGCCAGCCTTGACCCGATGAACGCCCAGATCGTGATGGACGCGCTGCGCCGCATCCACGAGGAAGACGGGCGCATGGTCATCGCCAACCTGCACACGCTCGACACCGCGCGCCGCTATTGCGACCGGGTGATCGGCATGCGCGACGGTCGCATCGTCTTTGACGGAAGCCCCGAGCAACTGACAACCGGAGTGGCCCGCGACATCTACGGCGCGGGCGCGGATTTCTCCGAAGCCGCCACCTCCACCGCCATCGAAACACTGGACAGGACCACCGCACAGCCTGTTCCGGCCTGAGCCAGTTTCCACCCCGCTCTTGCGGGCCCTTTCCCTCATCGTATCCAATGGAGAGACAGATGAAAAAGACCATCGCACTTGCGCTTGCCGCATCCACAGCCCTTAGCAGCGCAGCTTTTGCGCAGGAAATCACCGAATTTCGCATCGGCATCCTTGGTGGAGAAAACGCCCAGGACCGTCTGAACTCGAACGAATGCGTGCGCGCCTATGTCGAAGACCTGCTTGGCGTAGAAACCAAGATCTTCACCCCGGCCGATTATGACGGCGTGATCCAGGGCCTGCTGGGCGGCACCATCGACATGGCGTGGCTGGGTGCATCGGCCTATGCCAAGACCTACATGACCGACCCCGAAGCGGTTGACGTGGTTCTGGTCAAGACCAACCTCGACGGCTCCTACGGCTATCACTCCATCGGTTTTGCCCGCGCAGACAGCGGCATCGCCTCGCTCGACGACATGAAGGGCAAGGTCTTTGCCTTCGGTGATCCGAACTCCACATCCGGCTACCTGATTCCGTCCGTCGAAATCCCGACGGCGATCGGTGCCACGATGGAGTCGGGCGACTACTTCGGTGAAGTCCGCTTTGTCGGCGGTCACGAGCAGACCATCGTCGCAGTGGCCAACGGTGATGTGGATGCCGGCGTGACATGGGCCGACGGTCAGGGCGAATGGCTGGACGGCTACAACTCCGGCGCGCTGCGCAAGGCGTCCGACTCGGGCCTCGTCGACATGAACGACCTGGTCGAGATCTGGAAATCCGAAGTGATCCCGGAAGGCCCGATCGTTCTGCGCCGCGCCCTGCCCGAGCAGGTCAAGGCAGACGTGACCCAGTTCCTCAACGAGCTGCACGGCAAGGACGAACAGTGCGCCTACAACATGGCCGCTGGCGAAACCTCGGGTTTCATGCCGATCACCCATGACGCCTACAAGGGCATCATCGCAGTGCGTCAGGCCGTTCAGGGCAACTGATCGACACGAACACGGACCGGGGCAGCGCATACCGCTGCCCCGTCTTTTTTGGAGTGACCCATGACCGATGCCACGCTTTCAGGACCGACCCGCCGCGAGGTCGACCGCATTCAGGACAGCTACATGGCGCAGGTGCGCCGCCGCCGGATGTATGGCGGGCTGACGCTTGCGATCTTCGTCCTTCTGATGGTGTCGGGGTTCATGGTTGCCGACGGGCGCAATGCCGGCGGCTTCTGGGACGGCTGGCGGCAGATGCTGGATTTCCCGGCAGATGTTTTGTCAGAAGCATGGGAAAAGCGGGCCAACCTGCCCGGTCTGCTGCTCAAGTACTTTCCCGCCCTGATGGAGACGATCAACATTGCCGCCGTCTCGACCCTGATCGGGGCCATGGTCGGCCTGATCCTGTCGCTGCTGTCGACGCGCGGGCTGGCGCGCTGGCCGCGCCTGATCCCGGTGTTCCGCCGCTTGATGGACATCCTGCGCGCGGTGCCGGAAATCGTGATCGCGCTGGTGCTGATCTTCATTCTGGGCGGCGGGCCGGTGCCCGCGATGATCGCCATCGCGCTGCACACGGCGGGCGCGCTTGGCAAGCTGTATTCAGAGGTGGCGGAAAACGCCGATCTCAAGCCGGTCGAGGGGTTGGCCTCCACAGGCGCCAACTGGACCCAGCGCATGTGGCTGGGCGTTCTGCCGCAGGTCGCGCCGAACTTCCTGAGCTACACGCTGCTGCGCTTTGAAATCAACATCCGCGCATCGGCGATCCTTGGCTTTGTCGGCGCGGGCGGGATCGGATTCGAGCTGCGCAATGCCATGGCCTGGGGGCCGGGGCGTTTTGACGAGGCGGCGGCGATCTTTGTCCTGCTGTTCGGCACCATTGTGTTCTTCGACCAGATCTCGAGCCGCTACCGCAACAAACTGACCGAGGGACAGTGACCATGACCGACGCAACCGCTTCCCTTGGATCAGCCAAGACCTCGGCCGACGCGCTGTTCCAGCGCAAGCGCATCACCGCCTTTGCCGTTCCGGCGATCATCGTGGCATATCTGGCCTATATCGCCATCGCCTTTGACGTGGCTGGACTGGCCCAGCGGGCGAGCACGGAAAACGCGGTGATCCTTGCCTCGGACAGCTGGTCCTACAAGACCCACGTGACCCGCGACAACCGCCGGGGCGGTACAACCTACGCCATCGAGGGCGAACGCAAGGGCGCCTATGCCGAAGGCACGCGCCCCGCATGGGTCAGCGGCGACGAAGAGACCGCACTGGTGATCGACCTCGAAGACGGTCACGAGGTGCGCTTTCTGCCGGACAACGCCGTGGCCTATGACGTGCCCGGCTTCGGCACCATCGAGGCGCAACTTGTCGATGGCAGCCTGATCACCAACCTGTCCGACCCGGTTCCCGACTGGATCAACCTGTCGGACCAGCGCATGACCGTCACCACCGACGCGGGCCGCCTGACGATGACCCGCACCCGCACCGAGGTGTTCCGCTATTTCCCCGGCTGGGAGCTGTTCTGGTTCACGCTCGACAGCCCCTATCACAACCGCAGCTTTACCGAGATCGCCCTTGGCGACCGCATCGACCCGGGCCGCCCCAATATCTCGGGCGCGGTGTCGGATTTCTGGAACAACGGCATGTGGCGGCACAAGGACGTCGCCTGGGCCATCGGCGAGACGATCCTGATGGCGTTCCTCGGCACCTTCGGGGCCGCAATGCTGGCGCTTCCGCTGGCCTTTGTCGCAGCCAAGCGGTTTTCGCCCTTCGGCGCGCTGCGCTTTGGCATGCGGCGCATCTTCGATTTCGTGCGCGGCGTGGATGCCCTGATCTGGACGGTCGTCCTGGCCCGTGCCTTTGGCCCCGGCCCGCTGACCGGCGCGCTGGCGATCCTCATCACCGACAGCGGCACCTTCGGCAAGATCTTCTCGGAAGCGCTCGAAAACGTGGATGAAAAGCAGATCGAGGGCGTCGCCTCCACCGGGGCCAAGCCGCTGCAACGCTACCGCTTTGGCGTGATCCCGCAGATCGTGCCGATCCTGCTCAGTCAGGTCCTCTATTTCCTCGAATCCAACACCCGGTCCGCCACCATCATCGGCGCGATCACCGGCGGCGGCATTGGCCTGATGCTGACACAGGCGATCCAGACCCAGAAGGACTGGGAAGAGGTGTCATACTACATCCTGCTCATCGTCATCATGGTGATGGTCATGGACAGCTTCTCGGGCTGGTTGCGCGGCAAGCTGATCGGCCGCAAGGACTGACATGACCCGATTGACCCATGACGCACCCTTCGTTCACGAGGGGTGCTCCCTGACCGACAGCACCTTTGGCGCCTATACCGAGATCGGCATGGGCAGCCGCATCGCCCACAGCCATATCGGCGATTACAGCTATTGCGACCGCTACGGCGACATTGCCAATGCGGATGTAGGCAAGTTCGCCAATATCGCCAGCTTCGTGCGGATCGGTGCCACGGACCACCCGCTGGACACGGCGGCCTGTCACCATTTCCTGTACCGGTCGCAGGATTACTGGGACGATGCCCGCCCGGACGAGGATTTCCTGAACCACCGCAAGACCCGCCGCGCGGTGATCGGCCATGACACGTGGATCGGCCACGGCGCGATGATCAAACCCGAGGTCACGCTGGGCCACGGGGCTGTGGTTGCCAGCGGCTCGGTCGTGACCAAGGATGTCGCCCCCTACACCATCGTCGCCGGCACGCCCGCCCGCCCCCTGCGCGACCGCCAGCCGCCCGAGATCGCCGAACGCCTCATCGACCTCGCGTGGTGGAACTGGCCGCACGACGCGCTGCGCATGGCGCTGGACGACTTTCGGTCGCTCAGCGCCGAGGAATTTCTGGAACGGTTCGGAGGCTAGACCTCCAGCGTCAACGTAACCCGATCCCCGGCGAACCACGTCCGCCCGTATTCCACCGGCTGACCCGTCGCGTCGACATTGACGCTCGTGGAGCGCAAGAGCGGATCGCCTTCGCGCAGATGCAGGTGCAGCGCCTGCGTGACATCCGCCAGAACCGCCGTCAGCCGGGTCGAGGCACGGGTATAGTCGGCGACGCCGGCGCGCGCCAATGCCTCGGTCACGCTGCTGGTCTCGGTCAGGTGGCGGTCGATTCCCTCCAGCCGGTCCAGCGGAAAGACGCTTTCGAACAACGCGATCGGCGCCCCGTCCGCCAGCGACAGCCCATGATAGGCGCAGACCGGCACACCCTCGTCGATCTCCAAAGCCCGCGCCTCGCCCGACGTTGCTGCCCGACAGTCTACGTCAAGCACACGCTTCTCCGGCCTGCGCCCGGCGGCAAGCAGGTTTTCGTGGAACCGCACACGTTCGCCGATCGGATAGTCGGTCGGCGTGGACGCGACAAAGGCCCCCGAACCGCGCCGGGTCCGCACCAGCCCGCCCTCCACCAGATGCGACAGCGCATGGCGCACCGTGTGCCGGTTGACACCGAACCGCGCCGCCAGTTGCACCTCGGTCGGCAACTGGTCTCCGGGCTGGTAGCGACCTTCGGATATATCGGCGCGCAGGGCCGTGGCGATGGCCTGCCAGACCGGGGTGCGCTTGCGGTTCATTGGGGCCATGTCACTCAAATTTCACAAATCTCCCCTGTCTCGTCCCGGCGAACCTGCTATGATATGTCTAGTTGTATAGGAAATCGCAAAGTTGTCGAGATGAAAGACACCACCGACCAGACCCCGGATCGCAAGGCCTGGATGAGCCTGATGGCCAAGGCCCGAGAGGGACGCGTCGCCGCCCTTCTGGATGCCGCCCTGACGCGCCCCACTTTCACATGGCTGCGCGCGCCCGAGATCGGCAGCGTCATGGTGCGCGGTCGTGCGGGCGGCACCGGCGCGCCGTTCAACCTCGGCGAAATGACCGTCACGCGCTGCGCACTGACACTGACAACCGGCGAAGTCGGGCATGCCTATATCCAGGGCCGAAGCAAGCCTGACGCCGAAGCGGCGGCACTGGTCGATGCGCTGATGTTCACCGATGCCGCCGCCACCCTGCGCGCAAGGGTGCTGGAGCCTCTGGAGCAGGAGCAGACCGCACGACGCACCACGCGCGCACAAAAGGCCGCCGCCACCAAGGTGGATTTCTTTACCATGGTCCGGGGGGAAGACTGATGCAGGCGCAAACGCTTGAAGGCGGATTCACAAGCCCCGCCACCGATGCCGCACACGCGTTTCGCGGCGTGATGGAGGCGATGGCTCGCCCCGGCACGATTCACGCACTCAAGGGCGCAAAGCCCCCCGCGCCGCTCTCCGTCGCCGCAGGCGTTGCGCTTTTGACACTCTGTGACACGGAAACCCCGGTGTACCTCGCGGGCAACGCTGATTGCGACGCCGTGCGCGCGTGGGTCGCGTTCCACACCGGCGCGCCGCTCACAGGGCCTGCGACCTGCATGTTCGCGCTTGGCACATGGGACGCGCTGAACCCGCTTTCCGTCTATCCCGTCGGGACATCGGAATACCCGGATCGGTCGGCGACGTTGATCGTGGAAAGCGCCGATCTTGCTCAAAGCGGCACCACCCTGACTGGCCCCGGCATCCGCGACACCGCCGCGCTGTCCCTACCCGAGACACAGGCGTTTCAGGATAACGCAGCCCTCTTCCCGCTCGGTCTGGATTTCTTCTTCACAAGCGGTGACCGCATCGCGGCGCTGCCCCGCTCAACCAAGGTCTCATAATGTACGTTGCAGTCAAAGGCGGCGAACGCGCCATCCAGAACGCCCACGCCTGGCTGGCCGAAGAACGGCGCGGCGACGCTTCGGTTGCCGAGCTGTCCATCGCGCAGATCCGCGAACAGCTCAGCCTTGCCGTCAACCGCGTGATGGCCGAAGGCTCGCTCTACGATCCGGATTTGGCGGCACTGGCGATCAAGCAGGCGCGCGGCGACCTGATCGAGGCGATCTTCCTCATCCGCGCCTATCGCACCACCCTGCCCCGTTTCGGTGCGTCCTCCCCGGTCGATACGGGCGACATGGCCTGTGACCGGCGCATCTCGGCCACGTTCAAGGATCTGCCCGGCGGGCAGGTGCTTGGCCCGACTTTCGACTACACGCACCGCCTTCTGGATTTCAAGCTCGCTGCCGACGGCGAGGTGCCGCAAGCGCCCATGCGCGAGGCCGATCCCGCCCCGGTGCCGCATGTGACCGGGTTCCTGAACCGCGAAGGCCTGATCGAAGAAGCCCAGCCAGACGACACACCGCCGCCGGATCTCACACGCGAACCGCTGGAAATGCCCGCCGACCGCGCGTTGCGCTTGCAAGCCCTCACCCGCGCCGACGAAGGCTTTACACTGTCGATGGCCTATTCCACGCAGCGCGGCTATGGCCGCAACCATGCCTTCGTCGGCGAATTGCGCATAGGCACCGTACCCGTAGAGATGGACATCCCCGAGCTGGGCTTTGCCATCGAAATCGGCGAGATCACCCTGACCGAATGCGAAACAGTCAACCAGTTCAAAGGGTCGAAAACCGAGCCGCCGCAATTCACGCGCGGCTACGGGCTGGTCTTTGGCCAGACCGAACGCAAGGCGATCTCGATGGCGCTGGTCGACCGGGCGCTGCGTTGGGAGGAGTTGGGCGAGGACAATGTCGGCGCACCGGCGCAGGACGCGGAATTCGTGCTGTACCATGCCGACAACATTCAGGCGACAGGCTTCCTCGAACATATCAAGCTGCCGCATTACGTCGATTTCCAGTCCGAACTGGAACTGGTGCGCAAGCTGCGCCGTTCAGTCGAGAAAAGCCAGCATCAGGAGGCTGCGGAATGACCCTAGTCGCCGCCATCCCCGCCGTCACATCCGCCGTCGCCGTCGCTGTCGGACGATCCTTCCAGGGTCGAATTCAGCCAACTGCTCTCAAAGCAGATGCCGACGAAGGTCCGACCGGCCAGCAGGGCTGCAAAGCCCAACGCAATCAGGATCACAGTCCAGTCCATAGCACCTCGCACATCTTTCGCGGGGCGTGTGTAGCGCAGAATTACGGCCCACTTGTGGCGTCTCGGACAGGGAGTCTCGCATGACCACGAAACACGTCGTCTTCGACATCGGCGGTGTGCTGGTGGACTGGCAACCGCATCTGGCATGGCTTGACCGGTTCGGCTCGGCCGAGGCATCGCAGGCCTTTATCGACCGGATCGACTTCAGGGCGCTGAACCTGCGGGCCGATGGCGGCGAACGCTTTGCCGATCTGTCGCTCGAAATCGAAGACCCGGACGACCGCGCGCATTTCGTCGATTACGTGGCGCTCTATACCCGCACCGTGGCCGATCCGATCCATGGCACATGGGCGATTCTGGACCGGCTCAAGGCGCAGGGCACGCCCGTGCATGCGATCACCAACTGGTCGGCGGAAACCTGGCCCGAGGGGCTCAAGGTGCATCCCCGTCTGGCAGAGGTGTTCGAGGCGCTGGTGGTGTCAGGCGAGGAAGGCATGATCAAACCCGACCCGCGCATCTTTCGCCTGCTCTGCGACCGCGCCGGTGTTGCGCCCGGCGATTGCATCTTCATCGACGACGGGCTGCACAATGTCGAAGGTGCCCGCGCTGTCGGGATGGATGGCATCCACTTCACATCGCCCGAAGCGCTGGACGCTGCCCTGACAGACCGGTCCGTGCTATGATCGGTGCAGCAAAAGCTTCAGCCGCGACGGCGCTTGAGCGGCAGGTCGAAAATGCCGCTCTGGTTGGTCGTGTCGGCGAACCAGCCATCCGGCCCGATGATGTCGCTGGGCAACAGACGTTCGAGACGCGGCAGCAGGCGGAACAGCACGGGTTCCAGCGCAAGCCACGCCACGAGGGCAACGCCCACCCACCAAAGAAAAGTAATCATCAACGCGACCATAACACCCCCGGGTTTTCGGACAGCGACTCGTTTCGTCGCATTAACCACAGCAGTGAGACAGTCTTGTGACACCCTCCTCGGAATACAATTTTGCCTATCTGGACGAGCAAACAAAGCGCATGATCCGCCGTGCGATCCTCAAGGGTCTGGCGATCCCCGGCTACCAGGTGCCCTTTGCCAGCCGCGAGATGCCCATGCCGTACGGTTGGGGTACTGGCGGCGTCCAGGTCTCCGCCGCCGTGCTCACACCCGAGGACCGGTTCAAGGTCATCGATCAGGGCGCGGATGACACCACCAACGCCGTGTCGATCCGCAGCTTCTTTGAACGCACCGCAGGCGTCGCCACCACCACCATCACAACCGAAGCGACGGTGATCCAGACGCGCCACCGCATCCCCGAAGTGCCGCTGAGCGAGGGTCAGATCCTCGTCTACCAGGTGCCGATCCCGGAACCTCTGCGCTTTCTCGAACCGCGCGAAAGCGAGACCCGCAAGATGCACAGCCTCGAGGAATACGGGCTGATGCATGTGAAGCTGTACGAGGACATCAGCCGCCACGGTCATATTGCCACCTCCTATGCCTACCCGGTCAAGGTCGAGGCGCGCTACGTCATGGACCCGTCCCCGATCCCGAAATTCGACAATCCCAAGCTGGGCGATTGCCCTGCGATCCAGCTTTTCGGTGCGGGCCGCGAACAGCGCATCTATGCCCTGCCACCCTACACGCAGGTGGTCAGCCTCGATTTCGAGGATCACCCGTTCGAGGCCACCAAGGCCGATCACCCCTGCGGCATGTGCGGCGCGACCGACAGCTATCTTGACGAGGTGATTATCGATGACGCGGGCGGGCGGATGTTCGTCTGTTCCGACACCGATTACTGCGAGGCGCGGCAAACCGCAGGACATCGCGGAAAGGATGCAGCGTGACCGGCACGATCTATCTGCACGGTGCCGGGCTGAACGCGCAAAGCTGGGAGGACATTCCCGGTCACCCGCTGAACCTGCCCGGCCATGGCGACCGTCCAAGGGCGGCGCGCCCGCGCGTGGCCGCCATGGCCGATGCGTTGGCACCCGAGATCCCGGCAAACGCGGCGCTTGTGGGCCACAGCCTTGGCGGCATGGTCGCGATGGATCTGGCCGCGCGCCCGTCCTTGAACATCAGGGCGCTGGTTCTGGTCGACACTCCGCTCACCATCCGGGCATTGGGGGTGAAGACCCTCGGTCCGAAACTCGCGCCGTGGATCGTGCGCGCGCTTGGTCCCCGAACGATCGGCAAGCTGGTGTCCTACCGGGTCGAGACCGTGGCCAAACGGCGGGAGTTCCAGCACTGGATCGCGGCGAACGATCCCGCATCCCTGAGCGACGCCATGGTTGCAGCGGCGCTCTTTGACGGCGAGGACCTCATGCACCGGATCAGCGGGGCAAAGATTCCCGTGCTGGCGATTTTCGGAAAGACAAGCTTCCTGACACGCCCGCCCAGCTGCGCCGACATGAAAGCCGCCTGCCCGCAGCTCGACTGTGTGACCTTCGACACCGGCCACATGATCCCGCAGGACCGACCGGTCGAAATGCAGGTCGCAATCAACCGTTTTCTGGAGTCCCATTCATGACCCCTCTGCTGTCCGTTCAGGGCCTGAGCAAACATTACGGCGCGCATATCGGCTGTGCCGACGTGTCCTTCGATCTTTATCCCGGCGAAGTCATGGGCATCGTCGGCGAGTCTGGCTCCGGCAAATCCACGCTGCTCAATTGCATGGCGGGGCATCTGCCCCCCGATGCGGGCGCGGTGGTGTTCGACACGCGGGGCCATGGCCCCCGCGACACGGTCACCATGAGCGAACCCGAACGACGGATGCTGAGCCGCACCGACTGGGCCTTTGTCCACCAGCACGCGCGCGACGGGCTGCGCATGGGTGTATCGGCGGGGGGCAATGTGGGCGAACGGCTGATGGCCGTGGGCGCGCGGCATTACGGCGACATTCGCGGCAAGGCAGTGGATTGGCTGGACCGGGTCGAGATCGACGCGGGCCGTGTCGATGATCGCCCCACCACATTTTCCGGCGGCATGCAGCAGCGCCTCCAGATCGCGCGCAATCTGGTCACCGGGCCACGGCTGGTCTTCATGGACGAACCCACCGGCGGGCTCGACGTGTCGGTGCAGGCGCGGCTTCTCGATCTTCTGCGCGGTCTGGTGCGCGACATGGGGCTGTCGGCGATCATCGTCACCCATGATCTTGCCGTCGTCCGGCTTCTGGCCGACCGGCTTATGGTGATGAAGGACGGCCATGTGGTCGAGGCGGGCCTGACCGATCAGGTGCTGGACGATCCGCAGCACGCCTATACCCAGCTGCTTGTCAGCTCTGTCCTGCAGGTGTGACGGATGCTCTTTGCCTACCAGATCGACGGCCGGACCCTGCGGCAGCGCGCGCCTGAAGACGACCTCGCGGACGCCCAGTGGATCGACCTCTACCGCCCGCAACCGGCGCAGGTCGACCGGGTGACCGCGCTTGGAATCGATGTGCCGACGCTCGAGGACATGGAAGAGATCGAACTCTCGAACCGGCTCTATCGTGCGGGTGAGACCGAGGTTCTGACCGTCACCCTGCCGGGTCTGGACGTGGAAAAGCGCCGCAGCACAGGACCGGTCGCCTTTATCCTGACGCCGCAGCGGATGGTCACGGTGCGCTATCACACGCCGCGTCCCTTCGAGACCTTCGCCAGCCATGCTGCCGCCAGCACCGCAGGGTGCAGCACGCATCTGCATCTCTTCCTTGGGCTGGTCGAAGAGATCATCGCGCGACTGGCCGACCTTCTGGAGGCCGATGGCCGGGCGCTCGATGCGGCGTCGCACGCGCTTTTCGAAGGCGACGGCCTGCGCGGACGGGCGCTGGAACAGCGGCTGCGCGACATCGGGCAACGCGGCGAGGCGATTGGCCAGTTCCGGCTGTCACTTCTGACGCTGGGGCGCGCGCTCACCAGTTTCTCGCTGGGCCGGGAAAAGCACCGCCTGCAACCGCTGGTCAAGGCGCGCAACCGGGACATCCAGTCGCTTCTGGTACATGCCGATTTCCTGTCCAGCCGCGTCGCACAGCTGACCGATGTGGCGCTGGGGTTCGTGACGCTGGAGCAGACCTCGGCCAGCCGGGTGCTGTCGGTGGTGGCGATCCTGTTTCTGCCACCAACGCTTGTTGCCTCGGTCTACGGCATGAACTTCGCCTACGTGCCGGGGCTCGCGCATCCGCACGGCTACCTGATCGCCACCGCCCTGATGGCGGGCAGCGCGCTTGCGACATATCTCTTCTGCAAATGGAAAGGCTGGCTATGACCGCCATGATCGAACTGGACCGCCTGCACAAGACCTTCACCCTGCACAACCAGGGCGGTGTGGTGATCGACGTGCTCAGCGATGTCAGCCTGACAGTCGCACCCGGCGAATGCGTGGCCCTGACCGGCGCATCGGGGGCGGGCAAATCCACGCTGATGCGGATGATCTACGGCAATTACCGGGCGCAATCCGGCGCGATCCTGATCGGCGGTGTCGATCTGGTACAGGCCGAGCCGCGCGAGATCATCCGTCTGCGCCGCGAGGTGCTGGGCTATGTCAGCCAGTTCCTGCGCGTTGTACCGCGTGTGCCGACGCTCGACGTGGTGGCTGAGCCTTTGCGCGCCGTGGGTGTCGGCAGCGATGAGGCCCGGACACGGGCCAAAGAGCTTCTGGCGCAGCTCAACATCCCCGAACGGCTCTGGTCGCTGTCGCCCACGACTTTCTCGGGTGGCGAACAGCAGCGCGTCAACATCGCGCGCGGCTTTGCCCATCCCTACCCGGCGATGCTGCTGGATGAACCCACCGCCAGCCTCGATGCCGCCAACCGCGAAGTGGTCCTGTCGCTGATCGAAGACGCCAAGGCGCGCGGAGCGGCGATCATCGGCATCTTCCACGACGAGGCCGCCCGCGCCCGCGTTTGCGACCGCGAAATCGACGTGAGCCGTTTTACCCCGGCGCGCGCGGCATGAGCATGAACTTGAACATGAACAGAGGTCGCCTCATCGCCGTGGTCGGCCCGTCCGGTGTCGGCAAGGACAGCGTCATGGCGGGTCTGATCGCGGCGCGTCCCGACATGCGCCTTGTGCGCCGCACCATCACCCGCGCGGCCGATCTGGGCGGCGAAGACTACGACGCCGTGACGCCTGACGCCTTCGCCGAGGCCGCCCGGAACGGCGCGTTCTGCGTCCACTGGTCGGCGCATGGCCTGTCCTATGGCATCCCGGCGGATGTGCTCCGCGACGTGCAGACCGGCACCGATTGCCTCGCCAACTTCTCACGCAGCGCACTGGCGCAGGCGTCGGGGATTTTCCCGACCCTGACCGTGCTCAACATCACCGCCTCGCCCGCCACGCTGGCCCGCCGTCTTGCCGGGCGGGGACGCGAAACCGAAGCCGAGATCGCGGCCCGGCTGGCGCAGGCCGACAAGTGCCTGCCCAGTGGACTGAATGTCGTGACAATCGCCAATGACGGCGCGCTCGAGGACACCATCGCACAGGCGCTCGACGCGCTTCAGCCAGCGAGGGCGTAGCGTTGGATCAGTTCGAACCGCCCGTCCTGCCGCTCTCCGACCAGCGCCACCTCGTCCATCACGAAGGGGCTGGGCAAGGGTGGCAGATGCGCGCGGGCGATGTCGGACCAATGGTCGATCTCCTCGACCGACAGAGGCCCTGTCAGGGTCATGTGAAAGCGGAACTCCTCCATAACGTAGGGATAGCCCCAGCGTTGCAGCAGCGCCTCCTGCCGGTCCGACAGTCTCGCCTTGCGCCGGCGTTCAAGCTCTGCCTCATCCGGCGGGGCGCGAAACACGTCCAGTGCCTCGACGCAGGTGGCAGCGACGCGGGCAATGCCGGAGGTGTCGCCAACCGGCGTCAACGCAAGGAACCGGCCCAGCGCGGTCAGCGTCAACGCGTCGCTTTGCGCAGCGGGGCAGACCTGCGCCATCTGGGCCACGGCCTGCCGCAGACCCTCGGCATCGGACCCCTCGGCCAGCCGGAAGGGGGGCTTCAACGTGCCGTGGAACCCGTATTTGCGCGGTGTCATCGTCACGTCATCAAGACCGGGCACATGGGGCGGAATCGAGTCGCGCCCCGCGACACAGTCCCATCCCAGCCACCCGGCCCCGAAATCAGCCAAAGCGCCCTCGGGCGGCAGGTAATAAATCGCAAAGCGAGCGTATGACATGAACTCTCCTTTCCTTTCGACCCATCTGGCACAGGCACATGACGGCTCCATGTCAGAGGTGCTGCATCTTGCCAATGCCCGCCTCGTTTTGTCCGACCGGGTGATGACGGGCCAGATCGTCATCATCGACGGGCAGATCGACCGGATCGAAGAAGGCGACGCCGTGCCGCGCGGTGCGGTGAACTGTCAGGGCGACTATGTCATGCCCGGTCTGGTGGAACTGCACACCGACAACCTCGAACGCCATATCGAACCCAGACCCGACGTGAACTGGCCGCATCTTCCGGCCCTTCTCGCGCATGACGCCGAACTGGCCTCGACCGGCATCACCACGGTGTTCGACGCGTTGCGCGTGGGGTCGATCCACAGTTCGAAAACCGGTTACGGTGAATATGCCCGCAAGCTGGCGGACGAATTGCTGGCCACCCGTGCCGAAGGATTGTTCAAGATCAGCCATTTCCTGCACCTGCGCGCCGAGATCTGTTCGGAAACCCTGCTCGAGGAAATGGCCGCCTTCGGCCCCGAGGATCGCGTCGGCATCGTCAGCCTGATGGATCACACCCCCGGTGAGCGCCAGTTCCGCGACCTTACCTCGCTCAAGGCCTATGTCACGAAAAAGCGCGGCATGAACGATGCCGACTTTGCCGAACACGTGGCCAACCTCAAGCAGATGCAGGCAAAATACGGCGCGGCGCATGAAGCAGGTGCCGTGGCCGAAGCCCGTCGCTACGGCGCGGTGCTGGCCAGCCATGACGACACCACCGCCGATCAGGTCGACAAATCCGCGCTCAACGGCGTGGGCTTTGCCGAATTTCCCACGACCCGCGAAGCGGCGGCGGCCTGCCGCGCACATGGCATCGCGGTGATGATGGGCGCGCCCAACCTCGTGCGGGGTGGGTCGCATTCGGGCAACGTGGCGGCGCGCGAACTGGCCGAAGCGGAGATGCTCAACATCATCTCGTCGGATTACGTGCCCGCCGCGCTTCTCTTGTCGGCGTTCCAACTGGCCGATCTCTGGGACAACCTGCCCGCCGCCATCGCCTGCGTCACCCACAATTCCGCCAAGGCGGCGGGACTGAGCGATCGCGGGCGTCTGGCCGCAGGTCTGCGCGGTGACGTGATCCGGGTCAGAACGGCGGGCAGCACACCGCTGGTCCGCGGCGTCTGGAGCCGGGGAGAGCGCGTCGCCTGACCTTTCCTGCATCGCGGGACGCGGCATCGGGACAATCACTTGACTGCAATGGGAACTCGAATGACCGCCACCACCTTTGAAGGCGCTTGCGTCTACCTGCCGGACGGCATGCACCACACCAGCGTCACGGTTGAACAGGGCCGGATCGTCGAGATCGGAGGCCCGGCGCAGGGCGATGTGATCGACGCGCGCGGCCTGATCCTCGCACCGGCGCTGATCGACGTGCATGGCGATGCGTTCGAGCGTCAGGTCATGCCGCGCCCCGGTGTGTTCTTTCCCATCGAAACGGCGGTGATCGACACCGACCGCCAGCTTGCCTCGAACGGCATCGCCACCGCCTATCACGCGCTGACCCTCGGGTGGGAGCCGGGTCTGCGCGACGTCGCACGCGGGCGCACCCTGATGCAGGCGATCCGCGATCTGGCGCCACGGTTGCTGGTCGAGAATCGCATCCAGCTGCGCTGGGAAACCTTTGCCTTCGAGGCGCTGGACATCATCGAATGGGCGCTCGACGCACCGCTGCTGCCCTCGGTCGCTTTCAACGATCACACTTCGATGACCATGCGGGGGTTCGACATTCCGATTCAGGATCGCGTGTTCGAATTCAGCCCCGACTTCGTTGTCGGTGACATCAACGATGCCCGCATGCGCAAGCGCAACGAGTCGAACATGCGCCGCTCGGGCCTGCCCGAAGGTGAGTACATGGCGCTGCTGGCAGAGGTCTGGGCGCGCCGCGGCGATGTGCCCGCCGCCATCGACCGGGTCGCCGCACAGGCCCGCGCCAAGGGGGCACCGATGCTGAGCCATGACGATACGCGCGCCGAGACACGGACATGGTTCCGCGACCGGGGTGCAAAGGTGGCCGAGTTTCCAATGGTCCTCGAAGCGGTCGAGGCAGCGCGCGCGCATGGCGACACGATCATCTTCGGCGCTCCGAACGCGACGCGGGGCGGCAGCCATATCGGATCGCTTGGCGCGGGCGACATGGTCGAGGCCGGACTGTGTGACGCACTCGCGTCGGATTACTTCTACCCGGCCATGCTCGCCGCCATCGCCCGGCTGGATGCAGAACGGCGCGCGGACCGCCTGCGCCTGTGGGCGCTGGTGTCGTCGGGACCGGCGCAGGCCATGAACCTGTCCGATCGCGGAGAGATCGCCGTCGGCAAACGCGCCGATCTGGTGCTGGTCGACTGGCCCGACGGGCAACCGCCCGCGATCTGCGGCACATGGGTCGCGGGTCGCCCTGCCTATCGCGCGCAGCCCGCCGGATGATCACCCGCGACCACTGGCCTGCCATCGGTCTGGGGATCAGCCAGATCGTCGGTTACGGCACGCTGATGTACGCCTACGCGATCCTGTTGCCACACATGGCCGAGGATCTGGGCCTGAGCCTGTCCGGAGTGTTCGGCATCCTGTCGCTGGGTCTTTTCTTTGGCGGCATGCTGTCGCCGGTCGCGGGCAAGCTGGTGGACCGGTTCGGCGGCAGGTGGGTCATGACGCTGGGGTCGGTCGTGGCGGCCGGATCGGTGATGTCGCTGGGCCATGTCCAGACCACCACCGGGCTGCTGATCGCCATCCTGCTGGCCGAGGGCGCGGGCATGTTCGTGCTCTACAACGTGGCCTTTGCGTCGGTGGCGCGGCTCGATTTGAGCCTGCCGCCGCAAACGTCGATCTCGATCATCACCCTCTTTGGCGGTGTGGCCTCGACCATCTTCTGGCCGCTGACCCTCGCACTTTATACTGCGATGGGCTGGCAGAGCACGTGGACGGTGCTGGGTATCGCCCTCCTGCTGATCTGCACGCCGATCCATTTCTTCACGCTGCGGGGTGCCGAGACCCTGCCCGGAAGCCCGCCGAAAAGCCCACGCCCGAACTGGCCGGAACTGACCGGCGCGATGCGACGGCAGGGAATGCTGTGGATGGTGATTTCGTTCGTCTGCTCGGGCTACATCATGGGCGCGGTCATGACGCTCTGGGTCACCAACGTGCAGGATATCGGCCATTCCGCTGCAATGGCAGCGCTTGCCGGTGCGGTGATCGGACCGTTCAAGACCGTGGGCCGGTTCTTCGAGATGCTGGTCAGCCGCAACATGTATCCGCGCGTCACCTATGCACTCAGCCTCGGGCTGATGCTCGCGGGCTTCGCAGTGCTGCTGGTCGTGGGCTTCACCCTGCCCGGCCTGATGCTGGCGGCGGCCCTTTACGGAATGGGGGACGGGATCAAGACCATCGCGCGGGGGACCCTGCCACTGGCGCTGTTCGGGGCCAAGGGATACGGCACGCGGCTTGGCTGGATTTCCTTTGTCCAGATGGGGATCAATGCGTCCGCCCCCTTTGCCTTTGCGTGGATCACGCAGAGCTTTGGCGGCTGGTGGTCCTTCATGGTCATGGCCCTGTGCCTCTGTGGCGCAATTGCCACGTTCCGGCTGATCCCCGACCCGAGACTAGAGGCTGCTGCCACGCCGGACCAATCGCCTGCGCTTTAGGACCGGAGCGCCGACGTCGGTTCGGGATAGGCAACTGCCTCAAGCGGTGCTGCGGGCGGTTGCGCGGGCTTAGTCTGGTCTGGGGTCCGTGCGAAATACGCAGCGGAGAGACCGCCCGCCAAAAGTGCAACCTGTGCCAGCGCGATGCAGATCTGCTTTGTCATGACGCGCGGGCAACGATCAATCCTTGTGCCCGGTCCCACTCACCCAAGATGAGACGTCGGGCTGTTCGGCGTTGCCCCCAGACAAAGAGAGACGGCGGGTTCCGCCGCGCATTCGTGCCGTGTCTGGAATGTGCCTGCCCTGATCTGGGCGCACCTTCTTTCTGAAGTCGGCGCCGAAAAACGCGCATTCTCCTCAGCCGTAAACAAGCCCGCCGTCGACGATCAGGTTTTGCCCCGTCACTGCGCGCGCCCAGGGGCTGGCGAAAAACAGCACCGCATCCGCGGCCTCTTCGGGTGTGGTGACGGATCGCAGCGGGGTATTATCCGCGATCAGGTCAAATACCGCGTCGGGCGTGCCTGCGCTGGCATCGGTGGTGCGCAACAGACCACCCGACACCATGTTGACGGTGATCCCCTTGGGCCCAAGCTCTGCGGCAGATGTGCGGGTCAGGGCCAGAAGGGCCGCCTTTGCGGAGGTGTAGTCGTGATAGGGCACAACCGGGTTCTGAAACAGGTTCGTGCCGATTGTCACGATCCGTCCGAACCCCTCGGCCTCCATTGCGGGGATCGTGGCCTGAAACACGTTGAGCGCGCCCAGCACGGCGGTGGCATGCTGCGCCACCAGATCAGCCGCCGGGATGCGATCAAGCGTGTGCCGCGCGTCGCCGTTGAAGCTGTAATCGGCCAGCGCATTGTGCACGACGGTGGTGATTGGCCCCATGCGCTCTGTCGCGGTCTCGATCATCGACGCAACGGCCTGCGCCTCCAGCACATCGGCCTGCACCGCGATGGCCCGGTCGCCCAGCGCATGCGCAAGCGCCTCTGCCGACGCCTTGCTCTTGCGGTAGTTGATCACCACCTGCGCGCCCTCGCGGGCAAAGGCCGTTGCGATGGCAGCGCCCAGTCCACGACCCGCGCCGGTCACCAGCACCGTCTGGTCCTTCAGGGATTTCGTCATTTCAATCTCTCCAGTAGTCGTGAAAATGGTGCACCGGCCCGTGACCGTGGCCGACCGACAGGGCGTCCGCCGCCGCGATCGCACCGGCGACAAAGCGTTTGGCAGCCTGCGCGGCCTCAAGTGGCGACACGCCCCTGGCCAGATGCGCAGCCAGTGCAGAGGACAGCGTGCAGCCTGTCCCATGGGTGTTCCGGGTGACCGTGCGCGGGGCTTCCAACCAATGCAGCGTGCCGCCCGCACACAGCACATCCGGGCTGTCGGGCTGATCAAGATGCCCGCCTTTCACCAGCGCGGCCTTTGGGCCAAGCGCCGTCAAGGCCCGAGCCTGATTTGTCATAGCCTCGCGATCCCGCGCCTCGGGCAGATCGAGAAGCCGTCCCGCCTCGGGCAGGTTGGGGGTCACAACCGTCGCCAGCGGCACCAGCACCGTGCGCAGCGCCTCCATCGCATCATCCGCCAGCAAGGACGCGCCGCCCTTGGCCACCATCACCGGGTCGAGGACAATCGGGACATCGGGGTGATCCGACAACACTTCGGCCACGGCCATGGCGATCTCCGCCGTTGCAATCATGCCGATCTTGACCGCGTCCACGCGGACATCTGCAAAAACCGCCGCGATCTGCGCCCGCACAAAGGCGGGTGGCACCAGTTCGACACCGGTGACTCCTTGGGTGTTCTGGGCCGTGAGCGCCGTCAACGCGGCCATGCCGTAGGTGCCATTGGCCGCAAAGGTTTTCAGGTCGGCTTGGATGCCCGCACCGCCAGAGGGGTCGGAGCCTGCAATCGTCAGGACGTTTCTGATCATCATGTGTCTCCTCTGGCCGCGTCAAGCGCGCTGCGCAGAGCGCGTGCTGCGGTCTCCGGGTCCGGCTGGCCGCAGATGGCCGACACGACCGCCATGCCATCGCATCCGGTCGCCATCACATCCACCGCGTGGTCCCGCTTCAGACCGCCGATGGCGACGCTCGGCAAGGCAGAGGCTTTGACCAGCTCCGCCAATCCGGAAAACCCGATGGCCGGTTTGTGATCCGCTTTCGTGGCTGTCGGAAACACCGTTCCCAGCCCGAGATAATCCACCAGCGCCGGGTCCGCGCCCTGCACCTGCGCCACCGTTTCGCACGACAGGCCGATGATCTTGTCGCGACCAAGCCGCGCCCGCGCCTCGGCAGCTGTTATGTCATTCTGACCAAGATGCACCCCGTCCACATCCGCAGCGATAGCCGCGTCCAGATCATCGTTGATGACCAAGGGCACGCTGCTGCCAGCCAGTGCCGCCTTCACCGCAAGCGCCGTCTTGATCAACTCATCGGTCGAGGCGGTCTTGTCGCGCAGCTGAACAAAGCTGACTCCGCCGCGCACCGCGTCACGGACCAGTCCGACGATGCCCGCACCCGGGCACAGCACCGGGTCGGTGACAAGATAGAGCCGCAGGCTGTCCCGGATCACTGCCATGTCAGATGGCTCTCACCCAGATCGTCCGGCTGGACCAGGTACAGCTGATCGAGGAACCGGACAGAAAAGCTCCCCGGCCCGTCAGACATGAGTGCCGCCCGTTCCCCGGCGACCGCAAAGTGCAGCAAGGCCGCAACAGTGGCATCCAGCGCCGGGGCAACAGCCGCATAAGCGCCCACAAGGGCCGTCAACGAACAGCCCAGCGCCGTGACCTTCGGCATGATCGCAGCCCCGCCATGAATGGTGACATGCCGCGTCCCGTCGGTGACGAAATCCGTTTCGCCCGTGACCGCAACGACACATCCCATGCGTTTTGCAAGGTCGATTGCGGCGGACTGGGCGTCGGTCACGCTGTCCCCGCTATCCGCCCCCTTTCCCGCGCCTCCGCCACCGGCCAGTGCAATGATCTCGGAGGCATTACCGCGCAGGATGGTCGGCTTCAGCGCCAGAAGATCCTGGGCTGCTTTCGCACGGTACGGGGTCGCAAAATGCGCCACCGGGTCCAGCACCCAAGGCACCGACTGTGCCGTCGCGGTCTTGGCGGCAAGGCGCATGCCCTCGACCCATGGCTCTGACAGGGTTCCGATATTGATCGTCAACGCCCCGGCGACCGGGGTGAAATCGGCAACCTCCTGCGGAGCGTGGATCATCGCGGGCGAGGCACCCGCCGCGAGGGTCACATTGGCCGCGATGTTCATGGCAACGTAATTCGTGATGCAATGCACCAGCGGTGCCTGCGCGCGCAGCGCCTCAAGAGCAGCTTTGGGCGTCATTCGGTCTCTCCTATCCTGTGCGAGGACGGAGAGACGCACCAAACCACCAGGGTCCGATCCTGCCTCCCTCCGCCAGCATTATCTGGTTCAGGTTCAAAGGGTGCATCTCAGCCTTGCGGCGCCCCCGGCGTGGTCATGACCGTCTCGCAAAGCGCAGACGGTGTCAATCAGATCGTGGGAGGTGTGTCTTTCACAGACAACGGGACTGGACAGAGATGAGTGACGCGACCTGTATGCAAGCCCATCGAAGGCTGTCCAGCATGGCAGCCATCTGCATGCAGGAATGACGGGCTATCGAACAAAAGCTGCGCTCAGGCCAACAGGATCCACCGGTGTTTGTATGAAATGGCGGAGGGGATGCGTATGACTTCGAACTTTTTCCACCTTGGAAAGCTCCTCACAGAGCGAAGTGAAGGAGACCTTTCACAAGTAAAATCAAAACTTTATTCAAAGTCGTCCTTGTAGCGCTCGATCTGATGCATCCGCTCGTGCAGGATGGTGACGATCCCGATGTCGCCATCGGCAAGGCGTTTCCAGTACACGAAATGGCGCTCGTCGCGGAAGAAGTACCCGTCCACCCCGAACTCGGCCGGCACGGGCCTCGACATCACGCCGCGTGTTTCAATGCGCTCGAACGCGGCGAAGAGGCCGACGACGTAGGTTTCGGCCCGCGCCTCGCCCCACCGGTCGCGGGTGTAGCGGTAGATCTCGTCGAGGCGGACCGAGGCCGCCTCCTGGACCCGGATTGCCATGGGCTCAGGCCCGGTTCCGGGAGATCACCTCAACGGCAGTCAGGGGCTTGTAGCTTTCCTCGGGCGCGGCGAAGGCACGGTTCAATTCGGCCTTCAAGCGATCGAAGGCTTCGCGCTCGGCACGCTCCTTGTCGCGGCGGATGAGATCGCGGATGTATTCGCTGACGTTCTCGTAAGCGCCGCCCTCGCCGACATTGGTCGCAACGAACTCGCTCAGGGTACCGCTGACGCGGACGGTCATGGTCGTTGTGCGGGACATGGCAGGCGTCTCCTCTTGGCTCCAGTGTCTTCAAGATAACCAAAAAAGAAGACGGATCAAGCCATGCACGGTCCGTTCCCTGCGTCCCATTACGCGTTTCCCAAGTTATCGCCTTCACGCGCCTTCATCTTCTACCACATGGCGTCCCGCAAGCGCGAGAAGCACGAACAGCATGGGATCGGAGTTCCTCAGCCCATTCTCGGAGTATGAATACTTCTTTACGTCATCACTGTATTTGTCTTCCTTTTCATCGACGCAGTCATGTTGACCCTCGTGATGAAACCTCACTTCACCCGCCATTTGGGCGACATGATGCGTGATACTCTTTTGCTGGCACCGGCGGGCCTGTTTTATCTGGCATACATCGCCGGGCTCGTTTACCTCGACTCGGCTCCCGCGCTGCACGATGCTGCTCCAGAGCGGGCAGCGCTGCAGAGGGCCATCATCGGCGCGATGGCATATGGCACATATGAGTTCACGTCGATGTCGATCATGAGGAACTGGTCCTGGACGATGGTCGTCACAGACACCACGTGGGGCGCGGTGCTGACGGGATTTTCTGCTTGGGCCGGTGTCATGATCATGATGCGCTTGCAGGGCTGATCCGCCAGGTTGGTCGCGATCTCGCCGTGTCTTGCTGCAGCGGTGTCTCACGCGTTCGGTTCAGCTTGGCGGCGCCATCGTGAACGGCAATCCGACGATGTCGCTCTGTCCCTTGTTCAGATCGCGCATCTCGATGTCGAGCTAATAGGTTCCGGCAGGAAGACCCTCGAGATCGACGCTGGCCATGAACATGATCTCCCGGTTCCTGACACGGCTCTCGAGCGCGATCGCCCCGAAATCGTATTGCTCGAAGACAAGCTCGCCCGCCGCGTCAAAGATGAACAGGTCCAGGGCCACGTCGACGGTCCAGTAATCGCCTTTGTCGCCATAGCCAAAAGCGCGCGGTTCGAGATAGACCAGAAGCGTCTCGCCGGAGACGAACACGTCGTTGTCGCGGGGTGTATGCCCCTTTCATGAGCGCCCCAAGATCGCAGTCTGGGGCGCGTACAGGGCGTCTGCGGGGCATTCAAGACAGTTTTGCACCAACCCTTCTGCAACAAAGTGAGCGCGGTCGCTGTGTCAGGCCCGGATTGCGATCAGGCGATCTGGCCCGCTGTGACGTTTCCTCCTGCCCATCCTCTCGCAAGGCCATCACTCATTCCTCCCGCAGAATGCGTACCTGCTTCATGCAGATGTTCCTTTTCTTAGCTCCTTCGTGCCGGTACCTCGGGTTGAAATAACCGGTTCTGAGTCAGAGCTGCCCAAGCGATCCACGCCAGTCTGTTGGCCAGCGCGACCACGACCATGTTCGGATTCGCCCGCGTCAAAAGACCCGAGAGCAATCGACCGAGATTTGTCTGGCTGCGCGCCAGGACCGGAAGCGGCGCCCGCGCGCCATGAACCAGATTTTTGCGTAGATATTTGTTTCCGCGTCGCGTGATCCCGCCAAGCCTTGGTTTTCCGCCGGTCGTAGTCTGTCTCGGAACCAATCCGACCCATGCGACAAGGGTGCGGGGATGCGGCCCGTCTTCTTTGCGCAACAGAGCCCCGTCACAGGAGCAACGGTTCAATAATCAGCCGCAAAGCGTGACTGTGGACCTGCTGGATGATCTCCAGTTTGTTTGATGTCGCACTCATCAATCCGGGTCGTCCCAACCGCCAAAACAGCTTGTCCGCAAACCGCGTTTTCAGGTCAGGATTCGGAGATTAAAGATTTTCTGGCGGGCTGGTTTTTGCACATTCACCAAATGGCATGCCAAAATTACATGCAAACAGACAGACGCGCGTTCACGAAAGGAAAAATACCTGGCTGCTGGCGATTTGCGTAAATATCCCTCGGCCATCATAACAAAGATGGAAAAGTTGTGAACCAGCCGCTGCCAGTAGACCAAGGTGCGAACGCGGCCATACAACGGCGTTCTGTCGGTGAACCACTCACGCTGGATGGCATCACGCACAGTTACGGAGACGGGCTGGCCGTTGATGACGTCACACTGCAAGTCGCGGGCGGTGAATTGGTGGCGCTGCTGGGGCCATCAGGCTGTGGCAAGTCGACCTTGCTTCGGATCGTCGCTGGGTTCCTCAACCAATCGCAGGGTCACGTCAAGATTGGCGAACGCTTCGTTGACTCTCTGCCCCCGAACCGCCGCGAGGTGGGGATCGTCTTTCAAAACTACGCGCTGTTTCCTCATATGACCGTTGCCGACAACATCGCCTACGGGCTCGATGCGCGTGGCGATTCAAGATCGGACCAGCGGTTCCGCGTCGAGAAAATGCTCAAGACCGTGCGGATGGAGGACTTCGGGGATCGCAAGCCCGGGCAGCTTTCAGGCGGGCAGCAGCAGCGGGTCGCGCTTGCGCGTGCTCTCGCGGTACAGCCCCGCATTCTTTTGCTGGATGAACCCTTTGCCGCTCTTGACAAGAATCTCCGTCTCGATATGCAAATCGAGATTAAGCGGCTGCAGAGGCAGTTTGCCTTGACGGCCATCCTTGTGACCCATGATCAGGAAGAGGCAATGGCGATTGCGGACCGCATCGCCGTCATGCGCAAGGGCAGGATCGAGCAATTGGGCACCCCGGTCGAAATCTACGACCAGCCCGAGACGCTGTTCGTCAACGATTTTATAGGATCTTCCAACCGTTTTGAGGGTGAAGTGCTCGGCCGTGAGGCGGATCGCTATGTCATCCGTCTCGACAATGGCGCGATCTGGCATATCGCAACCTCGAAAACCTTCTCCACCGGAGATGCGGTCCTGGTGACCGCGCGGCCCGAGCAATTGGTCTTGGTGGATCAGCCGTATGACGGCGCGTTTGCGGTAGAGCGTACGCTGAGCCTGCCTTTGGGAGGCACACTAATCCACGATGTTGAAACGCCAAAGGGCGCTACGATCAAAGTTGCCGCGCCGCGCCGCGTAGGGGAGGCCGCACCGCCCCTTGGCCCGACCCACTGCGCGCTGACCGAAAATGCCGCACCAATCCTGTTTCCAAAGTCGGCAGGCTGAACCTGCCAAAATTCAACCTAAAAAAATCAACAAGGAAAAGACCATGCCTGAGATCTCCCGTCGTAAACTCCTGCAAGGTGCTGCCGCACTCGGCGCAGCATCTGCCCTTCCGGCCTCAATGGCCAGGGCGTCCGGTTCTCTGGCTGCGGCCATCTATCCCGGCACTTGGGATGAAGCCTATCGCTCAGTCGTCGCGCCCCTGCTTGCTGAAAACTACGGTGTCGATGTGGACTTCGATCCGCTCTGGGCCGTTGATCAGGTGACCAAGGCACGCGCCGGTCGCGGGATTGCTCCGTTCGACTGTTTCGTTCTGGACCCTGGCCCCACGGCTGCGGCGCGCGAGGCCGATCTGTTCGATCCCATCGACGCCTCCATGCTGTCGAACGCAGGAAACTTACCTGATGGCATGATTTCCGCAGACGCCGCTACCGTGAACGTGCAGGTCGTTGGCCTGTGCTATAACCCGACCGCATTCCCAGAACCCCCGACCCGCTGGGAGCAATTGTTCGAATCTCCCTACGTGGAGCGGCTTGGCCTGACCGGCTTCCAGACCACTTTCGGCACCGTCTCCCTGATCGAAATGGCAAAGGTGTTCGGTGGATCGGACACGGACATGGAGCCGATCTTCGCAAAGCTCCAGGAGGCGCTGCCCAAAGTGGCTGCAGTCACGGGGCCCGCAGGCTTGCCGGGTCTGTTCCAACAGGGTCAGATCGACTTGATGTACACGAACACCAACAATGTCGCGACGCTGAAGAAGCAAGGCGTGGACATCGAGTTCATGGCACCGGAAACCGGTGCAATCACCTTCTCGACCTCCCTTCACATCGTAAAGGGTTCCGAGAACGTGGAGGCCGCCCACCAGTACATCGACACCGCGATCTCGGCCGCGGCTCAATCGCAACTGATGATGCCCCCCTACAACATGATCCCGGTGAACAAGCAGGTCGAGCTGGTCGATACCCTCTACATCGACTCGATCGATGATCTGGCTGACATGGTTGTCCATGACTGGAACGTGATCAATCCGCAGCGCGCGGCTTGGATTGAGCGCTTCAACAAAGAGATCACCAAGTAATATGGCTGGCGCGGCAAAAAATGAACCCGGACGTGTGGACTGGCGGCTCGCAGCGCCACTCGGTTTTACCTATCTGGCGTTCTTTGCCGCGCCCCTTCTCATCCTGCTGGCAATGTCCTTCGCGGCGGATGACCGCTTCGCATCCTTCTCCATGGACAGCTGGGTGAAATTCTGGGGCGATCCGTTCTATCGAGGCGTTGTCTATGATACCGTCAGGCTCGGTATGGTCGCCGTACTGGCAACGTCGGCCCTGTCATACCCGATTGCGCTCCTGTTCATCGCGAGCGGACCACTCGTTCGCAAGCTCCTGATATTCATCATTCTTCTGCCGCTGCTGACGTCCGTCGTCATTCGCACCTTCGCCTGGATAGTGATCTTGGCGCGCGAGGGTGTCGTCAACCAGACCCTGCTGGCACTCGGACTGACCTCTGCGCCGCTGAACCTGCTACAAACTGAATTGGGCCTTGTGATTGCGCTGACGCAGATCGAGATGCCCCTGATGCTCCTGCCGCTCGTCACGGTCATGCAGCAGATCAATCCGAGCTTGTCGGATGCCTCCCGTGCGCTCGGCGGGTCCAAATGGCGCACATTTTTCCGAGTAATCCTGCCGCTCTCGCTGCCTGGCTGGATCGCGGGTGCGACACTGGTCTTTGCGTCGGCCACGACCGCCTTCATTTCGCAGACCGTCATCGGCGGCGCGCGGCTTGTCTATTTGCCGTCACTGATCTGGCAACAATCCATGGTCGTCTTCGACTGGCCTTTTGCCGCGGTGGCCTCTGTCACCTTGCTGGTCGCGGTCCTGTCGGGCGTGATGCTCTTTTCACTCCTTGGTCGCTTTGCGAGGACAACCTGATGACGCATCGCAACACGATTTCCGATCAGTCGTACTCGGTCGTCATGGGGGGGCTTGCGACGCTCAGCGTCGCGATCCTGGTTGGACCCGTGATCATCGTGCTGCTCACCTCGTTCACGTCCTCACGGGTGCTGACGTTTCCACCGCCCGGGTTCTCTATCGAGTGGTATCGTGACCTGTTCGACCCGGTCAGGTCCGGTCATATCCACTCGGCGCTGGCCAATTCGGTTTGGGTGGCCGCAATCGCGACGGCGCTCGCGGTGGTCGTCGCGACCGCTGCAGCCCTCGCCATGGCCCGCAGCAACAGGGCATCCGCCCGCGCACTCGAAGCCAGCTTCATGTCGCCGCTGATCCTGCCCGGACTATCCTATGGTCTGGCCGCGTTGATGTTCTTCTCGATCCTGGGCTTCCGACCCTCGATCAACCATCTGATTGCCGGGCACCTCGTAGTGATCGCGCCATTCATCTTCCGCACGACGCTGGCCAGCCTTACTCAGTTCAACCCGGCGCTTTTGGAAAGCTCGGCGAGCCTTGGGGCGGGGCGGCTTTATGCGTTCCGGCGCATCACTCTCCCGATCATCACGCCGGGCATTGTGGCAGGTGCGTTCCTGGCCTTTGTGGCGTCGATGGACAACGTGCCCGTGTCGCTCTTCCTGTCCAATGCACGCACCAACATGTTGCCGATCCGCATGTGGGGCATGATGGAAACCACCCTTGATGTCCGCATTGCCGCGATTTCCGGTGTCATCATCGTCGCCGTTCTAGTTGCAATGGTCGTGATGGATCGTTTGACCGGTCTGACACGCCGGATGAGTATGTGAGGCCCCAATGACCTATCCCCGCGACCTAATCGGCTACGGCGCAAACCCGCCCGATCCCAAATGGCCAAACGGCGCCCGCATCGCGATAAATTTCGTGATGAATTACGAAGAAGGCTCGGAGCCTTCCGTGCAGGACGGCGAAGGGTTCACCGAAGTGGCGCTCACCGACGCTCACGGGCTTGGCCAAGGGGTCGATGGCCGCGATCTGGCAGGCGAAGGGCTCTTTGCCTATGGCAGCCGGGTCGGGTTCTGGCGGTTGATGCGGCTGTTTCAGAACCGTGGGCTTCCGATGACGATCTTTGGCTGCGCGCTCGCGCTGGAGCGGAACCGGGAAGCCGCGCAAACCATTCGAGAAAGCGGTTTCGATTGCTGCTGCCACGGCTGGCGCTGGATCAAGCATTTCGAGCTGAGCGAAGCCGAGGAGCGGGATCACATCCAGCGCGCAATCGCCTCGTTGAAGGAGACTTTAGGCGAACGGCCCCTTGGCTGGTATTGCCGCTACGGCCCTAGCGTCAACACGCGCAAACTCGTCGTCGAAGAGGGAGGGTTCCTGTACGACTCCGATGCCTACGACGACGAATTGCCCTATTGGACAGAGGTCGATCAGAAAGCGCACCTCGTAGTGCCCTATTCGCTGACGAACAATGACACAAAATTTTGCGGGTCTTTTGCGACATCCAATGATTACTTCGAATGGCACAAGGACGCCTTCGATATGCTTTATCGTGAGGGCGCAACAGCGCCCAAGATGATGTCGGTGGGCCTGCACATGAGGTTGATCGGCCATCCCGCACGGGCCGCAGGGCTGGAGCGGTTTCTCGATTACGTCATGGGCCACGAGGACGTCTGGATCACGCGACGTATCGATATCGCGCGCCACTGGACCGAGACGCACCCCTATTCCGGCCCGCTCGCATGAGCGGATCACGCCACCAGGTTGTCGTGGCCCTGGGCGACACGCGCTATCGTATTGATCGCCCTTTTGGCAGCTGGCCACAGTACGCCGGGAAGGTGTCGGATGTTGTTGTAACGCCTGACGGGCGCATCCTCGTGCTGCTGCGCAGCGACCCTTACGTGGACCCCGATAATCCGTGCGTGATCGTGCTCTCCCCTGATGGCGACTTTCTGGGGGCGTGGGGTGATCTCGAGATTGCGGACGCGCATCTGTTGACGCCCGCGCCTGACGGGCGGATATTCGTCGTTGACCGCGACATGCATGAAATCATCATCTTTTCTGCCGATGGACAGCGCATCGGCGGGATCGGCACACGCGGAGGTCCGGGCGCGCCGTTCAATCACCCGACCGATGTCACGATTGCCCCCGGCGGCGATATCTACGTGTCCGACGGCTATGCCGGGTGGCATGTCCACCGATTTGCCGCCGATGGCACACATCTGGGCACCTGGGGCACGTTCGGCGACGGGCCCGGCGCGTTCCGTGAACCGCATTCTCTTTGGTGTCTGCCGGATGGGCGGGTCGTGGTTGTGGATCGGTGCAATCACCGGCTCCAGGTGTTCGACGCTGAGGGCACGTTCCTTGATGAGTGGACCGGTTTCCGTCGGCCCGTGGGCATCTGGGGCAATGCCGCAGGTGATGTCTTCGTCAGCGATGAAGTGCCAAGCCTTCATCGCATGTCACAGGATGGAACGCGCTTGGGGCGCGCTCGGCCGATGTTGAACGGAGCCCACGGGATTTTCGGAACGCCGGATGGCACACTGTACCTTGCGGAAGCCAATCCAAGCAGGGTGTCTCGTCTTACCCCCATCTGACGGAGACTTCCCCTGCATGACACACGCATTGTTCGCCAAAGGCCCCGCGATAATCGCGGCCCTGCATCTGCCGCAACCCGAAGAAGGACGCTCGCTCTCATGGCTTGAGGATTATGCGATTGCCAATTCCCGCGTCTTTGCCGCGGCAGGGATGCCCTGGGTAAAGGTGCAGGACCAGACGCGCACCGACCGACCGGCGGCCAGCCACACGATCGCCACGATGGCAGCTTTCGGGCCGCGTCATGCGCTTGCCCCGCAGGCGGAGGCGCACCGTGCCCGGATCGGCAGGACCGACATCGCGATTCTGGCGGATGTCCACGATCGCACCAGCGTGCCCCTTTCGGGAGAGACGCAGCCCGTTGCCGCGGGCTGGGCCGACAAAGCCGGGGCCGACGGTCTCGTGATCACGGGCAACAGCCTTGACGATACCCTGGCGCGGACAGAGGCGGTGCGTGCTGCGGGTGTTCGGCTGCTGATCCTTGTGGGCGGCGGGGTCACAACGGAAAATTTCGGTACGGCACTGGATGCTACACAGGGCGTCGTTGTCGGTTCGGCCTTGATGCGCGGTGGCGCTGACGATCTGGTCCGCTGGGACGCGGATGCCTGCGCAGGTTTCATGGACGTTGCGCGCGCGTATCCTGGCATGACCGAACGCGATTTTGTCGACTATCGTGACGGAACGCCGGATGTCCGATGGCCAGGCGGTGCTGGTCTGGCCGTATCGATTGTCGTCAATATCGAGGAAGGGGCGGAACTGTCCCTTGGCGATGGCGACGAAAGCAACGAGAGCATCTACGAGGCGGTCGAGCGTGTGGACGGCCTGTGCGATCTCTGCATGGAAAGCCATTTCGAATATGGCCCCCGCGCTGCTTGGCCACGGATCCGGGCGGCCCTGCGATCGCGACGGCTGGCGGCCACTCTCAACGCGTGTGGCCGTGCGCTGGAGCGCTCGCCTTGGATCGCCTCCGAGCCCTTCCCGGATGGCCAAGAGGTTGCGGCCCATAGATGGCGGTGGGAACGTCACGTCCACATGAGCGAAGCCCAAGAGCGCAGCGCTATCGCCCGCACCGTCGCAGCAATTTCCCGGACCGCAGGCACCCAGCCCATGGGCAGGCACACGCGTTCTGCGATATCTGAACGCACGCGCGACCTGCTAATCGAACAGGGCGGGTTCCTGTATGACAGCAATGCCTACACCGACGATGTGCCCTATGTGGTCGAAACCGGTGCCGGGCCGCATGTCGTCCTGCCCTATGCCTTTGACACCAACGACATGCGGTTCTTCAACCGGGGCGGTTTTGTCTCCGGCGCCGATTTTTGGAGCTATTGCATCGACGCCTTTGACCGGCTGCATCACGAAGCCGCTCAGGCATCGCGGATGCTATCGGTGGGCCTGCATCCCCGGATGATCGGGCGCCCGGCCCGGATCGGCGGGCTTGAGGCGTTTCTGGACCATGCGCTGTCACGGGGCGATGTCTGGTTCGCGACGCGGGCGCAGATTGCCACCCACTGGCGCGCGGCGGTCGGTCTTCCCGCATGGGAGCCGCGTGCCATTCCGCCCGGTTTCGGCGCATGACACGGGATCTGGTCGGATACGGTGGCAAATGGCCCGATGTCACCTGGCCGAACGGAGCGCGGCTTGCCGTATCCGTGGTGGTCAATGTCGAAGAAGGCGCCGAACAGCAGGTGATCGACGGCGACGCGACGAGCGAGCGGATGGGCGAAGTGATCTCGGTCGTGCCCGAGGGGCGGCCTGATCCAGGGCAGGCTCAGATCTTTGCCTACGGCACGCGGGCCGGGGCCTGGCGGATGGCCGATGCGCTGCGCCGGCACGATATCCGGGCGACGCTGTTCGCCTGTGGGCGCGCCGCCGAACGTTCGGCGCCTGTGCTGCGCATGCTCGCCGATGACGGGCATGAAGTGGCCTGCCATGGCTGGCTCTGGCGGCCCCATGCCGATTACGACACGCCCGAGGCCGAAGGGGTCGACCTAGACCGCGCTGCCGATGCCATCGCCACCACGGTGGGTCGGCGACCCGTTGGCTTTTTCTGTCGCGGCGCCGAAAGCCCCTGGACCCGCGCGCTGTTGTCCGAACGCGGATATCTTTATACATCCAACGGGTTCGACGACGACCTGCCCTATCGCGACGGCCCTCTTCTGGTCGTACCCTACGCGCTGGACAGCAATGACATGAAGTTCTTTCATCCCAACGGTTTCGTACGGGCACGCGACATGACCGACTATGTATCGGACGCGCTGGATGTGCTTGAGGCCGAAGCTGCACGGGGGCAGGCGCGCATGCTGAATATCGGCTTTCACCTGCGTATCGTCGGGCGTCCGGGGCGCTTCGGCGCATTCGACGGGGTGCTGGCCGATCTGGCGGCGCGGCGCGAGCGCATCTGGATCGCCACACGCGAGGACATCGCGCGCGCTTGGATCGCTGCCACGTGACTCTGGCTCTGGTCAATCCGAACGGCTTTGTTGATGGCGTGGATGCCCCTCCCAGCGGCATCCACGCCATCAACAAAGCCCCTGCCGCCATACAGTCCCGATGGTAACCCGCCCCTCTTTAACGGGGTGCATCCGTAGAGCTTACGTCGGTGTTCAGTCCCGGCATTTGGTGGGTCGGATTTAGGATGAATCGATCTGGTTCTGAAGTCCAGATCTTGCAGATGTATTCGTAAGGCGTAAGCCTCCGCTGATTCTGAAACCGCATGGAATGGCCTGCTGCCGATTTCGTGGACACAGGGTTAGGTTTGCATAGCTCGGTCCTCGAACGCCATGGGGCTTAGGTAGCCCAGTTTGGAATGGCGTCGCCTGGGATTGTAGAAGCGCTCGATGTAGTCG
>NZ_BMFC01000005.1 GCF_014637725.1 Marivita lacus | reverse complement strand
ACTAACCGGCGCGCCGCCCTCATTTACCCCTGAATTATCCACCTTCCAGACCAACCGAACCTCAGCCCGTCAACCCTTCCAATGCCCCCGCGTCCGCCTCAGCAGCGCCGGTGAAGGGGGTTCTAGAACCCAGTGCGGATCTCCGCAAGCACTTTTTTCACCCTCGGGCGATTTTTTTGTGGATGGCCAGTACAGACCGGTTTCGAGGCCAGTCAGTGGCGTCGTCCTAGGCCTTTCAACGGTCCAGCGCCTTGTTTGCGAGCGACAGGAACACGCGGCGTTCTTCCTGCGTGAGGCCCGACAGGATGTCGTGCTGCAGAACATCGACCACGGGTAGAATCATAATGTAGGCCTGTTCGCCCGCGTCTGTCAGCGTGACCACGCGCGCGCGGCGGTCGCGATCGCTGACCACGCGTTGGACATATCCTTTCTGCAGCAGGCGTTCGATGACGCCTCCGATCGTGGCGCGATCATAGGCGATCCTTGCGGCGATGCTGGCCTGATCGAGACCCGGATGAGCTCGAATCGCATCGAGCGCCGCGAATTGCACCGGGGTGAGATCGACGCCCGCCTCCTGCATGCGCGCGGCAAAGACTTGTGTCGACATCTGGTTGAGCCGCCGGATCACGTGTCCGGGCATTGCGAGGATGTTCACCTGTCGGCCCTGCCCTTTTGTGGCGCCTTTTGGCAGTTTCAAATCTCTCAAGCGGAAACGCAAGAACAAATACGTATACTTACTTATCCGGTCGTGCGATTGATATGTATAGTTATCATCTGTGCTGAACCGCCGCCGGGAGGAAAGATCATGCAGTATCATGTCGACGGGTTCCGACCGGGTGATCCGAATATCAAGCCTCAAGCCGGTGACAGGGTCGCTGCCTCGGCTGGTGCCCTTCCCGAAACGGTCGATGTGCTGATCGCGGGCTGCGGTCCGGCGGGGCTGTGCCTTGCGGCGCAGCTGTCTGGCTTTCCCGAGATCTCGACCATGATCGTGGAGCCCAAGCCCGGCCCGATGGAAAAGGGGCAGGCGGATGGTGTGAGCGTTCGGTCAATGGAGATGTTCCAGGCCTTCGGTTTTGCCGACACCGTCAAGCGCGAGGCCTATTGGGTGAACCAGACGGCGTTCTGGCGCCCTGCCCCGTCCAATCCGGACCATATCCACCGCATCGGGATCACGCAGGATGTGGCGGACGATCAATCCGAGATGCCCCACACCATCGTCAACCAGGCACGGATTCATCAGCTGTTTCTGGATGTGATGAAGAACGCGCCAACCCGGCTGGAGCCACATTACGGGCTGCGGGTGCGGGATCTGCATATCGATCCGACACGTGATGACCACCCGGTCACCGTGACACTGGAACACGTGGACGCCAATGGTGAGGCGGGCGACGCCGTGACGTTGCACGCGAATTACGTCGTGGGGTGTGACGGCGCGCGCAGCACGGTGCGGCAGGCGATCGGTGGCATATTGGAGGGTGACGCAGCGCATCAGGCCTGGGGGGTGATGGACATCCTTGCCAATTCGGATTTCCCGGACCTGCGCCGCAAGTGCCTGATCCAGTCTGCGCGGGAGGGCAATATCCTGATCATCCCGCGTGAGGGCGGGTATCTGTTCCGGATGTATGTGGAGCTGGACAAGCTGAACCCGGAGGAGCGCGTGTCGCACCGCAAGCTGACCGCCGAGCATATCATCGCAGCGGCGAACCGGATCCTGCGGCCCTACAGCATCGACGTGAAGGAGGTGGTCTGGTGGTCGGTCTACGAGATCGGCCACAGGCTGACCAACAAGTTCGACGATGTGCCCGCCGCCGAGATCACAACCCGCACGCCCCGCGTGTTCACGGCAGGGGATGCCTGCCACACGCACAGCCCAAAAGCCGGTCAGGGGATGAACGTGTCGATGGGCGATACGTTCAACCTTGGCTGGAAGCTGGCGCATGTGCTGACCGGGCTTTCGGACGCGAGCCTGCTGCATACCTATTCCGCCGAACGGCACCTCGAAGCCAAGCGGCTGGTCGAGACGGATCACGCATGGGCGCGGATCATGAGCGCCCCGCCCGGCCAGTCCGAGTTGGATGACAGCGCGATGCCCCGGTTTCAGAGGCAGTTCATCGAAAACCTCGAATTCACCGGCGGGCTGGCTGTGCGCTACGCGCCGTCGGTGCTGACTTCTGGCGCGGCGCGGCAAGATCTGGCCACAGGTCAGATTGTCGGCAAGCGGTTTCATTCGGCCCCGGTGATCCGGCTGGCCGATGCGAAGCCGATGCAGTTGGGGCATGTGGCCGAGGCTGACGGGCGGTGGCGGTTCTATGCGTTTGCCGGACGTGAGGACACAGGCGCGCCGGGGGGCGGAATGGACGCGTTGTGCGGATTCCTCGAGACAGATGAACGTTCACCCATCCGGCGGGTCCGGCGCAAAGGGCAGGACATGGATGCGCAGATCGACATGCGGGCCATCTTTCAACAGGATTTCCAGTCGCTGCGCTATGAAGCGATGCCGAGCCTCCTGCGCCCGGCCAAGGGGCGCTACGGCCTGCGGGATTTCGAAAAGGTGTTCTGTGTCGATCACAGGGGCGGTCAGGACATCTTTGACATGCGCGGGATCGACCGGGAGAGCGGCTGCATGATCGTCGTTCGACCCGATCAATACATCGCTCATATCCTGCCCTTGGAGGATACGGACGCGCTGGCAGAATTCCTTGACGAGATATTCTTGCCTGCGCCATCTGCCTGACGTCGTGGCACGCTCCAGACGCTAGAGCGGCCAGAGCACCGGAACGAGGCCATCGGCATGAGGATTGTAGACTGCGGCACCTTCATCTGCTTGCACAGGCGCAGGATGACCGGGATGAAGAGCGAAGCGGCGGCGATGATGTTGAGAAAGCCGGACAGCACACCGGGAACGGCGGTGTTGACGAAGACCAGCCGACCGTGGCGTTTCTAGATCGCGCGGGCGCGTTGGGTGGCGACCCATTTCACCACGCCCGTCTTTTCCAGCCCCTCTCCAATCACCATCAGCCCGGCGATCATGATGACGCAAAGATGGAGAACCCGGCAAACGCCTGGGCCGGTTCGATGACCTGGCTGAATACGAGGCTGACCGGCACGAGCATCGCGATCAGGTCGGGTTTCAGCCAGCCGTTGACGAACAGAATGAACGCGACGGTCAGGACGATGGCGATTGAAACGGTCGTGGCAAGGCGGCTCTCGCTTGCGACTTAACTTTCGAGCGGGAGGCGGGGTTCCACGCACTGGGCTGCCGGGCAGAGCGGCCTGAAGCGATCAAGGCACTGGGTTCGGTTCGAAGGCATATGAGCGCGGAATGGGCGGTTCATCTGGTATTGGCAGCACCCGGTCCTGCGCAAAATCTTGGGATCCGGGGATCAAAAGGCATCCCCTTTGCGTTATACCCGTCAAACCCCCAAAATTCGACCGAAAAGGAGCATTCCCATCGACGCTCAAATGATTGCCTTTCTGATCATCCTGCCTTTCGCGATAGCCTTCGTCTTTGCGGGCATCCACGAGTATCTGCGGTACAAATCCGAGGGCCGTGCGACGTACGGGCTTGTCTACGACGAAGAGAGCGGGACAACCCATGTCACCGGAATCGCCGAGGGCGAAGAGGCTTATGACCCCGGAGATTTCGATCCCGCAGACTACAACGATCCCGAAAGCAAGACTGAAGAGGCCGAGGACGAGCAAAAGGACAAGACGTAGTTTGCGCCCGGGCGATCTTGCCGTCCCTACAAGTCCCGAACCCGGTTCCGGCACTCCGTACCAAGCCTTTGCGATGCAGCGCAGGCACGTTTTACCGACGCGTTGCCCACTGGGTTCGAGCGACCAATCTTGCAAATCTCCTGGCGGCTGGATTCTCCTGGTCGGATCTCCTCCACAGCACCGTACTGGGGCACCGTTCTCTGGTGTCGATAATGCGGCGTTTCGGAGGGCACTCGCAATTGTCGCCGCGTCGTCCGGTAGACAAGGATTCGCCTTGATATCTGCAATTGCGGGATCGTGCGTGGCACTTGCCCTGAAAACATGGCAGGACAGGCACTCCATCCAAGCAATCGACGGAGACACTGTTTTGCAGTTCTGGATCACGATCAGCCTGATCCTCGTTTTGTCTGCCCTGGGCCTGACCTACGAAATTGCCGCCGGGCGTGTGCTCGCTCCGTTCTTCGGCACCTCGTTGCTGACATGGACAACGGTGATCGCGACCATTCTGGCGGGGTTTTCGCTGGGAAGTGCGCTTGGGGGGCTTGTCGCAGAGCAGGAGCGTGACCGAGCGGTCAGGTCGGTTCGAAACGCGCTCATCGCAACGGCGATCATCATGGCGCTGTCGCCCAGCGTGCTTGGCCTGATCTATGCCATGGGCGCGCGGGACACTGGCGGGATGTTTCTGGCGGTGTTCCTCGCCTTTTTTCCAGCCTCCGTGCTTGTGACATTGCCCTCGCCCCTGCTGGCCAAACTGGCCGTCGAGGCGCGACCGGGCCGGGAGGGATCGTCGCTCGGGCTGGTTCTGGCGGCAGGTTCGTTCGGCGCAATCGTCGGTGCGATCCTTGCCGGGTTTGTGGCGCTTCCGCTTTTCGGATCGGTTGCCACTTTCGCGGGATGCGGGATCGCCGCGCTTCTCTGTGTTCCGTTCATCAAAGGGCAACCCCCGAGCGGTGATGGCACGGACGAGACGGCCAATCCGAGGCCATTGCTTGGGGTTGCAGGGCTTGTTGTCTTGCTCAGCTTTGCCAGCGGTCCGGTGTGCCGCTACGAATCCGGGCTGTCCTGCATTGACCTCGTGAACCAGGGCAGCACGGTGTTTCTGTATAGCGACCGAACGCAACAGGCGGCGGAACGGGCCGTGCCGGACAATCAGACCGCCCGCGCATCGCGCAGCCTTGCGATGCCCTACGCACAATGGATTTGGGCGCGCATGGATCGCGATCTGGGGCCTGACCCCGCGGTTCTGTTCATCGGCGGGGGTGGGTACACGCTCCCGACCAGGCTCTTGGAAACGCGCCCTTCGGCGGAGGTCGTCGCGGTGGAGATCGATCCGCTGATCACGCATGTGGTGCGCGCGCACCTGCCCTGGGCCGGGGCGATGATCGAACGGGTGGGATATGATGCAAAATCCGGTCGCCGTGACGGGGATGGCCGGTTGGGCATCGTTCATGCCGATGGTCGGGTCTTTCTGAACGAGACCGACCGCAGGTTCGACGCCGTGGTGATGGATGCGTTTTCCTCCGGATCGGTTCCCGCGCATCTTGCCACGATGGAGACCTATGCGCGCCTCAAGGCCATCGTCGATGGGCCGGTCTATGTGAACCTCATCGACGTGCCGGACGGGCATCTGGCCCGAGGCATCCATGCGATCCTGAGCGACCTTTACCCCTATGTCGACGCAGTTCAGGGTCCGGTCAGCATGCGCGGGCGGGCGAATATCGTGCTGGCGGCGTCGGATGAACCTTTCGCGCGGCTTACAGACCTCCCGACCGGCTATGAGACCGTGAGCATCCATGCGGGACGCGCGTTTACCGATGATCGCGGCTGGGTTGGCCACCGCTAGACCAGCGAACGGACGGGCGCGACGAAGTACGGTGATCGTGCTTAACGCATGTGCCCAGCAGATGGATGCATCAAGTTATTCTGATGCAAAGCTGATCCCACGGGGACTGGCGCGAAACCTTTAGTCAATACAGGGCGTTACACCGCACAGGCCGCGTGGAAATCGCGGTTTGGGCGTTCCGGTGACGTTGATCAGACTGTCGAAGCCCTACGTCAAACGGGACCAATTTCGAAAGGTGTCCCTTGAGCACAGTTTTAAAATACGTCATCGCCGTCTGTCTCGTAGCGGCCTTTGTAGCAGCCGGAGTGTTGGGAACAGAAGCGCTTGTCTCCTGGAGCGAGGATTCGTCCGAGCAAGAGAGCGGGCGACAAGCGACGCGCGTGGGCATAGCCATGCCGGAGATGCGGACAATCGAAGACGATGTCTCGGCGGTCGGCACGCTGCGCCCGGTGCGCGCGGTGCAGATCGTTCCCGATGTCGCCGGACGTGTCACGGAGGTGCCGGTGTCGTCGGGACAACAGGTGTCCGAAGGCGATCTGTTGATCCAGCTTGACGACCGCGCCGAACGTGCAGCTGTGGCAGAGGCCGAAGCGACACTGAGCGAAGCCGAGCAGGAGTATCGCCGGTTCGAACGTCTGGAGGAGACAAACGCCGCAGCAGAGGCCCGGCTTGAAGAAGCGCGTGCTGCATTCCTTCGTGCCGAGGCTGTGCTGATGAGGGCGCAAGCTGCGCTGGAGGACCGCGCTGTCAACGCGCCCTTCGGAGGCACACTGGGTGTGATCGACACAGAAAAGGGCACGTTTCTGAACGGCAGCGAAACCGTGACACGGTTGTCCGATCTGTCGATGATCGAGGTGTCGGTGACCCTGCCCGAGCGGTATTTCGAACGTGTGACACCCGGTCAGACGCTTGAAATCAGGACACCCGCCTTTCCGGACGAGACTTTTGAGGGGCGCGTGACCCTGCGCGCGCCCGAGATCGATCTGGGCACCCGCAGCTTTGAGATCCGCGCCGAGGTCGACAATTCCGACGGACTGCTTGTTGGCGGCATGTTTGCGAATTCGCGCCTCGTGCTCGGCTCATCCGAAGGCATGGCCATTCCCGACGACGCGATCATCAGCGAAGGGCTGGCCACCTATGTCTACACCGTGACCGATGGCACCGCCGCGCGCACCGATATCGAGGTCGGTACATCGCTGGGTCCGCTGACCGAAGTGCGGGATGGTCTGGACATGGACTCGCGCGTGGTGATCGCGGGTTGGGATCAGCTGTCCGATGGCGCACCCGTCGAGATTGACGAAGATGTCGCGCGGGAGGGTTTGGAATGACCCTTCCCGATCTCTGCATCCGCCGCCCCGTGTTTGCCACGGTGATGTCCATCCTGATCGTCGTTCTGGGGATCGCAGGTCTGATGCGCATGCCCGTGCGCGAATTGCCCGATACCACCACGGCACAGGTCACCGTGAGCGTCGCTTATGTCGGCGCCGGGCCCGGTGTTGTCGACAGCGAACTTGCCACCGTGATCGAGGGCGCGATCTCGACCGTCGCGGGGATCGACCGTATTTCGACGGAATCCGAACTGGGCGGACTGCGCACGGTAATCACCTTTCGTCAGGGTCGCGACGTCGATCAGGCGGCATCCGATGTGCGCGCCGCCGTGCAATCCGTGTCCGACGATCTGCCGGAGGAAGCAGAGGAACCACAGGTCGAAAAGAACGACAGCCAGGGCGACCCGATCATCTGGATGACCATGACGTCGGACAACATGTCGGCGACCGAGTTGACCGATTACGCCGACCGTTTCGTGACCGACCGGCTGGAGACGCTGACCGGCGTGGCCGCCGTGCAAATCTACGGAGATCGCCCCTACGCGATGCGCGTCTGGCTTGATCCGGATGCGATGGCGGCACGCGGTGTCACCGCCAACGAGGTTGCAGGTGCGCTGCGCAGCAACAACCTTGAACTGCCAGCAGGTCAGATCGAAAGCAACTCTCGCACCTACCTGCTGCGCACCGAAACGCGGCTGTCCAGCGTCGAGAGCTTTCAGGATCTGATCGTGACGAACACGGCGTCCGGTCAGATCACGCTTGGAGACGTCGCCCGCATCGAGATCGGCACGGAAGATGATGACAGCATGTTCCGGTCGAACCGCGAAACCGCCATCGGCCTTGGCGTGTTGCGGCAGTCCTCGGCCAACACCCTGACGATTTCCAATGCGATTCAGACCGAGGTCGAGGACATCCAGTCCGGCCTGCCGGGTGGCACCAGCTTGCAGATCACCTCGGACGACGCCGATTTCATCCGCGATTCGATCCGGCAGGTTCTCACGACACTGGCGATTTCCGTCGCAGTCGTGGTCTCGGTGATCTTCCTGTTTCTCACTTCGGTGCGCGCCACCATCGTGCCTGCCGTCACGATCCCGATCGCCTTGGTGGGGGCCTGCGCCGGCATTGCAGTGGCGGGGTTTTCCATCAACATCCTGACGCTGTTTGCGCTGATCCTCGCCATTGGTCTGGTGGTGGATGACGCCATCGTGGTGCTCGAGAACATCCAGCGCCGGGTCGAGGAAGGCGACGATCCCAAAGAGGCCGCGCGCGCCGGGGCCAACCAGGTGTTCTTTGCCGTCGTGTCAACCTCGGCCGTGTTGATTTCGGTCTTCGTGCCGCTGTCGTTTCTGGAGGGCGAGATCGGCAAGCTGTTCCGCGAATTCGGCGTCACGCTGGCCATCGCGGTTGCGCTGTCGACATTTGTAGCACTGTCCCTTTGCCCGGTGATTGCCAGCCGGGTTCTGAAACAAGGCATGAACTCGGGGCGCTTTTCCAAGGCTGTCACGTCCGCCACCGACAGCATGGCGCGCGGATACCAAAGCCTTTTGACCCGTGCCATCCAGGTGCCGATCATCACCCTTGCCATTGCGGCAGCCATTTCGGGCATGTCGTGGACGCTCTATCAACAGCTTCCGTCGCAGCTGACCCCGAACGAGGATCGCGGCATCTTTTTCGTGTCGATCCAGGCACCTGCGGGATCCGCGCTTGGATTGACCGACGTGGCTGTGCAACAGGTCGAGGACCTCATCATGCCCTACCGCGAGGAAGGCACGGTCGAGGACGTGATCAGCATCGTCGGCCAATACGGCGAGACCGGGCGCGCCTTTGTCGTCGCCACCATGTCGCTGTGGGATGAACGCGAGATGGGACCGCGCGACGTGCTGTCGGAGCTGCGCCCGAAATTCGCGGAAATCACTCTGGCGAATGTACGCAGTTTTGCACCCTCCGGTCTGGATGCCGGCGGCGGGTCGGGGCTTGAGGTGATTGTCACCGCCCCGAGTTTCGATCAGGCGGCAGACTATTCGGCACAGCTGGAGCGGGCCTTGCGCAACAATTCCGACATCGTCGGCGTGCGCCGTGCCTATGACGTGAACACGCCGGGCTATGACATCGAAGTCAACCGCGCCCTCGCCCGCGAGATCGGTGTGGATGCGCGCGCGATATCGGATGCGATGCGCACCTTCTTCGCGTCGGCCGAGGTGACAGAGTTCATCTCTCAGGACCGTCAATACCCGGTCATCCTGCAGGCCCCGGATGATCGCCGCGCGGCCGCCGATGACCTGCGCGGGATCAATGTCCGCGCCCGAAACGGAGAGCTTGTGCCGCTGGACGGGCTTGTCACGCTGGAGCGCCGCGCCTCGGTTGCGGCCTTCAACCGGTTCAACCGCCAGCCCTCGGTCGAGATTTCCGCCTCACTGGCCGATGGCGTCGATCTTGGATCGGCCATCGCAACGGTCGAGGAGATCGCGGATGATCTGCCCTCGCAGATGCAGATTTTCTATTCGGGTCAGGCCGAGAGTTTCCAGGAAACCTCAGGCGGGATCGCCACCACCTTTGCACTGGCCTTGCTGGTGGTGTTCCTCGTGCTGGCCGCGCAGTTCGAAAGCTTCGTTCAGCCGGTCGTGATCCTGCTGTCGGTTCCTTTGGCGGTGGCCGGGGCCTTGCTGACGCTGTTCGTTCTGGGCGAGGCGGTGAACATCTACACCCAGGTCGGCATGGTCATGTTGATCGGGTTGATGGCCAAGAACGGCATCCTGATCGTGGAGTTCGCCAATCAGCTGCGCGAGGACGGTTACGCCGTGCGCGACGCGGTCATCGAGGCCTCGACCGTGCGCCTGCGCCCAATCGTGATGACCGTGCTGTCCACCGTTCTTGGTGCCGTGCCCCTTGTGCTGTCGAGCGGGGCAGGTGCCGAAAGCCGGTTCTCCATCGGTCTTGTCATCATCGGTGGCTTCCTCGCGGCGTCGATCCTGACGCTGTTCCTGACGCCGGTTCTGTATGATTTGATGCAATGGGACCGGGAGCGCGAAGAAGACGCGGAGGAGAACCCTGCGTGAATTCGGCGGACCACGTGGCGGTGACATCCATCTAAAAGTCCGGTTTCCTGCATAACCTGCCACCCGGGCAGGACGTCCAAGTGGAATGGGTCTGGTCATGACTGCTCTGTCGTTATTTATTGGTTCTGTGGAGGACCCTTCGGCGCGATAGCGTGGGCCGAGGGAAAAAGGACAGACGCAAGATCATCTCCGGACAAAGGCCGGGGCGGAACAGGGAGAGGGAAAATGATGAACAGACTTAAGACCCTGATGCAGGGCTGCGCGCTGGTGATTGCCGGGCTGACTGCCAGCACGGCGCAGGCGCAGGACACGGCGCCGCTGGACCCGCCGCAGGACGTCAAGGTGGCCTATGTGCCAATCATGAAATTCGCGACGATGTATGTCGCCGAACAGCGCGGTCTGTTCGACAAGTACGGGCTGAACGTTGACCTCGAACGGGTGAAATCAGGCACCGAGGCGATTGCCTTCCTCACGCAGGGCTCGGTCGACGTAGGCGGCATCGCCATCGTGACCTCGCTCTGGTCCGGATGGAATCGGGGTCTCGACATCCGCATCATCGCTCCCGGCGCACTGGAGCCGATGGAGAACAGCCCGACCAAGTTGCTGGTGCGCAAGGCGCTGGCTGATGACGGCACGATCACGTCCGTATCCGACCTGAGCGGGCGCCGCGTCGCTGTCGCCGGTGGTCCGGGATCGGGTGGGGAATATCTGCTCGCCAAGGCGCTGGAGCGGGGCGACCTGTCGATCCGCGACATCGAGCCGATGAACATCGCCAACCCCGACATGCCGCTCGCATTCGAGAATGGCGGCGTCGATGCGGCCATTGCCGGGTCGCCCTTTGCCGATCAGATCCTCGAGGCGGGCAACGCGACCGTATTGGAAACAGACCTGACACCGGGCCTGATGACCGTGGCCTTCGTCGCGTCGGGCAAGCTCTTGAACGAGCGCCCCGAGGTTGCCGAGCGGTTCGTGCTCGCCCTGACCGAGGCAGCTGCGCTGATGCAGGGCAACGATTACCTCGCGCCCGAGAACCTCGAAGCGTACATGACCTACACCAACTCGACCGAAGACGCGCTGCGGTCGGGCAGCCCGGTGATTTACGATCCCGAGATGAAGATCCCGGTTGACGGTCTTGCCGATATCGAGAGGACACATCGCGAGAACGGCCGGACGGAATACACCGATCCGCTGGACCTGTCGAACGTCATCGACGAACGCTTCACCGAATTCGCCCGTGCGGCCCTGAGTCAGTAAACCCGGATCGGGGGCGCCCTGAGCGCCCCTGGCCGGACTTTCCCGAGAGCAGACAAGGTTGGCGGACGTGGCATCGAACCCGGCTCCGAAAATATCGGCACGCAACGTGACCAAGGTCTACGAGACCGCATCGGGGCACATGACGGCTGTGGACGATTTCACGCTGGACGTTGCCGAAGGCGAATTCCTCGCCATTGTCGGCCCGTCGGGTTGCGGCAAGTCCACCTTTCTGCGGATGCTGGCGGGACTCGAGGATGTCTCTTCGGGCCAGTTGACGATCCGGCCCGGTACCGATCCCAAGACGCCGCTCAACAGCGTGGTTTTCCAGGAATATGCGATCTTTCCGTGGAAGACCGTGATCCAGAACGTCGCCTTCGGGCTGCAGATGCGAGGCGTTTCCGAACGCGAACGCCTTGACGTGGCGCAGGGCTGGCTCGACCGCGTGGGGCTTGCGAAATTCGCCGATCACTACCCGCACCAGATTTCCGGTGGCATGAAGCAGCGCGTCAGCATCGTACGCGCACTGGCCAACGATCCCGAGGTTCTGCTGATGGACGAACCCTTGGGCGCGCTTGACGCGCAGACACGCGTCGTGCTGCAGGAGGAGCTGCTGCGCATCTGGGAAGAGACGCGCAAGACTGTGGTCTACATCACCCACTCGCTCGAAGAGGCGGTGCTGCTGGGAGACCGCGTGGTGCTGATGAGTGCGCAGCCGGGCCGCATCCTCGAAGTCTATGACATCGACATTCCGCGTCCGCGCAGTATCGAGACAATGAACCTGCCGGCCTTTGCCCTGTATCGGGGCGCGATCTGGGATCGGCTCAGCGCCGAGGTGACCCGCGCCATGGAGATGCAGCAATGACGCCTGTGCAACAGGACCGCCGCGCCGTCCTTGGCTTTCTGCTGGCCATAGTCGGCCTGCATGGCGCGCTGACGCTGAGCGGGCAATGGCATGACTGGGCCTGGCCCGCCATCGCGGTCAGCTTTATCGTGCTGGTGCTGATCTGCGAACGCATAGGTCGCCACGTGCCCCTGCGCGCCCGCAAGATCTACGAACGCACGTTGGCGCTGGGGTTCCCGGCGCTGGTGCTCGCGGTCTGGGAAATGGCCGGCGCAATGGAATTGATCTCGCCGGTGTGGTTCCCGCCGCCCTCGGCCATCGGGCGTGCGCTGTGGGACGTGACCGTGACCTATGACCGCTTTTCCGAAACCAGCCTTCTTGGCCGTCCCTGGCTGATCCCGCAGGAATTCCGCGCAGGCGGGCTGGCTGGGGTGGGCGTGCTGCTGTCGGAAAGCCATGTCCTTGCGACCATCGGGCGGGTCTTTGCCGGGTTCCTGCTGGGTGCCATTCCGGGCATCCTTCTGGGCGTGGTCATGGGGATCAACCAGACCGTGCGGCTGATGCTGGATACCACATTGGCCGCCATCTATGTCCTGCCCAAGATCGCCATCTTTCCCGTTGTCATGCTGATGTTCGCCGATCCCTTCGGCGAGGGGCCGAAGATCGTCGTCGTGGCGTTGGCGGTCTTCGTGCTGATGACGATCAACACCATGACCGGCGTGCGCACGATCGAACCGGTCTATCTGATGGCGGGCCGGAACTATGGCGCAGGCCCGCTCCAGATGCTGCGCCACGTGATCCTGCCGGGCGCGCTGCCTGTGATCTTTGCCGGGCTCAGAATCGCGCTCGGGACCGCGATGATCGTGATCATCTCGGTCGAATTCCTGCGCGCCAAACAGGGCGTCGGCTTTATGACCTATTACTACTGGGAGGTGCTGATCCCGGAAAAGATGTATGCAGGCCTCGTCGTGGTGATGATCCTCGGCGTCACGCTGACGGGTCTGCTTCACTGGTTGCAACGGCGGTTGATGCCTTGGAAGCGCTAGAGCCGGAGGCAGGCCGGACCGGAGGGTTGGGCTGTAGCGAAACCTCGGATCTGATTTTCCGCCAACTCGAAATCTTTCACGCCATCATGGCGACAGGATCGGTCAGCGCCGCGCCGCGTTGACTGAATGTTTCGCAGCCCTCGCTGAGCCGAAGCCTGCAGCGTCTCGAGGATCAGCTTGGCCACTCGAAAGCCGACGTCGCCGCTACCTGAATGATGCCTCTCATGCCTCGGCGCCACGAGGCGGAGCACGCCATTTCCTTTGAAGTTCTGCAATGCCGCGAAACGGCTGCACTGGATTCGGCTAGCGAACCAGGTTTTGACATGTAGCCGTTTTATTTCCGCACGGTCACCTCTTTGCCGGTCATGCCTTTCATGATGATCCCCATCACCCGCACACGGCCCCATCTGGGCAGCATCGCGAGCGACCAACCCAGAAACTTCGCCAGGAACCCGGGCCTGACCGTAGTCTTTCGCCCAAGTGCGCCAAGGGATGCGTGCGCGACCATTTCGGGCGTGGCCGCCTGCCCCATCTGCATGCCCGCGCGGGCGGCAAAGCCGGTGCCGACCGGGCCAGGGGCGACTGACAGGACACTCACGCCATGGGGGCGCATCTCTGCCGCGATGCCTTCGGCAAAGCTTTGCACAAAGCCCTTGGTGGCGGCATAGGTGGCCGATAGGGGGGCGCCGTTGAACCCCACGAGCGAGCTGAACAGCACGATCCCACCGCGCTTTGACGCCGACATGCGCTGCCCGAATCCGTAGGACAACTCCACGACTGACCGGCAGTTCAGGTCAACCATGTTGATCTCGGAGGCCATGTCCTGATCGAGGAACGGACCGATCGAGCCAAAGCCTGCAGCGGCCACGACAAGGCCCACGGGCGCGCTTTCCGTGACCGACAGAAGGTCTGGCACAGCGGAGGGATCGGACAAGTCCATCGCAAGCACGCGCACGTCCGCGCCAAAACGGGTGCCGAGATCCAATGCCATGTCCTGCAAGACGTCCCCCCGCCGCGCGACGAGGATCAGGTCGAAGCCATGTTCGGCCAATTGGGTGGCAAAAGCGCGACCGATACCGTCGCTGGCCCCGGTGATCAGGGCGGCGGGGCCGAAACGGCGCTTCAGGGCGCTGTCCTTGCTTGGTTTGCTGGTCATTCCGGTCGCCCTTTCATTTTGGGGTTGGGTCTGTGGCGTTGGTGTCACTCGCCCGCGAGGCGGAGATGCGAAATTTTGGGTTGAACATCGGCAGCGCGGCCCACGTCCGGTTTCGGCTTTGAGAGGGTCAGGGCGAACATCTGCGGGGTGAAGGCGAAGGCCAGCGTCACCGACAGGGCGACTCCGCCTGCGACCGACATGGCAAAGGGTGGCCAGAAGCCTCCACCACCAAGGATCAGCGGTAGGAACCCTCCAAAAGTGGTGATGGTGGTCGAGGTGATGTGCCGGGCGGAGCCTGCCACGACATCGACCATCGCCGCACGGTCGCCCGCGCTTGCCTTTACATCTTCTTGCAGGCCCGACAGCACGATCAGGGCGGCGTTGATCGACACCCCGATGGACCCGATCACCCCGATGATCGCATTGATCCCGAAGGGATAGTCGAAGTTCGCCAGCGCCAGCATCGACAGCCCCGCCGACAGGCCCGCAACCGTGAAGGCAATCAGCGTCAGGCGGAAGGAGCTGAAGGTCATCACCACGACCGCAATCGACAGCGTGATGATCAGGCCCAAGGGGGCGATCAACGCATCGACCGTGCTGTTGCGCGCATCAGAGTCGCCGCCGGTTTCCAGCCGGATGCCCTGTGGCGGGGCGTAGCCGCCCGCCTCCAGCACCGCCATCGCCTCGGCCAGCGCCACGGCGGGCAGGATGCCGGGCATGAGGAAGGCCTGAACGGTATTCACCCGCTCGCCGTTGCGCCGCGTGATGGTGCTTTCGGAGGGTTCCAGCCGCAATGTGCCTAGGGTGGACAGAGGTACCGCGGGAAACTGGCCCGAACCCGCGACGGCTGCGGCCCCGGGAGGTAGGATCGGCATGTCGCCGATGGCCACCGGATCACCGCGCAGGTCCGCGCCGAGGCGCACGCGCACCGGCAGTTCCTCGGTGCCTTCGAGAAGCGACCCGCCGGTGACGCCTTCCAGTCCCGCCTCCATCTGGCGCGCGACCTGGCGCAGATCGAGGCCCAAGAGACGTGCACGGGCCTCGTCGATTTCCAGCGTCAGCTTGGGCGAGCCCCCCGCAATCCCGGTGCGGACCATGGCCACCGTCGACACCTCGGCCAGTCGGGCGCGCAGGTCGTCGCCGGCAAGGCGTAGCGCGTCGATATCCTGACCCACAAGGCGAAGTTCCACCGGCGCGTTGACCGGCGGGCCTTGGGTCAGGCTGCGGATGACAAAGCGCGCCTGCAGGAATGCGGGCGGCAGATTGGTCTGCATCTCGTCCAGCAACCGCTCGGTCGCGGCAGGCGATGCAGTGCGGATCAGCGCCTGCGCGAAGGCCGGTGCCTGATCGCGATCGCCCACCATGTTGTAGTAGAAGGCGGGTGCCGACCGGCCCACGACCCATGCGACGTCGAGGATCTCTGCCTCGGAAGTCAGCCTCGCGTCGATCTCGCGCACAACGCGCATCGTCTCTGCAATGCCGGTGCCGCGGGGCAGGTCCACTTCGATATGGAACTGGTCGCGGTCCACGCCCGGAAAGAACTGCGGCGTCAGGGTCGGCAGGGACAGGAAGCCGATCACCGGCAGGATCAGCGACAGCGCCACGGTGCGCAGCGGGTTGGCCATCGACAGGGCCAACAGGGCACGAAAGCCGCGCATCAACGGTCCCTCGCGCGCGGGTGCTCCATCGCCCATGCGCAGCCAGCGCCCGGCGATGGCGGGGGTGATCGTGACGGCCACGACAAAGGACCAGGCCAGCATGACGATCACGGAAATGGCGATGGAGCCGACGAAATCCCCCGCAGGGCCGGGCAACAAGAGCAGCGGGAGGAAAGACAGGATCGTGGTGATCGTTGAGGCCGCAAGCGGCATGGTCAGCCGCCGCACCGCCCCCGCGACCGCCTGCAGCCGCGTCAGACCCGCGCTCAGACGCTTGCCCACCTCGTCCGTCATCACGATGGCGGCGTCGACCAACAGGCCAAGCGCCACGATCAGGCCTGTCACGCTCATCTGGTGGATCGGCACGGCCAGTGCGTTCAGTGTGGCGACGGAGGCGAGCGACACGACTGGCAGCACGCTTCCCACGATCAGCGCCGACCGCCAGCCGAGGGTGACGAACAGGACCGCCACCACAAGCGCGACCCCCAAGGCCATGTTCAGCCCCACTTCGGTCAGCCGCTCGATGGTATAGCGGCTCTGGTCGAAGACGGTCTCGATCAACAGGCCCCAGGGCAGGGCCTCTGCCTGCGCGGTGACCGCGGTGCGGATGTCGGCCATCCAGCGGTCGACCTGCAACCCGTCGCTCAGCTTGGCCGAGACAAGGATCGCGGGTTGACCCTGAAACAGAGCAGCCTCAGCCAGCGGCAGTCGCGCACCGCGTGTGATCTCGGCCACATCACCCAGAAGCGCGACGCGGCCGCCCGCATCCTCGCGCAGGACCACGGCCCGCAGACGGTCGAGCGAGGTGATCTCGCCCGTGATCCCCAGAACCAGATCGGTCTCCTCGCCGCGCAGGCGGCCCGCCTGAACTTTGGCGTCGGCTGCGCGGATTGCAGCGGAAACTTCGTCGGCGGTCAGACCAAGGGCGGCGGTGCGGTCGGGGTTCAGGGTGACCAGCACCTCCTCCTCGGGCAGCCCGTGCAGATCGACCAGACTCGTGCCCGCCACGCGGCGCAGCCGGTCTGCCAGCGCCTCGGCTTCGCGGGCGGCGCGGGTCAGGCTAAAGCCCTCGGGCATGGTCAGGGCGAGGATCGCGGCATAGCCGCCCGCGCCATCGCTGTCGAAATCTGGCTCCAGCACCCCGGCCGGAAAATCCCGCTGCGCATCCGTCACCGCGTCGCGGACCTGCGCCCAAAGCTGCTCGATGATCTCGGGCGGGACCGTCTCGATCAGTTCGACGGAGATGACCGAGATTCCGGTGGCCGAGGTTGACGACACCTCTGCAATCTCGGGGATGGTGCGCAACTCGGTCTCGATCTTCGCGGTCACCAATGCTTCGACCCGCGCGGGGTCGGCACCGGGAAAGACGGTGGTGATCGTGGCGAAGATGTTGGTGATCGTCGGGTCTTCCTGCCGCCCGATTGAGACGAGCGCGGACACGCCCGCTGACAGGATCACCAGAAGCGCCAGCATCACGAGGCGCGGCTGGCGGAAAAACAGCGTGCCCATAGCGCTTACTCCACCTGCGCCAGAACAAGCTGGCCGGGTGCTACGCGGTCGGGCGCCTTGGCCACGATCCGCGCGCCGGGGGGCAGGTCGCCGCGCAGGAACACGCGATTGCCGTCGCTGTGGATGACCTCGACCGCCGCAGGCAGGGTGCGGTCGCCTTCGGGCGTGTTTTCCAAGGTCATGACCGACCACGATCCGCGCGCACCTTCGCGCAGAGCGCTGAGCGGGGCCCAGAACCCGGGATCGTCAATGCTCTGGGTGCGGAGAAGTGCGACCGTGTCGTTTAGCACGGGCGCGGCACCCTCGGGCAGGGTCACAATGACCGACCTGCTGCGTGTGTTCGGGTCAAGATCCGGTCGGATCTGGCGCAGGGTGGCTTCCAGTTCCTCACCGCCCAACTCGACAATAACGCTGTCCCCTGCGACCAGCCCATTGGCCAATTCAGGCGGCAGGCCGACCCGGGCGCGGGCGGGCTCGGTGTCAAACAGGACCACAACGGTCTGGCCCGCTGCCGCCGTCTGTCCGGGATCGGCCATCCGCGCTCCGATGCGGGCGGGATACGGCGCTCTCAGCACCGACTTGTCCAACCGCACGTTAACCCCCGCGATCCGCGCGCGCATCACCGCCATCCCGGCCTCGGCCCGCGCCAGCGTCAGCCGGGCGTCGTCTTGCGCCGCGACCGAGCGAAAGCCCCGTTCCGTCAGCGCGTCATTGCGCGCCAGCGTCAGCCGGGCGAGTTCGGCATCTGCCGCAAGGGCGACCAGTTCCGCCTCCAGCGCCGCGCGTTCGGGGATGAGCGCGCTGGTGTCCAGTCGTGCCAGCACCGCGCCGCCTGCCACCACATCGCCTTCCTCGACCAGCACTTCGGCGATGCGCCCGCCCAACTCGAACCCCAGATCGGTCCGCGCTGCCGCTTCGATCTGGCCTGTGAACCGGCGGGTGACAGTGTAGCCCCGTGTCAGTTCCACCGACATGACGCCGACCGAGGTCCGTGGGGCCGCGACACCGGGGGCGGCATCGCCTTCGGCTGCGATCATGGAGAACCCTCCGATGACGGCTGCCGCGGCTGCCCCGCAGACCATGAGCGTCACCGTCACGGTCAGAGCCCGACCAAGCGCCTTTCGAAAACCTGATGTTGCACGCTGGGTCATGGATGGAAGACTCCGAGGAAGTTAGATGTTCTTACATAAGTTAGAATCACTCACTTTGGCAAGGGTATTCGACCTGCGGCGCGTGCCGCATCCTCGAACAGGCTGTCTTGCAAGTGGGTCCAAGGTGATCGTGCCCTCATACGACACGCCCCCGGTCCAGCCAGATCGCGTGAACCTCGGACCATTCAGGGGCTTTTGGCGCTAGATATCCGACCACTTTTCCGGTCGCGATACTCGGAAAAAGGCGCATCGCCTCAAGACGGGGACCCGCAGTCAGATACGCGCGCATGGCGTCCTTGTCGGTCCAGACCGAAAGCGTGTGATGAACGCCGTTGATGGTGCGCGCATCGGCGGAAATGTTGCCCGGAGCGTTGCGGGCTTGCGCCATGGACTTCATCGCATGCAACCAGAAGGTCGGAATGTGCCAGACCCGCCGCACCTGCAAGCCGGTGATCGAAACATAGACATCGTGCTGCATTGGACAGGCCTTTCAAGGTCAAGCATGGCCACCCCGCCCGCGGGATGCGGGCGAGCGGATTTGGGGCGGGACATGCCGCGGTGAGTTGCAGTTGGGGCGTGCAGAAACTTGTGCTCCGTTCCTGCCCTTGCAAACATATGTGAAAGGTGCTAACTTTCGTCAAGAAAAAAGTGAATGTCACTCACTTTACTGGAAGGCCCAACACCCATGTCCAATGACCCGGCCGCACCAAGCGTGACGCCCAAAGCCGCCTATCACCACGGTGATCTGCGCGCCCAACTGATCGCGGCCGTGCGGGACCTGGTCGAAACGCACGGCCCGGACGGGTTCTCCGTGGCCGAGGCCGCGCGCCGCGCCGGTGTCAGCTCTGCCGCGCCCTACAAGCATTTCAAGGATCGTCACGAGATCCTGCGGGGTGTCGTGAGTGAAGCGATGGACCGGTTGCGCGCCGCGATGGAAGCGGGGGCCGAGGCTCATGCCTACGGCTCTCTGGAGGCCGTCGCTGCCGTCGGTCAGGCCTATGTCGATTTCGCGAAGGACGAACCGGGAGTATTCCGGCTGGTCTTCGGCCTGACGGAAGGCCACGAAAACGCCCCCGACCTGTTGGCCAAGGGCGAAGGCTGTTTTGGTGTGGTTGTTCATGCCGTTGCCGCGCGCCTTGACCTGCCGCCTGCCGACCCGGATGTCCAGCGCCGCGCCTATATGCTGTGGTCCTTCGTGCATGGTCATTCGTTCCTGACCATCGACATGAAGCACAAGGTCGCCGCCGCCGAGATCGACGACTGGGACTATCTGATGACCATCAGCCACGCGATCCTTGCGCCGACTGGCTCTTGATCAGTTGCTTCTCGAGAATGGCGGGCCCAGAACGTCGCGTTGGCGGAGCCCCGTTTTCCTCAGCCATGGCCACGGCGGACTGAAGAAACGACTTCAGCAACCCTGTCCGACGTCGGAACGGCAACTACGACAAGCTGCACAAAACCGCGACAGGTCCAAATGATCCCCGCGTTGTCGGTGACTTTTTCAAAGACACTTGCTGTGGGCAAGGCTGGTCAGCCGGGCATGTTCGGAAAATATCTGTGACTGTCAGCTTTTCTGCCGCTCGACCTTTGGCATGAGTCAGCCTATGCTGCGCTGCAGCAAGAGAGGCCACATGAGTGTTCTGCTTATCATGGCCGCCTTGGCGCTTCTGATCGCAGGCGCCTGGCGCGGCATGTCCGTCATTGTTCTTGCGCCCGTGCTGGCAATGCTTGCGGCGGTCGTTTCTGGTGTTCCTGTCCTTGCAGGCTACACGCAGGTTTTCATGCAGGCGACGGGGGGCTTCATCGTTGCCTTCTTTCCCCTGTTCCTGCTGGGTGCGCTGTTCGGCAAAGTCATGGAGTCGTCTGGTGCAGCCTCGCGACTGGCTTCTGGCATTGCATCTGCACTCGGATCGAGCAAGGCGATCCTCGCCATTGTCCTTGCCTGTGCGCTGCTCACCTATGGTGGCGTGTCCCTTTTCGTGGTGGCATTCGCGGCATGGCCGCTTGCGCGGGCGCTGTTCGCGCAAACCGGGCTACCTGCGCGACTGATCCCCGCGACGATCGCGCTTGGGGCCTTCACGTTCACCATGACGGCGCTTCCCGGCACCCCGTCGATCCAGAACGCGATCCCGATGGCGACCTTCGGCACGACACCTTTTGCAGCACCGGGCCTCGGGCTGATTGCAGGCACCGTCATGCTCGGTTTAGGGCTCGCCTGGTTGCAGATACGAGCACGCACGATGGCTGGTGATGCCGGGCTCATGCAACAGGAGGCTGCACCGCCCGGCGAGGCGTTGCCGCTCTGGGTCGCGCTGGTGCCGATCCTTTCGGTTGGCGTGGTCACGCTGGTGATGGGCAATTTGATCCTGCCATCGTTGGACACCGCATACCTTGCGGACCCCGAATATGGCGCGACGGACCTGTCTCGGGTGCAAGGAGTGTGGTCGGTGATCACCGCGCTCGCCGTCGCATTGGCGCTGGCTCTGGTCCTGAGCCGCCCGCCACAGATGAAGCAGGTCCTGAACGCCGGTGCCGAGTCCGCGCTGCTGCCATTGTTCAATACCGCCAGCCTTGTGGGTTTCGGTGCCGTGATCGCCACCCTGCCCGGTTTTGAACTGTTGAAGATATGGCTTGAAGGGGTTTCTGGCGGTGATGTCGTGCTGTCTGCGGCCTTGTCAGCCGGAGCATTGGCCGGAATCACCGGCTCCGCCTCGGGCGGCATGTCGATCGCACTTGATGTGCTGGGTCCTTCGCTGAGCGCGCAGGCCGTGGCGCAAGGGGTCAGCCCGGAACTTTTGCACCGCGTCGTTGCCGTTGCGACCGGCGGCCTCGATACCCTGCCCCACAATGGAGCGGTCATAACGCTTCTGGCAATTTGCGGCATGACCCACCGTGAGGCTTATGGGGACATCTTTGTCGTCGCTGTTGTCATCCCGACGATAGCCTGCGCCCTCATCATCGGCCTCGGAATGCTGCTCGGCAGCTTTTGATGCGCACGTTCTGGCCGAGCTGGTGACCCAGGAGACCAACGCGCCCTATTTTCCCTTTGTCGACATGTATGCAACCAAGCTTGTGGTTTCCACAAACAAGATGCGCAAGAGTAAGGTCAGGTCGACTAAAGGGGAATAACGCGTTTTGTTTGAAGTCATCACCATCAGTTTTGCCTTCTTTTTCGGGTTGGTTGTCCGGCAGATCGGCTTGCCCCCGCTGGTTGGCTTTCTGGCTGCAGGCTTTGCCATCAACATCGCCGGCCCCACGCTGGGGATGCCGGAATATACCGGCGAAACCTTGGGGCATGTGGCGCATCTCGGTGTGCTGCTTTTGCTGTTCACGGTTGGCCTGAAGCTCAAGCTTGCACAGATCGCCCAACCGCAGGTTATCGGCGGTGCCTTGGTGCACTTCGCCATTTCGGTGGCTGTGTTCATGCCGGGGCTCAAGCTGTTCATGGGGCTCGACTGGAGCACTGCGCTTCTTCTCGCGATCGCCTTGTCCTTTTCCTCCACCGTGCTGGCTGCCAAATTACTGGAAACCAAACGGGAACTGGGCACATTTCATGGCCGCACCGCGATTGGCATCCTGATTGTGCAGGACATCGTCGCGCTGGTGGTGCTGGCCGTCTGGTCGGGCCAGACACCCAACATCTGGGCGCTTCTGATCTTCGGCGTGCCCTTGTTGCGCCCGGTGCTCCACCGGCTTCTGGATTTCGCCGGACATGATGAATTGCTTGTTCTGATGGGCATGCTGTTGTCGCTGGTCATCGGTGGCATGGGATTCGAGGCGATGGGGCTGTCGTCGGAAATCGGTGCCTTGGTGATGGGCGTTCTGTTGTCGACCCACACACGAGCCAAGGAGCTCGGTGCCTCGCTTTGGTCGCTCAAGGAGATTTTCCTTGTCGGGTTCTTTCTGCAAATCGGCCTGACGGGCCTGCCCGATTGGGGTGCGATGGTCTTTGCAGTGGCAGTCGGCATCGCACTCGCCCTGAAGGGGGTGCTGTTCTTTGCACTCATGGTGGCGTTCAAGCTGCGCGCGCGCAGCGCATTCCTGACTGCGCTCAGCCTGACGGCCTATTCCGAGTTTGGCCTGATCGTGGCGGCGGGTGTTCTGCCTGAGTTCCTCGTGCCGCTGGCGATTGCGGTGTCGATCTCTTTCGTGATCTCGGCCCCTCTGAACCGCTACGCACATCCCATCTACGAACGCCTCGAAGACAAGCTCCGCCAGTATGAACGGGACACGATCCACCCCGATGAACAGCCCAAAAACATGGGCGATGCGGATGTGTTGATCTTTGGAATGGGGCGCACGGGAAGCGCAGCCTACAGGGTCATCGAGGAACAAGGGCTCAAGGCGCTTGGTCTGGATGCCGACACCTATAAGGCCAGGGCTCATCACGAGGCAGGACGCAATGTCCTCTTCGCGGATGCCGAAGACAGCAATTTCTGGCGCAGTTGCAACCTTGGCCAGGTGAAAGCCGCGATCCTCGCGATGGACGATCTGGAGGCCAAGTTGATCGCGGCCCGCTCCTTGCGGCAACGTGGCTTTACCGGACCCATTGTCGCGCATGCCCTGCATGAGGCGCACCAGGACCAAATCCGGGAAGCCGGCGCCGACTACACCTATCTGACCATGAACCAGGCCGGGATCAGCCTTGCCGAGCAAACAGCAGAAGCGATGGTCAGGAATTCACCGGACCAGGCGCATTGAAGCGCTGCTGAAACAGGCTCGCGCCCGCCCATCGGTTTTTCCGAGGTACGACAAAGTGCATCTCGATTTGATTTCGAAGCTTTTTGCCAAACTGGCGATCCCGGGAGGACTCGAACCCCCAACATCCTGATTAGAAGTCAGGTGCTCTATCCAGTTGAGCTACGGGACCGCTGGTCACCGATTACGACAGGTCGCACGGGTCGTCAAAGGGTGATTGGAACAGGCGGCGGCGGCGCGGCGTTTTGATGGCACTGACGCCACCAAAAGGAGACTCTCATGTTACGCACCCTTGTCATCGCCGCCTCGACCGTGCTGCCCGCCCTACCCGTCGCCGCACAGGACATCGCCGCGGCGGATGTCGTCAATCGCGACGGTGACTCGATCGGCACTGTGTCCGTCAGCGCCCGCGCCTCCGGCACCGCGCTGGTCACCATCGCGCTGAACGACATTCCCGAAGGTGAACATGCCGTGCATCTGCACGAGACCGGCGATTGCTCGGCCGAGGATTTCACGTCGGCTGGGGGGCATATTGCCGGTGACCGGCCGCACGGAATCGATGCCGAGGGTGGACCGCATCCGGGCGATTTGCCCAATGTGATCGTTCAGGATGACGGCATCATCAATGCGCAATTCTTCAATCCGCATCTGGTGATGGTGGACATGATTCTTGACGAAGACGGATCGGCATTCGTCATGCATGAAGGCGCAGACGATTACGAAACCCAACCGGCCGGAGACGCCGGGGATCGCATCGCCTGCGGCGTGTTTGTCCAATCGGTGGATTAAGGTTGCCTAGACTTGGCGCGTCATGAACACGCTCAGCGGATCATCGACATAGTCGGCGAACGGCGCGCAGTAGGAAAAGCCGTGGCGTTCGTAGAGCCTGCGAGCAGGCGCAAACGGCTCTTCCGATCCGGTTTCGAGGCTGACGCGGGAGATGGCGAGCCCCGCAGCTTCGGCAAGGATATGCTGCACAAGCGCCGCGCCGACGCCCTTGCCCCGCGCTTCGGCGCGGGTGTGCATGGATTTCAACTCGCAATGCCCTGCCTCCAGCGGCTTGAAAGCCGCTATTCCGAGAATCACCTCATCCTCGCGCAGGGCGTAGACCTTGGCCCCTGTAGCGAAGAGGTCATCGGCGCTCATCACGTGGCAGCTTTCCGAAGGCGTCTGCGCCTGCATCATCTCAAAATGACGGGTGACCAGTTCGGCCACGTCCCATGTCGGCGCGACGACCGGGTCAATGCGGAACCGGGTTTTTGGTAAAGTCATGCTGAGCACTTTCCGCATCGCTTCGTGTTCGACATCAAAATCAACCGCTTGACTGTACGAAACCTGAGCCTTGAGTAAAGCTCTTGATCTGGCCGGTTGACTGTTCCGGCATGGGTTGATCCCTACCCCACCCGCTCCCAGAAGCCTGACTTGTGACCGGGAGCGCCTCTTCAATCCGAGGTGACGCCAGTCCAAGCTGGGCTACCAAAGCCCCATGGGATTCGATGACCGAGCTATGGAAACCTGACCAAGTGTCCAGGGAACCAGCAGCGGGCCACTGCATCATGGCCCATTTGCGGAGGACGTCGAGACTGCCCGCGCCAGCGAGACCCCGCCGCATGCCGAGCCGCGATTTCGCATTCGGGGCTGAGCGACGGACGACCGCGCGCAAATTGGCAGTCATCGACATTGTCGGCGCAAAGCCTCAACCAGATACCACTAAATCTTTGTATTCTCTGCGGCTTGCAGCCAAGAGCAGGGAGTGCGTCGCCCGGCAGATTGCAAGTTTTTTTTCATGCTATATATAAGCAATAACAACCTAAGGTGTTAGCCTGACCCGAAAGCCACCGTCGAAGTCGGCAAGCTTTCAAGTTCAGCTTTAGTGTCAGTTTCACAGTATCATTTTGCGATCAGCTTTAGGCTCAACCGCCTCTGGAGGCTCCGCTTCGCGAAAGGGTGAAGAATTGAATACAGTGACTGACATCCTGTTCCTGTCACACCCGGACCCGATGTGGGTCTACGATCTGGACACGCTGCGCTTTCTGGCTGTCAACAAGGCCGCCGTCGCAAAATACGGGTATTCCCACGACGAATTTCTTGCGATGACCATCGCCGATATCCGCCCGAGCGAAGACAAGTCCGCCTTGGTTGCCAATGTCGCGGCTGTCACCGAAGGCCGAGACGAAGCCGGGGTCTGGCGGCACCGGCTGAAGTCGGGCGAGATCATCCATGTCGACATCACCAGCCACACCATCGACCACGATGGGCATCGTGCGGAGCTGATCGCGGCGCGGGATGTGACGGAAAGGATCGCGTCTGAAGCGGCCCTTGCGCGGGCGAAACGGATGCTCGAGATCGCGGGTCATTCGGCAAAGTTCGGGGCCTGGCGCTATTGCGTCAAAAGAGACCGGGTGGAATGGTCTACCGAGACCGCCCGCATTCACGATGAGCCTGACGGGTTCTCTCCAGCGATTGCTGACGGCATTGCCTATTACATTCCGGAACACCGCGAGCGTGTCACGGCGCATTTCCGGGCGTGCCTTGACCATGGCACACCGTGGGACGACACCTTGCAGATCGTCACCGCCAAGGGGCGGAAGCTTTGGGTGCGATGTACCGGGGAGGCGGAGTACGACGAGTCCGGCAGGGTCGTCATCCTTCAGGGGTCTTTTCAGGACATTTCCGAACTGGTGACCGTGCGCAATCGGGCTGAGCAATCCGAAATGCTACTGGCGATTGCAGGCCGGGCGGTCAAGCTGGGTGGATGGCGTGTTGATCTCGCCAGTGAAAAGGTCATGTGGACGGACGGCGTCGCAGCCATTCACGAACTTCCGCCTGGAACGCCCCCGACACTCAAGGATGGCGCCGATTATTTTGCACCTGAAGAACGCGACTCGGCGCGGAAGGTCTTTCAGGACTGCGTCGAACACGGCATTCCGTTTGATGACATCCGCGATCTGATCACCGCAAAAGGAAATCGCGTTCAGGTTCGCTCCATCGGCGTGCCTGTGAAAGATGACACGGGCCAGATCGTTGCCGTGCAAGGCGCGATGCAGGACATCACCGAGTTGACGAGCGCCCGACGGGAAGCTTATGAGCTGAGCAGGCGTCTGGCCGAGACGCTGGAGAACATCGGCGATGCCTTTTTCACGCTCGACCGGGACTGGCGGTATACCTATCTCAATTCCAAGGCCGAAGAACTCATGAGACACTCACGGAGTGAGTTGATCGGCCGTCGGGTCATCGATGCATTTCCCGAGCTTGCGGGCAGCATTGCCGAAAGCGAATATGCCCGCGCCTTCGATAGCGGACAGACTGTTCGGTTCGAACAATTCTATGCCCCCTTTGAGCGCTCGTTTCGGATCAGCGCGCATCCGACACCAGACGGGTTGGCGGTCTATTTTTCCGACATCACCCAAGAATGTCGCCAGACCGAACAGTTGCGGTTGCTCGAGGCGGCCGTGGAGCAGATCAGCGATATCGTCATCATCACGGAAACCGTCACACAAGACGCGTTGGGCAACGCCAAAATCGTCTACGTCAACGATGCTTTCGAACGCATGACCGGGTTCACGCGCGACGAGGCCATCGGTCAAACTCCGAGCATGCTGCAAGGACCGAAGACCCAGCGATCCGAACTGGAGAGGATTCAAAAAGCCTTCGAGACCCATTCACCGGTGCGCGCCGAATTGATCAACTACACGAAGACCGGCCAGGAATACTGGCTCGAACTCGACATCGTGCCGCTTGAAAATGGGGAAGGACAGGTCACGCATTTCGTCGCGGTGCAGCGCGACATAACCGATCGCAAGCGCGGCGAGGACGCATTGCGCGTCTCAGAGGCACGGTTTCGCCTGATCGCCGACGCAACCGAAAACACCGTTTGGGACTGGGACATCGCCGAAGGGCGCTGGTGGTGGAGCGATGGAATGGCGCAGCAATTCGGCCATCATCCCGATCCCGCAGCCAAAGAGCCGACCCTGTGGCGGGAAAACGTGCACCCAGACGATCAGGCGCGTCTCGACGAGAACTTCGAGAAGCTGCTTCTGGGTGAGATCGACGCATCCCACGAGCGGTATGTTTTTCGACGGGCCGATGGCAGTTGGGCGCATGTGGAAGACCATGCCTTTCCGATCCGCGATAATGAAGGTCGTATCGTCAGGGTCATTGGAAGCATGGCGGATATCTCGGATCGTCTGGACATGGAGGAGCGCCTGCGCCAGTCCCAAAAACTGGAGGCCGTGGGTCAACTGACAGGCGGTGTTGCCCATGACTTCAACAACCTGCTGACGATCATCATGGGCAATACGGAAATGCTTCGGGACAGTCTTGAACAAGACAGTCCACTGCGGCGGTTTGCCGACGCGAGCGCTGTTGCGACGGATCGCGCGGCTGAACTGACCAATCGGCTGCTGGCGTTCTCGCGCAAACAGATGCTTCAACCTCAGGTGCTTGACGTCAACGCCGTGATTACCGACTTCGAGGACATTCTGCGCCGGACCTTGGGTGAGAATATCGACATCGAGATCGACCTCGCCAATGATATATGGCTGACAGAGATCGATCTTTCTCAGGCCGAAGCCGCCATTCTGAACCTTGCGATCAATGCGCGCGATGCGATGCAGGGTGGCGGGTCATTGACCATCGAGACAGCGAATGTGGTTCTCGACGAAGCCTATGTCTCGAGCGAACCCGATGTGCCTGCCGGGCACTACATCGTCATTGCGGTCAGTGACACCGGGCATGGCATTCCCAAGGATCAGATCACCCAGGTCTTCCAGCCGTTCTTCACGACGAAAGCTGTTGGCCAGGGAACGGGGCTTGGCTTGAGCATGGTGCACGGCTTCGTCAAACAGACCGGCGGTCATATCCGGATCTATTCCGAAGTGAACGAAGGCACGACCGTCAAACTGTATTTCCCCCGGTATGTCGGGGACCGGGAAGAGCAAGGCGCCACATCGCAAGACCGGCCCTTGCAACATGGGCAGGAGACCATTCTGGTGATCGAGGACGACGTCCTGATCTTGCAGCAGTTGATGGCGCAACTGACCGGGCTGGGGTACCGGGTTATTACGGCGTCGGCCGGCCCCCCGGCGCTGGACATCCTGCGTGCGAGAACGGATATCGACTTGCTTTTGACCGATGTGATCCTGCCCGGCGGAATGAATGGACGTCAGATTGCCGACGCCGCCCGTGTGATCCATCCGGACCTCAAGGTTCTTTTCACGTCGGGCTATTCGGAAAATGCGATTGTGCACCACGGACGGCTGGACTCCGATGTCAACTTTCTGGGCAAACCCTACCGCCGGTCCGAACTCGCCGCGAAGGTTCGGGAGGTCTTGGATATCTGACCAACAGCGTTCGAAAGCTCTTGAGCAGAATTGCCGAGCGGAACATGCATCGAGCCATCATGTCGTTGGAAACCGCCACCCCTGCGGAGCCCCGGCGCGTCATTCATACGCGTTGCCCAATCTGGATGGCATGGGATTTGTGCCGGTTGAGATGAAGGAAGCGGCGTCCGTGACAATGCTGCCCTCGTCAAAGAACTGGCCGGTGCGCTCCTCGCCATTGGCCGCGGGATCGCTGAAGTAGTCTCGCAACAGGCCAGAGTGGATGAAGAACAGATCCTCCCCTCGCTTCTCCAGCGCGAAGGAGCTGAGCACGCTTGGCGATCTTGCGATGACGCGTTGTGGGACTGTTGCGTTTTCGTGCCGTCCAGGTTTTCGTTCCTTCCACTTTCCGTTCCAAGGCGACCGGGCTTGTAAAGCCCAGTGCCGAATGGCGGCGGCGCGGATTGTTCTTCTTCAGGGCCGCAGGATAGCAGGCCAAATGACCGCAATACGCAGCAAGCTCTCTCGTCGCACGAACACCCCGTGCACAGATCGAGTGGAATGGCACGCTCACCGACTCAGCGTCCTGCCCGGCCTTCGGCCCGTGCTTGTTCACCGGATCGAATTGATCGAGCTTTCCAGAAGGTGCCGCGTGTAGGGCGATTCTGCCTTGGAACGGCGCATGTCCTCGACGGTCAGGACTTCTTCGAAGCGGCCTTCCTTCATCACGCCGATGCGTTCGCACAGATGACCGACGACACCCAGATCATGCGAGACCATGATATAAGTCAGCTTGTGTTCGCGGCGCAGATCGACCAGCAGGTTCAGGATTTCCGCCTGCACCGACACGTCCAGCGCCGAGGTCGGCTCGTCCAGGAGCAGGATCGACGGGCCGCAGGCCAGCGACCGGGCAATGGCGACGCGCTGGCGTTGACCACCCGAAAGCTGGTGCGGATAGCGAAACCGGAAGCCGGTACCAAGGCCCACGTCATCCAGCAATTGCGCGATGCGGGTGTCGACGTTCTGAACACCGTGCAGGCTCATCGCTTCGGACAACACACGGTCCACCGTCTGGCGCGGATGCAGCGACGCGTAGGGGTCCTGAAAGACCATCTGTACCTTGCTGTAAAAGGACTTGCTGCGCTTCGGACCAAGGGTTTCGCCCGCAACCGTCATTTCGCCCGACCATGTGGGAACCAGACCGGCAATAGCGCGCAGAATCGTCGATTTGCCCGACCCGCTTTCGCCCACAAGCCCGAAGCTTTCGCCATTGGCCACGTCGAAATTCACGTCGCGCACCGCAAAGGAGCGATCCGCGCCTGCGCCGAACCAGACGTTGAGGTTCTTGACCGTGACAGCATTCATTGACGGGCACTCACGGAGGGAGCCTCGCGCCACGCCGGATCACGCTTGAGCACCTCGAGGTGGTCGCGCGGGTGTTCGAGGTCGGGCACGGAATTGAGCAGGCCCAACGTGTAGGGGTGTTGCGCGTTGCGCAATTCACTGGCCTTGCAGGTCTCGACGATGCGACCGGCATACATGATGATGATGCGGTCGCAGAACTTGGCCACGAGGTTGAGGTCGTGGCTGATGAACATGAGCCCCATGCCACGGTCGCGGACCAATTTGTCGACGATGTCGAGCACCTGAAGCTGCACCGACACATCCAGCGCCGAGGTGGGTTCATCGGCGATCAGGATTTCCGGATTCGGCAGCAGCATCATGGCGATCATGATGCGCTGCCCCATGCCACCCGACACCTCGTGCGGATAGAGGTCGATCACCCGCTTGGGATCACGGATTGCCACTTCGTCGAGCACCTCCAGCGCACGCTGGCGGGCCTGGCTGCGCGACACGTTTTCATGCGCGCGCAACGCCTCGACCAGTTGCTGGCCCACGGTCATCACCGGGTTGAGCGAAAATTTCGGGTCCTGCATGATCATCGACACCCGCCCACCGCGCAGCTTGCGCATGCGCTTTTCCGGCAGTGACAGGATGTCTTCGCCATGCACGTCCAACCTGTCAGCCTCGATGAAGCCCGGTGGCCGGATCAAGCGCAGCACGGCACGGCCGGTCATCGACTTGCCGGAACCGCTTTCACCCACGATGCCAAGCCGTTCCTTGCCCAACGTGAACGAAATCCCGCGCACCGCGTCAAAGACACCGCTGCGCGTGCGGAACTTCACCCAGAGGTTTTCCACATCCAGAAGCGGCGCGTCGGTCATGAATTGTCCTCTTTCGGGTCAAGGACGTCGCGCATGCCGTCGCCCAGCAGGTTGAACGCGAGGCTGATGGCAAAGATCGCGATGCCGGGGATCGTGGCGACCCACCAGTAATCCAGGATGTACTGACGCCCGTCCGAGATCATCGCGCCCCATTCAGGGCTGGGCGGTTGCGCGCCAAGGCCAAGAAAGCCCAGCCCCGCCGCCGTCAGGATGATGCCCGCCATGTCCAGCGTCACGCGGATCACCAGTGACGAGATGCAGAGCGGCCAGATATGTTTCGTGACGATGCGGAACGGCCCCGCACCCTGAAGCTTGATCGCGTGGATATAGTCCGAATTGCGAATGGTCAGGGTTTCGGCCCGCGCGATCCGCGCATAGGGCGGCCACGCGGTGAGCGAGATCGCAAGCACCGCGTTTTCGATCCCCGCACCAAGTGCGGCCACAAAGGCCAGCGCGAGGATCAGGCGCGGGAAGGCCAGGAAGATGTCGGTGATACGCATCAGCACAATGTCGATCCAGCCGCCCGCGTAGCCCGACACCGTGCCCACGATCAGCCCCACCAGGGGCGCGACCATCACGACCAGCAGCACGATGTAGATCGAGATCCGCGCGCCATAGAGCAGCCGGGAATAGATGTCCCGCCCAAGGCTGTCGGTGCCGAAGAGATGCCCGCCTTCACCCGGCGCCAGAAGACGGTTCCCCAGATCCTGCGCAAAGGGATCATGCGTCGCGAGAAACGGCGCAAAGATGGCGCAGAGGATCAGGAACGTCAGCACGAACAGGCCCAGCATCGCCAGCGTGTTCGACCGCAGCGTCAGCCATCCCTTGTACCAAGACGCGTATTTCGCCTGTCGGCGGGAGGTCGGCTCTTCACTCAGGAGCCAGTCGCGCAAACCTTGCGATGTGCTCATTTGGACCTCGGATCGAAGAAACGGTAAAGCAGGTCGGAGAAGATGTTGATGCCGACGAAGATCGTGCCGATCACGATGGTGCCGCCCAGCACCGAATTCATGTCATTCGCCAGAAGCGAGGTGGTGATGTATTGGCCAAGTCCCGGCCAGGCAAAGATGATCTCGGTCAGGACGGACCCTTCGAGCAGGTTGGCATAGGCCAGCGCGATGACCGTCACCAGCTGGATGCGGATGTTGCGGAAGGCGTGGCCCCAGACCACCTGCCATTCACTCAGCCCCTTGACCCGCGCGGTGGTGACGTATTCCGACCCAAGCTGTTCCAGCATGAAGGACCGGGTCATGCGGCTGATATAGGCAAGGCTGTAATAGCCCAGCAGCGATGCGGGCAAGATGATATGCGAGAAGGCGTTGCGGAACACGGCCCATTCGCCGCGCAGCGCGCTGTCGATCAGGATCATGCCGGTGATGGGTTCGACGATACCCTGATAGAAGATACCCAAACGTCCCGGACCGGCGACCCAGCCAAGGATGCCGTAGAAGATCAAAAGGCCCACGAGGCCCAGCCAGAAGATCGGCATGGAATAGCCGATCAGCCCGACAAAACGCGCGAGCTGGTCGATCCAGCTGCCTTGCCGTACGGCGGCGATCACGCCCAGCGGCACACCCAGCAGAACGCCGATCAGTGTGCCAAGCGTCGCCAGCTCCAGCGTCGCGGGGAATACGCGGGCGATGTCTGTCGTCACTTCCTGCCCGGTGCGGATGGATGTGCCGAAATCGCCCTGCAACACATCGGTGACGTAGATCCAGAATTGCACCAGCAGCGGCTGATCCAATCCAAGCTCAATGAAGGTCTGGTCGTATTGTGCCTGTGTCGCCCGTTCACCGATCACCGCCAGAACAGGGTCGATCGGCATCACGCGACCGATCATGAAGGTCACGAACAGCAGGCCAAGGATCGTCGCAGCCACGGTCGCGACCGTGGCCAGGGATTTCCTGACCCAGATCGGGACGGGCGGCCCGAGCCGCCCGCCTGTCTGGTTGACGTTCTGGTCTGCCATCTACTTGGTGATGACCCAGTAGGAGACAGCTGTGGTCGCACCACCGGCCACGAAGTTCTCGACACTCGACTGCATGCCGTTCTGTTCGATCTGCTGGAACATCAGACCGAACGGGCTTGTCTGTTGATGCTCGCGCTGAAGTTCACGGTACATCTCGGCACGGGTCTCGGTGTCGTTTTCCACCACTGCGGCAAGTGTCTTTTCGCTCATCTCGGGGATGGCCCAGGCGTTGCGCCATGCCAGAAGCCCGGTGGCCCCCGCTTCGTCCGAATTGTCGGGGTTGAAGGCGAAGGTGCCCGCATTGGTGTTGGGGTCGGGGTAATCCGGGCCCCATGCGCCAAGATAGATGTCGTGTTCGCGGGCGCGATAGCGGTCCAGCGTCTGCGCGCCGGTGCCGACGATCAGTTCGATGTCACAGCCAAGCTGGCCCCACGTGTTCTGAAGCGACTGGGCGATGTCCATGCGTTCCTGCGCATCGCGGACCGAGATCTGGATCGGACCGCAGTCGGGATAGCCCGAGTCCGCCAGCGCCGCCTTTGCCGCGTCCATGTCGTAGGAGAACGGTGTTTCCCCCAGCGCGCCAAGGAAGGTGCGCGGCAGGAAGGCCTGGTGCACGGTATACTGGCCCTTGAGGAACGAGTTGGACATGCCTTCGTAATCGGCGGCGTATTTCAGCGCCTCGATCACCTTGGGATCGGACAGCATCTCGTTCTTCTGGTTGGCCGAGAAATACATCAGGCGACCACGCAGTTCATCGACGATCTTGACGCTGTCGACATCCGACAGGCCCGCCACGTCGACGGGCGACAGGTTGCGCGCCACATCGATATCGCCACGTTCCAACTGTAGGCGCTGGGTCGCACTTTCCTGGATGTGCTGCACGATCACCCGCTCCATCGCGGGGGTTTCGCCGCCATAGTTGGGGTTGAGGTCCATCAGCACGCTTTCGCTCGGCTTCCAGTCGACCACCTTGTAGGGGCCCGAACCCGCGGTGTTGGTGCGCAGCCATGCGTTCCCCATGTCACCATCGACCGCGTTGGCCATCACGGTTTCCATGTCGACGACCCCACCAATGGTCGCGGTCAGGCAGTTGAGGACGAAGGACACCGCGTAGGGTTTGTCCAGCGTCAGCACCAGCGTCTTGTCATCGGGGGCGACGATCGTCTGCTCGACGTTTTCGGGCGTGAAGCCGAACTGTGTCAGGATGAAGGACGGCGTCTTGTTCAACTGCACCGCGCGGCGCAGAGAGAACTCGGCATCCTTGGCCGTGACCGGGTTACCGGACGCGAAGGTGTGCCCCTCGGCCAACGTGAAAGTGATGGTCATGCCGTCATCGGAGATTTCCCAGCTTTCGGCCAATTGCGGCTGGTAGCCAGCATCGAGGTCGAGCGGATCGAAGTTGACCAGCTTCTGGTAGACGTTCCGGCTGACATCGGCGCCTGCGAATTCAAAGCTTTCGGCTGGATCGAAGGTCTTGATGTCGTCGATCCGATTGGCGATCACCAGCATGTTGGGCGGTGTTTGCGCAGCGCCGGGCGCGGCGATGCCAACGGCAAGAAGTGACGCAACCGCAGCTGCAACGAATGATGTTTTCATGGCGTTAAGTCCCCTTTCAGGTTTTCTTATTCGCCCCACGTTTGCCGCAGGACACGCAGCCAGTTCCCATGCGTGATCTTGGCCAAAAGACCGTCGTCCACCCCATGAGAACGCAAAGCGGTGAGCAGTTTGGGCAAACCCGCGCAATCCCCGATCTGATCCGGGACAAGCGCACCGTCAAAGTCGGACCCAAGGCCGACCCGATCCTCACCAACGCTACTGACCAGATGGTCGAAGTGTCGGAGCATGATGTCAAGCTCAAACTCGGAGTCCATCCGCCCGTCGGGCCGCAGGAAGGCGCTGGCGAAGTTGATGCCGACCATTCCATCGCTGTCGCGGATCATCGCCAATTGCCGGTCCGTGAGGTTGCGCGAATGCGGGCAGACCGCCCAGGCGTTGGAGTGTGTCGCAACCAGCGGCGCGTCGGTGATCCGGGCCACGTCCTCGACCCCCTTGGCATTCAGGTGGGACAGGTCGACCAGGATTTTCAGCCGGTTGCATTCGCGGATCAACGCCTTGCCTGCGTCCGTCAGACCCGGCCCCGTGTCGGGATCGGAGGGGTAGCGAAAGGGCACGCCATGCCCCCAGACCGTGTCGCGGCTCCAGACCGGGCCAAGCGACCGCAGCCCGCGCGCGTGCCACGTGTTCAGCTTTGCAAATTCGCGGTCGATCGCCTCGGCGCCTTCGATGTGAATGACGGCGGCCATTTCTTCGGCGGGCAGTGCGGCCGCGACCGCAGTTGCGGTTCGGCAAATGCGGATTGCTCCAGCTGCCTCCAGGTCGTCCATCGCGTCGAACCCGCGATCGGTCCAGTCGGTCGCTTCTATCTCGGAGACCTGGTCTGGCAAGGCGATGTCGTACGGCGGATTGCGCATCTCGTCATGCCGCACGGCCTTGTCGCCGGGGCTGGGCACGAAAATCGCGAACATGCCGCCACCGAACCCGCCTTTCTGCGCACGTGGCTTGTCGATATGCCCGTCCGAAAGTCCGGTGGCCACGGCGTCAGCGGTCACGTCCCCGCGCAGCAGGCGAAGGACCAGGTCATTATGGCCGTCAAAGACGGGAAAGTCGGTCATGGTATCTCCAGTTTCTGTTGGTCGCCGAAAAAACGAGCACATAACCTGACAAACCGAATGGCGACACATGCGTCGGTGCGCCGGGACAAATCCGGTTAAGCCGCGGTTTCAGGCGGGTCAGGTTGACGGGGTCAGAGTGATCATTCCCTGAACTTCGGCCAAGTCGAACCACACCGCAATCGGAATTCCGGCCAACGGTGATGTCAAGGCACGCGCGTCGATGTCGGTCAAAACGTGGCGCGCCGTCGCGGCAGCCGTTCTCGAGGACGCGGACGCAGTGCGTCATACGCCGCTCTCTAACACAGAACGTTTCACCGCGCTGCAATCGGGCGAGATCGACATGCTTTACCACAGAGGGCATCGTCAGGTGGTTGCGCGCTCCTTTGCGTTGTCGCGCAAAATTTCGTAGGTGGTGAACTCACACATCGCGGACAAAGCAGGCTTTCGATTCAGCTGCACCCATGTCCGCCTCACCCGAGTTGTGTCGAAAGCCCCGGTCCATGCCATCCAGTGCTTGGGTTGTCGGCCACGGCCAATACTTCGGAAGATTGCCTGCCGTCCTGTTTTCCGAGGACCGCAACTGGGGTGTTGCCATCTCTGAAGCCGCCAATTACATACCGACCGACGGTTTGTAATTGGACTTCACCATGGAACTTGGCAACGGGTCGAAGGCGGCTCGGAAAAGGATGGCACCTGAAGATCGCCGCGAGGCCATCCTCAATGCGGCTCAGGCTCTGTTCATGGAACGCGGCTGGGAAGCGGTGACGATTGCCGATGTGCTGGAGGCGGCCGGGATCTCCAAGGGCGGTTTCTATCACCACTTCACGGCCAAGGAGGATCTGCTGACCGGTATCGTCGTCCGGATGACCCAACAGGTGATCATCGTAGCGGAGACGGCTCGCCGCGAGGCTTCGGGGGATGCCTTGGCCAGGCTGAACGCGTTCATGGCGGGTTCGGTGTCGTGGAAGGCCGAGAATACCGCCGAGATGCGCTTTTTCACGAACGTTCTCGCGAAGCCCGGCAACGACATTCTGTATCGTCGCATTTTTGACGCGACGGCGGTGGCGGTCGTGCCCGTGCTGGAAGACCTCGTCGCCGAGGGCATCGAGGATGGCACGTTCGACGTGACCGATACCCGAGTAACGGCCGAGGTGATCGTCGGACTGTCGCATGGGCGGCGACAAGTTCTCGAAGACGCAGTCGTTCGCGCGTCCTCTGGCGATCTGGATGAGGCAGCGCGGCTTCTCGACGACCGGATGCGGGCAGAAGGGGCGATCTGTGACAGGCTGCTGTGTCTGCCGCAGGGTAGCGTTCTGTTGTCCAGCCCACAGGATCATCGCCGGATGCTGATCGGCCTGACGACACCCGATCGCGCCAACGAACAAGCGGACGCGATGTGCCGCCACAAGGATCAATGACATGACAGACGAGACCGGAACATTGTCCTTTCAGGACGACAAGGGCGCATCACGCGCGACATGGATCGCGGGCGCGTTGGTAGTTGCAATCGTCGGCTGGATGGGCAGCGGCTATATTCTGCCGTCGGGCGACGAAGACGCGACGGAAGTTTCGGAACCGCGTGTCGCCGCGGTCGCCGTGGCCGTCGAGCAATCGTCCGTCGACCCGGTGACGCTTTACTTTCAGGCCGAGGGACAGGCTCAGCCGGATCGGGATACGTCGATCCGGGCCGAGGCGTCCGGCGATGTGGCCGAAGTTCTGGTATCGAAGGGCGAGGATGTCCCCGAGGGTGCCGTGATCGCCCGATTGGCTACAACCCGCGCCGAGGCCGACCTGTCCCGTGCCCGCGAAGAGTTGGCCCGCGCGCAGCGTGAATTCGATAACGCATTGGAGCTTTTGGAACGCGGCGTCGCGACGGCGGACCGCGTCAGCGAAGCGCGCGCCGATTTGGCTTCTGCCGAGGCTTCTATGGCAGGGGCAGAGGAAAGCCGGGAATCCTTGGAGATCATTGCCCCCTTCGCCGGGCGGGTCGAGACGCTGACGCTTGATCCGGGTGAGTTCGTGCAGGCTGGGGCCGAGGTCGGACGCATCGTAGACAACCGCCCCCTGACCGTCGCCATTCAGGTACCGCAACAAGCGCTGAACCGGATCAAGAACGGCCAGACAGCGACGATCAATTTCATCACCGGAGAGGAACGAGAGGGCACAGTCAGCTTCGTCGGCACGTCGGCCAATGCCGAGACGCGCACGTTCCTGGCCGAGATTGCCGTGCCGAACGAGGACGGAGCGATCCCCGCGGGCATCTCGGCCGAGATCCGTATCCCGACGGGTGAGGCGCAGGCGCATTTCGTGCGACCTTCGACCGTCTCGCTTTCGCCCGAGGGTCGCTTGGGCGTAAAGACGGTCGACGCCGAGGATCGCGTCGTCTTCACCCCGATCGAGATCGTGCGCGCTGAAATCGATGGTATCTGGGTCACCGGTCTGCCCGACACTGCCCGGATCATCACCGTGGGCCAGGGCTTCGTGAACGCGGGCGAGATCGTCGCACCGTCTCCTGTAAAAGCGTCCAACGTCACGGAGACGAACCAATGAACACGCTCATCGACGCCGCATTCTCACGCAGCCGTGTCGTGATGATGGCTCTTCTGATGATCCTGAGCGTAGGGGCTGTCGCCTATGTCTCTATTCCGAAGGAGGCCAATCCAGAGGTGCCTCTGCCGCTGGTTTATGTCTCGACTGGACTGGAAGGGATCAGCCCGACCGATGCCGAACGCCTGTTGATCGAGCCGATGGAGACGGAATTCGCGGCGCTGACAGGGCTGGACAAGATGACCAGCAGCGCCGGCGAAGGCTATGCCAACGTCCAGCTCGAATTCACGCCTGGCGGCGACATCGACGAGGCGCTCGACAAGGTGCGCGAGGCCGCCGACCGGATCGAGGGCGATCTGCCCGAAGACGCCTATGACCTGTCGATCACCGAGATCAACACCGCACTGTTCCCGATCATCACGGCCATCGTGTCGGGCCCCGTACCCGAGCGCACGCTGAACGCGCTTGCCGACGATGCGCAGGAAGCCATAGAGGGCATTCCCGGCGTGCTGGAGGTAGATATCGGCGGGTCGCGTGACGAATTCCTGGAAGTGCTGATCGACCCGACGGTGTTCCAGACCTACAACCTCAGCTTCGACGAATTGATCGGCCAGCTCCAGCGCAATAACCGCTTGATCGCCGCGGGTGCCATCGAAACTGGTGGCGGGCGCGTGGTGCTCAAGGTGCCTGGCCTGATCGAGGATCTTCAGGATGTCATGGACATCCCCGTGAAGGTGCGTGGCGACACCGTGGTCACGTTCGAGGATGTCGCAACGATCCGGCGCGCCTTTCAGGACCCGACCGGCTTCGCAAGGATCGAGGGCCAGCCCGCGCTGGCGCTCGAGGTCAAGAAACGGTCCGGCGCCAATATCATCGACACCGTGGCCGGAGCCAAGTCTGCGTTGGAAGACCTGCGCGCAGACTGGCCCGACAGCGTCGAGGTTACGTATCTTCAGGACCAGTCCGAACAGGTCGAAACGCTGCTGTCGGACCTGGAGGCAAACGTGATTGCCGCCGTGATTCTCGTGATGATCGTCATCATCTTCGCTCTGGGGGTGCGTTCGGCGATCCTGGTTGGTCTCGCCATACCGGGTGCGTTCCTCGCGGGCGTGACAGCCCTCTGGGCCATGGGCTTCACGATGAACATCGTCGTGCTGTTCTCCCTGATCCTGGTGGTCGGCATGCTGGTGGACGGCGCCATCGTCACGACCGAACTGGCCGACCGGCGCTTGCAGGAAGGCGCAACTCCGCGCGACGCCTACGCTTTTGCCGCCAAGCGGATGTCATGGCCCATCATCTCGTCCACGGCCACGACCCTGTCGGTGTTCTTCCCGTTGCTATTCTGGACCGGAATGGTCGGCGAGTTCATGAAGTTCCTGCCGATCACCGTGATCCTGACGCTCTTCGCGTCTCTCTTCATGGCGCTGATCTTCATTCCCGTTCTGGGCGGGTTGATCGGCAAGCGACAGCCGCAGACCGCAAAAGCCAAGCGTGCGCTGCACGAGGCCGAAACGGGTGATCCACGAAGGATCGGAGGATTGACCGGCGCCTACGTGCGCCTGCTGGAATGGGCGATCCTGCGACCTGGCGCTACCGCCATGCTCGCGCTTGCGCTGCTGTTGGGGGGCTTCGGCCTGTACGGCCAGCTTGGCAAGGGCGTGACGTTCTTCCCGTCCGTCGAGCCCGAGTTCATGCAGGTGCAGGTCCGCGCGCGCGACAACTTTTCGATCTACGAGCGCGACGCGCTGGTGCGGCAGGTCGAAGAGCGTCTGCTTGGTTTCGATGAAGTTGCCACCGTCTACGCCCGCTCGACCATGAGCGCGGGACAGGGCGACGAGGAAATTATCGGCACCTTGCAGTTGGAGCTGATCGACTGGGATACGCGCCGGACCGCCGCGCAGATCGGAGCCGACATCCGGGACAGCGTGTCCAACATCGCCGGGATCGACGTGCAGGTGCAGACTGAAAGCGGCGGCCCGACCAGCGGCAAGCCGGTGAACCTCCAAATCGCGGCGCGCAATCCGGCGGTGCAGGCCGAAGCGGTCGATCAGGTGCTGGGGATCATGGAACGCATCGGCGGCTTCACCGATGTCACCGACACCCGCCCCCTTCCGGGCGTCGAGGTCTCGATTCTCGTCAACCGGGCCGAAGCCGCGCGCTACGGTGCGGATGTCAGCCTGCTGGGCCAAGCCGTGCAGCTTCTGACTCAAGGCATCGCCGTCGCCGATTACCGCCCCAGCGACGCAGATGGCGAGCTCGACATCCGCGTGCGCTTCCCGGCCGAGGAACGATCGCTGTCCGCGCTCGGCAACCTGCGGGTGCCGACCAGCGCCGGGCTGGTCCCAATCTCGAACTTCGTCACCTTTGCGCCAAGCGAACGCACCGGCACGATCACCCGGATCGACGAGGCCCGCGTCGTGTCGGTCGAGGCCAATGTCGCGCCGCCCCTTCTGGTCAACGATCAGGTCACGGCGCTGCAATCCGCACTGGAGGCGGCCGACTTACCCGACGGCGTTAGCTACAGTTTCGCGGGCGAGGCCGAAGATCAGGCGGAGACCATGATCTTCCTCGCCGGCGCCTTCGCCGCCGCGATCTTCCTGATGCTCGTCATCCTGGTCCTGCAATTCAACAATTTCTACCAGGCCTTCGTGGTGATGAGCGCCATCGTCTTCTCGATCGCGGGCGTGCTGCTGGGCCTGATCATCACAGGACGTCCCTTCGGCATCGTGATGGGCGGCATCGGGGTCATCGCGCTGGCGGGGATCGTGGTGAACAACAATATCGTGCTGATCGACACCTACAACGACCTGAAGCGATCAGGCTTGCCTGCGCGCGAGGCCGCGCTCCGCACAGGCGCACAACGCCTGCGGCCCGTCATGCTGACATCCATCACGACGGCGCTCGGCCTCATGCCGATGGTCCTGGGTGCGAACCTGAACTTCTTCACCCGCGACATCGTCTTCGGCGCGCCGTCCACGCAATACTGGACCGAACTCTCCAGTGCTATCGTCGGCGGGCTGGTGGTCGCCACATTGCTCACCCTGATCCTGACCCCTGCGATGCTGATGCTGGGCGAGAAACGACAAAAAGAGTCCCTGCCGCTCGTCAGCACAGTGCCGGAGCCGACCAAAACCTGAATTCGGATCGCGGGCGTTCGTTCATCCTGCGACATTTGGCAGAACGGGATCTAGCCGCCATAACCAGCCGCAGACGGAACCGATCCCGTGATTGAGTGTTGATAAGCATGAGTTCAGTCAACCCCAGCCGGCGGTCGGTTTCGCTGGTGGTCATCCTCGTCACGCTCCTGTTCCTGCTCATCATCGCGCCGGACGTCTTGCTGGTTGTCTTCGCAGGCTTGCTGATCGCGGTCCTGCTCGACGGCGGCGGCACCTTCATTGCGCGGCACGTCGGATTGGCGCGGGGATGGGGCATCGGCATCTTCATCTTGCTGATGATCGGCGTGCTCGCAGCAGCCGTGATGGCTTTTGCACCTGCGGCCGTCTCGCAATTCAACCAGTTGACCGAGGAGATCCCATCCGCGATCGAGGAGTTGCGCGGGAGGATCGAGGAGTTCGCGTGGGGCGAGCGGCTTCTGGAGAGCGCAAATCCAGCAGGGCTGGTGTCGGGTGAAGGCGGCAAGGCTGCCGCGACTGCCGTGACCAGCACCTTCGGCGCGCTCGGCAACTTCATCATCATTCTGTTCATCGGCCTTTACGGCGCGCTTGACCCTGACTGTTACCGCCGCGGGCTCATCGCGCTCCTTGCGCCGTCTATCCGCAAGCGGGGCAACCAGGTGCTCGGCAAGGCGGGGTTGACCGTACAGAAATGGCTGATCGCCCAGCTGATGGCGATGAGCGTGGTCGGCTTGCTCACCTCGTTTGGTCTCTGGCTGCTCGGCATTCCACTGGCCTTCATTCTTGGCCTCATCGCGGCTCTGCTGGCCTTCATCCCGAACATCGGCCCGGTACTCGCCGCCGTACCTGCGATCCTTCTGGCTCTTCCGGAGGGAGGCACTACCGTTCTTCTGGTGATCCTCGTCTACCTGTCAGTGCAGACGCTCGAGAGCTATTTCATCACGCCGTTGATTCAGCAGGAGCGGGTGTCATTGTCTCCGGTCCTCATAATTTCCATGCAGCTCCTGCTGGGCGTGCTCTTTGGCCTCTTGGGCCTCGCTCTCGCTACCCCGCTCGCCGCGGTTGGGATGACGCTGGTCCGCGAAGTATATGTCGGTGATTACCTCGAGCGTGAGGACGAGACGATTGTCGGCGCAGGGCAACTGCGACCCTGACGCGCATTGCGGGAAGGCTGTATCTTGACGTTGGTGCGCAGGCGGTGCTGGTGTCCACACGCCCAAATCAGCTGGACTGCACCTACATCGAGGGCGACGAGGACATCGGCCGCGGTCTTCCAAGAACACACAAGGTGCGCGTTGATGGTCTCAGAGCTCCATCGGTCTGGCCTCGGTGCAGGCATGCCGCGACGCAGCGGGTGGCCCACTCGCTGCGCCATGCGAATTGACCTGCGTCGAACTTCCGGAATCCACCCGCTTTCCAACCCGCGCTCCGCGACCAGAGACTAAAACTTGTTCACCCAAAATCCGCGACGCGCTCCCAGAACGAGGCCTTGCGCGCGTGACTTGCCTTCAACGCGTTGAGATATTCCTCATGTGTCGGGTGCCCTTCATAGTCCGGTATCGAGATATCCACTGAAGCGCAGGACGCTAGGTGGCGGGCGGCGTGGCCGTAGCGGCCTGAGCGGGCCTTGGTCAGGGCGAAGTCGATCATCGACCGCCAGAGGAGGACTGCTGCCAAGGGATGGGTCAGGGCAAGAGCATCGGCCAGCGGCGTCAGGATGTCGTAAGCCTCGCCGTCGATCTCCATATGACGCGCCATGATCAGTTTGACCGCCAGCGACATGTCCTGGATTTGCAGGCAATAGGCCAAGGCAGCATCCACCGATGGAAACGCCAAAACATGCTGGCGGGCGGCGTCTTCGGCTTCGATGTCCTCGAAATCCGGCAGGAGCTTGAGGTGCCGGCGCAGCGCGTCCGGACAAAGGCGCTTTTCGAACCGCGCCCACAGAGCTGCACGCAGGTCGTCCTTGCGGCCCAAAGCCTCAAGACAGGCGAAATGCGCTTCATCGAGATCGGCGGTATCGAACCAGTAGTCGTTCGGCAGGGCACCTTCGACTAGCCGAAGCGCCTCTTCGGCGCGACCGGCGGCCAGCAGGCGTGTCGCGGCCTCGGGGGCGATGGTGTGAAAGGTCAGTTGCTCGGGCGTGTATCGGGACAGCCATGCGTCCACGTCGCCTTGCAGATCGGCGACATCCTGCAGGATCATCTCGACGGTCCGGTCACGTGCGACCCGTGCGCGGTCTTCGCGTTGTGCTGGGTCGGTGATGAACTCATACAAGATCAGATCGGCCTCGGTCAGCGGCGCAGACCGCGCGGTCTCCGACAGTACCTTGAGATGCGCCAGACCGTCGTCTCCCAACGCCTCTGCCAAGGCGTGGACGGCATGATCAAACGCGCCGTAGCCATCGACCGAGACCGCCTCGAAAACGTCTTCGGCCAGACCCTTCGGGTCTTTTGTCATGGATGGCGCAACACGGGAGATCGCGTCCATCGCGTCGCGCATTGCGTCGCCGATCGTGCCCCAACTGTCGTCTGTGCGCTCATGAATACCGGCCGCCAGATGTAGCTGCGCCCAAAGCAGATCGAACGCCAGATCGGGCGCGTCGGGTGCAATGCCCGTTTCGATCAGCTGCGTCAGGTCGGACAGTTCCTTGGCCAGCGTCTTTTGTGACTTGCGAGAGATGTAACTGCGTCCCCGCCGGACCTGCGCAAACCGTTTGCGCACATCGGCGGCGATGGTCTCGGGTCCCTGATCCGCTGCAAGCGCCATGCGGACGCGCCGCTGGCGGGCAGCATCGCCCTTGACGGTTTCCAAGAGCAGGTCGGCGAGAACATCCGCGCCGAGGGTCAGCAAGTTCGCCTTGTTCAGAGCTTTTCCCGCCATTGCCGTCCCCCTGTGCCGCAACTCTCGACCAGACCCTACATATAGCAAAGGCGCCCAGTGGGCGCCCCATATCTAGCTCAACCTAAGTGCTTCGCGAAATCTTTGGCCGATTCCGTGCTAACTTTGCCCCGATTTACACAATCAATGTGTCCAGGCACCCTTGCGATCCACGGCGAAATTCTCGGCGTAGCCACGGGCCCGGATATTCGGTTTGCGCTTGTTCGGCGCGAACTGGATCACTTCAATGCCGTGGTCCTTGGCATAAGCCTTGGCCGCATCCAGCGTGTCGAACTTGAGCCGCACCTGGCTTTGCGTGTCGGAGGAGGACGTCCAGCCCATCAAAGGATCAATCTCGCGCGGGCTTTCGGGCGCAAATTCCAGAATCCAGTGGCGCGTTTTAGCACTGCCAGAGGACATGGCGGTTCTCGACGGCTGATAAATCCGGGCGCGCATGGGTCTCACCTTTTTGCTCTGTGGTGCAGATATGCGCAAAAACGACCCGATCCGCAAGGTCACGATTGTGTCGCAGGGCTTGGACGATCAGTGCAAGCAGGGCCTTATTCGCCATCGAGAAGCGGGGAGCGAGGGGTGGGTGTGTGCCGCCCGAAACCGAATGAAGCCAACTGCTTGCCCCTCAAAGGTACTTAATTCGTACAGCTTTGGAAGAAAAAAAGCTGTGGCTGCACGCGACCCCACAAAGCCGAAAAATGCGGCATTGGTGAAATGTAATGAATTCAAGACACTATAGTGTAAACTTAGACATATACGACCAAGGTTGCATTTACGGCCCAGACCGCCCATTTTGACTTTCCCTCTTGTGACTGCACCTCTTGGCGCAGCAACCGATTCCATCAGGTGACCCATGCCCGATACCCAGATTCTTCATGCGCCTGCCCCGGATGTCCGCGCCCGCGAAAAGCTGGAAGGCGGCATCCGGTTCCGCGTGAACACGGAATTTGAACCTGCGGGCGATCAGCCCAAGGCGATCCGTGAATTGACCGCGGGTGTACTGGGCGGTGAACGCGATCAGGTTCTGCTGGGCGCGACGGGTACGGGCAAGACCTTCACCATGGCCAAGGTGATCGAGGAAACCCAGCGTCCGGCGATCATTCTTGCCCCGAACAAGACATTGGCGGCGCAGCTGTACGGTGAGTTCAAGGGCTTCTTTCCCGACAACGCGGTGGAATATTTCGTCAGCTACTACGACTACTACCAGCCCGAAGCCTATGTTGCGCGCTCTGATACCTATATCGAGAAGGAATCCCAGATCAACGAACAGATCGACCGGATGCGCCACTCGGCCACCCGTGCGCTGCTGGAGCGGGATGACGTTATCATCGTGGCCTCCGTGTCGTGCATCTACGGGATCGGGTCGGTCGAAACCTATGGGGCGATGACGCAGGATCTGCATGTCGGCAAAAGCTATGACCAGCGCGCGGTGATGGCCGATCTGGTGGCGCAGCAATACCGCCGCAATGATCAGGCGTTCCAACGGGGATCCTTCCGAGTGCGGGGCGACAGCGTCGAGATTTTCCCGGCTCACCTCGAGGATCGCGCGTGGAAGCTGTCGTTCTTTGGCGATGAATTGGAAAGCATCACAGAGTTCGACCCGCTGACCGGAGAAAAGACCGACGGGTTCGAGCGCATCCGTATCTATGCCAACAGCCACTATGTGACGCCGAAACCGACGATGCAGCAGGCGGTCATCGGCATCAAGAAAGAGCTGCGCACGCGGCTGGATCAACTGGTGAACGAAGGCAAGCTGCTCGAGGCGCAGCGTCTGGAACAGCGCACGAATTTCGATCTGGAAATGCTCGAGGCAACCGGCGTCTGCAACGGGATCGAGAACTATTCGCGCTACCTCACAGGCCGCGCACCGGGCGAACCGCCCCCCACCCTGTTCGAATTCATCCCCGACAACGCGATTGTCTTCGCCGATGAAAGCCATGTCAGCGTCCCGCAGATCGGCGGCATGTATAAAGGCGACTTCCGGCGCAAGATGACGCTGGCCGAACACGGGTTCCGCCTGCCCTCCTGCATGGACAACCGACCCCTGAAGTTCGAGGAATGGGACGCGATGCGCCCTCAATCGGTGTTTGTCTCTGCGACGCCGGCCAAGTGGGAAATCGAACAGACCGGCGGCGTCTTTACCGAACAGGTGATCCGCCCCACCGGGCTGCTGGACCCGATGGTCGAGATCCGGCCGGTCGAGATGCAGGTCGATGACCTGCTTGACGAGGTGCGCAAGGTGGCCGCCGATGGCTTTCGCACGCTGGTCACCACGCTGACCAAGCGGATGGCCGAGGATCTGACCGAGTACATGCACGAACAGGGCATCCGCGTGCGCTACATGCACAGCGACATCGACACGATCGAACGGATCGAGATCCTGCGCGATCTGCGGCTTGGGGCGTTTGACGTGCTGATCGGGATCAACCTGCTGCGCGAAGGTCTGGACATCCCCGAATGCGGGTTGGTGGCCATCCTGGACGCCGACAAGGAAGGCTTTCTGCGATCGGAGACGTCGTTGATCCAAACCATTGGCCGGGCCGCGCGAAACTCCGAAGGGCGCGTGATCATGTATGCCGACCGGATCACCGGGTCGATGGAACGCGCGCTGGCCGAAACAGACCGCCGTCGCGCCAGGCAGGTCGCCTATAACGAGGAACACGGCATTACGCCCGCGACGATCAAGAAGAACGTCGATGACATCCTGCAAGGGCTTTACAAGGGCGACGTGGACATGAGCCGCGTGACCGCAAAGGTGGACAAGCCGCTTGCCGGGGCGAACCTCAAGGCGGTGCTGGACGGGCTGCGCACCGACATGCGCAAGGCAGCCGAGAACCTCGAGTTCGAAGAGGCGGCCCGGCTGCGCGACGAAGTCAAACGTCTGGAAGCGGTCGATCTTGCGATTTCCAACGACCCTCTGGCACGTCAGTCGGCGGTCGAGGCGGCCTCCGATGCGGCGGTCAGGTCATCGGGACGATCCACGGCAGGTCGCCCGGGGCAGCGCGGCGGGAATGTAAAGCGACGGAAAAAGTAAGGCGGATGCACGGTCGGATATGTACGTATCTGACCAGAGTTGCTCACCATTTCGTGTCTTGAGAGCCGCGAAAACCGCTTGCCTTCCTGTGACGGGAGGGCGGTATTTGGCATGTCAAATCATCAATCAAAGGTACTTTTCATGATGTTTCCGGTCCGCGCGGCGCTGGTCGCTTTCTGCCTCACTCCCGGTCTTGCCTTGGCGCAATCCGGGCACGGCGACCATTCGGGACACGGCATGGCCGCTGATCCGGATCTGGCTGCGTCGACTCAAGCCTACATCGCCGTCAATGATGCAATGCACCGGGACATGGCGATCACCTTCACCGGCGATGCGGATGTGGATTTCCTTCTTGGCATGATCCCGCATCACGAAGGGGCGGTCGCGATGGCGCGGGTTGTGCTGGAGCATGGGGCCGATGCCGAGACCCGCAAGCTCGCCGAAGAGATCATCGCCGCCCAAGAGGTCGAGATTGCCTGGATGAAGGCACGGCTTGCTGCCCTGCGGCAATAAGTAGCCCCAAGAGGTAGAAGGTTGGCCAAATTGTGGCCAACCAGTCCGCGGTCTTTCGTGATCAGATGAACGGCACGAAGGGCACGCCGCAGGCACTCAGAACCAGCAAACTCGCAACAGCAATCCAGACGCGCATGGCGGCCTCCAAAGGGTGGACGATACCGCCGATCTACGCGACCCTGGATCAGAAGTCGAACAGGTCTTCAAGGAACCCGCCGCGTTTCTTCTTGCGACCGTAACCCGCGTCCTGCTGGTAGCGCGGATCCTGATGACGGGTATCGTCGTAGCCACGGTCCGGGCGGGTTTGTTCAGACGGGGGCGGAGGCGGCGGTGTGAAGCTCGCGCTGCGCTCGATGATCTTGTCCAATTCCCCGCGGTCGAGCCAGACGCCTCGGCATTGCGGGCAATAGTCGATCTCGACGCCGGAGCGTTCAGCGATCACAAGCGCAGTTCCGTCGATTGGGCATTTCATCAGGCGGTCTCCTTACCAAGATACATGGCGTACATATGCACGCGATCCGAAAAATCAGCCCCTGTGCGGCACTTGATATCAGGACTGGCGAAACGGCCGCGTTACGCTACGTTTACGCCATGCGCAGTGTAGCCTTTGCCCTCTCTTTTCTGATTGCACCCGCCTCCGCAATGGCCTGGGAATTCACCCCCGTGCCGATCTGCACGCTGTTCCATCAGGGCACGGACATGGCGGTCATGGTCACCTACGATCCGGTCGACGGGGATTACGCCATCCACCTGTCCCGCGAAGGCGGCTGGCCCGAGGCGGGGCTCTTCACCATGCGGTTCGAAGGGCCGCGCGGACTGACCATTTCCACCTCGGCCCACATGATCGAACCCGAGGATACAAGAACGCTCACGGTGCGGGACCGGGGGTTCGGCAATGTCCTGAACGGGCTGAATTTCAACCAGCGCGCCGTGGCCGTATTGGGCGATCTCGAGGTCGCGGTTTCGCTGGACGGCGCAGCACCCGCAGTCGAGGAATTCCGCGCCTGTCCGACGGATCAGCTTGTCTCGATCCCGAGGGCGACGCCTGACACGACCTCCTGACCGTCGCTTGCGGCGGGACAGGGCTCCGGCATAGAAGACGCCATGACCCTGACCCGGCTTCCCATCGACCATGTCCTGCCCGAACTCGTGGCGCATCTGCGCGACAGGGGCCGTGCCGTTCTGCAGGCGCCCCCCGGTGCAGGCAAGACGACCCGTGTGCCGCTGGCGATGCTGGATGCCGGGCTGACGGTGCAGCGGATCGTCATGCTGGAACCCCGGCGGCTTGCCGCGCGCGCCGCCGCCGAGCGCATGGCCGAGACATTGGGCGAAGCGGCGGGACAAACCGTGGGCTACCGGGTGCGCGGCGAAGCCAAGGTGTCTGGGCGAACCCGGATCGAGGTCGTCACCGAAGGTATCCTGACGCGGATGATCCAGTCGGACCCGGAACTTTCCGGCATCGGGGCGGTGATCTTCGACGAATTCCACGAACGCTCGCTGAATGCCGATCTGGGACTGGCGCTGTGCCTCGAAATCACTGGCGCGTTGCGGGATGACCTGATCCTGCTGGCCATGTCCGCAACGCTGGACGCCGAACCGGTCGCGCGCTTGATGGACGCGCCCATCGTCACGTCGGAAGGCCGTAGCTTTCCGGTCGAGGCCCGCTGGCTCGACAAGCCTGTCCCCAAGACGCTGCGGTTCGAAACGGCGATGGCGGATTTGATCCAGACTGCCCTGCACGAGACGTCGGGCGGACTTCTGGCCTTTCTGCCCGGCGAGGGAGAAATCCGCCGCGTTCAAGCCCTGCTTGACGGGCGGATGCCAAAGGATTGCCACGTCCGGCCCTTGTTCGGGGCGATGCCCTTTGCCGCGCAGCAAGAAGCCATTCGCCCCGAAACCACCGGGCGCAAGGTTGTTCTGGCGACGTCCATTGCAGAAACCTCGCTCACCATCGAGGATATTCGCGTCGTCGTCGATGGCGGTCTTGCGCGCCGGTCGCGGTTCGATACCGGTTCGGGCATGTCGCGGCTGGTGACCGAGAAAGTCACCAAGGCAGAGGCTACCCAGCGTGCGGGCCGCGCCGGGCGGGTCGCGCCGGGTGTGGCCTATCGGCTTTGGACCAAGGGAGAGGACGGCGCACTCGCCGCCTTCCCGCCAGCCGAGATCGAGGCGGCAGACCTTGCGGGTCTGGCTTTGGAGCTGGCGCTGTGGGGCGCGCAACCCGGCGACCTGCCGTTTCTCACGCCCCCCCCCGAGGGTGCCTATGCCGAGGCGCAAGCGCTTTTGCGCATGCTCGGTGCGCTGGACATTCATAACCGGATCACCGGACATGGTCGTCTGCTCTCCGCCCTGCCGCTGCATCCGCGATTGGCGCATATGGTCGGTATCGCCGGACCAAAGGGCGCGCCGCTGGCTGCGCTGATGGCCGAACGTGACCCGGTGCAGGGCGGCGGTGTCGATCTCGTTCTTCGGTTGGAGGCTCTGCGCAACCCTAAGCGATTTGCCGAAGAGCGGCGCGCAACGGTCAATCGCGGTGCCTTGGAGCGTATCCGTGTCGAGGCCAAGCGCCTGGAACGCGTCTCGCCAAATGGCACGACCAGCGCCTTCGGTTCCGCAGACCTTGGCCCGGCGGAGATGGCAGCCCTTGCCTATCCCGACCGGATCGGGTTGCGGCGCAAGGGCGATGCCCCCCGTTACCAGCTTTCGGGCGGCAAGGGGGCCGTGATGGATCCCGGAGATGCCTTGGCCGGTGCGCGCCTGATCGTGGCGACCGATCTGGACGGCAACCCCCGCGAGGCGCGCATCCGGCAGGCGATCCAGATCACTGAAGGCGCAGTGTGTGCGCTCTTTGCAGATCAGATCACGTGGGTCGATGTTTGCAAGTGGTCCAAACGCGACCGCCGCGTGACCGCACGCCAGCAGGAAAAGCTCGGCGCCATCGCGCTGGACGATCGCGTCTGGAAAGACGCCAGCGCCGATCTTGTCGCGTTGGCGATGCTGGACGGAGTGCGCGACGTTGGTCTGTCGGCAGCCATGAGCAACGCTGCACGCCGCTTTGTCGCCCGCGTGGCCCTTGGACGCGATGCCGGGATGGACGTGCCGGACATGTCCGAAACCGCCTTGATCGAGCGTCTTGAAGACTGGCTCCTGCCGCATCTGGCCGGTGTGCGCAGCGCAGAGGACTGGCGGCGCTTCGACCTGCTGCCCGCACTGCGCGCCATGCTGGACTGGTCGCAGATGCAGGAGTTGGACCTGCGTGTTCCCGGCAGGTTCACCACGCCGCTCGGGCGCGAGATCCCGATCGACTATTCGGGCGAACATCCCGAGATTTCGCTGCGATTGCAGGAATTGTTCGGCCAGAAGACACATCCCTGCGTCGGCAAGACACCGTTGCGGGTGACCCTTTTGTCCCCGGCGCAGCGACCTGTGCAGACGACGCTTGATTTGCCGGGTTTCTGGGCGGGGTCCTATGCGGATGTGCGCAAGGACATGCGTGCGGCCTATCCGAAACACCCCTGGCCCGAAGATCCGACGCAGGCCGACCCGACCTTGCGGGCCAAGCGCAAACATGAAAGCTGAAGCTTGCCGTAACCCCCGATCCGCCGTACATCCCGCTCATGCTTGATGATGCCGATGATATCCACCCGCTGTTCTACGGTGCCCCCAAAAGCACCGAGTTCAAGAAGCTGCGCAAACGCATCGTGCAGAACGTCCGCGAGGCGATCGAGCACTATGGCATGATCGCACGCGACACCGGGAAGACACCGAAATGGCTGGTCTGCCTGTCGGGCGGCAAGGACAGCTACACGCTGCTTGCGGTACTTCACGAATTGAAATGGCGCGGCCTGCTGCCCGTCGATCTGCTGGCCTGCAACCTCGATCAGGGACAACCCGGCTTTCCCGCGACGGTGCTACCCGAGTTCCTTGAAAAGATGGGGGTTCCGCACCGGATCGAGTATCAGGACACCTATTCCATCGTGGTCGACAAGGTTCCACAGGGGCGGACGTTTTGCGCGCTCTGTTCGCGGTTGCGACGCGGCAACCTGTACCGCATCGCCCGCGAAGAAGGCTGCGAGGCCGTGGTCTTGGGCCATCACCGCGACGATATCCTCGAGACGTTTTTCATGAATTTGTTTCATGGTGGCCGTCTTGCGACGATGCCCCCGAAACTGGTCAATGAAGAGGGCGATCTGTTCGTCTATCGTCCGCTGGCGCATGTGGCCGAAGCCGATTGCGAGAAATTCGCCCAGGCGATGAAGTATCCGATCATTCCCTGCGACCTGTGCGGCAGCCAGGACGGGCTGCAACGCCAGCAGGTCAAAGCCATACTGGACGGCTGGGAAAAGAACAGCCCCGGTCGGCGTCAGGTGATCTTTCGCGCCCTGACAAACGCGCGCCCGTCGCATTTGCTCGACAGCGCGCTGTTCGATTTCAAAGGCCTGTCCACCGGTCCGGGTGAAGATGCGGACAATTCGTCGGATATTCCCAAGCTGCATTAAGCCTTCGGTTACCCAAACGGCCTGATCCTTCCCTGAACAGAGTTTGGGGCAAGACAGCGATGCGACGTCTCTTGGATCTTTCCGACCTCCGGCATTTGCTGGTCAAAGGCCTGTCCGGCCCGCAGATGCTCGCCTTCCTTCCCGCCATGTGCCTTGCGGCCTATTGGGGTGGGGGCGAGGTGCTTCTGGTGCTCTGCGCCCTGGGCACACCGCTGGTCTATGCCGTCGTTGGCGGGTTCGGGCGCTGGTCCGGCCCACTCGAGCTTGATCATTTGCGTGGGCCATCTCTTGACAGGGTGGCGCAGGATTTTCTGGAAATCGCGCGACACAACGGTCAGACCACGGCTTGTTTTCAGATTGCCCTGCCCGACTTGGACCAGATCGAGCATCATTTTGGGCCCGACAGCGCGCAGGAGGCGCGCGACCTGATCGCGTCACGACTTCGGACTTCGCTGCGCGGGTCCGACTACGTGTTCGATGCCGGCGATACGCGGTTCACCGTCCTGATCGCTCCGGGCTTCCGACTGCGGCTCGACAACCTGCTGGACCTGGGAAAACGGTTGCGGGACTCGGCGGAAACCCCGCTGTCGATCGCGGGAACGACCCAGACGCTGACCACCTGCATTGGCATTGCGTCTTCGCTGAATTTTGGGCGCAACGTGACAGCGGAAACATGGCTTGGCTCTGCCTCCGAAGCATTGGAAGACGCGGTGCTGACCGGCACAAGCGCCACGCGCCTCTGGTCTGACAGGCTCTCCCGCAAGCACCAGTCGCGCCATGCCTTGCAACATGACATCGTGACGGCGCTGGACACCGGGTGCATCCAGGCGTTCTACCAGCCGCAGGTCAATGCGAGGTCGGGTGCCGTTACAGGTATGGAAGCGTTTGCACGCTGGGACCATCCGACGCGTGGACTGCTGACAGCGGCCGAGTTCCTGCAGGCCATGCGTGAAAGGCAGCAGATGGCGCGCCTTGGTCGCACCATGTTCCTGCAGGCAGTCACTGCCCTGCAGGCGTGGGACGATGCGGGGTTGGATGTCGGAACGGTCAGCATCAACCTGTCCGACGAAGACCTGCGGGACCCTGATCTGTCAAACCGGATCGCCGGTGACCTTGATCGCTGCGGGCTGCCAGCACACAGGGTGGTGTTCGACATTCCCGAACATGTGATCGCGCCCGGCACGGATGACGTGATCCGCCGTAACATCGGTGCCATCGCGGGTATCGGATGCGGCATTGATCTTGAAGGGTTCGGCACCGGGGGATGCAGCGTCATCGCGGTACAGCAGGTGCCGGTCACGCGGCTGAAGCTGGACAAGAGCCTTGTGCACGGGGTCGCCGCGTCCGAGGACAGAATGCGCGCCCTGCATGCGATCCTTGCGGTCAGCGAACGCCTTGGTCTGCCCGCGCTCGCCACCGGGGTCGAAACCATCGAGGAACATGGCGTCTTGCGCGACCAGGGCTGCAGCTTCGCCCAAGGATTTCTGTTCGCGCCTCCGGCCTCTGCAACGGATACGACACTTTGGCTGACCGAGCGGCAGGGTCTGCAGGACAACCCGTCCGGGTTGCAGTTGCGACGCGTGAAATAGGGCGCAGATCGCAGTGTCCAACTGCATCACAGAAGGCTGAACAATTGCCGCACCGGCCCGGTCTTTCCTGTGAATCCGCTTGACCTTCAGGCACAGTGCCTGTTGAACGCAGCGACAATCCCAAAAACCACAGGCGGCGGCCCCCTATGGACGATCAGAACAAGAACCTTCTTATCGCGACAGCGCTCAGCTTTGCGGTCATTCTGGTATGGTTTGTCTTGTTCCCGCCTCCGGAACCGACGGTCAATCCGGACACAGCGGTGCCTGCGGCCAGCGACGGCACGACGCCGACAATCGCCACCACCCCAGATACAGCACCGGGCAGCACGGCAGTGGTCGATCAGACCGGACCGGCCGCTGTCGAAGATGCGCCGCGTGTGCCCATCGAAACCGACCGCGTCATTGGATCCATCTCGTTGGTTGGTGGCCGCATCGACGATCTGTCGCTCAAGAATTACCGCGTGGAGCTCGAGCAGGATGCCGATATCGTGCACCTGCTGAACTCCGTCGGGTCGCAAAGCCCCTATTACGCGCTGTTCGGCTGGGCACCGGGCGGTGGACTGACGCTGGATGATGTGCCAAGCGCGAGCACCAACTGGACTGTCGAGTCCGGCGAAACACTGTCCCAGAACAGCCCGGTCACGCTGCGTTGGGAAAACCCGAACGGCACCGTGTTCCGCCGCACGATCGAAATCGACGAAGACTTCATGTTCACCGTCACCCAGTCGGTCGAGAACGCTAGCGATACCGCGATGACGATGGCCCCTTACGGCCTGATCGCGCGGCACGGCGAACCCACCGATCTCAAGAACTTCTTCATCCTGCATGAAGGCGTGGTCGCCATGGCCGACGGCACACTGGCCGAAATCGACTACAGCGATATGACCGACTTTGCCGTCGTGCCCACCGAAGGCGCCCGCGCCGAGGTCACCCAGGTCACCGAGAGCGGCTGGATCGGGTTTACCGACCATTACTGGATGACAACCCTCATCCCCGAGGCCGGCACCCCGTTCCGGCAGGTCGCCAAATATAGCGATGCCAGCAACATCTACCAGACCGAAGCCGTTCAACCCACGGTCACAATCGAACCCGGTCAGACCCGCGAGGTCACCACACAGCTCTTTGCCGGTGCCAAGGAATGGGAAACCATCCGCGACTACCAGGAAGAAGGCGTGGACCGGTTCATCGACGCGATTGACTGGGGCTGGTTCTTTTTCCTGACCAAGCCGATCTTCTGGCTGCTGCATCACCTCAACCTGCTGATCGGCAACATGGGTTGGGCCATCATCGGTCTGACGCTCATCATCAAGGCCGTGCTTTTCCCGCTGGCCTACAAATCCTATGTCTCGATGGCGAAGATGAAAGAGCTTCAGCCGGAGATGGAAAAGATCAAGGAGCGGGCGGGCGACGATCGTCAGAAGCTCCAGCAGGAAATGATGGAGATGTACAAGAAGGAAAAGGTGAACCCGGCCTCCGGCTGTTTGCCCATCCTGCTTCAGATCCCGATCTTCTTCTCGCTGTACAAGGTGATCTTTGTCACGCTGGAACTGCGTCACGCGCCATGGCTCGGCCCGTTCCAGGATCTTTCGGCACCTGACCCCACCTCTATCTTCAACGTCTACGGGCTGCTGCCCTGGGCGGCACCTGAACCCGGATCGCTGCTGGCGCTTGTGTTCATCGGCATCCTGCCGCTTTTGCTGGGCGTGTCGATGTGGATGCAGCAGAAACTGAACCCGGCACCCACCGACGCGACTCAGGCGATGATCTTTGCCTGGATGCCGTGGGTCTTCATGTTCATGCTGGGCGGGTTTGCCAGCGGCCTGGTTGTCTACTGGATCGCCAACAACACCATCACCTTCACCCAACAGTATCTCATCATGCGCTCGCAAGGGTACAAGCCGGACGTGTTCGGCAACATCAAATCCGGCATCAAGCGCAACCCCAAAACGGGCGAGAAATGACGGCCACAGTCACCGAAATCTGGCGGCACCCGATCAAGAGCCATGGTCGGGAAAAGCTGGACTCGGTGACGGTCGAGGCCGGTGGCACGATCCCGTTCGACCGGCTCTGGGCGGTGGCGCACGAGAGATCGGATGCGGATGGCAACAGTTGGGTCAGTTGCGGGAATTTCTGCCGAGTGGCAAAGCTGCCCAGCCTGATGGCCATCCGTGCGCATTTCGATGAACCCACCGGCCAGATCACCCTGTGTCATCCCGACACGACCGACCTGACCTTCACCCCCGATGGCGACAGCACCGCCTTTCTGGAATGGGTGACGGCATTTCTCCCGGACGATACGCTCAAACCGGCACGGCTCGTCAAGGCGAAGGCACAGGCCTTTACCGACAGCGATTTTCCCAGCATCACGCTGTGCAACCTCGCGTCCCATCGGGCGGTCGAGCAGCGGGTCGGAAAGCCCCTGTCACATCTGCGGTGGCGCGGGAACATCTGGATCGACGGCCTGGCCCCTTGGGAAGAATTCGATTGGGACGACCGCAAGCTGCGGATCGGTGACACGATCCTGCAGGTGCGCGAGCGCACGGATCGTTGCAAATCGACCCATAGCAATCCCGACACCGGCAAGCGCGATGCGGATGTGCTTGGCGCCCTGGACAGTTGGGGCCATCAGGATTTCTCGGTCCGGGCCGAGGTGATCCATGGCGGCGTGATACAAACTGGCGACGAGGTGGCCCATGTCTGAGATGAAGCTTCCTTTCCCCTTGGCCGAAGACCCCGACGACATCAGCCGCGAAGTCGGTCGCAAGCTGTTCGCAGGTGAGGTCGATTTCCTCAAGGGTGTCGTGGCCATGTCCGGCCTGCCCGCCGATGACCGGATCGAGGTCTGCTTTGCCGGTCGGTCGAATGTCGGGAAGTCGTCGCTCATCAACGCGGTCACAGGGCGCAAGGCGCTGGCACGGGCGTCGAACACACCGGGACGCACGCAGGAAATCAACTATTTCACGCTTGGCGATGAACGCTATCTCGTCGACCTGCCGGGCTATGGCTTTGCCAATGCGCCGGTCGCGGTTGTCGAGAAATGGCAGGCGCTGCTCAAGCAGTACCTGTCGGGGCGTGCCAGCCTGCGCCGCGCCTTTGTGCTGGTGGACAGCCGCCACGGGATCAAGCCCGTCGATGAAGAGATCATGACCCTGCTCGACAAGAGCGCGGTGACGTTTCAGGTGGTGTTGACCAAGGCCGACAAGATCAAGCCGATACAATATGACGCCTTGTTGACGCAGGTCCGCGAAAAGCTCGCGAAACACCCCGCAGCCTATCCCGAACTTGTACTGACCAGCAGCGAAAAGGGCGAAGGCATCGCCAATCTGCGCAGCATCATCGCCGGAATCGGCTAGACGCTGTCACGCGAAACGGCTTGTCTCTGGCCAAGCCATGTCGCACACAGTCGCGTCAGGCCTGTTCTGGCAAGGATCAAAACCGATATGAAATCCCGAGACATGAATCACGACTGGATCGCCACCGCACGCACACTCTCCGAAGCCCTGCCCTTCATGCAGCGCTATGCCGGGTCCATCGTCGTGGTCAAATTCGGCGGCAACGCGATGGGTGACGAAGACGCGATGGCAGAGTTCGCGCGCGATATCGTCCTGATGCGTCAGGTCGGGATCAACCCGATTGTTGTGCATGGCGGGGGTCCGATGATCAACGACATGCTCACCAGGCTGGGCATCAAGTCTGAATTCGTGCGCGGCAAGCGGGTGACGGACAAGGCCACTGTCGAAGTGGTCGAAATGGTGCTGACCGGGCTTGTGAACAAACGCATCGTGCAGGCGATCATGGATGAGGGCGGCCGCGCTGTTGGCCTTTCGGGCAAGGATGACGACCTCATGGTCTGCGAGGCGGATGATCCCGAACTGGGATTTGTCGGTCGCCCGGTCGAGATGAATCCGCAGGTTTTGCGCGATCTGTTCAAGGCGGGAATCATCCCGGTGGTGGCCCCCGTGGCAACTGGCATGCAACCCAACGAGACATTCAACGTCAACGGCGACACCGCTGCGGGCGCGATTGCAGGTGCGCTGAAAGCCGACCGCCTGTTGCTGTTGACGGATGTCAGCGGCGTCAAGGACGCAAACGGCAATGTGGTGACCGCGATGACCCCCGAAGAGGTGGTCGCGATGATCGAGGATGGAACGATTGCCGGTGGCATGATCCCCAAGACGGAAACCGCGCTCAAGGCGATCGAGGACGGTGTGCGCGCGGTGGTCATCCTAGATGGTCGCGTCCCGAACGCCTGTCTGCTCGAACTGTTCACCGAACATGGGGCCGGTTCGCTGATCCGTCCCGCACGGTGACCCTCGCCGATCTGGACCGCTCTGCCCGCTCTGTGGGTCTGGCGCTGCGCGGCGCTTTTCATCCAGATCCGGAGGATGGCGCGCCTGAAGGAACAGGCACGCTGGTTCTGCTTGGACCGGATGAGCCACGTTTCTGGGACGTGTTCACCGCGTCGCAGGAATACCGGGACGGTCAAAGGCATCCCTTGGATCGTTGGTCGAAGCGCGTGGCGGCGACTGTAGCATCGCCGCTGAACGCCAAGGCGATCTTTCCCTATGACGGCCCGCCCTATGCGCCATTCCTGCGATGGGCGGATCGCAGCGGGGCAAGCTGGTCTTCGCCTGTCGGGTTGCTCGTCCACAGCGAGGCGGGTCTGTTCATCAGCTTCCGTGCGGCACTGGCCCTGCCCCAGCAGCTTGATCTGCCCTCTCCCGCTCAGAGCCTCTGCCCAAGCTGTGAGACACGCCCCTGCGAAACCGCCTGCCCGGTCGGGGCGCTTGCACCGGGCAAGGACTATGACGTTCCGGCCTGTATCGCGCATATTCGATCTCCCGAGGGTGCATCCTGTCGCAATGGATGCCTTGTACGCCGCGCCTGTCCGGTATCGGCTCGGTTCGGCCGACGAGAGGCACAATCCGCTTTCCACATGCGCGCATTTTTGGGAGAGTGAGCCCACATCCAGAAAAGGCATGTTCCCCCGTGAAACGACTGATCCTCATGCGCCACGCGAAATCGGATTGGTCCGCCTCGGGCGACGATCACGGCAGGCCTTTGAACGCGCGCGGCAGGCACAGCGCGCCCGCCATGGGGCAGTGGTTGGCTGACCGGGACTGGTTGCCCGACGAGGTGCTGTGTTCCACCGCCACGCGCACCCGTCACACCCTGACCCTGCTGGGACTTCCGGACACAAGAACCCGTTTCGAGCGGGCGCTGTACCTGGCCGATCCGGATGAAATCATAGACGTGCTGCGCAGCGCGTCAGGGGACACCGTGCTTTTGCTAGGTCACAACAACGGCATCGGAGAATGTGCGCAACAGCTCGTGGCGGATTGGCCGAACCATCCGCGCTTTGCCGATTACCCGACCTGTGCCACCAGCCTGATCCGCTTTGACGTGGCGCACTGGGGCGACATCCGTAAGGGGACAGGACATTGCGAGGACTTCGCCATCCCGCGCGAGGTTATTGCAGCCGGGCAGCCGGGCTGAAGCTCCGGCCTACGCGGGACACCTGTCCAGAACGCAAAACGCCCCGGCGGTGAACCGGAGCGCTTTGAGTGTCTGCCGATGCTCGGTCAGTGACCGAGGATCTGGCTGAGGAACAGCTTGGTCCGTTCGTTCTGCGGATTGTTGAAGAACTCTTCGGGTTCATTCTGTTCGACGATCTGGCCCGCATCCATGAAGATCACGCGGTGCGCGACCTGACGTGCAAAGCCCATTTCGTGGGTCACGCAGATCATGGTCATGCCGTCTTCGGCAAGGCTGACCATGGTGTCGAGCACTTCCTTGATCATCTCGGGATCGAGCGCGGAGGTCGGTTCGTCAAAGAGCATGATGCGCGGCTTCATGCAGAGCGACCGGGCAATCGCCACACGCTGTTGCTGACCACCTGAAAGCTGACCGGGATACTTGTTGGCCTGTTCGGGGATCTTGACCTTTTCGAGGAAGTGCATCGCGGTTTCCTCGGCCTCGCGCTTGGGCGTCTTGCGGACCCAGATCGGAGCAAGCGTGCAATTCTCGAGAATGGTCAGGTGCGGGAACAGGTTGAAGTGCTGGAACACCATCCCGACCTCGGAGCGGATCGTGTCGATGTTCTTGATGTCCGAGGACAGCAAAGTGCCATCGACGGTGATCGAGCCCTTCTGGTGCTCTTCCAGCGCGTTGATGCAGCGGATCAGCGTGGATTTGCCGGACCCGGATGGGCCCGCGATGACGATGCGTTCGCCGCGATAGACGGTCAGGTCGATATCCCGCAGAACGTGGAACGATCCGAACCACTTGTTCATGCTCTGGATCTGGATGGCCACCTCGTCAGAGATCGCCATGGGTGCATTTGCAGTTTCAGCCATTGCTTGGCCTCCTTATCGGTGATCGGTGGCAAGCTGACGCTCGAGCCACTGCGAATACTTTGAAATGCTGAAGCAGACGATGAAGAACACGAAGACCGCAAAGCCCCAGAGTTCCCAATAGACGCCGTTCCATTCGGTCGAGGCGAGGATCGGTCCGCGGATCATGCCCACGAGGTCGAACATCGAAATCACCGACACCAGCGTCGTGTCCTTGAACAGGCCCACCGCCACGTTGACGATCCCGGGGATCGAGATCTTCAGCGCTTGCGGCAGGATGATCAGGCGCATCGACTGGGCGTAATCCAGGCCCAGACTGTTCGCAGCTTCGTATTGACCGCGCGGAAGCGCCGCCAGACCACCCCGGATCACCTCGGCGATATAGGCCGAAGAGAACATGGTGATCATGATGATGACGCGCAGCACGAGGTCGATGTTGGAGCCGGGCGGGAAGAAGTAGGCCAGAACCACGTTCGCCACGAACAACAGCGTGATCAGCGGCACACCCCGGATGAACTCGATGAAGATGATGCAGATCCATTTGATGATCGGCATGGAGGATTGCCGCCCCAGCGCAAGCATGATGCCCAAGGGCAAGGACAGCGACACGCAGACCGTCCCGAGGATCATGTTCAGCATGAAGCCGCCAATGTCGCGCGACTGCACCGCCTCGATGGCCATGACATTCGGCATTGAGGCGGGCACGATGGACCCGGCCCAGATCACGACCACCGCAGAGACCAGACCCGCGATCATGCCCATCGCAAAGCTTTGACGTTCGAACTGCTTGAACGCGAAATACCCGGCGACCAGTCCCACAAGCACCATCAGCGGGATCAGCAATGTGCCGCCCCAGATGAGCCAGTAGGCAAGGAATGGATAGACCGCGGTGAAATACAGAAGATTGCGCGGCGCCTTGGGATAGAGGACCGGCGCAATGGCGACGATCAGAAGAACGAACGCCAATGTCGGGCGCCAATAGGCATCACGCGGATAGGTGAAGCCGAAAAGCAACTGGTTCCAGCGTTCGGTCAGGACCGAGAAACAGGCACCGGTCATCCCGTCCAGCATATCCCGGCATTCCGCCAGCGAGCTGGTGTTCCAGATGCCGTTGGCGAACCACGGATAGGCTCCGGTGACGATCTTGAAGATGAAATACAGCGACACGACGGTCAGCAGCGTGTTGAACCACCCCTTGAAGAGGTTTTCCCGCATCCATTTGACCACACCCGCTTCCGTGACGGGCGGCGGTTGTTGTGGCAGCATCGTTTCGCGGACGAAGGCAACGGAATGAGCATGTGTATCCGACATCTCAGCGCTCCTTCAGCTTAACGCTGTTGTTGTAGACGTTCATGATCGCCGATATCGCAAGCGAGATGGCGAGGTAGAACAGCATCAGCAGGAAGATCGCCTCGATCGCGCGGCCCGTCTGGTTGAGCGTGATGCCCCCCAATGTGCCGGTCAAATCCATGTACCCCACCGCAATCGCCAACGACGAGTTCTTGGTCAGGTTCAGGTATTGAGAAATCAGCGGCGGGATGATCACGCGCAGCGCTTGAGGCAGAACCACGAGGTTCATGATCCGACCCGGACGCAGACCAAGCGAGGCCGCCGCTTCGGTCTGGCCCTTGCTCACGGCAAGGATGCCGGCGCGGACGTTCTCGGCGATGAAGGCGGCAGTATAGATCGACAAGGCGAACCAGAGCGCAATCAGCGAGTTGCGCATGAAGATGCCGCCCTGGAAGTTGAAGCCTTGCAGAGACGGATAATCCAGCGTGATCGGGCGACCCATGACGAAAAAGACAAGAATCGACGGAACGAAAAAGATCGCCAGCGATGGCCACAGGGTCGGGATCAATTGCCCACGGTCATAGAGCGCCTTTTTGGCGTATCTGCGGAACGCGAAGATTCCGGCAATCGACGCAAGGAAAACCGCGACAACGACACTCGAACCCGGACCGAATACGGGCGCCGGTGAATAGAAGCCGCGACCTGTAAAGGCGAAGGCTCCGAACACCATGGACGCCGCGGCATCTTCCCCCCGGAAATCGCGCGGTTGCGGCAGAACGGCGATGAAGATCGCCATGATGATGAGAATCCAGATCAGCACCGGGACGTTTCGAAAGATCTCGACATAGATCGACATGATCTGGCGAACGAGCCAGTTGTCGCTCAGCCTGAGAACACCAACGAAGACGCCGATCACGGTCGCCATCAGGCAGCCGAGAAACGCCACCAGAAGCGTGTTGAGCACTCCGACGACTGCAGCCCGCCAATGTGTCGACTGACTGGTATAGTCGACCAGGGTCTGGTTGATGTCATAGCCCGCCGGTTCACCAAGAAACTTGTACGAGATGTTCAGACCGGCGGCTTGAAGGTTGGCCAGCAGGTTATAGCCCAAATAGGCAAAGGCCATTATCAGTAGGATCAGTGCGATGAATTGAAAGGTGTAGGACCGGTAGCGCGTGTCGTTGATCAGCATTGACAGCTGAAACGACCCCGACGGTGGGTCTGAAATCGTGGACATTGTTTTATCCCTGTGTATCCGGACTCTCTTGGCGGCGCTTGTCGCGCTCTGATGCCTGATCCGAAGGCTTGTTTTTTATTTTGAAAAAGGGCGCGGAGTGATCCGCGCCCTTTTCCCTAGCCAGTGTCTTAGCGGAAGGGCGGGCTGTAGAGCAGACCACCTTCGGTCCACTGTGCGTTCAGACCGCGTGCCAGACCGATCGGTGTGTTCTCACCGATGTTCTTTTCGAACAGCTCACCGTAGTTGCCGCCTGCTGCGATTGCCTTGACAGCCCAATCGGCTTCAAGACCCAGCATCGCGCCCAGTGTGCCTTCGGTACCCAGAAGACGGTTGATTTCCGGGTTTTCACCTGCGGATGCTGCCAGCTCCTGAACGTTTGCGGATGTCACACCCAGCTCTTCAGCTGCGATCAGCGCGTTCAGCGTCCAGCGAGCAATGTCGCCCCACTGGTTGTCGCCATGACGGACAAGCGGGCCAAGAGGCTCCTTGGAGATGATCTCCGGCAGAACGACGTGGTCGCCCGGGTTTTCGAACGCGGCGCGTGTCGCGGCAAGGCCGGACGCGTCGGTTGTGTAAACGTCGCACGCACCTTCGAGGTAGAGCGGCTGCGCTTCAGCGTTGGTTTCGATCGGAACCGGCTCGTAGCTGATGTTGTTCTTGCGGAAGTAGTCTGCAAGGTTCAGCTCAGTTGTGGTTCCGGTCTGGATACAGATCGTTGCGCCATCCAGCTCCTTGGCCGAGGATACACCCAGTGCCTTGGGAACCATGAAGCCCTGACCGTCGTAGTAGTTGATTCCGACGAATTCGAAACCGAGGTCGACGTCGCGCGAGAACGTCCAGGTTGTGTTCCGTGCAAGCAGGTCGATCTCGCCCGACGCAAGCGCCGTGAAGCGGGTCTTGCCGGTTGTCGGAACGAACTCGACAGCTGCCGGGTCGCCCAGAACAGCAGCGGCGACGGCGCGGCATACGCCGACATCAAAGCCTTCCCATTCGCCATTCGCGTTCGGCGCTGCAAAACCGACAAGACCGGTCGTCACGCCGCAGTTCAGCTTGCCGCGTGCCTTGACGTCGTCCAGCGTGGCGGCAGACGCAACACCGGCGGACAGGCCGGCTGCGGTCATTGCGCCAAGAATTGCAATTTTTTTCATGTTTACCTCTTCCTGTTATCCCACGCCTATCAGCGTGGTTTCTGTCGAACGCATGAGCGCCCATACGACGAAAGTAGGAAAGCCCCTACTCGCGATGGACCCGATTTTGCGGGGATTCATTGGCAGAGGTCAAGCCGCATAGCCTATTTTTTGAACAGAACTTGGCAGTTTACCCTGCGTCACACGGACGAATGCTCGTTCAGCAATCGCAGGAATTCATTGGCGTGCAAAAACGCGGCCTTCTTGTGTTCGGCCATCTCTGCCGCTTCCTCGTCTTCGCCCCATTGTTCTTGCTGCCAAATCTCGTCAATCCGGGAAGCGGTCCACAGATCCTCGATGGGCTTCACCGATGCCTTCGCCGCGAACCCGATCACAAGAGACCCGCTGATCGCCACAAGATCATGAAAGGCGGCAAGTTCGAACGCATCCAGCGCGTGCACCCTGCGGCGCAATTCGGATACCGCGCCAGGATCTTGCGGCGCGTGCATGACACCGACTCGTGTCGCCAATCTCGCATTCAGCGCCTGCCCAGCCCAATCCAGCAAGGGATCCCAGACTTCGGCTTGCCGCGCCACGAGATCCTCCGGGGCATCGGCACGGTAACACAAGAGATCACTGTCGCCATAATCCGCCAGCATGTCCGCCACATCGGCATGTTGAACCGCAACCTTGTCGATTGCAGCATTCGCCGTGCGAGTGAAGGGCATGGTGCGCGGGTCGATCCGATCCTTCTGCGCCTCGAATTCAGCCGCGATCTTCACGGCAACTGCACGGCTTGGCACATTTAGAAGGGCCTTGGCCGGTGTCCGCACCGGACGACCGTCCAGAACGATGCCGAATCCCTGTTCGGTGGCCTGTGTGTCGGCGGATGTCCAAAAGCGTTTCGGAGCCCATTCACTCATGCGCGATCCTCGATCCAGTGTGCCAAAGCGGTCATCAGTTCCTCTGCGGTGTTCACGATCACATCCGCCTCTACCAGCAAGTTTGGCGCGTGATTTCCCCAGCTTACGCCGATCGCATCGGTTCCGGCTGCTTTCGCCATCAGCATGTCATAGCTGGTGTCGCCGATCATCACCGCGTTCTGCGCCGCGACACCTGCGTCCCTGAGGGCAGCATGGAGCATCGACGGGTGCGGTTTGGACGGGTGTGTATCGGCCACCTGCGTGGACTGGAAATACCCCTCGAGTCCATGTTGCGCGATGATGCGATCCAGCCCGCGCCGCGACATGCCTGTGGCAGTTGCCATCAGCGTAAAGTCATCTGCCTGCAACTGGTCAAGAACACCGCGCATTCCGGGAAAGAACACAGCGCTGCCCGCGTCCCCGGCGGCGGCATGGCGGGCGAACGAGGCGGATTTGTACCCTTCCGCCAAGGCCAGGTGCGTGGCCGAAGGATGCTCCGGCACAAGCTGCGCCATCAGTTCCGGCAGCGACAGGCCGACGCCATGCAGCACCGCCTCGCGCGATGGACAGGGCAGACCTAAGGCCAAAAACGCGTCTTCCATTGCCTGCACGATATGGGCCCGGCTGTCCACAAGCGTGCCATCGACATCAAACACCACAAGCCGCAGGGCTTCGGGCATTACTCGACATCCTCGAACGGGTCGGCGGGGACATCCCGCGGGTGCCATTGCAGGAATTCCCAGGTCCGTTCCATGTGTTCCGGCAGCGGCGCCGCGATGTGCAGCCGCGCGCCGGTGACCGGATGCTTGAGCGAGATCGACCGCGCATGCAGGTGAAGCTTGCGGCTGAGTCCACCGCCCAGCATCGCGCCCCAGCCATCGCCCAGGTTTTCCTGACCGGAACCACCGTATTTGCCATCGCCGATGATCGGATGGCCCAGTTCGGCCATGTGCGCGCGCAGCTGGTGGGTGCGGCCGGTGATCGGCACCATCGCCACCCAGGACGCACGCTTCGCCAAGGCGCTCAGGACGGCATAATCGGTGGTCGCGTGTTTCGCACCTTCGGTGGTGGCGACATCACGGGGATGCACGGCGCGCATCTTTTCATTCTCGCCGCTGGCCCCGTGACCCGGAGCCTTGACCAGACCGAACTTGATTGTCCCCATCTGCGGAAACGGCACGCCCGCTACGGCTCCCCAGTAGATCTTGCGGGTTTCACGGGCGCGGAACGCTTCGGTCAATGCGCCAGCGACGGCTCGGGTGCGCGCCAGCAAAAGAACACCAGACGTGTCCTTGTCGAGGCGGTGCACGAGGCGCGGTTTCTCGTCATAGCCAAAGCTCAACGCTTCGGCCAGACCATCGACATGCCGGGTCTGCTTGCTGCCGCCCTGCGTCGGAAGGCCCGGCGGCTTGTTGATCGCGATGATGTGGTCATCGCGGTAGAGAACCAGCGCCTTGATCATCTCGGCGTCCTTGTCGGACACAGTCGGTTTCGGGCCGGGCATCACGTCGCCGGGTTCCGGAAGCGGCGGAATCCGCACTTCCTGTCCCGTCTCGAGCCGGGTGCTCGCCTTCACGCGCCCGCCATTGATACGCAGCTCACCCTTGCGGCACATCTTTTCGATGCGCCCCTGACCCAGATGTGGGAAAAGGCGCTTCAACCAGCGGTCAAGACGCTGATCCGCGTCTCCGGGCCCGATGGTGATGGTCTGAACTTGGTTCATGCAATGATACTCCGCGCCAGAAAGAGGCCCAGCGCCAATCCCCCGACAGACAAGATGACCGACAGGACCACGTAGAGCAGGGCCGACCCCAACTGCCCCCGTTCGATCAGGGTCATGGTTTCAAGCGAAAACGCCGAGAAGGTGGTGAACCCACCCAAGATTCCCGTCATGACGAAAGGCGACAAATGGGTGAGGCCACGATGCGCCGCCGCGACAACGAAAACACCCATCAGGAACGATCCGGCGATGTTCACGGCCAGGATCGACACCGGAAAGTCCCCTTGCCCGAAAACGCGCAGAATGCCCACCCCGGTCATGTACCGGAGTGCCGCGCCGATTGCGCCGCCGAGTGCGACCAGGGAGAGGGTTGTCAACATTCAGGCTCTGTCGCGCGGGCAACCTGAAGAGTCAAGTTTGCCGCTTGGTCCGCAGCTTGGCGAAATACTCGACACGCTTCTTCAGGTCGCGCTCGAACCCACGTTCCACCGGGGCATAGAACTCGGTTCGACCCATGGATTCCGGAAAGTAATCCTGCCCCGAAAACCCGTCCTCCGCATCGTGATCATAGGCATAGCCTGATCCGTAGCCCTGCGCCTTCATAAGCTTTGTAGGCGCATTCAGGATATGTTTGGGCGGAACCAGCGATCCTGTCTTCTTGGCCGCCGCACGCGCGCCCTTGTAGGCCGCATAAACCGCGTTCGATTTCGGCGCGAGCGCGATATAGACCAGCGCCTGCGCAATCGCCAATTCACCTTCGGGGCTACCAAGCCGTTCAAAGGTTTCCCAGCTTTGCAGACACACCGCCTGTGCCTGCGGATCGGCCAGCCCGATATCCTCGACCGCCATGCGGGTGATCCGCCGCGCGAGGTAGCGAGGGTCTTCACCCGCATCCAGCATCCGCGCATACCAATAGAGCGCCGCGTCCGGGTCCGACCCACGTACCGATTTGTGCAGCGCCGAAATCAGGTTGTAATGCGCATCGCCCGATTTGTCGTATTGCGCCGCGCGTTTCATAAGGCGCTGACCCAACGCCGCGCTGTCAAGCGGTTGATCCACGTTCCAGGCCATCACCTGTTCGACAAGGTTCAAGAGCGCGCGACCATCGCCATCCGCCATATCGAGCAGATTTTCCCGCGCTGCAGCATCCAGCGGCAGGCTCCGCCCCAGTTCGGTCTCGGCCCGCTGGGCAAGCCGTTCGAGATCAGCGGGGTCAAGCCGTTCGAGCACAAGAACCTGCGCGCGACTGAGAAGGGCGGCATTCAGCTCGAAAGATGGGTTTTCGGTCGTAGCCCCCACCAGAAGGATGGTACCATCCTCCATATGCGGCAGGAATCCGTCCTGCTGCGCCTTGTTGAAACGGTGGATTTCGTCGACGAACAACAGCGTTCCCTGCCCAGTCCTGCGCCGTTGCTTGGCCGCATCGAACACCTTGCGCAATTCGGGCACACCCGAGAAGATAGCGCTGATCTGGACGAAATGCAGGTCAGTTTCATCGGCCAGCAGCCGCGCGATGGTGGTCTTGCCCACGCCCGGCGGCCCCCAGAATATGACCGACCCAAGGCTGCCCGCCTCGAGCATCACCGTCAGCGGCGCGTCCGGTCCGATGACCTGCGACTGTCCGATCACCTCGGACAGCTTGCGCGGTCGCATCCTGTCCGCAAGCGGTCGCGGCGCGTCCTTGGCGTCATGGCCCGTGTCGAAGAGATCGCTCACCGATCAGGCCAAAAACGCAGGATCATGCGCTGCACATCTGCAGCTTTCGTCAATCCCGTCCCGACCAAGCCGCCACATGGGAAATCGCACGCTGATCTGATCGCTGTCATGGCGTGGATATGTCGCGGGGTGGCAGCATTTGCAAGACTGTGTGTCGGGGGAATTCCAGTGGCAGCCCGTAGGGGAATCGAACCCCTCTTTCCAGGTTGAAAACCTGGCGTCCTAACCGATAGACGAACGGGCCACTCTTGGTGAGCGGTGTTTAGGCAAAGCCGGGCGGCACTGCAAGCGGAAATTCAAAGGTTTCTTCGGTTTTTTGAATGGTCGCTGCAGTTTTTTTTGGTCCGGGAAAAATAGCGCTATTCCAGACGGTTAAAGCAGGCATCAACCAGCGGAGGCCGCGTCTTCGAGGCGCAGTTGCACAGAACGACGACCACCCCATTCGTTGATTTCCAGACGCCCGGCCAAATGGAATCGTGCGCCGCCATGCTGTTCGAGCGCGGGGCCAAGCGGGCCGTCGAAAGCCCCGAACGAAATCGCGTCGATACGCGCCCCGAGGCCGTCGCCGAAGCTGATTTTCAGATGCGAACTGCCCACACGTTTGGCAAATCCGATCTGCATGTCGGGAAAGACGAATCTGGGCGCAGCCGCCCCGGCACCAAAGGGTCCGGCCTCTTCGAGAAGATCGACAAGCTCCGGTGTTGCGGCACCGGGCATCAACGGCCCGTCAAGTCGCAGGTCGGATGCGCCAAGCTGGTCCGCCCCCTGTTTGGCAAGGATCTCGGAAAGGCGCGCCATCGCCGGTTCAAGCTGCCCGCGCGACAGCGACAGGCCCGCAGCCATCTTGTGGCCACCACCCTTTTCGAGGTGTCCCTCGGCTGCAAGCTTCTGGATCGCAGCACCAAGGTCTATGCCGCTGACAGACCGCCCCGATCCTTTGCCCACGTCCCCGTCGAACCCGATCACGATGGACGGGCGATTGGTGCGCTCCTTCAGACGCGACGCAACGATGCCGACGACACCGGGGTGCCAGCCTTCGCCTGCCGCCCAGACCAATGGCGCATCGAAACCCCGCTCTTCGGCCTGTTCAAGCGCCTGTGCGCGCACCGCCTCTTCGATCTCGCGGCGTTCGGTGTTCAGAAAATCCAGTCGCTCGGCGATGGATTTGGCCTCGTGGGGATCCGTGCAGGCCAGAAGCCGCGCGCCAAGGTCGGCCTTGCCGATCCGGCCGCCCGCGTTGACCCTCGGGCCCAGCACGAACCCGAGGTGATAGGATTTGGGTGCCGTATCCAGCCGACCGACATCGCAGAGCGCCACAAGCCCCGGCCGTGCCCGTTGTCCCATGACCTTGAGCCCCTGCCGGACAAGCGCGCGGTTCACCCCCTTGAGAGGCGCCACATCGGCAACCGTTGCCAGCGCGACAAGGTCGAGCATCGACATGAGGTCGGGTCCGGGAGCCCCCGCCTCGCGCATCTGACGTCCGGCTTCGACCAGCGTCAGGAACACGACTCCCGCCGCACAAAGATGGGCCAGTGCGCCATCCTCGTCCTGGCGGTTGGGGTTTACGACGGCAAACGCATCGGGCAGCGTCTCGCCCCCCAGATGGTGATCGAGCACGACAACATCCGAACCTTTCGCAGCGGCGATCGGGCCATGTGACAAGGTTCCGCAATCGACGCAGACGATCAGGTCGTGATCGCGCGCCAGTGCCTGCATTGCGGCATCGTTGGGGCCGTAGCCTTCGTCGATGCGGTCGGGCACGTAGAGCGTCGCACGCCGGTCCAGTTGCCGCAGCCAGTCGATGAGCAGGGCCGCCGATGCGCCGCCATCGACATCGTAATCGGCAAAGATCGCGATACGTTCCCGGTTGCGCACAGCCTGCAGGATACGGCCCGCCGCGCGCTCCATGTCGCGCAGGGACCGCGGGTCCGGCAGCAGAGCGCGCAAGGTCGGTTCGAGATAGGTGGGCACCTCGTCGACCGGGACACCCAGACGCGACAAGGTCTGACACAAGGCGGGCGGAAGGCCCGTCTGTTGCACCAGCGCTTCGGCGTGGCGCGTGATCTCGGGCGCCGGACCGATCCAGCGCCGCCCGGTCAGTGACCTGTCAACGCCAAGGTATCCGGTCACAATCGCCCCATCAGTGGGTCGGGTTGCGATAGGTCATGCGCCGCACCGATCCGGTTTTCGAACGCATCAGCAGAGTTTCGGTGGTGTAGTACCCAACCTCGCGCTTGATCCCTGCAAGGAGCGATCCAGTGGTGACGCCCGTTGCGGCAAAAATCACGTCTTCAGTGACCATTTCGTCGCGTGAATAGATCTTGTCGAGGTCTGTGATGCCTGCCTTCGCCGCGCGGGATTTCTCGTCGTCATTGCGGAAGATCAGACGCCCCTGGATCTGACCACCCATGCATTTCAGGGCTGCCGCAGCCAGAACGCCCTCGGGCGCGCCTCCGGTGCCCATATACATGTCGATCCCGGTCTGGTTCGGCTCGGCGCAATGCATGACGCCGGCAACGTCACCGTCGGTGATCAGGCGGATGGACGCGCCAGTCGAGCGGATTTCTGCGATCATGTCTTCGTGGCGCGGACGCTCCAGAACGCAGACCGTGATATCGCGCGCCCTGCACCCCTTGACCTTGGCAAGGGCCGTGACCCGTTCCCGGGGCGTCATGTCCAGCGTCACGAGGTCGTTTGCAAATCCCGGACCGATGGCCAGCTTTTCCATGTAGACGTCGGGTGCGTGCAGCATAGACCCGCGCGGACCCATGGCGATGACCGTCAGGGCGTTCGGCATGTCCTTGGCCGTCAGCGTCGTGCCTTCGAGTGGATCAAGCGCGATGTCCACACCCGGACCGTTGCCGGTGCCGACTTCCTCACCGATATACAGCATCGGCGCTTCGTCGCGTTCACCCTCGCCGATCACCACGACGCCTGCGATGTCCAGCAGGTTCAACTGCTGCCGCATGGCATTGACTGCGGCCTGATCGGCGGCTTTTTCGTCACCCCGACCAATGAGGTTCACGGTTGCGATGGCAGCTTGCTCCGCCACCCGCGCCAAACCAAGGGACAGCATACGGTCGTTGAAATCAGCGCGCGCGGTCATGGAAATCTCCAGTTACGAATAAAGTCAGGTCGGTAGCGTGTTAAGCCCGCACCCCCCGGCTGACAAGGTTGATTGCGCTAAAGCGGTCAGACCTGTTCGATCCGGAGCGCGATAGGTTCCCCTTCGACGACATTGGTGCCGACCATCGCCGCGAGCGCCGTGTCCAGCGCGGCGCGGGTTGTCTTGTGCGTCACGATCAGCACCGGAGCGGTATCCTGCTCGTGGCTGCGCTGGCGCATCCGGTTGATCGACACACCCGCCTCGCCCAGAACGGCGGCCACCTTGGCCAGGGCACCGGGCTTGTCGAGCAGGATCAGCCGCAGGTAATAGGCTGCCGGGGTCGCGGTCTTTGCCGCCTTGGCCTTTGCAAGGCTGGTCGCGGGTTGACCAAAGGTGGACACGCGGGTGCCCCGCGCAATATCCAGCACGTCGCCCATGACAGCACTGGCGGTCGGGCCTTCACCGGCACCGGCACCGCGCATGACAATGGTTCCAACCTGATCGCCCTCGATGACCACCATGTTGGTGCCGCCGTCCAGCTGCCCGAGGGGCGAGATCGCGGGAACGAGACAAGGAGACATGCGCTGCTCCAGCCCGCGTCCGGTCATCTGGCACACGCCCAGCAGCTTGACCTTGTAGCCCATGTCGGCTGCCTGACGGATGTCCTCGATGCTGACACGCCCGATGCCTTCGAGTTCGACCGCGTCAAAAGCCACTTGCGTGCCAAAGGCGATGGACGCCAGCAGCGACAGCTTGTGACCCGCGTCGATCCCGCCCACGTCGAGGTCTGGATCGGCTTCGAGATAACCAAGACCATCGGCTTCGGCGAAGGCCTGATCGTAAGTCAGACCAGCCGATTCCATCCGCGTCAGGATGTAGTTGCAAGTGCCGTTCATAACACCCATGACCCGCTTGATGTCGTTGCCGGCAAGACCCTCTGTCAGTGCCTTGACCACAGGGATTCCACCCGCGACAGCCGCTTCGAAGCGCAGCACCGATCCGGCCTTTTCGGCCAACTCGGCCAGATCCTGACCGTGATGGGCAAGCAGGGCCTTGTTCGCCGTGACCACGTCCTTGCCCGCACGCAATGCCGCTTCGGTTGCGGCCTTTGCCGGGCCATCGCTGCCGCCAACGAGTTCGACGAACACGTCCACGTCGTCACGTTTGGCCAGTGCTACGGGGTCGTCTTCCCAGACATAATCGTCCAGCGGCACGCCCCGCTCCTTGAGGCGGTTGCGCGCGGAGACCGCGGAAATGGTGATCGGACGCCCGCCCCGCGCTTCGAGCAGCGCGGCTTTCTGACGGACGATCTTCACGACGCCCGCACCGACAGTGCCCAGACCCGCAATTCCAAGGCGCAGAGGTTCAGTCATTCGGGCAATCCTTTTGCAGTCTGGCGTGATTTTTTCCGCAATAGCGCCTTGCGTTCTGCGCTGCAACGGCCCTGATCAGGGTTGCGCGACACCGTCGTCCATCCGGTCACGCGCGTCAGGCTCGATCACCGGTCCGCGCAGGTCGTTGGCACGGTTGCGCAGATCCGAAGCGCGGGCGATCAAAGCGTCTGCATCGGCGTCGGCAAGGCGCGGCTCTGGTGCGGAAAGCAGGTGTTCGAAAGGCAGCAGGTCGGGGTAGGCCGAAGGCGGTCCATCCGCAGCCAGGGCCGCATCGACATCGGGAAACTCCGCGCAGGCGGTCACCAGAAATCCGAGGATGATCCACACCCGCCACATCAGACTTGCTCCTTTTGCCTCGCCTGTCATGCCGCAGCGCGGGCGGGCGCGCAACCATGGGCTTGATCTGAACAGGTGTTCAGATAATCATACCGCCATGGCACGTACGGCTGGCTCACATTCAGATATCACGGGGCCAAGGGTGCGCGAGGCGGCGCTCGCCTTGTTTGCGCAGCATGGCTATGCGGCCGTCTCGATGCGCCGGATCGCGCAGGAGGTCGGGGTTCAGGCCGGGGCGCTTTACAATTACACTCCGGACAAGCAATCGCTGCTCTTTGACCTGATGCAGGGCCATATGGACGACTTGCTGAATGCCCGGTCACAAGAGCCGGTTTGCACTTCGGCATTGGCCCGGCTTGAGGCATTCAGCCGCTTTCACATCCGGTTTCACCTTGAACGCCCACAGGCGGTGTTCATTTCCTACATGGAATTGCGGAACCTGACGCCCCGCAATTTCGCGGTGATCGAAGACCTGCGGCGGCGCTACGAAGGTGAGCTTGAAACGATCCTGCGCGACGGGCGGGACATCGGCGCCTTTCACGTCGCCGACACCAAGATCACGACACTTGCGATCATCGCGATGCTGAACGGGGTCAATACGTGGTACCGCAGCGGGGGCCGCCTGTCCCTGCCCGAGGTCGAAGCCATCTACTGGGACATGGTTCGCAAGGCGGTGACGTGACAAGCGCGTTCCAACGCACTTGCCCTGCTCAGACCGATGTGCCCGCAGGACCACCACAGAATTCGTCATAGGCTTCGAGCGCCTTTGCGCTGAAGGCCATCGACGGTCCGCCACCCATATAGGCGATCATCGCCAGCGCCTCGCAAAACTCCTCGCGGCTTGTCTTGAGTCGCACCAGCGATTTGACATGAAACGCGATGCAACTGTCGCACCGCGTTGCAATGGCGATGCCCAGCGCGATCAGCTCCTTGGTCTTTTCGTCCAAAGCGCCAGTCGTCTTGGCAGCGCGGCCCATCTGGTTGAACCCGGCAAAGGTCTCGGGCGTTTGCGCCTGCAACGCGTCCAGACGTGTCACGGTGTCCTTGATCAAGTCTGACCAGCTCATCGGTTTCTCCTGTTACCGGCTCTCGTCCGAACCCATCTTGCGCTCCAGCCACCGCACGAAAAAGCTGATGATGAGAACAAGAACCAGGTATTCGAGGATCAGGAGCGTGTAGATTTCAAGCGGTCTGTACTCGGTGACCACAAGTTCATTCGCCCGCCGCGTCAGTTCCTGCATGCCGATGACCGACGCAAATGCCGACATCTTGACGATGTAGATGAACTGGTTGGCCAAGGGTGGCAGGATGCGCCGGATCGCCTGCGGCAGGACCACGTAGCGCATGGTCTGGTTATAGGTCAGCCCGACCGTGCGCGCCGCCTCGGTCTGGCCCTTGGGGATCGACTGGATTCCCGAACGATAGATCTCGGCCGTGAACGCGCTGTCGGAAATCGCCAGCGTGATGATCGCGCCCCAGAAGGCGTCGATGGTGATGGGCATGCCCATGGATCGCATCACCACAGGCAAGCCGTAGAACACCCAGAACAGCATCGGCAACAACGGAATGGCACGTACGAATTCGATGTAGATGCGCGATGGCAGCCTGATCCAGCGGTTGGTCGACATGCCCGGCAGCGCCACCAACAGCCCGATCGTCATCGACAGGGCCGCCGCGATCAGCGAAAGCTGGATCGTCGCCCAGAACCCCCCGATCAGGAACCGTACGTTGGATTGCCCCTGTGGCGTGGAGGGGTCGATCACATACCATCCCCAATTGCCCGTCCCCGAGCATCCCGCAACGAACAGAAGGGCACCCAGCAGCGCCCAAAGCTTGATTGACCGTGTCATCCGGGGTGCCTCAATGTTGCAGGATCTTGTCGAGGAAGGTCTTGAACCGCTGCGATTTCGGAGCCTCGAACACAGTTGAGGGCGTTCCGGTCTCGACGATCTCGCCCCCATCCATGAACACCATCCGGTCCGCGACCTTGCGGGCGAACCCCATTTCATGCGTGACCACCAGCATCGTCATGCCCTCTTGTGCCAGTTCGACCATCACGTCGAGCACTTCGGAAATCATTTCGGGATCAAGCGCCGAGGTCGGTTCGTCGAACAGCATGATCTTGGGCTTCATGCACAGGGACCGCGCAATCGCCACGCGCTGTTGCTGCCCACCGGACAGATCGCGCGGCCGTTTGAGCGCCTGTTCGGGAATGCGCACGCGCTCGAGATAGGTCATAGCCAGTGCCTCGGCGTCCTTGCGCGACAGGCCCCGCGCCTTCATCGGGCCCAGCGTCAGGTTCTCGATGACGCTCAGATGCGGGAACAGGTTGAACTGCTGGAACACCATCCCGACCTCGGCGCGCACACGTTCGACGCCGCGCGGTGCCGAAAGCGCGATGCCGTCAACGGTGATGCTGCCGGAATCATAGTGTTCCAATCCGTTGACGCATCTGATTAAGGTGGATTTGCCCGATCCCGAAGGTCCGCAGATGACGATACGTTCGCCCAGACTGACATCCAGATCGACATTTTTCAGGGCCTTGAAGTCTCCGAAAGACTTGTTCAGCGAACTGATCTCTATGACGCGCTCGGCGTTCATGCCACACTCCGATCCAACCTTGCTGCTCACATTATAGCGCGCGCGCAGAAAAAACCGCGCGTCGCGATGGCCGTCGGAGCTTTTGACCTATTTAGCCTCATCAACACACACACGAAAAGGAAATACCATGCGTTTTCTGAAATCACTCGGACTTGCGGCGGCGGTTGCCGTGTCTGTCCTCGGCGCGCCCGCGTCGGCCCAATCCGCGCTTCAGGACATCCTGAGTGGCGGCGTTCTCAAGGTCGGGACAACCGGCGACTGGAACCCGATGACCGTTCGTGACCCCGCGACCAACACCTTTGTCGGCTATGACATCGACGTCATGACCGAACTGGCTGCCGATCTCGGTGTCGAGCTCGAATTCGTACCGACCGACTGGAAGACCCTCGTGAACGGCGTCGTGGCCGGGAATTACCACATGACGGGCTCTGCATCGATCAGTCCCGCGCGGATGAAGGCGGCAGGGTTCTCGGACAGCTATATCGCGGTCGAGATTTTCCCGTTCACCACCGAGGACAAGGTCGATCGTTTCTCGGGTTGGGACTCGATCAATGCCGCTGACGTCAAGGTCGCAACGACACTCGGCACCAGCTTTGAAGGCATGGTGCGCGAATGGTTCCCTGATTCGGAAATCACCGTCGTCGAAGCCCCGGCGCGTGGTTTTCAGGAAGTGCTGTCCGGCCGGTCTGACGTGTTCGTGACCTCGAACATCGAAGGCGCGACCCTGCTGTCGAAATTCCCGAACCTGCGCCAGATCGAAACAGATGGCCCGCGTGCGCCGTCGCCGATCGCGATGCTGCTGCCGCAGGACGACCAGGTCTGGATCAACTACGTCAACAGCTGGATCGAACTGAAAGAAGCGCAGGGTTTCTTCGAGACAACCGCTGCAAAATGGGGCCTGTAAGGACCCTCAGCCTGCAAAACAGGAAAACCGGCCAAATGGCCGGTTTTTTTGTGCCCGCCCGTCTAGGATCATTTCTCGCGGGTTATGTCCTTGGGGCCGACCATATCCACCATCTTGATCATCCACGACAGCACCTCTGCATCGTCCTCGGCCAGCGGATACCTGTCTGCCATCCGTTCCATCCGTGATCGCAGCTTCGGCCACTGCTCGTAGAAATCCACCGCGTCTGTGATCGCTGTCGGAGCGTGCTTTTCGGACATGGGCCGGACCTTTTTCCTCTACCGTTCCGGCAGGTTAGCAAATCAGCTTTGCGGCCTACTGTGAAATAAGTGTGAACGGCTTGGTTCCGGCGTGAACCGCGGCTAGCATCACGCAAGGTAAAGGGGGATGCTAACGTGGCCGCAGGGCTTGAAATTTCCTTGTTCGGGTCTTGCGTGCTGCGACGTGCAGAGACGCCAGCAATGGAAATCACCGGCGCAAAGCACCGGGGCTTGTTCGCGTTGCTTGTCACGGCACCTCTGAATCGCCGCTCCCGCGGATTTCTGCAGGAAACGCTTTGGGGATTTGCCGATTACGAAAGCGGTCACCAGAACCTGCGCCGCGCATTGTCTGACCTGCGCAAGATCCTGGGCGTTGATTTCGACAAAATCCTGACCGTCACCAACAAGGAAATCGAGATCGACATGGGCCGGGTCAAGGTGATCGGGCACCCATCCGACGGTCCGTTCCTGGACGATCTCAACGTGCGAGAACCATCGTTCTTGGCATGGCGCGACAGCATCCGGGCTGATCCCAGCGCAGTCAAGGCGCTGTGCTTCATGTCGAACAACCGAGGTCCGACCCGGATCAGGCCGCGCGTCTGCGCGCTGCCCCTGACCGTGCCGCCGGGGGACACCGATCTGGCCATCGCGGGCGACTGGATCGCCGAAGAGACCAGCCGCATGATGTCGCGCTCGAGCCTGCTCTCGGTGATCTCGCACCTTTCGGGACGCGCCATGTCGCAGCGGTTCATCGACATCGTGAACGTGCGCGACACGCTGGATGTGGACTACCTGCTGACCGGGTCGATGCGACGGCAAGGCGATACGCTGATCGCGGATCTGGATTTCACCGATGTGCGCAGCGGCACATTGCTGTGGAACCGGCACCTGTCCTGCCCTTTCACGCAGTTCGCCGACGAGGCCAGCGCATGGCTGATCAATGTCGTGCAGTCGGTCGGGCGGTCGATTGCCGAAACGACCCTGCATGCCGGACGCCAGACGCCCCTGCCGGAATTGCCCGATCACCAACTGCTCATTGCGGGTGCCACGGCGATGCACCTGCCGAAACTCGGGGATTTCCTGCGCGCCCGTCAGTTTCTAGACGAGGCCGCCGCGCGTGCCCCCAACAACGCGCATGTCTTTGCATGGCTGGGCAAATGGTACGTGCTCAGCATCTTCAAATATTACAGCACGGACCGGCAGAAAGACACGCAAAGGGCGCTGGATTGTACAGCGCGGGCGCTTGATCTTGATCCACACTCCAGCTTCGGGTTGACCATCGACGGGTTCGTGAACGGCAACATCCTCAAGAACATGGACATCGCCGAACAACGCTATTCCGCCGCGCAAGAGATCAACCCCAGCGAAAGCCTGGCGTGGCTGCTGCGGGGATCGCTGATGGCGTTTTCGGACGAGGGTCAATCGGCCATCAGGGCCACGACGATGGCGCGTGACCTCTCGCCCATCGACCCCTTCGGCTATTATTTCGACAGCCTGGCAAGCTCGGCGCATCTGGCCGGTGGCGAGTATGAAAAGGCGCTCGAGCTTGCAGACAAGTCCTTTGCCGCGAATGACCGGCATATTTCCACGTTGCGCACACGGATCGCGGCCTTGCACGCTTTGGACCGTGGCGACGAGGCCCGGATCGCGGCGCAAGACCTGTTGCGGCGCTTTCCCTATTTCAGCCTTGAAGATTACCGGAAAACACATCCTTCCGCTGATCGCAAAATCGGCAAACTGATGGTTGATGCACTGTCAGCCGCAGGTATTTCATGAAGCATTGCATAAGGAATTGAACACATGTCTCAGTACGGTGGTTTGGGTGGCCTTGGGGGGCTGGGCGGACTCGGCGGCTTGGGTGGTCTAGGTGGACTGGGAGGCCTTGGCAGCACCAACTTCACCGGGCTTGGCGGGTTTCTTGGGGTAGAGGATCCCGGCGGCTATGACCCCGTGACAACCTACGGTCTGCAAACCACGGCAGAAGGTCTGCGGCACCTGACCGAGGAAGGCACGACACCGACCGACAAGGAGCTTGGCTTTTCCGATCCCGCCAATCTCGGCGGTCTGGCCACCTGGGTGCGCGGATCGCTCTATGTCAGCGAATTCCTCGCTGGCATCGGCTCGGACGCGATGGTCGGCACCGGCGGTGCGCCCGACCGTGTCGCGCTGTCTTTCGACGGCGGTACCTGCCTGACGATGGATCGCCCTGCCCTCGCCCTCTTGCAGTCCCAATGCAGGTTCGTCTCCGACTACGCCACCTTGCGCGCGGAACGCAGCGCCGAGATCACGTCACAACTGGGCTTTCCGACGCCCTATTTCGCGATGATCCTTGGCCTGCACAGTGCCCAGAACAAAAAGACGTTCGAGCTGATCACTGCAACGCAGGTTGCCGCAGCGCACACCGCGATGATCGTCAAACAGCATCTTGCCATCCGTCGCCCCGATCAACTTGACCCTCGGCTGATGCCGATGATTCCGACGCCGGGACATGGCAGTTTCCCATCCGCCCACGCAACCGAGGCCTACGCCGTTCTGACGGTGCTCGAAGCGCTGATGACCGCGTGGGACAGCCTTGGCCACATGGAACAGCGCAAGAAGGCGTTGCGCGGGCTGGCGGAACGCATCACGGTCAACCGAACCGTGGCAGGTGTGCACTATCCAATCGACAGCTGGGCAGGCGCTGCACTGGGCCGGATCGTCGGTCAGGTCGTGCTGGCCCGCTCAGGTGCAGGGGCATGCGTGGGTGCGCTGGCCTATGCGCCGGGTGACCACGACTTCTTCGACGAAGACCAACGCGATCCGGCCATCGCCCCGTCGAAGGGATTGACGATCACCGGCAATATGGTGACGCTCGACGCCAAGCCTGCGTTCTCGTGGCTCTGGTCCGGTGCCGTGGCCGAAACGCAAAAGGCCTGAGCGATGTTTCCCCACCGTCATGACGATGAACGGATCGACAAATACACCGGGCCCTACGAACGCTGGGTGTTCTCCGAAAACCTCGGTCGCCCCTTTGCCTTTCCCGCCATCCGAAAAGGCCCCTCGACGCATGTGACCGCGCTGATGGAAGGCAAGGGCATGCCTGCAAGCACCGAGGACGTGGAGGTCCGTGTGCCGCCGCTCTGGAAGGACAATCCCGAGGTCACGCCCTTTGTGATGCGGAACAAGTCGGTGACCCCCGAGGCCGATCCCAAAAGCGAAGACGCCGACCTTGCCCGGTGCCTGCATGCGCTCAAAGGCAGCCGGTACCGGCTCAACATGCCGATTGATCCGGTCACCTGGCCTGCCACCTATGACCGATATGCAACACCCGAAGGCTGGCACCGCCCCAAGGTGAAACCGCGCGTGATCATCGGTGTGATCGATGACGGCATTCCGTTTCTGCACCGCGCCTTTCGCGGTGCCACCGGCGACAGCCGCATCAGCCTGTGTTGGTTGCAGGCCGCGCGTGCCGACATGTCCGCCGCCGTTCCCTTCGGGTGCGAAATCACAGGCGGCCGCACCGACCAGCTGCGCGCACAATACGGTGAACATGAACTGCGCGTCTATCAGGCCGCCCACGCCATCGACCCCGATCTGCCCGAGGTGGGTGCCGTGCTCAGGCACCACGTCACCCACGGCGCACATATCGCAGGGATCGCCGCCGGGAACGACCCTTTCGTGGGTGCGTCCGACCTGCCCGACGACGCGGCAATCATCGCCGTGCAATTGCCCAACACCATCGCCTGGGACACGTCGGGCTTTGGCAAGGAAATGATGATGCTCAGCGCGATTGAATACATCTTCAACCGCGCCCGCATGATCGCCGAGGCCTTTGACAGCCCCGAACTGCCGCTGGTGATCAACTTCAGCTATGGCTGGAGCGCCAATCGCCATGACGGGCAATCCAGCTTTGAACGTGCCGTCGAGGCGTTGATCTCGGATCGGCGCAGGGTGCAGCCCTGCACCGAACTGGTGATGCCGACGGGCAACAATTTCGCCAATGACATGCACGCCCGGTTCTCGACGGTCGACCTGAAGGATGGCGCGGTCAGTTTCGGCTGGCAGCTCAAACCCGACGATGGCACGTCGAGCTATCTCGAGGTCTGGCTCCCGCCGGGCCGTGAACCGAACGGTTGGACGGTGACCGTGACACCCCCTGTCGGAAGCCCGCCAGACCTGGGCCGGAGCATCCCGGTCAAGTCGGATCCCTTGCTGAAGGATGGCGACCCGCGCCGCTTTGTCGAACTGGAGACCGGCGGCAAGAACATCGGCCAGCTGTCCGCCGACAAGCATCTGGGGAACCGCTGGCGCGTCATGCTGGCGATGATCCCAACGGCCGGCAATCTTGGTCAAGGTCGCCGGACACCGGTTGGTTTGTGGACGATCCGAGTTGACACCGGAAGCGATCCGCTTTGCGCGGGTGAGTATATTGACGTTTGGGTCCAGCGCGACGACGATCCGATACAGCTTGGGACCGGCGGCCAGCAAAGCCACCTTGTCGATCTGGCGCATCCGAAGCCGCCAAGGCCATTCGCACCAACCGCGCTGACACCCGTGCGTGGCTATGGGTGTTTGAACGGCATCGGCACCGCGCCTTCGGTGTTCCGGGTCGCCGGGTACATGCAGTCGACGCTGAACCCCTCGGTCTACAGCGGCAGCGCGTCGATTGGTGTGGATGCGGACGGCACAGCGTTTGTAGATGCCAACCTGCCCGCAACCACGGCCACTGCGGATCAGGGCTGGTTCCGTCCCGGCCTTCCCTCGATCGGGGTGCTTTCCGGATCGGGCGCGCGGATCATCGGCACAAGCGCGGCTGCGGCCACTGCCACACGGCTGATCGCGTTGAACTTTGTCGCGGGCAATCCCGCCCGACATGGGTTCGACACGCTGTATCCTGACACCGACGCGCCGCCCGATGCACAGACCCTCGCCCGGACCGGGCCGTACCGCGTACCGCCGGTTTGTGGCAAAAACATCACGAGCCGCGATGAGCCAGTGTTCGTTGGTGTCTGAAACATACAGGGCTGACCCTCGACAGAGTGCGTCGGTCAGCCCATTTCGCGCAGGACGCACAGCGGGCCTGTCCACGCGGTGTGCTCCTTGGCCCTGTTGGTCCTACTCAAGACAGGATTTCGCCATCATCATATGCACGCCTTTTTCGCGGTTGACCGTCTGCGTGATCCGCAAATCCCCCGCAAGCGAGCAGAGCATATAGGCCTCGGCCCGGCTGATCCCCAACTTGGCCGAGACAACGACCATCATGCGCCGCAGCGCCATCTCGACACAGGTGTCCAGATCGGGATGCATCCCCATGGTGATGTAATGCGTTGGGGTTTCGGCCTCGGGATAGGTCATGTCCAGATCACGGCGCAGGGTCAGGCGGAACCGGCCCTGCAACGCGGTTTCGATCGCCGTCACGCACACTTCGCCATCGCCCTGCGCCCCGTGTCCGTCACCGCAGGAGAACAGCGCCCCTTCGGCATGGACCGGAAGGTATAGCGTGGTGCCCGCCACCAGTTCCTTGTTGTCGAGGTTGCCGCCATGCGCGCGCGGCTCAATGGTGGAAATCCGGCCCCAGCCACGCGGCGGGGCAACGGCCATGACCCCGAAAAACGGCGCCAGCGGCAGTTTGCGACCCCAGGGCAGGTGCGCCTCGTTCGCGTCGGCATCAAGCCGCAGGGTCATTCCCTGCCGTTCCGAGAAATCCAGCGGCAGCGTGCCCGACAAGGGCCGGATGAACGTAAAGCCCCAATCCTGCCGCAGCCGGACATCCAGGATATCGACCTGCAGCACATCGCCCGGCACGGCGCCTTCGACAGCCACGGGTCCGGTCAGGATATGCCCCGGCACCTTGGGAACGCCGGTCTCGTGGATGGCCAAAAGCTCGGGCGGGATGTGAAAACTGTCGTCCGGCAACACCTCTGGCCCGCCCGAAACAGAGTTCATCGTCACCTCTGCCCCGCTGGGCACGGTTGCCACAGGATCGAGAGTTGCATCGAAATAACCCCAGTGACAGGTCTCTGGACCGGCTTGGATGATCATGCGGGAAGCCTTTGTTCTGCCAGCGTGACCCAATAGGAACAGCCGGTCGGGATGACATCATCATTGAAATCGTATTCGGGGTGATGCAGCCCCGGTCCCTGCCCGATCCCGAGCTGGATATAGGCGCCCGGACAGGCTTGGAGCATGTAGGCGAAATCCTCTCCGCCCGTGGTGCGCGGCGCGTCGGTGATGCACCCGCCCGCCACCTCGTTGGCAGCACTGATGCAATGGCCCGTTTCGACCTCGTGGTTTTCCATGACGGGATAGGGTTCTTCGTCAAAGCCGAATTCCGCCTCGGCACCGTAGCTTTGCGCGGTCAGGGTGGCGATGGTCCTGATCCGCTCAAGCGTCCTGGCGCGCACCTCCATGTCGAAGCTGCGGACGGTGCCGCGCAGGGTCGCGTGTTCCGGGATCACGTTGAACGCTTCGGATTCGGTGCGGAACGATGTGACCGACACGACCAGAGGCTGTTGCGGATCGGTGTTGCGCGACACCACCGATTGCAGCGCCATCACGATGGCCGAAGCGGCAAGCGTCGTGTCCACGGTGTTGTTCGGACGCGCCGCATGCCCGCCCTTGCCGCGCACGTTGATATGAAAGCTGTCCACAGCCGCATAGAACGCGCCGGGCCGGATCGCGAACTGGCCCAACGGCAGGAGCGGCGAATTGTGCAGGCCGTAAATTTCAGCAATCCCGAACTTTTCGATCAATCCGTCTTGCACCATCGCCTCGGCCCCGGCGCCGCCCTCTTCGGCGGGCTGAAAGACGATCGCCACGGTGCCGTCGAAATTGCGCGTCTCCGCAAGGTATTGCGCCGCGCCGAGCAGCATCGCGGTATGCCCGTCATGGCCGCATGCGTGCATCTTGCCGGCAGTCTTGGAGGCATGCTCCGCGCCCGTCGCCTCAAAGATCGGGAGCGCATCCATATCGGCGCGAAAGGCGATGGTCCTGCCGGAACGATTGGTCTTGCCTTCGATCAAGGCAACAACCCCCGTGCGCCCGATCCCTTCGATCACGCTGTCACAGCCGAAGGCGCGCAGCTTGTCCGCGACGATCCCGGCGGTGCGCGGCAGGTCATACTGCAATTCCGGATATTCGTGCAGATCGCGCCGCCATGCGGTGATTTCAGGGTGCAGTTCGGCAAAACGGTTTCGGATGGGCATGAAGACTCGGGCTCCCGATGTTGGAGAACTCCCGCATCAGACCTGATAACCCTCTGAGTGGCAAACAGGAAAAATGCCCGGCTGCCTGCAGAATCCTATTCGCAGTGCGCAGGGCTGAATGTATGCGATTTGCAGGGCCGCGTATCGCTCCGTCTCACGCCAAATCTGGTACGGGCGGTGGGACTCGAACCCACACGGCACAAAGGCCTTCGGATTTTAAGTCCGATATGTCTACCATTCCATCACGCCCGCAGCGCGTTATCCCTAGCCGGGGGGTCGGGCAAAAACAATGGGTTGGATCATCGAAACCCGGCAAATCCCAAGCAATTGGCACAGCCGTCAGAGCGGTTCGCCCTCGGGCTCCGTGATGAGGACGCGTTCGCCCAGCCAGGGGTTCAAGGCAACTGCATCCTTCAGGACCGGTTGCGCCTCGTCCTCGCGGCCAAGCGCGATCAGGGTCAACGCCTTGCCGGTCAGCGCACCGGTATGGCGCGGGTTGAGCGCGATGGCCTGATCAAGGTCCGGCAAAGCGGCCGCGTAATCGCCGCGCAGATAATTGACGAACGCCCGCTGGTTATACCCTTCGGGATAGAACGGACAGTAGGACACAAGCGTGTTCAGCCGGTCTTCGGCCCGCAGATAATCGCTGACGCGCATCGCCCGAAGCGCCTCGTCCAGCATCATCTGCGAGGGCTCATCCGGCGCTTCGAGCCACAACTCCCACATCTGGCTCGAGAAATTCCGCGCGATCATCTCGTTCGGCGCGCGCTGCACCTCGGCATAAAGGCCATCAAGGGCAGTCGTGTGATCGGGGGTGACCGGACATCCATCCGCCGCAGCACTTTGTGCCGCAGCCACGGCAAGGGCTATCATCAGGTTTCGCATATCTGCATTAGGCCGCGCCGCGATCCATCGGTCAAGTCACGTTCCCGAAGGTCTCTTCCTTGACTGCCTGCATCGCGACGTAAGTCGAGGTGGCCGCGACATGCGGAAGGGTCGAGATCTTCTCGGCCAGAACCTTTCGATAGCTGCGCATGTTCGCGGTGCGCACCTTGAGAAGGTAGTCGAAATTCCCCGCGATCAGATGCGCTTGCTCGATTTCCGGGATCTTGACCACCGCCTCGTTGAACGCGGCCAGCGCGGCCTCGCGGGTCTGGGTCATCTTCACTTCGACAAAGGCGATGTGATCCAGCCCGAGCCGGATGGGATCAAGCAGCGCACGGTAGCCTTGGATGGCGCCCATCTCTTCGAGCCGCCGCAGCCGGGCCTGTGTCGGGGATTTCGACAAGCCGATCCGCCGCGACAGTTCGGTGATCGACACCCGCCCATCGCATGCCATTTCCTGCAGGATCGCGCGGTCGAATCTGTCCAGTTCCGCAATATTCAATTCGCCTGCCTTCCCTGTCAAAATCAGTTCGTTTGACGTGCCGAAGTCCAATAAACCGGCACTTGCCCTGCTCTATAAACAGTACTGTAGGGCATATGACTGGAGATCGCCATGCCCCGTGATGAGCTGCCCAACCTGCGCCCCCTGATCGACGACAATACCTATGCCGAAGAGGCCCGGGTGGTGCACCGCCTGCGCAGCGCCGCCGACCTGGCGCAATCGGACCGTGACCAGATGAGGGCCGACGCGACCAATCTGGTCAAGGCGATCCGCGAAGATTCGCGCCCCGGCCTGATGGAAGTATTCCTGAGCGAATACGGTCTGTCGACCGAAGAAGGCATCGCGCTGATGTGCCTTGCCGAAGCGCTGCTGCGCGTGCCGGATGCCGCCACCATCGACGCACTGATCGAAGACAAGATCGCGCCCTCGAACTGGGCCAGCCATCTGGGTGAAAGCACCTCTCCGCTGGTGAACGCATCGACATGGGCGCTCATGCTGACGGGCAAGGTGCTCAAGGACGAACAGCCCGGCCCGGTGGGGCACCTGCGCGGGGCCATCAAGCGATTGGGCGAGCCGGTGATCCGCCGGGCGGTCGGCCGCGCCATGCGGGAAATGGGCGCGCAATTCGTTCTGGGCGAGACCATCCAGTCCGCCATGACCCGCGCTGCCAAAATGGAGGCCAAGGGCTACACTTATTCCTACGACATGCTGGGCGAGGCCGCACGGACCGAAACCGACGCGCGCCGCTATCACCTGTCCTATTCCCGCGCCATCAGCGCGATTGCCGAAGCCGCGAAATCCAAGGACATCCGCGACAACCCCGGCATCTCTGTCAAGCTGTCGGCGCTGCACCCGCGCTACGAAGAAGCCCAGCGCGACACCGTGATGAACGAGGTCGTGCCGCGTCTGCGCACGCTGGCCCAACTGGCGCGCTCTGCGGGCATCGGTCTGAACATCGACGCCGAAGAGGCGGACCGCCTGTCAATCTCGCTCGACGTGATCGAGACCGTGCTGTCCGAGCCATCGCTCAAGGGCTGGGACGGGTTCGGCGTGGTTGTGCAGGCGTACGGCCAACGCGCAAGCCACGTCATCGACTGGCTGTACAACCTTGCCGAACGGCTGGATCGAAAGATCATGGTCCGTCTGGTCAAGGGTGCCTATTGGGACACCGAGATCAAGCGCGCGCAGGTCGCGGGCCTTCCTGCCTTCCCGGTGTTCACCGCCAAGCATCACACCGACATCAGCTATGTGTCCAATGCCCGCAAGCTGCTGGGCATGACCGACCGCATTTACCCGCAATTCGCCACACACAATGCGCATACTGTTGCGGCAATCCTGCACATGGCAGAGGATCGCACATCGTTCGAGTTCCAGCGCCTGCACGGCATGGGCGAGGCGCTGCACGACATCATCAAACAGTCCGAGGGCACGCGCTGCCGGATCTATGCGCCCGTCGGCGCGCATCGCGACCTGCTGGCCTATCTTGTCCGTCGCCTGCTGGAGAACGGCGCGAACAGTTCCTTCGTGAACCAGATCGTAGACACAGATGTGCCCCCGTCCGAGGTGGCCGCGGATCCGTTCGACGCGGATATCACACCGGACCTTCCAACCGGTCCGGAGATCTTTGCGCCGGAACGTCCCAATTCCGTGGGCTGGGATCTGACGCATCGCCCGACCCGTGCCGCCATTGAATCGGCGCGTGCACCTTTTGCAGCGTCACAGTGGTCCGCCGCACCGTTGGTTGCAACGGAGGCAGAGACCGGGGCAACTGACCCGGTCAGCAACCCCGCCCGTCCCGGCGACACCGTTGGCGAAGTGACCTGGGCCACCGCACAAACCGTTGCAGGCGCCTGCGCTGCGGCCCAGCCCTGGACGGTATCCCCCGAGGAGCGCGCCAAGGTTCTGAACGCAGCTGCCGATCTGTACGAGGCGCATTACGGCGAGCTTTTTGCCGTTCTGGCCCGCGAGGCCGGCAAATCGCTGCCCGATGCGGTGGCCGAACTGCGCGAAGCGGTCGATTTCCTGCGCTACTACGCCGCCCGTGCCGATGGCCCGGCCCCGCAGGGCGTCTTTGCCTGCATCAGCCCTTGGAATTTCCCGCTTGCGATCTTCACCGGGCAAATCGCTGCCGCTCTGGCAACCGGCAACGCCGTGCTGGCAAAACCCGCCGAGCAGACACCGCTGGTCGCCTATCGCGCCGCGCAATTGCTGCACGAGGCAGGGGTGCCGCAAAGCGCGCTGCAACTTCTGCCCGGCGCGGGGGATGTGGGTGCAGCACTCACATCGAACCCTGCCGTCAAGGGCGTGGCCTTCACCGGATCGACCGACACCGCGCAGATCATCCACCGCAGCATCGCGGAACATCTTGATCCCGGCACGCCGTTCATCGCGGAAACCGGCGGTCTGAACGCGATGATCGTGGACAGCACCGCGCTGCCGGAACAGGCCGTGCAGGCGATCGTCGAATCCGCCTTCCAATCTGCCGGTCAGCGCTGTTCCGCCCTGCGCTGCCTCTACGTGCAGGAAGACATCGCGGAGACCTTAACCGAGATGCTCACCGGCGCGATGGACGCGCTCGTGATCAGCGATCCATGGGTCTACGGCACCGATGTCGGCCCTGCGATCGACGCAGAGGCGCGCGACGGGATCATCTCTTATATCGACACCGCCGAGGGTGAGGGGCGCGTGCTGCACCGCCTGACGATCCCCGGCGGAGGCACCTTCGTGCCCCCTACCCTCATCAAGGTCACAGGCATCGCGGAGATGGAGCGCGAGATTTTCGGTCCCGTCCTGCATATCGCCACGTTCAAGTCCAAGGACATCGACAGTGTCATCGACGCGATCAACACCACGGGCTACGGTCTGACCTTCGGGCTGCAGACCCGAATCGACGACCGCGTGCAGCATGTCTCGGAACGGATCGAGGCGGGAAATATCTACGTCAACCGCAACCAGATCGGCGCCATCGTCGGCAGCCAGCCTTTCGGCGGCGAGGGGCTTTCGGGCACTGGCCCCAAGGCCGGTGGTCCGAACTACCTCACCCGGTTCCGCAAACATCCCGCGACCGAGGACGCGGGCACCTGGACTTCGCAGGACATCAAGGATCGCCTGACCAAGGCGCTCAAGGCTGCTGGGTCGAAAGGCGCCGTGTCCAAGACCACCCTGCCCGGCCCGACAGGCGAATCCAACGTTCTGACCGCAAAGCCGCGCGGCCCGATCCTGTGCCTTGGGCCCGGCACCGAGGCTGCAAGGACACAGGCCAAGGCGGTCGAGGCATTGGGCGGCGTGGCGGTCAAGGCGGAGGGCAGCATCGACCCCGCGTGGTTGGCCGACCTGTCCGCCGAAGGCGCGATCTGGTGGGGCGATGCCGACACCGCACAGGCGCTGCGCATGGCGCTTGCCACCCGGACCGGCCCGATCCTGCCCCTGATCACCGGAATGCCGGACACCGGACATGCCTGCCTCGAACGCCATGTCTGCGTCGACACCACGGCTTCGGGCGGAAACGCACAGCTTCTGAGCGGCGCGGCTTGACGCGCCGCCGCTTTGCCACAACTGTCGCGGCATGTTCCCGATCCGCGATCATAACCCGTCCGGCCGCACGCCCTTTGTCACATACGCGCTGATCATCGCGAATGTCGGCATCTTCCTGAGCTATCTGCCGCTGATGCAGAACGATCAGCAGATCATGCGCTTCTATTTCGACTACGCGCTGATCCCGGCACTTGTGAGCGAAGGACAGGGGTTCGGCGGGTTCTTGACCTCCATGTTCCTGCATGGTGGCTGGATGCACCTGATCGGCAACATGCTGTTCCTGTTCATCTTCGGCGACAATATCGAAGACGAGATGGGGCATGTCGGGTTCAGCCTGTTCTACCTTGCCGCAGGTCTTGGTGCCGGGTTCATCCACTACATCAGCGCGCCCGGATCACCCGTGCCCACGGTGGGTGCGTCCGGCGCGATTGCTGGCGTGATGGGGGGGTACCTGCTGCTCTTTCCCAAGGCCAAGGTCGATATCCTGATCATCATCGTGATCATTTTCCGGATCATCCCGATCCCGGCCTTCATCATGCTGGGTCTGTGGTTCGCCATGCAGATCTTCGGCGGATTCGGCACGGCTGCGGATGAAGGCGGCGTTGCCTACTGGGCGCATGTCGGCGGGTTTGTGATCGGTCTGGCACTGACCATTCCGCTCTGGCTGCGGCTCGGCGGCCCGCGGTTCTGGGCCAGCACCGAAGGCCACCCGCCCCATCCCGAAGCCACCTACAAGCTGACCCGGTCGCGCGTGCCCTCGGTACGCCGCAAGTAATCCGCAAAGCGCCCTCGGTCCACCCGACCAGAGACCAACACGCGTGATTGCACGGGTCCGCCTGCGCGTGTATCCCTCGGCAAAATCGAAATTCAAAGGAACGCAGCCATGGCAGCCTACCAGTATGTCTATCACATGAGCGGGGTCTCCAAGACGTATCCCGGCGGCAAGAAAACGTTCGAAAACATCCACCTGAACTTCCTGCCCGGCGTCAAGATCGGCGTCGTCGGCGTCAACGGTGCGGGTAAATCCACCCTGCTCAAGATCATGGCGGGGATGGACAAAGACTTTACCGGCGAGGCGTGGTGCGCCGCAGGCGCCAAGGTCGGCTACCTGCCGCAGGAACCGCAGCTCGAGTCGTCGCTCAACGTGCGCGAAAACGTCATGCTGGGGGTTGCCGAAAAGAAAGGCAAGCTGGACCGGTTCAACGAGCTTGCGATGAACTACAGCGATGAAACCGCTGATGAAATGGCCGCCCTGCAGGACGAGATCGACGCCAACAACCTCTGGGATCTGGACAGCCAGATCGACGTGGCGATGGAAGCCCTGCGCTGTCCGCCGGATGAGGCCGATGTCACCACGCTGTCGGGCGGCGAAAAGCGCCGCGTCGCGCTGTGCAAGCTGCTGCTCGAAGCGCCGGACATGCTGCTGCTGGACGAACCGACCAACCACCTCGATGCCGAAACCATCGCATGGCTGCAGAACCACCTGATCGAATACAAGGGCACGATCCTGATCGTCACCCACGACCGCTATTTCCTCGACAGCATCACAGGGTGGATTCTCGAACTCGACCGGGGCCGCGGCATTCCCTACGAGGGTAATTATTCGAGCTGGCTGGACCAGAAAGCCAAGCGTCTTCAACAGGAATCGCGCGAAGACAAGGCCAAGCAGAAGACGCTGGAGCGCGAACTGGAATGGATGCGTCAGGGTCAGAAGGCCCGGCAGGCCAAGTCGAAGGCCCGTATTCAGGCCTATGAAGAGATGGCGGGTCAGTCCGAACGCGAACGCGTCGGGCGGGCGCAGATCATTATCCCCAATGGTCCACGGCTTGGGTCAAAGGTCATTGAAGTCGACGGCTTGAAAAAGGCGATGGGCGACAAGCTCCTGATCGAGGACCTGTCGTTCAGCCTGCCGCCGGGTGGCATTGTCGGCGTGATCGGCCCCAACGGCGCGGGTAAATCGACGCTGTTCAAGATGCTCACCGGGCAGGAACAGCCGGACGCGGGCGCGGTGTCCTTTGGTGACACGGTGCAGTTGGCCTATGTCGACCAGTCGCGCGACGATCTGAACGCGGGCGAGACCGTCTGGGAAGCGATTTCCGGCGGGGCCGAGATCATCAAGCTAGGGGATGCCGAGGTCAATTCCCGCGCCTATTGCGGGTCGTTCAACTTCAAGGGGGGCGACCAGCAGAAAAAGGTTGGCTTGTTGTCAGGTGGTGAACGCAACCGTGTGCACATGGCGCGCCTGCTCAAGGAGGGCGGCAACGTTCTGTTGCTCGACGAACCGACAAACGATCTGGACGTCGAAACGCTGCGCGCTTTGGAAGACGCCATCGAAGACTTCGCGGGTTGCGCCGTGGTCATCAGCCACGACCGTTTCTTCCTAGACCGCCTGTGTACCCACATTCTGGCGTTTGAGGGCGATGCCCATGTCGAGTGGTTCGAAGGCAACTTTGCCGATTACGAAGAGGACAAGAAGCGGCGGCTGGGAGCAGATGCCCTCGAGCCGAAGCGGGTTAAGTTCAAGAAGTTCTCGAGGTAATTCGAAGCAAAAATGTAGGCCGGGCTGAAGCCCGGCCTACATCGTTTTTCCGTAATTTCGCCCTGCCATCATGTCGGAAAATTCAGGTTCGCACCGCCTCGCGCAGGATGTCGATCTCGTCGATCAACAGCCGTTCACCCCGCTGAGCAAGACAGACGGTAAAGAACACGGGAAGACCGGGAAGCCGGGGGCGCAGGTAGACGGACATGCGCCATTATGACCCCGACAGGGTAAAGACCGGGTTAACTCAGCCCACCCATCCGATGATCTGATCTGCGCGCATCGCACCCGATTGGCGGGCTGCTTCGCGACCGCCAACAAAGCGGATCATCGTGGGGATGCCCCGGATTCCATAGGTCTGGCCAGATTTTGGGAAATCCTCGGTGTTGAGCTTGACCAGGCGCGCGCGGGTCCTGAGCGTGCCCGCCGCCTTCGAAAACTCCGGCCCCATCATCTTGCAGGGGCCGCACCACGGTGCCCAGAAATCGACCACCAACGGCACCTCGTCATTGCGCGCCGCCTTTTGCAGCGTGGTCCAATCGAGCTCGACCGCCTTGCCGGGCATCAGATCCGCGCCACAGGTGCCGCATTTGGGGCCTGCATCCAGCCGATCAACGGGAACGCGGTTGATCTGGCCGCAGTCGAGACAGGTCAGTTTCTTGACGGACATGAATCCCCTCCGAGACATTCGAATCATGATATATGTACCCGAAATCGTTCGACAAGTCCCAGCGTGCGGAAGGCGATCCAAGAGAATCCCCTTGTCAAAAACGCACCAAACTGAGATAAAGAGGTTGCTAACGATCTTCTACTCGACCTTCTGTTTTCCGACACCGGCACGCAGCTTTCGATCCAGACGTGACTTTGCCGGGTTGCCGCATAAAGCGGGCAACGGAACTCAAAAGGATACTTCACATGGCCACTGGCACAGTGAAATGGTTTAACACCACCAAAGGTTACGGCTTCATCGCTCCCGATGGCGGCTCCAAGGACGTTTTTGTCCACATCTCCGCTGTCGAGCGTTCGGGTCTCACAGGTCTCAGCGACGATCAGAAGGTGACCTTCGACATCGAATCCGGCCGTGACGGCCGCGAGAGCGCGATCAACCTGTCGCTGGCATAAGCCACCGCGATTGCCGATGCAAACCGCCCGGGGCCACGCGCTCCGGGCGGTTTTTTTTTGGCCGAGGGGTCCTTGGACGATCTCTGCAAAGGCCGCTGCGTTCCGGAGACTTGTGGCCATTGTGTCGCAATGCCCCAGCTGTGCTGTGAGTTGCCTGCGCGAAATGGCTTGTTTTTGCGCAACGCGTTGGCAACATCCGAGGCAGTTGATGCGTTAATGAGTTACAGATAAAAAAGGACCAGCGTTTCCCATGATCACCAGACGCCGTTTCGTCGCAGCCACCGCCGTTGCACTGGCTGCGCCAAGCCTTGCTTCTGCGCAAGGCTTCCAGATCGCCCCGATCTACCGTCCGCAGAATGTCCGCATCAAAAGCGATGTGGCACCGGGACAGATCCTGATCCTGCCGCGTGCGCATTTCCTGTACCACGTGACCCAGCCGGGCGTCGCCCGCCGCTATGGCGTCGGTGTCGGTCGCGCCGGGCTTGAATTCACAGGGACCGCCGAAATCGCGGTAAAGAAGGAATGGCCGACCTGGCGTCCGACCGACGAGATGATCGCCCGCGAGCCTGACACCTATTCCAAATTCGTCGACAATGACTTTGTGCAGCCGGGTGGGCCGGACAATCCACTCGGAGCCCGCGCGCTCTACCTGTTCCAAGGAGGGCGTGACACGTTTTTCCGCATCCATGGCACAACTGCGCCCGAGTCGATCGGGCGATCCGTGTCGAACGGCTGCATCCGCATGCTGAACGAACACGTGCAGGACCTGTATGACCGGGTGCCGATCGGCACGGTTGTCACGGTTCTCTAAGCCAGGTTTGCAAACCGGGGACGCTTTCTGCACCCGTCTCCGGTTTGCCGCTTCACTGCCATAAATCGCGCGTTTTCCGCGGCCATTTACCGGTCGTTAAGGTATCTCGCGCATCTTGCTCATAAAGAGGTTGATCATGGCAGCAGTCACACTCATCGCAGGTAGCCTTCTTGGCTGGGTAGCCGCCGCGCTGGCGCTGGTTGCGGGTGCGTTCGCATCGACCGCAGTTCTGGTGTTCGTTGTCACAACCTTGGGCTTTTCGGCGATCACGCTCTTTGCTGCGGCTCTGCAGCAGCCCGATCCGTCCTGAACTCAGACCCTAAATGCAAAACGACCCCCAACTGGGGGCCGTGTGCAAATTTCTGCCGATACCGCGCCGTGTTACAAAAGCATGTAAATCACGAGAAGATTCGGGATGATGAAGGCTGCAGCGATGCAGAACAGTTTGGCTGCGTGCGACGCCGAACGGAACAGCGAATTTCCTTCCAGAGCATCGCCATAGGCCATCGCGGCAAACAAAAGTGCGCCGGATTGTCCGCTTTCAATCAAACGGTTGCGCTCGATCGATGCGCGGGCTTCGGCATAGCGCTTGTTCAACGCTTCTTGGTCTGTTTTCGCGGCCATCCGTTGATCCATGCCTGACATACTCACTCTCCCTAAAATCCAAGACTTCCTAACGATGGTGCGCTGACCGCGCAAGGCAAGACTCTTTCACAGGAAGGGGAAAGCATGGCTTTTTTCTTGCGTCCCTTTTGGAATCACGGGAAGACTTAGAGGGCGAAGTTACCAATATCGACCACTGCTCCGACACGGCTCAGTTAAGCGATTTTGACTGACCGCGCCCGTCGGGCCGTCTTGCCCGGCGGAAGATAGGACAGACAGGAGTAGAACGGATGGCCACTGGCACCGTCAAATGGTTCAACACCACCAAAGGCTACGGCTTCATTGCGCCCGATAACGGCGGCAAGGACGTCTTTGTCCACATCTCGGCCGTGGAACGGTCCGGGCTGACAGGGCTCGCCGACAATCAGAAAGTGACCTTCGACCTCGAATCAGGTCGGGATGGTCGCGAAGCGGCGGTGAACATCTCGCTCGCTTGACCCTGATTGGGGCTGTTTCCAGCCCAATACCTTGGTTCCGGTGCATTTTCGGCTGCCACCTGACCAAGGAAGATATCGCGAACGGGCGGCTTGCGCGTCGCCCGTGAGACACTTTTTTTTCGCAAATGTTGACAGGCCAGATGTCTAGGTGCGCTCACTCCGAGGCGCGTCTGACCAAATCTGCGACGGCAGGCCCCATCGCTTCCACGATCAGATCGACGCCTTCGGCATTGGGGTGAATCCCGTCCAGCTGCATCACGTCACGCAAGTCGGCCGGTGTGTCACCGACCGTGTACAGCCCTTCAAAAAACCGCGGAAAATAAAGCGCGTCGTACGTTTCCGCCAGTTCGGGATACATGGCGTCAAACTCGGCCTTGTAGTCGGGGCCGTAATTTCCCGGCGCTTCCATGCCCACGATGAGCACATCCAGCCCCTTGTCCCGTGCAATCTTCAGGATGCCTTCGAGATTGGCCCGCGACACCGCCGGATCAATGCCCCGCAACAGGTCATTGCCCCCCAATGCCACGATCACCGCCTCTGTCGCCGGGGTCAGCGACCACTCGACCCGCGACAGACCGCCTGCCGTCGTATCGCCAGACACGCCCGCGTTCACGAGGCGCACGTCAAGCCCCTGCTCCTCGAGCCAGACGCGCATCTTGGGCACAAACCCGTTCTGATCAATCAGACCGTAACCGGCGGTCAGACTGTCGCCCAAGGCAAGCACTTCAACCGGGTCGGCCTGAGCTGCTGTCACTGTGCATAGGCACACAGCCGCCATGCGCATCTTGCTCAGCACAAGTGATGCCCCATATGTGAAGGAGTGAAACATGATAAAGCTCCGTACCCAATGACCCAGCCAGTTCTCAATCTCAAAGATGTCACGCTCAGCCTCAGAGGCAATGCCGGAATGGTCGAGATCCTGCACGGGATAACGCTTTCCGTTCACAAGGGCGAGACTTTGGGGCTGATAGGCCCGTCGGGGTCCGGCAAGTCCTCGCTGCTGATGGTGATGGGCGGACTGGAAAACGCCAGTTCCGGCAGCGTCGTCGCATTGGGTCAGGATCTGACCGCGATGGACGAGGACAAGATGGCCCGGTTCCGGCGCGATCACATGGGCATCGTGTTCCAGTCCTTCCACCTGATCCCCACGATGACCGCGCTGGAAAACGTCGCCACCCCGCTGGAGCTTGCCGGTGCGAAAGACGCCTATGCGCGCGCCGAGGCCGAGCTTGAGGCGGTGGGCCTCGCCCATCGCGCCGATCATTACCCCGCACAGATGTCCGGCGGCGAACAGCAGCGCGTCGCATTGGCCCGCGCGTCGGTCACCCGTCCGGAAATCCTGCTCGCGGATGAACCCACCGGCAACCTCGATGGCGTCAACGGTCAGGCCATCATCGACCTGCTCTTCGGTCTGCGCGACCGGCACGGCGCCACGCTGGTGCTTGTGACCCACAGCCGCGAATTGGCGGCGAAATGTTCGCGCGTCGTGCGGCTGACCGATGGACACATCTCCGACGAAGCGCTCAAGGCGGCTGAATAATGGCGCTCCGGACAGCGGCCCGTTTCGCCCGCCGGGAATTGCGGGGCGGCCTCAAGGGGTTTCGCATCTTCCTCGCCTGTCTCGCACTGGGCGTGGCGGCCATCGCCGGTGTTGGATCGGTCCGGTCAGCAATCCAGTCGGGACTTGAGGCGCAAGGCTCGATCCTTCTGGGCGGCGACGCGTCGGTCGAATTCACCTACCGCTTTGCCGACCCCGAAGAACGCGCCTATCTCGAAGGGATATCGACCGGCATTTCCGAGATCACCGATTTCCGGTCGATGGTCGTCCGAGACCCCGAGGGCGAAGCCGAACGCGCGCTCACGCAGGTCAAGTCGGTGGACGGCGCCTATCCCCTGACCGGCGAGGTGGTGCTTGATCCGCCGATGCCCCTCGCAGAGGCTTTGGCAGGTGAGGGCACCCAACCCGGCGCGGTGATGGCACCGCTCTTGGCGGATCGTCTGGGCCTCAACCCCGGCGACAGTTTCCGCCTTGGCACGCAGGATTTCACCCTCTCCGCGATCCTCGTGACGGAACCCGACAGCTCCGCCTCCGGCTTTTCGCTTGGGCCCCGCACGATGGTCACCACGAACGCGCTGCGTGACGCGGGCTTGCTGCAGCCGGGCACGCTTTATGAAACCGAGTACCGTCTGCTTTTGCCCCCCGACAGCGATCTGGACACGCTTGAAACCGCGACCGAAGCGGCCTTTCCCAGCAGTGGCCTGCGCTGGCGCGATGCCCGCAATGGCGCACCCGGTGTGGCACAATTCGTGGAGCGGCTGGGTGCCTTCCTGATCCTCGTCGGCCTGTCGGGCCTTGCAGTGGGCGGCATCGGTGTTTCTGCCGCCGTTCGCGCCTATCTCGCCAGCAAGACCAGTGTCATCGCCACGCTGCGTACCCTTGGCGCGACCCGTGCCACGATCTTCCAGACCTACTTCCTGCAGATCGGCGCGCTCAGCCTTCTGGGGATCGTTCTTGGCCTTGGGCTGGGTGCCATGGTGCCGATCCTCTTTGGTCCCGTCATCAGCGCCTCGTTGCCGGTGCCCGCAATCTTCACCATCCACCCCGCCCCGCTGATCGAGGCTGCACTCTACGGCATCCTGACAGCGCTGGTCTTCACCCTATGGCCGCTGGCCCGCACCGAAGACATCCGTCCCGCGATGCTGTTCCGCGATGCGCTGGACGGCGGCAAGACTCTGCCCGCTTGGCGCTATGTGATTGCGACGCTGGTGCTGCTGGGCCTGCTGGTGGGTGTGGCGGGGTTCTTTTCGGGCAGCCCGTTCCTGACTCTCTGGACCGCCGGTGGCCTGATCGGATCGCTGATCGTTCTGGTCATCGCAGCCATCGCCATCCGCTGGATCGCCAAACGCTCGACCAAGGCGACACGCGGCCATCCCGTCTGGCGTTGGGCGCTTGCCTCGATCGGTGGTCCGCGCGATGCGGCGGCCCCCGTCGTGCTGTCTCTGGGCCTTGGCCTGTCAGTGCTGGCCGCCGTCGGCCAGATCGACGGGAACCTCCGCACCGCCATCGACCGCGACGTGCCCGAGGTGGCACCCGCCTATTTCTTCGTCGACATCCAACCCGACCAGATGCCGCTCTATGTCGAGATGCTGGAAAACGATCCCGCCGTCGCCCGCATCGACACCGCACCGATGCTGCGCGGCGTGATCACCGAAATCAACGACCGTCCGGCGCGCGAAGTCGCGGGCGATCACTGGGTCGTCACCGGCGACCGGGGCATCACCTATGCCGCACAGCCCGATGCGAACACGCGAGTTGTCGCCGGTGAATGGTGGCAGCCCGATCATGACGGACCCGCAGAAGTGAGCTTTGCCATCGAAGAGGCCGAGGAAATGGGCCTCGAACTGGGCGACAGGCTCACCGTCAACGTGCTGGGACGCGACATCAACGCCACGATCACAAGCTTTAGGGATGTGGATTTCTCGACTGCCGGGATGGGCTTTGTCCTGACCATGACGCCCAACGCCCTGCAAGGCGCGCCGCACACGTTCATCTCGACCGTCTATGCCTCCTCCGAGGACGAGGCCCGCATCCTGCGCGAACTGGCGACCGCTTTTCCGAACATCACCGCGATCTCGGTACGCGATGCAATCGACCGGGTGAGCGTGCTGCTCGAAGGGATCAGCGCCGCCGTGCGCTGGGGCGCTGCCGCAACCCTTCTGACCGGGTTTCTGGTACTGATCGGGGCGGCAGCCGCCGGTGAAGGCGCGCGCACCTACGAGGCAGCGGTGCTCAAAACCCTCGGGGCCAGCCGCGCCCGCATCCTGCAAAGCTTTGCGCTGCGCTCTGCATTACTGGGGGGCGGCGCTGGCATCGTCGCCTTGGGCGCGGGCATTCTTGGCAGTTGGGCGGTGACGACCTTCATCATGGACAGCAGCTTTGCCGTCGTCTGGCCTTCGGCGCTTGGCATCGTGGTGGGTGGCGTGCTGGCAACGCTTCTCGCGGGATTGATCTTTGCATGGCGTCCGTTGGCGGCGCGCCCGGCGCAGGTGCTCAGGGCGCGGGAATGACCCCGCTGGCGAACGCCAAAAGGCGCCTCACACGGCAATATACCACCTTGCCCTGAGGCCATTCCCTTGGCATCCCCCGGCTAACCGCCACAAGGAGCCGAGTCGCCCCATGTCCGACAGCCTTCCCATGACGATCCCCGCCCCGCTGACCCCGGCCCAGCGCACCCAGATCATCAACCTTGTCCGCCGCACCGCGCGGGCCGAGATCCTGCCGCGCTTCCGGACACTTGCGCACACCGACATCGACCAGAAATCCGGCCCGATGGATGTGGTGACCGCTGCAGACCGGGACGCGGAAAAGATGATCGTGCGCGGATTGCTGGCGATGTTCCCCAACGCGCTGATGGTCGGCGAAGAAACCGTGACCGATGAAAAGGTCGCGGCACTGGCTGACGCCGAGATGGCGTTCACCATCGACCCGGTGGATGGCACATGGAATTTCGCGCACGGCTTGGCCACATTTGGCGTGATCCTGTCGATGACCCGCTTCGGCATTCCGGTGTTCGGGCTGATCTATGATCCGATCACCGATGAACTTCTGATCGCAGACGAAAGCGGCCCCGCGCAGATCACCGCACCCCGCCGCCCGACCCGCAACGTGTCGGTGTCCAAAGGCGGGCCAGTCGAAGATCTCAGCGGGTTTTCGTCCTTCTACAACCTGCCCCAAGCCAAGCGCCCGCAGATGGCCGGTCTCATGACCCGCTTCCGTCAACTCTACATGCTGCGCTGTTCGGCGCACGAATTCCGCATGGTGGCGCAGGGGCATGTGGATTTCGTGCTCTGTGCAAGCCTGACACCCTGGGATCATGCCGCAGGCGCTTTGATCGTTCAGCGTGCCGGTGGCCATGTCGCCTGTCTTGACGGGTCGGAATACCGCGCCCAGATGCGCGAGGGATACCTGCTCGCTGCCTCTGATGCCGCGACATGGGGCCGGGTGCGGGACGCGATGTCGTTCCTGCTCGACGCCGACTGAGCCGCCGCTATCGCGCCAGAACCACGTCAGCCTTGACATCCAGCCGCTGCTCGACCGCGTCGACAAGGTAATGCGCCACGCTGGCCCGCGAGATCAACCCGTTACGCCAAGTCTTCGGGTCGCGCAGGACGCGATACTCCGTGCTTCGCGCGCCTTTTGTCAGGATCACAGGGCGGACAATCGTCCATTCCAGCGAAGACCCGACGATCATCTCCTCCTGCCGGTCCTTGTCGGCATAGGGCTTGCCCAGAATGGCGCGATGCCCCATGCGTTCGATCCAGCTCATCGCGGATTTGCTGCGCCCCGCGCCAAAGCCCGTGACCGCAACAAGCCGCGACACATCCGATTGCGCCATCTGGTCCAGCAGGGTGCGCGTGGTTTCGGAAAACAGCGTTTCCTCTTGCCATAGCATCGCCAGACGCTCGGTGATGCCCAGCGCATAGATCACAGCCAGAACACCCGCCAGCGCCCGCGTCACATCCTCGGCAGAGGTCGCATCGCCCTTGAACGGTTCCACAAGGCCCGACGGTGCGAGACTGTCAGCGCTGCGGGCAAAGGCCCGCACCCGCAGGTTCCGACGCACCGCCTCGTCCAGCGCGCAGCGTCCGATGCCAGAGGTGGCCCCCATGATCAGGATCGGCTTGGTCAATTCTGAAGGTCCTCGAAATGCGCCGTATACCGGCGATGCTGCGCAAGGTCATCTTTCAGCGCCAGATTGCCCCGATACTCGGACACGGTCACAACCGGGACCACCTTCTGTTCGGCGGTCAGTGTCTTGGCCCGCCCGCCGCCCAGCCGTTTCTTCAATTTCCGAAAAATGTGTCTCATACCTAACTAACCTAGTGCTGCGCCACGTGTTGCAACAGCACATTCGGTTTTTTCCCGCCTTTGCGCGGCAGTTCCACAGCGGGCACGCTTATTCCGCCGCCTCCGCGTAGTCCTCCATCGGCGGGCAGGTGCAGACTAGGTGCCGGTCTCCGTAGGCATTGTCGACCCGGTTGACCGGCGGCCAGTACTTGTCGACCCGGAACGCGCCCGGAGGGAAACACCCCTGCTCGCGGCTGTAGGGCCGATCCCAATCCCGCACGAGGTCTTCCATCGTGTGCGGCGCCAGCTTGAGCGGGTTTGCCTCGCGGTCCATCTCGCCCGTTTCAATCGCGCGGATTTCCTCGCGGATCGCCAGCATCGCATCGCAGAAGCGGTCCAGTTCGGCCTGGGTCTCGGATTCCGTCGGCTCCACCATCAGCGTGCCAGCCACCGGCCAGCTCATCGTGGGTGCGTGGAACCCGGCATCCACCAGCCGCTTGGCAATGTCCTCGACCGTGACACCGGCGGTCTTTTCGAAAGGTCGCACGTCGAGGATGCACTCATGCGCCACACGTCCCTTTTCTCCGCGATAGAGCACGTCAAACGCCCCTTCGAGCCGCGTCGCGATGTAGTTGGCGTTCAGGATCGCCACCCGCGTCGCCTGCGTCAGGCCCTCGCCGCCCATCATCAGGCAATAGGCCCACGAGATCGGAAGCAAGGACGGCGACCCGAACGGGGCCGCAGACACCGCACCGTCGCCCGACACCGGATCGCCCGGCAGATGCGGGATGAGATGCGCCTTGACGCCAATCGGCCCCATGCCCGGCCCACCACCGCCATGCGGGATGCAGAACGTCTTGTGCAGGTTCAGGTGGCTCACATCGCCGCCCAGATCGCCGGGGCGCGACAGTCCGACCATCGCGTTCATGTTCGCACCGTCGATATAGACCTGCCCACCGTGCTCATGAGTGATCGCGCACACATCCTTGACCGTGCCTTCGAACACGCCATGGGTGGACGGGTAGGTGATCATCGTCCCGGCAAGGTTCTCGGAATGCTGTTCGGCCTTGGCGCGGAAATCATCCAGGTCGATGGAGCCATTGTCGTCGCACTTCACCGGCACGACTTTCCAGCCGACCATCTGCGCAGAAGCCGGGTTCGTTCCGTGCGCGTTCACCGGGATCAGACAGATGTTGCGATGCCCCTGCCCGTTGGCCTTGTGATACCCGGCAATCGCCAACAGCCCTGCATATTCCCCCTGCGCGCCCGAGTTGGGCTGCATGGAAATTGCATCATACCCCGTGATCGTGCACAGTTTCGCGTTCAGATCACCGATCAGCGCGTGATATCCGCGCACCTGGTCGTCTGGCACATACGGGTGAATGTCCGCGAACTCGCGCCAGCTTACCGGCATCATCTCGGCCGCAGAGTTGAGCTTCATCGTACACGACCCAAGCGGGATCATCGCGCGGTCCAAGGCCAGATCGCGATCCGCCAGACGGCGCATATACCGCATCATCTCGGTCTCGGCGCGGTTCATGTGGAACACGTCGTGCTGCAGATAATCCGAGGTCCGGATCAACCCGTCCGGCAAGCGGTATTCCGGCGTCAGGTCATCATCCGCCTTCACCAATCCAAAGGCCCGCCACACAGCTTCGATGGTCGCAGGGCGCGCCCGTTCGTCCAGCGTGATCCCGATCTTCGTCTTTCCGACGGCCCGCAGGTTCAACCCTTCGCGCACCGCCGCCTGCAAGACACCGCGCTGCAACAGGCCCACATCCACGGTGATCGTGTCGAAATAGGCCTCTGGCTCCACGTTGAAGCCCGCCGCCTCCAGCCCTTTGGCCAACCTCACGGTCTTGCGATGGATGCGCTGCGCAATCGCGCGCAATCCTTTGGGGCCGTGGAACACCGCGTAAAACCCGGCCATCACTGCCAGAAGCGCCTGCGCCGTACACACGTTCGATGTCGCCTTCTCGCGGCGGATGTGTTGTTCGCGCGTCTGCAGCGCAAGGCGGTAGGCCTTGTTGCCATGACTGTCGATGGAGATGCCCACGATCCGCCCCGGCATCGCGCGCTTGTAGTCATCGCGCGTCGCCATGTAAGCGGCATGCGGCCCACCATAGCCCAGCGGAATGCCAAAGCGCTGGGTCGATCCAACGGCAATATCAGCCCCCATCGCGCCCGGCTCCTTGAGCAGACACAGCGCCATCGGATCGGCGGACATGACCGCAATCGCCTTGGCATCGTGCAGACGCGCGATATCATCCGTGAAATCCCGCAGATGCCCGTAGGTGCCGGGATACTGGAAAATGGCGCCAAACACCGCGTCGGGGTCCAGATCGGCCACATCGCCGACGATCACCTCGATCCCCAGGGGTGCCGCGCGGGTTTTCATCACCGAGATGTTCTGCGGATGACAATTCTCATCGACAAAGAACGCGGTGGCCTTCGATTTCGCCACCCGCTGCGCCATCGTCATCGCCTCGGCACAGGCCGTCGCCTCGTCCAGCAGAGATGCGTTGGCGATCTCCAGTCCCGTCAGGTCGCTGACCATGGTCTGGTAGTTCAAGAGCGCCTCGAGACGCCCTTGGCTGATCTCCGGCTGGTACGGCGTATAGGCCGTGTACCAGGCCGGGTTCTCGAAGATGTTGCGCTGGATCGCGGGCGGCGTGACCGTGCCGTGATAGCCCATGCCGATCAGCGAGGTCAGAACCTCGTTCTGCGACGCTGTCTCGCGCATGTGATGCAGCAATTCCCGCTCCGACAGCGCCTTGCCGAAATCCAGAGGTTCCTCCTGCCGGATGTTTTCGGGAACCGTCTGCGCGATCAGATCGTCAAGCGTCGACACGCCCACCACAGCCAGCATCTTGGCCATCTCCGCAGGCGATGGGCCAATGTGACGCCGATTGGCAAAATCATATGGCAGATAGTCGATGGCATCATAACCCATGTCGCTCTCCTTGCAGTCGGGAACGGCGCACCGTCCCCTGCTTCTTCTTTTTCCAAATATGCCCACGCAACGGCTCCGACCGGCGCTCCGTTGGGCAAAGGACGGGCAGGCCCAAAGACCCGCCCGGCCGGATCAGCCGATGTATTTCTTGTAGGCGGCCTCATCCATCATGTCGTCCAGCGCCGACATGTCCTCGATCTTCATCTTGAAGAACCATGCCTCGCCCTCGGGGTCGTCGTTCACCTTGCCGGGCTCGTCGACCAGCACCTCGTTCACTTCCGTGATCTCGCCATCCAGCGGCGCAAGGATGTCGGACGCCGCCTTGACCGACTCGATCACGACGATCTCGTCATCCTTGCTGACCATCGTGCCTTCTTCGGGCAGTTCGATAAACACAACATCGCCCAATTGCTCCGCCGCATGCGCCGTGATTCCCACCACGACTTCGTCACCTTCGACGCGCAGCCATTCATGTTCTTCGGTGAATTTCATATGGTTCCTCTTGGAGTGATTATCGTTTGAATCCTGCCGCCACGAAGGGCAGTTTGGCAACAGAAACAGGAAGACGTTTGCCCCGCACCTCGCCAAAAAGTGCGGTGCCGACCCCGGCATGGGCAGCGTCGACATATCCCATCGCAACCGGCGCGCCCAAGGTCGGGCCAAATCCGCCGGATGTGACCGTGCCTACGGGCGTATCTGCCTCTGCGCTGGCAAAAAGCACCGTCCCGTCGCGCATGGGTGCGCGGCCCTCGGGCAAGAGACCAACACGCTTGCGCGCCGCGCCCTCGGTGATCTCGGGCAGGACACGCCCCGCACCGGGAAACCCGCCTTCGCGGTCGCCACCGACGCGGCGCACGGTGTGGATGGCCCATGTCAGCCCTGCCTCGACCGGCGAGGTGGTGGCGTCGATGTCATGCCCGTAGAGGCACAGCCCGGCCTCCAGACGCAGCGAATCCCGCGCGCCAAGGCCGATGGGTTCCACATCCTCGTGCGCCAGAAGCGCCTGCGCGACATCTTTGGCGGCCGCCAAAGGCACGGATATCTCGTATCCGTCCTCGCCGGTGTAGCCGGACCGCGAGACCCAGCATTCCGCGCCCGCAATCGGCACCGTCGCCACATCCATGAACCGCATCTCGGCCACCATCGGGTGATGTTCTGCCAGCACCGCCTCGGCTTTCGGCCCCTGCACCGCCAGCAATGCCCGGTTTTCCAGCAGCTTGACCGTCACCTCCGGCTCAAGTGCCGCGCGCAGCCGCGCCACATCCGCGTCCTTGCAGGCGGCATTGACCACGACAAACAGGTGATCGCCCCGATTGGCGAACATCAGATCATCCTCGATTCCGCCCGCGTCGTTGGTGAAAAACCCGTAGCGCTGTCGCCCCTCGCCCAGACCCAGCACATCCTGCGGAATGAGCCGCTCCAGCGCGGCCTTGGCCCGCTCGGGGTCAGCGGCGCGCAGCACCACCTGCCCCATATGGCTCACGTCGAACAGCCCGGCAGCCGCACGGCACTGAAGGTGTTCCTTCATCACACCCATCGGGTATTGCACGGGCATTTCGTAGCCTGCAAACGGCACCATCTTGGCGCCCAGCGCGATGTGCAGATCGTAGAGCGGTGTGCGTTTCAGATCGCTCACGCGGCATCCCTTCCTGTTCGACCGGGTGCATGTGAACGACAACCGGCATATTACAATCCGCGCAGAAACGCGGTCGTCCTATGCCCCCTCTGTCCTTTCGCCTGAGATCGTTATCCCTTCGGCGTTCCGGGTCAGGCCCGAAATCTCTCCAGAGTCTATGTCCGCGACGGTCCGTCTGCCTGAGAGTTTCCGGGGGCGGTTGCTCCTTCGGCACCGGTCGAACCGGTTCTCCCATCGTGGATGCAGCGAGTGGTAGACCGAATTCATCCCGGCCTCAAGGGTCAAACCGCCAATGCGGCCTCGCGCGCGGCGCAGGCCCGTTCGGGGTTCAGGATGTCCAGCAGATCGACATTGCTGCAGACCAATTCATCCAGCGTGATCGGGTCAAGCGACCGGTAGAACGCCTCGACGGCCTCGGTCAGCGCGGTGCGCAGGCGACAGGCATCCTTGAGAGGGCAGGTGTTGTCGACATCGGCAAAACACTCGGCCAGAGGCACCGGCGCTTCAAGCACGCGAAACACGTCGCCGATCTTGATCTCGTCCGCCGGGCGACCCAGTTCCAGCCCGCCATTGCGGCCCCTCTGAGTGTGCAGAAAGCCAAGCTGACCCAGTTGGTTGATCACCTGCGCGAGGTGGTTTTCCGACGCGTTGCAGCACCTCGCGATCTCCGCCTTGGTGACAAGACGTCCCGTATTGGCCGCGCAGAACATGAGCACGCGCATCGCGATATTGGTCCGTTTGGTGACGCGCACGACACTCATCCTTTCAGATCGGTTGGCCAAACCTAGCCATTCGTGCAAAGCTGTCTTTGACATACATCAACCGCACCAAAGCAGACCGCCTCGTGAAGCATCCCCATTTTTTCGGCTACGGATCGCTGGTGAACCGCAACACCCATGCGTTCACCCCGATCCACGCCTCCCGGATCACCGGGTGGCGACGCATCTGGCAACGGGCCCCGAACCGCCCCGCCGCGTTCCTGTCGGTGATTGCCGACAGCGACAGCACGATCGACGGGGTCATCGCGCCGGTTCCCAACGATGATTGGGTGGCGCTGGATGCGCGCGAGTTTTCCTATGCGCGGCTGGCGGTGACCGATGCGGTGGAGCACGCAGCAAACGATGTGCGCGATATCTCGATCTACGCGATCCCGCCGCACGATTCGGCGCCGCCGGACGCCGATCACCCGATCCTGCTCAGCTATGTCGACGCGGTGCTGCAAGGGTACCTGCGCGAATTCGGTCAAGCCGGCGCCGCGCGGTTCTGCGCCAGCACCGAAGGCTGGAACACGCCTGTGCTCAATGACCGCGACGCGCCGATCTATCCGCGGGCGCAGCGCCTCACCGCGACCGAGCAAGGCTTTGTCGACGACATGCTCTTGACCGTGCGCGCCAAGGTTTCGACCTGATGCGCGAACGGGTCCTTCTTTGGCTCAGCAGGCTCTGGCGCCGTCCCGGCATCCGGATTTCAGCGTTCGGGGCTGCGGCGCTTCTGGTTGCGCTGATCGCGCCGTTGCTGGACCAGTCGCTTCCGGAATGGATGGTCGAAAGGTTCTCGCGCGATGCGGTGTTGCCGATCCTGAACATCCTCGCCTCGTCGATGCTGGCGGTCACCACCTTTTCGCTGGGCATCATGGTGCAGGCCTTCAGGTCAGCCGCCGGTCAGGCCACCCCACGGGTCTACCGCATCCTCATGCAGGACATGACGACGCTGAACGTGATGTCGGTCTTCGTCGGAGCCTTTCTGTTCTCGCTGGCCTCGATCGTGATGTTCCGGGCAAAGCTGTACGGCGAATCAGCAGCCGTCATCGTGTTCGCAATGACGATGGTCTGCATCGTGATGATCGTCGTGGCGATCCTGCGCTGGATCGCGCATCTCAGCCAGTTGGGCAGCCTGCACCACACGCTGACCGCGGTCGAGACTGCTGCCCGGCAACCGCTCGAAAGCCTGGCGAAGACACCCAACCTTGGGGCGCGTCCGGCGAAAAATGCGCCCCCCGCGCCCGATGATGCCAGCGTGCTGATGTCGCCCGTGACGGGCTTTGTGCAATATATCAGCCTTGGCGAATTGAACGGACAGCTTGCTGATGGTGATGCAACCCTGTGGGTGACCACCCCGCCTGGCAGCTGGGTTCTGAAAGGCACACCGCTTGGATATGTTCACGGCGACTGCGACCTTGACACGCTGCTCGAGAATTTCACCCTGGGGGATGAACGCACCGTCGAACAGGATGCCCGCTTTGGCCTTGTCATCTTGTCAGAAGTGGCGTCGCGCGCCCTGTCGCCCGGCGTCAACGATCCCGGCACCGCGATCGACGTGATCCACCGGATCGAACGCATCCTGTGGCAGCTTGGCACGGAGATGTGCGCCGAAGACCGCGACACCACCCCGTTATATGACCGGGTGATCATCGGAACCGTCACGGCCGGGGACCTGTTGCACGATGGCTATGACAGCCTGATGGAGGACGGCGGCAACCGCTTTGACGTGATGGCGCAAATGCTCAAGGCGGCCAACCGGCTGAGCAAGAGCGATTGGCGCGATCTTGCACATTCCGCCGAGTCCACCCGCGCAAGCGCGCTTCGGATCATCGAACGCAGGATCGACGACCCGGAGCACCTCGCAATGCTAAAGGAAAAGGCCAACGGCGCTTAGGATTTCGCCAGCTTCCGCGCCGGAATGGTCTGCAAGAGCGGCAGCAGATCGGCCATTTCCGGCCCCCGCTCCTGTCCGGTCAACGCCTTGCGCAGCGGCATGAACAGACCCTTGCCCTTGCGGCCCGTCGCTTCTTTCACCGCGTTGGTCCAGCTGCCCCATGCATCCGGTCCAAGCGGCCCCTCGGGCAACAGCGCCATGGCTTCGGCGATGAACTCGGCATCCTCGTCCGCGACCAGCGGTTCGGCCCCGTTGGCGCATAGGGTCCACCACGCGGCGATGTCATGCCGGGTGGTGATGTTTTCACGCGCGACGGTCCAGAACGCCTCGGCCTTGTCCTCGGGCACGCCCAGCGCGGTCAGATCGTCCTTCATCACGCCGTAGTCCAGCGCGTGCAGCTTGCGCGCGGTGAGCGGAAACAGGTCTTCGAAATCGAACTTGGTCGGGGCCGAGCCGAATTGGCCCAGATCGAAGCCGTCCGCGATCTCGTCCAGCGTCAGCCGCAACTCCACCGGCTGCGACGATCCCAGCCGCGCCATCAGGCTCAGCAGCGCCTCTGGTTCCACTCCCTGCTCGCGCAAGTCGCGCAACGCCAGCGTGCCAAGACGCTTCGACAGCGACTCGCCCTGCGGGCCGGTCAGCAGCGAATGGTGCGCAAAGGACGGCACAGTGCCGCCCAGCGCGCGGATGATCTGGATCTGCGTCGCGGTGTTGGTCACATGGTCCGATCCGCGCACCACATGGGTCACGCCCATCTCGGTGTCATCCACGACCGACGCCAGCGTATAGAGGATCTGACCATCCGCCCGGATCAGCACCGGATCGCTGACGCTGGCCGCGTCGATGGAAATGTCGCCAAGGATGCCGTCGGTCCACTCGATCCGTTCCTGATCCAGCTTGAAGCGCCAGACGCCATCCCCCCGCTCTGCCCGCAGCTTGGCCTTGTCGTCGTCCGACAGCGCCAGCGCCGCGCGGTCATAGACCGGCGGTTTGCCCATGTTCAGCTGCTTCTTGCGCTTGAGGTCCAGTTCGGTCGGGGTCTCGAACGCCTCGTAGAACCGCCCCATCTCGCGCAGCCTGTCGGCCGCGTCGCGGTAGCGGTCCAGCCGTTCCGACTGCCGTTCGACCCGGTCCCATGTCAGGCCCAGCCATTCCAGATCCTGCTTGAGCGCATCGACATAGATCTCTTTCGAGCGCTCGGGATCGGTGTCGTCGATCCGCAGGATGAACGTGCCGCCGGACTTTCGGGCGATCAGGTGGTTGAACAAGGCGGTGCGCAGGTTGCCGACATGGATGTAACCGGTGGGCGACGGCGCGAAACGGGTGGTGATCATGGGATGAGACTCCTGTTGGGTCGCGCTTTCCCATAACAGCGTGCTTTTGTCCAGAAACCCCCGCACCAACAGGCTGCGCGAATGCACAATCACGTTGGCGTGAAGGCACTCTTCTTGTTGCAAAGGACCGCTACACTTCGCTCATTGAAACAGGGGAGAGACCAATATGTCCGAACATTCCATGTCACGCCGTGCGCTTCTTGCCGGCGCAGCCACCATCCCGATGGCCGCTGGTCTTGGCTTCACCAAGGCGAACGCCGCAGGTCACGCACAGGGACCGCAGATTCCCCGCGTCAACCGTTTTGGCGTTGGCGATTTCGAAGTCACCACGATGCTGGTCGGCAGCCGCACCGTCGAAGAACCGCAGACCATTTTCGGCATGAATGTCGGTGCCGACGAATTCGCGGCCGTTTCCGCCGAAGCGCGCATTCCCGTCGACAAGGCGCAGTTCTTCTTCACGCCCACGCTCGTCAACACTGGCGCCGAGCTGATCCTCTTCGACACCGGCCTTGATGGCGCGGCCACCACACAGGCGGTCGAGATGGCGGGCTATTCCGCCGACGCCGTGACGCATGTCGTGCTGACCCACATGCACGGCGATCACATTGGCGGCCTGATGACCAATGGCGCCGAGACCTTCGCCAATGCCGCCTACATCACCGGGCAGGCCGAATTCGACCATTGGTCCGGGACCGACAACGAAGGCTTTGCCAACAACGTCAAACCGCTGGCCGAGAAAATGTCGTTCCTTGGCGATGGCGACAGCGTCACGTCCGGCATCAGCGCAAAGGCCGCCTTCGGCCACACGCCGGGTCACATGACCTACATGCTCGACAGCAACGACCAGCAATTGCTGATCCTCGCGGACCTGGCCAACCATTATGTCTGGTCGCTGGCGCACCCGGATTGGGAAGTGCGCTTCGACATGGACAAGGCCGCCGCCGCCGCGTCGCGCCGCAGCGTGCTGGGCATGCTGGCTGCGGACTCCGTCCCGTTCATCGGCTACCACATGCCCTTCCCGGGTGTGGGCTATGTCGAAACGCGCGGTGACGGCTTCCACTACGTGCCGCACAGCTACCAGCTGTTGCTCTGATCGCATCTTGACGCGGTCACCCTGCGCGGTGCTGATACCCGCATGACCGCGCAAGATGATATCGACGACATCACACGCTACGCCGAGGCAGCCCTGACCGGGCTGCCTTTGCCGTTTCGGGATCTGTGTCAGGATGTGCTCTTGGAGGTCACGGACTGGCCCCCGCAGGATATCCTCGAAGATCTCGAGATCGACGATCCGCTGGAACTCACCGGGCTTTATGACGGGATTCCCCTGACCGAGAAATCCGCGGGTGACCCGTCACCCTTTCCGGATCGGGTCTGGCTGTACGCCGAACCGATCCTTGCCGAATGGCGCGACCGAAATTCTGTCACGCTTCAGGATCTGGTGACCCATATCGTGGTGCATGAAATCGCGCATCACTTTGGCTGGTCTGACGACGAGATTGCCGAGGTGGATCGCTGGTGGGAGTAGTTTGCAAACCCGCGCGCCGAGTTTGCAAACTTTGTCCTACCCGTCCGTCAACGCCCCGTTGACCCATTCGCCGGTCGCCTCTTCGCCCGACGCGTAGCGCATGGTGCCGGTGCCCTGCCGCTTGCCATCGAGGAACGTGCCCTCGTATACATCGCCATTGGCATAGGTCGCGGTCCCCTGACCGCTGATCTCGCCGTTCTGCCAGTCTCCGACATAGCTGAACCCATCTGCCATGGTGATCTCGCCCTGACCGTGACGCTGCCCCTCCGCGAACTGGCCGACATAGACGGTACCATCGGTATAGGTCGCGGTGCCCTGACCGTGGCGCTGGCCGTCAAGCCATTCACCCTCGTACTTGTAGCCATCGGGATAGGTCATCACGCCAAAGCCGTGGTTGCGGGCGTTCTTGAATTCGCCCTCGTAGACCAGTCCATTGGCGTAGACCGCGCGACCCTCGCCTTCGATCACGCCATCGACCCAGGCGCCTTCATAGGTGGACCCGTCTGGATAGGTGATCTTGCCCTCACCGTTCGCCAGATCGCCCCGGAACTGGCCCTCGTAGATCGATCCGTCCGGATAGGTGACCTTGCCCAGGCCCTCGATCTGTCCGGCGACCCACGCTCCTTCGTAGCGGTAGCCGTCGGTGCCGATGAACGTCCCCTGTCCGTGGCGCAGATCGTCCTTGAACTCGCCCTCATAGGCATCGCCATTGGCATAGCGCACAGTGCCCTGACCATTGCGACGCCCGGCGACCAATTCGCCTTCGTAGACATCGCCGTTGGACTGCGTCAGCGTGCCGGTGCCGTCAATCTGGCCGTCTTTCCACATGCCGACATAGGTCAGGCCGTCCGGCATGGTCAGCTTGCCCTGCCCCTCGCGGTCGCCATCTGCCACGCGGCCCTCGTAGACCGACCCGTCTGGATAGCTGATGGTGCCGTTGCCTTCCTTGACGCCGTTGACCCAATCGCCCTCGTAGACATAGCCACCGGGGCTTTGCATCGTGCCGCGCCCGTGGTGCAGCGCGTTGCGGAACGACCCTTCGTAGCGCACGCCGTTGGCATAGAGCGCCACGCCCTGCCCGGTGATCTTCCCGTCGAGCCACGAGCCCTGGTAGGTCGAGCCATCTGCAAACACGATCTTGCCGATCCCCTCGGGCTTGCCCTTGACGAACTGGCCTTCATAGACCGATCCGTTCGGGAACCGCGCGATCCCATCACCGCGAATCTCGCCCTCGACCCAGTCGCCGGTATATTCGTAGCCGTTGGGCAGCCGGTAGGTGCCGGTGCCATGCTGCAACCCGTTGAGGAACGTGCCCTCGTAGACACCGCCATCGTCGTATTGCTTGGTCTGAACCTCGCCATCCTGCGCCTGCGCGCCCAGCGCGAGCGACAGTGCTATGGCCGCACCCAGAATGACTTTGCTGCCCGGTCTCATCTGTCTGCTATCCCACTCATGTCCGTTGCCAAGACGTCCTGCCCGAAACCTAAGCGAGGCGGCGGGGTCAGACAATCTCTTATCCGGCCTGCCACCGACAAGTGACTTTCCCTTACGCGGGGTTCTGCTATGTCACCGGCGATATCGGGAAAGGGAGATGGCCCATGTCGGACCGGTTCCGCATCACTCTGGCGCAGTTGAACCCAACAGTCGGTGACCTTGCGGGCAACGCCGCCAAGGCGCGCGCGGCATGGGACGCGGCCAGGATTGCCGGGGCCGACGTCGTGGCGCTGCCCGAGATGTTCATCACCGGCTACCAGGCGCAGGACCTGATCATGAAGCCCGCCTTCGTGGCGGCTGTGCAGGCCGAAATCGCAGCCCTTGCCGCCGCCTGCGCCGATGGTCCCGCGCTGTGTATCGGCGGCCCGTCCGTGGGCGAGGATCTCAAGCTGCACAACAGCTACTTCACGCTTCAGGGTGGCCGGATCGCGTCGGTGGTGCACAAGTATTTCCTGCCCAATTACAACGTCTTCGATGAGGTGCGCCATTTCTCGCGCGACATGATGCAGGGGCCGGTGGCCATCAACGGCGTCCGCATCGGCATGCCGATCTGCGAGGATGCATGGTATCCCGACGTGGTCGAGGCGCTTGAGGAAAGTGGCGCGGAGTTCATCCTCGTGCCCAACGGATCGCCCTATTTCCGCGACAAGTTCGAGACACGGCTGAACCACATGGTCGCCCGCGTGGTGGAAAGCGGATTGCCGCTGATTTACCTCAACATGGTGGGCGGTCAGGACGACCAGGTCTTTGATGGCGGATCGTTCGTGCTCAACCCCGGCGGTGTGCCTGCGGTGCAACTGCCGACCTTCGACGAGGTGATCAGCCATGTCGATCTGGAACGCTCCGATGCGGGTTGGCGCGCGCTGGACGGTGATTTTGCCCGGCACCCGGACTCCATGGAACAGGATTACCGCGTCATGGTCACCGCGCTGCGGGATTACATGGCCAAGACCGGGTTCAAGCAGGTGCTGCTGGGCCTCTCCGGGGGGATCGACTCTGCCATCGTGGCGACCATCGCGGTGGATGCTCTGGGGGCCGCGAATGTCCGCTGCGTGATGCTGCCGTCGGAATACACCTCGCAGGGATCGCTGGACGATGCCAAGGCGGTCGCGGAAAACCTTGGTTGCCGGTACGATTTTGTCCCGATCGGGAAAACCCGTGACGCGGTGACCGAAACGCTGGCACCTTTGTTCGAAGGCACAAAACCAGACCTGACCGAGGAAAACGTGCAGTCGCGCATTCGCGGCCTGCTGCTCATGGCGCTGTCCAACAAGTTCGGAGAGATGCTGCTGACCACCGGCAACAAGTCCGAGGTCGCGGTGGGCTATGCAACGATCTATGGCGACATGGCGGGGGGCTACAATCCGATCAAGGACATGTACAAGACCCGCGTCTTCGATGCCTGCCGCTGGCGCAACGCCAATCACCGCGACTGGATGAAGGGGCCAGAGGGCGACGTGATCCCCGAGGCGATCATCACCAAGCCCCCGTCCGCCGAATTGCGGGCGGATCAGAAGGACAGCGACTCGCTGCCCGATTACCCGGTGCTGGACGGTATCTTGCAGATCCTCGTCGACGAGGACGGATCCATCGCGGATTGCGTGGCGGCGGGGTATGACCGCGCCGATGCCAAGCGGATCGAGCATCTGCTCTACATCAGCGAATACAAACGCTTCCAGTCCGCCCCCGGTGCGCGCCTGTCGAAACGCGCCTTCTGGCTGGACCGGCGCTATCCCATCGTGAACCGCTGGCGCGACCCAAGCTGAGGGCCGCGCCGCGCAGGTCAGCTGGCCTTGAGCACGCCGCGTTCGATCTGGTCTGCTTCGATGGACTCGAAGAGCGCCTTGAAATTGCCCTCGCCGAACCCGTCATCCCCCTTGCGCTGGATGAATTCAAAGAAGATCGGCCCGATCACCGTTTTCGAGAAGATCTGGAGCAGGATGCGGGTCTCGCCCCCGCCGACCACGCCTTCGCCGTCGATCAGGATGCCGTGTTTCTTCATGCGGTCGATCGGCTCTTCATGGCCGGTCACACGATCCTTGCTCAGCTCGTAATAGGCCTCGGGCGGCGCGGGCATGAATTTCAGACCGCGTGACGCGATCTCGTCCACTGCGTCATAAATGTCGCGTGCACCAACCGCGATGTGCTGGATGCCTTCGCCCTTGTAGCGCTTGAGGTACTCGACGATCTGCCCGGTCTCGCCCCGATCTTCGTTGATCGGAATGCGGATGCGTCCGCAGGGCGAGGTCAGCGCGCGGCTGCGCAGCCCCGAATGCTTGCCTTCGATGTCGAAGAACCGGATTTCCTTGAAGCCGAAGATCTTGCCGTAGAAGTCAAACCACGTGTCCATGTTCCCTTGGTGCACGTTGTGGGTCAGGTGATCGAGGTAATGGAAGCCGACACCTTCGGGATTGGCGGTCGCCACCCAATCGAATTCGGCGTTATAGGGGTTCTGCCGATAATAGCTGTCGATGAAATAGATCAGCGAACCGCCAATGCCGACAATCGCAGGTACGTCCATCACCTTGTCCGGCGCGTCATAGGGTGTGGCTCCGAGCATCAATGCGCGGTCATAGGCGTGTTTGGCATCCACCACGCGCCAGCCCATCGACGGGGCGCAGGGGCCGTGTTCGTCGACAAAGCGCATGGCGTGGCTGCCGGGCTCGTTGTTCAGAATGTAGGTGATGTCCCCCTGCTGCCAAAGCTCGACCTGCTTGGTCTTGTGCGTGGCGGTGTGGGTGTAGCCCATCTTGGTGAACAGGTCGCGCAGCTGGTCCGGGTCAGGATGCGCGAATTCGACGAATTCGAACCCGTCGGTCCCGGCGGGGTTGTCGATTGAAATCGTGGCTTTCGGTGCGTCGTGCGGAAATGGTCCCATGAGATCCTCCTTGATTGGCATCAGAATAGGCCCAAGTGTCTGCAGGGTGTGACCGATCTCGTTGGGCATCGGCGTCAAACATGCGTGAAACTTGCATGAATTGAAGAAAACCTGCACAATGCCCGCATGGCACCGCTCGACCCCAAAGACATCAAGCTGCTCGCGCTGCTGCAACGCAATGGTCAGACCCCGGCGCAGGATCTGGCGGATCAGCTTGGCATGTCCGCCTCCCAGATCAGCCGCCGCCGCCAGAGGCTCGAATCCGAAGGCTACATCACCGGCACGCCCTGCCGACTGAACCCCGCGCGGCTGGGTCTGAACGTGCAGGCCTTCATCCAGGTCGAGACACGGGCACAGAGCAACGGCACGCACCAGTCGATCAAACGGCTGGTCTCGACCACGCCAGAGATCGTCGCGGCTTGGACTCTGACCGGCGAGGCGGATTACATCTTCCGGGTCTATTGCACCGATCTCGCGGCGCTCAATCGGCTGGTGCAGGACGTGCTGTTGCCGCATGATTCCATCGGCCGGGTGCACAGCCAGATCGTCATGGATCAGGTCAAGGACGACACCGCCCTGCCCTTGCCGCGGTGATCAATCGACCTTCACGAACCGCGCTCCACCGGCGCGTTCGCCCACGGTCACGCGGCGCGCCCCGGCGGTGACCGGCGCGCGGGCGGCATCGTTGCGCATGTCCTGCATCATCGCAGTGACGGCGGCAGGCAGCGACATGCCGATCGCCTCCTTGTCGGCATCGGGCGCGGTTGACATCATCGAGACCACGGACAGGATCCGCAACCGCCCCTGATCGCTGACAAAGACCGGCGCGCCGGACGATCCGAAGGTGACATCGCAATCAAAGGTCATCAGCCCGCCGCGATAGGTCTGCTTGAGCCGACAGCCGGATTCGCGCTGCAGGGACGTGTTCCGCCCCCTGCCGTAGGACACGAGCGTCACCGATCCGACGGCCATGTCGCGGTCATGAAGCTTGAACGGTTCGGCCTCGGAACTGAAGATCGGGCTGTCCAGCCGCAGCAGCGCAAGATCGGTGCGGACCTGATCGGTCAGCGAGGCATTGGTGGCCCCAAGATATCCGTCTGCAAGAACGATGCGCGTGATGCCACGGGTGGCGGCGATGAAATCATGCGCCAGCCCTGCATGGAACCGCATGGCCTGTTGCGGCAGGACGGTCTGCGTTGCGGCATCGACCACGCAATGCGCGGCTGTCAGGACGAGATCGCGCGCGATGAGCGTACCGGTGCAGGTGCCCGCAGACGTGTCCAGCCGCCCGACGCCCTCCCAGCCCAGAACTTCGCCACGATGATCCAGGCGGTCGCGTTCCTGTGCTGCGGTCAGACCGGGGATGAGAGTCAAAACCACGAGAAGACATACCTGCAAGATGCGCATCGAACCCTGTCCCTTTACCGTAAACCACGAAGGGAGGTTAGGCGGATGAGATGGCACAAGCGGGGCAGGTTTGCGACGATACCGGGCCGCGCCTTCCGAGGCGTCAGACGAATTGTTCGCGGATCAACCGTTCTTCGAGCCCGTGGCCGGGATCGAACAGCACCCTGTGCGCAATGGCCGGTTCGGACCGGATGTCGACGCGCACCACGTCGCGCACCGCGCGGGCATCGGCTTCGGCCATGACGGGGCGCTTGTCGGGGTCCAGCACCTCGAACGTGACGTCGGCGGTCTTGGGCAACAGCGCGCCGCGCCAGCGCCGGGGGCGAAACGCGGCCATCGCGGTCAGCGCCAGCACATCCGATCCGATGGGCAGGATCGGACCGTGGGCGGAATAATTGTAGGCGGTGGACCCTGCCGGTGTCGCCAGCAGTGCGCCGTCGCAGACCAGTTCGGGCATCCGCATCTTGCCATCGACGCTGATCCGCAGCCGCGCTGCCTGTGGGCCCGCGCGCAGGAGCGATACCTCGTTGATCGCAAGCGCGCGCTGGGTCGATCCGTCCTTGGTGGTGGCGGTCATCGACAGCGGGTTGATGACCTCTTCCTGCGCCTGTTGCAGCCGCGCCTCAAGATCGTGTTCGGAATATTCGTTCATGAGGAACCCGACCGTGCCCCGGTTCATCCCGTAGACCGGTGCGGCCAGATCCTGCGTGCGGTGCAGCGTCGCCAGCATGAAGCCGTCGCCCCCCAAAGCCACGATCACGTCCGCTCCGTCTTCGGCATGATCGCCATAACGGCGGGTCAGCCCCGCCTTGGCCGATTGGGCGATCGGCGCTGAACTGGCGGCGAAGGCGATGCGCAATGACATGAGGGGCATGTTCCTATCCAGGTCGTCTGGCCCCGAAACAAGCACAATCGCCCCAATAGCGCCAGCCATGGCGCAGCTTTGTTGCGTCTGGTCGCTTTCCCGCCTTTGCCTTTTGCCGCCATTCCTATACGTAACCGCCTATTCCACATCCGCTTCAAGGAGGCCTGCCCATGAACGCCCCGCACCGTGACTCTGGTTTTTTCACCAAATCGCTGGCCGACAGCGATCCGGACCTGTTCCAGTCGATCACCGATGAGCTGGGCCGCCAGCGCGACGAGATCGAGCTGATCGCCTCGGAAAACATCGTCAGCCGCGCCGTGATGGAGGCGCAGGGATCGGTGATGACCAACAAATACGCCGAAGGCTATCCGGGTCGGCGCTATTACGGCGGCTGTCAGTTCGTCGACGTGGCCGAGAACCTTGCCATAGAACGCGCTTGCCAGCTATTCGATTGCGGTTTTGCCAATGTGCAGCCGAATTCCGGCAGCCAGGCGAACCAGGGTGTGTTTACGGCGCTGTTGCAGCCGGGTGACACGATCCTCGGGATGAGCCTCGATGCGGGGGGGCACCTGACGCATGGTGCTGCGCCCAACCAGTCGGGCAAATGGTTCAACGCGATCCAGTACGGCGTCCGCAAAGAGGACAACCTGCTGGATTACGATCAGGTTCAGGCACTGGCGACCGAGCACCAGCCCAAGCTGATCATCGCCGGAGGCTCTGCCATTCCGCGTCAGATCGACTTTGCCCGCATGCGTGAGATCGCGGATTCCGTGGGCGCATGGCTGCATGTCGACATGGCGCACTTCGCCGGTCTGGTGGCGGCGGGCGAACACCCCAGCCCATTCCCGCATGCGCATGTCGCCACCACGACCACGCACAAGACCCTGCGCGGTCCGCGCGGCGGCATGATTCTCACCAATGACGAGGCGCTGGCGAAGAAGTTCAACTCGGCCATCTTCCCCGGCATCCAGGGCGGCCCGCTGATGCATGTGATCGCGGCCAAGGCCGTGGCCTTCGGCGAGGCGCTGCGCCCCGAGTTCAAGATCTACCAGCAAAACGTGATCCGCAACGCGCAGGCGCTGTCGGATCAGCTGATCAAGGGTGGTCTGGACACCGTGACCCATGGCACCGACACCCATGTTGTGTTGGTCGATCTGCGTCCCAAGGGTGTGAAGGGCAACGCGACGGAAAAGGCACTCGGCCGCGCGCATATCACCTGCAACAAGAACGGTGTGCCGTTCGATCCGGAAAAGCCGATGGTGACCTCGGGCATTCGCCTTGGCACGCCCGCGGGGACAACACGCGGCTTTGGCGAGGCCGAATTCCGCCAGATCGCGGACTGGATCATCGAGGTGACCGATGGCCTGGCCGCCAATGGCGAAGATGGCAATGCCGCGGTCGAGGAGAAGGTGCGCAGCGAAGTCGCCGAGATGTGCGCGCGCTTTCCGATCTATCCCGACCTTTGAACCTGGCGCACGATGCGGCGACGCATCGTGGAGTTGCCGTTAACGGAAACTCTTGGGGGCCAGCCCCCAAACCCCCGAGGTATTTTCAAACCTAAGAAGAACAGGACGCTCCCGATGCCGGGGGCGTCTTTTTTTCTCAAGCGGCTTTTCTTTCGAAATTTGCCACGTATAGTCGCGCCCATGACACGTCTGGCCCATACCGCAACCCTGCCGCGCTTTTGCGCGCCTCTTGCGCTGGCCACCCGTCTTCTCCTAATCCGCCTCTGAGCGCGGCGCACCCGGCGCGACCGCTCAGAGGATGATCGTTTCGCGCCGACGGATTTGGACAAGACAGAAAGATCAGAACAATGACGACGACAGATAAAGACCGAGTGGTCATCTTCGACACCACCTTGCGCGACGGCGAACAATCCCCCGGCGCAACCATGACCCATGACGAAAAGCTCGAGATCGCCGAGCTTCTGGACGACATGGGTGTCGACATCATCGAGGCCGGGTTCCCGATTGCCTCCGAAGGCGATTTCCGCGCGGTGAGCGAGATCGCGCAGCGCTCAAAGTCGGCGGTGATCTGCGGGCTGGCTCGCGCGCAGCTGCCCGATATCGACCGCTGCTGGGAGGCGGTCAAACACGCCAAACAGCCGCGTATCCACACCTTCATCGGCACCTCGCCTCTGCACCGCGCCATTCCGAACCTCACGCAGGACGAGATGGCGGACCGGATCGAGCAGACCGTGACCCACGCGCGCAACCTGTGTGACAACGTGCAATGGTCCCCGATGGATGCCACGCGCACCGAATGGGATTACCTGTGCCGGGTGGTGGAGATCGCCATCAAGGCAGGGGCCACCACGATCAACATTCCCGACACAGTGGGCTATACCGCGCCGGTGGAAAGCGCCGATCTGATCCGCCGTCTGATCGAGACCGTGCCCGATGCGGATGAGGTGATTTTCGCCACGCATTGCCACAACGACCTTGGCATGGCGACAGCCAATGCTCTGGCGGCGGTGCAGGGCGGTGCGCGCCAGATCGAATGCACGATCAACGGGTTGGGCGAACGTGCGGGCAATACCGCGCTGGAAGAGGTGGTGATGGCGCTCAAGGTGCGGGGCGATATCATGCCCTACACGACCGGCATCGACACCAAGAAGATCATGCACATTTCGCGCCGCGTCGCGACCGTGTCGGGCTTTCCGGTGCAATTCAACAAGGCCATCGTCGGCAAGAACGCCTTTGCGCACGAGAGCGGCATCCATCAGGACGGGATGCTCAAGAACGCAGAGACCTTCGAGATCATGCGCCCCGAGGATGTGGGCCTTTCTGGTACGTCGCTGCCCTTGGGCAAGCATTCGGGACGCGCCGCGCTGCGCGCCAAGCTGCGGGAACTGGGCACCGAGGTGGGCGACAACCAGCTCAAGGACATCTTTGTCCGCTTCAAGGATCTGGCTGACCGCAAGAAAGAGGTGTTCGACGACGATATCCTCGCGCTTGTCACCGCGACGACCGAAGGCGACGATGCGTTGCAGCTTGTGAACCTCAAGGTGGTCTGCGGCACCGGCGGCCCGGCGGAGGCGACGCTTGAAATGGAGATAGACGGCGAGGATATGTCGGCCGTGTGCGAAGGCGACGGCCCTGTCGATGCGACCTTCAAGGCAATCCGCATGCTGCACCCGAACAAGGCGCGGTTGCAGCTGTACCAAGTGCACGCGGTGACCGAGGGCACCGATGCACAGGCCACGGTCAGCGTGCGTCTGGAAGAGGACGGCATGATCGCCACCGGCCAGTCGGCGGACACGGATACGGTTGTGGCCTCGGCCAAGGCCTATATCCACGCGCTGAACCGGCTGATCGTGCGGCGCGGCAAGACCGGCAAGGACGTCAAGGAAATCTCGTATCGGGATGTGACCTGACGTGGTGCCGGGCTGAAGCCCGGCCTACGTAGGGTGACGTGCTTGCACGCACCGTGCTCAATAGGGCACGCGCCATTTGGGTTTGCTGGGGGCCGCCTCGACCTGCGCCAGACCACTGGCCTCCATCAGGCGCGTGATCTCTTCCTCCAGCAGCCGCTCATCCGCCATACCCCGAACAGGCACGCGACCGGGTTCAAGAAACAGAGGCGCGGCAAGCGGTGTCACCCGGTCAAGGCGCAACAGGTCGATGCGGTCACCCACACGCTCGGCCATGTCGCGGATGCGGGCAAAATCCACCAGCCCGCGCATCGCCTCCTCGCGGGTGATCTGCATCAGCAGGTGGTCGGGATCGTATTTCAAGAGCGTGTCATAAAGGATGTCCGACGACATGGTCGCCTGCCGCCCGGTCTTGCGTTGGCCGCCCAGGTTGCGTTCGATCAGCCCCGCGATGGTGGCGGATGCGCGGAAGGTTCGTTTCATCACCGCGTTGCCGGCCAGCCAGCCTTCGAGACCCGCCTCCAACGCCGCCAGATCGAAGAGCGGCGCGGGGTCGATCACCGCGTCCAGCCCCCAGATCAGCACCGCGTAATCGGTGGCGACAAACCCCATGGGGGCAAGCCCCTCTTCCTCCATCCGCTTGGTCAGCAAGAGCCCCAGCGTCTGCATCGCGTTGCGCCCGGCAAACCCGTAGGCGACAAGCTGTTCGCGCCCGTCATGCGGAAAGCTCTCGATCAGAAGCCGACCCGGTTCGGGCAGGCGGCTGATCCGGCGCTGCATGTGCAGCCAGTCGCGCGTGTGGCGCGGCAGGTCGGGCCAATCGTCCTGCTGGAACATGCCGAGGATACGGTTCGACAGCTGGGTGGAGGTGGCGAACTTGGTGCCCATGAAGGTGGCGATCTTGGGTTTGCGGCCCGGATCTCGGGTCACTTCGACGGTCAGTTCGCGCAGCCCTTCGTAGCGCACGATCTGCCCACCGATCAGGAAGGTGTCGCCCTTGGTCAGGGTCGCGGCAAAGCCTTCCTCGATCTCACCCAGCGGTGCGCCGCCCCGGCCCCGCCATTTCACCTTGAGCGTGTCGGTGTCCTGGATCGTGCCGATGTTCTGCCGGATGCGCAGAGCGGATCTGGGATCGCGCAATTGCCAACGACCGTCGGGCAGTTGCTTGAGCCGCTGCCACTGGTCATAGGCGCGCAGGGCGTAGCCACCGGTGGCGCAGAAAGTCAGGCAGGCGTCGAAGGCATCGCGGCTCAGATCGGCATAGGCCCCGGCAGCGGTCATCTCGGCGAAAAGCGCATTGGCGTCGAACGGGCCGGAGCAGGCGGCGATCAGGATGTGCTGGCAGAGCACGTCCCGCGGGCCCCGCCCGCGCCATTCGCCGTCCAGATCATGCGCCTTGACCGCTTCCAAAGCTGCGACGCACTCCACCACTTCGAACCGGTTGGCCGGCACCAGAAGCGCCTTTGACGGCGCGTTGTAACGGTGGTTCGCGCGGCCGATTCGCTGCACCAGACGCTTGACGTTCTTCGGCGCGCCGATCTGGATGACCAGATCCACATCGCCCCAGTCGATGCCGAGATCGAGGCTCCCGGTACAAACAATCGCCCGCAGATCGCCCCGCACCATCGCTGCTTCGACCTTTTCGCGCTGCTGACGGTCGAGCGATCCGTGATGGATGCCGATGGGCAAGGAGTCCTCGTTGGCAAGCCAGAGGTTGTGAAAGAAGATCTCGGCCTGGGCACGGGTGTTGTGAAAGATCAGCGTTGTCTTGTGCTGCCTGACCTGCTCCAGAACCGCCGGGATCGCATATTTGGCCCCACCCCCGGACCAAGGGGGCGCCTCTTCCGTCACCAGCATGGAAATGTCCGGCTCCGGCCCCGGATCGGCAAGGATGATCTCGCATGGATCGGGATGGCGCGCCAGAAGCCGCGCAATGGCCGCCGGGTCATCCACCGTGGCCGACAGCCCGACACGGCGCAGATCGGGACACATGGCCTGCAACCGTGCAAGCGCCAGCATCAACTGGTCGCCGCGTTTGGATTCCGCCAGCGCATGAATTTCGTCCACCACGACGCGCTGCACGCCCTTGAACATGCGCGGCGCGTCTTCATAGCTGGTGAGCAAGGCGAGCGATTCAGGTGTTGTCAGCAGGATCTGCGGCGGGTCGGCGCGTTGGCGTTTCTTGATGTGGGCCGAGGTGTCGCCGGTGCGGTCCTCGACCCGGATCGGCAACCCGGCCTCGTCAATCGGCGTGCGCAGGTTGCGCTTGATGTCGGCAGCCAGCGCCTTGAGGGGGCTGACATAGAGCGTGTGCAACCCGTCGCGTGGGTTCTGGGCCAAATCCACCAGAGTCGGCAGGAACCCGGCCAGCGTCTTGCCGCCACCGGTGGGCGCGATGAGCAGGAGACAGGGGTCAGAGGCGCGGTCCAGCATGTCTTGCTGGTGCAGATGGATGGCCCATCCGCGCGTGTCGAACCATGTCTGAAGGGAAGCGGGCAAAGCGGTCATGCCCTCTACATATGCCGTCGCTGCGCAAAGAAAAACGCCGATCGCGCATTGCGGGTGGTGGGCCGATGGCAGATGGTCCGCACATGTCCCCAAGGCTTGATCCGATGCGCACCCCTCATCCGCTTTTGTTGACCCTGACGCTCTATCTGGCGGGGCTTGGCGCGGCTGGGCAGTTCTCAAAACTGGCGGTGAGTTTTGTCGCCCTGACGCAGGTCTATTCCGGCGAGAGCGAAGCCATCCTTGGGCTGACAGTGTCGCTGATCAGCCTTGTCGGGCTGATCCTCGGGCTGGTGGCCGGGATCGTGGTGTCTCGAATCGGCGCACGTCGGGCGTTGGTGGCGGCGCTGGCTCTGGGGGCTGCCATGTCACTCTGGCAGGCGACGCTGCCTGCCTTGCCCGTGATGATGTTCAGCCGGGTGCTGGAGGGCGCGTCACATCTGTTGATCGTCGTGGCAGCCCCCACCCTGATCGCCGAGGCGACGCCGGACCGCTACCGGCCTGCGGCTCTGACGCTTTGGAGCACGTTCTTCGGGGTGGCCTTTGCGCTGACGGCCGTCATTGCACCTTGGGTGATCGCGCAAGGTGGGCTGTCGCTTTTGATCGGCGGGCATGGCGTCTGGATGGCGGTGGCCTGTGTTGCGATTCTTTTGGTTTTACCCCATCCGGTCATCACACCCGCGCCTCCGGCCACAATTTCAGTGCTGCGCCGCCACCTGACCGCTTACGCGACGCCGGGGATCGCCATGCCCGCGCTGGCCTGGCTGTGTTATACGCTGACCTTTGTGTCGGTGCTGACCGCGCTGCCGCTCTTGAGCGATGGCGCGGCACCTGTCTGGCTGGCGGCCATCGCACCGTTGGTGTCGATCGCCGTTGCGCTGAGTGTGGGAGTCGCGGTCCTGTCGCGCCATCCGGCGCAACCTGTCGTGACGCTGGGATTTGCGCTCTGTGGAGCGGTGGCGGTGGTGATCCTTTTCGCCGGGTTCACCGTGCTCAGCGTAGTGATGCTGTTCGCCAGCATGGCCCTGATCCAGAGCGCGGGCTTTGCCGTGGTTCCGCAGATCAACGCGGATGCGCCGTCGCGCGCCCTGGCGAACGGGGCGCTGGCGCAGATGGGCAATCTTGGCAACCTGACAGGCACGCCGCTGTTGATCGCGCTTTATCAGGGCGCGCCGCTTGTGGGGCCGTTCCTGTTTCTGATCATCGCCTATGGCGGCGGTGTTCTGGTGTGCTGGCTGATCGGTGGTCGGGCTGTCGCTGCGATGAACAGGCGGCGTGTTTCCGTCGACTGAAACCGCGAACGCGTCACCGCGGATGTCAGCCCTGCATCTCGGCCAGACGCGCGACATAGCGGGCCAGCGTGTCGATCTCGAGATTGACCTTGTCGCCCACTTTGGATGCGCCCCAGGTCGTGACCTCCTGGGTGTGCGGGATGATGTTGACGCCAAAGCGCGTGCCCTCGACCTCGTTCACGGTCAATGACGTGCCATCCAGCGCGACTGATCCCTTGGGCGCGATGAAGCGGGCAAGGTTGCGGGGGGCGTCGAACGTGTAGCGGACGCTGTCACCCTCTGGACGCATCTCGGTGATCGTGGCCAAACCGTCGATATGGCCGGACACGATATGACCGCCCAGTTCATCCCCGACCTTGAGCGCGCGTTCGAGGTTGATCTTCTGACCAACACCCCAAGCGCCGACATTCGTCTTGTCCAGCGTTTCGGCACTGATCTCGACGTCGAACCAATCCGACCCCAGCTGCACCACGGTCAGGCAAACGCCGCTGCAGGCGATGGACGCGCCGATGTCGATGCCGTGGGTGTCATACCCCGTGCCGATGCGGGCCCGCAGGTCGCCGCGCCGTTCGAGGCTGCGGATGTCTCCAATGTCGGTCACGATACCGGTGAACATGATCTTGCCCTCACTGTCGTCATCCGCGCCATATCTGGCGGATTTTGATTCTCAGATTGCTGCCCAATATGCTAGTCTCAGGGCAGTCCGAGGGATACTGCGGTGACATGACAAACACAACGGGCAAGCCGCAGACATCGCCGCAGCGCAGTTTCCTGTTCCTGCAGGGTCCGCATGGCCCGTTCTTCAGCGAATTGGCGAACAGGTTGCGCGAAACCGGGGCCAACTGCGTTCGCGTGGCGTTCAATGCGGGCGACGGGTCGCGGTGGCGGGATCGGTCGTCCCTTCTGGCGTTCCGGGAACCGCTTCACGCGTGGCCGGACCAGTTGCGCCAATGGATCGCAAAGACCGCGGCGACCGATCTGGTGCTTTACGGCGATGTGCGTCGCCACCATGCCGAGGCCATCCGGATCGCAAAAGACGCCGGATTGACCATCCATATCTTTGAGGAAGGCTATCTGCGCCCCTATTGGGCCACTTACGAGCGGGACGGATCGAACGGCAATTCCAGGCTGATGCGGATCACGCTGGAGCAGATGGCCAACGCGCTGAGCCGGACGGCGGATGTCCCCGCCCTGCCCCCGGATCGATGGGGCGATTTGCGGATGCACATGGTGCATGGCGCCTTGTATCATTGGCATGTGTTGTTCCGAAACCACAGTTTTCCACACTACCGCCCCCACCGCGATCAGAGCGTTTCCGAAGAGTTCCGTCTGCAGCTTCTGCGGCTGTTGCGACGGCCGCGCCACATGGTCGAACGCTGGATCACCACGCGCCGCATCCGGACCGGTGGGCGGCCCTTTCACGTCGTGCTGTTGCAGTTGGAACATGACGCGAATTTCCGGGCTTATTCGGATTTCGCCTCGCAGACCGATTTCGTGGACATGGCCATCCGCGGGTTCGCCAAGGGTGCGCCGCCCCATCACCGGCTTGTGTTCAAGGCGCATCCGCTCGAGGACGGCCGTGCACCACTGGAGCGCACGATCCGCGAGGGCGCCCGAACCCATGGCGTCCAGGACCGCGTGCATTTCGTGCGCGGCGGCAAGCTGGCTTACCTGCTGCAGGCGGCCCGGTCGGCCGTCACGGTAAACTCCACCTCGGCACATCAGGCGCTGTGGCGCGGACTGCCGGTACGCAGCTTTGGCATCAGCGTTTACGACAAGCCGGGACTGGTGTCGCAGCAAGCCTTGCCGGATTTCTTTGCGGATCCGATGCCACCGGATGCGGGTGCTTATGCAATCTACCGGCAATTCCTGCTGGAAACGAGCCAGGTGCCCGGTGGGTTTTATTCGACCAAGGGGCGGTCCCAACTCTTGCGGCAGGTGGTCGACAGGATGCTGTCGCCCGATGACCCCTATGCCCTGCGATTGGAGCCCCGCGAGACCGAGGCGCAACAGTTGCGTGTCGTTCGCTGATCCGCACCAGCCCTAGTACTGGCCAAACTCACTGTATTCCGGTAACTTACCTCAAAAATATAAACCGAGGCAGTCATATCTGGTCGAGGAGACCGAGCAGTGTTCAGTTCGAAATTACGGTGGGCTCGGCCCATTGCCGTGGTGCTGTCGGCATCAATGGTTGCGTCTTGCGGCCTGCCGGGCGTTGGCCCGACGAAAAACCAGATCTTCGCAGGCTCCGTTCAGCGCGAAGGCGACTCCTTTGTGGTTGCCGTCAATGACCGGGTGACACGTGCCACGGCGGTTGTTCCCGCCCTGGGTTTTTCCGACCAGCTCAAGAACGCCGGCGTTCAAAGCGCCGACATCATCCGTCCGGGCGACGTGCTTGGCCTGACGGTCTGGGAAAACGTGGATGACGGCCTGCTGGCCGGTCCGACGGCGAACGCCACCGCGCTTGAAAGCGTTCAGGTCGATGGGTCCGGATTCATCTTCGTGCCCTATGCGGGTCGCATCAAGGCGGCGGGCAATACGCCCGAGGCCATTCGCCGGTTGATCACCGAGAAGTTGCAGGAACAGACGCCCGATCCTCAGGTCGAAGTGCGCCGGACCGCCGGTGACGGGGCAACCGTGTCGATCCTCGGCTCTGCCGGGGTGCAGGGGGTTTACCCGATCACCCGCCCGACACGCACGCTGGCCGCAATGCTGGCCAGTGCCGGTGGTGTTGGCGAGGCCGCGGATATCGCTCAGATCACACTGACGCGGGGGGGACACAGCGAGACCATCTGGTTCGAAGATCTCTACGACCGTCCCGATCTGGACATCGCGCTGCGGGATGGCGACCGCATCCTGGTCCAGGCGGATCAACGGTCCTTCACCGCATTGGGTGCGGCGGGCACGCAGACTCGTTTGACCTTCCAGACACAGACCCTGTCGCTGGTCGAGGCGCTGGCCCAGCTGGGTGGTCTGAGTGCCACCACCGCAGACCCGACCGGCGTGTTCGTGTTCCGCAACGAACCGGCAGAGATCGCAAACGCGGTTCTGGGCCGGAGCGATCTGGTGGGTGCGCAGCGGTTGATCTACGTGATGGACCTGACCGAACCCAACGGTCTGTTCATGGCACGTGATTTCCTGATCCGCGACCGTGACACGATCTACGTGACCGAAGCCCCCATCGTTCAGTGGAACCGCACCATCGCGTCGATCACCGGGACGCTCGGCGGGGCGCAGAGCCTCACCAGCGTCGCCACGGGCGGGGTGGTCACAGAGTAACGGGGCGATGCAGCCTCCGTCATCACACGCAAACGCCGGGGGGGAGACCTCCCGGCGTTTGTGTGTCTACAATTCCGGTTTTCTGACGCAGGGCCGCATCAAGCGCATCCTGCACCTCGCCGGGTGGTCAGTGACGATTGGCCGTCAGTCGGGCGACGACTGGGTCGGTGTCTGGGGGGCTGCCCCCAGCGCAGAGCGCGGACTTGCCGTGGCAGAAGGCCGGGATGCGCCGGTGCTGCGGGTCGAGGACGCGTTTCTGCGGTCCCTGCACCCCGGCCGTGTGGAGCGGGAGCCACCGCTGGGTCTTGTTCTGGACCGGACCGGTCTGCATTTCGACGCCTCCCGCCCGTCGGACCTCGAGACCCTGCTGCTGGATGATCCGCTGGACGACGCGGCGCAATTGCACACGGCGCGCGATCTGATGGCGCGGTTCTGCAGGGCGCGCCTGTCAAAATACAGCGCCTATGATCCCGAACTGCCCCTGCCCGCGCCGGGCTACGTGCTGGTGATCGACCAGGTCGAAGGCGATGCCTCGGTGCTGGCTTCGGTGCCGGGGCCCGACATGGCGCGGGCGCGATTTGCCGAAATGCTGTACTATGCCCAGACCGAGCATCCCGCCGCGCGCATCCTGATCCGGTCACATCCCGAAACACTCGCGGGCAAACGGTCGGGGCATTTCACCAAGGATCAGGCGCAGGGGCGCATTTCCTTTGTCGACGGCGCGTTTGCTCCGATGGACCTGCTGGAGGGGGCCATCGCCGTCTACACGCTGTCGTCGCAGATGGGGTTCGAGGCCATTCTGGCCGGTCACAAGCCGCGCGTTTTCGGCACGCCGTTCTATGCCGGGTGGGGGTTGACCGAGGATGAGCACCAGCTGATCCGACGCCAGCGCAGGCTTACGCGGGCGCAGCTTTTTGCGGGCGCGATGATGCGCTATCCGGTATGGTACGATCCCTATCACGACCGGCTGTGCGATCTGGAGCGCGTGATCGGCACGCTTGAAGCGACGCAGCGCGCATGGATCGAGGACCGGCACGGATGGATCGGGCGCGACATCCGCTTGTGGAAACGCCCGCATATGCAGGCGATGTTCGGCCGCCAGACACCAATGCGGTTCGGCGAGACGCGCCTGACCGGCGGTGGCAGGGTGATGGCCTGGGGCAGGACCGCCAAGGAGGGTGAGGTGTGCGTCGAGGACGGGTTCATCCGGTCTCAAGGGCTTGGGGCAGAGCTTGTTCCGCCGCTCTCGCTGGTTCTGGATGACACGGGCATCTATTTCGATCCGACGCGCCCGTCCCGGCTCGAAAGCCTCATCGCGAAAAGCCCCAACCTGCCGGATCATGCGCGCGCCCGTGCGAGGCGCATCATCCAGCGCGTGATCGCGGAGCGGGTGACGAAATACGCCACAGGAGCGCAGTTTGCGCCGTTGGATCTCCCAGACACGCGCCCCGTGCTGCTTGTACCGGGGCAGGTCGAGGATGACGCGTCGGTGGTGATCGGCAGCCCCGAGGTCACGACCAACGCCGCCCTGTTGAAACGGGTTCGGGATGCGAATGCCGAGGCGTATATCCTCTACAAACCCCATCCCGATGTGTTGACCGGTCTACGGCCCGGTCTGGTGCCGGACGCGACGGAATGGGCGGATCAGATCGTCACCGACGCACCGATGGCCAGCCTGTTGTCGCAGGTCGATGCTGTCTGGACGATGACGTCGCTGACCGGATTCGAAGCGCTGCTGCGCGAGGTTCCGGTGACAACGCTTGGCTTGCCGTTCTACGCCGGATGGGGGTTGACCACGGACCTGTGCATGGTCCCGGCGCGGCGCGGTCAGGTTGTGTCGCTCGAGATGTTGGTGCATGCCGCGCTGATCGACTACCCGCGGTATTTCGATCCTGTCACGCGGCAGGCCTGCCCGATCGAGGTGGCGCTTGACCGGTTGGCGGCAGGGCATGTGACGCGCGCCATTGGACTGCGCGTGCTGGCCAAGGCGCAGGGCGTGATGGCCAGCTACGCGTGGCTCTGGCGGCGCTGACGGGCCCAGCTTTGCACCACATCATCGCCGATTTGCCGGACTGATTTCAGGGCAAAACGAGGCGCTTCGGACAGGCGATCCAGCCCAAGCGCTCCCAGCGCCGGGCGGCCTTCGGCACCGATCACGACACCGCCCATGTGCAGATCGAGCCGTTCCACGAGGTCAGCAGCCAGAAGGCTTGCCGCGAGTTCTCCGCCGCCTTCGCAGAACACACGGGTCAGACCTTCGGCCCCCAGCGCCTGCATCAACGCCGCAATGTCCACCTGTCGCCCGTGCAGCGGCACGCAGATCAGCTTGGCTCCAAGCGCCTGCCATGCCTGAAGGGTTTCCTCGGGCGCGTCCTCGCCGTGGCACAGCCAGACAGGGGCCTGATCCAGCGTGCGGGCCAGATTGCCGTCGCGCGGCAGATCGAGCCGCCGCGACACGACGATACGGACGGGCTGCCGTGGAACATCAAAGCCCCGGACCGTCAACAGCGGATCATCTGCGCGCACCGTGCCTGCCCCGACCATCACCGCGTCATGGATGGCCCGCAGGCGGTGCACATAGGCGCGCGTTTCAGGTCCAGTGATCCATTGGCTGTCACCGCTGGCGGTGGCGATGCGGCCATCGAGGCTTGTCGCCAGTTTCAGTGTCAGCAGAGGGCAACCGTTGGCGACGCGGCAGAAAAACCCTGCATGGTCATCCTCGGCCTCGTCGACGCAGAGGCCGGTTTCCACCTCGATGCCCGCAGTGCGAAGGCGGTCAAACCCCCGGCCGGATACGCGCGGGTCCATGTCCGAGAAGGGTGCAACGACGCGCACGATCCCGGCGGCGATCAGGGCATCGGTGCAGGGCGGTGTCAGGCCGTGATGCGCGCAAGGTTCCAGCGTGACATAGGCGGTCGCACCTCGCGCCTGCACCCCGGCCTCTGCCAGCGCTTCGGTTTCGGCATGAGGGCGGCCACCCGGTTTGGTCCAGCCTTCGCCAAGCACGGTGCCCTCCTTGACGATGACACAGCCCACCGCAGGATTGGGCCATGTGTTGCCCATCCCGCGTCGGCCCAGTTCCAACGCCCGGAGCATATGGCGCGCATCATCCGGGCGCATGGGGCAGGATCACTCTTCGGTTTTTGGTTTGTCTTTTTCGTTCGGGCGCAGTTCGCTGACGAACTTGTCGAAATCGTCGGCTTCCTGAAAGTTCTTGTAGACACTGGCAAACCGGACATAGGCCACGGTGTCGATCCGGGCGAGTGTCTCCATGACGATCTCGCCGATCTGCTTGGACGCGATGTCGGTTTCTCCAAGGCTTTCAAGGCGGCGCACGATGCCCGAGATCATCTGGTCGATCCGTTCGGGATCAATGGGGCGTTTCTGCATCGCCATGCGGATCGAGCGTTCAAGCTTGTCGCGGTCGAAATCCTCGCGCCTGCCGCTTGACTTGATCACCACGAGATCGCGCAACTGCACTCGTTCATAGGTCGTGAACCGGCCCCCGCAGGCCGGACAAAAGCGCCTGCGCCGTATGGCGACATGGTCCTCTGCGGGACGGCTGTCTTTCACTTGGGTGTCGATATTTCCGCAAAACGGGCAGCGCATCGGCCGTTCCCCTCTTAATCGTCTCTGCCTCAGTCTGTGGGTTCGCCCCACTTATCCACAGCCACTATAGGTGAGCCGCGAAGTTTTGGGTAGCCCGGATTTCACCCCGCAAGGACTGGTGGTCTGACTGCATCAGATAGGCGCGTTCCGGCCTGACAACCGGGCCCGTTCAGCCCAGATGCGCCACGACACGCCGGGTGTGCGGGGCGTTCCGGTGCTCGAAGAGGTAGATGCCCTGCCAGGCACCGAGCGCCATTCGGCCGTCCGTGACCGGGATCGACAGGCTCACCGGGAGCAGGGCGGCCTTGATATGGGCGGGCATGTCGTCGGGGCCTTCGTAGGTGTGCGTGAGATAGGACATCGAGGGATCAGTGGTCGGCGGCACAAGCCGGTGAAAGAACGCCGTCAGATCGGTTTGCACTTCGGGATCGGCGTTTTCCTGGATCAGAAGGCTGGCCGATGTGTGCTGAATGAACAGTGTCAGCAAACCGGAACCCCGCACCCAATCGGCCACTTCAGAGGTGACCTCGTAAAGACCGGGTCCGGTCGTGTGAATCTGAAAAACCGTTTGCACAAAAGAACAATACCCAAAGGGTGGTCTCGGCCTATCTTCCGATCATCCGAGTCGGACACTGCACGATCCGGCCGCGGACTTACAGGGAGCATTCACATGAACGAGATTACACCGACAAAACGCATGACGGCCAAGGACTTTGATCAGGAGCTGCTCGAGCTTTACGATTTCTATGCACATGGAAAGATCACCAAGCGCGAGTTTCTGGACCGCGCCGGAAAATTCGCGGTGGGCGGACTGACCGCCGCCGCGCTGCTGAACATGATGTCACCGAACTACGCGCTGGCCGAGCAGGTCAGCTTTAACGATCCGGACATCATCGCGGAATACATCACCTACCCGTCGCCCAACGGCCATGGCGAGGTGCGTGGCTACCTTGTGAAACCCGCCAATCTGACCGGCACGGCCGCGGCGGTCGTTGTGGTTCACGAAAACCGAGGGCTGAACCCCTATATCGAAGACGTGGCGCGTCGCGTGGCCAAGGCGGGCTTTATCGCGCTGGCACCGGACGGGCTCAGCAGCGTTGGCGGCTATCCCGGCAATGATGCCGAAGGGCGCGAATTGCAGCAATCGGTCGATGGCGAAAAGCTGATGAACGACTTTTTCGCCGCATACGAATTCCTTGCCGATCACTCGGACACCACCGGCAAGGTCGGCTGCGTCGGATTTTGCTATGGTGGCGGCGTGTGCAACGCGATGGCGGTGGCGTATCCGGAACTCTCTGCGTCCGTGCCGTTCTATGGCCGTCAGGCCAGCGCCGAAGATGTGCCAAAGATCCAGGCTCCCTTGTTGATCCACTACGCCGAACTGGACGAACGCATCAACGAGGGCTGGCCCGCCTTCGAGGCCGCGTTGCAGGAACATGGCAAGACCTACACAGCGCATATCTATCCGGGCGTGAACCACGGGTTCCACAATGACAGCACGCCGCGTTACGACGAAGCGGCGGCAGAACTGGCCTGGGATCGCACGATTGCGTTCTTCAACGAACATCTGAACTGAGCCGAATTGCCAGACCGGTGGAACCCGGTCAGGCCCCTTTTGCGTTGGTGGTCTGAGGATTGCCATCAACGCAAAGGACACTTCATGCCACGCAAGACCCTTTTCATCACCGGTGCATCAACGGGCATCGGTGAAGCAACCGCGCGCGCTGCCGTTGAAAACGGCTGGCATGTCGGCCTTTTCGCGCGATCCGAAGACAAGCTGAACGCACTTTCCGAAGAATTCGGTCAACACGGTCTGGCGCTGCCGGGCGATGCCACGGATTTCAAAACCCAGACCGAGGCGGTCAACACGCTGGCCGAGCATTTCGGGTCGGTCGAGGCCGCTTTCGCCAATGCCGGCAGGGGGTTGGATGCGGCAGGCACTGATGAGGGCGATCCGGAGGAATGGCAGCAGATGATCCAACTGAACATCATGGGCCTGCTCTGGACGACCAAGGCCGCGATGCCTCATCTCAAGAAATCCAAGGGGCATCTTCTGATGACGGGCTCTGCGGCGGGGCGGCGGCACATCAAGGGATCGGTCTACGGGGCGAGCAAATGGTTCGTGCACGGCTACGCCGGCAATGTCGCCGAAGAGATGCGCGAGTTCGGCGGGCGCTGCAGCGTGATCGCGCCGGGGATGGTCAACACGCCGTTCTTCGACGACTCCAAACCCGAAAAGCTGCAGCCTGAAGATGTCGCGCGGGCGGCTGTCTTTGCGCTTCAGTCTGACCCCCGCGCCAATATTCAGGAGATTTTCCTGATGCCGACGCAATAAGGAACCCGAACATGACAGAGACCGACAAAGACCCCAAAACCGGACCCGGCACAACCAGTGATCCCAATCAGGCGGATCGAACCGGGCTTCCCGGTCGGGACAAGTACAAGGATGTGCCGGAAGAATCGTCAGGTGAGAAACAGAAGAACACCGACCCCAAGACCGGTCCCGGAACGACCAGCGACCCCAATCAGGCCGACCGGACCTGACACGTGCCCCGCCTCCGGGCGGGGAACACTGCGATAGGGCGGATTTTCGTTCAGCGTATTTCCCGGATGTCAGCGAAAGATTGCATCACCCTGCTGATCGACCAGCATGCGCGCCTTGTTGAGCGATGCCTTGGCGGCCTCCTCGTGGCTCTGCAACGTGTCAGCGCGCACCATGCGATGTGATTTCACCTCGCCATCGATCTCTTTCTCGATCCGCGCGCCGATGCGCCAGACCGACCCGTCCTTGATGGGATCGGGGTGGATCGTGTAACCATTATGCGCCTCGGCAGAGGCGGACGGGGTGGATTGCCCACCGCCGCCTCCGCCGAAGAGTTTTTTCAGAAACGACATCGCTTACTGATCCAGGAACGACCGCAGCTTGCGCGACCGGCTCGGGTGCTTGAGCTTGCGCAGCGCCTTGGCTTCGATCTGGCGGATCCGTTCGCGCGTGACGCTGAACTGCTGGCCCACTTCCTCGAGCGTATGATCCGTGTTCATGCCAATGCCGAAACGCATCCGCAGGACACGCTCCTCGCGCGGAGTGAGCGATGACAGGACCCGTGTCGTAGTTTCCTTGAGGTTTTCCTGAATGGCGCTGTCCAAAGGCAGCACCGCGTTCTTGTCCTCGATGAAATCGCCAAGTTGGCTGTCTTCTTCGTCACCGATGGGCGTTTCGAGCGAAATCGGTTCCTTGGCAATCTTCATCACCTTGCGGACCTTTTCCAGAGGCATCTGGAGCTTTTCGGCCAGTTCCTCGGGCGTCGGTTCGCGACCGATCTCGTGCAGCATCTGACGACCGGTGCGGACCAGCTTGTTGATCGTTTCGATCATGTGCACCGGGATACGGATGGTGCGCGCCTGATCCGCAATACTCCGCGTGATCGCCTGACGAATCCACCATGTCGCGTAGGTGGAGAACTTGTAGCCGCGGCGGTATTCGAATTTGTCGACGGCCTTCATCAGGCCGATATTGCCTTCCTGAATGAGATCGAGGAACTGCAATCCGCGGTTGGTGTATTTTTTGGCGATCGAGATCACGAGGCGCAGGTTGGCCTCGACCATTTCCTTTTTCGCCTGACGCGCCTCTTTTTCGCCCTTCTGGACCTGAGCGACGATGCGACGGAATTCAGAGATATCCAGACCGACATACTGACCGACCTGCGCCATGTCGGCGCGCAGTTCCTCGGCCTTGTCGAGCGAGCGTTCGATGAACATCTGCCAGCCACGACCCGCCTTCGCGGCCATCTCGTCCAGCCAGTTGGGATCAAGCTCGCGCCCCCGATAGGCGTCGACGAATTCGCGGCGGTTGATACGGGCCTGATCGGCCAGTTTCACCATCGCGCTGTCGATGGACATGATGCGCTTGTTGATACCGTAAAGCTGGTCGATCAGCGCTTCGATCCGGTTGTTGTGCAGGTGCAGTTCGTTCACCAGCACAACGATTTCGGAACGCAGTTTCTGATACCGCTCTTCGTCACCTTTGCTGAACGATCCATCCTCGTTCAACGTGGCCGAGATGCGGTTGTCCTGCATGCTGGCCAGTTCTTCGTAGTCCTGGGCGATGCGGTCCAGCGTTTCGAGCACGCGCGGCTTGAGCGCGGCTTCCATGGCGGCAAGCGACATGTTCGCCTGTTCGTCATCGTCGTCGTCGTCTTCGCTGCGGATCGGATTGCCGTCGGCGTCGTATTCCTCGGTCTCGCCGCTTTCTTTTTCCGAAGAGGCGTCGGCTCCGGGCACGACAGCGGGCGTGACATCTTCGTCATCACCCATCTGGTTGCCGAAGGTCGTCTCAAGGTCGATCACATCGCGCAGGAGAATGTCTTCGCTGAGAAGTTCCTCGCGCCAGATGGTGATGGCCTGAAAGGTCAGCGGGCTTTCGCACAGCCCGGCGATCATCGTGTTGCGACCGGCCTCGATCCGTTTCGCAATCGCGATTTCGCCTTCACGGCTCAGCAGTTCGACGCTGCCCATCTCGCGCAGGTACATGCGGACGGGATCATCGGTCCGGTCCAGCTTTTCGGACGTGCCGGAGGACAGGGTGATTTCGCCGGGACGCGCGGTCTGGACAAGGTCGGTTGTGCCCTTGTCCTCGTCCTCGTCGGAATCCTCGTCATCCTCTGTGACCTGAATGCCCATCTCGGACAGCATCGACATGACGTCCTCGATCTGGTCGGAACTGACCTGATCCGGGGGCAACACCTCGTTCAGCTGGTCATAGGTGATGTAGCCGCGCTCGCGCGCATCGGCGATCATCTTCTTGACCGCGGCCTGGCTCATGTCGAGGCTGACATCGTCCTCGCGGTCTTCGGTCTTGGCGTCGTCGTTATCTTTGGCGGCCATGGATGCTCCTGTCGAGGCGGGGCGATTCGATTGACCCGAATCAATAGCGCGAATAAGTGATTCGCACACCCGTTTACCTTTTTTCGTTTACGCTTTCCTTAGCAAAACACGGTCAACTCCGGGGTTTGTCGAAGCGAATGGTTTCCATCAAAGCGGCAAATGCGCTGCGTTCTTCTCGGTTGATCGCGGCCCCGTTCGGGCCAAGATCGTATTCAGCCTTGTCTTCGGACTGCGCCTTTTGCGCGATTTGCTGTGCTGCCGCTGCCTGACTCAAGCGCCATGTCAGCGTTTCATCTGCGGAACCATACAAATCTTCGGCCGCTTCGGCAATTTCCGCATCAAGTCCAACGCCCGCTTCGAGTTTTGCCAGCTCTTCGGCGATTGTCAGGCGGGACAATTCCCGGTCACCCGCGTTGCGGACACACGGCGTAATGGCGACATGGCGTGCGCGGCAGAGCTTTTCAAGGGCCGGTTCGCCAAGTTGCGCATCCACAGCCGCCTGAATTACGTCGCCCGGTTCTCCCGCATGGCGCAAGAGGCACGCCCTGATGAGCGCGTGATCCGGTTCGACGCATGACATGTCCTCGAGTTGCGATTCGAACTCCGGGATCAGGTCCGGCGTCGCAATGAGCGCGGCGAGAATCACCGCCTCGCGCAGACGCAGTTCGACATCCTTGCCCCCCGCCACAAGCATCGACGCCCGCGTGCCTTCTGACGGTTTTGCGGGCGCGTTGGAGTTGAAGCGACGGTACGGAGCGCGACCGGGCTTTGACGGTGCCCGAAACAGCTCCCAGCGCAGGCGCCTGATGTCTTCGCCGTAATGGCTGCGCAGCGACGGGTCCTTGATCGTGCGGAGCCTTTCCCGCAGCGTCTTGTCCAGTGAAGCCTTGCGCTCTGGGCTGTCGAACACGCGGCCCTCGGTTTCGCGGCGCCACAGCAGTTGCACCATGGGCTGCGCGGTATCGAGCAGCGCCCGCATCGCGTCGCGTCCGTCGGACCGGATCAGGTCATCCGGGTCCTTGCCTTCGGGCAGCAGCACGAAGCGCAGGGATTTTCCCGCCTCCAGCAGCGGCAACGCCGTGTCGATCACACGGTAGGCCGCGTTCAGCCCGGCCTTGTCACCATCAAGCGCCATGACCGGCTCGTCCGAGATGCGCCAGAGCATCTGCAACTGGCTTTCGGTAATGGCGGTGCCCAAGGGGGCCACGGCAGCCTCGAACCCGCCGGAGGCCAGCGCGATCACGTCCATGTAACCTTCGGCCACAATGAGCGGCTGCCCCTTGCCCGCCGCTTCGCGCGCAGGTCCCTGATTGTAGAGCGTCCGGCTCTTGTCGAAGAGCGGCGTTTCGGGGCTGTTGAGATACTTGGCACCGTCGTCCGGATCCATCGCCCGCCCGCCGAAGGCGATCGCCCTGCCGCGCGCATCGCGGATCGGGAACATGATGCGGTTGCGGAAGGTGTCATAAGGCTTGCCACCCTTTTGCGACGGCTTGGCCAGACCCCCTTCGATGATCTTGTCCGGCGCGATCCCCTGCCCGGTCAGATGGTCCCACAGGTTCTGCCAGCCCGGTGCGGCAAAACCGATATCGAACCGGTCCTGCGTGGCCTCGTCCAAGCCACGCCTCGTCAGGTAGTCGCGCGCATCAGACCCCGCGCCACTGCGCAATTGCAGGCGGAAAAAGCGCACCGCCTTTTCCATGATCTCGACAAGCTGGGTGCGTTCGTCGGCTTTTTCCTGCGCCTTGGGATCGCGGGCGGGCATCGGCATCCCGGCCTCGGTTGCCAGAATCTCGACCGCTTCCATGAAGCCGACGTTTTCGGTTTCGCGCACAAAGGAGATGGCGTCGCCCTTGGCGTGGCAGCCAAAACAATAATAGTAGCCCTTGCGGTCATCGACGTGGAAACTGGCCGATTTCTCCTGATGGAACGGGCACGGCGCCCACATGTCGCCCTTGCCCTGGTTGGACTTGCGCGTGTCCCACAGCACCTTGCGCCCGACCACCTGGGTCAGGCTGATGCGGGTCCGCAATTCGTCCAGAAAATTGGGTGGCAGGCTCATTGATCGAATATCGGGTTTCGATGGCCCAGAGTCCAGTGGTGCAACGCACCGAAACGCGCAACCGGGTGATGCGGCCTACTGGGACAGACAGGTCTGATAGAGCGTGTTGCTGACCTCCGGGGTCAGTTGGTCTTCGGGCAGCGAATAAATCCAGCTGACCAGATTCACCGCCAGAACCTCATCGTTCTTGGACATGTTCGGGATGTTGCGCAGGACACGCCGTTCAGCCTGCCGGTCATTGGCACCGCTCTTGCGTTCAGCCATGATGTCGGTCGCGATCTGGCCGATCTTGAGGCATTCGGCTTGCTTGTCCTGGGCCATGGCTGGAAGCGTCAGGCTGACGGTCAGGGCAAGAATGGCAAGCGATGTGCGAAGCATGGCTGTCCTCGTGGGTTGGGCCGGGCGGGGTTCGGCTCACACCTACCCCAGCCCGGCCCGGTTGTCATCCGTCAGAGACCCTTGGCGCGGTAGCTGGCCGCCACCTTGCCGATCGACACGATATAGGCCGCCGTACGCAGGTCATGCACATCACCACGGGAATGCCACACTTCGCGCATTGACTGATAGGCCGTTCGCATCGTGTCATCGAGACCCGAACGCACCAGTTCAAGCTCGTCCGCGCCCCGCAGGTATTTTTCCTTGAAGTTCGGGGTCATCGACCATTTGTCCCCGAGCATCTCGTCAAGCCGCTGCAGTTCGTCGATGACAAGCTGGTGCCGCGATTCTTCCTGACGGCGCTGCATGCGTCCGAAGCGGATGTGGCTGAGGTTCTTGACCCATTCGAAATACGACACGGTCACGCCACCGGCATTGGCATACATGTCCGGGATCACGACGGTGCCCTTTTCCCGCAGGATGTCGTCCGCGCCGGCAGTGATCGGACCGTTCGCCGCTTCGATGATCAGCGGTGCCTTTATGCGCTCGGCATTGGTGAGGTTGATGACCCCTTCCAAGGCTGCAGGGATCAGGATGTCGCAATCGGCTTCAAGAACCAACGCACCATCGGCCGTGTGGCGGGCATCGGGATAGCCTTTGACACCGTCATGCTTGGAAATCCAATCCTTGACCGCGCCGACGTCAATTCCGTTCTCGTTGAACAGCGCACCATCGCGTTCGATGATGCCGATGATCTTGCACCCGTCCTCATTGCCCAGGAACTTTGCCGCGTGATAGCCGACATTGCCAAGACCCTGCACGATGACCCGCTTGCCATCGAGCGTACCGGACAGGTTTGCGGCCTTGATGTCCTCGGGGTGGCGGAAGAATTCCCGCAGCGCGTATTGAACGCCGCGACCCGTCGCTTCGACACGACCGGCGATGCCGCCATTGTTGATGGGTTTGCCGGTCACGCAGGCGCGTGCGTTGATGTCGGTCGTATTCATGCGGGCATACTGGTCCGCGATCCACGACATTTCGCGCTCACCCGTGCCCATATCCGGTGCCGGGACGTTCTGCGCCGGGTGGATCAGGTCACGCTTGATCAGCTCATAGGCAAAACGCCGGGTGATCTGCTCAAGCTCGTATTCGTCGTATTCACGCGGATCGATGCGCAGCCCGCCCTTGGATCCGCCGAACGGGGCTTCGACGAGGGCACATTTGAAGGTCATGAGCGCGGCAAGCGCTTCGACCTCGTCCTGATGGACGTTCGGTGCGTAACGGATGCCGCCCTTTACGGGCTCCATATGTTCGGAATGCACCGAACGGTAACCGGTGAAGGTCTTGATCTGGCCGCGCAGGCGCACACCGAACCGGACCGTATAGGTCGCGTTGCAAACACGGATCTTTTCTTCGAGGCCGGGCGAGAGGTCCATCAGTGCAACTGCACGATTGAACATCAGGTCAACTGATTCCCGAAATGTCGGCTCATTGGATGGTATCGTGTTCATCTGTCGCTCCCGATGTTGCAGGTATTTGGCGTCTTATCTCAACAGCCTATGACAGCTTGGTTAACTTTATAACGCTTTATCCTGGATAACGTTTAGAGAACGGAACGCCCAAATGTGGCCCACTGTTTCACACATGGCTTCAATAAGGCCTGTATATCCTGAATTATCCATAAAAAACAACACACTCCTTTTTTTCTCCATATTTCCAGCCGTATTCCCGCCCTGTTTCGCCTTCAGATCTTCCAAAATCTAAGTGGGGTGTCAGACCGTTCTGAATGGGCGGGAAAGAGGTAACAATGATCGGACTACGCAACCTTCTGCCAAGGGTGCCAGCCGAGAAACGGAAGAAGTCCCTGTTGCGCTCCAGCGTGGCTTCGACAGTGATCCGTTACGCTCGGGGAACCGATGGCAACATGAGCATTTTCGGGATGGCCGGTGCTTTCATCATGCTGGTGTATGGCGGGATCGGGATCGACATGATCTACTCCGAAGTGGAGCGGACGCGTCTTCAGAACACGTTGGACCGTGCTGTTCTTGCGGCCGCCGATCTTGAGCAAACGATCGATCCGACCCTGCTGGTTCAGGATTATCTGACCAAGATGAATCTCGAAGACGCGATGGCCAACGTGAACATCACGGTCGATTCGGGTCTGAACTTCCGCACGGTGACGGCACAGGCCCAGCGGACATTCGATTCGAACTTCCTGCATCTTCTTGGCTTCGACACACTCCAGTCGACTGGTTTGGCGGCGGCGGAAGAGCGGATTTCAAATATCGAAATTTCGCTGATCCTCGATATTTCCGGGTCGATGGGCTGGAACGACAAGATCGAAAACCTGCGCACGGCTGCTGTTGAATTCGTCGAAACCGTCATCAACAACGATGATGCCGGCCTGACAACGATCAGCATTGTTCCCTACAACGCGACGGTCAGCCTTGGACCAACGGTGTCGCAGCACTACACGCTGACAAACGAGCACACCACGTCGAACTGTGCGATCTTCCCGGATAGCGCATTCACATCGCGGGCTGTGTCTCCGACCGAAGCACTGCAACGTCTGGCGCATTTCGACCCCTATACGCTTGATGAAAACACCACGGTGACCCCGGATTCCTGGTGTCCGACCGGCACCTATGGATCGGTCGTTGCGCACAGCTCTGATCGTGACGCGCTCGTCGCCCATATCCAGAGCCTCAGTGCTGGCGGCAACACCGCCATCGACCTCGGGATGAAATGGGGCGTCGCCCTGCTTGATCCTTCGGCACGTCCGGTGGTCGACGGGTTGATCGCGGATGGTCATGTCGTGCCCGAAGCGGCAGGGCGACCTGCTGCCTATGACGCACCTGACGCTCTCAAGATCGCGGTGGTTATGACCGACGGCATGAACACAACACAGTTCGATCTGGCGCCAGAGTACAAGGGCGGCATGTCGGATATCTGGATCGACGATCGCGGTGACAATAACGCCAGTAACGATCGGTTCTCGCATCGCGTGCGCGACTTAAGCGGAACAAGCAACGACGTGTATTTCTGGTCTCGTTTTGAGAATAACAGCTGGAACGACCGCTACCGGACCTCGCCTGACGGCGGCAACAGCGCCCGTCGGATGAGCAACGCGGAAGTCTTTGCTCGCTGGGGCACACGCGCCTTCGGCAACAAGTTCTTCCGTCGCCCGTACAATGACGGCTGGGTGTCGTATAACCAGTATTACAACGCGTATTACTCTTACGTGCCGATCGTCTCCGGCGCTCAGGCCGATGATCGTCTGTCCACGATCTGCAGCCAGGCCCGCGATGCCGACATCACGGTTTTCGCCATCGGCTTCGAAGCGCCCGACGAAGGCCAGGCCGCGATGCGCGACTGTGCGTCCTCCCCGTCCCACTACTTCCCGGTCGAGGGTCTGGAAATTTCCGACGCGTTCCAGGCGATTGCCAGAACCATTAACCAGCTGAGGTTGACACAATGATGCGGTTTGCTTTTCCCAAAATCCGCAGCTTCCTGCGGGACGAAAATGGCTCGGTTGTCACGATCCCATTCGTCATCTGGCTGCCTGTTTTCCTTGGCCTGATCGTGGCCGGCATGGAAATCGGTGCGCTTTCGATCCGCCACACGCAGCTTGAGCGCGGGTTGGATCTTGCAGTCCGTGAGGTCCGTCTTGGAACCGGTGAGAACATGGATCACGACACGATCAAGGGCATGATCTGTGAAAATGCGCCGATCCTCTCGGAGTGCGAGACCATGCTGCGCCTTGAAATGATCCCGCTCAGCCTGCGGGATTGGACGGAACCATCGCGGGACGCAGACTGCTACGACTCCGCAGAACCCGTTCGCCCGTTGCGCCAGTTCGATCCGGGCCAGCCCAACGAACTGATGCTGCTGCGCGCATGCTTCAAGTACAAGCCGATCACACCGGCCGGTGCTGTTGGTGCGGCAATGCCTAAAGACGCCGAAGGTTACGCGGCAATCGTGTCCTTCTCGGCCTTTGTACAGGAGCCTTACTAATGAACGCTCGTATTCAGAAAAGCGTGTCGCGGTTCATCCGCGACACCAAGGGCGATGCTTCGCTTGAAGCGATCATCATCCTTCCGGCCCTGATCGTCATCTTTGCAATCTCCTGGCTCTATTTCGACGTCATGCGTCAGCAGGCGATCAACCAGAAGGCAAACTACACGATCGGTGACATCATCTCGCGTGAAACCGAAATCCTTGACGACACCTATATCGACAATGCCCGGAACCTGTTTTTCCACCTTGCGCAGGCCCAGGGTGACGATGTCGATCTGCGGATTTCGGTGGTGCAGTTCGACGGCAAAGGAAGCGGTTCCTACGATCTCGTCTGGTCTACGGCCCGTGGTGACTGGTCGGCGTTGACGCAGGCCGATATGTCAACCTATGCGCCGCGCCTTCCGATCCTTGCGGCTGGCGACCAGACGATCCTCGTGGAAGGCAGAGATTGGTATCAGCCCCTCGTTCATCTGGCCAATGACGGCTTCGACATCACGACCTATTCATTCACCCGCCCCCGCTTTGCGTCGCAGGTGATCCTGGAAGGGTACAATGACGGGTCCGGCAAGCACTGGCAGAACAACGGCCACGGCAATGGTGATCAGGACGCTCCGGGCGGATCGCTCTGCAACAACAACGCAGAGAACGCTGACGGGGACGGCGATCCGAGCTGTACTGCGACCACGACAGAGCCGACAAACGGCAAGGGCAAGAAGAAGAAGAGTTCGTGATGCCTAGGCCTGTCGCCGGGCGATCATGATGGCGATGATGTCAGCCATCGGGCGGGCCTGAGCCCCGGGGGTCACCCCGCCCACGGCAACCCGGCGTCCAACACGCCACCACAAACCCGGCTGCCACGCCCGTGGCGCCGGGTTTTTCAATGTCAGCGTAAAGCCGTTGGATGGCTTCAACGCAAACGCCCCGCGGTTCACCGCGACGATATCGTCGACCCGCGCCAGAACGGTGCCCTCGCTGTCGCTCAGTTCGGTTTCGGTCAGGAACAGCTTTCGCCGCGTCGCCACCTGCAGCTTTTGCGCCAGCCACAACGAGATCAGCCCCATCCCGATCAGGAACGCCTGCCAGAGCAGGTTCGCCGGCGGTTGCAGGAATGCGAGATACAGCACCAGCCCACCCAGCGTGAGCAGCAGCGTGATGCCGACGATGCGACGGGGGCCGCGGCAGTTGACCTCGGCGAGGATGTCATCGCGCATGGTGTCTCTCCTGTGATGCAATACGCCGATAGCGCATTCACGCAATCAAGGCGAGACCGCGCGGAACACCTCCTGTCCGCGCTCCTCGGGTTCGTCGTCGATCAGTTCGGTCGGAAAGCCCGGTGCCGTGATCGACAGCCCTGTCGCCTCTTCCAGCCGCTCGATCAACCGATCCGATTGCGCCCGGTCGCCGTAACGCGCCTGCCCGTCCTTGACGATCTCGATCAGCAGGGGCGACAGTTCAAGCGGCACGTTCCGCGCATCGGCCAGCGACTGGAACAATCCGATATCCTTGAGCACCAGATCCAGCGTGAAGTCCACGTCGCGGTTGCCCGACAGGATCAACTGGCTTTCGGTTTCATGCACAAAGGACGTGCCCGACGATGCCTTGATCGCCTCGTAGGTGATGGCAAGGTCGATCCCGTGCGCCGCCATCGTGGTCATCGCCTCGCAGAGACTGGCAAGGTGGATAGTGGCAAGATAGTTGGTCATCACCTTGAGCACCGACGCGCTACCCACGTCCCCGGTATGCAGAACACGGCGGCCCATATGCGTCAGGAGCGGCAACACGGTTTCAAAGGTCGGGCGATCACATCCCGCGAAGATGGAAATATTGCCTGTTGCAGCCCGGTGACACCCGCCCGAGACCGGACAATCCGCCGCCTGCCCGCCCTTGGCCTGAACCGCCTTGGCCTGCGCGCGGATCGCCTCGGGATCGGTGGTCGACATCTCGATCCAGATCTTGCCCGGCCCGATCTCGGGCAGTAGCTGATCCAGCACCGCTTGCGAGGCCGCAGGGCTGGGCAGGCTCGTGATCACCACGTCACAGTCGTGCATGATCTCTGCCGGACCGGCACCAAGCTTGGCACCTTGGGCAACCAGCAGCAGCGCGCGCGCCGGGTCCAGATCAAAGACGGTCAGATCCACCCCGTTGCGTGCCAGCGTTCCGGCCAGCTTGGCCCCGACGGCCCCCAATCCCACAAATCCAACCTGCATGGCGTTCTCCCTGTTGCCGTTTGGCGTCAGGGTGCCTGTGGCGGAACCGACCTGTCATGGTCAAAACCGACACATGCCGATCTGCGGCGCACAATTTCTATTCGGCTTCTATTCGGCAGCCATGCCGTCGGTGAACTGCAACCGGGCAAGCCGGGCATAAAGACCGTCTTCCGACACAAGCGCATCATGCGCGCCCATGGCCACGATCCGCCCCTGTTCCATAACGATGATCCGGTCGGCCTTTTTCACGGTCGCCAAGCGGTGGGCGACGATGATGGTGGTGCGTCCCACGGACAGCTCGTCGACCGCGCGCTGCACGGCGCGTTCGCTTTCGGCATCCAGCGCGCTGGTCGCCTCGTCCAGCAGCAGCACAGGCGCATCGCGCAGGATTGCCCGAGCAATCGCGATACGCTGTTTCTGCCCGCCCGACAGCATCACGCCGCGTTCGCCCAGCCAGCTGTCATAGCCGTCCGGCAAGGCCACGATGAACTCATGCGCCGCCGCCGCCTTGGCCGCCGCTTCGATCTCTGCATCCGTGGCATCGGGTCGGCCGAAACGGATGTTCTCGCGCGCCGAGGCGGCAAAGATGACCGGGTCTTGCGGGACCAGCGCGATGTGTTTGCGGAACGCGTCGCGGTTCAGCGCGTCGATCCGCATGCCGTCAAGACAGATATGCCCAGCATCGGGATCGTAGAACCGCTGGATCAACTGGATGATCGTCGTCTTGCCCGCGCCGCTTGGACCCACCACGGCAATCGTTTCGCCCGGTTCGATCCGCAGGTTCACCCCGTCGAGTGCTGCAACGCCGGGACGGCTGGGATAGGCGAAATGCACGTCTTCAAAGGTGATCTCACCCTTCACCGGCTCTTGCAACGACAGCGGCATATCGGGGTCGTTCACCGTGTCCTCGGCATGCAGCAACTCGACCAGCCGTTCGGTCGCCCCGGCCGCGCGCTGCAATTCACCGAAAATCTCGGACAGGGCCGCGACGGAGCCTGCGACCATGACCGCGTAGATCACGAACTGCACCAGCTCACCCGGCGTCATCGTGCCGCTGCGCACATCGGTGGCCCCGATCCAGAGCACACCGACGATCCCGGTAAAGACAAGGAAAATCACGATCGCGGTCATCTGCGCCCGCGTCCAGATCCGGCGGCGCGCGGCGTCAAAGCTTTTCTCGGTCACGTCGCCGAAGGTATTGCGCGAAATGGCCTCGTGCGTGAAGGCCTGAACCGTCTGCACCGACAGCAGCGCCTCTGAGGCATTGCCCGAAGAGGCCGCGATCCAGTCCTGATTTTCGCGGCTCAGCTTGCGCATCTTGCGGCCCAGCACGAGGATCGGCACCACGACGGCAGGCACGATCAACAGCACCATTCCCGTCAGCTTGGCCGAGGTGAACAGCATCAGGATGATGCCGCCAAAGAACAGCAGCACGTTGCGCAGCGCGATGGATATGGACGAACCCAGCACGCTGAGGATCAACGTGGTGTCGGTGGTGATGCGGCTCAGGACTTCGCCTGTCATCACCCGCTCAAAGAAGGACGGGCTCAGCCCGATGACGCGGCCGAACACGGCCTTGCGGATATCGGCCACAACCCGTTCACCCAGCCGTGTGACCAGCGCGTAACGCAGCGCGGTGCCAATCGCCAGCAAACCGGCAATGCCCAGCGCCGCCCCGAAATAGAGATCCAGCAGCGCGCCATCGGCGGTATTGAAATTGTCCACCACCCGGCGCACCGCCATCGGCAGGATCAGCGACACGCATGCCGTTGCTGTCAGCGCGAACAGCGCCGCCGCCATCAGGAGCCGGTAGGGCGCGATAAATGGCCAGAGGGCTCCGAGCGATCCAATCTTCTTGGATTTTCCACGGTCTTCGTTCTTTGCCGGTAAAGGTGTCGCGTCCGCCATCAGGATCCCGTTTTTTACTGCAACCGCTTAAACATTGGCCTGCCTGCAATGGTCAAGCCGAACGCGCGCGAAATACCGATATGCCGCGCCAAAACTGCGGAAATTTCGGGAAAGCCAGAGGTTTCGGAGGAAGATTTGGAGCGGGCGGCGGGAATCGAACCCGCGTCATTAGCTTGGAAGGCTAAGGTCTTACCATTACACAACGCCCGCTTAACGATACCGGACCTATGATATGGCCGGTGCGGCGTCAAGTGTTCGAGGCGGATCCAGTGTCGGAAATTGCCCGGACCCTCACCTTTCGTCAGCAAAAATCGAACACCCGACCGATGCGGGTGCAGCGCCTGGAAAACCCGGAAAGCACCCCCAGATGCCAGGCGAGGATCTGGTTGCTGGACAGGGCGGGGCGTCCCAGGGCGGTCTCGATCTCTTCGATCACTTCAAGCGCGCGCAGGTTGGTGCAGGACAGGAACACTGCGTCACATGTGCCACTGTTGCCCACATGCACCGCCGCATCACGGACCGATGCCCGCGATATCCGCACCACGCGTTCTTCGATCGGCTCATCGAAACTGCCAAAGGATGTGACGGCAATCCCGGCGGCCTCCAGCCCGTGGATCAACCGTTCGCTGACCGAGGCCACGTAGGGGCTGACCAGCCCGATCCGCGATATCCCGCCCGCCTTGCACGCCGCGATCAAGGCGGTGAGCGGGTCCGACACATGCGGTGTGGGCATGCCTGCGTTGATCAATTCCGCCACACGAACCGGACCAATCGCAGCACTTGCCGAAGTACAGCCGTAACCAACCGCCGCAAAATCTGCGCCCACCGGAAACAGGCGCGCCGATGCTGTCAGGCTGTCCTCCATGGCGCACAGACTGTCCAGCGTGACACTGGCCCCGGACGGCACACGGGACACAAGGCATTCCACATCCGGCGGCAACAGCATCCGGAAATCGCGCTCGATGGTTTCGTCGCTCTGCAAGGTGATCAACCCGATCTGGGTCGGGCGGTGCGTGTCGATGACATAAGGCAGCGCCATCAGATCACCCGCATGTCGCGCGATTGTGGCTGCGACAGGAATTCGACGCCCGTTTCACGGATCACGATGTTTTCCTCATGCACGAGGATGGTGCCGGGGCGGACCGTGACCGACGGCTCCAGCGTAAGAACCATGCCCGGCACGAGCGGCGTGTGATCCTGAGGAATGATCGAGGGCCATTCGGTCAGCTGCATGCCCAACCCGTGCCCCAGCCGCCCGGCCTCCATCACGTCACCAGAGGGGTTCACCACGCGGTTCATGGCGTGAAACAGATCGGCAATCGTGTGGCCCGGCCTCGCCATGTCCGCCCCGGCCTGCGTCGCGTCGATCAGGCACGCATGCGCGGACCGGACCTCGGGTGCAGGGGGCCCGACGCTGTAGTTCCGGTCGAAATCGCAGAAATAGCCATCCCAGACCAACCCTGTGTCCAGCATAAGCACATCGCCTTCGGCCAGTGCGGTGTCTGTCGCGGGGGAAATCACGTCGGCATAACCGGACGCCCCTGCCGCGCTTGCAAGATAGGGCACCCAGTCCGCACCCTCTTCGAGAGACAGCATCTGGAACCGGCGAAACACGTCGGACAGGGGCATCCCCTTGGACATATGCTCCGGCACACGGTCAAAGGCGCGATTGGCAATCGCGGCGGCGTAGCCGATTTTGGCGATCTCGTTTTCGGATTTGACCAGCCGCAGCCGTCGCGTGATCGTTGCATCCCCGAACAATGCGCGCGGCGACAGGGCGGCTTCCAACCGCCGCAGATCGGCCAGCGGCACGCGGACATGGCTTTCCATCTGGTCGGCAATGGCGATCCGGCCGTCTTTCGGCACGATCCCCGTCAACGCGTCGACCAGCAGGCCGATCCCGTCATCCGCGTAATCCGGCGCGGCCCATGTCCGGATATCGCTGATCCAGCTTTGCCCCATCAGGTGCGCCCCGATGGACGGGATCACGGCGACCGGATCACCCGAGGCCGGGACGATCACGAACCATGGCCGCGTCGGGCTTTCCCAGAACCGGGTCAGGAAGCCTGTGTAATAGCGGATCTCCGGCTCTGTCGTCAGCAACAGCGCAGCCAGACCATGCTCTGCCATCAGCACCTGCGCGGCCTGTGTCCGTTGCCGGAACTCCGCGACAGGAAAACCACGCGGCGGGCGTGTCATGATGCCTGCTCGCTCAGGATCACCAGCACGCGCGATGCCGGCGTCAGACCCAGCACGTCCGGGTCTGCCCGAGCCGCCAACAGCCCGGCGAACCCCGCCCCGCCCGAAGGCGTCGTCGGATAACCCGCATCGGCACAGGCCGCGCTTCCCGTCGCCCCGTCGTCCTCGCTGATGAGCATGAAATCATCCGCATCCCGCGCCAGACCTTTCAGGGCGATCAGCGACGGTTCCTTGCAATCGAGCCGCCCCATCTTAGACTCCGGACCTGTCGTGACCTGTGGGGTTCCCGCCTTGATCGACGCGAAAAGCGCAGGCGCCGCATCCGGCTCGACCACCACGATCCGGGTCGCATCCCCCCATGCCAGACGCGCATGGGCGGCGCAGGCGGCGGCCAATCCGCCAACCCCGGCTTGCAGGAAGATATGCGTGGGCGTTTCCGGCATCTGCGCCACGGCTTCCTGCATCAGAACCAGATAGCCCTCCATCAGGGTGTGGGGCCGGTCGAAATAATCCGGCCAAGAACTGTCCGACAGCAAAGCCCAATCGTTGTCCTTGGCAGCCTGCGCAGCCCCGGCCATCGCCTCTTCGTAAATTGCACCCTGCCGGACAACCTCGGCCCCGAAGCCGCGCAGCCGGTCGGCAAAGCCCTCGGGCACCGTGTCGGCAAGGTACACCACCGCGCGCGCCCCAAAGGCCAGCGCGCCAGCGGCGACGGACAGACCGTGATTGCCCGCGCTGGCGGTAACATAGGTGCGTCCCTGCGCCAGACCCGCCTCGGCATCACGCGCAATGACATAGGCCGCGCCCAGCGCCTTGAAGCTGCCAAGCCCCATGCGGCGGCGTTCATCCTTGATGTGGACCTGCCCGACACCGGCACGCTGCGCGAGGGCAAAGCTTTCATGAAGTGGCGTAACACCGCTGGCGGGACAGCGCGTCAGAAGGTCAACGGGGCGATCCGCGTCGATGCTCGGAAAGGGCACATCGGTCAGCGCCGCAAGCACGGTCTCCGACAGCGCGGCGGTTTTTTTCAGAATATCCATACAAGGCAGAATGCCAGCGCTGCCCGACCCGTGGCGGATCAGGTCCGACACTGAACGGGCGTCCAGCGACCATCTGTTTGCCCTGCCCCGCGAACCGCTTTAGCGTTTGGCCAAACCAACCAAAGGCCTTTCATCCCATGAAACGTTCCAACACCCAAATCCGCGCAGCCGATCACCTTGTCGATCTGCTGGTCGCCCAAGGCACAAAGGCGGCCTTTGGCGTGCCCGGTGAAAGCTACCTGCCGGTGCTGGACGCGTTCTATGGGCGCGAGGCCGACATCCGTTTCGTCACCTGCCGTCAGGAGGGTGGTGCCGCGATGGCCGCCGACGCCTATGGCAAGCTGACCGGACGCCCCGGCATCTGCTTTGCCACGCGCGGTCCCGGTGCCACCAACGCGAGTGCCGGTGTGCACGTCGCTTATCAGGACTCGACCCCGATGATCCTGTTTCTGGGCCAGGTCGCCCGTGACATGGTCGAGCGCGAGGCGTTCCAGGAAATCGATTACCGGCGCATGTTCGGCCAGATGGCCAAATGGGTGGCGCAGATCGACGATGCGTCGCGGCTTCAGGAATATGTCAGCCGCGCGTTCCGCACCGCGATGTCCGGACGCCCCGGCCCGGTGGTGCTCGCCCTGCCCGAAGACATGCTTTACGACCAGATCGCGCAGCCCACGGCTCCTGCCCGGATCGAGACGCCGCGTTTTTTACCGTCTGGTAAAACAATGGACTCCCTGAAAGCCCGGATCGCCAAGGCAAATCGTCCGCTGGTCATGGCGGGTGGCGGCACCTGGACAAAGACCGGGATCGCGGCATTGCAGCGCTTTGCGGAAACGCAAGGCCTGCCGGTGTCCGTGTCGCTTCGCTGCCAAAGCCTGATCGACAACCGCCACCCGAATTACGTGGGTCATTACGGTGTCGGCACACCGTCCTACCTCAAGGACATCATGGCAGAGACCGATCTTCTGATCGCCGTCGGCCCGCGTCTGGGGGAAATGACCACTGCGGGCTACACGCTGCTTTCGCCTCCGGTGCCCGAGCAATCGCTGGTGCATGTGTTCCCCGAACCCGAAGAGATCGGCCGCGTGTACGAGCCCGAGATCGCGCTGGTTTCCGACACCGAAAGCTTCTGCACCGCCGTCGCGGACTGGGAGGCAATCGCGCCCGACCGGTTTGCCGACCGTACCAAGGACCTGCACCAGTCGTACGTTTCGTTCAGCGACCCGGCATCCGTCCCCGACGACCCGCTGGCCCCCTATTTCGCGCATCTGGCCGAAGTGCTGCCGGACGACGCGATCCTGTGCAATGGTGCCGGCAATTACGCAGGCTGGCTGCACCGGTTCTACAAGTACCGCGCGCCGGGATCACAGCTTGCGCCCACTTCGGGCTCCATGGGCTACGGCCTGCCCGCCGCCATCGGTGCCGCGATCTGTGAACCTGAACGCGAGATTTTTGCCATCGCCGGTGACGGATGTTTCATGATGACCTGTCAGGAAATGGCCACCGCCGTACATCACGATCTGAACCTGACCGTCATCATCATCGACAATGCCCGCTACGGCACGATCCGCGCGCACCAGGAGCGCGAGTACCCGGACCGGGTGTCCGGCACCACGCTGACCAACCCCGATTTCTGCGACTTCGCCCGATCCTTCGGCGCCATTGCGATCAAGGCACCGGACCGTGACAGTTTTGTCACGGCACTGGCAGAGGCGCGGTCGCGTCAGGGCGTCAAGCTGATCGAGGTGAAGGCCGACCCCAATTTCCTGTCACCGGGCAAGCGGCTGAGCTGACCGCGCTAGAGCGCGGTTTGGACCCAGCTCGCGAACTCGGCAAAAACCTGATCCGAGGCGGCGTTGAACGCGTCGATCACGGTCAGTGTTTCCGTCGACGGCGCAACCGCGCTGCCGGTCAAGCTGCGGGTGGCGACGATGCTGGCGTCGCGTTCGCGCACGACCCGGACCAGCAGCGTGATCTGGACATTTGCGGTCTCGCCATCCGGTGTCACCTCGGCCTGAAAGTCGATCACTTCGGTCACTATGGCAAAATCGCCACTCGCACCCAGAGGGGTGCGCCCGACATAGCGCACCGCGCCCGTCGCTTCGATGGAACGGAGCATCAGGGTCTGCACCATCTGCGGTGTCGGTTCGCTCCATCGCACATCGGGCAGGTATTGCGCCTGCACGGGGTTGGGGCGGATCAGGATCCGGTCGGTGGACAAGGCCCCGCTGGTGGTGGGCATTTCGACGATCACGTCCTGCGCCCTGGCCCGCCCGGCGAGAGCCGGGATGCTACCCGGTGCGCGCAGTTCGAACACATCCAGCGGGGTGGCGGCATCGCTCACCGCCGAAATCGCGGCACAACCCGACAGCAGCGCCAAAGCCGTTGCCCCCATTGCCCTGCGCAAAGCCTGCCATGTGATCATCGTCTGAACTCCGGTGTTTCTTGGTCAAGGAAGAACCGCGTCGGGTCGCGCTGGATCTGATCGGTCAAACGATCGAGGTTGCCAATCAGCGCGCGGCTTTCCTGTGCCAGCCGCGAATAGAGCGGCAAAGCGGTGGTTGTAAACTCGCGGATCGAGGGCGCTGCGGCATCGGTCAGGCTGCGCAGCTCGGCGAAGGTGTCGGAGGCGGCCTGACTGGCGGCGCGCAGATCATCCGACATGCCGGGCAGATCCTCGGACACCTGCGCAATCGCGCCATCTAGGCTGGCCAGCGTTTGCTCCAGCCCCGAGATGATCCCGTCCAGATCCTCGTTGATCACGCGGTCCGCGCCCGTGAAAGCCCGCTCTGCCGCGCCCAGCGCGCGATCCCCGGTGTCCAGCGCGCCATTGATGGCGCTCAGGGTTTCATTGGCGTTTGAAAAGGTCACCCGCGCATCCTCGAGCGTCACGCGCGCGGTTTCAAGCACCGCTTCGGCGGACTGGCTGGACGCGGTCAGGTTGCCGCCCACTTCGGTCGCAACCGTGCGAAAGGTCTCGGCGGTCTGGCGGATGTCGGCGATGATCACCGGCAGATCCTCGTTGGCGATGGTGGCGACGGAGGCGATGGCCTGATCGGCTTCGGCGACCATCGCGCGGGTCTCGGCCAACAGAGGCGTGCCTTCGTCGCGGATCAGCGTGTCGATCGTGCCGGCGGTTTCGCCCAACGCCACGGCCGTTCCGTCAAGCTGCGCAATCAGCGCGTCGGTCGCCTCCAGCGTCGACTGCGCCTGTTGCAGCCGTGCGGTTGCGGTTTCGCCGGTGGTGTTCAAGGTCGCCATCAGCGCGCGGGCGTCATTGGCCAGCGTACTGACCTCGTCCTGAAGGACGGTTGCCGTGGCCCGCAATTCGGCGGTGGTCTGGCTGAGTTCGGTTGCCACGTAGTCTTCGGTCCGTGCAATCGCGGATCGGGCGCTGTCGAGGGTCTGCGTGCCGCTGTCGAGAACGGTTTTGCCCTGTTCCGACAGTTCCCCAATGGAAGCCAGTGTGGTGTCCGCGGTTTGAAGCACATTCGTCAGATCGCCGGTCAGAGTGTTCAGCGTTTCGTTGAACCTGTTGATCTGTGCAGCAAAGTCGTCGACCGTGGCGGACACGTTGGAGAAGCCTTCGAGCGTCGCGGTGAAATCGGCGGAGGCCGCTTCGACATTGGCGATGATGCTGGTGATCCGCTCGCGGTTTTCCGTCCCAAGGAGCTGGCCCAGATCGGAAACAAGCTGCAGCGCCTCTTCCAACAGGCGGGGTGCGTCTTCGGTCAGGCTCTGGAGGGTGGAACGGCCCGCCGGGATCTCGGGCACCTGAGTCTCTGCGGTTGACTGCAGCAGGTCGGCGCTCGGTGTTCCTGGACCGATGTTCACGAAGGACACCCCGGTCACGCCCTGCGGTTCGATCGTGGCGACACTGTCGGTGCGCACCGGCGTTGTCGCATCGACCTCGACACGGACAAGTATGGAGCCGTCGCGGTCGGGTGACAGCCGGACGTCGACGACCTGCCCCACCGGCAAACCGCTGAAGCGCACATCGGATGCGTCACCCAGACCCGCCACGGACGAGAAACGGATGTCGTAGTAGTCGAACTGGCGGTCCAGCTCGACCTGCGCGAACCACAGGAAAAACCCGAGGATGCCCAGCAGCCCCGCCAGGGTGAACGCGCCGATCAGGACAAATTTCGCCTTGGTTTCCAAGTCAGTCGCCTTTCCGGTCGGCTTTGGCCGATCCTTCGGATGCAGCAGCGCGGGCGCGGGGCCCGTGGAAATACTCGTGCACCCAAGGATGATCGACCTCAAGCATATCCTTCATGGTACCGGTCACCAGCACTTTTCGTTCCGCAAGAACCGCGATTCTGTCACAGGTCGCGTGCAACGTGTCCAGATCATGCGTCACGAGGAACACGGTCAGGCCCATGGATTGGCTCAGGTTGCGGATCAACTCGTCAAAACCCGTCGCTCCGATCGGATCAAGGCCGGCGGTCGGTTCATCCAGAAACACGATGTCGGGGTCAAGCGCCAGCGCCCGTGCCAGACCTGCCCGTTTGCGCATCCCGCCGGACAGTTCGGACGGATACTTGTCTCCTGCACTGTATTGCAACCCGACCATCGAGATCTTGAGGTCGGCCAGATCGCGGCGGATCTGGGGGTCGAGCCCCTTGATCCCGCGCATCGGCACCTCGACATTCTCTCGGACGGTCAGCGACGAGAAGAGCGCACCGTCCTGGAACATGACGCCCCAGCGGTTCTCCAGCGTCTGGCGTGTGTCGTCGTCTGCTGACAGCAGGTCGGTGTCCAGCACCTCGACCGAACCTTCGTTCGGTGTCTGCAACCCGACAATGGTGCGCAGCAAGACGGATTTGCCGCTGCCGGATCCGCCGACGACGCCGAGGATTTCGCCGCGATACACGTCGAGGTCCAGGTCATCATGGACCACCTGGCTTCCGAACTGGTTGCGAATGCCGCGCAACCGGATGACGATTTCGCGGTCTGTCATATGCCGATCCGCGCAAAGAAGATCGAGAACACGGCATCCGCCACGATCACTGCGAATATCGCCGTCACCACCGCGTTCGACGTCATGCGCCCCAGCGACTCTGCATTGCCCTGCACCTGCATCCCGGCATGGCAGCCGACGACGCCGATGATCAGCGCAAAGACCGGCGCCTTGACGAGGCCGACAAAGACGTGATCGACCGAGGTGCCCTCGATCAGACGCGTCATGAACATCGCGGGCGAGATGTCGAGGTCGATCCACGCCATCAGCGCCCCCCCGAACAGGCCCGCGACATTGGCGATCAATCCAAGAATGGGCAGCATGATCAGCAGCGCGAGGATGCGCGGCACAAACAGGTTTAACCCGGGATCGAGCCCGAGCGTCCGCATCGCGTCGATTTCCTCGCGCATCTTCATCGACCCGATGGCGGCGGTAAAGGCCGATGCCGTGCGCCCCGCGACGATGATCGCGGTCAGCAGGATGCCCAGTTCCCGCAGGATGGAAATGGCGATCAGGTCGACGACAAACACCTCGGCCCCGAACTGCCTCAGCTGCGTCGCGCCCTGAAAGGCAAGGACAACGCCGATCAGGAAGGACATGAGCGCGACAATCGGCACTGCCTTGTAGCCGACCTCTTCGCAGTGATGCACAAGCGAAGTCAGGCGGAATTTGCTCGGATGCAGCAGCGAGCGCGCAAACCGGTGCAGGAAGATACCGAGGAACCCGGTCAAAGCCTGAAGGAATAGCCCTCCGGCATGGACCTTGCGCCCGAACCGTTCGAGCCAGGCAACGAGCGAGGTGTCTTGGGGCGGCGGCGTTTCCGGTTCCGGCAGCGCCTTTTCGACAGAGCGCAGCAGGCTTTGGGCCTTGTCGCTCGCCCCGGTGATCTCGAAACCGCGCTCCGACCCATCGCCGGGTTTCAGCGTGACAAGCGCCCAGGCCCCTGCCGTGTCGAGCCGCGTCAGAGATGACAGGTCGATACATGTGACGGTCTCCGGATCGAGCGCCTGCAACTTCTCCCGCGCGGCAGTCACTGTCCGGACCGTCAACGCCCCAAACAGATGAACCGTGCCACCGTCATCCGCAGGCTCTAGGGAAAACTCGGTTGCATCCTCACCGCTCATGTCGGTGCCTTCGCAAGATGCCTGCGCGATGGGTCTCCAACGATCCGGCTTGTGTTCATTCACCGAGGTTATCCTGACAGAGGGCAACAATAAAGCGGTGTTGTACTGCGGCGAACCGCCCCTGTCGGTGTCGTCAGGCGGGCTAACCGACGAAATTTTGCAATACGCTGCACGTGCAGAAAAGCCCGGAATATCCTTTGCAGTCAAATGCCGCACCCGCGAAAGGCACGGTTCGGTATACCGTGGTATTCCCATAAGTATTTAAAATCATTTGATTTTTTAGAGATTTTGGGTATTCAGAAAAAATGCTCTCTGGGGAGGAAGACCATGGACATGCTCAATCTCGATGCCTGGACCGGGCGTGTCACCCGTGACGTCGGGTGTGTGACACCGGAACTGGCTCGGCAGCTTCATGCCACTGTCGGCTTGGGCAAGATGCCCGGACATGGCGATCCCCTGCCGCCGCTCTGGCACTGGTGCGCCTTCCCGCTCTCCACCCCGAACGACAAGCTGGGCAAAGACGGGCACCCGCGCGAAACCGATCTTTTGCCTCCGGTTCGGCTGGATCGGCGCATGTGGGCGGGCGGTGCTCTCAAGTTCTACGGACCCGCATTGAAGATCGGCGACCCGCTTGAACGCCGGTCGTCAATCCGGTCGGTGACCGAGAAAGATGGCTCCAGCGGCCCCATGGTGTTCGTGACGGTCGATCACGCGATCTACGGTCCCGCAGGACTGGCCATCGAAGAGCGGCAGGACATCGTCTATCTCGAAATCCCCAAAACCTACACGCCGCCCAGCAAAAAGCCGCTGCCGGCGCAGGCGGTGGAACAGATCGACACGACCGAGGCACTGCTGTTCCGCTATTCCGCCGTGACCTTCAACGCGCACCGCATCCATTACGACCTGCCCTATACCAGGGAAGTCGAGAAATATCCCGGCCTTGTCGTGCACGGCCCTTTGCAGGCCACGCTGCTGATGCGCGCCGCCGTTCGCGAACGCGGACGGACACCCAAGTATTTCGATTTCCGCGGCGTTCATCCGATGTTCGCGGGCGCGCCCTGCGAGATCGCCTTTGCCGCCGAGGATGCGGTGCTGAGCCTCTGGACCGGGCAGGACGGGCATCAATGCATGCAGGCCACGGCCATCTGGGCGGACGCGTGATGAGCGTGCTCAAGGGAATGCGCGTTGTCGAAGGCTCGGCGTTTGTCGCCGTACCCCTTGCGGGCATGACGCTGGCGCAGATGGGGGCCGAGGTGATCCGCTTTGACCGTCTTGGCGGCGGGCTGGATGCCGGGCGCTGGCCGCTGGCGCCGAATGGCGAAAGCCTGTTCTGGGCGGGCATGAACAAGGGCAAGAAATCCATTGCCCTGGACATGAAATCCCCGCAGGGGCGCGAATTGATCACACGGATCATCACCGCGCCGGGCGAAGATGCAGGTCTCTTCCTGACGAACCTGCGGGTGCGCGGCTGGATGGATCACGAAACCCTCAGCCAGCATCGCCCGGATCTTGTCATGGTCACGCTCACTGGCGACCGGCACGGGCGACCGCAGGTGGATTACACGGTCAATCCCGCTTTGGGCATCCCGCACATGACCGGCCCTGCGGACAGCGACGCACCTGTGGCGCATGCGCTTCCTGCCTGGGATCTGATCGCGGGAAACATGTGTGTGTCGGCGCTTCTGGCTGCCGAACGTCACCGGCTGCGTGGGCATGGCGGGCAAGAGGTCGAGATCGCCCTCAAGGACGTGGCCGCCGCCACGCTGGGCCATCTTGGGATGATCGGCGACGTGACCCTGAACACCGAGAATCGCGGCAAATCCGGCAACGCGCTCTACGGTGCCTATGGTCAGGATTTCGTCTGCGCCGATGGCCGCCGCGTGATGGTGATCGGCCTGACCGACCGCCAATGGCGCGGCATCTGCAAGGCGACAGGCACGGTCGAGGCGATGACTGCGCTGGAACAGCGACTCGGCGTGTCACTTGCCGAGGAAGGCAACCGCTGGCGGTTCCGCGACGACATCACCGCGATCCTGAAGCCATGGTTCGCCCAACGCCGCGTTCCCGATTTCGAGGCCGCGTTCAACGATGCAGGCCTCACATGGTCGGAGTTCCGCAGCGTGCGTGAAGCGGTTGAACTGGACCCGGACCTGAGCACCGAAAACCCGATTTTCTCCGAGGTCATGCAGCCGGGGATCGGACGCTTCAGCGTGCCGTCCCATCCGGCATCTTTCGGAGCAGCAGAGCGCGTTGACGCACGCCCGGCCCCGACCTTGGGGCAGCACACCGAAGAGATCCTGTCGAATGTTGCGGGCTGTTCCAGCACAGAGATCGCGCAATTGTTCGACGCGGGTATCGTCCAGTCCCCAAGCTTTGCCAAACCCCGAAACGCGGCCTGACCATAGCGGTCAGATCGTCGGCGCGGGGCGTTGCGGTTACCGAGTGACACAGGCACGAAGCGCGTGCCGTGTAACTTTGACGTAACCTTGAAACGCTATTTCGAGGGGGAAGTGGCGGACCGAGGAGGATTCGAACCCCCGACCCCTTGATTCGTAGTCAAGTACTCTATCCAGCTGAGCTATCGGTCCACGAGGCGTGGGATAGACCCAGCGCAGGGGCGATGCAAGCGCAAATTCCAAGAAAGTTTCGCGCCTTGTCGGCGGGCCTGTCTCCGGCCCTCTAACCCAGACCACCCATAGGCAGCCGGATGCGGAACGCTGTACCTGTCTCGTCGGTATTGACCAGCGTGAGGGTTCCGCCATGGCCGCGCACCAGTTCCTCGGCGATGGCCAGCCCAAGCCCCGATCCACCCTTGCGCGCGCCGCCCTGAAACGGCTGGAACAGGTGTTCGACCGCTTTGGGGGGCAAACCGGGCCCGGTATCGGTGATGTCGATACACCACGCTTCATCGCAGATCTTGGCTGCAACATTGATCTCGCCCGGTTGCCCGGTGCCGGTGATCGCCTGCCGGGCATTGCGCACCAGGTTCGATACCACGCGGTAGAGCTGTTCGGGATCGGCGCGCACCATCAGGTTGCCGGGCACATCCACGCTCAGGCTCAGGTCGAAATCGCCGATGGCCAGACGTTCGCTGTCCAGCACGTCCGAAACCAGTTGCGCGAGGTTGAACAGCGTCAGCGTCGGCGCGGGCTCTTCGGCGCGCCCGAACGCCAGCGTGCTTTCACAAAGCGAAACGGCACGGGTGATCGAGTTGACCAGCTTGGGGGCCATCCGCTTGACCGCCGGGTCTTCGCTCATCTCGATGCGATCTGTGAACAGCTGCGCCGAGGTCAGGATGTTGCGCAGATCGTGGCTCACACGGGCCACGGCGCCGCCCAACTGCGCCAGCCGTTCCTTTTGCTTGAGCGCCTGGGTCAGTTGGGTCTGCAGCGATTGCAACGCCTTTTCGGCATCGCGCAATTCGGTCACGCGGGCCGAGGGCTGGATGATCCGCCGCGCGTCCTCGGGAGCCTTGGCATAGCTTTGCATATGCCCCACGACACCCTTGATCGGCTTGACCAGCAAGACCCTGACCGCAAGGAACAGAAGGCTGGCGGTCACAATCGAGATCACCGCCGAGAGCACGAGGATGCGCAAGCCGTAATCAATCATCGCCATGCGCAACTCGCGGGTATCCAGCGTGATCTCGATCAGCAGACCGCCGTCGCGGAACGGGTTGCCGATCACGCGGATCGTCTCGTCCTCGGGGTTGATCAGCCGCGCCATCGCGTCCTTGATCAGGGTGAGCGCTGTCGCCTCGCGCAGATCGAAGGTCTGGGCCACCTCACTTGGCATGGGGGAGGACAGCACGAGTTGCCGCAACTCGTCACGGCGCAGCACCACGTTGAAGACACCCGCGTTCAGCAACAGCTCTGCCTCGAGCTCGGTGTCGATCATGTCATCCGCCAAAAGTGCCAGCGACGCGATCTGCGCCCGCTCCAGCCGGTTGAGTAGAAAGTCCTCGCGGTACCGTGCGACCGACGGCACAAAGATCATCACTTCCGCCAGCATCACGAAGATGATGGTCAGGATCAGGAAACGGCCGGACAGCGAATTCAGCACGGCTGCTCTCCCGGATGCGTCATGTCACGGCAGCCACTTCTGAACAAATCCGACAACTTTCTTAACGGTATCACTCTCGAACAGTCGCGGCGAAAAGTAAGCACCCGCTGCCCGCTTGTTAAGCTCTCCGATGGTGGGGTATGGCGCGACCATGTTGGCAATCTGGCTCATCTTCATCTTGTTGGCGATCACCAATGCCCACAGGTTGATCAATTCGCCCGCCTGTTCGCCGGCAATGGATGCGCCCACCGGACGACCCTTGACCACCATAACCTTGATCAGACCGCGAGTCTTGCGTTCTGCAATGGCACGATCGTTGTGATGAAAGTGGAAACGCACAACTTCGAGCTTGGTTCCGTGTTCCTTTTTCGCCTGCGCCTCGGTCAGGCCGACCTGCGCCAGTTCCGGCTGTGTGTAGGTCGCCCAGGGAATGTGCCGCGTCGTAGCCTTTGACGGCAGGCCGAACAGCATCGACCGGATGATCACACCGGCATGATAGCCCGCGACATGGGTGAATTGCAGGCCACCCGCGACATCACCAATCGCATAGACGCGCTTGTTCGACGTGCGAAGCGTATCGTCAACTTCGATCCCGGAGCGGGTCGTCTTGATCCCCGCCGTGTCAAGATCAAGGCCAGCAGTGTTCGCCTTGCGCCCCACCGCGACAAGGATATGCGATCCTTTGAACACGCGCCCGTCCTCGGTCTCGACCTCGATGGCACCGGACGTTCCGCGCACTTCCTTGGCGTTCGAGCCTTCGGCGATCTCGAGCCCTTCTTCGCGCAGTGCATCAATCACGATCGCGGCCATTTCCGGGTCGTCCTTGCCCAGCGCAACGGCGCCTTCGATCACGGTGACCTTGGAGCCAAGCCGCAGATGCGCCTGCGCCATCTCCATGCCGATGGGGCCACCGCCGATGACCAGCAGATGCTCGGGCTTTTCGCGCAGCTCCCAAAGCGTTTCGTTGGTGATGTAGGGCAGTTTTTCCAGACCGGGGATCGGCGGCACAAAGGGCGACGAGCCAGTGGCGATCACCACCCGTCGCGCAGTGATGCGATACGCGCCGGCCTCCACCTCGGTCGGGGACACGAAACGCCCGTGTTCACGGATCACCCGCACGCCCATCCCTTCGAACCGGTCCTGGCTGTCCATCGGTTCGATCTGACTGATGACATCGGCCACATGATCCTTGGCGGCGGCGTAGTCCACCTGAGGGGTGACAGACGCGATGCCGTAGCGGTCCGCATGGGACATCGCATATGCCACCTTGCCCGACGCGATCAGCGCCTTTGACGGCACGCAGCCATAGTTCAGGCAGTCGCCCCCCATCTTGTGCGCTTCAAGAAGGACAACGCTGGCCCCCATCTGCGACGCCCCTGCAGCCACCGACAACCCACCCGAACCGGCACCGATCACCAGAACATCCGTCTTGATCTTTTCCATGATCAGAGCCCCTTCTTGCCGCGCACGGCCTTCAGGATGACGGGCAGCATGGCCAGCACGCACAATCCGAGGATCGGCAGCAGGATATGCGGCTCGAAGATGATCCCGAGGTTGGGTGTCTCGCCCCGGGCAAAGACCTCGCCCAGACCGGCACCCACGGACGTGTAGACCACGCCACCCGGAATGATGCCCAGGAAGGTCGAGACGAAGAACCGGTACAGCGGCACACCCACGAGCGCAGGCACCAGGTTGGCCACGAAGAACGGCACCGCGGGCACCAGCCGGATCAGGAACAGCATCGACCACTGGTTCTCGTCGATCCCGTCCTTGATCTTGCGGACCGCCCCCTCGCTGGTATCCATCTTGGCCGCCAGCTTTTCGCCCAGCCCGTGGCGCGCCGCGAGAAAGATCACGGTTGCACCGATGGTGGCCGCCAGCACGTTGAACAGCGCGCCGGGAAACACTCCGAACAGGAACCCGCCCGTCAGCGTGGCAATGGTCGCACCGGGCAGGGAAAATCCGACGATCACCACGTAGGCCAGCATGAACAGCCCCGCCGTCACAAGGTAGTTGGCATCACGGAACGCTTCCAACGACTCGCGGTTGGCCGCAAGTGTCTCGAAACTCAGGTAATCCCGCAACGTCACGGCGCCGATGATGGCAACAGCGACAATGGTGATCAACGGCGCGTGGCGCTTCCATGCGGAGGTGTCTTGGGTGTCTGTCATATCGCTCATGTCATACAGGCCCGCGTGGGCCGCCTCTTCAAAGGTTGCGGTTTGCTTGAGCGAAAGATGCCCCTTGCAGCCGCGCAGCAACACCCGGCTCACGGCTGCTTGATCGACACCGTGGCTTTGCGTGAGAATCGATGCCCTGAGCGCATGGATTGAAACATTTCACCGCTCGGACGACGGGCAATATTGCAGTCTGTGACAGCACCACACGCCGCCGTGTGGCATTGTTTCAGGAAACCGTGCCGGGGTGTGGCCGGAACCGCATGCCTGCGGACTCCAGATATCTCAAGGCATTCGTCCGAAGCGGCAACACGTCACCGCCAACTTCATGCAAGCGACAGGAAAACGCGGAAATCCCCGACACAGCGTTTGACAACCCAAAGTCACCTGCCTATAGCACGGGCTTCGAATAACCCCGGCGGACGAATCCGCGCCCCCGGACCGACAAGACGGAGCAGGACGCGATGAAACGCACCTTTCAACCCTCGAACCTCGTTCGCAAGCGCCGCCACGGTTTCCGTGCGCGCATGGCTACCAAGGCAGGCCGCAAGATCCTCAACGCGCGCCGCGCACGTGGCCGCAAGTCGCTGAGCGCGTAAGCGCCCGCGACACAGCAGGCAATCTGACATGACACCGCCGGAGTCCTCCTTGGAGACAAGGGGAAACACGCATCCGGCGGTGTTGCCATGTCCCCCGATGACCGTGCTGCGCCACCGCGCCGATTTCCTGCGCGCTGCCCGCGCCCTGCGGCGGGGCACCGATGGCATGCTGCTGCAAGCCCGGCACCGCGATGACGGCGATCCCACGATCCGGGTCGGCTATACCTGCTCCAAGAAGATCGGCAATGCCGTGGCACGCAACCGTGCCAAACGGCGTCTGCGTGCCGTCGTGGCCGAGGCGCTCTTGCCCGGTGCCAAGCCCGGTTGGGATTACGTGCTGATCGGTCGCCCCGGCGCGACCATTGACCGCGAGTTCCAGGCGCTCAAAAGCGATCTGATCTACGCGCTGCGCAAGATCCACGCACAGACATGACGCTGCTTGCCTGGACACTCGCCCTGCCCGTCCGCGCCTACCGCCTGATCTTCTCCCCTTGGGTCGGCAACAATTGCCGCTACCACCCGACCTGCTCTGCCTACGCGCTCGAAGCGCTGCGCAAACATGGCGGGATCAAGGGCGGCTGGCTCACACTGCGCCGCATCGGCCGCTGCCACCCCTGGGGCAGCTCGGGCGTGGATAACGTGCCGGACTGACGTCAGCCCGCCGGGCCTTCCGATACGGCAGCCTGAACAGCAGCATCCCATCCCAAGTAGAGCCTGTCCCCATCCCGGATGACCGGGCGGGCCATCACCTTGGGCTGCGCCGCGATCTGCGCGTCGACCTCGGAGGCCTTCAGCCAATCGCTCAAAGCCCGGTAATCATTGGTCGAACGATCCACCAGACGGTCGCCGAACTCCGCAATGAACTCGGCCAATTCGGCCTCGCTCAGCGGCTCTGACCGAATGTCGCGCAGGCTGACGGTCCGACCCTCAGCCGCCAGCGCTTTCTGTGCCTTGCGGCACTCCGAACAGGTGCTCAATCCATAAATCACCAAAGCGCAGCCTCCTCTTTCCGGTTCCGCCAACGCCGAAACTGTCCACCAAGCGCGAAGGTCAGGTCTTGTCGGGGGCAGGCTTGTCTTTCTTGGTGGCCTTGTTGTTCCACAGGTTGTTGCTCAGACCCAACGCGCTTGGCAGGGGCTTGGTCTTGCCCACGCTGACGGTGCCACCCTTGTTCAGGTACTCCTGGATCAGCGCATCGTCGGTGTTTGTTTTGGGGATGTGTTTCATACGCACATGCTTACGGGCAAAGCTGCCCGCAAGTCACGCACCAATCCTGATGGCCGCGGGTCACACCCCGAGACAATAGCGCATGATCGCCTTTTGCGCGTGCAGCCGGTTTTCCGCCTCGTCAAAGATCACCGATTGCGGGCCGTCCATCACCTCGGACGTCACCTCTTCGCCGCGATGCGCAGGCAGGCAATGCATGAACAGCGCGTCTGGCTTGGCCTGGCGCATCAGGTCGACATTCACCTGGTAGGGCCGCAGCATGTTGTGCCGCCGCTCCTTGGCGGATTGCGCGTCATGCATCGACACCCAGGTGTCCGCGACAACAAGGTCAGCACCCTCGACCGCCTTGAACGGATCGCGCTCGATGGCGACGGAAACGCCCGCGTTCCGGGCAAGGCCCACAAACTCCATCTCGGGATCAAGCTGCACCGGCCCGGTGAAGGTGAAATCGAACCCGAACTGCGCCGCGGCATGCAGGAAGGACGCGCAGACATTGTTGCCGTCCCCGCACCAGACAACCTTCTTGCCCCGGATCGGCCCGCGATGTTCCTCGTAGGTCATCACGTCCGCCATGATCTGGCAGGGATGGGAGCGGTCGGTCAGCCCGTTGATCACCGGAACGGTGGCGTTTTCCGCCATCTCTTCCAGAACCGCCTCGTCGAAGGTGCGGATCAAGATCAGGTCGACATAACGGCTCATCACCCGCGCGGTGTCGGCAATGGTTTCCCCATGCCCCAGTTGCATGTCAGACCCCGACAGCACCATGGTCTGCCCGCCCATCTGGCGCACACCCACGTCAAACGACACCCGCGTCCGCGTCGACGGCTTTTCGAAGATCAGCGCCACCATCCGCCCGGCCAGCGGCTGCTCGTCATCCAGCGCGCCCTTGGGACGCCCGTTGCGCGCGTCCTTCATGGCGATGCCCTGGTCGATCACCGCCCGCAGATCATCCGCGTCGGTTTTGTGAATATCCAGAAAATGCTTCATGTCCTGCCTCAGCCCTGCGTCTCGAGAACCGCGTCCGCGGCGAAATCGAGCCGGTTCACCGCCTCGGAAATCTCGTCTTCGCTGATGTTCAATGGCGGCAGAAGGCGCACGACGTTATCCGCCGCAGGCACCGTGATGACGCCGCAGCCATAGCCAGCCTTGACCAGATCGATCGGGGCCAGCTTGCACTTCAACCCAAGCATCAGCCCAAGCCCGCGCACGCCTTCGAACACGTCAGGGTGCGACGCGACCAGACCTTCGAGCTTTTGACGCAGGAATCCGGCCCGTGCGTTCACGGTCTCAAGGAACTCAGGCGCGCTGACGATGTCCATCACCGCGCAGCCCACAGCGCAGCCGAGCGGGTTGCCGCCATAGGTCGACCCATGCGTGCCCGCCGTCATGCCAGACGCCGCCTCTTCCGTGGCGAGCACCGCGCCCAGCGGAAAGCCCCCGCCGATGCCCTTGGCCACCATCATGATGTCGGGCGTCACTCCCGCCCATTCATGCGCAAACAATCGCCCCGTCCGCGCAACGCCGCATTGCACCTCGTCGAGGATCAGCAGAATGCCTTTCTCGTCGCACAGCGCGCGCAGCCCCTTAAGGCACTGGTCGGGCAGCGGTCGAATCCCGCCCTCTCCCTGTACCGGTTCGATCAGAATCGCGCCGACGCTGTCGTCGATCGCCGCATGCATCGCGTCGTGATCGCCCCAGCCGACATGCCTGAACCCCGGCAGAAGGGGCGCAAAGCCCTTGGTCATCTTTTCCGATCCGGCAGCCGCGATTCCCGCCGACGACCGGCCATGGAAAGAGCCTTCGAAGGCCAGGATCGTCGTCTTCTCGGGATGACCTTTGTCGTACCAGTACTTGCGCGCCATCTTGACCGCCAATTCGCAGGATTCAGTCCCCGAATTGGTAAAGAACACCGTGTCCGCGAAACTCGCCGCGACCAGCTTGTCGGCCAGCGCCTGCTGCTGCGGGATCTCGTAAAGGTTCGACACGTGCCACAGCTTCTGCGCCTGATCGGTCAGCGCCTGCACCAGCGCCGGATGGGCATGGCCCAGCGCGTTCACCGCGATACCTGCGCCCAGATCGAGAAAGCGTCGCCCATCCGCCTCGATCAGCCAGGTGCCTTCGCCCTTCACGAATTGAAGCGGCGCGCGGGAATAGGTGGGCAGGACAGAGGGGATCATGGCAAACCTCATTTCAGGAAGCCCAAGCCGTGCCAAGCAGCGCGGGCCAAGTCAACGGAAAGGATGATGAATTCGGACAAAAGGTGACGGATCGCCCACAATCCGGGGGCGGAAAGGCAAGATCAGATGTCTCGTCGGATGTCGATCAACTTTGTCATGCGGATTTCATCTGCCATAACCGATGTCAAAACAAGTCCTGTTCTTCTCCGGTTCGGAAATATCTCGGGGTTTGGGGCAGAGCCCCAAGCAGATTTTTGCAAAAATCTGCGCACCCGCGATGCGCCCCGCGCAGCGCAATCCCTCTCATGCCACAAACGGATCGTCCGGATAACCGACACCGGTCAGGTACAACCCCTGCGGCGGACTGACCGGCCCGCACGCCGCCCGATCCCGCGCCTCAAGCGCATCTTGCACATCTTCCGGGTTCCAAGCACCTGCTCCCACCCGCTCCAGCGTGCCGACGAAACTGCGCACCTGGTTGTGCAGGAAGGACCGCGCGCGCAGGCGGAACTGATGTTCCATGCCCCAATCGGTCTCGACCTGCGTGATATCCAGCGCGTCCAGGGTCTTTACCGGAGAGGTCGCCTGACACATGGTGGACCGAAACGTGGTGAAATCGTGCAACCCTATCAGATACCGCGCCGCGTCCTGCATCGGCGCCAGATCCAGATCGTGCTTCACCTGCCAGACCTGCCCCGCCTCCAGCGTCAACGGCGCGCGGCGTGACACCAGACGGAAGAGGTACCGCCGTTCGGTCGCCGAAAACCGCGCGTGCCAGTCGCCTGCGACCAATGCCGCGTCCACGATTGCCACAGGCAAGGGCTTCAGGTGATAGTTCAACGCCTCGGACAGCCGGAACGGCGACCAATCCTTGCTCAGGTCGCAATGACAGACCTGCCCACGCGCGTGAACGCCAGCATCCGTGCGTCCTGCAGCTGCAATCGTATGCGCGCCCGGTTCCAACCGCGCCAAGGCTGCTTCGATCGCGCCCTGAACCGACGGCTGATCGGCCTGCCTTTGCCAACCGGCAAAAGGCGCGCCATCGTATTCGACTTTGAGGGCATATCTGGGCATGCGCCCCGCTTAGCCTGACGATTTGCGTGGAACAATCCCCCTTGCGCTGCACTGGTATCTGCGGCCCCCCGCCTTTATCTGTGGGGTCAACACAATGAAACGAGGCCCCTCTTGGTCATTTCCACCATTGCCGACACTCTGACCCGTGGCTTCGAGAACGTCACCCATACCCTGTCGGGCGCGTTTTTTGAGCCCGTGATCCGGCTTGGCGTGACGGGGCTGGCGCGGTCCGGCAAGACGGTGTTCATCACCTCGCTGGTGGCCAACCTGATGGATCGCGGACGCATGCCCGGCCTTCTGGCGCAGGGCGAAGGGCGCATTCTGTCGGCCTATCTGCAGCCGCAGCCTGACGACACGCTGCCGCGTTTCGACTACGAAGCGCATCTGGGCGACCTGACCGCCCGCGTTCCGCACTGGCCCGACAGCACGCGCACGATCAGCGAATTGCGCCTCTCGCTCAAGGTGCGCCCGGCGGGGCTTTTGTCGGGGTTTCAGGGGCCGCGGACCATACATCTCGACATCGTTGATTATCCCGGTGAGTGGTTGCTTGATCTTGGCTTGCTCGACAAAAGCTATGCCCAATGGTCTGAAGAAACCCTTAAGCGGATCGAAAACCGCGAGGCCGCGCAGGATTACCTTCAGATCGCCCGCGCCGAAGACGCGACCGCACAGCTCGAAGAGCCGCGCGCGCAGAAACTTGCCGCACGCTTTACCGCCTATCTGACCGCCGCCCGGCAGGCCGGGTTTTCGGATTGCACACCCGGGCGATTCCTTTTGCCCGGCGATCTCGCGGGCAGTCCGGTCCTCACCTTCGCGCCTCTTCCACCGACAGGAAATCCGCCGCGAAAATCGCTGGTCCGCGAGATGGAGCGCCGCTTCGAGGCCTACAAATCCCAAGTCGTCAAACCCTTCTTCCGCGACCACTTTGCCAAGATCGACCGCCAGGTCGTGCTGGTCGATGCGCTGGGGGCGATCCATGCCGGCCCGCAGGCGGTCGAGGACATGCGGCAGGCGATGTCGGACATCCTGGGCGCCTTTCGCCCAGGTCAGAACGCCTTTCTGAGCCAGCTTCTGCTGGGCAAACGGGTCGAGAAGATCCTCTTTGCCGCCACCAAGGCCGACCATTTGCACCACACGCAGCACGCCCGCCTGACCGCGATCATGGAATCGCTGACCCGCGAGGCCCGCGACCGCGCGCAATTTGCCGGGGCCAAGACCAGCGCCATGTCCATTGCATCCTTGCGCGCCACGGTCGAGGAGATGCGCCCGCATCAGGGCAGCGAATTGGCCTGCGTGCGCGGCACGCTTCTCGACAGCGGCAAACAAGCGGCGTTCTATCCCGGAGAGTTGCCGCAGGACCCGACACATCTGCTTGGCCCAGCCCGCGACGGTGCGGAAAAATGGCTCGATCAGGACTACCAGATCATGCGCTTTGCTCCTGCGCAGCTCAGCCTGAAACCCGGTGAAGGCCCGCCGCACATCCGGCTTGATCGCGCGGCACAGTTCCTGATCGGAGATCGGTTGTGACCGTGTTGCGCCGTGCCACTCCGCTCGATGCGGGCCGCGTCGGCGCGATCCTGTCGGCGTGGATCGACGAGACCCCGTGGATGCCGCGCATTCACACCCGCGCCGAGGACATCGCCCATGCCGACATGATGGTGCAGAGAGGCTGGGTCACTGTTTCCGAGTGCGAAACAATCACCGGCTTTCTGGCGCGCGACAAGGACGACATTCACGCACTCTACATCGCCCCCGACGCGCGTGGTCAGGGCATCGGAACGCGCCTTCTGGCCGATGCGATGCAGCACCACGATCACCTGACGCTCTGGACCTTTCAGGCCAACACCCGCGCGCAAGCGTTTTACGAACGGCACGGCTTCGCCCAGACGGACCGCACCGATGGCGCGGGCAATGACGAAGGCCTGCCCGACATCCGCTACCAGTGGCAAAGGACACAGCCATGACCAAGTCCAAAGGCCCGGTCCTGTTCGATCTGGACGATGACGCCCCCGCCCCCACCCCGGCCGAGGCACCCCCGGTGCCCGATACGCTGGAACCGGCGCCGCAGGGACAGGCGATGATGACCGCAGCCGCCCTTGCCGCGCGCCCCGTGTCGCGGCTCGCGCGGTGGTTCTGGTCGTTGCTGGTGCTGTTGATCACCACGGTCGCCTCTGTCGCCGCCTGGAATTTCGTGACCGGTCTGGTGAGCCAGAATCTCTACCTCGGCTACGCGGTTGCGGCGCTGTTCGCGGCGTTCCTGCTGGTTGTCCTGATGATCGTGGTCAAGGAGCTGTCGGCCTTCGCCCGTCTGGGCCGGATCGACCGCATCCAGCACGCCGCCGATGCAGCGCTTGCCGGTGAGGACCTTACCGCCGCCCGCAGAGTGGTGAAGGATCTGACCGACCTCTACGCGGCCCGCGATGACACGAAATGGGGACGTGACCGCCTGAAGGACCGCGAGGCGGACATGTTCGACGCCTCCGCCCTGATCGCGCTGGCGGATCACGAGCTGCTTGGCACTCTGGACGCCGCCGCACGGCGCGAGGTCGAGGCTGCCGCACGGCAGGTCGCGACAGTCACCGCCCTTGTGCCGCTTGCACTGGCCGATGTGGTGGCGGCCCTTGGGGCGAACATCCGCATGATCCGACGCATTGCTGAGATCTACGGCGGCCGTTCCGGCACCTTGGGAAGCTGGCGTCTGACCCGCGCTGTGCTGTCGCATCTGGTGGCCACCGGCGCCGTTGCCGTGGGCGACGACATGCTGGAGCCGATCCTTGGTGGCAGCATCATCGGCAAGCTGTCGCGGCGCTTTGGCGAGGGGCTCGTCAATGGCGCGCTGACCGCCCGCGTAGGTGTCGCAGCGATCGAGGTCTGCCGCCCACTGCCCTTTGCCTCTGGCAAACGTCCGTCGGTCCGTTCCATCGTCAAGACCGCGCTGTCCGGACTGTTCGCCACCAAGACGCGCTGATCCAGAATTTGATCAACCCCATTGCAGCTTGGCCCCGCGTGCCACATGCTGACAATTATGGACCAACACCCAGGCGATCACGGCCACAGCCAGGCTGAAGTCGAAGCCCGCATCAACGCCCCCGCCGGGCGCGGTTATTTGCGCGACACCGTCTACGGGGCCATCGACGGATCGGTGACGACCTTCGCCATTGTTGCTGGCGTCGCGGGCGCGGGGCTGTCGCCTTGGGTCATCATCGCGCTTGGCATCGCAAACGTGCTGGCAGACGGGTTTTCCATGGCCGCCGGAAACTATTCCGGGACCAAGGCCGAACTGGATGACGCCAGCCGGCTCCGCCAGATCGAGGAGCGCCATATCCGCAAATACCCCGAGGGCGAAAAGCGCGAGCTGCGCGAAATCCTGCGCCGCAAGGGCCTGTCGGGCGAGGCGCTTGACGGCGCGGTCGATCAAATCTCGCAAAACCGCGAACAATGGGTGCAGATGATGCTCGAGGGCGAATACGGTCTGGCCTCGGTCGATCCGCACCCGCTCCGGGCGGCATGGGCCACCTTCGCGGCGTTTCTTGCCGCAGGCATGATCCCGCTTTTGCCCTTCCTCTTGGGGTTGGAGGACGCGTTCCGCATCTCGACCATCCTGACGCTGGCCACGTTCTTTGGCATCGGCGCGTATAAATCGCGCTGGTCACTGGCACCGTGGTGGCGATCCGGTCTGGAAACGCTGCTGATCGGCGGAACCGCCGCCGCCATCGCGTATTTCGTGGGAACGCTGTTCAACGTGTGAACCATCGCACCCCGCTCCGGGGCTGGAACGGGGTGCACAAGCCGGTCAAGAGGCATCATCTGCCCGCTCATTCACCAAGCTGCGGTGCAGGTGCCGGTTCGACCGGGATGCCACCGGACGTGCCATCACTGGGAATGGATTGGGTGGTACCACTGTCCACACCGGGCGCGGCCTCCTCCGGATCAGCCCCGTAAGCAAGAGCAACCATCAGTACGATGACAGCAAGGATCACACCAAGACCGATCAAAGGGCCTTTGGCAGAGCCACCTCCGCCCGGTATGTCCAATGGGTCAAGGGGGTCGCCCGGCATCGGCTTATGACCTCGGCGGGCGGGGTCGTTCGGATTGCGATAGTCAGTGCTTTCGTAGATCATGGTCTTCTCCTCTTTTTTGCGGGCCGGGACAGTCGGACACGGCAAACACCAAAGTCCCGACGCCATGGCATGATGCAGAAGAAATGCGCGACCGCACGGATGCGTTGCGAAAACTGGGTTTTCTGGCATGATGCAGCCGGATGAGCGGTGTCGCTTCGGCAAGTTCCTGCATTCTGTCCGGACAATGTGCCAACCGGCGGAAACTTGCAGAACCCCGATCTGTCACGGGGCGAAATTTTGCCATGGTTCAGACCTCTGGACGTCGCAGCCCGTCGCTCCTATAACGCGCCGCATGACGCACCGCATCGCGATCATCCTTCGAATTACATGCCCGGCGCTCTAACGATACGAGCCGCCGGGACAAGGCGTATGGACACCCGCGCCGCTCCTCTCACATCCCCCTGATCCGAACCCCGAGGACGCTCCAAATGTGCGCCGAAACACCTGATTACAAAGACACGCTGAACCTGCCCGAAACCGATTTCCCGATGCGCGCGGGCCTGCCCACCCGCGAACCGGCATGGCTGGAAAAATGGGCCAAGATGGGCGTTTACGACCGGCTTCGCGACAAGGCAGAGGGCCGCAAGCCGTTTACGCTCCATGACGGCCCGCCCTACGCCAACGGCCACCTGCATATCGGTCACGCGCTCAACAAGATCCTCAAGGACATGGTGGTCCGGTCCCAGCAGATGATGGGGCGCGATGCGCGCTACATCCCCGGCTGGGATTGCCACGGCCTGCCCATCGAATGGAAGATCGAGGAACAGTACCGCGCCAAGGGCAAGAACAAGGACGAGGTCGATGTTGTCGATTTCCGTCAGGAATGCCGCAAGTTCGCCGAAGGCTGGATCGATATCCAGCGCGACGAGTTCAAGCGCCTTGGCATCACCGGCACATGGGACAAACCCTATCTGACGATGGACTTTCGCGCCGAGCGGATCATCGCGGAGGAGTTCCAGAAATTCCTGATGACCGGAACGCTGTACCAGGGGTCCAAGCCTGTCATGTGGTCGCCCGTGGAAAAGACCGCGCTGGCCGAGGCCGAGGTCGAGTATCACGACAAGGAAAGCCACACGATCTGGGTCAAGTTCCGCGTCACCGATTTCGACATGCCTGACATGGACCGTGCCGGCGAAGAGGAAAACGTCGACGCGGGCGCCGACGTGATCCGCACGCTGGAAAAGATGCGCGGCACCTTCATGGGTGCCTACGTGGTGATCTGGACGACAACGCCCTGGACCATCCCGTCGAACAAGGCGGTCGTGTTCGGTGATGACATCTCCTACGGCCTCTACGAGATCACTGGCCGCCCCGAGGAATGCTGGGCGCGCATTGGCGACCGCTATATCCTTGCCGACAAGCTGGCTGGCGAGGTGATGCGCCGGGCGCGACTGGACGATGGCATGTATCGCCGCCTGTGTGACGTGACCTCGCATCAGCTTGCCGCGATGGCGCTGGCACATCCGCTGGCCGGTGCAGACGGCGGGAACGGCGAATGGGACGACCCGCGCGATTTCCGCGCCGCCGATTTCGTGACCGAAGACGAAGGCACCGGCTTTGTCCATTGCGCGCCGTCGCACGGGATGGAGGAATACGAGCTTTACCGCGATCTCGGCATGCTGGAGCAGGTCATCACGTATAACGTGATGGACGATGGCGGCTTCCGCGCCGATCTGCCCTTCTTTGGCGGCACCTACATCCTTGACCGCAAGGGCAAGGAGGGCAACGCCAACACCGCCGTGATCAACAAGCTGATCGAGACCGGTGGCCTGCTGGCGCGCGGCAAGATCAAGCACAGCTATCCGCACAGCTGGCGCTCCAAGGCGCCGGTGATCTACCGCAACACACCGCAATGGTTCGCCGCCATCGACCGGCCCGTGGGCGACGGGCAGGACACCTATGGCACGACGATCCGGCAGCGCGCGCTGACCTCCATCGACCAACTGGTGACATGGACGCCGCAGACCGGACGCAACAGGCTCTATTCGATGATCGAAGCGCGGCCCGACTGGGTGCTCTCGCGTCAGCGCGCATGGGGTGTGCCCTTGACGTGTTTCGTCAAGAAAGGTGCCATGCCCACGGACAGCGATTACCTGCTGCGGGATGAGACCGTGAACGCGCGGGTGCTGGAGGCGTTCGAAGCCGAGGGCGCCGATGCGTGGTACAAGCCCGGCGCGAAAGAGCGGTTCCTTGGAAACGACTATGATCCCAGCGAATGGGACCAGGTGTTCGACATCCTCGACGTGTGGTTCGATTCAGGCTCGACCCACGCTTTCGTGCTGCGCGACCGCGAGGACGGGTCCGAAGACGGTCTGGCCGATCTTTATCTCGAGGGCACCGACCAGCACCGGGGCTGGTTCCATTCGTCGATGCTGCAGTCCTGCGGCACGCAGGGCCGTGCGCCCTATCGCGGCGTGCTGACCCACGGCTTCACGCTCGACGAGAAGGGCAACAAGATGTCCAAATCGCTGGGCAACACCGTCGCCCCCGAGGACGTGACCAAGCAGTACGGCGCGGACATCCTGCGCCTCTGGGTGGCACAGGCCGATTACACCGCCGACCTCCGCATCGGGCCGGAGATCCTCAAGGGCGTCGCCGACAGCTACCGTCGCCTGCGCAACACGATGCGGTTCCTGCTGGGTGCACTGTCGCATTTCGAGGAATCGGACCGGGTTGAACCTGCGGACATGCCCGAGTTGGAGCGGTATGTGCTGCACCGTCTGGCCGAACTCGACGAGATGGTGCGTGACGGCTACACCGCCTACGACTTCCAGGGGGTGTTCCAGCAATTGTTCAACTTCTGCACCGTGGAGCTGTCGGCCTTCTATTTCGACGTGCGCAAGGACGTTTTGTATTGTGACGGCGACACAGCACGCCGCCGTGCCGCGCGGACGGTGATGGACCTTCTGTTCCACCGCCTGACCACGTGGCTGGCCCCGGTGCTGGTCTTCACGATGGAGGATGTCTGGCTCGACCGCTTCCCCGGCGAGGACAGCTCGATCCATCTGCAGGACATCCCGGAAACGCCCGCATCGTGGAAAGACGAGGCGCTGGCCGCGAAATGGGCCAAGGTACGCCGCGCTCGCCGTGCGGTGACTGCGGCTTTGGAGGTGCAGCGCACCGACAAGGTGATCGGGGCCTCTCTCGAAGCGGCACCGGTGGTGCATATCGACGATGCCGAGATGCTGGAGGCGCTGAAATCGGTCAGTTTTGACGATCTCTGCATCACTTCCGCGATCAGCCTGACCGGCGATCCGGCCCCGGCAGAGGCGTTCCGCCTTCCCGAGGTTGCGGGTGTTGGCGTGGTGTTCGAAAAAGCCGAAGGCGAGAAGTGCCAGCGCTGCTGGAAGATCCTGCCGGATGTGGGCACGCACCAGCATCCCGGCACCTGCCAGCGGTGCGATGACGCCCTCGGATAACGTCATCGCAGATGTCCTGCTCGACCTCGCGCATCAGCGCGGGGTCGGCAAGACCTTTTGCCCCTCTGAAGCCGCACGCAGGCTGTCTGACGACTGGCGCCCCTTGATGCCCGAGGTGCGGCGCGTCGCGGCGACATTGCCGTTGGTGGCAACGCAGAAAGGCAACGCCGTCGACCCGGTGGAGGCCAAGGGGCCGATCCGGTTGGGCCTGAAGCCATGAGCCGCTTCGAACAGTCCGTACATTCGCCCTTCGGCCCGCTGACGCTTGTGTCGGATGCTGTGGGGGTGACTGCGCTGAAATGGCGGGACGGGCGGCAGGATGGCACGCCGGTTCTGCGGCAGGCGGCGGTGCAACTGTCGGAATATTTCGCCGGGACGCGGCAGGATTTCACGGTGCCGATCCGGCTGACCTGCTCCAACTTTCAGCGCACCGTCTGCGCCGCGATGTCGGCCATTCCGTTTGGCGAGACCCGGACCTATGGCGATCTTGCAACAGTGCTGGGCGTTACGGCGCAGGCGATCGGGCAGGCCTGCGGGGGCAACCCGCTCCCGATCCTGATCCCCTGCCACCGGGTGCTTGGGTCAAACGGGCTGGGTGGCTATTCCGGCGATGGCGGGATCGAGACCAAGGTGGCGCTGCTGCGGCTCGAGGGGGCAGCTGGGTTGTTGATCTGAATGTTTCGCGGCGAAACAATAGGTCCGATCCGGACCTGACTTTGCAAACCCGGTTAATGGCGCGTCAAAGTTTGCAAACCGTCAAGAATTGGTGAAGCCACGGGCAGTGTTATCACCTGCTTCACGCGCCCGAGCTTGTGTGCAAGCCTGTATGTGCTAAGCGAAACGATCCTTGGCAATCCGGACAGGCGCAGAGTGACATGCTTCGCATTGGATTAAATTGAAGCGCAGCATGACAGAACAAAACCGTGCCATCCTTCTCATGATCACCGCGATCTTCTGCTTTTCGATCATGGACGCGACGGTCAAGGCGCTGGCTCCGAACGTCGGGGTGCTTCCCGCATTGTGGGCGAGATATGCCGGGCAGATGCTTCTGGTGTTCGTGCTGGTGCTGCCAAGGCTCACAACCGTGGTGCGCACGAAATACCCGGGCTTCCAGTTCCTGCGCTCCATTCTGCTGATGAGCGCAACGGCATGTTTCTTTACCGGCCTGAGCTTGATCCCGCTGTCGGATGCAGCCGCCTTGATGTCCACGAATCCCATGCTCGTCACTCTGGGTGCTGCGCTGTTTCTTGGCGAAAAACTTGGGGTGCGGCGGGTTGCCGGCATTGTCGCAGCGATGATCGGGGCTCTGATCATCATTCGGCCCGGCAGCGACGTTTTCAGTGCGGCGGCGCTTTTCCCGCTTGGCGCTGCCGTCTGCTATTCGGCCTATGCCTTGCTCACCCGTCGCGTCGGTGCGGATGAGGATGTCTGGACATCGCTCTTCTACACCGGGTTCGTTGGCACCGTGTTGCTGAGCATTCTCGTGCCGTTTCAATGGCAGACCCCAAATGCAACGGATGTTGCACTGATGGTGATCGTGGCTGTCGCAGGCACCATAGGTCAGCTTGCGCTGATACGGGCGTTTTCAATCGGCGAAGCCGCGATGCTGGCCCCGTATTCCTATGCCGGGCTTGCGTTTGCAGCCTTTTGGGGCGTGATCTTTTTCTCCGAGATTCCGGATTTCTGGACAATCGTCGGCAGCCTCGTGATCGCTTCGGCAGGCCTGTATGTCTGGCATCGGGAAGCGCGACAGAAGGCAGGTTGAGGCGCGCGCTTCAGTCGCGGCGGGGGTCGCGGGGATAGGTGCCGAGGATGTTCAGCATGTCGGTGAAGTAATCCAGCTCTTCCAGCGCGCGATCCACGGCAGGATCATCGGGGTGGCCTTCGATATCGGCATAGAACTGCGTCGCGGTAAACGATCCGTCAACCATGTACGACTCCAGCTTGGTCATGTTCACGCCATTCGTCGCGAAACCGCCCATCGCCTTGTAGAGCGCCGCCGGAATGTTGCGGACCTGGAAGACGAAGGTGGTCATCATGCCGTGATCGCCACGCCGCGTGGTGTCGCCCTCACGGGCCATCAGCAGGAAACGGGTCGTGTTGCTGTCGGTGTCCTCGATATGGCGGGCCAGCACGTTCAGGCCGTAAATCTCTCCTGCCAGCTCGCTGGCAAGGGCGGCTGCGTGTTTCTCGCCGCGTTCGGCGATTTCGCGGGCTGCACGCGCGTTGTCGGCATTCACCCGCCCACGGATTCCATGCCTGGTCAGGAAGGTCGCGCATTGCGGCAGCAGCACCAGATGTGAATGCGCCTCGGTCACGTCTTCAAGCCTGGCACCCGGCACGGCGAGCAGGTTGATGTGCACGCGCACGAAGGCTTCATCGACGATCTTGAGCCCGCTTTTGGGCAACAGGCGGTGAATGTCGGCGACCCGGCCATAGATCGTGTTTTCAACCGGGAGCATGGCCATATCGGCCTTGCCGGTCTGAACCGCAGCGATCACGTCCTCGAAGGTGCGGCAGGGCAGAGGCGTCATATCAGGGCGCGCGTCGCGGCAGGCCTCGTGGGAATAGGCACCCAATTCCCCCTGGAAAGCGATGGCGTTGGTCATGCGGACTCCGACAATTCTGGCCCACCGGGCGTTTGGTCGCGGCTTCTACACCTTGCCTTGCGGAAGGGGAAGCAATAGATACCCGCGCGACATGCAGGAAACACTAGCGGACGGGTACGCACACAATGTTGGATACAATGACCTTCACCAAGATCGTCGGCAGCTTATGTGGCGCGCTTCTGATCTTCCTTCTGGGCAAATGGGCAGCCGAGACTCTTTATCACGTCGGCGGCGACCATGGTGAAGCTGTTGCGGTCTATGTGATCGAGACGGGTGAGGACGAGGCCGAGACCGAAGAGGCTGTCGCCGAAGTCAACTTCGACACGCTTCTCGAAACAGCAGACGCATCGGCGGGCGAGCGCCAGTGGGGCAAGTGCCGCGCGTGCCACGTGCTGGAAGCTGGCGAAAACCGCGCCGGACCGTATCTCTATAACGTCGTGGGTCGTGACGTCGGCATCGCAGAGGGTTTCAACTACTCGGGGGCGCTGAGCGAAGTGGCCGACGTGTGGACCGTGGAAAACCTCTACCGCTTCATCGAGAACCCGCGCGGCTGGGCCCCCGGCACGTCGATGGGCTTTGCCGGATTGTCCGACTCCGAAGATCGCGCAAACCTCATCGCATACCTCGCGACATTCTCGGACTGATCCACGGATCATGCTCTGACGGATCAGGCCGCTGCCCTCGGGTGGCGGCCTTTCTTTTTCACAATCACGTTTTTTCCTCGGCATTTGGCCGAGGCTCCCGCATTCTCACCTTGAATGTGGGCGAGTTCGTTCTTTAGCTTACATAGGGATGCAGAGATGCACACTCGAGCCACGGAGACATGAACATGCCCCACAGACGCGTCCGGCCCTCCTTTGCAGACATGAATCGTCGTCAAACGCTGAAATTGCTGGGTGGCAGCGCCGTCGCGGCAGGTGCGGGTGCCTCGGGCACTCTGTCCTTCGCGGCAAGTCATGGCGGGGATGACGAGATCATCCGGTCCCATGGCTATTCCTATTTTGGTGACCTGCTCTATCCGCCGGATTTCTCGCATTTCAACTACGTGAACCCCGATGCGCCCAAGGGCGGGCAGATCACCCTGAGCGCACGCGGCACGTTCGACGGGTTCAACCGCTGGGCCTGGCGCGGCAATCCGCAGACCAATTCGGACGTGGTCGGAGAGTCGCTTCTGGCGGGTGACGCGTTCGGAACGGCCGTTCCGGCGGATTCGCTGACCGACCAGTATTGCCTGATCGCGCGCGAGATCGAGTACCCGAAATCCAAGGAATGGTGCGTATTCCACATGCGCGATGACGTGGTGTTCCGGAACGGCGCGCCAGTGCGCGCGCAGGATGCAGCCTTCACGTTCAACCTGTTCCTCGAACAGGGCATCCGGTCATTCTCGCGGTCGGTCAGCGAACGGATCGAAGGCGTCGAGGTGATCGATGACCTCACGCTGCGGTACAAGTTCGTCGATGACATCTCGCGCCGGTCGCTGATCAGCCAGGTGGGGGGCATGATCGTGCTGTCCGAGGACTGGTATCAGGAAACCGGCGAGCGGCTGGATGAACCCTCGGTGCTGTCGCCCATGGGGACCGGGCCGTACCAGGTCGGAGATTATGAGTTCAACCGCTACGTGGTCTACGAACGCAACCCCAACTACTGGGGCTGGGATCATCCGGTGAACGTGGGCCGGCACAATTTCGACCGCATCCGCATCGAGTACTTCGCGGATGCCACGGCTGAGTTCGAGGCGTTCAAGGCGGGCGAATATACGTTCCGGTCCGAAGGATCGAGCAAACGCTGGGCCACGGGCTATGATTTCCCGGCGATCAACGAAGGCCATGCCGTCCGCGAGGAATTGCCCGACAAGACCGCGCCGCTCAACTCCGGGGTTGTCTTCAACACGCTGCGCGCACCGGTCGACAACCGCAATGTGCGCCACGCGCTGTCGCTGGCCTTCAATTTCGAATGGACGCGCGAGTCGCTGGAATTCGACCTGACCACGCAGCGCAATTCCTTTGCCGAAGGTCAGGAGTGGGAAGCCAAAGGCGTGCCGCAAGGGGCCGAACTGGCGTTCCTGCAGTCGCTGGGCGACGTGGTTCCGCAAGACATGCTGACCGAACCGGCGGTCATGCCGCACAGTTCGAACAAGGACGATCCGTCCGACCGCAGGAACCAGCGTGCGGCCATGCGTATTCTTGCCGATGAAGGCTGGACGGTCGACGATCAGGGCCGCATGGTCGATGCCAACGGTCAGCAGATGACGCTCGATTTCCTCGTGTTGTCCACATGGGACGACACGCGGCAAGCCACCATCGAGACCTATGTGAACACGCTGCGGAACTGGGGCATCGAAGTGAATGCAAACGCGGTGGATTCCGCACAGGGGCAGCAGCGGTTCCTCGACAAGGATTATGACATGATCCAGACGTCGGTTCAGACCTTCTCGACCGTCGGCACAGGGCTGAAACAGCTTTTCGGGTCCGAGACGGCGGAAGTGTCATCCTGGAACCCGTCGGCGCTGCGCAGCCCTGTGGTGGATGCGATCATCGAAGCCGCGCTTAACGCGGAGACGCGCGAGGACGAAATCACCGCGCTGACAGCGCTGGACCGCGCGCTTCGGTACGAACGGATCGTCGCCCATGCCGGGTACGTGCCTGAATACTGGATCGCCTATTTCGACATGTTCGAACGTCCCGAAGACCTGCCCTTGCTGGGCTTGGGCGTTCTGGATTTCTGGTGGTTCAACGAAGAGAAATACGAGGCCCTCCGGGCTGCTGGCGCGCTGAGGTAACTGACCCTTGGGAGCTTATATTCTTCGACGGTTGTTGCTGATCATTCCGACCCTGTTCGGGATCATGGTCATCAATTTTGCCCTGACGCAATTCGTCCCCGGTGGACCGATCGAGCAGGCGCTGGCCCGTATCCAGGGCGAGGGCGACGTGTTCGCCGGGTTCTCGGGTGATGGCGGTGGGAACCAGAATGTCGAGGAAACATTCGGCTCCGACAGCGACTATATCGGCGCGCGCGGGCTGCCCAAGGAATTCATCGAAACGCTGGAGATCGAGTTCGGCTTTGCCCGGATCGTCTGCGAGGAGGGCTATGTCGGCGAGCCGAATCTGGATGATCCAGCCTGCGAGAAAGAGGCGATCGGCGCGGTCGAACGCTTTGGCATGATGATGTGGAACTATCTGCGGCTGGATTTCGGAGAAAGCTATTTCCGGTCGATCGGCGTGATGGAACTGGTGCTGGAAAAGATGCCGGTGTCGATCTCATTGGGCCTGTGGTCAACGATCATCGCCTATATCGTGTCGATCCCGCTGGGTATCCGCAAGGCGGTCAAGGACGGCACACCGTTCGACACCTATACGTCCGCGGCCATCATCGTGGCCTATGCGATCCCGGGTTTCCTGTTCGCGATCCTGTTGCTGGTGCTCTTTGCAGGCGGGTCGTATTTCCAGATATTCCCGCTCAGGGGGCTGACCTCGGACAATTGGGATCAGCTGCCGTTCTTTGCCAAGATTGCGGATTATTTCTGGCACATCTTCCTGCCGGTTCTGGCCTCGACCATCTCGGCCTTTGCAACGCTGACGCTGCTGACCAAGAACAGCTTTCTGGACGAGATCAAGAAGCAGTACGTGATCACCGCACGGGCCAAGGGGCTGGCGGAACGCCAGGTGCTTTATGGCCATGTGTTCCGCAACGCGATGCTGATCGTGATCGCAGGCTTTCCGGCGGTGTTCATCGGAGTGTTCTTTTCCGGCTCGCTCATCATCGAGACGATCTTTTCGCTGGACGGTCTGGGCCGACTTGGCTTTGAGGCAGCGGTGGCGCGGGATTATCCGGTGATCTTTGGCACACTCTTCGTGTTCGGTCTGATCGGGCTGGTGGTCGGCATCCTGTCGGACCTGATGTATGTTCTGGTCGATCCGCGCATCGACTTCGAAAAGCGGGAGGGCTGACGCATGGCCGCCAATCCCGAACCGGGTGACCGCGATATCGTGACCGAACCCAGCCCGGCTGTGCCTGTCGCGCCGGTGCGCAGCCGCTTCACCCTGTCGCCCCTGAACCAGCGACGGTGGAACAACTTCAAGCGGAACCGCCGCGCGTTCTGGTCGCTGATCATTTTCTGCGTGCTGTTCGGCATGTCGCTCTTTGCCGAGTTCATCGCCAACGACAAACCGATCCTCGTGCAGTATCGCGGCGAGTTCTACACCCCGATCTTCAACTTCTACGCCGAGACCGATTTCGGCGGCGATTTCAGAACCGAGGCCGCGTATCGCGACCCAGAGGTGAAATGTCTGATCCGCACCGGCGGGCTCGATGCCTGTTTCGACGATCCCGAAGGTCTGATCGAACAGGTCGATGCGGGCACGGTTCTGGATGGGGATTTCTACAAGGGCTGGTCGATCTGGCCCGTGATCCCGTATGACTTCCAGACCCCGGTAGACCGTCCAGGTGCCGCTCCCTTGCCCCCGAGCGAGCAGAATTGGCTGGGCACGGACGACACCAAGCGCGATGTGATGGCGCGGGTGATCTACGGGTTCCGTCTGTCGATCTTTTTCACCCTGATCGTGACCGTGCTGGCCAGCGTCGTTGGTGTTGTGGCGGGTGCATTGCAAGGCTATTTCGGCGGCTGGCTGGATCTCATCTTCCAGCGGATCATAGAGATCTGGTCCTCGACCCCGTCGCTTTACATCATCATCATCCTCTTCGCGATATTGGGGCGCAGTTTCTGGCTGCTTGTGTTTCTCACAGTGCTGTTCGGCTGGACCGCTTTGGTGGGCGTGGTGCGGGCGGAATTCCTGCGGGCGCGGAACCTTGAATATGTCCGCGCCGCCAAGGCACTGGGCGTCAGCAATACGACGATCATGTTCAGACACATGCTGCCCAACGCGATGGTGGCGACGCTGACCATGTTGCCCTTCATCGTGACAGGGACAATCTCAACTTTGGCCGGTCTGGACTTCCTTGGTTTCGGCCTGCCATCATCGGCGCCATCGCTGGGCGAGTTGACGCTTCAGGCCAAGCAGAACCTGCAAGCACCATGGCTGGGCTTTACCGCGTTCTTCGTGTTCGCGCTGATGCTGTCGCTGCTGGTGTTCATCTTCGAAGGCGTGCGCGACGCGTTTGACCCGAGAAAGACATTTACATGAGCAAGATCCTCGAGGTCAGCAACCTGAGTGTCGGATTCCGGCAGGACGGTGAAACCGTGGCCGCGGTGCGGGGCGTGTCCTTTCACATCGAACGCGGCGAGACAGTTGCATTGGTGGGGGAATCCGGGTCGGGCAAGTCGGTCACTGCGCTGTCCACCGTATCGCTGTTGGGCGATTCCGCGCGGGTTGCGGGGTCGGTGCTTTACAATGGCGAAGAGATGGTCGGCGCGGACGACGCGCAGTTGCGGCGCATCCGGGGCAATGACATCAGCTTTATCTTTCAGGAGCCGATGACGTCGCTCAACCCGCTGCACACGCTGGAAAAGCAGTTGGCGGAATCCATCGCGCTGCACCAGGGTCTGACAGGTTCCGCCGCGCGGGACCGGATCATCGAACTGCTCAACAAGGTGGGTATTCGTGACCCTGAAAGCCGACTGGGCGCCTATCCGCACCAGTTGTCAGGCGGCCAACGGCAGCGCGTGATGATCGCGATGGCGCTGGCGAACGGGCCGGAACTGCTCATTGCGGACGAGCCGACGACGGCACTGGACGTCACCATTCAGGCGCAGATCCTGAAATTGTTGGCCGACCTGAAACAGGCCGAAGACATGAGCCTGCTGTTCATCACTCATGACCTTGCCATCGTGCGCAAGATCGCGGACCGGGTCTGCGTGATGAAGGATGGCGAGATCGTCGAGACCGGGCCGACGCGCGAGATTTTCGCCAACCCGCAGCACCCCTATACGCAGATGCTTCTGAGTGCCGAATCCACCGGGTCACCCGATCCGGTCAAGGAAGGTGCGGAAGAAATCGCGCGGACAGACAACCTCAAGATCTGGTTCCCGATCCAGAAAGGGTTTCTGAAACGCACCGTCGGCTATGTGAAGGCGGTCAATGACGCGACCATCGCCGTCCGGGCGGGTGAAACCGTGGGTATCGTGGGCGAATCCGGGTCAGGCAAGACGACACTGGCGCTGGCGATCATGCGGCTGATCCAGTCGGAAGGCGGCATCACCTATCGCGGGCAGAACGTGCGCGATTGGCCAACCCGCGAATTGCGGCGGTTGCGCAGCCAGATGCAGATCGTGTTCCAGGACCCCTATGGAAGCCTCAGTCCGCGCATGACCTGCGAACAGATCATCGCCGAGGGTTTGGGTGTACACGGATCGCCGGACGGCCGGTCGAGCCGCGAACTGGTGACCGAGGTGATGACCGAGGTGGGTCTAGATCCAGCGACGATGCACCGCTACCCGCACGAGTTTTCCGGCGGTCAGAGGCAGCGCATCGCGATTGCGCGGGCCATGGTGCTGCGCCCGAAACTGGTGGTGCTGGACGAACCTACGTCTGCGCTGGACATGACGGTACAGGTGCAGATCGTGAACCTGCTGCGGGACCTGCAACGGAAATACGATCTGGCCTATCTCTTCATCAGCCACGACCTCAAGGTGGTGCGGGCGATGTCGCACAAGGTGATCGTGATGAAGGCCGGGGATGTGGTGGAATACGGGTCGGCGTCAGACGTGTTCACCAATCCGCAGACGGAGTATACCAAGACATTGATGGCGGCGGCGTTCGATCTGGCGAGTTAGATTGCCGAGCTGTGTCCCGCTGAGGACAGGTCATAGGCGTCGAAGCTCCGCGCGATGATCCGCGTCAAGGGACGGGCATCAGGCGGGACGAACAGGCCTTTTTCGTCGATGACCAGCATGTCCTCGAATTCCGCATTGGCGCGCCTGAACATCGCGGTCACCTCTGCTTCGGTCGTGTCGTGGTCACGTACCAGTTCGGCGGTATCGATGCGGAAATCGCACATGAGCATTTCGATCATCCGCGCACGCAGCTTGTCGTCTTCGGTAAAGCTGTGGCCGCGTACTGTCGAAAACTCATGGGCGCGGATCGCCTTGGTATAGGCCGACGTGGCGGGGGCGTTCTGGGCATAGCCCTGCGGAAACCTGGAGATCGAGGAGGCACCAAGACCGACCAGCACATCGGACGTGTCATCGGTATAGCCTTGAAAATTCCGCCGCAGTTTGCCGTTGCGGGCGGCGATGGACAGACCATCCTGCTTGGTGGCGAAGTGGTCGATGCCGATCTCGTCGTAATTGTCCCAGACAAACAGCTTGCGCGCGGTCTCGAAGAGGTTGAGCCGGTCATCCGGGCGCGGCAGGGCGTCGGATGGGATCATCTGTTGCCGTTTTGCCATCCACGGCACATGGGCGTAGCCATAGAGCGCCACCCGGTCGGGTGAGAGCGACAGCAGTTTCTGCACCGAATCGACGATTTTGCTGCGGGTCTGGTCCGGCAGGCCATAGAGGATATCGGCGTTCAGGCTCTGGATGCCGCGGTGGCGGATCATGTCGACGGCGTGTTTCGTGGTGTCGAAGCTTTGTTCACGGCCAATCGTCTTTTGAATCTCGGGGTCGAAATCCTGCACACCGATGGATGCGCGGTTCATCCCGCTGTCGAACAGGGCATCAAGACGCGCCGCGTCGATCTCGTTCGGGTCGATCTCGACCGAAAATTCGTAATTTTCCGCAAAATCGGCAACGTCGCGCACAGCTGCGGACAGATCCCGCATGTGATCGGGCGACAACAATGTTGGCGTACCGCCCCCCCAATGCAACCGCGACAGGTGAACGCCGCGCGGCAGATGCCGTTTGAGCAGCTTCAACTCATCCTTGAGCGTTTCGACATAGGCCGCAACCGGCTCTCCGCTCGCGGTGCCTTGCGTTCGGCAGGCACAAAACCAGCACAGGCGGCGACAAAACGGCACATGCAGATAAAGCGATATGTCCGAGTTTTCCGGGATCGCCTCAATCCAGCGGGAGAAATCCCCCGGTTTCACGTCGTTTTTGAAATGAGGGGAGGTCGGGTAGCTCGTATACCGAGGTACCTTCGCGTCGAATAGTCCCAAACGGGAAAGTTGTGTTCTCGCTATCATGCGCATACCATTAAATCACAGAACCAAAATCATCTTTGATACAGATCAAGACCGGAACCATGTTGAAAGAAGATCATCTCTCCGTCACGCAGGATTGCAACGACTGCCCGATCCGTCACCGCGCCGTCTGCGCCCGGTGCGAAACGGACGAGTTGGAGCGTCTTGAGGACATCAAGTATTATCGCCGCTTCGAGGCAGGACAGACGGTGATCTGGTCTGGTGACCGCATGGATTTCGTGGGGTCGGTCGTGTCGGGAATCGCAACACTGACCCAGACCATGGAAGACGGGCGCACGCAGATGGTGGGTCTTTTGCTGCCCAGTGATTTCGTGGGACGGCCGGGACGTTCAACTGCAGCCTATGACGTGGTCGCAACCACCGACGTGGTGATGTGCTGTTTCCGCAAGGCCCCTTTCGAAGACCTGATGGAGCGCACGCCGCATATCGCCCAACGCCTGTTGCAGATGACGCTGGATGAGCTGGATGCCGCGCGCGAATGGATGCTGGTTCTGGGGCGCAAGACTGCGCGCGAGAAGATTGCGTCGCTGCTGTCGATCATTGCACGGCGCGACGCGACTCTGAACATGGGACGGCTCGATGGCCCGGTGACGTTCGACCTGCCCCTGACCCGCGAGGCAATGGCGGATTACCTTGGCCTGACGCTCGAGACCGTGTCGCGGCAGGTGTCGGCGTTGAAGAAGGACGGGATCATCACGCTTGAAGGCAAGCGGCATGTCACGGTGCCGGACATGACCCTGCTTCTCGAAGAGGCCGGTGACGACACAGATGGCGGGATGCTGGTCTGACGCCTACTGGTTCAGCGCCGCGACATATCCGACGCCCGCCGCAAGGATCAGCCCGAGAATCACCGCAAACGTGATCTTCCATGCAGACCAAGGCCGTTCACCCTGCACCGCCCCAGTCCGCCCGTTGACGACAAAGCGGTAGCTTTTTCCCCGGTATTTATAGGCGGCCAGCCAAACCGGCAGCAGGATATGCTTGAACGTCACAGACGAGATGCGCGTGTCGATGTCATGCACGCGCTGGCGGTCTCCGCCGATGTCGAACTTCACATCCCGCATGATGATACGGTCCATGTGATGCCGCGCTTCGGTATACCCGTCCTGAAGCTCTACCCCGTACGCCTCTGCGCGGAAGCCAGCGAGATATTCCGGATGATACGGCTCGAGGCCTGACAGATCCCACGGCTCCAGCGCGTCGGTGTAGCGCTTTGGCAGGGATCGCGAGGCCAGGACAAGCACATCGTCAAAGAAGCGCGACACGCGGCCCGATGCAGGGCGCCAGCGCACCTTGGCCACGCGCACGGTTTCTGATTTGCCGTTCCGCACGACGCGGCGGGTCTCGTAGTAGACGGTGCCGTGTTCACCCTGATACGAAGACTGGGTATCGGCATCGAAGGTCCAGTAGGGCACGTAGATCCCGGTCATCTTGCGGCCCTTGCGCGCATAGTCCTGCAAGCCGTTGGGCGCGAACCAAAGACCACCCAGCCATGCGGTCATGGCGGTGCGCGCCGCTGTCTCGTCAAGCGAAAACGGAAGCAGGCCCTTGGGCTTGATATGCCGGTTGCTGCCGGTGTCGGTGACGACCGGGGTGGCGCAGAACGGGCATTCGGCTGCGTGCACACCCGGATCGAACTCGACCTGCGCTGCACAATTCGGACATTTCGAAACCCGTGTCTCTTCCATCTCCTGCGACGGCAAGCGATCATTGATCGCGGACTGAAAGTCGACCTCCCGAATGGCGCCGCTTGCCCAGGGACCGGCCCCCGCGATCTCGTTTCTGTTGCCGCAGTGATCGCACAGCAGTTGCCCGCTCTCCGGATCGAAGCGAAAGTCCGCGCCGCATTGGTCGCAGGGGAACCGGTGTTCTTGCATGGGTGCGGTAAGCGTGTCTTCTGACAAGGGAGCTGCGCCTGTTTGTTGAAGGTTCAAAATATCCTCTGAGTATCAGACAGTTACGATCCGGGAGGGGGTGGCGGCAGGACGGTGAATAGCTGCGCCAGTTCCATCACCTCTTCCGCCTTTTTCCAGCCGTCCTGACCTGCGGTCCAGACATAGCTGTCGCGGGTCAAGGCACCATCGCTGGCCATCCGTCCCATGGACGCCTTGGAAAACGGCCCCTTGGTTTCGCCGTTCTCTGCCACGTGCCACACATGCTCGACGGGCGGCGGTGGCGGCATCTGGCGCGACACGGGTGCGGCACCCTGCAACTGTTGCGGAGCGGCACCCCACGGACCGGCCTGCGCGGCTGCCTGCCCGATCTGCATGCCCAGGCCGGCTCCAAGACCTGCCTGAATGGCGGCAGCGCCTGCGCCGTCATTGCCGAGCGCCTCGGCGGCCTGGAATTGCATGTATTCGTTCAGGTTTCCAATCACGCCCATCGACGACCGCTTGTCCAAAACGGCTTCGACGGCAGGGGGCAGCGAGATGTTCTCGATGTAAAGCTCGGGCAGTTCGAGACCGTATTCCGCCAGCGGCGGCGCGATTTCCTTGGCCAGCAGCTTGCCCAACTCGCGGGTGTTGGCCGCCATGTCGAGCACGGGGATGCCCGCGCGTGCGATGGTGCGGGAAAACTCCTGCACGATGATGTTGCGGATCTGAAAGCTGATCTCGTCCATGGTGAATTCACCATCGGTGCCGACGATTTCGATCAGGAATTTCGCGGGGTCCGTCACACGCACCGAATAGGTACCGAATGCCCGCAGACGCACAGGGCCGAATTCGGGATCACGGCAGATGATCGGGTTCTTGGTTCCCCATTTCAGATCCTGGAACCGGGTCGTGTTGACGTAGTAGATCTCTGACTTGAAGGGTGACTTGAAGCCATGGTCCCAGTGCTGCAGCGATGTCATGATCGGCATGTTGTTGGTCTCGAGCATGTAGAGACCGGGCGTGTACACGTCGGCCAACTGGCCTTCGTGTATGAACACCGCCGCTTGACCTTCGCGCACGGTCAGCTTGGCGCCGTACTTGATCTCGTGGCCCTCGCGTTCAAAGCGCCAGACCAGCGTGTCGCGGGTGTTGTCCGTCCACTGGATGACATCAATGAACTGGCCGCTCAGGAAATCGAAAATGGGCATATGGGTCTCCGTTAAATCAGCTGGGTCCGCCGCCGGTCAGTTCCCGAGCGATGGTGCGCACGATCGGGCGAGCCTCGTCGGCGGACATGCCCGGGGTCAACCTGGGGTCGTAGAGGATTTTCAGCAACAGCTCGTCATGGCGGGTCAGCAGCGCAAATTCCTCGTCGTCATTGAAGATCGAGGGGCGTGCGTTCGGGTCGTCATTGGCAAGGCCAAGCCCCTGCGCCAGTTCTTCATGGATGCAGGCGCGGCGGGACAGGTCGGGATGTTCGGTCCGCACCAGAGCCACGGCCTGCCGGTACGCGCTGCTCGACCGGCTGTCGGCAAAGGCCACGACCAGGCAATGAATGGAGCGCGGCAGGTTCAGGAAAATCGCGCGGCTCGATGCATCCATCCCCGGCGCGATGCGATCCAGCGTTTCACGCAATTGCGTCTTGTCGTCTTCGCCCATGAACAGAACATGAAAATTGGGCTGCATGGTCACAAGCGAAATCGGGTGGCCGGACACATCGGACAGGCGACGGGTGTAGCGGGACAGGATTTCGCGGTCCGTCGCCTGATCCTCGGCTGAATGACTCTCTCCGAATGTGACGCCGACGCGCACCGGGATCGTCCATTTCTTGATCTCGCCCAAATCACCGCTGGAGGGCTGCAGACCGGCACCGCGTGCGTATTCTTCGGCCAAGGCGATGCGTTCGAAATTGCGGATGAGCATCTCGTCGGTATAGGGCGTGTCCACACCGCCGCCATCCAACCGCAACAAACCCCGCCCCAACAGGTCTTCCTCGACCCGCGCATAGTAGCGGCGCAGTTCAAGTGACTGCTCCGATGGCATGCGCGGCGCGGGCGGTGTGACCTCGACAGGACGTTCGGGGCGCGCCTGCGGTTTGGTGTCCGCAGGCGGGTTGTCCATCATGAGCGCATCGCATGCCGAAAGAGCCGCGAGAGCGGCGCAGGACCAAAAGATATGAAACCCGCGCCTCAGCACGCGCTTACTCGTCCGGCATGGAGGCGGCCGTGGTCGAGCCAATCCCATCCTTGCGCGCCTTTGCCGAGGCAAGGGTGTCGCGCAGTTCGGCTTCCATCTTCTTGAGCTCGGCTTCGGCAGCGGCGCGCTTGGCCTTGCCTTCATCCGCGATCTGGAGGCTTTCCTGGATCGTGCCGATCAGGTCGGCATTGGCCTGCTTGACCGCTTCGATATCGAACACGCCGCGTTCCATTTCCTCGCGGATCAGCTTGTTGCTGTCGCGCAGGTTCTTGGCGTTCGAAGTCAGCAGTTCGTTGGTCAGGTCATTGGCATCGCGCACCGCAGCCGCCGCTTCGGCAGACCGCTGGATGGTCACAGCCTGCGCCAGTTGGGTTTCCCAAAGCGGCACCGTGTTGACGAGCGTCGAATTGATCTTGGTGACCAGCGACTTGTCGTTTTCCTGCACAAGACGGATGGACGGCAGCGACTGCATCGTCACCTGACGAGTCAGTTTGAGGTCGTGCACCCGGCGTTCCAGATCGTCGCGGGCGGCGCGCAGATCCCGCAGTTCCTGCGCCTTCATCACCTGATCGTTTTCGGCCGCGGCCTGAACCTCGGCCTCCTTGGCCGGAATGTCGGTGCTGTCGATCGACTGCAGCTTTTCCTCACCGGCGGCGATGTAGAGCGCCAGTTCATCATAGAATTGCAAGGTCTTGTCATACAGCAGATCAAGCGACTTGATGTCCTTGAGCAGCGTATGCTCGTGCTTGAGAAGATCATCCGTGATCTTGTCAATCTGCGACTGGACCTTTTCGAATTGCGCCGTGAACTTGGCAAAGGGCGCGGTGCGGCCCAGCAGCTTTTCCCACCAGCTGCGCTCGCGGCGCACATCCAGTTCGGAAACCGAAAAGCCCCGGATCGTGCTGACGATGCCACGCAGGCTGTCGCCGGCGGGGCCGACATCCTTGTTGCGGACATCCGCCAGCATCGCCTGCGAGATTTCCTGCAATTCGGCCTGCGCGTTGGAGCCGAACGACACGATGGACTGGGTGTCGGTCATGTCGATCTCGGCCATGCGGGATCTGATTTCCTCGCTGAGGGCGGGATCGGCCTGCCCCAGCGGGATGATGGCGTCCGCCGCCTTGGGTTCGGGCAGGATGACGGCGTTCACTTCTTCCACCAAGGCAAGCGTGTCCTGGGCTTTGGCGCGGATTGTTTCAGACATCGAGGTTTCCTCTACAAAACATTTCTACTCTATTTCACATCACGATCAATTCGCACACCTTCGCGCTGCAAGCGCTCACGGAGCACGTCGATCTCGACTGTCAGGTCGGATCGGTCGTCCAAAAGCATCTTGCGGGTGCGGGCCGCAAAATTCTGTTCAAGATCATCCAGAAGCGCCTCGTAATCGGAGCGCGCCTGCGGGTCATTGGTTCGGGCAAAGACATCCGAGAACTTGATCGTCGCGTCCCGCGCACCCATCAGGTAGACGCCAAGATACTTGCGCGCCGAGGTCAGATCCCTCGGGTCTTCCTCGACGGTGCGAAACAGGTCCTTGGCGGTTGTTTCAAACCGTTCGACGCGGGCGATCATGCTGCGGTCACCGGACCGCCGGATGGCGTCACGCATCGCGGCAAGATGGGCTTCTGCCTCGTCGATGGCGCGGGCGACGCGGTCCTGCTGGAACGTGTCGATGCCCTCCATGCCCTTGTCGCTCAGCGGATCAAGACCGAACGCGCCGACATGCAAGACAGCCGCAGCCACACCGTAGATGACAGGCGCGATCAGGCCGGGTTCATTGGCGAAGGCGGCGATTCCGACACCAATGCCCGCCAACAAAGCCGCAGCGATCTTGCGGGGAAAGGCGGGGCGACGGGACACCTTGCGGGCGTTGTACGCCGCTTCTGCCGTCAGCCCGCCGCGCAGCAGCCACGCGCCAAGCAGCAGCGTACCCGCACCAACCAGCCCAAGGCCCATGCCGATGGCACCTTCATTGATCGAGGTGAAGGCCAGAATGATCGGCGGGACGAACAGCATGTTGGAGCGTGCGCCGACCGGATCCACTGTCGCGCCCTTGAAAGAGCTGGATGCAGCGCTTTTTGTCGACTGCGATGTCGTTCCATCCGGGCTGAATTTGCCACCAAAGCGTTGGGCCATGCCTAAAGCCCCCCGAGCCAGCCGCTGGCTATCCCGAACAGCAGGACAAGCAGCAGCGCGTAGCTGACTTTTTGCAGGCCGGCACCGGTCATGAGACCCCCTTTCCCAAGTGTTGCACAAAACTTAAGTTATGTGCCTAGGGCTTACTAGGGGGAAGTCGCCGGAAGTCGGTTCATGCCGCGTGATACCGCTGCATGCGGTTGAACAGAAGGTCTGTCTGAAGTTCGAAATTGTCCCGTCCCTTTCCGATGCCGCTTTTGCGGGCGCGGGATTCGAACGTATCGACAAGAGTCTGGATCTTGATGAGAAACTTGCGCCGCTGGAACGGAGTCACGCTGCCTCTTGGTGCTTCGACCAACGCTGTGACCTCGGCCTGCATCTTGTTGATCAGCTTTGTGACCGATGGCGCGATCCGCTGCAGGGTGGATGTCGTCACGTCGATTGTGCTCAACAGCCCCATCACGGTGTTCACCGTCACCCGTGTGCGTTCGTACAGGTCATCGTCCTGCAGACGCGCCAGTGTCAAAAGCATCTCTTCGCAGCGATCATCAAAATCCTGGTACAGATGGGTGTTCAAGATGCGCAGCTTGGTGACCGGGTTGTCCATGCCCTTGTCGCGCATCGGATCGAGGCCGAACGAGATCAGGCACAGAATGAAGGTCGACATCGCAATGACCACGGGCACGGCAGGCGCCGCGATTTTCGTGGTGGCCAGAAGACCGACAACCAAGGCAACGATGGTGCTGCCGATCATCTTGAACGGGATTTTCGGCCGCGCGGCTATTTCTTGTGCGTCATAGGCGATATGCGCCTTTTGCCCGATGGAAAGGCACAAAAGCCCCACTCCGAACAGCGCGATGATCAGGATGGCAGACGCAAAGCCCGCAACCGTGCCGTCCAGCAGCCACAGGATCAACGGACAGGTCGCAAGAACCATGAAGCCGACTGGCACGTCCTCGACCGGGGCCGCCTTGCCGAGCGCCGCGCTGCGACGGCTGTCCAGCAAGTTTGTGAGCAAACGCCGCATCACAGGAACCCGAGTGCGAAAATGGTGAGCCAAAGGATCGCGAACGCCACCCACGAGGCCATCGCGCCATGCGTGCGGATGCGCTGCACCGCACCCCGGAGGGCCTTGGATGTGTCATCGGCCACCGTGCCGAGGTTCGACAGAACCAGAAGCACCGAAGTCACAAGCACAGCAGAGGTGAAAAACGTGATCAGCATGAGGTGACTGTCGTCACCAAAACGGGCGGAAAATGGGCGTTAAAAGGGAAAGTTCAGGGAGTCTTTCCCGGACGGTTCGGACGCGGTTTCCGCTCGACCACATTTCTTTTCTTTTTCAAAGGCTTGGCAGGCTTTTGCTCGACGGGTGCCTCAAGGCCCAACTGGTCCCTGACGACCTTGCGTCGCAGCTCTTCCACCGCACCCGCCTTGAGGTCGCCCAACTGGAACGGACCGTAGGACACCCGGATCAGGCGATTCACCGTCAAACCGACATCTGCGAGGGCGCGGCGAATCTCCCGATTCTTGCCTTCGCGCAGGCCGATCGTCAGCCACGCATTTGCCCCCTGCTGGCGATCCAGCGTCACGATCATCGGTTGGAACCGCTCTCCGTCGATGACCATGCCCTTGCGCAACGGATCGAGACTCTCGTCCTTGGGCTGTCCCTTGACCCGCACACGGTACTTCCGCAGCCAGCCAGTGGAGGGCAGTTCGAGCTTGCGCTTGATCCCGCCATCGTTGGTCAGCAACAGCAAGCCCTCGGAATTGAGGTCAAGCCGCCCCACGCTCATCACGCGGGGCATCTCCTCGGGAAGCTTGTCGAAGATGGTCGCGCGCCCCTGTTCATCCTTCGTGGTCGTCACAAGGCCCACCGGCTTGTGATAAAGCCACAGGCGCGGCTCATCCGGGGTGCCGACAAGCTTGCCGTTGACCACGACCTTGTCCGTTGGAGTGACGTTCAACGCCGGGCTGTCGATGGTTTTGCCGTTGACGGACACGCGGCCTTGCAGGATCAGCTGCTCGGCGTCGCGGCGGCTGGCAAGCCCGGCACGGGCGATGACTTTGGCGATGCGATCACCGGGGGGCGGGTTCTGTGTCATGTCGAGGGGCTTAGTCCAATTCAGCCCCTTGGGAAAGCCGATTGCGCGGTCTATGACGGGCGCATGGTGTTCCGTTCGAATATGTCCCTTGCGCTGGACGAAGCGCGCGAAGCCGCCGCGCGCGGCGAGGTGCCGGTGGGCGCGGTCGTGGTGTCTGCGGACGGCACGGTCGTGGCCGCGGCGGGCAACCGGACACGGGAACTGAACGACCCGACCGCCCATGCCGAGATCCTCGCGATTCGGGATGCCTGCGCGATTCTTGGCGTTGAACGCCTGACCCAGCACGATCTTTACGTGACCCTGGAGCCCTGCCCGATGTGCGCGGGCGCGATTGCGAATGCCCGCATCCGGCGGCTTTATTTTGGCGCGCGGGATGCCAAATCCGGTGGCGTCGCCCATGGTGCGCGGGTGTTCGCACATCCGCAATGCCATCACGTGCCCGAGGTCTACGACGGCGTCAGCGCAGCCGAGGCGGAGCAGCTTCTGGTCGATTTCTTTGCCGCCAAACGGGGAGAGAACTCATGACGCGAGTGATCCTGTTCAACAAGCCCTTCGACGTGTTGTCGCAGTTCACCGACAGCGGCACCGAGGGCACGGCGCGGCGCACCCTGTCCGAATTCATCGACGTGCCCGGTGTATACCCCGCCGGGCGACTGGACCGCGACAGCGAAGGGCTGATGGTGCTGACCGACAACGGGAAATTGCAGGCCAAGATCAGCGATCCGAAATTTCGCTCTCCCAAGACCTATCTCGCGCTGGTCGAAGGCACCCCGACCGATACGCAGCTGGACCAGTTGCGGCGCGGAGTGATTTTGAAAGACGGTCCAACCCGCCCCGCCACAGTCGAAGAGATCGCGCCACCTGACCTTTGGCCGCGCGATCCTCCTGTGCGGTTCCGCAAGACGGTGCCGGATGCGTGGCTGCGGCTGACGATCACCGAAGGCCGCAACAGGCAGGTGCGCCGGATGACCGCCCATGTCGACCTGCCCTGCCTGCGGCTGGTACGGTGGTCCGTGGGCGAATGGTCACTAGACGGGATCGCCCCCGGAACATGGCGGGACGCCTAGGCGTCACACCCACTTGGCCAGGGGTGGCAGGCTCATCAGAACGGCATTGGCGTCATGCCCCGTCTCCAGCCCGAACTTGGTGCCCCGGTCATAGACGAGGTTGTATTCGGCATAGAGTCCGCGATGCACAAGCTGCGTGTCCTTGTCGGCATCCGACCAGTCCTGCGCGCGACGCTTTTCGACCAGCGGCACAAAGGCGGGCAGGAAGGCACGGCCGATATCCTGCGTCAGGGAAAAGTCCTGCTCCCAGTCGCCGGTGTTGTGGTCGTCCATGAAAATCCCGCCGACGCCCCGCGCCCGGCCCCGGTGCGGGATGTAGAAATATTCATCCGCCCATTCCTTGAGCCGCGGATAATGGGCCTCGCTATGCGGATCGAGATGCTGCTTCTGCGTGTCGTGGAAATGCTGGGTGTCTTCGGCATATTCAATGCAGGGGTTAAGGTCGGACCCGCCGCCGAACCACCAGGCATGCGGTGTCCAGAACATGCGGGTGTTCATATGGACCGCCGGGCAATGCGGGTTCTGCATATGCGCGACAAGGCTTATGCCGGAGGCCCAGAACCGCGGATCGGCCTTCATGCCTGGAATGCCCTTGCGCGCGGCCATCGCGTTTTGCGCGCGTTCGCCCAAGGTGCCGTAAACGGTCGAGACATTGACGCCGATCTTTTCGAACACGCGCCCACCGCGCATCACGCTCATCAGGCCACCACCCGCGTCCGATCCGTCTTCGGAACTGCGTCTGGTCTCGGTCACTTCGAAACGGCCGGGGGTTGCGTCGCGCAATGGTCCGCTGTCGTGGCTGTCTTCGAGCCCTTCGAACGCTGCAACGATCTGGTCGCGCAAGTCGCGGAACCATGCCGAGGCGCGGGCTTTTTCGATGTCAAATTCTTCCGTCATGTCACTGTCCCATATTTCTGGCAGGACAGTACAACGCGACGCGGGAATCACAAGCCGCTCCAAGGGCTTGGTTGCGCGATGAAAGCGCCTAGTGGGCGGGGGCGTTCACCGGATCGAGAAGCGTTCGCCCGCCATCAATGGTCATGATCTGCCCGGTGATGAATCCCGCGCTTTCCGAGGCGAGGAATTGCGCCGCCTGCGCAAGCTCTGCGGGGCTGGCGATTCGCGCCAAGGGCGTGTTTTCTTCGATCTCTTCACGGTAGCCGTCATGATCCTTGAGCGCCTGTTTGAGGCTGGCCGACATGACCGAGCCCAGTGCGACGGAATTCACCCGGATGCGGTACTCGGCCAAGGATACGGCCAAGGAGCGGGTCAACTGGTCAAGCGCCGCCATCGACACCGAGAAGCCCAGCAATTCTGGCTGCGTCACGCGCGCCGCGATCGAGGAGAGGTTCACGATCGCACCGGCCTGACCCTCCTTCTTGTCGGCGGATTGCTTGATCATGCGCTTGGCGACCATCTGCGACAGGCGGAACGTGTTGGTCACGTTCTGCAGAACCAAGGCTTCGAGCGTGGTGTCGTCGAGGTCCAGCGGATCGGAGGGCAGCACCTGTCGACTGGCATTGACCAGAATGTCCACCCGGTCGAAGGAGTCGATGGTCGCGGACAACAGGTTCGCGAGCGTCAGCCTTTCGCGCAGATCGCCCGCAAAGTAGCGGATATTCCCGCTGTCTTCGGTGATCGCACCGCATTCATGCGCAAGCCGCGCCTCGTCGATATCGGCGAACATGACATTTGCGCCCTGATCGACAAAATGTCGGGCAATGGCAAGTCCGACGCCATTCGCCGCTCCGGTGACAATGGCGGTCTTGCCTTCGATAGAGAATGACATTGCGTTTCCCCCTCAGCGTCGTTTCGCGCGGCCGGGTTTGTCGGAGGCTCTTGGATGGCCCGCCTGCAATATCTTGAAGCGGGTGTCTCCGTCCAGTTCCTGTATCTCGACGAATGAATTGGCCAGCGTTGTCTCGTAGGGCAAGTGCCGGTTCGCAACCATGACAAGCGTGCCCTTGGGTCTGAGCAGCCGCGCAGCAGATCGAATGAACGCCTGACCAAGCGCCGCATCGGGTGTCCGGCTGGTATGGAACGGCGGGTTCATGACAACCCAATCAAGGCTGGCAGGGCTGCCCCAGGTTGTCGCATCGGCCCAATGCAGGGCAAGGCGGTCGTCAGAAAGGTTCTGTTCGGCGCAAGTCAGCGCGCGCCGATCCGCCTCGACCAGATCGACATGGGTGACGCCGGGCAGTGCCAGCAGGTGTCGGGTCAGGAAGCCCCAGCCGCCACCAAGATCCGCCCCGCGCCCCTTGAGTGTTTTGGGCAGCGCGGTGACAAGAGCCTCGGACCCTGCATCGGGCCCATCCGCTGAAAACACACCCGGCTGCGTGATCCAGCCCGACGCGAGAGGGGCTGGGTCAGGCAGGGCCCAATCCTGAAACGCCGTACCCGCGTCGAACCAGAAAATCTTGCCATGCGCCTTGGACACCTGGCCGTCGATCGCAACCTTGTCCCTGACTGACTTCAGTATCGGGTCGATCCCGTCAGTCTTGGCGCCATCGACGATCACGAGACCACCGGCAGCAATCGCTTCGGCCTGTGCCACAAGACCGCGCGCCAGATCCCGGCTGCGGGGCAGCGTGACATGCACGACATCTGCGGGCCCGGCCGCTTCGGTCGTGACTTCGATGCCCATGGCCTGAAAAAGGTCGAAGGCGGGTTTGAAATTCTGCTGCACGGTGATGTCGTGCTCGTCAAGAACGCCGAGATCCGCCTCGGGATTCGGTTCAAGCAGAACGAGACGCGCGTGTTCGGACAGGGTCAGGGCGCCTGTCTCGAGCGCGTGGGCTAATCTGGCTAACGTCATGGGAGTCTCGGGACAGCGCCCCGGTTATTCCTTTTCCATGGTGCATTGCAGCGGATGCTGGTGGCGACGGGCGAAATCCATCACCTGCCCGACCTTGGTTTCCGCGATTTCATGGCTGAACACACCCACGACCGCGACGCCCTTCTTGTGAACGGTCAGCATGATTTCAAAGGCTTGGGCGTGGGTCATGCCGAAGAACCGTTCAAGCACATGCACCACGAATTCCATCGGGGTGTAGTCGTCGTTCAACAGCATAACCTTGTAGAGCGGCGGACGTTTCGTCTTGGCACGCGTCTCGACGACGACACCGGTATCGTTGTCATCGTTCGACGGTGGTCCTCCCGCGGGGCGGGACGAAGCTGTGTTGGCCGACAGGTGTCTCATGCTTGGGTAGGTACCTCGGGTTCCATATCCTTGATGGCTCTATATAACCTGTCCTGACTGCGAGAAAAGAGGGGCAAGCCCTGCCATGACGCGAAAGCTGCAAACAATCGGGTTCGATGCCGACGACACGCTTTGGCACAACGAGCGTTTCTTCAAACTCACCCAGGACAGGTTCGAGGACTTGCTGTCCGACTATTCCGACGCATCGCAGCTGCATGACAGGCTGATCGAAGCGGAAAAACGCAATATCGGCCATTACGGGTTCGGTGTGAAAGGCTTTGTGCTGTCGATGATCGAAACCGCGATCGACGTCACGGATGGCGCTGTGCCCGGTCATGTCATCCGCAAGATCCTCGATGCCGGACAGGACATGCTCGCACATCCGATCGAATTGCTGCCGCATGCCCGGATGGCGGTCGAAACTCTGGCCCAAAGCCACCGGCTTGTCCTGATCACCAAGGGGGACCTGCTGCACCAGGAACGCAAACTGGCGCAATCCGGGCTTGGCGAACTGTTCGACGACGTGTCCATCGTGTCCGACAAGACGGTGACAACTTATCGGTCCATCTTTGATCCGCTTCCGGGTGGGTCCGAAGCCGCCATGATGGTGGGCAATTCCATGCGCTCGGACGTTGTGCCCGCCGTCGAGGCCGGGGCGTGGGGCGTGTTTGTTCCGCACGACCTGGAATGGGATCTGGAAAAGGCCGACGCCCCCCAGAACCCCCGCTATCATGCGATTGAGGATCTGGGTTATTTGCCCGCGCTGGTGACGGATATCGGCTGAACGCCCGCGCCACATTCCTGCCACAATGGCTGACCTAGTAAGCGTTATCGAAATACCCCCAACATCTTGGGCGAAACCCTGCCAAAATTGGAAAAAAGATACTGGATTTAAGGCTTTATCGGTCATTTCTCGTATGTTAAGCTATATATAACAAAAATGCCGACCGGAAGAATTCGGCGGCTCGAGGCAGAGAAGGCGGATATCGTGACAGGACGGCGTAAAATGCCGGGCCGTGTAGGCCTGTACGTGATCACTGCAATATGGTTGGCGGTCCTGCTGCCGATCAGCGCCATGGCGGCCCCTTATGCGGCGATGGTGATGGACGCTCGCAATGGCGAGGTGATCCATGCGGACAATGCAGACACACCGCTGCATCCGGCATCGCTCACCAAGATGATGACGCTCTATGTCGTGTTCGAAGCCGTGCAGAACGGTGAAATCAGCATGGACACCCAAGTCCGGATTTCACAGAAAGCCGCGTCCGAACCCCCGTCGAAGCTTGGGCTGCGCGCAGGATCGACAATCCAGCTGCGGTATCTTGTGCGCGCGGCGGCGATCAAATCGGCAAATGACGCGGCCACCGCTCTGGCCGAAGCAATCTCTGGATCGGAAGCGGCGTTTGCGCGCCGGATGAACCGCACCGCCAAAGCGCTGGGCATGACCCGCACCAACTTCAAGAATGCGCACGGCTTGACCGAGAGCGGTCACATGTCCACGGCCCGCGACATGACTCTTCTCGGACGTCACGTGCTTTACGACTATCCGCAATACTACAACCTCTTCTCGCGCCGCAGCGACAGCGCCGGCATCGCCCAGGTTGCTCATACCAACAGGCGTTTTCTCGACAGCTATTCCGGTGCCGACGGGATCAAGACGGGCTACACGCGTGCTGCAGGCTTCAACCTGACCGCATCCGCCGAACGCGGCGGCGAGCGGATCATCGTGACGGTGTTCGGCGGCAATTCGACCGCGTCACGCAATGCGCAAGTGGCCAAATTGATGGACCTCGGGTTCAGCAAGGCCCCCAGCCGGGTCGCGCTGCGGAAACCCAGCAGACCGCCCTATCTCGGGTCGGACACTACGGCCTCTACAGAAACGGTCATCGCCCAAAGCCAGGTCCCGGCGACCAGCACGCGCGCCAAGTCCATTCGCGTTGTGCCCGCGGCTGTAAAGGCGAGCTTGCGCCCGGTGGCCCGCCCCGTGGCAGAACCCGCCTTGCCGGATGCGCTGGTCGCGGAATTGCAGCAGGACATCCAGTCGGTCCTCGAACAGGTCCAGACCACCGAGATCCAGCAGATTGCGGAAACCTCGGCGCGGGTCGCTGTGGCTGCTGCAGTCCCGGAGGCTGTCGTCGAAGCGGCGACCTCCGAAGATCAGATCGCCCCCAGCGCGTCCGTCAAACCCGTAGTTCGCCCAAGGACATTGGTTCTGGCCTCGGCAACAACCCCGCGCGAAGCAACCCCACAACCGGTTGAGCCGCGCGAGGCCGAAGTCGTCACGCGGATCTCAACCTCGGGCGGGCGTCACTGGGGCATCAATGTCGGACGTTTCTCGAGCCGCCACGCGGCCGAAAAGGCGCTGCTGACAACGGCTCTGGCCGAGATGGCAACACTCGACGGATCGTTGCGCAAGGTGGTCAACGGGTCGCGCGGGTTCGATGCGAATTTCACGGGTCTGAGCCGCGAGGCCGCCGATCTGGCCTGCCGCAGGCTGCAAGCCCGTCAGGTCACCTGCTTCATGATCGGGCCAAGCTGACCCTCAGGGATCAGGGCTTCGGATGGTCGTCGTAATCATCCGACAGGATACGCTGCGCCGCCCCGTCTGGGTCTTCGTATTGCCGTGACTTCACGGTGAACACGAAGGCAACAAGCCCGATCCCGCCTAGGATCAGTGACACGGGGATGAGGTAGGCCAGAACGTTCATCGAAACCTCCGGGTTATCTCAGACGCAGGGCGTTCAGGGACACAGTAATCGAAGAGCTGGACATCGCCAAGGCGGCGATCAGCGGCGAGCACAGACCCGCCACTGCAAGCGGTACAGCGATGATGTTGTACCAGGTGGCGATGGTGAAATTCTGGCGGATGCGCTTTGTTGCGATCCGCGATGTCGCCAGCGCATCGGCAATCGGTTCGAGCGATTTGCCCAGCAGAACCACATCCGACGCCACCCGCGCAGCGTCCAGCGCGCTTGCCGGGGAAATCGAGGCATGGGCACCGGCCAGTGCAGCCGTGTCGTTCAGACCGTCGCCCACCATGAGCACGTGTTTGCCCTCGTCGGTCAGCTCCGAGATCTTGGCTGCCTTGTCCTCGGGCAGGGCCTCGGCGATCCATTTGGCAATGCCCATGCGGGCCGCAAAGGCCTCGACCGCCGGGGTGGTGTCACCGGACATCAGGATCACCTCGTAGCCCGCTGAACCGAGTTTCGCGACCAGCGCTTCGGCCCCGTCGCGAATCTGATCGGCAAAGCGGAACGGATCGGCGACGGTATCGCCCACCCGCAGCCACGCGCAGGTCTCGGTGCTTTCACCGCCGCCGACCCAGCTTGCCCGACCGAGGCGCACCGTCTGCCCCATCCAAGACCCTTCCGTGCCATGGCCGGGACTCTCGGTGATGTCCGTGACCTTGGCCGAGGGGATGCCTGCGTCACGAATGGCCTTGGCCAGCGATTGCGACAGCGGGTGCGATGACCCGTCCGCAAGCGCAAGGGTGATACCCAGATCGCGGCGCGAATGGTCGCCAAGGTTCACTACCTCCGGCGTGCCTGCGGTCAGGGTCCCGGTCTTGTCGAACACAACCGTGTCGACCTGCGCCATGCGTTCGAGCGCGGTTGCGTCCTTGATCAGCAGCCCCTTGCGGAACAGCTTGCCGGAAGCCGCCGTGGTCACGGCAGGCACGGCAAGTCCCAGCGCACAGGGACAGGTGATGATCAGAACCGCCGCCGCGATGTTCAGCGCCGTGCGCAGATCAAACGTGTAAAGGTACCAACCTAGGAACGCGAAAGCCGACAGGATATGGACCCCCGGCGCGTAAAGCTTGGCCGCCTTGTCTGCCAGTGACGTGTAACGTGACCGCCCGGATTCGGCGATCGCCACCAGATCGGCCATGCGGTGCAGCGAGGTTTCGCGTCCCACGGTACTGGCGCGGATGGTCAGGGGACCGGTCAGGTTGACCTCGCCCGCGCTGACACTGGCACCGGGGCCAGCATAAATCGGGCGGGTTTCGCCCGTCAGCAGCGACCGGTCCAGTTCAGACTGGCCCTCGATGATCTCTCCGTCCACCGGCATGCGCCCACCGGGGCGCACACGGATCAGGTCACCCACGGCCAGTTCGGACATGGCGACCTGTTCCTCGCCCGTTTCGGTCACCCGCCACACACGCGGCACTTCGAGCGCGGCCAGTTCCTCGGCGGCGGATCGTGCGGCGGCGCGGGTCCGGTGGTCCAGGTAGCGCCCCGCCAGCAGGAAGAACGTGAGCGTGATCGCCGCGTCGAAATAGGCGTGTTTGCCGGAAAGCGAGGTTTCCCAAAGCGATGTCGCCACAGCCAGCGCAATGGCCAGCGAGATCGGCACATCCATGTTGAGCCGCCCTGCCCTGAGCGCGGTCCAGGCATGTTTGAAGAACGGCTGCGCCGAGAACGCGATGGTCGGCAGCGCGATGGCGGCGGAAATCCAGTGGAACATGTCGCGCGTCGGGCCGTCAGCACCCGACCAGACCGCCACCGACAACAGCATGACGTTCATCGCGGCAAAACCCGACACGGCCAGCCGCATCAGCAGGTCGCGCCCCGCCTTGTCCGTATCCGTCGCCCGCAGCGCAGTGGTGTCCAGCTCGTGCGCCTCGTATCCGGCCTTTTCCAGCACCCGGACAAGATCGTCAGCTGTCAGATCAGACGATGCCTCGATCTGCGCCCGCTTCAGCGTCAGGTTCACCCGCGCACCCTTGACCCCGTCGGTGGCTGCAAGAATGCGCTCCACCCCGGAAATGCACGCGGCGCAATGGATCGACGGCAGCGACAGGACGATATTGACGTCCCGAGGCAAGGCCGCCTCGGCCAGCGCCTCAGCCGCAGGTGCGGCAGAACAGGCAGGGCAAGCCGAGGCAGGAGGGCGCATGGCGAGGGTCATCGATCAGCTTTCGACGTGCAGAACGACGCGCTGTTCAAAGGCCACGCCATCAAGCGATGTGGCCTTCATCCGGATGTTCCAGTTGCCCGGCGCCAGCGTTTCGCGCGCGACATAGGCCCGGCCATCAAAGGAAAACTCCGGGCTGCGGTCGTCCTGAACATGGGTCGCCCGACCCAGCACGGCGTCCAGCGATCCGGCCTGAACCGGCCGGCCTTCGCTGTCCTTGATGCTCAGGATCAGCAAACCGCCCCGCGCTTCTGCATAGACCTCCCAGCCAAGCGATTGCTGCTCGGCCCGCCGCGCGTCAAAGCTCTGCGACGCGACGTAGGAGTTCTTGGTCTCAAGTCCGGGAAAGGTTTTCACCGCCGAATAGGCAAGGGCCAGGTTGACCGAAATGATCACGGCAAAACAGCCGCCGAATATGGCCAGCATGTGCCAGCCGGTGAATGTGCGTTCACGTGTCATCAGTTGCTTCTCCCGTTGAAGATGGTGTCGCTATAGGCGCGGTCGCCATTGGTGAGGTCTTCGACCCAGAACCGGATCTCGCTGCGTTCGTCCTGTGCAGGGTCCGACCCGGGGGCTGCCACGACGTAGACCCGCTGCAGATAGGTCTGGTTCGCAGGCACATTGACGGTTTCGTAAGGTGTGCCCTCAAGCTGCACGCGCAGCGCCGGGTGGCCGGTCACAGAGACGCGGAAGGGGCGATCCTCGCCGTGCTTGTTCAGCAGGCGCACGTCATAGGTGTTGCGGATCGATCCGTCGGACAGGGTGACAAAGGTCGGGTTGCGCACCGGGGCCACGGTCATGTCGATTTCCGGGCGGATGAACAGGGCGAAGACAAGGCCAATGCCGACAAGCGCCCAGAGGGCCGTGTACAGCATCGTGCGGATGCGGAAGATGTGGAACCAGGGCGACCGGGCCGCTTCACCGGCGCGTTCGCGCGGTTCGTCCGACAGGGCAAGATAGTCGATCAGGCCGCGCGGCTTGCCGACTTTCTCCATGATCTCGTCGCAGGCATCGATGCACAGCCCGCAGGTGATGCACTCCATCTGTTGGCCATCTCGGATGTCGATGCCCGCCGGACAGACGTTGACGCAGGCCATGCAGTCGATGCAATCACCCAGCTGTTCGGACCCTTCGGCCTTGCGATGCTTGCCGCGCGGCTCGCCCCGCCATTCGCGGTAAGCGACGGTCAAAGTGTCCTCGTCCATCATGGCGGCCTGAATGCGCGGCCAGGGGCAGGCGTAGTTGCAGATCTGTTCGCGGGCGAACCCGCCAAAGAAAAAGGTCGTCGCGGTCAGGATCAGCATGGTGGTGTAGGCCACCGGATGCGCCTGCCCCGTCACCAGGTCGCGCATCAGTGTCGGCGCATCGGCGAAATAGAACACCCATGCGCCGCCGGTCGCGAGACCGATAAAGAACCACGTCACCCATTTGGTCACCCGCAGACGCGCCTTTCGGAGGTCCATCTTTTCCTGCCGGTGCAAACGCAGCCGCGCGTTGCGGTCCCCTTCGATCCAGCGTTCCACCAGGATGAACAGGTCCGTCCAGACGGTCTGCGGACAGGCATAGCCGCACCACACCCGGCCCAGCGCCGACGTGAACAGGAACAGGCCGAGCCCCGCCATGATCAGAAGACCGGCGACGAAATAGAATTCATGCGGCCAGATCTCGATCCAGAAGAAAAAGAAGCGCCGGTTGGCAAGGTCGATCAGCACGGCCTGATCGGGCAATTGCGGCCCCCGGTCCCAGCGGATCCACGGCGTGACATAATAGATGCCCAGCGTGACGATCATGATGATCCACTTGAAGCTGCGGAAGTTCCCTTTGACGCGCTTGGGGAAGATCGGTTCGCGCGGAGCATATAGCTTCGGTGGCGTGGTGTTTTCTGCTTGAGACACGAGAGAATTGGCTCCCAAAGACGGATTGGCTTGATCGTCTTTTCTCAGGCTGTGCGGAGTCGGGCTTTGACTTGCATCAAATACTGTATCTTTAATTCAGGTTTTTGCGGCAGCCTGCCGGATCCACCGCATGAACGCCTTGAGCGGTGCGCGGTGCACCCCCGGTCGGGTCACAAGGTGATAGCCCGCATCAAGCCTGTCCTCGAACACGGCGATCAAACGCCCCGACGCCAGATCCTCGGCCACCGCGATTCGGGTAGATACCGCGACCCCCTGCCCGTTGCGCGCCCCGTCCAGCATCAGGTTGCCCGGCACCTCGGTACGCGACTTGAGGCGCGCGTTGACCAGCCCCCGTGTCGCCAGCCACGAGGTTGATTCCGTTGTGCCCAGCTCTTCCAGCCACGGATACTCGATCAGCTCTTTGGGATTCTCGGGAATCTGGCCTTTGAACAGGGACGGCGCGCCCACAACGACCAGCGGCGAGGCCATCAGCGGCTCGCTCTCCAATCCCGCCCAGCCGCCATTGCCATAGCGGATTGCCACGTCGATGGCGCCGGGTGACGGGTCGGTCAGCGCGGGGCTGGGTGTGACGATCATGTCGATGCCCGGAAATTCGACCTGAAACGCAGCCAGCCGCGGCATGAGCCACGCGCTTGCGAATGTGGGCGTGCAGGCCACGTTCAGCGGGCGTTGCGTGTCGGCCTGCGCCAACGCTTCGATCCCGTTGGCGATACGACCGAATCCATCCTCCAGCGCGCGGGCGAGGTCGCGCCCGTCCGCGGTGAGTTCAAGCGCCCGGCTGGTCCGGTCGAAAAGCGGCGTGCCCAGATGCGCCTCAAGACTGCGCAATTGTTGCGAGATGGCCGCGTGGCTGACATTCAGCGCGACACCCGCCTCGGTGACGGACCCCCTTTGCACAAAGGCGCAAAACGCCCGCAAGGCGGACAGCGACGGCAGGCGACCCCAATCAATCATGTAATCTCAGCTTACATAGTGAATTTATCCCTGAGTCGCATTTAGCGGCCAAAAAAGCAAGTATGGCTCCATCACACGGCGATCCAAGGAGATGGATATGTTCACTGTACTTGCACAAAGTTTCTTCCGCGCCAGCGGCGTTTCCCCGACCCGGCACCAGAAAGACACTCCGCATTCGTGGTACCGCGAAGACCTGCGCACCGCCACGACGCCCAAGCGCTGGGAAGATTGGAAATGATCGATCCCATCGTCACCCTGTCGCCCCGCATTTGGCTTGGGTCGACACAAAACGACCGCGCTGCACGTTGGGCGCAGCGCGGTCGGAGAGGGCTTTAACCTGAAATTGGCGCCGGTGCTTCGAAACGCGCGAACAGAAAGAAGCACCGGCGCCCCGCCTTGTGGCTCAAGGGCCACAAGGTGTCTTGGATCAGCGGTCACTCGGGCGGAGCTTCACCCCCGCCAAGACCGTGCACATAAGCCGCAACGGCACGAATTTGAGACTCGCTCAGACGGTTCGTCCAAGACGGCATCACGCCAAAGCGCGAATAGGTCACTGTCTCGGTCAGGGTCTCGTAATCCCCACCATAGAGCCAGATCGCATCCGTCAGGTTCGGCGCGCCCTGCCAACGGTCTCCGGTGCCGTCATCCATGTGACACGCCGCGCAATTGTCGAGATACACGGTCTCGCCAGCCGCCACCTTGGAGGCGTCATTCGGCTCTTCGGACAGGGACATCACGTAGTTGACCACCTGGCTGATTTCCTCGGCTTCAAGCATTTCACCGAAAGCGGGCATCTGCGACCAACGGGCATCCGGGTCTTCCTCGTTGCGGATGCCATGCGCGATGGTTGCATGGATCGCTTCGATATCGCCGCCCCAGAGCCAGTCATCGTCCAGCAGGTTCGGATAGCCTGCCGCCTGAACACCGGCGGCACCCGATCCGTGGCACTGCGCACACCATGTGCGGAACACCGCAGCGCCCGCGTTCTGGGCGTACTGGTTCAGGTCCGGATCCTGCGCGATCTCGGTCAGCTCGACCGAAGCCAACTGGACGCTGATCGCCTCGTTGGCTTGCTCGAACCGGGCGATCTCCTCGGCCACCTCGCCCCGTGTCGAGTAACCAAGCAATCCGGGTGTCGCTTCCCTTATGCCCGGCCATGCGGGATAGGCGATAGTGTAAAGGACAGCCCAGACGATCGTCGCGTAGAAGGTCCACAGCCACCAGCGCGGCAGAGGCTTGTTGTATTCCTTGATCCCGTCCCATTCGTGGCCGGTGGTTTCATAATCAAGATCGTCGTCTTGCTTCTTGCTCATTGCCTCGCCTCCTTGGATGTGGCGGGTTTGTCTTCGTGCCGAAACGGGATGTTGGCAGTATCGTCATGCGTGCTCTTGCTGCCAGGTCGGAAGGCCCAGAAGACCACCCCGACGAAGAACAGGAACAGGACAAGCAGCATCCAGCTGTCGGCGAATGCCCGGAGAAATGTATAGGTTTCCATCGGTTTCCCTCCTCAGCGGCTTGCGTCAGGTGTGAAGGTCGAGAAATCGACCAGCGTGCCCAGCATTTGCAGGTAGGCGATCAAGGCATCTGCTTCGGAAACGCCCGGTTGCCCGTCGAAGTTGCGGATGTTGACGTTTTCGCCGTAGCGCTCGAACAGCCCGTCGACATCGCTGTCCGGATCGGCCTGCGCCCGGAAATCCGACCGCGCCGCGTCGATCATCTCTTCGGTGTAGGGCACGCCGACAAAGGCATGGGTCGCCAACAGATCGCCGATGTGCTGGCCATCGAGCAGCTTCCGTTCGAGGTAGTCATATTTCGGCATCACCGATTCCGGCACCACAGATTGCGGGTCCCGCAAGTGGTCGACATGCCAATCGTCCGAATAGCGGCCACCGACACGGGCAAGGTCGGGGCCCGTCCGCTTGGAACCCCACTGGAACGGATGGTCGTACATCGACTCCGCCGCCAGTGAATAGTGGCCGTAGCGTTCGACCTCGTCCCGCATCGGGCGGATCATCTGGCTGTGGCAGACATAGCAGCCTTCGCGCACGTAGATGTCCCGTCCCGCCAGTTCGAGCGGTGTGTAGGGGCGCATCCCGTCCACCTCTTCGATGGTGTTTTCGAGGTAGAAGAGCGGCACGATCTGCACCAGCCCGCCGATGGTCACGACAAGGAAGCTGAGAACCAGCAACAGCGTCGCGTTGGTTTCGATGACCTTGTGCTTGTCAAGAATACCCATTGTCCAAGCCTCCTTATTCGGCTGCGACAGCTGCAGAGCTGGCCACGGCGTCTTTCGCCGGGCTGCGCTTCACAGTCATCCAAAGGTTGTAGCACATGATGAGGGCACCAGCGAGATACATCACGCCGCCAAGGGCACGCACGACATACATCGGGAACTTCGCACTCACGGTGTCGGCAAAGCTGTTCACGAGGAACCCGTTTGCATCGACTTCGCGCCACATCAGGCCTTCCATGATCCCTGTGACCCACATCGAGGCCGCGTAGAGAATGATGCCGATGGTGGCGAGCCAGAAGTGCCAGCTGACCATGCTCAGGCTGTAGAGCCGCTGACGGTTCCAGAGCTTGGGCACCAGGAAGTAGAGCGCCCCGAAGGTGATCATGCCGTTCCAGCCAAGGGCGCCGGAATGAACGTGACCGATGGTCCAGTCGGTGTAGTGCGACAGCGAGTTCACAGCGCGGATCGACATCATCGGACCTTCAAAGGTCGACATGCCGTAGAAGCCAAGCGAGATCACCATCATCCGGATCACCGGATCGGTGCGCAGCTTGTCCCATGCACCCGACAGCGTCATCAGACCGTTGATCATGCCGCCCCAGCTGGGCATCCACAGCACGATCGAGAACACCATGCCCAGGGTCGAGGCCCAATCCGGCAGAGCGGTGTAATGCAAGTGGTGCGGACCGGCCCAGATATACAGGAAGATCAGCGCCCAGAAGTGGATGATCGACAGTTTGTAGCTGAAAACCGGACGTTCCGCCTGCTTGGGAATGAAGTAGTACATCATGCCGAGGAAGCCTGCCGTCAGGAAGAAACCAACCGCATTGTGGCCGTACCACCACTGCACCATCGCATCCTGCACACCTGCAAAGACCTGAACAGACTTTGAACCGAAGATCGAAACGGGGATGCTCAGGTTGTTGAACACATGCAGCATCGCGACGGTGACGATAAAGGACAGGAAGAACCAGTTGGCCACATAGATATGCGGCTCTTTACGCTTGATGATCGTGCCGAGGAAAACCGCGAGATAGGCCAGCCAGACAACGGTGAGCCACAGGTCGATATACCATTCAGGTTCGGCGTATTCCTTGGACTGGGTCGCCCCCAGCAGGTAACCGGTCGCGGCCAGCACGATGAACAGGTTGTAGCCCCAGAAGACGAACCACGCGGTGTTGCCACCCCAGAGGCGCGCGGCACTTGTGCGTTGCACCACGTAGAAGGATGTCGCGATCAAGGCGTTGCCGCCGAAGGCGAAGATCACCGCGGACGTGTGCAGCGGCCGCAGCCGCCCGAAATTCGCATAGCCCTCCGACCAGTCGAAATTGAGCCCCGGAAATGCCAGCTGGAACGCGATGAAGGTTCCGGCAAGGAACCCGACCACACCCCAGAAGGCCGTCGCAACCACGCCGTAGCGGATCACCCCGTCCATGTAGCTCGTTTCGAGAACAGCCGCCGGCACCGGTTCATCGGTGTTCCGCAGAGTCCACAGGAAAAGCCCAGCAGATATCGCCATGATAAGAATGGCATGAACCTGATAGGCCAAATCGCGCGCATAGCTTGCAGCGATCATCGCAAAGAGCGTGATCAAACCAAGCGCGATCAGCTTGATATAGTTCAACATTTTTTGTCCCTTCGTCTTTCCTGCGCGATTCGGCTGCCGCGCGGGCGGTTTTCAGACTGGGCCCTTAATGCGAGAACTGGCCAAACCTATCCTTGATCTGCATCAATTAAATTGCAGGACTTGTTTGACGGGTGTCAAAGCGCGTCGGGCGACTTCGGACGATGGTGAGACCAATGGAAATACAACCGAAGGGAGCCAACCATGTCTTTCAAAACGATACTGGCCGTCACAACTGATCAGGCCCAATTGACCGATACAGTCACGCAGGCCGTCGCCATGGCCAGCGCGCTCGATGCCCATCTTGACGTGCTCTGCATCGGTGTCGATCGCACACAGACCGGTTATTATTATGCCGGCATGAACGCTGCCGTGCTTCAGGAAACCATACATCACGCGCGCGAGGACGCATCTGAACTTGCGTCAGCCGCCAAGAGCCAGCTTGAAAATTCCGGCGTGCGCTGGGGTGTGACCGAGGCGGTCTGCCAATTGGCTGACGTGTCGCGGTTCGTCGCGTCTCATTCCCGGTTTGCGGATCTGGCGATCGTGCCGCGCCCCTATGGCGAGGGCCGGGGGATCGAACTGGAACCTGTGGTCGAAGGTGCGCTGTTCGAAGGACAGTCCCCGGTGATCGTGCTGCCCGACGCGGGGCCAGAACTGAAACTGCCCGGAAAAATCGCCATTGGATGGAACGAAAGCGCCGAGGCCCTGCGCGCCGTGCGCAGCGCCCTGCCCTTTCTCAGCACGGCGCAATCTGCTCATATCGTGGTGATCGACCCACCCAAGCACGGCCCGACACGCTCCGATCCCGGAGGGCAATTGTCGCAATACCTTGCCCGGCATGGCGTGAAGGTCGAGATTGACGTGCTGGCCAAGACAATGCCGCGCGTGTCCGACGTGATGCGCCGCCATGTCACCGACATCAATGCCGACATGGTCGTGATGGGCGCTTATGGTCACTCGCGTTTCCGTGAGGCGATCCTTGGCGGGGCGACCCGCAACATGCTCGAAACCTGCGAAGTGCCGGTGTTCATGGCGCATTGACGCAGCCAGTGCGCGTCATCCGGTGAGCAGGCGCAAGCCTTGGGTCACGTCGGACCGGACAGCCAACCGAAGGCCGGGTTCATCCCCGGCCTTCAGCGCAGCGATGATCAGGCGGTGAAATTGCGGCGCTTCTGTCCGCCGCAGCCGCCCGTATAATGCACCCATGGTCGGGCCCAGCTGCAACCAGACGGTTTCGGCCATGGCCAGCATCGCAGGCGCCTGAGCGCGCAGATACAAGGTCCGGTGAAAATCAAGGTTCGTACGGATATACCCGACCGCATCCCGGTTAGAGATCGCGTCGGCGATGGTGCCGTTGATCATCTGCAGACGGTCGATCAGCGCCAGATGCGCACGCGGCAGGGCACGGCTGGCCAGTTCCACCTCGATCAGCGCGCGCAACGCGGCCAACTCCTCGATCCGGTCGTTCGACAGCTCGGGTGTCGAGACGCGCCCAGACGCCGACATGGACAACGCACCTTCCGCGACCAACCGCTGAAACGCCTCGCGGGCGGGTGTCATCGACACATCGAATTCCCGCGCAACCCCGCGCAATGTCAGCTGGTGTCCGGGGGACATCTGGCCGAACATGATCCGGTTGCGCAAACCGCGATAGACACGGTCATGCGCGGAAAGGGTCGGTTCGGTGGGGCGGGTCAGGGCACTCATGCTGAATTGTGATCACACCCGAAGGACGGGTCAAGCATCAAACCGAAAACGATGCAGCTTCGGGCCTTCGTGCCGCAGCCACGCGCGGGCTTCTTCGTGTGGTCCGTAAAGCCGATTCACAACGCGCCAGAAATCGACGGAATGATTCATCTCCTGCAAATGCGCGACCTCATGCGCTGCGACGTAGTCGAGCACGGGTTTCGGCGCGAGAATCAACCGCCACGAATACATCAGCGCGCCGGCTGACGAACACGACCCCCACCGCGACCGCGTGTCCCGCAGGCTCAGCCGCGCATACCGCCGCCCCAGCCGTTCCGCATAAAGATCGGACGCGCAGGTCAATTCGATCCGGGCCTGCTCCTTGAGCCAGGCAAGCAGATGGACGCGGCCTTTTTCCTCGGGCGCGGGCAGCAGGACCTGGCCGTCCTGAACCAGAAGACGCTTGGCTTCGCCCTGCAAGATCCGGAATGATCGGCCTCCGACGTCCAGACTGTGCCCCGGCCCAACCCGCTCGGGTTTGGCCTGCTGTGACAGGTGCCCGATGACCCAGGCGCTCTTTTCCGCCGCGAAGTCCAGCGCCTCGCGTTCGGACACGCCGCGCGGCACCGTCAGGGTCACCGCCCCGTCGACACGCGAGATACGCAGCGTCATGCGGCGGGCACGCGCGTTTTTCCGCAGTTTCAACGGAATTTCGGGGTTGCCGGGAAAGGTTCTGACGCCCATATGCCGCTCGTTGAGATCTGCGCCCTAAAGCCTTTGACACGAGGTCGGTGTTATGGCAGTTGGCGCAGATTGTCGATATGACCACGCAATAAAGGGGATGACCCATGTCCAAGGAAGAATGGGGCGTCAAACGCGTTTGCCCGACCACCGGCAAGCGCTTTTATGACCTGAACGCCAATCCGATCATCAGCCCGTATACCGGCGAAGTGGTCGTGATTGAAACAGGCAAGACCCGCATGATCGCGGCAGACGCCGAAGACCGCCAGAGCAAGGCCAAGGTTGACGATTCGGACGAAGCGGATGTTCTGGAAGATGATGATGTCGATGTCGATCTCGAAGACGATGACGTTCTGGAAGACGATGACGACGACAACGTCTCACTGGACGACATCGCGGACGTTGCAGGCGACGACGAAGATTAATTTCTACGAAAGGGGCGGAATCACGCTTGATCCCGCCCCCGGCTTTGCGTAATTGAACGCGCACTAACGGGGCCTTAGCTCAGCTGGGAGAGCGCTTGCATGGCATGCAAGAGGTCAGGGGTTCGATCCCCCTAGGCTCCACCAAAATTCCCGGAATTCGCAAATTGCAGTTGGACCGGTACGGTCCACTCACCCGGTGCCTTGGTCACGTCGGGCTGCGCGCCACATCTAGCGTGACACATCCCCCAGCACGGTGATCTCCGTCGCGCGTGCGCTCAGGGATCCGCAGATCAGCGTCGACAACAGCCGGAACTCCGCTTCGCGGGAAGTGCCTTTGCGCCAGACCATCCCGATGGTGCGCGATGGTGCCGTTCCACGAAACGGGCGCGCCACGACGATGTCCTGATGCGCCACCTCGGATTTCACGTAAAGCGCGGGCATCAGCGACAGGCCCATCCCCGTGGCCACCATCTGTCGCAGCGTATCAAGGCTGGTGCCTTCGTAATCATGCGACAGTTCCACCCCGTAATCCTCGGAGATCTTGCGCACCAGTTCGTGCAGCCTGTGCCCCGGCTCCAGCGACAGAATGGTCTCGCCCCGCAGCATCACCGGGTCGATTTCGGGCTCTGACGCAAGCCGATGATCGGCGGGCATCACCACGTGAATGGGCTCACGAAACAGCGACTGCGACTCCAGCTCGACGCGGTTGACCGGCAAGGGAAAGAACAGCAGGTCCAACGCACCCTCTTCGAGGCTGCGCAGCAACAGGTCCGGCAACGCCTCGCGAATATAAAGACCCAGCTTGGGATATTGCCGGTGCAGATCGGGGATCACGAGTGGCAGGAAATATGACCCCACCGTCTGCACCACCCCGATCCGGATGACCGAACTCAGCACGCTTTGCCCCGCCTTGGCGATGGTGTGAATTTCGGCAACCTCGCGCAGAATGCGCCGCCCGCGCTCTGCGATCTCCTTGCCCGTCGGGGTCATCATCACCTTGGAGCGACCACGCTCGACAAGGCTGGTGCCCAGCCGCAGTTCCAGTTCCTTGATCTGCGCACTGAGGGTTGGTTGCGTCACGTTGCACAGCTCTGCCGCACGCCGGAAATGCAACTGATCCGCGACGGCGACAAGGTATCGAAGTTGTTGCAGGCTTGGCACTCGACCGCCTCTGATAGATCACTTCTATCAAGTTTGCGATTATTTTCGATTTGGTCAATGGAGGTTCCACCTTATCTTAGGCCGAAGGCGGAGGAGCATGTCGCGTGCAACGGTTCGGGAACATTCTTTTCGTATGCGACGAGCAAAGCGCATTCGAACTGGCGCTTGAGCGCGTGATCTGGCTTGCCAGCGCCAACAGAGCGCGCGTCACGATGGTGACCACCATCGACAGCGGAGGCGCGCAGGACGTGTCGAGCCTGTTTTCCATGATCCCCGGACTTGGCAGCGAAGAGATCGGCGAAACGGTGATCGCCGTGCACCGCGCAAAGCTGAACGACCGCGCGCAGCCGCTCCGCGACAGGGGCATCCCGGTCGAAACCAAGCTGCTTGTCGGCACACCCTTCATCGAGATCATCCGCCAGGTGTTGCAGGGTGGCCATGACATCGTGATCAAGGGCGCCCATCGCACTGCCGGGCGCCGGTTCTTTCCCGGTGCCGATATGCACCTGTTGCGGAAATGTCCCTGTCCGATCTGGGTGCTGAATTCAGCGGCCGAACCCAGATCACAGCGGATTCTGGTCGCCGTTGATCCAGATGCGAACGATCCCAGCCGCAACAGCCTCAATCGCACGATCATGGAACTCGCCACATCGCTGGCACGTAATGATGGGGCAAAGCTGGATGTGATGCATGTCTGGCGGCTTCAGGAAGAGGCCACCTTGCGGCACGGTCTGGCGAACATCCCCGAGGCGGATATCGACCGTCTTGTCGCCAAGGCACAAAACGACAGCAAGTCACGGTTGCAGGACCTCGTGTCCGGTTTTTCGGAGTTCGACGACATCATGCGGGTTCTTCACATCAAGGGTGTTCCGGGTGATGTCATCCCTGAACACGTCATGGCCGAGGGGATCGACACCCTGATCATGGGAACGCTGACCCGCACGGGTGTCGCAGGCCTGTTCATAGGCGATACCGCCGAGACCATTCTCAACCATGTCAGTTGCTCGGTCCTGACCGCGAAAGCGCCCGGCTTCGTGACCCCGATCGGCGCTGCACCCGCAGGAGGTATCAACTGATGGCAGGCGGATTTCCCACCGAGACGCGCGGCAACGGCCTGACCGGGACGGTCCCGATCCTGTTCGCGGCAGCCCTGTTCGCCTATTTCGTGTCGATGGTCCCCACCATCGCGGCCACCGACATCATCCGGGTGTCGATCCCGTGGGTTCCGTCATTGGGGATCGAGTTCGCCTTTCTCGTGGACGGGCTCAGTCTGACGTTTTCGCTGCTGATCTCGGGCATCGGCACGTTGGTGTTGCTTTATTCCAACACCTACCTCGCCGGGCATCCGCAATATGCGCGGTTCGCGCTGTTCCTGACCGCCTTCATGGTGTCGATGCTAGGCCTTGTGCTGGCGGATGACCTGATCCTGCTCTTCGTGTTCTGGGAGCTGACGACGATCACGTCGTACATGCTGATCGGGTTCTCGCACGAGTCCAAGAAAAGCCGCCGCAACGCGTTGCAGGCGCTGTTCGTCACCGGCGCAGGTGGCCTCGCGTTTCTGGCAGGCCTGATCCTGCTCGCGGCCGTTTCGGGCACAACCAGCATCTCGGGCATCATCGCACAGGGTGACGCGCTCAAGGAACACGCGATGTACCTGCCGATCCTGATCCTGTTGCTGGCGGGCACGTTCACCAAATCGGCGCAGGCTCCGTTCCATTTCTGGCTTCCGAACGCCATGGCAGCCCCCACCCCGGTCAGCGCGTTCCTGCACTCTGCCACGATGGTCAAGGCGGGCATCTACGTCATGGCCCGGATGCACCCGGCGATGTCGGGCACCGATGTCTGGCTCTGGACGCTGACGATCTTCGGCGCGGTCACGGCAATCTTTGCGAGCCTTCTGGCGCTGCGGCAGACCGACCTCAAGCAGGCGCTGGCGTATACCACGCTGATGGCGCTGGGAACGCTGACGCTGTTTCTCGGGCAGGAGTCTGGCTACGCGATGACTGCCTTTGCAACCTTCCTCGTCGTGCATTCGCTCTACAAGGCGTCGTTGTTCCTTGTGGTCGGCTGCATCGACCTGTCCACCGGCACCCGCGAAACAGATCAGCTGGCTGGACTGGGTCGGCTCATGCCGATAACCGCAGTTGCCGCCGCCCTTGCCGCCCTGTCCATGGCAGGGTTTCCGCCTTTCCTTGGCTTCATCGGCAAAGAACTGAAATACGCCGGCGCCCTTGCCGTCGCGTCCGAGCCGGTCCTCGTTGCAGGCGCGGCACTACTGTCGAATTCCCTGATGCTGGCTGTTGCGGGCGTCGTTGCCTTCCGCCCGTTCTGGCGCGGAACGGTGCCTTCGGGACAGTCCCCGCGCGAGGCTCCCTGGCAGATGTGGGCCGGTCCGATCATCCTTGCCAGCCTTGGCGCGCTCTTCGGCATCTATCCCGACCTTTTGCAGACGACGCTGATCAATCCGACGGTGATTTCCCTCACCGGCGAGGTGGAAGAGGCCAAAGAGCTCAAGCTCTGGGCCGGGTTCAACATCCCGCTGATCCTCAGCATCGCGACCTTCGTTCTGGGCCTGCTGATCTATGCGCGCCATGTCCAGTTGCGCGCTCTGCTGGCGCGGGTCTTTGCGGCGCTGCCGAACCTCGACAATGGCTGGGACGGCTTTCTTGACGGGTTCAAGAACTTTGCAAAACTGCAAACCGCGTTTGTGCAAAACGGCAAACTCTCCAGCTACCTCTTCGCCACCTTCCTCACGATTGCGGCGGGGATCCTGCTGACGCTGGTCTATACAGGCATGCCTTTCATCGATGTGGACCTGTCGGATGTGGAATGGAAACACGCGTCCATCGCGCTTCTGACCATCTCGGGGGCGATCCTTGCGCTGTTCACCAATTCACGGATTGCCGGGATCGCAGCGCTTGGCGTGGTCGGCATCGGCATCGCGCTGATCTTCATCGTGTTCAGCGCGCCCGACGTGGCAATCACGCAGCTTTTGGTCGAGACGCTGATCGTCGTTCTGGTGTCGGTCGTCATGCTGCGCCTGCCGTCGCTGCCCAAGGCGGAGTTCCGGCTGGGCCACGCGGCTTTGTCGGTCGCCATGGGTGTCGCGGTGTCGCTGACCCTGATCGCTGTGGTCTCCAGCCCGCTTGAGCTGCGCCTGACCGACTATTTCGAGGCGACAAGCTGGCCCGAGGCCTACGGGCGCAACATCGTCAACGTGATCCTCGTGGATTTCCGCGCGTTGGATACGTTCGGAGAGATCGCCGTCGTCGTCATCGCGGCCCTGTCCGCCTATGCGCTGCTGCGGACGACACGCAAAGGGGGCCAGTCATGAACTCGATCATCCTGCGGGCCGGCACGCGCTATCTTGCCGGGCTTCTGCTTGTGTTCTCGATCTACATGACGCTGCGCGGTCACAACGAACCGGGTGGCGGCTTTATCGGCGGGCTGACCGGGGCGACGGGGTTTGTCCTTTATGCCATCGCCTGCGGCACCCAGGATGCCCGCGCGGCCCTGCGTGTCCTGCCGCAGACCATCGCGATCTGGGGGCTGGGCATCGCACTTGCCGCGGGGCTTTTCGCCGCCCTGTTCGGTGACGCGCTCTTCACCGGTCAATGGCTGTTCATCGGGGCCACCGAGGACGACAAGGGCCTACCCCTGTCTTCGGTGCTGGTTTTCGACATCGGTGTCTATCTCGTGGTGTTCGGGTCCATCCTCACCCTTGTCTTCGCGATGGAGGAGGAAATCTGATGGAGTTCCTCTTTGCCATCACCATCGGCGTTCTGGTCGCATCGTCGGTCTACCTGATGCTGTCCAACCACCTGTTGCGGTTCATCTTCGGGCTGGTCCTGATCTCGAACGCGGCCAACCTGACGATCTTTGTCGCCGGTCGCCTGACCGATGGCGCGCCGCCGCTGATCCCCGAAGGTGCGGATGCTCCGTTGGGAGACATCGCCAACGCGCTTCCGCAGGCGCTGGTGCTGACCGCCATCGTGATCGGCTTTGGCCTTTTCGCCTTTGCCATCGTGCTGGTGTTTCGTGCCTGGACCAGCCTGAATTCCCTGACGCCGGACGACATGCGCCTGGCCGAACCTGAAGAGGCGCATAAGTGAGCTGGCTCCTTGCACTTCCTGTCGTCATCCCGTTCCTGACGGCCGTCTTTGCCTTCCTGACGCGGCAAAGCCCACTGGGGCGCTGGGTGTCCGTGGGCGGGTCAACCGTTCTGCTGGTGGCCTCCATCGTCCTGATGAACGCGGTTCTGCGCGAGGGTGTGATCGCCGGGCAGATGGGCCAGTGGCCCGCGCCCTTCGGCATCACGCTGGTCGCGGACCTGCTGTCTGCAGTCATGGTGCTGATCACCGCAATCGTCGCTGTCGCCGTGTCGATCTACGCCATCGCGGATGTGGATGAGGGGATGGAGCGGCTGGGCTATCACGCGCTCTTCAACATGCTGATCGCGGGTGTGGTCGGTGCGTTCATCACAGGCGACCTGTTCAACCTCTATGTGTGGTTCGAAGTCATGCTGATCGCGTCCTTCGGCCTGCTGGTTCTGGGCGGACGCCCCGAGCAGATCGACGGCGGCGTGAAATACGTGGCGTTGAACCTTGTGTCGACGATCATGTTTCTGACCGGGATCGGGCTGCTGTACGGCATGACCGGCACGCTCAACATGGCCGATCTCGCCAGCGCCGTGGACACTGCGGACCAGCGGTTGCTGACGGTCATTGCGGTGCTCTTCATGATTGCCTTCGGGGTCAAGGCGGCGGTGTTCCCGCTGTTCTTCTGGCTGCCGGCCTCGTATCACACTCCCGCCTTCGCGGTCTCTGCGGTCTTTGCCGGGTTGCTGACCAAGGTCGGGGTCTACGCGCTGTTGCGGACCTTCACGCTGATCTTCGACCACGACACCGCGTTCACCCATACGATCCTTCTGTGGGTTGCGGGGCTGACCATGGTGGTCGGCGTTCTGGGGGCCGCGGCACAGACCGACATGCGCAAGATCCTGTCGTTCCACATCGTCAGCCAGATCGGCTACATGATCCTGGGTCTTGCACTTCTGACCCCGCTCGCCATCCTTGGCGCCGTGTTCTATCTCGTGCACCATATCATCGTTAAGGCGAACCTGTTCCTGATCGCGGGCGTCGCGCAACGGATCGCGGGAAGCACCGAACTGGCGCGTATCGGCGGGCTGTACAAATCCGCGCCGTTTCTGGCGATCCTGTTCCTCGTTCCCGCCTTCTCGCTGGCCGGGTTCCCACCGCTGTCGGGGTTCTGGGCCAAATTCCTGCTGGTCAAGGCGGCGCTGGACGATCAGGGATGGATCATCGCCGGGATCGCGCTCGCGGTTGGTCTTCTGACGATCTACTCCATGACCAAGATATGGGCGCAGGCGTTCTGGGAACCTCACCCTGACGGGGTGGAGCCGACGCTGTCGACCCTGTCCAGCCGCGACCGCGCCGCGATGCTGGTGCCGATTGCGGGTCTGGCCGCGTTGACCGTCTTCATCGGCGTGATGCCCGACCCCTTCGTGGAATTCGCCCGTGCGTCTGCGGAACAGCTTCTTGATCCGTCCGCCTATATCGCCGCCGTGCTGGGGGATCAGCCATGAACGCGTTCGGATTGAACATCATTCTCGCCGTCGCCTGGGTCGGCTTCACCGGCAGCGTCTCCTTGACAGGCCTCATCTCGGGCTTTGTCATCGGCTATGGCGCGCTGTGGCTCATTCAGCCGTTGATCGGCACCAGCAGCTATTTCCGGCGGGTGACGGCGTGGATCAAGCTGATCATCATGTTCCACTACGAGCTGATCGTCTCCAGCCTCGAGGTTGCCTTCGACATCCTGACACCGCGCCACCGCGCGCGTCCTGCGCTCATCGAGGTACCGCTTGATGTGAAGACGGACACGGGCATCCTGCTGGTGACCAACCTCATTTCGCTGACGCCGGGCACGCTCAGCATCGACGTGAGCGAGGATCGCAAGACTCTGCTGGTGCATGCGATGTTTGCCGATGATCCCGACGCCCTGCGCAAGAGCCTGAAGGACGGGATGGAGCGCTGGGTGATCGACGCCGTGGAGGGTTCATGATGGACGGATTTCTGGGACTCAGCCTCGAGATCGGCTTTCTGTGTGTCGTCGGATCGGTCGTTCTGGCCTTTGTGCGGCTGGTCAAAGGACCAAGCCTTCAGGACAGGGTTGTCGCGCTCGATTTCATGACGGTCGCCATCGTGGCCTTCTGTGGGTTGGCTGCTGTCCGCTACGCAACGCCGGCGTTTCTTGACGTGGGGCTGGTGCTGGCCCTGGTCGGCTTTCTGGCCACCGTCGCGCTGGCGCGCTTTGCCGAACGCAGCACCGTGCGCAACAGAAAGGAGAGCCGTGATGAGTGAGATCATTGCAGGCGGGCTGATCATCCTGGGCGGTGTGTTCGCCGTGATCGGGGGATTGGGCCTTCTCAGAATGCCAGACGTGCTGATCCGGATGCACGCCTCGACCAAGATCGGCACCCTGTCGACCGGCCTCATCCTTGCCGGATGTGCCGTGGTCTTTGCCAGCCCTGACATCGTCATCCGGGCGGTGGCGATCATGCTGTTCATCCTGCTGACGGCACCCATCGGCGCACACATGATGGGCCGGTCGGTCGTATCCACGGGCGTGCCCTTGTGGAAACACGAAGACGTGCCGCAAAACGAGGTGGAACAAAAGCTGATGGAGGAACACGACGTTCCGCAGGTCAGCAACAAGTCCTGAACGCAAAAGGCCGCTCGATCGAGCGGCCTTTCAGGTAAGTCGAGGGGTCTAGATCAGCCGTTGACGCTGTCCTTGAGGGCCTTCGCAATGGTCATCTTGACCACCTTGTCGGCTTCCTTCTTGAACTGCTCGCCGGTGGCCGGGTTGCGCACCATGCGCTCGGGGCGCTCGCGGCAATAGATCTTGCCGACGCCCGGCAGGGTCACTGCGCCACCTTCGGACACTTCCTTGGTGATGATGTTGGTCACTGCGTCCAGCGCTGCTCCGGCGGTTTTCTTGTCGCTGCCCATTTCTTCGGCCAGAGCGGCCACAAGCTGGGTCTTGGTCATTGGTTTCGCCATTTCGTGGTCTCCTTATCTGCCCGATCTTGGGCCTCGTGCGGAAAAACTAACCGTATATTGCGGGGAAACACAACGGTTGGTAGGCGCTTCCCTCGCGTTTTTAGCGTTTTTCAGCCGATTTCCACAGGTTTGTCACAAATGTCTCTGCGCAGAATCGCGAATCCCCGGCAAAATGACAGAATCGCCTACAGGAACGCGGTTTCCTCGAAACTGCGCAGCTTGCGGCTGTGGATGCGTTCAAGCGGCATCTCGCGCAGGTGTTCCATCGCGTGAATGCCGATCATCAGGTGCCGCGCGACCTGCGTCTTGTAGAAATCCGACGCCATGCCCGGCAACTTCAATTCGCCATGCAGGGGCTTGTCGCTGACGCAAAGCAGCGTGCCGTACGGCACCCGGAACCGGAACCCATTGGCGGCGATGGTCGCGCTTTCCATGTCCAGCGCAATCGCGCGGCTCTGGCTGAGGCGCTGCACCGGGCCGCGCTGGTCGCGCAATTCCCAGTTGCGGTTGTCGACGCTGGCCACGGTTCCCGTTCGCATGATCCGCTTGAGATCATAACCTTCGAGCTGCGTTTCCGCCGCCACCGCGCGTTCCAGCGCGATCTGGATCTCGGCCAGGGCCGGGATCGGCACCCAGACGGGCAGGTCATCGTCCAGCACGCGGTCTTCGCGCAGATAGGCATGGGCCAGCACGAAATCCCCCAGGCTCTGCGAATTGCGCAGACCGGCGCAGTGCCCCACCATCAGCCACGCATGCGGGCGCAGAACCGCGATGTGGTCGGTTGCCGTTTTTGCATTCGACGGCCCCACCCCGATATTGACCAGAGTGATCCCGGACCCACCCTTGCGCTTGAGGTGGTAGGTCGGCATCTGCGGCAACTTTTCGATCAGCGGCAGCGACGCGTCCGCCTCGAAAATCTCGGCATTGCCGGTGCTGACAAAGCTGGTGTAGCCGCTCTCGGGGTTGGCAAGCTGCGCACGGGCATAGGCTTCGAACTCGGCCACGTAGAACTGGTAGTTGGTGAACAAGACGTGGTTCTGGAAATGATGCGCATCGGTCGCGGTATAGTGCGACAGGCGCGCCAGCGAATAATCCACGCGCTGCGCCGTGAACGGCGCCAGCGGTTCGGTTCCGTCCGGTGCGGGCTTGGCCACGCCGTTGACGATGTCGTCGTTCGTGGTCGCAAGATCCGGCACATCGAACACGTCACGCAGGATGAAATCGGCGGCGCCTTCCTGTGGCACCGTGATCGTGGCGTCATTGGCAACGGCGAAATGCACCGGCATCGGCGTATCCGAAACCCCGACCTCGACCGGAACGCCGTGGTTTTCCATCAAGAGCGACAGCTGCTGCTCAAGGTAGTGCCGGAACAAGTCGGGCCGCGTGATCGTCGCCGCATGGGTGCCGGGATGCGCCACGTGACCGAAACTCAGGCGACTGTCCACCTTGGCAAAACTGGTCGTGGTGATCCGCACCTCGGGGTAGAACGCGCGGTACCGCACACCGGGATGGCCCTGCCGCATCGCGGCCTGGAAATTGTCGCACAGGAAGCGCGTGGACAGATCATAGAGAGCACAGAGCCTGTCGACCGCCGCTGACGCATCGTCGAACCGCTCGGGGACCGGGGTCTCCGGCGAGACGACATCGAGATTGATGGAACGGTTCTGCATTCCTTGCCTTCCTGCGTGCAGCCTGCCTCTTCCGCAGGTTGACAGGTCAATGGCACGGGATCAAGCTGACCGCAATCGCCCGGAGTGTTTGTGCCGTTATGGATTACGAAACCGTGTCGCCCAAGGATTTCGGGGCAAGCCTGCGCGGCATCGGTCTCAATTTGCTGACCCGCGATGTCCGGCGCATGGCAAGGCAGCTTGACCTTGTGTTCGGCATGCGGGCACATCGCCTTTCGGACGATTTCGCGATCATGGCTTACGGCGATCAGGTGTTTCAGCTGCATGCCGATGGCACCTATTCCCAAAACCCCCTGCTGGGCCTCATACCCGAAACCCCGCCGCGCGGTGCAGGGTTGGAAATCCGTCTTTACGATACCGACCCGGACAAAGCCTTTGCCCTGGCCGAAGGCCAAGGTTTCACCATATTGCAGGTACCGACGGACAAGCCCCACGGGCTGCGCGAATGCACCCTTCTGTGCAGCGACGGATACGCCTGGGTGCCGTCGCGCCCGTTATAGGGCGGAACCGCCGCACCGAGGCGCAGCTTCTGAGCCTTCTGAAATCCGACGCGGCTTGACTTTGCGCGCGGAAACACTTGCTTTTACGTAAACCACAGGAGGCACCCATGTCCGTCACGCAACTGGCTCCCAACATGGAACATTGGCAGGAACGCGTTGATCTGGCGGCGGCCTTTCGCTGGACCGCGCGGCTGAACATGCACGAAGGCGTGGCCAATCATTTCAGCCTGTCGATCAATGACGATGGCACACGGTTCCTGATGAACCCCAACCAGGTACATTTCTCGCGCATCAAAGCGAGCGACCTGATCCTCGTCGATGCCAACGATCCCGAAACCCTCAGCGGTCCGAACGCACCGGACCCGACTGCATGGGGTCTGCATGGCGGGTTGCACAGGCATTGCCCGCATGCGCGCTGCGCGATGCATGTCCATTCGATTCACGCCACCGTTCTGGCCTGCCTGCAGGATCCGCGCCTGCCCCCGATCGACCAGAACTGTGCGACGTTCTTCAACCGCTATGTCGTCGACAGCCACTACGGCGGGCTGGCCTTCGAGGAAGAAAGCGAACGCTGCGCGCAGCTTTTCACAAATCCGAAACAGAAAGTGATGATCATGGGCAACCATGGCGTCATGGTGATCGGGGACAGTGTGGCCGATACGTTCAACAGGCTCTATTATTTCGAACGCGCGGCCGAGACCTATATCCGCGCCTTGCAGACCGGACAGCCGCTCCGGGTCCTGTCGGACGAGATTGCGGAAAAAACCGCGCAGGAGCTTGAAGGCTACCCCGAACAAGATGCGCGCCATCTGTCCGAATTGAAAAAAATTCTGGATTCGGAGGGATCCGATTACGCTGCCTGAACGTTAACAAATTTGTGGGTCCGCCTCCGGACCACTTGGTTTTGAATTTTGTAGCACCAACTCCGTCTCATGAAACACACATTGCTTTCTCTTGGCCACGGGTACAGTGCGGCCTTTCTAGCCCGGAAACTCCTGCCCAAGGGCTGGAAAATCGCGGGCACGACGCGTGATCCCGACAAGTTCAAGGGCTTTCATGCACAGGGAATCACTCCGCTCCTGTGGGACAGGGATGCGATCCTGCCCTGGCTTGAAAATGCCAGTCATGTGCTTGTGTCTGCCGGTCCGACCGAAGACGGCGATCCGACGCTGGCCCTGCTCAGATCGGATATCGCAGCACAGGCCAACCGGCTCGACTGGCTCGGCTACCTGTCCACCACGGGTGTCTACGGCGATGCCGACGGCGATTGGGTCGACGAAAGCGCTCCGCTGACACCGGCCACCGAACGCGGCCGCCGCCGGGTCCGGGCCGAGGCCGCCTGGGCGTCCATTCCAGGCCTGCCGCTGCACATCTTCCGGCTGGCGGGCATCTACGGCCCGGGACGTGGCCCATTCTCCAAGGTCCGAGATGGCACGGCGCGCCGGATCATCAAACCCGGACAGGTGTTCAGCCGCATCCATGTCGAGGACATCGCGCAGGTGCTCGAGGCATCCATGGCCCATCCGAAACCCGGAATGGTCTACAACCTGTGCGACGACGACCCAGCGCCGCCGCAGGACGTGATCTTGCATGCCGCGACCCTGCTGGGTGTCGATGCACCGCCGGAACTGCCGTTCGAGTCTGCAGAACTCTCTCCGATGGCGCGCAGTTTTTATGCCGAAAGCAAGCGTGTGCGGAACGACCGGATCAAGGCCGACCTTGGCGTCGCGCTGAAATACCCTGACTACCGCGCCGGGTTGGCCGCCATTCTGGCCGAAGAGCAGGCCAAGCAGTGACAGCCCAAGAGGTCGCTCCACGATCCCTGACGAGCCTTTTGGACACGCTCGATCCCGACGACCCCTCGACCGGCGCCGACAACGGCAACAGGGATGCGCATGACGGCCTGACCATTCAGGCCATGCTCGACCGCGTCGGCGCGCGGTCCTTCGGGGCGGCCCTGTTGGTGCCGTCGCTGATCCTCGTGTCACCCCTGTCGATCATCCCCCTGATGCCGACAATCGGCGGGCTGATCATTCTGACGATCTCGGCACAGGCGTTTTTTGGTCGCGACCATCTCTGGTTGCCCAGGTTCCTTGCCACACGGCGGCTCAACGAGGCGCAGTTGAAGCGCGCGGTCGCCTATCTGCGCGGACCGGCCGCGTGGCTCGACAGGAACAGCCGGGACCGGCTGCGCTTTCTGTCGGCCCCGCCGATGGACCGCCTCGCGGTGCTCGCCGTGATGATGGTCGCGGTAACCTGGCCGTTCCTCGAACTGCTGCCGATGTTCACATCGGTCAGCGCGGGGGGCGTTGCATTGGTCGCCTTTTCCCTCATGGTGCGGGACGGCTATGTCCTGATCGCGGGATACGCGGTGCTCGGGCTGTCGCTGTCGGTGGTGTTCGCCCTGATCAGCGGGATTTTCTAGGCCCGCTTGCCGATGGCGGCGACGCCCAGAACATCCAGCACCTTCTTCTCGATATGCTCTGCAGTCAGACCCGCCACGTCATACATCGCCTCTGGGCTGGCCTGATCGATGAAGATGTCGGGCAGCACCATGGAGCGGAATTTCAGCCCGTGGTCGAACACCTCTTCTTCGGCGAGCAATTGCGCCACATGGCTGCCGAACCCGCCGATCGCACCTTCCTCGATGGTGATCAGCGCCTCGTGATCCGCCGCCAGTTTCAGGATCAGGTCGCGGTCAAGCGGCTTGGCAAACCGGGCGTCGGCCACGGTGGGCGTGATCCCCTTGGCCTCGAGCGCCTCGCAGGCGGTCAACACCGTGCCAAGCCTTGTGCCAAAGGACAGGATCGCAACCTTGCTGCCCTCGCGGATCATCCGCCCTTTCCCGATTGGCAGAATCTCGCCGCGCTCGGGCATCTCGACGCCACGCCCTTCGCCACGCGGATAGCGAAACGCGATGGGTCCGTCATTATGCGCCGCGGCGGTTGCCACCATGTGCTTCAACTCCGCCTCATCCGCTGCCGCCATCACGACAAAGCCCGGCAGGTTGGCAAGATAGGCAACGTCATAGCTGCCCGCATGGGTCGCACCATCCGCACCAACCAGCCCCGCGCGGTCGATGGCAAAACGCACCGGAAGGCGCTGGATCGCCACATCATGCACCACCTGATCATAGCCGCGTTGCAAGAATGTCGAATACATCGCGCAGAACGGCTTGAGACCACCTGCTGCCAGCCCCGCGCAAAAGGTCACGCCATGCTGTTCGGCGATGCCCACGTCGAATGTCCGCGACGGGTAGCGTTCCGCAAAGAGGTCCAGCCCCGTGCCATCGGGCATCGCGGCGGTCACGGCACAGATCATCGGATCATCCGCCGCTTCCTGCATCAGCGCCTCTGCAAAGACCTTGGTATAGGAGGGCGCGTTTGACGGCGATTTCTTCTGAACACCGGTGATCACGTCGAACTTGGCCCTCGCGTGCCCGCGATCGGCGGACTCCTCGGCCGGGCCGTAGCCCTTGCCCTTCTTGGTCAGCACATGGATCAGGATGGGGCCATCGGCGCGGTCCTTGACTGTCCGCAATACCGGCAAAAGCTGGTCAAGGTCATGCCCGTCGATCGGGCCGAGATAGGAGAACCCCAACGCCTCGAACAGGGTGCCGCCAACCGCCATGCCCTTGAGCAAGTCCTTGGCACGCTTGGCCCCTTCGCGGAACGGTTCCGGCAGGAAGCTCACCGCGCCCTTGGCGACCTCCTTGAGGTCGTGGAACGGCGCACCCGCGTAAAGCCGCGAAAGGTAGGACGACATCGCCCCCACGGGCGGTGCAATGCTCATCTCGTTGTCATTCAGGATGACGATCAGGCGCTTTTTCAGATGGCCCGCGTTGTTCATCGCCTCGTAGGCCATGCCCGCGCTCATCGCGCCATCGCCGATCACCGCAATCGCATCGCCATGCCCGGTGTCGCAATTGCCGCCCAGATCGCGTGCCACTGCAAAGCCCAATGCAGCGGAGATCGACGTCGAACTGTGCGCGGCCCCGAAGGGATCATATGGGGATTCCGACCGCTTGGTGAAACCCGAAAGCCCGTTTTCCTGCCGCAGCGTGCCCATGCGGTCGCGCCGCCCGGTCAGGATCTTGTGCGGGTAGCACTGGTGCGACACGTCCCAGATGATCTTGTCGCGAGGTGCGTCGAAAATCGCGTGCAACGCCACGGTCAGTTCGATCACGCCCAGCCCTGCGCCCAGATGCCCGCCGGTGCGGGACACCGCCGCAATCGTGTCGCGGCGCAATTCATCGGCCAGCTGTTCAAGCTGCGCATCGGAAAATCGTTTGAGATCAGCCGGGGACGATACGCTGTCCAAAAGCGGGGTCTCTGTGGAAAAGGACATGTGCCGCGCCTCCGGGTCGCATCAGGTGTCGCGCGAGATAACGAACTGCGCCGCTTCATTCAAGGTTTGCGCCTGTGCCCCGTAGGGCGACAAGGCATCACAGGCGGCCGCAACAAGCTCGGACGCCCGTCGCTTTGCGCCATCAAGCCCCAACAGGGACACGAACGTGGCCTTGCCCCGGTCCGCATCCTTGCCAACCGCCTTGCCAACAGTAGTCTCATCTCCCTCGACGTCCAGAATATCGTCCGCGATCTGGAACGCGAGGCCAAGGGCCATTGCGTAATCGGTGAGCGGCTTGGGGTCGGCCTGTCCCAGCCGCGCCCCCGCCTCTGCCGACCACATGATCAGCGCGCCGGTCTTGCCCGCCTGCAACTCGGTGATCTGGTCCAAACTCAGGGGCACATCCGCTGTTTCCGCCGCCATATCAAGCGCTTGCCCCAGAACCATTCCACCCCGCCCCGAGGCGCGCGCAAGGCTCAACGCCAGATCCGCCCGCACTGCCGCATCGGAATGACACCCCGGGTCCAGCACCAGTTCGAACCCCAGTGCCTGGAGCGCGTCACCCACCAGAACCGCAGTGCCGTCATCCCATTTGCGATGTACGGTCGGCAGGCCACGGCGCAGGTCGTCGTCATCCATGCAGGGCAGATCGTCATGCACAAGGCTGTAGGCATGGATCGCCTCGATTGCCGCCGCCGGCCAGATCGCCTGTGCCTCATCGACACCGTGCAGCCGCGCGCTTTCCAGAACAAGAAACCCGCGCAGGCGTTTGCCCCCGGCCACGGCATAGCGCATGCCCTGGGTCACCGGCAGGTCAGGACCGCCCGACAGAATCTTGTCCAGATGCGCGCCGATCCGGGCAGCATCGCGGCGCAGCGCATCCGAGAACATCGCGCAGGGTTACTCGGGATCGAACGGCGCTGTGCCCGTGGGCTTGCCGTCAGCATCCAGCGTGATCGCCGCCACCTTTTCCTGCGCCTCGTTCAGCTTGGCCTCGCAGCGTTTCTTGAGCGCCGCCCCGCGTTCGTAAAGCGAGATGGATTCGTCCAGCGCCACGTCGCCACGCTCAAGCTGGCCCACCACCTTTTCGAGCTCGGCCATCGCCGCCTCGAAACTCATCTCTTCCACGGGTGTCTGGCTCATGCCGCGGCCTCCATCAATATGTCCACATGCGCGCGCGCACTCTCTGCGAGGGCAGACAAATCATACCCGCCTTCCAGAGTCGAGACGACCCGCCCCTCGCACAGCTCTGCCGCAAGAGCGCACAGCTCGCGCGTCAGCCAGCGGAAATCCTCGGTCGACCACTGCAATTCGGCCAACGGATCATCCTGATGAGCGTCGAACCCGGCGGAGATGATGATCAACTCCGGCTTGAAATCTCGCAGGCGCGGGAAGACCTTGGACCCGTAAGCGGCGCGCATTTCGGCACCACCGGTGCGCGGCGCAAGCGGGATGTTCAGCACATTGTCATGCGCGCCGCGTTCCGTTTGCTCTCCCGTGCCCGGCCAAAGCGGCATCTGCTGGCTGGTTATGGTCAGCGCGCGCGCCTCGTTCCACAGCAGGTCCTGCGTGCCATTGCCGTGATGCACGTCGAAATCCACCACCGCGACACGGCTCAAGCCATGCGCTTCGAGCGCATGTTTCGCTCCAATGGCGGCATTGCCGAACAGGCAGAACCCCATCGGGGTCGCGGTTTCGGCATGATGCCCGGGCGGACGTATCGCACAAAACGCGTTGCCGACCTCGTCGTCCAGCACCATGTCCACGGCCTTGACCACGGCACCCGCCGCCCGCAGCGCCGCGTTCACGCTGCCAGGCGACATCCACGTATCGGCATCAAGCTGGATCACCCCCTCGGCAGGCTCGGCGGCGAGGATCGCGTCGATATGCGCCTGTGGATGCACGTAGGCGAGATGTGCCATCTCCGCCAAAGGCGCGCTTTCGCGCCGCAGGTCCAGACCCTGCAACGCGTGCAACACATGTTCCAGCCGCGCCACACGTTCGGGATGCCCCTCCGGGGTCACATGTTCCAGACAATCCGCATGCGTGATCAATGCCGTCGCCATGGGCGCGCTCCCTTGCTTCTTCTTTTTTCAAATATGCAAAAACCAAACCCGTCAATCGGGTGCAAGCATATACCCTGCGCCCCGCACCGTTTGCAGGTAGCGCGGCTGTTTCGGATTGTCCTCGAGCTTGCGGCGCAGACGGGTGATCTGAACGTCCACGGCACGCTCCTGGCTCTGGCCCCGGTCGCGGCCCAGTTCCTCGACAAGCTGCGTGCGACTCAGCGCCAGACCCGGCTTGGCCGAAAAGATCTTCATCAACTGGATCTCGGTCGATGTCAGGCGCACAAGGTCTTCGCCCCGCCAAAGCTCGGCCCGCTCGGTGTCATAGCGGATCGGTCCGAGGTTGAGATATTTCGGCGCGCTGCCACTGACGGTCTGTTCCGGCATCCGGCGCAGGATCGCGTTGATCCGCAAGAGCAGCTCTTTCGGCTCGAACGGCTTGGCGAGGTAATCATCCGCGCCTGCCTCCAGACCGGCGATGCGGTCCTCGGTTTCGGCCCGCGCGGTCAAGAGCAGGATCGGCGTCGAGGACCGTTCCCGAATGCCCCGCGTGAGGCTGATTCCATCCTCGCCCGGCATCATCACATCAAGCACGATCAGGTCGAAATCCAGCCCCGACAGGATACGCCGCGCATGGGCGGCATCGCGCGCGGCGCTGACGAGGAACCCGTTGCGGACCAGGAACTTCTGCAACAGCCCGCGGATGCGTTCGTCATCATCGACAATCAGAAGGTGGGCGTCAGGCTCGGCCATGTCAGCGCCCGTCCCTGAGCGCGACATAGGCGCGTTTCATCTCGTCATCCATCATCGCTTCCAATACGGTCTTGAATCCGGCAACAGCCTCGGGCCCGGCCTTGCGGTAGGCATCGCGCATCCGCGCGCGCTGCGCGTCGGACAATTGCTGTTCAAGAGCCTCTCCAGCCTCGGTCAGGGTCAAGTGCCGCTCTCTTTTGTCGATGCGTCCCACATGGCTTTTGACCAGACCATCTTCGATCAGGGTCCGCAACACACGGTTCAGAGATTGCTTTGTGACCCCGAGGATCGCAAGAAGATTGTTGACCGTTGTTCCCGGCGCACAATGAATGAAATGGATCGCCCGGTGATGCGCCCGCCCGTAAGACAGCCCTTCGAGGATACGGTCAGGGTCGGCGGTGAAGCCGCGATAGGCAAAGAACATCGCCTCTATGCCCTGCCGAAGCTGCTCATCCGTGAGGTACAGCAAAGCCTGTCCGCTCGATATGTTTTGCGAGTGTCCTTCCGCCATGATCTGCCGTCCAATCCGTCTTTTTGTTGCATTTGAAAATACGTCAGTCTTGTTGACATTCCAAGGCTCAAATGGTAGCGAATCTCAGTTTCGACGCAATATCATGTCCGGATCGGACCTAATTTGCGCAATTAATGAAAAGCCGGGCGAGGAGAATTGACATGGCCGGAAGTTATGATGACCGCGACGGAAAGATCTGGATGGATGGCCAGCTCATCGACTGGCGCGATGCGAATGTCCACATTCTGACCCATGCGATGCATTATGCAAGCTCGGTCTTCGAAGGCGAGCGCGCGTATAATGGCAAGATCTTCAAATCGCGCGAGCATTCGGAACGGCTCAAGCGGTCTGCCGAAATGATCGACTTCGAAATTCCCTACACGGTTGACGAGATTGAAGCGGCCAAGAAAGCCGTGCTTGAAGCAAACGGCAAGTCCGACGCCTATGTGCGCGCGATCGCATGGCGCGGCGTGGGTGAGGATATGGGTGTCGCATCCGCCCGCAACCCGGTCCGCATGGCGATCGCAAGCTGGGAATGGGGCGCCTATTACGGTGACGCCAAGATGAAAGGCGCCAAGCTCGACATCTCCAAGTGGAAGCGCCCGTCGCCCGAAACCATCCCGTGCCACGCCAAGGCGGCCGGTCTCTACATGATCTGCACAATGTCCAAACACGCGGCCGAGGCCAAGGGCTGTTCGGATGCGATGATGTTCGACTATCGCGGCTACGTGGCCGAAGCGACCGGGGCCAACATCTTCTTCGTCAAGGACGGCGAAGTGCACACGCCGACACCCGACTGCTTCCTCAACGGTCTCACCCGTCAGACCGTGATCGGGATGCTCAGGGATCGTGGGGTCACGGTGCACGAGCGGCACATCATGCCGGAAGAGCTTGAAGGCTTCGAGCAGTGCTGGCTGACCGGCACGGCAGCCGAAGTGACGCCTGTTGGCCAGATCGGTGACTACAATTTCGAAGTCGGCGCGCTGACCCGCGATATCGCGCAAAGCTACGAAACACTCGTGCGCAGCTGATCCAGCCCCATTTTAAATGAGAAGGCCCTGCACCATTGTGCAGGGCCTTTTTTGTTGGGACCCAAGCCGCGTCGCCGCGGCTTTGTACCCTTATCCCGGTGACATGCCGCGGAGCTTTTCGGACCGGCGGCGCAGGATTTCCACCGCCGTCAACAGGCAGATCGAGATCGCCACAAGGATCGTCGCCGCGGCAAGGATCGTCGGCGAAATCTGCTCGCGCAGACCGGTGAACATCTGCCACGGGAGGGTCTGCAATTCGGCTGAACCGATGAAAAGAACCACAACCACTTCGTCAAACGACGTGATGAAGGCGAAAAGACCACCCGAGATCACCCCCGGCAGGATCAGCGGCATCTGCACCTTGAAGAAGGTGGTCACCGGGTTGGCACCCATGTTCGCCGCCGCCCGCGTCAGGGACCGGTCAAAGCCCACAAGCGTCGCCGTGACGGTGATGATGACAAAGGGAATGCCCAGAACCGCGTGCGCCAGAACGATGCCCCAATAGGTGCCGACCAGGCCAATCTTGGAGTAGAAGAAATACATCCCCGTGGCCGAGATGATGAGCGGCACGATCATCGGCGAAATCAGGATTGCCATGATCGCGCGTTTGCCGGGCACGTGGCTCTGGCTCAGGCCGATGGCGGCCAATGTGCCAAGGGAAACCGAGATGAAGGTCGCAACGGGCGCGATCATCAGCGAATTCTTCACCGCGCTGGTCCATTCCGGGTTGGTCAGGAAGTCACGGTAGTGCTTCAGCGAATACGCCTCGGGATCAAATCGCAACATACCCGGCGTGAAGGTAAAGAAGTTCTCGGCGTTGAACGACAGCGGCATCACCACGATGATCGGCGTGATCAGGAAGATGAAGATTGCCCCGCAGATCACGCGGAATGAATAGTGCCACAGCACCTGACCGCCTGTCAGGTACGGCACCAGATGTGCCCTGTAGCGGCCCATTCCGACCCAGTAGATGAACCAGCCGAAGAACCAGCCGAACAATCCACCCATGACCAGCCCGGGCACGTCATTGAACAGGAAGCCGGCGACAAGGCCGACGCCGATCAGTCCCCAGCGCACCGGTTTCTCCATCGGCTCGTCGAGCACCTGCATGGCGACGAACGCGAGTCCCGCCATCAGCGCGGCTGCAATGACGATGCCCATCAACACCGAGCCTTGCGAAGTGCCGAGGAACAGCCCGACCACGGCTCCAGCCGCGGCCAGAACACCCATGGTGAACCCGATGGGCTTTTTTTCAATCGGTGTGAGAATGGCTTCCGACATTTCTCAGCCCCCCAGTTTCACGTTGTCGATGCCGACGATCCGGTCGTAGGCCCAGTAAAGCGCCAGGACCACGATCAGCAGGATTGTCCCCAATGCGGCGGCAAGGCCCCAGTTGAGCGAGCTGGAAATGTGATAGGCGATCCGGTTCGAGATAAAGATACCCGATGTGCCGCCCACGATTTCCGGCGTGATATAATAGCCGATCGACAGGATGAACACGAGGATCGAACCCGCACCGATGCCCGGCACCGATTGCGGGAAATAGACCCGCCAGAAGGTCGTCCAGTTGGTCGCCCCCAGCGATTTCGCCGCGCGCACATAGGATTGCGGGATCGTCGACATCACCGAATACATGGGCAGGATCATGAAGGGCAGCAGGATATGCGTCATGGCGACGATCGTGCCGAACTGGTTGTTGATCATCACCAACCGCCCGTCATCAACCACCAAGCCCAGCCAGACAAGCACGTCGTTGATCACGCCCTGTTGCTGCAGCATCACCTTCCACGCCGAGGTGCGCACCAGCAGCGATGTCCAGAACGGCAAGAGCACGAGGATCATCAGCAGGTTCGCCTTGCGCGCCGGCAGGTTCGACAGCAGGTAGGCAATCGGATAGCCCAGCAGGATGCAGCTGAACGTGATGACAAGGCTCATGAACAGCGTCCGCTGGAACAGCAACCCGTAGATGCGCTGGTTTTCCGGGCGCAATTCCCAGCCTTGGGGTGATTTCTGCATATCCACGGCGTTCAGGAAATATCCCGGTGTGTAGGCAGCCGAATAGGTCTGGAGAACCTGCCAGGGTTGTTGGATTCCCCAATCCGGATCCGCATCGATGAACTGGTCGCGGAACGAGATGTCCTCGACCTCGGCCAAGGCGGTATATGCGGCCTGCAAGGCATCCGCGCCCGTGCCGTTGTAGGCTTGGATCTCGGCTTGCGACTTGGCCTTCAGGTCGATGCCCAGAGCAGTATAGACCGCTTCCCACGGCTCTTCCTCGGCAACGACATCGCCCTCGTCCAGAACCGTGAACACGGTGAAATCGGAATACGCTTCGGCGGTCAGCGGCAGGAACTCGGTGATGTCATTGGACAGCGAGAATTCAAGCGGCACGTCTTCTAGCGCGATGTCACATGGATTGCCGAACACGCTCCCGATGCCGCACGTGACATCGCCGAATACCGTCCGTTGGCTCTGCCCCATGAGGCGCATATAAGAGTCGCGGCGACTTTCGAGCAGGTCGTTCGCCCCTTCGCCCGACATCAGGTCGTACCAGAAGCCCGCCTCTTCCCAGCGCGGATCGGAAGCCTCGATTGCATCCTGGTAGGGTTCGCCGAACTCGTCGAGGTCACGGCCAATGCTGCGGAACATCGACGACATGCCGGTGGATTCGTAGTTCAGCCGCTGACCAAGCCGCGTGTGGCGACGGGCCTCGGCGGAAAAGAACAGGTCGAAATAGGCAGCTTGGTAGACCATCTCGTCCGGCGTTTCGTCCGTGGCGGGATCCCAGCGCGAGATGACCTGAACGGTACGCGGCATCGTGTCTTCGACGATCTGGTTTTCAACCGAGCGGAACAGCATGTCCCCGATCGGCGCGATGAAGCTGACCAGCACGAACAGCAGAAGCGGCGCGATCAGCGCCAGCGCCCGGATCTTCTGTGCCCGCAGCGCCCGGTTCAACGATTGTTTGAGCGGTCGACCATCCGCCGCCAGGACAGGCCCCGAATCCGCCTTGTCGGCAGCGCGCAGCGCGTTGTCCGGTGTCGGACCTGTGATCTTGTCGGGTTCGGTAGCTGCGTCCGTCATGGCTCAGGTGCCCTCGACCAAAATGATTGTGCTTGTCGCGGTGCGGCGACGGATTTCAGCGACCTCCTGATAGGCGGGGTCGTGATACGCGCGCTTCGCGGTTTCGTTATCTTCGCATTCGATGACGACATGGCGGTTCTGGGTTGCGCCTTCCATCGTTTCGGACTGTCCGCCGCGGACAATGAACTTGGCGCCAAAGCTTTCGAGGATCGGCGTGTCGCGCTCGATGTATTCCTTGTAGGCTTCGGGGTCATTCACCGTGATATGGCCGATGATGTAGCCTTTGAGCATGGTCCAGTCCTTCCTGCTGAGGTGGGCACGCATGCCCACCTCGATCCCTGTGCGACGGGCGGGATCCGCCCATCGCAAATCTCATACGCCTACAACAAGCGGCGTATCAGTTGCGCGCCAGCCACGCCTGGAACTTCGCGTCGATATCGTCGCGATAGTCAGCCCAGAACTCGTAGTTGTAGAGGAAAGTGTTCGCCGCATTGTTCGGATCGGTCGGCATGTGCGGTGCCATCTCGATGCCAAGCTCCGCATGTGTCGATACCAGCGGGGCAGACGATTCACGTGCCGGGCCGTACGAGATGTAGGCGGCCTGATCCGCAAGACGCTGCGTGTCTGTCGCGAAACGGACAAAGTCCTTCACGCGGGCCAGACGGTCCTCGGGCAGACCGGTCGGAATGATCCAACCGTCAAGGTCGAACACCTGAGCGTCCCACATCATGGCAACCGGTTGATCCTGCTCTTCGATCACGCTGAACAGACGGCCGTTATAGGTCGAGCCCATGAAGATCTCGCCATCCGCCAGAAGCTGCGGCGTGTCAGCACCGGCAGACCACCAGATCACCTCGTCCTTGATCGTGTCGAGCTTTGCAAGCGCCTGGTCCTGACCTTCGGGTGTTTCCAGAACGTCGTAGACTTCGTCTTTCGCCACGCCGTCACACAGCAGGGCCCATTCCATGTTGTTGATCGGACGCTGCTCGAGCGACCGCTTGCCCGGATAGGTTTCCAAGTCGAACACGTCGCAGATGTCGTTCGGCGCTTCCACGCCTTCCGGCACCATGTCCGTGCGATAGCCGAATGTCGTCGAGTAAACGATCTGCGGGATGTAGCAATCGGACACGATCAGGTCGCCGAAATCCTCGGAGGCCGGAGTTCCATCGGGTGCCGGAGCAAGCAGTTCGTCATGGTCGATTTCCATCGCCAGACCTTCATCGCACAGGCGGATCGCGTCAGCGGCAACCACGTCGACAAGGTCCCAGGTGATGTTGCCCGCTTCGTTCATCGCGCGCAGCTTTGCCACCGCTTCGTTCGAGCTTTCGTCCCAAGACGCGGTCAGGCCTTCGTTCATGGCGAGATAGGGTTCAACATAAGCCTTGTGCTGGCTGTCTTGGTAGGCACCGCCCCAGCTGACAAGTGTCATGCTGTCCGCCATGCCGTGACCGGCCGCATAAGCACCTGCAGCAGCAGCAACGGTCAATGCGCTGGTCGCCAGAAGTGTTTTAGACAGTTTCATTCATATTCTCCCGTTTCGGCCCGGTTATGACATATGGCAATGGTTGTCGGACCGACCAACCAATGCCTGTGGTGACACGGGAACGTGCTTCCGTTCCCGCGGCAATTCTTACTTGCTGGGCGCATCCAGGGCGCGGCAGTCATCGGGCAACCACCCGATATCGATCTGCGTGCCCGGCTCGAGCCGCACCTGGTCGGGTGCGTTCCGTGTCTTGATGACGAACTCGTCATTGCCCGCAACCTTGAGCCGCGTGCGGAAGATGTCGCCCATGTAGACGAACTCGAGCACTTCCGCCTTGAGCATATGTGCGCCTTCCTGCAAACGGTCCTTGTTGATCTCGACCCGTTCCGGCCGGATCGACACGCGTGTGCGTTCGCCGACCTTTGTGACGTTCACAGGGACCGCGTCGATCAGCCCGCCATCATCGAGCTGGACAACACACGTGTCACCCTTGATCTCCCGGACCGTGCCTTCCAGCGTGTTGTTCTCGCCGATGAACTGCGCCACGAAGCTGTTTTGCGGCTTTTCATAAAGCTCATCCGGCTTGGCCAACTGCTGGATCTTGCCATTGTCGAACACCGCAACCCGGTCAGACATCGTCAACGCCTCGGTCTGGTCATGGGTCACGTAGACCACGGTGATGCCAAGGCGGTGCGCCAGCTTGGTGATCTCGAACTGCAGCGTTTCGCGCAGCTGTTTGTCCAGCGCGCCCAGCGGTTCGTCCATGAGGACCAGCTCCGGTTCGAACACAAGCGCCCGCGCCAGTGCGATCCGCTGCTGCTGCCCACCTGAAAGCTGAGCCGGGCGGCGGCCCCCGAAATTGCCCATCTGCACCATGTCGAGGGCGCGCTTGACCTTGGCCTCGCGATCGGACTTGCCGATCTTGCGCACCTCGAGCGGAAAGCTCAGATTTTCGGCCACGGTCATATGGGGAAACAACGCATAGTTCTGGAACACCATGCCGATCCCGCGCTTGTGCGGCGGGATGTTGTTGATCGGCTTGCCATCAAGCCTGATGTCGCCATGGGTCGCGGTTTCGAAACCGGCCAGCATCATCAGGCATGTGGTCTTACCTGAACCCGACGGGCCGAGCATCGTGAGAAACTCGCCCTTCGGCATGCTCAGGTTAAGGTCTTTCACGACAAGCTGTACGCCGTCGTAGCTCTTTTGCACTCGCTCAAATTCGACGAACGCGTCCGTATGCGACGAGTCGGGCAAAAACGAACTCCCTGTTATTTCCGCGGATTTCTTCCGCTTGTCTGCATCAAATAAATCGCGTTGCGTGCCGCATTGCAACATCGTCACCCAAGTTTCGCGCCCGTATCGACGTTTGCGGGACATTTGAGCAGTTTACTAGAGCGTAGCCGGGAAAAACGCCTGCGCAACAAAGAAACTCAGGCAGATTGCCTATGACTGTTTTGATCAAGTCTGCTCCATTCCATGCGAAACACACATTCGAGACTTCAACCAAGCCAGAGTCTTTTGATCTGCGGATGGCGATTCGCGACGCTTTATGCATCGATTGTATCTCCCGGATTGAATTGCAGGCGGCGGCGATCCGCTGAACAACCTGCGGCTGCGGTCCGGTATGCGTGGGTCGACGATCAGCCTCGCCCACCCGCGTGGGGATCCGGTGTCGAATGACAGACCTGCTTCCGAGAACAATACCCGGTTTTTGCTGTGGATTGGCCACAATCCAGTCAAACTCGGCATCTACACCCTTTGGAAACCAGCCCGTGCAATGCCTGTACGGAGATGACTTGGGGTTTCGATGCTTGAATTCGACAACGTGAGCAAATCGTTCTGGACGGGATCGCACCGCAAGGTGATCCTGGACCGGGCGTCGTTCCGTGTCGAACTGGGTCAGTCGCTGGGGATTCTGGCGCCCAACGGCACCGGCAAGACGACGCTGGTCAAGATGATGGCGGGGCTGGAAAAGCCCGACGAGGGTGAGGTCCGCAAGACCAGCCGGGTGTCCTTTCCGCTGGGCTTCATGGGTGGGGTCGTCACCCGCCACACCGCGATGGAGAACTCGCGCTTCATCGCGCGGCTTTACGGGATCGACCCCGATTACGTGGAGGCCTATTGCCGCTGGCTTTGTGATCTGGGCGAATATTTCGACCAGCCCCTGGGCACCTACTCCTCGGGGATGCGCGCGCGCTTCACCTTTGCGCTGATGCTGGCGCTGGATTTCGACATCTATCTCGTGGACGAGGGGATGCCGGCCTCGACCGATGTCGAGTTCAACCGCAAGGCGGGCGACATCCTGGCCGAGCGGCTGCGCACCACCACGATGGTCATCGTGTCCCACCAACCCGAAACGCTGGCGCGATTTGTCAGCAAGGCCGCCGTCCTGCGGGACGGCCAGTTGCACATGTTCGACAGCCTGGAAGAAGCGAAACAGCTCTATGACTACGAAACCCACAGCTAAGCGCTTTCGCATCCGCCGCAGTGATTCGGGTCCCGGCACCGCCCAGATGGCGGCTGCCGGGCATCCTGCGCCCATATCCTCTGCCCCCGCCGCTCCCGCCCCGCAGCCGCGCATTCCACGCCCGGCTGATGGTGGTGTGGAACAGGCGCTGATGGCGATCCGCGAAGAAGGGCTGACCGCTCGTCAGCTGCGCATGGCGCGCCGCATCGCCCAGAAGCACGGGCTTGATCCGAACACCGATTACGAAGCGGTCTACTTGCTGCGCCTCAAGGGAATCGACCCGTTCCAGCGCGAAAACGCGCTCGAT